>NZ_BIFT01000002.1:0-3135874 GCF_003967575.1 Dictyobacter alpinus
GGGGGCAGCGCGCTCCTGCTGTCGCAGTCGCTCGATCGAGTCGCTGTCGCTCCTCTCGAACTTCATCATTCTATTGCTAGCTAACTTGATACTCTATCAACAAAGTATTGTATTATTGGAATTTATATGTATAATCATTTTAACTCTTTTTACTCTTATATCTCTATAAATAGATAATATGCTCTTTTCAGTACTTTTCTTCTTAAGGGTGCTAAGATCCCTCTTTTTCCCTACGCCCATCAGCTCTCTAGCATATTTTACTGTCCTTTCTGCCACTCCTCAGCTCACCACCTCCTTTGGAATAGGGAATTGGCAGACTCAACGCGCTGTCGCGCTTACACTCTCCAACAGAAAACATGAATGGCCTGGAAGTGACAGTGAAGCCTGTATTTCAACAGATACTATCCTTTCAGCCAGGCCATTTTCTCCAAAAAAGGACGCATTCATGCCCCCAAAAATATTCATGCTCAGGCCGCTACGCGCCTTGCATTTTGGGGAGGCTCTCTAGCGGCAACATACCCAGACTTGGGCAGCCTCTTCGGGGTGATCAAACGTATTGCACTTCCCTCCTGTCACCTCCAGCACACGCTACCACACCATGGTGTCATCAATCTCCCAGCGACAAACATCGCCACTGGGGGCAAGCTCATCCATGCCAGGATGGACATCACGTTACGGCTCAACTGGGTGAAGGAACCAGGGCCATGCACCACGATGATGCTGATACCACCACGTACCAGCTGGAACACACCTGTTTCATCGAGGGGTTCTCTGGCGTCAACACGATCCGCTCCAGCATCGGAATACTCCAAGAAGCAGAGCTCTCTTCGGTACTTGAGGATGCTGTCGACAGCACCTCCAGTTTCGAGCCATCCACCCAGGTTTCATGTGTCTGGCCAGCCAATTCCACGAATGCCCATCACACTGATTGCCCACCATCTGTTCTCCCAATGTCAGACACAAGCTCGGGTACTCCCCGTCGGACGGCACCGCGAACAACTCTAGCTCGACACCATGGCACATCCCCCACCAGGCAGAGGTGCAGCTAGCAGATGGACATCTCCTTGGGGATCATCTACCGCCTCTGTTCTCAGCCAGGCGCATGTGTTCTGATCCATGGATATCACGAGATGATGCTCTGCATTCATCAGAGGATTTCCCTCTCTTTTCCTCTCCCTCCCCACATGCCACGCAGACAGGTTCCCAGCAGCAGCGCTGCTCCTCCGACATTCCAGTCTTGCAGGATGAAGACCGATCCCTACACCTAAACCAGGCTGCTGCTCCTGTTCCTGCCCACTGCCAACTACTCATCACGTCAACAGAAAAGCCGCAACAGCATTTCACCTACATCTATTCATCATATGATGAAATATATCTCCGTATACAAAATTATCCATCTGAACACAGCACACACCTGCCCAGGGGATACAGGACACAGGACAAAGAAAACTCTTTCCAGCAGCAGCAGCATCCCCTCCGGCCCACTCTCCACCACCGCGCATTTCCCAAGACAATCAAACCCATTCCCAGCGATCTCGACTGCCTCAAACGCGATCCTCTCCTCCCAGGATCCAAACAATGTAGGTGCATGAGGATACACAAAGGAGAGGCACCTGCTCGATACCTCTCCTGTCTTCGCACTTCTCTGCTTGCCTTTCCCCTCTCGCGCTCACCCTCGCCCATACACCAGTTGCTCCCGCGCTGCCTCTACCACCTCCTTACTCACCACATCCACCTGCGGGTTAATTTGCACGATTCTCTCGATTTGCATCAATACATGCTTCTGCCGTTGAAAATTCCCCTCCGTCATCCGGATCATCGTCGCCAGCGCTTCTTGATCCACCTGCAATGGTTCCCTCGCATTTACTCGCCGTTCACTTATCCTCTCCACTTGCTCCAACAAGATCTGCCGTTGCTCTTCCACTCCCAGCGCCCTCATCTGATGCACAAATCCCACACGCCCATACACTTGCGCATATCTCGACAGCTTTCTCTCTAGCCCGGGCAACCCCAGCAGAATCATTCCCACCTCGCTTTCTTCGTGCAGATCTCTCAGCACCTCCAGTGCCAGGGGCTTCAACCGGTCCACCTCATCCACTCCGATCACCCGCAAACTCCATCTCAGCAACCGGATCTCATGCTCCATCTGTCGCGGCGTCACCCTCGCTCGCGGCGTATATACCGCCGTTCTTGGCCTCGGATTCTCCGGCGACAACGATGGTTCCACTACCCCTCTCCACGTCAACAACGGCTCAATCTCTTCCCACTGCGCATACTGCTTCGCCGCTCTCGTCTTGCCCACTCCCGTCACCCCACAACAGATCCCCATTGTCCTGCCTCTCCGGCAACTTTCACACAGTTCCACGAACCGGTAGTATTCCCTCGTTTCCACAAACCTGCCTCGTCCATCCACCATCCTCGGCTCCCTTCTGCTTCCACGTCCTACTCATTAAAATATCGCTTCAACGTCACCCGCCCAGGTTCTTCCCCGCTCGGCTTCTCCGCCTCCACCGATCCTTCTCCCGGCACCCCTCCTGCATGCTTCTCCTCACTCACCCCTCGTTTCACTCCCGTTTTCACTCGCCTCACCGCTCCCTGTCTTTCCTTCAACGCTCTCTCTACCTCTCGCCTCTGCTCCACACGCGCTGCCACAATCTCTTTTAAACTCACCTGCCCTCCCGCTCATTCTGGACACACCGCTCGACATACAAACCGATCCTCCGCAAAAATACGCACCTCAGCCATATCCGCTGGATCATATCGCAGCACCACATCCTCCCCCACATACCCCGACAACGTCGGATCCATGTACCGATACCCCTCAAACGACACTCCATCTTGCTGCACCCGTCTCTTCTTGGCCACCGTCACTAGCAGCAGATCCAATTGCTCCACACTCTCGGGCATCCGTGGCAAAAATCCTCCTCCTTCCCATTTCTCCTTCGGACTCATTCCCAGTTCCCCATGCTCGCGTTGGTGATATTCCTCCATCACCCATCGGCGAAATCGCTGCTCCACTTCCTCCAGGCTCTCAATCCCTGCCCGCTCTCGCCTCGGTTCCTTCCCTGCCTTCTTCGGCCATTCCCCTTTGGGCGCATATCCCGCCTCTCGCTCCGCAAACAACTGCTCCACCGTCCGAAAAAAACGCTCGATCTTCCCTGTAAAGTACCCAGTAAAAGAGACACTCCTATAAGGAAATGAAAGGAGCCATATGCAACTGATGTGTTTGAGCATAATGTAACGGTGAACAATTTCCCAAGCCCTCATGAGGACGTATCCTATTGTAAAAATTGACCCACGATTCTGCTGCTCGCAAGAAATGACCCAGCGTTCGATAGGAACGGCGTTCAGCCACCGCTAACTTGAAGGTCCCAACGAAACGCTCGGCCAATCCATTATCTGTCGGCGTTCCTGCACGACTCATCGATTGAAGAAACCCTTTCTGTAACAGCAGTTCTCGTGTGCTTTGCGCCCCATATTGTTTTCCTTGATCGCTATGCCAAATGGCTCCTGGAGCGTGGAACGTCATTGTTTCAATGACACTGGTCACCAGATCTGCCCGCATATGATAATCAAATGCCAGTCCGAGAATCTGGCGCGTCTGCTTCTCGAGGGCAAAACACCCTCGCACACGTGATTGATCAGCGAGATGGACTTCAAACATGTCGGAAAACACCACCTTTTGCAGACTCTCCTCGGTCATCTCTCGGACAAGATTGGGAGCCGTGTGCGTCGCCTTACCTGGATAGATGTACTTTTTCTTTTTGCGCCGAGCAGCGATGCCATATTTCTGCATCACCCGTTTGACGCGATTTTTTCCGGTCTTGATGAGCACCGCAAGCTTGCGATGTCCGAGTGTATCATCGTGTTCATGCCACTGCTCAATGCTGACAACCAACGCTTTATCCAGGTGAGGCCGCTTGGGATGCAGATACAGACTGCTGCGAGCAATGCCAAGGGCGCGGACGAGTTGACTTTTATTGATCGGACCACCAGAAGCGCAGAGCATACGCCCGATCTCAACTTTCTCATGTGCGCTTAATTGCCTAGTAGCCCCCGGGATTTTTTTAGCAGTTCATTTTGAACCGCCAGGTCGCCAATGAGCTGTTTCAACTCCTCAGGTGATTCTCCTGGTGCATAGCCTTGTGCTTGGTTGCGCGTTTTGTGATCGCGTTGATCGGCAAAAATCTCTGGCCCTTTTTGCTGAAATTCTTGCCGCCATCGGCTGATCACTGAGCTGGCCAAACCAAATTTCCGGCACACTTCTTCAAGGGTCGTCTCACGCTGAAAGCTTTCCATCACGACTTTGAATTTAAATTCGGGTGTATAGGTTTTTCGTTTCCCTGTCATGTTTCCGTACCTCTCTTCTTTCACTGTCTATTTTACCAGGTACGTTACAGCCCTCGCACGGCATCAACAACACAACAGCGTCATAGCCTCACCGATGCACATCTTGCCACGCTCTTGCGATGCTCGCCTGGCAATCTGACGCACCTGCACCTCTGCCGTCTCCCGGCCACCAATCAGGACGTAGCCCACCTCGCACATCGCTTCCACGACGACCAGGCCGCCCTCTCCACGCTCCTCTCAGAAGACGCGAACGCGCACTGAACACAAAGGAGGGGCGACCGATACGGTGATCAGTCGCCACTCCTCTTGCGCACCCTTCCACGAATTTTCTCCCTGTTCCCCAAATTCGCCTCTCTTCGTGCGACACGTTCATATTGCGGCTGTATGACTCACGTGAGACAACATGAAAACGCCGCTTCTGGCGGCTCCACTGAAAGGACACTCTGATGATCGACGACACATCCATCCTCACCACCTGGTATGCCCACGCCGCCAGCGCCCCTGGCTTTCTCGGCCATGCCTTCCACCTCTATCGCCAGCGTACCGGCCTCTCGCTCACACGCCAACGCGCCTTGCTCGGCCTGCGCGATCCTTCGACAGACGCCCTCTGGACACGCCTGCAAGCCATGCCTCTGCCACGCTCCCAGCAGTTCGACACCGATCTCCAGCGCATCGTCGCTCACCTGCTTACGGCTTTCCCAGATCACACCATCCACATCTCCCAGCTGGCCACCTTCCTTCGTACCCAGGGGGAGCCATAGCGACCAGCATCCTCTCACACAGCAGTGAGCAGGACTGGCAAGCTGACCAGTCCTGCTCACCTGGTTCCCCTCTCACATAGTGTTCACACATTCATCTCATTTATCGATCAAGCAATGACACAAGGAGGCTGGCACAGTCAATTCCATTTGTTTTTGGTCTGCTTTTTTCTTCGCTTTTTGAACGTTCCTTCTCCTGCCTCACCCTGCTTCCTTCCCCTCCCCATGCGCTTTCCCTCCCTTTTCTCCTCCTCCTTATTTCTCCCCATGCCACCACGAAAAAAAGACCTCATGTATTTTTCGCATTTACTCGCGTCCTTTTCTGCTGTCAATAGGTCCTCCAGAGCGACAGGTTTCCAACCAGGTTGTGACAAGGCGAGAAGCTGCAAAGGGGCAGGGCCATCAATGTAACCAGGGGAGCAAGACACATTGCAGCCCTGGCATGGGGAAAGGATCTACCAGCGGGGAAAGCGACGAGGGCGCAGCTGGGAGCACTGGTGGCGCACCGGTTCGCAGAGTGAGTGAGTGGCCACGGCCACCTGTCAGTCGGAGACCGCTGCCGCCATTCCCTGGCCAGCACCGGACCCTCAGAGGAGGTTCCATCTCCTCATATTCATCCTACCATGCAATACTTCTCACTCTGCACATACCAGCATCTGGCCGGGAGGGATTAGCGATGAGCATGAACCTCTCCCCGTTCAAAACATCATTCTCTCCAGGTGTTCTGCCAGATTCTGGGTGGAAAACGCTTCGCTATCGTCTCGAGGATGGGAAGAAGAAACGCCATTCATACCATGAGCTCTCTTGCGGGCACTGTCATCCACACATGATTCCTTGAGAGAAACACTCTCTGTCTCCCTTCGCTCCTTCCCATCCTCTCCACACAGAGGAACAACACCAGCAGAATCGGGATTGAGCAACGGACTGGCCGAGCCAAAGAGCAGAGAGAGAAGCGGAGACAAACACCAAGAGCTGCCGCCGCATTCCCTCTGGCCTTCCCTACCCTCCCCTCAGATGTTCCAGTCATGCATGCAGGATAAAGACCGATTCATGGACCTGGACCAGGCGGCCGCTCCTGTTCATGCCCACTGCCAACCACTCATCTCGTCGACAGAAAAGCCTCAGCGACGGTTTTACATCCTCCTATTCACCCTATGATGAAATACTTCGTCGTGTCAGTTGTCGTGTACTGCCCATCGATGGCGACATCAGACAGTTCCCGCTTTCCGGCGATGAGATCCCAGATACGCTGGTCAACTGTGCGTAGCGGCGATCCGTCCTGCAAGTGTAGCGCTCCTGTTGGTGGTAAATAAGACGAAGAGCAAGCAACTTTTAAGGCCAAAGGTAAGCAATTGGCGTGAAGAGTGGACAGAAGCGTTTGTTCTCGAGACAAGGTTGCTCCCGATAGGGTTTCTCTCTCGACAACGTGTCCATTGACTCTCTCCTGACTCAAAGCTCACCCATAACAGGCTCTCATTCGCCAAGAAAAGGAACAAGAACTGGGAGCAGGAGATCAGCCCGGAGATGGATATTGTAATGGGTGGCACCAGGCAAGATGGCGAGTTGCGATGGGATGAGATGTTCACCATTCCAGCCAGCATCCTTTAAGCCGCCGCCCAGGAGAGCGAAAAACGCTGCGGCATGCGAGGGAGAAAACCCATCAGCATCGCCAGCGATAATCAGCGTTGGGGGTTTCAATGCGGAGACCTGCTCGGTCCAATCATAGTCCTGAGTCATAGCTTCCCGCATGTTGGCGGCTAAGCGAGGAAAATCATCTGGTTTGGGAGCAACACGCAGATAGTCAGCATAGATGGGAGTATTGAGAAAGTTCTCATGAGTGATGGCTGCCATACCTGTTTGATGTTCGTGATGCCAGCCAGTCCGTTTGAAGGGGGCAGAGATGAGCACGAGTTTGTCAACCCGTTCTGGATGGCGAATGGCGGTTTGCAGAGCCACAGTACCACCAAGAGAAAGGCCAAGCAGGTCGGCTTTTTCGAGTCCGAGATACTCGATCAGGCTAGCGATATCGTCAGCCAGATACTCAAAGCGGAGAGGGCGATCCGTGAGGGCGGTGTGTCCATGCCCATACAGATCAACGCCAATGACCTGATGGGAAGCCGCAAGCGCGGGAGAAAACGCGCGAAACATCTCAAAGCTCCCAAAGCCACCGTGAAGCATGATCAAGGGTGAGCCCTGCCCATGAACCTCATAGTACAGGCTGATTCCATTGACCGCGGCGTAGTTTCCTATCGGATGGTTCGTCGTGTTTGTCATAAAAAACTCCTTTTGTAAGTAATTTGTGAGAGATCTATCCTGAGTGTCCACCGCCAAATCGGAGAGGTCTCATTTACCAGTTATTGAAAGATGGAACCTCATCAAAAGCGGCATTGCTTGGAAGACGAGTGCCACTGCTCACTCTTCGTGCCGATTGCTCACCTTTCGCCTTAAAAGTGGGTCTTGCTCACTTTCGGTAGAGGCCGCTTACTTTAGCGAGGAATACTTGTCTCCCTGAGCATCAACTGGAACAGTAGCATCATATGCTGATGAGCTTTTCTACTGAATGTGTGCATGACCCTTAAAAGTTGCTTGCTCTTCTCCTTATTTACCACCTCCCTGGGACAACAACCAGTATCCGCAATATACCAGTCGTGGGAAGGCATCATCAGACGCTATCCTGCACGCTGATTGTCCGTACTCCGCAGCCCCCTGAACCTGGGCAGCCCGAACGGATCGATTATGAATACGAGCGGTTGGATACAGCCAACCTGTTTTTTATGGTCGAGCCTTTGGCCGGGTGGCGTCATGTGGAGATGACTGAGCGGCGTACGAAGCTCGATTATGCCGAACGGATTCGCTGGCTGGTCGATCACGTCTATCCAGAGGCAGAGTCTATTCGCATTGTGCAGGACAATCTCAATACCCATACGCCTGCTGCCCTCTATGAAGCTTTTTCCCCCGTAGAAGCGCGGCGTATCCTGCGGCGGATCGAGTTTCATTCCACTCCAAAGCATGGGAGTTGGCTGAATATGGCCGAAATCGAGATCAGCATTTTCCAGCGTGGCTGCTTGTCGCGGCGCGTGGATTGCTTGGGAACGTTGCGTCGGCGCATCAACACGCTGGAACTCAAGCGCAATGCGCAACACGCTACCATTTCCTGGCGTTTTACTTCCCATGACGCTCGTGAGAAACTACATGATCTCTATCCTGAGATCAAAAACGACCTGAATTGACTGCCAGATACCACTCGCGTAAAAGCTGTTGTTCCTGTTCAGACGTGAGACCAGCACGCAATACGTAGTCTGTTGAGCGTGTCTTGTCCCAAACGAAGGTGTCCTGAATCGTCTCAGCCAGCGAACGAAAGCGCAGACCTGCAGTAATCGCTTTCCGACAATCAACCCGTGGAAAGCCAACCATCTCGCTGGGTACCCAGAGTGGCAATTGAAGATAGGGCATGACCTCGTGTTTCAGAAGAAACTGTTCGTCTAACCACTCAAACTGTGCCTCGCGGTCGCTCACCTCGCGACACCGTTCTAAAAACTGGCGTATTGGTAAGGGACCATCAGGTCCTTTCGCGTTATAGACACCGATCTGGCGTGCTTCGACCATGGCAATACTCCACGCCGCAAGGTCACGCACATCAATGAACTGAACAGGCTGTTCTGGATCACCGGGCGCGAGAACCTGCCCACCTTGGGCGATACGATGCGGCCAGTAGGTAAAGCGATCAGTGGGATCATGCGGTCCCACAATGAGGCCGGGACGAATAACCAACACGCGGTTGGGCAGTGCTTGCTCCGCGTACTGTTCACAGAGCGCTTTGCGCGCACCATAGGTTTCCGGCGTCGTGTCCTCACTGGTGGGATCTTCCAGTTTGCAGACAGGTGAGCGTTCATCAATAGGCGAGACGGTATAGTCGGCGTAGACCGAAGTGGTAGAGATAAAGGTATAGTGCTGAGTACTCTCAGCAAGCAGGCTGGCGCTTTCGCGTACCTGGAGCGGATTTTGCCCGTTGGAATCGATCACTGCATCCCAGGTGCGTCCATGGAGCACCTGGAGGTCGCTCTTGCGGTCGCCATGGAGTTGTTCCACGTGCGGAAACAGTTCAGGATGCGTCTGTCCACGATTAAAGAGTGTCACTGTATGTTGGTGCTCTAACGCTGTCTGAACAAGATGGCGACCCAGAAAACCAGTCCCGCCAAAAAGAAGAAGCCTCATGTTTTTTTCTCTTTCTCTCATGTACTCTGTACAAAATGATACACGAGTCTCTCTCTGAGTGAAAAGAGGAAATATATGCTGATAGCAGATGTTTGCAAGGGAACAATGCTATCAGCATATGCTCTGAGGCATACATGACTCAGCAATGCAGAAAAGTCGGCTATGAGTGGGGATTTCGGAAGGAAAAAGGTTTGGGTTCCATGAACGCTTCATCCTTGTCAATATCAAAATGGACTGACTACTAGTCCGACAAAACAGACACCTGATAGTTTGCCGCACCAACTCATCCATATAATGACCAAATAATGAACTACAAAGATCCATTACGGCTCTCCGACAAGCTATCATTACCTCCACCATCGCCCATGAGGGCTCCCTCTCCTTCCCCATTCTCGAAATTACTCATGCCACCTCGTATCCAGAAGTCACCAAAACCCTCAGCCATAGACTCAACTTGAGCAATGGACTCGCCAAGCCCCAAGTCGTGCTTCACGGACTTGAACGCGAATGCCAGCACATCCTCCTGGCACTTCAAAAAGGGATCGCTCTTTCCAATATTGAGCGCTTCTACCAGACAATGACCCAGACTCTACCCTCCACATCCTCTCCACACCGGTAGATTCGCCACTATGGGACCCAGTTATTGCCGCCTTTGTGCACGATAGCCAATGCATTCATCAGGAAGATGCTATCTACAACCCTCAACTCTGGAATTGACGTAGCAGGCATGAGCCTCATCAACCACGAGTCTGGCAACTCTACTTCTGTTGAATTAATCTCAAAAATATCCTTTTGTCCTATTTGGATAGATTACTTACTAACATTACTATTATTAAATAGTAGGTAAGATTATTATAGAAGGTGGGATTATGCAGTTACACAGAGTGCGCGTGATAAATTTTAAATCCATTCTTGACTCAAACTGGTTTACCGTAGATGATCTTACTTGCCTCGTCGGAAAAAACGAATCGGGTAAGACAGCCATTTTAGAGGCCCTTGAGAAACTGAATTCGACAGATGCTAGCCGAGCTAACTTTCGCCTCACTGAATATCCACGCATGAACTGGTCAGAATACGAGGAATCTGGCGAAGTAGCCACCGCATTGGAAACTGAATGGCAGCTTGACAATGAGGAAATAGAATTTATCAATAAATCGACACCTGAGCCTGTTCTAAAATCTCCAGTGATTAAAATCACTAAAAATTATAATAACAAACTTGACTGGGATATATCCCTGGATTATGACAAAGCTGTTACTTCACTACTTAATAAGAGTGGGCTTGAGGAGGAAGACAGAAAAGCACTTGGTACCCCTCAAAACACAGATGCTCTCTTTAAAGCATTGCGCGATTTGGGGGAAGAAACAAGTGCCCGTCACCAAACCTTCCTTGCTGAGCTTGAAAACCGCTTCTCTGAAGGAAACCTGCTGAGGCATATCATAGCTTACTTAGAGAAACGGCTGCCAAAATTTGTATACTACTCTCAATACGACGTTTTGCCAGGTCGTGTATCAATTGACCAACTCATCAATGCCCAAACATATGGGAATCTCAATCAGATTGATGGATCGAAGATCTTTATCGCCCTTTTATCTATGGTGGGTACTACACCGCAAAAGTTACTTGAAATTAATAGATCGGAAGAGCTTATCAGTAAATTAGAAGCAGTGCAGAGCCGTATCTCCAAACGTATCTTTAAATACTGGTCACAAAATAAGCATCTTAAAGTGCGCTTTTTTTACGGCGAAGCGAGCCCTGGCGATGTTACCCCCTTTAATTTGGGCAAAGTCTTCCAAACACGCATAGAGAATACCCGACACGAGGCAACCATTAACCTTAGCGAACGTAGTACTGGATTTGTGTGGTTTTTCTCCTTTTTGGTTTGGTTTTCGGAAGTGCAACGCGAATATGGCGATAACTTAATCGTTTTGCTTGATGAGGCAGGTTTAAGCCTTCATGGCAAAGCACAGTATGATCTTCTGCGCTTCATAAGAGAAGAATTAGTACCAAAATACCAAGTGATCTATACAACCCATTCACCCTTTATGATTGAAGCATACAATTTACTCTCCTGCCGCACAGTAGAGAATGTCGTCACAAAAGATGATGAGATTCTTGGCACAAAAGTTGGTGACAACGTATTAAGTACTGATAGCGATACCTTATTCCCCTTACAAGCCGCATTAGGATATGACATCACACAAAACATGTTTATAGGCGAGCATTGCCTGTTAGTAGAAGGGCCATCTGATTTACACTACCTCCAATGGGCTTCGTCGCAGCTTACCGCTCGTGGCCATAAAGGTCTCGATAAGAGGTGGACTATCACGCCATGTGGCGGCATCGCTAAAGTCTTTTCATTCATGTCTCTATTTGGCGGTAATAAGTTGCATGTTGCAGTACTCACCGATTATGGGAAAGGTGATAAAAAGAAGGTGGAAGAACTGCGCGAATCGGATTTACTCCGAAAAGGCCATGTACTAACAGCTCAAGAATATAGCAACAATGCAAAAGAAGCAGATATAGAGGATGTCCTTGGAAGGGATTTTTACGTTAATCTCGTTAATCACACCTACGAGCTTACTGGTAAGCATCGCATTCCCGCCGAGCGGCCAGCAGAAGGCAGTGAACGTGTAACTGAAGAAGTAAAGCAGCACTTTATGAGGCTACCGCCTACTGTACCTGAATACGATCACTATGCTCCAGCAAAATATCTGCTTGAACATCCAGAGCAAATACCAACTAGCAAGGTAGACGCCGCGCTCGAACACTTTGCCAAACTCTTTGTTGATATTAATGCGCTGTTACCTTAGCTGTCTATATACAAATGTGCATATTCACGAGTCATTGTATAGCACTGACTTTTGATCGGCCATCATCTGGTGAGACGTCTAGCAATCTCAACGTCCACCTGCATGCTCAAACATGAGACTGCCAGCAGCCTAGCAGTCTCATGTTTGAGCGGTACCACATCCAGAAACATTCTATATCTGAACAAAGTGCGTACAACGCATCAAAACCCCATCCGAACAAAAAGAAGATGTTCCTGTTCAGCCACATCTTCTTCAACCTTTTCGAATACACGCCCATTATCCAGACTCTCCACCAGAATGCTCTTCACCACCAAACGTTCTCCTCCGCACTCGCTGATGTTTTTCTTTCGATCGGCTCTTTACAGAGACCCCTGCCGGGCCATCCACCAAACTGACCTCTCCACTGGCCGCAGGTTCCACAGACGGAAACACATCAGCGTATTTCGCCACCGGTGGCACCGCTAAGCTAAAAATGTGCAATGCCATCGTAATCTGGTACACGCGCCACAAACGATCCGTTAATTCGTCCATGTCATGCGCTCCGGATGAGAACCAGGCTTCCACTTCTCGCTGCGCCAGCCGTCGCCCTCCCTCCGTGTCGTTATTCACCAGTTCCACCAGGTGTCGCGCTGCATGTTTGATCTCCTTCATCCGGCCTGGAAAACGCCGCTGCGCCCACGTCTGCATCGCTCGCTGCACTTGCCCCACCCCCACGCCATATGCCTCTCCCCAGTATATCCATACCCACACCGGCACGTTACACTGGATCGCCAGAGAGCGCACACCCTGCTGCTGCCGAATCCGACACAGCGCACACAGTAGCTCCACTTGCTCTCTCGACCACCGAACCCTCCAGACGGTGCTGGCCAGAGACACAAAGCAGCAGACAGCAGCGGGACATCCATCTGCTGTCTGCACGTAAGCCGCGTCCAGATGCATTGCAACCTCAGCACCAGCGTCGCCTATGCCAACGCCTCTCTTCGCCACACACCGCCTGCACATTCCACCTCAACGCCCATCCCCACAGCATGCTGACGCACCAACGAGTCGGTATCCCACATCCTGACCTTTCCACACGCGCAGGTTTGCGCACACTCGTCCCTCGTCTCACCATTCTGCATCAAACACCCCTCGGTGGAACGGATCAACACCCAGACTGAAACTGCGCCGTCCCCACATGATCGAGCACCCACTGGGAAGGATCATTCAGATCATTCCAGAAATTGCCCAGATATACCTGCCTGATCGTCAGGCTCGCCCGCATCTTTCTGCAGAAGCGATCATCCTGACGGAAATCATCCCCATGCACATCCAGGGTGTTGCGTACCGCCTGCACTGCCTGATCCGAAAGGGGTTGCGGCGTATCTAACAAGGAAATCCCCCCCATATGGCTCTGATATACCACCTGAAACTCGGGAACCGCGATCCCGTCGGAGGCCTGCGCAAACCAAGTCTGGGCACAGGCATCCAGCCGAATCACCGTCCCGGTGATACCACGATCCACCGTCACCACACATGTCGTGGCATCCGGCGAAGAACCAAACCACAGGTCAGGAGGCGGGGCCGCCGCCCCCAATACGAGGAAAATGCCAACCCACAAGGGGAGGCTCATCACCAATCCGCGCGCGGATACCCACCACGCTCGATGCGCTCTCTTCATGCATTCCATCCTTTTCGCTCATAGCAACTGATATCACGCGAGGCAATATCGCACTCCTTTTCCTGAGTGTACTTATCGCGTTAAAAAACCACCGGAAACCACCCTGAAAGCGCCTGTAAAGAAACCTGAAAAAACCTCTAACTGACCTATAAATTCCTGAAAACAGACCGGTATCATCTTTTTTTCCGCTGCATGCTGATACGGGCAGGTCGTGATTGCACACACTGTGGGCAACATGCCATGGAGTGTTGAGGCGGAGCAAGTAGTACCTTAAAGATATTTTCTTCGAGATATTTGAAGCTCTTGAGGCTTATTCTGTAATCCCTTATAATTGGTTCACATAGATATGTTCAGGTTTATGGAACGGAGATTTCAGGTGGCGGAACAACGAAAACGGCGACATGGCCCTCACAACACGCGTGCCCATACACAACACCAGGAAATGACGCCGGAGCATCTTTTCGAGAGCGGACACTATCAGGGTCTCGGGCCAGTTCTAACACTGCACATCTAGAATGAAACAACTTTCCCTCATCGCAATCTCGCGCCATAGATCCGCAACGATCATCTCTCACCATGATCCCATCCCGCACTCTCCACATTCTCCTTTGAAGGCAGGTCGTTTTTCTCCTCTGCACATCTCCTGCTCTGTCGCTTGACAAGGATAGACCGAAGAGGTATATTTATCAATGAAAGAAAATTTCATTCATTGAAAAGGACAGTGAAATGCCTCGAACGACAGAAGCGAATCAACAGATCCGCGAAGCGCAGCGTGCAAAGATCCTGGAGAGTGCCAGGCGGGTCTTTGCTCGCAAAGGGATGGAGGCGACGATCACGGATATTGCCGCTGAAGCTCAAATCAGTCTCGGACTGGCCTATCGCTACTTTGCTGACAAGGAGGCTATCTTCTCTGAGCTGATCAAGCAGACAATACCGGACGATTCTGCCGCGTTCCAGAAACTGGTGGAGATGCCTGGAACACCGGGGGAACGTCTTGCTACGCTGATTTCGAGTATCGTGGGAGCACGTGGGCAGCGCGAACCACTTGAGGCCCATCAACTGATTAATCATGCCCTCGATGCGGATGTTATGCCCGAGGAGATACGTGAATTGCTCAGCAAACGCTATCAAATGCTGCTGGCGACGATGAGACAACTGATTGTCGAGGGCCAAGCCGAAGGCTCGGTTGCGCTGGGTGACCCAGATCAACTGGTAGCGGTGATGAGCGCCTGTCTTGATGGCCTCACTCGCTGGGCTCTGCGAGATCCAGAACAATTCCGCACCTATGTTCCTGATGCCCAGATCGTTCTGAGACTTTTTCAGCCCTCAACAGAAGAGAAGAAAGCCTCAGAACAATCCTAGAGCAGCGAGGCAGTGAGGCTGAAGGAAATAGTGCTTTAGTGGATACTATGTTCTGATGTCCTCTTGTCCTTTTCTTTCGTTTTCATGTATGAAGCAAAAAAGTGTCCGAAAGGAAAACAGGTATGAAACTCAGTAACGCCGAATCAGTCGTACAGCACAAACGATCCCTGCGAGCAAAGGGCATCGGTTATGACGCCGGATTCAGTTTCGACGGCGTCACCCGCCGGCCGTTCGACCACGAGGTTGTCCGGCGCGAGTTGCAGATCATCCGCGACGACCTGCATTGCACCGCAGTGCGCCTGTTCGGTAATGACCTGGACCGGCTCGAGTTCGCTGCGCGCCACGCCGCCGATTTGGGCCTGGAGGTCTGGTTCTCGCCGTTCACCTACCAGCTCGGCCCCGAGGAGATGCTCAATCTGCTCGCCGACGGCGCAGAGCGCGCAGAGCAGATCCGCCGCCGGGGAGCCGAGGTCGTGTTCGTCACTGGTGCCGAGTTGAGCCTGTTCAACATCGGGTTCCTGCCCGGAGACAGCCTCCAGGAGCGGGTCGGCAATCTGCTTCGGCGACAACCGGAGACATTTCAGAGGCTTTCCGGGCTGCCCGCCCACATCAACGACTTTCTCGCCAGAGCCGTCACCGCAGTCCGCGAGCGGTTCGGTGGCAAAGTCACCTACGCCTCCATCCCGTTCGAGGGCGTCGACTGGACGCCGTTCGACATCATCTCGGTCGACGCCCACCGCGCGAAGGAGGTCGCCCACATCTACCAGCAGGGCATCCGCACGCTGGTCACACAGGGCAAGCCGGTCGCGATCACTGAGTTCGGCTGCACCCCCCACCGCGGTGCGGCAGACAACGGCGCACGAAGCGGGGAGATCGTCGAGTACGACGGGACCACCCCGGTGCGGCTCAACGGCGACTACATCCGCGACGAGCAGGAGCAAGCCACCTACATGCGCGAGCTGCTGGACATCTTCATCACGGAGGGAGTCGACGCCGCCTTCGTGTGCACCTTCGTCTGCTACGGCCTGCCGCACCGCAGCGATCCCCGCGAAGACCTCGATATGGCTAGCTGGGGCGTGGTTAAGGTCCTGGAACACCGCCTTGGTGACACCTACCCCGACATGCCCTGGGAACCCAAGGTGGCCTTCACAGTACTCGCCGACTACTACCACGGATGATCGCCTCAGTACTGGATGAGCAACTCTCTTCGTGCTGTCACTGGTTGATGACGTATGTGTAGTCTCTCCTGGAAACGTCATGGATGCAGGCTCATAATGTTTCCAGGAGAGACTGTACGCTCATGCTTCATGGCTGAGACGAAAAGAGAACACAGTGCCGTCTCGCATGTGTTTGGTTGGATAGAAAGGAAAACACGATATGGAAGAGCAGGATGAGAAAAGCCTTGAACCCTCGAAGATCGTGAAAGTGCTTCTGATCTCGCTCATGCAAGCAGGATCTCCCTGGCACAAGGCCGCTACAATAGCAGGGCTTCAGATCAGTCGATCAACCGCGTATCGCCTGTTGCAAGCAGGACGGAAGACATGGTCACCCAGCCAAGCTGCGAGAAGCCGTTCTCCAGTGGTTGCTTGCCGCCTGTCGCGCCAATCCACAGACACCATGAGGATCGGGATTGAGGAACAAACTGGCCAAGCCGAGGCACAAAAAGAGGAGGCACCTCACCACTTTTCGCTCTCCTCTCCAGCCTTCCTCCTGTTCCGTTCCATGTCTCAGCTCTCCCATTGCTATGGCCACAACCTCCAGTAACAACTCAGACAACAACCGATCCCCTCGACCATACGACACGGGGCGCATTTTGCGCTCTCCTTCCTCTAGCCCACTATAGGAGACATAGGAGCCATTCCCGTTCACCTCACGGATCTCTACCCAACCAACCCGACGCTCTCCTTCCTCTCGGCGCCACTGCCGTAGCTGCTGCATCAGATGTTCTGTGCGAGAGGGATCTGGCTCATGAAGCATCCTGAGAGCCCTTACACTCTGCAGGATCGTCTCAACACCTTTCCATTCCTAAATCATCTCCAACCCAGTCGCTCATTCCTTCGCCCTTGCCCCTAGACCAGGTACGATCTTCCATACAAACTCCTACGATATCGTATGGATTTCCTGACGCCTCCTCTCACAATTCCCGCGGGGCGCTTCCCATCATCGCCGTTTCCACCACGGCTTGAACGCTTCTCCAGGAACGTGGGATCCAGACATCAAGAGAAACCATCTCCGCTCACCATCCTTAATGCGTACCTCTGTCGTCGCAACGACACGTTTCCGCAAAAAGACAACCAGGCTGTGTTTGCCATAGGTGCTACACTCCTCTTGATTCACTTCGGCCAACCAATAGGACCTTCACGAAAGGAGCAGACAATGCATTCAGCACACACCACCATGGAACGACATGCGTTTATCCACGAAATGGAAACAATCATCCATGACAGTGAAACCATCATGCAACAAACCGTCCACCATGATGCTCCACGCTTTCAGCGCCCCTGCGAAGCCTGGCGTCAGGCCAACGAGGCCTGGTTGCAAGTCGCACAGGCCATGAGCCCGGAAAAAGCTCATGCCGTTCTCGTCGGCATGGCTGTCGGTGGCACCATCCATACCTGGATGACCCAGCGAACACCTGGTCCTCCACCCTCCGTCCTCTCCCTCTATCCCCATGGGCCGCTCTCCGATGACGCCTTCGGCAAGAAAATACGATATCGTATGGATTTCCTGACGCCTCCTCTCACCATGCACTCACACCACCACTCATCATCGCACCAGACAAGAGCATGTCGGATAAAAGGTGGCGAGATGCTGGATAGATGCTGGGAGCTTGTCGGAGAAATGGCACCCAACTCACGCATTCTTGGACAAAGAAACGTCGGGCAGGATCGATCAGAGCCACCTCCAGCACACCAGCCTGACTCTTTCTCACCCGTCTTTCCCTCATCCATCAACCAAAAGCGAGTTTCCTCTTCGTTCCAGTCACATCGACTGGAACGAAGGGAAAACTCCAGTAGGCACACAATTGGCACATGAGGAGCGACGCCGAAACGGACTCATGACGAAACAATGAGGCGACACGTTGCATCTCTTCCCAGTGCTCGATGATATATTTGGCCCGTACCGGAGAGGCAATCAGTTCGTTGAAGGGACCTTGATCAGAAACCGATTGACAGGTATACAGATTTCTATCAAGTGAGGAGCTGATACGGGGGACACCGGAAATAATGGGGCATCATCTTATCATTAGGCAAATCATACATTAATTTGGCGGCCCTTAATAAAAAGGACCACCATTTTTCAGTAGGATAGGGCGTAAATGTTCGTTATAGACGCTAAGCCTGTACACATGTAAAAGAAAGAGCAGCTCCTGCAATTTGCCAGCCGCTAACACCGAGATCATCATGGTTACTCATCGTCACAAAAAAGCCTGAATCTAAACTTCCACTGGTATTATAGTAGGTTCCTAAGTCAACCCAACCAGTCACGTCATTTTGATTGATATAGTATCCTCGCCACCCTTCCCAGTGAGGAGTCGACACAACTTGACCAACTGTCCAAACATCCCAACGGGCATGAGGCGCGCCTGCATGGTTGTCAGGAATGTAAGCCCAAATATGGCATGACCTTTCGCCATCTTCACTATAGCGAAGACCCCACCGTACTGTCCAGGTAGAATCAGAAGCGGTGGTCCATTTCCAGGGGAACGTTCCATTATCACATCCATTCCCTGTCCCATATCCATCTGCATCGCCATTTTGAGTGATATAAGGGGGACAATCGATAGCTTCTCCAGGTTGTCCAGGAACATCATGTGGGTGTACTAGCGCAAAATGTTCTTGGGTTGATGCATGAGCAGTAGAAGGAAAAAGAGCTACTGGTACACTTATGCAAATGAACAGTACAAATAAACATACGATTGCTCTTGATCTTCTCGAAAAGTTTCTCGACAAAAAAATGTTGGTACGCAAAACTACTTCCCTCTCTTGCTTTTTTACTTTTTAGGGGCGAACCCCATTTCTACGGATCGTCCAGAATTGGAAACGTTTTACTTTCGCTATTTGCACGTGAGTACATGCGGTGACAGCTGTTAATCCTATCTATATAAGCAAAGTATTTAAAACTAGCTACAAGAAAAAGAAAGAGCAGCTGCTGCAATATACCATCCACTTACCCCTAAATCATCCTGGTTGCTTAACGTCACTTTAAAACCACTGTAGTAGGTTGAATTTGTATTGTTATAGCTACCTAAGTCAACCCAACCAGTAATATTGTTCTGGTTAATGTAATATCCTCGCCATCCTTCCCAATGGGCATTCAATCCGTCATTATCAGTGGTCCAAACATCCCAACGAGCATGGGGAGCACCTGCATAATTATCAGGAATATAAGCCCAAATATGACATGCAGTTTCTCGCTCTTCAGACAAACCCAAAACCCAGGTTGCTGTCCAGGTGGGGTCAGAAGCAGTTGTTACCTTCCAGGGGAATGAACCTCCACCGCATCCATTTCCCACCCCATATCCATCAGGAGATCCATCTTGACGAGTAGGTACACATTCTATGTAATCTCCTGGATACGACAAGGCTGTGACCTTGTATTGCTGGCTGCTCATTTTCGTATGAGCGGATGCAGGAAGAGAAAGACCACAGATTAAAATAATCATCCCAAGCAAAACAATCCATATCTTTGCTATTTTTCTCATCAAATCTTTTTCCCTCCCCCGAGTAGTAAAACTACAGGGACTAGCAGTGCAAATGTATCTAAGCCTCATGCTCTTTAGTTCTTTACGTTGAGATCAATAAGAGCGTAGTGATCGTTTCCATATCGTTCTTACGCCTTCTCTAGTATGAGCTCAAACCGCTACCGTACTCCACTTCGTTTTCACATCGTTTCCTCATCATCTTTACACTGTTTCAAACATTAGAGTGTGTTTGCTTGGCCGAAAGATGCCGATAGAAGAGAGCAAGGGAATGATGAAGACTCTTCGTTCTCCTCTTTCTCCATGCTTCAATACTACCTAATTTTTCTTCTTTCAGAATAGATCATTAGGTATCATTTTAAGTATCAACAAGTATCATATTGCTGTAAATACGAACTTTAAACGGCTCATGCGCACTTTGTGTGGGAAGACACATCGTGATGAAGAACTCGCAGACGGAGCAAATCAAAATGAGCTCGTCCATACATTTGTCGTTTGATCAACTTGAGTCGATTCACCTGGCCTTCAACCATGCCGTTGCTCCAAGGCAGGATCAAGCCCGCTTCAACTGCCTCAATGTCCGATTTGATGCCTTTAGCAAAGGAATGAAGATCCGCCAGCGACGTTGCAAGGACGGCATCCAGCCAGGCATCAAGCTGGCCTCCAGAGCGCGTGCGCAGCATCTCGGCAAATTGCTGAACGAGTTGGTAGGCCAGAGCGACTTCTTCATGGATTTGACACAGATGTTCAAGAGAGTGTTGCTCTTTTGCTGTCAGCTTCTCAGGTCGACGAAGAAAAAGCCACATGGCCTCTCGCGGGGAAAGAGCCACATGAGGCTGCACATCTTTCTCGGAGGGAATGCGTTGCCATTTCTGTTCTTTTGGGAAAACACGCAAAAGAATATGCCTCATCGCCTCATATGACCCCTGATATCCTCTTTCCCGAATCTCTTGATGAAGCTGGACCATATTGAAACACCCTTGAGCCCTTCTTTGCTGGAGATAAGGAAGAAAACGATCAAGTTTACTCGACTGTTGACGGGATTTGCGTTTGGGAAAGTGCCCTGCTGCTAACCAACTCTGAACCGTGCTGGAGCCCATGCCAAGACGATCTGCTATGGCTTGATGAGACCATCCTTGCTCTCGCAGCGTGATGACTTGTTCATAGCGAGCCAGCCGTTCCTCTTCTCTCACCACTCGAATAGCTGCGAGTTCGGGAGTGACCTTGAGAGGTTGTTTGATGGGAGGACCAGCTTTCTGCTTTTGGTTCCCTTCTTGTGAAACTTTAGTGGCAGGCTTTCGGCGAAAAGCAAGAAGATGACGGGTGAGCAGCTTCTGGACAGCATCACCCAGATTTTTCAACAGATGGAAACGATCGGCTACCTGAATGGCTCCCGGTGCGCCTTCGCGAAGTCCTTCTGCATAATTGCCCCCACGATCACGGCTGGCAATTTGTACCCCAGGGTGCTCGCGCAGCCAGTTTGCCAGGATCTCCGCTTCCCGATCAGGCAACAGATCCACTGGCTGATGGCGCTGGAGTTCGATGAGAATAGTTCCATAGGTATGCCCTCGTCTCCACGCCCAGTCATCAATGCCAAGGACCTGGGGAACAGGAGTTGGAGGCAAAGGAGTTCGTCGAAGCAAGCGTAATAAGGTATCACGACTTACTTGACATGCAAGTGTCGCGGCCATGTGAGCTCCTGGCTTGCCTCCAAGGCTGAAAGCCAGTTCTCGCAATACATGGGGTTGGCGAAGTGTTCGTTGTGCATAGGCCACGACGAGCCCAGCAAATGACTCGGCAAACGTTTTGCGCTCGCGCTGGGTATTTTGGCACAAAAAACGGCGAACATGGAGGTGTAAACGGACAGAGGACGTCAGGCAAGGCAAATCCGCTGGCTTGCGCACATAAGAACCATGCACCTTGGTTGATGAACAGGCACATACTGGGCACTCTGCACATAATCGGGTTGATCGGAGAGAAAAGATCAACACATGGTCCTCAATGGTCACATCTTCGATGATCACATCGGGATTATCAGGAAACAAGACGCTTGTGAGAAGATCCATTGGTACTTTCATGAAGAGGAAGATAATAGCGAGAAAACCTCCTTTATTTTATCACATTTTGAGCTCCCACACAAAGTGCGCATGAACCGCAGAATGTGCAAATTTACACATGCATCAACGCTTCCAAGAGATCTGGGAGGAGTTGTGTTCAAGTGAAAACAATCTCCATGAATAATGATTAACGTTTCTCAAGAGATCTCCTTCGATCCCATCACCTGTTGGAGGATGGCATAATTGTCCCGTACCCTTTGAGTGAGCCTGTGTTCAGGACCCAGGTGTTGCTCCCCAATGTGTAGGGCGCGCTGGTACAGTGGTTCCGCCTGCGCATACTTGCCCTGTCCTTGATACAAGGTCGCCAAGCCGTTGAGCGAAGAAACCACCAAAGGATGGTCCGGACCCAGGTGCTGCTCTCTGATGTGCAGCGCACGCTGATAGAGCGATTCCGCTTGCGCAGATTTGCCCTGTCCTTGGTACAAGATCGCCAAGCCGTTAAGTGGATAGGCCACCTTTGGATGATCAGGACCCAGGCATTGCTCGCAGATGTGCAGGGCACGCTGATACAGCGGCTCCCCCTGTGCATACTGGCCCTGGGCTCTAGTACGTGCTCCCACCATATTCAACACAGTTGCGGCAGAGAGTTGCTGGGCGGCGGTCAGTTCCTGCAGGGTCAGGAGTGGGAGCACGTGGGGGAGCCAGAGAGTGAGGAAGGACGCATCATAGCGATCACTCGCCGTAAACTGGCTGACCAGCGTCTCCAGCCAGCGTGTCCGCCACTGCTGGAGCGTTGCTGCTGGAATGGTCGTGAAGGCAGGGGCAAGCAGCTGTACGGCAAAGGTATGGACGAGGGGATGACTGACTTCATACGCGGTCTGCGGACGCCGCAGCAGGCTGAGATTGACAAGCCGGCCCAGGCTCTGGCGCACCTCCTGCTCGGGACGCTCCAGGATGGGCTGGAGTAGGACCAGTGGAAAGGGCGCCAGAGCCAGCAAGCCGATAGCTGCCAGGGCCTGCTGCTCTTGAGGAGCCAGGGCGGCATAACTGCGCTGCAGGACCAGGTGAACACTTTGATATTGATGTTCACCCTGATGCAGGTGTGGGTGGGCCAGGACCTGCTGCCGCTCCTGCTCAAAGCTGGAGAGAAACTCGGATACCTCTTCGCCAGAGGTATCGAGATAGCTGCCAATGAGCTGGAGGGCCAACGGATAGCCGCCGATGGTCTGGACCAACCGGGTGACGCTCTCCTGATCGGCGGCGCGTGAGCCTGCGACAGCGCGCAGGAGCGCACAGCCCTGCTCCAGGGACAACAAGCCGACCTCACGCCGATGGGCGTGATCGGGCGCATCAGCTTTGCGCCGTGAGAGCAGCAACACGGTCCCACGCCCGGCCAGGTCGCGTAATGGCCGGACCTCAGACAAGACTTCCACGCCATCAAAGACGAGGAGCACGTGCTTACGACTGAGGACCCGCCGGGCGGCAGCCAGCGGGTCAGCAGCAGGCTCTTCCCCAAAGAGGCGCGCCAGGTGCTCGGCCATGCCCTCCAGGGAGGGAGTTGTGTAAAAGGAATGATAGAAGATGCCATCAGGATACCAGCTCGCAAAGTCCGGCTGCGTGACGAGGTGGGCCAACGCCTCGGTAACCAGCGCGGTTTTGCCCATGCCTCCCGGTCCACAAATACCAATGGTGCGGCCCACCGTCTGTGCGGCGTCGTGCAGCTGCTGAAGCAGCCAGGCCAGGTCCTGCTCACGACCCACAAACGTCTGGGTGCGTCCGGCCAGCAGGATCGCCGGGACCTGGGGGATCGGCGTCGCGGGCGCATAGGTGTGATAAGTAGCCTGGTTATTGTAGATGGCCTCGGCGTTCTGTTGCGCCTGCACATGCTGCTCTGGTTGCCAAAATTCGGTCATAGCTCCGGATCTCGTTTCTAGAACAGCTTATGAACGACCTCAATAGCGGCGATGACAGCTGGCACTAGAGTACTGGCCGCGGTCGCGCTCTCCAACAAGGTTTTGACCGTGCTCAGGTGGTCAAGCAGGTGCTGCTTATCGGGAGCCGGAAGTGTGGCCTGTTCCGACGCCTCAACAACCAGAGTCTGTGCAGTGGTCCCGAGGGTTGGGGAGAGGGACCCGGTCTGCATCGCCTGGATAATGACGGTGTGTAACTGCGTCAGTAAGCTAGCAAGATCAGCCGAGGATTGCGGAGGCGCAACGGTAAGCGTCTGGTCACTATTATAGATGGTCTCGGCGTTTTGTTATTGACCAACGATGTGCTGATGCCCTTGGTGGAACTCTGCCATATGGGCCTCCTTGGGTGATACACGATCTGAATATAGTGTGGGGAGAGACAGCGTATTGACTCTCTTCTATGTAGAACGTGTAGGAGGGGCAAATATCACATGAAAACGAGACAATATGAAGTAAAATGATTTACAACAGAACGAAAAAACGCACAGAAGCAACATTGTCGCAATACATTCAATCAGATCGCTTTCTCAAACGGTGGGATTCTGAAAATCCCTTGTCTATCCATCTACCACGTCGAGGAACGGTGACGCGTGTTCATATCCTTGTAGTATATATTCCAAATGATCCTGTACTTTTTTCTCCGTCATACGTTTACTGCATGGATGCATATCGATGTATTATATTCGTGTGATGGAGAAGATCTGGTTATGAAGACCACCTCAAGAAAAGCTATTTCGATGTGGGAATGCCCTGAGTGCGGAGCAAACCGGACGCTCGCGCTGCATCGTGGCGTTCTCTGCTTTAAACTGCATGACAGGATCAAACGCAAAACGAAGGGGCAACCCGCCGCTTTGCGATGGGTTAGGCGGGACGGGATCTGGAAAATTGTTGGGGGAGGGGTCAGCAATGGAGAAAAGCCACAATGAACAACTATGTTCGCAAGCTTTTCGGAGTGCGGTTCCCGAGCAAGCCAATACCACAGATCGTTCGTATCCAACCGTCCCGTTTGCCTACCTCTCCCGAAGAATGGCGTCAGTATTGGCTTTCACAGGACCAACCTTGGCGAACAGAACCGGAGATAGATGCAAAACGGCAGGGGGAATTGAGTAGACATCGAGCTGCAAGTCCTGATATTGATAAGGGAATTTATTCCTTCAATAGGATAAAGCTCTCTCGTGCTGACGTGGAGTGGCTCTTGGCTACGCATGAAAATGGACGTGGACCAGTAATCTGGAGTGATGAAAGCCAACGCGGCCGCGAAGGGCTTGATCTACGTGGAGCTGACCTCCGTGATGTAGATTTGCACCAACTACCATTGGCTCGTTTGCGGGCAGGGTTAACATATCGAGAATGGCCCAATTCAACAGTTGAGCAACGTAACTGGGCGGTAGCTCGGTTGGAGAATGCCAACCTTCGAGAAGCGCAGTTAGCAGGTGCTTACCTTCGATGGACACGCCTCACTGGCACCTACCTCAGATGGGCAAATTTGGAGGAGGCTGACCTCAGAGGAGCCTCCCTCACAGGTACTTATCTGAGATTTGCTCGGTTGGAGAGAGCAGATCTTCGAGAAGCGCAGTTAGCAGGTGCGAATCTAAGAAGCGCTAAATTGGAAGGAGCTTATCTTACCGGCGTGATCATGGGTGACCAGGAAGGTATTGGGCCTTGGGTAGCTGACACTATATGGGAGAATGTAAATCTGGCAGTGGTAAAGTGGTCACAGGTGAAAAAACTTAGGGATGAATATGATGCCTTACAAGGGAAACTCAATGGGCAAGTTAAAGACCGTGCCATACGATTGGATGAACACGAAAAAGCTGTTCGGGCTAATCGTCAGCTTGCCCTTGCTCTTCAAGCTCAAGGGCTGAATGAACATGCGACACGATTTGCCTACCACGCGCAACGACTTCAGAGGCGTGTCTTCTGGTTACAGATGATCCAGCAGAGAGTGAAGCTGAGGCAACGAGGACAAGCACTAAGCTCTTGGCTCTTTTCCTGGTTCCTTTTTCTCATAGCAGGCTATGGCTATCGGCCTGAACGCAGTTTCCTCGCTTACCTCTTTATTATCGTCTTCTTCACGGTGTTCTATCACCAACTTGGTCCACAGCTTCTCTGGAACGAAGCTTTTGTAATCAGCATGACCGCCTTTCACGGACGCGGCTTCTTTCCCAGCACTTTCTCTCCTGGCGATCCCCTCGCCCTTGCCTCCGCCCTCGAAGCCTTCATTGGCCTGATCATCGAGGTAACGTTAATTGCTACAATCACACAACGCTTCTTTGGGAAGTAGTTGGCAGCAAGGAAACAGCACGGGAACTTGTTGGGGAAGACTCCAAAAAAGCCTATATTGGCTAAGGTAGCAATGAGATGACTCATTCCACTTGTTCCTCGGCGCAAGTTTGTTGGTATTCTCCACCTTTACTCGATGCTATGACTGTCAATTTACAAAACAGTGCTGAATGAAGCGTGAGGTCTTGATCGACCTCCTGAGTGGTTGGGCTGTTAAAGTTGACGTTAACATCATGTTTAGAGCAAAAAAAGACTAACGATGTTCCTGTTCCTCCAGCCAGCACTCGAAGCGTTCGATGTTGCTCTGCAGTTCGGCGCGAAATTGCTGGAGCGCACCAATCTTCTGATTCACTTCGGCCAGGTGCTGGTGCAGGATGGCCAGAACCTTCTGCTTGGGCTGTATCCCGCTGGAATCAGTGAAATAGAGGTCGATGACATCGCGAATCTCATCCAGGCTGAGTCCTAGTTTCTTCAACTGATCAATCTTCCGCAGACGCGCCAGGGTCTCCTCGCCGTAATAGTGCTGGCCATGGCCTTCACGCTCGCCGGGAGGGAGCAGTCCAATGCTCTCGTAATAGCGAACGGTGCGCGGGGTAACCCCGGCTCGTTCTGTTAGATCACCTATGCGCATGCGGTCATTCATTGCTCAACCTCGAATGTAACGTTAACGTCATGTTTTTATGATACAGTCGCGTTCGAATTTGTCAAGGGTTGTAGATTTGTATGCCTTGAGTTGTCCATATGCGGGGCTTCCGTATTAACCCATCAAGTGTTTGATCCCTTTTACGGTGAGTTGCCAGGCTTCTGAACTGGGGTCGATCAGTATAAAGTGATCGGCCTCCGGTAGTTCCAGTAGCTGAAACGTTATCTCCGGCTGCACTGGCTTTGTGGGCGTAGCTGCGGCTAATGCTGATCGGCACAACATCATCAATGCTCCCATGTACCAGTATCTGAGAGGTACCTGATGGTAGCAAGGCTGCCGGTGACGCCTGTACGTAGCGGGCGGGTTGTTCAGATGGACTGCCCCGCAGTAATTCCTGTACCACGTTCTGGCTGAGTTGAAGCTGCCATGCCTGCTCCAGATCGACGACCCTCGCCTGGCTGATGGCTCCTCTTAATTTTAGTGGCGTCTGGCTGGTATTGATTTCGCTGTCGGAAGGTAACAGGTGACGACAGGTCAGCCAGCAGGCCAGATGCCCTCCTGCGGAATGCCCCACGGCGACGACGCGCCGCAGATCCAACTGATAGATTGGAACCAGATCGTTCAGGTAATCTGTGGCGGCCGCAACATCCAGAAATGTCCCTGGCCAGGCACCACCGGGATTGCCGATGCGCCGGTATTCGATGTTCCAGGCGGCGATGCCCTGCGCGACCAGGTTTTGAGCCAGCCCCTGCATCAGCGTCAGATCATATGCCTTGCGCCAGAAGCCGCCATGGATCAATGCTACGACCGGATGTGGTCCAGGTCCTTCTGGTACATACAATTCACCATACTGAAATGGATCAGCACCATAGGCTAATCTGTCAAAAGAAGTGCCGGTCTGGCGTTGGCGCTGCTCTGAAGATTCACCCATTCATTTTTCCTTTAACCACCATGAGACGATTTGTATTCCGCTATCTGCGGCCTCATTGTATTATGTCACCGTATATTTTTCAAAATTCAAGTCAGACTAAGTGTTTCTTATAAATTTTTCCGATGCTTTTAGCATATAATAATCACATAGAGCATTAAATATTGCTTTCTATAATTCTAAGCAGCTGCGGCTAGGCAAAGAATACTCCACTCGCCTGGCATCTAAAGTGCTGCTATACTTTACAGGTAAGTATTGAATTCTAAATGCTACTATGCGATGATATGCTTTATAGCGTGAATATTTATGCAGTGCCAGATATGGATAGACCAGGAGTTTACAAATGGCGAGTGAACCAGCGCCAACCGTTTCGCTTTTTTACTGCTATGCCCAGGAAGATAGTTCCCCGCGTGAAGAATTAGCAAAGCATTTAATGCCGCTGATGCGTTCTGGTTCGATCAAGAGTTGGCATGATCGTATGATCAGGGCAGGTCAGCCGTGGGAACAGGAGTCAAAGAGACAACTGCTGGCGGCTGACATTGTTCTTTTGCTGATCAGTTCAGATTTTCTGGCTTCAGACTACTGTTATGATAAAGAAATGAAGCTGGCGATTCAGCGCCATGAAATTGGAAAATCACGCGTCATTCCCATTATTGTGCGCCATGTCCATTGGGCGGATGCGCCTTTTAGCCATCTGCAGGTTTTACCGCCTGATGGAATGCCTATTAGCGCCGCCGGTTCCTCATTCGAACGCGACAGGATCTTTGTGGATGTGGTAAAAGAGATTCAACGCGTGGTCAAGGAGCTGATTGCGCAGAAATGGTTCGTCAGGGGCAGTTCACTTCTGAGCGCAAAAGAGTATGAACAGTCGCTTTCGGCCTTTGACCAGGTTCTAAAATCATATGAAGGAAGCGCGCATAAGTATGCCGCTCTAATGGGATTGTGTAATGCATTGATGGCTCTCAATCGCACTACTGAAGTCCTGGATATTTGTGAACGTGCCATCAGGCTTAACCCTGGTCAGGGTACTGCTTATATGCATAAGAGTACTGTGTTGCTGCGCTCAAAGAGGTACCCACAAGCATTGGAGTCGAGTAATCTGGCTCTTTCCCATGGATTAAAAGATGTCATAGTGTATCGTAATAAGATAAGGGCATTAAGCGAAATGAAGCGCTATGCCGAGGCTATTGAGGTCTATGATCAATGTATTCGACTCGAACCAGCTAATGTAAACTGGCAGAAGGAAAAAGCGCAGTTGCTTGGCAAATTGAAGCGTTATAAAGAGGCGGTTAATGTCTATGAGCAGTGTATCAAGCTGGAACCGACGAACGTAACCTGGCTGATGGAAAAAGGGGCCTTGCTTTATCAATTGAAGCGTTACAAGGAGGCGCTGGCTGCATTTGAACAGGCCAATCAGTTAGATCCACGTCTGAACAAAGCATATATCAGCAGAGGAGATATCTTTTTCGAACTAGGACAATATGATCAGGCTATTTATGCGTATAAACAATCTATGCGTTTAAATGGAGACAATAGATATGTTCAGGAACGGTTTGCCGATGCTCAACTCCGATCGAGCAACTACAAGCAGGCCGCCGCCGCATATGAGCAATTGATACGCCTGCAGCCTGACAATACCTCTCATTATTTCCATAAATTTGAAGCTCTGGTGGGACTCCAGCAATATGGGGAAATGTTGTTGACATGTGAACAGATGTTACAGCGTGATGCGCACAACAGCCGGGCGCTGGCCTATAAAGCGCGGGCGCTGTTCGGATTAACACGTTATGAAGAGGCTTATGAGTATTGCCAGCAGGCATTGAAGCGTGATGCCAGTGACAATATTGCTAACGCTGTCAGAACCGATCTGGTAACCGTGGGTAAACAACAGCAGAAGTTATTATTGGTAGAGCATAGTTTACGTATAAATCCTTACGACACAATGGCATTGATTAAGAAAGCGGGTATCCTGTTTCAATTGAGGATGTATGCGGATGCGATTTTTGCTTGCGACCAGGCTCTTGCGTTGGATTCGCGTAGCCCTTTTGCCAATACCATAAAGCGCGATGCACTCTTTTATCTAGGGCGATATGACGAAGCATTTGAGTACGCGCAAAAAGTAATTAAGCTTGATCCCAACAATGCTGATGCGTATCATGAATTGGTAGAAATATTGCGCAAACAGGGAAGGACTGAGGAGGCTAAAAAAATTCAAGTGGCGGCCAGAAGCCGTGGTATATGGTAAAAAATCTTCTTCTATGTATTAAGAAGCACAAAGGGCTTGATGCGCTTATCTGTAACATCAAGCCCTTTGTGTAGCTGGACAATCTCAAGGTTATCCTGCGGTTTATGGCAGCGAGAATCTCTCTTGAGAGAGATAAGGTTTGTCCGCGGCGATGATGGGGTCGTTGGCGAAGTGGCTCTGCTGCCACCGTCTCTGCACTCCAAGCCGAGATTCCTGGACTCGGCGAGACCGTGGCCTTCGATGTGAAGCACCTGTATGCCTGGGTGAAAGAAAACAACATGCGTGCTTACGTCTCCGATCGCTTCAACAAAGATCAGGTTCTTGCTGGAGATCCCGACTATACGCTCGGCGTCAAGCACAGCACCAATCAGGAACAACCGGATGGTTCCACCAAAGAAAAAGGGGACTGCGCACCTCTCTGCCAGATGCCGAAGTACGCAAAGTGGCACGTACCCGTACCATCAGCACATTAACACAATTGGATGGTAACAGGGCACGCACCATTTTTGTGTTTCTCAGTGAAGCCCTGTTGACGGGGAAACCTGACCCCATTATCTCGTTCGAGAACGCTGACCTCAGCAATACCAAATGGAGTAAAGCCGATCTCAGCGGAGTCAACCTCATGAAGGCTAATCTCAGTGGAGTCAACCTCATGAAGGCTAATCTCATGAAGGCCAATCTCAGCAGGGATATTCTCAGTGGAGCTGATCTCAATGGGGCCATTCTAGCCGAGGCTGATATCCGCGGGGCCAATCTCAGCGGAGTCAATCTCAGCGGGGCTAAACTTAGCGGGGCCAAACTTGGCGGTTCCGATCTCAGCAATGCCACGCTCCATGGGGCCTATCTTAACGGGGGGATCAAGCTCTTCCAAGGTAAGTTTGGTGAATTCAATACTGATCTAAGCGGGGGTAATCTCCGCTGGTCCGACCTCAGAGGGGCAGACTTCAGCATGGTTGATCTCAGCGGAGCCGATCTCAGCGGAGTTAATCTCAGAAATGCTCTCAATCTTAAACATACACTCCTCGACAAAACCCTGTTGCTTGGTGTCACAGGACTCACAACAAAACAAATTGCTCACTGCAAAGCCAACGGCGCAATCGTGGATGAAGAAGCCACACCATCAGCACCACCAGCGCAAAACGCCACAGCCATATCTCCCCAAAAGGCCATTTTGCAAACCTCATTCATACAAGAAGCCGCACCCACGCAAGAGCATATCGCTGTTAAGAAGGAAGCACCCTCAGTGGCACCATCCTCAGATGATCACACCGCTCCATACTCGTCTTCCCAAGGTCCCCCTCTCTCTGCACTACCACAACAAGAATATTTCACGCCTCCGTTACCCTCCCAGGATAAGGGTTCATAACGCACTGGGGTGTAGGTCCGTGGACCCTTTCACATGACAAACTTCTCCACATCCCCCCACCCTTGACAGCAGGAAGAAGGCAGGTATCCTGTCACCTGACAGGTCAGGGACAAGAAGAACAGAAATGACAAATCTAGCATATTCATGAGAATAAATTTATACCTGTGTTACAATACATGCGCTCGTTCAAAATAGCAGAAGGGTGTAGTTTGACACATATATTGGCTCTGGCACAACTTTGGTGATTTCTGCCTGGTTGTTTTCGCACTCAGAACATATGTAAAACTCGCTGGCGGAGCAAATGAAAGCCAGCCCGGCCATACATCATCCGTTTGATCAGTTTCATTTTCGTTACTTGGCCCTCTACTGGTCCATTGTTGATAGAACGTGTCAGCCCTGATTGGACAGCAGCCTTATCGAGTTCCACACCTCTCGCAAAACGTTGGAGTTCAGGAATCTGGCTTTGCATGACCTGCTCTATCCAGGTCTCCAATCGTTCTCCTTCGCTATGTCGAAGCATCTGCCAAAAATCTTGCACAAAGCGATAAGTCATATCAAGGGTTGAGTGCGCTAAGCGAAAGGCATCGAGATCTTGCCTCTCAATTTCATTGAGTGTCTTAGGATCACGTACAAATAACCAGACTGCCGTGTTTGAAGTGTAGTAAGGCAGACGAGAATGTCCAGCAGAAAACAAAATGTCTATGTTTTTCAATGTTTCTAGAAACCGATAGACCATACGTTCGGAACCCCTAAATCCTTGAGCTGTGATTTCACGCCATAACGGTCGGCCATTGTGCTCGCCTTGCCGCCATCGTTTCAACACATAGGGCGCGTGTTGGTCAAAATCGCTCTGCTGTTTTCGACGCGGTCTCGTATCAGGAGCAACCTTTTTCTGAAGCCAATCCCGCACCGTTCGTGCTTTCATCCCAAGATGGTTCGCAATTTCTTGCGATGTCATCTTTTGCTCAGAGAGAATCATCACGTGTTGATAACGGTCTTGCCGCTCTGCACGTCGTGTGGCAATGGTTTGTTTGATGCTCGCTTCTTGCGCTGGACGCCATTCCTCAATAGGAAGGGAGACAGTTGCCTTTGTCAGTTCAGAAACATCTTCCTCCTGTCCGTGTCCTTTCATCTCTGGCAGGACACGGGCAAGAAGATTTTGGACTGCTTCTGTCATGTTTTTGGCGATGTGAAAACGGTCGGCTACCTGTACCGCTTGAGGCGCTCCTTGAGATGCTGCCGATGCATACTCACTTCCTCGATCACGGCTCACGATGGTAATTTCTGGATGAGAACGCATCCATGTAGCAACTGTTTCGACCAGACGATTGGGCAAGACGTTCGGTGAACGATCAGCACATGTCTCCTTCACGTCGCCATCTCAGGGAGTAAATATGACGATGCACCGCCACATTTCCAACACAACAAGAGGGGCCATGTCCCCACCGGCATCTTCTGTTTTCGCATGCCGATCTCACCACATCCGCTCTCTCATGTGTTGCAAAAGCAGAAGCGCAGCCCCGGAAATGCCCCTATTCATGCCATCCGAAAAAGTGCGTGTTTTTTCTGATCCACCCCACTCTCACTTTCTCCTCCGTTCCTGCTATCCTGTGAATACAACGATCGTCGTCATTGTATCTATACATACAAAGGAGATACCCCATTTATGAACACACCACATTTTCCACTACCAAGGTGGATCCTGCACGAGAAAAAAGGCAGCCTTTACTGGAAGGAAAAACTTTCAGGGAGCCCGGATGAAAAGGCATCGAGCCATTGGGAGATATGGTCCTGTTGAGCATCTCCCAGCTGGGTATAGTGCTCCAGGCTTTCCTGAGCAAGAGATCGTGCCTCTTCCCAGCGGCTTTGCTGAGAAGCAACCCGGGCTAACCCAAAGAGCGCGCGCGCAATGAGCTCTGGCGCTTGAATATGCTGTGCTCCCACAAGCATATGCTCAAACATCTCTTTCGCTTCGGTGAAGCGCTTTTGCTCCAGGTAAAGCCAACCATACTCTCCCTGCGTTTCAGCGATCAGCCAGGAATGTTGTATCTCCTGAGCCAGTGTCAAACCCTCATCAAGGTAGTACTGCGCCTGTTCCAATTGACCAAGCAAACGGTAGATGATACCCAGATTTTGTGAGATAGAACTGATCCGATAGCGGTTGTGTACCTGTTGAGCTAAGGCTAAACTCTCAAGAGAATATGTCAACGCTTGATCGTACTGCTGCTGGTGAATCGCGAGCATCCCAAGATTCATCAATAGGGCACTCTGGCGACCCAGATGAGTACTCTGCTGCGCATACGAGAGCCCTTCGCGATAGAGCACTTCTGCTTGCTCATAATCACCACGTCGCACCAACTGTATCCCTAAATCTTGCAAAAAAGCACTTGCCATTGCCCAATCATGCCGACGCACTGTAGCCGCTAGCCCTTCCTGGTATAGTGATGCGGCCACTTGATAGTTGCCGAGATTGTCTTGTATTTGCCCCAGATGAACTAAGGAAAAGCAAAGTGTCCCCTCATCATGTGTCTGTCTGGCGAGCTCTGCACCTTGCTCTAAATACTGAAGAGCCTGCTGATCATGACCAAGATCACTCATCATGAATCCGGCATGGACAAGAAATGCGGCTTCAAGCGACGAATGAGAGTTGTGTGCAATCATAAGTCCTTGCAAATAGGCATTTTTAGCCTCTGTGAGCTGGCTATACTGTTCGGCCACCAATCCAATATAATACCAGATCGGCACGAGGAGCGCTTGCTCCTCTCCTCCATTCCACTGCTCGATATGCTGGAGTACAGAATGTGCATGTAGAAGATAGCGATCATCATATACCCCATGATGTTTCTCCTGGAACGGGAGAAGGCTAGCCGAGATGAGAGCAACATCCCGAGAGATCCAGAGATGGGAAGTTGTCTCGTCCATGGTGGCTTTCAAAATAACCTGGACTAATCGGTGTAGTGAGAGTGTATGCGATTGCGGCTGCCTGTATAACAGCGAATATTGTAAAGCTTCTCCTAGAACGTGATTAAAACGGTAGGCATCGTTCACGGCAAGATCAAGTGCTGGCCCGAAGAAGACTTCCTTTCGCGTGAAAAGATCTTCTGGAATAGCATCCGGGGCCAGAAAAGCGCAGAGCCGCAGCAAATCGGCGGCTGCCTCATTCACCTCCATCAACTTCTGGAATGAGAAAAGAATTGTTTTGACCACTGAATAAGGATGCTCAGCCAATGCAGAACGCTCATCAAGCAACTGGATGTGATGGCTCTGATACATATGAAGATAGTCTGTGAAACTACATCCCGTTCGCTCAATATAGGCTCCCGCTTGATCGAGTGCAAGTGGCAATCCACCCATTGTCTCAACGACCGCCTTCGCGACCTTCAGTAGTTCAAGGCTATCCTGCTCGGATAACGAACGCATATCACTGCCCCCAGTTCGACGAAGAAGAAATTGGATACCTTCCTCACACGAGAAAGGAGGAAGTTCAAAGGCGAGCGCAACGCCATCTAAAGCGTGCAGGCGTGTCGTAATCAAGATCGCACCTTGCCTGGTCGTTGGAAGAAAAGGTTTGACAAGAGAGAGAGATTCAACATTATCAAAAATCAGCAACCACTCTTTGTGGGTGGCACACCAGTGTAGAACGGCTTTAATGATCTTATGACGGTCTTTTTCTTCATGCTCAGGCAAGTGCAACTGCTCAGCGATAGTCGTAAAGCTAGCGTCGATAGTATCAATCGTTTCAGCAGCGACCCAGAAGACCGCTCGATATTCAAACGCGTACTGATAGGCATATTCGAGGGCCAGTTGAGTTTTGCCAATGCCACCGAGCCCTTTAATGGCCTGTGGTTGGCTGAGAGTGGCTCCACGCGTTCTCGATTCTTCTTTCTGTGATTGAGGTGCGAGTTGCTGGGCAAGCCAATCAAGCAACTCGTCGCGCCCGGTAAAATGTGGATTGCGCCTATAGGGCACAGTCCAGAGCGTACTTTTGTCTGGAGGGGAGGCGCTGGAGCTCTCCACTGCTGCTAATGTTCCTTTCTCGTTGGTTGTCGACGGGGTCTTTTCTTCGAGTAGCCCCAATTGTTGGGCGCTTTTGCCAAAAAGGGTACAAATTTTCGCACGGAAATACGGGTTGGGTGTGGTGATGCCTCGCTCCCAGCGGCTCACGTTATTCTGTGTGGTCCCTAAGCGATCGGCAACCTCTTGCTGCGACCACTGGCGTTGCTGTCGTGCTTCGATCAAAGGTATCCGTACCTTAGGTGTCACCATTCCTCTCCTTTGTTGCTTGTGATGGATGGTTGAAGAGAACAAGCGTGAGAAAGTCTTCGTCTTCTGCTTCTTCAGCATATGACAAGAAAAATGTCATACGATTTGTATTATATGATGTTATTATTTGCTACACAAGTAAGGTAAAATTTACTTAAGAAAGGATATTCTCTCTATGCCAGTATGGTAAATATTGCGTATGTTTTATCTAAAGCCCAAAGCAAAGGTAGGGCGCGTTTGCTTCAGGGCAACCGACTAGTCTAGAGGCAGAAGAAGAGCTCTTGTCACTCAAATCTTGATATAGCGCATGTTGATTGCAAGGTCATCCTCGAGCATCGTAGAGAGAACCTGCATCGTGCTTCCATGCAAGAGCATTCAGTTAGTTGTTTCAATCAGTTATTGCATCTTTTTAGCTAAGAATATAGCTCTAAAATGAGAAATAACTTTTGTATTTTTCAACACTTTTCATCGTAGTAATTTTTTCATATTATTACTTCAGATGATATATTATTAATAAAAACATCTTGTGATTTTTACACTTTAATTGAATTGAACGGATTAAAGTTATAAAAAGACGTTTTGTATTTTTAGTGGTTGTATTGCTCATCATCGTCTCTTTCGTGAAATTACAAACACCAACTGCCTACGCAGCAGATCACCACACATCCCTGTCTCACACATCATCTTCATCACAGCTCGTTCATCCACATACTTCAGGTGGAGGATGTTATAAAGGACACATCCATGTCACATCTCGATCGCGCTGGACACCGTGCCAGCCTCAACCTCTTTTTCCTCGCCGCCACTCTCGCACTCCATCAACAGCGTCATAGCCTCACCTATGCACACACTCTGGACACGCCTGCAGGTTATGCCTCTCCCTCGTCCAGATCATTTTGACGCCGCTCTCCAACCCATCGTCGCCCACGTGCTCACTTCGTGCCCAAACGCCTCCATCCACACCGACCAGCTGGCCACCTTTCTGCTCACACCATTGAAGCCATAGCAGCCAGCACCCTCTCACACAGCAGTGAGCAGGAACGGTTTGAGCGCCGGCCCTGCTCACTGCTGTTCACCTCTCACGTCGTGTTCACACATTCATCTCATCTATCGATCAAAAAATGACACAAGGAGGCTGGCACCATCAATTCCATGGTTCTTTGGGCTGTTTTTTTCTTCGCTTTTTGAACACTTCTCCTTCTCCCTCTCCTCACGCGCTTTCTCTCCCCTTTCCCCCCTACTCCTTCTCCCTATGCCACCACGAAAAAAACGTGGTCATTTCATTTTCGCATTTACACAGATGTTGGTGCTCGATAGCTGAAGCGAACACGAAGAATCATACCCTTGCCTTTTGCAGCTTCAGGACATCACAAAAAATGTCATAAATGTCATACATCTTGTACTATATGATGTTCTTCTTTTCCCTACAATACAGCTATAATATCCTTTAGAAATAATTGTGTACTATACACCATGGAGCTTGAATAGCACACATCTTTCAGCCAAAGGTCTATGCTGAATGCTACAAGAAAAGTTAACACATCATCCATTAATAAGTTAACGAGTTGACAGATTTTTGGGTGAAGAGCCAAAAAGTCTTGCGATGATTGAGGATGACCTCAGGCAACTCTAGTTACAATGCTGATCCTACAAAGGCCACATTAGCTTACGCATTTCAAATACGTCCAGTCAGAGAAAACAACGAGGAGATTGAACATGAAAACACTTTTGAGAAGTATCTTCTTCGCCTTCTTTCTTTTTGTATTAATCATACCTGTTAGTTCACCATCAAACGCTCATGCTGCTTCCACAATACCACCCTGTACAGAAAGTTCAGGTTATTGGCACGCCAGCATAACCGTACAGGTTAACGGTGGAGTGAATGAAGATTGGGAATGTGATTTCGCTTATTATTTCAAAAATGGAGTATACAGTGCTTACTATAGTTGGGTACCTAAATATATATACCCAAATCCATCTTATTGGACGAACCTCAACGCGAATATGGAGATGGATGTCTATGGGAACTCTACAAATAACAGCGCGCATATCGACCAATGGCCTTACAATGGTCAGAATAATCAACGGTGGTCCATGGCACCCTACTATTCGAATGGTTATGGATACTTCACAGTAACCAGCGTTAATAGTGGTAAATGCATGGGAGTTCAAGGTGCATCAACTGCCCAGGGAGCCTCGGTAGTTCAGTATACTTGTAATAATAGTCACGACCAATCTTGGCTGTGGGTTTGGACAGGCTCTTTTACGAGCGATGGGTGGCCAATATGGAACATTGTCAATGAAAATTCAGGACTATGTTTGGGTATTACTGAAGCGAGCCAAACGGCTGGTACCTATGCAATCCAATGGGATTGTAATGGTAATGCCGACCAATCTTGGTACTAAGGCCCGCCTCTCAGGCCATCGATCAGAAAGTGGTCTAGATCGCACACCGATTCCACGTCGACCAAGTTGCCCCCGTAAGACCCCCCTCAGAGGACGCCAACACACATTGACGACAAACAAAGGCTGCCGATCCCGAGATCAGCAGCCTTTGTTCTTTCCTTCTCATTCTCTCACGACTATTCCTCAGTTCCCAACATTCGTCCCTCTCCGTTCGGTACCTTCTCTCGGCTCCACTGAAAGGATACCCATGATGACCAACGATACATCCATCCTAACAGCCTGATATATCTCTGCCGCCAGTGCCCTTGGCTTTCTCGGCTCTGCCCTCCATCTCCACCGCCAGCGTTCCGGCCTCTCGCTCGCACAGCAACGCGCTTTGCTCGGCCTGCACGACGCCACAACCGATGCCTTCTGGACACGCCTGCAGGCCATGCTCCTGCCTCGCTCCCAGCAGTTAGACACCGATCTCCAGCGCATCGTCACCCACGTCCTCACGGCTTTCCCAGACCACATCATTCACATCGCCCAGCTGGCCCGCCTTCCTGCGTGCTCTCTCGCACGCATGGCGGCCTCCTGCTTCCTCTCACACAGCAGTGAGCAATCCCGGCACGTTCACCGGGCTTGCTCGCCTCGTTCCCCCCCTCACTGTTCACACATTCATCATCTATCGATCAAAGAATGACACAAGGAGGCTGGCACACTCAGTTCCATTTGTATTTGGTGGGCTTTTTTCTTCGCTTTTTGAACACTTCCCCTTCTCCCTCAACCGCCTTCTGCCCTCTCCCTAGGCGCTTTCTCCCCCGTCCCCCCCTTCCTCCTTCTCACCATGCCACCACGAAAAAAAGGGCTCATGTAATTTTCGCGTTTACACGGATCGTCTCCCGAATCGGCGCTAGCAGCGAGGCAAAACTCCGTTTCTGGATGCGATTGAGGCGCGTCCAGAGGGATTGAAAGGTAAGCGCCGGTGTCGCATAGGCACTGGCCTCCTCGCCAAAAGTGGCCCGCAGGTAGCGTGTGAGGAGCACGATCGCCTCATGAGCCTCGGCCGCCGTACAGGTGGTTCCAAACCACGAGAACACGTGACGGATCTCCAGTTCCTGCTCACTCCCACGCTGTCGGTAGCGTGCCACCGTTTCCTCCGAACGTTCATCAGAGAGATAGTGCCCGCGCGCCAGTCATGTAGCGCGGGCGTAGCTCTTTGGCCAGCACCCAGCCCTCATACGAGCCAAACGAGGCCTGCGCACCAAAGATGAACCGTTCGCCCGTATCCGTCATCCCTTCCCCACGGCCCACATCCACATACGCAATCAAGCGCCGCCGGCGACGAAGTGAGAGCGCGGCGCCATCTGCTGGCAGATCCGCGGCCTCCTCTGCGACGATGCCGGCGAGATCTAGCGCGGTCATAGCCTCCCTGTGGGCGCGTGCTGTCGCTCGCTGCTGAACGGCTTCCTGGGCGTCCACCGACACACCCTCGCGCGGCTTGGACTCGGGTTCCCCGGCACGTCCAGGGGCGCCATGGAGGAGGAACGCTCCTCATGAACCCCCTCTGCTGGCTCCGGTGTCTCCAGCACCTCCAGCATCCGCTGCTGCTCCACTCTGGTCGCCTGCTGCTTGCGATACCCCTTCACGCGGGGATGATATTTATGCTCACGTAGCCACGCCCAGAAATCGTCATGATCCATCTTGATCAGCCACGTGTCCCCCGATCGATACACACTCTTTCCCAGCACACCCGCTTTCGCTGCCTGCGTCAATGTCGTGCGGTGAATCCCATACGCTGCTCCCACCACCGCCGCCGTCTGTACTGGTTCCCAAATTCCTTCCGCTCCATATCTATTTTCGTTTCCCCCTCTCTTTTTCATCATAAGATGTAATATCATATTACACGATGTATTATATCTTCCCATCACCTGCCTGTCAAACACCTTTCCTTCTCATCCTTGGTCACACCAAATGCTCCCGCGAGATAGCATCTTCTCTCCCGATGCACATCCACAAACGCTCTCAACCACTGCCGGATCTGGCTCGACTGAATGGCATATTCCCCACCAGGGATAGGTGCACCTGCCATCTGCCACCTCTGCAAGGAACCATTTTCCTGTTGTGACCAGGCTCATAACACTGGCTTCATCTCCAGAGGAGGCCATCCAGGTATTTCAAGCCCATAACCTAGACCTCAAGCCGTCTCAGACACGTTTGGGCACCAGTGAGGACAGGACAGGTAAGCAGAACACGAGATCTCTTTGCGGGGCGGCAGCGGCGTCTTCGGATGAAATCGCCGCTGCCTCAGACGAGCCACCTCATCTCGATCGAGCCAGATCATGTCCTGATCCGCATCATAGATCCACCGGACCGTGCCATCAGTCATCCACTCATGGACCGTCTGCCTGGCAATACAAGCCTTCTCCACCGCTACGGCAACACTCACTCATCAACTGATCATTCGGCAAATACTGTCGATAAAACTGCAGGAGCGCAGCATGCAAACGTCTCCCTATGTCCGTGTGCTGGCCCCCCGAGGATAGCGCCATCCCACGCTATCGTGCACAGTACCATAGAGCACCAGGCACACCACATACACCACAGAGCGTATCCCACCGGTGAGCCACTCTTCCTTGAGAAGCCCACTCCACTCATTACTCTGCCGCTCTGGCACCACTGCCGGTGGATATCCTTCTCCATACTCAGCAATCCATCGCAGATACTGACCAAGGTTACTCGCTCGAAGGGATTCAAACTGCGGCTCTTCAGGCTGCGATTCCGTTGGCAGCAACACACGGCGAAAGAGATCCTCCCAAGAATGGACCTGAAGCAATACCACGTCTTTCGCGATCTTATCGTTTTCATTATCTCAGTGGTATTGGGGCTTGCCTCTTGAAGCCCCTGATTTAGCCGGCGGTAGTCACATATGAGGTGCGTCTACTGCGTACACAACCATAGATTTATCTTTGCTAGCAGAAGCAAGCTGATTACTGTCAGGTGACCATGAAACTTCCAAGATGTCATTCGTCTGCTGCTGATACTGTAACAGGCGTTTCCCAGTTACTGCATTCCACACATGAATCGCAGTATCAGCGCCGCCCGAGGCAATCAATGTACCAGATGGCGACCACCTGGCTGTTCTGACCACTGCCTTGTGCTCTGGGTAGGTTAGTACATGGGTCCCGGTTAAGGCATCCCAGATAGAGACATGTCCATCTCCATGGGCAGAAACAATCCATTTCCCATTCGGAGCCCAATCAACTTCATTGATGCCACTTGTGGCAGGACCAACATAATGAAAATCAGCGCTTGGCCTCGCCTCAACTGGCTCCCAGACGTGAATAATACCATCATCTCCACCAGATACCACGCTTTTATCATCTGGAGACCAACGGATACTCCAGACACTCCCCGCATGGCCTGTATATATACTGATTTTCTCGCCAGTAAACGCATCCCAGACATGAACCTTTCCATCTCGACTGCCAGAAGCCACCATCGTTCCACTGTGCGACCACGCAAGATAGAGTACCGATTTTTGATGTCTGGTGTATGTTGTCAGCAACGTCCCTGTCGCCACACTCCATATCTGTGCAGTTTTGTCGGCACTAGCAGACGCCACCCGTATCCCATCAGCGGCCCATTGCGCACAATTCACGTAGTCTTTATGGCCGCGATACACACGTATAACTGTGCCTCTTTTCCCATCAAGAATCTGAGCCGTATTATCTCCGACAGCGCATACAATTTGTGTTCCATTCGGCGACCAGGCTACATCATTGACGAATACATCCGCTTGTGGTGTATACCTATACCGCAAAGGATTTGATGGAGCGTGTTCTCCAGGCAATGAAGAGGCAGACGTTTTTACCACTCCTCCGAGCCACCAGATACGCCACCCAATGATTCCAGACAGAGCGACTCCACCTAATCCGCTTAAAATGAGCGTTCGCCGGCCCACAGCAGGAGTCCCACGGACAGGTGGCTCAGATACTTGCTCTCCTTGAACCACACTTCCAACTTCCTGGTCGGTCTGCTGCACATGAGGAACAGGGACATCCTTATGAAGTTCACTCACGGCGCTATCCGCATCACCTTTTATCAATCCAAGATAGGCGGCATCTTTTTCAAAGAGCGTACACAGCTTCTGCCTGTAATAAGGACTGGGAAAAGCAGCCCCGGTTTCCCAGCGCGTTATCAAGTTAGATTGTGCCCCAATCTGTTCCGCCACCAGCGCCTGAGACCAGCCCCGTAATTCTCGCTCGCGTTTTAATTTCAAATTGGGTGCATATTGAGCCTTCATTAGAGGGTCACGCTTCTTCTTCTCTCCCTGAGTTTCTTCCATGAACATCTCCATAGCAAGGAATCGACGGTAAAATAAATAATTCATGCCAGAATATTATACAATATCGCATGCTCTTTTTAAATGAGTCAAGATACGGTAAAAATGTCCATGTCACCGTACAAAAGGCAAGGAAACGATAGCAAAACGGCATAGATTCGGTGAGCTGATCCGCGTATAGTCGAAGCAGGTCCCGCCAACAGTGAGGATGCCAGGAAAACTCCTCGGTTTCCGGATACGAGATCTGCGCCAGGGAGCTGAACGGAGATGGTGATGCGGAGAACAGCGAAGCGTCAAGAGAACGTTCAGGCGCAAAATCTTTCGTTCGAAACGTGAAGGCAGATGTTCTTCAATGGCGGGTATCCGATGTGGTTATTGTTCAACTCTACATAATGTGGAAGGAAGGAACCAATGAAAGTTGTTTTAACGCCTCGCTGGTCTGGTTTATGGTTGTTTGTTGCTCTGCTTGCTTGGATGGTAGCGTGTACCCCTGCCGCTTTCGCTGCTCGCACCCCAATGACAGGACCGGGGCAACATCTCTCCTATGGTCAACTGAACCGATCAGGAAAATCGCACCATACCCCGCAGAACACAGCCTGGGCCCGGAGCAAACAGGCCTATCAGGTAGTTCGGCCCGGCTATGGGGTTCACCCTTTATCAGTGCCAGCGGCTAAAACGCTCAGCACCTCTTACTCTGATACCATCTGGGAGCCAGCCACAGCCGGCACTGATGCCGCTGGACACTCCTATACCGATTACTACATGGGCCAGATGTGTGGCCCCGGAGCAACCACTGTTGCCCTGGACTACTGGAATAATGTTAACACCCGTGCTGTAGGTGGCCATAACTATAGTGATCCGTACATCACAACCTATTGGAACGATAGCCATGAACAAGCCTATATGATGTATATCGCCACTCAGGTTTATCCCCCCTACTACACATCTGCCGGCGAAATGAGCTACGGAAGTTATCCCAACGCGGGCACCACCAATCAGGATCTGACAGACGCCCTGAACTGGGAAGCTTCCAACCACAATAGCTCAAACTGGTTTACCTACTTTTATCTGCTCGTCCAACCCAGCAATCTATCGCTGACCACCTTGAAAAATAATGTCGCCTCTGATATCGCCAACTATAATGTGCCTCCAGTGGTCTCGGTTAACGATGCCTACCTACCAGACTGGAGCAATAGCCCATACCGTGGCGGCAGCCATGATATCGCGGTCATCGGCTACGACAACAATTCCGGCACCTTCACCTATGCCGAGACCTGCACAGCTGGAGTCTGTGGAACGGCGGGGACGGGCCACTATACCATCTCTCAGCAACAATTGTACAATGCCATCGAGAATGATAATGGAAACGGCGCCCTGGTCTGGTAGAGCCATTCCAGCACGCCAGCCTCATCTTTCTCTCCCGTCTTTCCGTCATCCCCATCCTCCAAACGCGAGTTCCCCCTTGGTTCCAGTCCATGTAACTGGAACCAAGGGGGAACTCGTCAGGCCATCCATGCAAAACAACGGGTTCATGCAACGTCCACCAGAGGGGAGAAAAAATCAACACACCACCACCATGAAGAGGTATCCATCGTGCTCGTGCTCTCTACCCAGTCAACCAGGAGCTCGCAACGAGAGTGCCTGGGAAATCTTCATCCACTCGAGGAGCGCTTAGAGACCAGCAATGCCACTTCCTATCTGGTTTCCTTCCATTGACGCCTTGTAAATCAGCCTTTTGTCAGGTTGGTATGACCTCATCTCGAGGAGAGGAACCTCATTGAGGATCTCCATCCTCATGCTGCAGACAGCAGAGTATAAAATTGCTGCTCAGTCGCGCCTTGCGGCAACTTCACTCCCTCATCATTTATTGGTTGTACAAGGCCTTTGCGCACGTCAAAACGGCCCGAGGGACCACCCATAACGAAGTAGTGGCCCGGACTCAATTGCTGCAAGAAGAGAATAGCCTCTTCGCCAATGCCAAACAGTGGGTCGCCGCAAACCTGGTGGAGCGTGTTGCCAATACTTCCGCCGGTCTGGTGAATGGTGATCTTAGAGTAAGAATCCTTGAGGAAATGATGCGGGTCTAGGAGCACCTTGCTGATCAGGAAGGTGAAATCGGTGGAGAGGAGATTATTCTGCCCACTGGGTGAAGCTTGACCTTGTGTGCTCTGGATGGCAGTAAAGGTCCCCTGGACCGTGAGATCAAGAACCCTGGCCTGTTTTAACTCCTTGAGCGAGCCATAGCCCACAGCCCAGCTCACCTCGATATCGCAACCCTGAGTGGATGTTCCTCCGGCTTGGGTTGAGGTTTGTCCGGCGGTAGTATTCTGACTACAACTTGCGAGGAGCAAGAGAACACCAGAGAAAAGACAAAACAGGAGAGGATATCTCCAGAATGGAATAAGAGAAAAGCGCGACATAGGCAGGCTCCTTTGATACCTTACTCACAATATAGTTTCTTCTCAGAAGGACGCTGGAGCAGTTCTGATAGTTCCCCTTTACTACCTGTAATACGCCAGTGCAAACTAGATCGCCCAGTCTCCAATATTGGAAATACATTGCCCACACCACAGTAAGGTATAGTTTCTATAGCGAAAAAGCTCGAACATCCTTGTCTTCTTTCTTGCTCACCACGAGTCTTATGGAGGGATGGGGGAGAGGAAATACGGGATATCTTATCAACAAATGCATATTTATAGTATATCACGCCTATTATGAGGAAACATAGGATCAATAAGAACATACAGGGCTTCGCAAAAGTCAGAACAACCAAGCAAGTGCCTCCTCGGGGTAAGATGCAAATCGCCGGATTTGACGAGCCACATTGGAAACCTGATGCAAATCCATCAAGGAAAGCACGAGCGAGTTGAGAACGACAAGCATCTGAGCGACTGGGGGAACGCGAACACCACATCGGTCTTCTCCCAATGTCACATCGCGGCGTCCGTGGAAACGGTTTTCTACCGCCCAGTGGGCGCGAATCATCCGGAAAAGTCGCTGGATCGAACACTGCTCTCGGCTCAACGTTGTCAAGCCGTACACGACCTCTACGCTGCTTTTCTCTGCCGTTTTGCGTTCCCGTTGTAAGCGAAAGGCCTGTCCGATTTCTCCCCATTCTCGATGCAGAAACTCGTTGAGGTCCGGTGAAGTGAGCAGGGAGCGCCGCTCCAGTCGGCCATGGCCTTTTGCGACCTGTTCGTAGGCATGCCAGGTGCTTCGATCTGCGTGGGGATCTTCGAAAAACAACTCGAGATCCTGCCGCGTCACTGGAGTATTGTCTTTGATGATCAGAATCACCTCTCCTCCTGCCCGTTTGACCATGCGTCCAAACGCATGATACCTTTGAGCCACATCGACGGTGAAAATGCGCCCTTTGCACAACACTTCTGTCAATAATGGCTTGAGGGCACTAACTTCATTTTGCTTGTCAACAATTGGACATTGATGCAAGACAATCCCCGTTTTCACTTCATACACATGGAAAACGTGCTTCTGTGGCTTTTCTCCTCCGTAGCTCTGCTGGCCAGTTCCCCGCAACACTTTGCCATCTATGGCCACATGAACCGCGCACTGATCTGCCTGCATGGCCAAACGACTTGGTTCGTCCCCACACCGACTTTCTGCTTGCTGGCGCACCAACCAATCGCGAAAGCGTTCATTGATCTGCTGGCTCTCCAATCGAGCGAGCGCGTATTTGTAGGTGTTGGCACATGGCATGCGCTTCCAGTTCACGTTCAACTGCTCGCGCAGCCTCTCCCTTTGGTCTCGCGCCCAATCGCTGGCTCCCAACAAGCTTTTCATCCCAGCCATCTTCGCGAGAATCAATATGATGGGTACATCTGCCAATGCATATTGCTTTCCGCGGGCTGCTCGTTGATCAGTGATCTGCAGACAGATCTCGTACAACGAACGCAGGTGCGATGCGCTCACCTCTTCAATGGTTTGCCTTGCGTCTTCAGTGTGGTCTATTCCATGGAGAGTCTTTCCTCGAATGGCGTTGATTTGTTTTTTTTCATTCTACTGGATTGACTCTTCTTTTTCACCTCCCCCGGACTTTTGCGAAGCCCTGCCGTGCTATCTGCTATCCATTACTACTTGAATAATAACTATTTTTATTGTATAGTTATTTTAAGCACTGGTTTGTTAGGATTACAAACTAACCAACACAAAGACGATTAGAGCGTCGGCAAAGAGAGAGACACGCTACTCATGGAAGAGATTACGCAACGCATTACGCGGGCATCGCACGAATATGATCAGCCGTTAGCAGCAATGCAAGGGGCTGATATGCATCTGTTGCGAGAGTTTAATCGTCTATTAGTCCTCAATCACGTTCGGCAATTTGGCCCATTAACACGCGTGTCGATTGCACAGCGTCTGGGCTTATCGCGGGCAACTGTGAGTAGCATTATCGATGTCCTACTGCACGATGGCATGATTCGTGAGGGCAAATTGCTGGATGCAACTCCGCGTGGTGGTCGGCGTGCTATTCTGGTCCATTTTAATGCCGAGGTCGCTTGTGTGCTCGGCATCGATGTCGGACGATCGCATCTGACCCTTTTATTGACCAACCTCTCCGCCGATATTCTCGCGCAACATACGTGTGCATTCTATACCGAGACCGGCCCCGAACAGTGCATCCCCCTATTGATCACCGAGATTCGCGAATTCATCGAGCGCTCAAAAGTCAATTGGGACGCGATCTCTGGTATGGGACTGGGCATCCCCGGTCCTCTCACGTCAAACTTTCAGGCACTGAGCTCTCCACCGCACATGCCTGGCTGGGATAATGTGAAGATCTGGCAAACAGTGCACGATGCATTCTCCATTCCACTAATTATCGATAAAGATGCCAATATGGGTGCGCTGGCTGAGAATCGCTGCGGCGCTGGTCGGGGTCATCTCAATCTAGCCTATATCAAGAGCGGGACCGGTATCGGTGGGGGTCTCATTTTCGATGCCCATATCTATCGTGGTCACAGCGGGAGCGCGGGCGAGATTGGCCACCAGACCATCGATGAAAACGGTCCACTCTGTGTCTGTGGCAATCATGGCTGCCTAGAAACCTTCGCAGGTACCCACGCAATTGTAGCCGATGCAGTACACGGAACCTCGCTCTTGCAGAAACAAGCAAAAGCTCAAATACAGATGGGTGAGATTCCGATGAGCAGAGAACGTCCGGTCCAGTCATCCTCTACACATCAAGAGAGTCCCGTTAAAATCAGCGATATCTCAGCAGTAATACAGGCTGCCCAACAGGGAGATGCCGCCTGTATCGCTGCTATTCAGCGGGCAGGCGAGCGTATTGGCATTATTCTGGCGGGTTTGATCAATAGCTTTAATCCTTCAGCCATCGTCATCGGCGGAGGAATGATCCGTGCGGGCGACCTGTTGCTGACTCCCTTGCGCCGGGTAGCGCAAGCTTCTTCTCTGCCAATCGCAAGATGCAATACAACTATTTTGACCAGCGAACTAGGCGGACATGCGGTAGCGCTGGGGGCGGCTCTATCTGTCATCGACGCCGCCTTCGCCATGCCCACAATCTCACCTATTTCTCCCTACATTACTCATTCTTCCCTCTGATAGTTTTTACAGCTTTTATGCACATATCTATATAAAAAATAACTCTTGCCTTTCTAATAGAAAATCCTTCGGACACACAGAATCTTTTTTGGAAAGGAGGTGATGTGCACCTATTTTTAGCCATCCAGGTACATGTTTTTTATCTAAACAAAGAATGCATCGTTGCATTCGACTAGTCGAGCAAAATACGCTTATGACTCAGATGATGTGCATGCATAATTATACCCTCAAGGATGTTTCTGGGTAGTAGCACACGTGAGTCTTGTTCTGTACAAAAGCCGTACGTCTAGGATGACAATGAAAGGTCATGTACAATATGCAACGCGTTTTTTTTCGTTGTTGTGTTCTGCTGGGTCTCCTTCTCACGCAGGGATTTGTCCTCAGCCTGCTCCCAGCCTCAGTCCATGCATCTCCACATGTAACGCAAGATCCAGCGCAGTACATCAATCCATTGATCGGTACCGATGATAGTAATGCACCCAATGCAGTTCCAGGAGGAGCGGGCGGTAGTACATTCCCAGGGGCAGCTTACCCCTTTGGTATGATACAATGGAGCCCCGATACCCCAAATGCCAGTCCTTCTGGCTATCGCTACAGTGACACCACAATCAACGGTTTTAGCCTCACACATTTTAGTGGTCCTGGTTGTGCCAATAGCGCCGATATTCCCATCACCCCAACAGTTGGCTCCGGGAACACCAACACCAGTAGCACCTACTCCCATAGTCAAGAGTCTGCATCCGCTGGCTATTACGGTGTGACGCTAGCGAACGGAGTCAAATCCGAAATGACTGTGACCCAGCGCACCGGCATGGGACGCTATACCTTCCCTTCAACCACCAATGCCAACATCGCCCTCGACGCCAGCCGAGCCGCCACCGGCACCAGTAATCCCAGTGTGACGGTCACAGGCACGCACGAAGTAAGTGGGCAGGAGACCAGTGGCAATTTCTGTGGAGCCGGCAATCACTATACCATCTACTTTGATGTGCAATTCGATCGCGATTTCACGGTTGCCAAAACCTGGAATGGCGGAGTGTTGGTCAGCTTTGACACGACCTCTAACCCAACGATCAATATCAAGGTTGGTATCTCCTATGTGGGCGTAAACAACGCCCGTGGGAACATCAACGCTGAGAATACCGGCTGGAACTTTGATGGAGTCAAAGGGGCAGCCCATTCAGCCTGGAATGATCGGCTCAATCACCTACTGGTGAGCGGGGGCACAACCGATAATCTCACCAAGTTCTATACGGCCCTCTATCACTCTCTGCTGCATCCCAATGTTTTCAGTGATACCAATGGAGAGTATATTGGATTTGATAATCAGATACATACCACTACTACTACACAGTATGCCAACTACTCGGGCTGGGATATTTATCGTTCCGAGATCCAGTTGCTTTCTCTGTTCTTCCCAACAGAAGCCAGTGACATCCTCAAGTCGCTCGTCAACGATGCACAACAATGTGGCGCGTTTCCTAAGTGGGCCCAGAACAACAGCGATACCGGCGTCATGGTCGGAGATCCAGATTCCATTGTGGTCTCCAGTGGATACGCCTTCGGAGCCACCAACTTCGATACCGCAACGGCCCTCTCCTATATGATCAAGAGTTCCACACAACCTGGGGTGAACTGTGGGGGCTACGGGCTGCGTGTGGCTCAAAATCAATACCAGGGCAATGGCTACATCCCATACGACAACTCACCGGAGTGGGGAGGTACCTCCACGACCCTCGAGTATAGCAGTGCAGACTTTGCCGTAGCCCAATTTGCCAAAGCACAGAATGATACCAGCACCTATCACAGTTTGCTGGCCCATTCAACCTATTGGCAGAATCTCTTTAATACCAACACAAAATATATCCAACCGCGCAACCAGAATGGCAGTTGGAAAGGTAGCTTCGATCCCAATTCCACCGATAGCTATGTGGAAGGCAATGCCGCCCAGTATAGTTGGATGGTCCCTTACGATCCACGTACGCTCTTTGATAAGATGGGCGGAAATAACACCGCCGTCTTGCGGCTAGACCAGTTCTTTACCAAACTCAACGCCGGACTGAACGACCCCAACTTCTACATTGGTAATGAACCAAACTTCGCCACCCCCTGGATGTACGACTGGGCCCAAGCCCCCTCACACACACAGGATGTGGTGCGCCGCGTGCTCGATGAAACCTTCACTACCGGCCCGGGTGGATTACCTGGCAATGATGATCTAGGGGCAACCTCTTCTTGGTATGTCTGGGGCGCACTGGGCATGTACCCAGAGATTCCAGGGGTCGCAGGCTTTGCCCTGGCGTCTCCGCTCTTCTCTTCAACAACCTTGACCCTAGGCAATGGTCATACCGTCTCCATCACTGCAAATAATGCACCCTCACGCTATGTACAGAGTATGTCGCTCAACGGGAACACCTACAATAGTCCCTGGCTCGCGTTGAATACCATTAGCGGAGGAGCCAACATTTCCTATGCACTAGATACGACCGCATCAAACTGGGGAACAAATGCCAATGATGCCCCACCTTCTTATGGTCCCGGCACATTTAATAGTGTTGCAGAGGCCTTCAACAATAATGGCATCAGCAGCGATACTAATACGAGTGCGGCTAATTTCGACGGTGTAAACTATAGCTATTCCCGCGATGCCCTCTCGACCCAAGGAGCAACTCCTGGCGGTACCATCAATGCAGGCGGTAAAACCTACATCTGGCCTAACACCAATGCAGGTACCTCCGATAATGTTGTCGCCAACGGCCAGACCATCAATTTCTCCTCACCTCCGCAGACAAACTCAATCGGCTTCTTGGGAGCCTCATCCAATGGACCAGTCACCGGTAGCGGCACCGTTACCTACACAGATAACTCGACCGCTACCTTTAATCTGGGCCTGAGTGATTGGACCTTGAACGGCGGCCAAAATACCTCGCCGTCTTACGGAGAAACGGTCGCCTTGACAACCAGCTATCGGAACAACATTACTGGTAAAGATACGAACAAAGCCCATGTCTTTGCCAATAATGTCAGCATCAATGATGGGAAAACGGTAAAAAGCATCACCTTACCATCTATCCTGAATAAAGGTGGTCAGCTTCACATCTTTGCCATCAGCTTTGGCACCACTGGCGGCGGTGGAAATACTTTCACTAGCGGCTTCGAAAACGCTGATACACAGCCCACATGGACCAATTCAGTTGACAATGGAGGAGGTCCAGCCGGAGATATCCAGAACGTTAATGCCATCTGTTGCGGTTTAAGTGGACCGGAGACCGGAATACGTGCTGAGAGTACCCATACCGGTAGCAATGCACTCTTGTATTCTGGTCTCGACAACAGTAGCACTACGTCCTACGCCTATATGAAACTGTTTGATGTCAGTAGTGCTAACTTGACCGTTTCTAGCAACACCACACTCTCCTATTGGATTTTCCCGCAGAGTTCCAGTGGAACAACACAGGGCGCTAATTTGGCCAGTGGCAGTAATAGCACCTGCATAGCAATCGACTTAATCTTTAGTAACAATACAAATCTGCGCGATTCAGGGGCCACTGATCAGAATGGCAATCGTGCCCACCCAGCCTATCAGTGTAACCATCTGACACTCAATAGTTGGAACCATGTGACCGTCAATCTGGGTAGCCAAAACAATGGCAAAACCATCCAGCGCATCGACCTAGGCTACGATCAGCCTGCCAACACCGGCGGCTATCGTGGCTACATCGATGACATCAGTATCAATTAAGGATTACATGCTCCTTTAGCGAAGCGCGCCTTACATCTCCCGACTTTCAAGTATGAGGATGTAAGGCGCTTTCCTTATATGAAAGGTGGGAGAGAATTTGAGCTTCCCCCGGTTTGGACACTGCTGGCAAACTCCTCAGGCAGACTTGTAGAGACTCTCAAAAGCCGAAACGCGGGTAGGAGTGAGCGGGCTGCCATCTAGCCAGTCGATAAGGCGAACCAGATTGATCGCCGTCGCGCTGGCGAGGTGTTGCACATGTGTTTTCGGCACCCCCACATATCGAGAACGACGCAGGTCAAAGGCCCGTACCCCTTGTGAAATGGTTGCCTCAACCCCTGCCCGCAAAGCATATCATGGCTGGAAGGTTTCAGTGCGCTGCCGCTGTCGTGCAGCTTGCAGCGCGGCATGCTGCGCCTGTGGTTTGATGAACAGTGTTCGGCGTGGATATTTGCTCGTTGACTGAACACAGTCGGAAAGGCGCGGGCACGACCGACAATCAGTGGTGGAAAACTGGATCTTGATCAGGTCAGGATGGCTCTTCCTGCTGAGCCAACTCCAACTGGTACTCGTTTTCTCCTGCGGACAGATCGCTTGTCGGTTCTCCCAATCAAGGACGAACTGACTCGTATCAATGCCAGATGGGGTATGGGCCTGCCACTGGGTATCAACAGAGACAGGTCCAACAACCTCGATCCCAAATCGCTCCTGACTCTTGACCAGGACCCGAGCACTCACGTACCCGGCGTCCATCAAATGGACTCTTGGCGGGACATCGGCTTGGTGCAACTCCTGCTCAATGCTCTCCGTCATTGCTTCATCCGTTCGAGGAGCGGGAGTCGTGGCCACATGAACGATCAAGTGGGGGAGTGTTGGCTCACACGTTTCAGTGAGGTGAACCTTGTAGCTGGTCCAGAGGATGCTGCGCTTTTTCGCCAGGTGGGCGTCAGGATCGTAAGGCGAGTTGATGAACAGGGTGGCAGGGGGAATATGTTCTGCATCTCGCCACCTCAGGTGCCCATCCTCCATCCAGGAGTTTTGGACCCAGATCTAACGCAAGATCTGAACGGCAAGGACTTCTCGCAGAAAGGCTGGAGCCAGCGGATTAAACACTGCAGAGAGAATTTTCCAGCCGTCCTCTCCCATCACTTCGGCCAAAACAAGTCGATCGGCCTCCGATTTGGGCAAACGACTCTCCTCGATGCGATGCCTATAGCGCTCAACCCACTCAGCCTCGTTGTGGGCCAAAAGCCAGTCAGGTGCCACAACAGCAAGGATGCCCGAGAGCAAAGCGCATGGCTTCTCCCACACACATATGCCGGTTCATTGCTCGGATTTTGGCCAGGACATAGGGCGAGTCGGTGCGCTGGCGTTCCCGCGCTTTGAGCCATCCTCGTTCTTTACAGAGAGCCAATAGAGTATCGAGCAGGAGGTGTTCGACTTTCCCTTGCACCAGGCGCTTGCGGAATTCGCAGAGGATACTGGCATCAAAGCCGGGATCAGTGAACTCCAGTCCCAGCAGATATTTCTAATCAATGCGACCGCGCACAGCGTCAGCCGCTTGTCGGTCGGAGAGTTCTTCCATGAATTGCATCACGGTAATCAAAGCCAGGCGCCACGGGGCCTCAACGCCTCGCCCATTGTGAAGGAAAAGGGAAGCGAACGCCTGATCCTGGTAAAGAGTTCCAAGTACATTGCGCATCTTCATGAGGGGATTTCCTTGTGGATAGGCAGCATGGGCAACACGAACAGTTTCTTCGGGGATGGTGAACTCCGTTTGAGCACGCAAGGTCATAATCTGGTTCCCTTCTGGTGATCTGTTCCAACACGACAAGGTGTTTGTTCCTTCCCATCCTAGCAAACTCAAGCAAAACACGTCCTAGGAATTTGCCAGCAGTGTCAAAAACGGGGCAAGCTCAAAGCCAAAGAAGGCGGCACTAATAGAGGAGAGGCAGACGTTGTTTTTGTCATCGGACGAGGAACACGAAGAGAATCGAATATACAAGCCTCTATCAAAGAACCCCTTTTTCAGGTAAAATAGGTTGTAGAGGAACCATTACTACATCACAAAATGAGGTAGAGATATGAACGGCAGAACGAACTGGCTACAACAACTCTTTGGCCCCCGACACAAGAGTCCAGGCACGCCAAAACCAAAAGCCCCTAACTTCGAGGAAACTTCTGCCGCTTCTGCCAATACCTCTCCTGCTCCCAGCGACTTTGTCCGGGGTCTCGTACTCACAACAAACGGACAGTACGAAGAGGCCCTTACTGTTTTTGAGCAGATGATCCTCTCGGAACGGGATAATAGCTCTGCTTACACCGCTAAAGGAAATGTGCTCGGACGACTCGGACGTCCAGAAGAAGCCTTGCTCGCCCATGACGAAGCTATCCGCCTCACTCCAAACAGTACCCATGCCCTCTACAACAAAGGCAAAACTCTCGTCGATCTTGGACGCTTCGAGGAGGCTCTGCCCGTTTTTGATCAGGCGATCCTCCTCGCTTCTAGCAATGTTCATCACCCACTCACGCTCATTGCTTTCGGTGGGTATGAAAAAGATATGGCTACTGTTGCTTATCGGCACAAAGGGGTTGTACTCACGCAACTCAAACGCTTTGAGGAGGCTCTGCCCGTTTTTGATCAGGCGATCCTCCTCGCTCCTAAAGATGCCGAGGCTCATTACTATAAAGGTGTTGTACTCACGCAACTCAACCGATTTCGGGAGGCTCTAGTTGCTCTTGACGTAGCTATCCGTCTGAATCCCAAAAGTTCTGATGCCTACCAGTACAGAGGATTTGCACTTAGTAGCCTTGGACGGGCCCAGGAGGCTCTGCCCGCTTTTGAGCAAGCCATTCTCCTGAACTCTGACAATCTCTTTGCGTATTACCAAAAAGGTGATGCACTCGTTACGCTTGGACGCTTCCGTGAGGCTTTAACAGCCCTCTTGCTGGCGATGCCATTGCAACTTGACGAGTATTCAGCCTATCGTGACACATCGATGTCGTTTATTGTACCTGAACATTACAACTCTGCTGTCTTCTCCAAAAGAGCGTTGGTACTCACCAAATTGGGACTCTTCGAGCAGGTTGTGGCCAATTTCGATCAATTGATCCGCCTAAACTCCGAGGACGCCAATGCCTACTATGGTAAAGGATCTGCACTTGTCAAGCTCGGACGCCTTGCGGAAGCTGAGTCCTCTTTTAGGCAGGCTATTCAGTTGAAGCCTAACGATCTTAATCCCTACCTTGAGCTAGCTAGTCTCTTTGTACAAATTGGGCAGCAAGAGAAGTCTTTACCTGTTCTTAAGGCTGCTATCAGACTCAAACCTGAGTGTATCTTCATCTATACGTCTGTACTCAACGAGCTTGGACGCTTTGAGGAGGCTCTTGCCTCTGCTGAGGACGGCGTCCTCCTAAACCCTGGCAATCCTACTGCTTACCGGGACAAAGGGTTAGTGCTCGGTATGCTTGGACGCTTCGAGGAAGCCCTTCTCGCTTTTGAGCAGGCTATTCGTCTAAACCCTGCCGATGCTGATCTTTACCTCCGAAAAGCCAACGTGCTTAAACAACTTGGGCGACGCGAAGAGGCTCTGCGCACTCTTGAGCAGGCGGTCCGTTTGAACTCTGACGATGTCAAAGTCTATCTTGTGATAGGTGCTGAACTCTTCGAGCGTGGACAGTTCAAAAAGGCTCTCCCTGCTTTTGAGTGGGCTATCCGTCTAGCGCCTGACAACGCTCTTGCCCACTACAGCAAAGCATGCGTGCTTGCCGAGCTTGGACAATTTAAGAAGTCCCTCCCTTCTTTTGAACAAGCGATTCGCCTGAACCCAGACGACCCCGACGGCTATCGAGGTCAAGCCCTTATTCTCCAAGAACTCGGACGCGCAGACGAAGCCGTACACCTCCTGCAAAAAGCACAAGAGCTTGAACGCTAAGCGTGTTCAGAGGCACTCGCATTCAGCTGAACGGTGAGTGCCAAGAAACGGACGATTTTGTTACTCTTCAAGACACTTCAAAAAAACGGCCTTTCCTGTGGTCAACCTCTGGTAGGGGAATGCAAGAGCACTGCCTCAGCTTCTACCATCTTCCCCTGTTCCCGATAGCAATCCACGAGATTTTTGAGGACGAAGACCGTATCAGCGTGATGAGGACCAAGCTGCTGCTCACGGATTGTGAACGCCCGCTGGTACAATGGTTCAGCCTCCACGTAAGTGCGTTGTTTGTGATAGAAGGCTGCCAAATTGTTCAGGCTTGTAGCCAGATCAAGCTCTGGCTTTGGCTGACCAATTTCGTCCACTTGCACATGATACATGCGGATCAGAGAGGGGGAACGGTGCATCGCGCGGAGATAGCCAGCGGCAACCGTCTCATCACCATGAAACGTTTCCGCTACGCCACGGTACCATTGTCCCTGTAGCAAGACCGAAACCTGCGTATTCTCCCCTCGTAGATTTTTCCACCAGTTCCGAGGAGAAATCACCTCTAGCACTTCACTGTTGTTTGCCAAAATAAATTTCTGTATCTATGCCATAACTTTTCGCGGTATCAACAAAATTGAGATGCAAAACAGGCGCACTCTGCCTTATAAAATTTCATTGCAGCAAACCAAGCGTTTTCTTGTCTACCAGGATCGTACAAACGGCCCTTTTCGCTGAATCGCGAAAAGTTAGAAGGCAGAAATACTGCCTTCTGACACCGCTTCGGGTTCTCCTTCAAAGCCCTGCACGAAAGATTATATGGCAGAAAATCGTGTGTTTTCATTTGCGAGAGGATAGTTTCGGTCGAGAAAAACTGTTTCATGCTGCCTGGAAAATTTATCTGGCAGAGTTGGACAGCTCACAAATGGCTCCAATCCGCTCTTCTGGTTCATTCAGAGATGAGCAGTGAAGAGATATGGTATCGGAAAGCCGCAAATTTATTCGGCAATCAACAATTTGCCATTTAAATAGAGTAAACTTATATATAATACTTCGAAGTTTTATACATGAGGCGTTTACACGTTTCTAATAACGTCGTCTATCTGCCAATTTTCTTCGCAAGGAACTATAGTGATGGATACAAAAACCCTATTAGCCTGCAGTCCATCTTGAAGCGTCGCCAGCAAGAGGCTTTCGTCGGACGCGAGGGACAGCTGCACTCGTTTCGGCGCAACCTCGCACTCGATCTGAGCGATGATCGACGCATTTTTATTTTCAATGTGTTCGGGCAAGGTGGTATCGGCAAGACGAGCCTGCTGCGCCACTTCCGTCAATATGCCGAGGAGGCTCAGTGTACGACGACATGGTGTGATGAGAATGAGAACGATATATCGATGACGATGGCGCATATCGCCGAGCAGTGCGAGGCGCATGAGCAGGCGTTCAAGCCGTTTAACGAGTGCTATCATACCTATCGACAGCGTCGTCACGAGCTGGAGTTGGACCCGGAGGCTCAAGAGGAAGGTGCCTATCAACACGCATTCACCACCTTATTGCGTCATCCCAAAATTAATATATCCAGTACGCTCAAGTATTCGCCATAATATATTTTTGCTTGAAGGCTATTCACACAGATGCTTTATTCCTGATGCTCTTCTAGACAAAATTCTTAATGTCAGGTTACATTGTCAAAGTGCTTAGAGTAGTCAATAGAGCATTCGCTCTCCCTATCGGTTCCTTAGCGTGGGTTTTCCCCCGGATATTATTATGGTGACCCCTTCATGGTTCCTCCAAAGACAATACAACGACCTCTGGCGTTGCGGCCTTATTCTGCGCACAAATACATGCAGGAATAATAATGATCATCAATTAACACAAACAAGAACCAAATATTCTCTATTAACTTCATTATAAAATAGATGAAAAAGTAGCATTGATAGATATGTTACAAGCAAAAATACCCATATTTATCATGCATACCTGACGCGGCGTGTCTATCTGCTCATAAATCTTACAGGGCACGTCTTTGGTCAGAGACGAACACGTGTGAAAACTGTCTTAGCCTCATCAGCCAAGAAAGGCGAATGAAGCCTCGCCAGGTTATGTGGCAGCGGTTGGTTGCTATGGAGTAAGTAAAATCATAGCATTTTATCTAAAAAAACATCAAAAATTAATTCAAATGATAAGAAGATGCTTTTTGTATTACATGCTGTTTACACCTAGCGGGGAAAACGGGGGACAAAATGTTGGAACCCCAATCGTGATGCGTTGCTGGTAAATAGCATGAATGTTCAACGAGTTTTGAGGTAAAATGTAGGAAATCGGCGCGAAACAAAGGAATTGACTATTCAGCGCGTGGAGAAACCGCTCCCCATCTGGTATACTTGGATAGCGCATTGTAAGTGAGATTCCTTTCTCGAAGACTTAATTGTTGTCGCAAACTAAGACGCTGATGGTCACTCCAACAATACGAAAACAAGCTGCACGACCAAGAGGACTGCTGCTTGACTCACCAAAAACACTTGAAGGGAGGAAGTAATATGGCTGTTTTTACGCTCCTGCCTCCCTTCTATGAAAAGCCGCCCTTCTCAGACGCCAACCTCTTTTTAGAACGCATCGAAAAAGAGTTTTCCATTTTGATTGAAAGATATGCTTACCTGAAAGACGCCTTCGATCATGACGTATTTATCGTGAATGAGGACATGGTGTTTCGGTTTCCACGAACGAAGCGAGACACAGAGCATCTTGCGTATGAAATTGCCTTTCTCAATGATCTGAAAGGCAATGTGAACGTTGTTATCCCGGACTATTCCTTTCTCCCAAAAAGCGGTGATTTTGCAGGGTACAAGCTCATACCAGGCACTCTTCTCGCTCCTTGGATCTTCAGGAAGTTAAACCAGAAGGACAAAGAGGCGGCGGTTATCCAACTGATAGAATTTATTAATACGTTTCATCACATGGATCTGCATGACTTCGCGCAGTACCAACCACGAGAAAGAAAAGATTTTATAGCCATAGAGCAGAGAGTTGAAAAAGAACTCGTGGAGAAGCTTTTTCCAAAACTCCCCAGTAATGAGGTCAAACGTATCAAAGACTTTTACAAAGAAACTCATGAGCACTTCCACGATATTCCGAATAGTTGTGCGACTCACGGTGATCTGTATGCTTTCAATGTCATCTGGGACAGAGACACCTCTCAAATAGGAGTGATAGACTTCAGCGATTTACTCATAGGAGACCCGGCCCGTGACTTTGAAGTGTTTTACGACTATGGACTGGAGTATGCCGAGATGGCGTATGAGCAATATAGAGGGCCGAAAGATAAGAACTTTTTACGGAGAGCTGAAACATACTACAAACTTCATGCGATCTATACCCTTCTGAGTAGTCAATTAGGTGCGCTGATAACTTTTGAGCACGCTCACATGCGCTTTCGACAGAAATTCAATCTCTTAGGCCATGCATAGCCAGAGCCAATTTACAAGATGGTGATGGCCGCAACCCCATCGGGAGCGACTTCGCCTGGATGACCAACGCCAATTCCTATGATTGACACCGATTTCCTACGTTTCACCTCAAAACTCGTGCAGATTTGACCCAATTTACCAGCTGCAGCTGCGGCCTAGAAGTGGCGATTGCTCGAAGGAACACCATGCGTGTTGCACAACGGAGAGCAAAACGGGTACGATATAGCGAGACGGTGTGTTATTGCTCCTGGTGGGCGCCTGGCTCCTCAAACGAAGGAGCTCTATCTGCGACAACACCATGGTGAGGTAAGCAGAGGCAGCAAGAGCGCGATGCGATTGATCAAGCAAGAAGATGGAGCATGGGCCGCACATTTTACGGTACTCTGGGAGGTGACCTATCTCGCAGAAGTGGAGGGGTGCTGGGTGCCGTTTGCTCTCCCGCGCACCGATGATCCGATTGGGGGGATCCACGCGCATACGCATGCGATCCGGCTGCATTCTGGTGTGGAACTCTCGACGCGCCAGGTGGTCACGCTGCTTCCAAATGCGTGAGGCGATTGAGCAATCGTCACTGTTGGCCGAGCTGACCAGGTGCGAACGATTGCCTCATCTGGCGAAACATGAGAGGGGGGTAGCGCTACGGAAGCTGATTCTCATGGAATCTTACCTTTACGGTTGAGGAAGTTGAATAATCCTTGCTCGGTGCTCGCGTGGCTTCTGTGAACGATATCCTCCTTCTCGGTGTGAATGATGGAGAACTGGATCATAGATGGTTGGCTCAGGAGGCTCTTTGCCTGGAGGTGTTGCCGCTAGCACTTCCCAATCTTTTTTGAGAAGGGCATAGATGAGTGAAATCATCTGTCCGGCGATCCTCCCAATGACTTTGAGTTTGCCTTTGTAGGTGCGAGTTCGTTCATCATAGCTACATTTAAGCGGCACCAGGCCGTTTTCGGCCATGTGTGAGACATGACGATTGAACAAGGCGGGTTATGCACGCTTCAGGAACTTTTTGCTCTATGGTGAGCGGAACTTGGCCGGGGAAACGGTCCAGGTCGATATCTTTCAAGATGTCCTCACCCTGGATTATCACCAGGAACGGCTCTCGCGGTACTCTGTGGAATGGCAGCCAGACGACCGTCACATTGCCAGAGTTGGCTCCCCACGCATCTATCACCACAGGTATCAGTCCGCACAACTGGAGTTGTGGCAACTGGGCGAGGTGGAGTGGTTTGTGATTCTCCGCGATTTCCCCAGATCACGCCGGAGGCGGCGGTGTAGCCGTATCCTGGCAATTCACCCCCCTCTCTTTTCTGATGGAGCGTGAGGGCAATCTATTCTTCTAGCTTCCCATAGAGGTAAAATATTCATGTCCACATATCGAACGCGTACCTTTGTTCCGCCATTGGTTCAGCGTGCTCTTGATCTGGCTCAGCGACGAGCATTTGAACACTCATGTATCCCCGAGGTTGGTCGGCTCCTGGGCATCCTTGCAAGTCACGTCCAGCACGGCATTGTGGGAGAGATCGGCACAGGCGCAGGCGTGGGCTCAGCGTGGATGCTCTCGCATCTGGCTCCAACAACCCACTTCGTGACCGTCGAGGCGGACGCAAAGCGAGCAACCGCCGTTCAAAACCTCTTCCGAGATCAGCCGAACGCACAGATCATTCACGGCAACTGGCATGAGATCCTTGCCTCTGGTCCCTTCGATCTGCTCTTTATCAACGCCGGGCCAGCCAAAGCACCATTGAACAGCCCGCAAGGAGAAGTGGCGGTGGAAATGGTCCTGTCTGCACTGCGCACTGGTGGAATGGTGGTGATGGACGACCTTACCCCCGAAGCATACTGGCCGCAGGAGTGGCAAGGTCGTCCAGACCCTGTACGCGAGTTCTGGCTCAATGACGCGCGCTTAAATGCGATGGAGGTGCTCACGACGCCACGGACGATGGTGATCCTGGCAACACGGATTGGTGAGGAAACCTGCCTTTGCTCGGTAAGGATCTCGACTCACCTCAGTCCTCCAGGTTCGCCAGGAAATCTTCTTTATTTTATCGCAATGGATACTTTCAATATGTGTAAACAATCATATCGGTCGGTGTCCGTGGTGATGGAACCAGTGCCCGTCGAAGCGCGGCCAAAACTCAAGAGGTATATCAATGACTGACCAAGACCGAGGGAATCCTCGCCACTTTGTCGTGACGAAAAGTTATCGTCGTTTTGGGGAGATGTGCGATGCGTGTCGGCGGGCCCGTGTAGTTGGCCTGGGATATGGTCCCCCAGGCACAGGCAAAACTGGGTCCGCGAAGCAGTACGCGCAATGGAGCCTGTTTAAGCCGTTCTTGCCAGAATCCTTGATCACCTTTACTGGACGCAGTGCGATGGATGGGATGTATCCCTATAGACCATTTCCTTTTGCTTCTGCTCCTTTGGAGGCTTCCATCCGGGAGTGCCGAACCGTCTTGTATACCCCTCCAGTTTCGGCTTCAGTTGCACGACTTGAGAAAGAGATCCTCTCTTTATTTGCCGCTTTCTCCTATCTCGTTGAAGCTGCTACCCAAGGTCATCAAAGCAAAGAAGAGTTCCTGGTCGCGCGCCGTTTTTCTCACCTGATAGAACTCTTGATTGTTGATGAAGCCAACAGGCTCAAAGATGCGGGGGTAGAGTTGGTGCGCGATTTCGCGGATCGTGGCGAATTCGGCTTGGTGCTGCTTGGGATGCCTGGCCTGGAAAAACGCTTGATGCGGGCCCCACAACTGTACTCACGGGTTGGTTTCGCTCATGAAATGGAGCCGCTGTCAGACGATAAAACGCGCGATTTCCTAGAAAAGCGTTGGAATCATCGAGTGAAGCCCTCTTCTGAGGATTTCACGGAGAAGGAGGCCATTGCCACCATCTGAGGCCATTGCCACCATCTGAGGCCATTGCCACCATCTTACGTATTACGCGAGGAAATATTCGCTTGATCGAACGATTGATGATGCAGGTGGAGCACGTTCTTGTGGCCAATCAGACACAGATCGTGACCAAAGACGTAGTTGAAACCGCACAGCAAAATCTGATCATTGGAGCAGGTTGAACAGTGTTCTCGCAGATCGAAGTATCTCAAAATCGTTGGTTTTTCTGGGACAAATCGCAGAGTTCGATACCTCCATCAAACGCTGAGAGCGAACTATAGCCGGCGCTTTGCGAAAATGACTTCAGGATACGTGGCCGACGCACCAGCCAGCAGCACTTCTGGTTTACTCTTGAGGTATTTATCGAAGAATGCGAGCGAGTACACGTTGACGATTTCGTGTGCTCGCTGGCTCCCAATTGGCCCACTGACAATGCCTGGGATAGGAAGCAGCGGTGCGAGCAGGTCAAGATCAGTGAAATCAATATGGAACATCCCAGGGACTTGCACGAAGTAGCCATCTCCTGGCAAGCTGGCATAGACTGCATGCTGAGTACTCAGCGTTTGCGCGATAGCCTGCTCTGACCAGCCTCCATCTTTTTCTCTTTCCAGACGCATTGAGTCAGCAGGGCGAGTAATCCACATCGTGGATTGCTGTAAGCCTGCATGCACAACATCGGCGGTCATCGCGACATCCATCATCAAACAGGCTTTGATTCGTGTATCCTTCAGGCAAGCCTCGGCACCAACCATCCCGCCCATCGATATCCCAAGCATGCCAATATGCGCGAGATCGAGTTTCCCAGTCAGGATTCCATTTGGATCTTTGGTGTTGAGCGTCGTCAGTTGGTCAAGCGTGAAACTGACATCCTGGGCAAAATACGGAATAATCCCGTTCGGAAAGGTCTGATCGTAGAATTGCGGCGCTGGCTCGGTTGGACTGAGACTCTGGTGATACAGCGTTTCGACCTGAGAGAAGAGTTCAGAGGTGAGCGGTATGTGATGTCCATCTGAGAAAACCACTGAGGAGGCAACTCCTGGCTGATCGATGCCTACCACAATATAGCCATACGAGACTAACGCCTCAACCTGGAAAGTGCTCATCTGCCTGTAGCCTGTGAGTCCTTCAAGATAGATAAGCACAGGATAATTGGGGGCATTCCTTACGACAGGAGCCGCTTCTCCAGCATGGGACTTCACATACGTCAGGTAATCTAATAGAGCAGAGGGAAAATGATGCAGTTGCGTGAGCGCCGTGGTTACAGCGTCAGCATCAGAGAGATAGGGCGCAGTGGCAGTGGTGGAACCCTGTATAGCGGGATACCAGATCTGCACCATCAGCTCCCGACGCCTATTTCTGTCAGGACTAAATACCTCACGACGACCAACATCTGTCCAATCGTAGGTGAGGGTCCCAATGGCGTATGGTCCGCTGGGGCGAGGCAATTGAAAGACAGGTAGCACGTTGGGAAGAACTGCCGAGAGCGCCAGGCCAATGATAGCCAGGCTGATTGCACTGCGCACGACGAATCGGCGAATACGAATGTGATTGGTAATTCTTGTCAGCTTCACAAAAACCAGCGCGAGCCAGACGAACAAGAAGATGACTGCCAGCACATAAGCCGGGATCATTTGCCACCGTGGACCTTCTACAAGCATCTGGACCACTGCGAGTGAGAACGCTATGAGCGCGATACCTCCCATCCAGCGCATGGTACGCAGGCGTGGCACTGCTATCACCAGAAAAGTGAGGAAATCGGCCACAATTACCAAGATTTCGACTGGTCTCATTCTTTGCTCCTTTATGTACTGTAGGAATTACCGTAAGCTCGCCACTATTGACTGTAAATTCGCCACCTCATTAGGCTTGAATAGGTGAGTCAATAGTGATTTTCCCGGCGCATAAATTTGCCTGGGATACAGATTGACACATAACCCTGCCTCTTTCTACTCTCGCTGAAGAAGGAGGTACTTCTGCTTAAAATTGCTGCACCTTGACAAATTTAGGCGCTGATATGGTTGTTACGCAGGTTTGCTGATTCAAGGAACCAGTCAACGAGCAGTGGAAATTTCGAGCAGGTTGCCATCAGGATCACGAACGTAGAGAGACATGAGAGGCGTTGTGGCTCCAGTTCGCTCGATCGGTCCCAGAAGGGGGACAACCTGGCATGATTGCAAATGCGCGATCACGTGCTCCAATGGGAGAGATATCAGGAAACAGAGGTCGGCAGAACCGGGGGTTGGATGTTGAGGCTTGGGCTCAAATTCATTCCCTCTTTGATGGAGATTGATTTTCTGCTTTCCGAATTGAAGCGCCTTTCGTCCTCCTGCGAACGTGACCACTTGCATGCCCAGGACGTGCGAATAGAATTGACAAGTGGTCTCAATATCCTTTACGGTGAGGACAACATGATCTAAAGAGTCAATCTGCATAGGTTCCTCCTGTACCTTTCACATTACCACATTTCTGATCAGCAAAGTTGCGTAACAACCATGATATGGTTCAGATGGTATACCAGCGGCGGAAACAGCCAACTTATTCTAAAACTGGGCCATGTGAACTGGGTCCGGTCAGTTGCCTTCCTTCTGTCAACACATTGACAGAAAGGAGGTAAATTTCTCATGCAATTCTGGCTTACATTGCTCATAGCTTTGCCGGGAGCTGCACTCAGCGCCTTACAGGTGCATGACTGGCACCAAACCCACAAGAAGAAATCAATCGAGTAAACGTCTCTAAACACCATTTCATTATTGACTGATAACCTCGCCAATTTTTCCTACTGACGCATAAATCCCCGTTTCGGCGAGGTTATCAGTCAAACGACATGTAAGCTCAATTTACGGCGAGAGATCCAGGAACAGCATAGTCCAGGTATTTCACAAAGTAGTTACATACTCACCCTTCCTACTCACACGTTCGTCACAAGAAAAGTCTCTGCTCGTCCTTATCTCAAACCGACCGGTTTTATGAGCCGATTGACGAGTTTCAAAACCGTTCGTTTGATGAGAACTACTTGTCTCCCCTCGTCTTCAAGAAAAGTGACTACCTCCCAGAGAAAATTGAGAAGAAACAACTAAATCTCTCCTCACGGTTCGAAAAAAGCTTGAAAAATATACTAATAGCACGTATAATCCTAGAAAATATCATATTATCTTAAACATTTATTTCTATTTTAGATTAATCACGCTTTATAGTCACCAATGAACGGCTTTTTAACTTTCTTTCACGATATACATTTTAGTCTCCTCTCGTGCGTTCATCGTAGTTGTTTTTTGTATACAGACTCTCCGTTGTAGCTGCACAAGCATTCATCTTAGGACGCTTTACGCATCTGAATGCCTACGAGAAAGCAGGAAACACATGACGTTAGCTCCACAAGATCAGTCAACTATTCTCGCGACTCATAACGCGTATCGATCAGAAGTGGGCATCAATGCTCCCGCCTTGCAATGGTCCAGCGATTTGGCGGCTGGCGCTCAGAAATGGGCAGATAATCTGGCAACCAACATCCATGATCTCCAGCATAGTGATTCTAGCGCAAGGCCAGGTCTTGGAGAAAATATTGCGATGGAATCAAAAGGAGGCTATACTCCAGCGCAACTGGTCGATACCTGGGGGAAGACTGAGATTGATGGCAGTTCTGAACAAGGGAATTTCAAACGGGGAACATTCCCTGATATTTCCAAAACAGGGAACTGGGCAGATGCCGGCCACTATACCCAGGTGATTTGGAGAACGACCACCAGCGTTGGATGCGGGCTCGCCAGTGATGGCACCAATGACTATCTGGTGTGCCGATACAGTCCTGCTGGAAACATGCAGGGCGAAAACGTCCCTTAATAGCAAACTAACCTACAGGATGCTTGACACATATTGTCAGTACCCTTTGCAAGAAAACTTGCCTCAGCTAACACATAGTATACGCTTTGAAACAAGACCTCCTCATATGTGGGGAGGTCTCTGTCAATGAGAGTTTCACTCACTGATCGTTCGAACATCCTCTCGGTTCATCTTTGTATGGTGTAAGAGACGCTGGCTGATATTCTGAATCAACCCCTGAGGTGTCAAGTCCAACACACCATCCGCGATGTTTTCCAGTAGGAGGTGGTACTTCCGTTCCTGGTTATGAAACGCTTCTTGCCAGGAGGCCGAATCCATTGTTGCCTGGAAAAAGAGCAATACCCCGTTACTACGTGGAGAAAGATGTACCTGGAATGTCATGAATGTCAGTGGACAGGAGTAACTGATGCTCAAAGACTGCTGCGTGTGCATCGCTGTGTCTACCGCCGTATAGAGTGGGGGGACGACCAGATAGGGAAACGACTCCCAGAAGATGGTACCAGTGAGTACAGGGGCTTTCATAATCTCTGTCGCTCGCAAATTGGCATAGATGACGGTTCCGTTTTGATTGAGGAAGACAATGGCGCTAGGGATGGTTTCGAGAAGCTGGGTGAGGTCAAGGCCAGTCATGCTCGATGTCTGGATTTCTGGGATGTCATTAATCATATATATTTCTCTCCTCTTCCATTTTCCAACCATCTTTCTTATGAAGGATGGTTGGTTCAGACTCTGATTGGGTATAAAGTGGTCTAGCTACGTAAACCGTTGAATGCGTATATGATGAGTATCCCTGCATTGCAATACGATCCGTATCTATGCCGCATCGTTTTTGTGATATCAGTAGAAGATGGTCGTTCCATCTTGTGTGGTGATGATGGCTGTACTCATAGGGTTCATTTATCCTTGAAATGATATAGTTTAGGCTTCTCGGTGGTTTATGCTGGCACAACATACGGACATTCCTTGTTCTACCGCCACCAGAATGTGGCCAACGTTAGCCCTGAGGATACAGCCGTATTCACCACGAGGGAGAGCATCACTTCGGGTGCGTTTTCAACCCAGGTCCGACCGTTACGACCAGCGAACCTGAATGTCGCGGGCGTTCCTGCGACATAGGACAAGATATCGGGGAAGAGTTGCAGCGAAAGGCATGCAGGTCATCGATAAAGAACTGGCCGTTCTGATGCGCGAGCGGCGTATCCAGATGATGGGACATGTGAAGTAACTCCTTCATAGCTTGGATCGATTGAAACTACTAGAGATAAATAGCGACAACGACGAAGCGAAAAGGCCATGAATAAAGATTGGAGGCGCTATTTCTCAATCATTCTTGGTACATACTTGTCGTACCAACGATGGTGATACAGCAGGCTAAGTCTGTGTCTCAAACTGATTACACTATGCTGAAGGCGGAAGGTGGCCATCACTGGGCAACGAGTGATAATGCGCTTCCCATGGCCTTTGAGAATCCTTGCCAACCAGAAAATTTGCGCATGTGCTATCATGAGGTGAAAACACCGCGGATGTAGAGTGAGATCCGTTCGTTGTAGAGGTAGTTGGGAGGCAGGCTGTCACAGGATAACAGGTGACATGCGCTTCCCATGGCATCATTGTGGTGCACTGAACTACGTCTAGAGAAAGAGCGAGCACGTTCTTGCAAAAATGTTGTCCGCAATCGGGTCAAATCGCACAATTCCTGTTGCTCAACAGGAGGGAAAAAACCTTTGGTCAACAGTCCATGTTGCTTCCTTCCTACAGTGGCGTCTGGCGTTTACTGCCTAGAACCTTTTCTTGGCCATGTCGAGCGAATTCCTAGCTCGCGTGCCACTTGCGTGATTGGCTTACCACTCGTTTAGGCGAGTCGCACCACTTCTTCTTTAACCTCTCGCATGTAGACTTTTTGGATTTTTCCCATTGTTGACCCTTTTCTTCATTTCATAGAGTATATCTCAGCCTTCGAGACTCTATCAAATCGAATCTTCCGCAACTTCTGTGCTCCCATCAAGCAGCTTGTAAAAACCGCTGACGTAATAACCCAAAACTCCCCCGTCCATACATACTACGCTTGATATACTTAAGCTTGTTGGTTTGCCCTTCTACTGGACCATTGCTGTAAGAAATTGAAGGGCCCCTTTCATAGCCGTATACTCTCTTTTCAAACCTTCAGCAAAGGTTTGGAGATCGGGAATGCCACTTTTCTCACATGCTTGAAGCCACGAGTCAAGCTGATCGGCTTGTCGCTCTCGAATCATCTTGAAAAACTGTTGCGCCAGTGCGTATGTTGTATCAAGGTCTTTGACCTCCCGAATAAAGGTGAGCATGGACCATTCAGCTTCGGTGAGGCTTGCGCAAGAGTAACCACGTAAGATGCCGAGGTGAACCTACAGGTTCGATGGCCTGCTCTGTGGAGTTCACAGCAACCTGTGCCCCTTGCCCTTTTGCCAGTTGCACGACAAAGTGCCCAACGCCTCCTGCTGCTCCATTGACGAGAACCGTTTGTCCAGCTACGACACGCGTTCGCACAAAGAGTGTATGCCACGCGGTAAAGGCAGACATCGGCACTCCTGCTGCCTGAATGTGATCAAGGGAAAGTGGCTTGAGAGCCAGATGTGTAGGATCAGCAGTGGTATATTGTGCGTACGCCGCACTCTGAGTAGTCATGCCATAGACTGCGTCCCCCCTTTGAAAGCTCGTGACACCACGTCCCACAACTGCCACCATCCCAGAGACATCATAGCCTGGAATAGAGGGGAGCGGGACATCGATCCCGAATTTCCTGTGGGCAAGCCCTGAACGGATCTGCCAGTCACCGGGATTGACCCCAGCAGCATGAACATGAACGAGCACCTCTCCTGCCTGGGCACTGGGCACAGGCACGTCCTCCAACTGTAACACTTCGGGGCCTCCGTAGGTATGAAAGCGGATGGCCTTCATGGTTTTGGGAAGATCGATATTCATTTCTTTCTCCTTTCGCCGTATGCTCAACCAGCCTTGCCTGTTACCAGATCAGGCAAGCGTTGTCTACAATGATACGAGGAAAAGACACAGCAAACCATGTGCAATCACGCCTTTTTGTCGGTTAGGGAACAAAAGAGTCGGATGTCGAGAAACAGAACACCACACCCAAGCCGGCTTCATGGTCAAAGCAAGCAAGAACAGGAGCACTTTCTAATGGCGACGCCCCCGAAAAACGTCGATCTACGCGCCCAACGCACCCGTCAGCTCTTATGGCAGGCTTTTCTTGATATTATGCAAGAGAAAGGTTTTACCGCCATGAGTATTCAGGAGATTACCGAGCGAGCCAATGTCCATCGAGGAACCTTTTATGCGCATTTTGCAGACAAATATGCGTTGTTGGAGGCCATTCTCCGTGAGGAATTCCGGGATGTGCTGACTATAAGAGGAGAAGAGCAAGATCAGAGAAGTTTTTTTCGAAGGGAACGGGTAAGATTGGAAGAAGGAAACATCCATTTATGCTCTGGAGGTGGTATGGGAAACGGTAGTATCGGAACGCCAATGTCGCTGGATGGGCATATGAATGACCGCGCAGATGTGCCGCGTGAAGGAAGGAGTGATATGGCTAAACTCGTGTTCGGAATGAACCAGTGCATAGATGGCTACGTCGACCATATGCGGTTTGGGCCAACAAGCCCCACGCCCTTCCGCCACTTCATCGAAGAGGCTCAGTTGCGGGCAGGCAGTATCTATGGTCGCCAAGTGTATGAACTCATGCGTTCCTGGGATGACGATCATCCTGAATGGGATGCAGAGAAACACGGCGTGGCGGAGCCAGCCGAAATGGGTCGTCTCGCGTGACCTCAGAGCAACTGAGGCTATCTTTCGCCAACAGTTTTTGCTGAGAACTCTGGCGTAGCTCCTGCGGGCATATCAAAGGAGCCAGGACCAACAGAATCTCGGCGGCATGATAAACCTAAGGAGGCATATATGAGTGAACAGTATCCACGGGCAGCCTTGTTTGGCACAGAGGAGCGAACGCTCTTCTCTACTATCCGTGGTCGGGAATATCACTTGTCCGTCGCTCTTCCGGACAGCTACAAGACATCTACACAGGCGTATCCCGTGATTTATGTGTTAGACGGTGATTATAACTTTGGTGTGGCGGCTGGGTTGACGCGCTTTAGCAATTGGTTCAGGAAAGTACCTGAGCTTATCATTGTCGGCATTGGCTATGACATGGAAACCTCTGATGAATTCGCTGCGTTACGAGACCTTGATTTCGATATTCCCGGAGTGCCCGGCGCCTCTAGCGAGAGTGTGTCACACCTCTTTTTAGATGCCCTTACGCAGGAGATGATCCCTTTTATTAATGCAAACTATCGCACCATTCCCTCGGATCGCTGCCTGCAAGGCTATTCGTCGGGTGGCTTCTTTGTGCTCTATGCGTTGTTCCGTCAACCGGATGCCTTTCAGCGCTATATCTCCGGCAGCGCGATTCTGAAATCCACTTATGATTATTGGATTCATCACGATACGCAGTTGGCTGCGCACAATGGCAGCAATCCGATTCAGCTTTACCTTTCCGTAGGCGAGTTAGAGGAGGATGACATTCCGAACTTTCAGCGATTTGTTACCTTCTTAGAGCAGGGCAACTATCCTGGTTTGACGGTGAGCAGCGAAATCTATGCCGGTGAAGGTCACGGTTCCGAGGGGATTGCACTTACCTACCTGCATGGAATCGCCATGGTGTACCCACAAGTTGAACGATAGCAGCTTGATGGAGAATCCGTTTGTTAAGCGAAAGGGGCTGCCGTCCAAAGACAGCCTCCTTGTATAACCGAAGAAGATACTGCTTCACCTTGTCATATTTTGAATAGTCTGCCAGTCTTCGGTGTGCTCCCGCTGGACGCGCTTGCGTTTGGGCACCGTGTGATCCCCCTTGGCACGATGAGATAGGCTGATGCATCAATCGTACCTAGATTCTCTCCCATTTTCAAGTGCCCAAGCGTTTTTTGCATAATTTGAGTGCACACCCCTTTCAAGCATCATACGGCGAGGTGTCCACCAGACCCATACAACCCATTTCGCTCCATCCCATTTCATCATGACATAATTCACACCTCCACCATTCTACTGGGCTACCGTTTAACGGTCTCACCGTTACTCCTACATGACGCACCCACTTGCTCAGACACATAAAAAAAGGCCGACTTTTCAGTCGGCCTCCGCCTGGCCGCACACGCTGCTCTGCTTCGCCCTCTACTCCCCTGTTTCATCATGACACAATAACTCATCTCAAATAAGGAGGCAGTGAAACACATTGTCTTCCTGCTGATGCGAAGAGATGTTCTGAGATAATCCGCTTATAAAACTGTCTCATTCTTTCGTTTCTTGTTTGTGTGGAGTGGGTGACCGGTGCTCAGGAGTGTATTTCATCCTCCGTGAACACCGTCATATGGGCCTTCAAGCGAGGGTTAGCATATACAGCCAGATGTATGTCCGCCTCCATACCCATCAGTTGGTACCATAAATGCTAAGCGAGTCTCCAACTCTTCGATCTCAAATTCCAGATCATTGAGCTCATCTTCCAAGAAGTTTTTTTTGGCATCTTCTAACGGCTGCGTAAATGGCACCTTCTTGTCTTCATTCATACCAATGTTCCTCCTTACTAACGAATTTTTGTGGGGATATGAAAGATGTATCTGCAGCACCGCTTGCAAGCACATGCGTCCTGCTCAACACCTCTTCTCCCACTAGGGCAAGTATAAAAGACCCCTTCGTTGTTGAAAACGTCTCCGAAGGCTAGCCCCTTGAAATAGCCCCACATCTTCTGGGAGGCTCCTCCGGCAACTCCTCTGGAACCAAGTGAAACGCTGCGAAATCGCTAGCAACACGCTCATTATCGACGCGCCTGGTCACAGTGTCTGGCTTGTAATGTTCCTCCCGCTGATGCTCCCTCTCGCCTCCGCCTGGAAGAATACAAAGCAAAGCAGACTGTTCTTGTTCTGTGATTGAAGAGGTCTGGTGAAGGACTGGTATGCGTTCGAGCTATCGAGTCTAGGGGTCGTTATGTGGATATTGTGCACATTGTACAATCTAACCAGACACTTTTTACATTGTGCATATTGTACATATTCAAATTGACTTCATCTATGACCGCGCCAGCCACGAAACAGTCACACCTCTTTACCGTTCCACGATTTCACGATCACTCTCTCTGCCATGCCACAGACAGGACCAGAGGAAGCCAGTTCCCTGGCAGACACAAAATATAATATATCCACCATCGCCGTCACAACCACCTAGCAGCTTCTCAGCGTCAGCACGCGCCATTCCTGCATATCCCACCTACCAGCATTCGCCTTCGTGGTATCCCATCCATTCCATCATGATCCAATACCGTTCCACTGTTCGACCGTTGAACTTTTTCACGATAAAGCGGTGAAACAGTTTGATTTCACCGCAACAAAAAACCCGGCATCGCTGCCAGGCTTCACCACGTGTCTGGAACTTGTACGCCTCTCTCTTCCGCCTCCTCCTCTCCTGCCCACCGTAGAATCTGCGTCCATGCATATTCTACGGCAGAGCATCAATGCCTTTTTGCCCGATCTTCCCTCTCCCTCCCATCCCCACCAGACCCATACAACCCATTTCGCTCCATCCCATTTCATCATGACACAATTCACCGCTCCACCGTCACACCGTCGTACTGTTTTATCAGCTAGGTCTACATCACTATCAACTCTTTCACCGCTGGATCGTATAGCTATAAGCTTATATATACATAACACTAAACCGTTACGAGAAAGGGCCACAACAATGACACCTGACCAGGTCATCACAGGTTGTTTGCGTTTCGTCATTGCTTTTCCCTTTCCTATGAATATAAGAAGGAACCGTCTGGTACCATTCACCAGGTTTCCCTTTCATATCAGATACAATCCCCTCACTGAGGTCTACTATGCAAAAAAACACACGTCTTTTGGCGCAAAGCAGCAATCTGCTCACTCAACCCTGGTTCCCATCAGATTTCCATCTTCTGCGTATCTATGCCATTTCCCGAGGCATTTATGCAGAAAAACCTCCGTCTTTGGAGACACGGAAAAAATTCACCCCACCACATTCTCACCGCTCTCCACCCAGACCAAGGCAGCCTCACACACAACACAGGAAAAGCATCTCACCCTCGGCTCCACGCCCGCTCATGGACCATCATGTGGCAGTTATTTGGAAGTCATCTGGCAGTCATGTAGCGGTTATTTGGGGATCATCTGGAGGTCATCTGAGGGTTCATCTGGAGATCAGAGAGCGCCTCTCTGGCGACGATCCCTCCGATCACACCGACCCTGGGGCGTGTCAAGGACGTGTTGGGGACGGATACATCATTCTTCCCAATGTCCCCACGCACACAAAAAAGCAGTGGTTTTCCGTGCCGCTGCTCACCCACGCCTGTCACACACAGGAGATTTTTCCGTTTGCCCCACATTCATCCTATTGCCTGAGTCCCATCCCCCAGATGTCACGATGAGCACACTCCGTCGGCTGGAGTGTGTGGGAGAGACGATGCGTCAGGACCTCAACATTATCGGTTGGGAATAACCGCTCCAAAAGTGTAGCGATAAGCGCATTGACTGGACTGAGTTTATTCGTGAAGAGATCAATTTTTACGAAGAATGGGGTCATGGACTTTCCTTTCTTATACGACATACTTTTGGCTGAGCAAGAATGCTCGCCATTCACTGTATTTTCCTCAAAGCTGCTGAATAGCCATTTATGGAAAGAGTAATAAATACTCTTCCTCCTATAATTAATATCGCTATGTTTCGCCATATAACACATTTTTAATCGATAAGTGTTAATTGCTTCATTCAATATTTTCAAATAAGGAGGGATATGACATGGGGTGATTGTTCGCTAATAGTGCTCATGGTTTTATTCATATGTTCGAATGAGAGAGGGGGAGGGATAAAGCTTCTGCTTCGCCTCATCGAGCAAAGCGGACCAGGCGGGTTTCATCTTCAAGTATGCCACAAAATCATCATAAAAAATGTCCGGCCCTTGTGATGTGAGATAGGCCCGGGTGACGAGTAAGTGCTCTTTCATACGCTCAACACTGCGCTGAATAGCACGAATATCCTGGAGATGAAAATGACTTGCCAGATTCACTTGATGCAGTAGGAGGGTAATATGCTCTACATTTTGAAGCGTCGCTGTAATTTTATTCATTTGCTTCTGACACGAACGAGCAAAGTATCTGACGTCGAGGTGTTCTTCACACCATCGCAGGCAATCATAGCCTGGCGGTATAGTAAGAAAAATATCTTCGAGGGCAAAATAGATGATATCGCCATGGTGCTGATAGTTACAAAAGTCTCTGGTAAGCGGGGATTGAGGAGGGGCGGCATGCAGTAGCCCTGGCCCAATCTTCGTTATAAGTGCGCATCAAGCCATGTGATCGAAGCGATGCTGGTGTCGTTGCGAGCGCGGCTCCGCTGATCCCAGGTCCACGTTCTATCAACTGCATACCAGGAAGATTCAAGCGAGTTGGGAGTGTCTGCGGAAACAGCATTATATCTTCAAGTAAGACATGTAAAGCAGCCAGCTGTTTTTGATCCGCGTCCTTTTGTTCTATCGCTATGCGCATATCTTCCATTGTGAGTTGTATGTGTTCACAAACAGCAATATCCGCGCGACCCAGGTAGTATACTCCGCTGGCTTTGACCGCTTTAGGAGGGGTACTGGCCTCCAGGGTTCGAAGCACCTCACTGCCATTAATAGAGATAGCATGCGTATGGTACATGCTGCTCTGGAAAAGAATATCATCATCGACAAAAACAAGAAGATCATCTTCATCAGAGCAGGCATAAGCGTAAAGGAATGCAAAGTTACGTACACCAGCCAGATCCCATTCTCCCTGACCCAGCGTTTTACAGAATGCGTGCAAGGCCTCCTCATGATGAGGTGCAAGATTTGAAAGCCGCCGAAAAATATTATCCTGTAATCTGGCCTCGATGACAATAATAGAGAAATTCAGAACTTGCTGGCCATTCCATTTTCTATATATAGAACGAGATACATCTACATCTGTCGAGTCATCAAATATGTAACACACTGCATGGGCTTCAGAAGACAGTGTATTAAATGCATAAGCCAGATTTTTAACACAACGTTCAAGCATATGAGGACGATCTCTGGTACAGATGAAGAACTTAAAATGCCGTTGCATTATAGTGCCTCCTATTATATAATTCTTCATAGAGGTGCTTTCTTTAATACATCAGGACAGATATGATACTATTCATTCAGACTAGTAGTGATAACGCAGGACGGCATTTATTAAGGATGAGGCTAGCCCTTAAAGAGAAGTATAGGCTCTCTATCCTTGCGGGTGAAAACGTGATTCATCGAAGGTTGCCTGCAAGAATACGGAGCCGAAGATGCTGACGATTTTCGAAGCCGTAACTTCGGCGCATCATCATCTTGGTCCGATTGTTTTTTCCTTCAACAAAGCCGTCGGAAATACGGTAATCAAAAAAGGCCAGAATCTCTTCCCTCCACCGTCGAAAGATGGAAATGGCTTTTTTCAACAGATCACAGGTGCTGGCTTTCACCAACGCTATCCAGGTATCCAACTGTTCTGCTGCCCGCTCTTTGGTCGCCGTTGCATACCAATCACGTAAGCCTTCTTTCAGTTGTCAGGCCTGGTCCAACTCAGGCAACCGCACGCGTTCCTGGCTTTCTTCAACAGTCAAATCTTCTTTCGCCTTGAGAATGAGACGCTGTTTGCGATGCAGCAAGATCATTCCCTCCTTTTTGTGGGCCCAGCTTAATACCGTTTTTTGAAAGGCTTTCATCACATGGTGAATCACATGGAAATGATCCACCACGATCTAAGCGTGGGGCAAACACTGTTGAACTGCCGGACGAAAGGAGGTGCTCATATCCATACTGACCGCTTCTACCGCATGAGGATCCTTGAGGCGCCCAAGCAGGCGGCACACCGCTTCCAGGGTCCGACCATCGCTGACCTCAAGCATCTTTGAATGCTCCAAGTCACAGAGAATGGTGTCGTAGACATGCCCTTTACGCCGAGCGAATTCATCGATGCCCAGAAAACGTGGCGAAGGCAGATCGGACGTTTCATCTTCCAACGTTCCTTGAGCGTTCAGTTCTTCTTCCAGCATGGTTTGAAAACAGGTTTGCACAAAACGTGAGCCAACATGCAAGGCGTTTCCGACGTCAGAAAGCGGTTGGTTGAGCGCCTGGGTTCCAATGTATCGCCGCAATCATCTGGTTGTTCTTCGGCGCCGGCCACACACGGTATCTGGTTCAGTAAACACCGCCTGGCAGGCTTCACAACGAAATCTCCGCTTGAGAAGCATGAGGTGAACCTGATGTGCTTGGCAGGGCAGATCTCGTTTCTTTCGCAGGCGTCGATCATGAATTTTGGTACAGAGGCGCAAACATCGAGGACAACACACCTGGGCTGTTTGAGCCATGATTGTGACACAAATCGTTCCATCCTCCTGCCAGAACTGCTGACAGATCTGAAATCCGGGCAGATCCAGTGGGACAAAGATCCCCTCTCTTTGGGTCGGCTCTGTTTCTATGATATGCTGATCTTGCATCGCTTATCTTTCGTTTCACTTGGCTGTTTTTTTCTTATCAAGTTCAACGAATGATGAGCTTTTTTTTCTTCCCTCTCTTTGTCTCATTTCACCCGCAAGGACAAAGACCCCAATCATAATCATGTTTTCTACTTTTGTGATTTACGTTATTTATTATCTTTTTTTCAGAAGAATAAAAAGTTCTTGACTTGGGCATTATCTAATATAACGTGAGTTCTGGATAAGCAGACTCCCTCCAATGAGTTAGAATAGAAGAAAGAAAACAGCATCTATTCACCAACGGAGGGATCTGACAATGAGTCTACTCGAACTGTTCTGCAATGTCGATGATTTTCTGCTCAAATTTACCCCGCAGTGGGAAAACAGTCAGATGCAAGCTGACAAACGCCGAAAGCGTGCAGGCCAGCTGTGCCTGTATAGGTTCGTCGTGCTGGAGTCCATCGATACCGCTCATGACGAAGATCGTCGATGAGTTGCTCAATTTTCTTCAGCGCCATTCCATCTACGGTTTCGCTGGTGGTTCCTCTAATCATGGCTCCCTCATTGGAATACAGGTGGGCGTATGCCATGAGATAGAGGGTCAGATTGTAGAGCTGTCGATAGATGTCTTCCAGCGGCGATCCTTGTTTGCCACGTTCTCGGATGATGCCTAAGATCTGCTCGGCGCTTCGCATCTCGCGTACCTTTTTTCTCTTAGGATCGAATGACCTACCTCCCTTTACCATGTAAGCGGTTTTCCCACTCGCTGATTACTATGGAGGCTCCATCGCCGTTCACCTCTCAGTGGGTAGGCGATCCCGTGTTTTGTCATGACTGTACGTATCGAGCGCACCGTAGGCGGCCCACTCATTCCCTTCAATGACCTGGCTGGTCATCGTCCATCTAGCAGAAGGAACGGGGATCTTACATAGTAATCCATGTTCAGGATGGCATCGACTTCAGATATGGTGTCGATGGGAGGACAGATACTCCTCTGAGAATTGGGCTTCGGGCAGTCTAGCTCTCGCCGTAGTGCACGGATCTTGCAGTGCATCAGCCTACATATCTTCAACTGATCTCTGCTTTCCGCAACATGCTATTTTCCCCTTTGCCTTTCGGCTCCGGGTGGGTTGGGCGATCCAAGGACCTCCTTCTGAGTACTTCTTAGCTGTACCAGGGATATCATCAAGCGCGACACGGCGCAAACGTAAGCTGTCACCAGGGGCAGATTAGTGGGCGTGAGCGATATGACATGCAAAAGCTTGTATGTACACCAAAGTAGGAACGAGCGAGGGATGTGCGTCCGAGTAGACGCACATCCCCATTTAGCCACGCAAGAATGTTAAGACAGGTTCTAGGAGAATTTCACGCTCGGTAACTTCCTACCTCAAATTGTTCTGCTCTGAATTTAGGCTGGTGGTTTTTTAGAAGGCGACCGTAATGAAAATTTTGAGATGGTATGTTGCCCGGCTAACTTCCTTTTGCGCCGTAGCCTGAACATGACAAGGAGGAAGACGAGGAGGATGCCACCCGCGATGAGCGAGGCAGGTATAAGCGTGAAGGTTGGCTGGGGCAGACGCGAGAAGTTATGGTGGAAGATATTATCTGCTAGTTGTTTGCTGGTATCGGTGGCAAGGAGGTGAATATCGTAGGGGAGGCTAAAGAGGATACGATAGGTGATGCGGTTGCTGCAGATAAAGATGGATACATGCTCTTGCTGATAGAAGGCGATGTCCGAGTTGCCACCGATGCCTCCGCCATTATGAGTAATAAGCTCGCCTTGCTCCGTTTGCTGAATGGTCCAGCCATAGCCGTAGTATTCGCCCTCGCTGTCCTGCTTGATGTATTTGTGAAAGAGTTTCTCTGTCTGGGACGGCGAGAGGAGGGTATGCGCCTGGAGGACCTGCCACCAGGTTGCGAGGTCATCTACGGTCGACATCACGCCGCCGTTGCCCATGACCGTCCAGTATGGTCCTGGCCACGTGGCGGGCGACCCCTCATCCGTGCCGTTCCAATATCCATGCGCCACTGAGAGCCGTTGCCACTGGGGATCGTTGTAGAAGCCAGTGTGCAGCAGGCCCGCAGGTCGAAAGAGATGGTCTTTCATATACTTTGGATAGCTTGTTCCGCTGACGCGTTCGATGACGGCTGCGAGCAAGGTATAACCTGCGTTGGAGTAGACGTACTTCTCGCCGGGGCGTGATTGAAGCGGTAGGGAGAAGATGGCCTGTAGCGCCTCTTCCCGGCTCAGAGGTTCAAGGTCGCCCCCGGCATAGTCGTCGGGGAGGCCGGAGCTATGGGTGAGTAACTGGTGCAGTGTGATCGCGGCTTTGTCAGCGGGAACGTGCTCAAGGTAGGTGCTGATGCAATTCATAACGCGTAGCTTGCCCTGCTGCTCCAGTTGCAGAATTGCGGCAGCCGTGAATTGTTTGCTAATCGATCCTACGTCGAAGACAGTCTCCGGGGTGATTGACATGTGGCGGGCATCATCAGCGAGGCCGTAGCCTTTGCGCAGGATGGTCTTGCCGTCCTTATGCACCAGGACAGAGCCAGCGAAGCCTTGCTCTCGTACCACACGCTGCAAGTAGGTATCGATCTGCGTGCTCAGCGGCTCATGTAGTGCATGCGCGCTGGCGAGTGGGACCATGTTAACGCTCAGTAGCAGCAGAAGAAAGATGAAAAAGGCGCAGAAAATGTTAGCAATTCTAAAAACAGATTGTAGGTATGCCATGATATGCGTATCTCCCGCTTTTATTGATGAGACATTCGGCGCAAGCAAACGGCCGCCCACAGATTTTACTCATAAGCCTCGCACGTCTAGCGCGGCCACGAGAAGGGCCAGGAAGGGAACGACGCGCTGTGGCGCGACCTGGTAGCTGTTGCGGGTTGGCTGTGAGACGATGCCGACCGCCATCAGTTCTTTGAGGTGGTAATAAAGTGGCCCTGAAGAGAGGCCCAGCGCTTCCTGCAACTGCTGACTGTTCTGCGGACCATGTAGCAACAGGCGAACTAATTCCAGGCGAGGAATACTCCCACAGGCCGCCAAGACCTGTGCAATTGGTTCAACATCCAGCGCCAGTAGGTCCTCAACCTTGCGTTCAAAGTCCCACGCGATCTCCCCCTCTTCGCCGCGAACGGCTCCCGCGTACGCGATCAGCCCCATCGGCTCATTCCCCGGAGATGCGGGGAGCAGGCGTGCTGACAGGCGGTCGCTCCAACTCACCTGGTTGACCGTGCTCGTCTCCGCGCTGAACTCAACCATGCCCACTGGCTTCTCCAGCGTTCGAAGTCGTTCCTCGACAACTGCCAGTCGTACTTCAAGCTCTGCCAACCGCTCATTCATGCTGTCACCCATAGCTCTCCACTCATTTTCTATTAATCTATAATTATGTATTTATAGATTAATAGAATGGCGTGAGGAAGTCAAGCCTGTAAATCAGGACATTAAACAGTTCATGCGCACTTCATGTGGAGCCGTGGTGCTACAAGGGGAGGAGGATGAGCTTCCAGTGAGCATCCTCTCCGCTCCTCTTTTTCAACATGCTAGAGCTTCCACACAAAGCGCGCATGAGCCGTTTAAAGTTCGTATTTACACCAGTATGTAAATGTGATTACTTGATGGCGGTAAAATTGGACAATTCTCTAGCGGCATGCTAGGGTTGCCTTTTCCTTTCCTAAAGCAAGTTTAGGCGCAATTTCTCAGTACTTTTTAGAACAAAAGTGCGCTGTGATAGCGTTTTACACATATCCTGGTCCTACCTCTTAAAGCGATTTCGACTTTGTAACAGCCTTGTGATGACGAGTGGCACACCTGGCAAGATGGGTATAGCTGGTTTATACTACCAGGAAACACTACAATGCAAGGAGCATACATAGATACATGGAAAAGCACCATGAAGAGGCTATTCAACGTCTTATAGAGCGCTTTCAGGACGATCCCCGCTATCCCGCACTGATCATTTCTGGCTCAGTCGCGCATGGCAGTGCCAGTCCAGCCTCGGATATCGATATTCTGCTGGTTGCCAGTGATGAGGAATATCAACGCTTGGCCGCGGCGCACCAGCTGGTACAGATCTGGACTGAGGGCTGTGACTGGCCGGGTGGCTACTACGACGTCAAGATCATTAACCACCGCTTCCTCATAGATGCGGCGGACCATGGCAGCGAGCCTATCCGCTATGCACTGCATGGCGCCTATCCCACCTATTCACACCTCCCCGGCCTGCCAGCGTTGATACAGAGCATAGCGAGCTATCCAGAGCATGAACGCGAGCGCAAAATGGCCGCATACTATGCCCAGGTCCAGCTATATAGAAGCTACTTTATTCATACTGCCACCGACCATAACAACCTCTATCTGCTGCACCATACAGCCAACAATCTGGTTCTCTTTGCCGGTCGTTTACTGCTCGCGTATAATCGGGTTCTTTTCCCTTGCCACAAATGGCTGCTGGATACCGTGGCCCGACTGAACCAGAAGCCAGAAAATTTCATCGAGCTGGCGGAAGCGCTTTTGCGCAATCCCAGTATCGAGAACGCGCATGCCTTTGGTACCAGCCTAGATGCTTTCCATGACTGGAATATGAGCTATGACGAGGCGTTGAACCGCTTCGTCGAAGACGACGAGTGGGGCTGGTTCACACGTCGGCCCGCCCTCACTGACTGGTAAGCCCTTGAGGTTGAACTAGCATCACTGTAAAAATCTATCACAAGGAATTTCACGTTTGCGGTATCTTTGGCGTGATAAAGTTATGAGCGATGAATTAAAACCAGACAATTAGAATGGCGATAAAGAGAACCAATCTTCATTTAAATGCCCGCCCCATAGTGCGCTGGTGCTCTGACGTCTGTAGGGAAGCAGGCACGGTCAGATGCAAGCATTTGGGACACTGCTTCTCTTCGGCCTGATGTTCAGTGGTCCAGAGCCGCTTGGCAGACAAGTCAATGACCTGACGTTTCTCGACGAGTCTGGCGAAAGCACCAGAGAGATCGGAGTGGCAGTTCGAACAGTGCTCAACCCGGTGAATCAAAATCGTATCTGGTGTTTCGACCTGGCGCAATGCATAGCCCTCGTGTCCTGGCTGGCCTCCACGTGACTTACCGCTCTGCTTGCGCAACGATTTGGGCACCCGCACAAAGAGATCAGAGGAAGGAGGCAACTACTGTTATGGCTGTCTTTGGCTTGTTGTCCCTCAAGCACCTTAAGACGCTCTTGTTAAAAAGCAACGACCCCTTCCAGATCCTTGACCCTCTGCTGAAGAGACTCAATGGCATGGATAGCCTCTCGCAAGGTCTGATTCGCTGTTTGGAGCGCCTGATTCTTTTCTCGAAGGTGGTATAGCTCTTCATCTCTGTTCATGGGGCTACTGTAGCAGATCGATACCGATCCCTGCAACTGCCTAGCCTTTCTGAACAGTTACGAATTTTACACGTATCCTGGGCCTACCTCGGGAAGTGTTGTACTCGCGCTTCCACCGTTACGAGGGAAGCATGCCTCCCCATCAAATACACCTGTTTCATAGAGGAAAGGAATTTCACTCGTGAATGATCCCTTCTTTGAGATACAGAAAGTCGTCGCTCTCCAAAGAATACGAAAAGAAAGAAGAATGATAGTATGAAGATTTTAGTCGTCGGAAGCGGAATCAGTGGACTCACGCTAGCGTACTGGCTTGACTACTATGGATATGATGTGACGCTCATTGAACAAGTCGCCCGGTACCAGCCTGTTGGAGCGATCACAACCCTGATAGGCGATGGATTGTGTGTGGCAGAGAAAATGGGGATTGTCAAGACATTAAAGCAGCAGAGTTATTAGCAATATTTTCAGGTGATTCGGGAATAAAGAGGACGGATGATCCGAGCCTTTGACAACAGCCCCTGATGAGTTGTCCTGAATAGTTACGCTTCTTCTTTCTATTCATAGCAATCACTTACTTCTTCAATTATACGCAGATAAATCCACATTGACAAGCATATTTTTCTCTACATCAGGGCTTTCCAATTCTAAAAAACGGAACAGTGACCAGTGAGCAAGAGATCAAGAGCCTGGTCATACGATGCATCGAAATAGCGCATCTGCCGAGCAACATTGCGCACGCCAACACGATCCATCAGCGTGAAGACTGTACTGTTAAGCTGACCTCTTGTTGGGGAAACACAATACAATGGATCAAGGCCCGTTTTATTGGAAAATACAGCATGCGCCCTCTCTCCTCTTGCCGTCTTTGGTCTACTGGCAATGGCACTATCTCAACACGAAAGGCACACCATGACGCTCTCAGAACACCTTCAAGAGATCCTCGACTCCCATCATCTTTCCCGTATGCACACGCCCTGCCCCGCTGTGGCTCCGATATGTGTCGCCACTGGAGCAGAGAACACCAAGGCATCGACATGAATGCCTGCGTCTTTTGCTCTCCTCCTCGCGGCTTCCATCGCTCTGCCGATCTGACCTTGACCCACTTTCATGGAGGATCGAAACGCGTGTCTACTAGACAGGAAAGAGGATCACCATGGAAACTGGAAAAAGAGTCTTTCCCGCCGAATTTAAACGAGACGCTTTGGACCTGGTTGAACGCAGTGGAAAATCACTGGCTCAGGTTGCCCGGGAGCTGGGCATCTCAGACAACACGCTTCACGGCTGGAAGCGGCAGATGAGTGCACACGGGACTGATGCCTTTCCCGGTAGTGGTCATCAAACGCCACCAGCAGAAGAGATGCGTCGGCTCAAACGAGAAAACGAGATCTTACGACAGGAACGTGATATCTTAAAAAAAGCACTTGCCATCTTCTCTCGAACCGAACGATGACCTACCAGTTCATTGCAGTGGCTCAGTCTGAGTACCCTGTAACGCGGCTCTGTGACATCCTTGAGGTTTCAGTCAGTGGGTACTATGCATGGAGGCGACGCCCCCAGAGTCACCATACACGAGAAGATGGCGAGTTGAGACAAGCGATTGAGGATGTCTACAAAGCAAGTCAACAGCGTTATGGAAGTCCTCGGGTCTATGCAGAGCTCCGAGCGCAAGGGTCTCGTTGCTCGCGCAAGCGTGTGGCTCGGCTCATGAGAGAACAGAACCTCTGTGCCCGCAAAAAACGCCATCGCGTCCAGACGACCCGGCAAGATCCGACGCATCCGAAGACGGAAAATGTGCTGGATCAGGACGTTCACGCGACCGCTCCCAATCAAAAGTGGGTGGTGGATGTGACGATGTTCCAGACGCAGGAGGGGCCATTGTTTCTGGCTGGGGTGCTTGATCTCTTTTCACGATCGCTGGTAGGCTGGGCGTTGGCCTCTGAACAAGACACGTTGCTTGTGGAGAAGGCGTTGAGGATGGCGTTGCTGCGTCGGCATCCATCCGATGGTCTCTTGCATCATTGGGACCGAGGCTCCCAATACACCAGTAAGAACTATCGTGATCTCTTGGAACGGGAAGGCATGATCGTCAGCATGAGTCGTACGGGCAATTGCTACGATAACGCGGCGATGGAATCTTCTGGAGCACGATCAAGTGGGAATGCCTCTCTCGGACTCGTTTTCCGACCTATGCTCTCGCACGAGCAGCCATCTTTGAGTATGTGGAAACGTTCTACAATCGTCAACGCCGTCATTCTTCTTTAGAATATCTGAGTCCTTTTCACTATGAAGCATCGATGACCTAGCCATCCATTTGTACTGTCCATGAAAGTGGGTCAAGCTCACTCCTCTGGCCGTCGTGGAACGAGAGATGCTCGTAACACCAATCGCAATTCCTGTGCTCGCAGACGCATCCAGCTCACCTCTTCAGCAAAAATCTTGATAGCCCCTGTCCGGCCAGCCTGCTCATGATTGCGTAACGCTTGTTGTACATCAGCCTCGAAATCATTGACGATGGCAAGAGGATCGTTCCAGCCATAGGCCACACACATCAGGTGAATACGTCGTGCTTGCTCAGGGGCGGCCTGATTGGACCAATGGCTCACATCGACATAATTGTAGACGGCATTCGCCAGATCACGCAACCGCGTGGAAGGCGCTGCATCATCCCAGTCGATGAAGCCTACCAGGTGCCCAGCCTGGAAAATGGTGTTATGTGGTCCCAGGTCATGATGGGCAACAATCTCCTGGCCTTGTGAAAGCCTTGATCCCACTGTGGCATCATGATAGCATCGAATGGCCCTGGCCGCCTCCTCCAGCAGATCATCAGAGAGTCCAGAGCCACTGCCTGGCCACGTCTCGCCTTCAAGATAGCTGAGGATGTCACGGCCTTGCTCATCCATCCCCAAAAAGCGCGGAGCGAACGGGAAGCCCTGGTCCTGCAAGAAGACCAAAAGATCATGAACAAATACGGCATTGCCCTTTGGTGGTCTGCGCACGGTGTTTCCTACGCGCACGATACCAGGCGTCAGTTGCCCACCCAGCAGGGGAATCTCGGCCTGTGGTTTGTCAAATGTCGGATCAGTTTCCATCGCTTGTGTCCTCACGCCCCAGGTTCGGTACTCCTCTCCTCTTTGGGTATGCTTTCCCCAAAGAGGAGAAGGTCCCGAAAAGGATCGCAGAGGACAAATTCTTTCATGCCCCAGGGTTGAGACGTGAGGGGAGGCTGAGTAGCACTAGTTGGCAAATACTGCTGGTACAACGCCTCAATATTGGTTACGCCAATCCAACAGACCGAGTAACCGTCTGCACCATTGAAGTGCAGACTCATCACATCTCGTTCGACAATGGCAAACTCCCCGTCACGATAGTTGGTTGTAAAGCCAAGTTGAGCATAAAAGGCCAGCGCTAGCTCCATATCTCCAACAAGAAAACGAGGAGCAATTGAAATAAGCGTTGGTTGATCGTTTTGGGACGATGACATAGATTGGTTTCTCCCATGCATTACTTTCGCTGTGGGATCAGTGGCAATCGTTTCGGCACGAACAGGTTGAGTCGGATTGACCGGAAAAGGGACGTACGAATGCGACGATACACGAGAAGTTGCTCATCTCTGGATACGTCTTTCCCTGGAATATCTTCAACAGACCACAATTGACGCCGACCAGCGTTTGGAATGAACGGTTACTGATCTGATGCACCACTACAAAGCACAACTCCTCATCCCAAGATCAATCAAAGGATGGTTCCGCTGTTTGAGGGGAGGAAAGGATGCAAGAGTGATCCAAATATCCCAAACATTCTGTCCTTGAGCGGCCAGCAGAGAAGCAGCCATCAACGCGCGAATCGTATCATTGCTCCTTGACGCTCTCAATGAAGCAGATCACGTTGCGAACTGCCTCGTCCTCTCAAGCAAGTATACCCAACTTCTGCGAAAGATGCGAGTTGCTGCCGGATCTTACACACTCTCGATGAAGCTCGTTCGCTATTTTTGCATCGGTAGATCGTTCTATATCAATAAAAAGACTGTTTTAGAAGGATCGTGTGAAGAAGATGGAAGTGTCTGCTATGCTCCCTTGCCGGAAGATTTGGAAATCACAGAGATCGAGAGAATCGATGATGCTCTCACCATTACCGCTTTTTCCACACGGAAATACCCTTGCTGTCCACTCTGCGGGACACCAGTATGGGAAGGTATTTGAAGATGATACAGGTCCCGATTCAATGCCAGTATACGCCCACACGTTCTGGGAGAGAGTTTGATCCCAAGCTGTTCAAGAGCAGCACTGATACGATATTCACTCAATTCCGGATTGGCTTGCAGCTACTTGACGGCATTCATGACAGCAAGGGTTGTTTTAGTTGCCGGTTGATGAGGCGTGGATGGTTTGTCTTGAAGCCCTGTAAATTGTTCTTCAACCCATCGCTTGAGTGCCCTGTAGATATGTTGACGGCTCGTGCCAAAATATCCTGCAAGGCTTTTGACAGACCATCCCTCCATATGCAGACGAATGATGGCAATGCGTCCTTGGGTAGGATCATCAAAAGCGGAATAGTGTGTGTATCGCCGCTCTTTTCTTGTTGGTTTTGGGCCAGAAGCCAATACAGTTTGGATCGTGCGAGCTTATGGCCTGCGACCAAATTGCGCGTAGCAGATAGTTGCTAGCTCATGGAGTGTGAAAGGTGGATACTCAGCTTTTAAATCGACAAGAGCTTGCCGCATGGGTGGTGGCAATGTTCGTTGGTCTCACTAAAGCATCCTCGCCTAGGACGCAGCATGCGCACGGAAAAATGCAGCCTGCCCCCCTCTTCCAGATGCCATCACCTCGTCCGCTGCCGATACTGCTGCAGAAACAGCCATCACCATCATCATCACCGTCCCCAATATGGCGCAAGTCTGACACGTTCAGACATCTACTGGTTTCCTTTCTCATTGTAACTACTTCTCTTCTATTAAACGATCAGCAGCAGCAAAAACACGCCATGCACACGCATGAAGCAGGCACACAGACAGCACCATTCCTATCAACACAAGACAACGAACGGCACAATAGATACCAATCTGCCGTACTCACAAAAAGAGAGGCAGCGCGATGGTGACGACAACAAGCAGCAGCGGGAATACCCGTCGGCATGTCTCTTTTGCCTCTCTGGGGCTGTGCAGTCGTCAGGAGCGATTTCGCGTTCTTTTTCTTTTTTTCTCTGCGAGCAATGAAGAGCAAGATGGGAGAAGTTTTTTGCGTATAAACGCGTTATGCTATGATTGCCATTGAATAAGCTCTGCTAGAGATATCCATCCTCAGTATGAGAAGGATACGATTATAATGCCCAGCATTGTGAAAGGATACTCCGATGACAGATGCACAGCATCTACAGCGTGCCAGCACGCACAACACGAAATATATCAAAGCCTCACAGGATGTGCTGTATCAAGCCTTTACCGATCCGATGGCCCTGGCGACGTGGCAGGCGCCAGGAGATATGACCGCTGAAGTGCACCGCTTCGATGGTCGGGTCGGTGGAGGCTATCAGATGTCGCTGTACTATCCAGAATCCGAGGAGAGCGTCCGTGGCAAGACGGCGGGACGTGAAGATCGCTATACGGCGTGCTTCCTGGAACTGAGACCTCCGAGCAGGATCGTGGAGACGATCACCTTTGATACGGGAGATCCTGCCCTGATAGGTGAGATGATTATGGAGGTTACGCTGGAACCTGAAGGTGAAGGTACAGAGGTAATTATTGTCTTCAAGGAAATCCCGCCGGGCATTCGAGCCGAGGATAATGAGCTAGGCACACGGCTCTCGCTGGAGAAGCTGGAGTGCTATGTAGAGTAACGAACTCCAATGACCGAGGTCATGGGTGCGTGTTTGATGACACCCGTGGCCTTGTTGCGCATCCGATATGCTGGTATTGTGCTTCCTGAATGGACCTCTAGTTCTGGTGGTTAACCCTTCAACTTTTTCCAGGAGGGAGAGAATAAATGTGTGCAGGAAGGATTTTGTTCTAAGAAAATGAATACTGAAAAGATTCTGGCGGGGGTGCGCCTGTTGTTTCGTCTCTGGTGGCCTGCGAGCGTTTTTATCGCTATGTGTACAGGCCTTTTGTTGATTTTTCAGCAGATATTGTTTCTTATTGACCACTACAAAAATTTTTCCTTAATCGGTGTGGCCTGGCTGGTGCTATTCATCGTGTACGTGATATTGGGTGTGGTCTTTATACGTCTGTTTGCTCGCCATATACGTGGCTTGCTGGAACCTCTGGAGAGGCGTATGCGGAGCCTGATGATCTTTTTGAGCGGTGGGCCTTTTTATGCGCTCTGCTTGCTGTGTATCTTTTCAGGTATTGTCGCGATCCTTGATCCTAATGCGGGTGGTGGAGCGGTGTTCTTTGGGTTAGCAGGCTCTGTTTTCTTTGCCATGGTCTCGGTGGCCTATCTGTTGTTGCTTCATCTCTTCTTGCGACGCCCGGCTGCCGTTGCATGATCGTTTTTTTCTTGGTGCGTTTCTCTTTGGCAAACATTTAAGAGGAATACGGGCAGCGCATTCTGTATGAGCAGCCCGTGTACCATGGGTTCTGGTTAAAATGTAAGGGATAGATGAAGGGATTTTCGATTGCTATAATAGCATAAGCTCACTAAGCTCATACATCTTTTCGGGGTAATTGTATGGAAGCAAACGGAGGATCGCGCAGGCTATCGAGGCTGAAGTGCAACATCTGGAAACGCTCAAAAAATGTTATGACCTGACCTATGATTCATTTCCGGTCTGGCCCTTGAAAACTTGTACACTCAGTAGTGTCATCGCCACCATCGTCATACCAGTGATCTTACCACTTGTCTTTCCTTTCATTGTTTCCTTTATCGTATTCCTGCTCCAACAAATCGAATTTTAAGCCGGTCTTCGATAGGCGAATTGCAATGTATTGGGCATGGTCTACTCCCGCACAGGTTACCTTCTTAGAAATCGTTTTCTCTCTGACGCGACATTGATGGGATGCTGTGGTGTATGATGGTAGCACCGTTTATCTGGGCATTGGGATGGATACCAGCGCATAGAGTAAGGAGGCCTTTGATGAGAGAGAACGAGCGGCCGCGTATTGGCTTTATCGGGGTGGGGTGATGGGGCAACCGATGGCGCGCGCTTTCGTTGAGGCAACCAGTGCCTCCATGTTGGCGGTCGCGATCGGCAACGTCCACGGCTTCACCCCCAATCCTCCACCGCTCGACTTTGAACTGCTATCACAGATCGCCTCTCAGGTCAGGATGTGGATACTACACAATTCCAGGAAGAACAGGTCTGGTCGCACAGCATATCCTATGCTCGTGATAGAATAGAGGAAAATCTAACAATTGTGAGGGCGTTTCGGAACGCAGATGCGCAGAGCATTTCCATGTGAGAACAGGCAGAGGGTCTCCTTTTTGGGCTTATCCGTAAAATGGCTTTTTTCTCATTTCTGTTGATCTTGCCTGAGCTAGCTTTCTCGTTTTATGAAGAGCATTTTGGAACGACGAAATGCCCTCAACATTTGGCGTAGTGCCATCGTGGGAGGTTTGTTGGTATGAACGATTTGAATCAAAACACACCATTTATTTCCGAAAATCCTGGTCGTGATTGCCAGAAGGTGGGGACGGCAAAGTTTTTGGGGCAGGATCCACTGAAAGTCCATGCGCCAGTCTGGACAGTGATTGGCAATCAGGGAGACAGTCAATGTTATATAGGTGTTACCGATAAAGTCGCTGCTGTTCAGGAAGCTATGAGCAAGAGAATTGTGCAAGAGAATCTCGATATCCGCTTGATCGCGCCGAATTTTGCCGGGGGGGTGTCAGATGGACAGTTGAATGGCACAAGCCAGATGCGCTTTTCACTGATCGGCAGGGAGGTCACCCATGATGCGGCGTGCCTCCATCTCAGTGGTAGTGAAGCAAAAGGGATTGTCGCAGTGGTTGCCTGTGATAAGCCACCTGTTGGCACGCTCGCGGCACTGCTGGAACATAATGAACCTGCCATTATGATGTCAGACGGCTCTATCAAGCCGGGCATAGATCCCCAGACAGAAGAACGGATCGACCTTGTCAGTTGCTTTCAAGTTGCTGGAGATGCGGACGGAGAAAAGAAAGCACGCTATGCCATGAATGCGTGTCCTGGCACTGGCAGTTGCGGTGGAATGTTTACGTATAACACCATGCAGTCGTTTTTCGGCGCGCTTGGCATGGAACCACTGCATATGGTCGCTCCAGCCTCACAAGACCCGCGAAGAATGCAACAGTTTCCTGACGAACTCGTTGAATATCTGTTGGTGATGACCAGGAAGAATATCCGCCCGAAAGATATTATTACCAGAGTATCCTTAAGAAACGCGATAACCGTTGCTATTGCCATGGGTGGATCAACCAATGTCGTGCTCCATGCGCCGGAAATTGCCAGGGCAGCGGGATTGGATTTCTGGAATGAGGTTATCACGCAACAAGAATTTAATGAACTGTCCCGAACGACTCCTGTTCTGATTAATGCCCGGCCGTTTGGAAGATATTCTATGGTGGATATCGAAGCAAAAGGTGGCTTGCCAGTCATCGTGAAAGAGCTGTTGCAAGCAGGACTTTTAGACGGATCATGCATCACCTGCACAGGAGAGACACTGCAGGAACAGATCAACCGTCTGAATCCAGCAGCACCTGATGGTGACGTGATCCATTCTATGACAATACCCTTTAAACCAACGGGTGGTTTACGCATGCTCAGCGGAAACCTGGCTCCCGAAGGTGGCGCAGTAATTAAAGTCGCAGGCGTAGAGGGTGGCATGAAAGACGGCATCTTTACCGGCAAAGCGCAGGTATTTAATAGCGAGGCAGCGGTGCTTGAAGCGCTCACCCATACTCCAGAGATATTTCAGGATAAAGACATGGTTGTCATCCGCTATGCTGGCCCGCAGGGCGCACCGGGCATGCCTGAAATGCTCGACCCGACATCCCGTATTACCACCCTGTGCCGACAGAAAAACATCACGATCGCTTTGATGACAGATGCCCGCTTCTCTGGCGGCTCCGTGGGTCTTGTCATTGGACACGTGACGCCAGAAGCCTATCTTGGAGGGCCAATCGCGCTGGTAGAGAACGGCGATACCATTACAGTTGATCTGAACACCGACAGCATTGACTGTGCTGAATTACACGATAGCGATACGCACACACAACGCTTTCATCAATGGCAGCAAGCAGTCAAAGAAAACGGAGGCATCCATCCCCATGCGGCAAAAGTAGAAAATAGATTACTCAAACGCATGCGTGCTACCGCCCGACCAGCTTTGCAGGGTGCCGGAATCTAAAGTTCCCCACACGAAAGCGGCGAGGCTTCCCTTAGACTTTCGAGCAAACAAACGCTGGCGCGGACGGTTAGTTTGGAGGTGCACAAGCGCGGGTTTATCAGGGGCTAACTGGTCATGAACCACCCGCTTAAAAGCGGGGGCGTGCAAACGGACGAAAGGCTGTTTGCACGCCGAACATGACCAGACTCAGGCTTGAAAGACAGCCTACGTTAGAAGCGAAATGAGGTACGTTGGGGTGCGAGGCCAGCTCCGACCTCTACAGTGGATAATGAAATATCTGTACATGGTGAAGGAAGTGTTGTCCACGTTAAACCGCTTCATAACAGTGTCAAGGCCATATTCACCCTGGAAACAGGAGGCTCTCAAAGGAACTGAAATAGCTGATGTACGCATGCCGATGTGTAGGATCTTGCCAGTAGTGGGCATAGAGTGCGATCTCCGCCTGTGTGATACTTCTCTGGACCTGGACAGGAACACTGTTCTGAAAAAACAGGGTGAGAAAGGTTAATTCGCGTCCCTGGATGAGTTTTTCAGGCATCTGCGGCGTACTGAAAAATCCAAACCACCAGACACCTGGCCCTTTGGCCGTGAGTGCTGGAAGCGTGTAGATACTTGCATCCGGGATCGGTGCTTCCAGTAAGGCCAGATGTTGTACAGTGCTAGGATAGAGCGCTTCATATGCATAAGCAACCATCAGTACGATATCATGACCAACCAGGTTAATGGGTCCAGGACTCAGTTGCGAGACAAGCCCATGGATATCTCTGGCCATTGTTACTTTGTCATACCCTGTTGGCAGCGCGTCTATCTGTCCAGCCCCGCGCATGTCAGGAACAATCACCAGGTAATGTTTGGCGAGATCAGGAAGCACTTTATGCCATGCATACCAAGTTTCTGGAAACCCGTGGAGTAGCATCAATACCTGTCCATTTCCGCCGCTGACATAATGCATGTGAATGCCATTTGTCATGACGAAACCTTCAGTAAAGCCATCTGGCAGGAGAGAGGATGCGTTCTGCGCTTGATTAATCGAAGCGCGACCTGTTTCCTGGAGCGTGTACAGCCAGGGAAAAACTTCCTCCAAACAAATTGAAGTTGATCCTATGGGCATTCTGGAGGGAACCCATCTCTTACTGCAGCGTGCCCGCCGGTTTTCTGCCTCCTCACCCGAGGAAATGGATGACGCGATCAATATTGTCATTGCGCTTGCCCAATTTCCCCTGGCCATTGATCAGGCAGGTACGTACATTAAAGAAACAAGATGCACGATAAAGGACTACCTTCAACTCTATCAGGCGCATCGTCACGCGCTGCTGGCGCGGCGCGGCAAACAGGCCTTCGGTTATCCAGATTCGGTTGCCACGATTAATCCAAGAAACTCGAAATGGTATGCAAGAACGAGCAGATGTTCATCTGCAGCACGATTGAGCAAGTGGCGTCGTGTTGGTATCGTATGAGCAAGCCAGTTGTCAACCGGACCGAACCAATCGATGTGTCGGAAGTGAAGGATGTGATGAGTGACTGCATCCACCATATGGAGCAGTCGCTCTTTGCCCGAAGCAATCTCAAGGGACATGTGCCCTGGCGGATGTCCTACAGCCTTAAGGGCGGTTATTCCTAGAAGAACCTCTTTCCCAAAATCGACCAAATGCATTCTTTCCGGAAGGAGAGGAAGAATAGTCCATGGTGAACGAGACATGGGAGAGCACACGCCTGCCACAAAGGAGACCCGCCAACGGCTTGCTGAAGTACTCTCCGCACTTCAATGATGAGAAGCCTCGGTGAAGACAGACCTGGATAGAGAGCACCCGCATCTTGACACCTACCCCTGAAGTTCCAGGATTTCCTTTTTCACGCTCTTTGAGCGACCTAACGGGCTTCCCACAACCTAGCTCATTGACTATGTAGGGAAACGCTCATGTGCAAGTCGTAAAAAAGGTGAAAACACCAGCATCTCTATATGTGCAAGAAAGAGATTATAATACCCGCTACAAAAAAGGCGATGCCCACAAGTAGCCAGAACAGTGGAGAAATCATCTTTGAGTTTGGCTGAATTATTGCATGCTGTGGATGCGCGGGATCATAGAGGATAGGTACGTTATCACCTATCTTCGCATGTGGCATGAAAGATGAATATTCTCGAACACGCAATTCCTGCAGTATACCATGATTATCTATGAAATGGATAACCAACACCGTTTTAGGGACAACCGCTACCCCATTATATACCCTCTCATTCTGTTTATAAACCACCGTACCTGCAACGTTGTTTGCATTCTGTAGAAAAGGTTGCGTGACAAAGCGCTTGTAAAGGCCAAAGCCAAGAAAAATGACACCAATTACTCCCAATAGTATAGTTGCTTGCAATTTCCCCTCCTTAGAAAGTGTTTGATACTCAATGTTATTGTGTTACATCGTGACTAAGCACAATCACATAGCTTTTTAGGCATTGTACACACTTGTTGAGCAGGTTTTTGCCCAGGTTTGTTACTTGATTGTACTTAGACGGTGCAACCGTTCAGACATGGTGTGCCTCAACTAACCACGATGAGCGACACTTCCCCGATCTAGAACGCTTCGATATTCTACGTAAGCCCCAATCGTCATCTCACCTTTGGCCGTGCTGTATCGGTGCCCTCTGGAGGCCCAGATCGTACTCATGATGATACTGAGTTAGTTCAAGGATATGCGCGGCATTCCTGGTCAACCCGATGTCATCTAACAAGGGCCGATCCACACTATCAATTCGCTACCTCTTAGGCGTTCTTATAATCTGATGTATTGTGGCTAACCACTTCTACGTCGCCGTTATTTGATGCCGTGCGTCTAAGGTCATCTATATGGTATTCAAGCCCGTCGGGTACCTGAACACCATATGTCTGAAATCGCAGTGAATGCGCCAAATCAACGGGTGATATGTTGTACATCAATCATGTTTTTTGTCCTTTAATACATATACAAAGGAGCGCTTTATTCGATAAATGGAATAAGTTGTAATATGATTGGCTGGTATCAATCATACTTGTCGAAGAGCATAGTGGGGTACATCTACAGATGTAATGGAGATACAACTAAAGATCTAATTTCTTTATTAATATACTTCCCGATTGATGCGATCACATATGTGGTTGCGCTGTGATCAAAAACAATGCCATTCACCATCAGATTGCACCCAACATTTTCCACTTCCGTTGGAAACTCACGTTTTCTTATACCATTGTCATGGTACTAAGCTTGCTGGTAACATTTCTCCTCCTCATCGGGGTGGTGATCTGGTTCTTTTCCTATTTTTTGGGTAGCTCAATCTTACTTTCAAAAGTAATAGCGCCCTAGTGGGTCACTTGCCAACTTCGTCGCTGTTGTGACACGCTGGACCAAAATGAAGGGAAAGAAATCTGCCCATGGCACATCCAGTCTCCGAAGTGCTCCGCCCACTCACACAAGAAAAACGGAGTGAACTCCAATGTGTGAAGCACGCCAGCAGTGAACCACACCTGCGCCATCAACGAACGGTTGCTCTGCTTGCCATGGCAGAGGGAGCAAGTCACATTAAGGCTGCGCAGCAAGCGGGGTGGTCGACATTGGCTCCCGTGAGAAAACTCGTCGGGCGCTTCACCGAACAAGGGCTGGGCACGTTGAATGATCCCCCCCGTCGCGGACGTGCCGTGAGGTATGGAGCCGCCAAGAAAGCGCGGATTCTTCAAGAGGCATGCCGAACCCCAGACCGAGCAGAAGATGCGACCGCAAACTGGTCACTCTCCTTGCCTCAGCAGGCCTTGCGGAAGGCTCCAGATGGACTTCCCCAAGTCAGTACCTTCACGATCTTGCTACCCTGCACGAGGCAGGCTATCGCTGGCAGAAGAGCCGTTCCTGGTGCCATACCGGCAGAACGTTGAAGAAAGGGAAGGATGGGAAGGTGGATCAAAGCGATGACCCCTATACGCAGGAAAAAAACGGTGATCGAGCGGGCATACACGTTGGGAGAGCAGTTGGGCTTGCAGGTGTAGTGCGAAGACGAGGCAGGACCCTATTAAACGATTCCAGTAGCAGGTCAGGCTTGGAGACCAGAAGGAGCCCCCGTCCATCACGATCACCAGTACATTCGTGGCAAGACAGCCAAATTTCTGACCTTGTTTTGGCCAGCGACCGGAGAACTGAGGGCCAAAGCGGTTGATCAGAGCACAAATGCGATCCTGCATCCCTGGCTCAAACAGGAACTGGAGAAGATTCTGCAGCGGTGTCCACCTGCTCGTGAATGCCAGTTGGAAACGTTGACCATGGTTGTCTGCTCAACGGTGAAAAAGCCTGATAGACATATTTTCCTGAATCGCTTGGAAGGCGATGAGGAGATAGAGCCTGAACGTGATACCATTTTCTGATACATTCGATTAAAAAGGAAGGTTCAAAAGTTGATTGAAATATTTTTTCGTTCATCTCAGGCTCCCCCTTCTGTGCTGATTTTTTGATGGTTATCTAAGCGGTTTCTTGCCCTCTACCGTCCTAACTCATTGGCACCCATCCTTTCCGCTACTCCAGGCCACCTCTCTGCGAACCTGTACGATATTGTCTCTCCCTTTGAAGCAATAGATGAGAACCAGCCACGTTCACGAATCAATTGAATGGCCTCTTGACGATTAGAACTGTTTAGCTTCTGAAAAATATGGTAGATATGGGTCTTGATCGTGTTCATACTGACATGCAGACGATTACTCATCTCTCGATAGGAGATGTCTTGCAGGAGAAGCTCCAGGATTTCTCGTTCGCGGGGCGAGAAGGTGGTCAGGTCTAGCCAGTTTTGCTGCGCGACCAGCAGTAGCTGCAGCACATAGTCAGAAAAGGCTTGCTTCTTCAGGTCAGAGTGACAACATAGAGCATGCATGGCCCGTTCGATTGCCTCCTGGTGGTTTTCAGTACGTACCCCCATATGTTGAAATGGCAGTTCAAGGGCCACTATCACCTGGGTCGCTAACTGGTGGTCTATATTTTTGCTCTGTTCAGCTGATGCCATCTCAATCACTGGCAGAGGATCTGCACGTATCCACAACGATAGGCTGTTACGCATTATACGTGTATATCCCATTTGCTGTGCCAGTGAAAGCATAATGATGCTGCTCCAGACACACACCAGGATCCACCCAAGTGGTTGCATGATGAAAAATATATGGGCAAACAGTCTCGTATCATACAAAAGAAAGAGAAAAAGAACGATTCCACAACTCATTAGCGCAAGCAAGCCAAACCAGATATGAGTAAGGTTACGCTGAACTGGATTACTGGAACGCAGCATCCATCCCTCCTTATTTGAGAGTCCATACACAACGGATAGCACCCTCGGCTCATTTCACTCTTCGTCATACTCTAACTGATTAATTAATAACTGGCTCAAGTCAGAGAGGTCCTCTACTCTGGCGTTACGGAGAACATTTTGTTCTTCCGGTGTTATTTCAAGCTCGACTTCATGGACTGCCGCGAGCGGATCTGCCAGCAGTTTCCTGGCAAAGCGTGCATCGATGATGGCTCGAATTAAGAGTTTGTTGATGACCTTCCATGACATATCACACCTTTTGCAATTTAATCCCAGGGATCGTAGTCATCGTCTATCCACATACTATCAATACTGCCAGCGAACAACATTGGGAGGAGATTTGCGTAAGAAGAGAGAAGTTGCATGAATCTGGATAGCATAAGTTTTCCCCTTTACCCTGATCTAGTATTCTGTCAATCTTATCTTTCTACCAAAGGCACCACTTGTCTCTCTTCAAAGCATACTGCTCTTCTGTCAAAAATCTGTCAGAAATCCGGTGAAAGGTGTCAAGCGAGGAGTCATTACTACAGTATAACGAGAAAACATGGCTCCCACTTTCCTGGTAGAGATGCTCTTTACACGTGAAAAGACTAGTAATATTCCCAAAAATATCGTTTAATTAATAAGGAGGAAAAGTCATAATGATGCTCCTCTTCTTAGAGTATTTTTTATTGTACTTATTGCGCGAGGATGGACAATGAATACCAATCTATGGCAGTACAATATTCAAGCTCCAATCCTTCCTATACCTATCCTACATCGTGAGTCTTTAATTCATTTATTAGCGGAGCATATCAAGGGCCCAGACACCAAAAAGGCCACCTCTACCAAGTTTATTCTTCTTTGTGCTCCCGCAGGCTATGGGAAAACGACGCTCCTCGTTGATACTCTCCTCCAACACCAGATTATCTGTAGCTGGTTTTTTTTTGAGGAGACCGATACTCCGGCGATCTTTCTTAAAGGAGTATTGAGTAGCGTACAAAAGAACTTTCCTCAACTCGTGCCATCTTTTGCGGCTGTCCTTGCATTAGAAGATGTCGAAATAAACGAACATCCAGACGGGGAGTTGTACTGGAAAAGCATCCTTGATCTGATGGTTACAAAGCTCAATGGGGAAATCTCACAGCACTTTGTACTGGCATTTTGTAATTATCATAAACTACAACCGCATGAGGCGCTTCATCGCCTGCTCAATCATCTCCTGGAACACCCTTTTCAGCGGGGCGTGCTGGTACTTGAGAGCCGCTCAATGCCGGATTTGAAACTGGCTCCTCTGATTGCGCAACGGCAGATGTTCGGCCTGGGTAGTAGCAGATTAAGCTTTACCGCTCAGGAGTTGCTGGATTTAGCTCATTTGCAAGGTTTTACCAATTTTTCCTTACCCGATGCCGAGCACCTTATTACCGCCTTTGATGGGTGGATCTCTGGTATCCTGTTAGGATCAAGTCTGGGATATACCCAGATGCATCCGCTTGTCCCTTCTCACAAAGGCAACTGGGGGACCTCTGCTCAGATTGCGGACCATCAACAGCTTTTTAGCTATATCTCTGAGATTTTTCGTCAGGAAATGGAGACATTTACGTTCCTGGAAGCCGTTTCTATCTTTGAGCAACTCACTGCGCCCCTCTGCGATAGATTGCTTGAGACAACAAATTCTGCAGAACGGCTCATTTATGCCGAACAACAAGGTCTCTTTGTGATGCGCGATGAAAAATCTATTGATGAGGGGAAGGTTGGCGTGTATATCTGCCATCCTATTCTGCGTGCCCTCTTACAGGAAAGGCTACGAAACCAGTCTGCCACACGCTATCAGGAGCTCCAACGCAAAACCATTCATCTCTTGCAACAGGACCATGCCTATGCACAGGCCATTCGGCACGCACTAGAGGCACATGAATATCGGCTGGCTATCAGTATTATTGTCCAGGTTGCGCCTGAACTCATTAACCAGGGCCAGAGCGAAACAGTTGATCTCTGGCTTAAAGGCTTGCCAGAACACATCTTCAAAAAAGAGCCCTGGTTGCTGATGACACAAATTAATATCTATCTCGCCCAGAATGAATATACAGAAGTATCGACATTGCTCGATAAAGCCGAAGCACTACTCATACCTGATACTAACAAAAAAGACTTACCACCTACATTGCGCTTACAGGCTGAGTTGCGGCTGGCACGTAGCAAACTCCTTTTCTATCAAGGCAATTTCCAGCGTGCACGCGAACTCTGTCTGGAAAACCTGGATTTCCTGCCTGATGATGAGATACCGCTCAAAATTAAAACCTATCATCGCCTGGGTGCCTGCTTGATCGTTGGTATGGGACTCATTCATGAGGGCATTATTCAATTCCAAAAAGCATTACAGTTAAATACTTCACAGAACAATGATCCGCAAGCTGCAACGCTGCATCGCTTATTAGCCAGCGCCTATAGCTGGACAGGCAATTATCAACTGGCTGATTATCATCAGGTACGTGCCTTACGCATCTGGGAAAAGCTGCAACAGCCACGAGGCCTGATCAACAATCTCACTGGCATCGGTTTATTGCAACTCCGCCAGGGCTTAATGGAACAGGCTGAAGGGACGCTTGTACGAGCTCTGCAAATGGCAAAGGTAAATCTGTTCAAGAGTGGGGAAGCGTATGCCCTCATAGCTCTAGGTGAACTTTATTCCGCCTTGACGCAATATGTGCGTGCCCTGGATTATTTAGAAGACGGCCTGCGTCTGGCGCAGCAGTGCCAGGATCTTTATCTTATCAATTGCGGCCTCTGTAGTATCGCCACCGCATATCTATCTATCGGGGAAATACAGACCAGCCATTTTTTCCTGCAGCAGGTGTATATACCACCACAGAAAGAGAATACCTATGAAGATCTACTCCATAGCCTGACTCAAGGCCGTCTTGCACTCGCGCAAGAGGATTATACACAGGCTCAGCAAGAGCTGGAACATGCTGTCGCATTGGGCAAATTCACGACTATTCAATTTCTCTCTATTCGCGCCTTACTCTTACTGGCTGTTTGTTATACACGCCAGCAGCAGCCAGAGCTTGCGCTTCAGACGATCCAGCAAACCATCACACTCAATGCCAATAGCGATCTGACCACTATACTGAAGCTTGAAGCGAGCCATTATCCAGAACTGTTACCGCTGTTTGCGCAATCGACCGCTCATGAACAGCAGCAAATGCCAGCCATAGCACAGCACTCATCGTCAACTCAGACTCCTATTCCCCCACCTGAACGGATACATACGCTACGTATTATGGCACTGGGTGAGCCACAATTACTGATCGATGATGTGCCCGTTACACGCTGGCATATGCAGCGCGCGCTGGAACTTTTCTATTTACTTCTGGAGCATAATCATCCACTCTCCAAAGAAAAAATGATCGATGCGCTCTGGCCCCATGCAACCCAAAAACAGATCGATACGACGATGCGCACAACCATCTATTACTTACGGCAAGCCATCGGCAAAGCATGTATTCTATATGAGCGCGGTCTGTATAGTCTCAACCTTGCCGCCTTAAATATTCAGGAAATCTGGTATGATGTAGCAGTCTTTGATAAGCTCTATGCGACTGCGATGCAGGCATTAGAGATGCAAGACGATGCCACGGCCAGCGCAACACTGCATCAGGCAGTATCACTTTACAAAGGAAACTACTTACAGCCCTTTTATAATGATTGGTGCGCCTTCCGCCGCAACCAGTTACGGCAGGCCTATATGGATGCTCATGAACAACTGGCCCTGCTCGCCTGGCGCCAGGAATATTGGGACGAATGCATAGAACACTGGCAGGTACTCCTCTCACACGACCCTTGCTTTGAAAAAGCTCATCATGGCATCATGCTCTGCTATCTTCGCCAGGGCAAGAGAGAACTGGCCCTCCGGCAATACCAGTTGTGCGTTCAACATCTCCACGAAGAATTACACATAAAGCCCGGACAGTCCATCGAAAAGCTCTACAAACGTATCAATACTCCAAGCAGAAGCAACGAAAAACCATAAGAGCGCGCCAGACTCCTATGAAATCCATGGTCCACCAACCAGCCAAATGAGACACAATCACCCCCTATGAGCATATCTCATACCTGAAATTGAGCAAATTTCACCATAGCAGCCAATTGTTTCTCACACTCAGATGCTGTTATAAACTGTTCATCAATACTTGTTTGTCATTTAGCATGTGTCCAATTCCCGGCCCTTCCACACAGATTTACATAAAGGGGGAAGATCTATTCTATGGTGCTTAATATTTCTTATCCGGCCTCAAAGATGCTGACCTTTGTTGACATCCTTACGCAACGTGCTCAGCAACAACCTGAACAGACAGCTTATACGTTTCTCCACTTTGGAGAACAAGCAAATTCCGAGCTAAGCTATGGGGATTTAGATCGCCAGGTCAGGTCAATTGCAGGTCGGCTCCAGCAGTCCGGGTGCGAAGGGAAACCAATTCTGTTACTCTATCCATCAGGATTGGAATACATCACTGCTTTTCTCGCCTGTTTGTATGCCGGGGCGATCGCGGTTCCTATGTATCCCCCAAGCTCGGAACGCCAGATTCCTCGCTTACAAACCATTATTCACGATACACAGGCAGTTACCGCACTCACGACTACCTGGACATACACAAAAATAGCCCAGAAATTCACACATATTCCTGAATTGCAAGCGTTACAGTGGATCCCCACTAATACTATTTATCCTTCTCAGTACGATGACTGGATCAAGCCCGCGCTGGATGAACAGAGCCTGGCCTTACTCCAGTATACGTCCGGGTCTACCTCGACACCCAAGGGCGTCATGGTCAGTCATAGCAACCTTCAACATAATTCCGCTATGCTGCAAACGCAGATGGGGATGAGTGAACATGATCGAGGCACATCCTGGCTCCCAATCTTTCATGATATGGGACTGATCCTGGGTGTCCTACAGCCGCTCTACACTGGCTATCCTACCGTGCTGATGAGTCCTACTGCTTTTCTGCAACGCCCATTACGCTGGCTACAAACACTGTCAGATTACCAGACCACGGTAACCTACGCGCCCAATTTTGCTTATGATCTTTGCCTGCGCCGCATTAGTGCCGCCGAACGGGCCCGACTCGATCTAAGCCATTGGCAGGTGGCCGTCAATGGCGCCGAACCAATTCGACGCACAACCTTAGATAATTTTAGTGCCACATTCGCAGACTGCGGCTTTCATGCCAACACATTCATGCCGGGCTATGGTCTTGCCGAAGCGACCTTGATGGTGAGTGCCCGCAAGCGACACACCGGTATATCCGTGAAGCAGCTGGATAAGGCCTGGCTGGAACAGGGATATGTAAAGACGGCAAATGCCCAGACCCGCCCGGTCAACTATGCAGTCAGTTGCGGTCAGGGGCCACGAGATCAGCAAGTGCGAATTGTCAATCCGACAACACAGGTCCAGTGCCAACCCGATGAGATCGGGGAAATATGGCTGTCCGGCCCGAGTGTGGCGCACGGCTATTTTCATAATCAAGCCGCTACGGAACACACATTCCATGCCTACCTGGCGGATACAGAGGAAGGCCCTTTCTTACGTACGGGCGACCTGGGTTTTCTACACGATGATGAGCTATTTATTACTGGACGCCTGAAGGACCTGATCATTATCGCGGGCCGCAATCACTACCCGCATGATATCGAACAGACCATCGAGCAGAGTTCGCCGCTCATTCGCGCCGGCTGCAGCAATGCCTTTTCCATTGAAGTGGGGGAACAGGAATGTCTGGTTGTGGTTGCTGAGGTACGCGCCATTCAAACTAAGTACACCTCTGATGAGCGTGAACAAATGATAGCGCAACTCTCCGAAACGATCCGCCGTAACATTGCCGAACAGCATGAGATTAAAGCATACCAGATAGAACTGGTACAGGTGGGGGAGATTCCCAAAACCTCCAGTGGCAAACTGCAACGACGTGCCTGCCGGACCCTTTTTCTGGCGGAAAAACTGAAGAAATGGGATGAGTAGATAGGTCGCCATGATACAAGATAGCAACATGCAAACAACACACACGATGCATCAACACAGGCCAAACTTCGATGAGATCGTTGCCTGGCTTGTAGACAAGATTGCCAGTTATGTGCTCGTCGAGGCATCCGATATTGATCATGCGAAAAGCTTTGCCAGCTACGGGCTCTCATCAATAGATGCGGTGGGTCTATCAGGCGAAATCGAGGAGTGGTTGGATTGTAAGCTGTCACCAACCCTGCTCTATGACTATCCCACGGTTGCACGCCTGGCGCTGGCTCTCGTGGATGATCCTGTATTGCCGAAACCATTCACGGCGCCTATCTCGCAACAACCCCTGGAGGAGAAAACGCATGAGATTGCCATTATCGGCATGGCCGGACGCTTTCCTGGTGCGGCAAATGTCGATGAGTTCTGGCACAATCTCCGTTCCGGCGTTGAAAGTGTCACCTTCTTTAGCACAGAAGAATTGCTCGCCTCCGGCAATGATGCAGAGACGATCCAGCGGCCAGACTATATCCGTGCTCGCCCGGTATTACCTGTAGAGAACGTTGAGTGCTTCGATGCGGCCTTCTTTGGCTATAGTCCACATGAGGCAACATTTACGGATCCGCAACACCGGCTCTTCTTAGAGTGTTCCTGGGAGGCACTGGAACGCGCAGGCTATGCCCCCGGATCGTATCCTGGCCTGGTCAGTGTCTATGCTGGCTGTAGTTTGAGTACCTATATGCTCTCATTACTGGTCACGGGACAGCTACAGGCAATTGATGATTATCAGCTCGTGATTGGCAATGACAAGGATTCGCTGGCCAGTACGGTCTCGTACAAATTAGATCTCAAGGGACCAAGCTTTACAGTGCAGACGTTTTGCTCGACCTCTCTGGTCGCGGTCCATCTCGCTTGCCAGAGCCTGCTCCATGGAGAGTGTGACCTTGCGCTCGCCGGTGGGGTCTCTGTACGCGTCCCCGGTCAAACAGGCTATCTTTATCAGGCCGGGGGTATGGAGTCAGAGGATGGACATTGTCGTGCCTTCGATAGCCAGGCAACGGGCACGCCATTTGGAGATGGTGCTGGCGTGGTGGTCTTAAAACGCTTGCAGGATGCTTTACGCGATGGCGATACGATTGATGCGGTCATTAAGGGTTCTGCGATTAACAATGATGGCTCACTCAAAGTCAGTTATACCGCTCCTAGCGTCATTGGACAGGCAACCGCGATTAGCAAAGCCTTAGAGCAGGCAGGGATAGAGGCCGCTACACTGGGTTATGTAGAAGCTCATGGGTCCGCTACGGAACTTGGTGATCCGATTGAAGTGGCGGCACTCACCCATGCGTTTCGCCAGCAGACGCCGCTGCGTAATTATTGTGGTCTAGGGTCGGTAAAAACAAATGTTGGTCACCTGGATCGGGCCGCCGGAGTCGCGGGCCTGATGAAAGTTGCGCTGGCACTCAAACATCAGGAGATTCCTCCAACCTTGCATGTCCAGGAAACGAATCCCAGGCTGGACTTAGCACAGAGCCCATTCTTTCTTGCGACCCACTTGCGATCCTGGCCGGAGGCCACACATCCCAGACGTGGCAGTGTCAATTCCTTAGGCTTAGGCGGAACGAATGCGCATGTTATTCTGGAGGAGGCGCCAGGACTCCCTGAGACAAGTTCATCGCGCTCCTGGCAACTACTGGTGCTCTCCGCACAGACTGCTACGGCCTTAGAGCAGGCAACCCACAATCTACGCCAGTATCTTCAAACCAACGAGCAGGTGCCGCTGGCCGATGTTGCCTACACTCTACAGGCAGGTCGTCAAAAATTTGAACAGCGCCGCATCTTTCTCTGCCAGGATCGCCAGGAGGCGCTACGCCTGCTTGCTCAACCAGCGCCCCCTCGTATGCTTGAGCAGAGACAACGCCGGACAGATTGCCAGACGTTTTTTCTCTTACCTGGGGTGGGTGAACAGACTCCCTACATGGCACACGAACTCTATCAGCAAGAACCGTTCTTTCGCCAGGAAGTTGATCGTTGTTGTGAGATACTTTTGCCTCTACTCAAGTTGGATCTGCGCACGGTCCTCTATCCTGATCACACCACGTTGGCGCTGGCAGGAAACATTCCAGCATCGGCTGCATCGAATGCCTATGCAACGCAGCAGGATTTTCGTTCCCTGCTACGGCTGCCTGGCAGTAGTAGATACAGGCAGGCATCCCCATTAGATCAGACAGAACTGTCCCAACCCGCGGTCTTTGTCATCGAATATGCGCTGGCACAATTGCTGATTTATTGGGGCATACAACCTCAAGGGCTCCTGGGCTATAGCCTGGGCGAGTATGTCGCGGCAACGCTGGCCGGGGTCCTCTCATTGGAAGATGCCCTGACGCTTGTAGCACGCCGGGCTCAATTTATCGCCACACAAGCACAAGGTGCACTTCTCTCAGTGGCACTATCGGAAGCAGAAATGCAGGCCTATCTCGTGCTGCATCCTGAGCTTGAGGTTGAACTGGCCATTATTGCGGCACCACAGGCCAGTGTTATGACTGGCTCGCTCGCGATGATTGAGCACCTGGAGCGGTGCCTGGCTGCCGATGAGCTTGCCTGCTTCCGTGTTGAGAGCACGCATGCCTTTCACTCACACCTGCTTTCTCCGGTCAGGGAACAGTTAATACTGTTGCTGCAAAGCATGGTCCTGCATCCACCAACGATCCCATATATCTCAAATGTCACAGGTACCTGGATCACCAATGAGCAGGCAATCAATCCTGAATACTGGGCTGAGCATATGTGTGGCACCGTACGCTTTATGGATGGCGTGGAATGTTTGTTACAGCAAGCACCCTATATCCTGGTTGAGGTTGGTATTGGCCAGACATTGGGCTCATTTGTCAGACAACATCCCGCTTGTGATCGAGAAAGGATGACGAAGATTATCGCGACCCAACCAGCCTCGGGTGTCGCGGAGACCTATGCGTTTTTCCTGACCGGCATCGGTCGGCTCTGGTTGGCGGGAGTAGAACTGGACTGGTCACACTTCTATGCGGGTGAACGCCGTCGCCGCATCCCTTTGCCAACCTATCCATTTGAACGCCAACGCTACTGGATCGATGGCGTTGATTGGCGCAGCCGTCCTGCCACGCTCCCTGTGCAGCCCGAACAGGTACGAAAGGGGAAACGCAAAAACGAGATCGCGACCTGGTTCTCAGTTCCCGGCTGGAAACAGGCCCCGCTCTCACCAGTTACACATGTTCAGGAAACTTCAGCGGGTTGCTGCATTATCTTCCAAGACCAGGAGGGCATTGGTGAGCGGCTGGCCTCTCATTTTCAGGCGTGCGGCCAGCAGATCGTGATAGTTACGGCGGGCTCAACGTTTGACGCCAGCGATACACATCACTATCAACTCAATCCGACCGCCTACCTTGATTATCAACACCTGTTTCAGACGCTCCACCATCAAAAGATAGTACCAACGCACATTCTCCACTGCTGGTCGCTCGCCAATATAGCCGCTGATCCGCTTGGAGTTGAGGAAGTACAACAACAACTCGATCTGGGTTTTTATAGTGTGCTGGCCCTCGTCCAAGCCCTGGGTGAGATTGAGCTTGAGCACTGTATTCTGAGGATTCTAGCTCATGGCATCTCAGACGTATTGGGACAGGAATCCCTCGCTCCTGCCAGGGCCACTATGCTGGGACTCTGTCGCGTTATTCCGCAGGAGTATGCCAACATCTCCTGTCAGCTGGTAGATCTTGAGTTGCCAGATCCAGACACCTCTGACTCACAGGAGCGGCTACTGGAGCAGTTAATTCACGAGCTGACAGGAGAGCCAACGGCAATACTGGTTGCGCTGCGTGGACGCTATCGCTGGCTTCCCAACCTTGAAGTGCTCCAACTTCCTGAACCACTCTCTCCGGCGATGTTACGTCAGCGCGGCGTGTATCTCCTGTTAGGGGGTCTGGGTGGTATCGGCCTGGCGCTCGCAACACATCTGGCCAAATATCACGCCCGACTGGTACTCACGTCACGGCAGGGTTTGCCAGCAAGAGACGCCTGGTCAGGTTTGCTGCAAACCGAACAGGAAGCGAGCACCATCCGGCAGCAGATTACAACGATCCAGGCGCTGGAACAACTAGGCGCTGAAGTGCTCATCCTGGCGGCCGATGTCACGGAAGAGCTTCAGATGCAACACGTCATTGAGCAGACCCTTGGCACCTTTGGAGAACTGCATGGCGTATTCCACCTGGCTGGAGTTCCAGGTGTAGGTCTGCTCCAACTCAAGACACATGAGGCGGCGGCAGCGGTTCTGGCACCCAAGGTACAGGGAACACTGATTTTGCATCGTCTCCTACAGGATATTCCGCTGGATTTCTTGCTTCTTTTCTCATCTATCACCACCCTTATCGGTGGACATGGCCAGGGAGATTATAGCGCCGCGAACGCCTTTCTAGATGCCTATGCCCACAGCCATGATCAAAGTAGCTATCCAGTGATGGCCGTTGATTGGGGCGAGTGGCAATGGAATGCCTGGTCCGCTGGACTGGCCGGTTATAGCAATGCCATGCGCTCTTTTTTCGAGGACAATCGACGTACCTTCGGTATCTCTTTTGAAGAGGGAGCGGCCGCACTAGAACGGCTCCTGGCTTTCCCTCGCCCACAGGTCATTGTTTCGACCCAGGACCTCCAGGACCTGATTCATGGGAGTCAGACGCTTTATCATAGCCACCAGCTAGGCGAGGACCAGCAATCCTTGCCAAACATTATGTTTCATACACGACCACCTTTGAATAACTCATATACCGCTCCCCGTGATGAGCATGAACGCGCAATGACACAGATCTGGGAACGCGTCCTGGCCATTGATGGTATTGGTATCTACGACAACTTCTTTGATCTGGGTGGAAACTCACTGCTCGGGGTGAGTCTGTTGCTACAGGTGCGGAAAACATTCAATCTGGAACGACTCCCGGCTTATAGCTTATATGAAGCCCCTTGCATTGAGGCCTTCACCCAGTATCTAACCCAGAACCACTCAGGCGTCACACTCAATGCTCTTGAGGAGCGAAGTTCTAAACGTCAATCACTCCTGAAAAAACGGATGCATGAGAAAAGCAAGTAAAGAGAGCGAGAGGAGAACTGACCATAGTGAAAAAAAGTATTTCGTATGATACAGCTCTAGCCATCGTTGGCATGGCCGGGCGTTTCCCAGGGGCAAATACGATTCATGGCTTCTGGCAGAATTTGCGCACTGGCACCAAGTCGATTCAACATTTTTCTGAACAGGAACTTCTGGCGGCAGGCGTCGATCCTGAAATGCTCAAGTTGCCCAACTATGTCCGAGCAGGCGCCATCCTTGAAGGAGCGGAATATTTTGATGCGGACTTCTTCGGCTATACGCCGCGTGAGGCCGAGTTGACTGATCCTCAACACCGCGTCTTCTTAGAATGTACCTATGAGGCATTACAAGATGCGGCCTATGATATAGAAACCTATCCGGGGCTGATCAGTGTCTTTGGTGGATCGGCGCTAAGTCCGTATTTTGTGCGCGGCCTCACCGGGAATCAGCCTTTTGATGAGGCTAATCTCGTCCAGATTTCCGTCGGCAATGAACGTGATTCTCTAGCCAGCGCGATCTCGTATAAATTGAACCTACGCGGTCCCAGCCTGGGAATACAGACGTTCTGCTCAACTTCTCTTGTCGCTGTCCATCTGGCCTGCCAGAGCCTGTTAAACTATGATTGCGATATAGCATTGGCTGGCGGTGTAGCGATTGCCATGCCACAAATCAATGGCTATCTCTATGAAGAAGGCGGAATCCTTTCTCCTGATGGTGAGTGTCGCACATTTGACGCCAATGGCGCTGGCAGCGTGATGGGCAACGGAGCGGCGGTGGTAGTCTTAAAACGGCTAGAAGAAGCTATCGAGGATGGAGATCAGATCTACTCAGTGATTCTAGGCACCCATATCAATAATGATGGGAGCCGTAGGGTAAGCTATACTGCTCCGGGCCTGGAGGGTCAGAGCGCGGTGATTGCGCAGGCGATCAGTAATGCTGGCGTCGATATTGAAACTATTTCATACATTGAAGCGCATGGAACCGCGACCATGCTAGGAGATCAGATTGAGCTTGCGGCCTTAAAAAAGGCGTTCGCACTCCGTACACAGAAAAAACATTTTTGTGCGCTCGGCTCACTTAAACCAAATGTCGGACACCTGGATCGGGCATCGGGCGTCTCTGGCCTGATCAAAACGGCGCTAGCATTAAAACATCAAGAGCTACCACCCAGCCTGAATTTTGAGAAAACCAGTCCGGATATAGATCTGGCCAATAGTCCTTTCTATGTGAATACCAGTCTGGCAGACTGGCAAGCGTCACCAGACAATCCACGTCGTGCGGGTGTGAGTTCGTTTGGTCTGGGCGGCACCAATGCTCATGTCGTGATCGAAGAGGCCCCACTCCTCCCTGCCTCTATGCCCGCTCAACCATGGCAACTCCTGGTCCTTTCCGCGAAAACGGCGACGGCCCTCGACAATGTGCAACAAAGATTACTCCACGCGATCCAGACAGAACCCGAGGCAAACCTGGCCAACATAGCCTATACCCTCCAGGTTGGACGCACCATGTTCAACCATCGCCGCTTCCTGCTCTGCCGTGATCGTGCCGATGCCCTGACACAGCTCTCAACGCAGAGCAGTACGCTCCCTTCACTCCACCAGACGGTCCGCAATCGTGCCCTGACGTTATTGTTCCCTGCGACAGCACACTTTGAGGCCACAAGCGCACAGAGCTGGTATCAGGAGGATGTCCTGTTTCGCGCCACGGTCGACGGATACTATCAACGCATTCATCAGCTTCCAGACTGCGCCGAGTATAGCTTTTCTTCTCCACAGACCCGGCAGGAAATGGCAGTGGCGGCCCTTGTGCTGGCCTGTTCACAAGTGCAATTACTCCTCAAATGGGGAATGACGCTCACAGCGGTCAGTGGTACAGCATACGGTCTGGATGCAGCGGCAGCCCTGGCTGGTCAACTATCACTTGAGGATGCAGTCCAGTTAACGATCACCCGCGCAAAGATCGATGCCGGCGCACTGCCAGCCGAGGCGCTCTCTGCGCTGATCCAACAACTCCACTGGCAGACGGGCGATATCCCTTATCTCTCACAAGCCACTGGTACTACATTGAGCAAACAGCAGGAGGCGTCGGCAGCGGTCTGGCTTCACGATAACCAGTTCGCATCTCGCCTCCCGGGCCATCTCTGCCAGTTACTAAGCGGACCAGAAAATGTCCTTGTCACCCTGGGCGATGATCAACTTGTCGCTCAGATCAAGAGCGCTCCCACGTATCTGCCTGCCTATGCGGAACGGGTGATTCCCTGGCAATCAAACACAGGTCCAGTTGGTCGGGCACAACTGCTCAATGTACTGGGTTATTTGTGGCTGTCCGGCGTCTCCATCGAATGGTCACAAGGATATACCGATGAACAGCGTCGACGCGTCTCACTCCCTACCTATCCCTTTGAGCATAAGCGCTTTTGGATTGAGGATAAAGCGCTGGCTGCGCCACAAGTACACAAAAAAGAGCCCGATCTGGCTCGCTGGTTTTATCAGCCTGTCTGGAAACCGGCAGCGCTCCCTGCCACGACTGCCAGTTCACCGCAACGCTGCCTATGGGTCTTCGAGGATCTGGCGGGCCTGGGTGAGCAGTTGGCTGGTCGTCTGAACACCATGGGACAGCGCGTGGTGCGCATCCAAGCAGGCGATACATTCATAAGAGTGCAACCAGACCTGTTCCAGCTGCGTCCAGGCAATGCCGAGGATTATAAGACACTGTGTAAGATGCTCCAAAAAGAACAGCTTATTCCCGAGACCATCTTCCATCTCTGGAGTGTGTCTACACAGAAGCTAGATAGCGGGCTCGACACGTTTCAAACCCTGCAGGTATCGGGCTTCCATAGCCTGATGGCACTGATCCAGGCCTTAAACACAATCCTCGGCAATAAACAGGTGCGTGTGCTCGCCGTTGCCAACGGACTCTATCAGGTACAGCAGCAGGATACCCTCATTCCAGAAAAATCGACCCTCATTGGTGCCTGTAAGGTCATTCCACAGGAAAACCTGGGCATGCGCTGCCATACTATCGATGTGGTCTTGCCAGAGGAGCCCATTTCGCCGACGACTCCCGTGCTGGCACAGCTTGTGCAGGAATACTTTGCCGACGATTCCGGGAATAGTCCGCTAGCCTATCGGGATCTGGAACGCCTGGCTCAGACATACGAGCCAATGACCATACCGGAGGCGCAGCAGCCCCCGTTCCGTCAGGGAGGCGTCTATCTGATCACCGGCGGACTCGGTAGCGTTGGCCCTCTCCTGGCTGAGCATCTTGGCAAAACCTATCAAGCCACGGTGATATTACTGAGTCGCGCTTCGCTCCTACCACGCGAACAATGGCAGCAATGGCTCGACGAGCATGATGAGAATGATGATCTAAGTATCAAGCTGAAACACCTACTTGCCATGGAGGCAGGGGGCGGCCGCTTTGTCCTGATGCAGTGTGATGTCGGTGATGTTGACCAGCTGCGGCAGATACTGCAGCAGATCCATACACGCTTCGGTGCGTTACACGGAGTGCTCCATGCCGCAGGCGTGACCAATGCCCTCTCGTTTAAGTCGACACAGACGATCACGCCCGCTGATTATGCGCTGCAAGTACGTCCCAAAGTAGACGGCCTTTATGCCCTGGAAAAGACACTGACTGAATATCCAGTAGATTTTTGTCTACTCTTCTCCTCTATCTCGGTCGTACTGGGTGGCATTACCTTTTCAGCCTATGTGGCTGGCAATGTGTTTCTGGATGCCTTTGCGCAAGCACGTCAGCAGACAAGCACCTTCCCCTGGCTCAGTATCGACTGGGATACCTGGAAAGTCAAAGAGAACATGCATGGTGCGATTGGCGCCACTGTGGCTGAGTATAGCATGGATCCCGAGGAGGCCTGTGCCGTGCTCACACGCGTCCTGGCCCGGCGTATCCCCCATGTGGCGATCTCGACTGGCGACCTGCAAGCACGTATCGATGAGTGGGTCAATCTGGCATCACTCCTGGCGACCGACGATGCCGATGAACAACTAGCGCACAAAAAAGGAACAGAGAAGGCGGTCCCGCTATCAATCAAGGCGTATACACAGAGCATGGTCGAAATCTGGCAACAGGTCCTGGGATTGTCGGAGATCGGCCTGTATGACAACTTCTTTGATCTGGGTGGTAATTCGCTGATCGGACTGCAAGTCATTTCGAAGCTCAAAAAAACCTTGAATAGGTCCATTCCGGCCGTGGCTCTGTATGAGGCACCTACGGTCAGCGCTCTGGCACAGTATCTCTTGCCTGCGGGTAATGAAGATGACGTTGAAGAGGCCCCTGACCTGCTGAAAGAGCGGCGCAATCAGGCCCGCCAATCCACGGTCCAGGAAGAGATTGCGATTATTGGCATGACCGGCCATTTCCCAGGCGCGCCTACCGTCGATGCCTTCTGGGAAAACCTGCGCAATGGCGTGGAGTCGATTAACTCTTTTACTGAAGAGGAGTTGATCGAGGCAGGCTGCGATCCCTTGCAGGTCCGCAATGCGGCCTATGTCAAAATGCGGCCAACGCTCCCAACGGAAGCAGTGGAAAACTTTGATGCCTTGTTCTTTGGCTATAGTCCACGTGAGGCCGAATTAACCGATCCACAACATCGGCTCTTCCTTGAAAGCTCCTGGGAAGCCCTGGAAGTAGCTGGCTATGATCCATCCACCTACACTGGACTGATCGGGGTCTTCGGCGGCTCAAATATTAGTACCTATATGATGAGTATGCTAAATAATCCTGATGCAGCCCTTGGGGATGACTATCAGATGGTGATTGGGAATGATAAAGATTCGTTAACCACCAGTGTCTCGTATAAGTTGAATCTGAAAGGCCCGAGCTTCGCCGTTCAAACCTTCTGCTCCACGTCGCTGGTGGCGACCCACCTGGCCTGCCAGAGCCTCTTACATGGGGAGTGTGATCTGGCACTGGCCGGTGGCGTCTCGATTCGTGTGCCGATGAAGGCAGGTCACCTCTATGAGGAAGGCGGTATGGAGTCGCCCGACGGCCACTGCCGCACCTTCGATGCGCAAGCCAAAGGCAGTATGTTCGGAGATGGAGTTGGCGTGGTGGTCCTGAAACGCCTGAGTGAAGCGGTGGCCGATGGCGATATTATTCATGCTGTCATTAAAGGCTCTGCGGTCAATAATGATGGCTCGCTCAAAGTCAGTTATACAGCTCCAAGCATTGTTGGTCAGTCTGAAGTGGTGACGATGGCACTGGAAGCAGCGGGCGTCTCGCCTGAAAGCATCAGCTATATTGAGGCGCATGGTACGGCCACTGAGCTGGGTGATCCGATTGAGGTGGCCTCATTGACAAAGGCCTACCGGGCATATACTGACCAGACTGGCTACTGCGCGATTGGTTCAGTCAAAACAAATGTTGGTCACCTGGATCGGGCGGCTGGCGTGAGTGGATTGATCAAGACGGTGTTGGCCCTCAAACATCACGAGATACCGGCCAATCTGCATTTCCAGGAGTCGAATCCTGAGATTGATTTTGAACAGAGTCCTTTCTATGTCAATAAAGACCTTTCGTCCTGGGAAACCAATGGGGAGCCGCGCCGCGCTGGCATTAACTCGCTGGGCCTGGGCGGTACTAATGCCCATGTCATCGTGGAGGAGGCCCCTGTACGGCCCGCCTCTGGTCCATCACGCCCCTGGCAACTGCTTATGCTCTCAGCTCGTACCTCCGGAGCGCTGGCCCAGAGTACGCAGCGACTCAGGGAGCATTTACTGGCAGACTCGACTGTTCCACTGGCGGATGTTGCCTATACCTTACAGGTTGGCCGTAAGCTAATGGATCATCGCCGTGTGGTCCTCTGCCGCACTACCGAGGAGGCCTTGAAAGCGCTGGATACACCTCCAGGCCCACAGGCTCAGGTATTCACAGGCCAGGAATCCCGGACCGATCGCCAGGTGGCCTTCCTGCTTCCAGGCGTAGGTGAGCGCTACATAGACGTTACGCAGGCACTCTATCATGCCGAAGAAACGTTCCGCAGCGCCATCGATACCTGCCATAGTTTCTTAAACACAAACTATGGACTCGATCTACACAGGATTCTGGAGCTAGATCAGATGCCCACGGAGACGCGCGTAGAAGCGGCTACAAATGGGAAGCTGTCGATGCAAAGCTTGCTGGGCCGCAATGGACAGGCCACAAAGTCAGCGGAACCTACCCGCACGGCGGAGATGCAGCCGACCGTCTTTGTGGTCGAGTATGCGCTGGCACAACTGCTGCTACAATGGGGCATCTCGCCACAGGCCATGCTTGGCTATAGCCTGGGTGAATATGTGGTGGCTTGTCTTGCCGGGGTGCTCTCATTGAAGGATGCCTTGCGCCTGGTGGCTGGTCGCGCCCAGTTAATTGAAGAAATAGAAACCGGGGCCATGCTGGCCGTGATGTTATCAGAGGCTGAGATCAAACCCTATCTGGACGCACAGATCAATCTGGCCATTCACAATAGCCCCACGGCCTGTGTCCTGGCGGGTCCGGTTACGGCAATTGAACAGCTAGCCACGCGTTTGCTTAAAAATGATATCGCCTGCCGACGTGTTGAGACAACTCACGCCTTCCATTCACAGATGCTGAGTCCACTGATGGATAAAGTCACGGAGTTGGCAGGTACGGTCACGCTGCACACACCCACGATTCCCTACATTTCAAATGTGACAGGCACCTGGATTACCGATGAGCAGGCCACCGATCCCGGCTATTGGGCGCAGCATATGTGCCAGACAGTGCGCTTCGCAGATGGTGTGGGCTGTTTGTTGACCGAGACAGATTGCCTCTTGCTAGAAGTTGGACCAGGTCAGGCCTTGAGCTTCTTCGCCAAACAACATCCAGCCTGTACACCGACCCGACGCGATCTGGTCCTGCCGACCCTACCAGCGCCACATGGCAAACAAAAACAGGATCCACACGCGTTTCTGCTCTCAACGCTCGGCAAACTCTGGCTAACCGGGGTGGTGCCAGACTGGACCGACTATTATCGCAACGAGAAGCGTCAGCGCGTCATCCTTCCTACGTATCCCTTTGAGCGTCAGCGCTACTGGATCGATGGTGGATCATCTTCAGCCCGTGCGATTGCCTCAAACAGGCAAAATCAGCAACAGGTGCTGGCCCCGGCTGCGATCCTGTCCAGTCTGAAAAAAGAGAAGCTAGATGATTGGTTCTATCTACCAGGCTGGAAACATGCCGGTCCGCAGTTGCCCGAAGTTTTCGCGGAGAATCCGGAGCAGCCTATCTGCTGGCTCCTCTTGCTGGATGAACGCGGCATAGTCAAGCAACTGGCCACCCTGCTGGTGGCACGTCAACATCAGGTGATTACCGTTGTTCCAGGTGCGGCGTTTGCACAACATTCACCCACGTCATTTACGGTACGCCCGGCTGAGCGAGCAGACTATACCCGACTGCTTAAAAAGCTGGAGCAGCCACCACAACGTATTATCCATGGCTGGACGATTACTGAGCCGCTGACAGAGCTCTCCCGGGAAATCCGGCTGGAGCACGTTATGGAGAGAGGTTTCTATTGTCTTATGGCGCTGGCCCAGGCGTTGGGTGAAGTAAATCTGGAGGACCCCTGTCAGATTATCGCGGTCTCGAATGAGCTTCAGGATGTGACGGGTCAGGAGACAACCTGTCCCGAAAAGGCCACGATCATTGGTCCTTCACGCATCATTGCTCAGGAGTATCCATCGCTCAGTTGTCGCAGTGTCGATATCGCGATCCCTCTACAGGAAAGCCAGCAGCGGACCCTGCTCAAGCATCTATTGGGAGAGGTGCTCACACCAACAACCGAGCCCGTGGTGGCCTTGCGCCGGACCGGGCGCTGGCTGCTGACCTTCGAGCGGCTGCATATTCCACCACAACCACTCCAGGAGACGTCATTGCGTGAGCATGGTACCTACCTGATCACCGGTGGTCTGGGAGGTATTGGTCTGGGTATGGCCAACTATCTGGCCCGCAGCGTCCAGGCCAATCTGGTCCTGATCTCTCGTAGTGGCCTGCCTGACCGCGCCCAGTGGGCCGACATCCTGCAAGAAAAGGGCAGTGAGAAGGGCGTCGGACGCCAGATCAGTCAGGTGCTGGCGCTAGAGGAACTCGGATCTACCGTCCTGCCTCTGGCGGCAGATGTTTCGCAGGTAGTCCAGATGGAAATGGTCATCCAGCAGACGACGCAGACCTTTGGCGCTCTGCATGGGGTCATTCATGCGGCAGGCTTACCAGGGGTCGGCCTGATGCAGAATAAAACAGCCGCGCAAGCCGCCAGTGTGATGTCGCCTAAATTGAACGGCACCATCGCGCTTGACCAGGCGCTGCGTGCCTGTCCATTGGATTTTCTGGTGCTCTTCTCTTCTATCACCTCTTCAACAGGTGGCGGCCCTGGCCAGATTGACTACTGTGCAGCTAATGCCTTTCTGGATGCCTATGCCATTCAACATGCGCATGGTAACTGTCGGACCATCGCGATTAACTGGGGTGAGTGGCAATGGAATGCCTGGGAGGCGGGCCTCTCCGGCTATGACGAGGAGACCCAGGCCTTCTTCCGCGCTAACCGCCTGGCCTTTGGCATCAGTTTTACCGAGGGGGCCGAAGCCTTACAGCGTATTCTGAGCCAGCCATTCTCGGAAGTTGTGGTCTCGACCCAGGACTTTGGGGTGCTCTCACAGCTTAGTCGGACACATACAGCGGCCACGGCCCTGGAGCAGTTCCATCAGGCGCGTAGCAGTCTCAAACGCCATGAACGACCACCCATGGGCAATGAATATACAGCCCCCCAGACGGATCTGGAACGTACATTAACCTCAATCTGGGAGGAAATTCTGGGCATCGATGGCATTGGCAGTAAAGACAATTTCTTCGATCTTGGCGGTAATTCACTGGTCGGTATTGAGCTGATTACCCAGGTGCGCAAAGTCCTGAAGATGCAAACGCTGCCTTCTTATGTGTTGTATGAGGCACCCACAGTGGAAACGATGGCCGCCTTCCTGGCAAATGAGGAGGCTCCGGTTGAGGAACAACAAGAGCAACGCCAGGAACGCAGCGATAAACGGCGTGAGAATTTAAAGTTGCGTATGCGTGAGCGTGCTGCCAGATAAAAGGATGTTGTATATGACTGACAACGATACTATCTTGCAGGATACTGCATATGATACCGCGCTGGCAATTGTTGGCATGTCGGGCCGTTTTCCGGGGGCCAACGACCTGGAACGTTTCTGGCAGAACCTGGCCGATGGCGTCATGTCTATCCAGTCTTTTTCAGAACAAGAACTACTGGATGCAGGCCTGTCGCCTGAACTTATCCAGGATCCTCAGTACGTTAAGGCCGGTACCACCATCAAGGGGATCACAGATTTCGATGCCTCGTTCTTTGGCTTTACGCCACGCGAGGCCCAATGTCTGGATCCGCAGCATCGCCTCTTCCTGGAGTGTTCCTGGGAAGCGTTGGAGCAGGCAGGCTATCCACCTGATGGCTATGATGGCTTGATCGGGGTGTTTGCGGGCTCGCATACATCCGATTATCGGGAACAAAATCTCACCCTTTATCCCAATCTGCAGGACATCGTGGGGAATCTTCAGATCTCCATTAGCAATGATTGTGATGCCCTGGCCTCCATGGTTTCGTATAAGCTGAACTTGAAGGGGCCTGGCGTGGCGGTACAAACGTTCTGCTCTACATCGCTGGTGGCGACCCACATGGCATGTCAAAGTCTGCTGACCTATGATTGTGATATTGCCTTAGCGGGCGGGGCGGTCTTAAAACTGCCTCAGCCTTCTGGCTATCTCTATGAAGAAGGCGGGATCTTTTCGCCCGATGGTCAGTGTCGAACTTTTGATGGCCAGTCCCAGGGCAGTGTCATCGGCAATGGCGTGGGAGTGGTGGCGATTAAGCGTCTGAAAGAAGCTATCGAGGATGGCGATCACATCTATGCCATTATTCGTGGCTCGGCCACCAATAATGATGGCAGTGTCCGTGTTGGCTATACCGCCCCTGGACTCAATGGGCAGAGTGCGGTGATTGCGGATGCAATTACCCATAGTGGTGTGCCCTTTGAAAGTATTAGCTATATTGAGGCTCATGGAACCGGCACCAAACTGGGCGATGCCATTGAACTGGCGGCCCTGCTCAAGTCCTTTCGCCCACATACCACCCAACGACAGTTCTGTGCGCTTGGTTCAGTCAAGCCGAACATTGGCCATCTGGACCGCGCGTCAGGCGTCACTGGTCTGATCAAAACCGCGCTGGCACTGCAGCATAAGCAACTTCCACCCAGTTTGAACTTTGAGCAAACGAGTAGTGATATTCAACTAGAAGAGAGCCCGTTCTTTGTCAATACCCGGTTGCAGCCATGGCTACCAGGGGAGGCAGGCGTCCGGCGCGCTGGCGTCAATTCCTTTGGCCTGGGTGGCACCAATGCCCACGTGGTATTGGAGGAAGCCCCACTGCGCCAGACAGGCCAGCATGGACGCGCCTGGCAACTGCTGCCGCTGGCGGCACGCAGCCAGAAAGCCCTGGCACAGATGGCGGCCAATCTGGCTACCTACCTGACGGAGCACCAGAATGCGGACCTGCGTGATGTCGCCTATACCTTACAGGTTGGTCGTACGCCGTTTCTTTCACGCCAGGCGCTGGTCTGCCGGAACACAGAGGAAGCCATCACCTTGCTGCAAGCGGCCTCGCTGCAAGAGGGTGCTGTACAACAGAATAATACGCGCCGCCCGGTAGCCTTGCTCTTTCCGGATAATCCAGAGGCGGCCTCGATCGGCTGGGAACTTGTTTCCCAGGAAGCACACTTTAAAGCGGCACTCGCGCCGAGTGCGGGCTTTATTCGACGGCACTTGCAGTGTGCCATGAGCGAGCTATTCAACGACGCGCAGCAGCTCGAACGGACGTATTGTGGCTATGTGCTGTGGTCATATGGAATGACGCAGGTCCTGCAAAACTGGGGCGTCGAGTTCTCAGCCGTGCTGGGTGAAGGGATTGGTGCTATCGTGGCAATGGTTGTCGCGGGCATCCTTTCACTAGAGGATGGATTACGGCTGGCGCGTGCCCAGGCCCAGGACGCTACGCAACACACACTCGCCTCGCTGCTAAAAGACTGCCAGCGCCATGGAGCGTTGATCCCATACGTATCAACGCTCACTAGCGATTGGCTAACCGAGCAGGACATCCAGGATGCGGACATACTGGCATGCCAGGTGTGCACCTACATACAGGAGTTGCCTCACCTGCTACAAGCCTCTGAAATGGTACTGCTAGAAGTAGGCGACGGCTCACGTTGGACGCAACACCAGACAGAGACGCTGCACACGGTAGCCTTTGTATCCACCACCCATGCGCAGGCAGGACAAGAGGCACTCCTGCACATACTGGGCCGCTTATGGGAGCGGGGCGTGCCCATTGACTGGAAAGCTTTTTCCGCGCAAGAGCAACGCCTGCGCATGCCACTCCCAACCTATCCCTTTGAGCGTCAACGCATCTGGGTCGATCATGAATTTGTCCGCAAGATACTGGCAACCACGGCTCCAACCTCCAGTGATTCATATGCAATTGGGAAGGAAGATCGAGATCACTGGTTCTACCGTCCTACCTGGCAAGCGATTGAGCTCACGTCACTGGCAGATCCAGCCGTAGACCAGACCTACCTGATCTTCCTGGATACCCAGGCGATCGGAGAACATCTGGCACAACGGCTAGAAAGTCGCGGAGCCCGAGTTATTCGTGTCTATCCAGAAGCAGCATCCACCTCTTTTTCAGAGGAAAAGGATGGCCTGATCTTCCATCTCGACCGGACCCGATCCAGCGCGTATCAGCAACTCTTTACACGGTTAGCTGAACTGGAAACGCTACCCGCGCATATCCTGCATTGCGCATTATTGACGCTCCCGGATCAGGTGGCGGCAGGCGAGGCTGGTTTCCAGACCATGCAGGAACTTGGCCTGTATAGCCTGCTCTTCTTGCTGCAGGCCTATGAAAAGCAAACGGTGGGGGCGCCCCTCAAGGTGACGCTGCTGACCAATCAACTCCAACAGGTTAAGCCTGATGATGCGTTATGTCCAGAAAAAAGCCCTGTGTTGGGCCTCTGTAAAGTGGCCTCCCAGGAGAATCCGGATGTGCTCTGTCGCAGTATTGATCTGGAGACAGGCATAGAGCCGGGCTACGAGCAGCTACTCACCGAAATACTGTCAGATGATAGGCAACGCACCATTGCCTATCGCCAGGGGCAACGCTGGATCGAAACCTATGCTGCGCTGACGCTGGCTGTGCCTGACGCGCTCCCATTTCGCCCACAGGGTACCTATCTGATTACTGGTGGCCTGGGTGGAGTAGGATTATTGCTGGCAACCTATCTGGCCCAGCAGGTCCAGGCACAACTCGCACTGGTCAGTCGCTCGCCGTTTCCAGAGCGCACGTTGTGGTCTGACTGGTTACTTACACATGAACAGGATGATCGGACCAGCCAGCAGATACGACAGTTGCAGGCGATTGAGGCCCTGGGCAGCAAGGTCATGGTCTTGCAGGCGGATGTCGCCGATAAACAGCGGATGCGGGAGGTTGTTGAGCAGGTTGTGACGACATATGCTGGCCTGCATGGCGTAATTCATGCAGCCGGCATCTCTGATTCACAGGCCTTTGGCTCAGTACAGGACCTGGGACAGGAGGCCTATGCGTGGCATTTTGGTCCCAAAGTGCATGGGCTCTACGCGCTGACAGAGGCCATTCAGGACTACCAGCCTGACTTCTGTATCCTGTTTTCTTCCCTTTCAACGATTCTAGGTGGTCTCGGTCTCTCTGCCTATACGGCGGCCAATCGCTTTATGGATACCTTTGCCGCCGCCTATAATCGCCAGGCCAGTTCACCCTGGTTATGTGTCAATTGGGATTCCTGGCAAGTCAAAGAGAATCCACATGGTGATTTAGGCAAAACCATTGCCGCCTTTACCATGACACTAGAAGAAGGGACGGACGCCTTTACCCGTGCCCTCATCTCGGGTGAGACGCACCTGGTAAACTCGACCGGAGATCTGCAGGCACGAGTCAAACAGTGGATTTATCTGGAATCACTGGCAGGAACACACACGGAGCAGCCCCAGGAAATAGCCAGGACGGCGCCAGCTCCGGCTGACTATGAGCAGATCCTGGAAGAGATCTGGCGGCAGACGCTGGGCTTAGAACAGGTAGGCCTGACGGACAACTTCTTTGACCTGGGTGGCAATTCGCTGACCGCGCTCCAACTTGTGTCACGCATCCGTAAGACACTTCAGGTCCAGCTTCCGGCGGTAGCACTGTTTGAGGCTCCCAGTATCAGTGCGATGGCACGCTATCTACAACCTGCGCACAAAGAGCCCCAGGAACAAGAGATCCTGGCGCAACGGCGCAGTCAGGCCCGCCAGCGCAGCCAGCGAGTCGATATCGCGATTATTGGCATGTCGGGCCGTTTCCCAGGGGCCAGCACGGTCGAACAATACTGGCAAAATCTCAGAAATGGGGTGGAGTCCCTTACCTTCTTCAGCGAAGAAGAATTACTGGAGGCAGGCATCGAGCTAGAGTTGATCAACAATCCAGCCTATGTACGCGCACGCCCGATCCTCAAAATCGAGGAGGTTGAGACCTTCGATGCAGCCTTTTTCGGTTACAGCCCACGCGAAGCCGAACTGACCGATCCACAGCACCGTTTGTTCCTGGAATGTTGCTGGGAGGCATTAGAGCACGCCGGCTATGATGCCGAGCGCTACCCAGGTATGATCGCTCTATTTGGCGGCACCAATATCAGTAGCTATATCCTCAAAATCACCGAGCATCCAGAACAACTGGAGGGCGTAGAGGATTATCAGATTGTCATTGGCAACGATAAGGACTCATTAGCGACCAGCGTCTCCTATAAGATGAACCTACGCGGACCTAGCCTGACGGTGCAGACGTTTTGTTCGACCTCGCTGGTCGCGACCCATCTGGCCTGCCAGAATCTCATCAATGGCGAATGCGATCTGGCAATGGCCGGTGGCGTCTCGCTGCGGATTCCTTCCCAAAGTGGCTACCTGTATCAACTTGGAGGACAGGAATCGGTCGATGGCCATTGCTATACATTTGATGCACGCGCCACGGGCAGCACCTTTGGTGATGGTGCAGGCGTGGTGGTCCTCAAACGCTTAGAGGATGCCCTGGCAGATGGCGATACCATTCATGCCGTCATTAAAGGGTCCGCCATGAATAACGATGGCTCGCTCAAGGTCAGCTATACCGCACCCAGCGTTAATGGACAGGCCGAGGTGGTGATGCAAGCGCTTGCCCACGCCAATCTTTCACCGGAACAGATCAGTTATGTGGAGGCACATGGCACGGCCACGGAAATGGGCGATCCGATCGAGGTAGCCTCACTGACTAAAGCCTTTCGTAGCCAAACCCCAAATACCCATTTCTGTGCACTCGGTTCGGTCAAGCCGAATGTCGGCCATATGGATCGCGCAGCCGGTGTCTCGGGACTGATTAAAGTGGTCGAGTCGCTCAAACACAATGAGCTACCTCCAAGTCTCAATTTTGAGGTACCCAATCCTGAGATCGATTTTGCCTCAAGCCCCTTCTATGTCAATACCAGCCTGACAGCCTGGCCACGTGGAGAGGTCCCCCGGCGAGCCGGTGTGAACTCTCTAGGGATGGGGGGAACCAATGTGCATATGATTGTAGAGGAGGCGCCAGTCACGCCACCTTCGGGTCCCTCACGTCCCTATCAGCTATTGCTGCTCTCGGCCCGCACGCCACAAGCCTTAGAGGCAACACGGCAACGCCTGCATGAGCAACTCATGATCCAGCCAGAGCTCCCATTGCCAGATATTGCCTATACCTTACAGGTTGGACGCAAACAGATGGAGCAACGTACCATGCTGGTCTGCCAGGATCGCGAAGATGCTTTGAGGCAGTTGAGCATAGCCCTACCAGCTCATCACGAAAAACGCAGCGACCGCCCGGTGGCCCTGCTCTTTTCCGGCGTAGGCGAACAATATCCAGGCATGGCCGGTGATCTCTATCAGCAAGAGCCGATCTTTCGTGCGTGTGTGGAGCGCTGCTGCACTATTATCCAACAACGCTTCCAGATAGAGCTACTTCCGCTCTTTGTCAACGCTGATCCCATACCTGAAACAACCCCAAAGCTCAATCTACGGGCAATGGTTGGACGTGAGTCCAGTGGGACACGCGCAAACCGTGTGAGCGATCCCATCCAGGCACAATGTGGCACCTTTATCCTGGAATATGCCCTGACGCAACTGCTCTCTTCCTGGGGAGTACAACCACAGGCCGTCCTGGGCTATAGCCTGGGCGAATATATAGCGGCCACCGTGGCCGGTGTATTTGAACTAGAAGATGCGCTGAGCCTGGTCGTTCAGCGAGCCCAGCTGGTGGCAACGCTGGCGCCCGGTGCAATGTTAGCAGTTTTCGCAGCGGCAACACAGGTAGAGTCCTTCTTGGTTCCAGACGAGGGCGTGAGTATCGCGATCTTCACTGGACCCAATATGTGTGTACTATCAGGCTCACGGCCAGCCCTTGAGAGGGTAAGCTTGCGCGTGAACGAGGCCGGGATTGTCAACAGGTTTGTTGAGAGCGAGCATGCCTTCCATTCAAGTCACATGATCCCTATTCGGGAACAGCTCACCCGGCTGCTGGCGGCCATCCCACGACATGTACCTGCACTCCCCTATCTCTCAAATGTCACTGGCGATTGGATCACGGCCGAACAGATACAGGATGCTGGCTACTGGGCGCGGCATCTCTGCGAACCTGTGCGCTTCAGCGCGTGCGTCAGCCAGCTGCTGCTTGATCCCAGGTGGCTGCTGCTTGAAGTCGGCATTGGACAAATGCTTAGTGGCGCGGTCAAACAACATGCTGATCATGAGCGCGCTGGCAACGTGATCTCGACCCTGCCATCGATATATGAACACCGCTCAGCTCAGGAGGCGCTCCTGAGGTCACTGGGACAGCTCTGGATACAGGGTGCTCAGCTGGACTGGTCGCGGATTTCGAGCCACGAACAGCGGCGGCGCGTCCCTTTGCCTACTTATCCCTTTGAACGTCAACGCTACTGGCTGGACGTGCGCGGCAAACGCCGTACAACTGCAATGACGGCAGAACAGGAGGTTACGAACGAGCTACCAAAAATTGAGGAACTGGCCGATTGGTTCTTCTTGCCAACCTGGACCCAGATGCCATGGCCAAAGGCAGAGGCTGGCAGCAAAAGCTGGCTCCTGTTCATGGATACCTGTGGTGTAGGGGAACAACTGCTTGAACAATTACAAAACCTGGGCGAGCGGGTAATCACCGTCTATGCCAGCGATCACTATGCCCGCCTGGACATAACGTCGTTCTGTTTGCGTCCAACTGAACGCCACGACTACCAGACGCTTTTGAGTACATTGAGTAAACAAGGCATCATGCCAGAGCGCTGTGTCCACCTCTGGTCCGTCACCAGCGAGGATCAGCATGCTGATGAGCCGACAGATCTTACCTATGGCATGTCTGCGCTACTGGCTCTGGCTCAAGCCCTCGGCAATATGGGTACGACCCACTTCCAGTTGGAGGTTATTTCCAATAATGTGCAGGATGTTACTGGCAGTGAGAACCTGCAGCCAGAGAAGTCACTACTGATTGGACCCGGCAAAGTCATTCAGCAGGAGTATACCCACATTACCTGCCGACACATTGATATTGTCGTGAGCGATTTTGTGACGCAGTCCAGTGATGCGCTCTGCAAAGAACTCCATGCATCCCTGGTCGATACCTCGGTAGCCTTACGTGGCAAGCGCCGCTGGGTACAAACATATAAGCCTTTCAGGCTTGAGAAGCAACCGCCAGCGGAAATCCCATTCCGCTCCAAAGGCGTCTATCTGATCCTTGGAGGACTGGGCGGCATTGGTCTGGGACTGGCCACCCACCTGGCACAGACGGTCCAGGCCCGGCTCGTCCTGGTTGGACGAACCGCGCTACCACCACGGAGTGAGTGGGAAGAGGTACTGCACCAGCAAGGGGAGGAAAGTAGTACGGGACGGCGTATCCAGCAGGTACAACAAATTGAAGCGCTGGGCGCACAGGTACTGCTCGCAACCGCCGATGTGGCCCATGAAACCCAGATGCAGGCAGTCATTGAGCAGACGTTAGCGCGCTTTGGCGTACTGCATGGCATATTCCAGGCTGCGGCAGTCCCACCCTCCGGACTCATGCAGTTGAAAACGCCGGAGCAGGTAGCTGAAGTACTGGCCCCCAAGGTTCAGGGCACCCTGATCCTGCATCGCCTGCTCAAAGACTATCCACTGGATTTCCTGGTCCTGTTCTCCTCTATGAGCTCCAGTACCGGTGGTGGACCCGGCCAGGTGGACTATTGTTCAGCCAATGCTTTCCTGGATGCCTTTGCCCATAAGCATAGCGAGGAGCATGGGATGACGATCGCCATTGATTGGGGCGAATGGCAATGGGACGCCTGGTCCGCCGGACTTGAGGGGTTTCCCCCTGAGGTACAGCGCTACTTCATTGAGAAACGACGGGATTATGGTATCTCCTTTGAGGAGGGCATGGATGCATTAACGCGGATTATGCTCCGACGCCTGACGCATGTGGTTGTCGCGACCCAGGATTTCGCACGCATGGTCGAGGGCAGCAAAACCTTTTCCATCGACACAATCCTTGGGGCCGTCGCGGAACTGCGCAAGATCCACACCACAACCTATCCCAGACCACTGCTGAGTACACCCTATGTTGCTCCCGAGAGCGAGTTTGAGCAGCATATCGCCCAGGTCTGGAGCGAACTACTCGGCATTGAGCAGATCGGCCTGCATGACAACTTCTTTGAAATGGGCGGCCATTCGCTACTGGGCTCACAGCTGATTGTACGCCTGCGCCAGATTTTCCAACTAAACCTGTCACTGGAACTGATCTTCGAATCAGCTACCGTAGCTGAACTGGCTATCGCCATAGAACTGGCTCTTATTGATGAGATCGAACAACCTGCCAATGCCTAATGCCATTGACAAGGCAGATAACAAAAAAGGAGAGACACATGCCAACAACAATTGTCGGAGTGGTCGGGGCCGGAGTGATGGGGCGAGGAGTGACCCAGAATCTAGCCCAGACCGGCCATAAGGTGATCCTACTAGACCTTACGGAAGACATTCTACAGCAGGCCCGGTCAGAGATTCAAAAGAATATACGTATGCAGCGCATGTTGCATAAAGTGCAAACAACGATGAGTGCCGCAGAAATACTGGAGCAGATTACCTTTACAACCAGTTATGAGCCTTTCGCTGATGCTGATTTTGTGGTTGAAAATGTCAGTGAGAAGTGGGAGATCAAACAAAAGGTCATTACGCAACTCGACGCCATCTGTCCCGCGCACACTGTTTTCGCCATCAATACCTCAGCCATCTCCATTACACGCCTGGCGGCAAACACGAAGCGGCCCGAGCAGATCCTGGGCATACATTTTATGAATCCAGTGCCCCTGAAGCCCGTGGTCGAGGTCATTCTTGGCTTTCATACCTCGGACCAGACCATCGCCATCGCGCAAGGCATCCTGACAACAATGCAAAAGCAATGGGTGATCGTCAATGACTATCCCGGTTTTGTCTCTAATCGTATCTCCCATCTTTTCATGAATGAAGCCGCCTTTGTGGTGCAAGATCAGGTCGCGACGGCCAAAGATGTTGATGATATTTTTATCAAGTGCTATGGACACGCGATGGGACCACTGCAAACAGCCGATCTGATTGGACTCGATACCGTGGTACAGACGCTGGATGTGTTGTATCAAAGCTATCAGGATCCAAAGTTCCGCTGCTGCCCGCTACTCCAGAAGATGGTCGATGCCGGTATCTGCGGCGTGAAATCAGGCCAGGGCTTTTATACCTATTAGTTGAAAAAGACAGTTCCAGGAAAGAGAGTAACTGAAGGCATGAACATAACGGCAAAGCCAGCAAGTATAGAATTAGAAAATCTCAGCAAGCTCTATAAGGGTCCGCAAAAAACGACCATTACGGCAGTTGAGAACCTGTCGCTTTCAATTGGAGGGAGCCAGGTCTTTGGTATTCTGGGAGCCAATGGGGCCGGAAAAACCACCACCATCAAGATGATGTGTGGGCTTATCACCCCTACTTCGGGTACCGTGCGCTTGAATGGCCACGATGTCACCAGACAGCGCAGTCAGGCCGCACGGCAGATAGGAGCGGTCCTCGAAGGAACACGCAATATCTACTGGCGCCTGACCGCCTGGGATAATTTGATGTACTTTGGCCGCCTGAAAGGCTGCACAGGCAAAAAGTTAGTGGAGAGGGGCGAACGCCTGCTACGTGAGTTAGATCTCTGGGAACGCCGCGATAGCCAGATCCGCAATTTTTCACGCGGCATGCAGCAAAAAGTTGCTGTGGCCGTGGCGCTGATCGCCGATCCGCCCATCGTGCTGCTCGATGAGCCAACGTTAGGCCTGGATATCGAGGCCGCCCTGACCGTCAAAGCCTGGATTGCCAGACTGGCTCGCGAAGAAGGTAAAACGATTATTTTAACCACGCACCAGCTGGACCTCGCCCAGGACCTCTGTGAACATGTGACCATTATGCGCAAGGGCCAGATCCTGGCCAACAAACCCTTGAGCGAACTCTTGTATCTGTTCGAGAAAGATTGGTATCAGGTCAAAGTCCACGGCGAACTATCGACGACCCAGCAGCAGCAGCTACCAGGTTGGGAAGCCTCTTACCAAGAAGGGAAGACGCTACTTAAAGGCACAGTAACAAATCAGGAGCAGCTACAACAGATCCTGGCATTACTCTGCGCATGGGAACGCCCGATCCACTCCGTCAATCAAGCCGAACCAAATTTAGAAGAAGTATTTGTGACCATCATTGCAAAAGATAAGGAAAATGAGCAGCATGTACATGACCTTGCTTATCATCGGTAACGAAATCTCTAAACGCCTGCGCATCTTATGGACCTACAAAACCAACCTGCTGACACAGGTCTTTACTGTGGGATTTATTTTCATCGGCGTCAGCTTTTTTCTGCAGGATGGCAAGAACGATTCAAAGGCCTTACCTTCACTCCTACTGGGCTATCTCATCTGGTTTTATGCACGCATTGTCATTATGAGCAGCAGCGAAGACCTGGTGCGAGATATGCAGTCAGGCACCCTGGAACAAATCTATATGAGCCCGGTATCGGCCGGGCTCCTGCTCTTTGGCCGACTCGTCGCCTTGCTGCTCTCAACCACCGTCATTGTAGCCATCCCGATGATCCTGCTGGCACTGCTCCTCAAGATCCAAGTACCACTACGCTGGGAAGAGGGACTCGCACTGATCATCACCATTACGGGCCTGTTCGGCTTTACCCTGGCCCTCAGTGGTGTGGCGCTGATCGTGAAGCAGATCGCCGCGCTAGCGGATCTCATTCAAAACCTCTTACTGTTCTTAACGGGTACCCTGGCACCTGTCAGCCATTTTCCTTTCTGGCTGACCATGATCGCCCAGTCACTCCCAATCACCCAGGGCATCATTGTCCTGCGCAATATCGCGTTACAACAAAAATCGTTAGGCCAGACATGGCTGGACGGCAGCCTGGTCTGGCTGTGCGTCAACTCGTTTTGCTACCTGGTAATTGGCATCCTGATTTTTAAATGGGGAGAACGCATCGCCAAAGTACGTGGATCCCTGGGACATTATTAGACAAAGTACGTGGATCCCTGGGACATTATTAGACAACGTGCAGTTGATAACACAGAGAAGGAGAAGATATCACATGGAACAGCTAGGAACAGAGACAAAGACGAGTATTCGAGCCTTCATTGCTCGCTATATCCAGAACTATACGTTGGCCGATGATGAGAACATCTTTGCCCTGGGCTTTATCAATTCGCTTTTTGCCATGCAGTTGGTCCTCTTTGTAGAGAAAGAGTTTCACATCGAAGTCGACAATGAAGAGCTGGATATCGATAATTTCAGCACGATCAATGCCATTGCAGCCCTGGTTGAGCGCAAGCAAGCCTGATGCATTGTCAGGACCCAGGCTCCAATAGACGTACGACGGGAGAGACCCAGCGTAACGGCTGGGCTTGTCCCTGCCCCAGTTCACGTACGATATGTCCTTGAGACACGTAGTCGTGTTGAGGCGAGCATGGCAAAACATGGCTTGTGCCTGGTCATACGTGAACCAGGGCAGCCGCCAGGGCTAAATCTATGGATACGCATTTATTGATCAGATAAAAAGATAGGAAGAGGCAGGTCAGGTTATGACACAACAGGCGGTCATTAAAAATGAAGAGTTGACGAGATCTATCAAGTGTGTTGTCTGGGACCTGGATAATACGCTCTGGGATGGCACACTGATAGAGGATGAACAGGTGTATCTGCGTACGCGGGTCGTTGAGATCATTAAAATTCTGGATGCACGCGGTATCCTGCATTCTATTGCCAGCAAAAATGATCACCAGCTGGCTATCAAGAAGCTGGCCGAGCTAGGGATAGAGAAGTATTTCCTCTATCCCCAGATCAGCTGGAACGCTAAATCCACGGCAATTGCTACCATTGCAGCCTCAATTAACATTGGCAATGACACATTGGCCTTTGTCGATGACCAGGGCTTCGAGCGCGATGAAGTGGCCCATATTCATCCCGAGGTTCTGTGCCTGGATATCACTGATCTTGAACACATGCTGGATATGCCCGAACTGAAGCCACGTTTTATTACTGACGATTCAAGCAAACGGCGGCAGATGTATCTGAGTGATATTCAACGTAATCAGGCAGAAAAAGAGTATGTTGGCCCCACGGAAGAATTTCTGGCCACCCTGCAGATGGTATTTACCATCACCGCGGCCCGCGAAGAAGACCTCCAGCGTGCTGAGGAGCTCACGGTCCGTACGCACCAGCTCAATACAACTGGCTATACCTACTCCTATGAAGAACTCAATGCCTTTCGTCTTTCCCCAGACTATCAGCTCCTGATCGCGGGCCTGGAAGATACCTATGGCATGTATGGCAAGATCGGTGTGGCATTGATTCACTGCGGAGCAGAGTTTTGGACCCTCAAACTCTTACTTATGTCCTGTCGCGTGATGTCGCGTGGCGTCGGCAATGTACTGGTTGGGCATATTATGCGTATGGCGAAACAGGCTGGTGTACCCTTACGCGCCGAATTTATTCCCAACAACAAAAATCGCATGATGCTGATCACCTATAAACTGGGAGGCTTTCGCCAGATAGATCAGCAGGGGGAGATGCTCATTTTCGAAAACGATCTGACCAACATTGCTCCGGTTCCACCTTATGTCACGCTCCAATTAGAAGATTGTGAAAAGATCATGCACCAGGGTGATAAAAGTTCAACTTGAGAAACAATGGTTTCTCATGCTTGTCTCATTGTATAAATGAGACAAGATTGTTCTCTGTCTCTGGTATTTTCGGCCAGGGCGGCTAATAGTGCTAAGGATGAAGAAAGACATTTGGCATGAGCGACACTTTAACATCACCTGCACATGCAGACACGCTGGTGCACCTTTTACATAAGCGTGCATTGGAACAGCCAGAACAGGTCGCATACACCTTTCTACGCTATGGTGAGATAGGCAATACGAGCTTAACCTATAGAGAACTAGAACTCCATGCACGCTGTATTGGCGCAGCTTTACGCATAAGGGGAGCCAGTGGCAAACCAGTCCTGCTCTTTTTCTCGCCAGGATTAGCCTATATTGCCGCCTATTTTGGTTGCCTCTATGCCGGGGCCATTGCGGTCCCAGCTTATGCACCACACTCTGCTCGCGATCTGCCACGTATCCAGACCATCATTACAGATACGCAAGCCGACATCGTGTTGACCACAATAGAGGATTATGCACGCGTGGAGCGCTGGATCCACAAGACACCTGATCTGGCACAGTTGAGCTGGCTTACCACTGATAGCCTTGATTATCGTGAAGAGAGCCTTTGGCAGGATCATGCTATTGATAGCACATCACTTGCCTTTCTCCAATATACCTCTGGCTCAACGACCACACCCAAAGGCGTGATGGTCAGTCACGGCAATCTGATGCACAATCTGGCAGCGATCCATGCAAGCTGGAATGTCGAGGGGGTCAGAAATCCGGTCGCTGTCTACTGGTTGCCTATCTTCCATGATATGGGCCTGATTATGGGTATCCTGGCGCCACTCTATAGTGGCTATCCACTCTACTTCATGGCCCCGGCCGATTTTTTGCAGCGTCCGATACGCTGGCTACAGGCGATCTCAGACTATCGAGGCACATTTAGTGGCGCACCAAATTTCGCCTATGAGCTCTGTTTACGCCGGATTGCGCCCGAAGATCGGGCCCAGCTTGATCTGAGTTGCTGGCAAGGCACAGCCAACGCCGCTGAAACTGTGCGCAGTGACACCATTACGCGCTTTGCACGCTACTTTGCCGTCAGTGGATTTTCCCTCGCGGCGGTACGGCCAGCGTATGGTCTGGCGGAGGCAACCCTGCTGGTGAGTAGTCGCGAACACGGAGATCCACTTGTGATCAAGACCATTAGCAAGCAGACACTGGAAGAAGGCTACCTGGCAGAGCCGACCACGCCCGAGCAGGAAAGCTACCACATAGTAAGTTGTGGACGTTCCATCCAGGATCAGTCAATACTGATTGTTAATCCTGAGACACGTGAGCGCTGCGAAAGTACGCAAGTCGGCGAAGTCTGGCTCGCTGGTCCAAGTGTAACCCATGGCTATTGGAGACGCCCGGAAGAGACGGCGGAGATCTTTCAAGCCCATCTGGCCACCGGGGAAGGTCCCTTTATGCGCACCGGCGATCTTGGCGTCTATCAGGATCAAAATCTCTTCATTACCGGACGTATCAAAGACTTAATCATTATCAATGGCCGTAATCTCTATCCCCAGGATCTTGAGTTGACAGTCGAGCAATCCCATCCAGCTATTCGTGCTGGCCATTGCGTAGCCTTTTCAGATGCCCTGGAAGGGGAAGAGCACGTGATTATCCTGGCTGAAATAAATCGCCACTATCGTCCCGAGAGCACTTTCTCGGCTGGAACGGAAGAGTATTCATTCAATACGCAGGAACTCGTTGAGAGTATACGCCAGGCGGTCGCGGAACAACACGATGTGCGCGCGCATCACATTCTCCTGCTCAAACCGGGTGGAATACTCAAAACATCCAGCGGCAAACTGCAACGACATGCCTGCAAAAAAGCTTTTTTACATGATGTACTAAAGGCCTGGAATAGCTAAGCTATGTTAGGAGTATGTATGTCCCTCGATTTAGCGGCCGAAACGGCCTCCATACAGCAACTTCAACAGACCCCGATTGATAATGTACTAAAAATCATCGATCACGGCCTGGCTCAGTTACCCACATACAGAGAGCTCTATTATCGCTGGGAGCGCCAGCATTGGCAGGCACATGAGATCGATTTCACGGTAGATATCCAACAACTGGATCAGATGAGTGATGCGGATATCAGCGAAATCATCACGATCACCGCCTCGTTCTTCCAGGGAGAAGCCAGTGTTACCGATGCGCTGGCCCCATATGTGATGGCCATGCCTGATGAGGAGATGCGTTTCTTCGTCACGACCCAACTGGTCGATGAGGCGCGCCATACAATCTTTTTTGATCGCTTCTTCACAGAAGTCTTAAATGTGGACGATGAACATATCGAGGAGCGCTTACTGTTAGCCAGAGAATTCATGAGTCCGGCGATGCGCTTTATTCTGATCGATTCCCTGGCTGACATCACACAACGCTTACAGCGTGAGCCAAAGAATGGCAAGCTGCTGGTCGAAGCTGTCGTCTTATACCATATCATTACTGAAGGTACGATGGGCGTGGCGGGACAGCGCAAGCTACTGGAGTATTTCCGCCAGAAAGATCTCTTCCCAGCTTTCCGCGGCGGCTTCACGGCCGTGGCCCGTGACGAATCACGCCATGTACTATTTGGCGTCAAATTCTTACGCGATATGCTCCAACAAGATCCTGCCTATGGAGAGGTCATTCAGGCCGCCATTCAGCGCTATGCGCCAGCGGCACTTGGGGCCCTGGCACCAGATGCCTCTGAACTGCCCACCTTACTCGCCAGGCGCGAAGATCCCTGGCTCACCCAGCGCTATGGTCAGGCCTCACTAACAAAAAAATTGAAAGTCATCGGCCTCAACATAGAAGTTCCAACCGTAAAGCCTGCACCTGTTTTCTAACGACGGCCGTATCGAGTGAATATCCAGTGGAGGACCCTAATGCCAAACAAGGAAGAACTTGAGAAACGCAGATCTGGTTTAGATGTGGCCAGACAGGTATTACTAGAGAAGCGCAAACAAAAAATCGCTGCGATTGCCGAGAGAATAGAAATCATTCCTCACCATCCTGCTGATGAGCCGATACCGGCTTCCTTTGCCCAGCAACGCTTCTGGTTCATCCATCAACTAAAGCCGGATAATACCGCCCACAATGAGATACGAACCCTGCGCACAAATACCGCGTTAGATCTGGCGATCGTTGAACGTGCCCTCTTAGAAATCATGAGGCGGCACGAAATCATGCGCACCACCTTCGCCTTCAACGATGGACAACTCCAGCAGATCGTACGGCCCTATGAAGAGACGGCCGCCGATGCCTCAATTTTTGTCTGTGACCTTACCCGGACGCCCGAAGCCGAACGCGAGCAGGCCGCTCAGGAGGCGATCCTGGCCACCATCAAACGTCCATTCGATCTGTCCCAAGGACTGCTCTGGCGCACGACACTGATCAAAATGGGTGAGATGGACACGATCTTTATCAGTGTCCTGCACCATAGTCTCTGTGACGGCTGGGGCCTGGATATTTTTGAGCGGGAACTACAAACGCTGTATCTGGCCTTTCAGGCTGGACAACCCTCACCACTGTCCGAGTTGCCGCTGCAATATGCTGATTTTTCCTATTGGGAGCAGCAGCGTGCTCGTGGCGAAATATGGGCCAGACAACGTAACTACTGGCGCCAAACGCTGGAGAATACTTCGGACCAGCCCTTACTCTACGGTGATCATCCACGGCAGGCACTGCAAGAGACATCCCGAGCAAGTGTCTCATTCACCGTGCCGGCCCCAATCACCAGAAAGCTCAAAGACATGAGCACCCAGGAGGGCTTAACCTTATTCATGCTCCTGCTGGCCACCTTCCAGATCCTCTTGTTTCAATATAGCGAACAAGAAGACATTATCGTTGGCACGCCCATCTCTAGCCGCACTCGACCAGAGCTTGAACCACTGATCGGCTGCTTTATCAATATGCTGGTGCTACGCACACACTTCACAGACGATCCAAGCATCAAAGAAGTGCTACAACGTGTACGCACGACGGCCGTGAGTGCCTATGCCAATCAGGATATCCCCTTTGAAATCCTGGTGGCCGATCTGGCACCGAAACGTGACAAGAATCGCAATCCATTCTTCCAGGTCATGCTGGATTTCCAGAATTATCAGCAAGCCTCCGCCGAACCATCCAAGGCCAGTATATCGGCCCGGGATCTGGAAGCCGATGTCTCACAATTTGATCTCGTGATGAGACTCTGGGACAATGGACAAGAACTGCCAGGCGAGATTTTTTATCCAGCTGAACTCTTCAATGCGACCACCGTTGAAGACATCAAAGATCACTTCCTGACGTTGCTGGCCCGGTTGACAGACGATATTACCTCCCCACTCTCAGCCCTACCATCCCTCTCAGAGCGGGAGCGCGCGACGATCGCGTCCTGGAACACGGCTCGGCTTCAGGAGCAGACGGCCCAGGCAGCGCTGGTCGCCCACGAAGAGGATGCGTTTGAGGACGAAGAGACAGCGCCCCGCACGCCTTTAGAGGAGATTCTGGTGGAAATCTGGAAACAGGTCCTGGGGCTGGAGACGGTCGGCATACACGACAACTTTTTTCAGATCGGCGGGCATTCGCTGCTGGCAACGCAGTTATTAGTACAGGTGCAAGAGGTCCTCAATATCGACATCTCGCTGCAACTCGTCTTTGATTCACCCACCATCGCTACATTTAGCACCGAACTCATGAAGGATGAGAACAACAAGACAACGATCGAGCGCACTATTGACCTGCTGCTCTCGGTCACCGATCTGTCCGAGGAAGACGTTGAGGACATGCTACAGAATACTGCTTTTGCCGAAGTAGCGGAATAACGGAGAGCATGCTTTTTTTCTTGATCAGCATAAAGGAGCATATGTAACGATGAAGAGTCTCGATACCCGAGAAGATATACTCTGGCCTCACCAACGCGAATCACAGCTGACAGCAGAGCAGCAGGGCAGATATTGGAAACAACAGCTTTCCAATCTGCCAGCTGCCCTTATCCTGCCCGCGGACTATCCACCGTCAGTCCAACCGATCTTCAACGAAGCTAGCTATGCCTGTCCATTGCCTTCCTCATTGGTCAGCGAGCTTAAGCAGCTCGGACAAAGGCAGGATGCAACCTTCTTTATGGTTCTGCTGAGCGCGTTCCAGATCTGGCTGTGCCGCCATAGCAACCATCAGGATGATATGCTGATTGGTACACCGATGCCAGACGCAATGACCACTGGCGAGGCTACAGACCCGTTCAGGAATATGCTCATCCTGCGCAGCAGCCTGATTGGCAATCTAACTTTTATTAAAGCGCTACAACATGTTCGCGACGTAACCATACAGGCCTATCACTGCCAGGATATACCGCGACAACAGGTTCAGGATGCGTCACCACTGGCTCACGCTCTCTTTCAACTGACGGCTGAACATGAGGGCACTGCCAGGCACAGCGCAGAAAAGCCCGCCACAACCAGCAATCTAAGCATGACCATCATCAACCAGGAGAGCGAGCAAGCGGATCATTGGGAGGTACGCTTTCACTACAATACACACCTTTTCGCGCCAAACACCATCAGCCGTTTTGCCCGGCGCTTTATCCGCTTACTCACAGCTATTGTACAGCAGCCACATGAACAGATCTGGCAGATCCCACTGGTGCCGGAGCAAGAATATGAACTGCTGGCACGGGCTAACGCGACGCGACGGGAACTGGCACCACAGCATCAGGGTAAATGCATTCATCAATTTATCGAGGAACAGGTAGCACGAACACCCGATGCGCCAGCGCTCGTCGTTAAAGAAGAAACGCTGAGCTATGCGCAACTGAATAGTCGAGCCAATCAACTGGCGCATCGGTTACGGCGGATGGGAGTAGGTCCAGATGTCCTGGTGGGACTGTGTCTGCCACGCACAGCAGAACTGCTGATCGCGCTGTTAGCCATCCTCAAGGCCGGAGGGGCCTATGTGCCGCTGGATCCTGCTTATCCGGTCGATCGACTGCGCTTCCAGATTCAGGATGCGCAGGCGCAGCTGCTGCTGACGACGTCTACCCTTAAAGAACTCTGGCAAGAGATTGAGGTCAAGCGGCTCTATCTGGATCAGCTCGATAAAGAGGAAGCAAATCCAGATGAATATACGAATCTGGCCTGCAATGTGCATGAGGATAACCTGGCCTATGTCATCTATACCTCCGGCTCCACCGGTCACCCCAAGGGCGTTTGTATCGCGCACCGCAACACCATGGCATTAATCCACTGGAGTCTGCGCATGTTCAGCTTAGACGATCTGCGCGGTATGGTGGCGGGCACATCGATCTGCTTTGATCTCTCCGTTTTTGAGATCTTTGTGCCCTGGTGTTGCGGTGGCACCGTTTATCTGGTGGAGAATGGACTACATCTACCTGAAGGAGCCGCACGCGAACAGGTCACACTCCTCAATATGGTGCCCTCGGTCATGGCAGAACTGGCCAGAACGACCACGATCCCGGATTCTATACGCGTCATCACCTTCTGTGGAGAAACGCTGCCTCGTCCACTCGTCGAACGGCTCTACAAACTGCCCGGTATCCAACGTATCTATAATCTCTATGGGCCAACCGAGGATACCACCTACTCGACCTGGTCCTTGCTTGATCCCGATGAGCATGGCGAAAATGTGCCTATCGGTCAGCCACTTGATAATAGTCAGGTCTATCTGCTCGATCAATACAAGCAACAGGTCCCACTCGGCGTCATTGGCGAAATCTACCTCGGCGGAGCCGGCGTGACACGTGGCTACTGGCAGCGACCAGAATTGACAGAGCAGCGCTTCCTACCCGATGCATTTAGCAAGCAGCCACAGGCCAGGCTCTATCGCACCGGAGACCTCGCTCGCTATCGTGCTGATGGTCAGTTGGAGTTCTTAGGACGCATCGATCAGCAGGTCAAGATTCGTGGCTATCGCGTCGAATTAGGCGAGATCGAGAGTGTGTTGCTCCAGCATCCACAAATACAAGAAGGCGCGGTAGTCGCCAGAAAACCAGAGGCGGAAAATCAGCACACAATCCTGGTCGCCTATGTTGTTGCCACAGCGCCACAGAAGCAACTAGAAGAAGACCTGCAGGCCTTCCTCAAACGGTTTTTGCCCGATTACATGCTGCCTACCTTCTTCGTTTTTCTTCCAGCCCTACCAAAGACCAGCAACGGAAAAATCGATCGCAAGTCCTTGCCTGATCCATATGTGAACAGGGAGTCCAAACAGCCACAAGCCACACAGACAAAATACACCAAAGCGCTCAAACTATCCGTTGGCAAGAAAGAACTGCTCAAAAAGCTGCTCAAAAAAGAGCCCGAAGCAACCATCATGCCCGTTGGAACGGATACAGGAGAGGAACTCTTTCCACTTTCCTTCTCCCAACAGCGCTATTGGATTATCGACCAGCTTGATCCGGGAACGCCAGCCTATAATATTTTCTTTGCTTCAAGAATAACTGGAAATCTTAATGTGGAGGCGTTGATCCAGGCTATTCATGAGGTTGTCAAACGCCATGAATCGCTACGCACATCCTTCTTGAAGGTTGATGGCGTCCCCATGCAAAAAATCTGTCCACCCTCAAACTTTCCCGTCTCAACTGTCGATCTACGCGCCATGAGTCTGGAACAAAGAAATCTGCAATTACGGCATTTCCTTTTGAAAGACCCATTAATAAATTTTGATATAAGTCAGGGCCTGCAGGTGCATGCCAGGATCGTTCAATTAGAGGACACGGTACACATCTTGATGGTTACCCTGCATCATATCGCGTCTGATGGCTGGTCTATTCGTGTCTTTAAAGATGAGCTTGGTATACTCTATGATGCTTTCTCGCAGGGAATTCCTTCACCGCTCGCGGACCTGCCAATTCGCTATGTTGATTATGTACTTTGGCAGCGACGCCGGTCTCAGGCTCCCTTGTGGGAAAAACAGCTGGCCTACTGGCGACAGCAGTTATCTCAGCTCTCCAGTCCACTAATGCTGCCCGCCGATAATCCACGTCCAACCAGACAGACCTTCAATGGCAAGATTTATCACCTGTCCATGCCTCCCTCGCTGATCTCCAAGCTCCAGCATCTGGGACAGCAAGAAGGGGCAACCCTGTTCATGACCTTCTTTGCGGTCTATCAGCTGCTACTCTGTCGCTTGAGTGGGCAGGACGATATCCTGGTGGGCACACCTATTGCCAGCCGTACTAAAGCCGATTTTGAAAAACTGGTGGGCTGCTTTGTCAACACCATCGTGTTCCGCACCAATATGCAAGGCAATCCAACCTTCCGTACCCTTCTACAGCGGGTGCGAGCGATGGCGCTGGAGGCTTACAATTATCAGGATATTCCGTTTGAACAGGTCCTCTATGATGTACGCCCGGAGCGGGACGCGACATTTGCCTATGCACCGCTCTTCCAGGTGATGTTCCACTACCAGAACCTATCCGCCAGAACAGGTGGACACCTTGAATTTACGGAAGAGGCACTTGAAGAAATACAAGCGATTCAGCCTTCTGGTCTCATCGTTGAGGCACTCGACGAAAAAAATGCCGCTGCGAAGTTTGATCTCTCATTGCGCATAAGTGTACGTGAGACCGAAGAGAGGCCGCTCCTGCTGGCCGAATTTCTGTACAACACTGATCTTTTTAATGAGTCGACCATCGTGAGTTTCGCGCAAAGCTTTCACAACTTGCTGGCAACCGTCCTCGTACAAGCTGATGTAAACATCTGGGACGTACCATTTAGCTCAACCGCATCAGAATCCCTGCTCAAACATCGGGAGCAGCAAACATGGCAGTTAACAACCGTTACTAATTCATATACCCATAGCTCACGCGCGCTGCCTGACCACACACCAGCACCCGTGAGTGATGCACCAGAAACACAACCGCACATCGTACCCGAGCAGACACCCATACAGAAAGTGGCACGACCCGAGAAACGAAAAAAACAGCTTACTGAACAGAATCTGACCCAGAGTGAAATCGAAATGAAACTACGGCAGATCTGGGGAGAACTATTGCAAGTCAGTGAGGTAGATGCCGATGGCGACTTCTTTGATCTGGGGGGGAACTCACTGGTTGGAGTGCTCTTAATGTCAAAAATCCAGCGTGAATTTCAGCAAGAGCTACCCCTCGCGGTCCTGATTCAGAAAACCACACCTGAGCAAATGGCCAAAGAATTGCTACGTCGCCACTGGTCCGAGGAACATCCGACCTTAGTTACTATTCAAGCCAACGGTACGCGAACGCCTTTCTTCTGTGTGCACCCGATTGGTGGTGAAGTCTTCTGTTACGCAGACCTTGCCCGTCAGCTTGGTCCAGAACAACCTTTGTATGGGCTGCAAATGTCTGAACAGGCGCGTCAGCACGGGCAAAGCATCGAGGCACTGGCCAGCACATACATTGAAGCATTGCAAAGCATACAACCAGCGGGCCCCTATATGCTTGGAGGCTGGTCCATGGGTGGAGTCATCGCCTTTGAAATGGCCCGGCAACTAACTCAACAAGGCCAGCGGATTGCGACGCTGCTGCTCTTCGATAGTGAGGTACCAACTGCGCAACAATTTAATACCAATCTGCTGATCCAACATTTCGCAGAAGACCTGGAAGGAGTCTTTAGCCAGACACCTTTGATCGATTATACTCAGTTGCAAGACCTTTCCCTCAATGAACAGCTCGCTCAACTCTATACCTATGCCCGTCTGGTAGATAGTATCCCGCCTGATTTAGAGCTCGAACACCTGATGGCAATGTTTGCAACCTATCGCCACAACGTTGAAGCAATACTCCATTATCAACCACAGGCCTATGCGGGTCCAGCTACGCTCTTTTTAGCAGAGTCTAGTGAAGAGCAGAAACAGGAGCAGAGGGTTCGCGCATGGCAAAGAATGGTTGGTCAACACATCACGACACATGTCAGCCCGGGCAATCACTATTCAATGCTGAAGAAACCTGACGTTGAGTCGCTGGCAGAACACGTACGGCAGTATCTTACCTCCGGTTACCTGGAACTTTGATGTTTGTGGTCAACTGGAATATACAATAAAGAGGTCCATATGAAAATAGCCCTGACGGATCAACAACACCAGGATCAAACAGCCTTCCGAGCCTTTGTGCAACAGGAAGTTATACCTATTGCGGATCAGTATGATAGGGAGGCATATACTCCACGTGAACTTATTAAAAAAGTTGCTCAGGCTGGTTATCTAGGTGCGATAACACCAGGCGAATATGGTGGAATGGGCCTGGACACTACTACGCTTGGGTTACTCTGTGAGGAGGTGGGACGCGGCTGTTCTTCGCTCCGTAGCCTGCTAACAGTCCATAATATGGTGGCATTCGCAATCCTACGCTGGGGCACCAGGGAACAAAAGAGCCGCTATTTACCCCAACTGGCCTGCGGCAACCTGATTGGTGCCTTTGGCCTGAGCGAGCCCAATGTAGGTAGTGATGCTAAAAGCATTGAGACACAGGCTCTCCCAGTTGATAAGGGGTATGTATTGCAAGGACAAAAAAAGTGGACAACCTATGGACAAATTGCTGATCTATTCTTGATCTTTGCCCAATGCAAAGGCAATATTACTGCGTTTCTCGTTGATCGCGACACAACTGGTTTTTCAAGTCAGCCACTCCACGGCATCTTTGGCACACGAGCCTCTATGCTCGCGGAACTTCATCTGCAGGACTGCTTTGTGCCTAAAGCGCAGGTGCTGGGTGGCATCGGGTTTGGACTGGCCTCAGTCGCAACTTCAGCGCTAGATATTGGACGCTATACCGTAGCATGGGGTTGCGTTGGCATAATCCAGTCCTGCCTGGACGCTTCCTTACACTATACAAATGAGCGTAAACAGTCAGGCGTATATCTCAAAGATCATCAACTTATCCAACAAATGATCACACAGATGATTACAGATGTGAAAGCGGCTCGCCTGCTGTGCTTACAAGCGGGCTATTTGAAAGATAGTGGAGATCCACGCACAGTTATGGAAACATGGATCGCCAAATACTTTGCCTCAACCGCCGCCACCAGGGCTGCGAATAACACTTTACAGATCCATGGGGCCAATGGTTTTAGCGAACCTTACTATGCAATCCAACGCTACCTACGCGATGCAAAGGTCATGGAAGTTATTGAGGGCAGCACCCAGATACAAGAGATTACCATTGCAAAATCTGGATATCAACAACTCATGTTCCCATTGCATTGAAATGCTCAGAGTTCGCTCGTCCGCCTCTCCTCTGGCGTGTCCAGCAGGCGAGCACCTGGAAGGAACGCACTAAGGCACTCGCCCGCTCCTATGAGGTACTCGCCCGCATACAAAACGCGTTGCAAGTGAGCCGAACCCTGCCCACAACCGTTTCTCTCTTTTATGATCGTCCGTTCCCCGTCATTCACGGAGAAGTGTTCACTCGAGCTCTTATCGAACAGATTACAGATCCAGCAGTACGACACATTGCAGCACAGGGGCTTATTGGAAACATCAATCAGTGGAGCGATAACACGGATATGGAAGGTATTGAAAGAGAAAAAATTCGACAACTCTATGTGTAAATGACGTACTCGCAGGTGTGACGACTATTCGGCATAGTCCATATGTTCGTCACACCTGGGCTCTCCTGATCCTTTGAGTAGGTGCGTTTTCCCTTCTCTCAAAACGTTGGGATTCCGATTCGATAGCGCTGGCTGAAGCACGTTTTGAAAGGTATTCCCAGTCCATAAAGATACACTAAAGCCAGGACCAGGACCAAATATAGCCATATCGATATCCAAATCCATGCTGATTGAGCCAATCTTGAGTTCTAGCAAGGTCACCGCCCCAACAATCATAACAGCCATACTGACGAATGCGATCCACTTATATTTTCCAATCTGTTCCCCAAACATCATAAAAAGAATTATGCAGGAAATATGATGCGCTCTTGCCTTTCTAGCTAGCAGCATATATACTTCCACAAGGACAGCTTTGGGGAACAAAAAGAGATCGAGAGGAGCAATGCCAAAGACAGCTCGCTTCACACTTTTCTGGTCGGCACAACACAAGCTTTATCAGCTTCACGAATACGGCCATCTTTTGTTTGAAGCCGATAGCGCCTCCTGGTTTATCTGGCTGACCGCCCATAGCTCCTTTTCTTTCCGTGGAAGAAATGGTCACTTCAATCTGCTCAAAGAAACAAGGAACAAGAGCGGCGAAGGATACTGGTATGCCTATCAACGGCAAGGGACACGTATCGTTAAGCGCTACATGGGTCGCAGCGCCGAATTATGGACAACGCGCTTAGAAGAGATCGGAAGCGCATTTCAGAAGGCACAAACATGTGTTGCAGCAAGTACCTGGCATGAACGGGAGAAAATGTTCACCAAAGCCATTGAGAAGACATTGCAAGCACAGGACGCGGAACACGCCGCCGCTCTGATCGACCACTATTTGATCGAGCGAGGCTTTGGCGCTCTACATGATCTCTCCACCTTGCGGAACTGGCTGGAACAACTGCCCGTGGACATTCTCTCTCACTATCCACTGATCTGCCTTCACTATGCACAGATACTCTCGGTGAGTGCTGAACCAGGGCAGCCGTCAGCCAGTACGCTTGAGCAGATAGAGACATTGTTGCAGATGGCTGATACATGGTGGCGTACTGAAAGGAATCTTGCTCGACTCGGTGAAGTCTATGCCTTTCGTGCTTTCCTCACGATGCGGCAGGGGATGCAAGAACAGGCTGTTGCCTATGCCAGTCAAGCATTACAATGGCTTCCACTGGAGTCCCAGCAGTGGCGCGGAGTTTGTCTCAGCCTTCTGGGGTCACGAGCACTATCGTGTGGACAACTCACCCAGGCCACGGCATTCTTACAAGAGGCGCTCACTATCTGGACAAATCTGCGTCATCCCCATGGGACACGGAATTGTTTGCTGTTATTGGCCACCGTCTATTGCGAGCAAGAAGTGTTCCAGCATGCGACACCCTGTTATCGTCGTGTGATCCAGGAAGCCAGGGAACTTGGAGATCGTGAGGATCTTATCCCTGCCTTGCTCGGACTCGCACAGGTTGCCTACAAACAGAACGATCTAGAAACCGCGGAACAGGTCGCGCAGGAAGCCTGGAACGCGAGCGAACAATGGCGAAATCAGGAATTGTTGCTACGCTCAACGTTCACACTGGTACAAATCTGGTTTCTACGGGAACCCAGGACGATTGTCCAGCAACGTCTCACCGCGCTCCAGGCACGCTTCTCTACTCGTCCAGAACTATTCACCTCTCTCCAACCTCTCTTCCAGACTTTCGGGCTGAACCGAGATGCTCCACAACGTGTGATAGCGAATGTGGAGTCGCTTTCGAGCCAGGAACAACGGGTGCTGCGCCTTCTTGTGGTTGAACTTTCCTACCTGGAAATTGCGCGTGAGCTGGTCGTCTCCATCAATACCGTGAAAACGCAAGTGAATAGCATCTATCGCAAGCTCAACGTGCATAGCCGTCGAGAAGCGCGAGCGGTTGCTCAACAGCTTCACCTGTCCTCAACAAACGGTCAGAGTGGGCTCAACGCTTCGTCTTTTCCAAATCATGAGATAAGGTGATGCGCTTTCACCCTTCCGCGATCTATACTGCCATCCAGACAAAGTATCACCAGTGTTTGGAGGTAACATAATGAGTCAATTTTCTTTACAAAGGCACGACCAAGAGGTACCAGTCCTGATTGTTGGGGGGAGCGTTGTTGGTCTCTCAATGGCGCTTTTTCTGGCAAGGCAGGGCGTTCACTCGCTTCTCGTTGAGCGGCACACCACGACATCAATCCATGTCAGAGCTAGTGGCTTCAACGCACGGACAATGGAACTCTTCCGCCAGGTCGGAATTGAATCTGCCATTTTTCAGCAAGAAACACCGTCGGAGCAACTCGGCGAAATGGGATTGCGCGTAGAAAGCCTGATGGGAAAGGTGCTCGATCATACGGAGTCGTGGGCGCAGCGTTCAGCCAGTATCATCGATCCATTTGCGGGTCCCACGCGAACAGCAATGATTGGGCAGGATAAGCTGGAGCCAATATTACGGAAACAGGCAAGTGAGATGGGCAGTGATATCCGCTTTGGCACGGAACTCGTGCATTTTGAACAACTGGCTGAAGGTGTCAATGCTCTGCTTCGTGAACGAGCCACCGGACAAGAGTACCGTATCCGTGCCCACTATCTGGTGGCAGCGGATGGCAATAGAAGTACAATTCGGCAACAGCTTGGCATACACTCCTATGGCTATGGGACGCTGGGGCAATGGGTCAGTATCCTGTTTCAAACGGATCTCAGTGAGGCACTTCAGGGACGAAAGGTGACACTCTGTTTTGTCAATAACACGACAGTCGATGGCATTTTGGGGCAATCTGGAGCATCAAGAGAGCGCTGGGCGCTGTTTGCCAATCTCAAACCCAGGCCAGGTGAACGTCTCGACGCACCATCAGAAGCATATTGTCTTGCCCTTGTACGTTCGGCAATTGGCATCGCTGACCAGCCTGTGAAGATTATAAGCACACTTCCCTGGGAAATCGCGTCACGTGTTGCAAAACAATATCAACAGAAACGTGCTTTTCTGGTTGGTGATGCTACGCATGTAATGACAACGATGGGAGCATTTGGAGCCAATACTGGTATTGCCGATGCGCATAATCTGGCCTGGAAGCTGTCTCTCGTCCTCAAAAAAAAGGCTCACGAAAATCTCCTGGCAACCTACGGTCAGGAACGACAACCTGCCGCGGATCTCGCTGTAAGCGTTTCCACCGGTTTATATGCCTATCGTCTACCACATCATGAGCAGAGAGAAGCCATTACTCGTAGCGCTGAGGAGATGCTGATGCGCGTCCGCAAACGCCCTGATGTGCCTCAACCGACAGCCTTCAGCGTGATGTATGGCTATCGATATCGTTCTGGAGCGGTTTATTATGAGAATGATGATGATGTTCTTTTTGAAAATGAGCCGTCGGGACGCACTGGGACGCGGGCTCCCCATGTCTGGTTAAGCCATAATGGCAGGCAGATTTCCATCCTCGATCTCTATGGAAGCAAGTTTGTCTTGCTGGCAGGGTTCGATGGACAGAGTTGGCAAGAACTGTTTGCGCAGGCAACAAATAGGTTGGGATTATCTATGGATCTGCACAGGATTGGGCAAGATCAGCCATATAGTGATGGCGATGGCAGCTTTCTGGCAAGTTATGGGATAAGCGACTCAGGTGCAGTCCTGGTGCGACCCGATGGCTTTATCGCCTGGCGCACGCCAAACGTCGCACCACAACCAGTAGAGCCTGATGAAATTTTCTTTGTTCTCTCAAGGCTACTCGGATACGCTGCTCCCCAGGGATAAATTGAGAGGGAAACGGTGGAACCGGTGAAAGAACAACAGATCGAAAAACGTATGACGTAACAATCACCCTTTTCCCCAGCGCTGGTATCAGGACAAAATCTATGGTATTCTTAGATCAATAGCCCAACTATTATCTCTCAGAAAGAGACGCACACGATGGTTTTATATTGGCTCACCCGTTTACGATATGGCCGAATCAAGTGGGCGTAGGCACAAAAATTGGCATCCCCGCCTACCTACCTATGAGTGCGTCCTCAAAAGGGCAGATTTTTCGATTTTTCTAGAAAAATTGCACCACGAGACGCACTGACGACTCGTGGTTTTCTGTGGCGTTTTTCACATTCACCCTCCCACTTAAATCACGAGCCACCTCGTGTTCTTTTACTGCCCAGAATCAGAGCGTACACACTCTCCCCATGTGATTGACGTTCTCTAAATATCTTCTCGAACGTCAATCCAGAAAGGAACGAATAAACTGATGAGTCAAACAAAATCGTATCTCACGCTTCCCGACGCGCCCGTCATCCCTGGCTTGGCATTCCGCTTGTTTCAGGGGGAAGCTGATTTTCCTGCAATCAAGGCAGTGCGCAAGAAGGTGCAGACCGTCGATGGAGAAGTCTGGCTCCCCGGCCCAGATACCGATTCCGATCCAGTGTGCAACCCTTTGGATGATTGCTTGATCGTCGAGGTGGATGGTCGGGCGATTGGCTATGCCTGGCTTGTTTGGTGGTCAGAGCCCGATGTTGAGCTGTTTCTTCCTCTTGGCGGGCTTGTGCCGGAGTGGAGACGCAAAGGCATTGGACGTGCACTCTTACGCTGGCAAGAGCAAAGGTTGCGCCAGATTGCCCGGCAACATCCTACGACGAAACCCTGTGTTTTCGGGGGCAATGCAGACGAGACCCAGCCTGGGAACCGAGCGTTGCTCTTGAATATGGGATACACGGTGGCATTTACCTTCGTATGGATGACTTACCAGATTCCTACCGAACCCATCCAGCTCGCACCACTTCCTCATAGATTGGAAATCCGCCAGGTTTCGCATGAACAGTTGCCTGCCGTGTACGCAGCGAATGTAGAAGCGTTCTCTGAGAACCACGACAGCCTCGAAAGCTATGAAACCTGGTTGAGCGACCTGGGAGGACCTGACCTGGATACCAGTCTGTGGGTGGTGGCCTGGGATGGAGATCAGATCGTGGGGCATGTCATCAGTACCAGCGATGAAGAAGGCGCGCATACACCCTGGGTTGGAGTACAACAATCCTGGCGACGGCGCGGTTTGGGCAAAGCGTTAATGACGCGTATGCTCCAACGCTGTCAGGAGCGCGGCATTCAACAGGCAGATATCGGGGCAACAGCGGAAAATCCAGGTAAAGCAGTCCATCTCTATGAAAGCATCGGCTACCAAGTAGTGAAACGCATGCCGAGGTATCGCAAGCCCTTCTAAGAGCGCCATGAAAAACAATAACACAAATAAGACACGCTAAACAGTCTCGCACGAGTCATCCCAATGGTATCAAACCTGGGATGGCTCATGCTCCTGCGACCAGCGGTGCTATTCAACCAGGATGGTGTGAAGTCGATCCAACTGGGCCTGAGTAAGACCGATGTGGAGCAGATAATCTTTCACACTCCCATAGCGCTGGGCCAGGTACGTGAGGGTGGCATACATGGTTTCTGCATGGGCGGGCATCAGCCATTCAAACCGGCTCACGTCTTGCCCCTCCTCAGCCAGCCTGGCTCGCATAGCGGTGAGTAGCGGCACGAGATACTGTTCGCTCAGGGCGTAATCCGTGGCGATAGTATCCATGGGAACGTTGGCGATGCTTAGCAGCAAAGCGATCATCAGCCCGGTGCGATCCTTGCCAATCGTACAGTGCACGATACAAGGAAAGATATCTTCGGTCGCCATGAACTGTAGAACCTGTTTGATCGGCTCCTGGCATGTCTCAAGTGTGAGGGAGTAGAGTCGCTGGAGCGACTGTGCCTCTCTGGCCTTGCGCTCATCTTCAAGCAACGAGATATTAAGATAGCGGACCCCCCTTCCATCGACGAAAATACTGGGAGCCCTGCGCAGTTCAGTTGTGCGGCGCAGATCAATGATGGTTCGCACAGGATAAGCCAGTAGTAGACGCTGACCGGCCGACGTAAGTTCGTTGGGGCTATCGGCCCGCAACACTGTTTTCCAGCGGGTAGTGTGGCCATCCAGAGTAGCATATCCCCCGATATCGCGCGCGTTATAGCAACCTTCCCAGGTGAGACGACGCTGATATAATTCATCCTTATTATTTATTGATTGCTCCATCACAGACGCTCCTGATAAGATGTAAGATACGCACGCACAACCTGCGAGCAGGATATATTCAGACTCTTGCTTGATGCAGTGAGATTGATCCCCCAATCCAGGCCACCTTCACAAGCCAGTTCGCTGGTAACGATCGTGTAGAGGCGTTGTTCCTCTACCTGCACTGGCAAGAGTTCGCTCTCGTCAGCGAGCAGCAGTGGACGCGCCTGTTGATAGTAAAGCAAGGATTCCTGCCGAACAATCAAATCTTTCAGGACATTGCCAGAGAGCTCTACCTTCACAAGGTGCTCAATACTCGGATAAATAGTCATTATCTCAGCCAGTGTCACTCGTTCTCTCTCTGGCAGGTGTCCCAGGGCATAGAGCAAAGGCACCATCACTATCGCCGAAGCGGGTACGTTGCCTGTCATACGGAGAGACCGAGCCAGCAATATCCACTCCTGCGTTCGGTCTCGCTCTGGCCCTGAAGAGAGATTGGCAGGTTGGGGGAGAGAAGGAAGAGCAAACGAGGTTTCATGAAACGGCTTAAACGTGCGTGCCAGCGCTACGCGCGCTGCAAGCCAGGACGCATCGGCCGGGACAGTCTCATCCTGGGGAATCAGCCGCGCCTGCACATTGACCGGCTGCCGCTCATGGTGGCTCAGGATCACCTCGCCTACATTCGCGCCATAGGCTCCAGCGTTACAGATGGTGATGCCGTGCATGACGCAGGGCGGATCAAGCGCGGCGTGGGTATGACTACCGAGAATCAGCGAGACTTTTGAGCCGGCCAGGCGCATAGCCAGCTCGGGATCGCCTGGTCCACTCTGATAAAAGCCAAGGTGCGAAAGCAGAACGATGCTATCTACCAGGGGCTCCAGCGCGGACACGACCCGCGCTGCGGCCTCACCAGGATCACTCAACGTAATACCGTGCAGGATGCGACTCGGGATAAGATCAGTGGTCGAACGGGTGGTGAGGCCAGTTACTCCAATACGCCAACCGGCAATCTCAATCAGGTAGGCCGGATAGATCTGGTCCTCGACGCATAGATTGGCTGAAACGATTGGATAGCCTCCCTTCAGCAGTTCGCGCAGTCCGGCCACACCATGTTCCAGGTCATGATTACCGATCGTCCCTAAGTCGCAGCCCGCCCTGGCCCGCAGAGTGGCTACTGGCTCGATACCTTGAATATTCCACCAGGTACCGTCACCAAACACGATATCACCCAGATCAAAGACCAGTGTCGGACCCGATTCGCGCGCAAGGCGCACCGTGGTAGCGACCCTGGCCAGGCCGCCACGCTGCTGCCCATTCTCATCCGGCCGCCCATCCACGCTGGCATGCAGATCGTTCGTATGCAGAATGGTAATCCGCGCCGCTTTTTCACCGCTAGCGGCTGGTCTAATCTGTGGGACTAACCGTCCATCTTCCCAGGAAAGGGGAATAAGTCGAGGCGTAAAACTAGATTGTTCCACCTGTTGCATAGGTTCCCTCCTACTCTCATCATTGAATACCCGAACGCACAAAAGCCGCGATAATCTGTCGCTGAGCCAGCACGTAGAGCACTAGAACGGGCAGCAACGATAACATGGCGGCGGCCATCAAGGCTCCCCAGGCGTTGCTATCCTCCTGTAAGAAAACCTGAAGCCCCACCTGAATGGTCGTGTTATGTAAATCACCCGATACCAGGAGCGGCCAGAAATACTCGTTCCAGGTCTGGATGAACAGAATGATCGCCAGGGCGGTAAGCACCGAACGCATATTCGGGAGGATGATACTCCAGAGCATGCGCAGGGTACCGGCGCCGTCTATCACGCCTGCGTCCAGCAACTCCCTGGGAAAGTTATTAAACTGCTGACGTAGATAGAAGATGCCAAGCCCGGTCGCCAGTTGTGGGATAACCAGTCCGGGCAGCCGGGCACAGTCTTCTATCAGGTGCTCGCAGCCATCCAGAAGCAAGAGCGCCTTTTTGGGGCGCAGGAAATCGTCTATCCGCGCCCGTGTTACCTCTCCACGCCGACCTAATGCCCATGCGATGGCGGGCACGATTTGAGATGAAAGACGGAGATGAGACAGGGAGACAAACCAGCTACAGTCAGGGAAAAGCTCCCTATCCTCATGAACCAGTTCATGCGCAACCTGCAACGCGCAGCGCGTCTTCCCAATCCCACCAATACCGGTGAGCGTCAGTAGCCGCGTGGTGGACAACAGATCTTTTATCTCGCGCAACTCACGCACCCGTCCCACGAAACTGGTATATAACGCAGGCAAATGATGCCTGGAAGAGGCGGTCAGCGGCATAGGTAAATCGGAGGAATAGTCGGATGCGTTATTCATTCGGGGCTCTCATAACATTCATCTAGACTGGTAACCAGAACATAAGTAACTCCAGGCCACTTCGCTTGCTTGCCGATCACGATACATATGCAAAGCATACCCAATACAACCCACCTCCGCAATGGGCGAAAAGGGATAGGCAGGAGTGTGCGTTCCCGGGTCAAGAGGAATCCGAGAGCTCCATTCGCGGCTGGATGTCGCTGTGGTTCGTGGGTGGCCTTCCTGGAAGTGGCATCACCACCCAATGCTTGATCTGGTGATTTGTGCCTATGACCACTGTTCTAAGCCTCATTTGTCACTTGAAAGTGCACTAAGCTTCTCCCATCATTAATGTTTCAATCTGGTGCAATTGATGAATCGGCTCCAACGTGTCGACCAGCCGATAGGTCAGGTGATCGCTCACCTGATTGGGAAGTGTCTCAAAGAAACGGCGGGTGATTTGCAGATCATGATGATTTGCATTGTGGGCAGTTGGTGCATCGACGCCGAGAACGAGCACCGGCCTCGATTGGCTCGATCGATTAGCTGTACCTCGGTGAATGGTCAGTGCTGAGCGAACAGAAATATCTCCCATTTTCGGCATTTTTTTCTGGGCACGCTCTTCGTAACGTGGGTACATCATTTTAGGAGGAAACATCTCGTGCTGAAAGTCTACTGGCCGATCCCACTGTGTTCCTGGCGCAACCTCAAATGGACCCATATCCTCAAAGACGTCAACGGTCGTAAGATTGAATGCCAGTGAGTTCAGGCAACGGCCCGTAAGAGTCTCCTGTGGAGCAGGAAAGTCGCGATGCCAGGGCTGATTTTGTGCTCCAGGTAAAGGCACGTCGAAACCAATCTCGACAATCTTATAGAATGGACCAAGCAGCGCTTCGCACACCGCCACTACCCAGGGATGGATGGCCAGATCGACAAAACTACGAATATCTTCCGGGTGAATCTCCACATAGTAACGTTTGGGTCCACGTCCTACCGCACCATCGGGCCGTTGTAATGCCTGATGAAAAAGAACATCGATATCTTCTCCCAATTGTTGAGTCCATTGGCGTGAAAAGGCCCCTTGATACCCAATAATTCCATCTCCATACAAGCCTCCCATGATCGTGGCTACGTCAAAATCACGAACCTGCATCTGGTCTCCCTTTGTCATCTTTGTGGTCCTGCTTAATCCATACACGCGTCTTCTGTCTGGACCCTGCTTCCTGGAGCATGCCAGGGACATACATTATAAACATCAATAATCCATTGTATCACCAAAACAACATAAGAGAAGATGCTGGATCCGCACCTATCGTCCTTCGACTGTTTTCGCGCGCGTATCAAAGATAGGAGATGAAGGGAGCGGGCAAAAACGGACGCGTAAGAAGTACTATTTACGCATCTCATGCTTAAGTCCGTTTACTGATTTTCTCTACGGAAAAGTGGAGTAAAATCATGTGTTGCAAATGTATCGGCCTTCTTCGAGAACTACTTTCTTATCGATTGGTAAAGCTCAATCACATTTCCATCTGGATCACGGAAGTGCGCTACCCGTGAGCCCCATTCTGTTATGTCTGTCGGGTGAGTAATGAAGTGGATCCCTTTATTACGAAGCATGTCAAACGTATGATCAACTTCATCAACTTCAAATTGAAGGATGCATTGGGATGAGGACATATGATCTCCTTCTCCGATCATATTAACCATTCGCCCTCGTGCAAAAAGAGCCAGCTGTTGTTCTTCAAAATAGGCATATTCCATCTCATCGTTCTGCCACCCAGAGAAACCGAGCACCTCTCTGTAAAATGCAAGGCTTTCGTGGAAGTTCTTTACCAATAATCTGGTTGCGTGAAATTTCAACGATCGCTTCTCCCAAACTTTTGCGAACTATGTGTACTTAGATAGGTACGTTACAGAATAACAAGCTGAAGAAGGATAATCTCCATGAGTAGCCTATTATGCGAAGCCTGGCAAAAGCAAGTGCAGGAATTTTTCACCAGTTTGCATGATCATCAAAGCAAGGCGCTGGCGTGGTTTGTGTTGGGAGCGATCTGAGCGCAGAGTATTGTGTTTCCACAAGTTGCCGAGGCACTACTGGCAGAAAGTGAGGCGAAAGCCAGCAGTATCGAACGACGATTGGAGCGCTTTTTGCGTAATCCGAGGATCGATGTGGAGCAGATATGGGTGGAGCTGTTGACACAGGTGATGCCGTTTTTTCGCAAAGAGCCGATGCGGATCATCATCGATGTCACGTCCTATGAAGAACATGCGCAAGTCATTTATGTGGGTCTGCTCTCGCATTCGCGTGTGTTACCACTGGTCTGGAAAGTGATGTCGGGCCAGCAGAAGTAGGATCAAGGGTTCTGGACCTGCATTGACGAATTGTTCAAGCGGCTCGCTCCGCATGTGGAAAATGCCGATTGCACCATCATTGGCGATAGCGCATTTGGGTGTTTTCCGATGGTGGAACTGTGCAAGAAGTATCACTGGCATTACCTCTTTCGGATTGCAGGGCACCATACTTGCCAACGTCGCCTGACGAACGGAGATCTGGGAGCACACATTGCCGTCTCTCAGTTGGTGCGTGAGTTGGGGAAGCGGTTTCGTGGCACAGTGCAACAGGGCGTGTGGGTAGCCGGTGTCCGATCATGGTTCCAAGGCCAGTCACCGGCTCAAGCCATTATTGACTGAGGTGTTGTGCAAAGGGCGCATTTTCACCGTCGATGCGGCTCAAAGGTATCATGCGTTTGGACGCATGGTCAACACACCTCTTTTGGGGTGAAACAGGAACCTTGCGCTTTTTAGGCATTTATTACCACTCAGTTATGACGACTCGTTGCGCATCCCATGGGTAACACGTGTCCAAGAACAACATGCAGGTTATCTTTGCGCTCCAAAACTCGCCATTACCAAATTTACAGTTGCCTGGATTGCAAATGTCAACTTTTGAAGTTGACTCAAAAGGTGCAAAATTTGATATTTCATTATCACTTGATGCAATCGATCTTGAAACTGACGCATTTGTAATTGAGTTACAACCAGACAACAAGCCAGCACTAGCAATTGAAGCTCATAATATCGCAAATATTCTTTACACTTCTGGTTCGACAGGAATTCCTAAGGGAGTTATGTTAGAACAGCGTGGTATTGCTCGTCTCACAAAAAGTGCTGATTATGTTCGATTCGATCGTGACCAGAAGTTTCTGTTTATGGCGCCATTGGCATTTGGCGCTTCGACGTTAGAAATTTGGCCTGCTCTGCTCAATGGTGCCCAGTTGGTCATTTGTCCAGTTTTTCAGCCATCTTTAGACGAACTGCACACGATATTAAGGGATTATAACGTGAGTACTATCTGGTTAACGGCTGGTTTATTTCACCAAATGGCAGATAGATACCTTCAAGATTTACCTGCTCTTAAGCAAATTATGGCTGGCGGAGATATATTGTCGTTGCCTAGTACTCTGTCATTGTTCAATTGATGGGTAGAGGCGTTTGAGCTTGATGCGAGCATCCGCGGTGGTGAAACGCCAGTTGATCGTTACGTTTGCCTGGTTGCGTTCACGCTGCCAAGCATCCACCTGAGCGGCAAGCGCCTCTCTGGTTGGAAAGCGATCGGACAAGCATTGACGCGCTAAGATGGACAGTTCGATCTCGGCCATATTCAGCCAACTCCCATGCTTGGGCGTGTAGTGGATTTCCAGTTTCTCGGTCAATCGGCGGGCCTCGGCTGGTTCAAACGTCTCGTAAAACGAAGAGGGAGTATGGGTATTGAGATTGTCCATCACCAAGACGATCTTCTCCGCATGGGGATACTGGACGTCAATGATCTCGCGCAAAAAGAATGCCCAATCCTTTTTCGTGCGCCGCTGGCTCACGCGCACCTGACAAGCCCCGGTTTCCGGTTCCATTGCCACAAACACGCTGCACACTCCTTTCCGTTCGTACTCATAATCGATGCGTTCGGGTTCACCCGCTTCCATCGGGATCGGCTCCCGGGTATGGGCCAATACCTGTTTACTCCCCTCATCCATACAGATCTTTGGGCACTTGGGATCATATGGACGCTGGTACACCTCAAGCACATCTTCCATATGATACACAAACTCCGCATTGGCCTCGGGGGGAATACAATACTGGTTCTTTAGCCACGGTTTGAGTTCATTTTTTTTAAGGTCACCCACACCGTTTGATGACTGATGTGATCGACAAACCCCAGTTGTACCAATTTGTCCGCGAGCAGGCGCATCGTCCAGCGTTTTTGCCCTCCTTCCGTCTGACTACACGCCAGCGTGACCAACTGCGCTTCCAGTTCCCCATTCATTTTCCGTTTCTCGGGTCGTTCCGGTTGGGGACGACGCACGAGCGCATCCAGCAGCCCTCCCTCCACAAAACGTTGCCGAACTCGTCCTACGGTTGCCGTTCCCACTCCCAGGGCTTCGGCAATCTGTTGATCTTCCCAACCCGCTCCTTGCTCTCCCTGATCGGCTTTTAGTAAGATCCTCGCATGGGTCTGGATGCGCGCTGGCGCCTTGCCTCCTGTGAGCAAACTCTCTAACAGCTTGCGTTGTTCTGCGTCTAACTGAATGGTATACTTCTTCATGGATGCCTCCTTGAGCTTGGTTTTTTATTCGTAACTCAAGGATACTCCTTTGGTCTCCATTTATCAAATCAAGGATGACAGAGTACTAGGGTTGCTGAGATGATCAAAAGTGTCCCACAACGCCAACTACTTAATGGCTATGGACCCACAGAAAATACAGTTTTTACTTGCTGCTATTCTATCTCAGCTGATGTAGAGAATATGTTTTCGGTTCCGGTTTAGCGTGAGGTCACGAGGGTTCCCTCCAAAAACGGGGCACCTCCACGTTGTTCAACAGGGCGAAAAAGCTATCTGTCTCCTCTGACAGAAAGGATCTTTTTGTGCCGCAACAATCTCTTGCATTTTTGTTACCCAATACGTATACTGCTAGGAAAAGAGAAGACCTTGGGTAACAAAAACCAATGAGGAAAGTATGCCAAAAGCCGCCCCATACCATCTGACCTGGCATGTCGAACATGAGAACTATGAACTGTACGACCAGAGAGAGAGCCCCATCCTCACGATCACTCCTGGAGAACCTGGGTGGTTTACCTGGCTTGATACGATTGCCTCCTTCGCCTTTCGCGGGAGGCAGGGACATCTGACGGTGCGGAAGGAGTCCAGGCAATGGGGCCATGGGTATTGGTACGCTTACAGCCGCGTCGGTCACAAGCTGATGAAGAGATATCTGGGACGGACCGCAGACCTCACGCTCATACATCTAGAGGAGATGGCAGCTCAGCTCAGTGGTGATGTGACCTTCTCACCTGATGACGTTTCTGACGAGACGCTCTCCGATGAACGGGAACAGAACCTATGGGCAACCGACATGAGCGTGGATGGATCACCCATGCAAGCTGTGAAAACGAAGGCCAATCGTCTCCTGCCTTCCGCGTTGCCCACACAGCCCGCGCTCTTGTTCTCTACCAGGCTTCAGGTGCCGCGTCCAAGAGTCCAGTTGGTCTCGCGCACCCGTCTCGTTGAGCAACTCCAACAGGGGAGGGAACGCGGACTCACCCTCATTTCTGCCCCCGCTGGCTTCGGCAAAACGACCCTGCTTGCCCAATGGCTTTCCGACCATAAACATCTCCCACCCATGTCTGTCGCCTGGCTTTCCCTGGAGACGCAAGACAATGATTCTACCTGTTTCCTCTTCTCCCTGATCGCAGCCTTGCAGACTGTTAATCGGCGTCTGGGTGCGAACGCCCTCGCCCTGCTCCACACAGGGGAACCTCTGTCACCAGAAACAGTGATGACCTTGCTGGTCAATGACCTGACACACTACGCAAGAGAGGATATTACCCTTGTGCTTGATGATTACCACGTCATCGAAGCTCCGTCCATTCATCGTGCCCTTGCCACGCTCGTCGAGCACCTGCCTACCAGGCTGCATCTCATACTTGCTACGAGATCAGACCCTCCCTTGCCACTCTCCCGCCTGCGGGCGCATGGGCATATCCTGGAAGTGCGTGCTGCTGCCCTTCGCTTCTCCCTGGAAGAAAGCAGTTCATTTCTCCAGTCCACGATGGACCTCTCGCTCTCCGAAGAGTCCATTACGGCCCTTCAGAACCGCACCGAGGGATGGATCGCAGGCCTCCAACTGGCTGCTCTTGCGCTGGCGGGGCATCCTGATCCCTCTGCCTTTCTCTCAGCCTTCAACGGCAGTCATCGTTTCGTGCTTGACTATCTCAGCGAAGAAGTACTCTTACGGCAACCTGCTTCGATACAGTCGTTCCTCCTACACACCGCGATTCTTGAGCGCCTCTCTGCTCCGCTCTGTGATGCCGTCACGGGTGAGCCTGCAAGTCAGGCGATACTGGAAACGCTGGAGCGAGCGAACCTGTTTGTGGTCTCACTGGACGAGAAACGAGAGTGGTACCGCTATCATCACCTCTTTGCCGAGGCCCTCACCAATCGCCTCAAGCTCGCGATGCCCAATATGGTACCTGAATTGCATCGACGCGCCAGCATCTGGTACGAGGAGCATGCATTCGTGATCGAGGCCGTACACCATGCGCTGGCTGCTCACGATGATGAGCGGATGGCTGGCTTGCTTGAACGTGATGCTATAGCTATCGAGCTGAACGGTCAGTATCAGACCGTTCTCAACTGGATGAGGAGACTTCCCGAAGAGATGGTCCGTGCGCGCCCAATGCTCTCTCTTATTCGTGCGATCGGACTCATCTTTGACAGACAATTTGAGCAGGCTGAGGCGTGCCTGCGTGATGCTGAAGTCAGCCAATCTTTCGACCACTCTGACGAACACGTGCAGATGATTCTCGGTGGGATTGCGTACTGTCGTACGGAACTAAGCAGCCTCTCCTCCAATGATCTGGCGGGCAGCCTCACAATGGCACATCGGGCGCTCTCCCTGTTGCCACAGACGCAAGGGACGGCTCCTCTGCGTGCTGGGGCGCTCATGTACGTGGCTCGTGCCTATCAACTCAGCGGAGATGTCACCTCTGCAAACGAACAGTCTGTGTTGACTGCAATGGCGCTGGTACCTACCATCGGTCATCTTGGACGTTTACGCATCACGCATCAGCTGGCACGCTTGAGAGGGCTACAAGGTCGACTCAGCGAGGCTCTTGCCATCTATGAACAACTGCTGCCGGTGGCCGAGGAGTTTCGCACCTCAGGTGCCAGTGCCTTTTATTATCTCAATTGGAGTCATCTTCTGCGCGAACACAACCAGTTGGAAGCGGCTGAGCGCATCCTGGCAAAAGGGATGGAAGCGATGAGGATGGGAATCTTTCTTGAACCCATTACCGCCCTGCTTGGATACACAACACAGGCCCGCTTACAGCAGGCACGAGGAGCGCTCAATCAAGCTCGTGCTACCATAGAAGAGCTGGTTCAATTGACTGAGCACGATTGCTTCCCATTCCCTCTCAAAGCTCTGGCAACAGCAGTACGGGCGCAGCTCCTGTTAGCACAGAGCGATCGGGAGCGTGCCGTTGCCTGGGCGAATGCATCTGGCCTATCTACCGAAGACGAGGTCAGCTACCCACGTGAGATGGAATACCTGATCCTGGCCCGAATCCGCATTGAAGAGGGACGCAATAACCCAACAGGGCCGCTGCTGGGCAATGTTCTGCGCTTGCTCTCCCGCCTCCTCGAAGACGCGGAGGCGAAAGCACGCATGGGCAGTGTGTTGGAAATTCTCATCCTGAAGGCGTTGGCCCTCCATGCAAGGCGAGATCAATCAGGCGCCCTCACCACACTGGGACGTGCCCTTGCACAGGCCGCAGGAGAGGGTTATATTCGCCTCTTCATTGACGAGGGGACACCGCTGCTCACCTTATTGCGACAGGCTCAGGCACGTGGCATTGCGCCTGACTATGTTGCCACGTTGCTTTCCTCCTTCGGGGCAACGGCTCTCGACTCACAACCTCCGTACCTGGGAGAACTTGCCGAACCCCTCACACGGCGCGAACGCGAGGTGTTGCAACTCTTAGCTTCGGGAGCCTCCAATAGCGAGATTGCTCGTCGCCTCGTCGTGAGTCTGGGCACCGTCAAAAAGTACGTCTCAAACATTACCGGGAAACTAGGGGTGCAAAACCGTACCCAGGCAGTCATTCGCGCTCAAACACTCCACCTCCTCTAGCATAACCTCACAGCAGCTGGGACGGTATAGTAGAGGCAGCAGCTCAGCCCTGCCTGTGCTCTATCACAAAACCAACCCTCATTATCCACTTTAGTCTCCTGCCTCCCAACCACGCCCTCCTCTATACTCAGCACAGATCACGAAAACACGCCGCGACAGAGATAGCACGGCGAAGGAGCATATATTATGACACCCTCTTCCTCTACCCTGTCTTCCCATGAAGATGCCATCCTCACCAGTCTGAGTGCATCGGAGCTTGCTTGCCATATTGCTGAGGGCCGCCTTTCCTCGCAGGAGGTCATTGAAGCGCATATTCGCCGTATCGAAGCGGTCAATCCACGTCTGAATGCCGTCGTTGTATCACTCTTTGAACAGGCGCGTGCCTCGGCACGCAAAGCTGATAGCCTGCTTGCGCAAGGAACTCTTGTTGGCCCTCTCCATGGCGTGCCCATCACCCTCAAAGAGCAATTTATGGTCTCTGGAACTCCAACAACGGTTGGTATTCTGCATCAGAAATCCCAACTCATGGAGCAGGAAGGTCCCCTGGTGAAGCGGCTTCGTCAGGCCGGAGCTATTATTCTAGGAAAGACGAATGTCTCCCAACTGCTGATGTATCACGAATCTGATAACCCGGTCTATGGCCGGACGAATAATCCCTGGAACCTGGCCCGTACCCCTGGCGGAAGCAGTGGGGGCGAGGCCGCCATCCTTGCTGCTGGTGGCTCTCCTCTTGGCCTGGGAGGCGATTTCGGTGGCAGTATTCGTGTGCCCGCACATTTCTGTGGTCTGTATAGCTTGCTTCCCACAGCCAGAAGATTGACCCATCACGATACCGCCTCCCATGCCTATGTTGGTAGGCAGGAAGGCATTATCGCTCAGCCTGCTCCTATTGCCCGCAGCGTTGAGGATCTGCGCCTGGCGATGGACATTCTAACGGCTCCTGGCTTGAACGCTGTTGATCCATTAGTGCCTCCTGTTCCCTGGCCCGATCCCACCGCCGTCTCTCTTGCAGGTCTGCGTATCGGCATGTATACCGATAATGGCGTTTTTTCGGTGGCTCCGGCTGTACGTCGGGCGGTGGAGGAGGCGGCGCAAGTCTTGCGCGCACATGGTGCTATCGTTGAGAGCTGGAACCCGCCCAATGTGGCAGAAGCGGTCCGACTCTATGTTGGACTAGTGGGTGCGGATGGTTTTGCGACCTATAAGCGCAATCTCGCAGGAGATCCCCGTGATCGCCGCATCAGCTTTAATATGCGGGTGAGCAGCCTGCCTGGGATCGTTCGTGCACCATTGGTAGGTCTGCTCAGGCGAAGTGGACAGGCTCACATGGCGTCTTCGTTGCAGTCTATTCGTGGAGCGTTGTCGGTCGATCAGTACTGGCAGCTGATAGAAGAGCGCAATCAGTATCGCGAGCGCTTCCTTGCCAAGCTTAATGCTGACCATCTTGATGCTCTTCTCTGCCCGCCCCATGCGCTTCCAGCCCTGACACATGGCAGTAGTGGCACCTTAAATCCAACCAATGCTGGCAGCTATGCCATCCTCTACAATTTGCTAGGTCTGCCTGCCGGCGTGGCACCCGTTACCCGCGTGTATCCAGGTGAGGAGAGCGAGCGCAGCGTTGGGAAAGATAGCGTTGAGCGTGTAGCCCGTATCGTTGAGATGGGCAGCGCAGGCCTGCCAGTAGGCGTGCAGGTGGTTGCTCGCTCCTGGAGAGAGGATATCGTCTTAGCGCTGATGGCTGCATTGGAAGAGCATATAGGTCGATGTATGCCCGTTTCGAGAGATGTGCTACTACCATAGATCGTGTGTATTTTTGAAAAGAAAGAGAAGTTTATGTTTTCGGAAAAGGACCGTGCATTTCTTCGAAGCCAGACACTGGCGAGGTTTGCAACTGTGGCGGTAAATGGTCAACCTGACATTGACACAGTAGGTTTTGGATTTGATGGGGAGCGCTTCTACATTAGCGGCTATGCCTGAGAGCGCTCACGCAAGTATAAAAATGTCGCCTCCGGACGCACCCTGGTCTCACTCATCATTGATGACCTGCCATCACTTGAGCCACGTGCGATCAAAGTTCATGGGGAGGCTGAGATTGTCACTCTTGAACAAGGGTATCGAGGTCCCGGCACCTACATAGTCATTACGCCGAAAGCCTCCTGGTGCTGGGGCGTTGATGCACTGGCCTTTCAAGATGGGAAGTTTGTCACAAAGAAAATCATCTGGCAATAGAAGCAACGAAAAGGATTTTTGATGAAAACAACAGTTCGCATCATCCACTGGATAAGTAACATTGCAGGCGCAGGCGCGCTGGTGTTGGGATTTTTGCACTGGTTTGCCAATATAAGCTTTCTTTCTGCACATATATGGTTCGGTCTTGTTGTCACGTTAGCTCTGCTTGCCTTAAGTATCGTATTGTTCTTGACCAGAGGAATGAGGGTATCTGGAGCAGTGGGCATCATCTACATGATGATCATACCTCTCTTTGGGATGAATCAATTTCTGCTTCTCATTGGCGATTGGCACTGGCTCGTTCGGGTGACACACTTGCTGGTAAGCGCAGGCGCGATGGGGTTTGTTGGTATCATGAGTGCTCGCTACCTCAAGCTCAAGCAGGCCGCGAGAAAAGATGCACCTCAGATGTCTGCCCCCAAACCGTGAGATAATGAAGGCACTCCCAACACACATGCAGATAACTGCGTTGGGAGTGCCTTGCATTCTTTGTGCAAAAACGCGCAGAATTATTTATGCCCGTGTCGATTCAAATAAAGATGTCATGTGGATTTTCATCTGACATCCCACTAGATAAACAATTTCAAGACGCAACGACAAAGCCGCGCAGGAGGTTTCTTATTGGTTGAGTATCTTGCAGATTTTCAAAGTCGTGTAATGACGAGAAACATATCGTGTTGCTTTGAGAGGGCGGGATGCTGGTCTGGCAAACTCCGCTTTTTACAGAAACTGGATGAAAAACGGAAAGGAAGAACATCCTATGGATTGTGCAACGAGATGCCTATCTGACCAAAACGGCTCTGGACGAGGTTTGGGCGATGTGCCAGCTTCTCTCTTGGACGCGGACTAGAAACATGCAAGAGATATGGGTAAAGCAGCCTGTAGAGGCTTTTATCTCATGATTATCTCATCTTGTTACGCATCCCATAGGCGTTACCAACAAAAAGGAGCTTAAAGTGAGATGTGTTAGACTGCAGAGTGAGATCACCTGCGGCGCGTTGGAACGGCTACTCACCTCGCGTTGCTGCGAGCGACCGTCGCCACCGCCCTCTACAGGGCGATCCGCTCAGGACATCCCGGCATCGACAACGAATAATTCTGGGCAGTCATGCCGACGGCCCACGATGATGAGCAGGAGGTGGGTCCATGACTGAAGCAACCAGTAGGGTGGCATTGGTGACAGGGGCCAGCAGCGGAATTGGAGCGGCCACCGCGCGCCTTCTGGCCACGCGAGGGATGCGCGTGGTGGTCAACTACCTCCACAGCGGCACGGCAGCTGAGGAGGTAGTGGCTGGCATTGAAGCCGCTGGGGGCGAGGCCATGGCTGTGCAGGCAGACGTGCGCGAGGCCATGGCGGTCGAGAGCATGATCAAGCAGGTCCAAGGGGTATGGGGCGGCATCGATGTGCTCGTTCACAACGCGCTCACCCCGTATGTGATCAAATCGTTCCAGGACATAACGTGGGAAGAACTGGGTGGCAAGCTCGACGACGAGATGCGTGCGGCGTTTGTAATCACCAAAGCCACCCTGCCTGCCATGACCAAGCAGGGTTGGGGACGCATCATCTATCTGGGTACCGGCCTCAGCCGCCAGCCTCGGGAGGGCATGATTGCGCTGGGTACAGCCAAGGCCGCACTAACGCAGTTCGCCCGGTACCTCGCTCAGGAATTGGGCCCTCGGGGCATCACGGTCAACGTCGTCGAACCTGGCCCGGTGGAGGACACCCGCATGGCGGATGTGCTCGACGAGGAGCATAAGCAGCGGCAGGTGGCCGCTACCCCTTTGGGCCGCCTGGCACATCCGGGCGACGTTGCCCAGGCGGTCGCCTTCTACGCCAGCGAGGACAACGCATTCATGACTGGCACCACGGCCGCGGTCAATGGCGGGATGTCGATGTACTGACGCCCCGCTATCCTCCGCACACAGGGACAGCACACCGTCACCTAAGCACAATGGGCCGCAGCAGCAGGGCCAGCGGCACGCGCATGGCGATGACACGATTAAGAAAAAAGGAGAAACGTTCATGTCCACAATCGATCTTACCTACGTTGGGCGGGGCCTGCACGAGGAACTGGTCGCCTACATTGCCGACCAGCAGGGCTACTACGCTGACGAGGGTGTCCATGTCGCATTGCGCGACGGCTGCTCCTGGGACGAGGAACGGCTGCGCCACGGTGCCACCATCGGTCTCGGTCGAGCACTGCTGTCCCGACTGACCGATGGCATCCCCTGGGTCGCACTCAATGTCAACACCCATCGCCCGCTGTTCTGGTTCCTCGCCCGTCCCAGCCTGACTTCCCTGACCGAACTGGCCGGACGACGGCTGGCGGTACACGCCCCCCACACCGCACCAGGGTGCTTCGCCCGGATCGTGCTGCGCCAGGTTGGCCTCGATCCGGACCGCGACATCCACACCATCGTCCGTCCGCCCGGCGACTACGGCATGGACCTGCGCTGGCTACAAAACGGCAGGATCGACGCTGCCCTGGTTGGCAGCACCATGGCACCGGAGGCGATAGCCGCCGAGTACGGCTGGCAGGTGCTGGCCTGGATCGGTGACTACTTCCAGATCCCCACCGTAGGCGTGGCCGTCGATCCCACCTATATCCATCCAGACGATCCGGCAGTTCAGGCCCTCGTACGAGCCCATCGGCGAGCCTTACAGGCAATCCATAACGAAACCGACTCCACGGTGCGACACATCCAGACGTTCCTTGGTCGGCACACCATAGACGAAGTCCGAGCACACTACGAGGCGTTCATCGCACCGTATTTCACTACCGATGGCCAGGCCGACCTCGCTGTTGGTGCCACCGCGATCACCGCAGTTGCTGCTGAACTCGGCGTTCCCGCCAGTGTCACCGCAGCCGAGTTCTATCGTACATAAGATGATAACAGGAGTATCCATGTGCCCATAAATGCCAGGAGTCGTCTCTGTACCCGGAGATATCCTGGTCGCATTCGGTCTTCTCATGGCGCAATGTGTCGTCATCCAGAACAGCTACGCTGCCGCGAATATCACCATCGAAGCCGGGCAGAAACTCATCTCCAGTGGACTCTATGGCATTGTTCGTCATCCTTTGTATGCGGGCGCGCTTATTATGATGGTTGGCATCCCTCTCGCGCTGGGTTCCTACTGGGGACTATTTGTCCTCCTGATTGGTATTGCTCTCCTTACCCTGCGCATCCTCGATGAAGAAAAGATGCTAAATCAGGAAATCGCCGGATACGAAGCATACACACATAAGGTCCATTACCGGATTGTGTGGTTTGCCAAGAATTTTGACCTAACTGGACATGTTATGGGTCAAAAATAGCCTGGACACAATATGGGTCAATTTCATAAAGTTGTCCAGGCTCACAAAAAACTGCAATCTCATTGGAGTGTAAAGCATTTAATTCCGTGATTTACACCCTAGAAATCTCAAAGCAAGGTACTAAGCCCCATTCTTCAGCACATTCTTGAGACGGAGAAGGGAATCTATTCGCGTCCAAACGCCCACGCCACCATGAGCAGGAACTCTTTTCGCCAGAACGCGCCGCCGTGCGATCCGACTCGCTCTTTCATGACAACGTCCGCACCTGCATCGTGCAGCGCGTCCGCCCACCTCGTCGCGTTCTCAAGGAAGAACGGCTCTTGCGTGCCGGCAACAAGGTACGTGCGCGGAATCCGAGGAGGCATCACCTCAGTCGGTTTGTAGCCCGCTCCTGGCGAGGCGCAGAAGATCGCACCGTAGACGTTCGGGTGCCGAAGCCCTAGGGCCAGCGCCAGCTCGCCACCCGCCGAGGCACCGAACACTGCGGTGCGTGAAGTTGCCAGCGCTCCTCCAAACCGCGACGCTGTCCATTGGCGGACGTCTTCGACGAAGAACTTCTCATGTGCCGCGAACCGTTCCGTGTCAAAGACTGGTGAGTACTCCTGGAGTCGCAGATTCTCGTTCGTCAGCCCGTGTACACCGACGATCATCGTGGATGGGACGTCGGCTGCCTCGAGGAACCGGCCCCACTGCGAGATAATCTTCCCGTCACCGGCGAAGACGACTGCCTCGGGCGGATCTGGCGGGACGTACACCGTCACGGGCCTCCCACCGTCGTAGTCGAACGTCTCGGTCACAAACTCTCCCGCGATTGCTCGGTCATTCATTTTCGCACCTCTGCTTCATATTCGATCATTTACAAATGATAGCTTCCCGCTCTATCGTTGTATTGCCCAAGTTGTTCCTTGCCTGATCCACAAGGGGCCTTTGTTCGCGCGCGCGATGCGCAGCGGCGTGTGAGGGGAATAGATGACTTCATCTCCTCGAACCGTCGCCTTCCTTGCTGCTCCGCACGTCGGACATTGGAGTCTTTCCACATTTGTTGCGCGGATCTGTACCGACTGAAGCTCCACGACCGTCCCAGAAAAAGGACAGTGCTCCGCATTCCCTTTGTCTTGAGGTTCTCCCACCTCAAGGCGGACGGGCCATTGTTCGCCCACACGAGACCTCTGGTTGGTCGTCGCCTCTTCTGGCTGAGGTTGCATGTGTTCTTCTGGGATGGGCTGAACAGGCTTGCGGGTCATGTCCTCACCCATCTTCATCCCCAGCAACGCCCACAAATGCTGTTGGCGGCTCGCCGTGTAATGCAGTTCTTGTTCCCCTGCTGCGGCCTCCAGCGCCATACTCTCGCATTGGGCAATCGGGAGCGCACATTCCTGGATACGTCCCAGGAGCAGTTCACTCTGTCCAGCAGCAAGGCTTGCCGCCAGCGCCCGCACGAGCCAATCCTTCAGAACGCCAATACAGCCAATACATCGTTCGTAGAAATACGACCACTGATCGACCAGCGGCTTGATCTCGACCTTGAGAGGGATCTGTTGCAGCAACGTCAGCAGCGTGCGCTGGAACGCCAGTTGATCGGGTTCGTGCTGAAATTGATAGCGCGGGAAGTGGATTTCCAGGCCCCGTCTAGCGGCTTGCCCATTGAGATTGCGCAAGGGCAACAATTCGTAGGTACCCGTTAAAATATGCAAGGCACCAGTGGTATTGGTCATACTTTTGAGCCAATCAAGCTGGTCAATCATCTTGACGCCACTTGCGAGTTTGAGGAGATGTTGTGCTTCATCCAAGATAATGGTTCGCACTCCTCGGCGCTGGAGAGCGGCCTCGTAGATCTGGCGCAGTTTTGCCGAGTCATTGAATTTGGCATCTTTTCCTCGCCCTTTTTTCTGCTCCCAGGAAGGGTCGTAGGGATATTCTCCCAACTGCTTGAGGGCGACCTCGTAGTACTCGGCGCGATTGAACGTTGCCCCATCCGGGGGTCGGGTTTCCAACAGCAAGAGCGGGACCGGCGCAAACGGGTGGGGATGCCGTGATCCGCCGACCAATCCAGGAAACGTGGGTTCTCTGACCACCCCTGCACGATGTTCCAATTGGCGAATGAGCGTCGTTTTGCCGACTCCGCTTGGGCCATAGAGCAGGACAAAGGCAAAGCCCGCAGGCTCGTGAATTGCACGCGAGAGCTGCTTGTCCACCTCAGCCAGCAGGGTATGAGACATGGCATACGTTTTGAAGCGTTGCAGAGCGGCGGTCGCCTCCGGTGATCCCGGCCGAAAAAAGGGCGTGGGCTGCATCTCCATTACTCAAACTCCTCAAAAGCCGTCAGGGAAGCAAAATCGACGGGTTTGGCTTGATCCTGCGAAACGTGCGAGGTTGTCAGAGGGATACTCACCGTCTCCACACCTGCCTGCCCGACAGTGCCAGCAATCGCTTCCAGAATGGCTTTGGCCTCAAGATCGCGAATGCGCTGCTGCCGAATGGCTTCATGCTCGGACGCCTGGCTGAGAAAGTCTGCTAAACGTCGTGCCGTGACCGTGCGATTTTTGGTGTGAAGCTGATTCTGTCGCCGAATCTCTTTGGAGGCCAGCATGAGTTCTTTTTCCGAATGCCCTTGGAGAAAGGTGTGATACTGAGACACACAGCGGACCCAGGTCGTTTTGACGTAGGCGTAGGCAATGCCAATATTAAATGGATCATACCGGACCTCGACCTGCGTTCCCTCTACCTCTGATGAGCGCAACTGGAGCGTGGAGTAATAGATCCCGTGGATCTTGATGCCGCGTCCTCGCTCCACTTTGGCGGTTCCTTTGCGCGTCGATGGGGAGGAAGCCATGAGAAACTCGTCAGCGTAGGGGATCGCGCGCTGCTCCCGCTCTCCAGTCTGCACCAGACCTTGCACAAAGGCATCGCGTGGGCTTTGAAACAACGCGGGGTGATCCATTTGATCGTAGACCTCATAGGCCCACTCGCACAAAAAGGCATAGAGATCGGCAAGGTGCCACACAGCCTGTTTGCGTGGGTCAACCTCTTTGGTGAGCTGGCGTGGACGCTTGGCGGCCTGGGTATTGCCCAGGAGATTGTGCACAAACTCGGTATTCGTGGTGCCAAAGAGGCGTTCAATGACGGAGCCAAAACGTGGCTTTGATCCTGGCCGATCTTTTTTCGCGGTATGATACCGCAACAACAGCGCGTCAAAATAGGTACTGTGAAACTCACGCCCGCCATCGACCACCAACGCGCCCGGCATGCGCCCGAAGCGTTGCACACAGATGCGCAAGGCCATCATGGCCGAACGATAGCTTGGCGGATCAAACGTCAAGTAGGCGCTGAGAATGCGACGGGAGAACGCATCCACCAGGAACGTCACCCAGGGTTTGCCCAGTGGCTTGCCCGTGACTGAGGAGACCAGCATCACGTCCAGCTCCGTGTGGTCAAGATGGACAATGGCAAAAGGGCGGTTGCCATGCCGTGGTGTCGTGGAGGTCAATTCTAAGATCCAGGGTTCTTGGGCATAGGCAGCTTTGGCTCCCTGACGCGCTTTGGTCTGGGCGAAGCCTTCACGCTGCTTGATCTGTCGGTAAAAGGTCCGGGAGGAGAGCACAACGACCTGTTTTTCCTCGCATGCTCGCTGGTACGCCAGATAGACTTCCCAGGCAGGGGCTTCCCTCGGCGTTTCGTAGCTCTCGGTAATGAAGGAAAGGAGAAATGCTTGCGCTTCCTCTGGAGCCTTGGCGTGGCGGTTTCCTCGTTGGGAGGTCTTGGGAAGCAAACCAACATACCCCGTCCTGTACGAGAGAACAGCCGCTTGATATGCCTGTGCCCAGCGACGAACCGTGCGCTGGGAGACCGGGGCCTGACGCACCTGCTCCTTGTCTCCTTCCAGATAGACACTGACCCAGCGGAAACGCTCGTTGGCGATGCGAAAATCCGCTTTGCTCGCGGCTGCCATGCGCTCCTGGACTTCGGTTGGCACCTGCGGATCACGCTCCCCTTTGGGGATGATAATGGTACGCGCTTCCAGAAGACGAAGGAAGAAGGCAGAAGAGAGTTGAATCGGTTCGCCGTACTCCGGCAGCAGTGTCGTCGTGGTTTCGCCTAAATTCACCAGCGTCCAGATCCGGCCATCCCAAAGCAAGCGAGTATTAGTGGCAATGGGAGCAGTGACCGGCTCTGCAATTGATCCGGTGCCGGGGGAGGCAGGCATGCCAAGCTGGGCATACGCCAGTGCCGTTGGCTGGTCAGCAAAGAGAGGCGTGCGATAATGGTCACGCAGAAGGCAGCGATACAGATCCGCGAAGATCTGCTCTTGCGCAATGAGGGCATACAGGTCATGAGGCCGCAAGCCAGCTACTTCGCTGACCAACACCCCGATGGTGATGCCTGGCTCTGCTTGCACACGCTCGCGCACGAGGATGGTGAGTCTTTGAGGAATCACTGGCTGAGAGATAAAGTAGTCAGTGAGAAAGTCAAGGTTATCAACATAGGTTCGCGGTAGCAGCGCGGATGAACAGACGCGAAAGGAAAAACCGAGCGGCTGCGTCAGCTCGTCGCCAGGTGGACAGAGCCACAGCCCTTCCACGTTCCTCTGATAGCGGTAGGGCTGTTTCGTCGCAAGCTGGTGGAGATCCTCCTCCATTTTCCACTCCTCCAGAAACACCCCGTTTTTCCGCAGAACCAGGAAATCTGGCGTGTAAAAATGGCCCTGGAGCTTCTTACCAGCCTTGTCGAGATACTTGAGCTTAAAGGTATGGGGCTGATCGTAAAATTCGAGGACGGCATCATCCTGCTCCATCAGATAGATGGCGCTTAACTCAAGTGAGCTTTCAAACTGGATCGCCACGCCCATTTTTCGGCTGGGAAAGAAGCCAGACACGTTCCCTCTTCGCCCCTGAACACGGCGTACTGGTGGAGAATGACGCAAACGGGCGAGGAGATCCTGAGTCTCTTCAGTGAAATGCAGTTCGCGACAGTAGTGCTGAAATTGGGCCTGGTCCATGCGCGTTTTCATGAGTCACATCTCCCTCGTAGAAATGCCTGCACAAAGTGTACCACAAGAAAGGCCAAAAAACGAGTTTTGACCCATATCCTGTCCGCTTTGACCCATATCCACGCCCAGTAGTCCATCAGTTTCTGTGGAAACGAGCCATGTATTCGAGAAATGGACCACAGGACACTTTATGGTTCAAAGAAAGCGCCACATGCACACATATGCGTCAAAACGAGGACCGGCCTGATGGTGTGAGGGATGTCAAGCAAGGATGAGAGCCAGACAGGGGACAGCATATGCGTCACTGGCGAGGACAAAGAGATTGGCGAATCACAGATTGTGCCATATGTGTGGTAGGAATGGAAGAAAAAAACCAATGACGCTTGAGAAAATCCACGTTACCAAAGAAAAAGAAACCATGCTCATGACCTTGAACGGTCGAGCTCTCCAGCTCTCCAGAGCCAATGGAAGCATCCTATCTTGCGAAGTGGGAACTTGTTGAAAAACTTGGAGCAAGGAGAGTCCACCTGACACCTAAAGAGTTTACCCACTTGATGCTCCTGCCAGGAAGGCACATAACTCCTCGCGCCTGCGGCGCCGGGATAAGGGCGTGTGTGTGTAGCGAACCGGGGAAGAAGCAGAAAACATTACGAGCTACTACTCTCTTGACAACAGCTATTAATGTAACTATACTAGTTACATTAGAGGAAAAGAAAAGTGATGAGCGCGAATACTCGTTTCACAGTGGCACTGCATATTGTCACCTCGATGGCATGAGCATCACAACAGCAAGAGATCTTAAATTCCAATCAGATCGCCGATAGTGTCAACACGAATCCCGTCTTTCTTCGGCGGATTTCGGGTTTACTTCTCAAAGCGAAACTGGTCAATGCGCAGCGCGGCCCGGGTGCCGGGTGGACACTGGCTCGTCCTTCTGAAAAGATCTCCCTGCGAGATTGTCTATGATGCCGTTGAGCAAGAGCCGCTTTTCGAGCTTCACCATGCACTTCCCAATCAGTCTTTTCCTGTTGGAAGAGGCGTTCAACCCGCACTCAAACGCTTCTATAGCGATGCCGAAGCCGCGATGAAATAGCAGCTCGAGCAGGTGATGGTAGCGGATGTGTTAGAGGAGACACGTGCTTTCTCTCCTCAAGGGCCAACCGAAGGAGTGGGAATGCTATGATCAGCGAGTGCAGAACAACCAGATCTTGTCAAGTATCAGGCGGAATCTGGTTCTGGAAGGTGTTCCTTTTTTTACTTGCTGGTGTAACTGTATCAGTTACAATTTTGCTGGGAGAGCTCCCTTGCCGCTTTTTTTTACTCATATTTGTAACTGCATCAGTTACAAATTTAATGACAACGTAGCTCATTTGCTCAGGGCTTTCAAACGTTATATTGGAGACAAACACATGAATAAACTTGAAGGAAAAGTAACCCTCGTCACAGGTGCAAGTACCGGTATTGGTCTGGCTACAGCACAACGCTTTGTTGCTGAGGGCGCATATGTCTACATCACTGGCCGCCGTCAAAGCGAACTAGACGCTGCGGTCAGACAGATTGGCAAGAACGTGACCGGGGTTCTGGGTGACGTTGCCAATCTCGCAGACCTTGATCGTCTGTATTCACGCATTCAGCAGCAACACGAGAAAATCGACGTTCTTTTTGCCAACGCTGGAGGTGGAGAATTCGCTCCTTTAGGAGCTATTTCCGAAGAGCACTTTGACAAGACATTCAACGGCAATGTGAAAGGACTGCTCTTCACCGTCCAGAAGGCGCTTCCGCTCCTGCGGGACGGCAGCTCCATCATTCTCAATGCATCCACCACCTCGATCAAAGGTGGAGCCGCGTTTAGTGTGTACAGTGCAACCAAGGCAGCCGTCCGGTCATTTGCACGAAGCTGGACACTTGATTTACAAGCGCGCCATATCCGTGTCAACGCCGTCAGTCCAGGTCCAGTCAACACCCCAGGACTTAGCGGATTGGCACCAGACGAGCAGCAGGCGGAGCAGATGAGGAATTTCCTTGCGAGTACGGTTCCAATGGGACGGCTCGCCGATCCTGACGAAATTGCGAAAGTGGTCGTGTTTCTCGCCTCAGATGACAGTAGTTTTGTGACCGGAATTGAACTGTTCGCCGATGGTGGGCAGGCACAGATCTAGGTAATCCTATCGCGGGCGTTTTATGGAAACGTCCGCGATCTCAGTGTCCTCAGTCCTGGATAGACAGAGGAGTATCACAAGAAAGAGAAGCTATGATGGAATATCTATCGAACCCCCGTCCTCCCCAGGAACGTATAGGGATGATGATCTGGCCCACCGATCCCTTATCTCTCGTAAACACGCTTGTGAACGTTGAAGAGGCTGGGGTCCGCCAGGTCTGGTTACCAGTGGGCTGGGCAGGGAATCCTGATCTGCTAACCACATTGGCAGCGGCAGCGGAGCGCACGTCACGCCTGATCTTTGGGACCGCAATCATCCAGGTGTTTTCTCGCCATCCGGTGCTCCTGGCTACGCAAGCGCTGAGCCTCTATAGCCTGGCTCCCAACCGACTAAGATTAGGCGTCGGTGTTGGAACGACCGAGTTGGCAAAGAGTATCTACGGAGTCGAGATGGAGTCGCAACTCTCCTATCTACGCGAATACTTGCAGGTACTTATTCCCTTGCTCCAGCAGGGAGACATCCATCATCAAGGGCACTTCTTCTCGGCGGATCTCTCGTTCCCGACTCCTGCCCCCATCCCAGTCTTGATAGCAGCGCTCGGCCCTGCGACGTTCCGCCTGGCAGGAGAAATGGCCGATGGCATCCTGCCGTTTCTGTGTCCAATCCCCTACTTACTCGATACAGCCCTTCCAGCTCTCAGCGCAGGGGCAGCCTCCGTTGGGCGAACCCGTCCTCCCATTGTTGCGCATGTACCAGTCGCGCTGACCGAGAACCGGGAAGCCGCATTAAAGGCGGGGCGAAAGGGCCTGGGCTTCTATATTAAAAGTCCATTCTACCGCAAAATGCTCGTTAAAGCAGGTTTCTCGATTCAGGAAGTGGATGCGGTCGCCGACACGCTGCTCGAAAAGCTCCTAGTATATGGAAATATAAGCCAGATAAAAGAGCACCTCCTGGAAATACTCCATGAGGGCATTGACGAGCTCGTCATCGGTCCGGTCTCGGTTTCCGATGAGGTTCGGGAAACAACGCAGCTAGCACAGATGGTCGGACAGTTGTAGGGATAGAAGGTACAACTAGTGGTCTAGACGTCCGTGCCAAGTCAAATAAAAATGTTACCGAAAAGCGGAGCACACCCAATGTTCGTTCGCAATCTTGGAACGGGAGAACCAATCGTGACTGGTACCAGGATGCGGGCCGCTGATCAAGAGGTGTTTCATGATACGTTCCATTGCTCAACCATTGTACTTCCTGTTGTACCAAAAGATAACTACTTGTACAGCTAGGCAGAAATAGCGCAGGTGTTGACAGGGTAGGATACCAAGCAAAACGAGGTGAAGGAGCCATCTCACATTGTCAAGGCCGGAGTACTGGCGGCTCATGAAACTTTCTGGTGAATACCTGACAATGTGATGAAAATCTGTGTTGTTTGACAATCCAGGTAAAGTGAGGACCAAGCTTCACGTTTTCGCGCGAACGTAGGCTAACTCGCGTCAGCAGGCTAGCTGGGTGGTAAATCAATCTCATCCAGCGATATGATACCCTTCTTCAGCGCATAGATCACCGCCTGCGTCCGATGTGCGAGCTGGAGTTTAGTCAGGATATTCCCGACGTGTGTCTTGACCGTCTCCTCACTAACCGTTAAGGCGGTGGCAATCTCTGGATTTGTGCGACCCAGGGCAAGCTGGCGCAGAACCTCCTGCTCCCGCTGGGTGAGCGAGGCGCTGTGCGGCTCGTTGCGCATCAATTCCTGCATTACGATCCTGGCAACTGCAGGATCAAGTAGTGATTGACCACGAGCTGCGGCACGTATGGAGGCCAATAGTAGATCTGGATCGGCCTCTTTCCGTACATAGCCGATAGCTCCCGCCCGCAACGCTGCTATCACACGCGCATCGTCAGCAGAGCTGGTGAGCACTACTATTTTGACATTGGGGGAGAGGGCCCGCAGACGGCGTATGGTCTCGATCCCATCAATTCCACCCGGCATCAGCATATCCAGCACCACTACGTCGGGGAGCCAATCTTCGATATGAGCCAGCGCCTCTTCACCGCTTGATGCCTCCCCCACCATCTCGATATCCTCAAAGGCTTTCAGAAAGCTTTGAAGGCCGCGCCGTACAATACGATGGTCATCTACCAGTACCACTTTGATCCTGTCAACCATTGTTTCCTTCCTCCTGTACCAGCCTCGCTGTGAGCAGGTTCTGCCAGCACCTCAACTGCTGCCAATCCAGCAAGATCAGGGCCCCGTAGAGCAGGAGCAGGACTGTCAGTCCATAGCTGACCCAGTCACGCGCCGTGGGAGGCGGGAGCGAAAAGTTCATTGTGCGCAGGTAGACGACCACATCAACTGCCAGAAATGCCAGCCAGCCCCGTCCCATGCGTACAATGCGACGCCTGCGCTCCTCCATCTCCCAACGCAACCGTTGCCCAGGTAACTTCTCAAAGAAGCGATTGAGGTACATACTGCGCCGCCTACGCATCAGCCCATACAAAAAGAGCAGCACGAGGGTCAAGGCCAGTTCGATCTCCCACAAAAACGGAAGAGGCCGCGATAACAGAAAGATACCTGTACTCCAGCAGCCTGCCAACAGGAGACCGAGCAGCCAGAGCCACATCCCTTGCTCCCTTTGACGCAAAGAAAGCACCTCTTGCTCATCCTCGCCACGATAGAATGCGATGCGTGTGATGGTGAAATGCGTATTCAGGCAGGCGTAGCATAGGATCCCGATACTGAGAAAAGCAAGGAGCAGCACAAGGGAGGAGCCTGCAAAAGAGCCGCCTAGAGAGAGTAGGACCACGGTGATCAGGGCAACGTTCTGTCCTAGTTGCAGATACCAAGACGCCTGCTCTGATGCCCTCTTGATCTCAAGCTCCTCGCGCGCACGCTTCTCCCGCATTGACAGTGTATCGAGCAGAGGCAGGCTCAAATGAATGCTGGTGCCGCGACTGGGAGCGCTCTCGATCTGCAAAGTACCATGCAGGCTCACAGCACGCTCACGCAAATTAGAAAGTCCCATGCCCTTTTGTACTCTGGCTGGATCAAAGCCTTGCCCATCGTCTTCAATATCGAGCACGAGTGCGTCGTCTTTCTGATAGAGCGAGAGAATGATCGTGCTGGCACGCGCATGCCGCGAGATGTTCGCAAAAGCCTCCTGCACGATGCGGAAGACCGTCTCTTGAGCAGTGGCGGGCAAACGATCAGTCGGAGGTAACTCTTCGATAGTGACCTGCACCTGCGCCCCCGTCCGATATCCAAGCGCCTGAGCCTGCGTCTGAAGGGCATTGGCAAGGTTTGTATTTTCAAGAGGAGAGGCGCGCAACTGTTGAAGCAAAGCCACCATCTCGACCTGTGCCTCCTTCGCACTGCGCTGGATATCCTCTAATGCCTCCTCCGCATCCTGCGTGCTCCTATGCCAGTGCGTCTTGACAGCGGCAGCGCTCATGCTAATACCGAAGAGCTGCTGCTTGATCGAATCGTGGAGGTCGCGGGCGATGCGATTGCGCTCCTCTAGTGCTGCCGCCTCCCTTTCCTGGCGCAGCAATTGCTCACGAAACTCACGCATCAGGTCCTCGTTGCGGATCAACGCTTTCGTCTGTACGGTCAGCGCATCGAGCAACGTGAAGAGCGGAGAGAGCGGCCAGCGCCACCCGACAAAACATTCAATGGGTAATCCCTCAACAAAGCGAACCAGCGCCACCTCAAGTAGCGACAGGCTATATTGAAGATTTGCAGTGAACAACAGGCCAAGCCCTCCTGCTGCCAACCCCGTCAGCGCAACAGCAAGTGCAAGAGGGAGGCCGGAGAAGAAGAGCAGGAAGAAAAATCCCAGGGCCAGACAACCAGCCAGAAGATGGCTCAAGAAAAACTGCAGCGAGACGCCGATCCTCACATGAAAGCTTGATGATGACAATGCTGTTGCATCCTCCCTCTCCGTCGTAAAGCTAGAGATCGTTGAAAAAGAAGTTCACACGCCATCATACTCCAAATAGATGACGTGTGGAAGGCCCAGGACCGCTACTGTTTGCGATACCCGTTGAGACTGGCAGGTGAAAACAGCATGTAGCTGAGCAGTAGCGAGACTACCCCCGCCAGCAGGCATGATCCCATCCACATATGGATTGTCCAGGCGACTCTAGCCACAAGCGCTAGCTCTATAAAGTAGAGCAGGTAGAGCACGATTGGAGCCAGAAAGGCGAAGGTGCGCAGCGCACCCACTCTATCGCTTGCTGGTTTGAGCATACGCAGCAAGAGATCGGCTCCCAGTCCGCCCAGCAGAAGGACTGGCAACAGGTAGTAGGTATCCATTGGGACGCTCGCCGCCACCCCCATCAAGGTAAAGACGAGCGTTAGAGCGCCAAAGGGCAGTTGCCAGCGCCTCACCACCAGCAGCAGTGGACCCATCAGGAGCGCCACCTGCAAAAGAATGCTGGCTACTCCCAGACCCTGGATGGAAAAATCTATCGTCAGGCTACCGGATGCCTTGATGGCTGCTACCGGGAAGACAAAGGGATTGGCAAACCATGAAAAGAAGGTGAAGGCTGTCAGCAGGCAGACCAGAGAGAGCAGCGCCGGTCCCAACGCTCGCCAGCCAAGCAGCTCCTCTTCGCGCGAACGATACCACGCTGCTCGCAGCGGAGCCAGCTTCATCAAAAAGCCACCGAGTCCTAATCCCAGGTGGGTGGGACTGAGCAGTGCCTCGATATTCTTCTCAATTCCAAACAGCTGGTGCCAGATGAGATCTCCCACCCCGCTGACGGCAAAGATGAAGACGCCCACGAGCGCGATTTCATACCCTCTGGGCATAGAGCGCAGCCAGGCGTAGCCTTTCGCATGATTGAGCAGTGCCGTTCCTGCAAGAAATCCGGCGTAGAGGAGAAATGCACCGTAGAGCACGGCGTGCCAGGGAGTGAAAAAGGTTTCCAGTTGAGGCACATGGGTATGTGCCCACAGGTCTTGATAAGCACCCATTGTGCCAAGAATACCCAACAATGCGGCCAACCAGTCGTAGCGCAGGCTGCTCACCGGTTGCTCTATTGAAACGCTGCTCTTCGTCAGAGCGATGCAAGAACTGGTCATGGAATACGTTCCTTCCTTTGTATATTTTGTCTGTTTCACTGCATGCTGTGCTATTATTTATCCCTGCCTCACCGCCAGTTGGGTCGCCCTACGGAAGCGTAGGTACAGAGTAAGGTTCCCTGCAAGCACATTGCCCAGAAAGAGCATGCTGACCAGGGCGACGACAAGCGATAGCGGAGCCGATGCATGCAGCAGCTGAGCGTAGATCATCACTGAGGTTGTAAGCTTGGCAACGAGCAGGATCACCCAGATGAGAATGCCAGCTCTACTCGCCTTCGCCAGCACGTCACCGGTTGCGCGGTCGATCCGTATGCGTGCCACTCCCGCCCGGTAGAAGCCGACCAGACAACCGAGCAGCAGGCCAATACCCAACGTCGCTAGCAGTAAAGCCATGCTCGTCACTGGCTGTGAAAACGCGCTGACGAGATGCACGTAAGTAATGTAGAGCGCGAGCGCAGGTAGCAGGAGTAGTAGAGCAGGCTGCACGGCTCTTTCCTGGAACTGGCGAATGATGAGGTAGATGAGAATTGCGCTGGTCACGAGGACTGTGAGAAGCGATGTAGACATTATTTTTATCTCCTGTATCTTGTAGTTGTGTAACATTGTTCTTGTCAAAAGAATACAGGAGAAACGCGCTCGCTACATCGCTTGAGGAAGGGGTCTTCTCCTCCCCCCTTTGGGGGAGGCTTCGTTGTTCCACTGAGCACGGCTAAGGTCAGATTGGTATCGCAATCTGCAAGGCCAGTGATGGAGATCAGCTACAATGGGAAGGCAAGACATACAATCAAGGCTTCAAGCCTGTTTCATCTGCTTCCACGTCTTATAAAGTAGTATGGGAATCAGAGGCGGCTTTCAGCCGAGCTTTCAAGCGTTATTGTGGACAGCCACCGGCAATGTGGCGAATGAAGAGCAGGTGAAGCTCTGGTCCTCAGAAAGGTCGTTCGCCAACGCGCTCCTTGCCCCAGGCCGAGTCGCTGCCTGCTGTGCGCCGTCGCATTGACCAGGGTGTGCCAAAGGGGAACGTGGAGATGTGAATTGAAAGAAGCTCTTCTGTTTTTTATGACCCAAGCTAGAATAATACAATCGGCACCGTTAAAAGATCAGAAGTAAATAATACTTCTGATCTTTTACATGCGTCTTTCCACTAAGGAGGCGGCAATCAGACATGCAAATTATTTCCATTATCCGCGCAAATAATCATCTTCATCTCAATAATTGTTCCTCACAGAGTATGCAAGCAGGTGCCTGCATACTCTGTGCATTCTGTTTTTTAGCCTTTGATAGCCCCGGCGACGGCCTGGATGAAGTAGCGTTGTAGGAAGACGAAAATGATGATGATGGGGAGTAGCGACATTACAGATCCGGCACAGAGCAAGGTCCAACTGGTCGCATGTTCAGCGGAGAAGGTGTAGAGTCCGACAGGTAGGGTACGCAGTTCTGGATTGCCAAGGGTGAAGACCAGCGGAATAAAATAGCTGTTCCAGGCTGCGATAAAGGTCATCAGGGCCACGGTGGCCATCATTGGCGCAGCAAGTGGAAACATGACACGCCAGAAGATCTGATGGAAGCTGGCTCCATCAATACGGGCCGCTTCCTCCATGTCTTTTCCGATCGTGGTAAAGTAACCGGAAAAGAGCAGGGTGTTAAAGACCATGCCGCCTGCAACCTGTACCAGGATAATTGACCAGAGGGTGTCGAGCAGTCCCAGGCGCTGGACGATATCGAAGATGGGAACGATGGTATAGCCATGAGGCAGGAAAAGGGTGAGGGCAATAATGCCAAAGATGATTTTCTTGCCGACAAAGCGTACTCTTGCCAGGACATAGCCTGCCATGGACGTGAACATGACGACAAAAACCACGGTGAAGATGGTTGTGAAGACCGTATTCACAAAATATTGGCCAAATGAGGCGTCATTCCAGGCATTCAGATAATTTGCCCATTGCGGCTGCTGAGGCCAGAGGCTCAGTCCGCTACTGGTAAATTCCTGCACGCTCTTCAAGGAGGTGCCCAGGGCCCACAAAAAAGGATAGACCCAGAAGAATCCTCCAACTAGTAGAATGGCATGTGTGACAAGGTTGGCCTCGCGCAGGGTACTCCATGTCAGGGGCCGTCTGCTTTTTTTCGGTCGTTGGCGAGCAAAGTTTGTCTCGGCCTGTTTGCCCTGCTGCCTGGTTAACAATGTACTCATCGTATGTTCCTTCCTCTCTTTCCTCAGCTATCCATTGATCTCTTTACGGATACGCGCGGCGTTGCGGGCTATCACGACCTGGCCAGCTGATAAGCCGAGAATCATGACACCAAAGATAAATGAAGCCGCTGAGGCGAGTCCAATGTTCGGGGAACCAGAAATACCTGGGGCACCAAAACCACCAAAGGCTTTGTGGTAAATATACGTGCTCACCATTTCGGTGGCGTAGAATGGTCCGCCGTTGGTGACAACCTGGATCAGGTCAAATGTCCCGAGCGCCCCCAGAAATGCCAGGATGGCGATGACGCCGCCGACTGTTTTGAGCAGTGGCACCGTAATTGTGAGGAAGCGTTGACGAGCATTGGCGCCATCCAATTGTGCGGCCTCGTAGAGTTCGACGGGGATGGATTGCAGGGCGGCCATGAAGTTGATCATGTTGGAGCCAAGGTAGTTCCAGATGCCGACGATGATCAGGATCACAAAGGCCCAGAAAGGATTGCCTAACCAATCGATGGACGTTGAGGTGATATGCAGATTGGTGAGAAAATCGCTGAACTGACTCCCTGAGGTGGTGAGTAATAGTTGAATGACGATGCCAATCACGGCCTGTGAGGTGACGACCGGTACAAAATAAACGGCTCGATAGAACGTGCTGAATTTCAGGCGTGGATTGTTTAGGATCAAAGCCAGGATTAAAGCCAGGGTGAGCTGGATCGAGACTACGGAGACCGTAAAAATGATCGTGTGCACAACGGAGGTCCAGAAGAAGGTATCCCGCGCAACGGACTGGAAATTAAACCAGCCGACATATTGTGAGAGTTGCCCGATACCATCCCATTTATAGAAGGAGTAAAAGGCTGAGGCAAAAATGGGATAGACCGTAAAAGTAAAGACAAGGAGTAGCATTGGACCAAGATAAAGATATGCCCACAGGTTGGTTATGAGCTCCCTTTTCAACATAGTGCGGGAGGATGGACGTCGGGTATTGGCGCTAAAGGGTACGTGCATTATGTATCCTTTCTCTTCATTGAGCATAGGCATCTCTGCCCAACATGACATGCATTATGTCCAGAGATCAGCGCCTGAGGTAGACAATGATCTCTGGCTGAATGACGTATACGGATGGGAAAGATACTTACGCTTTTGGTTTGGTGATATAGTCTTTGTTCGGATCCCAATCTGTGAAGATATAGTCCTGAGCGCTCACTTTGAGTCCCTGCCCCTGTGCATCTTTGATGCCTTGAGCCAGGGCCGCGTTGGCTTTGCCTTCGAGCTCTGAGAGTGCCCCATGAATATCTTTCACCTGGCCAGACCAGATGCCTGTGAGGAGATCGTTGATACTGGGTGTATAACTGGGAACCTTGATTTTGGCGACATCAGGATTACGTACCGTCGGATCAGGTCCCAGGCGGGCCAGTTTGATTTCCTGAACATATTGGGCGAAGGTTTTATTGTCTGCCACAATTGAGGGATTATTGTTTTCTGCGAAGATCGAAAGGTCTTCACCCATCTGTACCCAGCGTTTACCCGCCTCTTTGCTGTAGATCCAGTCGAACCAGGCGCCAGCCTCCTTTGCATGTTTGGTATTACCACTCACCGCAACAAATGTTCCGCCAGTTGATGTATAGAAAAAGGCTTTAGGGGTTCCGCTGGGAGGAACCAGTGAGGTCATCCCATATTCTTTATAGCCTGCCGCGGCCCAGGAGGCCTGGTTCCACACACCACCGATGATCATGCCACCTTTGTGTTGCGTGAAGTTGACGCGTGCCAGTTCATCGCCAAGAGTCAATGCATTGTTGTTGACCAGGCCACGTTTCTTGAACTCCAGCAAAAACTCGATGGTATCTTGATAGGTACGGTTGCTGGCATAGGTGAATTTGCCTGTGCGATAATCGTTGCCCCAGGCGCCCCCCGGAGCGCCAGCTGCCAGGGCAAACATATGGAAGCCCCAGGCTAGCTGGTTGCCTTCTTTGTTTCCAATGTAGAGTCCATTGACCGCGCCATTGCTCTTCTTCTTGATGGTCTCAGCCGCATTGATGATCTCATCCCAGGTCTGGGGAGCTCTGGGCGTGCCATCGGCATTTGACAGGCCCGCTTGCTTGAAGTTCTGATTATCCAGGTAAAGCTGGGCCCAGGGTCCACCTGTTGAGAGGGGGGCGCTATACAGCTTGCCGTTGATGACGTTACTGCCCTCCCGGATCGCGCCATCAGGAAAACGACTCTTAAACGAAGCGGGCACAATGTCGTCGACTGGCCTCACCCACTTATTGTTGATCTGGGTCACGAAATCAGGCTGGGAAGGAATCATAAAGACATCCGGGGTGCTATTGCCTTTTTCGGCCAATGCAAAGAGATCCGGGTATTTATCGACCGCCTGGGTTGTCTTCTTGACTTTAATATTGGGGTGTGCCTGCTGGAATAGTTTGATCTCATTGTCTACCCAGGGGGCCTGACTGATAAACCAATCCCAGTAGTTGATGGTCACGGTATTGGCGGCGGCTGTACCTCCACCCCCCGGTACTGTACATGCGGTGAGCAGGTTTTCGGCCACAGCGGCCGATCCAAGGGTAACAGCAGTGTTGCGCAAAAAGGCTCGGCGTGAGTACCTGGATGTATTCATAAAGAAAATACTCCTTGTTGCGTAGTTATGACAACCGTGTCAGCCAAACAAAAAAAGAACATTTGAAAGAAAGGATCAGACCTTTTTTCTTACTGAATTGCGTTCGATCAGTGAGACGCGCAGTAAGGTATGGCGTGGCGCAAGATTGGGATACTGCAGGCGCTCTAATAAATGCCAGACTCCTTGCATGCCGAGTAGCTCTGTTTCTGAGCGGATCGTGGTGAGTGGAGGGGTGAGTTGACTGGCCATTTCGATATCGTCGTAGCCGATCAATGAACACTCCTCGGGTACTTTCACGCCTCGCTCTTGTAAGGCGTTGAATGCCCCCACTGCGGTCAGGTCATTGCAGCAAAAAACCGCGCTCGGTGGTTGGGGCAAGTCAAGTAAGGCACTCATCTCTCGATAGCCACCTCCCACACTGAGGTCGCCATTACGTATATACTCCCCAATAGGAGCGACGCCCGCTTCGGATAGCGCCTGATGATATCCTTTGATGCGACTGGTTACGCTTAAAAGTAAGCGTGAACTGGCGATCATTGCTGGCGGTGGCGTGAGGTGTCCCATCTGCAACAAATAATGTGTTGCCAGATAGCCTCCATACTCATCATCGATGGTGACACTATCGGTAGCAATGGTATCCAGCTTATGCTCAAGCATCACAAAGGGAATGGCTGATCTTTCCAGGGTCGAGAAAAAGGCTGGATTGAAATAATCCACGACCAGCAAGCCCTGGATGAGATTGCGTTGGATCATGATCGGAAAATCATTGATATTGCTTACTTGCTCATCGACAACTCCATACATCAAACTCATACCCTGAGCAGAACAGACGCGCTCGGCCCCATGTAGAATTGGGCCATAGTAGGGATTTGATACCAGCGGAATAGGTGTATTCCGAATAATCAGTCCCAGCGTGACGGCCCTTTCTGTTTCCGACTGGACGGGTGGCTCTTCCTCAGGATGGATACGAGGCACATAGCCAATTTGCGCTGCCGTTGAGATGACCAGTGCACGTGTTTCAGGTGCTACCCAGGTTTTACCTGAAAAAACATTTGAGGCAGTACCAATTGATACCCCTGCCTGTTGTGCAACATCTCGCAGTGAGATCTTTGTGGGTCGCTGTTTGTTTTCAGATTTGCTCATTGAACTATTTGCCTGTCTTCAATAAATTTCATTAATCAAATGGTAGTGTTCAATCCATCTTTTGTCAAGTGCTTTAGCTACCATGCCCAAAAACTCGTTATTCTGCTACTTTTCAAAAAGAGACAGCGCTAAACTAGCCAGGAAAGAACTGTATTTACGGAATATATTGACAAATTTATATTTCTCAGTTATGCTTTTGTTGAGACTTCCACTGAATCATGCCCGCTTTATTTCATTGAAATATTTTGAACAAAATAAGAAAGTGGGCCAGTGTGTTTCACCTTTACACTCATGGATGAGTGTGCATTCTATTTGCCAATCCTCCAAGCAAGAAAGAGGTTTACGATGACTGTAACTCGTTGCTTACACCGTTGGATGGCTGACCTGGTGGACAGCATCCAATCCTCTCCCTTATTGAAACGTACAGGACATGCCAGGCTCTTCAGTTTTTTTTCTTGTCTCCTGCTTCTGAGCGCGCTCTTTGGCTCTTCGATCTTCCTCACCAGTCAGGATGTCCACGCATCATCATTACCATCCCCATGGTCAGATGGTGATATTGGTACCGTTGGCGTGGCGGGGAGTGCCAGCTATAGCAATGGAAATTTTACCGTGAACGGGTCCGGGATCGTAGAATATACCTACGATAAATTTCATTATCTCTACCAACCACTCTATGGCGATGGTACCATTGTGGCCCATGTCACCGGTCTAACGGGTGGTACGAACAATGCCAAAGCAGGTGTGATGATCCGCAGTGACCTCAACGGCTGGCCCCCCGCGGTCAATAGCTTTTTGGAACTGAATGCCAGTGGCACCATTACCTTTCAACGCCGTCTGACCGCTGGTGGAGATACCAGCTATACCTCATTGTCGGACACCTATGCCAGTCCTTATTGGTTGAAACTGGTACGCGCTGGCAATACCATTACGGCTTCAGCCTCTGCGGATGGCAACAATTGGAGCCAGGTAGGTTCGGACATCCTTGATAATCTGGCGGTTGATGCCTGGGTAGGATTGGCGGTGACCAGTGGCAACGATAGCGATACCAGCACGGCCACCTTTGATCATGTCTCGATCACCCAACCTACAGTGAATACCCGGGTGGATTGGTCCAATGCGCAGGGCACCATCTCTCCATTGGCCTATGGCACCAATGGCTTTTCTGCCCTTGATCCCAGTGTTCTGTCTGATGCCAGCTATACCAATGCCATCACCAGTATGAATGCTGGGAGTATCCGTCTGCATTATGCTGGCCTGCTCAACGATTCCTCGACCGATAGTCGCGGCTGGGTCAACACGAGCGCGAAAACCTGGGACGCCACCCATATCAAGACGATCCTGGATGGGGTTGATAGCTGGAAGAGTAAGGGCTACCAACCAGCGGTCCTGATCAATATTCCGGGCTTCCCCGGCTGGCTCTCAACGTACCAGATTACTGATCCCAATAATGGCAATGCGACCGTTACCTCGGGCCTGCTGGCCAGCAATCAATTTGATGCCTATGCGGCCTTCTGCGCTCAACTGGTGCAGATTGTGAACATTGATCAACATCGAGGCGTCAAATATTTTGAGTTGCCAAACGAAACGGATCAGGCCTATAACCAGAATATCGCCGATTATAATAAGGCTCATAGCACCTCCTTCCCGGATAAAATGGCTGAGCTGGCCACACTCTATAATAAGGCGGTGGTGGCCATGAAAAACGTTGATCCGAGCATTCAGGTAGGGGGACCTGCTCTGGAGCGACCTGATACGATCGCTGGAGTCAAAAACTTTATTACCAATACGGTCAACCAGAGCAATCCAACCACGCTTGATTTCCTTTCGATCCACGGCTATGCCAGTGGTAGTGCCTCAGATTCAGATGCCTACATCTATAATCGGATCTACAATCCAGTCTCGAATCAGGGTTCACTCAATGATGTGGTCGCTGTGCGTCAGGCTCTGGATGCGGCCAGTGGGAGTAAACATATTCCACTCTGGTTTGACGAATACAATATCAGCTGGACGTATGAGACCCACGATGTACGTATGACAAACTATAAGGGCGTCGTCTATGATGCGCTGGCCATGAACTACTTTTTGCGCAATGGTACCGATGTCCTGCAATCCTGGAATGATGCCGATGGGATCTATGGTAAGATCGATCCTAATTCCAGCCCTACCACCTATCAGTTGAGGCCCGGTGGACAATTCTTGCAGTTGATGAATACCTATGGTATCGGATCACGTGTGGCCACGACCACGGATACTGAAAATACGATCGTTCCCTTTGCGGTCAAAACCGCGCATGGCTATACCTATATGCTGATCAATCGTAGTTCCAATCCTCGTCAGGTTACGAGTAGTTTTACGGGCGGTGCCTCGACCAGCGATAGCTTTACGCAGAACCAATTCTCAGCTGCTGGACTGACCACCAGCACGGTCAACAATATTGGGACTCTGAATCTACCGGCCTTCTCTGTGACGCTACTCACCGAGAACGGTAATGGCGGTCAAAGTAGCTTGTTCTCGACCGGCCTGGAGGGGAGCGATATCCAGCCAACCTGGAGCAATACGATTGATACCAATTTTCCTGGTGGGAATATCTCCAATGTCAACGGCATCTGCTGTGGCCTGACGGGTCCTGAGGCGGGCACCCGCAATGAGGTCGCTCACACTGGTAGCGCAGCCTTGATGTACTCTGGTCTGGATAACAGCAGTAATGGCTCGTATGCGTACGATAAAGTGTTTGATGTGAGCAGCAAGAATATCAAGGTTGGTGCAAGCACCAAACTCTCTTATTGGATCTACCCACAAAGTTCAAATGCCAACAACCTTGCCCGCGGCAAGAATAGTACCTGTGTCGCGCTTGATCTGATCTTTACCGATGGCACCAGCCTGCGTGACTCTGGTGCAGTTGACCAACATGGAAAGAGGCTTCATCCAGCCTATCAATGTAACACTTTGACCCTGGATTCCTGGAACAATGTGCTTTCAAACATTGGTGACAATGTTGCGGGCAAAACTATTAGCCGCATCAATATCGGCTATGACCAGCCCCTTAACACCGGTGGCTATCGTGGCTATATCGATGACATCAGTCTCTCCAATTGATCCATCCCAACCAATACAGATAAGGCATTCCAGATTTAAAATCTGGAATGCCTTATCTGTATTTAATACCTACAAGATTCTATAAAATCAGCGCCTAGTACAATATGCGCTTTCACCACTTTTGTAGCGTAGTGAAATCTTCGGATATACTATCCTCACAGGCACACGTTCAGAGACACACCAACATCAAAGGGATGGCCAGTTTACGCAGCGCATCTTCAGGATGCTCGCCTACGCCCATGAGATGCTAGGCAAGTTCGTGGTGGACCGGATTGAACCAGGTCGCCTACACGCAATTCAAGCCATGTATGATATCGCTGAAGAACTGGCCGATACCGACATGCTAGTCCAAGCCACCATCCACCAACTTGAGAAACAGATTTGAATAAGCAGCTGAAGCAATATCTGAGCCTGGGCTTTTTACACCAGCAGACCTGTTGAACCCTATGCGTGAAGTGGGAATGAGACTGACAATTCATTCCAATACTGTCATGAATGCCTCTCATGAACTGGAAATAGAGGAGTCGACCAGGCAGCGGCATGTTTGTCCAGCCAACAGCGCACCCGGCCCGCCACAGTCCATCCACAATTTCGCGTCACCTCCAGCACAAACGCCTCACTCACAATACCCAACAGTCTGCCTCCCCCTCACCATCACCCTCCTTCTCCACTGACCCCCTACCGGCTCCCGATGGGGCTGCACTTCATTTCCAATCGCTGGCTCAGCCGCGCACCGGCTTCACCTCCCATCGCATCTCCAATGATGCACAACAGGTCTTGTACGGAGAAGGTACACTGTGCTCGAGGCGCAACCAAGAGGGGAAAGGATTCTGCAAACGTTTGTCGTCGACAGGTCACGTTCGCGCAACGAAACCTGCGTACCTGGAGCAGAAGTCGAACTGGTTGTCCAATCGCATGTGTCTCTCACCTCCATTTGTGTCTCGTATAAGGTCACGAATGCAGAGACCCTACACTACCGCACGCAGAAACCAGTCAAAGATGGTCTCTTCTACAAAACCATCTTTGGACTCATACTCGATTAGTCCTGCGCATGCGGGAAATATCAATACAAGCGACAGGCAGGTGTTATCTGTGCTTCCTGTGGGGTTGAGTTCGCACCAGGAGGAAGCGGCTGCTTGGACGTATCGACCGCAACCGTCATCAGACGGGTATTCTGGCCGAGAACCAACCCGAGATAATATGGCCTTCTGGGAGAAAACCCGTCATGGGGATGAGCAGGTCGCGCACCTGATTAGTGCGCGCATTGTGCACTTTGCTCGTCAGCATCAGGCGAGTGCGCTGGTGTTTGAGCACCTGGGCAACCTGAAATCCCAAAGTGGCGCCCTCAACTATTCCTCGTCCATTCCCCCTGTTCAGTGAGTTGTAGCAACACTCTCTATCTCGAACAGTGGCGTATGCAGGAGTGGAAGAAGCCGCCATCCCTTGAGGGCGTGCTGAGTGCCACAGCTATAAACAGACATTCCAGGCAGATTATGTAGCTCCGTTTTTGCTCACCCACCTGCTTGAGGCGCCGCTGGTTCAATCTGCCCCCCTCACGCATTGTCAATGTCGAGCCAATATACAAGCATATGATAAGCAAGCAAGAGCTCGCCTACGAACCGTTGCCGAACGACGAACCAGATTCACAGGCGAAAGAACCACCTCGCGAAAAAGCACCATAGAACACAAGTTAGTAGGCACCACAGGGGGTATTGAGTCGATGGTGGGATGATTGTTGGCCTCGATTCAGCTGTTTTTACAGCGAAGCGAGCAAATACTTCGTACTACGTGCTCAATGAACACCCGCCTGCCGTTCCATTGAGCACGTACAGCGCTCAGCTGGCGTACCTGCTATTCGAGGATCGAATGGCCGTAAGAGGAGAGAATACGATCCGAGAGCAGGCCCAGGCAGCTGAGATTGGGAAAACCGGGACCCTGCGCAACACCCGCCAACATGGGCAGGTGAAGCCGCGGCGCGAACTGGCCTACTGTGAGATCTACACCAATCGAGCGCTCGATTGCACGCCTATCCAGCGAGCTCGTGACTCCGGCTAACCGTTCATACGTCTGCGCATCCATCAGCTTTGTAAACCAGAGGGCATCAAAGCCACGCGCGACGATGACATAATCATATTCGTCGCGCTGCGTCTTCCCCCCATAGATGGTATCCACTATGACCCTATCCTCGGTCGCTTCCATACGCTGCGCAGTACCCACAACCGAACGCACATTTTCAGCGCGGTTAATCTCTTCCATAGCATGCAGAGAGAAGACTCCTCGATCGGTACGACGCACAAATTCACGCCGGTCTTCCTCGCTAAGCAGGAGCCAGTTGGCCTGATGCCGATGGATGCCATAGAGGTTCGCGGACCGACCATCGGGATCGGAGAAGAGATTATTCTCCTCAAAGCCCTCGTCGCGTGAATAAAGCACGCCGTAAGGACTGATAACTTCGATGAAGACCTGTGCTCTGAGGGAATCGAGCAGGGCAAGAATGATAGCCGCAGCAGTCTCGCCGATGCCAATAATGCCAATCGTGAGCGGTTTCTTCAGAGAGAAACGACTACGCGCGAACTCGTCCACGTGTAACCAGAACGAGCCGCCATCCATGACACGCGGATGCTGGTACGGCTGCCCCTCGATGGTAAGCGGGGTACCCGGACCAGTGATCACCAGGCCATCACCCTCAAGAGTAAGTGGCTCCGTAGTCCCATCTGCGGGCGCGCACTGGAGTTGCCAGCGTTCCATACTGCTGCTGATCTTCTGCACCTCGGCAACGGCCAGTTCGGGCTGTATTTTGGAGGCCACCCACTGCAGGTAATGTGACCATTGGCGATGCGGTGGATGCAGTCCCCCACGATCCACCCAATCGGCATAGCGCCCTCCGCTGTCGATCAGGAAACTGTGCCAGGAAAGCAGGAGCATCTCGCTATTGATTTTTCGGTTCAACGCTCCGCTTTCCCAACAGGTGGAGGCATAAGGATATCCAATATCCTTTTCTGGACGGGTTCCGAGCAACTGACGTCCATCAGTAAAACCGTTGTCACCCGACCAATGGGCCGCGATTCCCAGACGATCGATCAGCACAACGCGCGGTACCGCGTAGCCTAACCTGGCCATCATAGCTCGCTTGGCAGCAATGGCGATCGCCTTAGGTCCCGCGCCCAGAACGAGCAGAGTGGGTTGCTGCCGGCGCTGGGGGTCGCTCTCTGCAGCTGGTGTTACGAGCTGCAGATGACCCGATTCAGTATAGGAAGTAGAAGTATAACGCATCAAATATATCCTTGTATCCAACAAACAATCGTTGTAATGGCACCTTCACTACTCTACAATGGATAGGCTTTCCTTTGCAACTAGTGGGTCATATGGCAATGAACTTGCCATGAGGGACGAATCTCTGCTGGCTACCCCTTCGCTACGCGAGGTGGCTGAACGATCAGGGATGCAGACGAGTATGTCGCGCGAAAGGAACTGTTGGGATAATGCAGTGGCAGAATCGTTCTTTGGAACGTGAAAAGATGAATGTGTAGGAAGGACTATCTACGCATCGCACGATGAAGCGCGATCGGACCTTTTTACCTCCCTAGAAATCTCCTCCTCTCTCACCGAATCTTCAGTCAACCAGATCATCAGCAAGCGATTTGTCAAAAAGCAGCAAATGCGCTGGACCAGGCGCGGCGCTCATCTGCTAGCACAAGTCCGAACGCGTGTGTTAGATGACACCTTACCAGCGACCTTCCAGCGCTGCTATCCCGGCATGAACAGGCGCGAGATCCCACAAGAATCGGCTCTGGTGGTCAGTTGAAGAACACTTCAGGATCGTATGTACGTTTCTTTCATCTTGTTTCGTTCAAATAATCGTTCTGCTCTATCTTTTGGTACAGATTCCTGATAGAATCGCTATTATCACAGGAATACTGTCGAAACCCAACGATTTTGAGCGTAGGTAATGCCTTTGTAAGAGACACGTATTTATTGGTACTGCGCATGATGCAGGCTCAACTGGATCTTACCAGAGGTATGAGCTTTAATCGCTACAATAATACCTGGGGGACCAATTTCACCATGTGGTACGAAGATGATGCTCGCTTCCGTTTTACTCTGCGTTTTGCATAAGCATCATTTATAGACACACAAATCTCTGTCTATTATTATTGTTCCACTCATAAAAGAAAGAAGAAGAGTATTCGTGCTATCCTCTACAACAAACGACATACAAACAACAGAGCAGCGCTGGTATCGCAAAATTTATGCTGGTTGGCTGGGTAAATCGATTGGTGGTACCCTTGGTATGCCATATGAGAGAGACATGCGCCTCCTCAACGTAAGTGGCTACGACCACGCGATTTCACTTCCCGCCGCCAATGATGACCTCGACCTACAATTAGTCAACTTACATGCGTTGGAACAGTATGGTCCACGCTTACAAGCCTTACAATTAGGCCGGGAATGGTTGGAGCATGTCTTTTTCCCATTTGATGAATATGGTTATGCGCTTGCGAACTTGAGACGCGGTTTGACGCCACCGCTAGCTGGCTGGTTCAACAATCCATTCATAGACTGTATGGGAGCATCGATACGCTCAGAGCTTTGGGCCATGCTGACACCAGGACGCCCCGATATTGCCACCTATTATGCCTGGCAAGATGCTCTGGTGGATCATGCTGGGGGTGAAGGTATGTATGGCGAGATGTTTTTTGCGGCTATTGAGAGTCAGGCCTTCGTGGAAAGTGACCGTGAGCAGTTGATTTCCTGTGGCTTACACTATATTCCTGAGCACTGCCGTGTCGCGCAAGCCGTCAGACATGTTATCGCCTGTCATGCGAGAGGTATGTCCTGGCAGGAGGCACGCACAAGCATTCTCAAGCACTTTGGTCATAAGAATTTTACTGATGCCCCTCAAAATATTGCGTTCACAATCCTTGGCTGGTTGTATGGTACCAACTTTGAACATGCAATCCTGACCGCTATCAACTGTGGCTATGATACCGATTGTACCGGAGCCACTCTTGGTGCTATTCTTGGCATCATGATGGGTGATAGCGCTATTCCTGAACACTTGAGCCACCCCATAGGCAACCAGGTCGTGCTCAGTGAACCAATTCGCTTTCTTCATGCGCCACGGACCTTAGAAGAGTTGACCGAGCGAACCCTCAACGTCGCCCACGAGGTTCAGGCCTTCTGGCAAAACCACACTTGCGCGGATACATTACAGGCATTGCTGCCTACAACGTCTACAGACTTCCAACCTTTCGTTACCAGACCACAGCAATCCGAGAATAGTCTCACTGAAGATAGCATTGCAGTCTCTGTCGTGTTCCAGGATCAACAACCTGCTATCGGTCGGAGTCAGACAAAGATCTTGATTACAACGTTAACAAACAGGCGCGATCATGTCTGGCGGGGCACACTCCAGTTGGATGTGCCTGAAGGCTGGTCCTCTGAGGAGAAGATAGAGGTTGCCTTGCCTGCGCTATCCACACAAACCTATAGCCTGCCTGTGACTTCCAATAACGTTATAAAGCCTGCGTATGCAGTCATGCTGCGCTTGCAACCAGAATATACTGGTGTTCTTTGGAACACGCTTACTTTTCCGCTGGCTCTGGTGCCTGCCAAAAACTGGGTCTTTACCACACAAGATCCGAACATGCGTGTGCCATCGCTAGTCGCAGGCGATAACCTGGTAGTGCCTTCACAACTGCAAGCCTACGAAGGAGTTATACAGGCAAGTACCATCCTGGACAATCCATACGACCGTATGGTACGGTTCATTGTTGTAGCGCCCATGCCAATCGAGGTTCAAATAGATGGGAAGAGCATTTTCACCAGCCTGGCTTCGGAGAGTGCACTCCCTACCTTTCATCGTCCAGAGGAGGGCAGTTACTGCGAGTGCTTTGTTCGTGCAGGACAACACGATCTCACACTTGTATTCACTCATAATCAGCACCAAGCAGATGCGCCAATCATGATCCTTCCTATCATCGGCAGTGATGTTGAAGAGCCCGGCCCCTACTATTATCTGACCGATATGCTCTTTATCTAACACAGCGCTCTTTCACAATCTTCCCCTTACTTTTGATGGTAAGGAAACCATCGCTCCTGATACAGCCTCGAAGCGCGCATAATGGTGCTGCGAGGCTGTATGTCATTCAGTGTCATGCTATGTAACGTACCTGGTAAAATAAACGGTAAAAGAAGAAGTACATCTACCCGGGCAAGGCAGCGCAAACGGCTCCCAACCTGGTTCGAGAACTGAGTGAGGAGGACATGCAACACGTGATCTTTTCCGACATTTTTGAGGTCCATTTGGCTGATCAATCACGGATGCGTGGCTGTTTTGCTCTTGAGAAGCAGACTCGTCAGATTTTCGGACTGGCTTTTGATTATCATATGCGCGCCGATTTGGTGACCAGTGCCATTGAAACCGTGACCTTTCCCACTACTGGAGCCATTTGGCACAGTGATCAAGGCAAACAATATGAAGCTCAATGCACCCAAGATCTGCTGTTGCAGAAAGGATTTTCGCAATCAATGAGTCGTGCAGGAACTCCAACGGACAATAGCTATGCCGAGCGGTTCGTTGAAACGCTTCAAGTGAGCGGTAGCTGAACGCCGCTCGTATCAAACCCTGGGCCACTTCTTGGGCGCTGCAGAGTCATGGATCAATTTTCACCATACGTTACGCCCTCACGAGGGCTTAGGAAATTGTTCACCCTTGCACTATGCTCATGATCATCAGTTGCACAGTGCTCCTTTGATTTCCTTATGATGGTGTCTCTTTTACTGGGTACTCGACACGTCAAAGGTCGCCAATAAAAAGATACTTCTGGCTACTTTCAAGTGTGTATTTCCAGCAAGCATAGACCTTCATTTCCTGTTCTGGATCAATTCCTTGTAGGCGATTGAGATGCATATGAGCGAGGCTTCTCAGGAGAGAATGCTCTGATTGCCAGAGCTCTTTACGCAATGCCAACTCATGAAACACCTGAGCACTTTTTTGCAGTAGAGCACTCTTGGACGCATGCATTTGTAGCAACATTTCTTTCTGCTTCTTTACTTCTTCCGTAAAATATTGATTCTCTTCTGGCAGAAAAAGTCCAAGTAACAATTTACGCCTTAAGCGAAAAACATCTGCATATTCATACCTATCCACAAGTTCTTGAACAAAAACAAGGCGCTTCTCCGTATTCACCCCCCAGGCAGCGAAGAAGTGATCCAGACTCCATACCGCAGCAACAATAGAATCGAAGGCCATGTGTCTACCAGATTGCAGCGTAAGCAGATCACTCGCCATATTACTACTTGCACAAAAAATGTGTTCTATGGTGGGAAATGCAAGTGGACCACCATAACGTTCGACTTCTCGATTGTACTCCTCTACACGGACACTCTGTATGAGTCCCTCATGGATCAGCTTCCGACTCCACGCGAGAACAGCAAGAAGAAGGTGCTCATGCTGTGAATGAGTTGCGTGGAAACGTACGCGTACATGCGGATCTGGATCAGCATAACGAATAAAAAACCAGTAATCCATACATTGTTGTTCTTGCAAAGAGATGACCAGGTCTTTGAGTGGACCAGTAATAACATCGTTCTGGCGCTTTGCTGCTGTATAAAGCTTCAGTGACGTCCATTCAGCCCCTGGTAACTGACGTCTTTCCTCAAGACGTACAGCCCGATGGGGTTCAATGCGTTCCACATGCTTGCCTAAAAAGTGTGTTGCAGCGTATTCTGCCAATGGGGGGCGCAGAATGAGCGGAAGGATAATCTCGGCAACATAGGGCTCAGTGTGTGTATTCTGCAGCCAGAGTTGTTCCGCATCTGGAAACATTTCTTGCAAAAGAACACCACGATTGGCAGGACTTTTACTGAGGGCACGTCGTAATTCAGCAAGAAAACCAGGATGCTCCAGATCAAGAAGAAAACGATTATCATCCTCAACAAGATACACGAAACGAGGAATAGACCACTGGTTGCGCCATCGCTGTATACGAAGGAACCAGACAGTATCATCACACTCCAGGCGCTCTGGGAGGAGATCAAAAACGCGTACTCTCCACTGAGCAGGAGAGAGCACAATCTGTTGATAACGAAGACGAGGTAAAAATGGTGCCGACTGTAGACATCCCCAATCGAAACCTGAAAGATGAGCATAGCCACTTGAAGAGGCGTCGAGGAGAAAACGGCACAGAGGAGGTGTTCGCTCAGTATTAAGGGCATGGCTTTGGCAGACCACTACTTCTTTTCCCAAACGGAGAGAACGGAGGTAGAAGCGGTCAGGGCGAACTCCAACGACAAGATCATCAAGAGAAATACGATTCTCCGGTGTGACCGATGACCATGTATTCATGACGATTTCATAGGAACGGAGTTGGGGGCGCAGCATAACATTCATATCGCGCTCCAGGGGAAAAATATAATTCAACTCAGCAAATATCACCTCAGGGAAAAGGGCTTCTTCGGCCTTGATGTATTGTTTTAAGGCATCCAATTGTTGTTGGTCCATCATCTTATGGAAGCGTCCAAAAGTTCTCCCACCTGGCAAAAGTGCAGGTGGATGTGCCACAACAAGACGCCAATTTCCAGTATCCAACGCCTCACGTGAGCGCGCGCAAATCTGAAAATAGAGTTCTACAGTACTGTAGGGAAGGGTATGAACCTTTGGAGTACACGATGCAAGTTGATCAAGCATGGACGCGTTCAACTCAATTTCCTGTACGCCCTTGTTAAGTGCCTCCGCGAACAAGGCTGTAAGCATTGCATCGTGTTGTGGGCCTTGAGCAGAGGTGAGAGTATGCGTGAAATGGTGTTGCCCTTCTCCCGTATATACCTGTGGAAGTCCTAGTCCTATTTCCGGGCTGAGCAGTGTTAAGAGCGGGATTTCTGCATCTATACCATAGGTTTCTATAAATTTTTCATGATACCGACGGAGTGCATGAAAAGAGGAAGAGGGAGGAGCTATACGTAACAATATTTCCGCCGCTTGAGATGCGGCATCACCTATTGCCTTATTTAAGAGCGGTTCTTTGATGTTGATGGTGGTATCAATAGAATACGAAGGCCTGGTATGCCTATAGACCTTTTCCTGGGCCTCTCTCAATTGATGGAGCGCCACCAAAGGATCTTCCAATTTCAGCTGATCGACAAGCAGTGTAGATGCGACGACCTCACCAAGTACCTGGGAGAGAGACTGTGCCCCTGGAATAGTCTGCAAACGCTTCAGTACGTAAAGGAGAGGATCCTTGTCAAGTAAGCAAGGGCGCAGGTCAGTGAGAAGAAAATCTTTATAGAGCAGCACGCGTAATATTCGATCAACGTGCTGTTCTGGCATATGCGGAAATGCTAGAAGGAGGCGACCAAGCAATATATGATAGGAGAGAGGTGATCCTATCGTTTGTGTTAATTCTCGCTCCTGTAAGAGAGAGCTGACAACCGGTGTTATTTGTAACGTTGTCATGCGGATATTGCCATCTTTATCGGCATCTGTAAAGGGAATAACCGCTCTTGATCCGACACAATAGACAGATGGGTTGACTATGATATGAAGATGTGGGCGAATATCCTCATTCTGCTCCATGCTTTTCACGACTTCAAGAAGCCAACTGATATCCACGCTGCTACAAATCTGTTGCACTGGTGGCATCGCAACTTCTGCTGTGGTCTCGTCAGCCAGCATCCCTATAGCAATACCAGAGAATAAGCCAAAAGGAGTCGCACGAGTGCTCATACGCACAATGTAGCGTAAAAGGCTTGCATATACTCGCTCTTGACGACGAGAGGAAAAGGGTTGTTGTAGATAATGCAGACTTTCAAAGAGAGAAGGGCTCGCAACCATGAGAGCCTGCGCAACTTCTGGACACTGTACTACTATTCCGAGCACTTTATTGGTTTCTTGAGCGACATTTGCTAGCAGCTCCGCGAATTTCTCGTCATCCATCCTGTGGATAAGACCATTCGCGGGAGCAACAAGGGAGCGGTAAACATTGAAAGAAAGAACAGGGCTTCGTATCATAAAAAAGCCCGCTGGTGTATAGAGAGAAGGTGCTTGCTGAGCACGCTTTGGGGCTATTTTCTGGCTTTTTGACATCGTCAAACATCACTTTCTTATAAACTTTTTAGCTCCGCATCCCATAGTTATACGCACTGTCATACCACCAGAGCCAGAGTGGAAAGAGCACAAAAAGTGCCATTGCCAAACAGAACAGAATATAGCTCCAGAGACCAATATAGCTTGATAAGATGATAGTGTAATGCCAGCTTATAGCTGCGATAAGAGAGGAAGAATAAGCAAGCGAAACAAAACCGTAGCAACCTAAAAAGATTTTTTCCCAACGCGTATGCCTAAACGTTTGCCTGCCCGGTGGTCTTTTGGTAATCTTTAGCATGTAACTCATCTGTCGGATAGACGAGAAAAGGAGATAAAAGGATTTACGCCTGAGGTTCTCAATACCGAGCAGGTCTGAGAGGAGATAGTAGCCATCCAGCTTAAGAAGGGGGTTAAAATTTGCCAGGGTGCGAATGAAGCCGACAAGAAGCATAAGTGTTATACCGATGACACACCCGTGAATATGAGAAGTAAAGGGCAGGAATAAAAGGGCAAAAGAGGCCAGGAAGAAGTCCATTGCAATGCCCGCAGCATGAGTGACGAGACGCTGGTGGCGCTTGGCAAATATCCAGGCGTCAGTAACATCGCAATACCAGCCGGGACGGAAGAAGAATAAAGCCACGCCTATTCCTCGGACTCGTCCACCAAAATGTTTACAGGCAAACCCATGTGCTAATTCATGAAGGATACCAACAAAACAAAACACTATCCATCCCAGGACAAGGTACAGCCAAAAATGGGCATTCAAAGTGGTCATTTCATTAAGTGTCGTTTGCAGAAGGGCATAATTTTGCAAAGAGATAACAAGCGCACATACATAGAGAATCAGTAAAAAAATCACACACCAGGGCTGAAAAAGGTATTGAAAACCGAATCGTTGATAGATACGATCCATCCATGCATCACTGGTGATGATATCTTTACGTATAAGGAGAAAGCGTTGCATAGAAGCTACCCAACCATATCCCTGCTTTGATTTGAAGTGCTGCAACGGTGATAAGGGAGTAGCAAGGAGACGCAAGTGTGCAAGTTGATCAACGACATACTGGGTTTTTGTAATGTTTAAAGCCAACTCCAGGCTGATATCTTCTACCGATTTGATGCCATCAAGAGCAAGCATCACGCGGACGACTGATGCGCTTAAACGAAAGTAACGACCAGTTGTCTCATTCTTCACGATATAGAGCTGGGGCGAAATTTGAACATATACCAGCCCTCTTTGTATTTGAGGATGCGGCCATAATTTTTCTTCTCTGCCCGTCAAATAGAGGTCGGTCGATTTTTCGTTGTCATTGTTGAAGTCACTCACTGTGCCTTTTTCCTTCTCATTAATTTCGGTCTGCAAAATAGTTTTTCTCTGGAAAGAGTCGGGCCTAATCAGAGTATAAGAAAAGTGCCTCCCGGGGAGAACGTCTCTGGAAGGCTAGCCCCATCAGCTAGCCCCGGTCCCCTCACTGCTTTTGGCTCATTCAAGATAAGAGATGTGGGTATCATTGTCTCAATCCAGTGCCGTTGTTCCTGTTGATTCATCGATGCTTTCACAATAATTTGAACCAGAGGATGAACCGTAAGCATTTGCGTCTCAGGACAGATCCATATCAGTGATGAACGACGCAGGATTGATAAAGCTTCCTCATAGAGGAGGGGACTCTTCGCGTTCTCTTGAGATACATTCATAAGGCTCTTCAATACAAGCTCTTCAGGAAGAGTATGTGGATGGAGAAATGCACAGAAACGGAGGATCTCACGGGTTGCAGGATAGGATTTTTCCAGTTTATCGCATAAGAGTGTCAACATTGTACCTACTGAATCTGGATGATCCAGACTGCTCTCACCTCTTCTATGGAGTAAGATGGCAGGGTACTGTTGGTAAACATCGAGATAGCGAGTGATCTGGCAGCCTGTTTCTTCGATATAGGCTCCCGCCTGATCAAGTGCAAGGGGTAAGCCGGAAACGAGCCTGGAAAGAGTGTGAGCTGCCTTGATCTCATGTGGACACCATTCCTGGATGCTTGCCCTCCCTTGTATGCGGCGTAAGAGGAAGAGTACGCCTTCCTCAGGAGTGAAGCCATGAAGCATGATGTACTGAGCAAACCCTCCCAATGAGGAGCGTTGTGTTGTCAAAAGGATATGACCCGTCGCTTCAACTGGAATAATCCTGTTAATAACGTTCAAGTTCGTGACATTATCTAAGATCAAAAGCCACTCATCCTGATTTCGGAGCCATTGTTTGACTGTATCGCAAACACTTTCTTGCCCACGCTGGCGCAGGTGTAGTGCATTTACAATACGGGTGCAATCTATCACAAGCGATGCATGCGTATCAGCCTGCATCCAGATAATCATGCGATAGACATTGCGAAAACAATATGCATATTCAACGGCGGTCTGCGTTTTCCCAATACCTCCCATTCCCCCTAACCCCAGGGCTGAGATCGATGTCCTTTCATGGTGTGTATGCAAAATAGTGGAGATCTGCGTAAGGAGCTCTCGCCGACCCGTAAAAAAGGGATTTCGTCGGTAGGGAACATTCCAGAACAGAGAATGCATTACATTGATACACATACTCTGCTTTTCTAGAGGAACGAGTCCTAATTCCTCCTTGCTCTTCTCAAAAAGCAGGCAGAGCTTCCTTGCAAACTGTACACTTGGTGAAGAGACTCCACGTTCCCAGCGCCCCAGCGTCTTGGGGTCAGCAAGATCGAGTTGTTCGGCAACATAGGCCCTTGACCAACCACGCTTTTCACGTTCAGACCGCAACAATTGATTCATCACATTTTTCCGAACCTGGCTCATTTCACGTATCCTTCATCTCTAGACAATGAACAACATATCTCTCCTTGAGGGGCAGTACTACGTACTAGATTTACTGTACAGTAATTTGGAGGTGAGATGAATATCACTTTCACTTATCTCGAAGATGTAGTACTATAAAGGTGCGGCAATAAAAACGATGTGTGAAAGAGCTTTCAACAAAAAAATGCGGATGAAACAACAGCATTGGGGTTTGATGTACCAGCCATCTTTCACCTGCGAGGTGCGCTAATTATGCCTGATAGAAAAGCACAGTCGTACTTCCCTAATACATTACTGAAACAGGCCCGTTTGGAAAGAGGATTATCCCAAAAACAGCTTGCAGACATGATAGAGGCTCCCCAAACATTTATGGTCAGTCGCTGGGAAAATGGCGTAACAACTCCTGGGCCTGTTTATCGAGGACGATTATGTGAGCTCTTCGGGAAAAGTTGTCAAGAGTTAGGACTACCAGAACTACCATCCCTTGCTCATCCCAATGATCCTCACCTCTCTCTCTTCGATCCTTCTATTCCACTGCATGTATCTGCTATGCGTAAATTAATAGGGAGAGACACCCTCTCTCATCAGATAAAAAAGCAACTCATACAAGAGCATTGCCCATTTCTCGCTCTGCACGGTTTACCGGGTGCTGGCAAAACTGCTCTCAGCGTATCCATCGCCTGTGATGAAGAGATACAAGAGCATTTCGCCGGTGGTATATTATGGATCGGACTTGGGCAAAAGCCTCAAGTGCTTACCCATTTGAGTCGCCTGGGACTCCTTCTCAAACTGCATGAAAAAGAAAGAGCTTCACTGCGAACCCATACCGAATGGCTTCAGGCATTACGCCAGTTGATTGGGCAGCGCCGTATGCTTATTGTGATAGATGATGTATGGAATCTAGAAGATGCTGCCTCATGTATGATTGGTGGTCCCTGTTGCAGTTATCTCCTGACGACGCGTCTGCCAGAGTTAGCAGTCCGTTTTGCAGAAACGCATGTCTGGCACATCCCTGAACTCAGTCAAGATGAAGGAGAGGAACTCCTTTATTCCTATATGCCAACGTTGATAGAACAAGAAACTCCGTTTATCGCTCAATTGGTACAGGCCGTTGGAGGCTTACCGCTCGCACTTTCACTCATTGGCTCCTATTTGCTGACTCAAACCTATCATCAGCGCCGTAGTCGAGTCCAGATGGTATTGACCCAACTACAGCAGGCAGAGAGCCGATTCTCATTAGAGCATCCCCAAACAGCTCTCATACAAGACTCGCATCTTCCTATAGATAAACCGCTAAGTATCTATTCAGTCATTCATTTAAGTGAGACTATCCTGGATACCTCCTCTCGGTGTGCCCTTGCAGCTCTTTCTCTGCTTCCAGCCAAACCAGATACCTTTGCAGAAGAAACAGCACTCTTTATTACAAGTAGCACCCTTGAGACGCTTGACCATCTTGTCGCAAGCGGTCTGCTAGAAGTGGTTGAAGGCGAACGCTATCAATTGCACCAAATTGTCTCCGACTATGCTAACCTGTATCTTAAGGAACCGGAAGCGAAAAAACGTATCACGACCTATTTCTGCCAGGCAATTCAAACCCATCAAAATGATCATGCGTGGATTGAGCAAGAAATGTCGACCATGCTTAGAGCATTACAGATAGCGCTCACAGAAGAGTTGAGTGATGCTATTGTGCAAGGAATCTTTTCCTTTACACAGTCTTTATTTTTTCAGGGGCTGTATGAGCTAGCACAAAACCTTCTCAATGACATAGCATTACAGATCCGCCAGACTCAGCAGACCCTTTGGATCACACGCCTACTCGAACAGCAAGGGAAAAATGCTATCTCGTTAGGTCAGTATAAGGTAGCCGAACAGCTATGGCAGGAGGGCTTATCCCTGGCTGAAAAACTACAGCATGCTTTCTTAACCTCTACCTTGTTATATGATCTAGGCGAATTGTACTATAAGCAAGGCCATTACGCCTCCTCGGAAGAGTATTTAAAACGCAATCTAGAACTAGCTTATCAGACAGGTACATCACAAGAGATAAGTCGGACTCTCTATAGTCTTGGAGCCGTTACTTATCAAAGAGGCGAGTATACTGCTGCGCGGGCATATCTTCAAGAGGGGCTTACGCTTGCTCAACAAACAGGTGATGCAAAAACAATTACATTTTTGATCAATATTGGAGCAGTTGAGGCAGACCAGAGTCATTTTAGTGAAGCAGATGAAGCCTGGCAAAAAGCGCTTGCATATGCTCGTAACCTCGGTGATCGTAGGAGTATATGTGTTATCTTAGTCAATCTCGGTACATTGTCAATAGAATTGAGAAAATATGAACGGGCACAGGTATATTTACAGGAAGGACTGGAACTGGCACGACGTATACAACATCGTGAGCAGATGTGCAATGTGCTGCTCGGCCTTAGCGAATTAGCACTACAACAAAATAACCTTACTGAGGGCGAAACTTATTTACAAGAAGGGCTGTTGTTAGCTCAGGAAGTAGGAAATCCATGGTTTGTCTGTAACTTCCGCCAAGGAATGGGAGAGCTGTATTTAAAACGGCAGGAGCCACAGGCGGCTCTCAACACTTTTTCTCAGGCGCTGAAAGAAGTACCTGACGGATCACGAAAAGAAACAGCGAAAATCTACTTTGGGCTCGCTCGCGCATATGCGCTCCTCTCAAAGCCCCAGGAAGCCCGTGAATATGCTTATAGTAGTCTGCAACGCTTTACTGATATAGGCTATTATCGCGCCAACGAAGTTCAGCTCTGGCTTGATCAATTTATCCAGGAAGATGGATCGATGCAGCTCTGAAATTGTATTGTAGACTTGAATACCATCAAGGATGCAATAACCAAAGCTCATGAGAGTACTCCCAATCCACACCACTATCCTGATGCTGGCAATTGGTTGGACGAATCCATTTGTAAGGTTACGCGCTACTTCCACCTCGCTAAATGTCATGTATTGTACGTACCCATGGAGCAGAGATGCTCTTCTAGAGCGTCTCTGCTCCATTGACTCGAAAGCATCAACAGAGCAAATAGCTCACAGATTTAACGAGGGGCGTAGCACAAGCATTGTAAAAGCGACCCACCATCAGTTGGTACCATAAATGCCAGACGAGTTTCCAACTCTTCGACCTCAAATTCCAGGTCATTGAGATCGTCATCCAGGAAATTCTCTTTAGCAGCTTCTAACGGCTGCGCAAATGATACCTTCTTGTCTTCATTCATAGCAATTTTACTCCTTCTTAACTAATTTTTTGTGGTAACATCAAAGATGTATCTTCTGCACCACTTGCAAGAAAATGCATCCTGCTCAAGTATCATCTCAATAATTCGGGGTAGCCTAGCGTGAGACAAAAATTGATAGCCAATGTATACTAGAGGTATGGTAGAAAACTTCGATCCCAACACTATTGAAAAAGAACCATTGCTGATGGTGCTTTCCCATCCCGAAATCCTCTTGCACAACAATCCGGCTGAGCTGGGTGCCAGACAGTGCGTCCGCAAACGAGATGTAAGCCTGCAAGCACGCACCACAGAGGGCATCGGGGCGTGGGATACCTTTCAGACACTGGTTGGGACTGCCAACAAACTTGGGGTGAATATGTACCAGTATTTTCATGACTGCATCACTCAAACCAACATGCTCCCCAGTTTCGCCCAACTCATCGAAGACCGTGCCAACGCTCTCCCGCTCTCAGCCTCTTGGTCACACGTTCCGTGAACTGCATGGGTCTCTTCCTTTCACCTTAACTTACGTACTCATTGAGCCAGTGATTTCCACATCAATAGGCTTACAGGTGCCGTTGTTACACCCTGGTGCCGAACAGGCTGAGATGCCCACAATCAGATCCATTTCTGCTCGCAACCGCACGAAGCCCCCAGGCCGCGAGAGGGGGGGAGCAATCTTGATGGCTCCCGTTGGAAGAACGGATGCATTCATAAAGAAATTGAAAGAGGTTGGAAGCCTATCTCCCGTGATACCAAAGGGAGCCAGGTTCTTCCCTAAGTTTTCAAAGCAACTGGGATGGTATCCCTCGATCCTGTACTCTCGCCGAAACATCTCTGGGCTGCACGAAGCGAAAAGAAAATCATGCTTGCCAACCGTATCTTCCACGATGGTAAACATCGCCGTGCTTCGATTCGAGTAAAGCACATGTCCTGTTGTCAAATAAATGGTGCCGTTGTAATCAATGCTGCGCCCTGATGAAAGCCACTCGGTCTTGTCGGTCTGCCCAAAGGCAACCAGATCGCCGCTCTGCTCTCCTTGGGGATCAATGATGGTGAGAAGCTGTTCTTGTTTGAGCAGGAAGCCAACACCTGTCTGTGCTTCCACATGATAACGCGCAATACGTGTCACTGCTTATATCCTTTCTTCTACCCTCGGATCTCGTTCGAGCGTCGCTTGACACCCAACTCATCACAACTGATGATAGGAAGAGCAAGCCAAACGGCTCTTGGCTCTGGGGGCAAGCTGCTTTTTCCTTGTCGATCTCTTCCTTCGTTTGGCCCAGGTTTCACAAGTGAAGCATCGCCAGGGACGAACTCCTCTGCTGTTGATTGAAACGCGCGTTTGAAGGAACCTCACTTTCATTGCTCAGTTCAAGTATACCAAAGGAGGTACGGTTTCCCTAGGCTGGGAATCGTCGATTCCTCTGATTGATGCTGATGCGCCTCCGTTTCGCTTCAAAAAACCGTTCTTATTTTAGGGAAGACTAAGATCGAAGCCGAAAAGAGGCAACAAGGCCAGATCACGCTCAAACGGTAAACTGAAAAGTTCGTCAGATGTTCTGTTTTTCTTTCCCCAAATTATTGGGATGATACCTGCTCAACACCTCTTCTCCCACTAGGACAAGTATAAAAGACTCCTTCATTGTTGAAAACGTCTCCGGAGGCTAGCCCCTTGAAACAGCCCCCCAACGGGGTTACTCTCCCAAAAACGAAAGTATTCCCTCACTCACCAGGCAACGCTATCTAGTAGAGGAAGCGCGCATCAAAGCAAGCTTTATGGTAGCGTTCAGGGCCAACCAGCGTTCAAAAGTCGACAGCGTTCACTACTTTTGAACGCTGTCGACTTTTGTGTGCGATCAGTGGTATTTGACCTTTTGAAGAAAGCATAGAAACCTCTTCTTTCATCAACTAAATGGATGAGGATCACGATTGTAGTCTGCAGGATCAAAGTCTCTCTCCAAATAGCCTGCGACACGCGGAGCAGTCCTCAAGCGAGGCAGATCAAGCACACGAACGTTCATCCCTCCAAAGTCAATGGGAAGAAGACCTGGCACAATGACTTTACACACTTTCAAACCAGCTCGTTCATGTTCAGAGCCGGGTATTTCTACCGCAATGACATCCAGGCCCATTGCGAGAATGCTCTGAATGCAGTAGAGCAAATCCTCTCGAAGATCAAGCGTTTGTGGACACTGCTCAAGCAACTCAGTCGCATACTCTTCGAAAGAACACACCTGCGGATTCTGAGAAAGAAAGTGCGTCTTTGGAGCTGACTCAGGAAGACCATACACCAGTCCATGATCCATGACTGAAATCACTTTGTGCGGATTGAGGGCCAGTTCTCGCATTTGGTCAAGGTAATCATCCACATGCACATTGCCGATCCAGTAACCGGCTTCTGCCAGCGCGGCAAGGACAGCCTTTGCGGGATTGAGGCTTGCGCCCCCCCCTACACTCACTGCTATTTTCATGTTCTCGGAAGAGAACGTGCGTAAGGATGCAATCGCGGTCACGGAAGGAATGGTTCGATCAAATCTGGTGTCAAGGAGATGGAGATCGTAGCCACTTTTTTCAAACCGATCCAGAAAATGCAGAATCTGGCGATCTTTGCATTGCCACAAATTCACACGGCGGGGAGCTGTTTTGGTGTACCAACTCAAGAGCAGTCCATCCCGCTCCACCAGTTCGAATAAGCCGAACAAGAGCGCTTCCTCTACTGAACCTCCAATCGCACAACCGCTTGAGGTTGCGCCCACAAATCTCGGTTCAGTATGTCGGGCGGGAGAGACTAGCTGCTCAGGCACGAGCAGGGGTTGTGCCTTGCGAAAGGAGTAACCCCAAATCCAATGTATCGGCATGTTTGTACTGAATTCTGTAAAGTACTTAACATTAGTTTGATAAAATGCTGGCTGATAGAGGCCAGTTTCTGCTGGATGTAAAGCGTCATGGTCTAAATGATCATAACTCTCAAATATAGTTGTTTGTTCGCTTCTCGTTCGGGCCCAGGCATAGCGCTCTAATCCTTCTAGGATGCCAGTCTGTAAGCTATATTTTCTTCCATGGCTTCCCCAATGCATCTTGTAAGAGGGTGAAGGTGTGTCCTGGATAGCAAAGCGACCGAGTATAGGAGCGTCAATCGTGTGATCTTCAGCAAGATAATATTCGTTACCAAGTATCCCACAGATGGGATTAATATAAGCAGCTTCAGGCAAATTATAGCCAGAAGCTTTCGTAGGATGATAATTTGTAACGTTCTGCTTGGGACGTGATGCGAGATGAATCAATTGACCTTGTGCTGTGCGAGACGGATCATCTGCACAAACGGGACACAACGCGTTTGGAAGAAGTGGATATTGAGCAAGGGTAGACGACCCTAGTTCAAGAGCATACAGTTGATTGTCTATGTGTTCAGCAAAGGATCTCGAGAACACCGCTACCGTGATTTGCCAGACGAGTTCCAGGGTGAATGGGGTAAGGCAGAGACCGCGTCCAGTGGCAAGCATATGCCGGGCAGAGGTAAGACTATTCGGTACGTCACTTTGCTCCAACATCAGGGAGGCTTGATTCAGCCTCCAATGTCGCTCTAAACACAGAGGACAGGGCCCACCGAGAGCAGGTCTATAGAGAGGGCCAAAAAGAAGGCGTGCATGATCGAGCCGAATGGGATAGACCATATCATAATTTTGCCATCTGCTGGTAGACTCTCGCTGATCACCGCTTTTAGAGAGATCGAGTATGGCAAGATCTATCAGGACGGAATTCTCTTTGGGTTGCGGCAGTTGCTGCTTGTTTGTTGCAATGTGCTCTCTCAAATACTGCTCAATAGAAGAGAGGGTTTTATCGAATGGAAGCGAACTTAGGCTCGTCTCTATGACAATGGACTTCTGCTGAGCCAGGTATGGCATACTATAGGCTCCTTTATGTTATGTATACGCTCGTGCCCTTCACTATAAGGTGGAGGTGTCTGGTGATGGACAAGCAAGACGTTTCCACTCATCAATGCAGTCTGAGCGCTGATGTCTGAAGGAATAGTATCAATGTAGCAGAGATGCTCCCGAGATGAAGATCCATCTCTAAAAGCACCTCTTCTACAAAGACTCGAAAGCATCAATAGAGCAAGCGGCTCACAGATTTACCTAGTGTGGGTTTGTGCACATATCACAGCATCCTTCACAACCACCACCATCCGTGGGTACCATAAATGCCAGGCGAGTCTCCAGTTCTTCGATCTCAAATTCCAGGTCATTGAGATCATCTTCCAAGAAGTTCTTTTTGGCATCTTCTAACGGTTGTGCAAATGGTACTTTCTTGTCTTCATTCATACCAATGTTCCTCCTTACTAACGAATTTTTGTGGGGATATCAAAGATGTATCTGCAGCACCACTTGCAAGCACATGCGTCCTGCTCAACACCTCTTCTCCCACTAGGGCAAGTATAAAAGACTCCTTCGTTGTTGAAAACGTCTAAGGAGGCTAGCCCCTTGAAACAGCCCCCAACGGGGTTACGCCCTAAAAAACGAAAGTATTCTCCCAATCACCAGGCAACGATATCTAATAGAGGAAGCGGGCGTCAAAACGAGCTTTATGGAAGCGTTCAGGACCAGCCAGGAGAAAAAGCAGCGAACGAAAACCTTTTGTGAGTTGCAACGCCTCATTCATCGCGAGATGATCAAAACCAAGCACTGCTCCACAGCCCAGTTTCAATGTCGTTGCAGCGACATATGTACTCTGGGCAACGAGGCCAGTTTCTACATTCAACAATCGATATCCTCGATTACCATACACCTCTAGCATCTGATAGAGGTCTCCTATAATGGCGATGACAACTGCAATTTCTCTCATATTGTAATTGTGGAGAGCATAACTTTGTTGAAGGAATGCTGTGTAGTCCCCTTTACGCACCACCACCAATCCATGGCGTCGCCAATCATAGTGATAGATGCCAGGTTCTATCCCCTCTGCATGATTGATGAATACCATAAGCTGCGTAAAATAAGGAGTGCCATCAGTACTCTTAAGGTCGGTTGCATACCCACGTGCAATGGCCGCAAAAAATAAGAGCGTTCCGAGTTCAGAACGAGAAAGTGGTCTCTGGCTTGAAAAATGTCCAAAACTAGAGTGACGCTGTTGAATAACCTCACCTATACTACGATCCAGGCTATCCAGAGCAGGCGAGGGCAATGGCACAAACTCGCCGTGGCCTTCTCCCATCCCCGTCTCGTGCATGAGTGTATCGGACGGAAGTGGTCGTGGCGCATGTGTCAAAAGCGTCGCACGATGAACAGCTTCCATACGTGGAAAGCGCTTCACGACCTTTGAACGCTGCCAGCTTTTGCGTGTGATCAGTGGCATTTGACCTTCTGATATGGATTCCATCTGATAGGAACCCTTCGATGCTATCTTTGCTGTCGAGGACGGAGAAACCTGTGAACTAAGTACTATTGGGATAACCGCGAAAACACTCTCAACACCTGTCTCTAAACCAAGCAGGTGGTTTAGCTCTTCATCCTGAAACCAGAGAAGCGTCTGAAGATCTGCCTGCAGACTCAAGCCAATCATGTTTAATGACCCAATCAGTGCGCCGATGTCCTGGTTTACTATGTGATAGCCAAAATTGCGGTACTTAAAAGCATTTTTCCAGAAGTTCGCTGTGATGAGAAGAAATTGATTCGTGTTTAATGCTGCCGGGTGGTGGAAAACAGCAGCTCGAATACGGTCAGTTCTATCACCAAGCTGCAAACGTTCCAGCGCATGATGAGCCGGGTCATAGTGATAGATACCGGGTAGGATTGAAGCACCAGGCCCGTGACACCAGTACATTTCTGCAGGATACAATCCACCACCAGAAGCGGTCCCTCGACCATAGAGGGCATCTGGTATTGTTTTTCCAGACATATTCCATGTAATAGAGATTCGTCGATTAAGCAAACCATGCGCAAGGAGAAAAAGCGTAGATAATTCATTAAACGAAAGCGCGTTCACCTCTCTTCTCTGCTGTGTTATCCCAGGGACAATACTTGTGATGGTACGTGTATCTGCAAGCTTTTCCATGGGCAAGGGGAAACGTGTGACGTGTTGATAGAGTTTAAAACGGGAGGGTTGATCCTGCCAATCAGGTTCAAATGGGAACGCATCAAGTGGTTGCCTGAACCTGGCAAAAACAGCCTCCGCATAGTCACGGCAGATCTCTTTCTCGTGAGAAAGCATGTAGACCTCTTCTTTCATCAACTAAATGGATGAGGATCACGATTGTAGTCTGCAGGATCAAAGTCTCTCTCCAAATAGCCTGCGACACGCGGAGCAGTCCTCAAGCGAGGCAGATCAAGCACACGAACGTTCATCCCTCCAAAGTCAATGGGAAGAAGACCTGGCACAATGACTTTACACACTTTCAAACCGGCTCGTTCATGTTCAGAGCCGGGTATTTCTACCGCAATGACATCCAGGCCCATTGCGAGAATGCTCTGAATGCAGTAGAGCAAATCCTCTCGAAGATCAAGCGTTTGTGGACACTGCTCAAGCAACTCAGTCGCATACTCTTCGAAAGAACACACCTGCGGATTCTGAGAAAGAAAGTGCGTCTTTGGAGCTGACTCAGGAAGACCATACACCAGTCCATGGTCCACGACTGAAATCACTTTATGATAATCAAGAGCCAGTTCGCGCATCTCATCAAGGTGGTCATCCACATGCACATTGTCGATCCAGTAACCAGCTTCTGCCAGCGCGGCAAGGACAGCCTTTGCGGGATTGAGGTTTGCGCCACCTCCTACACTCACCGCTATTTTCATGTTCTCGGAAGAGAACGTGCGTAAGGATGCAATCGCGGTCACGGAAGGAATGGTTCGATCAAATCTGGTGTCAAGGAGATGCACATCATAGCCACTTTTTTCAAACCGATCCAGAAAATGCAGAATCTGGCGATCTTTACATTGCCACAGATTCACACGGCGAGGAGCTGTTTTGGTGTACCAACTCAAGAGCAGTCCATCCCGCTCGATCAGCTCGAATAAGCCGAACAAGAGTGCTTCCTCTACTGAACCTCCAATCGCACAACCGCTTGAGTTTGTACTCACACATTTGGGTTCATTATGTCGGGCGGAAAAAACGAGTTGCTCGGCGACGAGGAGAGGTTGCGCCTTTCGGAAGGAATATCCCCAGACCCAATGGATGGGCGCGCTCATATCAAATGCTGTATAATGTTCGGCATTGGCTTGATAAAATGCTGGCTGATAGAGACCCGTCTCTGCTGGATGCAAAGCCGGAGAATTGAGATTATTGTAACTCTCAAATATGGTTGTTTCTTCTCTTCTTCGTCGGACGCAGGAATAACGCTCCAGTCCTTCTAACATGCCAGTCTGTAAGCTATATTTTCCCCCATGACCTCCCCAATGCACCTTGTAAGAGGATGAATGCGTTTCCTGGACAGCAAACCGTCCTATAACGGGGGCATCAATCGTGTGATCGTCATCCAGATAATATTCGGTACCAAGTACCCCACAGATAGGATTAATATAAGCAGCTTCGGGCAAATTATAGCCCGATGCTTTCATAGGATGATAATCTGCCACGTTCTGTTTGGGACGTGATGCGAGATGAATCAATTGACCTTGTGCTGTGCGAGACAGATCATCTGCACAAACGGGACAGAGCGAGTCTGGAAGAAGTAGATATTGAGCAAGGGTAGACGATCCTAGTTCAAGAGCATACAGTTGATGATCGATGTGCTCAACAGTGGGTCTCAAGAACACCGCTGCCGTGATTTGCCAGACGAGTTCCAGGGTAAATGAAGTAAGGCAGATGCTGTTTCCCGTGGCAAGCATACGTTGGGCAGAGGTAAGACTACCATCGCCTTGATCCAACATCAGGGAGGCTTGATTCAGCTTCCAACGTTGCTCTAAACACAGAGGACAGGGCCCGCCGAGAGCAGGTCTATAGAGAGGACCAAAAAGAAGACGTGTTTGATCGAGCCGAATGGGATAGACCATATCATAATTTTGCCATCTGCTCGTGGGCTCTCGCTGGTCGCCGCTTTTCGACAAATCAAGTATGGCAAGATCGATCAGGACTGTTTGCTCTTTAGGCAGCAAAAGTTGCTGACGATGGGCCGCGATTTGTTCTGTCAGAGACCGCTCGATGAGAGAGAGCGTTGCATCAAACGAGGGTGTACTCAGACTTGCCTCTATGGTAATGTCTTTCTGCTGAGTTAAGTACGACACAATAAACTCCTTTGTATCTTCCGGCCAGGTGTGCTTCCTTTAAAGGTGAGGTGTCTCCTGGCGTGCCAACAAGACCTTTCCACTGATCAACACATCCTGTGCACGAATGTCTGAGGGGGTCATATCAACGAAGAGTAATTCATACTGTTGCTCCTGCAAGTAGCTTTTCAGAACCTCAAAGGGTATTGGGGGTTGTCCTATCCTTCCGGCACGTTTTTGCCACAAACAATCCGTGGAAGCAATATTTTTCGGATCCAGCAAGAGTTCTGTATAATTACCATCATAGTCTTGGCCCATTGTGTGTGACTGGAGGCGAGCGACCAAATTACTAAGCGCCATCTTGACGGCGTCATTCCCTGAAAGGCCATACCCCCATGAGAGACCACACTCTTCAGCAGTCGCATCGTCTAGTCGGATTACGACAACATGTATTGGAGAGGTGTGAACAACCTCCCCTATGCGAAATGATCGTTCGAAACGTTGTGCACTCCGCAGCAAAAAGAGGGTATCTGGATCAAGGAAAGGCTGGTCATCGTCAGTCAGTTCGATAAGTTGCTGCTGACCTCCAAAAATATCTGTGATATGAACATACGCCAGAGCAGAAAGCGTCCCCTTTGTTAGCACCTCCTGAAATGTCTTTCCTATGGCAAAACCAGCAGAGGTCTTCTCAAACATTCCATTGAGATCTAAGGATAGATAGACGGCTGCGGCTGGTACGCAACAGAGGCTCTCTGTACTTAGAGAATATGCTGGCATCCACTGCCTTCGTCCATCAGCTTCAGGAAGGCATGTGCCCGACCAGGTTACCAGAAATTGTTCGGCAATGGCTCTTTCCTGAGCATCGATAAGCTCATGCATATTCATACAAAGCATTCTTCTGGTATCAACAAGAGCCATACTGTAGCGAAGTGTTGCCTCTAAAAAAGCCGAACAACGAGCCTCACGCAAGTCTTCGATACTATAACTGGTTATCTCTTGCCGTCTTCTTGGTGAAGAGAACGGCACTCCCATCACAAGTGTCGCGCACCTAAGCGGTAATTGTTCCACCTGCTCATCTTGCCATGCTTGAAAGATACCAAAATGAGGAACAATCAACTGATTCATCTTCTCAAGCAGTTCCTGGCTGGTGGTCTGGCGATCGTAGTTCCCACCAACGACATCTAGCAACTGCTGAGGATGCGTGAAAGAACCAGGGCGCGAGCAGACAGGACAGAGAGGATATGGAACAAGTTGTTCATTGCTCACCTCCAAGGTTTCACTGTCCTGAAGAATCATCTTCCCAACAGGATAAGCAGAGTGAGCGCCCGAAAGGGATAGAAATATTTCAAAGGCCAGGGTATTGCCCAGAATGCGTGTGACGGGAAAAGAGATCGATACCTCTTTAAGCCAGGGCCCATCTCCCAGAGCAAGTGCCTGCCAGAACGTTGCCTCGTACTCCTCAGTCTCATTGGCCGTTAATCGCATCTGAGCACATAGCCAGCATGGAGTCTGCTTATCTGGAGCAACAAAGGGGCCAATAAAAGACGTGCCTGCATATAAAAAAGAAGGGAAAAATGCGACGTGTTCATCAACACAACGTTGATTCAACTCAAAGAGCAATTTGAGGGAGCTCCGCTCTGAGCAGTATACAACCAGATCGTAGTCCCTCAGGCCTTCAAAGGAAGTCAGGAACGTCTCCTCAATAAGAGAAATATTCGTTTCAATCCCATTTTGAGACAAACCCTCTACCTGCGAAGTCAATGCTGATAAGTAGCTTTGGCGGCCATTCATTTTGTCGATCGGCAAAATGGAAAGGGCTTTCAGCCCATTGCGAAGCAATGAAAGGCCCAGTGCAATCAAAGCATCGCCCGATCCCAGGAGCAAGACACGACTCTCGCGAAAAGCTTTGAAGCTCTGCAACGGTGTTGGCGTAAGATGATCAAGCAACTCAATTTGTGAACGAAAGTGACGAGAGACAGCCTGGGATAACAAACTGGCATCTTCAGGAAAGGCATCATGAAGCACGCCTTTTTCTCTAAGCATGTGCACAAATTGTGCAATTTTCTCACATGCTGAAGGATTAAACCCCTGACAGATTTCCTCCAGCGTATACTCTCCATTGAGATAAGGACCAAAGCGCTCAAACCAGCGAATAATAGCCTTCCCCTTGAAACGTAAAGATATCTTATCACTTACAAAGAGAAGTTCTTCGTTATCAAGCAGATACGCTACGTGTTGGTGGATTTTGGGGCGAATATCCATAAGGGTTTGCACGAGGTTCCTCCTTGCCAAATGACACAGGTACAACTACATTAAGAAGATAGTGTTGTCGAATGAACTCCTCTAGCTCAAACATCAAAGAGATGATCTCCAGTCGCAAGCTCAGTTTTTGATTTCGCCAAATATCATTAACTGGTGAAGGTTCGTACTCCCCTTTCGTAACTGAGGCAAAGGACGTAAACGCCATGAGTGCACACGTACATCAACTCATCTCGAATACGGATGCAGTGAAACACATGGTCTTCCTGCTGATGCGAAGAGATGCTCTGAGATAATCCGCTCATAAAACTGTCTCATTCTTTCGTTTCTTGTTTGTGTGGAGTGGGTGACCGGTGCTCAGAAGTGTATTTCATCCTCCGTGAACACCGTCATATGGGCCTTCAAGCGAGGGTTAGCATATACAGCCACATGTATGTCCGCCTCCATACCCATCAGTTGGTACCATAAATGCTAAGCGAGTCTCCAACTCTTCGATCTCAAATTCCAGATCATTGAGCTCATCTTCCAAGAAGTTTTTTTTGGCATCTTCTAACGGCTGCGTAAATGGCACCTTCTTGTCTTCATTCATACCAATGTTCCTCCTTACTAACGAATTTTTGTGGGGATATCAAAGATGTATCTGCAGCACCGCTTGCAAGCACATGCGTCCTGCTCAACACCTCTTCTCCCACTAGGGCAAGTATAAAAGACCCCTTCGTTGTTGAAAACGTCTCCGGAGGCTAGCCCCTTGAAATAGCCCCTCTCGTAAAATATCTCCTGGGAGGCTCCTAATGCTCTTCTCTCCATATATCACGTCTATCTCTCGAGATTGCCATATAGTTTCACACCTGCATTCTCACTGATGCGAATGATACAAACATCTGCTGAAAGAAACGCTTGATTGGAGCGTTGGAAATAAAGCCTCGATTTTTCAATGTATGGGTTAAAAATACGCAGAAATCACTTGACAAAGGTTTCTTTGCAAAGATATACTTGCAAGTATGAATACAACAAACCATCGAGAGAAAGCCAATGAGGTGCTGGCGATTCGGGCACTCGCCCACCCATTGAGGCTGGAAATGCTCGATCTCCTCCGCTTCGATGGCCCTTCAACGGCAACGCTGCTAGGCCAACGCTTAGGGGAATCGAGTGGAGCAACGAGCTACCACCTTCGACAACTTGCCCGCTACGGGTTTGTAGCGGAAATTCCGTCTAAAGGAAAACGTGAGCGTTGGTGGTGCTACCAGGAGCGCAAGCTGATGATCCCTGTAGGCCATGCTGGCGACATGGAGGAGCGAAACCTTCTCGCTGAACTCCTCAGCAGAGAAGCGCACGCGCTTGACCGCTTTCTCACCGCGCGTTCACATCTAGGCGCGTGGGACAAGGTTGCTTTTTTCCAGTCGCGAGGTTTTCGCCTCACGGTTGATGAGCTGGAAGCGGTGAGCAAGAATATCGAGGTTTTGCTGGCTCCACTGCGACGCGCTGATGCTGAGGATGTACCTGCTGATGCCTTGCCTGTGCGCATTCTCGCCTTTGGTTTTCCATTGCCCTTGGAGGAGAAATGAACGCTTCCCTTAAAACATCGACCTTGGTTGAGGCAATTGTAGAAAAGCTTACCAATTGCTACATTTTTCCAGAACGCGCCGCGCAGGCGGTAACGCTGCTGCGTGCAAACCTTGCTGCTGGCGTCTACGAGAATTTTGTGGAGTCCAATCTCTGTGATCGACTCTCCGCTGATCTGTTCGAGACATGTGCAGATAAGCATTTGCGGCTTATTTGGCACGAGTCTGCTCAGGCCAGTCAAGATGAGGAACATCTCGTCGCCGCGCTACGCGAGCGCTTCCAACGTGAGAACAATGGCATCCGCCGCGTTGAGCAACTTCCAGGCAATATTGGCCTCATCGAAATAACGATCATCCCCGATGCCGCAACAGCAGCTGAGAGCATCACAGCAGCACTGCGGCTCGTACAATATACACACGCCCTCATCCTCGACCTTCGGAGCATGCTTGGCGGCGCTCCCGATGGCGTTGCCTTCTTCAATAGCTTCCTCTTCGCAGATGGAGAGGTCCATCTGAGCGATATTATAGAGAGTGGTTCGCAAGGGGCGACACGTCAGTTCTGGACGGCGAGTTACGTTCCGGGGCCTCGATACACTGATCGGCCGGTATATCTCCTTACGAGTGCGAAAACCTTCTCGGGTGGCGAGGCGCTCGCCTACGACCTGCAAGCACTGAAACGGGCGACAGTGGTCGGCGAGGTAACACGGGGGGGAGCCCATGCCTCATTGGTCCTCTCTTTAAGAGAACATATCGAGTTGCGGCTTCCGATTGCGCGACCGGTGAACGCAGTGACTGGGAGCAACTGGGAGGCGATCGGTGTCCAGCCAGATATGCCGACCCCGGCAGCGAACGCGCTCAGGGTCGCCTATCGTGTAGCTCTGGGGACGGTCGCTGACAACTCCGATGTACCAGAGGTGAGCCGCGCGGAGGCGAGACGACTGCTTGAGGAGCCGTAGTCATTTTTCTGAGATTTCTCTTGTTTCGCACAGTGTGAGAAAATAAGGAGGACGGTCGATGGCACAAGTATCTCGTCGCCCACAGGAAGGAGGCGAATACACTGAGGCGGAGATCTCTCCCCGATAAAGCTAAATCAGTGTCTTGTGCCTCACATTTTACCGTCATGTAGTAATCACATTTACATCAACCAGAGGCGCACATAACCACTGCTCTCGCCAAAAACGGTGGATCAATCTCCAATGATGGAAGATCGTGATTGGCTCTGGAACCGTACAAGCGCCTGGCCCATTACGGCGGCTCAACATTCAAGGCAAAAATGCAACATTCGGGTCAATAGGTGTCAACTTTTCAGGTCATTTACCACCAATCCCTGCGCACCATCCTTCATGCGTACCTCTGTCGTCGCAACGACACATGGACGCAAAAAAACAACCAGGCTATGTTTGCCATTGGTGCTACACTCCTCTTGATTCCCTTCATCCGACCGATAGGACCTTCACGAAAGGAGCAGACACTGCCTTCAGCACACACCACCACCATGAAACGACCTGCGTTTCTCCACGAAATGGAAACCATCATGCCACACACCGTCCACCATCCTGCCGATGCTCCACGCTTTCAGCGCGCCTGCGAAGCCTGGCGTCAGGCCAACGTGGCCTGGTTGCAAGTCACGCAGGCGATGAGCCCGGAAAAAGCTCATGCAGTTCTCGTTGGCATCGCGGTCGGTGGCGCCGTCCCTACCTGGATGACCCAGTGCGCCCCTGGTCCTCCACCCTCCGTCCTCCCCCTCTTTTTGGAAGTTCTATGGAGAACAGGATCTGGCCAACGCGAAGGTGAGAGTCTGGATCTATACGGGCTCCCTCGAGGTGGAGAAGCAGGCAGTCACCCACCCACGAGGATCAATGCACACCAATCACAAACAGGTTCGGGTAGTGAGATTTGCGCAAGCATACGTCACCTCATTTCGTTTTTCAAAGAGTCAGGAAGGTAAAGGTCAGATAACATCTCTCCTGGCTGTCCTTCATGAGCAGGATATGCATCTAAAATGACAATGTAAGCAAGTGGAAGAAAAAAACAATCGGTGAAGATGACTACCAGTACATGCGTTCTCTTCTCGAACCACCTGTCACGGTTGAGATGCCCGTTGAAACGCCAACAAGCAGACCAACAATAAGCCCTATCGTAATCGCAACGGGATTGGAAAATGACAACACCTGTTGAAAATTTGTAAGTGCAGCATTAAAAACATTGCTTGCGTCTTGTGAATTTGCAGCATTGGAAAACTCTTTCATCAATGCTATGTGCGTTTGAAACACAAAGAAAAAATTGACAATGAAAATTGCTACCAATGTTGATACGACCGCTGCAAGACCTCCTCTAATGATGCCATTGAGCATCCTGGCAAATAATCCCCAACCGCTCCATTGATCTTGTAAAGAGATGCGCACATTCACTGGTATCGATGCATCTTGTAGCCGGGTTTGAACTGATTTGCTTTTTGATAACGCGCTGGCTACTGTCGTGATAATGGTGATACAGCCAGTGATGATACTAATCAAGACATTGATGTTGTTTAAAGTATCCAATCGTTTTACCCCCTACAGGCTCTCTTGCTCATTCTTCTTTGCTGTCACATGTACTACCTTTATAGACGCAGCTTCTGCCCGTTTTTTGAGCTATCTTTTCTCTGTAGTCAAGGCACTAAAGGAAACAATAGCAGAGTCAGCGTTTCCTCTTGCTCAGGGATGATACCTTGTAAATTGAGGTCGTAATCGGGCTTTAATTTCTTTCTTCTGTGAAACGGTAACTTCAAATAGGATCTGAACGAAAGAGAGCAAGATACATGGAAGCAACAACCTTTGAATCACGAATCCTGAGTGTTTACCATCGGTGCTCTACTCCTTTTGATTCCCTTTAGCCAACCGATAGGACCGTAACGATCGGCCAGTATCCACCTTGTCTTATCCATAGTCCCTCCTTCCAAAATGTCTCTTCCATCAACAAAAAAACGTTACCTTATGCCCACTACCTTGCGATATACTGATCCGGTTATCTTGCCCAATTACCGCAGACGAAAAGGAAACACGATCTTTATCAGTGTCCTTTATTGAGTGCAGGTAGCACTTCGTGAGAAAGTAACTCTAACGTCGTGAGATCATGAGGGAAGTCTCTGGCGGCAATCATGAAATAGTCGAAACCGAGATGAATAAACGGTTGGAGTTGCTCTACGATCTGGGCAGGCGTCCCCACAATATTCAGTCCAAATGGCCCACCTTGCTTTGCCAGAGCTTCCTTTGCCTTCTGTTCTGTCCGAGCGCAAAAACATTGCACCATCGCGGTGCGACGTAGCGTTTTCGGATCTCTTCCCACCTCTTTACAAGCGGCGTCCAGCGCATTCACCTGACTCCTAGCCTTCTCCAGTGTATCAACGCCTGTATTCCACCAATCAGCATAGCGGGCAATCAGGCGCATCATTCTCGGCTGAAAACCTGCAATGAGCACGGGAGGAAGTGGCTCAGGATGGGGCAAACAAGATGCCTGGTGAACTTGATGGTACCTGCCAAGAAAAGTCACGCTCTCTTCACGCCACAGTGCCGTGATGATCTGCAACTGCTCTTCCAGTTCGCTGACTCGTTGCCCCGATGATGGAAAGGGAAGACCATATGCCTTTGCCTCTTCCTCCGCCCAGCCTGCACCGATGCCAAAGAGAAAACGTCCCTGGCTTAGATACTGAAAGGTGACCGCCATTTTCGCGAGATGCGCGGGGTTGCGAAAGAGCTGACAGAGCACCAGATGTCCATAACGGAATTCGGGACGCAGGGCTGCCAAATAGGTCAACATCGTCCATCCTTCAAAGAGCGGACGATTGCCAAACTGAAGATGATCAGGGAGCCAGACCGAATCAAAATGCCCTGCAATCGTCTCAAGCGCAACGCGAGTCTGGGAAAGAAACGTCTGCTGGGAAAGACCAGAGTTGCTAATGGGGAGCGTGAAACCAAATTGAATGTGTGTCATCCGTTGCTTTCCTTTACCTCTTTCATGAGCCAGCGTTCAAGCTGTTGGACGGCTTGCTCCGCGCCTCCCGGTGGCAGAACGCTGATACTTTTCATCAGAGCCATAATGGCAAAGGCAACCGCCTGCGCATCGAGATCCTCCGGCCACATTCCTTGCTTGATCCCTTCTTGCAAGGTGTTGACAAGGAACATGTACCACTCCTCTTCCCGAAGCTCAGCGGTGGCACGAATGCCGGGATCACGCTGTGCACGCAGTCCAATTTCGTGTAAGGCAGCGAAGAGTTCAGGCTCTGCCTGAGTACGACGCAACAGTTCATGCAGATGGACACGTAACTGGTCTGGCGGCGTTCCCCCCGTGGGGGTTGCCGTTTCGGCCAGACGTTGTGTTATATAGAGGACAACTGCCTGAACCAATGCCTCTTTCGTGGGAAAGTAGTGATGCAGCGTACTATGATTAATACCGACCTGCTCTGCGACTTCCCACAGGCGCAATCCCTCAAATCCCTTCTCGGCAAGAAGGTGAGAGGCGGCGAGGATCAGAGCGTGCGTGCGATTCTCGCTCCTGTGTGTGGTCTCGTTCTTGTCTGCCATCCTATATCATCTCCGTCTTCTTTCCTGCGCTTGTTCAAGGTTTTGTGATGCGCAGAACCATCAAAGCATATTCAACCGTACAGTTGGTTGAACATTACCAGAGGAGACGTAGCTTGTCAACTGCACAGTTGGGTGAATACAGACTTACTTGAATACGCCCGCCATACACTCCACATATTCGCTGGCTTCTCAAGCAATTGCAGTTGCGAAACTGTCTTAGCAAACCATCAACTGTTCGCCTCATTAACATAGACACAAGCATATCTCTGGCTAGTATAGATTTGAAGGAATGTTTTGATGCTCTACCTCTTGAGCTGCTACAAGCCATTGAGGCGTTACATGCCCTTCAAATGACAGTTTCTGACCGTGAACTGACCGAAGAAGAGGTAAAAATGCTGAAATGGTTACGGCGTGTTTTTCGTGAAGGTAAGGTCGAGGGAACATGGAAATCTTTCTGTATGACTGTGTCTGTGTCATCAGAAAATATCACAGAAGTGAGGCAATACATACAATCTTTTGAAGGGGACAAGATTCGTGAACGTATTGTTTCCTTACCAGAAACGATCACATTATTTGATATCGAATTCCCTGTGGGAGAAGTCAAATCAACCTTTGTGCAGGCAAGGCTAGAACAACATATACGAGAAATATTGGCAGAACAAAAAGAATGTGCAATACCCTTACAATTTGTGCCAGGGAGTGATCCTACATATATAAAGGAGTATCTCGACTGGATCAAACTGTCGCAACTGACTTCATAGCTAAAATAAAGTCAAAAGGATTGTCCCTCATTTTTCTTCCTTCGCAAATCGACCTATGATTTACTTGGAAGCAATGGGGCTGGCCACATTGTTTGCAACACAGCCTTATACTATTCTTTGAACTAAGAAGACGAAAAATAGTGTGCTTTTTCAGTGAAGGAAGTTTTTTTCTATGTCAACCTATCTGTGTTTTACGATTCCGCAACAAGGCAACCTGAACCCAATGCTCTCCATAGTACAGGAACTTGTGGCGCGTGGTGAGCGGGCTATTTGCTACCTCACCGAAGAATTTCGCCAGCCGATTGAGGAAACAGGAGCGATCTTCCGTGGCTATCTATCCCATCTGAACAGTGGGCCTGATATGACCACGCAAAATGAGGGGAGTCTCTCGAACGGTGCACGATTTTTACGGTTCAATGAGATGCTGTTTGAGGATTGTCAGCAATTGCTGCCCATAGTCCTCAAAGACATGGAGGGAAAAGAGCTAGACGGGATCATCTATGGACAAAGTGCACCTTGGGGTCGCATGCTGGCACAGATCCTCCATGTTCCTGGGATCTTGATCCGTACTACTTATGCCACCAATGAACAGTTTCAACTTTTCCCGGATGTGATTACACAATCTGCCTTGCCAGAAGAGGCTGAAATTCTGGCGCAACGGAGGGCTTCCCTTCATGCACGTGTCAGACAATTCTGCATAGACTATGCAATTGAGCCTTTCGATTTTTTGCACATCTTCTCATTAGCTGAACCGTTGACGCTCATGATGCTTCCACGTGCCTTTCAATATGCCGGTGACACCTTTGATAGCCGCTTTCAATTTGTGGGTCCCTGCATCTTAGCAAGCCATGATGCGACACCTTTTCCACTTGAACGCTTGCACAAGCAGTCGGTACTCTATATTTCACTTGGGACCTCTTTTAATAATCGCCCAGATTTCTATAATGAATGCTTCCGCGCCTTTGCTGATTTCCCCTCGCTGGTCGTGTTGTCCATTGGGAAACAGGTACGACTTGAGGATCTGGACCCCGTTCCCGAGAACTTCCTTGTCCATGCCGTTGTACCACAGCTCGATGTTCTGGCTCACACAAGTATCTTTATCACGCATGGTGGCATGAATAGTACTATGGAGGCATTCTCATCCGGGGTTCCGCTGATCGTGGTTCCCCAAACGATTGAACAAACACATACCGCACGCCGCGTCGAGGAACTCGGTCTCGGAATGGCCCTGGATACTGAGCAGATGCATGCTCAGACGCTCCGAGAGGCCGTCAATGCTGTGGCTCATCATCCTGATATTCGTCTGCGCGTCAAGCACATGCAAGACGCCATCGCCACAGCGGGTGGGGTACAGGCGGCGGTTAATCTGATTCTCAATCATATGCGTACCCATCACACAGTCAATGCCTGACCAGAAGATGGGGTGCGCAGAGGATGAACGAAAGGAAAAACCATGTCACAATCAGCAGCCAGACCAGTACAGGTCACCCATAGTGGTGGTCCGACAGTTCTCCTTGAAATTGGCGGACTCCGTCTGCTCACTGATCCAACCTTTGATCCGGCTGGAACTCATTATGACAGTAAACCGGCCCCACGTGTCAAAACCGCTGACCCAACCATCTCTGCTGCTCATCTTGGGCGGATCGATGCCATTCTTCTTAGCCACGAGCAACATTTTGATAATCTGGATCATGCAGGTCGTGCGTATCTCCCGCAAGCTAACCAGATCCTGACCACTCCTAAGAGCGCGCAGAATCTGGGGGGTCAGGCTCGCGGTATGAAGACCTGGGAAACAACCGAGCTTACCGCGCCCGATGGTCTGCATATCCAGATCACAGCGATGCCCGCACGTCATGGGCCAGCAGCGATACAGGCGGCCATCGGCGATGTCACCGGGTGGATGCTCGAGTGGGAAGGCCAGCAACATGGTACACTCTACATTTCAGGGGATACGGTCTTATATGAAGATATTGTAGAGATTGGCCAGCGTTATCACGTTGGGACTGCATTCCTGCACTTTGGAGCCTCTCGTGTTGATCTCTTTGGTTCAGATCCCCTTTCGCTCACAGGGCAAGCGGGAGTTGCATGCGCAAATCTCTTTGCTAAGGCGACTATCATTCCTATCCATTATGAGGGATGGTCACACTTAACTGAGGGACGTCCCGAGATTGAGCAAGCATTTGCCGCAGCTGGATTAACGCAACGATTATGCTTCCTTCCTTTTGGTCAGGTTATTAGACTCAATGTCTAAGATGGTTTCGCGCCTGAAAAAGAAGCTCAGCTTGCGAAATATAGTAAGCAACCTCTTTATCCTGGCCAGATTTATTGTGTGGGATGGAAAAGGCAAGCCCAAAAAGCTACGCGAAAAAGGCCTTTGGCAATGTATCAGAATCAGCTTACCCTATCGTGTAGACAAGAGAGGGCATCAAAAGAGAGATAGTGTGCGGGCAGATAGGAAAATAAACATGACAACAAGTGAAAGCGACATTGTCAAGCTCATTCGAAGCGCTCCGATCAACTACGCGCTACTCAAACTGATTCATCATGAAGTGGGCAATGGACTGGCTGTGCTTTCCGGATACCGGCACCTGTTACAGAAGGCCATCTCAGACCAGGCGCGAGAACCTTTCCCTCCCACACAGCATGTCTGGCAAGCTCGAAATGAGCGCGCGTTAAGCTATTTGCGAACGATGCAAGATCGAGAAAGGCTCTTGAATAATTTGCTAGTTCAACTGCGCAACCTCTCATCTGAGGCAACAGATAAGCCGCTCTATTTGCACTTTATCCGAACTGACCTCGTGGCCTTAATCAGGCTAATCATAGATACGCGCGCTCTACTCTGTCCCAATAACGTCTTCCAGGTATATATGCCCACTCAACCGCTGTTTATCATGTGTGATCCTTTCTGGATGCAGGCGCTTTTTGAACATACTATCTTCAATCCTAGAATCGTAAGACATACGGATAGTGTGCCTACCGAGATCCATCTTGAGCCCTTTCAAAATTCCATAGGTTGGGAAGCGAAAATAACGTTTCGCTTCAGAAGCGATTTGCCAAAACTCAAACTCAAACTCGAAAGTGAAACGGCGTTTGAAGCACTGATACAGCAACTTGAACAGGGCGAGTCAGAAGCTTGTGCTGCGCTGAATCATAAGATTTTGCACGAACATGGAGGATATCTCTGGAGTGAGCAGGAAGGGAGTATTTCTATTGCTTTACCACTAGTAGAAGAGAGCAGTATTGTCAACGTCGTGAGAGAGTAGATTCTCTCGCTGGAAACCAATGATGCCAGCATAGCGGCATCTTTTTTTATACTGCTATTCTTGACTCTTTATTCCAGAACTGCTATACTCTTGTATGAGGAGGATGAACAACGAGATGGCACGGCCAAAAGAATTTAATCGCGACCAGGTGATTGACAAAGCCATGGATCTATTCTGGGAAAAGGGATATGAAGGGTCGTCCGTGGAGGACCTTGTTCAGTGCACAGGCATTGGGCGCGGCAGCCTCTACGATACCTTTGGTGACAAGCACGCACTGTATCTGATCGCCCTTGATCGCTATATGGGAACAAGCGGAGGACCGCTCAACAATCTGCAGGGTCAGGAGAACTCATTCCGCGACGCTTTACGGAACTTTTTTCAGGATCGTATCGAAGAGGCCTTCACGGGTCCAACCCGTTATGGCTGCTTCATGGTCAATGCTGGCATCGAGCTGGCGCCGCACGATCCAGAGGTCGCGCAAAAAGTGCAGGGCGGTCTGGATCAAACAGAGGAGGCTTTCTACCATGTCTTGATCAAAGCGCAAGCCGCAGGTGAGCTGTCCTGGAAGGCCAATCCCCACCAGCTGGCTCGCTTTTTGCTCAATACGCTCCTGGGTATCCGCGTGCTCTCACGTGCTAATCCTGATCGTCAAACGCTTCAAGACGTTGTAGAGACAGCATTGATGGCGTTGGGATAATTTTTTGTGTCTATATTCTTGAACGAAGATTCAAGAATATAGACACAATTGATGGTTCAATAAAAGGGAAGTAACAACTATGAATGTACTAGAAGGAAAAGTTGCCCTGGTTACAGGTGGCAACAGTGGAATTGGTCTGGCCGCCGTCAAAAAATTTCATGAGAACGGAGCCAAAATCGTCTTTTCGGGTCGTGATCCCGAGACACTGGCGGCGGTCGCCAATGATTTAGGGGCAGATGTACTGGGAGTTCAAGCCGACGTCACAAGGGCAGGTGATCTGGACAAACTGATGACAAGTACACATGAAGCCTTCGGCAAGCTGGATGTCCTGTTTGTCAACGCAGGCATAGTTGGAGGTGGAAAGATAGAAGCCGCGACAGAGGAAATGTTTGACCGCGTGGTTAGCACCAATTTCAAAGGTGCATATTTCACGATTCAGAAGGCCCTGCCTTTCTTAAACGATGGCGCATCGATCATTCTCAATGGATCAATTAGCGCTAAAATGGGGTCGGACAGTGGTTCTCTCTATTCAGCGAGTAAAGCGGCCGTTCACTCGCTGGCACGTACGCTCTCCACTGAACTGTTGCCACGTCGCATTCGCGTCAACACTATCACGATAGGCCCTACCGAGACTCCTATTATTGAGAGAGATGGGCAGCTGCCAGAGGCAACCGTTCAGCAGATCAAGAACACACTGGCGGAGCGTATACCGATCAAGCGTATGGGACGGCCAGAAGAGATCGCCAATGTCGCCTTGTTCCTGGCTTCCGACCAATCCTCCTTTGTAGTAGGATCTGAGATTGCTGCAGAGGGTGGCATCCTGATCAACGCGATCTGAAGCTGGATCACGCCATACAATCAAGAGGGCAGGGAGTGGTCGTGGATACGCTCACGCCTCTTGAGCACGTTTCCCAGCGTACGGCTGGGAAACGTGCTCACTCTTCGCCCGCATCTTGATGAGGATGCTGACCACTTCACCTCGATGAACAGAGATCCGCAGAAGTATCTCCCAGCTATGTTAAAGTATGGTATGCTAAAGGCAGATACCACGAACGACGATGAACAGAGATCCGCAGAAGTATCTCCCAGCTATGTTAAAGTATGGTATGCTAAAGGCAGATACCACGAACGACGAGGAAACACATGAGTAGTAATGGCTTGATCACAGTGGCAAGTAAGTACAAAGTTGGTGAGACGCTTGATCGCTTAACCGCCGTCATTACCGCAGCGGGTTTACGAGTCTTCGCTCGGATCGATCACGCCAACAATGCGAAAGAAGTTGGGCTAGATCTTCGTCCAACGGAATTACTTCTCTTCGGCAACCCCATGGGCGGCACTCCACTTATGCAGGACAAGCAAACAGCCGGGATAGATCTTCCTATCAAGGCGCTGGTCTGGGAAGATCAAGAGGGAAGGGTGTGGTTAACCTACAACGAGGCGGCATGGCTTGCCACCCGGCACGCGTTGGGAGCCAGGAGCAAACACTCTATCGAGACGATTGAAGCCAACATGGCTAACCTTGTTTCAAGCATCACCTGACCGGACAGATGTGAACTCAAAATTCCTTGTCCCTTCATAGCCACACAGCCACACGTTATGCACAGCTCCAAACGCATCTATTAAGATGGGCCATGACATTATATTACTTGCGGGTCCTTGCTGAGTCCGCACGCAGCATACAGGCCAATAAATCCCATTTTATCTTCCCCCCGAAAGCAAACACCTTTCCCTCATACTCTTTCTAGATTCTATATTGTAGAAGTAATTATCTTGACAAAAAGTATATTCGTATTTTACTCTTAATGGAAATGGTCCTCAATTAGCTGTTCTTCTTAGGCCGTCATACCAGGCTGATATCCACAAAATCACACAGCAGGTAAAAGGATCCGTAATGAAGACATTTTATTATCAACGTGCATTGGATATTCCTTCTGCAATAGCGATGATCTCGCAAGATCCTGGTGCACAGTTTATCGCGGGCGGTACCAGTCAGGTCGATTTGATGAAGGAAGATGTTCAGCATCCGACGCGACTGATCGACATTTCTCAGCTACCGCTTGTCGAGATTGAGCCAATGCCATCTGGTGGCCTGCGCATTGGGGCCAATGTCAAGAACACGACTGCCGCCAGACATCCCCTCATTGCCGCGACATATCCCGCCATTAGTGAAGCGATCCTGGCTGGAGCATCGCATCAGATTCGTAATATGGCTTCGATGGCCGGAAATCTGCTTCAGCGCACTCGTTGCCCCTATCTGCGAGATCCCAATCAGCCTTGCAACAAGCGAGATCCTGGCACGGGCTGCTCCGCTGTTGACGGTTATAACAGAATGCACGCCATTTTTGGCCAGAGCGATTATGGTGCCTCAAGCCCACTCACCTGTATCGCCGCGCACCCCTCCGATCTGACCACCGCGTTAGCGGCCCATGAGGCGGTCATCGTCATCGAAGGTCCAGACGGTCCGCGAAAAATTGGCTTCGAACAGCTTTATCGCCTACCGGGTGAGACGCCACATATCGACACGAATTTGCGCCAGGACGACCTGATCGTCGCGATCGAGTTACCCGCGTTCGAGGGCAACTCGCACTATCTTAAGGTACGCGACCGAGCTTCGTATGCCTATGCCCTTGTGTCGTGCGCGGTAGCGCTAATCATGGATGACGAGCGCATTGCGGTAGCACGTATCGCGCTCGGGAGCGTGGCGGCCAAACCGTGGCGAGCATACGCGGCCGAAGCAATGCTCAAGGGCCAACTTCCCACGAAAGAGCTGTTCGAGAGAGCAGCGACCCGGGCGCTTGAAGGAGCCCAACCGTACAACATGAACAGCTACAAACTGGAGCTTGGACGGATGGTGGTCCAACAAACACTTCTTGAGACCGCTGGATTGGAACCACTACAAGGAATGCAAGCCACAGCGTTCGCGTCGAGCGTTGGTGGCATAGCAGGCATTGTCGAACCGTTATGAGGCGCGAGCCAGAATGTTGCTCAGGATGACATGCCTCTCAACACCAATTCCTCTCTCTTTCTCTAAGGAAGGCAAAGTTATGAACGATACACAAATGTTTACCTCCATCGGTCAAGCTCTTCCACGTATAGAAGGCTACGAGAAGGTTACAGGTACCGCAACCTTTACCGCGGAATGGGCCGTCCCGAATTTGACGTACGGCGCGGTCGTCGATAGCGCAATTGCACGAGGAACCATCCGCGAGATCGATACGGCAGAGGCGCTTGCGGCTCCCGGCGTGATTGCCGTCATCACGCACAAAAATGCGCCACGCCTGCGGCCCTATCCAGAAAACGGGGGAAGTTTCGCCCTCACTGGTGAGGGAGGACTGGCCGAAAGGCGGCTACCGTTGCAAGATGGGACTATTTACTATGGTGCTCAATCTATCGCGGTGGTAGTGGCCAATACATCGGAGCAAGCTCGTTATGCCGCAACGCTTGTCCACGTCACCTACGACAAGCAGGCGCCGGAGCTCGTTATGGAGACGGCAAGCCAGCAGGTATTCCCAAAGTTATTCCTCGGAAATGAGCCCTTACAGATCAACACTGACGATGCGCGCGAGGCCATCGAGGCGGCACCAGTACAGATGTCGAGAGTATATGAATCAGCGATCTGTCACCACAATCCGATCGAGTTGTTATCCACCATCGCCATGTGGGACATGCATGATGGCGAGGAATACCTCAAACTATACGACACCACACGTGCGTTGGATACACTCCGCGACGTCTTCGCTCAATCTCTCGACATGCCTGCGAAAAATATCAGAATTATTTCCCACTACATTGGAGGAGCATTCGGTTCCAAAGCCTGGTCCTTCTTCAATCCTTTGTTGGTCGTGCTCGCGGCCCGTGTAGCGAAGCGTCCTGTCAAGATTGAATGGCGCCGACAGCAGATGTACTCGGTGGCCGGTCATCGCGCCGGAACCAAACAGACCATCAGCCTTGGCGCGACGCAGGACGGCAAGCTTTCAGGACTCAGACACGACTCGCACACGCATTCGTCACAGGTCAGTGGCTATACCGAGTTCGTCTCGCGCATGACGCTCATGATGTATGATGTTCCACACATAGGCTGTTCAAACCAACTCTCTTATCTCAATCTCCCCTCGCCCACCGTGATGCGCGGACCAGGTTTCCTGCCAGGCGGCTGGGCCCTTGAGTGTATGCTGGATGAGCTCGCAAGCGAAGTAAAGATCGATCCCGTTGAATTGCGTCTGAGGAATTATGCGGAAACGAACCCGAACAACGGCCTCCCCTTTTCAAACAAGAGACTTCGAGAGTGTTACGCGCGCGGCAAGACGCTCTTCGGCTGGGATGCACGCAATCCCACACCACGCTCGACGCGGGTTGGCAACAATCTGATCGGCCATGGCATGGCGAGCGCGATGCTTCCAGCCGACCGGGTAGAGGCATCGGCCCAGGCCACCATTTTCGCCGATGGGAACGCGCTGGTATGTAGCGCCACCCATGAGCTCGGCAATGGTGCCTACACAATCTTCCGCCAGATTGCAGCCTATGGGATCGGCCTGCCCTTTGAACGGGTCCGCTTCGAGTTGGGTGATACCAACTTTCCGACCGCCCCTTCGACACATGGATCAGTCACGACCGCCACGGTCGGAACAGCTGTACTTGAAGCCGCCCACAATGTCGTCACAGAACTCAAGAAGAGAGCGATCCAGGACCCGGCCTCGCCACTCTTCAGGGCCACACTCGATGCAATCGACGCGCATGAGGGACGACTACACCTGCGCGAACAGGTCTCAATCGGCGAGGAGTATCGCGCGATTCTGCAGCGCGCCGGACTCTCCCAGCTCGTCGCAAGCAGTACCGCCAGACCGGGAGATGAGCGCAAGCAGTTCGCCTTCTTCTCCTTTGGCGCGGTCTTCGCCGAGGTACGTGTCGATGAGAGAACAAACGCCATCCGCATCGCGCGACTGTGCGGAGTCTATGACGTTGGGCGGATTATCAATCCTAGAACTGCTCATTCTCAGTTGATGGGGGGGATGATCTTCGGCCTGGGCGCCACATTGATGGAAGAATCGCTTTACGATCCTCACAGTGGTCTCCCCGTTGTCCGCAATCTTGCCGATTACCATTTCCCAAGCTGCGCGGATACACCAGAGATCATGATCGAGTCCCTCAACATCCCCGATCCCAACATGGGAGCACTAGGTGCTCATGGTGTCGGTGAGTTAGGCTGCAATGGAGTTCCCGCCGCGATTACCAATGCAATCTTCAACGCGACAGGCAAGCGGATTCGCAGCCTGCCGATTACGCTAGACAAACTGATCGAGGCCTGACCGTCCCGCACAGAACACAAAGGAAAGTAGAGATGCAAGACTATTCTATCGGCTCCTTGCCAAAAAGAGGTGGAGTAACACCATCCAATCCACAGCAGCAGTATATTGTACGCGTGAACGGAAAAAGCTACCAGATCGAGTCGGATGTACGCACAACAGTTCTCGACGCGCTACGCGAGCAGATTGGTCTGACCGGTGTGAAAAAGGGATGTGACCATGGGCAGTGTGGGGCCTGTACCGTCTATGTCGATGGAACGCCCATGTTGTCCTGCCTCATGCTGGCAGTGATGGCACAAGAGCACGATATTACCACAATCGAGGGACTCGCAGAGGCGGACGGTACACTCCACCCTATGCAGCAGGCCTTTATCGACCGGGACGCCTTTCAATGCGGTTATTGCACAGCCGGCCAGATCATGTCGGCGATTGCATGTGTAGAAGAGGGACAGACAGGTTCCCGCGCCGAAATCCAGGAATTCATGAGTGGTAACCTGTGCCGTTGCGCGGCCTATCCCAACATCATCGCCGCCATCGAGCAGGTGAAGCAATCCAGAGGCGCAGCAGGTGACTGAAAAGCAGGGCTGTTGACATCTTGAACAAAGAGGTGCAACAATTATGACACAACAAGAAAACAGCAGAACGTTACGCACAATCACATTGGAAGAACATTATGCGATACCAGCCCTCATGCAAGAGCCAGGACACCAACTCAAGGATCAAGCACAAGTTGCTCAAGCCCATTCCCAGGAGTCCGCGAGCATGAAAGGACTGCTCGATCGGCTGTACGACCTTGATGATCACAGGATCGCAGAAATGGATGCCGCCTGCATAGACATGCAGGTTCTCTCGTTGGCCGCTCCTGGCACAGAGCAGCTTGACGCTCATGACTCATTGGCACTTGCCCGCGATGCCAACGACCTTCTCGCGATGGCAGTAAAACGTCATCCAGACCGTTTCGCTGGATTCGCAGCGTTGCCAACCGGAGTGCCAGACGCCGCCGCCGAAGAATTGGAACGCACCGTGCGTACTTACGGCTTCAAAGGAGCACTGATTAACGGCCATATTCGCGGCCGCTACCTGGATGATCCATTCTTCTGGCCAATCCTGGAACGTGCCGAAGCACTGCAAGTGCCGCTCTACCTCCATCCAACCCGCCCTCCACAGGAGGTAGTTGCGACATCATACACAGGAAACTATGCACCCGAGGTGGCGGTCGCCCTCTCAACCGTTGCCTGGGGTTGGCACATCGAAACGGCGGCCCACGTCCTACGCATCATCCTTGGTGGAGCCTTCGACCGCTATCCACGCTTGCAACTGATCATCGGTCATATGGGCGAGGCGCTTCCATTTATGCTCCCTAGAATTGATCTCAAGTTACCCAGACAATTAACGAAACTTGATCGCCCACTTGGAGCCTATCTGCGCGAGAACCTCTACTACACGTTCAGTGGTTTCAACTTTCTTCCAAACTTTCTTAATGTGTTGCTGCAAGTAGGAGTTGACCGGACTATGTTCGCCGCCGACTATCCTTATAGCCCGATGGAACAGGCATATACCTTTCTGGAACAGTTGCCGGTCAGTCCCGCCGATAAGGAAAAGATCGCACATGGCAACGCGGAGCGCCTCTTACACCTATGAGCGTAAGAACCAGGATCCAATCCATTTCACCTCAAGGGTGTCGCCTGGAACGAATGGACGGGATGCTGTTGATGCGACCGAACAACGCGTCGATGTGAGGGCGATCATGATGGGACGCATGTCGTTGCAAAAAACAGCGGCAGCAACAGCTTGGAAGTGACCCTGAGCGGTCCTGGCGTGGTAAAGGGGGGATAAGCTTTAGGGGGTATGAAATAATTGGTGCATATGGTCAGAATTCGCCATCCTGGATCTGGAGAAATCGCTTCTTCTCCAGATCTAGCAACACAGCACTCAAGCAAATGTAAGCGTCTCCCCATCCTGGGGAATCAGCAGGTGTGTATCACGGATTCCATGCTCTCTGGCATATGCCCGCAGGTCGGAGCGCGAAATAGTTGCATGGTCAACTGAATCCATATGCGTTGCCACCACAGTACTATTCGGAGCCGCCTGGCAGACAGCCACGGTCTGTTCCGCGTCCATCACAATAAAGCCTTTTTGCCCCCAGGTCGCACCACAGGAGTGAGTCACAATAACCGCCGGATGCGTGCGCCCAATCGTCTCTTGTACCCCTTCGTACCAGATGGTGTCTCCCGCCCAGTAGCATGTTGGCTCCTGCTCATGTTGAAAAACAAAGCCTGAAACCTCTCCCATGTCCGCCAGGACCTCGCCTTTACCATGTTGTCCAGGTACGCGCATAATAGTTATGCCATTCCAGACCACTGATGGCTCAATTGGCATTACATGCTGAAAACCATATGCCGCAATCCGCTCCTGATCCGCAGGTTGACAAAAAAGCGGAAGATCCTTGCTCATTGCTGTTCGCCCCGCCTGATCAAAATGATCGCTATGCAGATGGGAGATGAGCACCATTTCTACCCTTGCCAGTATTTCTTGCGGAGTCAAGGGCAGATCCACCAGTGGATTCAAAGAGCGACCAGCGTAAGATGGAAGAGTTTGCTTAGCCGCTAGATAGGGATCTATAAGAAAGGTGTGTCCTGCATAGACAATGCGCAACGTCGCACTACGAATAAGTTGTATCTGCATACTACGCTCCTGTTTCATGACTGTTAAAATATACTATACTTTGACCTGCTCACCACATCTGAAAATGTTTATAACAAGATTGTAAACGTAAGTCCTTGCCAACGGCAAATAGTATGAACCCACCTTCCCGACCACACTGTTCCTGGCGAAATGCGCTCGAACCACTTTTGTAGAGGCTCTAAAAATACGAAAGCATTTCGCGCTATTCATAAACAACAGGGCTTTTGTCGCCCGATGAGCACAAAGATTTTACTCTTTGACGAAAGTGGTTCAAGCGCACCTCCTATGGGGAAGGGTGACGGTAAAAGTGGAGCCTTTACCAACCTCGCTCTCCACTGTGATGATACCCTCATGATCCTTAACGATCCTGGCCACGATATAGAGCCCCATGCCCAGGCCGGTGATCCCTTTTTGCTGGGGAGTAGCAACCCGATAGAAGCGTTCAAAGATTTTCTCGCACTGTTCTCGTGGAATACCAAGGCCATGATCACGCACACGAACGGTGATCCCATCTTCAGTGGTGTCCATCTTCACCTCGACCGTCTGTGCCTGAGGGGAATATTTGATGGCGTTGCTGATCAGGTTGGTGAGGACCTGTCCCAGTCGGTCTCGATCCCCGATCAGGCAAGCCCTCGCTGGCGCACCTACTACAATACGATGGGATGGATAGCTGTATTGTAGAGTGTCGGTGACCTCTCGAAGGAGCGCATGAAGATCCACTCGCTCCTTCCGGTATTCCAGCTTGCCCGCCTGAATCTTGGAGACATCGAGGAGCTCCTCAATCAGGCGCTCAAGTTGTTTAATGGGCTCCTCCAGGGTGGAAAGCGCTGTGACTACCTCGTTATGTGATTGCTTTTGTTGCCGTCTGCGCGTCAGCTGAACTCGCATCTTCAAGGCCATGAGCGGATTCCTCAATTCGTGGCTGGCCATATTGATGAATTCATCCTTGCGTTGATCGAGTTCTTTGCGGGCCGAATTATCCAGGATAAAGCCAATGGTCCGAGACGGATGAGTTCTTAATGCGACTTGTCCTACGATGACTGGAAGGCGACTACCATCCTTGCAGATAACCTCTTTCTCATAGGGCACGATCGCGTGCTGGGCAGCCAATTCCTGCTGCGCTTGTACGGTTCGAGTGTGATACTCAGGAGGTGTCATCTGCATCCAGTCTATGCGTCTGGCATGCAGGTCTTCGCGGCTATAGCCAGTCATACGCAAAGCAGTGCCATTCGCGTCTACCACCAGTTCCCCTTCGGTAATGACGATACCAATAATGCAGGAGTTCATCAAGGCGCTTACGCATTCCTGGCTCTGACGCAAGGCTTCTTCGATGCGCTTCTGCTCGTCGATGTTGGTACATGTCCCCACCCAATGGAGGATCGCTCCCTGCTCATTCTGCTGTGGCACGCCTCGGACCAGAAACCAGTGATAGACTCCGTTGTTGCCATCTTGCATGCGATATTCTATTTCAAAGGGCATGCCAGTCTGAAGAGCCGTCTGCCACACCTCCCGCACCCGTTGCAGATCTTCCGGATGCACGAACGCCATCCATCCATTCTCCTGGACCTGTTCGAGGGTAAGCGCTAAATAGTTGATCAAGCGTTGATTGTTATAGATAACCGATCCATCGGGGTGTGTGAGCCAGACCAGCTGAGGGAGCGCATCAAGCAGGGTATGTATGGCTTCGTCGGTGCGCTTACGGGCGGTAATATCCGTCCCGGCGTAGATGAGGTAATCGACATGCTGATGCATGTCCCAATGAGGCATAATGATGACCTCAATATACAGGTCGAGCCCCTTTCTGGGGTGAATCAGCGTCTCGAAGCGGACCGTTTCTCCCTGGCTGGCGCGTGTGATAGCAGCGCGTAGTTGGCGTTGACTGGTAGGATAAAAGGCCCACCAGTAAATATCAGCCAGTGGCCAGCCAATCACCTTTTCACGTTGGAAATGTGGCTCGTCGAACGAGGCGTCATTATTGATGTCCAGCACAATCCCCTCAGGCGTTAAAATCCCGATCCTGGTATGCAAACCATTCAGGTCATCAAAGGAAAGATGCTCCAGTTTGGGAACTGTTTGCGGAGGTTGATCGGGTTCTCTCACCTCATGGAATTGCAACACGAGCCCTTCAGCAATCGGAGAGAGTTGGACGTGAAGCCGGGTTTGCGTCACGGGCACAATATATTCCACTTCGGTCGGTTTCTGGCTCTGTTTCATTGCATACACAGCCTGGTAGAGGGTAGGGCTCATCAGATGGGAAGCACTGTACCAAAAGGAGGTTCCAATCAATGATTCTGGGGTGGTTCCTACCATCATACATGCGCTGGTATTGGTATAGATAATGGTGCCGCTGTCATCGATGATAATGAAGGCATCTGAAAGGGTATCAAGAAGTTGGCTGAGCGTCTCATGAGACGTCGAATACAGATGTTTACTCCTTGTTTGATTGGACATATCGTAATCACTCTTTCATTAATAAACCTCCCATCCTTGAGAAGATGATGTACTCCTGTTTAAAACTCAAGAGAATGCTCGCGTACCGGCTTTACTTCTATCAACAAACACCCGGCGCCCTGGTATTCCCAGGGCTATACAATATGACCAGCATAAGAGGAGACGCGAATTACTCAATATATCTTCCCATGCCCCTATCAATAGCCAGGTTGGGCAATCGGGAAAGAGGATAGCAGAAAAGCTCAACATCCAGGTGCCGACGCGAACCCCAGGAGGGAGCGGGGAAATGAAATATGCAGGAGATGTAAACAGACTCCAGCTAGTCTACTCGGTCTGCATGGGGTCAAATGGCTTTGTTTGTTTTGCGGGCAAGAGCAGATGCTCCGTACACACGGCACGATAGCGATCATTGGGGCGCAACCCTTCAGGCAGAAGGTCAGGTAAGGTCTCCATATCAAATGCTTTGTTATCACGGACATCATATATTTGACTATTGCGGGCGATACGTCCGCATTTTGGATCACGTTCACCATTCACTGGATATGCACACTTGGCCGTACAAACAACAACCTTTGCGCCATATCGACGAGCATCTACCACCAGGCCAAACTGATTACCGCTCGCGCCTTGATCAAGTCCTGCCGCATACACACGCTCAATACCAGCCAAAGCCCACCGCCCCATGATTTCACGATAGAGGCCGGAAATTGGTCGTCGCTGATGATCAAAGCCAAACATGAACCACTCTTCCAGAAAAATAGTCTTGATACCGCGCCGTACCAGCTCCTCAACTGGAATATCACCAAGCGCTTCTACAGCTGTACAGTTTGGCGTGAGGGCCGCGTTTGCACTCACGACATAGCCACGAGGAGCTATCACTACATCCCGAACATCCACACCCGGCCGATATGCTTCATAAGGAATGCCAAGGTGAGTCAGTTCGCCCATCTTGCCATAGAGTCGCGTCGTTTTACCAGCACCCATAGGTCCAGTATAAACAGTTACATCTGGCAATACCTTCGTCATTGATAATAACCTGATCTATTCAAAATTCGGCGTTTTGACAGCTGTCATCTGCAAAACGACAAAGCTTTGACCGTATACGCATAAGAAAATGCAGCTCTAGCGATTTTGCGACCTGCCAGGCTGCCTCTTTCTCCACCATACATGGAGAGATACTGATCAAAACCCGTACCGTACGCGTAGTATATCACCTCAACAATGAAATGCCTACCTGCGCCGGGCCTTTGTTTATCCGTTTTAAAACATGTCGTTGTTTGCTTTAAGCAAAATGGTATATATGTCAAAACAGAAATAATAGTATAATTGCAGTAAACAGTCATATACTTTTTGTTGTAAAGGTGAATTCATGTGTAGAAGGACCTTGCTTATCATAGGTGGTGGCCTGCTCCTGATTATCCTGTTAGGTGGGACGCTCGCCATTTTATGGCAAAGTATTCATGCAGGGCCAGGAAGGTCCACTGCCAGTCAGCGTCAGCCAACCCCGACAACCACAACATCAAACTCGTGCACTGGTGGCTGGAAACAACTATCTATGAGTACCCCCCATACTACAGCACTGACCCTACAAGGCGTGGCGGCACTATCATCAAAAGATGTCTGGGCAGACAGCTATCACCGCACACGCGACGGACGATATCTGGGTTATTGGCCAGGATAAGGAAGGCCCAAAGACGTTACATTGGGATGGCAAAAAGTGGAATGCGCCAACCATACAGACAACCTCATCGGGGGCTATCACACTCTCGGATATCGCAGTTATCGTGCCTGATAACGCCTGGATTGTTGGTTCAAGCCAAACTGGAAAGGATACAGATGCAGTCTATCAACCGATCTTGCTGCATTGGGACGGTTCGACTTGGTCGGATCAGGTCTGTATACCGGAAAGCAAACAGCAAATGGCGCGTCCGGTTTGATTGAACACTGGGACGGACGCCAGTGGAACTATGTGTCGCTAGTTGGACCTACAAGTGATGCCAATGACTTGACGTCTATTACAGCCATCTCCCCAATAGACATCTGGGCCGCTGGCAGCCTGTCGAACGCCTATACACAGCTCGATAATGTCTATATGCAGCACTGGAATGGGAAAGAATGGGAGCTGGCGATCTGGCCCACGGCTGATGGTCAATTAAAAGCTAATAGTGCGGTGAGCATTGCCGATATCTCTGTCACACCAGATAGGCACATCATAGGCGTCGGCTCATCAACGATCTTCAAGCAACTTCCACCAACCGCCGATGCAGATCATGATCCCGAGCAGCCATTTGTGCTCACAAACTGCCGTTGATCTGGCGCAAGCCAACAATTTTGCCTTCTTTAGTAGCATCAGTACTTAGCAGCTATCGTAATCCACGATTGGGAGCAAGTTTTGAGCGTGAAAATACAGCATGAATATTAAGCCTGACTAACACTCACATGAATAGGAAGAGGCTATCACACTTTTGGGGAAACTACCAACTATCCTGAAGATTGGCAAGAAAAGCTTCAATTAGGTATGATTCTGTCCGCATAAGACGTTATGCTTAGGGTGTGACATTAATTTTCCGCCTGTAGGCATAACACCCATTGTGATAAGTATGATATGGCGTAAGAGGAAAAGAACAGATGAACCAGCAAAACAACCATGAACAGGATGGCCGCACGGATTTTGATTTTTTTATGGGAACCTGGAATGTACGGAATCGACGTCTCCGTGAACGTTTAAAAGGGTCCACATCCTGGGAAGAGTTTGGTGGAAGGACGGTTGCTCACAAGATCCTGGGTGGGTTGGGCAATTTCGAGGAGTTTACGTTAGAACGTGTGTCCGGGCCGTCGTACGGGACATCGCTGCGCTTATTCAATCCCACATCCCAACAGTGGAGCATTTATCTGGCCGACGGTATAAATGGCCTTGACATCCATCCAGCCATTGGTGAGTTCAAAGATGGGCGTGGCGAATTCTATTCGCAAGAACTCTTTGAGGGCAGGAGCATTTTGTGCCGTATTATCTGGTCAGAGATCACGACGACCTCATGCCACTGGGAGCAGGCATTCTCAACGAATGGCGGCAGAACGTGGGAAACCAACTGGACCACGGATTTTGAACGCCTCAGTTGAGCGGCAAACACCGGTGCGCCTGCATCCCTCTTTAGAAAAGGCAAGCGAAGTTTCTTTTGGAGGTATCATGAAGATTGGTCTGGGGCTCCCAGAATCCATCCCTGGCGTAGAAGGGCAGACGATCCTGGAGTGGGCCAGGAAAGCTGAGGCAGGTCCTTTTTCCTGTTTGAGCGTGTTTGATCGGCTAGTCTATACCAATTATGAGCCATTACTGACGCTGGCAGCGGTTGCCGCCGCGACGCAGCGCATTCGCCTGATGAGTAGCGTCCTGCTGGCACCGCTGCGCAGCCCGGCCCTGCTGGTCAAAATGGTCACTACCCTTGATGCCCTCTCGAATAGTCGCCTGAGCCTGGGGCTGGGCATTGGGGGCCGCGAGGAGGATTTTCAGGCCGTAGGGGTTCCGCTAACGCAGCGTGCCCAGATCCTTGAAGAGCAACTCACACTGTTAAAGCACAACTGGTTCAGCCAGCCAATGAGCGAGTCCATCGGGCCTCTCGGTCCGCCAATCGTCTCTTCTGCAGGCCCTGAGATCCTGCTTGGCGGCTATACACACAAGGCGGTGCGCCGAGTTGGAAGGTGGGGCGATGGCTACCTGGCCGGGATTACCACCCCGGCGGAGGCGTTGAAACTCTACCAGACAGTCGAGGCATCCTGGCAAGAGGCAGGGAGAGAGGGCAAACCACGCTTTGTGGGCGGACTCTGCTTCGCGCTGGGTCCAAACGCACGTGAGCGTGCCCAACCCTATATCACGCATTATTTTGGATCGGAGAATCTGCTCCACTCCATCCTGGTGACGCCGGAAGAGCTGCAACGCGCCCTTGAAGCACGCATGGAGGTAGGAATGGACGAAGTGCTCCTCTGGCCGTGCCTCCCCGAACTTGACCAGGTCGAACGGGCAGCGGAGGTCGTCCATACCTTCCTGAGTGGGAACGTTCCCATCTGAGTCGCTATGAGCAGGCACACGCGAAAATCTGAATGCACTTCGCTGAACTCGGACGCGTGCGCTTGTCCCTTTTCGGGCATGATGCCGTAAAGCGAGACAGCGCAGGCCTGCTCGTCAACGCCGGCTAAGAACCTGAAGTATCCGGACAATTTTCTCGCGCCGCATCACCTGGGCGTGCAAGGGAGCAACCGGCGGCTCAAATGCAGCAGGATAAATGGGAGCACCCAACACAATACGCCCATTGAGCGCGTCCGGAATGGGGCCACTTTGCATGTAGAGTAAAGCAGCCTCGCTCGAATGGTCTAATGCGACCTGGTGCAAGTCTTCGTATTCCTGATAAATGACCTGAGGCGTCTTTCTCTGGGATCGCTGCGGGGGGTAGACTCCCATAAGATGCGTGTGCATCTCGGTCTGCCGTCGCCTTTTCCGTCTGCGATAGGCCCATATCACCACCAGCACAACGCTAGCATAAAACAGGATACAATATATAATAATACCCGCTTGATAATTCAACACAGCTTTTTTCTCCTTTGACTATATTATCTCCGATGGTGGTTGGGAAACTGGCCCCGCTGCGTGTCCTGGCTGTGGATCTTCGGGGGCTGGTCGCTGTGCCTGCTGCTGTGATGGTTGTTTCTGCGCCTGGGCTTTAGTGGCCCGTTGACTCTCTTCTGCTCGGATAAAACGCTCGGCCTTGGCTTCCTGCTCCGGCCGCATAGGTTGCATAGCAACGCGGGCCTTTTGCCCATTGCCTGAGCAAATCACAAACACTTCTCCCGCCTGAAGTCGTCGGACTTCGTTAGGGTCAACAATGAGCTGAGTCCGGAGTGCCATATTACCCCGGCCGGTTGCTGCTCCTCCTGGATCAACTCCCCACGACGCGCTAATATTGTGTTGCTCCCCACCTCGGCGCACAATTTCATCAGGATCATTGCAACGATGAAGCAGGATCAGGTGAGATGCGCTGCTGATACGTTTACGGTGCTTCCCCAGTCCTTCATAGGTTTGGGCACTGCTAATCACAGACACGCCATAGCTGCGAGCCTTCTCAAACGTTCCGAGCCCAGTCGCGTTCAAGTCCAGCGTTGAGATCTCATCAATGAGAAACAGGGTCATCGTATCGGCTTGCTTGCGTGTTGGCACATAGTTCACAAAGTCCTCCAACAAAAAGCGTCCCAGGCTCTTCGCCTCCTCTCGTAGCGCGAGGCCATCTACCAGCAGATAGATCGCGTCTGCATCCTCATAGGCGAGATCTCCATCTAACTTGCCTTGCAGGCTCGCAAAAAAGGCCCAATACCGATCTAATACCCCATTGGCCACAAGACCTACCTTTCAGCATCGGCGATAACCACGCCAAGGACATTTTTTTTGATACGCATTATACATACCGTCATTTCTCTCACCAAGTAAAGCTTCATAGCGCTCACACCAGATTGATTTCTATGGTCTTTTAGCAACGGCTTCGACTGCAAGGATATATTTTTATACTCAAAAATACCTTAAGGCATTTTCCGTATTTGGAGCGTTTGATCTTCACTGGCTGTCGCTAGATGAATATTATCTGGCGCCCAGGCAATATTTTTTACGCGACCAGTGTAACCGTGATACACATATATCTCCTGCGCTTGTTTGGGACGCCAGATGCGTATGGTTGTATCGTCATCTGCAAAAGATATATAGGCTCCATTTGCAGACCAGGCAAGTGCTTCAATCTCTGCGGGCAGGTCGAACAATTTAGTGCGTTAGATCTTGTTTGCATTTTAACACATACACTTGAAAACTCCTATTAAAAAGCTCTATCCGTAGCTATCTTCGTATTGCAGAAATAAAGATCTTTATAGTAATATAAAGATAGAGATACATAATAGGCACCTTTTATTCTTTATTTTATTTCGAATATACACATCCTTTGAAAAATTGACGTTTAAACTAATTTAGACAAAAGGCCCCCAACCTTGCGGAGGGCGGCCTGATCAAGTAAAGTTTCGATACTAAATCAAACAAAAACGGAGCTTTACTTGTATGAACCTTAACACATTGAGACGCTTTCGTCACGAGATCTATGATTGTTGTGAGCGAGCCAAAGATGCGCTCTTTACGACCATGGATGCCCTGATCACCCAAACCCAGGCTCGTTCGTTGCCCGAATTGTCGCAAGATCCTCGCTTCCAACGGCATTGGTCGAGTGTCTACGAAGCCTTTGAAGATGGGCGCATTGATCGCAAGCGGTTGCAAGAGGTTTTTGTGCGCTATCTGCCCGCGCCCCCGCAGGGCCGTCGACTCTGGATTGGGATTGATGCCAGCAGTATCGCTCGACCAGCGGCTCGTACCTCGGCGGATCGGACGGCCCAACCGGTGCACAATCTGCCCAAGAGCAAGCAAGCGATCACCTACGGTTGGCAGTTCTCGACGGTGGTAGCCTTGCCTGAGCAACCCAGCAGCTGGACCTACCTGCTGGACCAGCAACGCATCGCTTCCTCGACCACTGCCATTGAACTGGCATTCACGCAACTTTCGGAATTGGCGCCGCAATTGCCAGTTCACAGTATCGCGGCGCTGGATCGTGGATATGATTCGACTTGGCTGTGGTGCCGCTGTAGCACTTTGCCAGTCGGTGTGCTGGGCCGTCTGAAGTGCAATCGTCGCTTCTATCGACCGGCGCCCCCACCAACGGGAAAGCGAGGAGCGCCGTGCAAAGATGGGGCGATCTTGCAACCCAAAGATGAAGCGACCCATGGCGAGCCAGATGGAAAGGCGGAATGCACCGATCTGAAAGGTCGTCCTGTTGAGATCAGCTGGTGGAAGCATCTGCATGTCAAGGAGGCACGGTGGCTGGAACTGAGTGTGATGCGTGTGCTGCGACCACATGCTACCAACCAGGAGCGCGATCCGCGCATCAGCTGGTTTGTCTGGATTGGCGATCCCAATGCAGATCTCGCCGACATCGCGTTGGGCTATGCACGGCGCTTTGGTCAGGAACACGGCTATCGCTTTGACAAACAGGCATTGTTGTGGGAGAAACCGCGTTTGCGTACTCCCGAGCAATTTGAACGCTGGAGCCAGGTGGTCGCGATGGCGCATAACCATGTGGTGGTGGGTCGAGATTTGGTGCAAGCGCATCTGCACCCATGGGAAAACAAGCAGCGCCCACCCACGCCACAACAAGTGCGACGCGGGTTTTCCAAATTGTTGGTATGTTTGGGTACCCCTGCCAGATCGCCACAAGCACGCGGAAAAGCGAAAGGCCGGATCAAAGGAGCCACGATACGCAAGGCGAAGCGGTATGCACCAGTTCGCAAGACGCCGAAAGTGCCTCAACTTGTTCCATCCTGATGCAGATGTGCGCACCAACATCGATCATCTTTCTTTGAACGGAACTTCTCTTGAAGTTCTGGTAGGACGGATTAGTTTAAACGTCAAGAAATACCCTGGCTAAAACACAGGAGCATCGTGAGAAGCCTGCGTTCACTAAATTTGTTGAATGCTCCAGATATGCAGCAGCCCAAGTCTCTGCGGACCTAAAGCGCCTCCGCGCTACTGCGGCGCTTGATTTACGTATGAGCACGTCCAGTATCAATTCACTTTTGGGTGTTATGCTCTTTTTTTCCCTGAGAGGATGGAGGCACAAACGGCAACGAATGCCTTTTTCCTTTAAATTTTATAGCAATCATCGCTTAAAGCAATTATAACTCTAGATACAGGATATACGCTTTTCGTTGCACTTCCTGGCGCCATGATCATGTCGACCATGGTATCAGGAAAGAAACACAGGCATGAACGACGTGCAGAAACCAGATAAGGTGACCTGGATGCTTGTATCTCCCATGGAAGAAACAGAAAACGTGTGAAACAAAAAGTTGGCTGGCGATACGTATAGGTCCATGCAAAAATGTATCCGTTGTTCTTTCAAGGAACAGCGATGGGCGTTTCATCCATCTTTGCACAAAAAGCAACAGGGAATCGTCAGCGGTCGGTGGCTTCACACACGCGTTCTCTTCACCCTGGAGATGCAGCAAAGAGTCAAGTGGCGCACCTCTGGCGCATGTATCTTGCCATGCATTAAGAAGAGCAGAACGGCTTGTCCAGTGATTGAGGAGCGGCATGGACTACACAGCTTCAAAAAAGAGAAAATCTTTTACCGGAAAAAAGACTCTACCTGGGAATAGTACTGCATGTCCAGCAGCACGCGTGCAACACTGGTATACGTTCTTGAGCGCCTGGGCATGATGGGAGGGAATCTGCATTTGCGCGCGCGGATCGAGGAAACGCTCACTTTGCTTGAGCCATTTCACTGAACCAGCAAGTTCATTAACCAGGCACGACCAATAGAGAAAGGATAGGACAATGACCATGGAGAAAAACAATTCTGGAGGCCACTCAATTGAGAAAGAACGCTTCATCAACGCCACCCCACAACGTGTCTTTCAGGCCTTGACCGAGCAAGCCGAGCTGGAACGTTGGTTTCTTGTGAAAGCCGAGCTCGATTTACGGCCTGGGCGCGCGATCAGCTTTGCTCGCCCAAGGATCTCCTCAACCACTGTCGTCTTGGCATCAGCATAGTTTTGTGTGTACTTCCAATTCTGGCCTGCAAGCTTCCGCTTGGTGAACTCATAGAGCTGACAATCAGAGGCGTTGCTGCGTAACCAGTTACGAAAGAGCAGCATACGATCGATCTCTGGGCAACCTGGCGAGAAGACATGAAGGTTGACTACAGGGTCCAATCGCTTGAAGAGACGGTGCTCGTACCAATCCGGCTCTCGAATGCGTAACACGTAGCCAGCAGCCTCTAAGGCAGGAACGTAGGCTGGCTCGTCTGTCGAGTTGGTAATCACAAGTAATATATCAATGATTGGTTTGGCAGCCAGCCCTGGCACCGAGGTTGAGCCAACGTGTTCAAGCAAGAGAACCCGGTCGCCGAGCGTGGCTTGGATTCGCTCAGCTTCACGCGAAAAGAGCTTCGGCCACTCTTGATCGTAGTCGGCGATGAGGATAGGCCCGGACAGAGGAACAAGCTCTCCGATGGTGACAGCCTGAAGTTGCTCCTCAGTTGTTGTTTCTGTCCCTTCGGCAGGGTGATCGATCTGAGACATGGATATCTCCTTTCACTTCTTTACGTGGCTCCTACGCATCCGTAGGCCACTCTACTGTGATCGAGAATCTGTTCATTTGATCCAATCCCTCTACGCAGCGCTCTGTGGCCTGGTTGCCGCTCCTGTTGATGAAACAACAGCATGCTTATGCGTTCCCGTGGTAAACGCGTCTTCTCTTCTTCCTCATCGGCAAGTATATCTGAGATATGCCCAAAAGGGAAGCTTTTTGCCTCATTATGAGCGTGAGCGATGCGACATGTTATTTGTCGGGGGCGACTAATTCACGGACAAACAACAATCATTGATATTCCCGTTGCCTCCCCGGCATGGCTGGGGAGGCAACGTTGGCAGCTATAATGACAGGCTTTTGATATCCTCCGCGAGAAAAGACAGATCAGTATTGAGTGCCGAGCCGATATCATCAACCCATTGACCAACCTTGATTGCATGCTCTCTCGCCCTTCCAGTTTATTGATGCCCGACGATGAGATGCGGTACATACGGCTCTTCCAGGTATGCGACCTCTTCCTGAGTCAGGTGCACGCCTAGAGCGCCGATGGCATCTTCCAGGTGCGTGATCTTCGTTGCCCCGATGATTGGTGCCGTCACCGGCTTCTTCTGTAGCAACCAGGCAAGCGCGATATGCACGCGCGGAACGTTATACTTTTCCGCGATTTCCGTGACCCGCACAACCACCTGTTGATCAGTTTCGGCTGTCGCATCGTACTTGCTTTTCGCGATGTGATCGGTTTCGGAACGAAGCGTGCGATCCTTCGACCAATCGCGCGTCAATCTGCCAGATGCCAGTGGACTATACGGAATCACCCCAATTTTCTCCGCGCGGCACAGAGGCAGCATCTCCCGCTCCTCTTCGCGGTAGAGGAGGTTCAGGTGATCCTGCATCGAGACAAAGCGAGTCCACCCATGCTTTTCGGCGCTGTACAGCGCCTTCTGGAACTGCCACGCAAACATGGCGGAGGCTCCGATATAGCGGGCCTTGCCAGCCCTCACCACGTCATGCAGTGCTTCCATCGTCTCCTCGATGGGGGTTTCGTAATCCCAGCGATGAATCTGATAGAGGTCCACATAATCCGTCCCAAGCCGCTTGAGGCTGTGGTCAATCTCACTGAGGATCGCCTTGCGCGAGAGTCCGGAGCCATTGGGTCCCTCATGCATTTTGCCATGTACTTTAGTGGCAATGACGACCTCGTCCCGATTGGCGAAGTCCTTTAACGCACGCCCGAGGATTTCCTCACTCGCGCCGATGGAGTAGACGTTGGCGGTATCGAAGAAATTGATCCCCAGCTCAAGCGCTTTCTTGATGATCGGCCTGCTGTGTTCTTCATCCAGTACCCATTGGTGGATCCACCGTGTCGCGTCACCAAACCCCATGCACCCAAGGCAGATGCGCGACACATCCATTCCAGTGTTTCCAAGCTTCGTGTATTCCATGCGACCGTTCTCTCTCTTATTTTTTAGATGGTTCCTACTTTAACAAATAATTGAATTGCGCGGCGCTCATCCATAGCGGCAGAGGCGATTGCAGTTTTCAGAATGCTCCTCCTTTTTTGTTCAGAGATTGGTCATGCGCTCGAGTTGTTCGGGGTAGCGATCCCCTTGTATCGTAATCTGTGAGGTGGCACGCTCGATCTCCTGTAGATCGTCAGGCGAGAGATTGACGGCAAGTGCGCCGATATTCTCATCCAGGCGCTCGATCTTGCGGGAACCCGGTATAGGAACGATCCACGGCGACCGCGCTAACAGCCAGGCGAGCGAGATCTGAGCTGGTGTTGCGTTCTTCTGTTCTCCGATCCTGGCAAGCAGATCAATGACCACCCGGTTTGCTTTGCGCGCCTCCGGCGTATAGCGAGGAAGGCGGCTGCGGATATCAACACTGGCAAAGGTCGTGTGTTCGTCGATCTTTCCCGTGAGATAGCCCCTACCCAGAGGGCTATATGGAACGAAGCCGATGCCGAGTTGCTCGCATGCAGGCAGCACTTCCTTCTCAACAGTTCTCCACCACAGCGAGTATTCGCTCTGAACTGCCGTGACTGGTTGGACCGCGTGAGCGCGACGGATGGTTTCTGCTCCTGCTTCAGAAAGACCGAAGTGTTTCACCTTTCCTTCTTCAATTAGCTCCTTCACCGCTCCCGCCACATCCTCGATGGGTACGTTCGGGTCCACACGGTGTTGATAGAGCAGATCGATGGCCTCAACCCTGAGCCGCTGAAGTGAACCCTCGACCATCTGTTTGATATGCTGAGGCCGACTGGAGAGGCCCATGTTCTCTCCATTGGGACCAAATGTGTACCCAAATTTGGTGGCGATCACCACCTGCTCGCGCACGGGAGCAAGCGCTTCGCCCACCAGTTCTTCATTGGTGAACGGGCCGTAGACCTGGGCGGTGTCGAACAAGGTAATGCCGCGTTCGACTGCCGACCGGAGAAGTCGAATCATCTCCTGCTTGTCGGGGAGCGGGCTTTCATCATGGCTCATTCTCATACAACCGAGCCCCAGCGCCGAGACCTCAAGGTTCTTGTTTCCAAGTATGCGCTTCTGCATATGCGGACCTCCTCTTTTTCTGTGTCTTGTCTGCTACCTTTGCGTCCAGATCGGAATGTTATTCCAACACGCTCAAGCAAGAGTGTGTTCATCGTTGACATGCTCCATCCAGCCGCTCCTGAATAGCGGTATGTGTCTATTTCTCTTGAAGAATCATCCAGCATTCTTACAAAAGCAGAGAAGTAGATATACTGCCTGGAGAGTATTATAGCCGCCTACACCCACAGGGTGATAGAATAATCGTGGAAAATGCTTGGCAAATCCTGCACACTTTTCCAATGAGCGATGACGAAAGAAGAGATTCCTATGGAGAGCAACAACGATCAGCAAATACAACGCGAGGCACGACGCCTGTACGACAACCGCGAGGAACTGGCTGCGCGCATTTGTGATATCATCCGCAAGGATGGGACGCTTCAACCGCTGCCAGGGCTTCATCTCTCCCGCACCTCAATACCTCTCAAGCGGGTTCACAGCGTGGTCGAGTCATCAGTGGCCGTGATTGCCCAGGGCAGCAAAGAGGTATGGTTGGGTGAGAATCGCTATCGTTACGACCCTTTCCACTATCTGCTCACCACCGTCGAGCTCCCCCGCGTGAGTCAGGTTCTCGAAGCATCGCTGGCTCGGCCCTACCTCGCTCTTCGCCTGGAACTTGCCCCTGCCCTGGTCAGCTCGGTCATGGTGGAGGCCGCCCTCTCTTTACCCACAGCATGGACTGACGTGAGAGCCATGGATGTCAGCCCGGTGGATGGCAATCTGCTCGATGCCTTCGTTCGCCTCGTCCGGCTCCTGGATGCTCCTGCCGAAGTACCAGCCTTGATGCCACTGCTGACACGAGAAATTATCGCTCGGCTCCTGATGGGAAAGCAAGGCCCTCGACTCCGTCATCTGGTCATGGAAAGAGGCTACACTCCTCACATCGCCACAGCGGTCAAGAGACTCCGTCAAGATTTCGACCAGCCACTGCGCATTGAGCAACTCGCACAAGAACTCGGTATGAGCCTCTCGGGATTCCATCACCACTTCAAGGCAGTCACGGCGATGAGCCCCTTGCAATTCCAGAAGCGGTTACGACTCCAGGAGGCCCGGCGTTTGATGCTGAGCGAAGACCTCGACGCGGCGGGTGCCGCCTCTCGTGTAGGCTACCAGGACGCCTCCCACTTCAATCGAGAGTACAAAAGTCTCTTCGGCACCCCACCGATGCGCGATGTGCAACGGCTACGGGAAGAGGCCCTCACATTCTCCGACCACTGAGCCAGAATGCTCATTCGATACGCAGCAGCATCTGCCTCATGCAACAGGTCACGCTACCTTAGAAGAGAACTTGCTTAAGCGAACATAGAACAAATTGCTTTGCGATCGCGTTTTACTGGAGCTCCCCGCGCCGCTAAAGCGGTGGTGGTTCGTCCCACGCTTTCAACCATGCCTGCCACAGCAACACAGGTAACTATTCAAAAGGCCTATGGAGAAACAGAATATGAATAGAATGATTAAAAAGGGAGCAAGTTATCAGTCAAAAGGGCTAAATTCCTTTTAGAGATCGTTCCATATCGTTCTAAACCTGGAAAGCCTCCCCATCGAAAACACAGACGTAAATAAGGAACAAAGTTATCATGATGCTCTTCTAAAAGAAGTTCACCATCAAATCCTTTACAAGGCAACCCTACAGAGTATGCTCCAGATCCGCTGAAACCATACTTATGAAATTTATCTGGAGAAAGAGAGAGTTTTGGATCTTTTTCCCACACGCCTTTGTTTTTATAAAAAGTAACCATTTCTAATGCCATATCTATGGACAAAATACAGAGAGGATCCAAAAGAAACTTTTGAGATACATTTTGCACAACTTCTTCAGGAAAAGTTCCTATAAGATTGACACTACCACTAGAGTGTAAAAAGCTTTTAATGATATGGGAAGACAACCAACGATATCCTCTAATGCTTTAATTTTTTCCATCACCTGCTCTGTCGGAAATTCGTAAAGTGGCATAGCTTGATCAAAATAGTTTTTTTCATCTGAAGGCATATCTCCAAATAGCCCATCTCTAAATTTATAATTTAATACATGAAGATTTGAAACCAATACACCAATGTTATATTTAACTCTCTCCATCATAGCTTTTGCAACAAGCCATGACTCTGGATAAAAGGCTTCGTCATATACGTGTGCTCCCATGCTTACGAACTCTTCATAAATTTCCACATACGAACCACGTTGATACTGTTCATACAAATGAGTCACAACAAAACTCCTTCTACTATAGATATAGCCTCAATAGAACCGAATAGACGCTCTATTCTTCGAAGCGTTTACAATACATTCAGAGTTCTATGCTGAAACCAGGTGATATTTTCTTTGTATCACAAATCTTACGTGCACACATATCATTTCTTCCGTGAGCTTTTCCAGCAGGACTGGCGTGTCGAAGAGGAGTGGCTCTCCAGTTCCGCCCGAATCTCCTGCAGGGCTCACATGTGGCAAGATGCGCATATTGCGGATCCCACGCGGGAAAAGTATCGATCTCCCGTATTGATTGTTGAGGAACAATCACGTAATGTAACTTCCAAGAAACGTACATAGCCGAGGGAAGTCCAGGATACATGGACTTCCCTCATAGAGTTTTATCTTCTCTGGTTGGAGCCTAATTGCGAGCGGCTCGTCTCTTGTGCCTGTTCACCGCCATTTCATAGGCCTCAGTAAGCAGTGGTCGCACGTTCGTTTCAAACATCTCATCGCTAGGGTTGAGGATACACACCCACAACATTCGGCCATACACCGGGTGGGGCATCAGCTGATTCAGGGCGGCGAAATCGTAGTCGCCAGAGATCTCGCCGCTGTCAGCCGCGCTGACGGAAGGGAGCGCTGCAGGATCGCCGAAGAGTGAGTGAAACGTCTGCTTGCCAATGCCTATGTCCAAACGAAAGACCGAGGGACGATTGAGGTGAGAGAATGAGTCATTGATATCGCTGGTCACAAGTGTCACAAACGGAAAGCGGTGATCTGGCGGTATATTCCTATCCGGATTATAGAAGAAGAAGCTGTCGCCCGAAGCGGTCACCACATCCACACCCTCAAATGTCCCAGTGAGGTACTGGCAGATCTCGGATTCATTCATACGTATTGGTCCTTTCTTAGTTTCATTGCTTTAATCGCACCACATCTCTACTGTACAACACTCATGCCCAATTGGAGGCTCAGATAACGTGTCGTGTTTGCGATGGATAGCGATAGTGCCCTATTTAAGCTCTGCTTCCTGGACCACAGAAGAGAGTGTAGAAGAAAAATCTGGAGAAGCCTCTAAAAGAACTTAAATGTTTTACATGATTGTTGCTCTCATTCCTCACAGAAAATAAATGAGCAGTATCGTACTGCTGGCATCGTGATGGGGCCACCGTTGACAAAATTCAGGACTCACTGATGTCTACAAACAGTTTGCCTGAACAATGACCAAAAGAGCAAGATTCGAGAAGTTTTTTTCTCTTCTCAGGGGTATACTCTTGACATGCAAGTAAATACTTGCATATGCTCTTACTATGAATATGGATCTCGTTTTTAAAGCACTTGCAGATTCTACCAGAAGAACGATTCTTGATGAGCTGACTGAACGCGATGGACAGACACTGTTCGAATTGTGTTCACGCTTGTTGATGCGGCACCACATCGCATCAACGAGACAGGCTATATCGCAACACCTGGCACTCCTGGAGGCCGCCAATCTGGTAACGGTCAAACGTCAGGGGCGCTATAAGTTCCACTATATCAATAGAGAGCCATTACACGCCATTATGCGGCGTTGGCTGGAGAACAACAAGGAGGAAACATGAGGATTTATATTACGAGCATCCCAATAGCTGACTACGACAAAGCCCTGACCTTCTATACGGACATACTGGGATTCCAAAAGAAGCGAGACATCGAACTGGGTCCAGGCGCGCGCTTTATCACCGTGGTCTCGCCTGAAGAGCCTGATGGTGCAGAGCTCCTGCTGGAGCCAAATGCCAGCTACCCTGGCATCAAAGCCTTGCGCGAAGCATTAACGGAAGATGGCATTCCTATTACCTCGTTTGCGGTCGATGATGTGCAGACTGAGTACGAGCGCCTGCAGAAATTGGGAGTGACCTTTACCCAACAGCCGTTAAGCCAGGACGGACCAACGACAGCTGTCTTTGACGATACCAATGGCAACCTTATTCAAATTGTCGAGCTGAAGAAGGGAGAATAACGAGTTTTCTCTGTAATTGATGGATGGCTGCGAACATGATGGAAGACCAAATTGCTTCAGCATAGAGGCGATTGGGAATATAGCAGCCACAACAAACAATGTGCTTACGCTATGCATGCATACGTTTGACCACATTAATCGGAATAGAAAGGATACCTTCTATGGCGAAACACATCTTCTTGATGCAAGGCGCTGGTGCTGGTGCGTATGAAGAGGACAAAGAGCTTGCACCAAGTCTCTCGCAGGCGCTTGGCCCGCAATACGAGGTCCATTATCCAGCTATGCCGCACGAAGATGATGCCCCTTATGAAGAGTGGAAGCATGTGCTTGAACAAGAGCTGGCTTTGATGCAAGGACCTGTTGTTCTTGTCGGACATTCAATCGGCGCATCGTTTCTTCTCAAGTGGAAGAGCGAGATAGGGGCAAAGAAACCAATTGCAGCCATGTTTCTTCTTGCATGTCCATTTTGGGGTGGGAATGGCTGGCGCTACCCTGGTTATGAGGCATTGATGCTTCCAAAAGATGCAGCTACCCATCTTGCAATGGGCAGACAGCTATTCCTATACCACTGTCGTAACGATGCCATCGTGCCGTCTGACCATCTAGCACTCTACGCTCATATTCTCCCAGAGGCAAAAGTATGTCTTCGAGATGAAGGCAATCATCAATTCAACAATGATCTGTCTTTTGTCGCGGAGGATATCAAAAGCCTGCCATTGTAGAAAGGCTTGTCTGTATCCCTGCATCGTGCTACACTCTCTGCATCTCAAGAAAAAGGATAGCAATAGGCGATGCGGTGAATCTTGATCTTGTTCTTCGTTCAGCGGTACCTCTTTGTTTGAGGTGCCGCCACTACATATGCGCCTGAGAGAAGCACACAGCTGAGGAGATTTTGGGCTCCGTGCTGTGTTTGTAGTGAACGGAGAATATTCTGGATGTCTACACAAGGATCTTATCACCAGTCCCCTGCTCCTGAAGAGCCAGGGGAGGTTTACTGTGCCTCCAAAACGCCTGGCCCCAAACATGCTACCCCTGAGTACAAGGAGGCGCAACGCCTGACTGACAAACGAGCACAATTTCTGGTGCTCTGGGTTGTTTCAAGTGCTAATTACATTGGATATGCGGCGATGCAGGTGGTTTTGCCCCTGCTGGCGATTCGGCTGACTCGCTTGCCCCTGCTGGTTTCAGGAGTAGGTTTCGCTCAACTTTTGCCTGCGTTGTTGCTGGGTCTCTGCGCTGGAGCTCTGGGCGATCATTATGATCGACGCAGTATCTTGCTCCTCTCCACCGCGGTACGTGTTTCCACCTTTGCTCTGGTGCTCCTAACGGTGCTCTTCTGGCACATTTCCCTCCCACTGCTCTACGTGCTGGCCGCGATCCTGGGTATGACAGAGACAATGGAGGAGCCTGCATTGGCCTCGATAGTGCCAATGGTTGTCCCTCGGGCCAAGCTGGAACGAGCCAATACCTTGCTGGTGGGCGCGCAAAATGTGCTTGGATTGGTAGCGGACCCTCTGGGCGGTTTTCTGGTGAGTGTGGGCGTAGCGCTCTCGTTGAGTGGGGGAGGGATCTGCGCGGGTATCGCACTGGCGGCGCTGCTTTGTCTACGGGGACCGTTACGCAATGTGCGCTCTGCCAATCGACATATTGGCACAGAGATGTTGGAAGGACTATGCTACCTCTGGCATACACGGCTGATCCTGACGATTAGCCTCATGGCAGGGGTAATTAATGCTGCCTGGAGTGGCGACCTGATTGTGATGGCACTCTATGCAGTCAAGCCGGGTCCCTTAGATCTGGCTGCTCCTGCCTACGGTCTGCTCCTGGCAGTAATCAGCGTGGGCAGCGTTCTGGGGGCGGCGCTCACTATCCCTGTGCAGCGCTGGCTGGGACGCCGCTGGGCCATTGGTCTCAATATCCTGGGCAATGGCTTGATGTTCGCCACTCCAGGACTCACCACAAATCTCTGGTTAATTGGCGCAAGCATGTTCTTCGGCGGCCTGGTTGGTCCTATGTGGACCATCGCAGTGGCTGCACTCCAGGGCCGAAGCGTGCCTGCGGAGCTGCAGGGCCGTGTCACCGCAGGGTACCGTACGTTCGCCATTGGCTGCTCGGCGCTCGGTCCAGTGCTTGGCGGTCTGCTCAGCCAGTACTTTGGCCTGCAGGCTACTCTCAGCATCTTTGGTGTGTTAACCTGGTTAATGTTCATCCCCTTCTTGCGAGGAGTGACAGAACAAGCCATGACCTGATCCTTTCAGAGGGGCGCCTGGCTGGAATGTTGGGCAGGACATGTGAACGTTTACCTCTACCAAAATTTCACAAACCCTGCGCCTTCCAGTCTTCCTCTCCTCTCTGCTCCCATCACCTCGTTTCTTTCCCCGCAGAAACGAGGTTCGAAAACAGCTCGAGGTATAGAAGCCTCTTCTGAAACGTGTCCATTCCCTTCTTAGTCACGTGGCTGATTGAGCTATCCAAACTACCCGCGTCCACTGCTCCACTTTACATAACATGTGAAATCTTCTGCACCTCTTTTATCGTTGATAAATATATATTATATAGAAAAAAAATTTATTAATGGAAAAAGTAGTAATATGCAAAAACACTGCCAAGGATGATTATGAATGCAAGCGAAATCAGGACAGATGCTTGTCTGGAATGCTGCCATTTATCAGGGAGGAAATCTTGGCTCAATGTGCTCTGAGCTTGCTGTTGTCTTGTACGCTCTAAAATTTTTTCTCTTGCCATATACTCCGTCTGTTTTCGGAAATGTTCCGTCATATTATCCATTATTTTTATACTATGTTCTGTTCAAATATGACAGTCGGATCTGAAAGTATTTATGATTGCCTTTATCCCTTGAGAACATCAAAATAGTGATTTTGTCCCTCATCCTCGTACTCGCTCGTCACCGAGAGGCCCACGGTTGAGAGCAGCTTCCGGTACTCTTCAGCTCCGAGGGAGCGTGATTCCAGGCCCGTCATCACATCGTTCCACATGAGTGGTTCCGAAGGCGATGTAAACAGCAGGTGTCCACCTGGCACGAGTATGTCGGAGATCCTTCGTATCAGGTGCCGTTGATCTTCGGGAGAAAGCAGGAACATGAGCCCCCATGCGAGGACACCATCGAACGTTCGATGAAAAAAGTGAGAATCCTGGACGGCTTCGCACACCACGGGGATGTTTGGAAGATTGCGTTGGAAAGCCTGGACGAAAGAGGGGGCTGCATCCACACCAAAGACGGTCAGCCCTTCGGCAACCAGAATCTCGGTGATGGGGAAACCGGGCCCGCAACCCAGATCAAGAACAGCAGCCCGGCATGGGAGCATTTGGGCCCACTTTCGCACATTTTTCACGCCAATACCCGTCAAACGTCCACTGCTACGGCGGACCAAAAACTCTGCTGCGACACTTTCATATCCATTTGATCGATCCATCATGGCTTCATATCCTCCTTGTTCCTGTTGATACAGTACAGCTAAATGAGGGGAAATTTACTAGTACTCTGTCATCCTTGATTTGATAAATGGAGACCAAAGGAGTATCCTTGAGTTACGAATAAAAAACCAAGCTCAAGGAGGCATCCATGAAGAAGTATACCATTCAGTTAGACGCAGAACAACGCAAGCTGTTAGAGAGTTTGCTCACAGGAGGCAAGGCGCCAGCGCGCATCCAGACCCATGCGAGGATCTTACTAAAAGCCGATCAGGGAGAGCAAGGAGCGGGTTGGGAAGATCAACAGATTGCCGAAGCCCTGGGAGTGGGAACGGCAACCGTAGGACGAGTTCGGCAACGTTTTGTGGAGGGAGGGCTGCTGGATGCGCTCGTGCGTCGTCCCCAACCGGAACGACCCGAGAAACGGAAAATGAATGGGGAACTGGAAGCGCAGTTGGTCACGCTGGCGTGTAGTCAGACGGAAGGAGGGCAAAAACGCTGGACGATGCGCCTGCTCGCGGACAAATTGGTACAACTGGGGTTTGTCGATCACATCAGTCATCAAACGGTGTGGGTGACCTTAAAAAAAATGAACTCAAACCGTGGCTAAAGAACCAGTATTGTATTCCCCCCGAGGCCAATGCGGAGTTTGTGTATCATATGGAAGATGTGCTTGAGGTGTACCAGCGTCCATATGATCCCAAGTGCCCAAAGATCTGTATGGATGAGGGGAGTAAACAGGTATTGGCCCATACCCGGGAGCCGATCCCGATGGAAGCGGGTGAACCCGAACGCATCGATTATGAGTACGAACGGAAAGGAGTGTGCAGCGTGTTTGTGGCAATGGAACCGGAAACCGGGGCTTGTCAGGTGCGCGTGAGCCAGCGGCGCACGAAAAAGGATTGGGCATTCTTTTTGCGCGAGATCATTGACGTCCAGTATCCCCATGCGGAGAAGATCGTCTTGGTGATGGACAATCTCAATACCCATACTCCCTCTTCGTTTTACGAGACGTTTGAACCAGCCGAGGCCCGCCGATTGACCGAGAAACTGGAAATCCACTACACGCCCAAGCATGGGAGTTGGCTGAATATGGCCGAGATCGAACTGTCCATCTTAGCGCGTCAATGCTTGTCCGATCGCTTTCCAACCAGAGAGGCGCTTGCCGCTCAGGTGGATGCTTGGCAGCGTGAACGCAACCAGGCAAACGTAACGATCAACTGGCGTTTCACCACCGCGGATGCTCGCATCAAGCTCAAACGCCTCTACCCATCAATTGAACAATGACAGAGTACTAGTGCGATGGTGTATCGTTCTTTTTCGTTAAAATCGCGCTTCCAGGTCAATTGAAGGGGAGTCTATCTCTTCGAGTATACTTTCCTACAATGTAAGTAGCAAGGTTTTTCATATATATTCGAGCGGGAAGGATAGAATGAACGTATCATCGTCATTCTATTTTATTTTTGAACGGTTTCTGCTCCAATAAAACAATCATAGATGCTTCTCCAGTATAAGCTGTTTAGGCTGTTTTTGAATAAGGGAGGGTGCCAGCATTTGCTCTTCTAAGTTTACGGTTTGAGAGACAAATGCTCAAAAATTCAAGATTGGGAAGCCATTAGTAGTCAACAACAGCTGTTTGACATAGGGCAAGGAGAATGAGTGGCACCCCAAGAAGGGCAAGAACTGGTATCTTTCGTAGGCATTGGGTATACTTGTGACAGAAAAATGAGGCGATACAAGAAAGAAATGAGAACGAATGTCAGAAGTATCCATGCCAGACGAGCTTCAGGCGACTATTGTCCAACGCTATGGGCTCGTCCTCAAGCACCCTCGTCGGATCGAGCATGGAGATGAGAACGTCATCTGGCAGGCTCTCACGCAACGCGGTCCAATCATAGTAAGGCTCGGCCCTGCATGGCGTTCTCCTGAACGGCTCACATGGATACATCAGATAATGTATGGACTCCATAAGACCATCCCTCAGGTCGTTATCCCTCTTCAAGCGCAGGATGGAAGGACCCTTTTCTGCTATGAAAATCAGTCTGTTGCTCTCTTTCCTTATATATCCGGAACGCAATTTGATCGGGAAAACCCCATGCTCCGTCATCAAGCCGCGACATTTCTTGCACATCTCCATCTGGCTCTGCTCCGTAATACTCCTGACACGCTCCCTTTTGAGCGCGATCTCCTGATTGGTCCCCCACCTCTTCCAACTCACTCAGACTCCCAGGCGCTCGTTGATCATGAACTGGACAGGTGGAACGAGATCCTTTTGCAGATATCTCCTTCGTTGACCAAAGGTCTCATCCACGGCGATTATTACCGGCGCAACCTGCTGACACAGGGCGAGCGTCTCATTGCATTGCTCGATTGGGATACCCTTCATTGCAACTTCCTGATGCAAGAGGTCGCCTGGTCAAGTTGGGAATTCTGCAAGGTCTCGGCTGGAGACAACTGGCATCCTGATCGCATCAAAGCGTTTGTTCAGAGTTACCAAGAAGCTGGAGGACCCTGTCCACGTGAAGAGTATGTACACTTCATTCCTTTTATCCGTTGGCGACTACGCAAGGAATTGCGTGACCACGAAATGGCAATAGCTCAAGGACTGCCAGGCGAACCTGAGTATGCGGCGCGACTCCTCGGTGCCTTTGAACGCCTGCGCACCATTCCAATACAGCTGTTTTAACATAATATATACTATTCGCATGTTTTGATAGAAAAAAATATATTTGAGGAGAAGACAACCACCATGGGCTTATCTATCCACCTGGACACTTTTCCGATCCTGGAAACAGAACGTTTGATCTTACGGCAACTCGCAGCGGCGGATGCGCAGGATGCCTTCCTCGTTCTGTCCGATGAAGAGAATATGCGCTACTACGATCCAGCGCCGATGACACGACTCGAACAAGCGGAAAAGAGTATTGAACGTCATCGAAGGCGCTTTGCTGAACAGGAAGCGCTACGCTGGGGCATTGTATTGAAGGAAGAGAATAATATCATCGGCAACTGTGGATATTCATGGGATACCGATAACCACTATGCAGTTTTAAGCTATATTCTCTCAAAACACTTCTGGAAGAAAGGGATCATGACCGAGGCTCTGACGGCGATTATTCAGTTCGGCTTCGAACACATTCACTTACATCGTATTGAAGCTGAGGTTGCGTATCCCAATCTCGCTTCCGCACGCTTGCTTGAAAAGCTCGGCTTTCAGGAAGAGGGACGCCTTCGCGATCGTCAATATGTCGATAATCAGTTTGTTGATGAACGGATATTTGCGCTTCTCAATCCCAACGCAGTGGACAACTAAATTGTTCCCTGGGAGCGCGGGCAATTCATCAATTTTCTCCTCTCCGGGCAAGCGCTATGCTCAGTGCGAGCGCGACCAGCAGGATACCAATATTGACGAGGGCGGCGACACTATACCCCTCAGCAGTAGGCAATACCTGTACGGCGGGGGTAAAAGCAGTCAGAACTGTTGCACTCAACGCGCTTCCTGCGGAAAAGCCGATCGACCGAAGAACCTGGTAGAAGCTCATCGCGCTATCTGTCTCCTGAGCGGTGACACCGCGCACAATCTGCAATGGGTTTGAAGCAAAGATGCATCCTACCCCGAAGTCAGCAAGGACGCGCCTGCTACGCGGAGACAACAGGACTGACAGACTCTAAGGATGAATGGGTAGTGCCACTCGGGATGGTCCAAGCGGAAAAGAGAGGTCAAGAAACGTATTACCGGGTCAATCAGGAGACGCACAACTGATTCTCGCTACGGCAACTCAAACCTATGAGGTGCGCATTGTTCCTGAATATCCTGTCATTCCAGAAATTCTTGTCACATTACGCCCGTGTAATGGAATACAGGTAACACTTCAACCACGAAAATGAAAAAGAAGAGAAAGAGTGTGACGCAGCACAGCCCAGGGAATTACATGCTGATCTACCTTCACCTTGAACCAGGCACGCGAGTCGTCCTGGCTTCGTCCAATGAGGCCACGTGTAGAGGCGTGGCCGGTACTATCTGAGTTGGTACAGGACACTGAGGTCGTTGACGAACTGTTATGTGGCCTGCAAAGGTGAGAAGTTTCAAGAGCAATGGCTCAATATCAGTGTGATTGCGAGCAGAGCAGGCAGAGGAGCAGTTAAGCTGCCAGTAAAATGGTACAATGAGCAAGAGATGAAGGCCGCTCATCACGCTTTGTGAAAAGCAGGGCAAGCCAAAACACGTTCGCTTAGGATGGATTTTGATGAGTGATTCCCGTTTTTCTGCTGATCCTTTCAGGATACACACTGATTTCCTGGCTGCTTATGTGCTCGTTAACTACGATTTGGTACCCCCGATAACCTGTCAGGTCTTGTCCCAAAGAGCAAATACTCTTTACTTGATCACCACTGGGAATGGTCAATTTGTGTTAGGGATCTATCCTGTTCGTTCCTTGTCTCGCGAGGAGTGGGAAGCTCAAGCACAGCTTATGGCGATGCTTGATAGCAATGGGATCGCGGTAACAGCGCCAGTTTCACGAAAGGATGGCTTCTATACACATGCATTCAATACGCCTTCGGGATCACACTATGCGTTGCTCATGCGTTTCGTTCCTGGGAGCGCTCCTGGTGAAACACTCACAGAAGGTCAGGCTCACCTGTATGGAAAGACCGTGGCACAGATGCATCTATGTATGGATCGGCAAACAGGCTCCTACCAACGCCATCACATGAACCTCGCGTTTCTGCTTCACGATCCGCTCGCGCTTATGGCTCCTTTGCTTGAGCCATTTCCAGTGCTGTATCGATCCCTTTCTGAGATGGTTGTGCATATCAAACTGAAGCTGGAGAAGATGAATCTTCCCACAACTCCTCCGTATTATGGGATCTGCCACGGAGACTTGCATTGGAAGAACCTGCTGGTTGATGAGCAAGAACAGGTAACATTAATCGATTGGGATTACGTTAGCTATGGATGGCGCGTGTATGATCTAGCAGCGCTTCGACGGTCACTCGAACCAGTGATCAGCCTGGAGGATCCAGAGAAACAACGCCGCCTTTCTCTTTATGAGGCATATCTTCGTGGATACGACCAGATGCGTCCTCTTAGTACTCCTGAATACTCTGCCCTTCCTTATTTCGTTGCAACCCGCTATATTTGGATATGTGCCGAAAGGATCGCTTTATCAGTGGACAGTAAGTGGGGAGCCAATGCATTCACTGAAAGCTATTTCGATGAGCTGTTCAGAACCGTGAATAGATGGGTAGATACATATTGCTTCTAGGACAGCTCGTCCAGATGAAAAAGACTATTCGTGTGCATACTGATGCGTAGCTTTGAGCAAAAAAAGAGGCATAAATAACAATTGAAGGAAGGAAAGTAATCAATCAAAAGACAATGACTTTTGGTATTTACTATATGGCGTTGGAAGCTTGTTACTAAGAACCCATGATCCTTTCTATCCCATCAGCAGTGCCAGCCTATCTATATCTGGCACTGCCACGTACTGGATCATGAAGACAAGGAGATGATGAGACGCTATAAGCTCACTCGATAGTCAGTCACGTAATCTAGATGGAAATGGGAAAAGGAAATCTGTTACCTTTTCCCAGGAACTTAGTGCTTCTGGGCCGCTTCCTTGACCAGATTGGTATCGTTCACTTTGGGGAGATTAACACTCCACTATGACTCAATCGGTGGAGCTGTATCTAATGTCTGGCATTTCGCTTTATCAACTCGACTCTTTTTAGTATTCCTTCAATGCCACAAAAAACAGAAAAAACAGAACAATAGCAGCAAAATTGCTTGCCTGGCTATGGATGTTAAAGGTTGTTCTCTATCAACAGAGAAGAAAAAACCAGAGAACGCCTCGCAAGCAATGAGGTTGCCCCCTGTGTCTTTCCTGAGCAAATGGAGAAGTGGCCTATCACTATCTATAACTGTAGGACTATCCATGTCAATAGAGTGCTGCTGAAGCTCCAGGGACACCTCTGGAGCTTCAGCAACCGCATCATGCGCAACCTCTCTACCCATGAGAGAGCATTATACAGGAACTGAAGACGCTCCTATACTTTATCCGACTCGACTACTGGCAGGCCGTGGATGCCGAGCGTGGTAGAGATTTCGCTACCATCTCGGTCGTAGGAGGAAAGGCACTCTGTGTCATCAGGCTTCGTTGAGCATGTTCTGTGAGAGATTCCACAATCGTGCCGCTTTCTCAGGGTCGATCGCAAATGCTGCTACCCCGCGACGAATACCGGGCTGATGCGGCTCAGCTTCGTTACAGTCTTCAAAGTAGCGGCCGGTGACGCCCTCTACAAGCGGTGAGGCAGCCAGCAAAACAGAGGTCGCCGCGCCTTGCTCGATGGTCTTCACTGACACCCCTGTGCTTGCCGCACCTGATTGGGCAGGATTCACTGCTGCAGTTGCCAGGTAGCGTCCAAGATTGGTGTTGGCGATGCGGCCAGGGTTGAGCGCATTGGCAACGATACCATCATTGGCCCAACGTTTGGCAGCTTCGACTGCAAACAGAATGTTGGCCGTCTTGGATTGTCCGTAAGCAACCCAGGTATCATAGGGGCGAGTGCGAAAGTCGATGTCAGCAAAATCCACCTCACCATTGATATGGCCCACTGAGCTGACCGATACAATACGAGCATGACCCGTCGCGGCCAGCGCATCATGCAAACCAAGCGACAGTGCAAAGTGACCGAGATGGTTCGTGGCAAATTGCATCTCGTGCCCCTGCCGACTTTCCTCCCGCTGTGGAATAGCCATGACACCGGCGTTATTAACGAGGATATCAAGTGTACCCTCCCAACTTCTGACAAACGCACGGACCGAATGCAGGTCTGACAGGTCGAGCTGCCCAACATGAATATGCTGGTTGCCTGTCGTCTGCCTGATGTCTGCGGCGATCTGTTCACCTGCATCGATATTACGGACGGCGAGCATCACTTCAGCACCAGCCTGCGCCAGAGCGCGAGCTGTTTCTACACCGATTCCACTTGCGCCACCGGTGACAATAGCTCGTTTTCCATGTAAATCGATCCCTTCGATGACTTCCATCGCGGTTGTTGTTGCACCGAACGGCGTTGTAATAAATTCTGCCATTTGCTTCCCATCTTTCATAATTATCTTCAATTTTTCACTATACGCTTGTACTCTTGAGCGATAACGCTCTGCTCATGCCAGCAGCAGGCAAGTTGGCCAGAGACTCAAGAATCTGGAGCGTGTCAGTACTATAGCGTCAATGCCCACTGCTCATATCAGGCACAAACCCGATCTCTTCGTAATATCTGAGAGCAGGAATGCTCAATCTACTTCTTTGAGCGACCTCGTGAATGGTATAGGTTTCTTGATGATCAAGAGAGGCTATCCTTCTTCATATCTGTAGTATAAAAAACCTCAAGTACTTGAGGTCAAGAGCCTGAGGTTTTTCTTTTAGATTTGTCCTGGATACAACGAGGACGTGACCTTATCCATTGAATGTGATTAATTGCTTAATATATATAGATATACATAGTAGAAGATTACACTCATTTTTTATGCCCTGGAGGCAAGGAGAGCAAAACTAAGAGCAAACCGATAGGTTGTTTGCTCTTTTTTCAAACGTCTGGCAGTTTACAACTCATGATACTCGTGTGAAATTGCATGACCTCTATGCTGATCTCAAAAACGGCCTGGACTGATGACTAGAAAGCGAAATACTCTGTCTGCTTGCTTTTAACAAGCAGACAGACATATATTCACTAGTTGTTTGCTTTCACAATCTGAAGTACTCTTGCAAGAGTCAAAGTTGGAAAACAATACAGACGCACCTCTGAGAAGCCTCCGCCTTCAGGCATGAGGTGCTTCACGAAGGAGTATTGGCAAAGCCACAGGCGACCTGGTGACTACTATGAGTGACCCACGTGTGAGAGCTGGTATCCCACCACTGATTGTCATAATCCCAGACATACACCGTGACAGTCGGATCATAAGCGGCTGGTTCAGACTCGATATTGGTCAACACCTCCTGATAGCCAGTGTTCGTTGTGTAATCCCAATTCTCGACAACAGTGGCATTCACACACTCATCCCCATAGTGGTAGCTGGTGGTACTGCTACCATTGCTACCATTGCTACCAGGTGGCGGGATATTGGGTGGGAGAGGAGCACATCCACTCACACTGACATTGATCTGAGTAGTGGTAAACGTCCCGGCATCATCCCTAACCGTGAAGGTGAGTGTATCTGTGCCATTGTCAAGCGGTGTGTAAGTGACACCGGTCCCATCGTCATTGAGTGATGCCGAACCCAGGCCCAGCGTGTCGACGCCGAAAATACTCCAATACCACAGGCCACTCGGATCGACCATACTGGGATCAAGCACAGAGATACTGTGTGCCGAACAATCCGTTATCGTATAGTAGGGATCCGAGAGGGTAGGCCAGTCCCAATTCTCAACGGCTGGCAGATCCTCCTCATTGGGGAGAGGAGAAGGCGGAACATCAGTAACACTACCACCGGCATCAGCGGTTTTGCAATTCCCAAAATGAACCTGTTGAATACAGGGGCCATCGGCGTATCCAGGTGCTTCGCCCTGGCCAACATAACAGGGAACACCAATGATACCTGAAGTGGGAATACCAAGAGCTATCCCAGTACTACTGTTGGCGACAACGACACGAGAGTAGAGCACAACTCCGCAATTTCCCCCTTCTTTATCTGCGTTGTTGAGTGCATTCACAAAAAGCGTTGCCCCAATACCATATGCTCCACAGGCTGCGATAAGGCCAACCAGAGGATAGCGTGTGGAGGGAAATTCTTTATCAAGAAATCCCCGACCCGCACCACCCCCAAACCCACACACGCCAGCAACGATTCCTTTTGTCTGCAGGTCAGTGGCAAGCTTGATGGTATCGCATTCACTCAGACGCTGGACAGTCGTGGAATCCTGATATCCCAAAGATGAACCATTGTCCTGGGATAGAGCCACTTCTGTGAACCCTTTACCCTGACAGGCAGGAGGATAATAATTAGCGTGCGCTTTTGATGAAGGGACAGCAAAATTGGTGACAATGGTTGCTATCAATACCAACAAAATAATCAGGGCGTAACGCACCATGTTGTGCCACAGCGTGCGACGCGCTACATTGGCAAAATACATACGACTCCTTTCAGCATGTACTCATTTTTGTCTAAAAACAGTCATGAAAGAATGAGGATGAACAGGTACTTCAGACTGTTATGGTTCATTCTATACAACATGTATTAAGTAGCAATAATTTTTTCGTTAAGGAGTAATTACATAAAGTTCGAGCTTTATTTAATGTGATTAAATTTGCACTGCCTGGTCGAGTTCTATGCTTTTTGACGAAAACAACGAGTGTGTTTCGACCCTCGGCTAGTAATAACAAACAGGCGCAAGATCGATGCATGACCTTGCGCCTGAATGGATGAGGATTAACAAGCACAATAGGTTAGATGGGTTGTGGTGGATGATGGGGGCGGCGAGGTAGAGGTCAGGTGAAACAGGTGGTGTTGAGATTGCAGCTCAAGTGCAGAATGGAAGCGTCCGTACTCTTTTATTGATTGAGGACCTCGCCATGCTTCGTGGAGCGTGAATAGACACTCCGCAATGGCTGGCGACGAATGGACACATCTAGTTATGGCGCAACATGCGAACTGAATGGCGGCAAACAATATACCAACAAGGAGCACAAATGAATACTCCACGTGATGATGGGCCACTTGGCCAGAGAATTCGCGGCTTCCAGCATTTTGGAATGACCGTGCAGAACATGAATCGCGCGTACGAGTTCTACACGGAAGTGTTGGGGGGTACGGAGATCATGCGCGATGGCGACTTTCAGGGAGAGAAGATTCATAATACTCTACTGCTGAATGACGAGATCGAGGCCATCGAGAAGAGGATCAACCCCGCCACGATCGGAGTGCCCGATTTGCGGGGTGGCCAGCAGCGTCTCGATGTGCGCTTCATCCAGTTCGACAACATGGTTCTGGAATTGTTGCACTATCGAGAGAGCGGGGAGCCGGAAGGAAGCGGTGCCGCGTGGGCGCCAGCGCACGAGAGCAGGAGTCCGGCCTACCCTCGTTCACTACATCTGTGCTTCTACCTTCGTGATGACATCGATTTCAACAAGTTCATCCACGATCTCGAAGCAGAGTCCGCCCAGCGTGGCATGACGAACGTCCGCGTAAATCGCATTGTCGCGATGCCGACTGAGGAGGGCCGACGAAACGCGCCGCTGGCCACCATGTCGAACAAGATTTCTGAAGGCAGGTCGAATGGCTGGGCCTTGATCTATGCACGCGGGCCAGAGGGTGAAGCGTTGGAATTTGTTCAAGCGCTGGATCCCGTGAAGCAGGTGTTCGCCAGTGCGCTGGAAAAGAGGCGACAGATGGCGGGGTCCTAGCACGCCTTCGTCCTTCGTAACGACTGGAGCAGTCGATGCTCCGGAAAACTGCTGAGTAAGGGAGATCAATGATGGCACATGAGCAGTCAGGTCCAAGAAAAGGGTACGATCACGTTCCAATGGGAGCCTATTCGGTTGTCGCCGAGGTGCACGCAAAGCCCGGCAAGGCCGACGAATTGCGCACGGCAACCCTACCTCTGATAGACCTTGTTCGCAGCGATCCCAAGAACCTCGTCTACTTCTTTCAGGTGGATCGGGCCGATCCTGGTCACCTCATTTTCTACGAGGTATTTGCAACGCAGGACGATTTTGAGGCGCACAACAACATGCCCTATGTGCAGGCATGGTTCGCGAAGCTTTCAGAACTCGCCGATGGCGGCGTCAGGATGACGAGGATGGAGATCCTTCAGGCGCCAAAGAAATAGGAACGTTCCTGGGCGACGAGGTGTTAGCCACGGTGCTACAACCCATTTCACCCTGAAGGACGGTGAGCCTGAGCAAGGAGGCAGCGTTGCGCAACTGCTCAGGGGTTCATCCTAGTGTTTCCTTGATCTTTGACCGCGTGCGTTGACGCAGGCGACGAGAAGCACTATGCCAGTGAGAAGCTGCCAGAGAAGGATCGTGTAGACCGAGGCGCGTTCAGGAATGCCGGACGGAATACGACCAATTGTGGGAAAGAGAACGATCACACCCACGACTCCGATAAAGCCGAGGACGATGCTTATTCTGCCGAACCAGCGTGGAGTCTTGAGGCGGCGCCATTGGAAACCCGTCACGATTGCGATAGTGTTTCCTGCAGGAATTGCCATGAAAGCACCGAGGAAATGGAAGGCGACGGTGCCGTTTTCGGTTGCGGCCGTGGACCCGTGAAATATTCCAACAAGAGTGATGCCGACGCTATAGATAAGCGCGAGAGGGAGATAGACCTTTCGCGATGCCTTCGAAAAGAGCCACAGCAGCAGGATGCTAGCGATGAGGAACAGCACTCCCTGGACGATGAACCCTGTATTCATGAGGTTGTGGAGTGGTGAACAAATTTGTCGGCCTTGAAAGGTGCTGCAATCGGGTACTCCAAGGTCGCTAATCCAGTTGGATGCGTAGCTATACACGGGTGTCTTCCACGCTGAGGCAGTGATCACCTCTAGCACCAAATATTCGAATACTGCAATGATCAAGAGAATGGCTGTAGCGATGCTCAATCCCTGGTCTCGCTGGTAGGTACCAGCAGATGTGCGCGGATGCGGCTGATCCTGGCGTACGGTTGGTCTATAGTCATTCATAGTTGTGCCTTTCTGTTCTCCGAGAGAGGTGAGAGCCCCTTTCAGGAGGGAATCACCCCGATTTGTTGCAATAATTGCAGCGTGTCTACACAGAGCCAATTCTTACAGTACGCTACGTGTCTGAGCATCTTTCCTTTTTCAAAAGGGTGTATGAGCTATGCCACCTACCATTACTCATCTATAAATTTTGTTGTGTTGGCCTCCAGGCATAGGACTGAATGACTTTTGAAGCGAGAACATAGATGACTGGCAAGAGTATCCATATATAAAAGATACGACCTGGTGGGAAGTTGGGAATGAGTAAAATGACTAAACTAAGCAGGAAAAAAGTGGGGTAGGACGTAATAAGGAGGATGCGATGTGTGTGTTCCTTAATATCTACCTCTGGCGCAAAAAGTCGATGATTTTTTAAAGCATAGGCCCAGAGCAACGAAGCAGAGTAACCACAACCTGCCAGAACGATAGTGTAAATGATCACTGCCACTGGAAACTGCGAATTATTTAAAAGACTATTGGTCACAGGGAAAAATGCGACGAAGGCCAGGAAAAGAATATTGATTCCAACGAATGTATTATCGATGCGTTCGATCATATTCATCAAGCGACGATGACCTTGCCAGTAACTGATTAGGACTGCGAAGGTTATGACGTAATATATTGTGTTTGTAAAGAATTCCTCGCTTAATGCCTTATTAAATACTTCAAGACTATTTGTCTTGGGAACTCTAATATCTAAGACCAGGAGCGTTAATGCAATCGCAAAAATGCCATCGGTAAGCAACACAATACGATCTTCAGATGGCTTCTTGGTTGTTTCAATCTGCTCACGTTGGTTGTATGGATTAGGCTTAACGTTCTCCTGAGACTGCGGCTGTTCTGATAGTTCCATTGATACCCCTTAAAAAAAACGCTAAATGCAGAGAGGATATGCCAGATGTATCTCTAGAAGTCAAACTTTTTTACAGTCTGACTCCTTTGATTCGATGATGAGAACGAAACGCGTGTTAAATCGTAGGCTCGTTTACGGCTGGTGAACCAGACAATGCTCTTAGCCAACTTACCATTTTTGGCATTATGCGCTCTGGAGCCTCTCGATGTGGATAATGTCCCAGATCATCCAGGATAACCACCTCGGCAGCAGGTATCTGGTGCTGAAGCTTAGTCGCAGTCTCGCGTACTCCTTGTTCATTTGTAAAGTCAGGATCCTTTGTACAAAAGTACGCCAGGGTTGGAACGTTCATCTGTGCGAGACGCTCATCCAGGCGAGGGGCCAAGAGCATACCCGCGACACTTTTCATGCTTCCTGGCTGTTTGAGATTGGTACGCAAGCCTTCCAGGTAGTCTGGTTCTACTGGATGCAAGGGATAGAGGCTCTTAAAGTAACTCGCCCAGATCACCCGGCCTAGAACGGGAACGCGGAGCGAAGTAGCCAGCAGAATAGGTACCAGCATGTTTGGCGCAGTATAAACCATCGGACTGATCATGACCAATCCCAGTACACGATCAGGATGTTCGAGTGCAAACAGGCCTGCCGAGGCTGCTGATATTGAACAACTCACTAGAAAGACACGCTCAATATGCTCAGCTTCCAAAATAGCCTCTATATCGGCGGAGAGAGCCTGAATGGTATAGGCTGCGAAATTTCCACGAGATTGCCCCATCCCGCGCAGGTCAGTAGTGATGACACGGTATCCAGCCTCTATAAGCAGGGGAGCGGAGCGCTCAAACTCGCGTCGCGTATCTCCCATACTCGGCAGACAAAGCACAGGGGGCCCCTGACCTGCAATCTCATAGGCCAGCGTTCCACCGGGAACTGGGATGAACTTTACGTTGCTTTCAGTATGTTGCATTATGGTAGGATTCCTCTCTATTTTAAAGTCCAAACGTTCGGACTTTTGTATAGTTAAAAAAAAGCATACATTTACGTCGGAACAGGTACAGGTTGGCTAAAGAGGAGGCCAAAGCAGGCTTCCAGCATTTGCTCTACCTTCGTTTCTTGATTTGCTGGGCCAAACGCCGCCTGATCGATGATCACCCGACTGATCATACCGATCATCATGCTGAACAGAGCATAGTCGGCAATCGGGCGTACCGGATACTCTCTACGCAACTCTTGCAGAAGGCTGAGCAGAATAAGATCCGAAGGCTGTAAGCCTTCCTCTACATAAGAAGGCGCTTTTCCCTGAATTAATATCTCTTGCTGCACGCGCAGAAAGCAAAAGGCATATTCCTGTCGATGGCTTACTCCCCAGATGATAAAAGCCCTGGCGATAGCAACAAATTTCTGTAAGGGTTCTGGATCAGCCATAGTATATGCCGACATTACGACATGATCCCGTTCTATCAGGATATCTCGTAGGAGGGCTGATGCCAATTCCTCCTTGTTTTTGAAGTGTGTGTACAGGCTGGCCTTCGACTTAAATCCCGCCATTTGACGGATATCATCAATCGATGTGCCATCATATCCGCGTATGCTGAAGAGTTGGAGGGCCGATTGCAAAATGAGGGTGCGGCTGTGGGAGCTATGCTTCTCGCTATCGGTTAAAACCATAGTTACTCTTCTTCTCTTTCATTCGAGTCCAAACGTTCGGACATCTTTAATATACAAAGAAGGAGAGAATTTGTCAAGATCTTCACATTCCCATTTTCTGGCGAAACTCATATTAAGAACTGTTATGAGAGACCTGGCAAGAGTGAGTATGAGAACGTGTTTGTCTGTTTCGAGTGTAGCTCATGCCCTTAGTTGAAGCTACCCTTTATCCACAGTTTTGTTGTGAATAGTGTGGAACATTTGACAAATAAACCTATTTCGTAAAAGGATATTGTGAAGTTGGAATAAAGCATACAATGACTCACCCAAAGGAAAGGGGCTAACAACTATTGATATGGCTGAGAAAGTGATCACGTTCACAGCTATTTCTACGCAAGCCCAGTTTGTTCCACCTCCTTCCTGTATCAAACAAAGCTCCAATCACAATGGCGAATCAAGCCGAGCAATTTCATGCTATAATTTACTGAGATGGATCAAAGAAATCCACCATGCTAATTGCAAACGATATATGTATCTCAATTATTCATATCATAAAAAACAGAAAACATACGATTGATATGAGCAGTCAATAACGCGACCTCATTCGTGAGCGCACGAATGCAGGGCTCGCCGCTGCGCGAGCGAGGGGACGTGTCGGAGGAAGGCCGAAGAAACTGATGACCAACGGGAAAGTAGCCCTCGCTCGTCAGCTCTTTGCTGATCCAAATCAATCCATTTCAGAGATTTGCTCGACGCTGGAGATATCTCGTTCAACATTGTATCGTTATGTCCGAGATGCCAAAGGGATATCGAAACCCTCTGATTCTCCCACTTAATTATACAGAAATTTCCCGCAGAATTTTGGGATTTACACGTCGCCGAAATTGCTCAGTTCTACGACGCTTTGTTCGATGAGCAACTCATCCCATCTCCCTTACTCGATGGTTATAACGTATGACGTGCACATGACTAAAGCTTCCTGCTGGTACTCGTTATGTACCAGCAGGAAGCTTTTTTGACGAGTCAAAGAAACTCCTACAGCGAGACATCTGAGAAACACCTATGGTGTTCGGAAGAGAGTGAGACCCGTTGGTGATGACGTTGACATTTCTGTGACCGCTGGTTTTCCTGAAACATCGTACGCATAAAACTTTACATAAAATTCTCCAGAGTGAGAACACGGCCAACCAACACGTGGCACACAGGTCTGTGTATGAAACTGGCCAGTATAGAATTTGTAATAGCTTCCTCCACTGGTGCCTCGAATCACAGCGTCACTAAACGTAATCCCAAGATTCTTCCCAGTTGAGTTTGTCGTGACGCGCGCCGTGGCTCCCCAGGACGATGGGGATGTGCCTGAACAGATCTCAAAATGGAATTGTGCTTGTCCATACCTGAGATGGGAAGCACTTGACCCTGGATAATAGGTAAACGTTGGGTAGATGCAACGCGTTGTCAGTGCTGATGCTGTCTCTGCATGTGCTGGTGTGGCTGCAACAGCCATAGACAAGAAAGCACAGGAGAGGGCAAGAAAAACGCCACAGAGAAGGAGTGCTTTTTTAGAAACGCTCTTCCCTGATCGTACCAGATTCATGACAATTTCTCCTCTTCGTAGCAGTACTATGTGTTTTGAGAAACGAACTCCACAGTGCTTCTCCCCACGAAAAATGCTCGACCATAGGGCCTGTGGAGTTCGTGTATTGCAAGATGCTGCATTCTCAAGGAGTCTTAAAAGACTCTAAGAGAAGCATACTGCCACACGATCACAACCTGACTATGATTTCACATGTGAGGTACATCTTCAGACAAACTGGCATACAGGTGTTCAAGTTGGGCCGCCTCTCGGTTTCGTTGGGTGGTGTACAGTAGAGCAGTATAGTGCTGTAAGACGACACGAAACCGTTTGTGAGAAGGACCAAAAGCCTCTTTTCCTATGGCAAGCGCGCGCTGATAGAGGGGTTCCGCTTCCTCATATCGCTGTTGAAAACGATACAATTGAGCAAGCTCACACAACAACTCCAGCAGTTCGGGATGATGCTGACCGAGAGCACGTTCCTGGATCTGAAGAGCACGTAGGAACATTTCTTCAGCTTGTTTCTCCTCTCCTTGCTTTGCAGCAAGTTCTGCTAATCCACGAATGCAGTAAGATGCCTCTTGATGGTCCGATCCAAGGCTTTCTTCCAGATTTTTGAGAGCTCTTTGATAGAGAGCTGCTGCTTCGTGGTATTTGCCCTGTTTCACAGAAAGATCAGCCAGGTTAGTCAGAGGCGAGGCCAGATCAGGATGACCTGAACCTTGTGCTTGTTCTCGAATACGTATCGCACGTCGATAGAGGGCTTCAGCCTCTTCATAGCGATTGAGCGCCGCATATACCATGGCGAGGTTGTTGAGAGGAAAGGCCAATTCTAACTGCATAGAGCTTTGTGACTGCTCGCGGAGCTGTAATGCCCGATCATACAACGGCTCTGCCTCCGTATAGCGCTCCTGCATAAAATACAGAAGAGCCAAATTATTCAGAGGAAGGGCCACAGCCGAATGCATAGGTCCTTGCGCCTTTTCTCGTATGAGGAGAGCACGTTGAAACAGGCGTTCTGCCTCTGCATATTGACCTTGCTTGAGAGAGAGATCTCCCAGGTTGTTGAGACAGGCGGCAACATCAGGATGCAGGGATCCCAACACATTCTCTCGGATATCAAGGGATTGCCGAAAGTTCGTTTCTGCTTCTGCATACTTCCCCTGCCAATACGCAAGTTTTCCAAGCTGATTGAGGGTCCCTGCAACTTCAGCATGTATACGACCAAGTGTCTGTTGTTGGAGTGCAAGCATGTGTTGATAGAGCTTTTCCGCTTCATTATAGCGCGCTCTCACTGTGAGATATGCTGCCGTTTTGGTCAAGAGTTCACTTCGATAGAGTGAAGAAAGGGTTTCTTGCTCACAATGATGAAGCACAGTTAGGGCATGAGGTACAACCTGCTCACACCAGGACCAATATTCTATCTGTTCAAATAGAGCAGGAAAGGCTTGATTCACAAGGCAGAGGGCTTGATCCAGAAAAATTCGCCGGTCATCTTCTGGGAGTGCTTGCGTCAGAATCGTTTTCACCAAACGGTGGAGTGAGATCGTTTTTGTGTGCGCATGACGATTCACAAGGGAATGAGAGAGCAAATCCTCAAAGAGGGTTTGCCAGGTAAAAGGAGTAGAAATCCATTCCCGCACATGTGCATCCAGACAACCGATATTCTCTGTTATCAAGGCTTCTGGAATAGCATCTGGAGCCAGAAAAGAGCAGATCCCTAACAAGGCCGCTGCGGCTGGATTCGTCTGTTGGATTCGGGAGAAAGAGAGAGTAAATGTTTTCGCCACAGAGAAGGGATACGTCGCAAGATGCTCCCGTTCATCCAACAACTGAAAAGGATTGGCATTGAAGAGGGTAGAAAAATCGGAGGGGCTACAACCAGTTTTTGCGATATAGGCTCCTGCCTGATCTAAAGCAAGTGGAAGACCATCGAGCAAAGCAACGATGGAATCCGTCATGTGTTCTTCCACCGTCGAGGGGCTGGGGTGCAGGTCCTGAGAGAACGCACGACGAATAAGAAAAAGAGTTCTACTTTCATCGTGAGACATGCGTTCAACTGGAATGACAGGTGCAAGCGAACCAAGCGTCTGCAAGCGCGTCGTAAAGAGCAGTGAACCCTGCCGAGCAGCGGGCAACACCGGACGAATCACCTCAAGATGCTCAACATTATCCACAATTACCAGCCATTGGCGATGGAAAGTGAGCCACTCTTTAACGGCCGACAGAATCTTGTATTGCTCTTTTTGGTGTTGTTCGTCTAACTTTAAAATCGCTGCGATTGAGGTACAACTCGTGATAAGGCTTTCTTGCGTTTCGGCAGCAAGCCAGAACACCGCTGAAAATTCGTGATGGTATCGATAGGCATATTCAAGAGCGATTTGCGTTTTCCCAATACCACTCATGCCGCTCAGGACACAAGATTGTGTGGAATGGACTTCCTGCTCTGCCCCAAGGAGGTGATAGAGCTTTTTCAGATATACCTCTCTCCCAGTAAAGAACGCATTACGCTGATAGGGGATATTCCAGTAAGGCGGTAAAGCGGTTAAACTTGCTTCAAGCAACGCGCCGGTATCAGATGTATCCAGGTCCAAGAGTCTCGCAAGTTCTAGAACGATCCCCCGGGTTCCTGGTAAATAGTCTCCTTGCTCCCATGCCCAAATCGTGTTGTAGTGGACTCCCAGGAGTATGGCAAGGTTTCGCTGTGTGATATGCTTCCGCTTCCGATAGTTTTTCAGGAGGTCTCCAAAGGGAAAAATCTCATTGGTACCCATGTATATATCCTATCTTCCTGACCTGCTCATAAAAACGACATCCCTAGAGTATTCTTATTCTCTATACACTAAAGACGAGTAGAAAGATGGCTTCTCCTACTCCCAGTTCTTGGATGTGCAAAGGTTCAAGCAAGTCACAGAAGGGAAAAAATCTGCACTAATCAAAGTGGGACATGCTGTTCTCCTTATTATCCGACGTGACGCGTTTCACCGTTGTGTTGCATCTCCTCACCATATCAATGTCTTAATTGTAGGAATAAAAGGCATTTGGATGGATGAAGTGTAAAAACTACTGGGATTGGCTTCCCAAAATCGTAGTAGAAGCGGTCAGGAAGACGATCGCTACAATCATGACACAAACAAATAGGATACTATTCCTATCACGTAAACAACTCATCATGAGCTCCTTTTGTCCTTACAAACGTAGAAGCATGCTGACCCTATGAAGATTATATAGGAAAGCGTATACCAGGGGACTGATATCGCCGGAGTGCTTCCAGGAATCGTAAACCACGGGACGAATGCATTTGGCGTGATGATAAACCCGTGAGATGCGACAAGGAGCAAAGTCAAGCTATACCAGGGAAAAGAAACATGCGGGAGCACGGAAACAAAACCAAACCAGGAAATGATGATGTGCGGATCAGCAAAAGCGTACCAGGGAATGGCGACATGGGGAGAGGCGATACCAGTGGATAGATGCGTCTGCGGAGCCAGGCAGAGCACTGCCATCACTATAGTGAAAGCTCCTATGGCAAAAAGCACGAGAAAACGCGGACGTGTGGTCATGTCATTTCCTCTTTCTTGCTAAGAGAGATGCTGAGAATTTCTGCAGCAGGCACGTACATGTCATCACCGATCGATCAATTAACTATCGGGATAAACGATAGCAGGAACGGCGCTTATTGCCTGCCAGGTATGGAACTGGTAAGACGCGAGAACGAGCAAGCAGAAGACAAATATGATCAAAGCAATGATCACAAAAACGAACTGGGGACATGTAAGAATCACAGGGATCTCTTCCTTAGTGAATACTGACATACACAAATGTGTCTATTGCAATTATAGATATTATTCGTGTCCCATGCATTTTTTCTGTACAAAATAAATCGCAAAAACATATTGCACTTTTAGCATGCCTATGGGTGCGATTTGATACGAGAAAAAAGTGAGTCGTTACTTTCCAGGGCCGTCCTTTTGCTCTTCAGCTCGCTCTATAGAAAAGGCCGCCAACTGCTCGATCTGTTGATGAAGCCACACACAACCTTGCTGCTGTGTGTTCCCGGTGTAGACATCATTGGTCACATTCGCTAACTCGCTCAGCAGCGTTTGGGCCGCCGGTTGGTGGAGCTGCGCGTCCGACATGGCAATCAATGCTTTGGCATCGTACCGGGCCTGCCCAAGCATATGAATGATGCCATTGATCGCAGTGACAGCTCTTGCAGCGATCTGTGTTTGTCGAGTTGTGACACCGGGAGAGGTGGCAACACTTGTCAGGTGACTGGCGATATGGGGGAAGAATCCTTCGACTGCTTGCGTCGGAGAAACATTGATCAGGCCCATACGTAACAGGGTTGGATCGACGAGCAAGGGCGTCTTTACAGACACATCTTGATAGACGTACGCCGTTCCATCAATATAATCCAGAGTACGAATAAGTTGCCGCCGCATCAATGATACATCAGCGTGTCCCCATTCATCACGCGCTGATTGGGTCCACTCGATGAGCTTCCCGCAATTTTTATACTGCCAGTAATCAAGTCCTGAGTGGAGCCCCAGTGGTTCCAGGGTTGGGTCCTGGACAAGCAGATGTCGTAGGTGGTCAAGGAAGCTGAAATGACGACTATCACTGGAGGAGGGTATTTGGGCAATTGATCCTGAATAGCGCCTGGCATGACTATTTGGCGAAGGAACAATCGGCGGAGCACTACTCTGGCTTTCCTCGGTCAGCAGAAACTGACTATAGGTAGCTAGAAGGTTGTGGTGTTCTGGATCACGATAGATGAGCTCTGCAAACCCGTTGTGCGGAAAAAGCGTTCCGAGCAAACGTGGACGCCCATCGCTCACGTTTTTGTCACCGAGCAGCCAGGCATAGTACGTATTCCCACTTTTGGGGGGAAGAACATGCTGCAACGCAAGATGGACCTGGTCGCTCACGCCACTTGTCCCTTCCTGGTTATAGATGCGGCTACTTTCAAACGCGACCTGACCAACAATCACTGGTGCAGGAGGCGGAGATTGGCTGAGCATATAAGGCGTCAACTGCTGCTGTACGAAAACAAAAAAGACGGCGGTCAAGATAGTGAGAATACTCAAGGCGACAAGCGGAAACCTCATTGACCTTTGCGATGGCCGTTTTTGCTGGAGTGGCTTTGTGTCACGTAGCGTCGATGGTGGTCGTGTAGGAAACAGATCACGTTGTTGTGTATCAACACGTTCTGACTGCAAGAGCGTGATCTGGTCCCTGGCATCCTCAAGCGAGGAGAAGATAGGAGAAAATCCATGTTCCTTTGCCAAGTACCTGGCCAATCTATCCGCCTCAGGAATAACCAGAGCAATATGCTTCTTCTGTGTAGTGAGTATCCGAAAATCATGAATGTGGCGAAAAGCATGTCGCTGAGATGCGGTTCCGGACAGGACAAGCAACGGGACGTCGGAAGGGGTCTCCTGTACCCTTTTCAAGACCCCTGCGAGCTGATCCCGAGGGTCAACATGAATGACATGCAGCTTTTCTTCGAGAGCTTCCTGCAGCATATTCCCTCTTTTCTATACGAAAGCATGGAAACGCCCCTGATCAACACCCTCCTGTGAGGACGCGTATGGAAAACGCTTCAGCATATATCCTGTCACCGTGACAGCAACCACGTCGATGCCAAAACGCCGTAATTTCAGCCGCGCACGTGAGAGGGATCCTCGCAAAGGGCGAATATACTCATCCCAGAGACCTTCGTATTCAGCTGTTTGCAAACGAAGACGGGAGCGCTCAATATCCTCCTGGGAGGCCTGCCGCCCCCTTTCAAAGGATGCCAGCAACTGTTCATAGGGGCAGTAGTGCGGATAGCTTTCCAGGAGCGGAATCAATAAACACAATTCGCTGACCGTAAATTGCTGTTCTTCAAGAAACTCTGGTCCTGGGGCCACATGAGATAACGTTCCCAGTTTCGGGTTAAAAAACAGGACATGATCTGGTTCGAGAAGAGAGGTAAGCCGAAATGGCATCATTGCATTGGATCCTGCTGGATAACGTTCCCTGCGCGTAAGACTGGCCATGACTATTTTTCTCCTTTTTGAAGATACGAGACGAGGTGATCTAATATCGACGCAAAACACGAACCTTTATCTCTGGAAGGGTCACCTGCCCACTCTGTTTATCGCGACAATCAGAGAATATCTGGCAAACACGGGTGGAAGCACTCAGCTCCATAGCCACTATACCATGAAATTGATGCATTTGTCAACGTAATTTGATACGCTATGCATCAAAAGGTAGCGTAAAATGCACTCAAACCGGTGACCGGAAAGCACAAAAAATGAAGTGAAGACGTGAGTAAATGAATTACTATGGAAGCAACTATTACATCATAAACAGCACAATACTTCACCGCATGATAAAAACTCCACATCTGGTTCTTCCATCACGAGCGTGTAAATCTAGCTGAGAACTATCGGTGGAAAAGAAAAAAGCCTCTCAATTTTCATCTTGAGCGGCGCAGCACCAGCGCATGTATCTTGCCATGCTTTAGAAAGGGCAGAATGGCTTATACGGTAAGTGAGGAGTGACTGTGCTTCGCAGCTTCACAAAATTGGGAATTCCTTATCAAAAAACAGGCGCGGCCCAGGAGCAAGATACCAGATGCAGCAGAACGTGCGCGATACTGGTCTACGCTCTTGAGCCAACCTGAGCGCATCTATTTGGCTATCTAAGTGAGCAGGAGAATTGAATGAATCGACCTGCGTTGACTGCACCTGTAATTCCTGGGCAGGATACCCAAGATTGAGTCAATCTTGGGATAAATTCAGACCAAAGATTCGCATTTTCTCAGAAGCGAGGCATTGAAGTACATTCTATTTACAATTTCGGAGGAAACATACTCCTTTTTCAATAATTTTCGATAAATCGCTCTGTATGTGGTGCTGTCCCTGGAACAAGGAATGCTTCTATATAATTGAACAATGCATCTGACGCCACTGGCTGACCGCGATAGCCAACATATCCATCGGGACGAATCAGATACACACCATTGCCCATGATACCAAAGCGACGATGCATTGTCACTTCCAGGTCTCTTATAACTTCCGCCTGTTGCTCCAAAATAGACGGTACAACAAGCTTGGATGAACTGACAACCAGCACAGCAATCGTATCCCCATATCGCTCCGAGATAGTTGCAATTATCTCCTTCAACGCTTCATACACCTCATCAGAAGCGTTCTTTCCTGTGAAGAGCAACAGTGTGAAGTACGTGCGCTGGAGATAATCGAAAAGATGGGTTCCCGCACCCCTATCTATCAACATATCTGGAACACGTGAACCGGGCGCGAATCCAGGTGAGAAATAGTGGTTGGCATTTAGAAAAAAGCTGCGTCTTCCTGACCTGCTCATCCAGTTTTCACCCACAATTGGGCTGTGAGGATAGCTAATAGTAAGTGCCGTCATTCCTCGTGTAATCCGCAGTGAAATGGCATGACGAAGCGGTTCAAATCTTAAGACCTGTTTCATCACGCTACCTGCGTATTTCACCAGAGGATTGCGTGGACTAATCAGTCGAGTACTCAGTAACGCCGAACGTAAAAGGTGAGCCGCTATCGGTTCGCGTTCTAATGTATACGAGGCTAAAAGGGACTCTCTCGCCTTCCCCTGAACAACCAGGGCAAGCTTCCACGCCAGATTATAGGCATCCTGAATACCAGTGTTGAGCCCCTGACCGCTTGCCGGACTGTGCACATGAGCTGCGTCACCTGCCAAAAAGCATCGTCTCACACTCATTGTCAAAACTTTGCGTTGTTGAATAGTAAAACGAGACATCCAACTTGGCACATGGACAGTGATCGGACGGTTCAGGGTACGCCCAATTTTGTCGGTAAGTACACGCGCAACGGTCGTCTCGTTCAATGGCTCTGGAATGTTGGTTTCTAACAATCTCCACTTCCCTGCTTCTGGAAAAGGGAAGGCCATAACGACCCCATCGGGTGAACGAAACATCTGAATGGCATCATTGGGAAGATTCCACTCAACCTGTGCGTCAACCACAAGCCATGTTTCATCTGCCGCACCTTCAAATGGAAGCTGAAGGTGCTTGCGCACAGCACTATGACCACCATCACAGCCAACAAGCCAAGAAACAGAGAGATGCTGTTCCTGCTCCTGATCATCTCGCAACGTGACCGAAACATGATCAGGGTGTTGTGTGAAACTGACCAGCTCGACTCCATCTTCAATGCATCCTCCCAGAGAGAGGACATGCTCACGCAAAATACGCTCTGTTGTGGCTTGCCCGATGAATAAACTGGAGGTGGCAGGAGTGCCAAAGCTTTCGAGGGGAAGATCAAAGGACCCCAGTCGCTCGCCCCGTTCATACATATCAAAGCGATGTACCGGCTGGGCATGAGAACGAATTTCATCAAAGATCCCCATTGCCATAAAGACTTCCTGTGTACGAGCATGAGTTCCTAGTGCTCGTGAGCTGGTTGCAGGTTCCACCCTTTTCTCGATCACACGACAACTGACGCCATAGCGTAAGAGTTCCCCGGCAAGGGTGAGGCCAACAGGACCAGCACCAATGATGAGAATATCAGATGAACACAGAGTCATACAAACGATCTCCTTTATGAAGCAAACAAATGACTATATTCGTATTTTAGTCAAAAAACAATCGCACAATGTGGAGAGCAAACAGTAAGATCAAAAACGGCATGGATCAGGTGTGTAGTCCACGTAAGACAAAATGAAGCAGATGGTCGAGGGCGGTATTCACTGCTGCCGTTCCTTGGACGCATGAGTAAGGCGGCCAAAACCCATAGGTCATATTGCGAATATCCCAGGCTGTTTCGAGAGCATTATCAAAGGCAAAGTCCCTCTGAGTTCTCCCTTCTTCAAGAATTTTTGCTAGTAGCGTCATCTCCTCTTCGATTAGAGGCTGCAAAAGGTCAGGTAAAGAACTATGAACGGAGATCACCATATCTCGTCCATGTGGATATTCTTCAAAGCGGCGATGCGTATCCAGAATAGGCAATTTCACACAACGACAGAGTTTCTCGACAGGAGAAAGGGTAGCATCTTGACAAAGGCACATCTGCTCTTGAAGTAGCGCACGTTTATGGCGGGCAATAGTTGCCAGGACGATCGCCTCTTTGCTCTCAAAAAACTGGTAAATAGATCCCTTGCCAACATGGACATCGGCAGCAATTTCGTCAATCGTCGTTTTCTTAAAGCCAAAGGTCCAGAAACGTTGTTCGGCTCTGTCCAGGATATGTTCGCGTGTCTGCTCTGGAAGCATTCGTGTCATCTTTTTCTCCTCACCAATATATTCTAGACTAAAAAACGAATATAGTCAAGAGTTACATATGCTCCGTGAGAAGAAACGAAAGAGAAGCATACGATAACACCCTTGTAAAAGGATGATTGTGACATTTCCTCTTGAACATTCAGTCCTTATTCTGTGTAGGATGATGCTGGTGAATATTGTAACGCATTCTTGTGCTGATCATTCGAATTTACAAAAACGCTACGGGACAATCCGCGTCAGGAGTCAGTTCCTAGCCTATCAATGGTGCTGCTGCTCATGATCGGGGGCAACTGCGCATATTTCAGGTCATTCATCAAACGTATCATCTGGTAAAAAACAGGCAATTTTCAGGTACAATAGGAAGAGGAAAAAGTTGATGATGAACACGAGCATGTTCTATACACATGACAAAATATCATACACAGTGAGGAACGTATGACACAAGAGCAAGCTGCCTGGCGTCGCTATCTCGACGATCTCATCCGCCGGCTATCTGCGGCAGAAAAACAGCGTCTGTATACAGAGATTGGCGTTTCCCGTACCACCGTCCAGCGCTGGAGAAATGGTGAGAATACGGCCGATCCATCACACATCCATCGGCTTCTCAAGGCTCTTCCTGAGCAGGAAAGAAATCAACTGCGTCTCCTCATGCAGGAAGATCCGACGCTCCAACTGCTAGAAGCACCACTTCCCGCTGAACGACCATCTGAGCATATTCCCTTCCAGATCTACGAAGAGATCCTCCAGTTGGCCCGTAATGCACCCAATCCATTCTGGTTGTTGGGTGGAACGCTGTTGTTTCATGCGCTCACCCAATTAAGAACAACCGAGGATGCAGGACTTGAAATGATTATTGCTGGCTGTATGCCACCAAAGGAGCATGGAAAAATCAGATCACTCAGGGCATTGGGAGTGCGAGGGACAGCGCCCTGGCGAACGGATTTTCATATGCAAGAAAGGCTCTTTGGGGTGGAATCACTCGCAGGATACGTCGTGATGCGACGACATAGCCTGCTCGTTCCAGATACACGGGATCCGGGCATAGCGCTCCCACTCTCTCGTCAAGAACAGGAGCTGAGTTGCGCAGCTGCGCCTCTGATGTGGAGTGGCAAGATCGCTGGTGCACTCCTTGCAACCAGTAACCAGCCTCATTTTTTTACCGAGGAAAAACTCAGACTTCTGGAAAGATATGCAGACCTGGTATGCCTCGCCCTCTCTCAGCAGGACTTTGTCGACAGGTCCTATCTTGACCTCGCCACGCTCCCAGGATGGCAGATCCAGCATACCTATTTCAACACATTTCGCCAGCGTGTGAACGAGGAATATAAACGGTCCGTCCAACATGGATCACTTCAGGAATTAGCTCAGGTTGAAGTCAACGTACGTCAGACCATCGAAGGCGAACTCCTGCAACTAACCCCGCTGGCCCACCGTCTGGAAACCATCGAGGGATGAGGAAGAATAGCGTTCCTCCTCATCAAAGCGTGCCTACCAAAAAAGAGGATCCTACTTTATGCCCCAGGCAGTCAAAAGAAACCAGATCCCCGTATAATCGGGACGAGACCATCCATCGCGCATCTGAGCAAGCACATCATCAAATACCTGTGGGGAACTGATGATATTGGCACGAAGCAAAAAGGGTTTAAGCAACTGTAAGGCAATCGAAAAATCTTGTTGGACTGCTTGCGCCTGTTCCTGACCATAACTGATATCGATCGCAGACGGGTGGATATGCACCTGTTGGAATCCCGCTTGCCGGAGAAAAGAGGGAAGCTGGTTCACAATGCCCATCGTCGTCGTTGGATTGAATCCTCGATTCGACAAATACATACTGCGCACAATATAGTTGGTCATTTCCGTTTGCGCCGCATTGTTTGTGATGGCAGCCTCGCTCTCAGTGAGGCGTAAAATACCTCCAGGCCGCAATAACGATTTGCATTTTTCGATGAGGGGCATCCAGGATTCACGGAGCATGAAACCACCAATAAAACGCATGTTAATCAGATCAAATGTTTCCTCTTCAAACGAGAGATCTTTGATATCCATCTTCACAAAATGCGCATTTGCTGACTCCGCTCTGGCCAACTGATTGGCAAATGCGATCATGCGTTCGCTAATATCAATGCCAGTGATATGCATGTGTGGTGCCAGGCGGCTTAATTCCAACGCCCATCCTCCTGGACCGCACGCAATATCAAGCACATCAATAATGTGTTCAAGCATTTCCGCGCTTTGTTCTGGAAGTGGTTTTCCACCGGTAATCAGTTTGTCCTGCTCTAAAAGACGAGCCATTTCAGCCGCTGACTCAGGGTCAATAAAGTAGTCGTTCCGTTCCATCGGTACATCCCCTTTCTTTACTGCCTTGTAGGATTTGGCGCTAAAAGATCAGCAATCGCGAGAAATTCTCTATCTGAAAATGCCAGTGACAAAAGCACACTGTATTTTTCGAAATGTCGATAAAACAGTGAAGCATAAGAGCTTTCTTCGCTACACACCGTAAAACATCCAGCAACATTTCCAAAACGAAGGAATGGAAATGCCGCTGAAGAACGAATATTCCCTGCTCCAATCTGGTTCGTTACATGCCCATCCTGTCCTAGTATATCATGTCCAACCTCTACTGCAATAAACGGCAAAGTGTCAGAATCTAGATAACTATCAACAAGTATGCGTTGTGTGTTTCTGCTCGTGTAAGAAAATATATATTGTTCTTTAAGAATAAGCTTATTTTGTTGATAGTAACACTGAGATATGATATAGTGCGCCCGGTATGTTTGGGCTTCCAGGCGTACGGCCATATCATTGAGGCACAAAGCAATAACGCCCCATGTTCTTAATGTATCAGCCCTCGTTGCTAAATCTTTTAATATCGAGTCATACAGAACGCCAGGGATTTCTCTGGTGGATTGATCTTGAGCCTCAGGAGTAGCCTCTACATGATAGGCCTGAGCCAGGCATTTTTTGAAATCCTTCTCTAAGGAAGGAACTGCGAGTAGCGCTCGAATATTATTTATGCGAGGGTTTGATTCACCACTGATCCACCGGTCAATGGTGATTGAGCTTATATTAAGCTCTGCCTCTAACATCTTGTGCCTTTTATCATCAGCAACTATAGTTTTTAACATCTCTCGCCAGTTATCACGCATATAGCCACCTTATCGAAAGAGATAATGACTGTCAGCGGCCACATTACCGCCAACCATCGACAACTCTTGACAACCTTTATAGATAACAACGTATCACAATAATAACTTTGTATCTTCAATTTGTATACAAGTATAATACTTTGTTCAAGAAAATCATGCTTTATCCAGATAATAATACGCTCTGATCTATCAATAGAGAGAAATAGTAGAACAGCAATAGAGACAGCTGAAATATCTTTGTGTACAAAGTTGACAAATGAACACAAAAAATGTTATCTTTATCTTTGAGTTGAAGTATTCCACTCTAAATTGGCTCTTAATCACTTTGTATATCATTTCATGTAGATGCATAGTTGTTTGTAGTGCAGATATATAAAGAAACGAATCAAGAGCTTCTTATGGTATCTGAAATCCACATACATGGTGATGCAATCGAAATTGCGAGGTTAACCAATAAACAACCATTGGTCACGACGTGCTTAGGAGAAGTACTCCCTGGAGTATCTCGCGTGTATCCTGCTATCAACAAACGTAAAACGCACATTCTCGACGTTTCTTGTGGCCCGGGAGGATGGATGGTAGAATGTGCACAGACCTATAAGAACGCTTGCATTGTTGGTGTCGATACACGCGAGGCCATGGTTCGCTGCGCAGCCATCAGGAGTAAAGTTCTTCCTCATCTTTCTGTCTTTCACCTCGCATCTTATACAGACTTTGCTCTCTTTCAGGATGCATCCTTTGATATTATTTCTCTACACTGTGCTCAGTTGCCCTTATCGTATCAGCAATGGATCCATCTCCTCCAAGAAGGTAAGCGCCTATTAAAAAAGGGTGGGTGGATTCGATTGACAGCATTTGAGTATGCTCGCTCAAATGCTCCTACTTTAAACACATGGAATGAGTTGGAGGGGCAAATGGAGGGTGCAGCACAGAATTTTTCACACGCCCTTCAGAGCCAGCTCTATGAACTAGAACCCCTTGTGGCTGCGAATTTTTGGGAAACGGTCCTGATCCCTCACCTCATTAACTTCTCTTACGGAACACCGATCCACAAGGGATGGACACAGGATCTGCTTTTACAAGCACAACAACGCTTACCATTTATGGCACAGCGCCATATTATCACACACGAGTACATTTCTCCTTTTTTGCATCAAATGCATTTGGATTTTGCTCGTCCAACCTTCCATGCCATACACTATGGAATGACAGTATGGGGTCGCAAAGAGAAGAAATGATACCAATGGCACAACACAAAAAGCATGCTCAGCCCTTCCTGGTTAGGGATTTGCCCACAGTTGGAACATGAAGTTGAAATAGGAAAGTAGCCTAAAGGGGGCTGAACTGCACATCAAGTTTTTATGGAAATGGTTCTTTACGACCAGAGAGAATAGAGGAATTGGCTACTTCATTGCGCTACAGGCCCAGTAACGCATATACCATCCCTAAATATCTTCATCATCCAAAAATCTTGGCTGGAGGCTTGGTACAGGTGCAGTAGGTATATCTGTCATTTGGCTCATAACTTAGCCACTGCGGCAGATAAATTGGCAATCCAGGCCAAGTGGCCTGGATATGTATCAATTTTCATCGCCTCAATATACACCCGGCGCTAACACTCGACGATCTCACCCGCAGGTTAGGCCAGAGCACGGCAACCCAACCTAAATGATCATTTCTTGCCAGAGCCTTATGTGCCGATCTGGCTTATATATGAGCCAAACAACACTATCTCTCATTTCATATTCTTTGTTCATTTCGTAAGGAATGACCTGCTGCTGGCAAATCTAACCTTCATGCGCTTCATCTTAAGACACCAGTGCCTCTTCGTCTCTTCCCAATTTATCGAGTATTATGCCCTTTCATCATGCCAGTGTTGGCAAGAACTGGAGTACCAGAGAGTCCATCTCACCTATCAGCAGCAGTATAGACGCTGCATCAACCCAGATGCCTAAAATGCATAACGGGTGGAAAAGGCCTTCCCTATTGGTATACCTACTATTGAGCTCAGCACAAGATCGGGAGTATGTAGGGGTATGGCAACCACCTTATCTACTAAAATCATCCAAACAGAAATGAGTGTCTCACAAGAGATTCAAGAATTGGGTTGGACCTCTTGCTTTAGAGCAAGAGGCTTTTTTTAAGAAAGGCTATACTCCATACGCTACAAATGGGAGGTTCTCCATTCTGTTTGTTAGACAGTAAAGGTGCAAACTAAAAACGTTCATCAATCCAGCCACGGCTTTTGGAAAGACCAGTTCTTAATCCTTCTCATAGGAGATGTGTGGTGTCATAATGCCTCCATGTCTAAAGCGTCCTGCTCGTGAAGTACGCATTCCATTTGCTCTACCCAATGTCGTACTTCATTTACCTTATGATGTCCTGCCTGCTCAAATATTGTGAGGCTCTCCTTACTATGTTTAAAAGCTTCTTCAAACTGCTTGCGCGATGCTGCCACTTGTGCTAATCCATAATGAGCATATGCATACACTTCTTGACTCTCTTTAGGGAGACAAAGCAAGGCTTCCTTAAAAGCGTCATTGGCTTGATCAATCTGCTTTTCTGAAAGCCGACATTCTCCCAGATCCACCAGAATTTCAGCAGCCACTATAGTATTTCCAATCTGCCTAGCCAGTTCTAATCCATCTTGAAGATAGATTTCGGCTTGACGATGGTTTCCCCGCCTACTACTGGACCCAGCGAGATTTCTGAGCAGGTTGCAGATGAGCGAACGATGACCTAATCGTCGTGCCAGTTCTAGCCCTTCTTGAAAAGAGAAACGAGCCTGCTCATCATTGCCTTGACGATACGCAATAACTCCCAAACCATTTAAATTGCGGATGATATATTCCCGGTGCGCTAGCTGCCGAGCTAGCTCTAAGCCTTCTTGATACCAGAACTCGGCTTGCTTATAGTTTCCTTGATGTTCTGCCACAACTCCTAAATGGAAAAGGATTTGATTGCTTTGCTCTTGTTGACCCTGTTGTCGAGCCAATTCTAATCCCTCTCGGTAGTAACGTTGAGCCTGCTCATATTTGGCTTGATAATGCATTAGAGTACCAAAGTTTTTCAATACGATAATCATCTGATCACGATCTTTTGTTTGACGGGCCAGGGCTACTGCTTCCTGACAGTAGCGTTCCGCCTGTCCAAAGTTTCCTTGACGCAGCTCTATCATGCCGAGATCGCTTAAGATCAGACTTCTCTGCTCTTGCTCTCCCTCCTGCTGAGCGAGAACTAATGCTTCTTGACAGTGCTTCTCTGCTTGCTCGTAGCTCCCTTGATGTTCTTCAATGGTTTTCAAGTGTTTGAGAACAATGATATGTCTCCGGCTATCTGAAAGCTCTTGTACGGCATGCAAAGCACGTTGTAAGTACCGTTCCGCCTGTTCATACAATCCACGAATTTGCCAGAAAGAAAAGCAGGCGAGTACAAGTTGGACCAATTCTGTGTTCCGCGCTTGTGCTGAAACCAGTTCCAATACCGCAAGCAAATTGGTATATTCTTGCTCAATCCGCTCATAGTCTTCTGAATGCTGTCCTAGCCAGGAAAGCGCATAATCTATCAGGCGCTGCTTTGCTTTTTCCTGCTCACCATCTGCTGCTTGTTCCATACTTTGAGCATAATCGGAAATTGTTTGATGAAGGGTGTAACGTCCTTTTCCATAGGTTTCGACCAAACCAGCATCTACCAGCTCATAGAGTCCATTAGGTGAAAAAGGCATCAAAGCTGTTGCCAATTCCAGTGAAAAAGTGTTTGGTTTTGCTGGTACAAGTACGAGAGCACAAAGTAATCTTTGAGCCTCAGGAGAGAGATGCTCAAAGCTGACAGCAATAATTCTCTCAAGGGAGAGGGGATATTTTGGTGGAATACTTGGATGATATTCTATGGGAGATTGAGACTGTTCCAAGAAAAGTCGAGCCGAAGAATCATGAAAGCCTTGGAAGGCGTTCCTCAATCTCTGAAATTGTCCTAGAAGATCATATGGAGAGAGATACTTTCCAATAAGCGTGAGGGCCAAAGGAAGCATTCCCATTTCTTGCACAAGTAAATTCGTTTCCTCAGGTTCCTGCTCAGTGTAATGTGGAAGAAAGTAAGCAAGGAGCTTTTTACCTTCGTTTATCTCTAACTCAGGTACATGAAGTGTATGTGATTGGCTGAGATTATTCGCCAGGTCAGGAAAGCGGGTCGTCACCAAATGCACACATTGATTGCCACCCACCAGGATTGCCTTAACATCTGAAAGGTCCCAAACATCATCAAGTATAACTAGAAATTTTCTCGAACCGATATGAGCACGCAGACATTTGGCGAGAGAAGCGAGATCGATACACTCTTTCATCTCCTGATCAGGGATTTGAAGGAGATGTCCCCAACGAGAAAGATGCCCAAAAAGGTGAGGATGGGGACCCAAACCAGCCCAGAGAATGCCATCGGAGAAATATTGCTGGATTGGCGGCATCTGGGTAAGTGCTTGAAGTAAAGCCGTTTTACCCACACCTGGTATTCCATAGATTGTCAACGTTGGAAGATGCTCCCCTATACCCAACTGTTCGATTAAAGAGTTGATCAGTGCATCCCGTCCGATTAAACCAGAGGATGGCAGTCCTTGAACAGGAATAAACGGATCATAAATGTACTGTTGCTCAGAATCAGTCTCTCCAAGGAATCCAAGGGTCTGCGCATTTGTCTCAAATAATGCACAGAGCTTTTCACGGAAGTAGGGAGAAGGCAGAAAAACGCCTCGCTCCCACTGACCGACAGATTTTGAGCTAGTGCCAAGAAGTTCAGCAAGTTTGGATTGAGACCATCCACGTTTTTCTCGCTCAAAGCGCAAGGAAGAAATCTGAGTCATTGAAATAGTCTCTTTCTATCCTCATTACATCAGCCTTTTTCTGGTATGCAGTCTTCTTCTGCAAAGTTTCATTCCCTTTTCCTTATAGGTGGGCTTCCTTTTTTTGTGTTGCATTGCTAGATGTGCTTAGGCCCTCTTTTGTGCAGGCAAGATCTTGCTCTCTGTGATAATATTCTGAGTCTCAGGAGTACTGGGACTATGGGGAAGAAGGGCACTTTGTTCAATACTATGTTTCTTGCCGCACTATGTGAAGGCTTTTTTGATACCGTGTTTCTGCTTGACGTTCTACAATATCTTCTATTTGACTCTGCAAACTTTGGGTCATAGAAAGCTCCTGTTGTAAAAAGTGTGTTGCTTCATGAGACCACCCGCGCGTTCGTCAGAATGGCATTAGGAATGTTATCAACTGCACATATTTGTCTGTCTGTAGACCTTGTTCAATGGCAAGCTCCAAAGCCATACAAAGATTGCTGTACTCTTGCTCAATCTGGGCATAGTTTTCTGAATTATTTTGTAACCATGATACAACACGATCTATAAAACATTGCTTAACGTTTTTTTGCTCATGCTCTTCCTGATGTAAGGTGCTTCGAGCATAGTCAGCAATAGCTGGATGAAGAGTGTATCGTCCATTTTCATGTACTTCAATTAAGCCAATGTCTAACAACTCATTGAATTCCTCCCCACCATTGGATATCAGAACGTTAACTAATTCCTGTGAAAAGCTATTAGGTTTAGCAGGTATAATCGCGAGATACTTCAGTGCTTCTCGAGCTTGGGAAGAGAGTTGCTGAACACTTATGGAAATGATAGTTTCAAGAGAGATAAAGCGTTCTGGTGGCAAACTTGGATGGTGTTCAACAAGCGACTGCGGTTCGCTGAGTTGCAAGCGTGCTGAAACGTCTTGAAGACGTTGAAGAGAAGCTTGTATTCTCTCTAAATCTTCAGATTGATCAGAAGCAAAGAGGGATTTACCAATAAGAGTAAGTGCAAGAGGTAAACCACCCACCTCTTGCACTAGAGACTCAATTGCTTGAGGTTTCCACTCGGCCAGATGGGAAAGAAAACGAGCCAAAAGTGTCGTCCCCTCGATCTTCTCTAGTTCAGGAACGTGGAAAGTGTTCTGCTCACCTAGTTGAGCGGCGAGGCGAGGCAAGCGTGTTGTAACAAGATAGGTACAATTGACCCCGCCAACTTGAAGAGTCTGAAAATCCTCTAAATGCCAGATGTCATCTAGGACAAATAATAGTTTACGAGAACCGATGTGAGCTCGTAGACATTTGGCAAGAGATGGAAGATCGGCACACTCTTTCATCTCTTGCTCAGGAATTTGGAGAAGATTTCCCCAATGGAAGAGCTGTTCAAAAAGGTGAGGGTTAAGACCAACTCCAGCCCAGAGCACGCCTCCAGAGAAAATCTCTTGGACCGATGAAACCTCGGTCAGGGCTAATGCGAGAGCTGTCTTACCCACACCAGGTAAGCCATATAAAGTTACAGTTGACGAAAAAATTTCCGAACTGAGACGGTCAGCTAGCAAATTAAGGAGTGCGTCACGCCCAACAAGCCCCAAAGCTGGAAAACTTTGAGATGGAATAAATGGATCAGAAATATGCGATTGCTCTGAATCTGTTTGTAGAAGAATTCCAAGAGCATAAGCATCCTTCTCAAATAATGCACAAAGCTTTTCCCGAAAATGCGGTGAAGGTAAGAAAATACCCCTTTCCCATTGACTAATCGAGAGAGGGCTTGTTTCTATAAGCCCAGCAACTTTAGATTGAGACCAACCGCGTTGGTCTCTTTCAAAGCGTAAAGAATTGTTGTGAACCACAAAAAATTCTCCTTTCAGCTTCTTTCCTGGTCCCAAAATTCCTATCCAAATAGTATATAAATACAACGAATAGATCTCTATAATTTCAAAAACATTATATACAATAATTTCAAGTATATATATAAATATTTTGCTATTTTTGGTGTATTTTTTATAAATTAAGTATCGAACAAAACAATTTTAAGTAAATGAGTAATAAAAATAAAAAGTCTTCTTAATTAAGCACGAGAGAAGCAACTCATTTTTTCTTATCTCTCTAAAGGTCACCTTGTCCAAGGCTATAGTGCTTATACGATTGCAAAATAAAGTAAGTGACATTATTAGTCATTCTTGCATCTTGACTGTAGAAAGAGCAAGAGCGCTTATTGAACCGGGCAAAGCGGTAAATTTATGAAGTGTATAGAGAATGAGCCTCCTAGCACCCCGACTATAGCAAGTTTCCTAAATGCATCTAGATGAAATGAGCAAGCAATTAGTCGTAAACAACCAATTTATGAAACCGCTAAAGTTTGGAGAATAGCATGCCCATGAATACGGAGAGAGTTCATAACCTGTTTCCGATTTGTTAACCCTTGATAAACAGATGAGGAGGCGCGAAGAAGTGTTCAGCAGATTAAAAGAGATGAATCAGGCTTGTTGAGAATCATCTTTAGGCAGAAAGGTGTATTTAGTAATGATTAATTTAAATACCCATACGACTAGCTTCTTGATAAATCCTTTGTGCCTAAAAAAGCAAAGCGTTTATATCTTCTGGGAATCTATTGCATATAGAAGGACTGTAATTGGAGGACTATGACGAATGTTGAACGATTAGCTTTGAGCTACCATTGTTAAACCGCTTTCTTTCAACACCCGAACAGGTTCAGTAACAGATACTGGCCCAACAAAAAGAGCGTAACCGAGCCCAGGTTACGCTTGATTAGCAATTTACAGCAGATGTTACTTGTATTACATTGCAACTGCCGTGTCAATTTTTCATAGAAAGCAGGTCTTTCAACCAAATAATTTTTAAGATAGCCGTTATAGAAAGGTTACTATTGACCTACTAATTTGTACTACTTTTCAGGAAATTACTGTTTTTTTAGTTACATTCTTCCATATATCTAATCGTGAATTATAGGTGAAGAACGTTATGAACGTAGAATATCCCAGTGAGCTAACTGAAGCATAGGTACAGAAGTATGCTCTCTGTTCTCTTCTGACCCTTTGTTCACTGCGATGACTGATTGGGGCATGACAACATGGTGTGCAAAGAAATCAGAACTTGCAATCAGGGCGTCAATACGTGAACCTGGAGCAAGATGTTGTGTTTGCGCTGCTGCCAGATAGCTTCGAGATTGCTGCCAGATAGTCCACAACAGTTGTTCCTCTTGTATTGTTGCATGAGCAATGTTCAAGCCTAATTCAGAGGCATCTTGACGGGTAATCGCATACGAATGGTCATGGTATCCCCTCAATAAAGTTTGCATGATATGTTGCACCGTTTCTTCCGAAGCAGCAGGCAAATGGATCTGCAATAGTTCCTGCGCAACCTGTTCTAATAGCTGATCTGCTCGAAAAAAACCAGCGAGCGAGGGAGGAAAGATGCGTTGACAGAGCAATTGTAATAGCTCTAACCCATCCGCTTTACTCTCTATTTGGAACCATTGCTCAGCCATAAGGCGAAATGCACGAATATCTTCGGAGGAGAGTCGAGCAGAGGTATTAGAAACGGACATAGTAGCACTCATAATCTGAGGATCGATCGGACTTAACTCGGCAAGAGGATGCATAACAATTGAATCGGCCCCTAAGCATAGAAGAGTCCCAGCAGATCGTGCTTTATATGGAAGAAGCATGTATAGATGAGATGACAATGACCGTAATAGATGTACCATTTTGCGACTTGCAACAACATCTCCCCCATAAGTGTTGAGAACAATATCAAGAGGATCATTTCGATCTCTCTTTCGAAGACACTCATACATTATAACAACGTCTTCATCATTCAATGCTTTGGGGAAAGGGGGCTGATCTTCTCCAAAGTAAATAATCACTTGGTTGCCCCGTAACGTCTCTATCTTGGTTAGAGCATCGAGCAAGCTTGTCGGTATGTAATGGACAGAGTGTTGATGTTCGGGAGAAGTATTTTGTTGACTATTATACATATGTGTCACAAACTTTCCTTATGAAAACAAAGAAACTGTTATTAAACATCAATCTCAGTAAAGTGCTTCGTTGATTTCATTCTATTTGTATGCTCCTTCTCTTCTTCAAAGACGGCATCTTCATCTCTACGTATTTCTTCCATTGAAGCATATTCTTGACTTTGAAGTTGGAAAAGATTAGCATATTGCCCTTGCTGAGCCATTAATTGCTCATGGGATCCCTGCTCAATCACGGTTCCTTGCTCAAGTAGCACAATGTGATCAGCTCGTCGCACAGTGGAAAAGTGATGCGAGATAAAAATGATTGTTTGTCTCTTTTCCTTCTGCTCTTCTAATAAATTTTTGAAGAATTGCTGCTCGCGCAGAATATCAAGTGCAGCACCTGGTTCATCTAACACTAGTACAGGAGCTTTTCGCATCATAACACGTGATAGTGCTAAGAGCTGGCGTTGTCCCCCAGAGAATTCATGCCCGCGTTCTATCCAACGCCCTAGCAACGTTTGATACTTCTCAGGAAGTGCTTCTACAATCGGAGCGAAACCACTTTTATATGCAGCCTGTTCAATCTGATATTGATTTTCTATTTCAGACACACTCCCTACACCAATATTCTCTAGTACTTCAAGATGATAAACTGCATAATCCTGGAAAATGACACTTAAGTAACTGCGCAACTCAGCACGATTAAGTGTTTCGATATCTTTGCCATCCAGAAGAATTTGCCCTTGGGTGGGCTTATATAAACCAGCTAAAAGCTTCACTACTGTAGTCTTCCCCGCTCCATTCTCCCCTACAAGTGCTATGATTTCTCCAGGTTTAATAAAAAAGTTGAGATGATTTAAAACTGGAGTTGCACTATCAGGATAAGCGAATGATACATCACGAAATTCAATACTCGGAGCTGAAAGGGTTGACGGATTCGAGGTCGTAACATCTTGAACAGGCTCTACTGTTGGAGAAAGAGCCAGAAAATCAAAGAGATTTGTTAAAAAGAGCGTATTTTCATATAACTGTGCGCTGGTCAAAATCAGTGCAGAGAACCCACCATCTAACTGACCAATTGCTTGTGTATACAAAGTAAATGAACCAAGCGTAACCAGTCGCTGAACTGCTTGCCATATAACAAAAGCTAAAAGAGCTGGACGTACCAGAGATAGAAGAGGTTCTACTATCATAGTCAGGAAAAGGTGCTTCCGCAGTAATTGACGATCTTGTTGGTAGACTTCATTCTGTAGCCGTCGATATCTCTTGAGAAAATAATCACGAAGATTAAAGAGACGGATCTCTTTTGCATAGAAATCTGTGGTCAAAAGCGAGCTTATATATTGCGTTTTTCTCATTGCTGGCGTTTGGCGAAGAGTAAGAGAGACACGATCTTGACCCATTCGTGCAATAATCCAATAGTGTAGGAATGAGATACTTATGACAAGTAGCAGAATCCAAAAATGCCAGCGTGCAATGATAACGGTCACAGATATTAAAGTGATACTAGTCGTGAGTAATGTCAACAACAATGTGACAATAGTAATTGGTCTATATGAGGCCTCATTTAAGGCCAGGGTAAGACGATTGCTCAATACCGGGTTTTCAAAAAAGGATAGATCGAGCGAGGAGGCTTTCTCAGCAATTTTAAGAGAAATGAGGTTAGTCACTTGTTTACGATATAAAGTTTCGATTGTTGTACGCGTGCTTGCCATCACTTGATTGAGGGCACCAGAACCAGCCAGAATGAACAGCAGAATAAGTATTGGAAAGGGGAATGAAGTACTGGAAGCGGAACGTTGCTGAAAAGCAAAAGAGACAATTTCATCAATGAGCTTTGCATTTACAATTAGCGTGAGTGCTGGTATTGCTCCAGTTACCAGCGATAGAACAAGCAGCAGGACAAAAAGTAGGGCGTTTGCTTGCCACAGGATGAGAAAGAGCTGTCGAATAATAGAAAGATGGCGTGTTACTGATTGAAAACTATGCATAATTGTCTCCACTTCAATGTCGTCTGCTGCTCATGTATTGAGACAGTAATTTGTCGAGAAGGTATGGCTCTCTCATTGGGAATGGAAGAAAGAGATTTTATACGCTCAGCCATTAGCTCCACGAATTAAACACTCAGCCAAAGCTTCTTTCATCTTAAGTTCAGGAACGGCTTCCTCAACCCATAACCACTGACCGTTCGGATTTGTCTCTAAGAATACGTACTCACCTTCTGGGGTCAGGATAAGATCTGATGTACTAAAGTTTAACCCGTAATTTTTGGTTAAATGGATACATTTTTCAGCAATATCCACTGGAAGTGTATGTTTTTGAATACGGGTTGGTACCTCGTAATGACGCCAGTCATATTTGGTTCGTTCATTCTCTTGAGAATGAATTTCAGCAGTAAACACCTCATCACCAATCACAGTGACACGCAATTCAACTTGTTTAGGAATGTACTCTTGGAAAAGGCATGGCGTTGTCCGAACTTGTTCGAAAAAGGTCATATGATCTTTTGTAATTGGTGTTGCATAGATGGACTTGGGTACGTCACTATTTGGTTGTGGATTCACGAGTGTCTTATAAATGATGCTCTCGTTACAGGCCTCAAAAAAAGCTTGAGCTTGATCCGGGTCCATTGTAATTAACGTCTGTGGCACTCGCAAACCTAATTCGGCAGCTTGTTTCAGTTGACGGGGCTTATTAGATGCTAATCGAATAGACGGTGGGAAGCTCATCCAGTAACAGTCGAGTGAATACCATACTCCTTTAAGCGCATGATCAAGTTCTTCTCGTACAAATCTCTTCTGGTCTTGAGGTAGTTCCGAAGATACTACATATGCCCCTGGACGTCGCCACCAGATCGAGCGAATTTCCTCTAAAAATATTCTCCTTTTCTTTGTCTGAAGATATCCATGCCAATACTGTCCGTCAAAATTAATTTCAACACTGGCATTCAGTGGAAAATCAGCTGTATGCAAACGTATTGGATTATGCCCAAGCGAGCGCAAATACCCAAGTAAAATATCAGTATGAGGCTCGAACTCTTCTGCCACAATGAGTATGTTTTGTTTCATTTGTATCTCCTAAAAGGTAGGAAGAATGAAGAATCTGTGCTATTCTACAAAAGATAAAGAGGAAAAATACTGGCTAAGACTTTCTTCACGAAAAGCTTCTTTTTCTATTTGCCTCCTAATCTTGAATATCTTCTTTAATCTAAACAGGAAACACGATCACTAATTATTGACAGACGATGGCGAGCCTCAAAACCGAATATACTCATATTCGATATAAAAAACACACCTTGGTTTATGACGAACCCGTTGCTATCAACAAATCTACGTGAGTCCAGTTAAAAAAGATATAACTAATGTATTTACCATCTAAATCATATCTCGTTCTAAAGGGTAGAGGTAAGGAGTTTGAGAAGTAAAAGTTTCTACTTCTCAAACTCCGTATGATTCCAATTTTTCTACTTATTGAAGTTTAGACAAGCAGAGCTTGCGAGCATGTGTGTTCTCCGTTACCCAATAAGGAAAACCGGTTCCCATTGCTCACTTTCGCTGACCACTCAGCCTCTGTTTTGACTTTGCACTTGCCTTTTAGAACCGCAGGATAGCGTGGAGCAGGCCATGAGTGAAATACCTGTGTGCATCCAAGCGGATTTCCTTGCGATTGGCACGTCCGAATCTATGTTCCTACCTGCCTCAAAATTGCAGGCATACTCCGACGAACCTGCCGAGAGGTCAATGGACGCCGAGTAGTTTCCCAGAGACGATCGGGTAACTCCCCAAGGTGACGAGCCATTAGAAGTTGATGCATCGTCACCGCCACCGACAACCTCCACCACTCAAATTGCTTGCGTTTGAGCTGAATGAAGCCAGGGCTGCCTTTTTTTCTGTTTTATCTAAACGTCAATACTTAAAAAAACATTAGAATCAGTCATAATCAGGATCAGAATCGGTATCAGTATCAGGATCACTATCAGTATCAGGATCACTATCACTATCACTATCGTTCTGAGAACACATAGTGCTAGTGCCAGTGCCAGTGCCAGAACTAGTGAAAGTGCCAGTGCCAGAACCAGTGAAAGAGCTAGTTCCCAATGCGCTTACACCGTCAGCGCTCACCCATATTTCTTGCTCCTCATCATAACCACCAGTGACATCAAAACGTGACATCTCTTCTAAAAAATTGAAACCAAACGCGTTCTTCATGAAATGCTCCTTTGTAACAATACACGTTCTTTGCTAAGAATAACCCACAAAACAAGAGAAGGTGAAAACATTCATGACATGTCCATGCTTATGGTAACTCATCCACCTAATATGACACATAGAACGTGTTTGTGAGTGCCATTCATAGGTTGTTGAATAACCTATGGTAAGTATGCAATCAGATACATCTAAAATCCATATAATATATAGGACAGCTTGTTATAAGTTACTCATAAAAATACTTGTGATTATTGTGGAAAATATTTTGTGATTTGCCAAACGTTTTAGCCGCCTCGGACAAGATATGGATCTTGTCCGTTTTGACGCATATCTACGACCAGTAGCCCGTCAATTTCTATGAAAATGAGCAGAATTTTCGAGAAGTGGACCACAAGACATTTTATGGTTCAAAGAAAGCGCCACAAACACAGATATGTGTCAAAACGAGAACTGCCTCTATTTTGCCAGAGATGTGGAGCAAGGTTAGAGCCGGTTGGTGGACATTATATATGCCGCTGGCGAGGACAAAGAGATTGTCGAATCACAACATATTTTTCATGGTCAGCATGGTGAGCTACGTCAACGTTATCACCAGGGTCAGGAGGATCAGTTGGGTGTGCCAGGTCTTATGGTCAATATGATTGTTTTGTGGAACGCCTGGTACGTACAAGATGCGTTGGAGGGACTGCGCAACAGTGGGCAAGAGGTTCGGCCAGAGGATGTAGAGCGGCTTGCTCCACGTCGTTTCCAGCATATCAATGTCCACCGCACCTATCATTTCGTGCTTCTAGAGAGCGTGGCTCAATGTCACCACCGACCCTTTCGCCCTCTAACATCTTTTTCTGAGGAGCTTTACTAATATTTTGTTGGGAAAAGCTTAGTCCTTTTAAACTGTTTTGCTATTCCAACTTTCTATTCCAACCGTGGGCAAACCCCGATTATTGCCGGAATTGCTGGTTTCCTTATGGCTATCGGCGTCACGATTTGACTCTGGCAACCAACATTGACCAAGAATGGTCAATTCGCCCAGTTTTCACTTCTGGGGCAAACTGCTCTTATTGCCAAAATTCTTTCACCGCTGTTCACAGGAGGATGGCTCCAGGTGCTGCATTCATATGGCGAGGACATTCTCATGTTCTAAAAGCCTTCTCATACAATGAGCAAAAGAAACAGATGAGAACAAGACAGCCCGCATCTCCATCTCTCCGCAATAATACGGTGACGTAAAACAGGAAAAGAAGCTGATACCTTCCTTGACAAACCGTCGAATTGATGCTAATTTGTTACTTATAAGTAACAAATTAGCATCAATTCGACGGAGGAGTGGTCTATGAATGCACCAACACGTATTTATCTCAGTCTGAGTCCGCGGATTCGGAAGGCACTTGATCTCTGTGTCGCGCTTGATGGCAGTCCGGCTGCATCATACGCAGCAAATATATTATCAACCGCCTTGATGCATGAGATCGGGAAGAGTCCAGCACTCCAAGAACGATGGACAAAGTTGGAACGAGATGCACTCCAGCGAGGATCCTGGGATTTCTCTTCCCTCGATGGAATCGCGGCCCCAGTCACATCAACGCCGCTGGAATTGCTTGAGCGCAAATTATTTCTCGTAGGATCTCATCCTCAACACTATCTCCATGGAGTGACCGTGGAGAGTACTCAACCACTCAAAAAAAGCGTCTTTCTGCGCTCAAATGAACAAGGTGGCGAAGGGTTTGCTACCTTGATGCTGAAAATTGACGCGGAGCCGTATGCAGGAAAACGCATCCAGTTCTCAGCGTTAGTAAAAGCGGAGGAGATTGAAGGATGGTCTGGACTCTGGATGCGGATTGATGGTCCCCAGGTCGATTCTCTTGATCACGATAATATGCAAGATCGCCCGATTCAAGGGACCGTTGATTGGCAACGGTATCAGGTCGTTTTGGATGTACCAGAAGAGAGCCTGGATATTGCCTTTGGCCTCTTATTGCAAGGGAGAGGACAGGTGTGGCTACAAGATGCTTCGATCATTGAAGTAGAAGAAGAGATCGCTGTGACATCTCATAAAGAACAAAAAGTCTCCAATTAAGCTCCACGTCTCCTTGGGGCGGAAACGTCACCACACCTGCCAATATCTATTACGGATGTTCCACTGAATGCTGTTCTGGAGATGCATTCAACTGCTCAACCACTAAGGCAGTTGCAGCATCTCCAATCAGTGATTGAAGCTCGGTATGAAGTAGGCTCATATGCTCCATGCGAGCAGTAATAAATGCATGCTGTGAGGTCCCCGAGGCTAAGCCATACAAACCATTCTGAGCTGCTTCATATTCAGCTTTGATTTGATTGAGCAACCGTGTCACTTCGCTCTCAGGTGTAGGAAACGTACTCACTAATCTTCCTTCTCAACTCATAGCACTACAAATTTAAGTGCATTACAACCAACGCACATTACTATTGAGAATACCAGACAGCGCTCCGACTAAACTCCATCCGAGAAGCCTGCTTCTGATTTCATACTCCTTAGCTGCTCCTATGAGGACATTTCCATCTTCGTTGATGTGGATGGTGGTTTGTAATGGAATCATCTCATGGGAAAACGACTTCTACTCCCTGTGCATCTACACAGGAAGGATACCCGCCCAGCAGCCCATTAGGACCGGGAACATGGGTACTTTGTATAACAACTGACATACCCAAGCATAATCAGGTGAACATCCACCTGTTCTCGTGGCACATTGAGGATGCCCGCAACTACGTACGTGAGATCTGGTACAGTTGGGCTGATAACAAATGCTTTACTAAAGGTGAAGGGAGATCCTGATCTATCCAGAGGTATATTCCATCATCGCATAATGTATAATAATTCACAGAAAATCCTTATTACCACGATGAAGGGTACAAGCAATGACTTCTTTATCCCCACAGTTATCCGATGCATTCTTGCAAAAACTTGTTGCCGATATCGACGATGAAACGGTAACAGCGATCATTCTTCATGGAAGTTATGCACGTGGAGATGCGAGGCCTCCGTATAGTGATATTGACATTGTAAGAATTACAAGAGAGACTCCTGAACGGCGCCAACAGAAACAATTCATCTGGTATGATGGCTATCTCCTCAACCTTTCCAGTCGTCCGCTTTCTATTTATAAAGAGTGGCTCCGTATTCCACAGGAGGCTATCTTTCGATTATCAACTATACGAGATGCTCACATTCTGCTTGATAGGGAGGGAGTTTTTCATGCCTTCCAGCAAGAAATCTCTCACTGGGCATGGAGCTCTCTTCAGGCAGATGCAGATGTGTATGCGAGTAGACTACTCACCGAGTTATCTGAAGTTATTCTCAGAACATTGGGAGCTATTTACAGAGGCGATACAACTATGCTTGTCGAACGCATCTGTGTTCATATTCTTCCAACGGTGATGGAAGCTGTTGGTGTGCAAAAGGGAATTCTTGCGAGAGGGGATCACTATCTTCAGCAAGTTCAAGAAGCAATAGGACTTGAATCAGCCTGGACACAGTACTATATGCAAGCAGCGGGCGTATCCTCTTCCTCTCTTTCCATCGAACAACGAGGAATTGCGGCCATTCATCTCTATCAGGAAACGGTGTCCAGTTTGGCGTCCCATATTCAGCCAGAACATCGACAAACCATTGAAACATTACTCCATATGGTTGATCATACGCTGCAGAAAAAGATCTCTTAGCTCATGGATACGCATCTCTGTTGGCCAAACATCTTTCATCTGCTGAAAAACAGCAAAGGATTCTTGAAAGCGTTTACGACTACCAATTGCTGTGGATGCTTCTACAGCTGTCTCAATATAGGCACATGCTTGCTCTAAATCGCCTACAGCCATCAAAGCCCTCGCCTGATAATTGAGGAATTCGACCCGAATTCGCTCAGGTATTTGCTCCGTAGGTCCCATTGTTGGGATCTGCTGAAGTATATTATGTGCCTTCAGTGGCTGGCCAAGTTCAAGATGATTTAAACCATCCCATAAAATCAGGGTGTGATAGCTAGCATTAATTGTGCGAAGATATCCAGGTTCATTTTGTTTATCTTCGGGATATTTTTCATATGCTAGCCCCATAAATTGATGAGCTTCTTCTTCGTGTTGTAACTGTGCATAAACACCTGATAATGCTGAATAAATACATGCTTGCAAACGCGGAGAAACATGCTTCAGATGAGGAAGGGCTCGTTGATACGTCTGTAAAACGTTTTTGGGAAGTGCTAAATAATCGAACGTCACAGCAAGCTGCCGAAGAGCTGCAACGTGTAACTCCACATCTTGAGCACATTCTGCGTACCATATTGCTCTTTCACTACAACTCTGTCGAGATTGAAGATCACTATGATGCCCTACCAATGACGCAGCTAATACGTAGACTTGAGAAGTAATCGCTGCTGCAATTTTCTGATAGGGTGACTGAACTTGAGCAAGCGTTTCAACTTGAGGAAGATACGACCACAGCACACGTTCGGCCGTCTTCAATTCATTCCCTTCGCTGAGACTTCGACATGTCTCAGTTAATTGTGAAAAATCATTCAAGGTCTCTGTAGAAATTTTTTGTAAAGAATGTCGCTTGACAGTTGCAGATGTTGAAGGAGAAAAGCTACACGATACATTCATATTCACGGAGGACTGGGGAGAAAAAGCAGTTGCACCCACCCAACCAACGATTTGTTGAAGCATAGCGCGACGAGATGTATTCAAGGGAAATGCTCCATCTAAAACATGAGATATCTCTAAGGTATCTTGAACAGCAAGAGGAAAAGGAAAAGCCAATATGTGCTGCTGACTCTGTTTACCCCGCTCTGAAAAGGCCACTGACCCATACTGAATTTGTTTGGTCCTGCAATACTCAGCAATATCTTTCGTGCGTTCGTCAGGCTGATCATCATCTTCTTGTAAGAAATCACATAGCTGGTCATAATACTCAACCGCCTCTTGATATCGTTCTTGTTGACTGAGTACTTGCATCAACAAGCGTAAGGCATCTTCATCCTTTGGGTATTGCTGCCAATACGTGCGCAGCACAAGAAGTGATTCAGAAGCTCCTGCTGTCCCATACCGAGCGACATACAAACGGGCCAGAGCATGGATTGTCTGACGATAATAGCCCTCAACCTCCTTCCGCCGCTGCACAGCCCAATCAACATAGCGATCATCAGGCAGGAATGAACCACGCTTGCCAAGCGCATAGGCACGTTCCCAGAACGGCTGGGCATCATCTCCAAACCGTTCCATACGAGCAGCCTGCTCCACATTCCATGCCTGAGCATCGGTATCGAGCCACAACTGGGAGGCCTCGGCAAGTTGATAGATCATACCATTCTCTTTCCCTCCACGGAAAGAACGTAACAGACTTTCACCAGTGACCGGATGGCAAACCATTTTACGCAATACAGAAAAAATATTTTCCAACCGATGGGTTGCGGCATTACGTCCACCCTCAGGCCAGAATTGCTCCATAATCCAGTCTCGATGCGCTCGTCGCTGTGGCTGACATAGGAGTAATTTGAGCAACGAGAACGCTGCTGCATGATCTCTTCCTCCACGAGATAGATCAGGTCTGGAAAGGGCTTCGCCTGTCACAGGATCCATCCACTCAATCGTACATATACCATAGAGCCAGATACGTACTATTGGAGAGCCTGTTCTGTCGCGTTCCTGCATCTCATACTGTACCTCAGCCATAGCTCATTCTCCCCCACAAACATATATTCTTTCCTAAAACATTTCTCTCATAGTATAGCAGTTGAATGCTCTGTAGAGATACATTTTCTACAGAAATACTACGCAGTATTGTTCCCCCCAACCTCCTGTTAGACGAAGAAAACAAGGGGCATCCTCCTCCCTTGCTCCCCATATCAGGGTATATGAGCAAGAGACAGCTCTTCTGAATCAGAAGCTGCCTCTTGTGAAGATCCCGCAAAAAGGAGGGAGATGTGCTTAGAATTCAGTTGCTCGTACTTCAACCATTCCTTTTCCGAGGATCGTTTCTAAAGATGCGGTGAGCGTCTGGCTATAACCGAGCGTGTTATTGTCTGGCGTCAAAAGCGCCTGCCATTCATGGTCGGAGACGATAATGTCATAATGATCACGCCCTGGATGCTGCTGGATACAGTGCTTCAGTTTATGTACCTTGATCAGGTCATTCGAAACGGAAAGCTCATCTTCTCCACTTAAAAGCATATGCAACCAGAGGTGATAACGTTTGCGGTTCATCTCTTCTTCGACTGCCTGGAGTTCTGAAACTGTGTTGCAAAGGATATTCGGCTCATCGTGGCGAATCTGCACTTCGCCACGAATGATGACCACAGCATTTTCTTCCCATATCGCGCTGCTCTCCGCATACACACGTGGAAAGACGGTCACACCCATTGAGCCGGTCATATCTTCTAACTGGACCACACACATCGCATCGCCTTTTTTTGTGGTAATCTTGCGTACTTCTTTAATCAAGCCACCCAGGACAACCTTGTGTCGATCTAATTCAGCGCTGATTTCTCCAGAGGTATGCGTGACCACATCGTTCAACATCTCTGTCAGATACGCGAGAGGATGATGAGATAGATAGACACCCAACACGTCCTTCTCCCAGCTCAACAGGTGCTTCCGCGAGATGCCTGGATAACGTTCACTCAGTTGAAAATCAAAGGTCTCAGTACCTGTCTCGATAGTATCAAACAAGCTGACTAATCCTTGTAGTCGTGCCATACGTTCATGCTTCCCAAAGAGCAACGCCCGTTCTATCGATCCTAAGAGCTTCGGACGATTACTCGCTGCCAAACCATCCATCGCCCCAGCTTTAATAAGTGTCTCAATGACTCCTTTGCCAACCCAGCGCGGATCAACCCGTGTACAGAAATCCCCAAGAGAGGTGAAAGGTCCGCCATCTGTACGAGCACGCACCATTTCGAGAATCGGGCCTTCCCCAACGCCTTTGATAGCGAGCATCCCAAAGCGTACTGCCCCCTGCTCAATGCGAAATCCCATTTCACTTTTATTGACGTCAGGCCCAAAAATCTCAACCCCTAACCGTTTGCACTCCAGCACGGCATTGGCGATCTTTTTGGCGTCGTCGGACACGGCGGTCAAGGTCGCTGCCATAAATTCAGCTGTGTAGTTGGCTTTGAGATAGGCACAATAAAAAGCAACAACCGCATAACTGGCTGCATGAGGCTTGTTAAAACCATATCCTCCAAACGGCTCAATCAGCGTAAAGAGTCGTTCAGCATTATCTGGTGGAATCCCATTCGAGATACACCCACAAATAAAATCACTGCGATAACCGGCCACCTCTTCCATCTTCTTCTTGCTCAGGGCCTTGCGAAACTTATGCGCTTTCCCCCAGGAAAAACCAGCGATATTCACGGCAATAAATAAAACCTGATCCTGATAAACAATAATGCCATAGGATTCGTCAAGCCAGGTGGCCAGACGAGGGTCGAGATAAGAGACCTTCTTGCGTCCATGTTTCGCATCAATAAAATCCGGGATGCTCTCCATCGGTCCGGGACGATAGAGAGCCACCATCGCCATAATATCTTCAATCCGGTTGGGGACCAGTTGCTTAATATACTCACGCATCTTGGCACCTTCAAGTTGAAAGATCCCGGTCGTCTCCCCGGCCGCAAGCAGGGCAAACGCCCTGGCTCGACGTGTGTTTTGCCCCTCGTCACCAGGGACCTCTTCAAGTGGAATGCGTTCTAATACGACCTCTTCCTGACGTTCAGCTCGCACAAAGGCAATGGTATTGTCCAGAATCGTCAGGTTGACCAAGCCAAGAAAGTCAAATTTGATCAGCCCCAATTCCTCCAAATGAAGCTGTTCATACTGGACCACGCGCCCCTGAGTAGGATCTTTAGTATCCTTCAAACGAAGTGGGACAAAGGCTTCTAACGGTGCATGCCCAACCACGACGCCAGCAGCATGCACCCCTGTCGAGCGAACACTTCCTTCCAATTTTAGCGCCTGCTTGAGGATCTCCTGAGCCTGCTCATGGTGTTGAGAGAGGTGCTGTAGTTCTGGCACCTCATCAATGGCTCCCTGCAAGGTCACATTGGGTCCAGTAGGAATCAAACGGCTGATCCGATCTCCGACTTCTTGCAATGCAAGCACACGTGCGACATCTTTCACAGCATTCTTTGCCCCCATGGTATTGAAGGTTACCAGTTGAGCAACACACTCAGGCCCATATTTCACACTCATATAGGCAATCACCTCCTCGCGGCGATTGTCCTGAAAATCCATATCAATATCGGGCATGTCTTCGCGTTCAGGCGTAAAGAAGCGTTCAAATGGCAATTGATAACGTAACGGATCAACATTGGTAATTCTCAGCACATAGGCAAGTAAACAGCCAGCAGCCGAACCTCTGGCCGAACAACGAATTCCACGCGAACGCGCATAATTGACAAAATCCCATTCAATTAAAAAATAATCGACAAAGCCTTTCTGAGCAATGACACGAAACTCATAGTCGAGTTGCCGCTGTACCGGCTCAGTCATTTCTCCAAACTGTTCTTTCACCCCTTGCAAACATAAGGCATACAGATAGTCATCAGGAGAGGCGTACTCTGGTGGAATGGGATAAAAATGCGGCAGGCGCGCTTTCGAACACAGTGGATCCACAACACACTGCTCAGCAATACGAACCGTATTACAGAGAGCCTCTGGCAGTTCTGCAAATAACTCGAACATCTGCTGGGGGCTACGCAAAAAGAATTCGGCGCTTTCAAACTGAAAATGTTTGGGGTTCGAGAGCGTATTTTGCGTCTGCACACACAACAAAATTTCATGCGTATGGGCATCCTGCTCATCAACGTAATGCAAATCATTGGTTGCTATGAGTGGAACACCCAATTCTTTATGCATCCGATAGAGTTGTTTATTGACCAGTTCCTGCTCGGGATACCCTTGATGGACCTGAAGCTCTAAGTAATAGTTGTCTGGTCCCAGGACATCGCGATACCACCGCACAACCTGACAGGCCTCTTCATACCGTTCTTTCAATAAGAGCTGCGGCACCTCACCACCGAGACAAGTCGAGGTGGCAATAATACCCTCGCTATACCGAGCTAACACTGTTTTATCCATGCGAGGTTTATTGGAGCGTAGTCCCTCAGTATTAGCAATAGTCACTAAGCGCAACAGATTCTGATATCCCGTGGTATTTTTCGCTAGCAAGAGGAGGTGAGAGTAATCATGTTGTCCCGCTGGAAGTCGTTTATGCTCATGAATATGTTCTACCAGGTAGCCTTCAACCCCAAGCACTGGATGCACACCTTCAGCCCGGCACACTTTATAAAAATCTAATACGCCATACATCGTGCCATGATCAGTGATCGCCAGATGGGACATCCCCAATTCTTTCGAGCGTTTTGCCAACTTCTTGACACGACTCAAACCGTCGAGCAACGAATACTCGGTATGGACATGCAAATGGGCAAACTCAATGGCACTACTTCTCATATTTTTCTCTTTCCTCTTCTTCAAAACACACTATCCGTAGAGTCAGCTAGAGCCGCTATAATTAGAATATATGTTCTCATCATAACACAACAAAAAATCCTTTGTGGCGCTCCTCCGAGCACAAAAGAGCCAAACAGATGATCACCCAGGCGGGCGTCGTGTGGTTGCTTCCAACACGTGCCGCCAGAGATCATACACGACTTGCTCCTGTTTGCGATCAATCCCAAGCAAGCGATTCAGATGCAGATGGGCCAGACTTCCAAGAATATGCTCAGGATCATTCCAGAGAGCGTTCTGTGCTGCGAGCATGTGGATGTGTGTCATGAGGTGCACAGCCATCGACGCTTGCAAGGCACACAGCGAAAGGATAGTCTGCCGCTGGGACATAAGGGACTCATTGTGTTCATCCTCATAACGCCATGGAAAAAGAAGCGTGCTCAGTTGCTTACGATGGGCAGCGAATACCTCCTTCGAGGCATACTTGTGCGTATGTGCCTGGGCATGCCTGAGTCTCGCAGAAAGATCATATCCCCAGGAACAAAAAAGCTGATCCAGGGTCATGACTGCCACCACCAAAGGGTGATAGGTCACATGTTTGGTGTACTGTAATGCCACAAGTTCGCTCACCATATCACTATTTGATGAAAAGAAGCGCTCAATATCTCCAATCAACGCTGGGCCACCATACCGCTCAATTTCACGCTCATAGGGAACAACGTGCACATTGGTCACAGTGCCAGCATGAACAAGCTGATGAGCCCAGGAAAGAACCAGCTTCAACACCGTTTCCTTGGCATCAGGGATCCTGGCATGAAAACGCAGGCGCAGGTGAGGATCTGGATCAGCATACCTGAGATAAAACCATTCATCACACAGGTTTGCGTCACGGACATGCTTCACAATCTCACGCAATGGACCTGTAATCAACTCATCTTGAAAAAGGGGAGCAATGTAGATTTTCAGATACATCCAATCCTCACCAGGAAGAAAGCTTCGTTCTTCCGTCGAGACAACCGAGGGATACAGAGCATGCTGAACCTGAGCTGCTCCAGACGTCATAGAGCAAGAAGCCCGAAGCACAAGAGGCATCACCATCTCAGCTATATAGGGCGCTTGTTGCACATCCCGACAGATGAGGTGGTCAAAATCAGGAAGCATCTCTTGTAAACAGATGGACGTTCCCGGCTGCGCATGCTTCAATTCCGACCATAATTCCTGAACCAGGAGAGGATGCTCAAGATCTAACAGCAGTCGCTGATCAAGGGTTGTCAGATATACATAGCGAGGAACCTGCCAACGCTTCCTCCACTGCTGAAGTCCCATAAACCAACGGACCTCTTCATTCCCTTTTCCCTCTGGCTGAATATCCCTCAAGCGCACATGCCATTGTGCCAGGCTCAAGACGATTTTTTTATAGACGACCCGTGGTAAAAAAGGAGCCGTACGCATCATCCCCCAATCGAACGGCTCAGGATGGGGCGAACCATCCTCAGCAATCTCCAATAAAAATCGGCAAATATTGGGCGCATAACGGACATTGAGCATGGTCCGTTGATACACTTTCACCTCTTTGCCCAAACGAAGCGACCGGACATACAACCGATTGTCTCGAACGCCGACCACAAGATCATCAAGAGACAACACAAACTCCTCGGCACGTGATGGCATGGTATTCACTGTGATCTCATAGGGATGCAATGGTGGGCGCAACGCAACATTGGCACCGCGTGCATCAGATGGCAGATAGGTGAGGTCTGCAAACACCACATTTGGAAACAATGCCTCAACCTCACGCGCAGAAGCTTGTAGAGAGGTTACCGCTGACCCGCCGAGCACCTGAGCAAAGCGACCCATCGTTCGTCCACCAGGAACAAGTCCTTGAATGACCAGGGACTCCCAGCTCCCCTGATCGACTTCATTCATAGACGTTGCCTGAACCTGAAAAAAAACGTCAATTTCTGGAGGTGCAGGATGCTCCGGTGAGGGCGCCCATTGCGTGAGCTCCTGAATCATTTCCTCAGTAAGGACAATCTCCATGTGTTGCCTCTTAAGAGCATGCATCAACAGAGCGCACAATTGTTGATCGCGTGTTTGATCTTGCTTCGATGGGATTTCCAGCGCCGGCAATGGATACGATCGGGGAGGTCGTGTGTAGTTTGTAGGCGCACCCAGCCCGCTTTCCGTACTTAACAGGCGCAACAGTGGCACCTCTGCCATCCCATATTTGTGCACAAATGCGGCACGATAGCGCTCCAGTGTCTGAATACCCCGTGGATATATACCCAGACGAAGCAAAACATCTGCCGCCTCCTCCACAGCGGCAGCGACACTGGTATGCAACGATGGGTGTTTCATTGTCAGGGCAGCATCAACCTGTACCAAAGAATGCGGATAATGAGCCACCAGGGCATTCTGGCGAGCAGACAATGCAGAGAGATGGTCCTCCAATGCATTGCACTCGGACAAATCCGCGTGATGAACCGCATTCAGCAACGGTTCTAATGACAGAAGCTCTTCCCTCATATGTTGCGCCCAGCGTGAATGTGGCCATGACTGGAGTTGCTGTAGCACAAATGTAAGTGGCTCGCCACCGGTTAATGGTGGATGCAGCGTACTCATGAGGACATGCGCATCCCAGAGTTGTTTCAGCACGAGATGGATCTGTGACTCAGGCAGGCGAGGAAACGCGTGTGAAAGTGCAGTAACCAGATCAGTATAGCAAAGAGGGTAACGAGCAATCTCAAAAACACGCCGTACAAGGGGAATGGCACGCAGAGAAAGTGTCTCGTTTGCAGTATTTCCTCCCTCATCGACAGAAGAAAGAAGCACACGATTCCCAACCACCTGTGCCGTCGAGTTCACCATCAAACACATCTGCGCCGGTGCATGTGGTTGCTGCTCTCGCTCACGCAAAAATGCAGACAACCACCCGATATCAGGCCGCACATGCACATGACCAAGTGCGTGTTGCTCAAGGGTCAGCTGGGTGGTATCAGTAATTGTTCCCAGCGCCACGCCTGCAAAGAGCCCAAAGGGGGTCGCACGGGTACTCATGCGTACGAGATATCTCATCAGTCGTGAATAGACACGCTTCATTCGTGCAGGCGAGACAGGATCCTGATGGAGACGAAAGAACCCTTGCACCAAATCCTGGCTTGCCAGTGATACCGCCACACGAAAAAAGCTGGAAGTCATCATGAGCAGACGCACCTGTTCATAGCCGTGCTGCACTCCCTCGGCAAATGCCTCATCCTCATTGCCTTCTTCACTGGTCTCACAGAAGATATGCCGAGTTGTCAGTTGAAGAAACACGGCAAGAGAAAACGCTGGCACGCGTACTAAAAACGTTCCGGTAGCGTGATAGAGAGAAGCATCCTGCTTTGATAGACACTGCTGCTTCTGTCCCGTCCTTTTTCTTCCATCATGGAACATTACTGTTCTCCCTTCACAGCTATGAAAGCAACAGAGCACGGTCCCATACTGGTGGGACGTCTGTGATCGCCGCCAGAAGTGCCAGCAAAGTGCCAGCGACGCCCAACAGAAGACCAGGAGAATTTACAGACTGTTCTCGCCGAAATGCATATCTGAACCCAAGCGGAGTATCGCCATGCGCATCCTCAAGGATCTGCTCAACCAGGTGAATGATTTGTGTTTGCGCATCACTGCGACCGGTTTCCTGAAAAAAGTGGGTAAAGATGAGCAACAGTCCAGCCTGACCATGGCACAGGGTCACAGGATCAATCTGACGCGTTTCGGTAGGACGTTGAAGGAGAGCATCTAGGCCCTGAAGAGTACGCTGTTGAAGCGCGCTATCCGACAAGGTATGTCCGGCAATCCATAAACTTCGAAGCACACCCGGAGCTCCATAACACCAGCCAGATCGTGCGGGGGGATGAAACGGATCTGGCTGGTGAGAAAACTGGATCGGGACAACATCCGGCCAGTCTATTCCCCAGGCCGTCTGCACATACTGCTCGGCAAGCCAGGAAGCCAGCGTCTGCATGGCAGTCCATTGTCCATCGATGCGGTACCCGGCCTGCCAGGCCAAAGAAAGAGCCACTAAAGGACCCGGTATCCCATGGGCCAATCCACAGTTAATCACTGGCGCGGTTCGATACCGCCGTTGCGCGGTTGGAAAAAGGGTCGCAGGGACAGCCCATGGGTGATCTTGGTACGTCTGTTCTCCCATCACAAATTGAAGGAGCACATGAAGTAACCGCTCAATAGCCTCCTGAATAATCCCCATATGAACGCCGGTACGTACCAATATGGCGAGGACGCCTGAAACACCAACAAGAAGATCATAGTTGAACAGCCGGTTGCCATCGATCGGGAGCCACCAATCATAGTCAAGCGTCTGCTGAGCCAGACGTTGATCCACATCATGGCGAATCCAGATGAAACGCTCATCCTGCTCACCAAAAAGAGACAGCAACAATGTCATTCCAGCCGTCCCTTTCCCGAGAGTAGGGAGAACCAAAGGATGGGTATGGGTCGCTTTCACGGCCCGGTCAAGGTAGCAATAAGCAACATCCAACCACTGCTGTTCCCGGGTGCCACGCGCAAGAAAGAGATAAAACAAGGCCAGACCTGGAAATCCAGCCATCAGAGAGGTGTCCGTCCAATATAACGGATCCATGTCATGGGTCATTTCGGTAATAACTTCGGGATCAGCTAACTGATCGGCGATCGGCAAGATGACTTGAAAAACGCGCTCACGGAGCGACGGATCAACTGATACGGACTAGGAATATGGGATCACGTATGTTCCTCCTTTTCTCTCAGCGCACCAGCAGCGACCCGAAAGAGCCGCTGCTGATAGAGGGACAAAAGATCAGGAGCGTGATCAGCACGCGTCCGAGCCATCACACGTCGAATCAGTCTTGCAGGTAAGGTAGCCAGATCCTTGATGAACCAATCCATCTGAGAGAGGCTGAGCATGCTCAACAATACGAATGTCCAGATCAATGCGCTCGTGAGCATCCTGTTGCTCAACTTGAGAAGATGCATCCATCCATGTCATGTTTTCCATGTGTAAATTTTCTCCGTCTTTCTAAACAGGTAAGAACAAAACACTATTGTCACAAGCAGAAACGGTGAACGGTCTATGCACAATAAGCATGCTCGTCACATTTCTCTGCACGTAGAATAACAAAACGCTCTCCTACATCACTCCTACCATCTATCTATGTTTCCTCTTTCGCTCCTCCTTCACTCTGCACAAAAACACGTTATTCGGTTATACTGATTCAAGGACAACAGCACATATGTACCTGGATATAGGTGGACATTGAATTGCTTCAGTCAAAGATTGATCCCGCTATAGTTGCTATCGATCGCAGATGAATGGATATTCGCTTGTTTGAAGCCAGCTTGCCAGAGAAAAGAGGGAAGCTTATTCACAATGCCCATCGTCGTCGTTGGATTGAAACCCTGATTCACTTTATACAGAATCTCTCATAGTGGTATGGCACGACGCGATCACAGCACTGAACTGTTTACACAGCCGCAGACAGGTTGGCATGAGCTGTGCGTTGCCAGACAGTGATAGCTCAACGAGATACATCTGTATTGCCGCAGAGAGGATATGCAGTTCATTGTAATCAAATGGCATCTCTTTGTTCCAATCCTCCCCCTGAAGCATCGCATCAACTTTTGTTTTCAGGTGGGCAAGCGTCTCCCGGCCTAGCTCAAGGTTAGGCAACAATTCGGTGTTGCGCGCAAAGGTTTCATCTACTAACCTGAGCGCATCTTTCAGCATCTTCACTGCCTCAAGAGGAAATAAAATGTGTGGAGGCAGCGATGTCCCTTTCTTCCGTTTCTTTCTTTTGCTCAAAAGTATCCACCTCTCTACCGATAATAAAAAGGCTGAAATAGAGTAGCCCAATCATCAAAACTGGAATACATAAGAGGTGCCTACAAAGGGCGGTTTGTAGTAGGCTCATGCAATCAACAGAGAGAGGTTAATGTTGTTCGCCCTTCCGCTTTCTTTCATCTTCAAGATAGACATGGATCAACCGCCTCCCTGTCGCGTCCGCCGTCTGTTTTAATCTCGCGAATCGTTGCTGAGGTGTCTCCATTCGAACGCGTGCAATTGGAATAGTTGGGCTCGATTGGCTCATTTGATAGATTGGATACAAAGGATAAAATTGTGTCTTACTCCTCATAGTGACCGTCCTTTGTTATTGCTTCGCTTCATTGGCCGTATCTAAGGTTTCTGCGACAAGTTTCATTGCCTCATGCTCTCCAACAATGGTTTGCAGTTGTACATGAGAGGACTGTATGTTTTCAAGCTTTTTCGAAATAAATTCGTGCGTGGCACTGATCGCTGGACCATGCATGGCCGTATAGGCTGATTCATAGGAGAGGCGTATGTTCTCCAACAGTCGTGCTACTTCACTATTATTTGTTTCGTTCATACCATTCCTCGATAAGGTATCCATCAAAAAACGCTAAGCCACTTCCTGTATGCAGACAACCATGTCTGGCGCGGTGTCACAGGTTCAAATCTATCACAAGAGCATCAGCACACAATACAGGTGAGGTACGTACTGAAATTTGAGGTGTGCTTTTCGAGTTGCATAGCATGCAACATCTTCTGTATACTTTTGACAAGAAAGCGCACAAGAGAAAGGGGGGATTGCTGCCATGGACAGCGTTGATTGGGTACGCCTCAGACTTCCCTCTCCAATCGAGATGGGAATGGATGGATTTCCTCGTCCGGGCAAAACAGTACACTGGTATCGAGAACAAAAAAAACTGACTGATACCACCTGGACTCAGAAGCATCTGTCACAGGAGCTCGGGTTGACGGAAAGGGCGATATGCTACCTGGAGAGTCATGACGTTGGCCTCGATTCGATTTCCCTTCGTCGCAGGCTAGCACGATTGCTCACTATTCCCCCTCTTCTCCTCGGATTAGCCTCCCTGGCGGATGAAACCGATCCTGGACAAACCATCAGGCAGCATCGTAAGATGAAACAAAAAAACAACCCATTACGCAGTCAAAAAGGACTCGCAAGAGCGCTCAGCATGACAGAGAAAGCAATACGAGACATGGAAAAGAGGAATATCGGGCTGGATTCCATGACGCGCCGTCGTGTGTTAGCCCTGCTTCTTGATATTCCACCAGCTACACTCGGAATTCTTACCCTTGATGAAATCCTGCTCCGGCAACAGACGATACCCAACATGCCACACGCCACATTATCAGGAGAAAAAGAAACAACCTTTGATCTAGCAGTCTACGAATATCGTCTCAAAACGCTCTGGAACCGCAACCATATTGGCACAGCGCAGGATCGTCTGACGCACATTGCTGCTACTATGGTAGAACTCACAGCGGCCTTGCCCTACGTCAATGGCAATGATGAGAAAGACCTACGCGCTGTTCTCTGCCGCTATCATCACCTTCATGCACACATCTTGCGCGACCAAGGCCGATATGATACAGCAATAGCAGAATTAGAGAAAGCAGCCATTTTAGCTGAACGGGCAAAGAATGCTCCCTTGCTTACGGTGACGCTGCTCCGAATTGGCAGTGTATTGCGCGATAGAGGAACCGTGACAGAAGCGCAGGCAAAGATAGAGGCAGCAAAAGGAAATAGCACAGGCGCGAATCAAAAAAGAAAACAGGCAATCTCTGACTATCTGGCATCCATTGACTGCTATACCAGAATACGCCATCTCAAACCGCTTCCCGAGGCGTTACACGGTGTGGTGCTATTCGATGAGGGATACGCACAGGCACATCTGGCACAAGGAGATTTGAAGGCGAAACGAACTGCGCTCGCTCGTCTCACAGATGGAGGCAAAATAATTGCAACAACAAGGGATGTCCTTGAGGAAGAGTTCGCCATTCGAATTACCAAGCGGACCTACCATAATACCAAAGCAGCTGCAATGCTCGCAGCAGGTTGGCCGCGCGAGGCGCTCCAGGAACTGAACGATGGAATGGATGTGCCAGAAGAAGGAGATATGACACGGCAAAATGCGTATACCGACTATCTCTGGTCGCAAGCATACACCGATCTGGGATTGATAGACGCTGCAGCCACCCCAGCACAAGATGCGCTTCTCAGGATGAAACAGATCAAGTCACGTATCCACATTACACGCATCGCTGGATTACAAGGACAACTGAGTCAACTTGATAAGAAACATATCGAGGTCATTCGCTTAGGTGTAATGCTCAATTCGTAAAGGAGAGATCGTGGATCGCAAATCTGTTAAAGAATATCGCAACCACCAATACGCGACGGGAGAGCAGCAAAAACCAGGTGTGTTCCTGACGGATGCCATCTATGCTCAGGCGCTGGATGCGCTCGTGATTTGTTGCGCTGATGCTGCTATTTTACATCAAGGTTTGTGGTTGATTGCCAAACGCGCCTGGGAACCTCACCCCGACTGGTGGGTTATCGGTGGGCGTATGCGCAAAGGTGAACTGATTGAGCAAGCCTTACGGCGAAATTTGAAGCGGGAATTACATCTTGATATCCCAGAAGACCGCCTTAGCAGTATCATTGGCTACTATAATCAGATCTGGGATACAAGAGCGTGGGAGCCAACGGCAAACGGAAGTCATGTCTTTTCCATCACAACAGCAGTGCACGTAACGGCTGAAGAAAAAGCAACGCTTCAACTCAACGAAGAATATACTGATTCTCAATGGATTGATCCCATCCAGGTAATAGAACATGCCAACCAATTTCACCCCTGTCTCGTCCAAATAGCGCGAGATATTACCAGGTTCAACCAGAAGGGCGCCGCTCTGCCGTATGACAAAACAGGACACGAAACAGAATTGAGGGAGACATAAGGGCGAATGGCGATTGCAGCATATGCACAACTTTCACAAACGAGAGGAGGACATGCGCATCCGCAGAAAGGCACATAGTAACCCGATCCATATATCGGCGCATGATGCTGCCATGATTGTGAGCAATGGGACTGGCATCTGCTGAACGCATCCCTTGATCTACCATCGTCGCTAAAAGCCAGGGCATCCGTATAATCCGAGCGTTGATACGATGAAACCGACGGGACAAAGATCTCCCATGCCTACGCTTCAAACAAGCATGCAATGCACGTGCTTCCAGTGCTGCTACAGTCATGCCTTGTCCATACACGGGGTTAAACATGCAAAACGCATCGCCCATGACCAGAAAATTGTGCGGCACCGTTTTCAATTGCTCAAAGTGACGCCACCGATTAGCTGTGCGACGATACCCATAGATTGGTGTAATCGGTGCCAGCTCACAAATTCGGTCATAGAGAATCTGGTCAGGAAGTGCTTTGGCAAAAGCAAGATATCCATCGTTTGTCTGCGGCGGATAGTCTCCATGTTTGCCAGCCAAGACAACCACCAATTTTCCTTCCTCTAATTCAAGAAGCGAACCTGATCGCCGACCACCAGGTGATTGGATCGAAATGAATTTATAGGGAGCGTGCGTTGAAGATGCATAGAAACGAGTCGCATATCCCAGTTGAGCATCTACCACCGTTTCTTGCGGCGCTTCATAGCCATTGCCAAGCATTTGTAGCCATTGGGGTGCTCGAGAAGAGCCACCACTCGCATCAACCACCAGATCGGCATCGAGTCTTTGAAGAGAGAGATCGTCCTTATGATTGCGCGTTTGAAACTGAACGCCCGTGACAACATCAGGCGTATGTGGTTCAGACAAAAGATGGGTGACTACATTCCCTTCTAGAAAGTGAATATGCGGATATGAGGCCAAAAGCTCGCGGCGTATCTGCCATTCTAAAAGTGAACGAGAGCATAACCAGCCATCAAGACGATGGGACACATGGCAACGAGCACGATAATAATACAAAGATTGGGTACCATAATCATGCGGCAGTGCTCCCAACTCCAAAAGATGGCTTCGCAACTGCGGAAAGAGCTGTTCCAAAACATGTTGGCCACGTAGGAGTAAGACATGAAGTTGCCGACTTTGTGGTACTCCTGGTCGAAAGTCAGGCCTATCGTGTGGATACACATCGCGTTCTAGCACCGTTACTTGCCGAAAGGTATCTGCCAGGACACGGGCAGCGAGCAAGCCAGCCATGCCTCCTCCAATAACAATTGCATGACCCCTTTGTTGCTTCCTTTTCACCATCACATTCCTTTTTTCTCTTTGTTCTGCCTATGTGTGATCATAACATATTCACAACTTTTCTTACTACCAAAAGAAATCAATACGTTGATGCAGCCTCACGTTCCTTTCTGACTGCTTTCTGAGAATCTATGATAATGAAGAGTATTAAAATGCTCAAGGAACAATCAATACATGAATATATATCCGCCCCCGATTTTTCGAAGCAAGATATGGGCAGCGACATCATCAAGAAAGTGAACAACGTTCAGAGGGAGCACTCCAGATCGCCAAAGATACCAGCGTAAAATATAATGTTCAATTGCCGCCATGCCACCAAAAGCAAGAAGAATTCACAGATCTGAGCCTGCACAAGGCAGAGATGCTGATACGCTTCCATGCAACAGACCTGCCTCTGCCTCCCCTACTCTACCCTCCCTCTCCTCTCCACGATAGCTACCGCTCGGCTCCCCCTAGTAATGAGTAAACTGTTCTCTTGAGTGAGGACACACGAGGCCAGATATCCATTCGTGTAGCACTCCATATTCTTTGTAAAAATGTTCATTGGGATACTTCATACCAGGAGGAAAAGAAGATTATGGCAAACATACCACCAGAAGATGTACAGAATCACCCGCTATTCACATCGCTCCCACCGCTACTTGATGTGCCACAACCGCCACCTGAACAGAAAGCGGCACCGGCACAGAATCCATCATTGTTTTATACCCAGGAAGACGACCTTGATTTCCAGGTTCCACCAGGAGGTAAACAAGATGAGCACGTGGATCAGAGTGATCCATTTGTGGTACCATTTCAAAATTCTGCTGCCATGCCAGTGATGCCTGCGACAGCCGCTCAGCATCAAGGCACCATAGGATCGCCATCGCCAGCAACCACTCCACCAGCAAAAAAAGGCTGGGGGACATTTCACGTGCTCAGATTGCTTCTCATTGGGAGCATTGTCTTCGTCACAATCATCGGTGCCAGCTTATTCGTGTTTGCTCAATCAACCCCGTCAGCGAATACAACGCATGTCAACACGACCAATAAAACCGATGCAAGAGGAACAACGCCTGCAAAGGCGTCGAAACCAACCCCAAACCCACCAGCAAAAAAACAGGCACCAACAAAGCAACCCCCATCACAACCATCAACCGCTCCATCTCATTCAGCACAAGGCACACAAGGACCCAGCGCCTCGCCATCAGAAATGATACCTTCGACCCAACAACTGAACACACTCGGATGGACCCAGGCTGGACTCACGCTGGGCGATGCACTTGAAGCGTTGAGAACAGGCAACACCTTTACCGATCGGGAGATGAGCTATGATTATCGCAACATTGGGACGCCAACCAATCATAGTGGCACGCTCACCGGCTCAACGTTCCTGCTCACTCCTGGTGGAAAGGAGCGGTTCCTGCACAACGACGTGCGCATGATCAATAATATGCTCTATACCACCATACACGACCAGAAGATCATTCAACAAGTCGTCAATGTGCAACCCTCTCTCGCCCAGCTTCAGATGATACAGGTGCAGGGACAATCACACACCTTTGTCTGGGTGAATGTTCCATTCGAACTCCTTCAATCCAAGCTCAATCTCGCCAACGGGAAGCGGACGGAAACGATACAACGTGATCCTGCTACAGGCAAACCTCTTCAGCATCATATGGCGGTCGTATTAGTACGGGTAGCGCCACAAAACCAGGGAGCCAATGCGCCAATGGGAGGCACCGGTTGGCTCGTCAACACATATGCGCTCGATCCCAAAACGATGCCTACTATTGAAATTGATCCTTCTCTCTAGAGAAGGTCATCTGCAAACGGAAGCACATGAGGGAGCAAAACGAGTGAAATGATAGGAGTATCCTTACATCATTTCACTCGTTATTCATTCCCGCACAACCATCAATCCGATACTTCATAACCGTCATAATACACCAAAAAGAGATCAAAATTTACATATTTCTCATTGATTGCCAGGCATACAAAAATTGCAAGTTATCTCGAAACGATTCTCGTCATCTGATATATGACATTACCAGATATTCATAAGGAGAGAAGAATAAAACGATAGAAAATATTTTGAGGAGTACAATGGACGTATCTCAACTTGTGGCAACACTCGTAGAAGAGCCGGGAAGACCACAAAGTGATCTTCTTGAAGAACTTGGGGATGCTATCTGTCATCAGGGGGATATTTATGATGCAGAGGCTCGCTTTGTTGTACCCTATTTTTTTGCGTTCTTGCCCCAGGCACTCACCAAAGACAAAATTCATGTCCTGGGTCTTCTTGGTGTCCTCATCAGAGAAAGCTGGAAGCAATTCCCTACCCCCGAAGAGAGCTATCGGAAGAATCCACTCTACCGCATGCTCTGTGAAGGCATTCCCATCTATAGAGAGCTTTTAGGGAGCAAGAACAGAGAGCTTCGTATGCTCTGCGCCTTTCTCCTTGGATATTGTAGGAGTGAAACGGTTGATATCCCAGGTTGTCTGAAAGCACAGTACAAGCAAGAGTCCGATGAATATGTCCAATTTGCGCTCATAAAAGCCCTGACTCTCTTGCAAACCCTCACCAATGCAGAACGAGCGGAGGTGTTTCGTACAACAATAAGCTTTGTGATCCGCCATGCACTCTCTTTAGCCATCGCTCAAGTCGAGGGTGACGAAACTCCCTCGGCAGTTGCAATGGTATTACTTGAGGGATTGCTGAACACCGAAGCCTTAGACCTCGCTTACAATGGTGCTCCTTACCCAACATGTGCTCTTTGCGCTATTCTCGACGTGACCGCCTCCTTCAGTCAACAGAGGCATATTCACCTTCTGATAACAGCCATCGAACGCTATCAGATTACCAGTCGAATGGCACTTCTGCACCTTATAACGATCATTGAACACCTCTTTCAGTTGGCCGAATTCCCACAGGAAGTTTTTCCATACACATCTCGTTGGATCACTCCTATAACCTGTGAAATGCAATACCGTGCAAGACACGGTGCGCGTTCTGAGCCGTTCGCACTGACCGATCTTACTGGCGTTCAGTATCAAGCGCTCCTCTGCCTTCTCCATTGCGAGGACTTCTGGCGACAGAAAACGAATCTTTTAGCGTGTATACCTTCCCAACAACAAGAGAAGCTCTGGCTGAGTTTCTGCAAAGGGCTTAAAAGGGATTGGGGTTCTGCCTCAGACGCAAACAAAGGTCATTCGTGTCACATCAATATGTATTGCATAACAGGATAAAAGGGAAAAATAGTGTTTTATTATGCTGCGATGCGCGAGGCAAAAATATGTTTTTCATTTCCGGAAGCTCCTCTGTTTCCAGTGATAGAAACAGAGCATGCCGGGTGCAAGAGATACCGCCTTTTCTGCTGAGGATGGCGATAGGAAATGACAGAGCCTTGCTGTTGTAAGCACCGTAATGAGCGGCACACGGAGGCTGCGGGAAGACCTGTCAGACACCGAAGCGTTGGGAGATCAACGCCGTCTGATGCTTCCCTGAGCTGCATAAAAAGGGCCTGCATCTGTTTACGCTGAAGCCCATGTGGCGGTAATGCTGGTTCCTGGATGCGATCGCCATCTTCAGTATAGAAGAACGACACGACTGGCTCAGGGCGAGGGGAATGTTTCCAGTCAGCCATGGCCTGAAGCACCAGGCTTCCCAGCATGATGGCTCCTCCGATATAAACAAGCGGAGAGAAGGATTCATGGACAAAGAAAAAGGCGAAGGCGGCTCCGGCAACGGGCTCCAGGATACCAAGAAAGGTTAAGAGGACGCCATTGACGTACCGGCACATAACCATCATGGTTGCCATGGGCACAAGTGTGGTGACAAGACCAACATAGGCACAGGCTGGCAGATGCTGCTGCAACACAATGGGGGTGGCATGCCAATCCCCACACAGGAACGCATAGAGAAACAGCTCTCCCGCCATCGTGAGCCACGTCAGGCCAAAGACGGCACACCGTGAAAACGTCGGTTGCGGTGGAGAGATCTTCTCAATGAGAAAAGAATAGCCAGTGAGGAGCAGCCCACCCAGAAAGGCGAGCACATCCCCCTCCCAATGCATGTCTGACACGGATACGAGCATCACAATACCAATCATAGAACAGACACAGGCCAACCAGGTCAGCGGAGAAATACGCTGCCGAAAGAGGAACCATAAGATGAGGACAACAAGAATACCATTCATCCCAGAAAACATAGCGGTTTCGGTGATGCTGGTGGAGGTCATGGCCAGGGTCAGGCACAGCAATGCAAGAGCCATACAGCTTCCTAATCCACCTCCCCAGAGGAGCACACGACCGCTGATGTTCCAATGGGACCAGATGAGAAGCAAGAGGGCAGGCGGCACGAGCCAAACCATCTGGGCAGCCAGGAAGGTGGCCGTATCAACGTGATCAAGAAGCGGGCTGGCGACCGGATAAAAGGAGGCTGAAAGGACGCTCATGAGCAGAAATGCGCCATAGCTCCCCAGCCGCACCATGCCCTTCTTCTGAAGAAGTACGAGAGAAAAGCGCGGCCAGATCCTTCGAAGAGCGCTATGCTCACGCTGGCGCCATGGTTCCGTTCTCTGTGTCAGAACCAGATCAGTGATCATCATTGCGGTACCTCCTTGTGGTCTTGAACGTCGAGAGACCTTGTTTTAAAAAAAGAATGCTCATGACAAAAAGGCAAAAAATACAACCTATCCATACTCATCACGCCGCGTGCTTTCTTACCACCGTGGTCCATCGCCATCGTTCGCGCTCGTCGGCGCTTCTCCTTGAAAAAACGGCTGGGAATACAGGCGATCCTGATAGGAGGTGTAGAAAAAAGGCGTGTCCGAGAAACCATGCCATGGCCCTTCAACCACCGATAGGCGATCCGTTGGCTGTGTACGTTTCAACACATGCCAGCCTGTTCGCCTGCGCCCTCTCCTCTCCCTTGTGCTCTGCATCAGCGGCCGCGCATCGTCACGCAAAGCGGCGGTTCTGGTGACTCGAATGGTGCCATCAGGCCGCCTGCACGGCCCAAACACGTCTGGACTGCTCTCTTGCAGTGACTTCTTCTCCCGCCTTCCTGAGAACCACCACTTTCCGCGGCCTGGAGATTGATCTTGTTTCTTCAGGGATGCTAACGTCTTGACGCTATACCAGGCGGTACCAGCAGCTATCACCAGACTGATCACACTTATCACCAGGCATCCAATCACCACACGAATTCCCAGAGGGCCATCACCATCGAACTGAACCGCCACAGAGACCATTTGGGCCCCCTTTCCCATCAACTGCTGTATTCCTTGCCAATCTGACAAGACAAACGTCCCAAGAAGAAAGATCATGACACATACTCCTCTCACCCATTTCATGTCTGGACTCATTTTCTTCACCAGAGGCCTTTCGGGTTTTCATAAAGACAGTCAAAACGATAGAAGCCTGGATATGTCTTTCCATGCACAGGTCATCTGATCAGCAACTGGCTAACGCATGCCCACCTTCAATCGCTGCCTTCTCATGCGGTTGAGCGCTTCTTTCGTCGGATGCGATGACCGTTGGCGCAATCGTTCCTGCGGTCCAGCGAATCCAGGTGCACTATTGGAGACGGGAGGGGTATCGGAAACAGAAAAAGAGCTCCGCTTTTCCGGACGAGATGCGTGTGGAACCGTAATGAGTGGTTGTTGATGCTTCACCAGGTCAGCTACCTTCCCACACAGCGTATCTCGCACCGCATTCCAGCCATGATGCTGTTGCCGGGCGCGATCAAAGGATTGGCAGGCATGCAGAAACGCCTCAAAGAGGATGGTTCCATAGACCTGATCCAGGCCCCAATCCAGTCTTCCCACGATGCCCAGACCAAAGGCTCCATCTCTGCGCTCAAACGCAACCACCGCCCCTTCGTCGGATTGTGCACAGGAGCGTAGTCCTGGCGCGACGTGCTCGATCCCTTGCTGTGGGCATAAACGCCAGCTCCCAGGGTTTCACCTCACCCTCTTGCCGGCGCAGGGCTGGCTGCAGGGTGGCGGCAAGAGCGCTTGGAGCGCGGACACGGATCGTGTGCCGGTCCCAGGTCTCTGGCGTCATGGAGGCGGTATGTTCCAACGCTCTCGGTGCATCCCCTCGCTTCCCTCCCAGGGCGCTATTCCACTTTTCTGCCCCATCGGCAATGGCAAGCACAGGCATACCGATGTAGGTAGCCAGTTGTGCAAGGGCCACCTCCCATGCGAGAGGCCAATTTTCTGGACCAGGATGCTGCTCACAGGCTTGCCACACGGTATACCAGTCAGTCCCCTGAAGACCTGCAGGCAACAGTAACCCATCCATCGACTGCATCAATGGCCAGAGCGATTGATAGAGATGCGGATGCGTTGGAAAAGGCCACAATGGAATCAAAAAGATCCTCGCCCGCATCCGCTCAACAGCCCAGGCACTCACCGCATCCGCGACCAACACCGGTCCCTGACTTCCCTGCGTGACCGGGATGGGAATGCCAATGATCGGTTGATGTTCTTGAAAACCAGCATCACTGTGGGCGTCATGGATCGGTTGATGGGAGACAACATCAACATCCGTCACTTCAGACTCCGGCAGCATGTATGGAGAATCCATCGTCATACCTCTTCCCTTTCTTTCTTTCTCTCTGGCAGAGAGCACAGTACAACAGAAGTTGCGGGCAGCCTATGTCGTCATTGCGTCCTTCCGAACCTGCCAAAGAGCCACGTGCTTGCCGATGGCTCCCGCAAGGAGGTGGCCAGAAGGTGACCAGGAAAGCGCTGCAGGTGTCTCCTGTTGCCGTTGTACCAGCAACGATTGCCTGGTCTGCATGGACCAGATGATGAGCTGTTGATCGTCCCCGCCCGATGCCAGATACAAGCCATCGGGCGAAAAAGCGAGCGCTCGGACCGGGTGCCTGTGTCCCTGCACATGTATTGCTTCATCCAGACACTGTAGACCAAAGTCCTCGTGACGCTGACGGTGACAGGTTCGGCCATCATCCCACAGCGAGATCGCCCCATCATCTCCTCCCACAGCAAGCGTGCCCAGTGAAGAGAATGCGGCTGCCCGCAACGGACGAGCATTCTGGAAATAATATCCATGGATCTCCTGGCCGCTGATCGCACTCCACACACGCGTCACCCCACCATCAGAGGCAGTCGCCACCGTCGTTGTCAGGACCGCCAGGGTCTCAATAGACGACGTGTGCCCACGAAAGACAGCCAGTGGCTGATACGACTGAGCGCTCCACACAACAGCGGTTGTATCGATGCCAGCCGAGAGGGCTCGCGGTATAGGTTCCTGCGTCCACCCAAGGGACGTAATCGACGCCGTATGGTGTGCTCCGTCTGCAGCCAGCAGAACGCCTGTGTGCGCCTGGAAAAAAGACACCGTCTGACCCGTCGCAGCCAGAAGGTGGGCACCATCGGGTGACCAGGCCAGAGCATGGATCGGGAGCAGAAACTGATGCTGGTAGAGCACCGTTCCATCCAGATTCCACACCAACAACAGGCCACCATGGTCCCCTGATGCTAGCAACCGTCCATCCGGAGACCAGGAAAGGGCCCTGACTGCTTGTGGATGGTGATCAAACAGGATGCGCAGGGAAATCGGTGTGCTTCCCATTGGTAATGGAGCAGGAGAACGATGGGAGGCGAAGAGACGGTGGGCAAAGGCCGTTGTCATACCAGATCCCAGGCCAAGCAAACTGAAGGCTGTCAGCATGCTGATCAGAGATCGTCGGGAAAATCGCGTCGCCGCAGATGGCACCTGCGTGACGCTCCGCGTTTGCTCACGGTGTTCTTGGAGGAGCAACGCCTCCGGCGGCACTGGCTCAAGCAGAAAGGCGCTTCCAGAAGGAAAGCGTACATCCGCAAAACGGCCGGTGAGGGGCAACGTCTGCTCTCCAGATACGGAACGCAACCGATAGGCGAGCGGGGCACCAAAGGAATCGACCAGCGGATACCCAAGTCGGGCCGCCAGGGTCGAGACCCACGGGCCAATCGCTGCTCCATCGTCGACACATACCTGAATGCTTTTTCCTACCTGCATTCCCTGCGATGAGGGTCGTACGATCACAAGATGCCGAAGTGCCATCGCGACTTCTGCTGCCTCCTCTTCCTGCCAACTGATTCCCGGTACCATACCCGACAAAGGACAATCAACACCAGTGAGTATAGCGGAACGAGGGGGGTAGCCCGGGGGGAGGGCAGGGAGAGGTAGGGGTAGGTTCTCACAGCTATAGGAAATTCCAGGCAATGGTAGGTAGATCTTTTTCCTCTGCTCATCCGCTCCATTGCACACCTCCTCTCATACCGCATTATTCCCCCGGTACGCTGCCGCTCAACACCATAAAATTAATGGAAGGAACAAGTCCGTGCTCTGGCAAAAGTGCAAAATGATGATATTCTTGAGAATTCTACTATATCTCCGAATGAAACAAAAATGGCAAAACAGGAAGGTATACGATAAAATCGTCGTCCTAAACGACATTTTTATCGTATACCTTGCTACACTCCCCGACGCAACACTTGCTGCCCTCCAGCGTAACTTGAGCATCTGCAAACCTTCCTCCCCCTTGAGTAAATCATCCACAGGAACGGGAGAAACCATCTCCCTCCCAGACTTCGGTGACGCGCTGGCGCAGCAAAAAGAGAGCGGACAGCATCGTTGCACAAAAAACGAGATACGCTCTCCTGGAAGCAGACATTAACCGACATCGAAAGGAGAATACCATCATATCGCACACACACGGCAAAGAGACACACGAGACCCAAAAACCTCACCTGCGTACCTGGCACAATCTGCTGATCTTTGTAGGGCTCTGGTCTATCACTGCTCCATCGACCCATCAGCATGTCTATGAGCTCATCCACACCATACTCCATACTGCCAGCTAGAAGCTGAGGCGCCCTACCTTCAGCACAAAAGAAGAGCAGAGAGACGCTTGTACTGCAGCCCTCCACACACTGGGTCTCGGGAGCCGCCCCTTACACAGCGGCATTCCACACACACTCATCCATATGTCACTCACGGAATAACTTGGCTGCATCCAGAAATTTTCCCACTCACTCGGTCAGAAGAAAACATGAAGCAGGAGTGACGCGATATGAGCACGAACACCAATGGGCTTGATGCCAATGCATTTGGCAATCTGGTCCGAGCCTATCGGCGCCAACGCGGCTGGACACAGGCCGAACTGGCAGAACGCTGGAGATTTACACGAGAATATGTTGCAAAAATTGAGCGCGGCGTTCGCAAGCTGGAAAAAGCGGACCAGGGTGCGCGGCTGGCCGACATTCTGGGGATCCCCCGAACATCTTCTGATCTTGTCAGGCAAAAAGACCTATGCCACCTCGTCCTCTCAAACCACCAATCCCGGACAAGATGCGCTCATTCAGGCCATCTTAGAGCCAGCGGAAACCAACATCAAGCTGGCTCACCTGAAGTGGCATGGCAACGAAACCGTCTACTAGGACATCGAGGCCCAACTGCATCGCCTCGTTGGCCAGTTGGAGGATAGCCTCACCCTCTACAACGGCCAGTTTACGCAGCGCATCTTCAGGATCCTCGCCTACGCCCACGAGATGCATCGAAACCCACGTACCATCTATATACCAGACACAGAAACATCTTCAATCGCCCCCAACAATTTTAATGATGACTTCTGTTCATCGGAAAGCCCCCTCACCCCACTGATATTCAGACGCTCGTAGGGGCGATCACGCCGTAGCGTGCGTACTCGATCACCACTTGCAAAATCCCAGATGTGGATGGCTCCATCATCACCACAGCTCGCAATCCGGCTGCCATCAGGACTCATCTGGAGTCGTTGTATTGTCCCTTGATGGGCCTGGCATATCCGTACACATTCTCCGTTTTGCCTGTCCCACCAGCACAGCATCCCGCCGCTACCACCGCTAATTAGCATCGCTCCGTTCTGACTCCAGGCCACTGCATACACAATCCCAGGGTGCCCCGAGAGGACTCGAACGCGCTCCCTGCGGTGAATATCCCACACGAATAACTCTTCCTGCCCCTGGTTACCACCACCTGAGGCAAGCCACTTCCCATCACGACTCCAGGCGACATCATTCACTTTGCCTTGATGTCCTGAGAGTTGTTTGAGTAAGAGACCATCTGAGGCATTCCACATAGAGACGATACCATCATCACCGCCACTGGCCAACAACATCCCGTCTGGACTCCAGGACACCCGGCGCGCAGAAGCTGGCGGCTCACGAACAACCCATCGACGGATGCCCGTGGACACTTCCCACACTTGCACCTCCTGCCTGTTGTTTCCACAGGCCAGATGTTGTCCGTTGGGACTCCATTCTACGCCATAGAAGCACGTGTAGGGGTACTCAGGATCTCTCATGCTTCGCACACGGGTTCTTGTGGCTGCGTCCCATATCTGGATAGTATTGTCCCATCCACTACTCGCCAACCACCTCCCATCAGGACTCCATCCGACTCCAAAGGCCAGATAATTATGGCTCTGGAGGAGCATGGGAGGCGTGTGTCCCTTTTCGTCCCAAATGCTCACCAGGCCGTCGCTACCGCTGCTTGCAAGCTGGGTGCCACCAGGATTCCAGGCGATATCATAGAGTAAGACCGCATAGCCTTGTATGATCTGCTCACACTGCCCATTTTCTGTTCCCCACACCCGGATAGTACCATCGACACTACCACTGATCAGCTTCCGGCTGTCAGGCAGAAAAGCGAGAGAGAATATCACGTCTGTATGCCCATGGAATGCTGTTCGATAGCTGTTTCTCTTCACATCCCAGAGCCAGATGGTGTGATCGAATGCTGCACTCGCCAGGGTCTGCCCGTCTGGACTCCAAACCACCGTTTGCACCCGATCGGTATGTCCGACCAGCGTGTGGAGGATATGTTCATTGGCGACATCCCATATTTTGATGGTTTTGTCCCAGTTCGCGCTGGCGAGCAAGCTGCCATCAGGTGAAAAGGCCAGTCCCATCCCCCAGTTGGCGTGCCCCGCAAGGATTGTGACACAGGTGGTGGGCCTGTTCTGCTGTCGCTTCCAGATTCTGATCTGTCCATCAAGTCCACTACTGGCGAGGAGCTGCCCATTGGGACTCCAGGCAAGAGTGAAGATCGCTTGAGGATGCGGGAGCGTCTCAAGCAGCTTGCCCGTCTTTGCATCCCAGAGCCGGACGGTTGCATCCGTCCCCCCACTGGCCAGCAGGGTACCATCAGGGGAATAGGCGAGGCCAGAGATATTACTTGTATGGGAACCAGACCAGAGCAGCACACCATGCTCCACGTCCCATACTTTGACCATCCCATCATAGCTCCCACTGGCCAGACGGCGGCCATCCGGACTAAAAGAGAGCACCCGGGTCACATCGGAGTGGGCTTGCCAGATTCGGTACAGTGTCTGCTGATCCCATACCACTATTTTCCCTTGTCTACTACCCGCTGCCCAATATCGTCCATCGTGACTGATCTCAACAGCCCAGATGGAGCCAAAGGTCGACGTCCAGACGCAATCCTGCAGAATGGCCCCAGACAGAGTCGTATCCTGCATCTCAACCCCCTGGAGATAAGCACCTCGAATGGAGAGCTGCGATAGATTCAGGCCACGCAGATGGCCGCGCTGCTCACGTAACAGCGTAATCACGTTGGCTGGACCGTAGCCCTGCGCGTAGTTAGCCCGCGCCCTAAAGCGTTTCAGGAGAGTAAGCAGATGCTCCTCGAGATCCGTTCGCTCCGGGTACGCGCTCTGTAATTGGAGAAGCAGTGGCATCACAATGAGCCGTACCTGGGTTTGTCGTACATAAGCGGAAGATCTGGCCAATGTCAGACCTTGCTCGATCAGGGAAGAAAGTTGCCCTTGCTGGATTGAGTGGCCTGTTTCAGTGATCAGCTGTGCGGTCGCAAACTCTAACACTACAGATTGCAGAGTAAAGCTTCCCGGATCTTTCCCTTGCTCGACGAGCGAGCGGCGGTAGAGTGCCTCCACTGCTTCCAGTACTGTGCTACGTGGCAGAGGCGTTCCCTGCACGACCAGCAGTTGCTCTAGCGTAACTGACTCACGCAGGGTTGCCAGCCAGAGGAGAACACGCTGTTCGGCAGTAGAGATACGGGTAAATTGCGCCTTCAACAACTCACGCACCCCGCCAAAGACATTCTCACCTTGCACAAGGAAGGGAGCGATAGTGCCCCCAAAGAGTTCCACGATGGTCTGTGCGACGATTTTCAATGCCAGAGGATTGCCCGTATACGCCTCAATCAGCCGTATCTGTTCAGATGGGTCACCTGTAACCTCTTTTTCTACTAACAATTGTTTACATGCATCAATATCCAACGAAGACAGGCGTAACGTGCGTACAGGTGCCCCATCACCTTCCAGTGGCACCACATCTATCGACTTCTCACGGGAAGTAATCAGCAGGCAACTTTGATGTTCCATCTCTGCCATCTGCCGTAGCAGATGGGAGTAGCCCTCATAGCCGGGACGCATATGACCCATGTTTTGCCCTTCCTCTAACAACGTTTCCATGTTGTCGAAAACCAGCAGGACACGCATACTTCGCAGATACTTCAGCAGAATATCCAGGCGCCGTTCGGGGCTGGCTAGAACATCACGAAGCGCCTGGGGCGCGATTACCTGCAGGCACTCATCCAGCAGCACAGAAAATTCAGGAGCATTGCGTAGAGAACGCCAGATCACGACCTCGAAGTGCTCCGCCACCTGATGCATCACTTTTACCGCCAGGGCCGACTTGCCGATCCCACCCAACCCCAGTATGCTGACCATGCGACAGCGCTCCTCGATCATCCACCGGGTCACCATAGCAACCTCCTCCGTGCGCCCATAGAAACGTGGAACAACGAGCGCATCACTCCAATCCACCCGCCGGGGCGGCGGAACCTGGGCCACAATCTGCCGTGTCATGCTCGTCTCTTCAATGTGTTGGGAAGAAAGTGGAGAGGACTGTTGATACAACACCTCCTGAAGCCACCGCTCATCCAGCAGTACTTTCTGGTGGGCCGCTCGCCAGAACGCTCGGATCTCCTCTTCTTCGTGCCCAGCAGGGAACGCTTGTTGCTCAATCGCAAACGTGAGCAGTGCTTTCAGGTGAGAAACCTTGGGATACGCGTCACCTGCCTCCCATCTGTTGATGGCTTTGCGTGTGATGCTTAACCGTTCTGCCAGGCTTGTTTGCGTTACCCCTATCTGCATACGTAGGGTCAACATCGCCTGACCAAAGGCATAATCACGCTCCTTGTAGAAGGATCGGCTCATACACAGGTTCCTTTCAGCATCCAGCTGGAGTGTGCAGAGTGAGGCGTAAAGGGACACGCGCTGTAACCTTGCGGGTACTGCTTTGCCCCGTTCTCTCCCTGTATACTTCTTTTTGTTGGATACGTTTCATGCGCGTCCACGAGAATGAAGGAGGATCTTGGTGACGATCAAGTGACGCCGGACCCTTCTTCTGACTTTTTCCTCTATGATAGCAGATACCCAGCCGAATGACCAGACATCATATGTACAATGATATGTTTCACGTATCCGGCTGGCAGAGATGCGACAAAAGGGATAAAGCTGAGGCACCCCATAGTGAGTATGCTTCCTTTTTGCAGAGGCAAAACTCATTGTATACGTGAAAGGAAAAAGCATAATGGGTATATTCAAGCACAGACATATACCACAGGTAGAGAATATTGTGCTGGTACATGGAGTCTGGGCAGACGGCTCCAGTTGGAGCGGAGTGATTGAGCGTCTCCAGAAAGCAGGTTCAACCGTCACTGCCGTCCAGCTTGATTTAGCATCACTCAGCAGTGATGTTGCAAGGGTTCGGCAGACGTTGAGCGCCCAGACTGGCCCCACGGTTCTGGTTGCCCATTCCTTTGGTGGCGCAATTATCACCGCGCTAGGAAAAGATGCCCCCAATGTTGTCGGTCTGGTCTACCTCTCGGCGTTCGCTCCCGATCAAGGGGAAACAATGAAGGCATTGGTTACGGCAGAACCACAACCAGCCGTCGGGGCTGCTATCCGTCCTGATACAGAGGGCTTTCTCTGGCTCGACCGAGCGGGGTTCGTCGAGTATTTCGCTCCTGATGTGAACCCTACTCAGGCGCGTGTGCTAGCCACTGTGCAAAAACCGATTGCCGCAAGCGAGTTTATGGACGGGGAACCGTTCGGGGAACCAGCATGGAAAGTGTTGCCTTCGTGGTACCTGGTCACCGAACAAGATCAGGTTGTTCCACCTGTAACCCAACGGTTCATGGCCCAGCGTGCCGGGGCAACCACACGAGAGGTCGCTTCAAGCCATGTCTCAATGATCTCACATCCCGATGTGGTCACTGAACTGATCCTGACAGCGGCACAAGCCACAGTCAATGCCTGAGCAGAAACAAGCAGCGCTTTTACCATTATTATCTTATATGCATAACAGTTACATGGAGAAAAATGATGTTTGAACAGAATACGATAAGCACACGCCGTACATTTGTGAAAAGTGTCGCAGCGGCGGCGGCTACCACAGCCATCCTGGGCCAAAGTTCGCTCTCTGCTTATGCGGCAAGTTCGCAGGAGGGACACAACCATCTCTCTGGAGCAGGGATCAATGTTTTGCTTGTCCATGGAGCATTTGTGGATGCCTCCAGTTGGAGCAAGGTCATCCCCTTGCTGCAAGGTCAGGGATATCATGTGCTCGCGGTCCAAAATCCAAATACGTCGTTGCAAGATGATATCGCGACAACAAGCCAGGCACTTGCCTCACTCTCCGGACCCACCATCCTGGTTGGCCATTCCTATGGTGGATTTGTAATTAGCAATGTAGCGGCTTCCAATGTTGTCGGTCTGGTCTATGCCTCGGCGTATGCACCGGATGCAGGGGAAACGGTACAAAGTATCAATGACAAATTTCCAGCAACACCTGTTGGCAAAGATCTCACCTCGTCGTATCGCAGTGGATTCATTTGGATCGATCCACAGGCATTTCCACAGGATTTTGTTCAGGACGTGGAAAATAGAGAGGCCCGCGCGCTTGTAGCGGCTGAGAAGCCTCTTGCGCCTGTCTGTTTCGGGACCCCATCAGGAACACCTACCTGGAAAACTGTGCCGTCCTGGTATCTGGTCTCCCAACATGATCGGGTAATTAATCCAGATGCCGAGCGTTTTATGGCAAAACGTATGGGCGCTACAACTCATGAGGCTGCCTCCAGCCACGCCTCCCCGGTTTCCCATCCAAAGGATGTGTTCGACCTCATTGTGGCGGCATCTGACGGGATCCGCAAGTAGTTAGCGATGAAATGAGTCATTCTTCGCTTACTCCTGGCACAATGGTTCCATGTGAGTAGAGGATGAATGCCTCATGTTACCTTGTACATCCGTGTCCCTGTGGTTGTTGAAGCAGTCACAGGGACACGGATGTACTCGAGTCTACAAGCCACTATCACTATTATCAGGAGGAACTTCATGATTACGCTTGATACCCTCAAGCAACGCAACCACGATTTTGCCGCGCATCAGTTTACCGCGAGCATGTCCCTTTTTCCTGCATTCAAGCCGATTATCGTCAGCTGTGTCGATCCGCGTGCCGACCCGGCTCACATTTTGGGCCTCGAGTTTGGGGATGCGCTTGTGATCCGCAACATTGGCGGTCGGTTCACGCCAGAGACACGACAGGCGATCACGCTGCTCCAAAACGTCGCCCAGGTACAAGGCGCGACTCCTGGCAAAGGAAACCTTATTATTATTCATCACACCGACTGCGGGATCACCCGCCTCGCCGGAAAACCCGATCTGTTGGCCGACTACTTTGACATTGACAAAGCAGAACTAGGAGCGAAAGCGGTCACTGATCCTCGAACGGCGGTTGCCATTGATGTCGCTGCCTTCAAGACAAACCCGCTACCAGGTGAGTGGGCGGTATCCGGGCTTGTCTATGACGTGACAACGGGACTGATTGAAGTCGTCGTGGCACCCGATCCACTCCAGTAGTACAGCATGTAACAAAAACAGAAATCAAACCAGAAGGGATTATGATGCGTTCAAAACCATTTTTCATTACAGGAGCAACAGGCGATACTGGCAAAAATGTCATCACAATGCTGCTCGAGCGAGGCCATCAGGTGCGGGCATTGGTGCATCATGCCAATGAGCAGAGTGCGGCATTAGAAAAACGCGGCGTGGAGATCGTAGTCGGGGATCTACTCGATTTCACGACGCTTCGGCCCGCACTCGAGGGCGTGTCAGGAGCCTACTTTGTGTATACTATTGCTCCAGGTATCATCGACGCTACCGCCTACTTCGCGCAAGCCGCGAAAGAAGCAGGTGTTACGACGATCGTAAATATGTCGCAAATCTTCGCCAGACGTGACGCAAAGAGCCATGCCGCGTTCGATCATTGGACAGCGGAACGTGTGTTTGATTGGTCTGGTCTTGCCGTCACCCATCTGCAACCCACACTTTTTGCTGAATGGTTTCTCTACTATGCACAAGGCATCAGAAAAGGTCTGGTACAAATGCCGTTTGGCGAGGGCACGCATGCCCCCATCGCGGCAGAGGATATAGCGCGTGTTATTGTGAGCATTCTTGAGCAGCCAGCAGGACATGCAGGGAAAACCTATCCTCTGTTTGGTCCCAAAGAGTACACCTTTCCTGCGGCAATTGCAGAGATTGCGGAGCTCTTAGGACGCAACATCACCTACGAAAGAATTTCAGCTGAAGCGTTTCGCGAGCAGTGGTCAAAGATGCGCTCACCTTTCATGGCACAGCATTTCTATGCCATCGCACAATTTTATGCTACAGGTGGTTTCTCGGGCACCAATGAAATGGTCGAGCAAATCACTGGGCACGAACCTATGGGCCTCGAGGAATTCATCAGGAAAAATCGTCATTCATTTGAATGAGCGGTTTCCCTTTTTGAGAGGCATGTACTCACTTGACAACTCCCGGCCTTCGAAGTAAGCTATTGATGCTAAGTTAGTTACCGCTAACAAATATAAGGTTGGGAGAGGTCGGGTGAAAGAAGGACAAAAAAATAAAATCAGTATGTCTACGCCTCAACCTTAGGGTGAGGAAAGGATGATCATCCACTATGTTCTCTCATGGCTTTCTATATTAGTTAGTACTAACTAATATAAATAACTGGAGGTTGCGTTATGTTTGCGATAGACCGGGCAAAAAAAGTTTTGACGCTCGTGATTACGTGCCTTGGTTTCTTTATGGTCTTACTCGATGTATCAATTGTGACCGTCGCACTGCCAACCATGCAGGCTGATCTGCATGTCGGCATCTCGGACCTGCAGTGGATCGTCGATGCCTATACATTGCCTTTCGCCGTTCTTTTACTCACTGCCGGTACGCTAGGGGATCGCTTTGGACGCAAGCGTCTCTTTCTCGTTGGACTTGCCATCTTTACGATTGGTTCAGCTCTGTGCGGCTTTGCACCAACGCTCGGGTTGCTGATCGCGGGAAGAATATTACAGGGTATCGGTGGCGCAGCCCTCGCTCCTGGCAGTCTTTCAGTGCTTGCATTCACGTTTCCCGATGAGCGCGAACGTGCTCAAGCGATTGGTATCTGGTCAGGTGTATCCGGTATCGCGCTGGCCGCTGGTCCATTGATCGGGGGATCACTCATTCAACTCTCAAGCTGGCCGGCGATCTTTTTTGTCAACCTGCCCATTGGCATTATCGCCTTCGTATTGGGGTGGCGCGTGCTGGCGGAGTCGAGGAATCCTCTGGCTCAACGTGCAGACATCGCGGGCCAAATCCTGATTATCGCCGGCTTGACGGCTTTAACCTATGCTTTTATTGAAGGCAAAACTCAGGGATGGACGTCAACGCTCATCCTCACGCTCTTCATACTCGCAGCCGTATTCATTGTCGCCTTCCTGGCCGTGGAGGCAAAAGCAAGTGAGCCATTACTGCCACTGTCACTGTTTCACAATAGAACGTTCTCGACCGCAAACGGTGCAGCTGCAGTCGTTGGTTTCGCCCTGTTGGGTACAGTCTTTTTTCTGACCCAATACTTTCAGGGCATACAGGGCTATAACGCCCTTGGTTCGGGCTTACGCACGTTACCCAACACCATTGGTATCTTCCTCGCCGCTCCGCTGGCAGGTCAACTTACCGCTCGTTTCGGGCCACGGCTTCCTGTCACCATTGGTGCTTTCTCGGCAGGGATCGCGCTCCTCCTGCTCACCAGCATTAGTCCGACAACTGCATATGTTGACATTTGGTGGAAATTGGCCATGCTGGGAGGAGGCTTTGGCTTGATGCTGAGTCCGCTCACGACTGCAGTACTTGCCGTAACACCGCCTGCGCGCGCAGGTCTGGCATCATCGATAGTCACCACAAGTCGGCAGATTGGCAGTGTCCTGGGTATAGCCTTGCTTGGCACGTTGGTGAATAACCAGTTCACTGCAAATATTACCAGCAGCCTGACAACGAGAGGAGTGCCCGAGCCGGTTAGCCAGAATATCGCTACTGCTGTGGCCAATGCAGGCTCCCAGGCGAACAAACTGCATTTTCCTGCGACATTCCCCATTCCAATGCGAGCGGTCCATGCGCTATTGAATCAGGCATTTACAAACGCTATACACGAAGCATTCCTTGTCTCGGGCGTTGCTCTGCTCTGTACGGGCATATTGTCCGCGCTCCTACTCGGACGAGGACAAAAAGTAGCGCCTGTTCAGCATGATGCTGAAGATGGCTTGATAGAGAGTTTTGAGTCAACGATAACTGCGCTCGATTAAGACGCTGCGCACGTGAAACAGTACTTGCCGTGGGATATCCCATGCGAGAAAGGGTTACACTATGGATATACAGAGCCTTCCTCAACCAGAGGAATTGCCTTCGAAGATGCGTACACATCCAACCGTCATACAGATGTATCAACGACAGGCGGAAAATCATTCTCAATCTCATCTCGAGCAGTCACTTGACGCAACCTGGCTACGGGAACTGTGTCTACAAGCTGGAGCAGACGATGTGGGCTTCGTTGCTTTGCACCGAGCAGAAGTAGCTGATCAGCGAGCAGAGATACTGGCGAATGCTCCTTTTGGGCAGACCTTGATCAGTATTGTCTGCCGTATGAACCGCGAACCAGTGCGTTCACCAGCGCGCTCTATCGCCAACGCTGAATTTCATCATGTCAACGAGCACCTCACGGCCATCAGCCATAGGATTGCTGCGCAACTCGAACAACAAGGCATACGTGCGATGAATGAAGTCGTAGGCTTCCCGATGGAAGTGACCAGACTGGCGGAAGGGCGGAAACCCTATGTCATCTCACATAAACCCATAGCGGTTGCCGCTGGACTAGGGCATATGGGCATCCATCGTAATGTCATTCATCCTCGTTTTGGCAACTTTATCCTGCTGGATACAATCGTCATAGGAGCAGAGGTGAGCGCGGAAGACCATCCCATCGCCTACAATCCTTGCCTGGAATGCAAATTGTGCGTTGCCGCGTGCCCGGTCGGAGCGATCAGCCCGGAAGGGAAGTTTGATTTTCAAGCCTGTTCTACGCATAATTATCGCGAATTTCTTGGCGGTTTCAAGGAATGGGTAGACACAGTGGCCGATAGCCCATCCGCAGATGCGTATCAGGAACAGGTAACCCCGGCAGAAACACTCTCTCTGTGGCAAAGCCTAGCCTTCAAACCAAACTATAAGGCTGCATATTGTATGGCGGTCTGCCCGGCAGGAGAAGATGTTATCGGGCCATACCTGACCGACCGCAAAAAACATGTACAGACAGTCGTGAAACCTTTACAGGACAAAGTAGAGCCGGTGTATGTGCATGAAGGTTCGGCGGCAGAGGCGCACGTACGACGCCGCTTCCATCACAAAACAGTACGCTTGGTGAGACAATGAGCCTCTTTGGGAACTCTTTAAAAATTTAGGATAACCCATAACACTGTAGCGAATTCTGTAACATCTACTTTATAGAAACATCTCATAATGTTGTGTGGACGACATACAGCTCAATGAATGTTGTCATGTCAACTTTGAAAGGAACAAACAATGAGCACTATCGTAAAAGCCGCTGCCGTGCAGATCAGCCCCGTGCTGTATAGCCGACAGGGGACCGTTGAAAAGGTCGTGAAGAAGATTCATGAGCTGGGCAAGCAGGGAGTTCAATTCGCAACCTTTCCCGAAACTGTCGTTCCCTACTATCCCTACTTCGCCTTCGTACAATCCCCGTACGACATGATGGTGGGGAAGGAGCATCAGCGTCTCCTTGAAGAGTCGGTCACGGTCCCGTCTGCCGAGACGCAGGCGATCAGCGAGGCCGCAAAGGAGGCGAGCATGGTCGTTTCGATCGGCGTCAATGAGCGCGATGGCGGCTCGATCTATAATACGCAGTTGCTCTTCGATGCTGACGGGACGCTGATCCAGCGCCGCCGCAAAATCTTACCCACCTACCATGAACGGATGGTCTGGGGCCAGGGTGATGGCTCGGGCCTGCGCGCCGTCGAGAGCACCATTGGGCGTATTGGGCAGCTCGCCTGCTGGGAGCACTACCAGCCGCTCGCGCGTTACGCGCTCATTGCCGATGGTGAGCAGATCCACTCGGCAATGTATCCCGGATCAATCTTCGGCCCGGGGTTCGCAGAGCAGACGGAAGTGAACATCCGCCAGCATGCCCTCGAATCCGCTTGCTTTGTCGTCAATGCAACGGCGTGGCTCGATGCCGATCAACAGGCTCAGATCATGAAGGATACGGGGTCCTCTATCGGACCGATTTCCGGCGGCTGCTTCACAACCATTGTCAACCCGGAAGGCCGGATCATTGGTGGGCCTCTTAAAGTCGGAGAAGGTGAAGTGATAGCAGATCTTAACTTCGCTCAGATCGACTCTCGCAAAAGACTCATGGACGCACGCGGTCACTATAGCCGCCCCGAACTGCTCAGCCTGCTCATCAATCGGACACCTACCGCACCCATCCATGAGCGCGGCACGCACGCGCAGGCTGAGGACTGGCGCACGACGGTCGAGGAGGCAAGGGCCATCGAGATACTCTAGTCAGCTAGCCATCAGCCACGCCCGATCCAGCATGGTCGGGGAAAAATCAGTGAACTATCAAGTAAGGAGTTTGACGATGAAATCGACACATGACAACCCGATCCTTGTGACCGGGGCGGCTGGCAATTTCGGTGCTATCGGTCGCAACCTCACCGCATTGCTGCTCGCTAAGGGGCAGAAGGTACGCGCCCTGGTCCGGCAGGAAGATGAGCGCGCCGAAGCGTTACGCCAGCTTGGTGCGGAGGTTGTGCAGGGCGACCTGACAGATCTCGCCTCGATGCACCGCGCGATCGAAGGGTGCACACGCATCTACTTCGGCATGTCCGTCTCTGCGGCATATCTGGAAGCCACGGTTAATACCGCCGCAGTGGCGCGCCAGCACGGGGTTGAGGCTTTCGTGAATATATCACAGATGACGGTCTCGCAAATGAGCATCACCGAAACCACAGATAGCTCACAACAAAAGCTGCACTGGCTGGCGGAACAAGCACTCTCATGGTCGGGACTGCCGGTCGTCACGGTCCGGCCAACAGTCTTCCTCGAAAATTTCTTCCTGCTTTTCGCCGCGACCAGAGTACGGGAAACTGACGAATTAGCTTTGCCGATTGGCAGCGGCAAAACCTCGCCTATCTCGACTCTTGATGTGGCGCGTGCCATATCCGTCATCCTTGATGACCCGATCCCACACATCGGCCAGGCGTACAATCTGACTGGATATGAGTCGGCCAATCTTGACCAGTACGCACGCATCTTTTCCGAGGCACTCGGCCGGACGATCCGCCCGCGTGATGTACCGCTCCCTCAATGGATTGATATGCTTCGGGGGGCTGGCATGCCTCCACATGTTGTCAACCATCTGGGGGTAGTGGCCGACCTCCACGCTCAGGGCCGTTACGATCGCATGACAGATGACTTCTTCAAGCTCACTGGTGAGAGACCAACACGGGTATACGATTTTGTGAAGCTTCATGCCGCTGAATTTACGCCGCATGAAACCACGGCTTGAGCATTCAATAAGCGTATATGGCCGGAGCATGCCCATCTGGTGTCGCTATCCTCAGGGAGGATAGACGAATCATCTATGAAGATCGGCAATACTGCAGGGTCGTTGCGGTAACATAGTTCTAGGGCAAGGAGGAGAGAGTGCTTCTGTCCTCTCCTCACGCTTTTTGAAAGATGGGAACCCACCAACTCATCCTTTGCGATGGGATGCTTTCGCATCCCATCGGTGTCTAATCTAGTCCTTATTCACGAATTGAAGAGAATGCAAATACTTCGAGTTGCTGGATCTCTACGACATGATCAACCGTATAGAGGAGAACTTCCTGGCTGTCGGGAGAGGGAGAGGGAAAGATCAGGTCCGTAATGATCACTTCTCCGTTGCCCGCGAAAACTTCTATCGCAGAACGCGCCAAACATTGGCCATGCATTCCTTTCATTCTTTTCACACAACCTTCTCTACTCCTCCATATGTCGTGTCTACTCCTCCATAGATAAAAGCAGAATCAGACAAGCAGTTTCCCGAATACTGCTCTCACCCTGCGCTCTTGGAGGTCTCTGTGCAAACACCTTTTGCTTTTGCTGGGGAAGACAGGTATCTCCTGGAAAGTTACCCATCCATATGTTTATGGCTAACTTTCCGGGGTGTATCTGGTACGTGTGATACATTCCCATTCTTGGTGAGACTTTTATCGCAACTACGACACCACATGTTTTTCGTCGGCATCTGACGTACCAAGAGTCATCACACGAGTTGGTTCTTTTTCTTGAAGATCCGGAATGGTGGGAGTAGCTTGAGCGAGAAGAAACCAGCATTTTTCGCTTTACTGGGTTTCAGGGACACTTTACTGCTCGCCGCGAAAACCGGCACGGGAAGTGGTATTGGTATGCATATCGTAAAGCTTGTGGCTCACTGGTCAAGGCCTATCTCGGCAAATCAGAGGAACTGACCGAACAACGCCTGGAGAGCGTCGCGCAAACCATCACTGAGCGTTGTTCGGCCTTGCGCGACTTGCCTTCAAGTGAAGCACATCCGCCCAAGCCACCACCCCAACATTCCGTGGTTTCCAAGCGAAAGAGCCGTCTGGAGCGCCTTTCACCATCAAAAAGCGATGGGAGAGCGCCAGAGGAACGCACACACACACACGATGATGCTTCCACAGTATCTTAAAGTGATGACAAATATGCCTATCGGTCATCCGTTCAGACGGCCAGCCGTCTTGGGAGAACTGCGACTCCCGCTACTCCTCGCCCCATTTGCAAAGGGTCGGAGCTACTTTTACGCAAAATGTTCCAACTACCGTTGATATCAGCGTGAAGGATGGTTCCATCCTTTGCACGATACCAACTGCGAGCAATGCGCTTGCCTGAGAACACAGGCTTCTCAGAAGTGTTTGCGTGATACGTTGGGATGGGGTCGCCGTCAAGGAAGCTCGCTTTGCTGGTATAGCTCTCTTCCTGAATGATGATCTGGATGCCAACCAGCCTGGCTTTGTACGTCAACTGGTCAATAAAACGAGCGTGGGGAATGTGCACAAACTGCTGATTGTTTTTACGGCCCATATTCGCTTCCTGCTTCCAGAGTGGATTTTTGCCAATGACCAGTGTACCGATCCTCTCGCTTACCAATAGATCAATGATGCGACGGCTGGCCGTGTGCAGATAACTGTCAACACGGCGATTGCGCTTCGTCGTCACTCGATCCAGCTGGCGCGAGCTAAAGCGGTTCTCATGGCTGAGGCGGCCCTGATGTTGGGCGCGTTGTTTGTTGTAATACTGGTTGACACTTTTGAGTGGCTTCCCACTTATCAAACGAGGTACAAAGCCGGATTTGTTGCTGGTGAGCGCCGCCAGGACATTGACCCCTAGGTCAAGAGCCGCCACCAAGCTGTGGTCAACATCTGCGTGTTGCTCTTGTTGCTCATACACAACCTCGGCCATATACCCATCTAACCGGGGAACAATCCTCACCTGAGCAATCTTCTCCCAATCGGTGATTTTGGTCGCAATTGCGATGGGTAATCCCGATGGCACCAGCTTCCCCGTTTTCTTGAAAGCACGTTTGCCCAACGCCTGCTTGTCATACATGAGCAAAAAACGGCCTTTTTCCTTGTCTTTGTAGCCTGGCAATTTTGGTCGTCCCGTGAACGGGGTTGGATCCTCCCGATAGGCTTGCATCGCTTCAAAAAAACTGAGCCAATTTTTGTGAAGCTGAATCAAGATGGAATTACTCACCTTGCGAGGGAGCGCACAATAGGCGTCATGCTGCTTCAAACGGTGAAAGATGGCGGCATACGGTACATAGATCCCCTCGTGGATAAAGGCTTGCCTGATCTGATAATTGGCCTGATTGTACAGGTTTTTGGACGCGAACGCCGCCCGATCAATCGCGGCAAAACGCGAATCAGCTTTGCGAATAAGATGTCGTTCCACGACCTGCATCAGCGTCTTCCTTTGTCTGTAGCTCTTGCACGAGTCGCTCTGTTTTGTGCCTGGCACGCCGTTGTCCGTACAATCTAGCACAGAACGAATACATGATGCTCGTAAGATCAGCCAGCAATTCTTCGGTATCGTTGTGTGTGGGATTCACCACTTCAATGACACGCCCCTGAACAGAGAAAAGGGCCTCAATGTAATGGAAGCCAAAGCGGGTGAGTCGATCACGATGTTCAACGACAACCCGTGTGATAGTGGTATCTTTCAAGAGACTCAGCAATTTCGGGCGGCTATCATTGACGCCGGAAGCGATCTCTTTGACGACCACAGCCACCTGATAGCCACGAACAGTACAATACTGACTCAAGCGTTCAGCTTGCCGCTCGAGGTGCTCGCGGTGCTCGGAGGAAGAGACGCGTGTATAAATAGCCGTTTTTTGAACCGCTGGCGCTGGATCTTGCTCAGTGACAATGATCGTTCCGGAGGGAGCCTGATAGCCTTGGATCGTTCCAGCTCGAAACCAACGTAACGCCGCCCGATAGCTAATTCCTTGTTGTCTTGCATACTGACTTAATTTCATGCAAGAACCGTAGCAGAAAAATATCCATTTGTCAACGTTTGACGTCATTTCTTAGAAACATTTATAACACTGCTCTCTCAAGGAGGGAGTGATAAACAGGTTGCCGCATGGCATCTCAAAGCGGCTCACTGGTCTGAGCAGTACGGCTTTTTTGATGATGCCTTGCATCACCTCCTTGCCGCGCACCATTTCCCAGAAGCGGCTCAACTTCTGGAACATTTCTGCGAACAATTAATGAAAAGTGGCAAGACTGCCACGCTTTTGCGCTGGCTCCAGGCTCTTCCAGAGGAATATATTCAATCACGACCCTATCTGAGTTTGTATTATACAGGCGCGCTTGTGAGTACAGAACAATTTGACGAGGCTGAACGGCACCTTCGAGATGCCGAAAGGGCTATTGAGGCTGTAAAGCAGCAAGAGACAGCCATCTCCACCACGCATCGTGCTCGCCAATTTTCTGCTCAGACTCAGCATCTGCTGGATGCGCTGGCCGTCACCCGCGCGAGTCTGGCTGGTTTTCGCGGAGATGTCGCTCAGGCTATAGAACTCTCGCACCAGGCCCGTTCCCACTTCAGAAAAACCGATGCGTATCTGGAAAGCGTCCTGTCGGTGAGCCTCGGTATGGCCTATCTGCGCACTGGCGACCTGGCCAGGGCCGCCGAAGCCTTTCGAGCCGCTGAAGTGATGGGGGATACCGCTCATCACTTCCATCTCTCGCTGGCCAGCGCCAGCACCCAGGCCTACCTGCTGATGGAACAGGGACACTTGCACCAGGCAGCAGAACATTACCGACAGCTTTTGCGCCTTGCAACGGAGGAAGGACAGCAGCCTGCAGCGTTGAGTAGTGCGTATCTGGGGTTGGGAGAACTGCACTATGACTGGAACGAGCTGGATCTCGCCGAGCATTCACTGCGTCGTGGGTTACACGGAGCGCAGCATTGGGAACCCATGACGACTCTGGTACGTGGGTCACTATTTCTTACCAGGATATACGTGGCGCACGGAAAGACTACCGAAGCGTTCAATGACCTTCACGTCCTTGAAAAGCAGATTTTCCACCAGCACCTCCCGCGCTTCCTTCCCTATCTCGGGGCGATCCGTGCCGTGATTTTCCTGGCAGAAGAGAAAATGGAGCAAGCGGCCCGTTGGGCGCAGGAATCGCACTTACAAGTGGATGATGAATTAAACCTTCTTTACGAATTCCCCTATCTCATCCTGGCACAGGTTTTGGCACGCACTGGTCGACCTGATGATGCAACTCTGCTGCTCGCGCGACTGCTTACCCACGCAGAAGCAGAGGGACGGATGCGCAGTGTCATTGATATTCTCGTGTGCCAAGCTAGCGTCTTCCAGAGCCAGGGTGAGGACATCCACGCTCAGCAGGCACTTCTCCGTGCAGTCGTGCTCGCTGCCCCCGAGGGCTGGCTGCGTGTGTTCATCGATCAGGGAGAGCCGATACGGACACTCCTCTGTACTATACGTGCTCAGCATGCCAACGATCCCTCGGTTTTCCCACAGGTAAGCCCGTTTGTCAACACGCTCCTGACGCTCATCGAGCGAGAACGGCCAGATCGTTTCTCCCCACAACCCTCTGCTCCTCATCCGAAAAGCACCACCTCGCCAGTGTTTTTAACCACACGTGAACGCGAGGTGCTCCATCTGGTAGCCCTTGGACTTTCCAATCAACACATCGCGCACGAACTGGTGGTTGCGGTAAGTACCGTAAAATGGCACCTGAAGCAAATCTCAACCAAACTTGCGGTTCACAACCGCATCCAGATGATCGCACGCGCACGAGACATCCACTTGCTCTAGCCATAGTGATCCCTCGATGCTTCTTGTCCCAAAAACCCTCCCAGTGGAGGGGGCGCAAAAAGCACAGACAGACTATAGTAGATGGTGTGGTTCTGGTTTCATGCCGGAAACATCACGAATCCCTTTCAGGTTGGAGGAACCGTTCATGATTTTTGGATCTGTTTTTGCTGAAGCAGGAGGGGCACAGCTTCTTCGTGGGGTGTTTTCACTTCAATTTGCCCAGTTTCTTGTCGCACTCGTCTTTGCGATCCTGTTCCCAGTGACCAGTGCGGCCGTACTCAATTTCGCTGAGCGCAAAGTAATGGCCTGGATGCAGGATCGAGTCGGCCCCATTCACACTGGTCCAAAGGGGAGTCTACAGCTCCTAGCAGATATTGGCAAAATGCTGCTCAAAGAGGATGTGCATCCGGCTGCCAGTGATAGACTCGTCTTTTTGCTCGCTCCCGCTGTGTTTGTTGCTCCGATGATTGCGACCTTTGCAGTCCTGCCTTTCTCGCCTTTTCTGGGTTTGCCCGGAACCGCTCTCGAGGTGGGTATTCTCTACTATGTTGCAATGAGTTCGCTCGATGTTGTTGGGGTCGTGATGGCCGGCTGGGGCTCGAATAATAAATATGCACTCATTGGTGGGTTACGTTCTGCCGCGCAAATGATCTCCTATGAGCTTCCGCTCATGCTCTCGCTGATCGGAGTGATCATGCTCACCAGTATGCTGGCGGGGACTCCTGGATATCCGGGGCAAAGCGGACTTGGGACCATTTCTGTGAAAGAGATCATCTCCTTTCAAAGTGTAGCCGATTGGCCAGGAAAAGGCCTCGCTTTCTGGGATTTTGTCTTCAAGGGCAATACCCCCTGGACCTGGTTCCTGTGGGTGCAGCCATTAATGCTACTCATCTACTACATCTGCGGCCTGGCCGAAACGAACCGTGCGCCTTTCGATTTACCAGAAGCCGAGTCAGAACTGGTTGCGGGCTACCTGACGGAATACAGCGGCTTGCGCTGGGCCATGTTTTTTCTGGGCGAATATGGGAATATGACGGTTGTCTCAGCTATTGCAACCTCCCTTTTTTTGGGTGGGTGGGCAGGACCAGGTGTGGGCTACCTTACCGCTTCGGATATGGCTTGGGGCTGGCAGGTCCTGGGAAATCTTCTTGGCCTGGGCTACTTTGTCACGAAGGTTTATCTTCTGAGCGTTGTCTTTATCTGGATTCGGGCGACCCTTCCACGATTACGTTCTGATCAGCTGATGCAATTTGCCTGGCTCCTGCTGCTTCCAATCACGCTCGGCAATATTCTAGCCACGGGTTTCCTTTCCTTGCTGGCAAACGCGTTCCGGCTCTCCACCTTTCCGTTCTTGCTCGGCCTGGGAGTGCTCAATTGGGTCGCATTGTTGGGGTTTCTCTGGCTCGTTGGACGAGTGACGCGGATCACCACACGTAAAGCGCAGGCGCCTGCCTTCCAGGCGCACCTCCGTTTGAGGAGGGTACCTCCTAGAGTGGATGAAGCGGCCTCGTAAAATGGACAAGAAGTCGTCTTTTCTAAAAGAAAGGAACGAGTGATTGTGATGCAGAATATATCGTCCCCGATCCGTTCTCCGAAAAGCGGGATGGGCCGTTGGTTTGCAACGTGAGGAGGACGCGAAGTGGGTTACAGCCCAGTCAGAGCGCCTGCGCATCTGGCTGTGGAAAGGGCAGATCTAGCCAGCGTTGCAAGAACTCTTGCAACGCTGGCTGGAAGAGGGCCGAGGACCTCCCAAAGTAAAAGCCCTGCAAGCAGCCATCATGTATCTGAAGAACCAACGGGACTGGATCGGCGATGACGAGGAGTGGAGACGGCAAGAGTATCCGGTGGGCAGCAACATCATTGAACGGGCGGTGGCCGTGGTCATCAATCGACGGATGAAGCGGCGTGGCATGAGTTGGCTACGCCGCAATGCTACCTCCGTCACCGCATTGCGCGTCGCCTGGCTCAACGATGACTGGATACGCCTCACCAATGCACGCATGTATCCATAAGCTATGGGTTGACTGATCCTGGGTTTTGGGCGGAACCTCAAAATTGAGGACCGAAATTTTCCTACATTGGTCGTAGACTCAAAGATGTTCACACTGAACAGTTCTGACAAAGAGCCACTATTGAAAAAGGGAAGAAAAAATCATTATGAGTATCCACACGAAATCCGATTTCAAGATTATCTCCTGGGATCAACACCCTTACGATGAACCGAAGGAAGATTCTAAGCTCTTGAAAACAGACGTGAAGAGAAGTTTCCAGGGTGACATCAAAGCTGAGAGTACAGCCGTCCTCCTCATGTGCCTGGCAGCCAACGGCTCAGCTGGGTACGTTGCCACAGAGAGAGTCGTCGGGCGCATCGGAAGCCGCTCAGGGAGTTTCGTCATTCAACATGGTGGGGCAGTAGAGGCTGGCAACGTGACAGATTCCTTCGGATACGTTGTCCCGGGTTCCGGCACAGGCGAATTGCAAGGATTGCGCGGGCACTGTGGGTGGCACCACGATGAGCACGAGGCGACGTTCACCCTCGACTACGACATCGAATAGAGCATCTCGCGACACCGCAAACATGCATGTTTGCGGATGTCGCCTTCGGCCAAACTGGATAGACACAAAGTCAACAATCTGCCGTATCACAAAGTTCCCACCCCACACATAGGACAATTGCATCGGGTAGCTGACACTTCCTCCAGATGCGCTCAACGCATTTTACTGAAGGCCGAGCTGTGTACTTAGCCAGGCGAGGCGATCCTTCTGGCTCGTTCCATCGGTGAGCGAATGATCAGCCGTGTAGAGATGAAGCGTATAAGGCTGATTCGTTACTTCGACCAGATTGTTTACATCTGCAAGAGAGATATAAGCATCCTGCCGGGCACATTGAAAAAGAAGAGGGGTTGGCGCTATATGCCCCACGAAATTCAGTGGATCAAGGGAAGCCGTCTTCTCCAGATAGGCAAGGCGCTCTCGTGGCGAGAGCGTATCCAGAAAATATGGTACGTTCCAGTTACTAAAGCGATAGGTCAGGGCCATCAGTACGACTGCTTTGAGATGGGGATCAATACCAGCAATAATTGATGCATACATAGCTCCATAATCGTGGCCAACGAGCGCAATGCGTTGCTGGTCCACCAGCGGCTGGGAGCGCAAAAGATCAAGGCCACGCCGAAATACAATCGTTTGCCGAATAGTTGCTGCGCAATCATGCGTACTATCCTTTGGTGCTTCTATCCATGGGTACTTTCCCTGAGGCAAGAGCGAGACAGTTCCTTTCTGCGCCAGCGTCACAGCTTCCTCAAGGAACTCGCTACGATTTGCCGTCGCGGAACTATCAAGCCAATGCAAAAAAAGCACGCCTGCAAAGGGTCCCTTACCAGCAGGCATCACCAGGTAAGCTGAAACGACCTCACCCTGGGAAACATACGTAATATCGTGGATGCTAACGCTTCCCTGCCGGGTAACACGCACTTCTTTCATCTGCATAGGGGCCTTTGTGTCATAGTCAAATTGATGTGCCAGGTCATGGTCGCTGGCAAAACCAGAAACACACACAGGTTTCTCCTTCTGGGATACACTAGCCTTTGCCTGGGTTGTCTGAAAGAGCATCCAGACACTCAAACAAAGTACACTCACAACACAAAACAGTCCACCCAAACGTAAAAGGGTGGAACGACGTGGATAGATTTTCATGACGGCTCCTTCTCATCAGGCATCAAATACATCACAATAACAACCTGGCTTGAAGATATCCGAAAACAAAAAAAGCTGCCGCAGAAAATAGGGCCGGTAGCGATGAATTTCCGTTGAATATGCGCATAGTGTTCTGTATAATCCTATAGGAGGAAATAGAATCAGAGAAATGAGGGCAATGTCAGGAACCCCACGCATAAATGCGGGGGCTTGCTCCGGTAAGCCCAGACCTGACCAGTCTCAGTTTTGAAACAGAAACTCCGTTCGGAGTGAAATAGGTACGTCGGGGTGCTTTCCAGCCCCGACCTCTACGGCCACTGATTAAACAGGAGTACAGGGTGAATCCAGTATCATTGGCGTTAAACCACGCACGAACATTGACGAGGAACACATTACCTACGAAAGTAGAGGCTCTTTATGAGCAAGGTTTTTGTTGTTGATACGAACTCCCAACCACTTGATCCCGTCCATCCTGCAAGAGCACGCATCCTTCTCCATGGGGGAAAAGCGTCAGTCTTTCGTATGTATCCGTTTACGATTATCTTGAAGACCGAAGTTCTTGAACCAGAAGTACAACCGTTGCGCATCAAACTGGATCCCGGTAGTCGAACCACAGGCATTGCTCTTGTCAATGATGCTTCAGCAGAGGTGGTCTTCGCTGCTGAACTTGATCACCGTGGACAGACGGTAAAAGCATCTCTCGATGATCGCCGTGCCGTTCGCAGATCAAGGCGGCAACGAAAAACGCGGTATCGCAAAGCTCGATGGCAGAACCGAACACGCGCTCAGGGATGGTTCCCACCGTCACTTGAGAGTCGCCTTGCGAATGTGCTCACGTGGGTCAACCGTCTCTCATGGTATGCGCCTATCTCAGCGATCAGTATGGAATTGGTACGATTTGACATGCAACTGATGGAGAATCCCGAAGTGTCAGGGGTGGAGTATCAGCAAGGCTCCCTGGCTGGCTACGAGATCAGAGAATACGTGCTCGAAAAGTGGCAACGGGCTTGTGCCTATTGCGAAGCAAAAGATGTTCCCTTACAAATAGAGCACATCCATCCACGAGCAAAAGGAGGAACCAATCGCGTGAGCAACCTGTGTCTGGCTTGTGAGAAGTGCAACACAGCGAAAGGAACGCAGGATATTGCGGTTTTCCTCAAGAAGAAACCAGAGGTGTTGAAAAAGATCCAGGCCCAGGCAAAAAAGCCGCTCAAGGATGCGACGGCGGTAAACAGTACACGATGGAAACTCTTTGAACGACTCAAGGCGACAGGATTGCCAGTAGAATGCGGTTCTGGCGGTCTGACCAGGTACAACCGAACGACGCGCAACCTCCCAAAGACGCACTGGCTTGATGCAGCAAACGTCGGAACGAGTACCCCTGTAGTTTTGATAACCAAGGGGATCAAACCATTGAAGATCAAAGCGACAGGGCATGGTAGGCGAAAAATGTGTGTGACGGACGCTGACGGGTTTCCAAAGCACCATAAAGAGCGCAAGTCATCATACATGGGGTACAGGACAGGCGATATGGTCAAGGCGATTACCCCGAAGGGCACCTATTGGGGGCGAATTGCCATCCGCCATCGTCCATCGTTTCGTCTGGGTAAAACCGACGTTCACCCCAAATATATGCGCCGTTTGCATCGGGCAGACGGCTATGAGTATACATATGAGACGAAAGGAGTGCGTGATGCTCCTCCCCATGGGTGAACCGAGGGGTCCCCGCATCACGCGAATTTAAAGATGGATGGCATACAGTTTGGGCAATGGTTTCATGAACGGCGCCGGGCCTGTGGCTTCGCCAGTCAGCGGGCATTGGCGGCCAAAGTGTACCATGACGCTAGCCTGACTGGCATTTCAGAAGCCTTTCTGGCTCGACTGGAAAGTGGACAACTGGCCCATCCATTTCGTGGCGCGGTACGTCAACGTGTGTTGGGAATGGCTCGCTACCTTTGTCATACTCCTCGGGAGCTCACCCACTATCTACGCGTTGCGGAACTTACAGATCTGACAGAATCAGAAACTGTTCAGATAACGCGTTTGCGCCAGCAACTCATAGCTCAGCCAGGACAAAAGATGCTGGTACTCCCTCCCCGAAGGACGTTATTACCAGGACATGAGGAAAAACTTGAACAGCTTCTTGCCCTCTTGCAGGAGCAGCATGGAGGGCTCTATCTCATCACGGGATTGCCTGGTAGTGGGAAAAGCACCCTGGTTTCCGCCCTTGTTTATCACATTGCGCAAGAGAAACTAAAGCGAACCTTCTCACATGGGATTCTTTTCTTCTCCTGCCGTGGCTATCACGGCCAGGCAGGACTGGCGGCTCTTTGCCGGCACCTTTTGTTTCTTTTTGAGTCGCATCTCCCAAACCGACAGTCTGTTTCCACCTCAGCTTTTTCACACGATGGCTCCCCCTCATTAGATCTCCCATCGTCTCTTGCCCATCTCATAAACCAGTTGCGCCAGAAACTGAGCAGGTCGTCTCTACTGATCGTTTTAGATGATGTTGAGGCAACGTTTCCGCTCCGACAGATAGCAGAGCTTCTCACTCCAGATACGAACCACCTGGACAATCAAGCTCAGGACGCCGAAATGTTTTGGTCATTACCCTCTACACTCCTGGTAACAAGCCGCTACGTATTCCCCGCATCTTTTGTAACGCATCATCTCTCGATCAATGCTCCTGGCTCGTTGCAGCAAGCTACCAATTATTTTACCTCCTTGCTTACGGATCCACTGCGCGACGACGAAGAACAACTGGTCAAACAACTCTGCGAGAGAGTAGCATACCATCCATTGCTTATTGAAGGACTCGTCACCCTTATCAAGGCTGGAACGCCCCTTTCACTGCTGGTGGCAAGTCCCCTCGACTCGCTGCTTCGGAGTATGCTAACATCAGACCATGACTTACGCGATCGGCTGGATTCGGCTTTTCAGGATCTGAGTGAGGATATGCGTAAATCATTCGCGATCCTGGCCAGCATGGACACAACGCCATTTAGTCTTGAGCACGCAACTGCATCATCGCTACAACCGGTCAAAGCGCTCAAACCCGTTTCAAAGACGACACCTCCCGGTTTGTCTCTCGTGAGCAAGGACCTTGTTGAGCAACCCGAAACCGTACTCGCCCAAACAGCGCTCCTGCTCGGACAGTTCGTGCGCTATTCGTTACTCGAAGTACGGCCTGCATCAATCACTTTTCCCTCCGTCACATCGACAGAACGAGCATCTCTCCTTCCCACAGAAGCATCAGCAAAAGGACAGAAGCGTGTTGATTACCATATGCATCCTCTTTTACGCGTTTATGGCTCACAGTATCTGCCCTTTCTTTCCGTGGAAGAACAAAGAACGTCCAAAAGAAACATTATGGACTACGCGCTGACCTATTTAGAACACCATCAAGGAACCATTCGCGCAATCTTACAGGAACGGAACCTCTTATTCCATGCATTCACACTCGCGTTAGAGCAAGATCGTTTTGAGGAGGTTATTCGTCTTGTGGATGGGTTGATTCCGATCTCTTGTCGACTCCAGCGACGAGAAGATGGCGATCTGCTTTTTTCCCAGGGCTTACAGGTGAGTCAACGAAGCCATAATTATACCCAGCAAGCACATTTCCTCTACAATCTTGGCTGGCTTCAATGCCAACGGGGAGAGTTTCACAAAGCCAGGCAAACATGGGAGGAAGTGCTTGCAATGACCAGACGACATCATTTACCAATATGGGAGCCACTTCTTGGTCTGGCGCATATAGCACACCTCCATAGAGAGATAGAATGTGCTCAGCATTATGTCGAGCAGTATGAGTATCAGAACCGAAACAACGCAGAATCATTATCAACGCTTTCATCCCAGGTGCGCCGCGCGGGCTTTTTACGCTTACAGGGAAAAAGGGATCAAGCCTACGCGTTACTTGCTACAGCCCTACAATCGCCGCTTTTATTGGAGCAGCAAGCAGATGAGCCAGCACCCTGGCTACTGGAGCAACAGGCGCGCATCGAGTTAGGGCGAGTGTTGGGGGAATATCAGACGACGCAACAGTTCACCTGGGAACTGGCAAGCTATTTGCGTCAACAAGAGGAACCATATGCTCTGGCCTATATACTCTTAAACCAGGCAGAATTTGCACAACAACACCAGCAATGGAATGAGATTGCAGATATGGCGCACATGATCCTTGCGGCTGCAAAACCAATTGATGCCGCTTTCTTTCGGCATTATGGAACACAGCTCCTCCATATGATGTCACCCGAGTCACTGGCCAAACGGAATCATGCTCGCACAGAACATTGAACAAAAGGACATAACCTATCCCAATCAGGACCGTAACAGGAAACACGCAATCTCGTCGAGATTGATACGTCCTTGCACTATCGCGAAGTAAGGGAGATCAATCAGATCCAACGGGCTTACAAGTTGAATCAATTGCTCAATCCAACTATTTTCCTCCCAGCAACTTCGGTGATACCATAATTGTCCGAGCACTATCGCAAACCGTGCTCACAGAGAAGCATCTTCATGATGACATATCCAGAGAATTGTCTGAAGATAAAGATGCAGCAAATGATTGATACATTGAGCGCCTCATTGCAATGACGATATACCTCCTTATAAAGGTTCCCAGATATGAGATCAGGACGCTAACTGACGCCCCGCTGCTCAGATCAATGTTCCTCCAGTTGACTTAATATGGCTGGACGGGGATGAAGCGCCATATTTTCTGTAAGCCCTCTGTTTTCATTGCATATCTTCAAAAAGCATACATCTCCTGGATTGACAGCGACAGGCGCAGACAAGGAACCTGCGCCTGCCATCATACTTTTCTCGATACAGTTGAATCCCAGCCTATTCCACAATCAGGATATCGTATATCTCTAGACGAGGGAGGGAAAGGGTAACAACTCCTTGCTCCCAATCAAAAGGGATAGCTACATCCATAGGATACGAGGTAATTTTTTGTGGGCGATCCTGACTCTCTATGGTAATACTCAATGGGCCAATTGGCGGAATCCCATCAAAGACATGTACCCGATAATCTGCATGGGGGCCGGCTGTATTGACGAGGTTGATGGCCAGCTTACCCTGCAGACGATTCACGGCAACATCAATACAGTGCGATCCAGTCACCTTCACCAGGGGGGTGGGGAACAACTCGCACACCAATACATCCAGAAAATCACGCACAACTGTCGTCATTGCATCACTATAGCGCACACCAAAATTGAAGTAGGTGGCGGCAATCTTTCCACGTCCATACTCGGTAATAGAGGCGGCGATTGATGACGAACCCTGATCATCATTACTCGTATAGCGACGCCCAAATGCCCTGGCAGCCATACCCAAACGCACTTGTTGAGCAGTGGCACAGACTCTGGCTAACCAGCCATCATGTTCGAGATAAAACGCTTCCTCATTGATATCACCTTCCAATTGCACATTCAGTTCCTGCTCGAAGAGGGCGGCACACTGCGGTCCAATTAACAACAAATTCCCACCATTATGCGTGTACGCCAGCAGAACATTCCTCACGTCGGGCGTAAGAAAATCCCATTCAGGCAGAATGAGCAAGGGATATGCTGCTAGTTGTGCATCCAACTGGTGTTCCATCAGAATATCAACAGAGTGCTGCCGCTCTAAGAGCGCTTGCAATATGCCTTTCATTGGACGCAGTTCACCCGCGTGCGCATCGAAAAGTTCTTGCGTCTGTCGATAAAAGGCAGAACCAGCGTAGAGCAAAGCAACCTGGGGCACAGATTCTGCATGATGACACACCGCCTGTCGCTCCCGACAGAACGCTGCTACCTGCTGCATCAATTTCATCTGCCAGGGAAAAATAGCACCATTGCGATCTTGCTGAAAGTATGCCTGAAAACCACCGCCAAGCGATAGTACAATAGCCGCTTCACGCTGCAATTGCACGATCGATTTAGTTGAAAAGTCTTCCACAGGTTCCCCTATCAGGTGACTATGTCTCCCACCAAAGCTCCAGGCCATAAGGTCCCACGGCTTTCCCTGATGTCTGAGGCAACGACCTTCCAATCGCGCACTGTTGACACTATCCTGCAATGCGTAGTCGCCAGAGAGAAAGTCGACATCCGCGCTAACGGGTTCGGGCATTTTCGAACTGAAGGCCCAGTTGCTTGCAATCTGAAAATCGGGGTGATGGGCGTGCAATTCATCAATGTAATGACGCAAATAGCGGCGAAACCCCTCTCGGCAGAACTGAGAGAACTCAAAATAGTGAGGATCAGTAGGAACACGGGGAACATCCTCAATGCCCGTTTCTTGCTGGAAGGTCGCAATCACCACATCAGCATGGTCACGCCGCGTTGCCCAGCAATCACCATCAATCCAGACGCCATCAACTTTATAGGTATCGCACAACTCTTTCAGTTGAGGGATCAACAATTGATCCACATACGGGCCAAAAGTCGAGGTCATGTCAGGATCGCTGTTACCATGCTCATCAATTCGTGCCCACTGCGGGTGGTGTTGTACGGCTGTAGTATCCCAGACACCAGAGTAATGCATGTACAGGGCAACACCGCGCTCTGCCGTCACCTCGCGCCAGATCCTCAAAGGATCCCCAATAATGCCAGGCGCGGGATAGCCAACCCTGGTCGGATAGCTGGAATAACCATAGTGTCCTTTGCAATCGCACTGGATATAGTCGGGCTGTACTACTTCAATGATGTTCTCAACCATGGCACGCGTTACCCGCTCACCGACAGCAATTGAATCTTCGGCAGCGTGAAAGTCAAAATGGATACCGAGAAAGCTGTCCGCGCGCCGTAAGGGGCGGGAGGGAGTTATTCGTTGTGACACCATATTATTGCTTTCCTCTCTGCTCACTATCGACAACCATGCCTTACGCCACTTCTTCCACTGTCTGGCGGCGGAAGCGTAGGACAAAGACGGTTGGCACAACAATAATGATAAACAGGATGACGCCAATCGCTGAGGCATAGCCGAAGTGACCATCAGAAAGATTAAAGTACATCTGCAGGGCTGGCACATACGTGACCGTTCCTGGACCACCTTTGGTAAGCACAAAGATATCGACGAATCCCTGGACAGTCCCCGCCACCACAAAAAAGAGTAATACACGAAACTGCGGAAGCAGGAAATACAGATCAATGGTGCGAAAACGCGTAAACCAGTTCGCTCCATCCACCTGGGCTGCATCATAGAGCTCCGGATTGATATTTAAAAGACCTCCCATATAGACCAGAAAGGCAAAAGCGGAGATAAATGGAAAGCCAACACCAATAATTGCAGCCAGCGCCGTGCTCTCTTCTCCTAACCAGGCATGCTGCCACTGAGGGGCACCAAGCAAGCTGGCGATCTGGTTGAGGAGACCTGAATTTGGATCATAGACCATACGCCACATGAATGTCAGCACCAGGGCGGGAACAACTGCTGGCAGGACAAAGAGCGTGCGGAATATGTAGCGATGCACGCTATTGCGCACCCAGAAGACCAGTTCAGCGGCCAGGAGAGGAAACGTAATAGTTTTGAGAACGCTGGCGACAATCAACAGAACCATGTTCAGCAGGCCAATACGAAAGTAGGTATCGTGCAACAGAATATTGCTATAGTTTTGAAGACCGACATACTGTGTGATATTTTGTAGACTAAAGTTGGTAAACGAATAGTACAATGCCATCAGGGCTGGAAGGTAATTAAACAGTAGGATTATAACAAGGGCCGGTATCGTAAAGAAATAGGCCAGGCGCGTCCGCTTCATACTGGTAAGAATCCGTTTGCTCGAGAGACGCAAACGGCGCGTCGCCAGAATGATGCTCACAAGCAATCCCCCCAGACACACAATGTTAAAGCCAATCCAGAATGGGAACGCTGCATTCTCCAGCATGATACTGCCAAAAGCGCCAGGGTGCAGCGTTTGCCACTGCCCATCACGTGGCACCAGCGTATATGCCTGCCCATTGGGGAGGATTTCCTGGATATCACTATTCACAACGTTTTGCGTGGTCAAGATATTGCCCGACGGATCCAGCACAAAAAGCTGACCAGTGGCGTCACCTACCAGAAATCGGTCGTCGTTCTGATTAAAAGCCAGGCTGCGTATCGTATATTGAGAGGCGCTCAGATTCCAGATCACCTGGCCCTGGCCATTTAACAAAATAATATTGCCACCGCTATCACCAACTAACATGCGACCTTCAGGCAGCAATAAGATGCGGCTCACAGGTTGGAGCAGCGTAGCCGACCAGAGGGCTTTGCCGCTGCGAACATCGAGCATCCCTACCTGCGAGTTTTGCGTGCCGTATGCAATCACGCTACCGGTAGAGGACAGAGCAGAGATAGTAAAGTTGATCTTGGTCGTAAATGTCGGCACCGCTACCCCGGAGGGAAAGCGTGTGATAGCATAGTCGCTGCTATACGCGCCAACACCATACGCAACAAAAATTCCCCCATCCGGGGCAGCGCTCATACCCACAATACGCCCATTGACATGCAACGACCGCATGCGCTGAAATGTAGAATCAAGCACGGAGATTGTCCCGTCTGTTGTACCGACGTAGTATTCTTGACCAGAAGAGCTTGTGCCGGCAGCAGTCCCCCCCACGGGATCATTGAAGTGCGCGCGCCGGAGGATAACCCCATTCTCTTCGAGCAGCACCTCATTTGTCAGGGTTGCAACGAGTATCCGGTGTGCGTTCAAAGGAGTCGTCATAACGACTCCTTGGCTCTGACCGGAATGGGCAGTCAACAGCGGTTGTTCACTGGACTGCCTGAGTATAAACACTAGAGCACCGACGTTGACCAGAGCAAACAGGAAGCCAAAGCCAATCACCAGTCTCCCTGCAAAAGTGTGGGGCAAGGAACGAAACAGAGATACACGTTTCATTACGAGAATTCTCCTATGATCCAGGCTGCCGAGCCGGATTGTCAAGGTCGGTATTCGTGAGTTGATATTGCTTAAGAATATCATCGAAATTATCGGTCACGTACTTTTGTAGTGCCGTGCCGAAATTCTGCGGTGATATACGACCCTGCAACGCCTGTTTGTAGAGATTCTGCACATCGCGCTGAATATTACCACCCTGCCAGGACAACCATTCCCCGTTGTAGCTGGCCTCAGCGTTGCCAGTCTGTTTCACTTTTGAGAAGAGTTGCTGGTACTTCACCGGGTCCTGAACATCGCGTACCTGCAGTGGACCACCTGGTGAGTATGAAGAGTTCTTTGCATAGGTATCGTTGAATGGCTGGTAACCAGGCTTGCTGGTCCAGAACATCAGGAAATCAACGGTCAGATTGACTTGCTGCTGGTTCTTTTTCACGATACTCAGGTATTCACCACTGGCAGACTCGACACTACGCACGGGAGAGTTAATCAGTGAACCCTGCATAGGCGGATTCTCAAAACTGCCCCAGGCAAAAGGTTTCACCGAACCAGCCGGGATCTTCAACTCTTTGAGCCGATCGGGGCTTAGCGATTGTAAATCATTCTGCAGGCTCGGTAAATTCCACGTTCCATCTATCGTCATCGCAGTCTTCTGCTGCAGAAAAGGCGTATAGGTATCAGTTGTCACAAAGAGATCTGAGGTCGCATACTTTGGAAAGATCTGGGACAGATTTTTAATTATCTCAGCGACGGCCGGCGTATCAAAACGCAGGACTCCATCACGCACGCCGCGCAAAAAGCGCTGCTGGTTATAGGTATATTTCAGGTGGATATTTGGATCGTGCGGATCAAGTTTGAACGTCCCATCAAGCGCAGGATCGTAGTTCCAATCACCCGGTTGTGCACGTACCTTGTCAATCCAATCAATATGATACTGGTCAAAATAGATTTCGGTCACCCATTGGGGAAGTTGATAGGAAAAGTTGATAGAGAGAGGTGTAATGCCCGCTCCCTTCAATTTAGCACAGACTGCAACGAATTCGCTCCAGTTTGTCGGTGGCATGACATTTGCTCTGGCAAACAGATCTTTATTGTAGAACCACATAATATGGACACTGCGCGTCGGCAACATAATACGCGCCCCTTGTCCATTGCGCTGGATAAAGAAATCCCAGTTTAATGTCTGATCCCATGAGCTATGCGTCAAAGGATTGGTCATCTTACGATAGGCATCGAAATTGACGTAGTTTCTAAACGTCGGTACGTAGTTGCCCGACACGATATCCGGACGGATAGAGCCAGAGGCGAGCTGAGTTCCCAGCCATGTCGGATAATCAGCCCCCGTCGCATTTGGAATCTCCCAGATGACCTGGACATTGGGCCGATGCTGCCGATAGGCATTCGTCAAGGCTTGCTGAGTATTCTTATCAATGTTATTGCCTACAATAGAAACGACGAGCTGCCCACTGAGCTCATTGCTCGTTTTGAGCTGCGTCGTCGGCTTATTTGCCCCCTCACAACTTGCCAGCATCGATACCGCAGTTCCTGCACCCAATAATTCAAGGAATTCGCGCCGACTATGCTTCTCTCCGAAGCTGTTTTGAGATTTCACCCTGAGACTCCTTTCACCTTCGCACCTCCGGATACCTGCTCACGACGTGCACACACGTGTAATCAAGGTCGACGCAAAAGCGAATGCAAAATCATCATAACGTTCACAAGCAAAAAATCTGACAAGATAGTTTGACGTGTCTGTGCTATTTACGCCTTTAGAGAACTGGACATGACTCCCTGAATGTAATATTTCATAGCGACGACAAAAAGGATGAGTTGTGGGATCGTGGCCACGACATAACCAGCAGTTTGCACACCAACATCGGGTCGATTGGCAAACATACTAGAAGTCGGGGTAAATTGTTGCAGAGCCATCATTAACGTATTTGTACTCTGCGGCAACATCAGGCTTGGCCAGATCAAATCGCTATAAAAGTTCAAGAAATTTAGAATGCCCACAGTAACGAGAATGGGTATTGCCAGTGGAATAGAAATGCGCAAAAGAATTTGGAGATCGGAAGCACCATCGATACGCGCCGCACCAAACATCTCCTCGGGTTGGCTACGCAAAAATGTGGTGATCAGAAAGATTGCGAACGGGAGTCCACCACCAATATTGAAGAAAATCAATCCCCAGAGCGAACCACGTAGATTCAACACGTTGGCAAGAATGAAACTGGGCGTCAATAAGATCACGCCCGGAATCATCAACACCGCGATGACCAGCGAGAAGAATAATTGTTTGCCGATGAAGCGCATTCTGGCAAAGGCATACGCAGCAGGACAGGCGAGGGCCAGAATACCAAAGATCGAGAGGAAGGTCTCAAACAGCGTCCGCAGCAGCGGCATAAATAGGTTCAGTATCGATGCCTGATAGTTGTCTAAGGTGAGTGGCCACGGAATGAGATGCCAGAAATCAGCATAGATCAAAACCGTCGGACGCAAAGACATAGAGACCATAACAAGTATGACAAAAAAAGTCAAAAGAACGAGAAGGATAAGAAGAACATACTGAATAGCAGTCCCAATAGATAAACGCCTGTTGTACTTCTTGCCTGATACAGACAACGTTGTTTGTCGATCGGCTTCACCAGGAGGGTGCTCGCGCACATAATACATAGAAATAACCTCCGACACTGGAGTGAATGTGGCATGCTCTGCCCGGCAATACCATCAAAGAATTGGCCACGATGCTCATAAAGACGAATTTGTATTACATCTTTCAGGTTATCTAATAACATATTCTACAAACCTTGTCAATATAAATACTACTAATTTAGCGATTGCATATCATTCATTCCCTCTACCCACAGATTTTGTCTGTATAATGCCACGCATCCCATGAATTATGGCTAATAATCACTCCTCCTCTCCTCCCGGCTGAGGGAAGCAACATCATGTCCCCCCAAATGTGTCATACAGCTTTTCGTTTTCTCCTATTGACAGGTATGCGTATTTAAGATATAAATAGAGAGCTAGAAAAACCTCTTTAAGAAGGAATCCAGCGTGAAGGAAAGCATGAAACCGACGGCGAAGCCAGCTTACTATCAACCGGCCTACCAGACGGTAGCCGCAAAAATCACTGAGTTTATCGACGTCCACAAGCTCAAAGCTGGTGACCGTCTCCCAACCGAACAACAATTGTGCCTCCAACTCGGAGTCAGCCGAACGGTTGTGCGCGAAGCAATCAAGGTACTGGTCACAACCGGACAGGTTTTTGCGCGTAAAGGCAGTGGCCTCTATGTCGCTGATGCCTTACCAGCGCATGCCGCTACAATTGCATCTATTGATATTCCTCTATCAATTGAACCTTCACAAATGCATCACCTCTTTGAATTCCGCAAGCTCCTCGAAATACATGCGGCAGGACTGGCGGCAGAGCAGATTACCTATCGCGAGGTTCGTGCCATAGAAGAACTTTTAGCACGGCACAAAGAGAGTGCGGAACAGATGGATTTAGTGGAGTTCGACAGAACCGATAACGCCTTTCACCAGACAATCGCTCAGGCTACTCGGAACCCCTTCTTGATCGCATCCATCAGTAAAGTAACCCAACTCCAGAGTTGGGCGATTCACATTATCCTCGCGGGTATTACACCCGGCTCTTTAAGATTGGCTGTGGAACAACACCACGAAATCTTCGAAGCAATCACCAGGAGTAATCGGGATGCCGCTACTCAAGCGATGCGCACCCATATACAAACAGTAGAGGAGTGCTATGAACAAGAGGTACGGCGACGGTTACATGCCTCCAACCTGGCACCGGATGCCTCTCCCCACTCTCCAACAAACAATTCTGAAACAGAGGCACAGTAAGCGACTTTCGCACCCACACAAAACCAGGATTCGGTAAATATTACATGAGAAAAAAGCATAACGGGAACGAGTGTCTGGCAGTTTAGCTCACAAGAAAGGGAGCAGCGCGATGTCACCACGATTACAAGGACGCATCGCCATCGTCACGGGCGCCAGTCAAGGCATTGGTGCCGCCATCGCGCGCCGCTTTATGGCAGAGGGAGCACACGTGATCGGCATGGCGCTCGCTGGTGAGGCACTCCGGCAGATGGCGCAGACCTATTGCGCGTTTACCCCTTATGAACTCGATCTTCAGGATCATGTCGCGCTCACTGACTGCGTCGAGCAAGTTCGTCAGCAGCATGGGCGCATTGATATCCTGATCAACAACGCTGGCTTCCAATACACTCTGCCTTTTCTGGATACCACACTCGAACAGTGGCAACACACCCACCGGGTCAATATCGAGGCACAGTTTGTGCTGTGTAAACTTGTAGCTCCACACATGGTCGAACAGCAGTATGGACGGATCGTCAATATCTCTTCCACACAATCTATCGCGGCGGAGCCAGCGGTGAGCGCCTACGCTGCGACGAAGGGTGGCATCAATGCCTTCACCCGTGCCCTGGCGGTCGACCTAGCTGAATATGGTATCCTGGTCAATGCGCTGGCACCAGGCGCCATTGCCACTCCGATGGCGATCATCGATGGTGTCGATACGCTCAAGACAGAGGCATTTGAGGAATGGTATGTGCGTCAGCGCAAGATCCCACTGGCCCGCCCAGGACAACCAGAGGAGATAGCGTCGGCGGCCCTGTTCCTGGCTTCTGAAGAATGCAGCTATATGACAGGACAGGTGCTCGTAATCGATGGCGGACTGACTATTACCTTTTAGCATCAAAGGAAAACTCGTTGAAAATTACACATATTGACTGCCACGTATTGCTGGTACCGGATGTAAATATCGAGGCCAGCAGTTCGGCCCAGGACGATATTATCGTCGAGATCCATACCGATGAAGGCGTGACCGGCATTGGTGAGAGCGATGTCAATCCCTGGATTGCCCGCGCCTGCATCGAGGCACGTGGCACCCATACTATGGGCCAGGGATTGAGCGAGATGCTGCGTGGTCAGGATCCGCTCGATGTGGAGGGATTGTGGGAGAGGCTGTACATCGGATCGGCGATGAATGGGCGGCGTGGCGCGCTCATCCACGCTCTGGGCGCCCTGGATATCGCCCTGCATGATCTGCGCGGGAAGGCTCTGGGACAGCCATGCTATCAACTGTTGGGCGGTGAGCCACGCCCTACCATCACCCCCTATGCCTCACTACAGCCAGAGGTGTCCAGCTTTACGGCTTACCGCGATTCTATGGTGGAGTGGGCGCTTCTGGCCCAGCAACAGGGTTTCCAGGCCGCCAAGCTGGAAGCCACTTTCTCCGGCCCCTATCGCCACCACGGACTATACGAATCCTTCGAGCGCGTGACGGAGGTCATCGCGGCCGTGCGCGACGCGGTCGGACTGGATTTCACGCTGATGGTCGATCTGCAGTATGCCTTTCCGGACGCCGATACCTGCCTGCGCACGATCCGTGACTGGCAAACGTTCAACCTCTTCTTTCTGGAAACACCTCTGCCTTCCGATGACCTGACGGGCTATGCGCGTCTGACTCAGGAGCAGCCGATTCCTATTGCAGCGGGTGAATGGCTAGCGACTCGCTTTGAGTTCCTGGGACTGCTGGATCAGGGCATGATCAGCGTGGCACAGCCAGATGTGGGTCGTGTGGGAGGACTCACGGAGGCGCTACGCGTCTGCGAGCTGGCACGTGAACGGGGGCGCCTGATCGTGCCACATGCATGGAAAACGGGGATTACTATCGCGGCTGCCGCTCACCTGGCCGCTGTGACCCCACACTGCCCCTATATCGAGTTCCTGCCTGCCGAACTTTCCAGTTCACGACTACGTCGCGAGGTCGTCAGCGATAGACTAAAGCTCCACAATGGACAAATCATCCTGCCATCCACTCCGGGACTGGGCATCGAACTTAATCGCGAGGCACTCAAACGCTATAGCGTCGCCTGATCTGCCGCCCATACGTTCAAACCTCGCGTTAGATTTATCATACTTATTCCAATCATTCGTAAAAAATATGTCATACTATTGACAGGGGGTAACAGGTATGTTACGGTAATTCGTAACAATAGCGGTCATTTTCTGTTTCCAAATCTGGGCATGAATGTGATTCTTTCTGGCTCGCCCGATTCACAATTGGCCGCAGCCGAAAATCTGAAAGTTCAGGAGTATTTATGCGCATCGTTGATGTGAAAGTCCATCTTATCAAACGGCCTGCCGCGCCTCCTTTTCGCTGGAGAACCGGCCTGCCAGGATCGGAACCGGCAGGAATCAGCGGAATACTACGCCTGATTACCGATGAGGGTATCGAAGGTATCGCTACGACTAACCGTGGAAAGATCCTCGATGATATCGTTGAGCGCCGCTTGCGTGATGAACTTATCGGTCAGAACCCGCTACAGAAAGAATGGTTATGGCATCGTATCTGGGAGATTGATCGTATCGAGGAACTCCCCATCTACCTGCTGGGCATGGTTGATATAGCACTCTGGGATCTGACTGGCAAGGTAGCGGGTCTGCCACTCTATCAACTTCTCGGTGGCTATCGTCACACCATCCCGGCCTATGCCAGTACCGTCACCTTTGCATCGATTGAGGAATACCTCGATGTGGCCGATCAGTGCCTCGCGCTGGGCTATCCGGCGATCAAACTACACGCCTGGGGTGATGCCCGCAAAGACGCAGAGCTCTGCCTTGCCTTACGCAAACATGTCGGAGCCACCATTCCCCTCATGTACGATGGGTCCGCCGGCTTCGACCTGCCAGATGCGATCTACCTTGGTCATGCCCTGACTGAGGCTAGCTATCTCTGGTATGAGGAGCCGATGCGCGAGTTCAGCATCACCGCCTATAAACAACTCTCGGCGGCGGTGCGCGTTCCCCTGCTCGTAGCGGAAACGTCCGATGGTGCCCATATGAATACCGCCGATTTTATCACCTCCGGCTGCGCTACCTTTGTACGGACCAGCGCTGGACTCAAGGGCGGCGTGACAGGAGCCATGCGTATTGCCCACCTGGCAGACGCGTTCCAGATGCGAGCGGAGGTCCATGGTGGCGGACTTGTCCATCAGCATCTCTGTATGGCGATCTCCAATACCACGTATTATGAATCGCTTGTACTAACCAACCCGGTCGTACGCGAACCAGCTGTAGATGAGCATGGTCTGGTACACGCGCCAACGGCGCCCGGCATTGGCACCGAATCCCTCTGGGGAACACGCACCTGGGAAGATGACGCCCTTCGGCTCTGAAACTCCCCGCGCTAAAGCGCTGACATTGACACACAAATCATGAAGAAGAAAAATGGGTCGCAAGATGAACGCCTTCCAAGGTGTTCATCACCCGTATCCATCCTTTCCATAAGGGATGAACCAAAGGAAAATGCTAAGCTCTTGAAAACAGACGTGAAGAGAAGTTTCCAGGGTGACATCAAAGCTGAGAGTACAGCCGTCCTCCTCATGTGCCTGGCAGACAACGGCTCGGCTGGGTACGTTGCCACAGAGAGAGTCGTCGGGCGCATCGGAAGCCGCTCAGGGAGTTTCGTCATTCAACATGGTGGGGCGGTAGAGGCTGGCAGCGTGACAGATTCCTTTGGATACGTTGTCCCGGGTTCCGGCACAGGCGAATTGCAAGGATTGCGGGGGCACTGTGGGTAGCACCACGATGAGCACGAGGCGACGTTCACCCTCGACTACGACATCGAATAGAGCATCTCGCGACACCGCAAATATGCATGTTTGCGGTGTCGGCTCAATACACACTGTTTACAAACGATTTAATGCCCACCCTCTACGTTTGGATGCTGTTCATGGATGAGAACCAGCCACGTTCACGAATCAATTGAATGGCCTCTTGACGATTAGAACTGTTTAGCTTCTGAAAAATATGGTAGATATGGGTCTTGATCGTGTTCATACTGACATGCAGACGATTACTCATCTCTCGATAGGAGATGTCTTGCAGGAGAAGCTCCAGGATTTCTCGTTCGCGGGGCGAGAAGGTGGTCAGGTCTAGCCAGTTTTGCTGCGCGACCAGCAGTAGCTGCAGCACATAGTCAGAAAAGGCTTGCTTCTTCAGGTCAGAGTGACAACATAGAGCATGCATAGCCCGTTCGATTGCCTCCTGGTGGTTTTCAGTACGTACCCCCATATGTTGAAATGGCAGTTCAAGGGCCACTATCACCTGGGTCGCTAACTGGTGGTCTATATTTTTGCTCTGGTCAGCTGATGCCATCTCAATCACTGGCAGAGGATCTGCACGTATCCACAACGATAGGCTGTTACGCATTATACGTGTATACCCCATTTGCTGTGCCAGTGAAAGCATAATGATGCTGCTCCAGACACACACCAGGATCCACCCAAGTGGTTGCATGATGAAAAATATATGGGCAAACAGTCTCGTATCATACAAAAGAAAGAGAAAAAGAACGATTCCACAACTCATTATCGTGAGCAAGCCAAACCAGATATGAGTAAGGTTACGCTGAACTGGATTACTGGAACGCAGCATCCATCCCTCCTTATTTGATAGTCCATACACAACGGATAGCACCCTCGGCTCATTTCACTCTTCGTCATACTCTAACTGATTAATCAATAACTGGCTCAAGTCAGAGAGGTCCTCTACTCTGGCGTTACGGAGAACATTTTGTTCTTCCGGTGTTATTTCAAGCTCGACTTCATGGACTGCCGCGAGCGGATCTGCCAGCAGTTTCCTGGCAAAGCGTGCATCGATGATGGCTCGAATTAAGAGTTTGTTGATGACCTTCCATGACATATCACACCTTTTGCAATTTAATCCCAGGGATCGTAGTCATCGTCTATCCACATACTATCAATACTGCCAGCGAACAACATTGGGAGGAGATTTGCGTAAGAAGAGAGAAGTTGCATGAATCTGGATAGCATAAGTTTTCCCCTTTACCCTGATCTAGTATTCTGTCAATCTTATCTTTCTACCAAAGGCACCACTTGTCTCTCTTCAAAGCATACTGCTCTTCTGTCAAAAATCTGTCAGAAATCCAGTAAAAAGTGTCAAGGGAAGAGTCACTACTGCAGGATAACGAGAAACCATAACTCCTATTTTCCTGGTAGAGATGCCCTTTACACGTGAAAAGACTAGTAATAGTTCCAAAATATCGTTTAATTAATAAGGAGGAAAAGTCATAATGATGCTCCTCTTCTTAGAGTATTTTTTATTGTACTTATTGCGCGAGGATAGACAATGAATACCAATCTATGGCAGTACAATATTCAAGCTCCAATCCTTCCTATGCCTATCCTACATCGTGAGTCTTTAATTCATTTATTAGCGGAGCATATCAAGGGTCCAGACACCAAAAAGGCCACCTCTACCAAGTTTATTCTTCTTTGTGCTCCCGCAGGTTATGGGAAAACGACGCTCCTCGTTGATACTATTCTTCAGCACCAGATTATCTGCAGCTGGTTTTTTTTTGAGGAGACCAATACTCCGGCGATCTTTCTCAAAGGACTACTGACTAGCGTACAAAAGAACTTTCCTCAACTCGTGCCATCTTTTGCGGCTGTCCTTGCATTAGAAGATGTCGAAATAAACGAACATCCAGACGGAGAGTTGTACTGGAAAAGCATCCTTGATCTGATGGTTACAAAGCTCAATGGGGAGATCTCACAGCACTTTGTACTGGCAATGTGTAATTATCATAAACTACAACCGCATGAGGCGCTTCATCGCCTGCTCAATCATCTCCTGGAACACCCTTTTCAGCGGGGCGTGCTGGTACTTGAGAGCCGCTCAATGAAGCTGTTTCTATCTTTGAGCAACTCACTGCGCCCCTCTGCGATAGATTGCTTGAGACAACAAATTCTGCAGAACGGCTCATTTATGCCGAACAACAAGGTCCCTTTGTGATGCGCGATGAAAAATCTATTGATGAGGGGAAGGTTGGCGTGTATATCTGCCATCCTATTCTGCGTGCCCTCTTACAGGAAAGGCTACGAAACCAGTCTGCCACACGCTATCAGGAGCTCCAACGCAAAACCATTCATCTCTTGCAACAGGAGATACGGTTGAGCACATGCCAGGCTCAATCACATTTGGCCGGGGGAATAGGAGCAGCTAAAGTAGGAAACGCAGATGCAGCAGTGGCGGTCTGACTCTGCGGAAAACTGGAAGCAACAGCGACGGCCCCCACACCGACACTCGCTGCCTTGAGAAAATCACGCCGTTTGACCTGGATACTCGCGTAGGTGGTCCTCCATTTATTGTCTATCTATAAATAGATATATTTCCTCTTTACGGCGGCATAATTAAAAGATATCAGATAGGAGTTGGGGACAGGCACAGTAAAAGCTAAAAATAGTTAAAAGGTACTGTCTATATTTTAGCGATCTTAAACGCAGAGAGATACTTTTTTTTCGAAAAGCTGTATTCAAGGAAGCTATAGAGAAATAGATTTTTCTGGTAAAAAAATTCTCTAAAGACAGAGAAGTCACTATTTTATTCGCATTGCCAATGAGCATAATGCTGAGGAAAGGAAGCCCATTTTTTAATGGGCTCTTATACACATGGAAATTATGAGCCTTCAGTGCAAGAAGCAGGTATCATAGATCAAGCACCAGTAAGTAAGACAGGAGCGTCAATGGCTTGAATGCTCAATCTGGCCTCAGGGTTCGAGCCAATATGGGTGTGGACATCGGCCACGTGTGAGCTATTTACTACCTTGAGTTGAATATCAGGGAACGTCGTATTGAATGAGAAAGGTGAACCAGTCAAATCTAAATGAAACGAGGAGTTCTGTGGTAATTCAATATCAACGAGAGCGCTGATTGCCTGAACGGTCATCGTTGCCTGTCGATCAAGAGAACTCTTGAAAAAAAGGGGATCGCTGCCGCTATTCAAGGTAGATTTCCCCTGCACGGTACTCTGGAAAAGATGGATGGTGCCCCCTTTTAGCTGCATTTCACCAGTGACGTTAGAGACGTCGATACTGCTAGAGGCGATAAGGTGCAGATCCGTATGCACAGGAACCTGTATGTCTATGCTCAGGCAGAGACGTCCTTTAATGTAGAGAGCGTTGCCATCGGTCTCGCTCTGGTATTTGGGATAACTCCCACCGGCGACTGTTTGAATAATGACATCATTGCTATGTGCTGTTCCTGTCACATGAATAGCGCTACAGGATTCTACTGCGACAATCGGATGTGACTTCATCGTTACTACCGTAGGCGCGAGTCCACGATAAAGAAAGAAACCAATCCCGGCACAGACAAACAGGATTATGAGTGTAGCAAATAATGGACCAGACCTTCGCCTGCGCTTCCGCTGCTCAGTGTAATACATTGACATTATCCCTCTGCGCTACGCTGAATTTTAATCGTATTTTGATAGGTGAAGAGGTGCAAGTGAGCCTGTGGGGCGTAACCTGTTGTGCTCGGGAGTGATCTATTATTGGGACGCAAGCCTGGAAAATCAGTGATGAGTTGATTTTTATAGGTATAGGCATCTACGCTAAAGGAAGAGGTAACGGGAAGCAGGAGTGTAATTGCACCGTTGTACGTATAAAAAAAATGATCGCCTTGAGGTGCAAGCATACCTTGAAACGTGATGTCTCCTTTATAGCTCTTAAATGAGCTTGCATACTTGAGAATAACATGATCAGCCACAATGGCACCTTGATAACTGGAGAAGAAAGAAGGTCCCGTTAAGGTTGTATGAGAGATGTGTATGCTCCCTTTATAGGTATTGAGCACCAACCTTCCTGCAAGCCCGGCGAGATCCGCTCCATTCTCATAGGAGTCCAGTTGAATATTTGTGCGGACCGGAACAGTGATCTCGATACTTCCCTTATACGTGCGATCAACATCGATAAAGGTAAGCGTATGATCTGGGCTCTGGTGATAGGTGATCAGTGCTTCACCGATAGTTGGGATATTTGTGGCCTGTATACGTACTTCACGATCAGATTCACCTGCATGAATATGGATGTGTGCCGCCTCACGCGGGAGGAGTTCGCTATTATTGCGTGCGTCATTGCGAATCAATAGTGTAGATGAAGTCGGGACAGAGATAGTGAGAGGGGCCCCAGTATGGAACAGGTCGCGTATAGGAGGAAGCGCAAACCAGGCCAATCCACTTGCGATAACAAGTAGGAGGAGCGTCGTAATAAGACAAGAACAACCACGGACACGTTGTCGTCGTGGCCTCTGACCGGGTGCAAACATGAACGAAATCTTCCTTCAGCAAAAATACATTTTCTGCTGATGTTTAAAGTGGAGGTTGATAAAGCATCACATTGATAGACATCAATGGATGTGTTAAATGTAACATGCAAACAAACAAATTACAAGAAAAAGCAGCCTGATTATAAAACAGGCTGCTTTTCCCAACACAAGTCTCATAATTTCAAAACATGCGTTCCACTTCAAACCAGCCCTTTTCGCCTACTGACACCTCTGCAGCCTTACAATACTAACGATATATCCACAGTCGTAACAAGCTATTCTCACGTAGCCAATCAAAAACGGAAAAGCGGTTGTAGACAGTATATAAGGACGATACAAAAGAATCTCCTGATCAGAGAACATCTCCATGAGCTCAAGCAAAAGTTGCGGGAAGGACCAAGAGGTTTCCGATCATTTGGCACGTATGCGCTGGGTCCTTCTGGGCATATGATTCCTTTTTCTCGCGTTGCAAGTTACCTGATAGAGTGTTCAAGCGATGAAGTTGAGCAGAACTATTGTCTGGTTTCATATCAAATAACACACAAAGAAACAGTAAAAGCCGGGAAGGTCTCAATCTTGTGAAGGAAACCTTCCCAGTTACCTTGGGCGAGCGATCGAGAAGTCAAGCGATGAAACACCCCGTCACGTTCTCAGGCATGAGAAGAAGCAGTTTCCTCTTTTTCCAATTCAGAAGCACCTTCAGCGCGTTGTAAGATATACATCTTCTTCAGAAACTCGGTAAAGGCACGCATTTCATCCCGGTATTCTGCTAGCTTTTGCACTTGCCTGTCACGGGGTTCACAGAGATAGAAATCAGCCGCCCCCTGGTTCTCGATGCGCGTATTGGTTGAAAGCACACGCAGCGTTAAACGCCGGTCAAACGGAACGCTGCGACCATCATAAAACTGAATCAGGTATGCAACGACCTGCTGGCGCAGAGGAACCTGCAACTTGCGCTGTTGATGTCTCAGTGCATGATACCGATTTGAGAGAATCCCCGAAGCTGAGATAGACTGATCACAATCAGGAAGGGGATCAAAGGTTCAAAAAGTCTACACGCGAGAGTTCAAAAAAGAAGCAGTGCGACTCGCACAGACGTCAAGCAAACCCATTACCCAGATTGCCAGGAAACTCGGCATGGCAGGCTCATCCATTCATCCATTCATCAATGGCGCAAGAAACTGGAGCAGCATAGCCAGGAGGCTTTTTCAAGCAGTGACCATTAGAGTGCCATCGAGGAGGAAAATCGCCGGCACACCCACACGTATACCACACCCAAGCCGGCAGCAGCAGCCGATGGGGTGGTGCAGGGGACTGTACTCGCCAGGGAAAACGAAGGACAGCAGCAAACACCAGTGACGACGCCAAGCCACCCACAAAAGCCAGCAGCAACCAGGACTACCAGCGAGACCCTCCTCGAACATCACCACGCCTCCAACTCGGTCCAGGGAACCAGGACACCCCCAGCCACGGGCTCGGACTATACCATTATACCCACCTGGGCTGGCATCCAGAGGCGAGGTGGGGACCAGTTCACACCCGAGACGCTACATGTTCGCCAGCATTCGCAGCCTTCCACCTCGACTCCTGGCGCTTATTAGCAACAGACTCGCAGATATCCACAGCAAACCATACGTTTTATACATTTGTTCCACATAATCAGGTGTAAAACTGTGGAGCAAGGACTGGCCTCCAGAGCAGGCGCTGTCTACACTCGAGGGAGACAGATGTCTCCTCATTCACTCCTAGTTTCTTGTTCGCCCGCTTCCAGTTCTGAGGCCCGGTGAAGAAAAAGGAAAACCGCCTGCCGGGCAAGGAAACTGGTTGGACATCTCTTGATTCTTTCTCCCAGAGGGAAGGAATTGGACCAACTGCTCGTAGACTGACCACTACGAGTGTTTGTCGCCACGATCCACCAGTTCTCGATACAACTGAGCAATATTGTGACAACCAGCTTCCTATCGTTGGCGAAGATAAGCCAGGTATGCGTCAAGTTCCATCTTTCGCGAACGTGGGTGTTGTTCTGGGAACGAGCCAGCATTCAAGCAGCGGGAAACCGTGGAATAGGCAACTCCCTCCTGGCTGGCAATCGCTTCCTGGGAGAAGCCAGGGGGACGCAACCTGTTGGTAGCGGGCCAGACGCTCTTCTCGCTTTGCCTAACTCACTGCGGCCTGTTTTGGCTTGAATTTCGGTGGGTGAAGAGCATGCGTTGTTTCCAGATGAAACTCTCATCACTCATCTCGATCTCTGTAATTTCCAGTTCCTCAGGGAGGGCAAGCGGTGCGAGCGCTTCTATCTTCTTCATATGATCCTTCCGCACGTATACTTATTCATGTAGAACAATCTACAGATACCTCGAAAACAAGATCATCCTTTACCAAGAGCATGTAAGAACCAATTGTTGGCGTGATTGCCAGATAAAATGCCACGATTTTGCAGGCTTCATGGCAACCAACCGCTACCACATCCACTGGCGAGACGTCATTCCCTTTTCTTGACACGCACCTATTTACCTGATAATCGTCTTGCTATGCATCGTGCGATTGCAAGAAACGGACTGAAACCATGCTGCATATCTATGATCTACCTTGACAGGAGGATCGGGAGGCTGTAGAATGTTATCAAATGATAACAGTAAACGAAAGAAGATCGCATGCCGCGTTCATCGCAAGATTCGTCCTCAACGAACAGAGCACACGAGACACGCCAGCTCATTTTGCAGGTTGCACAGCGTCTCTTTATGCAGCAGGGCTACAGCGCGGTCTCGACGCGTGATATCGCTGCTGCCTGTGGCATTACGCAGCCTGCCCTCTACCGGCACTTTGCAACGAAGCAAGAGCTCTATGTCGCCGTGCTCTTAGAGGTGCTCAATCTCCTGCATGGGCGCTTGCTGCACCTGCTTGAACGCAACGAAGACGTGCTTGCGCGCTTGTATCTGATCGCGCGCATGCTGCCTGCAACATGGATAGATGCCAGTCAGATGTTTCATGATATCGAGCACCAGCTGGATGCGGAGCATCGGCAGGCTACGGCCAGCGCATTTCAACACCTGGTGCTCGAGCCGATTGCCGCGCTCTTTCACGAAGGCATAGAGCAGGGATTACTGCGCAGCCCGGCGCAAGGAGGTCTTGAGGCACACGAGGCGACGTTTGTGCTTTTTCGCCTCCTCGACGACTCCGCTGCACCGTCGAGGCAGAGCCGTTCGCGCCTGCAGCATGCCGATCGTATGGTCGATCTTCTCCTCTATGGGCTGCTGCAACAGAGCGAGTCTCAAGGATGAAGGAGAGGAGGAGCAGGCCTTTTCCAGAAAAGTGGGACGTATTGACCTAGAGAAGCGGCTTTTTTTTAGCTGTATGTTATCAATTGATAACAAGGAGAGAGAGAATGTACAATCAACCATTGGCGAGAGAAACAGTTCGAGCAGGCAATCGTATGATGGTGGAGCGAATTCTGGGTATGGACGTGCAGCCATATACAGACGAGGTGGGGGTGTATCGCGTCGTAGAGATACGAGGACGGAGAACGGGAGAGTCGCACAGGGTGCCTCTCGCCGTGTACCAGTATCAGCAACAACGCTATCTGATTGCTCCCAGTCGTGGGCGCGATTGGGTGTATAATCTTCTTGCTGCTGGCACCTGCGTGCTGGTCGCAAAGGGTCAACGGGAGCAGGTGCGTGCGACGCTGACGCTCGATGACGAAGCGATCAGGGCAACACAGGCATATATGGCACAGTTACCGGACTGGGCACTACAGCAGTTCCCTTTTCCCGCATCTGCATCTGCCGAAGAGATGCGCTCAAAAAAACAGGAGTTCGTTGTCTTCCGTCTGGAGCCTCTCTCATGAAGATGATGATGGGTCTGCAGAGAAACTCTCTCGTGAGATGGTTCGCGCTGTTGAGCATTGTGGGTCTTGCCTGCTTTCTCGCTCTTGTGGTTGTGCTACATGGACTACGTCCAGACGATGATCCACTGAGCCACACAGTGAGCGAATATGCTCTTGGCGCGTATGGTGTTCTCATGACGCTAGGTTTTGTGGTGCTGGGTCTGGGATCAGTTGCCCTGGTGCTGGCACTCGCCGTTTGCCATGCAGGCAAACGGCCCGCCGGTCTGGTCCTCCTGGTCTGCTGGAGCCTGGGCGTCTTGGTGCTGAGTGTTTATCATACCGATAAGAGCGGCATACCGGTAAGTCCAGGTGGCTTTATTCACAGCTTCGTGGCACTCATCGCCCTGCTGAGCCTCGTGTTCAGCGCTCTTTTCTATACGCTGTACTTTCGTCGTCACGCGCAATGGCAGGCGTTTGCGCGTCCGTCGTTGCTCCTGACGCTGATCATGTTTGTCACCCTGATCGTCTTTCTGGCCAGTCCCCTCGCATACAAGGGGATAACGGAGCGCGTTTTGCTCGGTGTCGATAGCGTCTGGCTCATCGGGCTAGCCAGGCATCTTTTTTCCATTTCCACCAGGGGGTTGCCCGCAGGTGGAACAAAAAGGTGACACATTGCAGGTGAGAGTGGCCTCGGCAATCCGTCAGTCGGAGAAAGGTGACGGTGACGCCACGAGAGATTGGTATGTAGACGACATTCTTGTAAAGCCACTTTTCATCTGGCTTCATTCAATTTTTGAAAATGGCTTCATCCCTCTTTACGTTGCCTCTGAGCCATCCCGAAGCGTGTAAGGATTCGAGATGGCTCCCATCCTGATCTCTTTGCTCCAGCCGGTCTTTCTGCTGGGCGGCGCACTCATCGACCTGGCTTACTGGTATCTGAAACCGTCTCCCACGCGTGTCCTTGAAATGCGCATCTTTGCCGCGATTGCCACTGCCGCTCCTTACGCTGTCTATATGATCTGGGTTGTTTCCACTCTGCATGTGGTCTGGACCATTCACATGCAGGTGGGCGTGGTCTACGTGCTACTCATGATCGGCTGGTGCTTGTCCTATCTGTCCTATCCACCACAACGACCTGAGGAGAAACAGGCGTAAGCCGGGTCTGGCACAATTTTGGTGAATGATGAGCAGAACTGACAAAGGCGCTCCGAATGTGTTTTCACCAGGATCGAGCCAGTTCCAATTTATTCGACAAACAACATTTGCACTGCCACGTTCATCTCTCACGCCACCTCGGAACACGCCCGGGGAACTTTTCATCGCCCAGCCGATGGCAGACATCTTTCAGCCCTGGATAAGCACCCTGCCATTCCAGATCGGCGAGCGTTTCCTTCAATGGCACATCTTCGCGCAGGGTCGCCAGTTTGCGGTAAAGCAGCGCCTCTTCCCTGTGCTGGGCCAGACTCTCCGCCAGACGCGCCACGCTCCTGGCGCTCACCCCCCAGGCTTGCGGGTTCGCAGGGATCGCCTCCAAATGCTCGTATTTTGCAAGCACGGCCGCCGCGGATTTCTCACCCCAGCCCGGGATGCCGGGGAAGCCGTCGGCCGCATCGCCCACCAGCCCCAACCAGTCGGGGATCGACGGTGGGCGGACGCCAAATTTCTCTACCACGCCCACCTCATCCATGAGAATATTGCGGCGACGGTCCCAGCTAACGATGCGGCTTCCAGAGACCAGCTGAGCCAGATCCTTATCCGGCGAGCAGATTACAATCTGTTCGACTCCATCTTCGTTCTTGAAACGAGCGGTCGCGCTGGACAGGGCATCGTCGGCCTCGAACTCCACCATCGGCCAGACCACCAGCCCAAGCGAGGAAACCGCCTCTTCGGCCAGCGAGAACTGAGCCAGCAGGTTGGGGTCAACCCCCGCACCGGTCTTGTAGCCGGGGTACAGGTCGTTCCGGAAGGACTCAATGACGTGATCGAACGCGCAGGCCACGTGCGTGACACCAGGCGTCGTCAACAGCATCAGCAGACTACGTAAAAGGCCCAACGTGGCGCCAACCTCGCGCCCATCCGGTGCCTTGCGCGGCGGCGCGCCAAAGTGGTTGCGAAATAGCTCATAGGTCCCATCCACCAGATAGATCTTCATAAAATATCCAATGCTCCTTCTATCATTTCAGCATGATCCAATCACGCTCCAAGAGACATCGCCAGAGGGCACGTGAAGAAATATCCTCCAATGCCTTCTCACATGATTGCTTGCTCCTTTGAGAGCCTCCTGTTTCCAGGGTGAATATGGCCTCGACAATGTTATAGAGCGGTTTGACGCGGACAACACTGAGTTCACCATCTCCCTCTGTTTAATCGTCCGCCGTAGAGGTTGGAGCTGGCCTCGCACTCCAACGTACCTCATTTCGCTCCTAACGTAGGCTGTCTTTCAAGCCTGAGTCTGGTCATGTCCGGCGTGCAAACATCCTTTCGTCCGGTTGCAAGCCCCCGCTTTTCAGCGGGTGGTTCATGACGAGAAAGCTCATCAGGTATATGTCCCAGCTTAGCACGAAACATGCGGGAAATCCAGTATAGCAGGTGCTGAACAACGTGGTTTTTTAGAGAACAGCATCAATGTACCGGTTCGCCCTTTACCAAACCCATCCTCATCCGACTCCTCCCCATAAGCGCCTGACCCCCTCTTGCACTGCATGAGTCTGTCACGCTACGATATACTATGCGATATCGATACATCCCACCCTGGTATCCAACTTCAAGCAAACATGCGTCATCACCACGAGAGGAAAGGAATAACACGATATGTCGACAGATATTGCTTCAACAACTAATACGGATTTCTATCTGATGGATGAACTCCTCACTGAGGAGGAACGCACGATTCGTCAAAAAGTACGCCACTTTTGCGATACCGAGGTGATTCCAATTATCAATGATTACTGGGAACGGGCAGCATTTCCTTTTGAACTGATTCCAAAACTGGCACAGCTGAAGCTGGCGGGTGGCAGTATCAAGGGCTACGGTTGTCCAGGGATGAGCACAGTGGCAGCGGGCCTGATCGGCCTCGAACTGGCGCGCGGCGATGCCAGTATCTGCACCTTCTACGGCGTCCATTCGGGTCTGGCGATGTCATCGATCGCGATGCTGGGTTCTGAGGAACAGAAGCAGCGCTGGCTGCCGGCGATGGCGCGCATGGAGAAGATCGGAGCCTTTGGTCTGACCGAGCCAAACCACGGATCAGACGCGGTGGCACTGGAGACACGCGCGCAGCGAGATGGTGATAGCTATATGCTCAACGGTTCCAAGCGCTGGATTGGCAACGCGTCCTTCGCGGATGTCGTGATCATCTGGGCACGCGATGACGATGGTAAGGTCGGAGGCTTCCTGGTCGAGAAGGGGACCCCCGGCTTCGAACCGACGGTGATGAAAGGCAAGGTGGCAAAGCGCGCCGTATGGCAAGCAGATATCACCCTGACAAACGTACGCATCCCCGCAGAAAATCGCCTGGCCCATTCGCACAGCTTCAAGGATACATCAAGCGTACTGACCGCCACGCGCTCCGGCGTGGCCTGGGAGGCGGTGGGGCACGCTGTAGCAGCCTACGAGATCGCGCTAAAGTACGCGCAAGAACGGGTGCAGTTCGGCAAAACACTGGTCAACTTCCAGATCATCCAGGATAAACTGGCGAAGATGCTGGCCAATGTGACCAGTATGCAGTTGCTCTCGCTGCGCCTGGGACAATTACAGGAAGAGGGCAAGATGACGGCGGCGATGGCTTCGCTGGCCAAAATGAACAACGCGCGCCTGGCACGCGAGGTCGTGGCAGACGCGCGCGAGATGCTGGGCGGCAACGGCATCCTACTAGAATACCATATCGCGCGCCACCACGCCGATATCGAGGCAGTCTTCACCTACGAGGGTACCGATACGATTCAGTCGCTCATTGTGGGTCGCGAGATCACCGGTGTGCAGGCGTTCTCATCGCGCTAGGACGATATACAAAAAGCACGGGGGGCTACTCTCCTCCCCCGTGCATCAAGCACTGCCTGTTTCATGTCTGTTTGTAAAGCATCCCTTCCTCGTGGCTGGCAAAGGCTTTATCTCCGTTGCGCAACTTCATCTTGGGATGTCCATCGGAGAAGCCAATAGCAGCGGGGCATTATCACCGGCTGCAAGGGTGGGCCCGACAGCCAGATGATGGATATTCTCACACCTACCCTGGGCTGTCAGTATCCCCTTATTCCGACTCTCCACATGCCATCCTCAGTTGAGTGAGAACGTTTAGAGGTATCCCTTCTCACGCCAGAAACGCTCTGCGGCTGGATGAAACGGAACATCAATGGGAGTTACTGGTGTATCACGGCACATATGGTCAAGTGGCATTGGTGGTTGCTCGTGACTTCCCATGCCCAAATTCCACGGAATCTGTTGCTTGCGCGCTTCCAACGCCTCACAAAATTGCCGTATGAGCAAATCGGAGGCTTCGCGGCGGGCAAAGATAGGCCAGCCACTAAAATCTACCGCAGGGACATCCATAGACAATGGTGGATAGAGACGCTTGCTAATCGTTGCACGTCTGAATCCTTGAGCTTCTAACGCCGTAAGATGCTGTTCATCAATAGGGAGGAAATGCATACCAGCATCATGCACCAGATGTCCCCAGACCATAATCCCCTCGTCAAAAATTGCATCCAACTCCTTGTTCTGTACTCGACCTATACGCGAGGGATCATCAGGCATAGGCTGATCATACGACACATGTCCACCCCATGAGACGATATCCTCCAAACTGAACCCATGGGCCTTCAACACCACATCTACGAGCAATGTGGTACACGCATCTAGAGAACCGCGTACAGAGACACGCAATGGATAACGCTGCTCACGAATCTGATCTAACGACTGCAAGCCAGATGCTTCTGTGACGGCGAAACCGAGTTGGTCATGATGCGGTATCATAGCAATAGTAGAAACAGGAATAGGCTGGTGAAATGCGCCCGTTCCTTTGTACGCCATCGTGAGTAATGCTGAAGGATTCAGGATAGCAATATCAAGCGTCCCTGCGGCCATCTCCTGAAGGCTATCTGGATGGTTCGCACCGAAGAGACGAAAAACACCCGTTTCTCCTCCGCGACTACGCATCTCCACACGCACCTCACGATAGGGCCAATCATCGGAGTCCATCATTTCGGAGGCTGCCTCCAGGAATATTCTAGGTCTGATCGTCAACGGTGAGATAGCAGGAACGATAGGTTGAGCATCCATATTCATCACTCCTTTTCTTGTCTGTACATAGGTAGTTTATCAATGCTTCTTGTAGAGAAGAGCAAAGACACATTTATCATGTATGGTAATATTATGCTATGAATGCAGTACTGGAACCAGAGTTAAAATATACTGGTATAGAAACTACCGGGATAAAACGTCACCGCTCTGATCGTGAGGCTGCAAGGGTCATCAATTTTGTCAGGGTGTTGGTTCCAGCCATAGGCGTATCCACCACCATACGGAGACTGGGATGGTCCGCGAGATAGAAGATGGTTGGCTGCATCAGCAGCAATCCGACAAGAGGATGACGAATCTGTTTGGGTTCGTTATGCACCGCCTGCACATCGTAGTGCGGCCACCACTCGCAAAACTCGGGACTCACACGCTCAAGGTCCGTAATGATTTTTGTCAGCCATGCTTCTCCAATGTAGCGCTGGGTGCTGGCTCGAAAGAGGGCCAGCGCGCGCTGCGCCTCTTCCTCCCAATCAATGAGCTGAGCGCGGTAGCGTTGGTCCGTGAACAGAAACCAGATGAAGTTACGTTCCTGGGGCAAGAGCGCGCTGAAATCAGTATAGACGTCGCAGGCAGCTTGATTCCAGACCACGAAATCCGAGCGAGGGTTGAGTATATACGCAGGTGTGACGCCCAACGCATCAAGAATGAATTGCAATGCCGGATCCACCGCTTGCTCCGCGGGGATGGAAGTAGCGGGAATCTGCTTGCGCGCCAGAATAAAGAGGTGCGCGCGCTCATCGGCATCCAGCGCTAAAACGTTTGCCAGGCTCTCCAATATGGGTGCAGAGACCGTAATGTCTCGTCCCTGCTCTAGCCAGGTATACCACGTTTCCCCGACACCCGCAATCGTTGCCAGCTCTTCGCGGCGCAGTCCCGGTGTTCTGCGGCGTTTGCCCACCGGTAACCCAACTTGCTGAGGAGAGATGCGCTCACGGCGAGTACGCAAAAACTGGGCTAAGGCCGCTCGCCGCTCTTGCTCATCCATTGCCTTCATCCTTATCAAGGTTGTTTATACTTTGACTTCTGGTTCCAGTACTGCACTCATGGCATAATTTTATCACACACGATGGATCTGCCTTTCCTTATATATTCTATGCAAAGTGTTGATCTTTTTACGACATATCTGTTTAACTCAGCCCTTCCTTCGTCAAACAGATGCGCAATCGCTCGCATACAGCAGTGATCGCAGCCGCATTGCCACGAGGAGCATCAAGCCATTTGTTAAAGAGAGTCTATTTACCTCATGTAGACAGCCAGATCGACGCATAAAGATGATACGACTGAGCGAAGCGTGCTGTAACAGCGACATCTCCAGATTTGACGTTGAATGACACTGACAGATACTTCTCATTTTCACACGAGCACATAACCAGCACAAAAGATATGGTACTTGAGGTACAATTACCAAAGCACACGCTGTTGTACATCGTATCAATCTGCTGAAGTAAAAGATTCGGGACGCTTGTTCCGCTTGGAAGTTGAGGGACACTGGTAATATATGAAACTAGCTGAAAGGTTTGAGCAAAAAAGCAACGCAGAAATGAGTGGAGATGTTGTCGTTCAACTCATGCAGCTTTTCGAGCAACATGGCATTGAAGTCGTTATTGATGGTGGTTGGGGCGTCGATGCCCTGCTGGGTGAGCAAACTCGCTCACACGGAGATTTAGACATCGCTTTACAGCACAAAGATGTGCCAAAACTCCGTGCGCTGCTTGAAGCACATGGGTACAGAGATGTTCCCCGTGATGATACTCGCGACTGTAACTTTGTCATGGGCAATGACCAGGAACATGAGGTCGATTTCCACTCCTACACGTTTGACGCTCATGGAAAGCTTGTTTTTGGCGTGGAGTATCCGTTAGAGTCATTGACTGGCACCGGGTCAATACAGGGATATTTGGTAAAGTGTATTTCTGCCGAGTGGATGGTAAAGTTTCATTCTGGCTACGACCTTGATGAAAATGATTATCGTGATGTTTCTGCACTGTTTGAGCGATTTGGCATTGCTCTGCCAGTTGAGTACGAAAGCTTTAGAACAAACAACTGGGATGTGGTTGGAGGAGAGGAATCAGATGTTCGACAGATGGGGATATCCAATTGAGCAAACAGGAGAGAACTTTCATATGGGTGCGGTCTTGACGAAACTTGCGGAGTGGTTGAGCCGTCCAGAGCGCGGCTTCAGCGCCGCTTCTGAGCAGGAACCTTTCGTTTTTGGAGCACGTCGCCCTGGTTTCCCTTTCCCTCGTGTTTCTTCCCCATTAGTTCTCTGCTGGATTGCCTTTATGCAAGCACAAGGCATGACACGCGTTCTCTGTTTATTACCTTCCCGACAGTTGGACGGATACTCCGACCTTCTTGGAGCCTATCGCCAAATGTTTGGGGAGCACAATGTGCTTTGGGTTCCCATTGATGATTTTCATCTCGCAGAAGAGGTTCAACTCATCAATCAGATTCTGCCATTTTTCATTGAGGGAACTCTACATCAGGAGAAAACGGTGGTTCATTGCTCAGGTGGAGTAGGCCGAACAGGCCATGTCCTTGCTGCTTGGCTGGTGAGCTGTCGAGGAATGTCGAATGAGGAAGCGATTGCTGCCGTCAAAAGACAAGGAAGAAATGCACACGAATCAAGAGACAAGCGGTTAGATACGCTTCTGGATCGATGTCGAGATGCTTTCCCTCAGATCGAATGACATCAGCCGCATGACGTCTTCTTTCTCCCCAGGCCACCACGAAAAAAAGTGATCATTTCATTTTCTCATTGACACATGGCTTCCCCTTACTAGCATATATGCTCTGTTTCGCTCTCTATCCCTATTTCATCATGATACAATACTATTCTCATTTCTCAGTGCGGCAAGGTTTTTTGCGCGAGGCTGAGTCCAGAAAAAAGTTCCGTGCTACAATAGAACCGTCTGTAAGATGAGAGAAAGAGATTACGACTATTTCAATGATAAAGAAAGAAAAGACATATGAAGGAACGTATTGTCGCATTTGAGTCCGTCAAGCTCTGAACCTGTACTCAGGGAAGGGGACTTCCGATAATGCTCTGCAATGGAGGCCCTGGCTTCGAGGATTACCTGGCCCCGATTGCTGCGATGATCGATGATCTTGTCCAAGTACATCGATGGGAACAACGCGGCTGCGGTCGATCGACAGCCGTACCTCCCTATGACCATGCGACGTGCCTGGCTGATCTTGAGAGGCTCCGCGAAGATTTTGGTTATGACCGCTGGATCATTGGTGGTCACTCTTGGGGTGCAGATCTGGCTCTCGACTATGCAACGAACTATCCTCAACATGTCCTGGCACTCGTCTATATGGCCGGGACCGGTATTACTGACGAGTGGTGGCCAGAGTTCAGGCAAGCAAGCCAGGAACGTACCGAACGTTTGCCTGTTTTCTCCTCTCCTCTGAATGAGGAGGTCTATCGAGAGGGACAGCAGACAAGAAGAGCCTATTTGCGCGCTCCTCGATTGGTTGAGTGCATCCGTACGTTAGACATACCAGCAATCATTCTTCAGGGAGAAAACGATCTGCGTCCAAACTGGCCGGCGAAGCAAGTTGCAGACCTTCTGCCTCGTGCACGCTTGCATGTAATTCAGGAAGCAGAGCATTGCCTCTGGCTCACCCATCCACAGCAGGTCCAGCAGCTTTTGAGGAGCTTTCTTCAAGAGATCACCAACTCCAATGCTGATTCCGGAGCGCTTTGACTCTTCTCCTACTCACGTGTCACTCGTCCTCAGATCAGAACTTCATCGCGTGCCTTTCGGCAGCGACACGCGATGAAGTTCTGGAAAAAAAGGAGATCGATCGTGCCCTTGTGACTTGGATAGATTTTTTGCGCAAGGTCAAGCTCAAGAAAAAGCTCCGTAATAGTGCTATGATGCTAACAGCAAGACGACTGAAAGAGAGGAGAAGTAAATGATCACGACACCATCTCAACAGACAAGAACACAGACGATGATATCACTGCTGGCTCTCTGCCTTGGCTACCTTATGACGATCCTCGATATCACCATCGTGAATGTGGCATTGGTCGATATCAAGGAGCATCTTGGCGCGAATGTGACCGGGCTGCAATGAATTGTGGATGGCTATGCCTTCGTCTTCGCCAGTTTGCTTCTGACAGGTAGAGCCCTTGGCGATAGCGTTTACGCACTACCTGGATCGATCAGGATATATCCGTTTTCGCCGATGGCGCTCCTGCGCTGAGGAGGGACTGGGGAGCCAGGATGCACAAGATTGGAAACGAGGTTTGGCCCTAAATTCAAGCGGCTTTCAACGAATTTCCGAATAGATCTAAGGAGTATACATTTTTGCCCATAATTAAAGCTATCACTTTTGATGCAGGAGACACCCTCATACACCTCTGGGTACATAAGACGAGGCGTTTCGCATACTTGTGCAAACAAATTGGCATTACAGTAGCACCTGACGCAGCAAAGTTGGCTTCTGTTGCCTGTGAACGCTTTTTTCAAGAGCGCTATAAAGGGCCAAGCAAGCACTTGGAATGGTGGCTAACTTACCATCTAGTTGGGCTTCAGGCTGCTGGCGTTCAAGGAAATCTCAGACAATTAGCTCAAGATATCCATGAACTTTGGAACCAGCTCCCAGAGACGTGGGTTCTTGATCCTGAAGCCATTCTCACATTGGAATGCTTGCGTCAACGCGGTATTCGTCTTGCGGTTATATCCAACTGGGATGGAAACCTTCGCCAAATTTTGCAGGATCTCAATATCCTTTCCTATTTCGAAATGGTTCTTGATTCGCACGTCGTTGGAGTCCGAAAACCAGATCCTGCGATTTTTCGCCTGTTCTCGCAGGCTTGTCAGCTAGAACCCGCGCAATGTATCCATGTGGGAGACAGTCCAGATGCGGATGGATTACTGGCTTTGTCCGTAGGAGCCATCTCGGTATTATACGACCCACTGGAATGTTTCTTTTCTAAAGGAGGGCATCGCATTTCCAAACTCAGCAATGTAGTCGAGTTCTTGGATAAGGTGTGTAACGTATCTGGTAAAAGAGATAGTGAAAGAAGAGAGGTACGCAAACATGACAGGGAAACGAAAAACCTACACACCAGAATTTAAATTCCAAAGAAAGGGTTTCTCCAATCGATGAGTCGTGCAGGACCTCCGACAGACAATGGGTTTGCCGAGCGTTTCGTTGGAACCTTCAAGTGAGCAGTAGCTGAACGCCGTTCCTATCGAACGCTGGGTCATTTCTTGCGAGCAGCAGAATCGCGGGTCAATTTTTACCATACGCTACGTCCTCATGAGGTCTGGGGAAATTGTTCACCGTTACAGTATGCTCAAGTACATCAGTTACATGTGGCACCTTTCATTTTCTTATAAGAGTGTCTCTTTTACTGGGTACTTTACACACCTCCATCACCTACCTCATGAAAACAATGCTCTTCTCTCCATATATCACGTCTATCTCTCGAGGTTGCCACATAGTTTCACACCTGCTGAAAGAAACGCTTGATATGACCGCGCAGGCCGGTAAGAACGAAAGAACACAGTAGTGCGCCACCAAGCCACGGCAATAGCATCATGGGTGAGGTGTGGAAAGGCCACAGATTGTCATAGACACCCGTCCCAGAAAGAAACGCCAAAGAGCGATACTCCCAAGCCATAGCGCTATTTGGAGACTCCAATACGCGCTACCCGCACGCAACGTACTCAATCCTAAAAATAAAACGCCAATACTGATATACCCCAATCCCTCATAGAGTAGGGCAAACAACACAAGGCTGGGCCATGGAAGATATGTTAATCGTGTGAAGTAATAGGCAACTGACGGTCCACTGGTCACCAGTGTCCCTGTTGAGATAATAGGATAGCATTGAGAGAGACCCCACAGAATCACCACAATTCCTGCAAGGCCAAGCAACCATTGAGAGAGAATCGATAGTTTCACGGTGATAGTCTCCTTCATGTCCATGTCATGCTATAGTTTGACTCACGCCCGTTGATATCCATACCCGTTCCCCTTTCCACATGTCCCGGCCTTCAATGTTTCCCATTCCGCCTCAACTAGCTCGCAGGAATGCACCTCCATCACACCATACAGCAACGCTCTTCCATCCATACACCAATTATACATCTATTGCATCAAAAAAAAGAAAGAGCAACATTCAGCTCTTCTCACCCATCTCACTTTTTGTTCACATCTCCATCTTATCTATCGATCAAACAATTACATAGGGAGCCAGGCACAGTCAATTCCATTTTTCTTTGGGTTGCTTTTTTCTTCGCTTTTTGAGCGCTCCTTCTCTTGTCTCCATCAGCCTCCATCCTCTCCCTACCCACGTTCCCTCCCTTTCTCACCATCCCTCTTTCTCCCCAGGCCACCACGAAAAAAAGTGATCATTTCATTTTCTCATTGACACGTGGCGTATAGGGCTACTTGCAGTTCCCCCAACACTATACGCTTCGGTTCTGGCTCTGGGCTTTGCACCTTTTTTCTTGCAACACCGTCTCGTTTCTGGAGGATGCGACCGCCCGTATGCTTCTACGGCGCGTTAGTGGGGGCTACAGCTTCACGCGCCGCTTGTTGCTGGACTACTTTGCCGACCTCGATCTTGACACGCCTACTCCAGGAACAGAAACACAGTCAAAACAGCAGTTTCCATAACGAAACGAGGTAATCACCCCAGAGGAAAGATCGATTTTTTCATAGCAAGGTCCCAAGAGGGATAAGATGAGGCGGTGAGTTGTTTGAAGGCGTAGAACTAGCGTGTGAGAAGAGGAAGAGGAGTGAATATGGAGCAACTCAATGCCCTCAAAACACTGGAATACCCACCGCATAGTTGGACGAGCCATCGGCTTTTGGGCCTGATCAGGGATGGTTTGCGCGGTTTCGGCTAAGCGTGCTCGCTAGAGGTTGGAGCTAGCCTCGCACTTCAGCCGTACCTCATTTCGCTCCTAACGTAGGCTGTATTTCAAGCCTGAGTCTGGTCATGTCCGGCGTGCAAACAGCCTTTCGTCTGGTTGCACGCCCCCGCTTTTAAGCGGGTGGTTCATGGCAAGAGAGCTATTTTCCCCACGTGACCATCGGCAAACTTGTCAGCACAACCACCTTTGCCGGGGGCACTGAGACAGGCACAGTCTATGACTACCTCGTTCGAGACAGAAGTCTATGAGATCAGCGCATAGGGAGTATTTCTATTTTTTCTTGTTGTCATCCTTGCCCGGCTGCGGCGTATTGGGAATCGTATATTTGCTGCCGGTTTCTTTCAGCTCTTTCTCCAAATTGGGATTCAGGATGACTTTATCAATATACTCGGACATTCCCTCGTCCTTCTTCTCGTCTTTGCCTTTCTTGTCGACCATGATGGGTAAGACCCTCCTTGCTAGGGTAGCTGCTGCCTGGCAGCATCTCTAGAAATCTATCAACTTCTGTCCAGTCCGCAAACGGGATGACACGAAACGGAGCTTTCGGGACGTCTTGCACGCCATAAGCTCCCAATACAAAATATCGGGATAATACAGCCTGCTCATGCGCATCTAACGTGCCAAAGTGGGCAATAAGGCGATCATACAGATCATCTATCAAAATGATCGGCTCTGGCTGCTCTATCAGTAAACCGGCGATAGCTTGTAGCTTTTCCCGTGAATCCTCACAAAACAGTACGTTCTCAGGATGAGGGAATCCCTGGTTGTGCAACCACACTTGCGTTACTCTCTGCACCTCTAAAGTCCAGCTTTGGGTATTGCCTCTTCGTGCGGTACAGTACCCAACGTTTTTTTGATACTGTACCAGTTGCATCACCCCCTTCAATGCATCTTCAGTAATTTCTGCCTGCATTAAATTGACGTTTAAACTAATCCGTCCTACCAGAACTTCAAGAGAAGTTCCGTTCAAAGAAAGATGATCGATGTTGGTGCGCACATCTGCATCAGGATGGAACAAGTTGAGGCACTTTCGGCGTCTTGCGAACTGGTGCATACCGCTTCGCCTTGCGTATCGTGGCTCCTTTGATCCGGCCTTTCGCTTTTCCGCGTGCTTGTGGCGATCTGGCAGGGGTACCCAAACATACCAACAATTTGGAAAACCCGCGTCGCACTTGTTGTGGCGTGGGTGGGCGCTGCTTGTTTTCCCATGGGTGCAGATGCGCTTGCACCAAATCTCGACCCACCACCACATGGTTATGCGCCATCGCGACCACCTGGCTCCAGCGTTCAAATTGCTCGGGAGTACGCAAACGCGGTTTCTCCCACAACAATGCCTGTTTGTCAAAGCGATAGCCGTGTTCCTGACCAAAGCGCCGTGCATAGCCCAACGCGATGTCGGCGAGATCTGCATTGGGATCGCCAATCCAGACAAACCAGCTGATGCGCGGATCGCGCTCCTGGTTGGTAGCATGTGGTCGCAGCACACGCATCACACTCAGTTCCAGCCACCGTGCCTCCTTGACATGCAGATGCTTCCACCAGCTGATCTCAACAGGACGACCTTTCAGATCGGTGCATTCCGCCTTTCCATCTGGCTCGCCATGGGTCGCTTCATCTTTGGGTTGCAAGATCGCCCCATCTTTGCACGGCGCTCCTCGCTTTCCCGTTGGTGGGGGCGCCGGTCGATAGAAGCGACGATTGCACTTCAGACGGCCCAGCACACCGACTGGCAAAGTGCTACAGCGGCACCACAGCCAAGTCGAATCATATCCACGATCCAGCGCCGCGATACTGTGAACTGGCAATTGCGGCGCCAATTCCGAAAGTTGCGTGAATGCCAGTTCAATGGCAGTGGTCGAGGAAGCGATGCGTTGCTGGTCCAGCAGGTAGGTCCAGCTGCTGGGTTGCTCAGGCAAGGCTACCACCGTCGAGAACTGCCAACCGTAGGTGATCGCTTGCTTGCTCTTGGGCAGATTGTGCACCGGTTGGGCCGTCCGATCCGCCGAGGTACGAGCCGCTGGTCGAGCGATACTGCTGGCATCAATCCCAATCCAGAGTCGACGGCCCTGCGGGGGCGCGGGCAGATAGCGCACAAAAACCTCTTGCAACCGCTTGCGATCAATGCGCCCATCTTCAAAGGCTTCGTAGACACTCGACCAATGCCGTTGGAAGCGAGGATCTTGCGACAATTCGGGCAACGAACGAGCCTGGGTTTGGGTGATCAGGGCATCCATGGTCGTAAAGAGCGCATCTTTGGCTCGCTCACAACAATCATAGATCTCGTGACGAAAGCGTCTCAATGTGTTAAGGTTCATACAAGTAAAGCTCCGTTTTTGTTTGATTTAGTATCGAAACTTTACTTGATCAGGCCGCCCTCCGCAAGGTTGGGGGCCTTTTGTCTAAATTAGTTTAAACGTCAAATTAAATGTTCGGGTAAAAATACGAGTAACTCTAAAAGGTACTCGTACTTTACTGTTCCTGCGGCTGCTTTGAAAGCTTGTACTCCTGTCAATCGCTTAAAAGCTTGTATAGAAGTCACATACTCTAGCTCTTGTTCCGAGATATCGAGATGCAAGTACTGCGCGTATAATCGCACGAGCACCTCTTCATTCTTCATTGCTAGAGGTCCATCAATGTCAAACAAAATCCTCGCTGCTTTGTCCATCTTCCACCACTCCTTGAGACATTAGGAAATAACAGTCCGCTTATATGTAGTGTAGGCGATATATACATTTCATACCCCTAAAACATCATACCTAGAATACACTTAAATTAACGAACTTGTCAATATGATAATACATGAATAGACATGTTCAATAATCAGATGGTATGATAAGAACATCTGAGAAAGACAGGCAAGGGGGCACTCCATGGCACGATTACGCATCAAGGAAATCGCACAGCAGCAAAACATGAGGCAAAATGCGCTAGCTCTCAAAAGTGGTGTAACAGAACAACTTTTAAATCGTTATTGGAACAACAATGTGCTCCGCGTGGATCTGACTGAACTCGAAAAGATTGCCTGCGCATTGGGCGTTGCGCCTGGGGACTTGATTGTGTCGGATCACAGGCAAGATATCAACATGTGACAGTTTCCTAGCATCACACATTCATCTGCAGCGTGCGCGTGTGACCTCGGATCGGGTATCACCTTCCCGTCCTCGCTGGCTTTCTGAGACAATCAAAAGTGCTTTGGTTAAGAGTTGTGGGTGTTTAATTATTTCCGAAACCACGCCCACCGACTACCCAGACGCACCTTTCTGGCTCACACATCATACCCACTCCGGCGATCCGGCCAGTCACATACACCCACCATGCTGGATAAACAGCAGCTATCAGTGTTTCAATCCTCGCCAATCCTAACTGGCAGGCGCAACACAATAACAACGACGGTTACTGATCCGACCGCAAACGTTTCAACCCTCGCCCGAACATCGGCGCCAATAAGCATTGGAAGTTCAGAGATGTCTCTTTGCCTAAAGCTGCTTTTCCTCCGGGCTCCATTCATACGTGCTGAACGTGCAATACTCACGGAAACCCAGGCGGCGATAGATATTGATGCCGAATGGCGAGGCGGTAAGTACCGCGACTCGATAGCCCTTCGACCGTGCCGCACGTGCTGCCATGATGGTCATTGCGCCACCAATCCCCTGCTGCCGCACTTCTGGAAGTGTGACAACATAATGAATGGCTGCCACATTCCCATCATAAAAAACACAAACAGTCGCCACTGGCTTCCCATCCAGTAGACCCAGGTAGAACTGCAGAGGACTAGCCAAACCAAGCGGTACACGTGTATAGCTAGCAATACATGTGCGTACAATCTCTTCTGGTACTGGGAACAACCAGACACGAATCCATTGTTCCAACAACGCATGATCAGTAACCGGAAGAATCGTGATATTTGAGTTGAGTGGAATATCTTCATTCAGTATTTGCAGATCTACGGCCATGCCCGGCTCATCTTCATCATGCCTCAGTCCGTGTGTGAGCAGGATATCACCAAAGTTCTTTGGGCGCGATGAAGGTCCCAAGTGCCACTGAAAACCATGATTGCATTGCGCAAAGTGATTACGGATGCGCTCAATCGTAGAGGGAAGTGTATCCTGTTGCAGATTTGTGTAAAGAACAGCATTGACAAGGCCGGACTCCGTCCAGAGCAGATTCGGCTCTTGGTGAAGTTGTCCGTGTGAGGAGGTACATAAAAAACTCTTATAAGTGATCATACTAGCGTCTATGGCAGCTGGAATGCTTGATGGATTGATGCTTTGTAACATTTTGCCCATAAATGTGGGAAATCCCTTTCTCTTACTTTTTGCTTACTGCTTGTCAGAGAGGCACAAGTCCTATTCGCGTTCGACAGTGAGACTTTTCTACCCCGTCCACCTCGTGCAATTTCAATCCTCGTCTGCTGGCTCAACGCTGCAACTAACTGCGGCCCCCTCCGCTACATCAAAGCAGAAGGGAAGCAGACAACACCTCCCTTGCGCCTCGCAGCCTTGCGCTCCTTCCTCATGAGAGTCTTGCCACGACGAGTCTGAAACGTGTACACGAGGGGCAAGCACACACCAAAGAGGGCGTAACTATGTTGTCTCATCTTGCCAGTAGAGATGGGCTTCCCCTCTCATTACCGCTTCTAGTTTGGCCGCTGTATCGGCTTTCATGAGGGGTGTATGGACCACCATCTGCCAATCAGGTCGCTCGGGAACCGCGAGGATGGTTTGTTGTAACGCAAGTGAGCCGACGAGCGGGTGATGGATTTCGCCAGAGCCGTTACATGTCAAGCGTATGTTGTGCTGGGGCCACCAGGCGCGAAACTCTGGACTGGCCTGTTGCAAATCGGCAATCAGCTCTGCTAACCATCGATCATCGGGGCACTGGTCACTCATCACACGGAAGCGCGCGATGCAACTGCGTGCCGCACGTTCCCAATGGACGAAGCGTTTTCGTGAAGAGGAGAGCACAAAAGTAAACCAGGCCACGTTGCGTTCTCGCTCTGAACGGCGAGGAAAGTTGCCAATGACCCGGCAAGCACTTTCATTCCACGCGATCACATTCAAACGTCGATCGAGCAGGTATGCCGGGCAGATGCCCATGGCATCAAGAATTGCCTGGTATGCCGAGTTCTGGATCTCCTGTTCCTGTGTCTCCAACAACAGCATTGGACCTCGTGCCAGGGTAAACAGATGGCAACGTTCTTCCTCATTCAATTGCAAGATGTCCGCAAGGCGTTCGAGAACTTGACTGGAGACCTGAATATTGCGACCTTGTTCAAGCCAGGTGTACCAGGAAATGCCCACTCCTACTAGTTGTGCAAGTTCTTCTCGTCTAAGCCCAGGGGTGTGCCGCGAAGGTTTCGTCGAGAGTCCAAACTGCTCTGGGTGCAGACGAGCGCGACGGGTTCGCAAAAAATCTGCCAGCCCCGCTCGGCGTTTCACATGCTCTGTCATACTGCCTATGTCCCTCATTGCTCTCACCAGTTACAACACATGATACCGAAAACTGTTACTTCCTACACCTATGATACAACACACTCCTGGTTTCGACGGCAATATTGCGCAATAATAGCCCTGGCAGACGGGAGAGTCCAGATGCCACAGAGATATGCAGTCAAATGAGAGCGAGAAAAAGTTTGCTCACAGGAAAGAAGAGAATCCAAGATGCAACAAGCAGATCATCCTCCCATCGCTGATACTCCACGCCCTCTCCATGATCGCATTGGGATATTTGTCGATGCGACCGATAGCAGAGATGCCCTCACCAAGATACGGAGGGCGGAGCAGGCAGGTGTTCAACAAGTCTGGGCGCAGGGTGCGGGAAACGCCGACCTTTTGACGCTCTTCGCGGTAGTCGCCACGCACACTGAGCGGATCAGACTTGGAACGGCGATTATTCCTACCTATCCGCGCCACCCCCTGGTGATGGCGCAGCAGGCACTTACCGTGCATGATGTTGCCCCTGGGCGTTTGCGGCTAGGGATTGGTCCTGGCAACCCGATGCTTATCGAGGACTGGTATGGTTTATCGCAAACTGCGCCTCTGCCGTATCTCAAAGAATACCTAGAGATTCTGCGCGGCGTTTTAGGGGATGGAGCCATTTCCTATCACGGAGCATTTTTCAATGTGGAACATAGCTCTCGGAATGCCTATGGGCCAACAACTCCACGGACAGCTTCGGTCCCTCTGCTTACCTCGGCAGTTGGCCCCAAAGCCTTCAAACTGGCAGGCGAGATCGCTGATGGCGCGATTTCCTGGATGTGCCCAATTCCCTATTTGTTGGAATCGGCACTCCCCGCGCTGCGTGCCGGAGCTAAGACGAAGAACCGCCCTACGCCTCCAGTCATTGCACATGTACGAGTTGCGCTGAGCACTGATGAGGCAAAAGTTCAGGCAAAAGCACGTCAAGGGGTGCAACTAGCGACACGCTTCGGTCCTTACGCTCGCATGTTCGCGAAAGCAGGCTTTCCTAAGGCGATAGATGGAGAGGAAAGGGAAGTAGATGCATTGGCACAAACGTTGGTGGTGAGTGGGGCAGAGTCAACCGTGCGCCATCGTCTGGAAGAACTTTTGATGAGCGGACTGGATGAACTGATGCTGCATCTGGTTCCCATTCGTGACGAGGCCAATGAACGAGAGCAGTTACTCCATCTCATCGGCTCTCTCCAAGCATGACCACCATCAGCAGGCAGAGAAAAGCAATGAAGAAGAGAGCGAACAAAAATACATGTATCATATCTAACGGTTGGGAGAATTTTGCCCATGACACAAGCCAACTGTCTGCAAAATTTTGTAATCATGCGGTGCCATAAGTGTCTCCAGACTACATTAGCAGAGTCCCTGCTTCCTATATATTCATGGTAATTTGGCTGAATGTGTAAGGACCTGATTTCAGCCAATTCACTAGGATGCTGTGTTCAATCTGCGTTGTGATGCATCGCTGTGCGAACATCAAGCCCTTAGTTTGCCAGAATTGTTGTACTCACCTTTCTTTGAGCGAGAATGGCCAGGTCTCTATCGAGAGGAACGAGCGACGTGTTCTTGAGATGAAAAAATTGGAAATACGCAAAGCACTAGAGCGTCATCACTTAAAATGCTTTGCGTACCTGTTTTCTGTCTATTTCACTGAAGATGAATCCATCTTCAGTGAAATGGTCATCTATTCCTGAGATGTGGCCAGGATCAATAGGCTGTTATAAGGCTTGTTCTCTCCACTGCTGAATGCTGTCCCAACCGTGTACTGAGCATAATCCCTCATATGCTCCACGATCAAAGCCTTTTCCTACTGGTCGTCGTGAGCCTGTGATATCGACATTAGGGGCTAGATGGGATGTACCACTATCGCGGGCCGGTGATTGAGGTCGTAAAGAGAAGTCTGCTTCGTTTAGACGAGAACTGGGATGAATAAAGAGCGGATCCGCAATGAGATCGTGTGCACCCATCTGGGCTGGAACGTTCCCATGATAATAAATATTGTAATCGTAGATAACATTGGTGTTGTTGGATGTGTCGTTGGTTGGTTTGCCAGGTCGAATGACGGCGATATTGTTGAAGATATTCACATTGTTACTCGAGCTGGCGAACAAAGATGCCCACGTAAGTTCCGGGCTGCGAGCATTATTCCAGACAGTGTTATTAATGATATCGACATTTTCACTACTAAAAGCATGGATGCCCGAACCGCCATTTTCAAATGCGAGATTATTGGCAACGAAGGTGCGCCCAACATAAGGGACGCCTTGAATCTGCTTATTTTTGGTATCATCGATAATGATACCATTGCCATCAGAGATTTTGTGCGTTACTGTCCAGGGAATATAGGACTGATTATCGAAGGAGATGTTTTGCAGCACAAAGTTTTTGTAGCCAGTTTTCTGATCGGTGTTCTGGAAGTGGAATGCTGAAATGCCACTATTGGCATAGACACTATACCAGGCATTGGAATAGGCAATATTGCGTTTCATTGTTATGTAGTCGGCTCTATCGGTATAGATACCGCCACCAGGACAATGATGCACAACATTTCCAATAATGCGAATGTGGTGAGGAATGGGGGCCGTCGCATTCGTAGGGCGTACACCGATACCATTGGCATTATACTTTGGATTTTTTGTATTCTGGTTGGCAAGGGCCTCGTCATAGGTATAGCTGGCGCTATTGCCTTCGATGGTAAGGCCAGCGATCGTGATATAGGAGGCACTTTCTACCAGTAGACTATTCCATGCGGCTGGTGAGACATGGATTTTGGGATGATGACCTGGGAATGCCCTGTAGGTAATATACGCGTTGGGAGCACCAGAACGGGTGATGACGGCTGCACCCTCGCTTGAAGTTTCACCATAGGTCCCATTCATGATATAGACGGTGTCACCAGGATTGGTGAGATCAGCGGCTTGCTGAATAGTTGGAAAAGGGCGATTGGGAGAGAGTCCGTCGTTTTTTGGAGAGGCGCCGGCCTTGATATAGTATTGCTTATGAGGACTATTTGCTGAAAGGGCCAGTGTGCTCTCGGTATGGGATAGAAGTGCATAGGCCGTTAAGCCCAGACTCCCGCTCGCCAGCGTTGCTAGCACAGCTCGACGTGTGTAGACGTCCTTACGGTTTTTCATGTTTTCTCCTTCATCCATGATGGGATGTCGACAATGACAAAACGAGTGACAATATGGTGTTTGAAACAACGTTTCTGTTCCACACAGGCTGGTCTCTATGATGTTTCCCCGGGATCACAACAACTGCCGATCCTATTGGCAGTATCCCATAAGGACATGCCGTCATGTATAATTTATGATGACGTGAAGTCCTGGGAAGGATTCCTTGAATATTCAAATGATAAAGACGGTGTTTGGTTGAATATTCCTATTTCCCGCGTGCGCTTTTCATATTGTGAAACACCATTTCATATTTAAAAGTATAAGAGAAGAGGATGTGCCTGTCAAGGAAAGTACCAAAAAGTTTAGAGCGTTGTTGTGTGCTTCTTTGTAGCGTCTGTAGCCTCGGATTGAATGGAGAGGGGTGCGTGCTGCTCATGGGTACGCCAGTAGCGCTTGCACCTCTCACAGGAAATGGTTCTCAGGACAAGATAGATTGGTTTATGCTGAAATCTGGACTGCCTGTCCCGTGCGGAGGGACGTACGCACTGCGTCTACGACTTTCATCTCATGAAGAGCAGTGTTTCCCGTTGCAATGGGGTCTGTATTGGTAAGGATGCACGTGCTAAAGTGTTCTACTTCCCGTAAATAGTTATAATAGTGTGGTAGTCCTGCTGGCACCACATTATGGACCATATGTTCCGCGATCTCTTGCTGGCCAGGGAGCCAGAGATCTACCAGAAGATGCCCCTGGGTTTTCTGACTAATATGGTCGGTGAGTGTTAGACGTCCCTGCGTTCCTTCTAATTCAATATATGACGAGCTAAACGTAAATGACGCCTCGATGACTCCAGGAATACCTTCTTTTGAGAGGAATGTCCAGAGCACCGTATCATATTCTGTCTTGCCATGAAGTTGGCGTACCGTCCCAGTTGCAGAAAGGTGTTGTATCGATAAGCTAGCCAGATCACGCAACGTGAAAATGGAATAGACCGCGACATCCATGAGTGGTCCGCCGCCATGCTGTGGATCAAGACGCCAGGCAGCCGCAGGAGAGACACTTTCTGGTTGGATCACATAGGAATGACGCCCACGGACCGCGGTAATTGTCCCCAGGGCTCCTGTCCCGATCAGCAACTTTGCCATCTGATACGAAGGATTAAACAAGGTCATATAGGCCACCATGAGTTTGACTCCTGCCCGTTCGGCAGCATCTACCATCTGCTGTCCCTCTTCAGCAGTCAGGGCCATTGGCTTCTCCGTCAGAATATGTTTCCCGGCCGCAGCCGCGGCAATGGTCTGGGAGGCGTGGAGAAAGTTGGGTGTGGCGATATAGACAGCCTGAACATCTGCATCCCTGAGCAAATCTTCCATGTGTGTATAGCACCTGGCATCAGGATACGTTTTGGAGGCTTGCTCAAGGCGACTGTGATCGGGATCAGAGAGCGCGACCAGTTGTGCGTTTGCTGCCTGTGCTAATGCAGGCATGACTTTGTCATAGGCAATCTGCCCACAGCCTATGACTCCCCAGCGTATGACATGATTTGTCGCAACCATATAGAGATCCTTTCTCGCTTCCACGATCCCTTTGTTCATGGAAGCCTGCTTTTCCATCGTTTCAGAGAAAGCATTGACCTGACAGATTGGATGTATCAATGCTGTTGAGCAAGCCAATCTACCATATACTCAACGCAACTGTGTACAGCACTATCCTCATCTCCTTCATCCAAATCCATCTCTACCGCTAGCACCAGCCGTTCTCGTTTCGTTGAAATGATTCGTAGTTCCTCAAGCACGGGCTTGAAGGGAACTAATCCCTGACCAATGGGAACACTCACATACACACCATCACGCAGAATATAATCTCGCACATGGGCATGATACGTATAGGCTGCCATTTTTTGTGTCGCCTCAAGAGGATCCTCACCAAGGAGTAGCCAGTTGCCAGTATCACTATGCAAGCCGACATTTTTGTGTCTGATTTTCGTAAAGATTTCAAGAAAATCATCGCTTGTAAAGAAATCATAATTTTCAGTGGTGACAATCAGCCCATATTCTTGAGCAGCTTTAGCCAATCTGCTCACCTGCTCGACCGCCAGACGTATACGACCTTCGCGTGTTACGCGTCCGCCATAAGTAAAATAGTAAAGAGCTAAAGGAGAACCAAGGCGTTGAGCTACTTTGAGGTTATATATGGCCTCTAAAAGAGGTGGCTCGGACAACTCACGATCTGCGTGCAGAACCAATGTTCCTACGATGACCGTTGGCAAAATATGGAGCTGCTCAAAGCGAGCCTTCAACGCATCTAGATATGCGGGCTCCTTGCTTGCCAGCTGGCCCACGCTAAAATCAAGCGCTAGTGGCTGAATATGAAACTCTTGTGAGATTGGTACCACTTTATCTAACAGCGTGTCAATCGCTGGGTGAGGCGTAACCTTACGTAACTGACGACGGTAAGAGTCTCCTAATATACCAGGTACAAGTGACATCGTTTCCTCTTTCTCTCTACAGCTGTTTTAGCTCTTGTAAACGTGAATGGAGATAAGCCATATCCGCGCGATAGTATGCCAGGGCCTGCTCGACCGGGACATGTGGTTCCACGGTGATATAACCTGTATACCCATCCTTTACCAGACGACGCAAAATACCATCAGCGTTGGCCACGCCATCTGTAATGGTGGTATAGCCGATATGGGCATTTATTGTGTCGCGTAGTGTTCCACCACAATGATCACCTGGACGATATTGGGGATCATAGCGGCACCCACCTTTGAGATGCACATAGCGAATATGCTCTTTCAAGATTTCATAGGCCCTTGGGAAAGGTTCTTCATTCGCCTGATAGTAGTTGCAAGGATCATAAGAGGTCCCAAAATATGGAGAATTGATGTGTTTCAGTATGGCTTTCAAGCCTTCAGCAGTACCTGAGGCATCATGTGCCTCATTCTCTAGTGCAACCATAATATTTTTGCTAGCGGCATAATCAACCACGGGTCGCATAAACTCAACAAAAAAGTCTGGTGAGAACCCTTCGAGGTAACAATTGACAAGACTGGATCCAAGCACAGCAGCAGCATCAACGGTAGCGATAAGTGCTTTCGTGGCATAAGCTAGTCCTTCTTCGCTCGCCTTTTTGATCGCCATGCCACCAATCGTCACGCAGGCAACACGTATTTGCCGAGCTTGTAGTAAGTCCCGTACTTGTTCTATATCTTTCCCCTCATAGCGTGCGCGTTCCTCCGAAGTCGCGCCACCGGGAATATTTTCGGGCCAGAGATCAATAGCATCGACCTCTAAAGAACGAAAAATGTCAATAATAGATGATAGATCGTGCGTATGAGAAAGAAGTTGACCTGATATCGCCAGTTTCAAAATAGAAGCCTTTCTAGATATTAAAATTTCATACTGCCCGTGGCCATACTTGACTGAATGGGACGACTTAGCAAAAGATACACAATAAGTGGAGGCCAGATGGCAATACAGATAGCACCAAGTAGTTCTCCCCAATAGGTAGTGTAGGTGCCCTGGAACATAGCCAGTCCAAGAGGAACCGTATAGTTATCGGCGGAACGCAAGTACACCAGAGGGAAGAGGAAATCATTCCAGATCCAGAGTGAATAGACTACTGCGATAGTAGCGAATGCTGATCTGGTCATTGGTAATACTACCTGCCAGAGAATAGTCATTCGTCCAGCGCCATCGATGCGTGCCGCATCTTCAATATCTTTGGGCACAGCCAGAAAGCTTGCTCGTAAAAACAGGACGGCAAAGGGTGCCCAACTCCAGTACTGAAAGATGAGCGACAGTAACGTATCGTTGAGATTTAAGAAGGACATTTGGATAAAAGAAGGAAGCACAACCATTTGAGCTGGAACCATTTGCCCCACGAGAAACACGATAAAGAGGATCCGCTTGCCGGGAAAATTCAGGCGAGCGAAGGCATAGGCGGCAGCTCCTTCAAAAACGAGGATCCCCAGTACTGAAATTGTTGTGACAATCACACTGTTGATGTACGATGAGCCAAATTGTGCGAACTGCCATGCATCAACAATATTTGATAGATCAAAGGAAACTGGCAACGCAAACGGCTGGCGAAAAATATCTCCTGTCGGCTTGAAAACACTATACGTCATCCAAATTAATGGAGCGAGCATAAAAGCCGCTACAACGATGAGGATGATATATGAGAGATAACGAGCAAAGGGTGTATACAGCGAAAACTTCATCAATCCCTCCCTCCTTTCGTGCGTTAAAAGCTGGACTCTTCCGCATGGGTAAAATGAAGCTGTAAGATGGCAAAGACAAAGATGATCACAAAGAGAATGACTCCGATGGCATTGCCATAACCAACCTGGTTACCAGCGAAAGCGCTTTCATACAGGTAGGTCACAAGGACATCTGAAGCATGATAAGGACCTCCTGAGGTGAGGATGTAGACAGTGTCGAAAAGTCGAAATGCTGAAATGACACCAAGAAGTACAATCACTGCAGCGACTGGACGGATTATTGGCAACACAATGTTCCATAAAATCGTGCGTTGCGAAGCCCCATCAACGAGCGCTGCCTCACAAATCTCTCCAGGTACCTGTTTTAATGCCGATAAAAACAGCAACATGCTAAAGCCGATGTTTTGCCAGATAAATGTCACAACGACAGCTGGTAAGGCAAATACAGAGCTTCCTAGCCATGGCTGGGCAAGGCCTGGCAGATTGATGCCACGTAGAAAAGCATTGATCAAGCCAATAGAAGGACTAAATAGGAATATCGCTAACATACCAAGCGCGACTGAAGAGATTACAACCGGGGCGAAAAAGACAATCCTGAATATCTGTGCCCCTGAAATCCCTGCATGGATGATTGCAGCCAGTAAGAAAGCTCCTCCGCACTGAAAAACAACGACGGCAATGCCGACGAAGAGATTGTTTCGCAGTGATGACCAGAAGATAGGATCTTGAATGATCTGCCTGAAATTCTGCGTACCTATAAAAGAGGCGTCACTGGCATTGATACCATTCCATTGGAACAGGCTTATCAAAAAAGCCCCAAGAATAGGAAGAAACTGGAAACCAAGGTAGAAAAAGGCTGCTGGTAGCAATAATCCATATGCTGTCAATATCTCTGCACTTCGACTGGCACGACGCTTTCTCTGAGGTCTCTTCTGTTCTTTTCCTGTGCCTTTTGACAATTCGGCACATGAATCGAGCGATAAAGATGATTTCACCATGTTTCTCCCTCCTGTGATGTGACAGGCAAGAGAACCTCTGTTCTCCTGCCTGGATACGCTGCTGTGCTATTGAAGAAGAACATATTAAGCACCACCAGTTGCCATTGTGTCGTTTTCTAATTGCTGTAACAGTTTTGTTGGGGATAACGAACCTGTGAGCAGAGCAGTGCTGCCTTGCCAGATATATTTTGTATACAGATCAACCTTGACCGCCTCATCATTGTAGAGGACCGCGCCATTATTACCAGCATGGGTAAGCATGGAGTTCATAGTATCAAAGATGGTTTTAATCTTTGCATCAACCTTCACCTTGTCAGTCTCATACTTGTAGGGCATGGGTTGATTCATGTTCTCAACCATAAAGAGGACCGTATCTGGCCGCGTAAAGAAAAGGAGAAACTTTTGTACAAGATCCCATGGAGCATTTTTCCCTACCAGTAAACTGGTATTGGCAATCGTAACATCGCTTTGTTTGCCTGGATAGCCTGGTAGTGAGGGAAATAGAATCAATCCTGGCTGAAAATCTGGTGTTTGACTGAGAATAGTATTCATGAGCCAGCCTCCCATCTCATGCCAACCTGACTGTCCACTTAAGAACTGAGCATCAGCTGTTGCCGATGCCTCGCCAAGATAACCAGGCTGAAAATAAGGCTTAAGATCAATGAATTTTTGAAATGCCTCGGTGACGGCAGCATCGGTCCATTTGGGGTTTGCAGGTTGTTTGGCCAGGACTGTACGATTATACAGTGTTGACGTAGCATTGTTGCCAAGTGTGCGTTGAACAAGATCATTCAAATAGTGACCACCAGGCCAGAGATCCTTGGCCCCATAGTAGATAGGCGTACCGCCTTTGGCTTTGAGTGTTTGAAGTTGCTGCATCCAATCATCCCAGCTATGCACCTGTGTGCCGTCCAGGCCGTACTTTTTGAGATAATCAGGATTAAACCAGAGAATATTTCCGACATTGACACCGCCGGAAATTCCCCAGATCTTGTTATGTAACTCCATGCCTGTGGTAGTCCCGGCCAGGCCACGTACCTCAATCTGATCTTTATAAAATGAGGTGAGATCACGTAAGACGCCAGCATTAGCAAGATTGTATACTTCAGGACCTGCGATATTGGTCGCAATATCAGGAGGGGAGCTGGAAGCAAAGGCGGTTCGTACTGCAGGTTGATAGGTATCGCCACTATTGGGTCGAACATCATTTTTGATTTTGACACCAGCGTTTTCTTGCTCGAACTTTGTAAAGAGCGTCGTCATTGTTTTCCTGGCAACAGGATCGGACCAGCGATTTGTAATGGTGAGTGTGGTTGTTTTTGCTGCATCGCTCTTGATAAACGTTCCACAGGATACAAGGGTTGGTGCCACTACCGAAGCCAATGTGGCTGCACCTCCGATTTTTAATACTTCTCTACGAGATAGAGAGGATAACGTCTGTTCACGCGGTGGATTTTTTGTAGGCCTGGCGGATGAGGTGGGTATCATTAGTTTATCTCTCCTTCAAGAAATGACACAATACCAAAATCAGCAATGATTATCATTTGCGCCCATAAACATACTGAAAAGTACTCGAGAACACGCTCCCCCTTTTCGCAATTGTACTTGAACCATGTTTGGATAAGATGAACACATAATGACATCCTGTCGTCTGTCGATGAAGAAGACATGACGTCATGTGGCCACTTCGCATGAGAATACAGGTAGTAAACCATTATTGTGTTCATGAACTCGGTATTTTTTCTGCTTACCTATGGATGGGTACTTGCTCTTGTGTGAGTATCGATACTATGAGTACGGTATCCCAACTTCTGAGATATTTGTCTTGCCGCTTGAATGACAAGGTGACGCAATTCTTCGTTTCTTTCTGTCAGGGATGTAGCAGGATAAGAAACACTCACAGTAGCAATACATTCTTTTTGATGGTTGAAGACGGGTGCATCAATACATAAAACTCCTGGAATGTGTTCTTCCCGATCAAGGGCATATCCTTGTTGGCGAATGATCTCCATTTCTTTCTGTAAGGCATCTCTATCGGCAATCGTATTTGGCGTAAATTGTTTCAGCGGTTCACTTGCCAATATGTCTGCGAATTGCCTGGCTGGAAGATAGGCGAGCTGGAGTTTTCCCGATGATGTCGCATAGAGTTCAGAGCCACCAGAAGGGCTACGTCGTGCTTGAACAGGCCTGGTGCCGGTTAATTCTATCAGTGGGACAATCTGGCGGTTGTTTAAAACATTTAAATAGGTTGTTTCGCCCGAGAGATCTCTCAACTCACGCACAATATCTGAGCTCGCTGAAAAGAGGTCTGTTTGTGATAAGAACATCATTGCGAGACCAATGAATTGATAGCCAAGTTTGTATGCGCCCGTCTGCTCATGCTGATCCACAAAACCACGCTGTTTCAATGTATCCAGGAGATGATGAGCTGTGCTGCTATTGATCTGCAAACTCCTGGCAATTTCATTGAGTTGCATCCCGGCTGACTCGGGTGCCAGGACCTGTAAGATATCGATGGCTTTATCAACCGATTTAATATGGCCTCGTGCTTGTGTCTCTTCCACCTGACTGCCTTTCATATTGTGAAATACCATTTCATATTCAGAAGTATAATGAATTGAAATGGCTTTGTCAAGGGGATATACAAAGAAAGCGCTGGTGTGATGAATGTACGAAGCATTCATCACACCAGCGCTCTTCCTGATACACGTCTTCTCGTGCTTCAGTCCTTTTTTGCTTTCATGTCAATATAGAGAGTTTTTTCTTCTATATGGAGGGGATACAGGCGTAAGTGTCGCTTGTCGACAGGAGATGAGCCGCTTAACAGGTCAAATTCCCAGCCGTGCCAGGGACAGAACAATATTTCTCCTTCACGACCCCATGTGAACTCACCCGGTGGTGATGGCAATGTCGTGCCACCGACGCGTCCCTGACAGATTGGTGCATAGGCATGGGGACAGATATTGAGTACCGCCCGATACATTCCATGAACATTAAAAATGCCAATAGATTTTCCTTCAACTTCAACCAGTTTGCGCTCACCTGGCGCTATCTCATCGATGTGTGCGACTGCATAGACATGCGGTCTATCGGATATCTTTTCAGTCATGCAGTGCTCCCAACCCATAGAGCTCACTTGCAGTCTGCCCCATGATTCTGGGGCGAACAGCAGCTGGAAAGACACGTCCGGCAAAATCTGGCATATCACTATCCCAGTGGGGGAAATCGCTGGAGAACATGAGCATCTGCGAGACAGCAAACATCTCAAAGATTGCTGTGAGATGTCCCGGATGTTCTGGTTCTTCAAGGGGTTGAGTGGTGAGCAAGACATGTTCGCGAATAATGTCACTGGGAAGTCGATCAAGCCAGGGCATCGTCATCCGTAATGCCTTCCAGTTTTTGTCTAGCCGCCAGAGAATGGCCGGTAACCATGAGACTCCTCCCTCGATAAGCACAAATTTGAGCGACGGAAAGCGTACAAAGACGCCTTCTGCAATCAAGCTGATCAGATGAGCAATATAGCCACCAACAAGCCCGGTATGCCATTCAAAATAGTTGGATGGATAGCCGACCGCCGTTGGAGGGGCAGACATTCCGGATCCCTCAGCACCTGGATGAATAGCAATGGGAAGCTGGTGTGCTACGGCCGCTTCATAGATAGGATAGAAAAAACGATTCCCATACGCAATGCGCGAAGCACTGGGCATCAAGATCTGTACCAGGCCGGGATGATCCCCCAGGCGATGTATTTCTTTTGCCGCAAGCAGCGGATCCCCAGGAGAAACGAGGAGCGATGCACGCAGGCGTGTATCAACGGGTAACCAATCATGCACGATAACGTCATTGGTCGCAGCAAGAAGGGCCGCCGCATAGTCTAACTCCGGAGATGTCCCGATCGATAAAGAATTACTTGGATTCAGAACGCCATAGTCAATCTGATACGCATCGAGAAAATGCTGGGCGAGATGCTCGGCACTACTTTCAATTCGTGTTCCATCTGCAATCACCGCATCCTTGCGCATCACCCCATTAGGATTCCAATATCCCAGGCCACCTGGGCCACGATTGCCATCCGCCAGACGGGTTCGCCAGGGTTCAGGCAGAAAATGTTGGATACGTTTGGTGTTTAGCACCGGATGGATGTCGGCGTCAATCAGTAAATCTATCTTTTTGCTCATGTGGATGGGTTACCTCTACACTTTTGATAGAAAATGCTTTCTGAAGAGTGATCTAAATAACAGTTGTTGTGCACTCTACCCATCACCCATATCAGTTTGATGAGTAGAGCGATTTTTTATAGTGTGGTTATTTTTTTACCTGTGGCTCTAATTCTTTTCTGATCTGATCTCCTCCTTGTTTCCGCCAATCCTGGACCATCGTGTCGATTGAGCTCAGAGGATCTGTTCCCCTCAAGATACGCAGAATACGATCATCGAGCATTTCTCCCAATACTCCACCTTGTTTTACCGATGTTGGTGAATATGCGTTTACTGCAGGATTGGACACACCAATCGCCAATAATTTTTTTGTATCTTCCTGCATCTGAATGCCAAGCTCTGGTTCGGTAGGATAATAGTAGGTAAAAGGCCCACCAGCGATAGTGACCAGATCCTGAATCTCTTTGGTACCATTATCCGTAAGCGTACGGATGCCCTTTTTCACACTACTATCCCAACCATCGATACCATAGAGCAGGTAGTTTGACTCCATACTAAAAGTTGGTGCGGCGAGATAATCAAGGATACGTAGGAGTTCTGTCACCCGTCCTTGATCACTCACAGATGAAGGAATGCCAGTATAGCCAAAGAAGCCGGTTCCTAGATTATGTGAACCTTTTCCACCATCAGCCCCAAAGGGAATGAGCGTTCCCACATCAATGGAAGGATTCATTTTTTTTGTCAGGCGTCGCAAGAGGGGGATGCCATTCAGTCCAGCGACATACATGCCAGTCTTTCCACCTGTAAAGTTTTGTTGGAGTTTCAGCCCTGCTTGCGCGGTCACATCAGGATAGAAGTAGCCTGCTGCAAACGCCTGACGCATCATGTCAATTGCTTGCTTGTATTCATCTGTCTCGATGAAGTATGTCAGATGTCCATCAGGCTCTCGTCGCCATTGATTAGGCACACGATGCATGTTCATGAAGCCGATATGGCTTGCAACGCCATTAGGCGCGATCCCCATCGCCCATGACTCGCTTCCTCCTGGTTTGTTTTTACTGAAGGCCCGCATTAATGCCAGAAAATCTTTCCCATTCTTTGGATCATCCAGCCCGAGCTTTTGCGCCCAATCTCTGCGATAGGCCAGGACATTTCCAGTTAAGATACGTGGCCGAGGAACACCATAGAGTTTGCCGTTAAAACGAGCGTTGTTCCAGATAGCTGGAGAGATACGGGCTAGATTAGGAAATTCTTTGAGGGCATCGCCACGTAACATGGAAGTCAGGTCCGTAAAGGCTCCCTGTTGAATGGCCTGAGGGAGGGCTGGTGAGAGGTCGGGATTCAACCAGAAAAGTTCTGGCAAGTTTCCACTGGCCAGCAGCGTACTTACCTTCTCACGATAGACATCCGGGCTGGTCGCAAAGGTGACGTTCCACTTTACATTCAACCGTTTTTCCAGTTCCAGCCAGTATTTGTTTTTATCATGGGTCAGAGGGAGCGTAAAATAGGTTAAGGTGAACGCATTGATTGATTTCCCGCTACCCGGTACATAGGAGACTGACTGATATTCTGGTAATGGTGCGGTATATGCATCAGGGATATTGGGATCACCCGAAGGGAAATAGGTCTTGCCAATGGCGTTGGTAACAGCTGCGGTCGCCTGGGCTGGTGGGACTGTTGGTTGTGAGGTAATCTTCGTGCGCGCTGTTGTGGACGGATCGGTTGCACATCCCACGAGGAGCATTCCTCCTGTGGCTAACGCAGCCGTGTGCAGAAATGTACGACGACTGTATGAGGGAGATGGAGTTGTCTGTGCGTTTTCAGCATGATCCATGTTTTTTTTCTCCTTTATCCTTTGATGGAACCTGTTAAGACACCCTTAGTGAAATACTTTTGTAGGAATGGATAAACCAGTAGAATTGGCAGCGTCGCCAGTACTACGACCGCCATTTGGATGGTGACCTCAGGAGGCATGACCAGGCCGAGATCCGCTTCTGGTGGGCGCTGGCCTTGTAGGACGAGGAGTCGTAACACGACTGAGACAGGATTGAGATCAGGGTTATTGAGATAAATAGTGGCCTCAAAAAAGCTATTCCAGTGCTCAACCGCATAAAAAAGGCCAATCGCGGCCAGCACAGCTTTCGAGAGTGGTAGCACAATACTTGCTAGAATACGCAGATCATTGGCCCCATCCAGTTTTGCGCAATCAATCAGCTCCTGAGGAATACCCAAGAAGAATTGACGCATCACCACAACATTAAAGGCACTGACAGCGCTTGGAATAGTCAACGCCCATAAGCTATCTAACATGCCGAGCTGGCGTACTACCAGATATTTGGTGATAATACTCGGGCTGATAAGCAAGGTGAGCAGAACGATCCACAACATACATGTATGACCAGGTGTCTGACGGCGGCTCAATGCATAGGCTGTGGTAACAGTGATAAAGAGGCTGACAGCTGTTCCCACAATCGTGACAAATGTGCTGATACCCAGGCCCTGAACTATATTGCCACTGCTCAGAACCCAGCGAAAAGCGTCGAGTGTTGGGTGCGCTGGAAAGATAATCAGGCTATTTCTCGCAACATCTTGATCGCTCGAAAAGCTCACAGCCAGGATGTAGACAAACGGGAAGAGCATCATCAGGACCAGGACGATCATCACCATCGTCAGAAGGACTTGCACTGCAATGTTTGGTTTTTCCCACGTAGGCATTAATAGAGACCTTCCTCTCCCATTTTTTTCGCAACACTATTGGCGGTAAAGATCAACAGTGCCCCGACAATAAGCTTGATCAGCCCAACGGTGGCTGCAAAACTCCAATCACCATTGACCAGACCACGATCATAAACAAATGTGTCGATAACCTCAGACATGTTGAGTCCGACCGCGCCACGCTGCAGAAAGATCTGCTCAAAACCTGTGCTCAGGATGCTCCCAATGCGCAAAATAAAGAGCAGGATAATAACGCCTCGAATTCCTGGTAACGTAACATGCCACAAACGATGCCAGCGACTGGCTCCATCCACAGCCGAAGCCTCATACAGGGTTGGATCAATTGATGTCAGGGCGGCCATAAAAAGAACGGTACTCCAACCAGTCTCTTTCCATATCACTTGCAGCACAAGCATGGGCCTGAACAATAGTGAGTTAGACATCAGGTTTACTGGTTGTCCACCCAGGCCAGTGATGAAATGATTGAGAAAGCCATCTCCCCCGAAGATCTGTTGCCAGACGCTAATGATAATTACCCAACCAATAAAGTGAGGGAGATACACAACACTTTGCACAAAACGCTTGAAGCGCTCACTTACCAGGGCATTGAGCATGAGCGATAAAACAATGCCAATTGGAAAAGCAAAAACAATCTGTAAAAAACTGATCAGAAGCGTATTCTGGATAACACTACCGATCATTGGATCGGTGAAGAGACGTTGAAAATTGGCAAATCCAATCCAGGGACTTCGAAAAATACCAAGGTACGGTGAAAATTCCTGGAACGCAATGACATTTCCCAGCAGAGGAATATAATTGAATGCCAAAAAGTAGAGAAAGCCAGGAAGGAACAATAGATACACCCAGCGCTCCCGCCAGAGAGTTCTCCAGAAATAAGGGGCGTTTTTTACGCGGCGTGGAGAGGCTGGAGGTTTGCTTGCTGCCCCCTTAGGAGCTGAAATAGAAGTGTTCCTTTGCCTACCCGGTACCAACGTCACTGCAATTTTCTCGGCCATACGTACTTCCTCCATGTCAAAAGTCACCGTTGCCTGTGATGCTGCTTAATAGACATTTTCTACAATTTAGTCTGGGTAACCAGACAGGTAGCAGTATGTCGTTTGAACGCAAGCATCTCTAATAACAATCGTTGTATTCGTGGTGAATGCCGTCATGGCATTACCATGTCAGGATGCAGTTCAGTAAGGTTCTCTGCTGCAATATTTGCAATATTTATGCAGGTATATATAGAAAATATGGCTATTTATCCCTGCTTTTGCAAATATTACCATGCACATACGTAAAATTCAACGCTTTTATTGCGAATATGTTGCGAAATCCTCTTGCAATTTCGCGTTTTTATTGGTATACTCTTGCAAAGAGTTGCGAACATTGGGAGATTTTATGAGAGAAACCTATAACTTACCACGTACACGTTCCGGACAGCGTATCACTATGCGTGATATTGCTGATGCCGCGCAAGTTTCTGTGAGTACGGTTTCACGTGTTCTGAATAATAACGAAGGAATCAGTCAAAGCGTGCGTGAACATGTACTGGCGGCCGCAAGAGGTATGGGGTGTGAGTTTGAACTTCCTCGTTATCGGGGAGACAATCAGCTTACGCGTATCCATCTCTTTATCAGCACTCATATGACCAGTGATTCCTTTCATTCAGATGTTGTTGCGGGAATCGAAGAGGAATGTCGCCGCAACGGGGTTCAACTCAGTTATACTGTGACCCCCCCTGGCAAAGAAGGGGAAATGCTGGCGATGGAGCAGGTCAAGCGTCATCGAGAAGATGGATTGATCTTTGTTTCTCAGGACAATCGTACTTTCCTTGAGGACGTGGCAAAGCTGAATTTCCGCATAGTTTTAATAAATGCAGAGCATGAGGGACTTCCTATCGACCTGTTTGTGCACGACAATTGGTCCGGAGTCCTGGAAGCCATGAATCATTTGATTGCCCATGGACATCGTTCTATTTTACACCTCACAGGGGCACCTCAACGCAGTACGCTGCATCGCAGACATCAAGCCTATCGTACCGCCTTAGAAACGGCTGGTATTGTGTATGATCCACGCCTGGTTGTCCATATGAACATCAGTCTAGAAGAAGCATATCAATGGATGAAAGAATACCTTGAGTCCCAGCGTCCACAATTTACCGCCATCTTTTGCACAAATGACTATTGCGCGATTGGAGCGATGCGTGCGCTACAAGAAGCAAACATACGTATACCCGAGGATATATCAGTTGTCGGCTATGGCGATAATCCCATGGCTGCCTTTGCCGTCCCACCATTGACTTCCGTCCACATTGAGCGTGGTGAAGTAGGAAGGATGGCGGCTCGCCGCTTGATTGAACGAGCCGCATCACCTCAGCTCTCACCCATTCACGTCCGACTCTACGCCCGCTTTATTTCTCGGCAATCGGTTGGCACACCAGGGATCTCATCTTTGAGTGTGGAGTAAAGTGTTTTTGACTATACCTGTCAATGGCTAGCCAGGTGGGAGTTGCCCATTCCACGGTTTCCCGCTGGTTGAATGCTGGCTCGTTCCCAGAAGCAATAAAAAACCGCTGACAGATCGTAAGGACGTGTGCCATTGATGACCAGGTCGACCTTTTGTTCTGGGTGTTCACGCTCAATATACTCATCCTCGCTCGCTATCCATTCCTCCCACTGGCGACGAGCAGTTTCCCCATCACGTTCAAGGTCTCGAAGCACCCGCTCCTGGCGCGGCGTTTCAATCCAGATCGCGAATGTCAGGTAGGGTCGAAAAGCTTCTCTTGATGAAGAGACTCCCTCAAGGAGAAGATACTCGGTGGGTTGTAATTCGTGCCACTCCTCCAGGTGTTTTGTGCCCCAATCATAGCGTTGATAGCGTGCTGTTTCATTGAGAGAGAGTAGTTCAAGCACCTGTTTGGATACGCTGAGTTCAATTCCATCTCTTTCAAATGACGAAAGTGACGTGATTCATCTCCTATTCCTGTTCTGTTTCGTTCTCACTCTCCTGTCTATTTTTAATGTCTCGGAGGATGCTCAGAAACAAGGCAGGTTGGTCAACCATGGTCATATGTCCAGCATTTGGTATGATGTAGATCTTTTTTTCTGGGGCGTTGATTCTCTGAACATAGTCTTGAGTAAGAGCAACGGGCGTCTGCCAGTCATGTTCGCCGACAATGTAATAGAGAGGAACGTTGTATTCTGCTGGCTCTGCATTTAAATCAAAACTTCCTAAAAAGGTCATCAATTCTTTATTTGCTTTATTCCCTTTTATCAATGCAGAGAGGTCGGAGAATTGAAAAAGAGGACTGGTCAAAAGTGTTTTCAATGGGGAGACATGTGACTTGCTCGTGAGCTGATATTTCCCTTGCAGTTTGCGAAGTTGAAGCGATTTCTTCAGCCATTGCGAATCGAATTGCTTCCCTGGATAGTCACCAAGAGCTTCAAGCTTTTTCAGATCGCCCTGATCGTTTGCCTGGACAATGGCCTGCTTCACTTTTGCATAGATGAGACGCTCGCTTGCACGTTTATGAATCACTTGTCCTACTCCAATATAATAGGCAACTTCTTCTGAATGGCCGTTGATAAAAAGGCTCCCTAAAACACTTCCCCAGGAATGACCAAGGAGCACGATTTTCTGTTTGTGATATCTGTTCTTGAGGTAGTGAACAATTTCCAAGACATCCTGGAGGAGCACATCAAGAGTCGGATAGTTCTCCGGATTCTTCGTCAGCGTTTTTCCCGTCCCCCGTTGGTCCCAATGGATCACGGTAAACAGATCCTCCCATGTTTCTTGAAAAGCGTGGGCAAACAGGGACGCTGCACTTCCAGGTCCACCATGCAAAAACAGCAAGACTGGATTTTCATCGGTTGTTCCAGAATGAAACAGATACTGATAAATTCCGTTGATCAGGACATATTCCTCAACACCCATGGTTTTTTTTGACTTCTTTTTCAGCATGATCATCCCCCTATTAAACAGCATCTTTCCTTATTTCAAAGCGCGCGATTGCGCCGGAGCGCATCGCGCCGTTTCTCCCATTCTTTATGGAGGGCGGGTATTTGCTCGGATAAGAACTCGGCAAGTGCGGCGGCTTCTTCTAACAGAGAGATGCGCGGATCTTGCCCCTCGTCCTTCAAAGCATTTAGACCTTCACGGAAAAGGGCAGCCTGCTCCTGGTAAACAGTCGCGTCAAATCCTTTCCCCTCAATACCAGCTGGATTGAGACTGATTGCATCGCTTCGTTGGCCGGCAGCGCGAGTTCGGTTGACAAAGTGGTAATTCTCCAGTGTCTGGACCGCACCAGCAATGGCGCTGCGGCTCGCCATGAGCGCATCAGCAAGCTCGTTCATGGACTGCTTCTCGGGAACACAGACGAAGAGATAGCCAAGCAGCCGACCGACCATGGGAGGAAAACCATACCGCAGGGTGTAAAAATGTCTGATGTGGTCTGCATACTGTAACTGCTCATCCTTATTCATACGAACAAAATACCTTTCCTCAATTTTTCTCTTTTCCTGAAGAAGTTTTTCTTCATCTCGAACAGAGAGCCCGCTTCTAGATGGAGCGTTCCAGTTCGCTGATATGGAGTGATCTCCCTCCCACATATGATAACACAAATAACAGAAATGTCAAAAATGTTTGTTATTTGTGGTCATTCTCAAGGAAACGGTAAGGAGCAAAGAGATGCAGCCAGTGATTTGCAAGTTTTTTTGCAATGGATACTGCACATCTGTGCCAAGCATCACTTGGCCGGATCTGTACTGTGTACATAAATGCTCCCGACCAACGACAATCATATCTAAATGTACTCAGCTAGCATTCAGGTATAATTGTTTCAAGCGTTTTTTAAATTGAGAGAGGGAGCATACCATAGATGACTCACTTGTATTTTATCCGCCATGGGGAAGCAATGAGCGCGAGAGCTGGGCGCAATTCATGTTGCGCGTGAGAACAGCATTGGATCGAATTGTGCGAGAGCATGAGGGAAAAACTATTGTTCTTGTTTGTCACGGTGGCGTGATTGACGGATCGTTTCTCCACTTCATTCATATGGATGAATGGGAACTTCCCCCAACACGTTCTTCTACACGCAATACAGCGATAACACACTGGAAAAAAGGCAGTGAGGGCAATACAGGGGAGCATTGGCAGTTGGTAAAGCATAACGATGGGTTCCATTTGCAAGATATCGGCACATCCACACACATCCCACGGAAACAGCTCTTGGCCCAGCCTACATCAGATGGGGATCGGCCCTCTGTACGCGTTCCAACAAGGAGCAATGAAAAGGAACAGTACCGTGCCGATGCTGCTCCGTTCATTCAACAAGAAGTACGATCATACGATTCAATATATCGATGCAGCTTGCCTCCTAGAGGCAATAGATCTCCTGGTTAGAAAACCTTGAAGTATAGTTATGCCACTTTGGTCGCAAAGAACATTCCTCGTGGCGCTGGCGATCCATCGTCACGTGGTCCACCTAGCCAGTGTGCTCGTCAAGACTTCGGCACCATTGGATCTGGCAACTTCTGCAAGAAACTGCTCAGTGTGAAAATACCCGTAGGCACAAGAACGTCCAGTCAGTAAACCGAGGGCATCACCTGTGTAACCGCGTAAGTCCCAAGTACACGAGAGTCCAACCACTCCAAGAAAAAGCAAAGTACGCAAGAGGCTCAGACACGATGAAGAAGTGAGGTGAGCAAGACGTGAAACATCCTGAGAAGCACAGGAGGAAAGAGCTGTGTCTAAGGTTTCCAGCAATCCTGTCTCGTGTGCAGCGGCGACAAGCAACAATGCACCTGCATCCTCTTGCCTTTAGGATTCCTGTGAAGAACAGGGTGTTTGCTGTTTTTTTCAGACGTCCAACGTGATTACCGATGCCCAATTGGGCACAGACACGATTGAGCTGGCCGCTACTCACCTGGATGCCGAATTGTTCTTGCAATGCCGCTTGCACCTCTCGGCTTGACGTTTGTGGAGCACTATGGCAGAAAGCCCGCAACCATTGGAGAACGACTTCTCTATCTATGGGTCAGCGATCATCACCAAAAGTGTGCCAGATCCCGATATGAGCAGGTTTTGCCCTCCGACGTGAGCACGTGCCCTCCCACATAAGCACAGGTACAGGCCACACTTGCTCACTTGGTAGGGTATTTACTAATGCCCACCTTTTGGGAAAGAAAGTGACAAAGCGTGAGATTCGCGTCTTTGCCACTTTCGCTCCTGTTTCGCTTGTTCACTAATGCGCAGGGTTTCCCAACGGTATCCAATTCGGGATGACTCACGTCTATAGCATGAATGGAGGGGCAAATCAGGAAAGGAAGGAGGTAATGATTGGAAGCAGGAGCGCGGGTTGGAAGACGATATTATAGTGTGTGGCGTGGGGAAGGATAGCAAGTTGGGATGGGATAAGGTTCTCCCCGTTCCAGCCTGCGTCTTTTTGACCACCACCGAGCAGGCGAAAAAATTCTGCGGCATGAGATGGCGGGAAGCTATCGGAATCACCAGCGATGATGAGAGTAGGAGCGGTAATGGTTGGGATAAGGTCGGTCCAATCGTAATCCTGGCTCAAGGCTTGTGTCATGCTCGCGACAAATCTGGCGAAGTCTTCCGGTCTGGGAGCAACCTTCTGATATTCTTCGTACATGGGAGTGCCAATGAACTGTTCGGGAGCCATAGAGGACATGCCTTGTTGAATTTCAGGATACCAGGCACTTCGTTTGAAGGCTGTGGAGATGACGACAAGTTTGTTGACACGCTCACGATGGCGGATCGCTGTCTGGATGGCGACATCTGCGCCAAGCGAATAGCCAAGCATATCTGCTTTTGGGAACCCTAAATACTCGATGAGTCCGGCGATATCGTCTGCCATATCCTCAATGCGGATCGGTCGGTCTGTCAGAGGAGTGCGACCATGCCCGTAGAGGTCCACACCGATGATCTGATAGTTCTCGATGAGGTCGGAGGAGATGGCGTTGAGCATAGTAAAGGAACCCATGCCACCGTGGAGCATGATGAATGGAGTGCCAGTGCCGTGAATTTCGTAGTAGAGATTGATACCATTTATGGGAGCGTGTTTTCCAATGACGTTCCTTGACATTGATAGGTTTTCCTTTCATCGTGGAGATTCTGTTTCTCTCATGAATAGACGAAACTCTCTTCAATTTTTCACATTGCCTCCACTCCTATGCACGCAATGGTATCGAAGTTGGAAAAAACGTGAACGAAAAATGGTATGATCCCGCTTCCGGGACCCATCAAAAGACGGTTTTATTTACATCTCTTCATTCTAGCACACGAGATGGGCAGTAGTGTGCCCAGCTACGTTTGTCCCCGTGCTCAATATTGAGGGCATCTGCTCACGTTGGAGATCTGTCTCACTTTTGGTGATGCCGTTCGCTTGCTTTCATAGAAATTTTGAGATAAATTTCCGCTTGACGCATTAATGGATCGTTCTACAGCAAGAAAAGATATTTGTAGAAGGATCCTGATAGAGATGGAAGTAAAGCAAGTTGTTGCCCTCACGAAAGGACTCACCATCACGGAGACCAAGACGAATGATGGTACGCCTACCCTTGCTGCCCAATCTGTGGCACACCATCCACACGGGAATACACAGGTTTCGGCTCTGTTACAAGGACAATGGTACGATGGCGTAGCAGAGACCTTTCATGGTGATGAGACGGTGGCTGCTGGCTATCTGCGCGCTATACAGCGCTCCCCTGCTCTGATCGGCTGTAGTGTAAGAAACTGGTCAGCCAAAGCCGGAGAGCCTTCTCAGACGCATGGAGTGCATCATTCACCAGCATCATACGTTCCATTTTTGTTCAAACTGCCATTGCCAGAACTTTTCCGACGATTTTGGGGGTGAGGCATGCACTCTCCTCCAAAGCAACAACAAGAAAAGAGGCACCAATGGCGCGAAACACTCCAGTCTCCCCACAATGAACCCACCACGCGGCTTTGTATTGGCTCCGCGTGGTGGGTTCATTGTTTCTTTAGCCAAGACCAACCCATTCGCGTTCACGGTCTAAGTAAAAGGAAAAACAGAGGGGTGGAAAATACCAAGGCCACCTGAGCCCTTCTCAGGTAAAAGGATTCCACGCGCAATGCAATGGATATTTGAGAAAAAGTGGATACTTCTGTCTATCTTCATGCTTTGTTTTAGAACAGAGCTCATCTTTATCTCCAGACTGTTCTAAAACAATAGGCTGATTTTCAGTAAATTAAGAGATTTACATAGAAAAAAATGTGTTTTCCCAAAAATATATTGACAATTGGCTGATTTACTGGTAGTATTGTTTTAGAACACGAGAGATGCAAATGTGAAAAGTGAGTCGCTCTATTTATGGATGTGAGTATCAAAAGTATTGATGAGAATGATCTGCGGGAACCCAAACTGCGTCGTTCGAAGCAGATGAGGCGCGTGAATGCCAAAGTGGTGACGGTGTGTGAGCGTTTGCGCGTACTCGCATCAGAGTTGGGACCGGGGAGTCGTCTGCCAACAATTCGTGAACTGTGTCATACATTCAACACGTCCAGTGCAACAGTCACGACAGCTCTGGATCTGCTCGAGAATGAGCAAATTTTTTACCGTAAAGATCGTCAAGGGATTTTTGTCTCCGATTCACTCTTCAAGCGTTCGATTCATATTGTCTTTAATATTTCGATGATTGCCAGTAATGCATCCTCTCCATTCTGGTCTTTGCTCTGGGGACGGCTGGTACAGATCGCAGAGTACCGTTCAAAAACCAAAAATGAGCAGATTTCATTTCATTTTCCCTGGCATGCTATGCCACAACAACTCTCAGATGAACACATTGCTTTGCTCAATTCACCTGCTGCTGATGGCAGCTTGATCATCGGTTTTAACGCTCATACGATGGATCATGTTTCATTACTCTCTCAGCCCCATGTGGTCTTTGCGGGAGGTGGTGACTGGATGGCAAAATATGATGAGGCAGTTGCATCACGCATGGCTGCTGATGTACTCATAAGGAAGCATTGTCGGCGTATTGCATATTGGTCTGCACAGGAACAACATATCGACAACCCTTCTTTTCAGGCCTATTACTTCTATCGGGCATTAAAAGCATGTAATGTTCCCGTCGACCTTCCCTTGTTTCGCTCTATTTCTGATATGACCACCCCAATGCGTCGCTCACTGACCTACCAGGAACGAGGATACCTGTTGGTGAAGGAAATATTTGGCTCCTCTCACATGGAAAAGCCTGATGGGATCTATATCGCTGATGACCTGGTAACCGATGGTGCACTGGTAGCCTTTGATGAGTTGGGAATACATATTGGAAGAGATGTTGAAATTGTCTCGATCTCAAATGTTGACTCACCCATTCTCTTTGGACGTACACAGCATATGACATTGTTAGAGCAGGATCCTGAAAGTCTTGTCAAAGCAATGTTTTCGTTGTTGGAATCTTTGATGAATGGTGAACACCCAGATGCGAACACCAGCTATGTTCCACCTCGCCTGCGAGAAGGATAGAGACCACCACTCAATGGCCTCTTTCATTCACGCATAAAAAAGATCAATCTTGTTCTTCATACCATATACGTTCATCCAGCGTGTTTATAGACGGTTATCCAGATGACCATTTGTAAGGTGTTCAGTACATGTATAGATGAATCTGTGCCCGGTCGTAGGTGATGGATGATAGGTGTCCGCAGAATGACTGCTTTTTTCATACGGCAGAGGAACATATTTCCTGTGGGATCAAGAACAACGTCTACATCAACCTTTAAGAAGGGAAGATACGGGTGACAACCGAGAAAGACGTCACTGCACGTCATGGACAGACAGCATGCACCTTTGTCTAAAAAAAGAGGGAATCCCCTTCAACTCGAAACGGTATTCCCTCTCTCTCAATATTCTTTTTGTGATAAGAGAGCTTTGCGAGGAATCGCATCGCTGGTTTCTCCTAGAAGCCTGGGCTTTCTTTGCCTGTCAATACCCCCAGGCTCGTATGGACTCAATAACACAGGAAAGGAGGATGTTCAGGGAAGGATAGGCACATACAATGTTGTATATCGTTCCATCATAGATGGAACAAAAGATGACAGAAAGGATTCTGTTGCGATGATTTTTACATCTGGTAGAGCAGCGTTGGCACACAAACGTACGTCTGTATGGTGGTATGGAACACGCTTCTTTCTCGTCAGTTGTCTGGCCATGGTGATTGCTCTTGTCTTCGCTCCCGGAGCGGCGTTTGCTGAGACGAAATACGGTGTGAACGACACTATTGCGTTCAGTAAGTACTTTGTTCAAAACAATCAGTGGGGAAATCAGTACAATGGCTGGGGGAGTGGCTCTCAAACGATCAGTCATGATAGCAGCCAGGACAGTTCAGGCGCCTGGTCAGCTTCATTCAACTGGTCAAACGTGCTCTCTGACGACGCCTGGCATATCAAGGCCTGGCCCAGTATCGTTGATGGTTGGCAATGGGGAGCCTGGTCCGCCAATACCGACTTGCCCGTGAAACTGTGGGATAACAAAGACATCACCACCAGCTGGCATTTCAGGACTGATGGGGGCAGTTCCTATCGGGCTGATGTCGCCTATGATCTCTGGGTGCACAATCTCGATGTTGATACCTACTGGCCCACGGACGAGATTATGATCTGGCCCTGGTACACGGATGAAGATACAGGTGCCCGCAGTGGGACCTATGTTGGAACCTTATCCGCGAATGGAGCCAACTGGGATCTCTACAAGTCATGGAGTTCCAATTCACAGAGCCCATATGGTGGTTGGACCTTCTGGAAATTCATCCGTCAGGAGAAAACGACCCAACTCGACAACCTCAACATCAAAGATTTTTTGATGTACCTGCAATGGAGCCTGCCAAACACATCGGATCGTATATCTCATGCGCTCAGCCTCACAGGTATCCAGGCGGGGAGCGAGATCTGGTATGGTAATGGCACCTTCTCTACCGACTCGTATAGCGTTAACATTTCCTGAGCATCCATACCGCCCTGGATCTCATTTGTGGCCCCCTTTTCCTCTCCCACTCAGGAAAAGGGGGTCTGACTCATGCGAAAAAAGAACGGGAGAAAATTTTCTTTGCGCTGCAGAACAATAGAGTAATTTCTACAATCAAGTGAGGCCACATGAAGGACCAGGCAATTGTTCTCCTGATCAGTTTGCTTCTGAACATGAGCTTCCTTTGGCTCCTTCTATCTCCTTCGTGGAGTGTTCAAAATTTCGAGGATTGGACAATTTTTTCTTGTCGAATCCCCTCTCTCTCGCCATGCACCATTTATTACAAAAACACTCCCTACAAATCCTCCACCACCACGATGAATAGGACCTGGATGTGACGTATATAAGAAAATCATACCACAGTGTACGAGCCAGTACACCACGCACTCTATCCTGGGGACGCTAGTGATTGTCATTACTCAGGAAACCACTTGCCTGAAAAAGCTAGCTTGACGCAACCAGCGGCTTGCCACCGAAGCGATCCACACGTGTGCCCGTGATCGGGTTCACATGCCGCGTGGTCAGAGGTCTTCAAGCGCCGCTTGAAGTCGTTCTACCTCGTGAGGGATAGTCTCTTCGTTCGTGCTGGCGTAGCCAAAGACCAGTCCCCCGCGAGATAGCGGCTCCAAGCTATAGGTGGAGATGGGTAGGACCTGAATATTTACCTGCGCGGCAAGACGAGCGGCGCGCCGATCATCTTTTCTAGGTGGGAGCCATCCAACCAGATGCATCCCAACGTCGGGAGCTTGCACTTCGAGCACACTACCCAGATGGGCTTGCAATTCGTGGTAGAGCAGACCGCGAAGCTTCTGGTAATGGTGACGCATATGACGCAGATGGCGCGCATAATGGCCCTCGCGCAGAAAGTCGAATAGCGCCATCTGCTCCAGCAGAGGAAGGTGTATATCGAGTGAGCGCCGCATGAGCAGGAGAGGCTCCATCAGTGAAGGAGGCACAATGAGGTAACCCAGGCGTAGTGCGGGAAAGAGCATTTTACTAAAGGTGCCGATATAGAGTACCCTCCCGTCATGATCCAAGCCTTGAAGAGCCTCCAACGGGCGCTCACGAAATCGGTATTCGCTATCATAATCATCCTCCAGAATCCATGCCCCGGCCTGCCTGGCCCAGTCAAGCAGGATCATCCGGCGGGAAAGGCTCATGGTTACCCCTGTGGGAAACTGGTGTGAGGGGGTTGTGGAGACCAGGCGTGCCGACTCACACCGATCTCGCCCGATCTCTACCACGAGTCCTTGCTCATCAACAGGTACAGCAATCACGCGTGCTCCTGCGGCGAGGAGGGCGCTCCGCGCACCAAAGTAGCCAGGATTCTCCAGCCAGGCTGCCTCGCCCGGATTCAGCAGCGTGCGTGCCGCCAGATCAAGCGCTCCCTGGGAACCAGCAGTCATGATCACTTGTTCGGGGGTACAGCGTACTCCCCGTGTGATTCCAACGTGTGCGGCAATGGCCTCCCGCAGCGGAAAGTAGCCAGCAGGTGACTGGTAGTGAGCAAACGCACGCACCGACTGCCGTGCATGGCGTGCGATCAAACGCGCCCAGACCTCGTAAGGGAACAGATCAAGCCCTGGCGCGCCTCCAGAAAACGGCCCGCCAGCGTGCCCCCCCAGGTGCGAAGGCCATGGGATATCCTTGAGCGAGTCCAGGCATGAAGCCAGTGGGATGGAGGGAGTTTGACCTTCATTAGTTCGCTCTCCTTCCAGGCTCGCGATCTCGGAACGCCAAAGCGTCACTGGCAACGAGCGTGCCACGACTGTTCCCTGTCCTACGCGACTCTCCAGATAGCCCTCCAACACTAACTGTTCATAGGCCTGAGCCGTTGTCATACGCGCTACGCCCAGTTCACTGGCGAGGGTGCGTGTAGAAGGCAAACGCGCCCCACGTTCCAGTTGTCCAGTCAGGATAGCACCGCGTAAGCGCTCATAAAGTTGCTTGTAGAGCGGCACGGGTAATGTAGCATCCAGTCTGATCTCTGGCCGTTTGATGGCTCGGGCACGTCTGGACATGATTATACTCCTCCTGGTCAGCCTCTTGTGTTGTATCCATCCACTCCATTTTAAATGGCATAGATAGCTTAGCAAAAAGTGGCTCTTTTCACAAGACAATATGTACGCTATGCTTTAGCTAGAGAAATCAGGGCCAAAGCCTGAGCAGAATACTCAAAAATGAAGGAGTATCTCTCTGTTCCAGGTTGAGGCGCGAAAGGATACAACAAATGGCTGCTTGGATTTGTGCCACATGCGGTGTACAATTTGCAGAAAACGCAGAACCGCCGCACATGTGTCTCATCAGTGAAGATGAGCGCGAGTATGTTGGCGAAAAAGGACAGCAGTGGACAACGCTGGCGAAAATGCACTCCGATGGGTTCCGTAACGTCATAAGAGACCATGAGCTACACCTCACTGGCATCGGCACAGAGCCGTCCTTCGCCATCGGGCAACGTCCACTCCTCGTGCAGTCGAAGGAGGGAAACATTCTCTGGGACTGCATGGGGTACTTTGGCGATGAAGCCATCGCTGCTATTGAACAACGCGGTGGCATCAAGACAATTGCCATTTCGCACCCACACCTCTACGGCAGTATGGTTGAGTGGGCCGAACACTTTGACGCACGTATTTACCTCCATGAAGCAGACCGTGCGTGGGTAATGCGGCCAAGCGAGCGCATCACTTTCTGGTCGGGCGATACCTTGCCTTTGACGAGCGAGGCACTGCTGCTGCGCCTGGGCGGCCATTTTCCAGGCAGCACGGTGCTGCATTGGAAAAGCGGTGCAAATGGCCGGGGCTGCCTGCTCAGCGGCGATACCATCGCAGTCGCGGCAGACCGCCGCTGGGTCAGCTTTATGTATAGCTATCCGAATATGCTTCCTCTCCCAGCCTCTGAGATCAGCAGAATACGCGCTGCCATCATGCCGTACGACTTCGAGCGTTTGTATGGTGGCTGGTTTGAAAGTATTGTTGTCGAAGATGCCAAAAATGCCGTAATCCGTTCGGCGGATCGCTATCTGCGGGCTTTGGGTATGTGAGCCTTGAGCTGTTGATTGAAAGGCTATGATCTCCTAGCAAGAAGGAAGACCACTATGCAACAGAAAAACAATAAAAGATTACGCACCTTCGTCAAGCGTGCTATCAATCCCATCATGCGCAACTTCGCGTTCTCTTCGCATGGTCCATTTGCGCTTTTACGTCATGTTGGGAGAAATAGTGGAAAAACATATGAAATCCCGATGATGGTCTGGCCGGTGGAGGGGGGCTTTGTCATCGTATTAACCTATGGTCCACATGTCGACTGGCTGCGCAATCTCCAGGCCGCAAGTCATGGAAGCTTACGCTGGCATAAGCAGGAATATGTGTTTCAAAAGCCAGAATATATTGATGCATCAATCGCTCTGGCTGCGCTTCCTCCATTTATTAAACAAGTCTTAAAAAGAAACGGGGCTCGACATTTTATCAAGATCTCCAGCCAGCCGGTTACCCAGGCGTCAGACATGGCACATACACATTCTTAAATAAAAGGAAACGTCGACAAACGAATAGCAGGAGAAATTATGTATTGAACATCGGTCGGGATTGCCCGTTCAATGGACCAGGCAGGGCCATTCCCCATATCACTATCATGCCTCTGGCTTACAGTGCAGGATCACGCTCAAAGAGCACGAGATCGGCAAGCTACTCATACCTCTCGTCCGTTGACTGGGATACAGGGCAACTCGGCAAAAACAAAAAACGAGGTGGCTAGAACAATCTACTGCTTTCATCGTTGGGGCATCTTCAACGGTGTCTGGCACAGGATGACCTTCCTGGCTATAACGATTGTATTCGCTCTGCTGAAAAAAGTCGCATGTGATGAAATACGTGTGAAAGGAGAAAGGTAAAGTTGTCACATCCCATATCAAATGAGCACGTCTCAGTAGAATATAGCGATAGGTTTGAGGTTACGATCCCCAAGACAGACATGCGTACAGCCGAGCAATGGTTGCGCACCGTCTTCGAGGAGGCTCCACGCCAGGTGCGTTGGCTTCTTCTTCTAGGATGGAGGGGAGTCTTGGGCTTCCAACTTGGACCACGATTGTCGTCCGATCACATTCTCGGCTGGCGGATCGTCTCAAGGGAGATCGAAGAGGTCCATCTCGAACTGCACTCGCTACTCATGAATGCTCGACTAACCTTGCATCTTACCAGATCGACAGCCGTCTGGAGCACAAACGTCTCCTATACACATCCCCTGGCCCGGCCCATTTGGACGGCTGTCGGGGTAATCCATCGACAGATAATCCCCTATCTTCTTAGGCGTGCTGCATCCTTCACATAGCTTAACAGCGTGACCTCTGATGCTCTTTAGGGAGCGAGAGAAGAGAAATGTGATAAATTAAGAAAGCGGGAGGCTAGGATTCGTTTGTCTCAAAATACGCACCGTTCCACTCTGGTTGCCTTGTTGCTCGCGACAAAGCATCCTTCACCCATAAGAAACAAAAGAAAGGACTCGTGTGATATCCATGCTCGATCTTTCCATAGATGAACTCCTGACCACGACGCGCTCGGTGCGCAAACGTCTTGATCTCACGCGCCCAGTGGAAGCAGAGGTGATCCGCGCTGGCATTACAGGCTCCCACTACCAGCTCGGGTCAGAGCCTACACTTTATTGTGGTCACTGATTCCTCTCTATGCTATAGGTACTGAAGTGTATTCTCTTCTCGGTGGTATAAAAGAAGATGTAGCATCACGTGTGAAAGAGAATGTGAGGAACATATCATGGGCGCATGCGAGGGAATATCTGTTAAGGCTATATACAGGGGACAACACATGGGGGGATAGATGGTGGCGGGTAGAAGTAGAGTTCTGTGTATCTAATAGCGCTAATGCCTACGGATATGCCCCTAACCTTGCCTGCGCTCGCTTCTTACACGAAGTCTTGGAACGGATTCCTGAGCAACAGCTACAGGATGTGCAAGCCCCCATCGACCACATCATACAAAACAAGTATCTCAATTTGATGCGACTCAGCGAACTCGTCTGGGGGTATCAGTTGCACGACCAGGAAGCTGTGCTGGTGCGCAAGCCAGTGTTTCTGGAACGTGACGAAGAGGAACGTTAGCATAATGCATCAGGTCCATGTCTACAGTATCGCGATGGCTGGGGTTGGTATGCCTGGCATGGGGTCACGGTGCCGAAGAACATCATCCTACACCCTGAGCGCTTGACGAAACGGGACTGGATACAGCAGCGGAATGTGGAGGTACGGCATGCCATCCAGGAGCGCCTTGGCAACGAGCGTTTTGTCGAGATGATTGGCGGCAAGAAGATCGACACAGGCAGACGTGGTAAGCTCATCGAGATCAAACTGGGGTACCGCGATCCCGAGCGCGTCGCCCGCTTTGTTCAGGTCCAGGACTCCTCCACCAAGAGGCAATACTATCTGCGTGTACCCCCTTGATTAATAGCGCTGATGAAGCCATTGCCTGGACCTTTGGAATGAATGCCCAGGATTATCAGCCTGATCGGGAAACGTGAAGAGTATCCACAAGTTCTTTCATTCCTGCTTCCATCCCTTTGCTCTCAAATGCCAGACCTGTGAAACTGGTAATGAGTCTTGAAACCGTCCGTTTTCTGTGCCAATTACCTGTACTTTTCCAGGGTGACTCCGCACGATCACCGCGAGCATGAGATGTTGCTTGACGAATCTCAAAACCTCCCTCTTTGACGGGAAAGGTAAGACATAGAGAGGAGTATGTCATGAAAGTCGAGTATATTCGAGTTTCTAAACATGAGCAACATGAAGATCTCCAACGAGATACGCTCGCTGCGGCCAAGTGTGAGAAATATTTATGGACAAGCTCTCCAGAGCCACGGCGCCAGCACAAAGGCTTGGAAGAAGCGCTTGCGTATCTGCGCCCTAGAGATACGTTCGTCGTCTGGAAACTGGATCGAGCCGGACGTTCTCTTGCCCACCTCATAGAACTCCTCAAGAACCTCCAAAACCGCGAGATCTCATTTGTCAGTCTTACCGAGCAGATTGATACCACCACTCCTTCTGGCAAGCTGATCTTCCATCTGATGGCAGCCCTGGCCGATTTTGAACGGGATCTGATTCGGGAGCGCACCAACGCGGGACTAGCAGCAGCCCGAGCCAGAGGAAACGTAGGAGGCCGTCCCCGCAAGCTCCAGTCCAATGCCAAGGTAGCCCTGGCTCGTCAACTTTTTGCCTCCAAAGAGCACCCAATACCAGAAAGCTGTGCAGCCCTTGGGATCTCTCGCGCCACATTGTATCGCTACGTCAAAGAAACCGAACCTCCCGCATAATGTGCGAAATTTCTCCCACGAAATTTCAAAATCTACACCTTAAGGACTTCTTTCCCAACAAGAAAAGAGATGAAGAATATGGAGAGGAGCCAGCGTTCTTCTACTAAGATTTTTCGTGAGGCAATGCGGAGGTACAGCTTCTGCTCAAGGGAGCGATAAAAATAGTTCTGTGGGACTAACTCTTCCAGCGAGATATGCGTCATCGGAGCAAAATGCCGTTCTTTCGTTCCCATCATTGTAATAGCCCTCCTTCCGGCCTCGTCTTGCTCTCCTCCTTTCTACCACTCATTTAGGCCTTTTTCAACAGGCTGGTCCGTTCAATGAGATGTATAGGTCTATTTTTAGAGTGGTGACGCATCACCTTCGCAAGCGCGAAACTCCCTCTTGACGAATCTCAAAAGATCATTGGAAACTATGCGGCTTGGAGCTGATCACATTGGAGGCCCCTCCCCAATAATGCCTATCGAAAATACCAACGGACAGCTACTATACATCGTCTATTCGTTGTATCGTGACGCCATCACACCCCATCCTTCCTTCCTGACAAATTAAAGCAACGCCACCATCCAGTAGCGGATTTGTGTAATCTTGCACATCAAATACCTGTTGCCCATCTATCCATGCCTTGATGCTTGAACCTGTTACTTGCAAAACTATGGCATAATGACGGTCAGGTACCCAAACAAGATAGCTTTCAGCAAGCACAATTTCACCGTCAAGTACTTTAATCAAACGAACATGATTCGTCTGTCCCATCACCAGGGCATAATAACGTTGCATACCCTGCACACGTGCTCCAAGGCCAATTGCTTGTGCCATATGTGGTGTCAAAGTTGCCTTCACGCGATAATCCATCCATTCACGTGTTCCTTGAATAATCAATCCTCGTCCACTATTCTGCATAAGGCGATAGGATTCCTCAGGCCACCAGCATTCAAATTGGTCGACGCCATTTACCCATGCTCGATGCCACATCGTTCCTTTCTCCTTTGGACGAGCCAGGGTTACCTCTGGAGCGCCACTCCAGGTCAGAAAATCGAGATAGATACATCCTTGTGCCGCCTGTTCTGCTTTATATTGCAATCCTATTGCGGCTATTGGTGCACCAGCTGTATCAGGTATTCTCCACGTGATGGTGCTCTCTTCTCCCGCCGAGAGCAGAACCTTTGAGCCTGGTATCACCTTCGGTTGATCATTCGCACCATACACACGAATGAAGAGCTGACAGGTGACCGGCACATTATTTTCTTGATCGGCCAGGAGCCTGGCCTGTACGTGTTGACCTGGATAAAGGGTTGGTGAAGCCTCCAAAGAGTAACCTGGCATGTTGATTGCATCTGCTGGAATGAAGGTAGGTGTGGCAATACAAACGGGCTGATTCGCGCTTAACTCGTTGTACTGTACTGCCAGGCAACGCTGATGCATGTTCCTGGGATAGGGGACATTGGTAAGAGTGAGAGCAGAGGTCGTACTCGCTTCGAACTGAAATCCTTGTATAGATCCTGGCAATGAAAAGTGAAATCTGGCCCCTCCTTTGGGTGGCGTGAATGGGGTTTGGGTAAGTATATGAGCAGCCTTCACAAGGTGATATGTTTCATTCACGGCATCCGTAATGGCCCGTCCACCATCCGCACTGGAAATATAGAGGCGGTCCCCAAGTGGTCCACGCCAGTCAGGCCCGCTTGATAAACCACTCAGCCCGTTCTTAATCCCCAATAGGCAGCCAACATTGCCAGAGTTACAATCAGTATCCCAGCCAGAAGTGTTCACAATCATTAACGTTTTCTGGAACTGATCCTCACCATATAAGAGGGCAAGAATGATCAAGGCATGGTTGGGAATGATATGGCAATTGCCTCCATATTTGTGATACCCATATTTTTCAGCGAGAAGTAAGCGCGTCTTTCGCCAATCTGGTTCCTCACGATGCCATGCGCGGATGTCCTGAATCATCTGTGAGGTAATCGAGTCTTGAGGAATAAACGAAACTCCAACATCAAGGAGTTTATGCAGGTCGTGTTCGGTAAATGCAAGCGCCTCCATTGCGGCAAGAACCTGCGAAGCGTAAATTGCTTCTCCGTCATGGCTCACACTCGCCGCTCTTTGAGCCAGGGACGCCGCCTGCGCGGGGTTTCCTGGTGAGAGCATTCCCCATCCGTCAATGAAAATTTGTGCTCCGATCTGCTCTGCAACTTCTTTGCTATTCAGGCGGCTCGATCCACTTGCAGGCGCGATAATACCTCGCTTCAAGCGCAAATAGGCTGTGTGCTCCGTTGAGTTGCCCATTCCCCCCCACCATAATATGGTACGACCTTCAATAATATAGTTGAGCCAGGTTTGACCAATCTGGGCTGGAGTCAGATCAGGTGTGTAGGCGTAATCCTCAAGCGCTCGTACAAAGGTGAAGGTACCAGATAGATCATCATCTGTAACTATGAGGGGCACCCCCAGTTTCTCATGAACATATCCCATAATATCACCTAGCTCTGCACGAATCTTCTCGTACGTCCACCCCTCAAAAGGCCGTCCCAGATAGACGCCTATCATCTTTCCCAGAATACCAGCATAAACACGTTCAGTATAGTCATGTGGGAGTGCAAACAGTGACATAAGTATCCTTTCGTTGAATCCATGGCTTAGAGCTCTACATAGAAGGATGATAAGCGAGAGATGTACTTTCTATGCACAATACATCTCTCGCTTATCAAGTAATAAACTCCAGATTACTGCCTCAGATAAAATTTACATATTGGCAATAATTACGTATGGAGGAAGCTTACCCAATGCACATTCCCAATACTGCTCCCACCTTGAAAGACCAGATAGATGCTGTGTATCCCACTCGCCCCAGAGATGGATGTTGTTTGCGTTTTCCAATTTTGCCACCCCCCTGTTGACTGCAACGTTAATGTGCCGACAAGCGGCCCCGTTGTACTATCCAGGTGAAACTCAACCTGATCATTGGTTGCTGTTGTCAAGGTGGCAAAGCGAAGGCGTACAGTATTGACGTCAGTGCCAAAATCCACATTTTGATAGCCGAGATAGTCGCCATTATCAATAAAACCAACGTCCTGTCCCCCACCAACATCGGTACAGGCTTCGTTTTGGGTACCCGATTGGTCAGAGTAGGTGGCGGCATTGATGACATTCGACTGTGTTCCCGACCACGTGAAGGTCGCTGTAGCATCGGCTGGAAGCGTTGAGGTAAAGGATTGTCCATTCCAGGAGATCTTAAGCGTCTTACTGTTCGAGGTATCTGTGTTATGCGCAACGACAACCTTGGAGCCATCTGGATTCTTGAAAGAAGCTGCATCTATACTGCCACTGCCCTGTCCACCAATGACAACCGCACCTGGTACAATGAACTTACTGAAGTGTCCAATCTGATAATAATCCAGGGTATAATTGACGGTATTATTGGGAAGGTCAATTTGTACCAACGCGGTACAATCAGTACCGAGACCTTCTGTAGACCAGGGACCTCCATCTGGACGGAGCGCAATGTTCCAGGCAACACCTGTTCTCGACCAATTGTTCATCGAGCGCAAAAAGGTGGTGGCAGGTCTGGGGCCTGAGGCGCAGACGGGAGAACCCTCTGTCTCATAAATGTCCTTATCTGGATAGGCGTTGTGAATAGTTGACATTGCGGAAGGATCACCCGCATAATGGTGCCAGGCGGATCCTGCTACATAGCTTTTGGCCTCAGCATTACCATAAACGGTCGTTATGTAATCGGTATCGTCCCAGTTGTGATCGTACGCCAGAATCTTTGGTTTTGTATCCAACGTCGCATTGGCAATCGCTGGGCCCAGATTATTTTTGATAAAATTGGTCTCATCTGCTGCACTAAAAATCATGCCTGGATAGCCTGGAGCTGTCCCAGGCTCATTTTGTGGTGTGATCGCAAAGACGGGAATACCTTGCTGCTGATATGCCTGTAAGTATTTCACAAAATACTGGGCGTATGCGGCATAGTATTCCGTTTTTAATGTGCCGCCTCCCGATCCACTCAGGGTATTACCTGTTTTCATCCACGCAGGCGGACTCCAGGGCGTTCCCATAACCTTGACATTTGAGTTTAAGTTGATCGCCTTACTTACCAGTGGTAAGACATAACTGGCATCCTTGGCAATCGTAAATCCGGTCAAATCGGGGTCTGGGTTCCCTCCATTATCATCATAGCTATAATAATCAGACGTCTGTGGTGCAGCAATGAAATCGGATGCGCCAATAGGCTGACGGAGAAAGCTCATGCCAATCCCATCTGTGGGATTAAACAATCGCGTCATAATATCATCTTTGTACGGGCTGTTCCAGATAAGATAGGCTGATGCATCAGTCATGCTTGCACCGAACCCATCAACTGTTTGCCGAATGTCCGTTTCGTCAACGGAAACGGTTGTGTCTGCGGGAACATTGGCAGAAGACAGTTGTAGATCGGGCTGCGGCGATAACTTGGAACTCAGATTGGGAGTAGTTAACCATACCTTGACGCTCTCATTGGCAGCCGTTGCCTTGGGAACGTTGCCCATGAAGGGGAAGAAGACGGTCATCATCCCTACACACACTACGACGAGTGCGAGGAAGAGCCTTCTATGGCGGAAGAATGAACGACGTAGATTCATGTACAAACCATCTCTTTCTTTCTCAACTTCGAAAAACGAAAACAACAAGACTATCTTTCACGCTTTCTTCCTTAGTCTTTAATTCCAGTTCGGGCAAGACCCGCCACAATGTAGCGCTGGAAAAAGAAGAAAATGATCAAAAGCGGAACGATGCTGATGATGGCCCCCATAAAGATAGCTGGAAAATTGACAGCTTGCTGGGTAATAAATGTGGAGATAACCACCTGGATTGTCCACATTGAGGAGTCCTGTCCAATAACGAGAGGCCATAAAAAGCTATTCCAACTCGTCATAAAGGAGAGGAGTCCCAGTGAGAGAAAAACTGCCTGGGAGTTAGGAACGAGAATGCGCCAGAAAATACCCCAATACCCCAATCCATCTACCTGTGCCGCTTCCTCTAATTCACGGGGAAAGTCCAGAAAGTATTGGCGGAAGAGAAGAGCCGAGAACGAGCTAAAGAGTCCCGGTACAATCAACCCTTGCAATGTATTCACCCAGCCAAGGTTGGCAACAACTAAGAAGGTAGGGATAAAGGTGACTGCGCTCGGGATCATCAGGGTGAAGAGAATAAGATAAAAGAACATTTTATTCCAGCGAAACGGAACGCGGGCAAGTCCATAGCCAGCCAGTGATGCAAAGAGCATTTGACCAACGACCTGCGTAATTGCGATGATACCCGAGTTTTTCAAGCCATCAATCATAGATGCAGCATCATCGTGAAAGACATCGTACCAGCTTTGAAATTGTGGAGGAAGAGGGAACCAGATCCACCCTTCTGAGCCGCTGAACTGTTTTTCTGTGAGGAGTGCGTTACGTATAAGCAAGTAAAAAGGGAGTAAGAAAAGGAAAGCTAGAAAGAATAAAAGACCATAGAGGGCAACCGTGCGTACTGCCCGCTCAATCTGAGAGAGTTGTTTACTGTGATCGTGAGCAATGTTTCCCCTTGAAGGCGCGAATTTGGAAGATGGTAGTACTGCCATAGGAGCCTCTCCTTCCTGTTTACTTGACCTCGGTATCACCAAAGCCATAGAAGCGTGTTTGGACGACAGTAAATATTACAATGATAGCGGCAAGAATAAAGGCTCCTGCAGCACCCTTTCCATAATCCTGATCGCTGAAAGCAACCTTAAATAGATAGATCAAGGGGGATTTTGCAAGGTTGAGATTTGCACCGCCGTATGTTCCTCCCAGGATATTGTAAAACTCATCAAATGCTTGAAAGGCGGCGATCAAATTGAGAGAGATGACAATAGCAGTGGTGTTACGTAACAAGGGAAAGGTAATATTCCAGAAAGTGCTCCAACCGGGCTTTGCGCCATCAACGTAGGCTGCTTCATAAAGCGATGGTGGAATTTGCTGGAGACCTGCGAGAAAAAGAATCATATTATATCCCAGGCCAAGCCAGAGACGACAGGAAATGAGGACGACCCAGTGCCAGGGAATGCCCATGGAACCGATCCAGACAATTGGTGCGATGTGAAATCTATCCAGGACGATATTCGCAAAGCCTTGCGTTGTGCCTAAAAAGAGGCTATCACGCCAGATCATTGCGGCAACCACCACGGAACACGCCGAAGGAATGAAAAACACCGTACGAAAAAAGCCGCGTGCAACGTGAATAGTATTGACAAGAAGCGCTAATAAAAGAGCGCCTATTAACGTGATGGGAACAATAAAAGCCGCAAATATGGTAAAGGTTCCTAACGAGTTGAGAAAATCTTGATCTTGTAAGAGATCAACATAGTTCTGCAGTCCAACAAAAGTCGTTGGAGTGACTGAGTAACGTGCCTGATAGAAGCTGAGGGACAAGCCCCAGATAATAGGAAGGTACACAAATAGGATAAGTCCAAGGACCAGAGGCCCTACAAGACTGAGGAATGCGAGATTATTGCGTACATCCTTTTTGCGTATTGCCTTTGCTTTTGTTGATAAGGGTATCTGCATTGTGCTCCTTCTCCCTGAGATGTAGGAATACGGTTGAGGGTTACCAGGAGCTGAACATTTCTCAGCCCAGCCCCCAGAATAACGTGCCTTGTTTTTTATTCTTTGCTCAACTCTTTCTTGACGATGTCAACTGCTCGGGCTAGCTCCGTCGTAGGATCAGCATTTTTCTGGACAATATTGGTGTAGGCATTGGTGTAGGCATTCCCCATAGCACCATTCCAGTAAGGGCCCTGGAACTTTCCATATGTGGCGAGGTAGTTAGCAGCTTTAGCTGGAGGACCGCTCCGAAGGACATCCGCTTCTTGTACAATTTTCAAGCGAGGTGGGACATGAAAGCCATACGCTGTATTCCAATCTTTTTGTACTGCGTCATTCTCTATCCAGAGTGATTTGACATAGGCTTTCGAGGCTTCAATATGCTTACCTTTGGCACTCACAATCTGGGACCATCCAGCCCACCAGATAGCGGGTTTCCCATTGCGACTGGAAGCTGGCCAGGGGAGCACATCAACATCGTCCCCAAAGGCTTTTTTGATTGCTGGATATGCCCAGAGGCCTGTAAACTCCATTGCACAGAGTTCATTAATAAAGGCGCCCGGATCATACCACTCTGTGGGCGCACCATTGAGTAAAGAGCCAGAATGATAGAGCGTACGAGCTTTCAATAAGGCTTGAACAAACTCTGGCGTTTGGAATGCGACATCCTTATTATCCTCTGTCAGGTAAGCGGCGCCGGCGCTCCATGGCAGCATAAGAGCCATCTGAAAATTGCCCAGGTCATTGCCCAGGTAGAGTCCTTTCATTTTACTTGTCGTTAATGCTTTAGACGCAGTAATTAACTCGTCAAGCGTGGTTGGGGGCTGTACACCGGCTTTTTGCAGCAAGCTCTTACGATAATAGAGGACGGTAAAGTCCTCCAGATCTTTCACACCATAAATATGGCCTTCAATACTGTTATACGTTATATCTTCAGGGTGAAAACTCGCCTTCACTTCGGGAGTATACAAGTCATCCAGTTGGGCGTACTGGCCAGCTTTCACACCATCGATAGTTGGGGCACCGAGCTCAAAGATATCGGGAGGATTTTGTGAAAGCAGAGCAGCGCTTAATTTCGTTGAATAATCCCCTGGGATCCAGACAACATTGATCTTGACTTTGGGATGCGCCTTGGTGTACTCAGCCGCATAGTGCAAAACAGCCTCTTTGGTCCCTGCCTCACCGGCCGCCGAGTACCAATGATTCAATGTAATCGTGTCTCCACCTCCATCACCGGCGGCCTCTCCACATCCGCTTAAAAAGAGCATACCGCTAAAAACGGTGAAGCTACTTACGCGAAGGAAATCACGCCTTTTCATCCCACCTATCCTGTCCATTCCGGATGGGGATTGTATCTTTACGTGCTGAAATATCATAGGTTCAATCCTTTCCACTGACAGTGCTTACACTATCACCATCATCGAAAAATTCGCATATGAAAACCAGTGGGCATGACCAACGGTTGTCCATATGTGTGCAGTATGTAGAGCATCTAGAATGAAGAGATCTTTCTTGTACACTTCTAGCAGTAATCCTACCTCCTTTTGCGAGTGGGTGTGCGGCCTGTCCGAGCCAGAATATCGTCTATAAGAATTCTGGGCTGGCTATCATACAATGGTGGTTGAAATAGCTCACGCACAATGAGACTCGCGGCTCCACGTAACCATTGCGTATTTGAATCTTCGATGCTCTGTATCATCTGGACTGGATCTTCCTCTCGTTGTGACAACGATGGGGAACACGCAATGGCAGCTTTCATTGGGTCTAGAAGCAGATTTTTTCCTGGCAACCGGCCGAGCATGATGCACACTGGATCGAAGAGGTGTATGAGATGGGCAAGAGATGATCCAAGTATATTCCCAGCATCTGTAAAGATTTTCAACGCTGCTGCATCGCCAGCGTCTGCGCGCGTAATAAGTTGCTGAAGGAGGGCGTCTGTTTGGGACTCTTCATCGATGCCTGTTGCTGCGCGCACGAGAGCATACTCTGAGACGAATGCTTCAAGACACCCCCTCCTGCCACAATGGCAAAGGGGTGCTTGTTCGCGTGTGTCAACCTTGATATGACCGAATTCACCAGCACCACCACGTGCACCACGATAGATCTCACCGCCAACGACGACTCCTAAGCCGACACCCCTTCCCACAACCACCATGAGGAAGTTCGTCATATCACGCCCCACACCAAACTGTCGTTCGGCAACGGTTAAGGTATTAACGTCATTGTCGATGCGTACTGGGATATGAAGAAGGAACTCCAAAGCGGGTCCAAGTTCGATATTCTTCCATTTAAAAAAGGGCGAATAGCGACAAATACCACGGTGCGAATCAATTAAACCCGCCAATCCGACGCCGACACCAAGTACTCGTTTCAGAGGCACATTCGCCTCCTGTGCACACTGTTTGATCCCCTCTGCGATGGACTCCACGACTTTGTAGGGAGTCCAATCTTCTCCAATAACTTTTTCATACGAATGGATAATGGTACAGGATAAGTCACATACGACAATTTGTGCTCGTTGTTCTTGCAGTTTCACGTCGATGACAACACCGATGACGTAACCAGCCTCTGCATTCAGTTGCAAGAAGAGAGGAGGACGTCCATTGCCTGAGGTGCCTTCTGTTACTTCGTTAATGAGTCCTGCAGAGATAAATTCGTTCACAATATGTGTAATGGTAGCTCCGGGCAAACCACTACGCCGAGCAAGTTCACTACGAGAGATAGACTTCCCATGGGCAATGAGATTGAGTACGATGTTTTTATTGAGGTCGCGTAGTAACTGTTTACTTCCAGTGCGGTGAGCCATCATTGCCTCATACTCTCCTTATTCCTGCGTTTCATGACTTATTTCCTTTTGTGAAATAACATGAGAAAAGCATAATCGACAAAAGGGAATTTGTCAAGGCTTCTTTGCCCTTTACACATGTTAATCGCAAATTTGTCGTCATTTTATGGCTAGAATAAGGATTAAAATGCATTATTTGAACTATTTCTTGTTAATCCAATGCAACAAAGCCATCAGTTAGTGGCCAACAAAATTTTCATTACTATTACTCTATTGTGAAGAAAGCCGCCTTGACAGAAGCAAGGTCCTGTTGAGGCAATCACGAAAAGAAACGATGGCGGTAGATGCGATGGAAAGATTTAGAGCTCATCCTTTGCTTGACAACAGGGGAAAAAGCTGTTAGTCTACCAATTATAGGATGCTATCTCATAGCACAACATCACACAACCTCTCTATTTTCTTATACCTAAAAAGGCACATCATGTCATGGCTGATCCTCGTTCTGGAAAAATAGGTCTTTTACGTGACCTTAACCTCAATATTATTCTCAATATTATTGCGAAAAAAGGACCCCTATCTCGTGTGGAAGTTGTGCGCCAGAGTGGCTTGCCTCAGGCCACCGTTTCACGGATTACGAATGAGTTTTTGGAAGCAGGCCTCATCCTGAAGGAGCGTTTTGACGAATCGAGCGGAGGGCGTCCACCGCGACTCCTGCAGTTGAATCCCACTGCAGGTTACGTAGTAGGTGTCAAACTCGACAAAGACTCTGTTCTGGTCGCTATCTGTGATTTATCGTGTACTATTATCCACAGCAGTACAGTCTCTCTTGAGAGCAACACACCATTCGAGCGGACACTTTCCACTGTTGTAGAGGCTATTCAACATTGTCTGCTTCAAGCGCATATGACAGTGCATGACATCTTAGGAGTAGGAGTTGGGCTCAGTGGACGTATAGACGCTGAACGAGGCATATGTCATTCCTCACCGAGCTTTCCATGGCGTAACGTTGCTCTAGCAGCCAAAATCGAAGAAGTATTACACATACCAGTAAGAATCGATAATAACATCAACACGCTTGCTGTGGCAGAACAACACTTTGGTTTAGGGCAAGCAAGTCCAAATTTTCTTTTGCTGGTAATTGGTCGCGATATTGGATTAAGTGTGGTCCTTGCTAATGAAATTTATCATGGCCACCATGGCTCTGCTGGTGAATATGGACACGTTATCATAGATCGTTCTTCCACGGCTCCCCACTGTCGTTGTGGACAACGTGGATGTCTAGAGGCAATTGTTTCGAGCTATGACCAGACGCACGTTGCTCCTCGTCAAACAGCAACGAACGCGAATGCAGATAAAGATCCAGCAGTATTGCGAACAAAAGTTGCTTCAGAAAATGAGCAGGCAGACACTGCTTTAACATACATTGGAACAATGCTTGGTATTACGCTGGCCAATCTTATTAATATCTTTGACCCCAATCGCGTATTTATGATGGGGCATATTGCGCAAAATATTCATGTAGCAGAAGCTATGCGCAATACGATGAGTAGCATGTTATTCGATCAGGAAATTTCCTCAAATATTCTCTCTATTGTTGAAGGGGACTCCATCAGAGAAGAGCAGTGGGCTCGTGGTGCCGCCAGTTTAGTTCTTAACGAACTGTTTCAGCCACCTCTCTATGAACATGGGCCACAAACAATGATCGTTGTAGAAGATCTGCTTGTCTCCGCTTCTTCCAGGATTTCATCAAACAAAGCACGTAAGGGTCTACCATAGATCAATGGTAGTGATGCTATCCGCGTGTAAAAATGCATAGGATATACAAGAACGAAACCAAAGGATTATTTTGTCTTCATGATCGAGCACCGTAAAGTACAGTTCGTGTGCGAGGAAGGTACGATAAAGCAAGCGAAGAATGATCAGGGTTGGAGTGGTCCTCCATCCCTCTCTCGTTCTAAGGAACATCAATATATCCGTACTACAAATATCACCCATTTATCTCCCCTGGTACACTACAAATATTTATTTATATGGCATGTATCATTTCACATTACAAATTACCAGTTTTTTTAACTAGTCAGCATCACCCGTTTCGGACAATGGTCGACCTGACAAAGAACCATACATCGTGACACTTGCGCAAAAAGAGCAGGCAATTCATTTGTTCCTTTGCATTTTACTCTTTTTTACCACTATCCCCTCAACCACTTTTCTGTTCCATTGCGCCACATACCCCATCTTCGCGAAAGGCCACAGCGAGCACCCAAAGGTTGCTTGGATGTGGCCCTTTCCTTACCATTTCCCAATATTCAAGCTTCTTCTAATTTTTTGTAATCAAATGATATAAAGATGCATCTTTACAAAGAGAAAGAGTACAGAAAGGATACAAATCGTTATGTCAGAGGTAGGATCCATAGCATACTTCAACGAGGAGCTTCAGCATAGAAAAACATCGTTCCACAAAGAAAGCTCCTCAGCCCTATGTATTCATCTGGAAAGCTGTTTTACACTCATCTGGCCTCGCCTTTTACGGATAGCGAGAAAACACGGAATTCCCCAGGATCACTGTGAGGATATTGTGCAGGATACCTTTGTTGCTGCATGGCTGCATATTCACCAGCTACGTGATGCCGAAAAGCTTTCAGGCTGGTTGGAAAGCATCTGTCGCAACCAATGCTCTCTATATTTGCGAAGACACTACCAGGGCGAGCGACGAGACTATTCTCTCTCTCCTTTCAGAACCGATATTTTTGAACGAGAGAACAGCAATCTTGAAGCTGACTCCTTCGCATTCGATCCGTGGGAAGAACTATGTCGTAAGGAGACAATTGCACTTCTCAATCGAGCATTAGCAATGCTACCCGAAAAAACACGAGAGATGTTTGTTTTACTTTATTTTACTCATCTCTCGGCACAGCAAGTTGCGCAAAGACTGGGTCTCTCAGTAAAAACGTTGCGGGTACGCTTCCATCGTGTGCGCCAACAGCTACGAGCAATTCTCAATACCCAACTGCGGCATGAGGCTGAAGCATGTGGTTTTCCTATCGATCCAGACCTTTCGGCTGGCTGGCAAGAAACCGGTGAATGGTGCCCATTTTGTGGACTACATCGGCTTCGCGGCTCTCTTGAAAACGGTGAACCAGGAGGGGAAAGGGCGTTGAGAATGCGTTGTCCCAGGTGCTCAACGAAAAGTGGAAAGGATATTATGAGATATATCTCTCCTGCATCGGATGAACTCCTGCAAGGGCGTCGGTCCCTGAAGCCAGCCATAAAACAGCTCAATAGGCACCATCATCAGCAACTAGGGCCCTATTTACTTCAAGCCTTAATGTCAGATCAATATCCTTGTTTTCTCTGTGCACAACCCATTCAGGTAGCGTTACTTGGGCGAGACACGCCTATCGGGCAACCCTGCTCAATCCAGTTGAAGCTGACCTGTTCCTATTGTGGATGTCACTTCTCGGTTGGTGCCGGTGAGCTTCTTTGTACCGTTTCTTCTCACCCGGTCATTCGCCAATTTCTTGCTCAGGCGAAGCGTCGCATCATTCAACCAGACCTGATAGTGTACTACCGGGGAGTGAACGTTTGTCGTTTTTGTTTCACTGACCTTGATAAAGCACATCAGTTAATCATCCTGGCCCGGCCTGACACCCTGGAGATCATTGAAGTAACGATCTTCCTACAAACAGAAAGTGAGAGCCCGAACGATGATGATCATTAATCCTGGAGGCCCACCACGCCGATCTCCTCACATAGAAGATGATGAGAAATTTCGCCTCAAAAAGCTTTTTACATCTTTCAAGATACTACCTCGTGTCCTGGGCCTGGTCTGGGATGCCCATCCGTGGCTACTCCTCGCTATGGCATTCGTCACCTTGCTCAGTGCATTCGTTCCTGTTGCTCAGGTCATTCTAGTAGGCCTCTTGATTGATAGAACGCTTGAGGCCATTACGCATCAAACACTTGATCCGATCTGGTTTCCTGTGATCTTACAATTAATTATAAGTCTACTCAATCAACTGCTTCTGAATCTGGATTCACTTATCCAGGCATTGCTGCAAGATCGCGTTTCCAGTCATATTCAACTGATGATTTTGCAGAAAGCTGATACTCTCGATCTCTCATTTTTTGAGGATCCGGACTTTTACGATACATTACGTTATGCCTCTCAGGAATCACAAAACAGACCGATCACCATGATCACCCAGACCTTCAATTTATGCCAAACAGTGGTGACACTCCTTTCCCTCTGTGCCTTCCTGTTCAGGTTATCCTGGTGGATTGCTCTAGTTGGCCTTGTGATCCCTATCCCTTCGTTCATCGCAAATGCGTATTTTGGCTTGAAAAACTACTGGATGTTACGCTGGCAATCCCCAGAAAAACGTCAGCAGCTCTACTTGAACTCCGTGATGACGACGGATGAATATAATAAAGAGGTCAAATTGTTCAATCTTGGTGCGTTCTTTACCAAGCGCTACAAAGACCTGGCGGATAAATTCTATTACCAGAACAGAGGCTTACAGGCGGTGCGCAGTTTCAGCAATTTCTTCTGGACGGCGCTGTCCGTTATTGCCAACTCAATAATGTATCTGTACATTGCTTATCTCGCCGTACTCCGTATCATTTCACTTGGCGCCCTCTCGCAATTCACGCTGGCGGTAACCCAAGCGGGGCAACAGTTTCAAAATGCCTTGAATGGTCTTACCAGTATGTACGAACACACTCTGTATATTGATAACCTCTTCACATTTCTTACCTACCAACCCAAGATTGTCTCTCCCCTCGATCCTGAGCCAATCGCAGTCCCCGTGCAACAGAGTGGGTTGAGTATCGAGTTCCGCAATGTGAGTTTCACGTATCCAGGTAAAACGGAGCCAGCGCTGAAAAATGTGAGCTTTCTGCTTAGGGCCGGGGAAACAATTGCCCTGGTAGGTCGCAACGGTGCCGGAAAAACGACGCTGGTCAAGCTCCTCACCCGGCTTTACGATCCTGATGAGGGAGAAGTTCTCATCGGGGGCAAAAATGTCAAAGCATATAGTATTTACGAGCTGCGTGAGCATATTGGCGTGATTTTCCAGGACTTTGTCAAGTATAACCTCACGGTACAAGAGAATATCGGTGTTGGGAAGGTTTCTGAATTTGATAATCGTTCAACCGTGAGGGCGGCAGCGCAAAAAAGCGGAGCGGATGAGGTCATCTCGCGGCTGGACGATGGCTATCAATCACTACTTGGACACTGGTTTGGCAATGGCGTTCAACTGAGCGGAGGGGAGTGGCAGAAAATTGCCCTGGCGCGCGCTTTTATCCGTGACGCGCCTATCCTGGTGCTTGATGAGCCAACCAGTGCGCTTGACGCAAAATCGGAGTATGATATCTTTACCCGTTTTCACAGTCTGACCAGTGAGAAAACCACACTCTTTATCAGCCATCGTTTCAGTACTGTTCGCCTGGCTGATCGTATCTTTCTGCTTGATAATGGTGCGATCATTGAAAGTGGCTCCCATCAGGATTTGCTCAAGCTTGATGGGCAGTATGCAGAGCTTTTTAACCTCCAGGCAGAGGCATATCGTTGATCAGGACAAGAAAGAACAATTAGGACAAAGGAAACAATGCCTTTGTCCTAGGATGTGTCTTACTCTCCGTACAGACAGCCACACTCGGGCCCTGAAGAGCCCATCCAACGGTTTTACGTGTGGTGTCAAAAAGTGTTCACAGAACACTTTTTGACACCACACGTAAAACCGTTGGAGCGCCAAAGGCGCGAAACCAATGCTTAGCGGTCCATGGGTTTCATGGGAGTAAGACACACTCTCAGACGATGACAAATACGCTCATGTGCGCACAGTACAATATATCTCTTGGACGTCTAAATGCTACTGACCGAAATGTTTTTCCAGGCTGCTCTACTCGTGTTCCAGGTACGGACACCTACCTGCCCTGACATGAAGCAGTTGCTATCGGTATAGCTAAACGAGGTTGTGCTTCCCCCATCAGGTTGCGCGGAGACGGTAAATGTACACCCAGATGCCTTGATGGTGACATGATACCAGGTATTGAGTGACACACCACCATCGACAGCAACACTTTGCAGGGTACTCCATGCATCATTTTGCTTGCCCAGTAAGAGCTGCCCATTGTTATTATCCAGCCCAACAAAGTAGCCACTCTGTGCATCAGCACCATTGGAGGGATTGCTGACTCGCACCATAAAGCCGGCGTTATTGGAGTCTGTAAGCTCGACGTCTCCGCGGAGCGTGTAATCGGTCCAGCCAGTGGAGCCGGTCAGTGATTTATCTCCATTTGTGGAACTAGACTGTTCAGTATAGATGCCATTAGAGACGGACCAGATGCCTTGATAGGTGTTCCAACCAGCATCAGTACCACCACCAAAGGGATCCCTATAAGGAATGATGGCCGCGTTGCTGCTTCCCGAGCGAATTTCGCAGGTGCCTGAACTACCAATGCTTGAAGGAGTCACCAGTTGGACCGTTGTTCCATCCAGAGAGACGGCCAGGCCGGGACTATAATTCGTGTTGCAGTTTGATGAGGTGTTGGCAGGCACAGCTGGCGCCGGCATCCAGGACCAGTCACCATTGCCAAGGTTGGTATTGATCATCAGCGCTCGATAATCTTCAGGGGTGGTGCCATTGTTACTGGTATAGTATTCACGCTGGGCTGCGAGGATGAGCTCTCCATTGGAGCCACCCGCCGGACTCCATACCATATAAGGGCTATGCCCAAAGGAGCGGCCATCACTGGTCTGGACACGTGTTCCCAGGTCGGCAGGATCCGATCCCCAAGTGTCGCCATCGCTGGACTTTTTGATATGAACTTCACAATTGACATAGCCACACATCTCAAAGCTCATAATGTATGTACTGTTCGGGAGCTTCACAACCGTAACCATGCCAGGTCGATCGCTCTGGTTGGCGCTGGCTACATCCAGCGTTTCTGAACCCCAGCTATCTCCACCATCAGTCGAGACAATATGACCGAGCAACTGGCTATACCTTGAAGCTTGACGCTCATCGGAGAAATAGCAGATCAGATTCCCATTTTTGTCCAGCTGCAGATTGGGTTCCCAGATGCCACTTCCCTGCGGGTTACCTACCGCTCCCCCCGTCTGGAATGTACTAACATAACTCCAATGCACTCCATGATCGGTGCTGCGCCAGCTCTCAAAATGAGTGAAAGATGCATCGAGATTCACCACATTCCCGACCAGGAGCAAGGTGCCAGCAGAATATGAACCGAGCGTCTGTGGGAACTCGAACAGTGCCGGTTGCCACATATGCGACCAGGGATGGTCGCCACCCGTTTCGCCATCACCGACAGTAGCAATCTGCTGCCACGATTGACCATCATTTGTACTTTGTTCGATGATGAAGGAGGCCGGTGAACCATCAGTGGTCCAGTGTTCAAACGTTGATAGCAGCGTTCCATTGGCCGAGCCACTATGCTGCAAACGTAGCACACGCGCATAGGCAATACTTTCATTGGAGGAGGTGGGTGTATATACGACCGTACCCCCAGTGTTTGCATACACTCGTGCAGTGTCTATGATACATAGACTGAAGATAATAAAGAGGATAGAGGTGAGGGTAAACGTCCGGCGAACGTGCTTCAAAGCAGCCTTGCAGAGAATCCGCTGTCTGGTAAACATGAGGTACTCCTTTACCGCATTTTATAGGTATTTACCACCGCATTACATTGCTAGTAACCTACAGGTACAACGTTGTACCCTCACTATACAAGATGGTATTGCACTTGTCAATTTCAGCGGCTTTTTAGGATGTATGAAGCACTTCCAGTGTCATTTTCTTTTTTTTACATAGAGCTAAATTCAAAAAAAACAAAACAATAAAAAGAATATTATACATTGAAATTGAAAACATTGAAGCAAGTTCGTCGATCACTGTTCACCATATGGGAATGATAATGAGAGAGCTCACGTTTCCTTGAGCATGGCCCACACTCCGGGCAGCGCCAGTTGTTGGAAGATGCTCTCCATCTTTTCGGGTGGATAGGGCATATGCGCTCCTTGGGGCTATACGCCCCGGCTACAACGCCTGGATAGTCCCTGACAGCAACCTCGAACTGGGGAATGGTGGGTGGATGCAAATCACAAACTACATCATCACCGGAGCGCTCCTGCTCGCTTTTGCCATCGGGATGAGGCGTGCCCTGCGTACAGAACGTGGTTCCACCTGGGGACCGATTCTGCTCGGCATCTATGGCCTCACCTTCATCATCATCGGGTTTATCCTTCCCGACCCGGAGCTCGGTTACCCACCAGGAGCGTCGAGCGCGCGAACCATTCACGGAACCATTCATATCCTCTTTGGCCTGCTTCAGTTCACTTCGCTGCTTGTGGCTTGCTTTGTGCAGGCACGGCGCGATGCGGCACTCGGAAGGCGCGGCTGGTCCTGGTATTCGGTTGCCACTGGTCTGTTGGTCGCCGCCTCTTATATCGCCTTCGTGCTCACTGCCAAATTGTTAGACGGAGGACCAACAGGACTCATTGAACGGATTGGCCTCATTGTTAGCGGGTGTTGGGTCGCTCTGCTGGCGATCCGCCTGATGCGCAAAAAGGGCTTGATAGCTTGAGCCATTGAACAGCTCAGGGGGCGAGCATACATCGCCTTGATGATACGTGGTGATGACGAGAAGGGACGGATCACGCTGGGCAGCCAGCTTCCGTCCGCGTTCTCGATCATCCCACGGGATCACGCGCGTTTGGTCCATCGCTTCCATGATTGCTAAGATGAGATGATCTTTCCACTCCTTAATGGATGAGACGAAGCGGCTGCCTGTGCTTGCCGAAGAGCACTTTCGAATACCATCAGTAACGAAGGGAAATGGGCCCTTAGCATTTTTATGTCTGGGACTTGACACCTGTCCATATATAGGGAAGCGCTCGCTTGTCTGGCGAAGGGAAGACCGCAAGACCTAGAAGAACGGCTTGCGTGTTTCATGCATGAACGGCAAGACTCACAAATCAAAGTACAGATCCATGATATAAGTAAAATCATTTTTCTGGCCCTGGAAGGTTCCCTGACCATGCAACTTTGCGAGATCGCCGGCTCCCAAGACATCGAAAAATTGGCCCTGGAAGTTCCCATCAGCGTTTTGCGTGCCCTTCACTGACCAGAAGATTGTCCCTGCTTTGTTCGCGACCGTACATATGCAGGTCACTTTGCCGGTAAAACTCGCCGTCTTATCCTGTAAGTCGTCACCACTTCTTCAGCCGTAAACGATCCCACAATATCACCAGAGATGGTCCAGTGTTGCGTGAGGTTATCGATCTTATTGCTCCCCTCTTGTTGCGTATGAGTTGTCGTGTAATTGATCTGCTTCGCATTCCCTCGGGCGGGAAAGTGTTGGGGGGCAGCTTGTGTCGTGTTGGTTGAGCTCACAGTTGAGGGGGAAAGCTGGCCAGGTGTCGAATACACCCGCCATGCAAGCACCCCACCGATGATCAGTAAAACGAGCACAACTCCTGTGATGATCATTCCAGTACGGTTCTTTGTTTGCTTACCTGGTGGAGGTGGGGGAATGGTAGAAGGCATGTCAGGACTTTGATAAGGAGAAGTTGAGGCATCATTCATTGACTGGAACTGCGATGCCTCATTGTTTGATCCTGATACAACCGTAGGATCATCAAGATTAGACAATGATGCATAAAAGGATGGCGTAGCAGCCCCACATCGAGGGCAATGGGATGCTCCCTGTGGGAGTTCGGTGTTGCAAGAGCTACAGTTCATAAGGAGTCCTCCTCTCGGGCTTACAGGTGGTCACGCATTGTCTACTCCTGCCTAATCGTGGCGTTTCTGAAGATTGATAAGACGCGAACAGATAGAAATCTAATTGATCTACGCTGTCAACCTATTTTTTGGCCTATGAATTTATTACCCGACTGAAGGCAATTCAGCGAAATGGCATGTGTGGATACCTCTTGTCACATGATACACATGATCATAACAGAACAATACGGGAACACTGGCTCAACCGGTTGATGGCCAGTGTTCCCGTATTGTTCTCCCTTCCCTCGTTTGTCCTCATCGATAGCCGTTGGCATTGGCAGGCAGGCCCGCGTCTTGAACTTCCACCACATACTTCCAACAATCGGGTTGTGATCCATCCAGATCGCGAAAATCATAGACCTTTGCCAGCTGGCCACTGGATAACGACTGCCCATTCCAACGAGCAACATTGGGATCTTGAGCCAGGGCAGCAACCGCATAACCGATATAATGAGGGGATTCTGAAATGATGAAATGTGGCTCCTGCCTTGTCGCTTCACGCCAATTGGCTTCTGTCACTTGAAAATGATCTAACATCATCTCTGAACGCATCCAGCCAGGAGTGAGTGCAACGGCTGTACAGGAATATGGCTGAAGCTCTTTTGCAAGAGACCAGGCTATACGAATTACCGAGGCTTTGGCTAAATCATAGAATACAGACAGACGATAATGCGTTCGATTGTACTCGGCTGTTCCATCAGTCACTTCCACCACTAATCCATGCTTGTTCTTGATTAAAAGAGGTAAGGCAAAGTGACTAGTGATGAGATGGGTATTTATAGCGAGATTGAGCATACGTAGCCCCTTTTCCAGGGAATGCTCCCACACCGGCACATTCCATTCGATATAATCCTCCCCTCCCCAGATATCATTTACCAGGATATCCAGGCGGCCCTGCTCCTCTTCAATACGATCTATCAAAGCCTTCACCGCCGCCACTTCCAAGTGATCAGTTGGAACAGCAATCCCCTGTCCTCCCGCTTTATTGACCAGATCAGCAGTCTCTTCAATCGTTTCTGCACGATTGTACTCCGAGCGCCGGGCTCTTGTACTCCGACCGGTCACATACACCGTGGCTCCAATCGCCCCTAATTCAACAGCAATGCCACGACCAGCCCCCCGTGTCGCACCAGCCACCAGAGCTATTTTTCTGCTCTCCGCATGGCCCATATCACATTCCTTTCACTAAAGGCACTATTTGAACGGAACTCACTCACGTCCACTGAAATGAGTCAAAACCTACCCGAGATCTTTCTCAGTATAATGCTCAATGATGACACCTTCTGTCATATATGTGACGCTACCCAGGGCTAGCTCAATACTCATTTCCTATCCCCATTATCTTGCGAAGAACAGGGCCACCGATCTGCTATCTTCCCGCCGTCCTGGCAGGATACGAACAGCAAAAAAGCCTGCGGCTAATTACCACGACCTGAGTGGTATACTAAGGTGATACATGGCATAAAGCAATACTTTCGCTCTAGAGAAGAGAGGGGAATTTGAGCTTGCCCTGTTAACGAACCAGAGTAGAGCAGGGAATATTTGATCTTCAGCGGTATTTCCATTCCTGTGTTTTGGGAGCGTTGCTGGAGGTTTTACCACGCAAATAACCAGGAAAGAGAACTCTTCATGACAGCAACCAGGGCAGAGACAGCGACGGTACGGCTCCAGTTGACCTGCATGCAGCCACCAGATACTTCGTATCTCCCAGAATCGACGATCTTCGGCCTCCAGGATCGGCAACAGAACGTTCATTCTGGGCAACAGAATCCAGATAGTTCTATCTCTTATGACATTGAGGTCCCAGTGGAACGAACACTACAGACCGATAGCGTTCGCTTTCGAGGTCCCTATGTTCATGGCACTCCAACGGTTCCTTTTCTCTATCTGAGTCTCAAGCGTCTGGAAGGTGAACAAGCTTCCTGGATCAGACGACTGAAAATTCCTCTCCCCATGGTCACATGGGACGAGATCGATACGGTAGCGGGAACCACTCTTTTTGTCGCCCGGATCGCCGGAACCGGCAGTGGAACTGTTCCCCTGCTCAATGGAGGTTGGACGAAGAGAGATAATCATCATTCTATGTGACGGCTGGGAAGGTCGCTTCAATCTTGTGAAGGAGACCTTCCCAGCTACCCCTGGGCAAGCGATCGAGAAGTCAAGTGATGAAACACCCCATCACGTTCTCAGGCGTGAGGAGATGCAGTTTCCGCTTTTTCCAATTCAGAAGCCCCTTCAGCGCGTTGTGAGATATATATTTTCTTCAGAAACTCGGTAAAGTCACGCATTTCATCCCGGTATTCTGCCAGCTTTTGCACTTGCCTGTCACGGGGTTCACAGAGATGGAAATCAGCCGCCCCCTGGCTCTCTATGCGCGTATTGGTTGAGAGCACGCGTAGTGTTAAACGCCGGTCAAACGGCACGTTGCGACCATCATAAAACTGAACCAGGTAAGCAACGACTTGCTGGCGCAGAGGAACCTGCAACTTGCGCTGTTGATGTCCCAGTGCATGATACGCGTGCCAGGCCGCATGGGACTTCTCCTCACATGCCCGCCTCTCTGCGCGTGCTACGTCCTTCTTTCGCACCCGTGTTAGCTTTTTTTGCCATTTCATCGCCTTCTTGTGGAGTTTCTGCTCCTCTGCATCAAGGTGCTGAATCGTGGCATCTGACGCCGAAAAATCGACCCAGGGATAGCGGACATCGCCATCATCCCTGGTAATATGACCCGCACACGACATTGTGGTGGTAATTCCCAACGCATTCAACGCCACGACCATCTCAAAAATCTCGTCATCAATAGGCATACCAAGCCCATCAGAGACAGCACAAAACTGGTGAACCAGATCATCCCAATGTTGATCCATCTATGGCCCTCCTTGCTTCTCAGCACAATCAATAAACGGATTGAAACCCGTGCGATACCAGAAGAAGCACTTTACAAAACATCCATGCGGCTCCCCGCAACTATCCCTTCTTTCTCTTTGTTCTATCCATGTATGATAATAGCATATTTACATCTTTTCTTACTACCACCAGAGATTAATTTTCTGATGCGGCCTCATGTTTCTTTCTAGCATGCTCAATGCGTCAAAACCTTGTATTTCATTCATAAATCCGGTACGCTTGTCATAAACAATCCTTCGCAAGAGAGAAGCAGGCGTTGCCGCTTCTCAGAATATCTGGATATCAACAGGAGCTGAAAGGCAAGATGACACAAGACAAAACATATCTGCGAACCACATTCGACCAGGATGCCTTGTTATATGATCAGGCTCGGCCAGGCTATCCTGAAACCCTTTTTGACGATATCGTGACGCTCTCAGCGCTCCCACCTGATGGGCGTCTCCTCGAAATTGGGTGCGGAACAGGGCAGGCAACACGTCCTCTGGCACGGCGGGGGTACCGCATACTCAGCATTGAGCTTGGGGCCAATCTAGCTGCTCTTGCCCGCCACAATCTGGCGGCGTATCCTCTCATCAGCATACACACAGGGGCGTTTGAAGCCTGGCAATTGGAAGAGGAAGCGTTTGATCTCGTATTTTCCGCCACCGCTTTCCATTGGATCGACCCCGCTATCTCCTATCAGAAAACAGCACAAGCCCTCAAGCCTTCTGGAGCCATCGCCTTGTTTTGGCATCTGCATGTCCAGAATGAGGCTTCTGCAGGTTTTTTTGAGGAAGTGCAACAGATCTATCAGCGACTGGTCCCTGAACAGGGAGAGAGCTATAATCCATTACTGTGGCCCCATGAGGTCCAGGAAACAGTTAAGACAGAAATAGAACAGACAGGTCTCTTTCATGATGTGGCAGTACGTCGATATCACTGGGATATCACCTACGATGCAGCCAGCTATCTTCGCTTGCTAGACACCTATTCCAACCACAGGGCGTTGGAGAAACACCAACACGACAGTCTCTTTCACGATATCGCTGATTTGATCAATACCCGCTATCATGGGCACATCACCAAAGGTTATCTTGCTATCCTGTATGTGGCGCATCGCAAATGACAAAAGGTTCTCCAAAGGCAGGAAACGACCTCTTCTGGAAGAAAATAAAAAGTGTGAGCATCTATGTCTGAGACAAGCTCAGGAAAGCTGCGAAAGATCGCGCACGTACCATTCGGAGGCAATGCTGTAGCCTGACTGAGCAAGCATGGCGCGCTTGGGTTGGTCAAGGTGGGCACACACGACAACGCTCTGCGCCGCACCGCGCGCTCTGGCTAGCCTGAGCACTTCACCAAGCAGTGCTCGGCCCACCGTTTCCCAGAGGGACTCCTCCGCAACGCAAAAGTCATCGACCCGGCAGGTTGGTCCACCAGGATTGTAGACAGGAGGTGCCGCGACAAAATCGGCGATGATAAAACCATCAATCTCTCCCGCGCTCTCATGTACCAGGAGGAGCACATCCTCACACTTAAGTAGACTTTCTAGAAAGGGGATGTGTTGCTCGCGCGAATCTTGCGCTTTTCGCCAGAATGTGGGCTGATAACGCTGATAGTGCAACCGTCGTTGTTCGGCTAATTCAACCATTGCCGTCACATCACGGCCTTCAGCTCTTCGTACAGACATAGGTCTCCCTCATCTTTCTTGTTGGTTCGTATTCTCTATATGACATCAGCTTCAATGTGGTCACGCGCCCCTCGACTCTTCCATTATTGATTGGCCACATTATCGACAAAAGCTGCCCGGCTTCATCTTGTCTACCACATGTACATTACATGTATACACAATGATGTATGCTTTTTTGTAGTTTACAAGTATACTTTTCTTATCACATTTCTTCTGCATAGGTAGGTTAGAATATGATTGCATTCTACTTTCTGGCCTTTGGTCGCGTGGTCATTGGCCTGGTCTTTACCCTTTCTAGTATGAGTAAGATACTAAATATCTCCCAGTTCCGCCAGACTATTTTAGATTTCCAGATCCTTCCACCGTCTTTGAGTAATTTTGCTGCTTTTGCTTTCCTATGCGGAGAAATAAGTGTGGTGTTCCTGGTTGCTATTGGGGGAGCTTTCCTCCTTTCTGGTCTCATACTAGCTATTCTATTACTATTGATCTTTTGCGGTGCACTTGCCTGGGTGCTAAGAAAAAAGAGAGAAACCACGTGTAATTGCTTTGGCGCAAGTACCAGAAACATCTCATTCACTGACATCTGGCGGAATGTAGGATTTCTGCTGTGTGCGACTGGTGGTTGTGAACTGTTTATCTGGACGCGGATGCCCACATTCGCCAGCCTCTATGGTGCGTGTATCTCGTAGTGGTGCTCGATCTCGCCGAGCGGAGCATTGCCAACGGGGAGATGGTGACCAGGCTGTCGGGGACCCGACTACACACGACCAGAGAACAGTTGAGATCCCACATGCCTCCGCTCCAGGGTCTCTGACCTCACTCCACTATTTTCCCGGAGGGAGCCTGATCGCCCTGGATCGTTCCAGCTCAAAACCGACGTAACGCCGTCCGATAGCTCATTCCTTGTTGCCTTGCATACTGACTTCATTTCATGCCAGAACCATCACAGAAAAACATCCATGTGTCAACGTTTGACTTCATTTCTTAGAAACGTTTATAACACCTATCCTGACCGCAAGTGCTGTTGTCCCTGACAATCCGCTTGCCGACGTGTGCTTCTCGTCTCAAGTGGACTAAGAGGTCAGGATAGGTGTCATTTTGTCCATGGAAGAGGTCGCAAACAGGACAAGATGGCTAGAAGAGTTGCAGTTTTCCTTAAGGGGTAGATGGCGGTGCCCCTGTTGGCCGATACTCTAGAAGCAGGACGCGCCCATCAAGAACCCTGGATGAAAGTAAGTCGAAGCCGGTGTCTGGCAGTCCGTCAAAGGTCGGTTCACTGCCCGTTTGCGGGAGCACCAGGGGGCAGACGACAAGTTTGAGGCGATCCACCAGGCCAGACGTGAGCAGTTGCCGGACCAGCGACATGCTACCCAGGGTCCGCAACTCGGGGCCCTCTGTGCGTTTCAGTTCGCGCACAAAGCCCACCACATCATCGCGGACGATTTTCAACTCTGGCCAGTCTGTCGCCGAAAGCGAGCGCGAGAACAGCCAGCCTGGCGTTGTTGCCATCCTTTGCCATCCTTCGTCTCGTACTTCGGCGGGTACTCCCTGCAGTGCCTCGTAGGTCCGGCGTCCGATGAGCATCCGATGCGGAAGCGCCGTGTTGGCCTTGATCCAGTCGGCAAAATCGGGACCAAAATAGCCATAATAAGCAGGTGAACGCAGCCCTCGGGCAAAGCCGTCGAGACTGATGATGAGTTCACACACAAGATCGGACATGTATTTCCTCCATAGTAGTGCAATCATGCACGAGATGAACAGTGATCCTGGCATTCGACCGTGTAGGGCGGAGCCATTCATCCACTCCCCGATCGCGTTTCGATTGAGTGCGATCTGCCAGAAAAACTCTGGCTCCGACGCTCGGAGATCCGCGTGTGATGAAGCAGACCTTGGATTCCAACGACACAAACATTTCCCTGCTACTGATCTCTTTCATTTGCTGAAATCGAGTGTTGTCAGCAGGATCTGCATCTTACACCAGGGGAGGTACTCACGTCTTGAAAAAAACGGCAAACTATCCTGGCAGGACATGAGAAGCCACTATCGAACCCGGGGTAGAGCCTAGAAAGCGCTTCAGTGAGTGGGTCAGGTGAGATTGATCGGCGTAACCCAGTTCATGGGCAGTGTCGACAATGGGATTCCCCTGGCGGAGGAGTTCCCCGGCACGTTGAGCGCGTTTTATCTGACGGATGTGATGTTGTCCTAGCCCGGTGCTGTGTTGGAAGCGGTATCGTAGGGTACGAGCCGAAGTGGGAGCCAGTTCGCCTCGGAGCGCCGCATCTATGAGTGGATCACAGGTCAGCGCACCTGTTCGCACCAGATGTTTCACGAAGGTCTCTGCATTTTCAAAGGTTGGGATTTCCCAAACGTTACCCTCCAACCAGAAATGGTCCCCACGGCCTTCTGGCAGGGTTACCTCCCGATTGAGGGTATCTGTTGCAGGCAAATGGGACAGATACGTCCCGACCTTGAATCCTATCCACAGGGTCTCTGCACCTGCCACATAACTGAGCGGCCTTGCCGCCTCCAATGCACCCACGACCAGGGTTCGCAGGACACCTTCGTGTCGTGTAAAGATGAGATGCCAGTTATATCCTGCCGGACGCATTGTGAGACCATCCGCAACCGTATATCCATGAGCGACCCACTCGATATAGGGCGACTCCACAAAGCGTTCTTCAGGGATAATGATCATACCAATGCCTCCATCTCCTTGAAATAGTTATTCTCGTTCACGATTGGCTTCACCACAAGGTGATATCACGTGAGCGTTGAGTGTGTTCAGCCACGCTTCATCTTCGTGAGCGTAACAGAAAAATATATTGATAGGCATAGGGCGAGGCTCGTTGTGCTGCATTGGATAAAGAAGGTCGAATATGGGAAGCCTCAGAAACGGAACGAGCCGATCACGGATCAGTGCCTCTCTTACTTGCTCCACCCTGGATAGCTTGGAAGATCGAAGTTGGTGTCGCACATCTCCCAATCGATAACGCGATGGGACAAGATGCTGGAGGTGACGAGATGGACAACCAATGCCCCATGAGCACTCAAGCGATGATTGAGTGCTTCGAGATGCTGCATAGAAGAGAAAGCCACTTTTAGGACAACGCAATGGCTGCTACTGAGCTTATGCAACTCCAGCACTTCTGGAAATTCCTCCAGGGTAGAAGTCCGTAGCAGGCATGAACCGTGGTTACAGTGCAGATGGATCAGAGCCAGCAGGGGCATACCTAGCTTTGCAGGATCGAGCTGGACGCTGTAACCGGTAATCACCCCTGCCGCCTCCAGCTTACGCAGGCGCGCTGCTGTCGCCGGCGCAGACAATCCGACCCGAAGTCCCAATTCGTTCGCCGAGAGGCGTGAGTCCTGCTGTAACTCATGGAGAAGCTTCCAGTCGGTGCTATCAAGTGGCCTTTCTGATTGTAAAGCCATATTTCCAATATTCCTTCTCTTTTGTAAGCAGTATAGCATATCTTCGATATATTTTGTATTCCCTGATTACCTGCTTTCAACTATACTCTTGTAGTAGCTTGTTACGAGAACCGAGTATGAAAGGCAGAGAGAACGATGACAAGTCAGCTTTCTGATTGGGCCAGACAATTTTTGCACGAGTTACATTACGCGGTGCTAAGTACGCTTAACCCGGATGGGAGTGCCCAATTGACGACGATGTGGTATGTCCTAGGCGATGATGCCACGATTATTATGAGTACCCTGACTCATGTACGCAAAGTAAAGAATCTACGTCGAGACGCCCGTATCGCGATCTGCGTACCTGACGGCAATCGCTATGTTAGCTTATCTGGACAAGCCTCTATTTGTGAGGAGCAGAGCAGAGTGCGCCGGGATATTGAGCAACTGGTGCAACGCTATGTACCAGATGAAGCCGCTCGCCCACAAACAGTTGAACTCCTCTTTGGGCAGGGTCGGGTTTCGCTACATTTTACGCCAGAAAAAGTGACCGAGTTCTCATTGTAAGGAGAAGAGCATGATGATCCTTATTACTGGTGAAGCAGGCTTCATCGGTCTGCATACGGCACGTGCGCTACTTCCTGGCTATGGGTGAAACGTACGTACTCACGCACCACCGCCTGACGCGTATCCCCGAGTTTATCAAGGAGGACATTGGTTCTCGTCTATTCATTGAACACCTTGATATGACGAATGAGACAATGCATTCTTGAAACTTGGTGAGAAGTATCCTATCACCGGGATCATTTAACTGGCGGTTAGCTGGACAAGGGCGCCGGGTTCCCGTGTGCGAGAATTATTTGAGGACATCCAGGACAACATGGTTGGTCTTGTGAATGCGCTTGAGGCGGCACTGGCATGGAAGATCCAACGCACCCTGGTAGCAAGCACGCTGAATGTGTATGAAATAAGGTCAAGCTGTAGCAAGTTCTAAAACCAAGAGCAGGTAATTCACCCATTGATTGTTTGAGAAGCTGCTCCTCACCTTGCTTTTTTCCTCAACGATTTATCCATTGGCATGCGGGTGGCGAGGCGAAGAGGAGCCTGAACGTTCGATCCTGGGCGGATTTTTTCAACTCAAATAAACAGAAGCGGTATAATACGAAAGGTTACTATGCTTTATCGTTCTTGTCGGATGTTATTTACACACTAGTCGCACCTTCTAAGGAGGATTCCATGCAGTTCGAGTCACTGGATATCGAAGTGCGCCACGCCCGTAGCGACGACGCACAAGCGATCGGTGCTGTGTTCGACGCGGCTGTGCAGGCAGGCTGGACGTACTTGGGTGAACTTGCGAAGAAGCCGATGTTTGTGTCGCATGACTGGGATCAACTCGTAGCTGACCATGCCCCGCCGAATGTGCTTCTCGTCGCGGCAGACAAGACCGGGCGCGTCCTGGGATTTACCGCCGCGCACCCCGAAGATGGTGAGATGTTCCTGCTCTTCGTCCACCCCGCCTCTGCAGGACGTGGCGTTGGGCGCATGCTACTGAGCGCTGCCCACGAGGGGCTACGCGCGGCCGGTTGCAAACAGGCATTCCTGTTCGTTCACGAGCAGAACCGCCGGGCGCTGGCGGTTTACAAGGCCGCTGGCTATCGCCCCGACGGATCAATCCGCCAGTCAGACTTTAGAGGCACTGCAATACGCGAGGTACGCCTTGTCAAAGAGCTTTGAGACGGGAGGGATTCCTCACCGTGCTTGATTGTCTGTCACCCTGGTACATTGGCTGAAAGTTCGCCAGGAAGCGAAGAATTGGAAATTATGTCGAACGTTCGGCCCTGGCAGCGCAATAGGCGAAGATTATCAAGCGAGCGACCTGAGTAAGACATGAAGTTGTCGACTTTGTGGTACTCCTGGTCGAAAGTTGGGCCTATCGTGTGGATACACATCGCGTTCTAGCACTGTTACTTGCTGAAAGGTATCTGCCAGGACACGGGCAGCGAGCAAGCCAGCCATGCCTCCTCCAATAACAATTGCATGACCCCTTTGTTGCTTCCTTCTCACCATCACATTCCTTTTTTCTCTTTGTTCTGTCTACGTGTGATCATAACATATTCACATCTTTTCTTACGACCAAAAGAAATCAATACGTTGATGCAGCCTCATGTTCCTTTCTGACTGCTTTCTGAGGATCTATGATAATGAAGAGTATTAAAATATTCAAGGAACAATCGATACATGAATATATATCCGCCCCCGATTTTTCGGAGCAAGATATGGGCAGCAGCATCATCAAGAAAGTGAACAACGTTCAGAGGGAGCACTCCAGATCGCCAAAGATACCAGCGTAAAATATAATGTTCAATTGCCGCCATGCCACCAAAAGCATGAAGAATTCACAGATCTGAGCCTGCACCAGGCAGAGATGCTGATACGCTTCCATGCACACTACAGCCGCACTTGTTTGAGCGCTGCAGGAATGACTCTGAAGAGGACAAAAAAAGCTCCAAAATCATCTTCTTACATATGTGACATGCTGTGTGTAGAAAAACATCCCAGAGCGTCACTCCTGAAAGATGAACATCATGAAGCATTCTCACCATACCACACGACATGGAGAGGAAACAACCGTTTTCGATCTGGTGCGATGGTCCCAAGAGTTAGCACGGTTGCATGCACGTATTGCGCCTCGTTTTGCCCGCCCGCAACCCCGGCGTCGTGTCCTCGCCTATCTCCAAGGACTTCTGAGTGATATCCCACGCAAAAATGGCTGGCTGGCAATTGACTGAACACGCTCGAGAACTCCGACCTGATGGCATGCAACGTTTGCTTGCCAGCGCCGTCTGGGATGCTGATCTGGTACGTGATGACCTGCGTGAGTACATTCTGGAGAAAATCGGTACGGCTCAAGCAATCCTGGTGATCGATGAAACCAGTTTTCCCAAGTGAGGCAAGAAATCAGCAGGCGTGCACATTCAACATTGTGGAACAACTGGCGAGCGGGAAAATTGCCAGGTTGGCGTTTTTCTCTCCTACGTGAGCGCAAAAGGTCATACATTGTTGGATCGTGAGCTGTATATTCCCAAACGGTGGTGTGATGATCCCGAGCGCTGTCGTGAGGCGGGAATTCCTGAGGTGACGCGTTTTCACACCAAGTGTGAACTTGCACGCATGATGCTTGAGCGTGTGTGGCAGGCTCAGATCTCAGTCAACTGGGTCGTGGCAGATTGTGTCTATGGCAGTAATGCAACGTTACGGGACTGGCTCCAGGCCCATCATTACTTCTCTGTCATGGCTGTGCGGTGTACAGAGCCCATCGAGATCCAGACGCCTACGGGACGAATGCGCATGACCGTAGCGGAAGCAGGAGCGCGCTTCATCCAACCTCAGGAGTGGCAGCGCCTCTCAATGGGAGACGGAACGAAAGGGCCTCGCTGGTTTGACTGGGTCTGCCTGCCGATATTACACCACGGTGAAGATGATGGACAACACTGGATGCTCATTCGGCGCCTGGTGACCGATCCACGGGATACGGTTTTCTCTGTGGCCTTTGGTCCGGTCGGGACCACCTTAGCCGATCTGGTCAACGCGATTGCTGCCCGGTGGCATGTTGAAGAGGATTTTGAAACCGCCAAAGACAGTAGGATGGATCAGTATGAAGTACGGACCTGGACTGCATGGTACCGATCAATCACGCTTGCGATGGTCGCTCAAGCCTTTCTTGCAGGCATCTGTGCCCAAAACCAGGGGGACCAGATGGTGCGACAAAACAACACCATGCCCTACGAACGCTACCTGCCCTTGACCAGGCAAGAAGTGCGTCATCTTTTGGGGCACCTTCTCTGGCCTCACCCTCACAATGCTCCACTTCTGTTGGCCTGGTCCTGCTGGAGGAGGTGCCATCGGAGTTTGGCCTGTTACTACCATACGAAACGTCGTCGAGAAAGAGTATCCTCTCGCTTTGCTCTTGAGGACCAACTTCTCCCTGTGGGGTGATGTCCTTGCATCCTGGGGATATCCCTGGGAATTCCTGAAGACTATTCCCTCTGTCTGTTGTGTGATTTGAAAGGAGTTTTTATCATGACGTTGTTTTCTGTGATTGCGTGTTGTGAACAGTTGACCATTGACCCCAAAACGTTGCGTCGCTGGCTGCAGCACGCTGGCATGTCGCTCCAGGTGCACCCTCTGGATAGACGATTAAAGTGTTTGACCCACGAACAGGTGCAATGGCTAGCAACCTTGCATGGGCGCGTGCTCAAACCAGATGAAGCGTGCTTCTCCACATCGCTGGTGGAAACCGCACCTCTGGGGGGCGTTGCAGAGCCACGTGACCAACCCATCCTCGGCGATGCGACCCTGGGGTTGGGCTCATGAGGGAGATGGAACTAGATAGTTGAAATAGTGTGTATATGGGTGATTATAGTTCCGAAACTCTAGCGAATCCTGACAGTGTCAGGATTCGCTAGAGTTTCGGAACTATGCAAGGCTTCGTGCGCGGGGAGCAACAACACCTGCTCGTGAGCGGTGATGACATCAAAGGAGGGTAGACAGCCAGCAAGGTGTCGATTGTGCTCAGGCCTGCTTAAATTAATAAGTGGTTTCATACGTCGCTCCTTTTCTGACTGTCCCCTCCCGAGACGAGGACACCAGATGAGATAAGACATAATGAGATGGACACGGTGCTCGTCACGCTGATACTGCAATGCACTTGTCTTTTCCCTAGTGCATTCTCAAGAGACCTTTGCCGGGAGTGATAAATGAGCTTCATACGAGCAGTGATAATAGGCGCAAATGCGCTCAGCCAGTTGCTTGGCCGAGAGCAGCCCGTTGGGTTCCACAACGGCACGCTTGCCATGGACCCATTTGGGTTCAATGGGATTGAGCCAGGGACTCTGTTTGGGCAGAAACAGTGGCAGGATACGCACGCCCTGGCCCTTGCTCTTGACTTTCTGGTTCTGCTCTCTGATCCATGTGCGCACGATCTTACTGGAGTGCCAGGGAGCATTATCCCAGATCAACAACCACGCCGTTTTGCCCAGGCGCTCCAATTCAGTGCAGCAAGAGGCCAAAAACTGCGTCGTGATGTCACTGACTGGACGTCCATCGACGAAGCGCAAGGACATCTGGTCGCGGATGGGGGCTTGGGCAGGACCTCGTTGCCACAGGACCCCATAACAGGCCAGAGCTTTGGCATCGGAATCGGCCTTTTGCCAGGTTTGTTCCACCAGGTGAACAGGGTCATCGCTCGTCTGCCAGGCACGAGTGCGAGGCAACGCAAAACGAGACCACCACACCTCGTCCAAAAAACCGATGGCCCAGTTGGCGGCTTGTTTCTCTTGCGAGACCCAGCTCAACAATCGGTCGCGAGCCGTTTTTTTTCCTGGTACAACGGATCGGGGCTGGTGATCCAATGCTTCGCTCGCTTCCAGTTGATGCCCAGACGCAAGAGCGTTTGGCGCATCGTCTCGATGGAGACTTCCCGTGCCATCCAGCCAAGGCGCACACCCTGCTGGACGAGCAAATCGAGCGTCCATAGGCTCGTCTCGAAGCCAAAATCGCGAGGCGGACGATGCAACACCGTTTTGAACATCTCGGCCGTGACATCTTCTCGCAGAACAGTTGGCAAATGGTGGGGACGACTCGATCCAGCTTGCAGGGAGGAACGCCCCTGCTGATTGAACGCGTGGATAGCACGGCGAACTGTTTGTTCGTCGCAGGAGAGCGCCTTTGCGATGCCGGGAGCGGTTTCCCCACGAGCTGAGGCCAACAAGACCTGGCTGCGACGAAGCACAAAGGCATCCGAGGAACGCAGCCCGCTGGTGAGCGACCTCTGTTCCTGTTCGGACAGATCACGGACAAAAATGTGTGCTTTCATGGCTCTGAGTATACCATATCCCGGATCACCTTTATTGAGAATGCACTAGGTGCAGTATACAGGAGAAAAGACGGTAGGGCAACAAGCAAGGGCGAAAACCCGCCTCTCCGCCTGGGTTTCAATTACAGCAGCTTGCGGCGGGTTACGCTTTTGTCATCTTTCTCATCCTTGTCACTCATAGTGAAACGCAAAAACGTTGGAGAAGGCAACCTTTTTCTCGCAACGCTCTTTCTTTCACGTCTGCAAAAAATGAAGTATACCCTTCGGTGTGTCGGTGCCATTAGTTTCTTGCTACCTGTAGCACTATTGACTCTCCTTGCTTCAGCATACCAGTTTCAGGTCCCTTTCCTTCGCCAAAATCTGTGAGTATCAGGCGTTGGAATGTAATTTCCCCATAGAGAACATTGAGTACTACCTCTACTTCTTTCTCAGTAGGATGGAGTGTACAATTGCCCCAGGCGTACCCGTTTGACCAGAAATATGTTGCATCCCGTTGTGGTTGGCCAAAATATACTGCCCCTCCGTTGAGTGCCGAATAGTGGAAGCCACTAAGCGCAAGCACTGCAGCCCAGCTTGCCATGGAACGAGCATAATATGAACCACACTCCGCTTCATCAAATGGATTACGATTTCCTCCCGTATAGCGCGCTCGGACCGCAGTTATTCCACGAATACCTTCCTCAGAGAACCCCTCGTATAACATATGGGTACAGACCGTATGCTCAAAACCAGTCATGACCTCACTATAATATGGAAATGGTTGTTGGGGTCGTTCCCCATGTGGGTAGCTACACATCAGGAACGCCGCCTCATCGTTGAGAGCATAGGTGCGCATGTGGTTAGGATGCTGAGCAAGTGATTTTTGGAAATTGTAACGCATAATACTGGATAATGTTGTTCTTACATGGCTGGGTTCAACGAGATAGCCAAGGTTACAGATGTGGGCCATCCACTGACCCACCAGTTGATCTATCAGACAGCCAGCCCCCAGCTGATACTCAGGATGTGCCAGGTTGTGTGCACCTGTACCCAGACGTAGCCCGGGTGCAATGCTTTCCTCATTCAATGGAGGGTGCACTTTTTGTTCGTAGTACTCTCCATTGTACAAATGCGTATCGATCCATTGGCTGCCTTGACTATAAAGTTTGTGGCACCGCCTGGCAAACTCAAGTTCTTTGAGGCTATAAGCCATCTCCTCGGCCGCCCGCAATGCTCCCAGATACCAGAGACCCATTTGCGGATTGGGCCCATAGTACTCCACATCCATAGTGTTATGCTGGCACCCTTCCATTACACCATCCTGATCGGCATCCCATCCTCCTGGTTGCCAGCAAAATTCGAGAGCCTGCCGTGCTTTCGGCCACAATTTCTGTAACCAGGAATGATCGCCAGAGAGTTGCCAATCGCGATAGAGTTTCATAATGCAGCCCATCTGTCCATCAGCAGCGGCCAATCCGTGTTCCGTTGCATGGTCCAATGGGAGATTAATACGGAAACTCATGAGGCCCGCATCATTTGTCCCATGGAGAAATTCGACTTCTCGCATTCCTTGTGCCAGCTTGCCAAACAGAAATGCGGTCGCCTGCTCATAGTTCCATACATGGGTGCAGGAACCATAACAACTTCCACTGGTATCATTACACCCTTCCCAGCCAAAGAGGTAGCCATCCTCGGTTCGAAATGTGGTCTGGGAACGCAAGGCACTTAGATTGTAGAGGGCCGCTTCTTTGACGACGGTAGGCAACGAGCTTTCGCAGAAGGTACGCACAAAGGTTACTGTCTTGGCCTCCAGCACGGGTAATTGTTCGGCAGTACGCACAGCCACATCCCAGGCATCCTGAGAGAGGGTGGTATAATAATTGCCAATATGATTCGCATTCCTTGATTCTTTGTCATTTTCAGCCGGGATATGTGGTGTCCAGGTCTGTCGATTAGGAAAATGCCAGGTAAGTAGAAAGGTAATCGCACGTTCTTCATGGGGAGGAATATCGAGCCGTATCGCAAGTGAGCCCTGAGGATCTTCAACACCTGACGGTTCACGCTCATCCAATTGACCATCAGTTGAGAAATCATCCCAAAAATCGAGAAGCGTATCATTCCAGCCCAGTTTCGCCCAGGCGGTACGATAGCTGACACCTTCACTTGCTGTCGTTGTTAGCGCCAGTGATCCAAATTGTTCGGCAAGTGGATGGACACCACGAGAGAAAAAATATATTCCCTGAATACTCTTTCCTCTTCGATAGTCGTTCCTATTTTGTTGAGGGGCTCCGGCAACACCATCCCAACCAACAAAGTTTTGCATGTTACCACAGATTGCGCTTGTAACAACTTCATCACTTGCATTTGTCAGAACAAAACGCAGCATAGCAACCGGGAGTCCGCTTTTTTCTGCATCGGTAGGGATGAAAGGATTAAATGCCTGAAGCCGTACGTTGACTGGCATATGAGGATCAGAGAGAAGAACCTGTCCAAAGGGATACGCTGCTTCAAATTGACAGAAACGGAAACGTGGCAGGCCTGCATTTGGTGTTGGTGTGCCATGAGGTCCTCCGTATGGAGGTTGTAAGCGACCTTCGAGTACTTTTGTGCAACTTTTACCACTTGCTGTACGTGTGTACAGGGCAAAAAAGGTATTGAGAGGAATGAAATGGTGTGATGGACGGTTCATTACTTCCCATTGGCACAAATTTCCACGTCCGCCTAGCGCAACACTGCCAGTCCCAATTCCGCCTAGCGGAAGTGCGACACAAGTCAGTTGGTCCTGTTCATACTGTGTCAGGACCGGCCATGTTGGAATAGTTTGCTGTACCACTAAAAGAATCCTTTCTTCTTTGTATGACTATCCAAACCATACCGTGAAATCCGTAGAGAATCAATTGCCTCTATCTGAAATGAGTGGTATAATTTGGCAATGCAGCGGAAAGAGGCGCAGCAGGTCTGCTGGAGTATTTCATTGAAATCTCCCCCAAAAGTGATGATTATCGGTACCGCAACCCACGGTGAGCAAGCATTGATGGAGCAGTATCATTCAAATGTGTGGGTGCTCCTGCTCTTTCGGTATGCAGGTGAATTGGCGGTCGATGATTATGTGTTGCCTGTCCAACCAGGCTATTGCGGTGTCTTTCCGCCTGACGCAACGCTGACCCTTCACTACCAGGGGCGCTCAACACATCATTATGCCCATCTTACGCTCCCTGGTGGGCGTGGTGAGCCAGAGGTTCCCATTGCCGCGATAACCGATCTGGGAACGGACTTTGCACGCTTTGAGGAGCAGTATGAAGCTGCTATTTGCGCTTATCCTGGTAGTCCCGAGCGTACAAATATGCTGCTGTGGGACCTGCTGTGGCAATTGACAGAGCGTACTCCAATTCAACAGCATGCATCGACCACGCGCCATCCTGCCCTGCGCCGGGCACTGGAACTCATTGAGCTACGTTTGAGCGATACTATTCGTATCGCTTCACTCGCCGAGGACGTGCATATCTCCCACCGCCAACTCTCCAACCTCTTTCACGATACGTTAGGCACAACTATTACAGGCTATATTCGCCACCGGCGCATTGAGCGTGCACAGATGTTGCTGACCCAAACCAACCAGCCAATCAAGCAGATCGCAACTGCTGTAGGCATACCCGATCTCCACCACTTCAATAAAATCATTCGTCGCGAATTAGGAGACGCACCACGGCGTTTGCGTTCACTTCCTGCTTCCCAGGCTCATCTTTCATCAAACAGCATCTTCACACAATCCCAGCCGTAAAATTCCGCTTCATTCATGAGCATTAAAAATATGGTTTTGATACTCGTGGCCATCTCTACAGCAGTAATGACAGGCTTATTCTTTAGGCATGGTTCAAAATGAGATCGAGCCACTGTGACATTTGACGAACTTGTTGATAACAGGAAGTTGGCTTCCGACATCTGTATGGCGCAAGTTGGTTGGGGGAGGTCTCAAATGGCTTAGTGCAGGCCCAGAAAAGCTCCTGTGTAAAGAGATAGACAACAGTTCAGCATCCTGCTAGACTGTTGAAACAGCTTCAATGACAGGAAGAACTGAGCGCTCCTGACTGCTCTCGACCAAAGGAAGCACAGGATGCGAACGTGGAAGAACATGAGCGTTCCCAGAAAGCCAGTTGATGAGAAGAAGGAGGAGCGGGAGAGAACAATGCCATACGAAAAGACGATCCAGGTAGTTCGACAGGCGTTGTCGGAAGCGCTAGTCGAGTTGGAGAAATGGTTTGAACAATCAGAAGAGAGTCACTGCTATCATCCACAAGATGGCGGCTGGTCGATCCAAGCCATTCTTGAGCATGTGACGCTGACAAACCATTACCTGCTCCTTATTATTCGTCAAGGACGAGAGAAAGCGTTGCGCCGAGCAGGGCGCGGAGAGCCCATACATGAAGGAGAGAGCGATCTGGATCGCCTAACCCCGATTGGGCATCCTGACGCTTTCCCCTGGATCAGGCCAGAGCACATGGAGCCAACGGGAGCTTCCCTTACAGATGTGGGCGAGAACACGATACTCCACTTTGCGCCATCCCGGTGCACAATCAGCCCGGTCGAGACAGAGTTCTTGACGGACGCACCAACGGCCCAGATATCATTGGGTGCAACTGCCGTTATGCTACTGAGCGTCTGCTGGATACCATTTCCACTAGATGGACTGTCAACGTTACTCCAGGTCGAGCCATCCCAATGCACAATGATCGGGGCCTGTTTGGCTACCTGGTAACCAACCGCCCAGAGATTGTTCACGCCAGTACCTGTGATTGAGGTCAACTCTCCTTCAATAAAAGGAAATGCACCAGCAGAAAGGTTGCTCCATTGCGTACCATCCCAATGGATGATATTCGTATTGGAACGTGAACTATGACCGGAGACCACTTGCGATCCCACAGCCCAGATATTATTCGCAGACAGCGCGAAGACACCGTTCAGTACCTTTGTATTTGCAGCAGCTGGCACATTACTCCACTGCTTGCCATCCCAGTGCTCGATGAGACCCTGGAAAGGGACAATCGTATTGATATACGTTGTACCAACCGCCCAGATATTAGTGGGCGAGACAACTGCCAGGGCTTCAAGCTGACTACCATACGAGCCTTTTGGCAAACCAATGTTGGAGACCACGCTCCACTGTGTACCATTCCAGTGCTCCACGAGAGCGGTCGGATAGTCATCGTGTGTGACAGCGGTATTCCCAACAGCCCACACATCATTTGAAGAGACTGCAGCGACAGCCTTGAGCTCACTCGAGTTCACCGAGGGACTCGGAATAACGCTCCAGGCCGAGCCATTCCAATGTTCTGTGAGAATATGCTGCTCTAATTGAGCATCTCGATAGGAACCAACCACCCAGACATCAGTCGAGGAAATAATGGCGATGCCACTTGCCGTGCTATTGGCAAATGTTTGAGCTGGAAATGCAGAGGTCGCCCTCTCTTTTTGCATGTTCTGACCACTTCGTGCCGCGGCACTGGCACTTGTGACAACAATAGAGAAAGTAGCGAGTAATGCGACGAGCAGCATTGAAAACAAGCCGATTCTTTTACGCATCATACGTCTCCATGGCAAATAACTTGTTTGGCACCAGACAAGTTTTTCATAGGGCTACGTCCTTCATAGACACCCTATGTCCAATAAAAATATTAAGTGCGCACATATCTTCTATTGTATAAGCAACAACGACAGACTGTCAAACATTCTGTAAAGCCCAGATCCTTAGATCCTACCGGTTTTTGGATGAAAAGCCTTATGGTTTCATCTTCACGTCACGAGTCATATACTAAACCTCTATTGGTGATCCTCCGGTGCTGCCCGGCTCAAAATCTGATCAGGAAGAAATGTGGGTCAGAGCTTTTGTGCTGCCAGCAGAACCCGTTCGAGTATGTGGGTCAGGGAGAAAGTCAGTAAAGTATTTCACCATACTTTGGGCATAGATAGGCCACGCTTCATGCATCTGTAACCATCAGTTAGGCGCTTCTATCCATGAACAGTGAGAAATGTTTGCCACGTTCTCAGTTGTGTTCGATCTGTTCGTTGGTCCATCGCTAAAGTGTAGCATAAAATCCGTTGCATGCACAATCATTGCACATACAACGACTTTGTGATATACTTTCATAGTTGCATATGCAACTATACGCCGTACAACAATCTGTAGAAAGCAGGGATTCTTCCAGGAAGTAAGGAGAAGCGCATCTAGCAGAAGGCACGTCATCTTACTTTCCGCAAGGAGAGCAAAGCCATTTTTCGTCATTGCAGATGCTTTTACACAAAATGAAAGAGGAATATACCATGAGCTGGCAATTTGATCCAGGACATACCTACATTGGTTTTACAGGCCGCCATATGATGGTCGCCACTGTGCGAGGAGAGTTTGAGAAATTCACAGGAACCGTGGTCTTTGACGAACACGATCTCACACGCTCCACAATAGCTATCCAAATCGATGCGGCAAGTGTGAAGACACGCAATTCCCAACGAGATGAGCATTTTCGTTCGGCAGATTTTTTCGATGTTGAGCATTTTCCCTTGATTACCTTTCAAAGCAAACAAGTAGTGATGACCGATGCACATCATGGACACCTTATTGGCGATCTCACTATTCGCGGTACTACCCGAGAAGTCGTCTTAGAGGGTGAATTTGCTGGAGTAAACATGACGCCTTTCAACACCTATACGGCCGGATTCAATTTACGAGGACAAGTGAACCGTAAGGACTGGGGCTTGAACTGGAATGCGGTAATAGCGGGTGGGGGTCTGGTTGCCAGTGATGAAATTACTCTTGTCATTGACCTTGAACTTACCAGGCCAGTGGAAGCCGTAGCAGTTCAAACCGAAGAAAAACCAGCATAAGGATATAAAAGAGGAAAGGAGCATTTTCATAGTACAGCATCTGGAGGTACATGCCCCCCAGGAATTACGGAAAAGACTCGCCAGGACAGAATAGCTTGACATTGCCGTAACGTCAAACTATACACTCTCTGTAGAGAACAGAACGTTTCAAGGAGGAAGTGACATGTTTCGTATCGGCGAGTTTTCTCGAATTGCTCAGGTTTCAGGCCGTCTCCTACGGTATTACGACGAGATTGGCTTACTCAGTCCCGAATTTACCGACCCACAAACTGGATATCGATATTATAGTGCGTACCAACTCCCCCGACTGAATCGTATTTTAGTGCTGAAAGAATTGGGCTTATCACTAGAACAGGTCGCCCGATTGCTCGATCAGCAAACGTCAACCGATGAAATTCGGGGGATGCTGACGCTACGAAAGGCCCAAATTGAGCGCACCGTTCAAGAAGAAATGGCCCGCTTTCGCGATATTGAATCTCGACTGCAACACCTCGATGGACTCCAGGTTCCCGACGTCGTCCTGAAAGCAATTCCAGCCCAGGACTATCTCTCTCTTCGAGACGTGCTGCCAGGGATGGACGCAGTACGACGGCGCGTCGAGAATATCGTCGCCGTCGTCCCGCATCGCATCGGAAAGAGCTCCTTGAGCACGATTGCCATCGTGATTCATTCGCCCGTGTATGATCCCGAAGCAATCGATGTTGAAGTGGGATATTTGCTCACGGGAAACGTTCCAGATCGTGTCCTCTTGTCGGAGGATCACATTCTGACGCATCATACACTTCCAGCAGTAGACATGATGGCGACGATTGTGCATGCCGGTCCGGTCTCCGAAAGCCACGGGAGCTACGGCCTGCTTGCTCAGTGGCTTGAGGCAAACCAATACCTAGTCGTGGGGACGGGGCGCGAAATCCTGATGCAACTGCCTCTTCAAGGAAAAGAGGATGAAGCGGTCATGGAACTCCAACTTCCAGTGACGAAACGGGATTCCTCTGCCCATTTCCTCTGAGTTTCGGCCCTCTACGAGGTAGCCGTTGTACACGGCTACTCCACGACTAGAGCGAATCGGGAGCGACAACGGTTTCAACAAGCCCAGTGTTCACATCATAGACCAGCCCAGAGATATCCCACTCGCTCGTCAAAGGGTTTGTCTTGAGCACGGCAACATCGACGGCAACCGCAGCTCGGGGATCGAGGATCGCTTTGGTCGCCAGTTCCGCCGTGTCGATTTGAAAGTAGTCGGCCAACGTGTCGGGTTTGCCTACCATGCGCGTAATTCCACACTGCGTATGATGAAGCACGATGAGGGTCATGTTGCCGGGATTCGCTCCTATCGACAGCAGCATACTGATCGTCTGCAATGTCGCTGGCGTAACCCGACCACCAATACTACGTATGACCATCGCATCCCCAGGCTCCAGACCCAGGATGTGAGCCGGATCGACGCGTGCATCGACGCAGCTGATGATCATCGTCTTTAACGTCCCTACAGGGGGCAAGCCAGCCGTAAACTGATGTACAGCAAATTCCTGATTGCGCTTCTCCAGCATCTCAAGCGTGTTCATGATGTTTCTCCTCTACGAATAGTTTTTTGTAGACACGAGGTACATTCCGTGTTCCGGTGATCGTTTCACTGATCACATTTGCAGTGTACAGTTTGACGTAACGTCAAAGTCAAGCCCCACTTGTTCATAAAGTTGGTGCACCACCGTGATTCCTTTTCACACGTTCTCAACACGAAGGCTTTTTGATACTCCGTCAGAGGTACAGCACATGTGGTACCAGACGTGAGCAGAGAGAGAGCGGATTTTGGGGAGAGGAGTACCTCTTTTTGCAATCCACCTCAGCGAGGTAAAGAGGACAAAATGGTGGTTGGTGATCCACTTCCAGCGAGTTAGTGCCGCAGAAAAGGGGGCTTGACTTTGACGTTACGTCAAACTGTACACTGCAAATGGAGTTACTTTACTTTCCTGAATAGGAGCGAATGTCCATGGATACACCTAGAATTCTCGTTTTGACGGCTGCTGGAAGAACCGGCATGCCTCTTGCCCTTCAACTCCTCGGCGAAGGATTTCCCGTTACCGCCTTCGTACGAAAGGAAGATGCTCGTAGCGAACGCCTCAAGGCGAAGGGCGCAGAGATCGTCGTCGGCTCACTCACAGACGTGAACGATATGAGAAAAGCGATGGCAGGAGCACGTCGTGCGTACTTTTGTGTGCCACCAACAGAGGGAAATCTCAAGGCAGCGGCGATCTTCACAGCAGTCGCCGCTGAACAGAAACTGGAGTCAGTCGTCGTCATGAGCCAGTGGCTTTCTCATCCCAATCACCCTGCTCTGCACACACGTGAGGTTTGGCTCGCCGACAGACTGCTCGAACTCTTGCCTGGAACTTCTGTCACCTTCATCAACCCTGGCTTTTTTGCAGATAACGAAATGCAAATCTTACCCTTGATCACTCAATTTGGGCTTCTACCTCTCCCCTACGGCGCAGGCTTTAACGCACCTCCATCGAACGAAGACATGGCTCGAGTGGCAGCTGAAATTCTCGCACGACCAGCAGGTCACGCTGGAAAGACCTATCGTCCTACGAGTTCAAAGCTCGTGTCTCCACAAGAGATTGCAGCAACATTCACCAACGTCCTTGGGCGCAAGGTCAGGTACATCAACATGCCGATAGGGATGCTCTTGAAGGTCATGAAAAGCATGGGCATCCCCAATTACATGCTTGCCATGTACCAACAATACGCGTTTGACTACCAGAAGAATGCCTTTGCCATCAATGCACCAACCAATGACGTTCGTACCGTCACAGGCAAAGAAGCCGAAGACTACGAAACCATCGCGAGACGATATGTTTCCGGCAACCCAGAAGCCACGCCACGTTTCGCGACTCGGTTCAAACTGTTGGTGGTAATGCTCATCTCGCTGCTTCGTCTAGCTCCCAAAACCGTTCCATCCCTTGCGCTTCATGAGTTCTCAGATCCGGCGCACGCAGTCTTGAGTGCAGACTCATCTGAATGGCATCACAGTCACGAAACACACTCACACGAATTAGTAGAGGAGAAGATATAGATATGGTCCAGCAGATAACCTATCTCATCACCGCCGCAACAGGTGTCACGGGCAGAGCAGTGATTGCCGTATTACAGGCACATGGACACCAGAGTATCCGTGCACTTGCACACCGAGAAGACGAGCGCTCAGAGCAGTTGCAAAAGCAAGGCGTCGAGGTCGTCTTTGGCGACTTGCGTGACTTCCATGCGGTCAGGGCGGCATTGCAAGGCGTGAAGCGAGCCTACTTCTGTTTTCCCATTGCGCCTGGGATGGTGCAGGCTACAGCCCAATTTGCTCAGGCCGCAAGAGAGGCTGAGGTTGACGCGATTGTCAATATGTCACAAAAGATTGCGCGTAAGGACGCACACAGTCACGATGCCTTTGACCACTGGCTTTCTGAGCGAGTTTTCGACTGGTCGGGTGTTCCTGTCACCCATCTTCGGCCTACCTTCTTTGCTGAATGGCTGTTGTACCTCTCTCCCATGATCCAACAGGGGACAATGTATGTCCCTTATGGAGCAGGAAAGGCTGCCTTTATAGCGGGGGAGGATCAAGGACGTGTGATCGCACGCATTCTCCAGGACCCGAAGCCTCATCAAGGGCAGGTGTACCCACTCTATGGCCCGATCGAATACACCTTTGCGGAGCTTGCTGCCGAGGTGAGTCGCGTCCTCAAAAGAGAGATAGGGTATCAGCAGGTCCCGTTCGAGGTGCTACGCGAGACGTTCACTGCAGGAGGCGAGAATGTTGCACGCAATGATTCTCTGACAGGGTACGCGGAATCCAATCGACCCGATGCTTTGGGAGAGGAGTCGCATGCCAGTCAGCATCTGCGTGAAGCCGCCATTGACATGGATAATGGCCTGTTTAGCGGTACAAACGACCTTGTCGAGCGAATTACCGGTCGGTCTCCTATGAGGATCGAGGATTTTGTCTTGAAGCATCAAGCAGTCCTGTCTCCAGACAGGGTATAAAAGAGAGTAAGATGTCTTTTTAAAAGTATTTGTCGTTTTGATTATCTTTATGAGAAGAATACGAAGAAGGAGAGAAAGAATGAAACTTGCATCAACAGGACTTGCCCATATTGGTTTGCGCGTCACCGATTTGGCCCGTGCTCGGCACTTTTATGCAGACATACTTGGCTTTGAGCCGCTTCTGGAATTACCAGACCTTCTCATCTGTAATGCATATGGATCAACCATTGCCTTTCGTGGAAATGCGACGCAGACCCACGCTGATGATCGCTTTGATCCCTACCGTGTCGGCCTGGATCATGTCGCCTTGGGGGTGCCTTCTGCCAATGAGCTTGAGGAGATGAAACGGCACCTCGACCTTGCAGGTGTTCCTAATAACGGAGTTGAGCAAGAAACCATGATGCCGATCAGCTACATCAGCTTTTACGATCCTGATGGGATTGCCTGGGAACTGTACGAGATATCTAAGCAGTAGAAGGTCCGTCTGGCGCCTGTTCATGCGCGAGTTCAGCATCACCGCCTATAAACATCTCTCGACGGCGGTGCGCGTTCCCCTGCTCGTAGAGGAAACGTCCGATGGTGCCCATATGAATACCGCCGATTTTATCACCTCTGGCTGCGCTACCTTCATAAGTCGTCTGGCTTGCTGCCACTGACCGATACGAGCGCGCACGATGGACTGCAAGGTCTGCTACAGCGAGTAATGTGTTGCGATGATTCCATTTGCGCGCCTGTGCGATGAGAGGAGTCAGGAATCGGCCATTCCCCTTTGGCCGCATATCCCGCCTCTCGCTCCGCAAACAGTTGCTCCAACGTCCGGAAAAAAACGCTCGCTCCTCCCCTCTCTCCAGGAAGTCGGCTTCCAACATCTGTATGGCGCAAGTTGGTTGGGGGAGGGTCTCAAATGGCTTAGGTAGGGTCGGCATCCAAACCTGAAAACGCGTTTTCAGGTTTGGATGCCGACCCTTTTTATGAAGATAACATTTTACACCGAATCGGAGTAAGCTCTCTCTTCTGCTTTAGTCTAGCTGGATTTACTAAAAAGTGTTAGGGAATAGCTCGCCAGACAAGAACCTCAGCCGTCTTCTTGTCATCGCCGTTCATCCCTGCCGAGACGATATACTTGCTATTGGGCGACCAATCAAGGGTGAATATAATTCCCTGGCTATGCTCATATGTATAGATGGTTTTGCCCGTCGTGACTTGCCAAACCTGAACCTGACCGTTGGCCTCTTTGCCATTTGGATCCATATACTCCATAGCAATGTATTTGCCATCAGGTGACCAGACAGATAAGGTGCCACCGTTATGGGTCACAACATTTCTTCCAGTCAATGCATCCCATACCTGCGTAATGTCCTTACCATCACCAAAGCCGGTGGCAATACGCCTGCTATCAGGCGACCAGGCAACACTACCTACGGTTGCGGGTCCATTATAGGTATAACTGATCTGGCCAGTATGCAGATTCAGAACATAGACCAGCGATTTATCAAAGTATACTACCGCCAGATAATTGTTATCAGGTGACCAGACAACTTGATTAAATGTGCCAAGCAGCGCCAACTTTATCTCAGCCTTCTTCTCTCCCGTCGCTACATCAAACACCGTAAGTACATTGGGACGGCCTTCGCCAGTGGTAATCGCACTAATATCTTTTCCATCCGCAGACCAATGTACAAATCTGATCGATAATTCAGGCTGGCCAGGCATTGACTGGGGATACTTCACAGTTTTTATCAACGTGTTCGTATTGCTGTCCCAGATTTGAATATTGGAATGAAAAGGCAGCGCAATCTTGCTGCTATCAGGTGACCACTGGGCTGCAGGATAGAACCAATCGATTTCATTCTTCTTTTTTCCTTGCTTTACAAGATCTATCGGATTGGGCAACGTCAAGTAGGTCACACTGTTCTTACCCGTCAATGCATCCCATGAAGCGAAACTCTCGCCCGTCGAAGCAATACGCTTACCATCAGGTGACCAGCGTACACTATAAACGCTAAAGCCTTCTTGCTGATAGGAGGTAATGGTATCTCCCTGTTTACCTGGAGAAGTCGGAGTAGAGCTTATCGGAGGCTTGCTCAATACATTCATATTCGCCTTATTCGAATTATGCATCCAGGTAAAGGTAAGGACCATGCTGGCTATAACACACATGGCCACAGCAACAGCGATAAACACACCGAAACGTTGGCTAAATGTACGCCGTGGAGAGGTTCTCTTTGCTTCCTTTGTCACTATGCTCATAGGAATGACCTTCCTTTTCTCATTAGAATATTCCGTCGGTTGTTGTGCCGACATAATTCGTTCCCATGACCGTTGGAGGGAACGCATATCTTCCGCTGCCCCATTATCATGGCAAGCACGCTGCAGGTCATCAATAAAGCGCAGATCACGATCATCTTCTATCCGTGAGGTAGAAGAGAATTGTCTCATCAGCTCATCAAACTCTTCTAAAGAAGAGTAGTCATCACGCTCAGGCATAAACTCTTCCTTTCTCACTTCTCTGAATAGGCGGAACGTAACAGATTCAAAGTACGCAATAGCATCATGCGCACAGCCGCATCGCTTTTCCCCACTAGCCTGGCAATCTCCATACTATTCAGATTATTGACAAAGCGCAGCCGCAATATCTGTTGTTGGAGCCAGGGAAGTTGCTGCACCTGTGAGCGCAAGCGCAGATACTCCTCTCCCCGTTCAGCAAGCAGTTCAGGCATCTGATCTTCATCAGCATAGAGGGCATCCGCCAATTCATCGACATTCACCATCGTACGTTGAGAAGGAGAACGATAATAATCAGCAACTTTATTGCGCGCCACACGCCACAGCCAGAGCCGCTGCCTCTCCTCTGGAAGAGCTTGAAACGATTGGCTCTCACATCCAGCAAGAAATGTGTCCACCAGAAGGTCTTCTGCATCTTCGCGTGAAGAGACATGGAGGCGCAGGTAGGTCAAAATGCCTGGCGCATAACGCTGGTAAAGAATTGCAACTCCAGGTGTTTTCTCCATCCTCTTCAGATCCAGCGATTGCTGCATAATTTATTCCTAACGTTATTTGAGATACAGTTCGCATGCGATTTGTTCAAAATAACAGTCTGAATAGAGGGGGAAAGTGTAACATTCGAAGATAAGAGGGTGATTTTGTTAGTAATAGCGTAGAATTGGCTCTCCAGCAAAGTGCGTGTGGCCGGTTGCTTATCGCTGGAAAACGTCAAAGTTCACCACATTCGCAAACTCGCAGACCTCAATAAAGATGGAAAAGAGCGACCACGATGGGTCAAAATCATGGCAGCACGCCGAAGAAAGACCCTTGTGGTGTGTCACTTCTGTCATCAGGCTATCCATGCCGGCCAGCCCACGCGATAGAAAAGATCGGAGTGAACGAACGGAAAAGCCGGATGCGGTGAATGTCGCACGTCCGGTTTGTCGGGGGATGGATGGAAAAGGATCAAGCAACTGATACCTCGCCAGCCACCTGCCTACCGGCGTAAAGTTGCCTGTGGACTTGGGGGAAGACCAATGCTCTTCGGCGCAGCGGCTCCTGGGGAGGAAACAGGAACAATGAGCGATGCTGGAAGCGTGCGCGCGCATATGTTTTCCTACATTAATCAAAGCAACAACCGAGTATTTAGCAAGCGTTACCATTAGGCGTGGCTATGAATTGTGTGTTGCCGCGATCAACGTCCTGGCACCACTCCTGCTCGGGCGGACGCTGAAATCTCATCTCCAATATGTGTTGGAATTGAGACCACGTATCAAAGGGGTGCGCCGTAACCTTCAGGTTGAATAAAAACGTAAGAACCCTGAGTCTATGCTCAAGGTTCTTGCCAGTAGTGGTTCTGATTACGTCACGCGCCAGGATAGCCACCGAGAACGCCAGCACGTCCTGTGCGTTCACGTGCAATACGCTCGGCATAGCCACTCGAACGGAATGCACCAATCGGATCCGGTTCCAGTCCCTGTCGCACACGAACTTCTGCGAGCAAAGGACGAACATCCGTTTCATACGCATCTTGAAGCACACGATAGGCCGCTAAAACATCACCCTGCTCCTGCACTTGTTGGAGGGCAACGCGGTCAACCAGGAGAGCTTTGGCATAGGCGATCTGGATATGCATGATGCTTTGAATCATGGCTTCAATCTTTGGCTCAATATTGTGTGATTGATCAATCATATACGCAATACGTCCGGCATTGGTATTTCCCTCATGCTGCGCGCCAATGATCTCGTTAAAAATGCAGAACAGTTCGAAAGGATTGAGAGAACCGGCCATCAGATCGTCATCAGCATACTTACGATCATTAAAATGAAATCCTCCCAGACGTTCCTCTTCAAGCAGTTGTGCCACAATCTGTGCAATATTAGTCCCCTGAGGATGGTGACCTGTATCGACCAGTACTTCGGCCTGTGGTCCCAGTTTTTGTGCCATGAGAAGTGAGGTTCCCCAATCAGGGAGATCTGTCGAGTAGAAGGCAGGTTCAAAGAACTTATATTCGATGAAGAGACGCATGTCAGCGGGTAATGCGGCAACGATAGTCTGGAGAGCGTCATGTAAACGATGACGCCGTCGTCGCAGATCATCCTGACCGGGATAGTTTGTGCCGTCTGCCAGCCAGAGACTGATGACCTTTGAATCAATGGTTTGCGCGATCTGGATACACTCCAGTACGTGCTCAATGGCCTGCGTCCGTACTTTTGGATCAAAATGGCAGAGACTTCCAAAGCGATAGACGCCATCCTGAAACAGGTTGGGGTTCACCGCCCCAAGCCGTAATCCCAGATGCTCGGCATACTCTTTCACCTTTGACCAGTCATCAACCAGATCCCAGGGAATATGCAAGGCAACCGTTGGGCAACAGCCCGTTACTCGCTGAACCTGGGCGGCATCTTCCAGTTTCTCATAGAGCGTAGATGCCGCGCCAGGCCAGGGAAAGACTTTGAAACGTGTTCCCGAATTGCCATATCCCCAGGATGGCGTCTCAATAGAGAACGCCTGCATCTGCCCGATGATCTGTTCAACATCCATGCCCTGCCGGGCCAACGCCATGCGCGACTGCTCAAATAACTCTTCGGCCATCGTGTTGCTCCTTGTGTTTCTCCATCTTGAAACTCATAATAAACATTCTTTGTATGATCCAGGTCCTCATCTGCGAGAAAACCAGCGTATGCTCATTGAGTTGTATCCCGGAGCGATAGAAAATGTCTGACTGAAAGTGTGCTTTTCCCTTATGGTGCGCTGACAATCTGTATATCGATGCCCATATTACGAAACTGGGTAACCATCTGTGTGGGGGCCTGGGTATCGGTGATGATGCATTGGAGTCGCTCGATAGGACAAAAGGTTGCGAGCGTCACCTGCCCCCATTTGGTCGAGTCGATCACGGCAATAACTTCTTGTGCTGAGTTGACAATGGCCTGCTTCAGTTCCACTTCTTCAGCATTGACATCGGTCAGACCAGCATGCAGCGTCAGCCCCCGGGCACCAACAAAGGCTTTACTAATATGAATCTGTTCCAAAATAGATTGCCCCCAGTGACCAACGAGTGAGTGGGATTCCTTCCGTAACATGCCACCAGGAAGCATGACCGATACTCCAGGAATCTGGAGGAGATCTATGCCTGCACGAACCCCATTAGTGATCACAGTCAGGTCACGTTTGGTATGCAAAAATGGAACAATGGCAAGAGCGGTTGTGCTGGCATCAAGCGCAATAGTTTCGCCATCATGAATCATGCTGGCAGCTACCTCCCCGATCCGTTCTTTTTCGACATGGTGGAGCTGTTGTCGCACATCGATACTCAACTCGCTGGGATTTGAGACTGACGTGTTTAAAATTGCTCCTCCGTGGGTACGCAGAACCAGCCCCTGTGCTTCTAACCAGTTCAGATCTTTACGAATGGTCACATCAGAGACGGCAAAGCGTTCACGAAGGTCCGAGACCATCACCCGTCGCTCTTTCTCTACGACCATCATGATCTGTTGTCGTCGCTCAGAGCTAAACAATGCAGTGTCGTCATCAATAACTGTTTCGTTTTGTTTCGTTTTATGCTTTTCACTATGCATGCTTTGATAGTCTATCCTTTTCGCCACTGGTATCTCCCCGGATCATCCTCTCACCACTATTGTCTCACCAAGAAACAGCTATTGATATGCATCAGGCAGATCCTATCACCGGGGTCCAAGCTATTTCGTTTCGTTTTGTTTTTATACCATAAAACGTGGCTGCTGTCAATTGATTGCATGTTCTATTGATTTTTACTCTTTTTATCTACTGTATTTTCCTACATATCCAACGAATCTTCAACAGATATTGACAACGCCCATAGATTAATGTATCTTTTTGAAAGAAATAGAAACAAAACGAAATATCTTTTCTCGTACCGCTAAGAAACACCTGGCTCGTAGTCATGAGCCAGACCACTATTGCTTCTCGTGCCAGACACGGTCTGAGCGAGAGATGAGGGAATATCATGACGGATAGCGCAGAACAAGAGCCGAAGGCGTTGGCTCTTCTGGTTGCACGCTCACGGAAATTAGGGGCTGATCGTTCCGTGTGTAACTGGGGTGGAGGAAACACGTCAGCAAAATCTGAGGAGATTGATTTTCGCGGTCGTACCACACAGGTGCTCTGGGTCAAAGGGTCGGGTTCAGATCTTGCCAGTTGTTCTGAGGCCTCATTTACCGGTCTCTACCTCGACGATCTGCTCCCGTTGTTGGAACGAGAGCAGATGAGCGATAGTGAGATGGTCGCCTATCTAGCACACTGTTTCTATCAACCAGGCCAACCTCGGCCATCGATTGAGACATTCCTGCACGCGTTTCTTCCTTTTGCGCATATTGATCATACGCATGCCGATGCCACCAATTATTTTGCCTGTGCAGCTGATGGAGAACATCTGGCTCGCGAATGCTTTGGAACTGATCTTGTCTGGATCCCTTATCGCCGTCCCGGCTTCGCACTGGCACGCGAAGTAGCCCTGAGCGTGCGGGCTCATCCCCATGCGAAACTGGTGATCCTCGCCAAGCATGGTCTCATTACCTGGGGAGAGAGTGATGAGGAGTGCTTTACCTCGACGATGGCAGCCATCGCAAAGGCCCGCCAGTTTGTTGAAGCTCGTATCGCACAGCAACCCGGACAGGCGCAGTTTGGGTCAGAACGCGTTGCCGCGCTTGCTCCTGCGGAACGGCAGGTCATTGCCACACAGATTGCGCCTACACTTCGAGGCCTTGTCTCTGCTCATACACGACAGGTTCTGCATTTTGAAGATAGCGAAGACATTCTTGCTTTTGTGGGGAGTGAACAGGCTCCTCATCTGACAAAGATTGGTGCAGCCTGTCCTGATCACCTTGTGCATACCAAACCCTGGCCATTGCTGGTTGGATGGACACCCACCGAGGGGCTTGAGAGCCTCCAACAGGGGTTGACCACAGCAATAGCCGGATATGTCGAACGGTATGAACGCTATCTGGAAGAGCATGCGGAACAAGATTTAGATCCTGATGCGCCCATGAACGTTGTGCGTGCGGCTGAGGCTGTTGTTGATCCATACCCGCGCATTATCCTTATCCCAGGCATTGGGATGTTCTCAACCGGGAAGGATGCGCTCTTTGCGCATATCGCAGCCCAGCTGTATCATCGCGCCATTGCCGTCATGCGAGGCGCTGAAGCATGCGGAGGTTTTGTCTCTCTCAGCGATTCTGAGAGCTATGCCGTTGAATACTGGCCGTTGGAACAATATAAGCTCAAACTGGCGCCGCCGGAACGCGATTTTGCTCGCCACATTGCCCTGGTCACAGGAGCAGCCGGTGGCATTGGTTCTGCAATCTGCCGTCGTGTCGCACAAGAGGGTGCGCATATCGTTGTGACAGACATTGATCTGGTTGGAGCAGAACGTGTAGCAGCTGAGATCAATCAACAGTTTGGCGCCGGGCGTGCACTTGCCGTCAGGATGGATGTCACAGATGAAGGGAGTGTGCGCGCTGCATTTGGTCAGGCAGTTTTACAGTTTGGAGGAATTGATATCCTGGTGAACAATGCCGGTCTCGCGTCCAGTGCTGCCATTACCGATACCAGTCTTGCCGAATGGAATAGGAATTGGAACGTGCTTGTCACCGGCTATTTTCTGGTCGCTCGCGAAGGTTTTCGTCTCTTACAGCAACAGGGGCGTGGGGGTGCGATGGTCTTTGTTGCCAGCAAAAATGCGCTGGTAGCTGGCAAGAACGCCGCCGCATACTCGACCGCCAAGGCAGCGGAAGTACATCTGGCCCGTTGCCTGGCCGAGGAAGGGGGAGCCCTTGGTATTCGTGTCAATACCGTCAATCCCGATGCGGTTCTGGCTGGTTCGCGAATCTGGGAAGGATCATGGAGACAGGAACGTGCTGCGACCTATGGGGTTGCACCTGATCAGCTTGAAGAGATCTACCGGAAACGGACAACGCTGGGTGTAAATATTGTTCCACAGGATATCGCGGAAGCCGTAGCATTTTTTGCCTCACCGACACGTGCTCTGAAGAGTACAGGGAACATTCTTAATGTTGATGGTGGCGTGGCGGCCGCATATACTCGCTAAGAAAGGGACACCCCGGTGAAGCAGCGCATTGTTGCAGCCATTGATCTCGGAGCCGAGAGTGGGCGTGTCATGGTCGCTCACTTTGATGGTGAACATTTTCAATTGGATGAGATCTATCGCTTCGCGAATCGCTCTATCGTGGTCAATGGTCATCGTTTCTGGAACGTATTGTCTCTGTGGGATGAGATGCTTGCAGGACTGCGAAAAGCCAGGCAGACGTATGGCACGCTGGATAGCATCGGTATCGATACCTGGGCGGTTGACTATGGCCTGGTTGATGAACAGAGATTGTTGTTGGGGCAGGTATTTCAGTATCGTGATCACCGCACCGATAGATTGATGGAAGAGGTATGTGCACGCATTGGGAGGGAACGCCTCTATGCGCGCACAGGCATCCAATTCCTTCCTTTTAATACCCTGTATCAACTCTATGCCCAGCGATTGATGCAGCCCGATCAGCTACACTATGCTCATCGCCTGCTAATGATACCGGATATATTCCATAGCTGGCTCTGTGGCTCTCTCGAAGGAGAAAGGACAAACGCCTCAACAACGCAATGCTGGGATCCACTGGCTGGAGCCTGGGCACGTGATCTCTTGCAGGAAGTAGAGATTCCAGCGCATATCTTCCCGGAGGTTGTTGAAGCTGGCAGTATCCTTGGCGATGTCTTGCCGGCACTGCGCAATGACCTTGGTCAGGCCCGGGTGATTGCACCAGCAACCCATGATACAGCGTCTGCAATTGTCGCGGCTCCAGTTTCTGGAAAGGAGCATTGGGGATATATTAGCTCTGGCACCTGGTCGTTAGTTGGGATGGAACTTGCACACCCTGTTTTGAGTGAGGTAGCGTGTCAGGCAAACTTTACCAACGAAGGTGGTGTTTTTGGCACGACACGTTTCTTGAAAAATGTCATGGGCCTCTGGCTTTTACAGGAATGCCAGCGCCAATGGGCCAGAGAGGGACACAGGATAGATTATGAGACATTGTTCGCGGAAGCAGACGGCGCACGTCCCTTTCAGGCGCTTATTGATCCGGATGACCCACGATTTCTAGCGCCAGAGAATATGCTGACAACGATCAATGTCTATCTTCTGGAGCACGGCCAGCAAGCGCTCCAGACTCCCGCCGCATTTGCTCGCTGTATTATGGAGAGCCTGGTTGTACGGTATTGTGATGTGTTTCGCCAGGCCTGTCAGATTACCGGGAGAGATCTTACCTGTATCTCTGTCCTGGGTGGCGGCGCTCGCAATACCTCCATGAACCAATGGCTGGCTGATGCACTTGGCCTTCCTGTTATGGCCGGTCCGATCGAGGCGACGGCTTCTGGCAATGCGTTGATGCAACTGGTGGGCCTGGGTGAACTTCATGACCTGAAGCAGGTGCGTCAGATTGCCAGTCACGCCCCAATACAGACATTTTTCCCTCGCGCTGATCAGCACGCAAGCTGGGATGAAGCCGCGGAGCGTTTGCATACGCTGCAGTTCAGATGAGTTTCTATTGACACTACTCTTTACAGGAGAAAGGCCAGTTCATGCTGATTGCACGCGTTATCACTCAACAGATCAAACAGGGTGCTGATCATCTCGCCTGGTCCAACCTCCATCGAGCAAGGGAACGGTTCCACTGCCGGTTCCAGCAATCCGTGCGACAAAAAGAGTGGTTCTTGATCCCCTATCGATCTCGTCCCATTTCACCATGGGGAGAGGGATTTTCAGTCGTCTGATCCAGGAAGGCTGCTCTCCCTCCAGAGACTTGAGACTCAAATAGAGAAAAGGAACCCTCGGAGTGCCATGAACATAGGGACCCCGAAAGCGAACGGTATCGGTTTGCTGTGTTCGTTCCACTGGAACCTCAACGTCGTAGAAGAGAGAACTGTCTGGGTTCTGTTGCCCAGAATGAACATTCTGTTGCCGATCTTGGAGACCGAAGATTGTCGATCCTTGCACACACGAGGTATCTGGCGACTGCATGCAGGTCAACTGGAGACGCACCGTCGCTGCTTCTGCCTTCATTGTTGTCATACAGAGTCCTTTTTCCTGATTACTTGCCTTGTGCTATGAGCGCTACCCGTTTCGGAAGGAGCAGGTTGAGCCTGCTCGACTGGGTTAAAGTAGTACGCATACAACCAGAGATGAGCACCTGCACTTCTTTCGGCTCGTCTTCCCCTGGAACCTCTTCAAAGGGCCACAATTGACGCCGGTCGGCGTTGAGAATGAGCGATCATTGATCAGTTGCACCACTACAACGCTCTCAATGAAGCAGCTCGCAACGCGGGCTGCCCGTCCTCTCAAGCAAGTATACCCAACTTCTGCGAAAGATGCGAGGTTCTGCTGCATTACTTGGCGTCATTGCCAGATAATGCGTTATTCTTCTCGGGAAGAGAAAGAAACGAAACGTTTCTCAAGAGTGAAGAGCACGCAGAACTTTGCCATCCATTGCGGTATGAATGAGCCGTTCTTGCTCATAAGGATGGGCCACCAAACAACTTGGCTCATCCTTATGAGCAAGCTCTGGCTATGAGGGTCACTTGAGCAATCACCTGGGCAACTTCTTGTCCATCACACCTGACATCGTGGGGCACCATAATCAGCGATGATTGCCATGAGAGCGCGACAACGAGTGTGCGAGAGAATCTCCTCGACGAAACAGAAAAGCGTCGTTGATTTCTAACCCAAGTCGCGAGAGGATCAGGGCAAGAATGATCAAGATGGGTCGGTCTTCTGCGGGAAACGTTGAAGAGATCGGTCCATGAGAATGCACACTCTTGACGCCGCTTATATGCGGGTATATACTCGCAATATGGAAAGAACATTTTCTTGTCATTGTATAACGCTACGCTACGCAGCACAGACCCTCACTGAGGTCTATGATCGTGTCCTTGCACCCAGTGGTCTCACGGTAACGCAACATCTGCTTCTGAAAAATCTTCTTCAGGAGGAAACAGAGCAGAGTCTTACGAATCTTGCTCACACACTAGGAAGTGATCGTTCAACCGTTGGCAGGAATGTGCGTATTCTCGCACGCGACGGATTGGTCTCTTTAGGTAGAGGAAGCGACCGACGAGAGCATACCGTCCATATCACGCAGAAGGGACGTGAAACTGTGGCTCTCGCCGCTCCCTTGTGGGAGAAGTCCCAGACAGCCGTTGAAGACACTCTCGGAATAGAGCAGTTGAAGACGCTCCGGATGCTTCTTTCTCAACTGGAAGAGATAAGCATCTGACGTTTTTGCCCAAGTGTGTGTACGCCTATACATGAGTCATCCCCAATTTTTCTGAAATCGCTCAAGGTCTCGGATGAGTGAGCAAACCGTGAGGGGATCATCAGAAGGTGGGAGGAAACAACCGAAGCGGGGACGGTCATCGTCCCACAAGCGACTGAGTGCCCATCGGATCCGATAGAGTGGTGCCTGCACGTGCAGGCACCGCTTTCCGGTTCGGTGACATCGGAAGCGCAAGAGCGCTTGCACGAGTTCGTGATGCCTCGGATCAAGCAAGGAAAGCAGGAAGGCATAGACGAGCATGACCATACCAAGCAACTTGAGTCGAGCTTCTAACGACCACAACCGAGGACATTCCAAGGCCAATTCACATTTCGCATAGCGAAAACTCACCTCAATTTGCCATCTCCGACGATAACTGAAGAATACATCCCATGCTTGCTCTTCGGTGTGGACTGGCTCATTGGTGATCAAATACATGATGCCTTTTTTGACCCGCGCTTTCACGAGAAACAATGGTTCATGCGTCTGAGGATGGCGAAGGGCTGTCCACCACAAATCACAGGCCATCTTTTCTCCCGTTCTGCCATCCCAGATCTCTTTGTGCGCGCGATACTTCTTCCCCTGGCCAATTTGCCACAGCTTCTTTTCCTCTCCGGCCAGTGTCAGAAACACGTGATGTTTGACCCAGCGGATAATGAAACGGGCTCGATACTTGGCGAGCACGCGCAGCCAATATCCTGAGGCATAGCCGCGATCAAAGACATGAACCAGCAAAGAACCCCATTTTCTGACACAGATCCGCAATCCCTCTTCTTCCGCATCTCGGAGCCTGGTGGCAAAGACGCCTTTGGTTGACCACCACTTCGTGACTGCCAGATGGGGAAGCCCTTGCATTCCGACAATGAGTGCAGCATTCCACTGCATTCCCATGACCCTGACCGGACGAGCAGCAGGCCAATTGAACACGAAGCCCCGCTTTGTCCGCTGCCGCCTCTTGGCTTTACTCGAGAGAACCGGGCAGAGTCCTTCCAACTTTTCGCTTTCGGCTTTCTCCAGCACACTTCCATCCCAGATGCAGAGGATCCGCTTGCATTGCTCTTTGAGGGTGCGTACCTCCTCATCTGCTTTTTCCAGCAGATAGTCATCAATGAGCCCCACGGTCCACTTCACGGATCGCAACAGCTTTCCAACCCGCTTGGTGCCTGCGGTGGCACTCGTTGAGTACCCATCATAGCCTTGCAGATAGGAACCAAGCTCACTCAGCCACAAAGCTTGTGGATTTTGACGCAGGCGGATGATGGCAACCAGGCATTGCAGTAAGGTGCGCACCAACCGTTTGTCTAAGACATCATCGAGCCTGAGCAAAAAAGGCTGCAAAAACTGTTCAAGCAACTGAAGCAGATGCTGTGATCCCCCCTGCGGATCTTGTTCCAAGCGTTTGAAGGTTTCTGACAATTCTGACATAATAACGATGGATCTCCTCATTTAGTGATTGTTTGCTTTTCATATTCAACAGTCTAAATGACGAGATCCATTTTGCCTAGTCCTTCTTTTGAAAAATTAGGGATGACTCATAATGGAGATGAGGAATGCATCACAAAGCATCACAAGACATTTGCTTGCATAAGTAGTCTTCTTGCTCTGCTTACAAGAACTGATGGCCGAACGACCAGAGAAGGGAACGTAGATGATGGAGAAATATTTTTCTCTTCGAAATGCCAGGGACGATGAGCGGGGGATCATCCAAGATCTTACCCTCGCTGTGTATGCGCAGTATCAAGCGGTGATGCCCCCAGCTTTCTGGACAGTCTATCGACACAATCTCATCGCAACCCTGAATGGGGAAGGCAACTTTGAACGGATTGTCGCTGAGCAGAATGGATCGATCATTGGTAGTGTTTTGCTCTATCCACCAGAGTCTGATCCCTATACACATGCGACCAGCGGCGTCTCCTATCCAGAAGTCCGGTTGCTCGCGGTTCTCCCGCAGGCGCGTGGACAAGGGATTGGTACCGCTCTTATGAAGGAGTGCGAACGGCGTGCCCGGGAGGCAGGAGCACAGGCCATTGGATTGCACACGGCAGAGATCATGCAGGACGCGATACGCATGTATGAGCGTCTGGGCTATGTCCGCTCTCCCGAAACCGACTTTCGGCCTGGCGAAGGAGTGACTGTGCTCGGGTACCGACACACGTTACGTCATGAAGTTTCGCAATAACCTTTGAACAAGGAGAAGAATCATGAAGGTTTTTGCATTGGGTTCGTTTACCAGGACAATCACAGATGAGCATGTGATGCAAATCATGCGAAGGAAAGTCTTAATTGTTCGCGAGTCATGTGGAGCAAGTCTACATCGCCTTGAGGCATTTGCTTCATCAGGTTTGAGCACGATGATCGGAAACGGATGACCCGCAGACCATACGGTCAAAATAATGCTACTCGCACCAGAAGCGAAAAAGGAGAGATCAGACTCATCCGATCTCTCCTTTTGTTACTCATTCACGCACAGCTCAGGGCTGGCGATACACATGAACATAGTCAAACTGTGCGGGAATGGTATTGGCAGGTCCCGATGAGAAAGCATAGAGACCAATTTTGATAGGATAGGCGGCCGAAGCAGGATTCAGGTCCCATGCGTTCCCTTTCACCCAGTGTACGCCGTCCAGGCTGCTGTAAGGTGTATAGATGGTGCCGGTCCGATAGATGCGTAGCCACGTGGTGACCATTGGATTGGCGGCTGTGCTGCCATTTATGGTCGGATTCGGATTTGAGAGGTAATCCCAGCTCTCACCCTCCAATGGACACTGCTGGGCCGTATAGGCCTTGATGGCGACGTTGCTGCCTGCCGCCGGTTGTACATCACAGCTCGTCTGATCTAACGGAGCCGGATCCAGGTTTTCATGACCAGCGATGACCTTGTTCAGCGATTCATGGTGCGTGACCCCGGCTTTGATGTAATGGTCGTCATCGCTATAGACGAGCAGACCCGCCTGCTGGTAATTCGTGTCCGGGTCAAAGGTCATCTTTGTCTCCAGCATATAATTACCGGAGGGCGCGTTCTCTACCAGCAGATTGGTTGCGTCGTTGGCGTTGCGATAGAGATCACCATTGACGGTAATCGAGAGTTGTCCATTCGCCAATGTGTGCCGAGAGGGGTCTTCACGAACCCAGGACCACTGCTGCCCCAGTGTGCTATTGAACTCATCAGAGTATGGAGCAAGCAGAGTGCCCGTCTGTGGTACCTGCTGTGGCGGCGCTACATGATGTGTCAGCGGCGCAGTCGCTATATTATCGAAGTCGGCTGTAGCATTCTCAGTGATAAAGCCAACCCGACCGTCGTTGTGGTGGAATGAAGCCGGGAAGGCGCGCTCCTGTACAGCAACCGGATCACGCTGCGAATCAGAGAGCTCAAAGCGGTAACGTGCCTGCCCTGGCTGACTGGTAAGTTCATCAATAGTCAGTTGGTGCCAGTCGGTGGCATCAAAGTTGGCTGGTAACGGTGTCGACTGCACCTGTTGAATCACATGACCATTCTGGTAGGCAGCGGTTACCAGCGTCTTGTGAACAGGATCAACAAAGGCTGCGATAAAGGTCCCGTGCGTATTGCTCTGCCCCTTCTGCGTATAAGAGACAAAGGCACCATAGCGTCCATTCGTTCCACCCGTTTGCAGACGCAAATCCAGTTCCGTATGCGCTCCCTGAGGGACCGTTTTCTGGCTGATGAGCAGGGCCTGGTCATTCGCGCTCTTCTGCTCTACATACCCGCCGGCAGCCGCATCACCGGAAATCACCTGCCAGTTGCCATTTACGCTCTGCCAACTGATACCCAGATCGCTATTGTTGGCAGCGTTGAAGGTATCACCAACGATTGGCGTAGTCACTGGAGCAACGTTGGTCAATGATGGACCCTTACCATCGTTGACCGTTGGCCAGCCGTCAGCTGTCCAGTCAATACGATCCATCAGTAACTGGCGAAATGAGATGCCTGAGCCATTCACCCAGCCATTGTTCTCATCCACACCATGATAGATGATCCAATCTTGCCCAGATAGGTCGGTGATGATGGCGTTGTGCCCTATCCCCCGCCACTTGTTGCCGTTCTGCTTGAGTGTTGGATAGCCACCACCTTGCGCGCCGCTGTTGACTCCGGCTGGATCGGTGGAAGGGCGCTGCGTTGGCACCGGCTGTCCGCTCGGCGTGACCATTGGAAAGCCATTCTGGTCGATAAATGGTCCCAGCGGCGAGGTCGCCCGGCTCACCACGACACTATAGGGACTCTCAGGACCGACACAACAATTAGCGGTGGAAGAGAAGTTATAGTAATATGCTTTGCCATTGACATCATGGCGGATCACATAGGTGCCTTCATAGCGATCCCAGTGCCCAATCTGGTATGCGGGACCACTGACCTGCAGACCGTCAGTAGCCAGTTTCTGCACCAGTGTGCCACCATAATAGCTCCCATAATACAGATAGCGTTGTCCATCGTGGTCGGTAAAGACCGCCGGATCAAAGGTCCAGTAATAACAGTTGGGATCAGTATTGTAGACACAGGCACGCGGTGGTACGATCGGCCCATGCTGGAAGCTGCCGCCCGCTGAAGGACCCACATCCTGCCAGGGACCAGTCAAACTATCGGCGACCGCCACACCTATCGAACTGGGACTCGCGCCAGTCCCATATTTCGGCAGAGCTTTCGTAGCCGAGGCCGTGTAGTACATATAATATTTGTGGTTAAAATACTGAATGTCAGGCGCCCACAAGCCCGCGTTGGCATCAACCCAATCGGGTCGGCTGGCCATGGCATCACCCACAAACTGCCAGTGTACCAGATCCGTCGAACGATGAATCGGGAGGATATGGTATGATCCATCCTGCCAGCGATCCGAGGTGGCAATCACATAATAATACCCATCCAGCCCTTTTATAATGGATGGATCAGCCAGGTTCTGAGGAATAATCGGATTATGATAGGAGGTGGGACCAGCCTGCGTGCCCGTTGGCAGCGAAGCCGTACTCGTGGTCGTGCTGGCCTGGGCATTGCCGGCCAGCGAAAATAGCAACACTACCACGAGAGAAAAAATGCTAGACCCATACGAATGTTTCAATAGCGCTGCCCTCGCTATTGGAAAGAGTCGCGACATGTGCAGCTCCTTTGCTTGTGAATAGACGGTCATTCCACCTATTCTTTTTACTTTTTACAACGATGTAAAGCAAATGTACCATGTGAAATTCGCCTTTGTCAATGCACTACCATAGCAGACAGGCTCTTCAAGATGGAAAAGCTCGTGAATCCTTGTCTAACGGTATCTTTTCATCGCCTGTATGCTCTGGCGGATCTAAGCGCTTGTTTTGCGCAGGTGGTGGGCAACCAGCCAGAGCCAGAGCAGACTCAGGCCGATGAAGATGCGTTCAAAGAGGCCAAAGTAACCAGAGCTATGCTGACCCATTTCTATGCCAATAGCGGTAAACATGGTGACAAAGGCAATAAGCATCAACCAGGCAATAATAGACAATCCTCGGCCTGATAGCGTCGCGCGCCAGTCCCGTTCAAACAGACGTGGTAGCCTGAAGGTGGCGACCAGCATACCAGTAAAGGCGATCACCGCGAGCAACAGGTGCAGTCCTCCATGTAGCGTGTGGTGAGTAGTACCCTCTAAATCAGTTGGGAAACAGGCCAGCAACAGGGAACCGATTCCCCAGAGCGTCAGACTCAGTAATCCTGGATGCCTGCGCATAGATGTGGAAGCGGCCAGCGGCCAGAGAACAGGAAGCAGGGCCAGCGAGAGCAGGCCGCGTACGACGAAAGCGATGGTCATCAGGAAACTAAAAGGCCCTACGGCAAAGTCACTTTCGGCATGAAAGAGCGGGGTATAGTCGGGTCGTAAGACATGGAGCGTGACTACCAAAACAAGGTAGAGCAAGATGCCTCCCTGTGTGACCAGAGGAAGCCAGTGTGGTTTAAAGCGCTGTGTTTGTTGTGATGCCAGTTTCATGATGCAATTCTCCCGATAGATGCAAAAATTAGATTTTGACGGCTTATTGATGGATAGGAAGATTTAGGATTGGGCTTTAGCATGGGACTCATCCACGCGGGTAAGTTCCAGCAATGGTATGCGCAGGTCACGTATCTTCATGAGGATGCTATGTAGCGATGCCTGATCAACGAGCTCGCTGCGCAGCACACATTCCCCTTCAGGTGTATTGGTAACGGCCAGACCTTCAAACCAGTTCATCCATTCCTCAGAGAGGTGACCACGCAGGCGAATACTATAGCGGCCCTCGGACATGTCGTTTCCTTTCTTGCATTGGCAGCAAACGCTTTACATGTCGTAGTGTAGCAGTGATATAGACGAAGATGATGCTACCCAGGTACTATTCGAGGTAGCATCCTTTATGGAAGAAGGGATTAGAGGAGTCCTATTTTGCGGGCCTGAACGAGAGCCTGGGTGCGGTTGCTCCCCCCAAGCTTGGAGAGAAGATTGCTGATATGACGCTTCACGGTATTGACAGTAATTATCAACGTGTCGGCGATCTGCTGATTCGAGGCGCCGCTGGCAATCAAGCGCAGGATCTCCATTTCGCGCTCACTTAATGGCTCAACGAGTGCCTGCGCTCCCAGGGAGGTATAGCGCTGGGGAGGTGGCGCGGGTGTGGCGGGTATTCCCTGATGCCAGGCACGCTGTACCGCACGAATGACGGGAGAGGTCATCAGGCGTTCTGCCAGATGGATAAAGAGGCCATGCAGCAGCATACCGGCATCCAGAAAAACGCGCAGATAGCCTTCTCGCTCGGCCAGCGGTAGCAGATCTTCAAAGCATATCAGCGCCTCCTGCTCATTTTCCAGCAAATGATAGGCCAGACTCTGTAATAATTGCATTCGTAACACACGGTCAGCGCGTCCACCAGCTTTGGCATCGGGCAACAGGCGATCGATAATCAGTAATGCTTCTTGTGGTCGACCAACCTGCAAGGCATAACGTGCCTGCACCACATCTTCTAGTTCGCTGGTCAGCGGGGGCAACGGCTCCTGCCGCTCACAACGAGCCGCATACCACGCGCTGGCTCGTCGGTGCAGCAGAGACTGGTGTTCACCGCCTGCTTGCTGTAAACGGATACGCAATACTCCTGAGAACAAGTGGTGATAGCGGAACCAGCGCCTCTCTTCATCTAAAGGACTCAGGAAAAGATTGGCCTGCTCAAGTTGGCGTAAGCGCTCCTGACTGTCCTCCTGTTGGAGGAGTGCATCACACAAAGGAGCAGAAAATCGTTCCAAGATCGAGGTTGAGAATAAAAATTTACGCACCTCTGCCGATTGACCCTGCAATACTTCATCGGTCAGATAGTCCAGAATATAACGATGGCTGTCTTGCAGTCCTTGCAGGACACGATCGATATCAGCCTGCTCCTGCACTAAGAGCGCCGCCAGTTGCAGACCTGTGATCCAACCCTCTGTCTGCTCTAGCAAAATTTGATCCTGTTCAGGTGATAGCGATAAGTGCATGGCTTCACGCAAAAAGGTACGTCCTTCTTGCAGGGTAAAACATAGATCAGCATCGCGCAATTCGAGCAGGTGTCCTCGCCCACGCAGGCGTGCCAGAGGCAATGGTGGATCAGCCCGGGTAGAGATGATAATGTGCAAAGACTGCAGATGTTCCAACAAAAAGCTTACCGCCTGATGCAATGTGGGCTCGGTGATAACGTGATAGTCCTCAAACACCAGTATTGAGGTCGTGCCACTTTCAGCCAGGTGGTCATTCAAAGTATTGATCAGGACAGTCAGAAAATATTGATTGGAGCGCGCCTGGAGCAGAGGCAGGCACACAGCACTCAGGCCCGGTACAAACGTTTCCAGGCCAGCCAGCACATAGCGCCAGAAACAGGCTGGATCATTATCGTCCGCATCCAGTGCCAGCCATGCGTAGCACGTCGCTGGCACTGATTTCAGCCACTCAACCAGGATCGTCGTCTTACCAGCTCCAGCGGGAGCTGAAACCAGCGTCAGTCGACGTTCTCTGCTAACCTCAAGTTGCGCCAGTAACCGTTGACGCGTCACCAGACGACTGGTAAGCAATGGTATGCGCACCTTCGTACGTAACAGAGGTAGCTGCTCCTCACCTCTCTCACTCATAGTTATGCTTGAACCTCTCATGATGATTATGATCAATCATACCATGATGTCCCCGCCTGCGAACATGTTTACAACACCGTAGTGCTGGTTATCTTCAACGGCCAGGATATACGTTTATGATACTTTCAAATTACTCCCCTTTTTGCTGTTCGCTGAACTCGTTGCAGAATGAGCCACTCTGCCACAAGAAGATTGAGCACCAGTGCCAGCCAGATGCCAGTGCCGAGCGTTGTATCGAGGATCTGACTGATATTCAGGGGACGAGAAAGGTGACCGCGAAGAAGCTGCACCAGGATGCTCAATGGAACGATAATACGAGCGACAACCGCGACCAACGTAAACGCATAGTTACGTACCATCCAGGTAAAATGTTCTGCTATACGTCGCCTGCGAATGGCACGATAGGCCATAGTCGCGCTTATAAGCCAGAGCACAGCTAACGTGAGAAAAGCTATCTGGCTTGTAAAATCACGTGTATAGAGCCCAACAATAAAGCCAGCTATACCGCTGATCAACACACAACTCAGGTAAACACGCCCAATGTTTTGATGCACGAAAAGAAATCTTCGCCGCACTCCCGGGATGAACTGCAGGGGACCAATGACCAGCGCAATGAATGCAAGGAATATGTGCGTTGTCAGCAGAGCATAATGGAGGGAGAAAGAACTCTCTAATCTGATCCTGCTTTGAGCTGGATTGAGTTGGACATAAGGAGAGATCATTACCATCCCGATGCCAAGAATGACCAGTAGGCCCAGACTCCAACCTACGTATTGCCGTACCTTCACCATCATATGACGCTCCTCAGAAAATGAATGTGCTCCAGCCTCTGGGGCAGCGATCCTACCGCCAGCGCAATGGCACGATAGGAACAGTATAGCGTGCACAGATGACAATCCGATGACACGATCAGATGCATGACGCAGGAAGGAAAGAACGCGATTGTTCTTTCCTTCTATCCAGATTTTCCGTAGACGACTCGTGATAAACGAGGTTATTGACCGCGAACTTTGACCGAATTGTACGTGATAGACAGGCTAACTTTGCTCAACTTCGCGGTATTGAGCTTGCTTGTGTTGTGGGCCGTTACAGCCAGACCGATATAAGCAGACTGGCTCATGGTGAGGGTGGTTGAACCGACCTTCTTCCAGCCCGTGCCATTGTTGGAAACATATGCGGTAAATGTATTTTTAGCGCGTGTGAGCTTGACCCAATAAGGGGCGCTTCCTTTTGAACCTGCCGTTGATACCGCAGTGCTTCCAGGAGTGGAACGGCGCTCAAAGACGGTGCCCTTTCCTGGTGTCACAAGCACGTCAGCAAAACATGCGTTCTCGTTCAGGCTCTCACGAATCATGACACCCGCTTTGGCCCATGGATCGGTATTCTGCAGACCATCAACGCGAGCAATAATAGTGCCGTCACCAGAGAATGGTTGATAGACATACTGAAAACTATCAGCCGTTCCTCCAATATCAGCTCCAGAACCACTCACCGAGAAGATACCTTTATGATAGGATGCAGAACCAGCCTTGCCCGTCACGCCAATGTCCTGGTGCTGCCAGGGCAAAGGTAATGGAGTAGGAGTAGGGGTGGGTGTCGCAGATGGATCGATGTTCTGGTCATCGCCGTAGGCAAAGCCGTTGCCACTAAAGCCCACATAGACACGACCGGCTCTATTCATATCCCCTGTGGTGACATTGACTTGATCATAGATGCCCAGAGGGGCTGCTGAAAGCAGGCTCCAGGTCGCGCCCTGGTCAGCGGAACGATAGATGCCAAAGGCGCTATCACCATTGGCCTTGCCATAAAGGTAGATGGCGGGATAACTGGAGCCTGGCAGGGCCTTCCCAAAGCCGAAGGAGCGGGCCTCCTGCACATTGGGAACCTTAGTCCATGGCGTCTGGCCGGCATTGGTGGTATACCATAGGCCATCTTTGGCACCGCTCGACCAGACATGTCCAGCCTCACCCGGGGCGGCATGAATCTGTCCAAAGACGTGGCAATCTCCATTCTGTTCACATGCCGGCGAGTTTGATGCCTCGACAAAGGTCTTCCCACCATCCGTTGAAGTATAGAAGCTGCCAGCTTGCGAGTTACTGGGAGAGAAAGTGATGGCATAGAAAGCATTGTTGACCTTGTCAGAGGTGAGAGCACGCTTGGAGCCCCACCAGAAGAGCCAGTGTGAATCCTTCGGATCGACAATGCCTGTACTCTGATGCCAGCTCTGTCCACCATCGGTTGAGTAGTAGGGCGAGTTCCCCTGACCAAAGTTGCCAGTACTGGGCAACCAGACCAGGTTATTGGTATCGGTCGCTGAGATGGCAATATTACCGCCGACATTGTTATCGGGTGTGCTCCCAAAGAGCTTCCAGGTTTTGCCGCCATCCGTCGAAGTAGCACCTCGCCCCGTCAGCGAAGGATAGTAGTTGTTTTTTACCTGAATGGTGACGATGGTACCTGGATGTCCACCGCTATAATCCAGGCTCGTTCCGCCCCAGAAGGTATTATCTACCAGTGTTTGCGCGGGATAGCTATCAACATCGGCATGGTAGAAGCCCTGCCGATCAAAAATATTTGAGATCGGCGCGTCACCAGGGGCTGCAATCAAGTCGTTGGCGACAACCTCTTCAATGCCTTTGGAGTAGAAATTCCAGTGAATCGTTGAACCGGTATTATCGGTGGAATACCATACACCGGTCCCTTGTGGAAACCAGAGCTTGTCTGCGACAAACGGATCAAAGGTGATCAAAGCGCTGGAGAGATAGTCGCTTTCATTGGTAGAGGCAATCCAGGGGATAGTTGATGAGGAGACGCTGTTTTCCAGGGTATCCCAACTGCTACCGCCATTGGTGGTACGCCACAGATTACCGCCAGTGAATCCACCTGAGCCGACAATGACGCGCTGCGAATTGTGGGGATCGGCGGCAACTTCATAGTCGTTCGCTCCGGTAGAGGGGGAGATAACGGTTGCGACGTTGGTGGCTGGTACATACTTCTCAACGGCACCCGCCCCTGATGTCGCATTGATACCAACATAAAGCGTTCCATCTGAGGCCATACTTGCACTAAAGGGAAACTGTGTCGAGCTTACAGGAACAACGTTGCTCCAGGTCGCACCGGCATCGTTGGACAGATAGACACCCAGACCGGCAACACCGACATAGATGCGATTGGTTTTGCCATTGGTTGTTCCGCTATTGGGGTCAAACAGAACGAATTTGTCACCGGCAGGGGTGCCACTATTGGTACCAACAGGCACACTGCTTGTCGAGACCTGGCTCCAGGTCTGAGCGCCGTCCGTACTTACCCAGAGGCCCTCTGTCCGTGAGCCAAAGTAAACCACATTATCGTTATGAGGATCAACGGCCAGACGTTCGCCTCCCTGCCGATAATCGGCGTTCCCCCCCATCGTCCAACGTTGTCCGCTATCTGTAAAGGACTGACCCTGGTTGGTGCTCTTGAGAATACGCCCATTCTGACTATTGAGATCATTCCCAACAGCCAGATAGAGCGTCTGGGCATTGGATGCACTGACGGCGAGACTTTCCACGCTATAGTCATTGGGGGTAGGATTGGGAACGGCACTTGCCGTGATCAACTGCTGCCAGGTGTCATTGGGGCCAAGCTTGTATGCTCCACCAACATCAGTACGAATGTAGATCAGACCCGCAACGGTCGGGTGGAGAGCCATGCCGGTGATATAGCCACCGCCACCAACCTTGAGCTGCTTCCAGGTATAATCTGGCGTACTAGCAGAATTACTGGCATTGGCAGTATAAAATTTTGCTGAAACAAAGAGCATCATGGTAAGCAATCCAACGCTTACCAGTGCAACCATGGCGCGAACGCGTCTTTGCCTGAAGCCATAGAACATGGATACCTCCTTTTCATCATGAAAAAGTTTGCTATTTTATGAGAATATCTGCATTCTTTTCGCGTGAGCTTCAATGTGGGAAGCGATCACCTCCCTCTCACAGTCTTTACAGGTCATCCTCTCCTGCGTATGACCGTTTCTTAGTGTGCGACCTCGTCAAAGCGGATGAGTTGAATACGACGTTCATCAATGATGCGCATGATTTCTGGTTCGCAGAGAAGCTGGTAATCAGGCCAGCGAGAGCGGGCAAAGCCGCCAGGTTGGGTATGCTCCTGCCCGATAACGTGCTGCGTCTCCTCATCAATATAGGTAGGATGAGTCACCAGGAGATATGTTCCGGCCTGGAGTTGGCGCAAGGTCTCTGGCAGCACCTGCCGAATTGGTGGAAGGTACACCAGATTGGCAATACCCTTCTCCCAGACCAGACCCTCCTCGTAGGCAATGGCTTTGAATGCCTCATTCAGTGGTCTACGCTGAGCATCTCCCGGGTGAAAGATCCATCCTATTCCCATATGCTCATCTAGATAGCGTATGTCTAGTCCACAGGAACGTGCCTGGTGAAGTTGAGCCTTAACCTCGCGTATCACTTCATCACTATTGACCCCATGGTGAAACAGTTCCCTGGTGGTACGGAAAAAGTAGCCATCCTGGTCAACCAGCGAAGGAACTGTTTCAGGCGGAGAGACCGGACCCCAACGGGGAGTATCCCACTCCGATGTCAGCGTTATATGCAAGCCCAGGCAGAGGCCCGGAAACTGCTTTACGAGGTTGACAGCATGCTGAAAATTCGGTGCAGGCACCATAAGCGACGTATTGCGCAGAATGCCGTGTTGAAAAGCGTCGACAATGGCGCGATTTCCTGCCTGAAAGGCCCCCAGGTCATCACCTCGCGTCAGCAATCGAATACAACGATGTTCATCCATGAAAAGTCTCTCCTGCAAGTAAGGGAATGCCTATGATTTCACTGCTCCTGCAACGCCATTGATAAAGTAGCGTTGCAGCAAGACAAAGACCAGGATAATGGGAGCCAGCGTAATTACCGAGCCAGCGGCCAGCGAGGTCCAATCAATGGTATTCTGGCCTACGAAGGCAAACATACCGACAGCCAGCGTCCGTAGCTCTGGCACCCCCAATGTAAAGACCAGGGGCACAAAGAAATTGTTCCACGAGCCAATAAAGGTCATTAATGCGACCGTGGCAATGATTGGACCGGAGAGCGGTAACATGATCATCCAGAAACGCTGGTGGAAGCTCGCACCATCCACACGGGCTGCATCTTCAATTTCTTTGGCAATTGACGAGAAATAGCCCATAAACAGGAAGGTGCTAAAGACTACACCTCCCGCGGTCTCCACGATAATCACGGAGCCAAGCGTATTGAGCAGACCAAGTTGTGTAATCAGGTCAAAAATCGGAATAATGGTATAGCCATGGGGGAGGAAGAGGGTCAGTGCAATCAGGCCAAGTACCAGACCTTTGCCAGGAAAAGTGGTACGTGAAAGCGAGTAACCCGCCATCGCCGTGACCAGAATAACGAGGAACACGACACAGATCGAGACCACAATCGTATTAATAAAGTACTGGCCAAAATTACCGTCGTTCCAGGCACGGATATAGTTATCCCAAGCCACCTCTCCAGGCAAGATATTCAGGCCGCGATCAAAAAAGTCTTTGGTTGTTTTGACCGAACTTCCCAACATCCAGAGAAAAGGATAGATCCAGAAGAAACCACCAACCAACAAAAACAGGTGGACCGGAAGCATTTTCCAGTCCCTCAGACGTTTCTTGAAAGACGAGGGCCTGGGTCTGGGACGCGGTGCCGTTCTTTGTGCCCGGCCAATAGAAGTTGTTTGCATCGGAATGTTCCCTTTCTAGCCTGCCGACTGCTGCGTATTGTGCTTGTTGAGCGAGCGGAACACAAAAATTTGCACGATAGAGAGAGCCATCAGAACCAGGCCATAGAAGAGCGAGGCGGCCGAGGCAAAGCCAACGTTTGGCTGTAAGTTTAAGCGCGCATCACCAAAGCCCTGGTGATAGATATAGCTATTGACGACCTCCGTTGCGCCATAAGGCCCACCATTGGTCATTACCAGCACCAGGTCAAAGACCTGCAAGCTCCCAAGCAGCGCCAGAATGATAATGATCAAGCCAATGGAACGTAGCATAGGAATGGTGACATAGACAAAGCAATTGAGGCTACTGGCTCCATCAATGCGAGCCGCCTCGTACAGTTCGGCTGGGATAGTTTGCAGACCAGCCATAAAGTAGACCAGATTAATGCCCAGGCCAAGCCAGATGCCAATGACGATAATGATGCCCAGGGCATACGTCGGGTTCCCTAGCCAATCAATATGTTCATGGGAGAGACGCAAGGTAATTAAAAGCTGATTCAGGTCATCGCCAAAGTTTGTCAAGATCAATTGAATGACGACCGCGACAACCGCAGGCGAGGTGACCGAGGGAATAAAGTAGACGGCACGATAAAAGGTGGAGAAGCGCAGTCTGGTATTGTTGAGCACCAGCGCCAGTGCCAGTGCCAGCACGAGCTGAATCGGAACCAGCACCGCGGTATAAATCAGCGTGTGCTGGAATGCCCCCCAGAAGAACGGATCGCGCACAACCCGCGCAAAGTTATCGAGCCCAACATAGCCAGCAGGATCACCAATACCGTTCCACTGATAGAATGTATAGCCCAGCGAAGCGATATTGGGATAGATAATAAACGCGAGCAGCAGCAGTAGCATAGGCACCAGGTAGGCATACGACCAGGCGTTTTTTTTCACCTGCTGCCAGATTCCTGTCGAGCGCGAATACGCAAGACGAGAACGCGCAGGTGCAGAAGTAGGTGGAGGAGATACGACTTGCATGTTGAATTTCCTTCCTCGGAATGCTTCACCGACAGGCAGGCATAGAAAGACAGGCTCGTTGCCAACCATTCCAGGACGTGCTTCCTCTATAAAAGATGAAACAGACATCCTGGATGATCAGACGGCAGTCATGTTCGAAACGCACAGGGTCTACTTCTTCCTGGTGATATAAGGTTTAGTGGGATCCCAATCCGAGAAGATATAGTCATCCGCACTCACTTTATGCCCCTGCTTTTGCGCCAGTTTGATCGCATCATTGAGTGCCTGCTGCGACTTATCCTGGAAGGTCTGGAGCGCTCCCTGGAGGTCAGTCACCTGACCAGTATAGTAGCCCGTGAGAATATCGTTCATGGCGGGCGTCACTGGCTGGGGTGAGACATAGCTGACATCAGGATTACGGATCGTGGGATCAGGACCGGTGACCGAGAATTTGGCTGTGGCGATGTACTGAGAATACGGCTTGAACGAATTGTACTCGGGCTTGTTGTTCTGGGGGAAAATAGAGAGATCTTCACCCATCTGTACCCAGCGCTTGCCGGCCTCAACACTGTAGAGCCAATCGAACCAGGCAAAGGTTTCATCAGGATACTTGGTTTTAGTTGAGATGGCGAATGTATAGCCCCCTGGCTTGACTGGAAAGAGGCTCTCAGGCTTCTCGTTTGGTGTAATCAGGGTGGTGAGACTGTAATCGGTGAACTGGTGTTGCTTCCACTCGGACTGATCCCAGACACCGCCCACAGTCATACCAAACTTGCCACGCTCAAAGTAGGCACGCGCAACCTCGTCAGAGATAGTCAGGGAGTTGGGATAGATATAGTTTTTGGTTTTCCACTCTTTGAAGAGATGAATCCAGTCTGCGTAATTACGATTGCTCGCAAAGGTATATTTGCCAGTACGTAGATCAAGATCGCCTGGACCCCCAGGGCAATCAGCACCGATGAGGAAGATAAAGAGCCACCAGTTCAATAATGGGAACGAACCATTGCCAAAGCCCAGGCCATACGTCTGTCCACCGCTCTTTTTGGTGATCGCCTCAGCAGCGTGCGTGACATCATCCCAGGTGCGAGGAATTTTCACCGATCCATCACTATTTACCAGCCCGGCCTTCCTGAAGACATCATTGTTGATATAGAGTTGGAAGGGAACTGCCAGGGCGTTCAAGGGCGCGCTATAGAGCTTACCATCAAAGATATTGCTGCCTTCGTGCAGGGCCAGGTCCGGGAACCTGGAGCGCCACTTCTCATCAGCCCACTTATTTATGGGCAGCCACCAGTTTTTCTTTACTTGCTCATAAAATGTGGGAGTCTGAGGGATAAGCGCCAGGTCAGGAATATTGGTACTTCTCTGGGCCAGGGCGACCAGATTATCATACTGGGCATTGGCCTGGGTCGTCTTCTTGATCTTGATGTCAGGATGCGCTTGCTGGAAAAGCTTGATCTCATTGTCGACCCAGGGTCCCTGGGTGACATAGAAATCCCAGTGTTTGATAGTAGCCGTCTTACTCTTACCACTGCTAGCAGTGTTGGAACAGGCAGCAAGGACATCGGCAAGTGAGGCCATTGTAGCAGTTGTCGCGGCAGCTTGCATGAATCGACGTCGATTCATGCTGGGAAGATGCGTCATGAGTACGCTCCTTTGCTTTACCTAGAGAAATTCTCTAGCATGTGAACAATTTTCCGTTGCGAATGAGACAACCATGGACACTAGTTATCCTTTACATGCATGCCTTAAAGACATACAAGCAAATTCATTGGCTAAAAAAGACAATGACTACCCTACAAATGGTCATCCGTACGACCATTTGTATTTTTTGCTAGACCCGGGAATATTTTAGAGAATCACTGCGTGTGAAGCGCTAGCCGTGTGATTTATCCCTCACGGAGGCGATAGGGTACATAGACGGTATCCTCATGTGGATGTTCACCATTCATCAAGACCTCCAGGAGTAAAAACATACTTTTGACGAGAAGTTCAGGATCTTGTTCGAGCAATGTCATATGCTGCGTACTTCCAAAGAGAATGGGTGAATCAAGATTTGAGAGCGAGACAATTTCGACCTCTTTTCCAACATGAATGCCTAATTCGTTAAAGGCTGCCAATGCGCCATCAGTCATCAGATCGTCACTGATGTAAATCCCATCTGGCTTTTCTGCCCGAGAGGAGCCAAAGACCTCCTTGGCCAGTAAGTAGCCTCGTTCCTGGTAGGTCAGTGGGCGACTCATTGGCGTGCTCATCTCTGGAACATAACGAAAAAGGGCAGGATCTGCGGGAAGATTGCATTGCTGCAATGCCTGATAGAAATGATGGGCTTGAACAGAAACATCGTCGACATGTTGCTCCCATGCAGACCAATACGCAATGCGCTGACACTGTTTCCGTACCAATGCTTCGGCAGCCAGACGTGACGCCTCCATCTCATCATATTTCACCATCCAGTCACCACCCCCCGCAAAGACCACGTGGGGCTTGGTGAGCAGGGGAACATGATCGGCCGAATGGGCATTGAAACCAACGATCACGCTGCCATCTACCGCAGGCGAGTTGAGCAAAGCAATATGTTCATCTGGTAACTGGTGCGGCATCGTATGACCGGGAAAGTGAAACGAAATCTGCTCATTTTTGGTTTTTGAGCGCTGCTCTGAGATCTGTGCCAACCGTCCCCAGAGCAATGACCAGAAAGGAGAGGTCGCATGGTCAGCAATCATCGAAATATTAAAGACGACATGGACTGAACGCTTTAGGAGTGTATTAGAGACAAAAATACCCTGGCGCTCTTTACGATAAAAAATCTGTTCATACTCGAGCAGGTCCAGGGCCGTGGTCAAGGTCGCACTAGAAATATTGAAGGTACTACAAAGCTCACGCATCCTGGGCAGACGACTCCCTGGTCCCAACTCAGCCGCAAGTGCCCGCAGACGCTCACACACCTCAGCCACCTTGACATTGGCGCGCCGCGTCTGCTCAGAACGACGCAGTTTCGGCCCCTGCAAATCATTCTCATCAAAACTCTTGATACTTGCGTCCATGTATAACGACTCGCTTTCCAGGTTTTTTGTCCCTTGTTTTAAAACAATAATACCTGTACCTCAGTCAAATGTCAAGATTTTTCGAAGAAAACAAGACATATCTCCTTTTTTCTCATAAAAATCCCAATTATTTGCAAGGATTCACCATTTTGTTTTAAAACAGATTAAAAAAAGAGGAAGGCTGGTTGCCGGAAAAGTGCTCCCATGGAGCTGATAGTCCGCTTCTCATAAATACTGAGAGCAAGGGTTGGTATCTATGAGCACTCGTACAACGTTTCCTGGAGAAACCACTTCCCAACTGGTATCTTCTGCGCTTTACATCTTTTTGTTTGCCATGTTTTTCTGCTCATGTAACTGGATCTGCCCGCCTCTTTCTTTCAGCCAACGTCGCGGATTGAGAAAACGCCGGTACCGTGCGATGACACGCGTTCCTACAAGTGCTCCTCCTATCCAAAAGGTGATTTCAGCGATCACCGCCAACCCAACGCCTATGCCAACTTTGGCTCCTGCATTTACTGGCAGAAATGGGAGCGCAAACAAGCAGACCCACAGCAAGGTGGAAAGGACGATCAAGGTCGCGCCAAGCCAGAGCCAGCGCTTTTTCTCCGCTGACGGAGATTGCGGGATTTCTGATGTGTGCATAGCGATTACTCCTCTGTCGTACGGCTCATCTCTATTAATTTCGCGACGACCTGTTCGCGTAAGTCCCCAACCGGAGGGGTAAGATGAAAGAGATCGGACAACCACAGCCCATCAACGGCCAGGCGAATAATAGTTCCCATTACTGGATCAATTCCCGCCTGTTGAGCCTGCTGTTGATAGCGTGCAAAACTCTGTTGGAAAGGTGCCAGGAGTTCGGGATTGGTAGCGAGGGTCGCAAGCAATCCCACGCCCTGTTCCAGCATCTCGCTCTCCATCTGAAGGGAGGTGCGGATATAGGCCCGCAACCAGCTTCCTGGCTCAGGTTGTTCTGCCGCAAGTACATGCTGTAGTTCCTCATCAAACTGCCTATCCAGATGATTGACCAGTCCGGAAATCAGAGCCTCTTTGCTCGGATAGTGGTGAAGCAGACCTCCCTTGCTTACACCCGCCTTTTTTGCTACAGCCTCCAGCGTCAGATGGGCAACGCCTTGTGTTAAGATAAGCTCGCTGGCTGCCTGAACAATTTTTTGTGTGGTGCGTCGAGTGCGAATATCTCGTGTCATAAAAATATTATACCGTCCAGACGGTATAATATTAAGGACAAATGGTCGGAAACCACGCTACGAGGTCTCAATCGTGCTCAGCCCTGTAAATTGTCATTACTGAATTTTTAAGCGATTGCAGAAAGAAATAGTCTGGTGACATAATAGATCCAGGTGATGAAAGGTGTCGTCAATGTGGTCTCTGTATACGAATGCGGTTCCAACCTTGCTTTGACTCACTTATATGCCCGATCCCCGAAAAGCGGAAAAGAAAGGCATGATGCTCCAAAAGAGCGGATGGTGTCTAGAACTCAGGAAAACCCTTTCAGGAAACAGGAATAAGAGAAACGAGAGATGTATCGTGGATAACTATATTGATAGTAGCATACAGATTGGTGAGATATCCATTGCAGTTCGTGATTTTGGAGGAAATGGTCTGCCAGTTGTCTTGCTCCATGGCGGAGGACGCAATCTCTGTGACTGGCACCGCACAGTTCCATTTCTGAGCACCTATCATCGAGTGGTTGCTCTAGATTTCCTTCAACACCTTGCGAAGGGAAGCGGCATTTCGAAGATGATGTGAACGACCTTGAAGCCGTTATTGCTCACGTTGGTCTAGATAACCCATTTGTCATTGGTCACTCATTGGGCGGCCTCGTCGCGACCCTTTATGGAGCCCGACACCCTGATTGCCGTGGGGTGGTCAATCTGGAAACGCCGACCAAACGGAGAGACACAACGCATTTCCTTTCCTCAATCGGCTCATAATGTGACCCGTGTCAATGGAATTGTGATCACTGACCAGCAAGAGGTGAAGGTCGTTGTGCTTTCACAAGATGAGCACCTTGCCGGGGTATGGCAAATCTATGCAAATAATTCGTTCAATCGTATGGCATCACTCCCACCAACGGCCAGTCCAAATGGGATGGCGCACGATGGAAGAGGAAATCTTTATATTGCTGATGATCTGCTCGGATGTATCTGGCGCGTTGTTCCCGGCGCCTCAAAAGCTGAGGTCTGGAGTACGAATGCCCTGCTCGCTCGAAATACGACTCCTGGCACCACTCCCTATGGTGCTGATGGGATTAAAGTTTTCCATGAGATCGTCTATGTTTCGAATCCATCTCAATCGATCATCGTGCGTATTCCTATCCAGCCACAGGGGAGGCCTGGCATCCCGAAAATTCAATTTCAAGGTTCAGCCTTCGCTAATAGTGATGATTTCGCATTTGATATTCGCGGAAATCTCTATATTGCCAATATCTTAGACCAGACAATTATTCGTGTCGACCCAACAGGCCATGTGTTCCAACTGCTTGATCAAAGCAATGGTTTCAATAATCCAACAGCGGTTGCATTCGGAGGAGCCGGAAAAGATCGTTTCAACCTATATATTACGAATGGAGCCTTTAATCCGCAATATCCTGAAGGAAGCCTGCAACGGAAGACACTTGGTATGCCTGGATATTCTATCCCATAAAGAAATGAATCGTATTGTATGGTAAGGGACGTTTGCAGGGAGGTAGGCATGCTTACCTCCCTGCAAACGTCCCTTTACCGAGCGGTGATAAAAACATAGTAGTAGCGCAGACAGCAACACGCTTCCCATCTTTTTTCAATTCCAAGATTGACACATGAGTGCCCACTGAAACAAAAGGTTTCTACGGGTAGTTTCTGAGAGAACATCTTGCTAATTGCTTGAAAGTTGAGTACACTCGCAGGAAAACTCGTTATCAGCTCAGTTGGAGGTCGTTTTTTCGGTAGAGAGGGACACGTATGGCATTGCAGAAGCAACCAACACTTATCCTGTTCTGTGGCTTGCCGGGATCTGGTAAAACAACCCTTGCAAAAAGACTCGAGCAGACAGGCAAGGGCATTCGCATCTGTACTGACGAATGGCAAGAGCATTTAGGCATAGATCATAGCAATGAGGATTTTCACGAAAAACTGCAGGCTCGGCTCTATACGCTTGCGCTTACGCTTCTCAGCAACGGCCAGGATGTCATCCTGGAAGATGGCCTCTGGCAAAAATCTGAACGCAGCCAAAAGCGCATGGACGCAAAAAAATGCAACGCCCGCACGGAAATGCACTTTTTTGACCTCTCTTTTGATGAAATCTGGCGCAGGTTGGAGAAGAGAAATGAGAAGCTAGCTCACGGGGCTGTGTCAATGAGCAGGCCACAATTTGAGAGCTATTGGCACATATTTCAGCGTCCTGATGAGAGCGAGCTCAAATTATTCGACACCTACACTATCTACAACTAACCGTGGCAAGGCAGGATTTCAGGCCACTCGACACGTTTGCAACGCTCGATAAAGACAGGGCAGCAACTCCATGTTGGAGAGGATGAAGAGTACCACACAAGGGGAGAAGAACCTTGAAGCAGGTCAAAAGAAAAGCGTTTGCATACATCACGCACCAGCAAAAATTGCTCGTCTTCAGCCACCTGAAAGCACCAGAAGCAGGGATACAGGTTCCCGCTGGAACGATTGAGGAGGGCGAAACCCCGGAACAGGCCGTTTTACGCGAAGCGTGGGAAGAGACGGGCTTGACTCACCTTGTTCTGGATGCGTTCCTGGGTGAGCAAGAACGTGATATGGCGGATTTTGGGCGCGAAGAGATCCACTATCGATATTTTTACCATCTCCGCTATCAGGGGCGACCGCAAGCAGTATGGCAACATGCAGAACGGTTCTCTTCTACTTCACATGATTGGCCTCTCTTCAAGTTCTTTTGGGCCACCTTGCCTGATCAGGTACCCATATTAATCGCGGATCATGGTTTCCTGCTTCCTCAGCTCATAGAACGGCTTGGGTGAGTCTGTTTCTGCTAAAGACTCTCTTCTCTGCAAAAAATTTCATAGGCCGTGGCTCCTGTATCGGCATTGCCATCCTGAACGTATTCTCTATAAATAGACATGTCCCTATTTAATAAAGAGTATGGGCGAGTCACAATTGCTCTCGATGACCTCCAGCATAGGTCTGGATCGTGAAAGGCAGAAGAAGGCTATGCAACAGCCGGCGGCATTGCTACCGAGTACCTGGGAAAGTTTTTATGTGATCGTTGGTTCCGCCTCTGCGGCACTGACCGGATTGGTGTTTGTGGTTGTGACCTTGATGGCGGAAAGAGCGCGAGCACGGATCCGATCGGCTCAAGCTATCGGCGCATTCACGACACCAACGGTCGTACATTTTTGCGCTGCTTTCCTTGTCTCTGTGATTCTCAGCGCTCCCTGGTCTGCACTCTGGAATGTAAGCCTGCTTATGGGGATATGTGGTCTGGCTGGAGCTATCTACTGTCTGGTTACTGCCTGGCGTGCGCGAAGACAGACGGCGTATCATCCGGTGCTGGAAGACTGGCTCTGGCATACGGTCTTTCCGTTTCTAGCCTATGCCTCCCTGCTCCTCGGGGCCGGGCTGCTTGAGGGCAATTCAAAGATCGCCATGTTCGTCTTCGGCGTGGCTGCGATTCTCTTTCTCCTCATCGGCATCCATAACTCCTGGGACAGCGTGATCTATGTCACCTCCACTGAAGCGTCCTCGGAGGACAAAAATCAGGAATAAACGACTATAAGACTTTCCAGCAAAGCTGATGATAAGGAGCTGAGAACTGCTATTTTGTAGCAAGCTCCAGCTCTTCCTCGCCGCGGATATGCAAACCCTGCTTGGCGATTTTCTCACGTAGTTTGAGGATGCCCTCGATTAACGCCTCTGGACGTGGTGGGCAACCGGGGACATAGACATCCACCGGGACGATGGTATCGACGCCTTGCACAGTGTAGTAGCTATCGTAGAATTCGCCGCCAGAATTGGCGCACTGCCCCATGCTGATCACCCATTTAGGCTCTGGCATCTGTTCCCACAACAAGCGCAGGCGGGGCGCCATCTTCGTGGATACGGTGCCCGCGACAATCATCAGGTCCGCCTGTCGGGGACTCGAACGGAACACCTCGGACCCAAAGCGCGACAGATCGTAGTGCGCCTGAGCCGACGCCATCATTTCGATCGCGCAACAGGCCAGGCCATAGCCCAGAGGCCAGACGGACTTCGAGCGCGCCCAGTTCTGAGCCCACTGCAGCATCTCTTCCATAGAGGTGAGCTGAACCGGCAGCTCTTGCTCACCAGGGGTGTAATGGCTTGGTCCACTGGCCATGGTCAGCGGAATGGCTTTACGGCGCGGCTGTTTGGATACATTCTCTTGTACTGTACTCATATATGTACCTGGGACCTTTGAGAGGCGGGCTCTCATCCTCGGTCCGAAGGAAATTGTATTAGCGGTCTGAACTGGTTCAACTCTTCAATCAAGTGGACCGGCAACCGGATTGCGCGTCCCTGATTCGCGATCGCACGGATGATAGAGTGACGGATCGTCCACGTTGCATAGGTGCTTAAGCGGTATCCTCTGGTATAATCGTAGCGCTCAACTGCCTGCATCAGGCCATTATTGCCCTCCTGAATCAGGTCGAGCAAGCTGAGTCCACGGCCCACATATTTTCTGGCCACGCTGACTACCAGACGCAAGTTTGCCTCGATCATCTGGCATCTGGCCCGTTCACCGGCCTGTAAAATATGACGATGGGGGGAGAGTATTGGACTGGGCGGCCCGAACCTGCTCCTGGCAGGCCATAGCGATCATGTGTCCCAGACGCATCTCTTGCTCGTAGCACAGCAGTGGCGCGCGCCCGATCTCGCGCAGGTACAGAGTAATCGCCTCGTCGGAAGTTGCCTCGGTCGAACCAAATGACGTAGCCTTCTCTCCCTCCTCGCCAGATGCTATGGCTTCATCCTCATCTATCGCTTCATCATCCTCGGTATCGACGCGGGCAAATTCATCTTCATTTTCATCGAGCAATGAGCTCGTTGGTTGATCAACCTGCTGTGTTGCCTCCAGGGGAAGCACAGCCACATGCAGATCGTTGCACTGTTCTTGTTCTGAATTAAGGAGTGTTGATAACATAAGTGTATGGTGTACAGCCGCTAACAGGGGCTGGATCCGTATCATTTTGTTGTTGCTCTATCTGTATTCTGTCTCACGCCTCACCGGGCGCGGCCATTGTATCTGACTGGTCGACAGTATCTTGCCCTCTTACGCTCATCAATGACTGGGAAAGAGAGTTTGTGGTTAAAATACCAAGCGTGTTGGGAAATGGTTGGCGCAGCTCTGTAGCGACCGTTTTAGCAACAGTGGGGAAGAAACATTCGTGTTTTTGTTGCTTACATATATATATAAACCCACACCCCTGGACAGAATATTCCGTCATTGCGTGCTCCATGGAAGCAGTGGAGATATTGAATAGAAGCGGTATTCGGCAAGTATGATCGATCACCTTGAACGCGATCTGCAAGCACTGGCAGATATGAGCACACATCAGATAATGACTTCCGAAGATGAATGTATCATTGGAAATTTCAGAGATAGGCCTTGACCAATGCCTCGCTCAAATTCTATTCTATCAACATGACGTTAACGTAATATTTGAGAGATGAGCGATGAATGACCGTATGCGCATCGGTGATGTGACGGAACGAGCAGGGGTAACTGCGCGCACCGTTCGCTATTACGAGAGCATTGGACTGATCCCCCCAGGTGAGCGTGAAGGCCATGGTCAGCACTATTATACCGAGGAGACGCTTGCCCGCCTGCGCAAAATTGATCAGCTCAAGAAACTTGGACTCAGCCTGGATGAAATACGTGACGTTATCGACCTCTATTTCACTGATCCTGGTGGAATACAGCCAAAACAGAAAGTTCTCGCCATCTTGCGCCAGCATCTGGCCGATGCAGACCAGAAAATCGGTGCGCTACAGCAATTTCGTGTTGATCTCCAGGCCAATATCGAACGCTTCGAGCGCTGGCTTGAAAAAAGAGAACAATGAGCAGGCTTTTTTTGACCAAAACATGATGTTAACGTCATGTTTTTGAGATGAGCTGATTAAGGCTCGAATAAACTTCTTCTGATCCACATCATACATATCCAGGAAACAACCATATTGCAGTACATGCATAACTCATTGGGTACGGTCCCCTATAGAAGAATTTCCACGTATTCTCAGTCCATCAATGATAATCTCAAGGTAGCGCGTCCGTTTCGCAGGATCAATCTCACTCCCAGGTAGAATCGCCACGAGGAGCAAAAGATCCTCTGCCATCACATCTGCACGTAATTGCTTCGCAGCCTGGGCGCGATCTACTAGCTGTTGGAGGAGTGGTGTCATTTCATGCATCACCAGCGATACTCGTTCACGCAACTCTTGATGGGCTGCAACGACCTCCTTAAAGGCTCGATCAGTAAGTTGTCGCTCAGCAAGGTAGCGTAGGACGCGTTCGATGCCACTCCAGGCGTCGCCATCCATGAGGAGGGTGTGTATATATTCAGCCGTTTCTCGGAATCGATCCAGCACGACCGCCTCTAAAAGTCCTTCCTTGGTGCCAAAATGATGATAAATCGTTCCCACAGCCACAGCAGCATCACGGGCGATATCATCCACCTGTGCATGTAATCCTTCGACTGCAAAGCGTGTACGAGCAGCTTCAAGGATACGGGGGCGGTTCCGTTGAGCATCGGCCCGCCGTTGCGGTCGCTTTTTTCCAGAAGTCACGTTGGCATTTTCTCCTTTCATCCCTTGACAAAGTGAACCATAGTTCACTATACTAAAAAGGTGAACTACGGTTCACCTTCATGATGTGAATAGTGTAGCACAAAAGTACAGGAGTTTTCTCTTATGGCAGGCAACGAAAGCATCTCTACGTCTGATAGGACCTCTCTCAAATCTCTGGATAATATCGGTATCGCTGTTCATAATCTTCCTCGAATGTATCACTTCTACACAGAGGTGTTGGGGTTGCAGTCTCCTCCCCTTACACCAGATGCCACCGCTTTTTTCGCGCAATTGGGGGCAGCAAAGTTTGTCGTTTTCCAGACAGATAGTGCCGAAAAAGGTCTATCTCGTTCTATTCCGCAGTTTATGCACAATCCTGCTGGCTATGATCATCTCGTGTTTACGGTGGATGACATTGATGCCGCAGGAGATGCATTGGAGGCAAAAGGAGTCCGTTTCGAAGTGATTGCCACGCTCGACCTGCCCGAAGGCGGGCAAGCCAGAGTACGCCGTTTTAAGGACCCGGAAGGAAACTTGATTGGTCTGCAACAGGTGCTGTAAGACACTGGAAGATAGATGGTATTCCAATGGATGCATCAGCAATTGAAAAAGACGAATGACAGAGGAGCTTTTGCTGTTATTCATCTGGAAGAAAGAAAGGACCAGACCAATGGCACACGTTGCCTCAAGCATTGTCATTTATCGTCCTATCGAGGATGTTTTTCATTTTGTTCACGATTTTTCAGCATACCCACGCTGGCAACACGGAGTCAAAGAAGCAAAAATTGTCTCCAAGGGCCCTCTGGGCATAGGAACGCAGGTCGTGGAAACGCGACAGCTTTTCGGTCGAACAATGCGGGTTTCCTGGGAAGTAACCGAGTTTCAGCCACCTTACCGGCGAGGATTTCGGATGGAAGGTCCTCTTCCTTCAACAGGTATCATGACCTTTGAACCCACACCTCAAGGAACACGCATGCAGATACAGGTAGACCTGAACGGACGTGGCCTGCGTAAACTTCTTGCGCCTTTTCTTGTTCAAAGTATCCAACATCAGAATGCCACAGACTTTGCGAACTTGAAAAAGCTCCTGGAAACGACCAGCGGAGGATAGAGAGAATTGAAATGTAAGGAATGTGGGTGGATTCTTTGTTGACATCGCAACTCCGGCACTCTGGCAAGGGTGCCTCACAGGATACTACTATTCCATGACATGGACGGGATCGCCTCGGGCCTATCAGAGGCGCGTAGATACGGTGCATACTCCAACCACTATCTGGGGAAGTGCTAATGGAAAAAGGCCAGGTCATCCGCCTATTCCACAGCGCTCCCCCCATGATAGGGGTCTCTCAAAAAATGACGAGCGAAAGATGCAAGCGAGCAGGATGCTTCTCCAGATAGCGATGTTTCGGCTGCTACTCGTCCGTCTCCTCACACATGGGAATTACTTCGAAGGACAATATGTATCCAGGACTTTCTGGAGTGCATCCCTCTCTTGAGCTAGATTTTCTTTGATGGACTCGTTTCTTTTCATTTTTTTCGGATCAATTGTACTTGTCGGTCGTGCCATCATTGTCATTGAACCAGTCTGAAATGTCCCAACAATGACATATTTACGTTCGGGATGAAACATCGGCTGGAATACAGTGACCTTTGATTCAACCAAGGCGTCCGAAGTGCTCTGCGACATCTTCGACCATGCGCTTACTCTCGGTCACGACGCTTGGTGCGTTTAAGTCTGCCTGAACAGCCTGCGCTTTGACACCCAGGTCCTGCAACATCGTGACAGTCTCTGGCTGCATCGTACTGCAGATGGCCAGAACATAGGCGAGAACGGACCACTGATACTCAATACTTCTTCGTAGAAGCATAAGTAATGTAACGGCCGATCGAGCTCCCTTTTAATGAGATGATTCCAGTGCTTGGGTAAGGTATGTAGGTCACAGCCAAAGTACGACGCCGCGATTTCTCCTCGCAGCGTCGTACTTTGGGCGCGGTATGGCCGCCTCAACTGCCAGGATGGCACAAGGATGAGGTGCAGAGGACGCATGCTCGGGGGCGCACCCAAGCATGATAACGATAAACAAATCCAGCAAGAAACAGGCCCATTCCAAATTTCGGATAAGCCATGCAATTCCTGATACATTGTATCTATAGATGTATTACCCATCTGAGGTTTCTGGCTCATCGAGACGTGCTGGATTGTGTATTTGTCTGAGACGGTTCCAGAGCACATAATCAGTGCGCTTCTTAGGAACATAGTAATGATCCTCATCCGCAACCATCCCAGCCATGGCGACAAACTCGCCCCTCTCTAGATGTTGCAGATCAATATACTTTGCCCCTTGCTCGAGAGGGGTTCCTAGCGGCACGATCACGATATTACGCAATTCATCATGGGTAAGATCGGCTAACGTACCATACAACTCCTTAATATCGCTAGCTCGAAGTCCTATATCTTGAGGCTCAGAGAGCAGACCATAGTTTGCTCCCGCAAAGTTATCGGGCCGTAAATCCGCCACAAAATCGTCTTCCTGAACATGTTTAGGTCTTGGCTCTTTCTGCGGGTTCGGAGGCAGCCTGGAATCTTTGCGAGGTTTGGTCGCGTTTGAGTCGCTACCACTCCGACGTTTCCCTTCTTCCATCATTGCCTTGGAGTTCTGTTTCTTTGTCGTTACCTCAGGAGGAAACACCCTTTTTGGAGGAACTTTGGTTCCCTGCGGCAATTTGGCGGGATTGTCGTGCTCACGCGCCTCTTTCTCATAGGTTTCTTTCTTCTTATAGGTTCCAGTTGTGATAACAGTACTCTTATCAGGATTCGTACGTCCATGGATAATCTCCAACGTTGGGCGCCTTTGATGTCTTTTCGGCATATTATGTCCCTCATTCTCTGCTATTTCTATAGCTCCTTTTACGAACTTCCATCAAATTCTACTTCTTCGCAAAAAATTCATAGAAGAATTCGATTGGTAGCTGCTCACGAATATGTTCCAATTCACCTTTTGACAAAGCATCACTTAATACACTCATCACAACACGAGCATGTTCACGAGCAGTTGCTAGTGGCACATCTTCTCGTATGCTCATACGTTGGAAAAAATCGTCCAAAGAACACTCTCGCCCGGGACGTGGACCTGGTTGCTTACTGATGCCGAGAAATGGCTGCTTCAGGTATAGCGCGAGTCCTCTCGGCAGTTGAGAAGCCGCGTCATAGCGTTCGTCCTTCGATATACACTCCGCGAGCGTTTCAAGCATAGCGCGTGTGGCACGCCCCGCCTCACTATTCGAAGCAAGCTGGGCGCGCGTTTGTACCTGTTCAATGAACTCTTCGTACTTCATCGTTCCCTCTTCCATCATAGGAGTTCTTATTTCTCATCAAGACAACTATTTCAGTAAATATTGTGACAAAATATCGCTATAAATAGTACGTTTTCTCTGAGGAAACGTGACATTCCCCACCCTTTTTCAATCTGGTATTGCTCTCTCGTTCTTGCATAACAAAAACTGCGTTGAAGCTCCCGGGGAAGGTCCATGCGCCCTTGGTGTCACTCGTGACAGCCAGATAACGTACCCCGACATCCACACCAGCGATACCTGTGTCGGGTGTTGGATCTGCCGTCTTGATTTCCAGGGAGACTAATAAATAGAACGTTTTCTTTGGTCTATCGTATATGAGAAATGTAGACAGGATAGAAAGATGCTTTGTGATGATGCAATATTTAGATATTAAGCGTTCGCCCGATAGTGTACGGGCACAGTTCGACGATGGATGGATGGAGTTACACCAAAGGAATGCTGGCAACTGGCAACTGCGAGAGCTGGCATTGTTTGTAGGGGAAGCTACCTATGAACAACAGGTAATCGTACGTGAAAGCCAACGGCCGTTGAAACGGCTGGTATTGCGCTGGCAGCAACGAGTTGCACCTGAGTTAGTATATTTAAGCGATGAATGGGAACGGGGATATGGGGAGCTTGGCTGGCGCAACCTCGTGCCTGAGCGTATTTTGCCCTGGTACTTTCTTACTTATGATGGCAGCCTGGTGCATGGATACGGCGTTAAAACCGGGGCGGCTGCATTTTGTTTCTGGCAGGTGGATAGTAGCGGGGTAAGCCTGTGGCTGGATGTACGCAATGGGAGTGCAGGGGTAGAACTGGGGACGCGTGAGCTTCTGGTCGCGGAGATTGTGTCTCGTCTAGGAAATGAAGGTGAAGGGCTGTTTGCGGCAGCCCAACAGTTTTGTCGTCAAATGTGTGCACGCCCTGTCTTACCAAAACAGCCAGTTTATGGAGGAAATAACTGGTATCATGCGTATGGCAATAGCTCGTATCAGGAAATTCTCGATGACTCAAAACTGATGGCCTCGCTAGCCTCTGCCAGCCCTCATCATCCATTTATGGTCATTGATGATGGCTGGCAGCTTTGTCATAGCAAAAACGGTAATGGAGGTCCCTGGCTCCCTAATCGCGATTTTGAGGATATGCAAAAGCTGGCAACTGAGATGAAGCGGACTGGGGTGCGGCCAGGTATCTGGTTTCGACCCTTGCTGACCAGCGAGAAGGTCCCATCTGATTGGACGTTTGCAACGGGACGTCTGGCAATGTCTGGTGATGGTCTGGTCCTTGATCCCAGTCTGGGGGAGGTACGCGAATATATAGGAACGTCGATCAAGCGCTTGGTAGATTGGGGATTTGAGCTCCTCAAACATGATTTTAGCACCTTTGATATTTTTGGGTTATGGGGGTTCCAGATGGGTGCAAAATTAACCGAACACCAGTGGGCATTTGCTGATCGTAGCAAGACGAGCGCTGAAATCATTGTGCAATTCTATCGGTGTATTGCGGAATCGGCAGGCAATGCACTGGTAATGGGCTGTAATACGGTTGGACATCTGGCTGCAGGCGTGTTTGCGTTGCAACGTACTGGTGATGATACCAGTGGTCGCGAGTGGGAGCGTACGCGCAAGATGGGGGTGAATACACTGGCGTTCCGTATGCCGCAACATACCACCTTTTTCGCGGTAGATGCGGATTGTGTGGGCTTAACCAGAGATGTGCCCTGGGAACTGAATCGACAATGGCTCCAACTCCTGGCCGAGAGCGGTACACCACTGTTTGTTTCAGCTGCGGCCGATGCAGTAGGAATTGAGCAAGAAAAAGCGTTACGTATGGCCTTTGAACAGGCCGCTCAAGTACACGCGCCCGCACAGCCATTAGATGTCCTGGAGACAACCAGTCCACGAAGATGGTTGATCAATGGCAGGACCGTCGAGTTCGATTGGTATGGCACAGGTGGCGTCCAACTATCAGTGTGATTGTCTCGATAGATCAGCACAGGCAAAGGGATCCTATCTGTTCCAGAGCAGATAGGATCCCTTTCATTCCATTCGAGATGACTCATTTGGCCACTTGTCTATTTATACATTAGGATTGGGAATGTACTCACCACCGCGACAAGTTTTGAGATACTGTAAGCCATGAACCTGACCAGTCATCTCAAGTTCCCCGGTATAGACAGGATCATGCGCTCCTTCAATATCAATAGCACCGGTAAAACCGCCTCGCCGCAATTCACTGATGATATCGGTCCAATTACTTTCACCAAAGCCGGGTGTGCGGTGATTGGCATATGATTGCGATCCATGAATACCATATTTCTTGATTGTATCCCACCGAATAGTACAATCTTTGCCATGAACATGGAAGATCTTTTTCACCCAGTCACGTAACTGGGGCAGAGGATCAATCAAGTTGACCAACTGATGGCATGGCTCCCATTCGAGTCCAAGATTTTCAGCCGGCAAGGCATGAAATAGCAATTCCCAGGCGTCAGGCCCATGGGCAATATTCCAATCTCCCGTCTGCCACGTTCCTTCCATGCTACAATTTTCAAAGGCGAGCCGTATACCGTTGTCGGCGGCACGTCTGGTCAATGGCTCAAATATATGCGTAAAACGCGGGATGGAGGCATCAATGGATTGACCGCGCACGCGACCGGTAAAGCCGCTCACGATATCTGCCCCAAAGAGATGTGCATGATCGATCAGCGCCTCCCAGCCACGAAGTGTCTCTCGATCAACCTCTGTCTCCTCCAGTGGATTACCAAAAATGCTCAAGGCGCTGATCGTCACATCCGTATCGGCCAGTACCTCTTGCACTGAGGCGGCCAGTTGCCGTAGATCAACCTCACCCAGCGTTTCCCAGAATGTCAATGAAAAACTTTCAAAACCGTACGGGAGTATTTGCCGGATAAATTCAGCAGGATTACTCCCTTTGCCATCAACCAATGTCCCAATCCTAATATCCCAATTATGACTCACGATGTCTTCCTTCTCTCTTTTTCACAGGGGCACACACTCTATGTGTTGCCGACTCAGAAACTCGAAGGGAATCAGGCCTGCCAGAATCACTTGAGGATTGCCAGACCTGAGGCTGGAATTTCCAGGCGTGTCAACCCTTTGTCAAACAAACGCTTTTCATCGGACAAGACGACACCACAACAATCGCGTATTTCGCAGGTCCTGCTACCGATCGCCTCATCCAATTCCAACACAACGCGTCCTGTCTGGGTTCCGTTGACAAGCATTAGTTCACGAGGAACATGCAAACCAGGATTGACAACCATATCGTGATAGATCACAGCGATATGTTTCTTGTCTGTGACTGCCTGCACAAGTGGATAGAGGCCTTCCGGATGAACAGGCATGAGCGTGCCATCCAGCAAGACATCACGATGCTCGCGCCAGAAGGAGAGCCAGAAACGCACCATATCGATATGCCGCTGCGGAAGTGTATCGATCATGACGGAGAGTTGTGGGACTGAGAACAAACCATTGATCAGTTGCAGCGCGGCACTCTCCACGGGCTCTTCACTATTCCAGGTAAACATATCAGAATGGGTGGCGCTCCTGCCGTTGAGCAGGCGAACATCAATCGTTCGGGCCCGGTTGACTAGCGCGTCATTAGGACAATCCACAGCACGAAACATATTGGCATATTTTTTGAGGCGTGGCCCGATATAGGACTGGCGAAACTCGATCAAGACATCTGGTTTGATCTTTTGCAAACGCTGGATCATCTCTGCCAGGAGGCGATCCACCGCATCCACCACCAGCACATAGTCCTGTCCCTCACCTCGTTGCTGTGCATAGGCAGTATCGGATTGCAGGCTAAAGCTATCAATAAAATCGAGCTTGAACCCATCCAGGTCCCAGTCGCGCAATGCCCGCTCAAATATGGTGATCAGATACTCACGTATATCAGGATAACGAGGATCCAGGACACCCGCCTGGTAGACCTCTTCACGATAGTTTAACAGACGATCTGCAAAGCGTTGATAGGCCTGACTATATTTACCGGCAAAGGGCGTGGCATACCAGAGCAAATATTTCATGCCCAGTTCGTGCACACGAGCAACGTGCGCTTTCATGTCCGGAATCTTCTCACGCGCGACGCTCCAATCCCCACAATAGCCATAACCCGCGCTCGTATCGACGGTCTGCCAACCATCATCGACGATAATGCCCTCACAACCCAGTGCTTTCGCCAATCGACATTGGTGCTCAAGCGCGTCTGCACTCACGTGCTGACGGAAACTATACCAGGAAGAATACATGGGCAACCGGGCATGCTCAGGGACAGCAATCGGCGCATAGTCTGGTCGAATCGCCCACCAGCGTTGCACATCATCCAGAGATGTATAAAACGGGACGTCTCGTGTATCCAGCCGCAGTGTCTCTTCATACACGGTAAAGGGTGTGGCCCCTTCTGTAAAAAGCCTGACGGCACAGGCATAGGTCGAACTTTGATCATGAACTTCGGCTTGCATACGGACCGCATGCAGGCCATCGGAGTAGGCAAAAGTCAAACGGTTGTGCCCTGCCAGATTATGGAGACTGATCACCGGTGCCTTTGTCGTTACTTTGGCACCAAAACCACTTGAGATTAATAAATTCTTCTCCAGATCACTGGCCGGATTCCACGAAGAGTGTATATCCACAATGGGGAGTGTCCAGGCAATGGTGACTGGAGATGGGATGGCCGGTTCGCTTGTGGTGAGTCTGATAGAAACCAGATCGATCCCTGGTTCTACTGCGGTAACGGCTATCTCTGTCTGAAAAGCAGGATTCTCACTCTGACAGGTAAGGTCGTAGCGAGACGTGCGCGTCGTGAGTATAGTCATACGTTTTTACACGCTTTCGGCGATCTTGTGCCGTAAACGTGCCCTTTCTTTATTGTCTAACAATTGTGTAGTATCACAAGCCACACGTGGCTTGCCTGACGTCCCATTCTGCTTACGTTCCTCCCGCTCAACGATCCACAGGTAACGCTTCTGCTGAAGCAGTGTAATGAATATAGGAATAATCACAAAGAAGCCCGCGACTGAACCAATTCCAATACCCAATGCCAGCAACACAATGATGCCTGTCAACAGCGTCTGTCCAGGATAGCGCCAGGTGAATGTGATCGAGGCTTTGAGCACAACAAAGCGATCCTGCTGGTGATCGGCAACAAGCAACGGTCCCCAGTAGTTCGCGCTCAATAAGAGCCAGACCATGAGCAAGAGCGGCACTGCATCCAGCATGACAAGCGGAGTCTGAGCCAGCACAAAAATGATGGTGAGCAACAAGCCAGATAAGCCAGCGTGCTATAGGTCAGCAGGATGGCTCCAACTACGCTGAACGAGCCATTGGGGCGTCCTTCTTTTGTACGCAGGATCATGGTCATGGACAAACCTGGCAGCACCACGCCGTCCCCCTTGGCATTCTTCAACTAGCGGGGCTGCCGGTTACCTCCCTTCATCATCGCCTCTTCTCTTGATGTATTTCAGCAGCATACGAACGTTCATCATCGATCCTATACTGATGAACTTCCTACTGAGCCAGCTGGCCGCCATCGAGGAGAAGTTCGGTTCCATGCATAAATGCGGCATCATCTGAAGCCAGAAATGCATAGGCCGCTGCCACATCTTCAGGGCGTCCCAGGCGTCCTAGAGGAATATTGTTGACATAATTGGCGATAAACTCTGGTGAATCAATGGATTCAGCCAGCGGGGTAAGGATGTAGCCGGGGCAGAGGGCATTGACACGGATCCCCTGTGGACCCAGTTCCAGGGCCATTGTTTTCATCAACATCACAATGGCCCCCTTGGATGCGTTGTAGTGCGCGTATTTTACTTCACTGGCCAGCCCATTTTTTGAAGACATCAAGACAATCGCGCCACCTTTGCCGCGCGCCACCATACGACGAGCCGCTTCACGAGCAATCAGAAACATCCCACGCAGATTGACAGCGATAATCTTGTCCCAGTGTTCACTGGTTATCTCTAAAAACGGTTCTTCCCAGGCAATGCCTGCATTATCTATCAGGATGTCGATGCCAACAAGCGTACGTTCGGCTTCGGCCACAATGTGTTGGGCCTGCTCCTCAACACTGACATCCCCCACAAAGCCAGTAATCTCTCCGAGCGCGGAGAATGTCTGGACGGTCTGCTCGACCTCGTCTTGCTCAAGTCCGCAAATACAGACACGCGCTCCCTCTTCCAGAAAGCGCCGGGCAGTTGCCTGTCCGATGCCTCTGCTGCCACCGGTAATCAGGACTCCTTTTCCTTGAAGACCACGCATAGTCGATACTCCTCCTTGGATAACGCTCCCTGTTACAATGCTTTCAACACTTCGTTGGCTGCTTCCAGCGATTGATCAATATCGGCGGCGCTATGAGCCAGGCTGATATGGTTACGTTTGAGATTGACGGGTAATTCGTAGATGCCACGTGTGATCAATGCACACCGATAGTCGACAAACTTTTTGGCGTCATTGCGTAACAGGTCTGTATAGCTTTCAATTGGTGGCTCCATGAAGTACAGCAGAAAAATTGAACCAAATCCAGCCACGGTCGCTGTGATGCCATGGCGCTGCACGATTTCAGCCAATCCATCACGCATACGCTTGCCCAGATTGAACAGGTGGGCATAACTGTCTGGTCGCTCAAGAATTTCAATCGTGGCCAGTGAGGCTGCGACACTGGCAGGATGGGCGTTAAAGGTTCCGGCAAAAAATACGTCCCCACCAGGGGCACAGTGATCAAGGAGATCGGCCCGCCCGGCCAGGGCAGCCAGTGGAAAGCCATTGGCAATGGACTTGGCCATCGTGGTCAGGTCCGGCGTCACGCCAAGCACTTTTTGATAGCCTCCCAATCCATGTCTGAAACCGGTCACTACTTCGTCAAAGATCAACACAATCTGGTGTTGCCGTGTCAGATCCCGTAAGCCTTGCACAAAGGCTTGCTGGGGGAGCACCGTCCCAATATTGTGTGGAATCAGTTCAAGAATAATCGCGGCAATCTCTGTACCCTGCTCTTGCAATACCTGCTGCACAGCGTTCAGATCATTAAACGGCAGGACCAGGGTATTCTCGATAGCCTGGGGCAACATACCTGCGGAAAGAGGATCACGCTGGCCTATTTTTTCAGCTGGGGTGATGACATTCATCAGGATAGCATCGTGCCAGCCATGATAGCAGCCTTGAAACTTGATGATTTTCTGACGACCCGTGATGGCCCGCGCCAGGCGTAAAGCGGCGTAGGTCGCTTCAGAACCAGAATTACAAAAAAGAACTTTTTCGGCGGAGGGCACATGCTCACAGATCTTCTCAGCCAGTTGTGCCTCCAGGTCGCTAGAGCCAACACCGATGACATCTGTATGCGACATGGCCTCTACGACTCTTTGCTGAACTTCAGGCTGGCAGTGTCCCAATAATGGCGGACCAAAGGCAGCATGGTAATCAATATAGCGCTTGCCTTCGGCATCAAAAATATAGGCACCTTGCGCGCGGGTAAACACCAGATTAGGCTCTACCAGACGATTAGCGCTACTGACCCCCCCAGGGATGAAACGTTGTGCCTGTTCAATGATTTCCTGAGAACGTGAGGCTATAGTGGCCATAGGTTCCCTTCTCCTTCCATTGCTGGATCTAACGATAATATTCACGCATGGCCGTATGTTCGGGCAGGGCAAGAATCTCTTCCAGCAATGCTTGGGCTTGCTGCTCCGATTTCGTCCAGGGATCCATGAAGATCAATTCGAGTAGAGCCTGCTTACGATGAGTGTCATAGGCGGCCAGTTCCAGATTCCAGGGAGCAACACAGTCGCGTAACGCGTAGTTGAGTGGTCCAGGCGGCAAGGCATGCGTCTGGATGGCGTCAATGCCACGCTTACTGACAAGTGCCGGAACTTCTACCGCAAAGTCACGGGGAATGCCAGGAACATATTCGCCAGCGTTTTGGACATCAACAATTAAGACACGGGGAATATCACAGGCCAACGATTCAATCAGGGTGATGATACTTTCGTGCGAGTGCTCGGGCGGATAATGATCGGTGACACGAGTACTGGTATCTGCACTAATACGCTTCATCTCGGCAACACCGCCTTCCGTTGCCTGGAAATACCAATGCCACCAGTCCTCGGGATCCTCTTGCCAGCGTTGCTGTGTCTGTTCGTCAGTGTGATACCACCAGCCCCATGAACCACCACCAACACTTCCGGTATCACCAATTGGCAGGACCCCAAAGCGTTGATAGAGATCGATCTGTTTGGGCCGCAGACTGCCATGTCTATCCATGGTGGCCCAGTACTGCTCGGACTCCGTCTCGATCCATTTATCGAGCACATGGTAAAAATTCTCGCCCTTGTAGTAGGCCTTGGTCAGCCAGACGAAATGGTTAACCCCTGGTATTTCAAAGCTCAGTTGCTCGCGGTCTTCCAGTCCCAGTACCTTTGCAATCTCATAAATCTCACCATACCCATGACACAAACCAACAATCTTCGCCTGAGGATATTTACGGGCCAGGTGAGTGATGCCACCCATCACGGGATTGGCGGATTGGACATACCAGGCATCAGGACAAATCGCCAGAATATCCTGAATCACCGAATCAAATAACTGCAGTTGATAGAAGTTATTCCAGAAGGGCTCATCATGCATCACATGCAGACTCCCTCCAAAGCGATAGCCATGCTTCCTGGCAATATCCCAACCTGCACGCAATCCTTCATGGCCTCCGACCAGAGCAGTATTAATCACAAAATCAGACCCTTGTAGTGCCTCCAGGCGATCCGTCGTTTTTTCCAAGTGTAATGTAGCATCAACTTCCGCGGCAAAACGCGCGCACAAATTATAAGCTGCATCCAGCCGCTCCTGGTTAATATCCATAAAACAGACGGTACTCCCTTTCAAATTGGGAGTCAGGCAGAGATCACGGATAATACTCAGCGAAAAGACGGCACTCCCCGCACCAATAATGCTAATTTTGGTGGTCATAATCCTCTATCCTATCTACAGGCACTATTTCATTATTCTTCTAAGCCAATTGAGGAAATGTTATGCGTGCTGTTGCGTTTCACCCTCGTTGAAAAATGGTGACAGGCGCTCACGGACCGATTGCGTATGATAGACGACCAGCCGAGCGGCGGTCTCGGGATCACGCTGGGCAATGGCCTGATAGATCCGCTCGTGTTCCTGATTTGAGTGGCTCATTTGCGCGATATCTAAGACCTGTTCACAACTGAGTAAGTATAAGTCGGTACGCTCTTCGTTGCTGACCACAAATTGGGTCAGCGGGCTATTACCTGCCGCGCTTCCAACAACACGATGAAAGTTACGACCAGAGCGGAGCATGCCAGGGATATCGTTCTGTTCTACAGACTGCTTACCGAGCGTGATAGCATCTTCCATATCATGCAGTTGGGCCTCACTCGCGCGCAGCGCCGCGCCGCGTACCAGATATGGCTCGATCACTTCATTGGCGGTAAAAAGAGCAACAAACTCCTCGCGGGTCAAACGGCACACATAAAAACCTCGTCCACTACGTGGAGCAATCAAGCCTTCATGATGCAGAATAGCAAGAGCCTCACGTACAGGTGTGCGGCTCACCTGTAGTTTGATGGCAATATCTTCTTCAACCAGCGGCTGGTCATATTTTAATTGTCCAGACAGAATCGCCTCTTTGATCGCATGAAAAGCAGCTTCTCGATAACCCGGCGCTTTCGGCACAGCAAGAGGTCCCAGGGGATTTTGCATAGGTTCACCTTTTTTTGTATTTTTATAGGTCACAAAGCATAAGCATCATGCTTTGTATACAAGGATACGCTATCTTTATGGCACATGTCAATCTATTTGCCTGCCAAAATGGCAATGCAGCAAAAATTTCAAAAAAGATACTCTACTTATAGTGACGGTATCACAACTAATATTTCCGTGATTTGGGAATATTAGTTGCATTGTCTTGACAAAAACGAGAGAAACAAGGTACGCTATTGCCATAGAAACCTCTTCAAAGTTTTGTCATACAGGTATCTCAGAACTTTTTCAAACAATATTTTGTATACAAAAAGACAATCTGATCCAACTGTCAAGCTTTCAGAGAGACTCTTCGAATACATATCAGTAGATATGCAACGATCACTCGCGACCAGCATTGACTATTTGCCTTTTCATACGTATGAGGGGGCCGCAGCCGTTTTGCACGTGCCTTTCCCGGGCATATTGACAGGGAAGCAAGGACAGAACAGATGGAACAGCAGAGAGCAGATATCGCCATTATTGGCGGCGGTATTATTGGCATGAGTTGTGCCTACGAGCTGGCAATGCAGGGGGCCAAACACATTGTGGTGTTTGATAAACAAAATCCTGCCAGCGGCACTACTGGTGGTTCGGCAGGAGTCGTATGTCTCCATGATATGGGTGAATTGTATGCCGCTTTAACGCTCGTTGGCTATCAGCGTTATCAACACCTCCGACGTGAGCATGCCTTTACGCTCACCACCTGGGGCTCACTCACGGTCGTCTATGAGCCCGGTACTTTTCCACCAGAGCCTGATGCCTATCAGCAACGCTTTGGTGGTGGGGCGGAAAGTATCTACCACCAGGAATTCCTGGAGCCGGCTACATTGCGACACCGCTATCCCTGGATTCAACCTGAAGGGGTTAAAGGCGGGGTCTTCTATCCCAATCAAGGCTTTATCGATCCATATGAATTGGTGGCGTTATACGAACGGCTTGCGGTCGCGACCAGTCGTGTGGAGATCAAACGCAATACGCCTGTGCTGCAAATACGCCGGGATGGCGAGCGGATCACCTCACTGGTGACACGGCGTGGACACTGGCAGGTGGGCTTGGTGCTCAATGCAGGTGGACCATGGGGAGCCAGAGTTGCCGCGCTCGCTGGATCAGAACTAGCACTCACGCCACAACGCATTCAGGTCTGCGTTGCCACAGCCTTCGATGATGGCGTAGAGCAGGCCCCCCTGACCGGTATACCAGCATCGGTCAATGGCGAAGCGGTCTGGTGCCGCGGCGAATTGGGCGGAACCCTGCTCTTTGGGCAACATCACAACACGACCAGAGCAGGCTACACCGTTGATCCAGATTATGTCCAACGCATCAATGATCCAGACTACCCACAGGCAGTAGAACAGGTCTATCGACGCTACTGGCATCTGCCCCATAGCCAGTTCCTCAATGGCTGGTGCTGTGTCTACGGAACCACCGAGGATGGTTTCCCCATCGTTTCACGCGATACCCGACTGGAAAATTTCTATCATGCCGTCGGACTGAATGGACATGGCATCACCCTGCATGCCGGTATCGCTCGTGCCGCCAGTGCCTTGCTTCTTCATAACAGAACCACCCTGGATCTTAGCGATGTGCTCAATGAGGCCGCGCACCTCGATTTCTCGGTTCTCGATGCCGGGCGTTTCGCGCGTGGTGCATTGCTTACCTTCGATTTACATGACGTAAACCATCACACTTCTCATATCAGAAGAGAAGAAATTACAAAGGAGTAAACGCCTATGTCTCCTCTCCACCTATCCCGTCGTGCGTTCCTGCATCGAAGCGGAACAACGATTGGCGCCGCAACACTCTTATCGGCCTGCGCGCCCATGATACAGACACCATCCACTACAGTCCGGCTGAGGTTCTGGAACACGGTCTATCCAACGACGGATCCATTGGATAAAACCAAGGCACGCGACCAGTACTATATTTACAAAGCAATTCAACGTTTTGAAGATCAGCATCCTGGAGTTAAGATCGATATGCAGGTCATGCCAGGCTCGACAGATATGTTCACGGCTTATCGCGTGGCCAGCATCGCCAAAACGGGTCCTGATGTGATGTCTCTGTGGAGCGGCAATTATTTAATGCAATTCAAACATTATCTGGAACCGCTCAACAACTATTTCACGCCGACAGAAATCGGACGTATTCGCGGATGGAACGCAGTCACCAGCGGCTTCACTCCTGGTAAAGGCACGATCTATGGCGTTCCTTGTAGTACTGACGGCATCACTGCAATCTATTACAGTAAGAAGGCTCTGGCAAAGGCCGGTATCCAGCCAGAAACGGATTGGCCCCACAACTTTGATGCTTTTCTGAGCATACTGGAAAAAATCAAGGCCAGTGGCACTACGCCGTTCGCCCTGTTTGATAACGGCTATAGTTTATTCAGTCTGGATTACTGGATTGCCCAGGTGGTGAACGGCGATGCCGGCATCTCAGATCTGATTGCCGGGAAACGTAATTTTAACACGCCAGAACTCGTCGATGTGATTCAGAAATGGCAACGCTTAAAACCATATACCATCGCGGGCGCCTCAACCATGGGAGCCGGAGAAGCAGAGCAACTTTTCTATCAGGGTCGAGCCGCAATGATCGTTCATGGTGCCTGGGCCATAGAGAATATGGGTCAGGCGATGGGCAATGACCTGGGAGTGCATAAGCTTCCTGATTATAACGAACAGGTCACGATCAAAAATACGGGGATCGGTGGATCAGGCAATGGACTGATTGTTTCCAGCTATTCACACCACAAAGAGCTCGCTGTGCAATTCGTCAAGTTCTTGATGAGCCAGCCAGAACAGGCCGCCCAGGCTGCAACCAGCTCGAATTTGAGTAATGTGGTCGATGTCGATGTAAATGCGCTCTTTAAAAATCCCGTCAAACGCCAGGTACAACAGTGGGCGCTTGATCCTACCCTCATCTTCTGGCCAGATAATATTTATCCCAGTGAACTGACAACCGAACTCAGCGCCCAGGCGCAGTTGACCTGGAATGGGAAGAACAGCGCGCGACAATTTTTACAACAACTTGATGCCAAACGTGACCAGCTGCTGATGGAGCCCAAATTATAAGCATCATGATAGGACCTGTGCACACAACCTGAAGAGAGGTCAAATGGCCTCTGAATTGTGCACAGTTGCCCGATGAGCACCCAATGAAAGGAAGCCAACTATGGTCAATAGAAAACAAGCCGCGCCCATTAATCTGAACGTCGCTCGTGTATCCACCAAACCTGCCAGTTCTACACGTATGCCTCAACACCAGCGGGAGGGGCTTACCGCCTATCTTTCACTGCTGCCAGCCTTTCTTTTGATCCTGATCTTTATGTGGTATCCTCTGGCCGTTGCGATCTACCATAGTTTTACGGTCTGGGATGGGGACAATGAGCGCTGGATTGGTCTGACGAATTATGTGAGTATTTTTACTTCGGGACAACTTTTATTGCTGCTGCGCAACAATTTCATCTTTTTACTCTCAATTCCTGGTATCTTACTGATCACGCTGATCGTGTCTGTCCTCTTATTTGAACAGACAGTTGGCTGGAAGTTTTTCCGCTCAGTCTACTATCTGCCGACGATTTTGTCAGCGGTTGTGGTGGGCTTTCTCATGAAAACACTCTTTGATTCACAGGGCGCCGTCAATCAGGTCCTGACCACCCTTGGACTCGGTTCGCTGGCACAGCCGTGGATCGATAGCGCCCCAACGGCATTTCTGGTGCTGATTCTAGCATTCTACTGGCAAACACTGGGGCAGGGTGTGCTGATCTTTCTGGCAGGATTATCGACGATCTCAACCGATCTCATCGAGGCGGCGCGCATCGATGGAGCAAACTGGTGGCAACGCCTGTTTCATATCATTGTTCCTTCGCTCTCTTCTGCCATTTCTTACTTTTTGATTACCAATATCATCTACATTTTCATTGGTCTGTTTGCCCTGGTGTATTCAATCACTCGTGGTGGACCCGGCTATGAGACGACACCCATCGACTACATGATCTACGTCAAAGCGTTCGCAGGAGGCTCACTGGGCTATGCCAGCGCCCTGGCAGTGATTCTCCTCATTCTTGTACTCATCCTTTCCTGGATGCAGATAGCGTTCTTTGATAAAGTGGGAGCCGAGTAAAGCGGCTTCCTAAAAAAAGGATACCAGCATGAAGAACTTTTCATCATCATTGACACGCACAGGAATACTGCTCATCCTGGCACTACTGGCGGTGGCCGCGATTTATCCACTGCTGTTCATGCTCTTCACCAGCTTTAAAACGACGGTTGAATACACTACTAGCCCGATGGCTTTGCCACAACACATCACCTACCTGGATAATTTTATCGCGATGTTTAGCAGTCTGGATATGCTGCAGCTCCTCTTGAATACTATCGGGTATATCCTGCTGGCCCTGCTACTCTCACTCATCGTATCGATTCCCGCCTCATTTACCCTGGCCAAACTACGCTTTCCGTATCGACGCCTCTTCTTTCTGTTGATTATTGCTAGCCTGATTATCCCTGGCATGACTTTTATTATTCCCAACTATCTGTCGATGGCCCATCTAGGATTGGTCGATAATTTTCTGTCAGTAGTATTACTGTGGGCGGCAACCAGTATTCCGGGCTCGGTCTTCCTGCTGACATCATTAATGCGCGGACTGCCAGGCGAGATCTTAGAGGCGACCAGGGTTGATGGAGCAAACTATTTTCATCAATTGGTACGCATTGCGATGCCGATGAGCATCTCTGGTATTGTTACTATTAGCATTTTTAATGTAACTGCGTGGTGGAATGATCTACTGACACCGTTACTGTTTTTACAAACGGATAACAAACAGACCATCACGGCCGCCATCGCCACCATCGGAGGGCGCTATGCCACTGATTATCCATTGCTGATGACCAGTCTCTTAATGGCATCTGTTCCCCCCATCCTGATCTACATTTTTCTGCAGAGCTATATTCGCAGGGGCATGGTAATCGGTGCGATTAAGTAGGCGGCCAAAACAAGATCCTGTCATCACTTCAGGGATGATGCAATGACTAGAGAGAACAAGGAAAGATATCGTGGAGACATCAGCAAGCAATGAACAGAGAAATAAGGTCAATTTACGGAGTCAAGAATGGTTTGAAGGTCGCGACGAACTGGGCTTGCAGAGCCGTTCAGTCCTCCGGTCCCTGGGCTGGACCAGAGAGTTTTTTACGGGCAAACCGGTCATCGGCATTGCGAACTCCTGGAGCGAGCTCAATACCTGCAATCTCGGACTCAAGGCGGTGGCAGAGGCGGTGAAACGAGGGGTGATCGCAGCGGGAGGAGTACCACTGGAGTTTAATACCATTTCCCTGGGTGAGGAACTCATGAAACCCAGCGCCATGTTGTATCGCAACTTGCTAGCGATGGAGCTTGAGGAAACACTCCGGGCCTATCCCATTGATGGGGTTGTGCTGCTCACAGGATGCGATAAAACGACACCGGCTCAACTGATGGGTGCGGCTAGCGCCAATCTCCCAGCAATTCAGGTCTGTGCTGGAACCCGTAGCGCTAGCCGCTGGAAGGGACACGAACTTGGTTCGGGGACCGATCTCTGGCACTATCTGGATGCCTACCGTATGGGAGAGGTGAGCGAACAAGACTGGCAGGCGTTCGAGAAGAACTATTCCTGCGGTATCGGTACCTGTAATACGATGGGGACCGCTTCAACCATGACGGTCCTCTCCGAAGCACTTGGCATGATGCTTCCGCATACTGCAACCATTCCCGCCATGGACGCTCGGCGACTGGCGGCAGCTGAGGCCAGTGGTCGGCGCAGCGTTGAATTGGTGTGGCAGGATCTCCGACCCTCTCAGATCATGACGCGCGCGGCCTTCGAGAATGCCTTGCGCGTCTATATGTCCATTGGCGGCTCGACCAATGCGGTCATTCATCTCATTGCGATCGCCCAACGGCTGCGCGTCCCGCTAACATTGGACGACTTTGATGCATATGCGCGAAGAACACCGATGCTCTTAAACTTACAACCATCGGGGAAATTCCTAATGCCAGATTTCGATGAAGCTGGAGGTGTGCCCGCGCTGATGCAAGAGCTACGGGATCTCCTCAATCTGGAGTGTTTGACCGTGACTGGTCATTTCCTCCAAGAGACGCTGGATGAAGTGCCCTACCGGGATAGCTCGGTGATCTCTTCACGCGATCACCCCCTGGCTCCATCTGGCGCGATTGCCATTCTGCATGGCAATCTTGCCCCACGCGGCGCCGTTATCCGGACCACAACAGCGTCCACACAGTTAGAAACACACCGTGGACCAGCCATCGTCTTTGATACCTACCAGGACATGCTCACACGTATTGATGATCCAAACTTGCCGGTCACGGCAGAGTCAGTCCTGGTGCTGCGTAATGCCGGCGCCGTCGGGGTCCCGGGCCTCCCCGAATGGGGTTCGATCCCCATTCCCAAGAAACTGTTACGTCAGGGGGTGCAAGATATCGTGCGTATCAGTGATTCACGTATGAGCGGCACAAGTTATGGGACGGTTGTGCTCCATATCACACCCGAGGCGGCCATTGGCGGTCTACTGGCACTCGTACAGAATGGAGATCTGATTGAGCTTGACGTAGAAAACCGTACGCTCTCGCTGCTTGTCTCACCAGAAGAGCTCGATCGGCGTCAACGTGATTGGACACCTCCTCAGCGCATCCATAGCCGTGGTTATCCGCGTCTTTACGCCGAACATGTCCTGCAACCGGATGAGGGCTGCGACTTTGATTTTCTCATTCCACAATCAGATGCCGATCTGACCTTCCACCCTCCCATCGTTGGTCGTTCCTAGCCCTTGCCATATCATGGCCTCAAAAGGCCCCCCCAATAGTGAGAAAAGGGACGAAAACACATGTATGTTTTCGTCCCTTTTCTTCAAAAAAATATATACGATGATGACCTCAATAAACTAATTACCAAAGACCTGAAATTCGTAGAGGGAGTACCCCCAGGAGGTTCCACGTTGCGTTCCGTTGAGGCGGATATAGCGTCCACTCCCGGATAGACCGGTCAGATTCTCATTACCTCCTGCGCCATTATTCTGGGTATAAATGGTGGTCCAGCTACTTCCATCGTCCGAGACCTGGATGGTATAGGCTTTCCCATAGGCTGTTTCCCAGGACAATTTCACACCAGTAATAGTATGCGTTGCCCCTAAATCCACCTGGAACCACTGTGGATCACTAAAGGAACTTGACCAGCGCGTGGAGAGGTCTCCATCAACGGCATTGCCTGCTTCCAATCCATCGTGCTCAATAGAAGAGGCGGTCGCGGCTTTGTTCAAAGCCAGATTAGCGCCATTGCCAGTTGGAGTCGGAGTTGGGGTTGAGCCAGGGGTTGGGGTTGGGGTTGGAGTGGTGCCGTTAGCACCACTCCCTGTCCAGGCTGTTCCATTGACTGAAACATTGTCAAAGGTAGCCGACCCCAGCGTCCCATCATTATGAGAAGTCAAGGCCAACCCAACATACACGGTAGTATCCATAGCGATCGTATCTGAACCCAATTGTGTCCAGTTTGTCCCATCTGTTGAGCCATATCCGGTGAAGGTATTACCAGCACGCACCAGTTTCACCCAATATGGAGCATTGACAGGTTTCGATGCAGGATGGCCAGTATTACCAGCATCAGTTGTTCGATCCTCAAAGTAGGTTGAAGGTTCAGCCGAGAATAAGGCTGCTGCATTGGCTGCGCCACTATCCAAGGACTTCCGAATCATCACCCCTGCCTTTGCATAAGGGGAAGAATTGCTCAGGGAAACGACACGAGCAATAACGGTGGTATCTCCATTCACAGGCTGATACACATAGTGGAAAGCATCTACACTATTCCAGATGTCATATCCGGATGCATTGACCGTGAAAGTTCCATTATCAGTATTGACTGATCCTGGCAGTGCTGGACCACCAATGTCTTTATCCTGAAGATAGGAAGGAACACCATTGGGTGCCGAACGTGGCTCAGGTGTGCTTGAAAGAGCCGAGGGCTGGACAAAGAGCGCATCAACATTGCCAGCGGTCCCATTGGATGCATTGGCTGAAGGTCGCAACAACAAACTATGCAGCCCAGGCGAGAAGGAAACACTTCCGACCGAAACAACCTGATAGGTACTCTTGCTCCCTGTATTGGGCACGGTAACTGTGGTAACCAGTTCACTATCGGCATAGACGTTGAATTTGCCACCATCGGCATCATTGGCCAGACTGAGATAGACCTTATAACTATCCGAGTTCCCGATGCGCAGCAGATAGGAGGCATTTTGTCCAACGTTTGACGTTGCACCATTATAGCCACCAATCGTCAGCGCATAGCCAGTCCCTGGAATTGTCGTGGTACTGTTCCCTGACACAGGTGTTCCCAGTTCGACTGCTGGTAGCTGATAGTCAGAGGCATTGACCTGTGCGGCAGCCTGGACCAGAGGGTAGGTGGCAGCTGTAGTAAAATCATCCCACTGACCAAAGGTTCCAGCCGTATAGTTTTCACCACCTGCCTTCACAAAATCATTAAAGGAGGTGACCAGAGCCTGTTTCGCGCGTTGATCAACGCGCCCTTGATCTCCTACTGCACCTTCAATGCCCCAACTTCCCTCATAGGACATGAAGTGTAAGCCGTAAGAACGAGCCCAGGTTCCCTCATTGTCCAGCGTACTCTGATACCCGGATTGGGGAATACCAGATGCAAAGAGATCATCGACGCTGGTCGCGCTATCATTATTACTATTAAAGTAAACAGCGCCACCACCACCCCAGAAGTAGTAGTTGACTGGATGAGGATCCGTCACATGCTGAATGCCATCGCCATTATTATAATAGTCGTGCAGGAACTCAAGCTCGTCCTGGGACGTATTGTTCAGATTGTTATACTGCCAGAAGAGCAAAGGCCGTACGCGTGAGCCCATGGCGTCATCACCGAAAACACCACGGAAGATCTTGCTCACATTGAGTGCGCGATTGGCATAATTGCGATGCCAGAGCAGATTTCCATCGGTCTTGCCATCAAAATTCAGGGGCGAATTAGGATTATTCTGAATCTCTTGTTGGTAGCCAACCGGACCATCATAGAGATCATGCGCCTGGTCAAATTGGAAATTCCAGGCCTCATTGGTGTACTCAACATATAACTTCAGATTGGACTTCAGGGGTGCCCAGACAGGATTGGCCTGCGTACTGGTATAGGGGTTGACACCATCACTTCCATACAACAGAAGTTGGGCCAGTTTCGTGATGTAGTCATTATTCGCACGATCAGGCACTACAATATACAGGTCTTTGTTGTTGTCATTGGCAATCTTGACCATGTATTCAAAGGCCATCTGATTGCCTTCAAAGGCATTTTCACCAGGCAAAAGCTTATGCTGGGTCGCATAATCAACGGTGGTGCGATCAGACCAATTCGCCGACTTATTCCAGTTGGTCCCAAACATAAAGCGTATATAGGCATACGGCGCAACCGCTTGCGCGACATAAGGGGTGAAAATGACCGATGGATCATAGGAGGTGCTTGATCCTTCAGAGACAGGTTTCAAGATCTTGAGATCGGTGATACCGGTATTGGTAGCACTGGTAGCAGTACGCTTCGTATTCTTAAAGTACATATAGAAGTTTTGACTGCCAGGATCAGTGACCACCATACTCACCGTGGTAGTATTGGTGCCCGCATCATACTGCTGGTTCGAGAAGGCCGCATAGCCCAATCCAACCGAGACATCTGCCTGTCCATGAAAGATTACCTGATAGGTGCCATCATTGTGACTGAGTCCCTGCCACAAATAGAACTGGAAATCAGTAGTAGGCCAGCCATTACTATCAACGGTAGCATCAGTTTTGCCATCATCGGCCAGCAATCCACCAGACGTTTTCATGGCATCGGTAAAGGTGCCCGGATCGGGTTCACCTAGATTGATGCCCATCGCTGGTCGCTGCGATGGCGTCTCGGCATGCGCAACCTGCGTGGGAAAGAGTTGAAGAGAAAATGTGGCAGCAATACTACTTACGAGTAATAAGAGACAACTTAACGAGAGAGCCAGACGGAAAATCCGTTTTCCTGACCAGGTACTTCGTAGTACTGGTCGTTTCAGCCAATGTACCATCCTTGCAATACTCCTTTGGAATACGCCAACTTCAACAATGAAATCAAAACAGTATGCCAACATGACATCCTGCCATACTAGCATACATATTCGTCTAGAATCACCTGCCTATGCGGCAAAGCGACTCAACCAAAAAAAAGGACATGCGCTTGGTACTGAAAGCCTCCAGGCTTTGATGAGGTAACAGATTGTGAGACGACCGGGAAAAGGCGAAGGCGAGTAAAAATATCAGCTATCTATATAACTAACAACTATATAAGTATACTATGTAGTTGTTCATGTATGTAAGCATACACGACGAAAATACGTCTGTCAAGAGATGCTAGAAATAAGCCCTGAATGCAGAAATTCAGAAATAGATGCTTGCTTGACTGACGACAAGCCAGCTTTTATAATAAAAACAACTATGTAGTATAGTGTAAGCTCGAAGGATGTCTATGAAAAAAGAATCTCTCAAAAAGCCAGGACAAGCGAAAGATATGCTTATGTATAAACAGATTGAACGAGATATTCGCCATAAAATCCAGCAGGGAGAATGGCCTACCGGCTCAATGCTGCCAGGTCGAGCCAATCTTGCCAAAATATATGGTGTCAGCATACCAACGCTAGAACAGGCCATCGGGATTTTAATCGCGGATGGTACGTTGCGTGCGGAATCCAAACGAGGAACCTTTGTCTCTCAGACGCTCCCCTTATCCACACCATTTCCGCCACCATCACTCCCTTTGCTCCCAACAGGTGCTTTCCCTTACATGTCCCCCGAAAAGCCTCGTCCTACCCTCGGCATTATCGCACAAGCACCCCATATCGATCTGGCGGAAGAAAAAACTCAGCCCCAAATTGGGCTTGATCCGGGTCAATGGACGTATTTCCTGATGCAATCACTCCAGCAGCAGTTTACACAAGCTGGTGGACAGGTTCGGCTGATCCAGGAGATTGGGTACACCTCTGAGCGTACCACGATGAAGGAGGCGATCACACTGTTGCTTGACCATGGCATTGATGCCATTGTCATTAGTATTTTTGATGTGCGCTCCATCAGTCAAACCGTACAGGCCCTGCTTGACCTGAAACACGTCCCTGTCGTCCTTGTTTCCTGGGAAGCAATTGTGAGTCCTTGTTCATCCGTCTGCATTGATGATGTCGAAGCGGGCTATAGAGCCGCACTGCATCTATTACGCGTAGGACATGCACCCTTGCTCTTTCTTCAAATTGATGATCGTTCCTGGGTGGACAAACGTATTGAGGGGGCGAGACAAGCGCTGCAGGACTTTGGCGTCGCTCCAGATCAACTCCTCATCCGCTCGGAGATGAAAACCACTGAAGGAGACGATACAGAAACACTCGCGTACCAGGCCAGCCAGAAATGGATTGCTCAAGGCATCCTTACGAGTGAGCAACAAACACGTCCTATCGGCATTATCGCTCAAAATGACTTTACCGCAGCTGGATTTCTGCGCGCAGCTCAGGTAGCGGGAAAAGTAGTTGGCAAAGATTTTGGCTTGATCGGTTTTGATGATCATCCGCTCGCCACCGAACTGGGTATCACCTCGATCCGGCCCCCTATCGAAGAACTGGGTGAAGAGGTGATTCGTATTCTCTGGCGACAGATGCACGAACGAAGCATTTCACAACAACGAATCCTCCTCTCAGGCCGTCTGATCGTTCGTGCATCAACCTCGCGTGGGAGAAAAAGCGAGCCAGAGCAGATACAACGCCCCCTACAGGGCCAATAAGCAACCATCATTGGGCGTTCTACCGCATGGGCGTTCTCTGTCCATGAGGGAGTCGCGCCATAAGGTGTTCTCACATGTGTTCTCTACGCGTGGAAAAAGACATGCTCTGCTCTATCTTTTTCCACGCGTAGAGAATACGCACGTTCTCATCAGAAAACAAGGATAAAAGCACACATAAGCATGAACAGCAGGACACTATCTTGTCATCCTTTCTGTCCTGACGGCATTGATGCAGTACCGTTTATGGAAAAATTTCATTAGCAGAAAAAGATCTTGACAACAAAAGATGGGATATGGTATAAGATCACTATCACTTCATTGGACTAGTCCAATGAAGTGGGAGAACCCTGGCGAAACACTTCATAGCACATCCTAACCCGGCTGTTACCTATTTTCGGTCACATACACTCTTTTCCCAGGAAGCACTGCCTTTTGTATAAGCCGTATCAAAATCTACATTCAAAGGCGCTCAACCGCAGGTCAGTACATCATACCTAAATAGCTGGGTGGTCATTATCAGTCACTTCATCATAGGGATCGTATGAATGCTCCATGAGCGATGATGTTCAATCCGCATGCAGGGATATGCAAGGAGGAATGAAACCATGTCAATGTCAGACACCCTTTCACAGCCGCTTAATCGTCGACGCTTTCTACAAACTGCCGCTGCCGCCACCGCAGGTGCCGCATCATTTCCAGCTATTTTATCCGCCTGTGGAGACGCAAACACCTCAACAGGAAAAACGGTCACGCTTCAATATTGGGATACCTTTGTGAGCCAGGCTGCATGGGTAGATCAAGAGATTAAGCTTTTTGAGCAGGCCCACCCCTCAATTAAAATCAAGAAGAGAACACAGGTAGGCGGTACATTCAACACTATTTATTCTTTAGCTGTGCGCAGCGGCAAAACACCTGATGTCAGTATGATTCCCGGTCCAGATCCACTGGCCACCCAGGTCCAAAAAGGCTGGTACCTGGATTGGAATAAATGGGCCACGAACTCATGGAAAACGCACTTCCCATCACAGTCTTTCTTAGAGGGTACCAACGTTTTTAACGGGAAGATCTATTCTGCTCAACTCAATAGTAGCGCACCCTTTGTCCAATTGTACTCGAACAATAAGATCTTTAAAGATGCGGGTCTGGTCAATAAGGATGGCTCAGCCATGCTTCCCCGTACCTGGGACGATGTGACACGGGCGGCAGAAGCCATTACCAAAAAGAGTACTGGGCAGGTCGCCGGCTTTGCCTTTAGCGGCGGCGAGGGACCAGTCTGGTTTGCCTTTATGCTGCATGTCTTTGTCGTGGGAGCAGGCACGCCTCAAGGGGCCTTTGGCGCGGATGATCGCGTTGGCAAATATACGTTTAGTACCGATCGCAATTATACCGATTTCATCGAGCTTCTATTGGACTGGAAAAAGCGTGGCTTTATCTATTCCAATGTCATGAGCACAAAAGACGAGGTACAGCGCCGTTTCTTCTCTCAAGGCAAAATTGGTATGGTCACCAATGGCGTCTGGGCACAACCAACCTGGAAACAGGATGGGTTTACAAACTATAGCCTCTCCGCTCTTGTCTCTCCCAGTACCAATCCAAAGGCCTATTATGGCCGCACCAATGCTGGCTCCGAATTTACTATTTCCGCGAAAACCAAATATCCCGATGAATCCTGGGCCTGGATCGATTGGCTGTATAGCCCTGCCGCTGGCAAACGCTGGGTGGATATGGGAGAGGATGCCTCGATCTATCCACAAAATAATAATCCAGCCAATGCAAAAGACCGTCAGTTTGCTCAATTTCTGGAAACCACAAAACTGACACGCATCCGTCCTGCCGCGATTGTCAAAAATCCGCAAACGGCCAAGGTCACCGTTAATGGCGTTACACCAGATATTGGTGATGTATTGCAGGGTATCTTTACGGGCCAGATTAAAGATATCAAAGGTGCATTGCAGGCTTTAGATGCGCGTTGGGAAACTGAACGTGCGCGCGCGATCAAGGCGGCAAACCAGCAAGGGTATAAGGTCAGCATCGCTGATTTTACCTTTCCTGATTGGGACCCAACAAAGGACTATATCCAAAAATAAGCTCTCTCCAACAGCGAAGGGGATGGCCATCATTTCCTTTGCTGTTGTTCCGCCTATGCCCTCGACAATCAATAGACTTCAATCTTGAATCCATGCGTATTTCAGAGGAGAAATGCTGGTTATGTACGTACAGACACGTCCTATGAATTCTCATGTTCCCAGGCAACCATACCATAAAGAAAAAACAAAAAAAGAAACAGTTTGGCAGAAGATGGTACGCCATCGTGGCTCCTATCTGTATGTCGCACCGATGTTCATTCTATATCTTGTCTTTAGCGTCTATCCATTGTTTGCATCGATCGGTTTTACGCTCTATCAATGGAACGGCATTGGTGATCCTAGCGCGTTTGTTGGCCTGGATAATTTTAAACGGGTGATTGGAGACAGTATCTTTTGGGGATCTTTTCTCCATTCTGGGATCTATACCGTGATCCTGGTCCCCATTCAATTAACCTTAGCCTTGCTGCTCGCACTGGTGCTCAACAATCCCAAACTACGCGGCTCAACTTTTTATCGGACCATCTATTTCTTGCCGGTCGTCACCTCACCTGCGGTCATCGGTGTCATCGTTCAGCTGGTCCTGGCGAACTTTGGCCCCAATGTTAATGATCTCCTCATCAAAGCGCATCTCTTCTCCACTCCAGTTGATTGGCTCGGCGACCCAACTATTGCCATGGGCACCATTATTATCGTTGGTATCTGGCAAAGCTTTGGCTATAACCTGGTCTTCTTTCTAGCTGGACTGCAAACGATTCCAGCTGAACTCTATGAGGCGGCGCGCATTGATGGAGCGAACACGCTGGTGCGCCTCTTTTCGATTACCCTTCCAATGCTCCGAGCCGTTGGCATTATGATTGTGTTCCTGGCCATCTATGGAAGCATGCAGGTCTTTGATATTGTACAAACCATTACCCGTGGTGGTCCCTACTTTGGGACAGAGGTAGTCAATACCTATATTTACCACCAGGCCTTTGGCGATGCAGGTGGACAGTCTGTGCAACCCAACGTTGGTTTTGCCTCTGCAGCCTCACTGTTTTATGGCCTTATCTTACTCGTATTCTCGCTTGGACAAGCCTATGTCTTTGTACAGATGCGCCGTCAACGGGCAGCCTTACGCCTGTGAGCACACAAATAGAATCATACTGTCCCTGGCATTCACGAAAGAGAGAAAATGAGCATCGTGGCAACAACGTACAACGAGAGACGCAAACGTCCAACACATAATTCCTATAACCGGCGATCCTCTTCCCGCAAACAAGGACCAACATCCCAGTGGTTTACCCACCTCTGGCTATTGATCATCGGCATATTGTGGGTCTATCCTTTTCTGTGGGTCGCTGGCAGTGCCTTCAAGAGTAATACCGGCTTTTTTGATGAGGGACTCAGCTTTATCCCGAAAGAGTTTCATTGGGAAAATTTTGTCAACGCCTGGAATGAGGCCTCATTTGGCCAATATTTCTTCAATACGATAGTGATTACTGTCTTAACGGTCGTCGCTGTTGTAGGGCTCGCCTCGATGGCTGGCTACGCGCTGGCACGCACTGCTTTTCCTGGCAAGCGCTTGCTGCTCGGTCTTTTTGCCATCCTCTACTTCATTCCAGGTGGCTATGGAGTCGTGCCAACCTTTGATCTGCTCCAGCGACTCAATTTGATCGATACCATCTGGGCCGTGGTCATCCTCCAGATCGCGGGCGGCGTGCCTTTTAATACTATCCTGTTTATGGGCTATTTCCTGACCATGGATCATGAGGTTGAGGAGGCTGCACGCGTTGATGGAGCAGGGTTTCATCAGCTTTTCTGGAATGTCATGTTCCCTCTGGCCAGACCGATAGCAGCCACCGTTGCCTTGCTCACCTTCATGAGCTCATGGAATAATTTCCAAACCCCCTTAATCTTTACACTGGGCGATGAATCGCAGCGTACCCTGGCCGTCGGCTTATATGCTTTTATCGGCGAGAACTCAACCCAGTGGACGTATCTTTGTGCAGGTTCAGTGATTACCCTGGCTCCGATTATCCTGATCTACATCCTATTACAGCGCTACTTTGTCGATGCCGTGTCCGGGGCAGTTAAATAAAAACAGAAGGATACCCAGGCTTCTGCTTAGCGTTCAATGTCACCCATCTAGCCAGCAATAACGTATTGCTGGCTAGAAAAGGTTTGTATTTTTTCTTTTTCTATCAGGGGGAAAATGCCCTGGTGAAGGTATTGTGCCATGAGTCTTCTCAGCTACTGCACATGCAGTGCTGGTGCCTGCAAGCAAGAGAAGCTCAGGCTCTTACATGAGGAGGAACAAGGATACGTGCTTGAGGAGGCTGCTGGCCCGCCATCAATATGTCCAGGGTTGCAAACATGGTTTGGACTATTTCCATGGGATCAAATTCTATAATAGTCATATTTTTTCCATGCCCAAACAGGAGCGGCGAATCGGCATTGGAGTGGGTCGCAATTTTAATATCTTTCCCGACACGCAATCCAGCTTCCTGCAAAGCAATTAATGCCCCACTTGTCAGCATATCCTCAGCAATCAAGAGACCATCAGGACGATCCTGATTCTGTGGGGAAAAGATCTCTTTCGCTAAGGTGTACCCTCGTTCTTGATTGTTGTTGAGAAGCTTGTTATCTCCGTGTAGGACACTGGAAGCAGGGCGTCGAATCAGTTCGCGATACACAGGCAATTGATGCTCGCTCAACTCCTGACAAAAGGCTTGATAATCTGGGCTCTCTTCCATAGCCGTTGGCGTAAGATAATCGTGGAGCGGAAACCAGAAGCCTATTTTTTTACATCCTTGCTGAATCAAGCTCTCTACCCCTAAATGAACTAATGTCTGGTTGTCTAATGTCACCATATAATTTCCGGCACCAGCAAAGACAACACTGGGTAAGGGTTGATGTTTGATCCAATCTTCCGAATAAATATTCAAACCAACCACCAGTAAACCATCGAAATGCTTGGACCTCAACAGCTGCATCGTTTCGTCAGGGAGAGAATTCGCCTGATTAGGAGCGGGGAAAAGGAGTTGGAACGTACAGGTCTCTTGCTTGATCTCAGCTCGCCGTTGCGCCTCTTTTGCAAAATAATTCCACAATATATTCCAGAAGAGAGTTACGGGGGTATTGTTAATAAAAGAATTATCAAAGATGATATGAATAAAGGTATGATGAATTTTTGGTGATACAAACGTTCCCTTGCGTTCAATACTGTAGAGAACATTCTGCTCTTCCAGCACATGCATCGCCTCAGACAGCGTGACACGTGTGGTTCCGAGCTGACGACAGAGCGTACGCACATTGGGAAGTTGTGCATCAGGACCTAACTCAGTAGCAAGTTCACGCAGCTTATTACATAATACATCCAGTTTTGTATCTTTCTGTGGTAATGTCACGAAGGAGTACTCCTGCCCTTTATCTGATGAGCTTGCTCTGTAGGGCAATTATAACGAAGGCACCTAGAGCTGTCAATGCTTCACGTCTCTATGCAGAAGTGAAATTTTTACCAGGAGGTACATGCAAAACGGCTCGCCCATTTGTTGCTTCGAATCGCAGGGCAGACACCGGCTCGAAGAGAAAACAATAAACCGGGTCGCGAGCATGCTCGCGACCCGACGAGAGAAGACATGCCTGGTCAGGTGGATAGTCCACGCAAACCTCATTCCAGCGCCGAATATCAGATATTTACACTGACATTGGCGAAGGTAGAGGTATTCAGGGTACTATTATTGTGTGAGGTCAGTGCCAGACCTATATAGACATCGTTGCCCATAGTGATATCCACGGTCCCAATCTGGGTCCAGTTTGCTCCATCGCTGGAGGCGAACCCGGTAAAGGTAGTACCCGCACGCACCAACTTGACCCAGTAGGGAGCAGCCACAGAAGGGCCAGATGTATTATCACTGCTTCCACCTGTACTGGTACGGCATTGGAAGACGGCTCCATTGCCAGGGGTTAGAGCCACAAAGGCATGCGTTGAGTTGTCGTTGAGTGACTCGCGGATCATCACACCAGCTTTGGCCCAACCATCGGTGTTCTGAACGTTTGCCACGCGAGCAATAATGGTACCGTCTCCATGTAAAGGTTGATAGACATAGCGGAAGCCATCATTGACATTCCAGATATCCGAGCCAGAGCCCGATAAGGTAAAGAAGCTACTCAGGAAAGAGCCAGAGCCAGACTGACCAACGTTACCGATATCGCTCGTCTGCCATGGAGCCGGCAAGTTACTATCTCCAGGTGTGGGGGTCGGCGTCGGAGTTCCACCAGGAGTTGGGGTGGGTGGTGGAGGGACATTCCCACCCAGGATGGTATCCACACCAAGCCATTTGCCGGTATTGTGTACATTCACATCTTCCGATAAACCCCACATACCATAGGTACTGTAGCGACCAACGTGCGCGAACTGCATATACAGATCGCCACCTGAAGCCGTCCAGTTGGCCCAATCGTGCAGCTCGACATCCTTCATACGAGGATCGCGAGCGGCTCCAAACTGGTTCGCCAGCGTGGTATCGACAGGCGATATAGGCGTCTTGTTTCCTTCTTCATCCTGGCCACCTTCATAGACCAGGGAATGAAGACCAAACTGTGTGGCGATCGTGTGGCTGGTTTGATATCCTGCTGCATTGACGTCGCTGGCAGCCTGTTCGCCAGCGATAATGGCATCCACCGACGACTTATCGGAACTTCCATAATAGGCCGTTTGAGCAATACCATAGAGCTTGTCGCTAACGGTGCCCCCATAGTTGTTCTTCACATAGGTCAGCATATCGCTATCATAGTCGGTAAATGCATTATCGACAACCGGTCGGATACGCGTGCCATTGTCATTGAACACGTTTTTGAATTGATCCCCAATCTCTAAGGTGCGTTTTGCCATACGTCGGAAACGCCACTGATCCCCTGCGTTATTGATATTGTCGTAGTTTAAATTCGAACCGCCAGCCGCAACTTCATCCTGGGCCGCCTGATTGTTCCAGGGCCCCTGATGGAAGCCATAATGCCACATCTCATTGCTATACTCCACATAGATGTTGACATCAGCAGGCACGCCCTGATTGCCCGTAAATGCATTGCCATTTTTGAGGAGGGTCGCAACCTGGGTAACATAATCGTCGGAGGCATTTACGGGAATATTAATCCACTGATCTTTGTGGGTTAATTGCGCGATCAGCACCACATATTCCCAGGGAACTCCATGGACACCTGGATGCATGGCTCCATACAGGGGACCGGCCGTTGGCAAACGCCGATCTGTGGGCCATTGCAGACGAATGGGATAGAGTTCGTTGTTAGGATGGCCATCTGTGGTAGGGTCTGCATAGTCGTTGGTGCCAAGCGCTCCCATCCAGCGGAACGCAGCCCAGTTATGATTGGTCAATGTGCTCAGCCATTCATTTGTAAAGACCTGCGTCGTATCAGCCGCATAACCAGGTCGAATAGCTTTGATATTGGTTAAGCCAGTCCCGGCGTTATCACTAGCCTGACGCTTTGTCTGACGAAACTCGATATCAACCAGCACTCCGCCATCAGGATTCGGAACATTGACATCCGCAGTAGTGGTGTTGGTGTCAGTATTATAAACCTGATTGGTAATGGTCGTCCCACCATGAGCCGGATCATCGCCGGTACTTGTCAGGGTAGCCTGACCGGTAAAGGAAAGCTTGTACGTTCCACTGATATCTGTCGATTTCTTTAACGGATCAATATTGACGGCTCCTGATACCCAGGCATAGTTATAACGATTGTCGACAATCCAGGCAAAGTCGCTGGTGGGCCAGCCATTGGTGTCCTGTGTCAGGGCTGTCCCGCTGACTTCCTGAAAACGTGGCTCATTCTGAACCATATCGACCAGTGACTGTTCGTTGAAGTCAAGGTTAAGTCCCATGGAAGGCGCCGAGGCCGCATGGGCTAGAGGAGCGGTATGACTAGTGAGATACAGGCCCACCGAGCCTGCCAGTACTGAAAACAGCAAGAAACCGAGAAGTGCACAACGGGTGATCGAGCCGTGGATCAATCCTCTATGAGCGACTGGCTCAATCGTTGCCGTATGTCTGTGATACAGCATCGCAAGAATCCTTTCTTGTTAAAAACGTGTTTGCAACAACGCAAACATCCCGGATCATCTTCCTGATAAAAGGTCTTCACTGGTAAAAAGTCAGCATTGTCCTCCTCTCGTTAGAATGTGTGGACAGAGCATATAGCACTGTCCGGTTGGTCTGGTTCAATTCAGTGATGGGATACATTTTCAAGAGACGATCAAACCCATAGATTGGACCAGACCTGATTGCTGCTCGTTCCTTTAAAAGACATTCGGCAGCTAAGCACGCTCGAGATAATATATCTGCACGACGTGTGGGCCGGGTAATGTCATACGGAAATCGACATAGTGAGACTGTTCAAGAGACGATTCGACAAATGAGAGGAGCTTCCCCTGGTTATTAATCTTCAGGACCTTTTGCGCTTCTTCAGGCAGCAAGAGATGGCAATCACAGATTGTGCCACTCCCTGTGAGTTCTAGCGTGAGCAGTTGCTCTTCCTGATTGTGCTGATAGGTATAGGCAATATAGCCCTGCGAAGCAGGATAGGCTACACTGACTGAAGCTTGCTGACTGGCGGTGGCGCTCCAGCGTGGTGAAAGAAGCACATGCTCGTACGCTTGACCCTGATCAACCACACCAGCCAACCCTTCGATCATGGCATAGACAACGGCAGCAGCCCCCCAACTATCAGGAATGCCAAAGGAGACGGTATTGGGTGGGAAGTAGACAGGTTGATCGCTCAAGGTTATGCCCAGGATGGCCCAGTAGGCAGGTTCGTCGGAGGCACTCAGGATGATATTTTCAATACGGCGCTCGGGATGTGGATTGTCCAACCCATAGGCAATCACACCAAGATTGGGACAGTGGTCATTTTTTCCACGCCAGGCGACGGTGGCTACTTTTTTTCCGTCTTCAGGTACAGGCTCTTCCGGAAACCACCAGCTGGACACATTTTTCCCACGAACCACATAACGGGTGTAGGTTGTGCCGTCATTATAATGCAGGGTAATACTTCCCCCAATGCCGGTGGCACCTGTCTTGGACGTCGTGTGCAGGAAATAGACAGAGGCCGCGTATTGCGAGAGCGGGATCGCAATGTGTTGTGCATAGCCTGCATGGGTACTTACTGCCAGACCAACTTTCCGTCCGTTGATGGTGGGATCTACAATGGCAAAAGGAATATCCGCCATGGTTTGCAGGCCATAAGGCAGTTCATGCAGGTCATTGTCGCTATTCTCAAACCACCCTCGTACCTTCCCACGCTCACTATCTGACGCACCTGAAATATCAATATTCGCATAATCCGCCAGATCAATTGGCGTAAACTGGCGTGCCGGCTGCTGGAGGGAGGCTCCGGTATAGGTGCTATAAATAACGTCGCGATGCTGTTTGCCTAACGCATGCACACGCTGTAAAATATCTATCGCATAGCGCTCAAAGCCATGAGCAAAGGCGCCATGGGCCAGCTCGCCCGCCACAATGGTGGTCACACCACCATTCATGTACTGCCAGGTGCTATCGTGGTTGCTAAAACCAGTTTGAAATGGGGGATAAATCGTATACCACTCACCAGGAGATCCTTCTGGCAAGGTACGCCGGATATGCTGGTAAGTTCGAATAATTTCAACACATTGCTCATGACTTAGACGACGATTGAGTGAATAGGCGTTGGAGAGCGAGACCTGACTGGCCTCATCTACCCCCAGGTGTCTTCGGCACTCGGGATGTTCAGCAACATGATGGGTATAAAAATGACCATTCCAGCTTAAGGCATCCAGTCGCTCTTTCATCTCACTGGCTCGCTCGCGATAACGCGCCGCCTCTTCAAGCCGTCCCACATGCTCCAACATTTCAGCCAGATAGCCGCAAGATGCGATATATCCGGTGTTATCCCCAAACATAATCCCAAAATGAGTCTTGTCTGGATCAATCCGCATGGCATCATGCAAGACGCGAGCATCCTCTTCAGATTGGAAATCCCAGGTGTCAATGGTATACCCCCGCTTGATGAGCTGATATTTCGTTGACCAACGATACCTATCGCTCATACAATACTCCAGCGCCTTTATAGCAGCATCAAGGCTATCAGAAAGCCAGCCATCATCGTTGACCGCCTTCCAGGTATAGTACAACCCTTCCACAAACAAATATTCTACATCGGCTTCAACTGGAATACGTTTAAATTCACTCAGTCCATCTTCAAAAGGCCGAATAAAATCACCTTCGGCAAAACGAGTGTCCCAATAACTGGGCTGCTCTCCTCGTGGATAGACGTTATCCCAGATCATTCCATCCGCACGCTGGCTATCACGATAGAGTTCAATGCCATCCTTGAGAACCGGTGAAAAATATTTCATGCCCTTTAATACGTGTACATGATCACGTAACCAGCGCACAAAAAAGCTGTAGATGCGTCCCTGATAGCGCACATAGGAAGCTGCGCCCCAATCATCTCCCCCCTGCGTAAGCATCGTAAAGAGTAACATTTGCAGCAATTCAGCCATATCGCCTTGCTGCTCCTGGATAGTTGTCTCGACGTCCACCATAAATTGCAGGTGATGAAGCTGATGTCCAGCAGCATCTTCCAGTGTAATATGATGATAACCTGCTGAACCTCCAATGATCAGTTCCAATGTAGCCTGCGCCGGCTGACGATAATAGTGGCGTCCTTGCCCATCCACCACGGTCACAATACCCTCTTCCGCCACTTCAAGAACAATGCGCTCCAACGGCTTCAACCGTTCACCGTGGCGTTTCCCTCTGATTGCTAACATGTACCGGGATTCCTTTCTTCGCATGTTTCCACAAAAGGATGGTCGCTTCTCTGCAGACCATCGTGCCCGCTAGCACGTGTCTCTATGCCCGTATGCACGCTCATCTTGCTAAAATAGCTTGACAGTGGACGAGTGCTCTCCAATAAAAGTGTAACAGCACAAAAACGTTTTGTCAAACGTTTTATAAAATTTTAAAATTCTTCTTTTATTTTATGGAGAAAAATGCACGTCAAAAAATGGGATATAGCACACATTCAGAGAACAAGGTACGCTTAAATCTCTCTACACATAAAAAATATGAGCGTAATATGTATTTGCTCAAATTGCTGACTCTAGCGAAGAAATCTTGACTTTTATGCTTCTTTCTTTATACTCAATAATGAGTTCCCTGAAAACGTTTAAAGAAACGTTTAAAAATCAGACGTCTGAGAATAAGGAGTACCGCACAATGCAAAAGCTCAAGACAACGACCGTTCCCCTCTGGCCAAAGAAGGCACCGGGAGCAAAAGGTAAGGCAATAGATGATATCCCGACCCTAGAAATCTTTCTGCCTGATCCTGAGATCGCCACAGGAGCCGCGATAATCGTGATGCCCGGTGGCGGCTATGTGGGACATGCCGAGCATGAGGGCGCCCCTGTCGCCCAATGGTTGGCGGCTCAAGGAATTACGGGCTTTGTATTGCGCTATCGGCTGGCCTGGACGTATCAACATCCGATTCCATTCATAGATGCCAAACGTTCTATCCGTTATGTACGTGCACATGCAAGTGACTGGAACCTCGATCCCGAACGGATCGGGGTACTAGGTTTCTCAGCGGGCGGACATCTGGTAAGCATGACAGCAACCCATATTGAAGAGGGCAATCCCAATGACAAAGATCCGGTCGAACGCGTCTCAGCGCGCCCGAATGCGCAGATACTTGTCTATCCTGTGATTACGCTCAGTCCAAATTTTGGCGTCTGGTGGAATATTCTTGGTGATAACCCTCCTCATGAAATCATTCACATGTTCTGTACCGAGCGTCATGTTAACGCCCAAACGCCCCCGGCTTTCTTAGCCCACTGTATCCATGATGTTGGTGTACCAGTGATGAACTCCGATCTCTATGCTGCGGCTCTGAAAAGAGCTGGTATTCCCTATGAATATGTGCGTGAACATCTCGGCGATCATGGCTATGGGCTGGTCGATCGCTGGGGGGTCCCATGCGTTAAATGGCTACGCACATTAGGGTACGCCGCACCCGAACGCCCAGAGTAATTTCCAGTGAGCAGGAAGCCTGAGTTCATGACCAGGCTTCCTGTCTGCTGCCTCAAAATACGCGGATCACTGTTCCTCCGGGTAACAGACCATAGCATTGTTGGTCAAGCACTGCGATATCAAGCAATGCTTGCTCACTGATACACACCCAGGTCTGGGCAGCAAGAGAGACACTGAAGAGTCCGCTGGTCGTCAAAAGCAAAAGGTGTTCTTGCAGCCAGAGCATCCGTCGTACCTCGCCTCTGGCTTCGCAGCGCATGCGCTGCCACTCACCACGCTGTCTATGCACCAGAAGTGTGTTACCAATTGCCAGCAGCAATGGCTCCTGACAGCTAGCCACGGTAGCCCAGATGGAGGAAATCTCAATGCCAGCAGTCCAGGTCTCTCCGCAATCCATAGAATGCCAGATACGCGCTTGATAGAGCCTGGGGTCATAGGTCACAACAAACGCAATCTGTTTGTGCACAATTAATGCAGCCACCGGGAGAATTCCAAAGGGCGTGGCTATCTCCTCCCACTCCTCTCCAGCGGTATAGGTGCGCACAAGATGTGAGGAATGCGCGATAATGCCCAGGCCAAACCCATCGGCACAAAAACTCAGGTGCGTCAGTTCATTTTCTGAGGACTGCTGCCAGTTCTCTTTTGCCTCGTCTCCTCTGTAGAGTCCATGGGGAGTGGCAGCCAGGAGCCAGCCTTGCTCAGCAAGGCTGGCGACGCTCAGGATGGGTAGACCCTGCAATAATGGTTGCCAACCATGACCGGGTCCATAGCGGTACAGACCGGACTGCACACCTGCACTGAGCAACGTGTCCTTATACACCAGCAACTGAGACAGATCTGCAATGGGAGGGGGTTGCATGGGTTGCCAGTTCAGACCATCATCCATACTCATCCATATACCCTCACTGCTGCCAACCCAGAGCAGGCTATCTTGCTGGACAATGACGAGGGGCGTCACAGGGAGGACTTGCGACCAGGCACATGACGCTGGATCCTGGCGCAGAAGGCCCTGTGTGGCACACCCAAGCAGTCGGGTGTCTTGATTGGTTATATGCAGTGCCGTTGGTTGCAGGTCCGCAGGGATAATAGGATAAGGTTCCCAGTGCAGTCCGTTGTCGGACGACATATGCAAGGTGCCCTCTTCGGTCGCAGCGATCAACTGGTGAGCTGGGGAACGCGCCAGGGCTGCAATTGGCAGGTCCAGCATATCGGGCACAAGCTGCCAGGCACGGCCAGCATTTGGTGAACGATACAGGCCATCGGGAGTGCCAGCCAGTACATTATCATGGTCCACCCACAGTAAGGCGGTAATCTCAAAGCTTTGTAACCCGAACTGGGCACTGCGCCAGGTGGACCCCCCATCATCACTTCGGAGGATCCCGCTCTCCAGTGTACCCACCAGAGCAACATGATCATAGCTAAAACACGGTGAGCTTACCAGTGCAGTCACGGAGGCACGACCTTCTTGCAGCGCACCACGTTGCCAGGTATGGCCACCATTATAGGAATATGCGACCCCGTCGGTCCCACCTGCGATTAAGCGGTCACCACAGTGAGTGAGGACCGTAATACCAGTCAAGGGTAGATTGGTCGTACGGGACCGCCAGGGTGTGCCCAAAACCTGATACGCGATGCCACCACTACCGCCAGCCCAGAGTTCACCCGGAGCACAGGCCAGGGCCAACACCGGTGTCACCAGCCCGCTGGACAATCCATGTGCATCCTGCTGTCGTCGTTGTACAGCCTGCATATGCTTCTCCTCTTCTTGTCATCCTCTTTAGACGTTATGTACAATAGTATCGGTGGTCATCGCCATGATGGCGGTACTGATGGCTGCCTCTAACACACCACAGGTCACCAATGTGCTATCGATAATGCCGCTTGCTCGCACCTGAACATAGCATCCTTGCTGCACATCAAAACCATAGCCGCTTCCACGGTCCTGAATCTCTTGTAACACCACTGCAGGTGAGAGCAGACCATGATTCTTGATCAGTTGGATAAACGGTGCTTCTAGCGCTCTGGCAACAACCTGCAAACCACTCCGTATATCCTCATGTATCGATTCCTGCAGCGCGTCCTGCACTGCGGCCTGGCAGGCCAGATAAGCAATTCCACCACCGGGCACAACGCCATGCGTCTGAACGGCTTCTAGTACTAAGAACGCCTTTTCGATGCTCTCTTTTTTGAGTTCACGCTCGTGCTCACTATACGCACCCAGTTTGATCACACCGATACCACCTGACAATCGAGCCTGACGCATCTTGAGGGTCGAGCGCTCTTTATGACCATGATCTAACTGCTGGAGTTGTCTTTGGATACCAATAAGATGCTGTCGGATGCTGACAGGCGCACCCTGTCCACCAACAATCGCCAGGCCGTTACGGGTCAGGGTCACTTTACGCGCGCGCCCGAAGTATTCCTGTCGCATAGATTGTGAGGGACAACCTTGCTCTGTCTGCAACACTTGCGCACCCACCAGGACAGCCATATCGCTCAAGTCGCTGCTGGTCAGACCAGAGGTTACCACCGCAGGGGCCACCGTCAGGACACCACGATGATGATTGAGCAGGAGCGTTTTGAGCGCCTCCTGCTCAATCACATTTGCTATCAGCACCAGCGGAGGCTTGTCCGGATGCTGAACGGCAAGTTCAAGCGCTGTTTGCACCTGCTCAAGTTTACTCACGTTCTCATCGGCAATCATGATCAATGGCTGATACAGTTCCAGACCAGCCTTCCCTTCCGGCAAAAAAGAGGTATCAGCCAGGTGGACATCCCATTGACCACCACTCACATATTCGCGATCAAGGTGCGGAGCATAGGATTCTTCGATCACAAAGGCAGCATGTTCGCCCAGCAGCGCTGAGAGCTCACCTACAATGATCCCCATAGCCCGATCATTGGTGACACCGATGGCAATACCGGTCAATTCATCCTGTCCTGTCACTGAACGGGCCTGGACAAGTAGGGCCGCGCGCGCAATAGCCAGTCCTTGCTCCATACCGCGTCTGAGTAATGCAGGATTGGCTCCAGCGGTAATACGCTTGACGGCTTCACGCAGAGCCGCCACAGACAGGACTGCGGCGGTCGCGGCTCCATCACCATAGCGCTCATGAACATCCATCACCATCGAACGAACCATCATGGCGCCAATGTTTTCCGCTCGTTGTGGCAACGCAATGACCCGCGTGGCAATCGTCGCAGAATCCAGCAGGAGTTCTGGCTCCGAGGTGCTACGCGCATGCAGGACCGTCCCTTTGGTTGGCCCAAGTGTCACGGCCAACAGGGTGCTGAATTTTTCAAATCCACGCAGAAGTTTTTTGAGTGCCAGTGGTGCTTGCACGAGCGCTGGCTGTACATCTGGCGTCACAAGTTTGCTCATCTCTACCTCCCCCTTGTTATGACTCAAAATGCAGGCTGAAGCGCCTTTTCGGTGAGAATATCAAAGAGGCAGATGCGTGCCTCATCCAGCGCAAACGCAAAGATGTGTCCCACCTCGGGTAGCGCGACCCCACTATCCTCACACAGGACACGCAGATAGCTGCCATCCGTCAGGCGCAAGGTCAGCACAACTTCTCCAATCAAAGGTTCAACATCTTCGATCTGGGCATGATGCACCATCGCATCAGGATAATCGGCAAGCTCCCATGCAGGAATAAAGGCCGCGGGATTAAGACCCACCAGTAGGTGAGAGGCATCAGTTGCCTGCAAGACATGTTTCCAGGTTGGATCTAGTGAGAAACGCAGATCAGCCACCTTCACCTGATAGCGATCATCCTCATACACACACTCCCCCTCCAGAACATTCATTGGTGGTGTGCCAATAAAGCGGGCCATAAACGTGTTGGCCGGACTTTGCAGGATCTCATCTGGCGTGCCGACTTGCTGGAGCCGACCTTTGGCGATGACGGCAATACGATCTGCCATCGCGAAGGCCTCACTTTGATCATGGGTCACATAAATGCTCGGTTTCTGCTTCTGCCGGTGCAGGCTTTGAATATCGCGACGGGCACGATAGCGTAACTTGGGATCCAGATTGGCCAGTGGCTCATCGAAAAGATAGGTATCAGCATCTTTGACCATCGCACGTGCCAGCGCCACACGTTGTTGCTCACCACCTGAAAGATCAATCGCCAGCTTGGGCAAATATTCTGCCAGACCAAGTTTATCGGCAGTAATCTTGATACGCTTCTCAATCTCTGCCCGCCCCATCTTCCGCGCCTGGAGTCCATACGCAATGTTGTCGAACACATTCATATTGGGATAGATGCCATAATCCTGGAAGACCATCCCCAGATTACGCTCCCGGGGAGTGGCCGTGGTAATGTCCCGCCCAGACATAAAAACCTGACCGGCATCAGGAGCCTCCAGGCCACTGATCAAACGCAGAATGGTCGATTTTCCCCCACCGGAGGGACCCAGCAACACAAAGAATTCTCCATCAGCAACCTGGAAGCTGATATCATCCACCACCAGCGTATTTTGATATTTTTTGACCAGGTTCCGTACTTCTAATCCGTGCATAGCGCGTACATCCTTTCACGTTGCACTCAACCAGCAATAACAAAATGGTTTCTGTGATGGGCAACCAGTTGCCGATACTGGTAGGTTTGGATCAACGCGACCAGTACCGGCACAATGAGGAGAATACCTGCCAGGGAAACAACACCCAGGATGACCAATGCCAGCACAATGAATGCTGTACGTAAGGATTGCGCAGGAGAGCGTAGGATCAGGCGCAATGAAGTAGAGAGCAATGTCCAGGAGGTGGCAGCAGGTAGATCAGCGAAAAGTGGGCCCCAGTAGAGTGAGCAGAACAAGAGCCATAAGAGCACAAACTGCACCAGTATCTCTACAATTGAGATATGCGTGAGAGCAGTCAGCCCAATGACAAGGAATCCTGCTCCAAAGATGCCATAGAGCGGGGCCAGGCGGCGGATACTATCCAGCGCGCACCCGCGAATGGTCTCCTGGAGCAATCCCATGGTTAATGGTTCACCCCCACAGATCTTCGCGACCAACCCAAAAACAACACCTGAAGAGGCTGCCAGAGCGACTACGCCGATCCCTAAGAGGGGGAGCCGCAGCCACAGAGGCCAGGTCCCGAAACCAAGCGCAACCAGCACTGGTAACAAAGTTATGGCCCAGACCAGATTAATGGCAATCAGGACTTCAATGTTATTTTTTGCCAGCGTAAAACTACTCCAGATCGGGTTGCGCAGAACCTCTTCTTCACCATCAATATCGTCATAAAAAGCCATCTTCAACCTGCTTTCTCGCTGAGCGCTATTGGTACCTTCACGCTGTGGATAAGCGATGCGCCGGTCTCTTTATCAAAAAGGTGCAGTTTGCGCGTGTTGATCGCCAATGGAATCTCCTTCCCGATATAGGAAGCAGGCAAACGTAACTTGAACGTCACGGTAAAGTCCTTTGCCTCTTCCTCCAAACTCGTGCAGTACACCGTGCTCCCCACTGAGGTTGGCTCGATCACATTGACATAGCCCTGCACCGTATTCTCTTCCCCAACCGGAAACGGAGCTTTTTTCGGCACATGATAATCTTCTGGTCGAATCCCTAATCTCACCTGCTTACCAACGTAACTGGCAACCTTCTCACGCAATTCTGCTGGCAGTAAAAGATCCATGCCAGCGTTCCGCGCCCAGATATCCTCGCCATCAGCCACCAGATCCACATCAAACAGATTAATGCTGGGTGTGCCAATAAAAAAGGCCACAAACTCATTTATTGGGCGCTCATAGAGATCCTGGCCACTGCCCATTTGCTGGATCTGGCCATCACGCATGACAGCGATCGTATCACCCAGGGCCATCGCTTCTGATTGGTCATGGGTCACATAAATGCTCGGCATGCCTTTTTGCCGATGCAAGAGCAAGATATCTTCGCGCGCTTCCAGGCGCAACTGAGCATCCAGATTAGCGAGCGGCTCATCGTAAAGATAGAGGGTTGCATCACGTACCAACGCGCGTGCCAGGGCGACCCGCTGACGCTCACCGCCACTCAACTGACGCGGTTTCCTTTTCAGGAACGGGTCAATATGAAAGAGGCGAGCGGCGTCCGGAACGCGTTGTTTGATCAGCGCACCCGGCGCATGGCGAGAGCGTAACCCATACGCGATATTCTCGTACACCGTCATATGCGGAAAAATAGCATAGTCCTGGAAGACCATGGCAAGATTGCGATCACGTGGACGAATCTCAGTCATGTCCCGCTCCCCAAAACGAATGGCACCACTGGAGACTGGTTCCAGCCCAGCCAGCATACGTAACGTGGTGGTCTTACCACAGCCAGATGGACCGACCAGAACCAGCATATGCCCTTCCGGGACCTCAAAACTGATGTCGTCAACAGCAACTTTTTCTTTGAAACGCTTCACAAGATGTTGGGCAGCAATTGCGCTCATCGACTCCACTCCTTTGTGCTTACATGCCTACTATTTATTCTGCAACCTATCGGTCAATCGAACAGATCAGGGATACCCGGCGTATGCAGGACGGCCTCTCCCTGCGCCTCGAAAAGTGAGACGTGCTCCCAGTTTGGCGTAATCTTCACCGCTTGCCGGGTAGGAAAATCCAGCGGGGCAATGACGGTAAGGTGAATGTCTCCTGGCAACACACCATGTATAAATGTCGCCTGCTCAGTTGGGATACGCTCGATATGACGAATCGCTAACTCGATACCGTCGGCTTGATCCATCTGCCAATCAGAGGGCCGCACCCCAAGGCTGGCGGCACCTTGCTGACTATGTTCAGCCAGTTCCAGCGGTAGTGGCCAGGCAGTTTCCACGATGCGAATCTCGGCACTGGAGAGAACGACTGGTATCACGGCAATAGGAGGTGTGCCAATAAAGGTGGCGACAAACAGATTCTGGGGGGTGTAATACAGTTCATCAAAGGTCCCAACCTGCTCAATATGGCCACTACGCATGACCGCAATACGGTCCCCCATAAAGATCGCCTCTTGCTGATCGTGAGTCACGTACAGCGCCGTAATCGCGAATTGGCGCAACAATTTTTTGATCTCGATACGCGTCTTCTCACGCCGCTTGGCATCAAGGTTCACAATGGGCTCATCCATCAAGAAAACCACGGGATCGCGCACAATACAGCGCGCGATCGCCACACGCTGCTTCTCACCTCCCGAAAGGGTATCAGGCATACGCCCCAGTAACAGATTAAAATCAACACCCAGGCGATCGGCTACCTGCTGTACCCGCGCCTCCATCTCCTCTTCAGAATGGGAATGCTGCTCAAAGTAATAGGCAAGATTGCCTTTCCCTTTCATTGTTGGATAGAGCGCATAATCCTGAAAAATCATCCCCACCCCACGATCCTGTGGTTTGATCTGGGTCATATCATACGTATCGTAGAAAACATGGCCCGCATCCGCATATTCTAATCCCGCCACCACTTTGAGCAACGTACTTTTGCCACATCCTGACGGACCAACGACACTCAGGGTCTCTCCACTGTGAATCTCCAGATCAACATGGTCCAGAGCAGGACCATGTTTGTAGCCTACCAGCGTGACCTCATCCATAGCATCATACTGCTTGACCACGGCGTCGAGTTTCACCTTAACCATATCTCTTCCTCTCCAGTTGAGCCACCTATTTCAGGCCCCGAATACGAATGCCTTGCAGCAAGTAGCGAAAACTGACCAGGAAGATCAGAAAGATTGGCAGCGATTGAAGGATACTCAACACCATAATGCCGTTCCAGGTCAGACCCTGCTGCGCCAGATGAGCGGCACTCGTCGAGTTATTCATCGCCTGCTCTGCATTGGTCGCACCGGTGGAAGTAAAAGCGTTCACTAACTTATAGACCGCCACCGAGATAGGTAAGTTTTGTGGACTGGAGATCACCAGCGAAGGCCAGAGGAAACCATCCCAGACACTTGAAAATTGCATTGACATGACGACCGCAAAGACCGGAACACTCATCGGCAACACAATCCGCCGGAAGATATTGAACTCTGACCCACCATCGACCCGAGCAGCCTGCAAAATCGAGTTGGGGATCGTATCAAAAAAGGCTTTAAAGTAGAGAAAGCCATAGGCATTGAATATGGCAGGGACAATCACGGCCCAGAGCGTATCACCCAGTTGCAGGGATGGATAAGGATCACCGGAGGGCAGTTCAGGCACATAGGAAAAGGGGAACGGAAAATGCTGGATCAACAGATAGCTTGGAACAAGCATGACGACTGCGGGCAACAACATCGTGCCAATAAAGAACAGAAAGGTCCAGCGTGCCAGAGGCCCGCGCTGTAATTTACTATTCGCATAGGCCGCTAGCGCGGTAACCGGGGTGGAGATCAGCAGGGTTCCACCAGTCATCAGGAGCGAATTGCCAAAGTAGGTAAAGAAGTTCGCGCTATTCTGCCCACCACTACTCAGTTGCTCTCCATTAACAATGGTGATAGCCAGTTTCCAGGCATTCAGGGTGAAATTGACCGGCCATAATGTCGGTGGGGTCTGTAAGGTTTCTGAACCTGACTTAAAGGAGGTAATTAACATAAAGTAAAAAGGAATCAGGTGTAGGAGAATACCAACCACCAGGAAAGCCACTACCAGCCACCAGGAGAAACGTACATGTGGTTGTTTGCGTCCAACCACTGGAAAAAGAGCCATATCATTACTCCATTCTCTTAAGCCATGTCTTCATTACCATCACGCATCTCTAAGCGTCTGGATCTTCTTTAATCACCATGCGCGAAATAATTGTGGCGACCAGGGTAACCACAAACAGCACGCAGGCCAGTGCCGATGCATCACCATAGCGGATACTGCTGATCATATCGTACACATAGATCATCACCGTTCGGCTGCTTCCAGATGGTCCACCCTCAGTCAAAATTTTGGGGCCATCAAAGGTCTGCAATGAAGTAATAATGCTGAGTAACAGGATCAACGCGATCACCGGTCGAATACGCGGCAAAGAGATCGTCCAGATTTTGCGCCAGAAACTGGCCCCTTCAACCTCGGCTGCTTCATAGTACGAGGTAGGAATACTTTGGAGCGAGGCCAGATATAACAAGCCAGGAGCAAAGAAGAGCGCGCCCGGCACGGCCAGCCAGAACAACACAAGCTGCGGATCGTCCAGAAATAATTGTGGCGAGAGGTGTAAGATATTCGTCGCCACAAATTGGAAGAGTCCATAATCGCGATCATAGAAATAGCGCAACAACATAATGCTCGTAATGCCACTTAGCGGTAAAAACCAGAGAAACATCATCCAATAGGTGACTTTCCTGGGCATCTCTAACAGGAAAAGAGAGGCAACGATTGGCAAAAAGAAGGTCAACCCAATCGTCAAGACAGAGTAGATAATCGTGATGGAGAAAGCACTGCCAACCAATGGATCGCTCAGGATATGCACATAATTCGCAAACCCAACATACTCACTGGGCTGAATTACCTGTCCATCAGTAAAACTAATGATAATGCCTGCCACCAGTGGATACCAGCCCCAGGCTAATTGAAAAATGAGGGCAACAATGATAAAAAGCCAGGCTTCAATCCGGCTACGTCGCCGCAATTTTGGTGCAGGAGTTGCAGCCGATGCATCCGCATCTACCGCTTTGATCTCAGTCGATGATCTAGACATAGCAAGCTTCCTCTATACGTCGTGTAAGCACAATAGGCAGCGATGGGATGGTGGAAGCGCTGGCCCCACCATCCATCCTTGTGCAGGATAACAACATTGTTATTTAAGGGCAGGAAGTACCTCATTGTTGTAGAAGGCACCCCAGTCACCTGAGTAGAAGTTCGGCATATTCTTTTGAAAGAAGCTATTTAAAGCGGTATAGTATTTGTTCGAGCCGTCTTTAAATTCTGCTGCGGACAAACTGGAAGAGAGCGAACGCGCCTGCTGATTATACGTATCCTGGAATTTCTTGAGAATTGGTTCAATGTCCTGACGGGTTGAACTCAACTGCTGCAACATATCATCATGTGAATCCGCACTTGGCGCGACCTGTTTATCAGGTTTATAGAAAAGGCTATCCGATGGTATCAGCGGAATATTGATCAGCGCCATATAATCTGCCACGATTTTAGCCCCAAAGACCTTTTCCACCGTCACGTCAGCTGGCACCTTGGGATTCTTCTGGTAACGATTGCCTGGTGCGATGTAATCATAGGCAGAATGTGGATCTTTAGTCAGATCATAGCGCATAGCTCTGGAATCTATATAGCCATCACCAAAGAACATATAGAACCAGAGATCGGAAGCTTTATCCAATGCATCGTTCTTCAGATGGGGATTGAGCATGACCTGGCCATACGATGGAGAAGTGGATGAGCTAAAGGCTCCATTTGAACCATTAGGATAGGGAACATACCCAATTAACTCATCCAGGGGTTTGCCATATTTCTTGGGCATATCTGGAATGGTTACCGGTGCGTACCCAGAAATTGCGAGCAGCAGGGAAAAGCCCGGGGCCATTGGAAAACTGCCATTGGCCATCTGCGCCACGGCATCTCCCTCCCAGGTATACGCGGTCGCATTCTGACGAATTAATTTATCATCAAAGACCATCGTACGGTAGAGTGAGACACGATCTTTCCAGGCATTAACCCAGGGATCCAGTTTCACTTGCTGATGCCAGCCGGCACTCGGCACAGGAATATTGCCTAACACGCCACCATGTTCCGTCGTATCCAAGAGATTCGAGTTGGTTAAATAACCAAGCATGTATTTAGGCGCACCCATGGCAGGTTTACCGGGGCTCGCCATGGCCTTGGCAAAGGTCCTAAAATCTTCCCAGCTCCAGCCCAATTTTGGATCAGCAAGGCCTTTTTGTTTGGCCAGATCACGGCGGTAAAAGAGTCCTGAGCCTGCGCTTACCACATCAGAAGGTAAGCCATAATACTTGCCATCAACGTTCGACTGGGCCTGCCAGAGCGGCTTGGCATAATCGGCCAGTAATGTGTCTACTTTGTACTTTTGTAAGATCTTCGTGGTATCAGCGGCCAGACCAAGCGTACCGGCAAAATGATTTTGCGAGGGGGTCGAGCCAGTTCCCAACCCCCCATACCAATCGGGAGCCGTACGGGCAGCGACCGCTGCAATCAATTTTTGAGAAGTTGACAGGTCAATCGCGGTATACTTTAGCGTCACATTTTTATTTTTATTCAACCAGTTCTGCAAAACCGCGACTTCTGCTTTATTAACAGGATCCGTCTCACCTTTCTTTGCCATGGAAGGAATCGGCTTGAATGGCCAATCGCCGGTCAACAGGGTCACGGGTGAGGTTGACGTGCTCTCAGTTGTGCCTCCACAGGCGGTCAGAATGCTTCCTCCGGTTAACGCGAGACCTCCAATTGTCGCACCGGTTGCTGCCATGTTGCGTAACATTTGTCTCCGTGTAAGGGTAGGTGCCGGGGATGAGAGTGCCGCCGATGGCACTCTCTGCTCTAAAATAGTTTCCTCGGACATGGTTTTCTCCTTTAATCACCAATGCAGTCAAATGAAAATGTATAGAAAGACATGGGGAGGACATGTTCAAGAGAGTGTGATCATGCGCCTCCACAAGCCGGGAAGATGAAACGGGTCAGGAAACGGTTTGTGCGTTACCAGTTCGGTATGCCAGGGATGGTTTTCTGGGTCTATTGACGGAGTGTTTATTAAAACGTTTTATAAAACATTTATATATTTTTTCAAAGTATAGTCAAGATATAAGCGCATGTCAAGTGGTATTTGGAGCAATTATGCCTCTTGACAGCGCAAAGACTTCCGATTATGATAGTAGCTACAATCGATTTCATAAATTTTTTATTAAACAAAGTAGAAACACGCATGAGTAAAAAAGAGGATGGCTCAACACGACGCGTTGGCTTGCGTCAGGTCGCGCAACGGGCAGGGGTCTCATTGAGTACCGCTTCAAACGTTTTTGCGGATAAACCAGGAGTCGCGATTTCAGAGGAGACCCGCAACGCAGTGTTAGCAGCTGCGACAGAATTGAAGTATCAACCGCGTCCACGTCAAGAAATTATTCATCGCTCAGCAGTAACAACGCTCGGCGTCGTCTTACGCAAGCCGCTACCACTCCTGACGCATCCTTTCTATTCCTATGTCATTCATGGTGTCCAGGGTGCCTGCGAGGAGCATAATATTAGTCTAATGTATGGTCGCGTAGATGAAGATGCTACGACCTTTGAGGCACTTCCAGTGATGGTACAACGTGAGCAGGTACAGGGACTGCTCCTGGTCGGCTATTTTGCCGACGATTTCTACTTGCTTCTCAGACGGCAACAACAACCCTTTGTAATGATTCACCATCATGTCGACAGCTTACGTCCTGATAGTGTGGTCTGCGAAGATGAACGCGGTGGGTATCTGGCCACTCAGCATTTGATCGACCATGGCCACCGCCAGCCAGCCCCGGCAATCCTGACTGGCCCCGAATATCTCTTCCATGTGCGTGAACGCTTTGCCGGCTACCGACGTGCCCTGGCCGAAGCTGGACTTCCTTATCAGAGTAGCTATGTACGCCACGGCGATATGACGGTCAATACTGGCTATAGCGAGATGCTCGCCCTGCTGGATCTCCCCCAACCACCAACCGCCGTTTTTTGCTGCAATGATGAAATGGCAATTGGTGCCATGAATGCCATCACCGCCCGCGGCCTCAGTGTGCCGCAGGACTGCTCAATCATCGGCTTTGACGATATTCAACTTGCACGCTATACCACACCACCATTGACAACCATTAAAGTCGAAAAAGAATGGATGGGGGCACAGGGCTTGTGGCAACTGGTTGAGCGCATCACCAATCCAGATATGCCCTCACGCCACACCATTATTGGGGTTTCACTCGTCGAACGTGAATCAACACGTTCAATCTCAACAGATACGATATCAAGTTCCAGTCACCATCTATTGGAAAAACCAACGCCATAGTCAGAAACTCCACTCCGAACAGCCTGGAGCTTCAGGCTATGCTGATGCAATGTAGTCAAAGAGTGGTTACATACACATCGCTACTGATCATACACCACTGCAAGAAACCTGTGCTCGCTGCTATGACGGTAGGGCAATGGCAAAGATATTGAAAAAAATCCACGCATAGCTCGAACATCGTGGATGTGAGAAAGAGAAACAATAATGCCCGATCTCCTTTGGCATGCGGAAAATGATCAGCTCACGATGTCTATCTACACTGATGCATCGATGATGTTCTCCGCAAAAGAACAGAACATCACATGGAAAACCGGACGGGTCGCTCTTTAGGAAGTCGGCCCTGTTGATGTCGGTCATGTCTGGTTGCGAACGTCGTCGCCTACGCCATTGGAGATCGCAGCCAAACGACCTGCCGCCGATTGTGGGAGGCCATTCCAGCAACATACCGAGCAAGCTGCTGTTTTACCGATTTCTGGATTGCCTATCAAGCGGTGATTCAAGAAGAGCAGCATACCGCAGTGGGAAATAAACAAGGAGAAATCTCGCGGGCAAAATATAACGGCAAAGTCAAGCCCTACTTTTTGTCAACCTGGTTCACCGACAGCTACATTTCGATTTCCGCCCCCAGTTCGTCCTCTTCACTGGTGAGCGGCAGGTGCGGCTGAGTAAATCAGCGACGAAAGCGATAAGGCTATCCTTTCTCACTTCCTCTCGCGCCATCCCACGCTCCAGCACCGTGCGATCGAAGACACGCCAGGAAGTTGTGTATATTAACATATAAAAATCCTCTTTTTTTGTTACTTCTCTGCCTCCCTGAACTCATATTGGCATATTTGCACATTTCGTTTGTCCAATAGTCATGACTGCTGTTGGGAAGCAAGCATTTTTGCTAGCATTATGTTAATATATACCTGCCGATTTTTTTTGAATGAGTGATGATTTTTCTTTTCTTTGGCGGGAACAAAGATCTGTTCTTGTAAGGAGAAGAGGATAAGACAACGTTGTTCTACATTCAATGGCTATGATGTATTTAGGAGGCATGAATATGCAAGGAAATCCTATAAGACGAGTTTCATTGATCGCTGTTGTCACTGTGATGTGCCTTACAACGGCTCTTACCAGTGTCTACTGGTCAATGCATGCTCATGCGGCAACCGGTGGTCCAGGCCTCGTTATTGACGTCGCGGCAGGACGCCACAGTATTAGCAGTGACATTTATGGTATGGAAGGCCCTGATAGCACGCTGCAGAAAGATATTAAGCTTCCCATGCAACGTGAGGGTGGCGATGGCGGTACCAATTACAACTGGCTCCAGGATTCAACAAACTATGGCAACGACTTCTACTATATTGGAGGCAATAATACGGCGAATCCTGTTGCTGGTGCAAGCGTAGACCAGTTGGTAAATGATCAGCTGGCAGTGGGGGGGCATAGTCTGGTGACGGTTCCCATTATTGGCTATGTCAACAAGAGTTCACAATGGAATTGTAGTTATCCGACCTCCGCTTACCCTGGACAACAAGTCGTCTGGCCCTATGTCACCTTAGCCAATGGGGACCAGTGCGGCAACGGCAAAGATAGCCAGGGCAACCAGATCCCTGATACGGATCTATCGAGGAACTATCTTCAGGTTGACCCAACCTGGATGCAGGCATGGATTCAGCATCTCGTCCAGACACATGGGAATTCAGCCACCAGTGGTATCACGTATGAGCTGGATAATGAACCGGGCAACTGGAGAATCGTTCATACGGACATTCATCCTGAGCCAACGGGATACGATGAGCTCACCAACGATACCATCAAGTATGCGCAAATGATCAAGGCGACTGATCCCACTGCACAAACGATGGGACCTTCAGATGGCTATTCGTATGCGTATGTCCATCTGGATTTACAAGATAAGCCAGGCGATGGCATCACCTCCCACAACGGCATGCCCTGGATCCCCTACTATCTTCAGCAGATGAAGAACTACGAGCAACAACACGGCACGCGTCTGCTAGACTACCTGGATGTTCATTATTACGGTGATCAATCCAGCAACGACGATAATGCCACGACCAATGCTGCTCGTCTCGACTCGACGCGCGCGCTCTGGGATCCGACCTATAATGGTCCGAACTCACTTGGACAGTACCTCTCACCCCCACAGAAAGTGGGTCAGATTCAGGCGTTGAAGAATTGGATCAACCAGTATTATCCAGGCACCAAATTGAGCATCTCTGAATATGACTTTGGGGCGCACAAAACGCTCAATGGAGCGTTAACACAGGCAGACGTGCTGGGCATCTTTGGGCGTGAGGGGCTTGACTCAGCGAACCTGTGGAATACTCCCACGGCAACGGACCCAACTGCCTATACCTATCGCCTGTTCCTTAACTATGATGGGAATGGTGGACGTTTCGGCGACACGTCGTTCCAGGCAAGTAGTACCGATCAGGGCAAGTTATCAATCTATGGAGCACAGCGTAGTAGCGATAATGCCACAACGATGGTGGTGATAAACAAAACAGGCAATGATCTCACCAGCAATCTCGCGATCAACAATTTTGCTGCGGGTTCCAGTGCTCAGATGTATACCTATAGCGGTGCGAATCTCAACGCAATCGTGCGGCAGCCCGATCTGGCCGTCAGTAACAATTCTCTGACAGCTACGTTTCCGGCCAATTCCATGACGATGATTGTTCTTCCCAAGGGGGACGGGAGCACTGCCACACCAACGCCAACCCCTACTCCTGAAACCAATCTGCTCAACAACGCAGGCTTTGAGAGCGGGAACCTGGGTCCATGGAATAAAACAGGGAATGCAGGTGTAGAGGCGACGTCTCCTCATTCGGGTAGCTATGACGCCTATCTCTATCCTTCAGCTATACAGGATGTCTCTCTTACCCAGACCATCACCGCGCCGGAAACGCGAACCTATACACTGACAGGATATGCGAACGTCAGTTCACAGAATGTGCAATTTGGGGCCGATGTTGATGGTCAACAGGTAAGAAATATCGATATTCTTCCCAGTAGTACTGGCTATCAGAAATATACGACCACCTTTTCTGTCAATGCAGGGCAAAAGATTACCGTCTGGTATTACGCACATCCGGTCGATGGCTGGGCCATCCTTGATGATGTCTCTCTGGAATGATAGAACGTTGATTTCGCCTTTGGCATAAGAGCAGCATACACAGGGCTCTTGCTTGCTTATCATAGAGCAAGCAGAAGCCCTTTGGTCTGGTATCGCTTTATCAACGAATGCGCCGCAAAACCCCTGGCTGAGGAATAGGAGATGCCAGCGAAGTTGCTGGCCCATATCACTTCCACCGAAGCTGTACACAACATTTCCACTCATTCATGCACCATAGCGCTCCCGAACAACCTGAATATAAAATCATTAAAAAAATAGGGACTTCTCCTATCATCATCAAGCAACAACCTCGACTAGCTCCAGCGAGAACAGCGCTCGTCGCCATTGATATAATGAAGCGAGTGTTCTCCTGGGAAAGCCATCCTCATCCCATGCAGGATGTCTTAGAGCGCATGCCTGGAATTGGTACGATAGCCTGCCTTTGGGCGAGTTTGACGACTGCTCTACCTCAAAATCAAGAAAAAGTATAGTGCAGGAGAGCAGGCGTATTGACCGGTCCATGCAGCAACTCTTTTCCACCGGGCCCAACGATCAGGCTCTCTCCCTGCAAGATGCGTCCCTGCCAGACGCCCTCAGTGACCATGCCAACACTATTGGTAGCAACAATCCATAAAGGTTTGCCCTCTGTACGGGCTTGATATTGCTGACCGATCCAGGCAATATTCTGCTGCTCTTGCCCGGGTTCGCACGCCCAGGCACAGGGTGAAAAAATGATCTGTGCACCCATCAAAGAGAGACTTTCAGTCAGATGTGGCGTCCAGCTATCTGCACAGATATCAAGTGCCACTTTCCTTCCTTCAAAATCAACGACCTGCAATGAATTCCCTCTGCTATACAGTTGAAGTCCAATGTCCAGTTCGTTGATCTTGCGATGTTTCGCCACAATATGACCGTGTCGATCAATGAACAGGGCAGTGTTATAGATTGTCTCGCCCTCCTGCTCTTCCATTCCTACGACTATCGCGAGGCGATACCGCATAGCCAGAGCACTCAGGTACTCGGTAAAGGGACCTGGAATCGGTTCAGCCTCACACCTGGCAGCCTCGGCGAGCCAACCGGTGAGCGAGCATTCGGGTAAGACGATGAGGTCACACCTCTGCTCACTTGCGGCAACAATCATACGAACCATCGTCTGGATGTTCTCTTGCTTGTTTCCCATAACAATAGACATCTGTCCAAGGGCGATCCTCAATCCCCCTCTATCTAATTCTTGCATTTTGTTCCTCTCAAACGTTTCACTTATTGAGCATGTATCCGCTCTCCAAAACTGTTCGCTACGTGGAGCGACCAAAGAGATGCTCCAGTCCTTCCCACACAATGTTGCGCCACGATGGATAATTATGCCCACTATTGTGTTCTTTATACGTGACATCATAACCCTGTTCGCGTAGGCGGGCATACATCTGGCGATTGGGCTCCAAAAACCATTCATAGCGTCCAACATCCATCCAGAGCTTGAGGTCGGGCGCCGGGTGCAAGGCGAGCAGATCTTCGATGACAGAGCGATAATAGAGACGATAGGCAGGCTGGTGCCCGCCAAATGCTCCAGATTCACAGAGCACGCGCCCAAAGATGTGGGGCATCCGTAGACCCGCATACAATCCCATCAGACCACCCATTGAGGCTCCCAGAATACCATAAGTCCCCGGGGAAGCCTGGATATCGAGCACATGCAACTGGTCCTGCGCCAGGGGCAGAACGCGATCAAGCAAAAATGCGAGTGTGGCATCACTACAGGCATATTCGACAGTACGCGCGCTTCCCCCATTCGAGACAAAGGCCAGCGCAATGGGTCGAATGCGCTGTTCAGCAATCAGGTTATCAACCATGGTGGCAAGGTGGGCCTGGTATAGATAGTCATGACCATCTAGCACCACCACCAGCGGACAGAGTTCATCAACCGCCGGCTGATACAGACAGACCTGCCGCTCTGGAGTACTGGTCAGACGTTCTCCAGATACCATGTGCTCGCTCATTCGGCCCCGCGGCCGTCCCTCATGCGTTTGCATAAGGGAGGTATCGCTGCCATCAGGCATCCAGAAATAATTATTCTGAGAACTGATGCCACTCTTTAGCACGCGTGGATTCAGCGGATCGGCCACCTGTTGACCATTGAGCACAAAACAATATTCGATATAGGCATCGCGGGGTAAGGAGAGCGTTGTGCCCCACACTCCTGGCTCCATCTGCTGCAACACAATCGAGCGGCTCTGTGTCTCCCAATTGGTAAAATCGCCAATAAGTTCAGGAGCGTGCTCTCCGCGCCAGATAAAGGTGGCATGCCCGCCATCAATAAAGGGAGTACGACGCTTGACCATAGTTTCCATAGCTGCTTTACTTGCTCCTGTTTAATTCGAGAGACTTCCCAGGGTCAAACCTGATCGGAAGAAACGCTGGGCATATAAGAAGAGTATCATCAACGGCACCGAGATAACCACCGAGGCTGCAGCAAAAATTCCCCATGGCGTGTTGAAGTTGCTTTGCAAGCTGTAGAGACCCAGAATAAAGGTCAGATTGCTCCCGGTTCCGTTGGAGTTGAGCACCAGGTTGGCCAACGCGAACTCACTCCAACCGCCCAGGAAGGAGAAAAGCGCGGATACCACCAGTGCGGGTAGCGCCAGCGGCAAAATGATGCTCCAGAATGCCTGGAAATGGTTGGCTCCATCCAGCATGGCAGCCCACTCAAGCTCAATCGGCAGGGTATCAAAGTAGGTCTTGGTATTCCAGCAACAAAAGACCAGTGAACCTGCCGCATAGATAAGGACCAGTCCCAACAGGTTATCGACTAGTCCAAGCGCATTCAACAGTATATAGTAAGCGGGCAGCGCCAGCAATCCAGGGAAAGCTTGCAAGGCCAACAATCCGCGTAGCGATAGCTGACGACCGGTAAAACGGAAACGCGAAATCGCATAGGCTCCAGAGGTCGAAAATATCACACCAAGTATTGTCGTTAAACCCGCAACCAGAACAGTGTTGCCAATCCAGTTGAAAATGGGCAGTTGCGTAAAGACGTAGCCATAATTATCCAGCGTTGGCTGCGCCGGCAACAGGTGCAAGTCCGTTGTGTAGAGATTTTGCCCTCCGGCCAGCGAGGCCTGCACAGTATAATACAGGGGAAATACGGCAAAGATTCCCATCGCAATCAAGAAGAGATAGGTCAGGATCAGCAGGATGTTTGAGCCAGACTGCGTTTTCTTTGCGCTACGACCAGCTAACGGCTGCGCCCTCTGTACTCCCGCTTGTGCTGTTTGATCAGTTGAAGGGCCTATGATGGCCGCTTTCGCGTGCTCTTTCATCTGAGTGCCTCCTTTCCACGATCCGTTGCTACACCTGTTGCCAGAAAGGTAAACAGGGCCAGAATAATAAACAGGGTAATCGCGAAGGCCGCGATAAAGCCAAAGTGTGGATTAGCGACATCGCTTCCCAGAATGCGTTTGTACATGTAGATCATGACAAATTCAGTAAAGCCTGGCTTGTTGGGACTGGTAATTGGCCCGCCCTGCGTAATGAGATAGACGGTGTTAAACATCTGAAAGGTGGAGATTGCGCTCAGGATGGTGACTGGCAATAGTGCTGGTCGCAACAGGGGTAGCACAATCCCAGTGAAACGGTGCCAGGCGTTCGCTCCATCTATACGCGCGGCCTCGTGCAATTCTAGCGGAATACTTTGCAACGCACCTAGTGTGACAACCGTGAAAAAGGGATAGGTCAGCCAGACGTTGACGATCACAACGGCAATAAACGCCCACCAGGGACTGACAGTCCAGGGAATGCCAAATTGCTGACCAAAGAACACACGTCCAATCTGGTTGATAGGGCCAAAGTCATAGTTAAAGAGAAATTTCCAGATCAAGGCGGTGACACCCGATGGAGCAGCCCATGGTAGCAGGAGGAGCATGCGCCAGAATCCTAACGCTTTCACCCGTGTGTTGTTGAGCGCCAGCGCCGTAAGCACCCCCAACGCGAGGTAAATCGCCAGGCAGACAAGCACATACAGCAACGTCTGCGCAATCACGCCGGGCAGATCACTAGTAGGTGAGAAGATCAGTTGGGCATAATTGCCTAATCCGATAAAATGGTAGGTATCCGCGTTAAACTGGGTGTAATTAGTGGTCGAGAGATAGATCGTGTACAGAATCGGCCACAACGAAATGACAGCGATGGTCAGGAACATGGGAAACAAAAAGACCATCAAGATGCTTCGCTTTACCGTGATCATATGCTTGTCCTTTCCAGTGGAGCCACCTTTCTATGGACAATACGTCGTCCGGGCGGCAGCACAGCATAGAGGTGCGGTGATACAGGTGGCCATCTCTGCTGTCTGGCAGAAGAGATGGCCTGTGCGTCAGCAACTAAGGGTTGATCTGTTGAATGCCTTTCTCGGCCGCTAATTGCGCATCATGCAAGGCCGGGGTCGGTTGCTGACTTCCATTCCACACCACTGTGAGCGCATCCTGCATCGGAGCCCATATTGCGGACATGTAAGGAGTGTTTGGCAGGGTCACGCCTTGCCTGGCCTGAGCCGAGTAGCCCACGATCGCCGGTAGTTTGGTGATCGCTGGATCATCGGCGGCAGCAGCATTGGCAGGTACCTCACCATCAGCCTGTGCCATCGCCGTCTGATTGGCTGCGTTCGTGTAGAATTTCATAAAGTCAGCAGCCAGGGCTGGATTTTTGGCGTTTTTGGCCAGCCAGAGTGACTTGACACCGACAAAAGGCTTCGCAGGAGCGTTGGTCGATGAAACGGTAGGAAGCAGAGCAAAGCCAACGTGTAGTTTTGCTTTTTGTGTATAGGTCGCATACGACCAGGGACCATCGATGATCGCGGCGGCCTTCCCTTCTGTGAAGAGCGATGAGGAGACATTTACATCTTGCTGCCTGGGAAGGTAGGGGCGCAATGATGAGAGATAGGTCAGAGCCTGTATCGCTTGTGGGGTATCCAGGTGCGCTTTTCCATCAGGAGTGATATATTGTGCTCCGTAACCGTAAAACCAGGGAGCGTTACTATAAGGGTCCTGGGTATTCCAGACGACTCCATAGGATTGGGGATGCGCCTTGCGATAACTTTGCTCAAACGCGAGCAACTCGTTCGTGGTTTTGGGCAACTGACCCTCGGATATCAGGTCTTTATTATACATGAGGGTTATCGTCTCTACCGCCTCGGGTACACCGTAGACATGATTATTAAAAATGACCCCCTGGGCGGCAGCGGACGTGTAGGTAGATTTAACAAAATCCGTACTGATATATGTATCTATCGGCTGCACGGTATTGCTCAACGCAATCTTGCCCAGGTTATCATCGGTATACGCGATAATATCAGGACCGTTGCCGCTACGAATGGCGGTAGTGGACTTGGAGACGACGTCATCCTGGTGCACCAACACAACCTTTACGCCAGGATGCTTTTTCATGTAAGCATCAGCGATCGCCTGTTTTGCCTGGACATAACTTCCTTGCCAGCTGTGCCAGAGCGTAATGGTACCCTGGTAGTTGACGTTTGAGGAGGTGGTGCTAGTGCCACTTCCACCACCTCCACAGGCTGTGAGAAACAAAACCATGATCATAAAAACGACTGAAGTGCTTCGGCGCATACGCGTAAATAATGTGTTCATTAGCAATCCTCACTGATTCAATAAGCGGATAAGCGCAAAAGGATGGAGAGATCCTCGGGCGCTCCTTCTTCCGCTGCTAACAATCCATCACTCCTACGATAAATACTGCACACCCTCTGGTGCCGAACCATACTGGTTCAGACCACTCATTGTGCGACGAGAAGGGCACCACTCATTGCACCCAACACAACCTGAATTCCATCGGCGGTCACCTGCACCTGTGGTTGCTCGCCGCTGGTAATCAAGGGAAGGTAAGACATGGAAGTGGATGCTCCGGCCAATGGTATACCCTGCTGCTGTTTACTTACATTAAAGATGGCAAAGACATCACCCTTCATCCACTCTGGTCCCGTGGTATGGGTTCGCACATAGGCGTAAGTGTTCCGGGCAGCATCCAGATGCACCATCTGCCGCTTCCCCTGACGCAACACGGGATAGTCGCTGCGTGCCCAGATTAACGCGCGATAAAATGCGAGCAGATCGTGGTCCCAGCGCTCTTGATCCCAGATCATATCGGCGCGGGCCTGTGCATCTCCACCATCTGTCATGTTGTCGATATCAGCGGCTTGCGACATGCCAATCTCTGTCCCGTAGTACACCACCGGGATGGCCTCCAGGGTAAACTGGCATAAGGCCGCCATTTTCAGACGCGAACGGTCGTTACGTGCCAGAAACAGGAAGCGGTTCATATCATGGTTATCAAGGAAGCTGACCCGGCCAGGGCCGTGAGAAAGAAATTGCTCGTAGGCTTGCAGGAAATGCTCAAATGTCTGGACCGTCCAGTCGCCGAGCGCAAAGGTATGGCGCAACGCGGTCGCCAGAGGAAAGTCCAGGATCCCATCCAGTTTGCCAGCATAACGCGCGATCGAGTCCGGTGTATCGGTGACTTCACCGATCGAGATAACATCCGGGGCAACCTCTCGGGTGGCTTTCCTAAATGCTGCCCAGAAATCCATACTTTGTCCGATGGCATGATCAAGGCGAAAGCCGTCAATACCATAATCGTGCATCCATAGCAATGCCGCATTAATAATGTAGTCGCGTGCCGCCTGACTGGCCGTATTGAATGAGGCCAGGGCCGGTACCACTTCCAGGAAGTTGCGATAACGATGCGGCCATTCATAAAAGGTAAACCAGTCAAATGAGGGCGCATTCTGATCCTGTTGCGCCGCGCGAAAAGCGGCATGGTTCATGGACAGATGGCTGGGGACAAAATCAAGCAAGACGCGCATACCCAAGGCGTGCGCCTGCTCCGTCAACGCCTTGAGATCGTCACTGGTCCCCAGACGTGGATCAATGGCATAGAAATCGGTCGCGCCATAGCGATCATAGGTATCGGCAGGATGAATGGGCGAGAGCCATAGACAGGTGACCCCAAGTTCGGAGAGATACGGCAACGCCTCGCGCACTCCCTGTAATGTTCCACCGTGAAAAGCACGCTGCGAAGCATCGCGAGTAAAGCCACCTGGCGCGCTGGTGCGATAGCGATCAAGGAAGATCTGGTACACAACCGCTTCCTGCGCCCAGGTAGGAAAAAGCGGAGCTGGCTCATCGACAGTAAAGCCAAAGGTAGTGATGGCATGGTCGCCCGTATAACGGAACCAGAATCCCTGCCCATCCTGTGCCCAGACATCGGGTGTCTGTGATCTCGCGTCTGGCATGGATGAGGACCATCCCCCGATACGATAGCGTACCAGTGTGTGCGCTGGTTGTCCGGGGATAATAGCACGCCAACGTGCCAGATACCCAGCCTGAACATCCCAATCAGTGTGTACTCTTTCCATGGCAACTGTCATGGCTGACGTGTCCGGTTGGCGACCATCAGTTGTATAAAAAAGGGTCGCGCATGCAAGCGTAGCATCCATGCCAGTGGTGGCCCAGATCTCAATCGACTGACCAGGCACTGGAATGACCGGAACCAGTATATTATCGTGGCGAAATTGTCCGCGTTGCAGCTTCAGCCGCGCTTGAATTGCTGGTAGCGGCAGATCTCCTGGAGCACTTGTCTGCTCGTCCAGTATTGCGCTTGTCTGCATGTCATTATTTAAGTCCGTTATCTCTGGCATAAGCCTCCCTCTTCCTGGTATAAAATCATGCGCCTTCGTGTGAAACGCCTGCACGCTGGCCTTGGCAGCAGCAGAAATAGTCTGGAAGAGAGGCATAGCGGTAGACCTGGTCCCTTCCAGCTATCCAGTACTAAAACGTTTCTGCCGTTTTTTCCCCTTCAACCTTCAATCCATTGGTCAGCTTTTCATGCAAACGCCTGAGTTGATGCCGTTCATCCTCATTCAGGCAACCAAAGCGCTGTATAAGTGAAGCCTCAAGGGCCGCATGCGCCTGTTCACGCATAGTGGCTCCGGCGTCGGTGATGGTTACCCGTTGTGAACGCCGATCCTCCGGATCCGGGACACGGCGCACAAGTTGCCGTGTCTCCAGGGCATCTATGATGCGTGTCACGGTACTGCGCTCGCACAGAAGCCGCTCGCTCAGGTCAGTCAGACGCCATCCTTCATCCATGTCAAGCAACAACAACGTTGTATATTGCAATGAACTCAATTGAAATGGGTCCAACACCAGTCGGTTGCCTTCCAGTAGCTGCACAGTGATATTCTGAAATAATTGCAGATCCCAGTGTGCATCCATAATCCGTCCCTCCAGTGTTACACTACGTCGCCTCTCTGCGACATGGCTCCCCCCTCTCACCCACGACCGCACCATGTCTGTCTCCTTCACCGTAGCACAACTACCACTGCTCTTTTGCCATAATTTGTTGCTCAAAAAAATGTTGCGTAAAATATTGTTGCTTACGCAAGTATAACTGGAAGATGGAATGATTGTCAAGGGATATACTACCTATCTGTGATTGTGTTCTGGCGTCAAACATCATGAGTAGTGTACACTGGACTATTGCTTTTATGTATCTGCGAAAGGATAACATTTATGTCAGATAACCAGAAAGGCCAGCTGGGCTCACTCTTTGACACACCCATTTTGCCCTACATTCGAGAAAGTGATTTTGCTGTGCGTCGACCATGGCGGATACCAGCCAGGCGCTTGCTGGATTATTTATGGATCTATATTCAAGCAGGGCGCTGTACCATACAGGTCAATGGCATCACGTACGGGTTTGAGCCGGGCGATTTCTGCCTGATTCAACCCAATGATTGCGTGGTCCTGGAAGGCATGACCGATACCATTACGCCTTTTGCCCATATGGACATCTTTTACCATCCCGAGCGCGAGAAAAGCTTCCCAACGCGACCCGGCCAGGTTGATCTCAAGCCTTATCTCCACCTGTTACAGCCGCGCCTGAATGATTATCGTGGGATCTCACTGCCCGTGAAAATTCAGCCTGCTCAGCCAACAACGTTTCGAGATACATTTTTACGCATGGTTGGCCTGTGGCAGCAACGAGATTTCATCAGCCAGTTGGAAGCCCAACAGGCCGCCACAACCCTGATTATTGCATTACTCAAAGATCAGCCCTGGCCCAGGGAAACCTCTTTTCAGGAGCTACAATCACTCAATTGGATCACATCCTATCTCTCATTTCATCTCAACGAGCCAGTATCCGTCTCCGACATGGCTCGGCATGCCCATCTCTCCCCATCGCACTTTTCCGCACTCTTTCATGCTCGCTTTGGCATGTCACCCCATCGCTACTTGTTGCGCCTGCGTGTTCTGCATGCTCAGGATCTCCTCCTCCACACCCAGCTCTCATTACAACAGATTGCCTCTTATTGTGGTTTTGCCTCTGTGCATCACTTTGCGAAAGCCTTTAAGAAGGTAACGGGGCACACACCTGGTAGCCAACGCACACCCGCCAGTGAAAAACACAGCGAAGATGACCCCGCCACACACTTATGAAGCGTCGTTTCTGGTGAGAAGATCGTCGTTTTTGACAAAATTCCCTCATACCCGGACAATACATTGACCTCCTTTTCACGGTATATTTGGAAGCAAATGAATCGTTACCGCTGCTTCATGCACGATGATAAGGAGATCAAACACGATGTTATCCCATCTGGACACGCCTGGTATTCCTCCCCTGGCTGGATTATGTACCTACGATGAGGCTTGTTGCCCTGGCTACTCGGTTGATGAGACAGTTGCGCTTCTCAAGCGTTATAACTATGTCAAGACGAGTCTGAATGAGTTCTTTGCCACGCACATAGCCCATACCCCTGAATGGGAGGTCAAGTGTGGATTTAGCCTGCACCTCTGGCTAGAGGCTGAGCACAGTGCCTGGCTGCGCAAACGTGTCATGGAGATGCGTGAACCACCTCATTATCTGGATAAAGTCCCTGATGAGAGGCTGCAAACCTTCTTTGCGGAACTGATACGCTCACATTCGACGCTTGAGCTTCTGGTTGGGGTGTATGCGGTGGTGAAGCCAGCAATGATCGCGGCCCTCAAGCAGCACATTGAGCGCGCAAATCCACTCATCGATCATCCTACCCTCCGTCAACTACGTATCATCCTTGGTGAAGAAGAGGAGATGGTAGCCTGGGGCCGGCAGGCTATCGCGGCGTTGACACAAACGCCAGACGCTATTAAGATAGCGAATGTCTGGCAAGAACATCTTTCCTGGTACCTGGCCGCCGCCGGTGGTATTGGCGGGGATCAGCCTGTTCCTGCAAGTCTGCCACCGACTCCACGCTCTGATGGATCACCCTACCAGGCGGATTGGACTCCACAACGAGATCAACGTTTCGTCGATCCCTTCAATCGCTCGGCCGACATCGATGCCTATTATCAAGATGAGACCAGGCTTCCCGATGAGCGCGTCTGTGCGCTGCTCTACAAACGCTTACGCGAAATAGATGTTCCTGAATGGATGGGGCCAATTATTGCCAGAACTCGTGGTCAGGACTGGAACTATTATCATGATATGAGCCGACAACTCTGGGACGAAGCACGACACGCCATGATGGGATCGGTCGGACTCTATGCAAAGGGCGTGCCTTTTTATCGGTATCCCGTTAATATCAAATCCTCGTACTCGCTCAATCGAGATTATGAACCGCTTGAGGCACATATTATTCTCTGGGGCATTGAACAAAGTTTGATGACGCGTGAGACTGGGAAACGCTGGGAATGGGAGATCGCTGCCGCGGCCAACGATGTACTATCGACGCGCTTCCAGGATTATGATTGGGCAGATGAAGTCCTGCACGCTCAGATTGGTCGCAAATGGCTACTTCCTCACTTTGAGAACAGAAGCGCGTTGCTTGCTGCCTACGAAAAACTAGTGAAGCGCTGGTATACCTCCCAGGACGAACTCACTGGACACTCTGAGCAAAAAGAGTGGTGGCCTGATTTTATCGCAGAGGTACGCCAACATCAGGCAACAGAACAAGCCGCAAGATAAGTCCGGCTGGTGTACTGTTGGTACAGCCATGGAGTTGGTGCCATGGCTGTACCAACAGCAACCACGAGTACTGGTCGATAGATGTGCACTACATCGAGCACCATCCACTTCCGAAACCAGGAAGTTCTGGTGCGCTTTATTTATCTCGTTAAATTCTTATTCGCCTTTGTAGGCTTTTTCGAGTTCGCTTATATTCAGTTTACCCATACTAAGCATAGCGCGATTCCCGTCATTGAGCCAAATTGTCGATCATTCGGTTTAATTGGGTCGAGGATTGGCCGAATTTACCAACCGTTTCGTTCTTTCACATGTGGTAAATAAGGCCAGGAGTGGTCAAGTTTTGAGGAATGGTTCCACCTGTACATACTGTCCACTTTGCACAAGGTTCCGGCGGACAAGCGAATATCAGCGCAGCCCAGCGCACGCCGCATCCAACATAAATGAGTCGGAAGCAAGTGTCTGCAGTAATGGTGTCAGATCGGGTGCTCTGCGTGTGTACGCGTGGATCTTAGCGCTATGTAAACTTACGTAGCGCTACTCCATATACACAAAGTTACTTGTTCATGCCTTTTGCTCGCGCCAATTGTGCTTGCGTTACGCCAAGAGCGCTATCGAGATTCCTCACGCCATAAAGAATGGTTCCGTCCAAATCCGCTTCACTCAGATCAGTTTGACTGAGATCAGCATTCGAAAGATCAGCTTCACTCAGATTTGCTCCGCTGAGGTCAGATCCTATCACATCAGCCCCGGCCAAATCAGCTCCTCTCAAGTCAGCTCTTCTTAAGCTCGCATTATTTAAACAAGCACCTACCAAGAAGGCCCCCTTTAGCACAGCATTGCTCAGGTTGGCCCCATTCAATATGGCCCCATCAAGATTAGAACCCCTCAAATCAGTTCCACTGAGATTTGCATGACTAAAGTCAGCTCCACTTAACTGAGATACACTGAGATCCGCATTGCTCAGGTTGACGTTGCTTAAACTACAATCATGGAGGTCAGATCCCCTTAGTTTCGCACCGTCTAAAGAAGCACCATCAAAATGAGCTCGGTGCGTGTCAATAACAGGAGCAGTATCGTCTCGTACATGAGTGCCTTCATGTGAACTTATCATACTATCATGAAAAACCACGCCATGCTGATCAAAGAGCGTATTCTCTAAAAGTGTATCAGTAATCAGGGTACGGTAAAATCTCACTCCCCTCATGTTTGCCCCGGTCAAATCAGCACCACGCAAATCCACACCCGTCATATCAGCATCCTGTAAGTCTACAGAACGCAAATTCGCCCCGCGTAAATCTGTAGTAATAGATGTATATGCATTACCAAATATCGCCCCGCGCAATTTCATCCCTGTCAGATCTTTCCCACTCATGGTTTCTAATACGTTCATTCCTCGAACATCCGCATAGCGTAAATCGATCCCACTCAAATCAGCTCCATACACATTCGCATGCAAAAAATTACCACGACTTGCTTCAGCTTCCCTCAAATTCGCATAGCTAAAATTGCTCTCAATGGCATGAACAGATCGAAAATTCGCACGAAAGAAATTGGTGCCAACACATTGCGCATGAGTTAGAATAGTGTATGAGAACAGTCCCTCCTGTGCATTAGCATGAGACAAATCTATACCATCACACGCTTGACTAATGAAATCAACATGATGCATATCCGCCCCTTCGAAAGATGCTTGAAACAATGAACAGGAGACAAACGTAGCATATGGGAGCAATGCTCTACGGAAATTGGTTTTCCCTAAGTTGAGTTTCTTCCAGTATATCCACGACAAATTGACTCCGTGTAAATCATGTATCGGTATTTCTATATCGTAAAAATCGGTAGCACTTAAGTCTGGTATGACATCGGGATAAGTTTGTCTCCATTGCATCCACTGTTCTTTATTGAAGACAAAATCGACATGTTGTTGATTCGCCATGATACCCTCTTCCAATTCCTATGTCGTCTAAAAATTGACATGACTCTTTTTTTGTCCAGTGCTTAGTATCTTGTTGGTTCTAATAGATCTAACGTTCAACACACTACTCTTTCATACAAAAATTGGCTTCATCATGAAGCGACTGTAGTTATTGCCTTTTCAATTCATACTCTTGCTTAGCTCGACTTTGTACAAAATTGTTACCTATCCAAAAAAGATGGCACACATCCTCTGCTGAGGTAAAATATGTAAAGTACCCAGGAAAAGAATTCTTATTGATTGCCAGGCATACAAAAATTGCAAGTGATCTCGACCGATCTTACTCAGGTTCAGTATCAAGCGTTCCTCTGCCTTCTCCATTGTGAGGACTTCTGGCGACAGAAAACGAATCTCTTAGCGGTTTATACCTTCCCAACAACAAGAGGAGCTCCGGCTGAGTTTCTGCAAAGGGCTTAAAGGGGATTGGGATTCTGCCACAGACGCAAGCAAAGGTCATTCGTACCAAATCAACAGGTATTGCATGGCAGGATAAAGGGGGAATAATAGTGTTGTGTTCTGCTGCGATACGCGGGGCAAAAATATGTTTTTCATCTCCGAAAGCTCCTCTGTTTCCATCACTGGAAACAGAGCATGCCGGGTGCAAGAGATACCGCCTTTTCTGCTGAGGATGGCGATAGGAAATGACAGAGCCTTGCGGTTGTAAGTACCGTAATGAGCGGCACACAGAGGCTGGGGGAAGACCTATCAAACATCGAAGCGTTGGGAGATCAACGCCGTCTGATGCTTCCCTGAGCTGAACAAAAAGGGCCTGTATCTGTTTGCTCCGAAGAAAGAAGTACGATGCTCTAGGCAAGGCGATGGCGTTCACGAAAGCGCCGCACACGCATCATATTGGCGCAGTCGTCGTCACACCAGCTGCGACGCTTACTGTTACTTTCATCGTAATAGATCCAGCGGCAATTGGGGTTACTACATTGCTTGACACGTGTAAGATCATGCTTCGCCAGTAGGGTGGCAAAGGAGGCCGCGATCTGTCCTAAAAGCCACGTCCAGTCAGAGGAGCAGGGAACACGTTGGAGCGTAAAATCTTCTTCGTGCGTGAGGAGGAGATACGAGGGGGCATGTTTCAGGTAGCTATTAAGCTCGTCAAGGTCGTGCTTCGCGATCTCGCGCCCTCGTATCATATCCCCCGTGATTCGCTGCAGAAGCGTACGCAACTGTTGTAATGCGCCAATAACCTCCGGCTTAGGCTGCTCTAGCCCCTCAATATTCCACCAGTCTTGTAGTAGCGACTCCCAGCCCGGCTTGAGCAGTTTGAGCAGTCGATCCTCGTCTTTGGCTATGCCACGATAGTCGTGCCAATCGGTGTTAATAAGTACTTGCCAGGACATATCCATCACACTCTCACCATTTCTCCATCTTTAAATTCGCGTGATGCGGGGACCCCTCGGTTCACCCATGGGGAGGAGCATCACGCACTCCTTTCGTCTCATATGTATACTCATAGCCGTCTGCCCGATGCAAACGGCGCATATATTTGGGGTGAACGTCGGTTTTACCCAGACGAAACGATGGACGATGGCGGATGGCAATTCGCCCCCAATAGGTGCCCTTCGGGGTAATCGCCTTGACCATATCGCCTGTCCTGTACCCCATGTATGATGACTTGCGCTCTTTATGGTGCTTTGGAAACCCGTAAGCGTCCGTCACACACATTTTTCGCCTACCATGCCCTGTCGCTTTGATCTTCAATGGTTTGATACCCTTGGTTATCAAAACTACAGGGGCACTCGTTCCGACGTTTGCTGCATCAAGCCAGTGCGTCTTTGGGAGGTTGCGCGTCGTTCGGTTGTACTTGGTCAGACCGCCAGAACCGCATTCTACTGGCAATCCTGTCGCCTTGAGTCGTTCAAAGAGTTTCCATCGTGTACTGTTTACCGCCGCCGCATCCTTGAGCGGCTTTTTTGCCTGGGCCTGGATCTTTTTCAACACCTCTGGTTTCTTCTTGAGGAAAACCGCAATATCCTGCGTTCCTTTCGCTGTGTTGCACTTCTCACAAGCCAGACACAGGTTGCTCACGCGATTGGTTCCTCCTTTTGCTCGTGGATGGATGTGCTCTATTTGTAAGGGAACATCTTTTGCTTCGCAATAGGCACAGGCCCGTTGCCACTTTTCGAGCACGTATTCTCTGATCTCGTAGCCAGCCAGGGAGCCTTGCTGATACTCCACCCCTGACACTTCGGGATTCTCCATCAGTTGCATGTCAAATCGTACCAACTCCATACTGATCGCTGAGATAGGCGCATACCGTGAGAGACGGTTGACCCACGTAAGCACATTCGCAAGGCGACTCTCAAGTGACGGTGGGAACCATCCCTTAGCGCGTGTTCGGTTCTGCCATCGAGCTTTGCGATACCGCGTTTTTCGTTGCCGCCTTGATCTGCGAACGGCACGGCGATCATCGAGAGATGCTTTTACCGTCTGTCCACGGTGATCAAGTTCAGCAGCGAAGACCACCTCTCCTGAAGTATCATTGACAAGAGCAATGCCTGTGGTTCGACTACCGGGATCCAGTTTGATGCGCAACGGTTGTACTTCTGGTTCAAGAACTTCGGTCTTCAAGATAATCGTAAACGGATACATACGAAAGACTGACGCTTTTCCCCCATGGAGAAGGATGCGTGCTCTTGCAGGATGGACGGGATCAAGTGGTTGGGAGTTCGTATCAACAACAAAAACCTTGCTCATAAAGAGCCTCTACTTTCGTAGGTAATGTGTTCCTCGTCAATGTTCGTGCGTGGTTTAACGCCAATGACACTGGATTCACCCTGTACTCCTGTTTAATCAGTGGCCGTAGAGGTCGGGGCTGGAAAGCACCCCGACGTACCTATTTCACTCCGAACGGAGTTTCTGTTTCAAAACTGAGACTGGTCAGGTCTGGGCTTACCGGAGCAAGCCCCCGCATTTATGCGTGGGGTTCCTGACCTAATTTATAACACTACTTGCTAGTATACTGTATGTAATGGTATCATTCATCATTATACCATTACGCATGGGCAATTGGAAAGGTATGGGATACGGCCTTCCTGCTCGGTGATGGTGTGATGATAGTTCCGGCGTGGATGTCCTCTCTGGTGGTTTTGCGCTTTATTCGTGGACATGGGATGGGTGCGGCTCTGGTGACACGCCTTGTCGCGGTGAAGACGCACAATGTTTTGCTCGCTGTGGTGGTTGGATGGATCTCTGTTCTGGGACTTCGCTGGTTACAAGAAAACAGGTGATACCGAATATGTAAAGGAATACGGCATATGCGATTACGATTTGGCGCCCTCTGGCAACACCCTGACTTCTTAAAACTTTGGACGGGTGAATCAATTTCGCTCTTCGGCTCCCAGGTGACGACCCTCGCCTTGCCACTGGTAGCAATCATCACCTTACATGCGACTGCAGGGCAGGTCGCACTGGTCAGTACTGCGATCTGGGCACCATACCTCATTTTCACAATATTCGCAGGTTGGTGGACGGACAATCATCGCCGTCGCCCCCTGCTCATTGTTGCCAACCTGGGGCAGGCCGCGCTCCTGATCTTGCTCCCTGGACTAGCCTTTTTTCATCTGCTACGGATTGAATATGTGTATATCATTGCCTTTTTGATCGGTATGTTCGCGGTCTTCTTTAATACCGCCTACAAGCCCTATCTCTTAACCTTGATCGGGCGCGAGCACTTACTGGAGGGCAATAGTAAATTGCAGGTGAGCGCCGCTATCGCGCAGATTGGTGGTCCAGGAACCGGTGGACTCCTCGTGCAACTGGTAACTGCGCCCTTCGCGCTTTTGATAGATGCTGGATCGTTCGTGGTGTCCGCGCTTGGTCTGCTCTTCATTCGGAAGCGCGAGCCCGCACCAGAGCCAGCATCCACCTCTGAACCAGTCTGGCGTCAGATAGTCGCGGGATTGATGATCGTGTTTCGCAATCCCATATTACGTGTGCTGATCCTGGCGTCCATGACATATAACTTCTTCGGTGTCGGCTTTGAGACACTCTTTGTTGTCTATGCCACCCGCGACTTACAAATCTCGCCTGCCCTGCTCGGAATCATTCTGGCGATGGGCAGTATTGGAGCACTCTTCGGGGCGCTGATCGCTGATCCTCTGGCGAAGAAGATAGGACTAGGGCCTGCTCTGATCCTGATGACGTTTCTGGAAGGAATTGTTCTGCTTTTCATCCCCTTTCTCGGCGGCCCATTTGTATTCAAGGTTGCGTGTCTGGTGGGAGTCTTCCTGGTGAATGGCATGGGGCTAGCAAGCACGAACATCTACTATCCAAGTCTACGGCAGTCGATCACTGATGATGCCTTCCTGGGGCGTGTCAACGCCAGTACTTTCTGGCTGATATTAGGGGCCGTGCCCATTGGTAGCGCTATCGCAGGTGGTTTGCAGGGCTTGATAGGGTTGCGCTGGACGCTCGTGTGTCAGGCTGTTGGTTTACTTTTCTCTGTGGCCTGGGTAGTAGGTCCACGTATACGTACACTCCGCACCCTACCCACACTCGCAAGCAAGGAGAGATCAGAGGAGACACTCCCAACTGCCCGGACGGAGACACTCCCGATCGAGGCATAGGAATGCCTACGCGACACGTATTTTCCTATAAGGCTGACGTTCTACGAGGCATCAAGCCCACTTCATCTATTTCCAGTCATGAGAAGATATGGGCCTTCTGATCCAAAGGCCCGGGTCTACTTTCGTGATGGGTCAAAAGGCAGCAGGCTTTTGGACATTGTAGAATAGGGAACGAGATGCGCTGCTATTGATGCATGAGGAACATAGGCGATGAACTATATGAAAAAGACGATCAAGACCTTTCATGAGGAAGGAGAAAGGACCATGAAGATGAATGCTGAAATGGTACAACGCTGGCTTAACACATACACCCGTGCCTGGACAACCTATGATCCAGACGAGATCGCTGCACTGTTTACCGACGACGCTGAGTATCGTTGGCATCCCTGGGATGAGGGGGAGGATGTAGCTCGTGGTCGCTCCCAAATCGTTGCGGCCTGGCTAGAGAACCGTGACGCAGCAGGGACATACCATGGTGAGTATCGACCCTTGCTGATCAAGGACAACATGGCGATTGCTGTTGGATTGTCCTCCTATTATACGGATCAGACTCAGGAAACGCTCAAGCGGGCATATCACAATCTGTGGGTGCTCCACTTCACCGATGAGGGGCAATGTCGCTCATTCACTGAGTGGTATATGCAAGCACCCGACAAGCCGTAATCTGATGCCTGCTTGTAGCAGATTGTTGCATATCCCCCCGAAACAGGGACCCGTTTCAGAGGGATATGCGCAACAAACCTTCCTCTCAGGATCCCGTCACACACATCTTATAAAGTGGCTTCAGATCAGGCCTGAAGGAAACGTTTATTCTACGGTAACGGGGGACAAGACTTGAACTGGCGACAACCCACCTGGAAGGTAGGGCCGCACAAGAACTTCACCAAAATCGTATCTATCGCCCTGGAAAGCAAGCTCACCAGACACCAGGAGTGTTGTATTGCTTCACCAGTTTTATTGTGGAGTTATTCCATCATTAGTCACCCTCGAAGCCAGATAGATTAATTCCGAGATCGGGCGTGACATCGTTCAAGGTGTCTTCGACGAATGGGATCTTCTGCTCGTCTTCGTTGAGTACCTCGACATTAATGCCCAGGCTCTGAAATTCTTTGACGAGCACTTTGAAGGACGCTGGCACGCCCGGCTCCGTGCTATGCTCGCCCTTTACGATGACCTCGTAGGTTTTGACACGACCCACCACGTCGTCCGACTTGACCGTCAGAATCTCCTGAAGGATATTGGCCGCCCCATAGGATTCGAGCTCCCACACACTTCCATTTCACCAAACCGCGCCTTCCCACCCAGACGCTGCTACGTAATCAGGCTGTAGGGAACGTCATCGCACCTGCTCGGTAAGCTCTCCACTATCCTCGTGTCCTACATATCCTGCAGAGCTTCTAAACACACGCGAGATGGTATGCGGCTCCATGTACTCCAACTCAAAGTATAAACCAACCTGCTAAGGGGGATCTTACACCTTGCAGTGACGTCTTTTTTCTGGTATTTTAATTACATCAAAATATTTTGCATCAATATATTTTGATGTAATTTGTAGCGAAGCAGTTCCATGCGGCTTCCTACATACACGTTCAATGATATCCACTTTGTGTTACTAGCATACTGATATGTACAGGAACAACACGATGAAACAACGGGTCCTTATTCTGTGTACAGGGAATTCCTCACGTTCACAAATGGCTGAAGGCTGGCTCCGCCATCTGGCTGGTGAGCAGTTGGATGTTGAGAGTGCAGGCATCACGCCTTCTCAGGTCAATCCCCTGGCGATCCAAGCGATGACTGAGCGCAAGATTGATATTAGCCATCACCGCTCCAAACATCTCAACGAGTTTCTTGATCAACCTTTTGATTACGTGATCACCGTTTGTGATCATGCGGCCGAGCAATGCCCTGTATTTCCTGGAAAAGCGACACGCATCCATTGGAGTTTCCCCGATCCTGCGGCAATTCAAGGTACAGAGGAAGAACGTCTCGCCGCTTTCCGGCAGGTTCGTGATGCCATCGAGCGCCAATTTCGCGCCTGGGTGAAAGATCCTACCAGCGTAGAGGTGACCTGATGCTCCAAACATCCTTACCACGGAAAGCAGTCGCCGAATGCGTGGGCACATTTGCCCTTGTTACTGCTGGCTGTGGTGCCATCATGGTTGATACATTGACGCATTCGTTAACCCATGTGGGTGTCGCGCTCACCTTCGGCTTGATTATTATGGTCATGATCGCTGCCACGGGTCATCTCTCGGGTGCGCATTTCAATCCAGCCGTCACTATTGCCTTTGCGCTCACACGCCATTTTCCCTGGAGGCAGGTCCCCTTCTATATTTTGGCACAGGTTCTGGGTGCCGTGCTCGGGGCAGGGATGCTTTATGGGCTCTTTGGCCCTATTGCAGCACTTGGAGCCACCATACCATCAGGAGGAGTCTGGCAATCGTTTGGACTGGAAGTGTTGCTTTCAGCGGTCTTAATGCTGGTTATTATCTCTGTGGCAACTGATACCAGAGCCGTCGGACAACTCGCAGCGCTGGCAATCGGCGCTGCGGTCGCCCTGGATGCCATGTGGGGGGGCCCGATTAGCGGCGCATCGATGAATCCTGCGCGCTCCCTGGGACCTGCATTGGTTGCGGGAGTCTGGCAAGACCAATGGGTTTATATTGTTGCCCCCATCATTGGAACATGCCTGAGTGCTACCCTCTATCAATGGTTGCGAGCGACACCGGAAATCAAAGCAATCAGGTCCCTAAAAAACTAGGCGGTCCTCCATCTTCACACCTTGCGAGTAGAAGGGAAAAAGACGACTATGCATGCAACCCATTCGACAACACACGTCCCCGAATTCTTGAAATTACTGGCCCATGAACTCCGCTGGAACATTATTACAGCCCTGGCACAGAGTGATCGAAGCGTGCATGAAATCATTCAGGTCTTACATGAACCTCAGAATGTCGTCTCGTATCATTTGCGGAAACTGCGAGAGCACCATCTGATCACAGAACGGCGCAGCAGCGCTGATGAGCGGTCACTGTACTATAGTCTTAATCTTGAAGCGCTGCGTGCGCTCTATCTGAGCGCAGGCAACGTCTTACATCCAGCGATTGGGAGCCTGGAGGTACCGTCGGATCCGCAACAATGGCCAATCCCAGAACGACCACTGCGCGTGCTGTTTCTCTGTACCCATAATAGCGCTCGTTCCGTGCTGGCTGAAGCCCTCTTGCGGCCGATGAGCAATGGACGAGTCGAGGTCGCCAGTGCAGGCACCAGGCCCACTGGTGTCCACCCTGCTACGATACAGGTGTTAGCGTCCCTGGATATTGATCATGCCCACCTCCGTTCCAAGCATATCGATGAGCTGAGCGATCTGCATTTTGACTATGTGATTACGGTCTGTGATCGGGTGCGTGAGGTATGCCCCACCTGGCCGGCTGAGGCGCAACTCATCCATTGGAGCTTCCCCGATCCGGTCCAGGAAGGAGATGCAGAAGAGGAGCGCTATCAGGCCTTTGAACACACAGCCACCCAGCTCACGACCCGCATTCGCTACTTTTTGACACTCATCGAGCGTCGTTATCAACAAAAAACACTGACGGTGTAGGGCAACGCATGGCTGGCGAGGCGTCCAAGAGCGTTCTCCCCTACGGGATGCGCAATGAGGCATGAGACCTCCATGCTTTCAAATGGTCATCTTTTGAAAAGTGCACACGTCGCGCTGGTATCATTCAACAATTAAAACGACATGAATATCCAGGCGTGGAAGCGTTACCATGGCCCTACCCTCTGACCATGTAAAAGGGAGAGCGAAATTTTCTGGCTGGCACATAATCCTGGAAGGTTGCTCTTCACAACGGATGCTAATGGTCAAGGGTCCGACCGCTGGAATTTCATCGAAAACATGTACATGTATGTCCGCGTGCGGGCCAGCAGTGTTGACGAGATTGATCGCCAGTTTGCTCCCGAAACGGTTGAGTGCTACATCGACAAGGTGCGAGCCAGTAACAGTGACAAGGGGCTCCGGGAAGAGTTCATGAACCAATGCCTGGATAAAATCGCGCACAACAGTCGTCGTGGCCTCCAGGTAGCGCTTACCAACGTTAAAGTAGGTTGCCGCGATTTTCCCTCGACCATACGCAGTAATAGAGGCTGCGGTCGTGGAGGGTAACGTCATATTGTTACTTGCATACCAGCATCCGAACGCTTGTGCGGGCTCTTGAAGCTGTACCTGAGCGGTCGCTGTCTTCATTCTAGCCAGGCTGCCCTCGTATTCCAGATATATTGCTTGCTGATCATGGCTCACGTCTAGAAAATCGACCTGTAAGGCTGTGGCAAACAGGAATGCCGTAGCAGGACCGATGAGCAACAGCTTCCCGCCATTGTGCGCATAGGCCAGCAAATTTTCAATCTGGTCCGGCTCTAACTGGCTCCATTCTGGAACAACGATGATTGGATACTCCGCCATATGGCCTTTTAGCTGGTGTTCCATCAAGATATCGGTGGAGTATTGATTGTCGAGGAGGATCTGCAACACACCCTGGAGGGGTTGCAGAGCTCCATCGTGAGCCTCAAAGAGCGCGGTCGCCTGGTGATAGAAGGTTGAGCCAGCATAGTACAAAGCGATCTGTGGAATAGGCTCGGCATGATGGCAGACATCCTGGCGAGCACGACAAAATTGCGCGACCTCACGCGCGACCTGCATTTGCCAGGGAAAGATGGCGCCATTACGGTCCTGTTGAAAATAGAGCTGAAAGCCTCCACTCAGGGCGAGCACGATGGCTGCCTCGCGCTGTAATTGTGAGACTGATTTGGTCGAAAAATCTTCTTCGTTATCGCCAAGAACATGCTGACCACCAAAGCTCCATGCCATAAGATCCCAGGGCAGGCCCTGATGGCGCAAACACCGAGCCTCAAGGCGGGCACTGTTCACACTATTTTGTAGCCAGAAATCACCGGACAGAAAATCAACATCCGCGCTGACCGGCTCAGGCATTTTTGATGAGAAGGCCCAGTTACTGGCAATCTGAAAATCAGCATTATGCTGGTGCAATGTATCGATATAATGGCGCAGATAGGTCCGAAAGCCCTCGCGGCAGAACTGGGTGAACTCATAATAGTAGGCATCAGTTGGAGCATGGGGAATCTCCTGGATGCCGGTCTGATCCTGAAACGCGGCGATCACTTCGGCGCGATAATCATGGTGAACAGCCCAGCAATCCCCATCGACCCAAACTCCGTCTACGCTATAGCGATCATTGAGCTCTTTCAGTTGAGGGATCATCAGCTCATCAACATAGGGCCCAAAAGCTGAAACCATATGCACATCTTCATGACCTTGCTCATCTACACGCGCCCAATCGGGATGGTGTTTGATAGCCATATCATCCCAGATTCCCGAATAGTGCAGAAAGAGTGCAACCCCGCGTCTGGCTGTGACCTCGCGCCAGATAGTCAGGGTGTCCCTGGCGATGCCAGGCGCGCGATACCCAACCTTGGTGGGATAACTAGAGTACCCCATATGTCCTTTACAGTCGCATTGGATGTAATCAGGGTGGACCATGTCAATAATATATTCAACCATTTCTGGCGTGACATCTTTGCCCACCGCCGTCGATTCTCGCCTGGCATGAAAATCGAAGTGCATACCCAGAAAACTCTCTTTTCGCCGTAGTCTGGCTGGCTGATGAGATGATATTTGCATCATGCATTTCCTATTCTATGAAGAGAGCAGCTCGAATGTTTCGTCAAGCTACTGCCTCGGTAGATTGTCGGTTGAAGCAAAGCACGAAAACTGTTGAGCCACGAGAATACTAAACAGTCTGATGCCAATCGCTGACGCATACTCGAGGTACCCATCAGAAATAGTAAGGTTTCGATGGCAGCAGCATCACTCACATATTCAAATGTGTAGAACATATATTGAAGTAGATATACCATTACTTCCTCGCAGAAGTCAATAGTATTTATAGTAATTATACCAAAAAGCCGCTTTTATCGTATTTTTTCACACACAATAAGCACCAATTTACAATAATTTGTCATACAAATTATTGTAAATTGGTCTTGACGAGCAGGATTTTTTATCATATAAATCTGGCATATGTACATTATTATTGCGAGAGAATGCATCCTGATCTTCTACTTTCGCTACGGCAACAGCACACACATAGAGGAGCACCTCCTTCAGGCAGCGCAGACGCGCGAAACGAATGGACATCCAATGTGGAATGAGCTACAATACAAGCAACTCATTTATCTCTCACTATCCACAGCAGGAGGAAAGCGCCTCACCGACCTCAACACCACGCTCAATGGCCTGACCAAACAGACAGGTGAACATATTCTCGCCTCACAGCATGAGATAGTGCACTCATCACTTGAACTCCTTCAGCAAGCACTACTCACACTCGACAGCGAGGCATCAGCACACGAGGAACCAGAACAAGGAGGATCAGCAGCATGTACGTACGATTAGCCACCCCTACGGACGCTCCCGCTATTGCCAGCATTTATAACCAGGGCATCGAAGACCGCGTGGGCACCTTTGAGACTCAGCTAAGAACAACCGAGGCCATCGAGCAGTGGTTTGATGGCCGCCATCCAATTGTGGTCGTCCAGCAACAGGAAGAGATCATTGCCTTTGCCTCGACCTCCTCCTATCGCCATCGGGAATGCTATCAGGGAATCGCGGAGTTTTCGATTTATGTCGAACGGGATTGGCGTGGTCGAGGCGTGGGTCGACTGGCCCTGCAAGCACTCTTACGTGAAGCTGAACAGGCAGGCTTCTGGAAAGTCCTGTCACGGATTTTTGTGGAAAATATGGCCAGCCGGCATCTGGTTCGCTCGCTGGGATTTCGTGAAGTTGGCATCTACGAACGCCACGGTCAACTCGACGGCGTCTGGCGCGATGTCGTCATCGTCGAACGCTTACTGAACAGTACTGCTCAACCATCAATCGAAAAAGCCAGTAAATAGGACGTATTCTTTCGCTTCAAACACAGTGAGAATGCTCACAATAGAGCAATTTCAGATGGCCAAACCCAAAAGAACAACGACCGTCTCATCACGAATCCTGGCTCGCCAACATGAAAAAGAACAACAATCGTTGTAGTATAAGCCGTTAAGAGACATTGCATTGTGGAACAAATCGTTGATAGTTAACGTCTGGTAGAGAAGTAATGAATATTTTTCATCAAACTTACAAACAGGCAAGGAGACTTCAACGGTGCAAACATATTATCGAGGTCTTTTCATAGGTCTGCTGCTCTCAAGTGTTCTACTCCTCGCGAGTGGTTGTGGAGGCCAGAATGGGTCCGGGGAAATGCCAGATCAGGTGCAGATAAAAATGCTTGGACCTGGTTCTACCCCAAACCAGCCAATGCTCACCTTGAGAGACCCAAAGCGGGTCGAAAATTTCTATACCTTGATTCAAGCGTTGCCGACACAGCCAGATAATCAAGCGTGTACCGCAGAAGCGGGACCAGCCTATAAGCTCACGTTTCAACGGGGCACGCACCTCCTGGCGACTATGACAGCCAACCGCTTCGGCTGTGGACCAATCACCATTGCTAATGAGGCACATTCACGACAAGCCAATGCTCAGTTCTGGCAGCAACTCGATCAGGCCATCCATGCGGCCACACCACCAGCGCAACCACAAACTATGGCGATCCAAAACCACCAATTTATGCCACAAACCGCCTGGATCAGTACAGCCGCCACAGTGCAGAAGTTTTACAATATTATCCAGGCTCTACCTGTATCACCCAAATTCAATGACTGCTCAGTGACCAGCCAACAAGAATATCAACTGGTCTTCCAGGCAGGCAAGCAGACCATCATGGCATGCATATCCACCCGGCTCAATGTCATCACCATCGAAGGAAAAAATATAACTCGTGGTGGCAACTACAGCATCAACCAGCAGTTTACTCAAGCATGGCAATCACTCCTGGCCAGCGTCACCTTCGCTCCAGCCCGACCTGATCACTTACTCATCAAGCTAGACGACCACAACCAACGTTCAGATATCCAGGTCGCGGATAAAACACTGGTCACCGCACTCTATGACAAGATCAAAACCCTCCCATCAGCAAATCCGCCATCGGACTGTCCATCTGGAGCAGACAAAGTCGCCGGTACAGCTACCTACTACTACCTGCACTTCACCCAGTGGAATCTCCCCATTTTTTCTACCGGTGCCTATGAAGGCAGTTGTAAAACGATCAACGACGAGCTCGCCGTCGGGCCCGATGATAGCCTGCATCAAAAAACCTATGATCCAAACGACCCCGCCTTCTGGACCCGGCTCCATCAAGCCAGCGGCATCAAATAAGAGCCGATCATCAAAACGAAGTGGTAATCCTGTATCCCATCCAGAGGTTGAAGGATCACCACTGCGATGCGATCGGAGAGATCCAAGATCAAAGCTTATAGTATCCTCCGACGCCTCGTGGCCTCTGCAACACGTGTGCGTTTCGGACTTCGCCCGACGACCCGGCCTCCAGTCCCGAGAGGGCCGGGTCGTCAATCGTTTTTTCACTGGTGACGCAGGGACTTATTTACGCCTGTCTGCCACCCAACGCTCCCTGAGACCTGTTGATGGAGAACCCTGCCTAGTGCATCGGCTTCTTAATCATCGTGCTGGGACGGCAACAACTCTTTACCGAGAACATCCTGACGGCGATTCCCCCTCTGCTAGCGCACTTCCATCGACGCATGATCTTGCGCGTCGCCCGTCTGTGAGCAATCGTATTGCTGAAGAATAATAAGAAAGGCCATACCCTAGGTTCGGGGACTTGTGTCCGAACCTAGGGTATGGCCTTTCTTGATACATGATTGAGCAGAGAGGTAAAATCAAGCATAAAGATAAAGCCAAAGGAAGTGCCTGAAGGGCAGGCATTGTGCTATTTTTTTCTAGCTTTAAACAGAAGGAAGGAATATAATGATGGCAACATACTAACCCAGACGCGCCAGAAGTGCCACGCGCGCCTGCTCCAATGTACGGACGAGCAGGCGCGCCAAATCATCGCCTATTCCTGGCCACATGCACTAAGAGATACTCACCTCCTGCTATACCATCTCTCACTCTTTCTCATAAATTTGACCCATCGCGCCAGCCAATAGCGTCCTATGCATACATAAGATTTATATGTATGCCGTTAGCAATAGGAACTCGGAGGTAGCCATATCCATGCGCGATCTGGAGTCGTTTGAGCGTATTTTTTCCCCCCATAGCCGTCGTCGTTTTTTGCAGCAGGCAGGCGCGCTGGGTGTGTCTTCTGTGGGGCTCGCAGCATTGTTGGAGGGCTGCGGTGGGGACACGACGAATTCTACTGGCAGCATTTCTCAGGTTGGCCCAATTGATATGCAGACATTGATTAGCAACGCGAAGAAGGAAGGCAAACTTCAGGGTATCGGCATTTCGCCAGAATGGGCAAATTACAGAGAGACCCTGGCCACCTTTGCCGCCAAATACGTGCCCATCGAGTACCAGGCCGAGGCGCTGTTCTCTTCGGCCCAACAGCTTGAGGTATTTACGCGCTCGAAATCGCACCCACACGGAGATATCAGCGATGCGGGCTTTAAATTTGGTACGCGCGCCAAACAGCAGGGGTTGGTGGCGGCCTATAAGCATGCACACTGGGACGATGTACCGGCGAACCTGAAAGATCCTGATGGCTACTGGTGTACCGAGTACTATGGCACGGAAGCCTTTGTGATCAATACCGATATCGTGAAGAATCCTCCAACCTCGTTTAAAGAGTTGCTCTCCGGCAATTACAGAAATCAGGTGGGCATCGATGGCGATCCTCGCCAGTCCAATGATGCGTTCATTGGCGTTTACTCGGCGGCGCTCGCTATGAGCGGCAGCCTGAATGATATTCAGCCTGGCATCGATTTCTTTAAGGAGTTGAAGCAGAAGGGGAATTTTACGCCAGCCTTTTCGACGCTCGCGAACATGACCAAGGGTGAGGTGGCGATCGGCATTATGTGGGATTTCGCGGGACTGGGCTACCGTGATCAGCTGAAGGGGAAGCCCAATCTGAAAGTGATTATTCCTTCGGATGGCTCGATTGCGGGTCCTGATATCTCTTTCATTAATAAGACGGCGCCAGATCCCTACGCCGCGCGCCTGTGGATAGAGCATATCTATTCCGATGAGGGCCAGCTTTCTTACCTCAGGGGCTACGCGCATCCAGTGCGTTATCAGAAACTGGTTAGCGAGGGTAAGGTGCCACAGGAACTTGCGGCCAAGCTGCCAGCGGCTGAGCAGTACGCGCATGTCAAGTTTGTCACCGATCTGAATCTACTCTCCAAAGCGTCGACGACGTTGGTACAAAACTGGTCCACTGTCTTCGGCCAGTAATCGCTGCCAGAGGGATGCATGTCGCACTGACCGGGAAACTCCTCGCGGAGCGGCAGGTATCCTTCCCTCTTGCCTTTCCTGAGGAGTTAATGAGATGCAATTACCTACAGCTAATGGCACCACTGCAACGGCTACGCGGGAAAAGGTTAGGCTGCAACGCGGCTTTCGCCTGCGCTACTCGCTCGCAAGCTGGTTGGGGTTACTTCCCTTTCTACTTTTTTGTCTCTTGTTTGAACTGCTGCCCGCCTTTATCATCATTCAGGGCAGCTTTACAGATAGCAATAGCGGCGCATTGACCTTGAATAACTTTCGCGCCTTGCTTGCAAGCGCCGTCTATCTGCGCGCGTTCCAAAATAGCATTATACTCTCGCTCGTTACGGCCCTCATTGGTACCGTGGTAGGATTTTTCGCGGCCTATGGCATCTACAAGACGCGCACCAGCTGGCTCAGGAATTTATTGATCGGGTTTTCGAGTATTGCGGCGAACTTCGCCGGTATCCCGCTCGCGTTCGCCTTTGTGTCAACACTCGGTGTCACCGGACTAATCACCGTCCTCATACAACGCCTGCTGCACATAAATATTTATAACGAAGGCTTTAGCCTCTATAGCTTTCTGGGACTCGTTCTCGCCTATACTTATTTTCAGTTACCACTAATGGTTCTGCTGACCATGCCAACCTTCAACGCACTCAAACCGGAATGGCTTGAGGCCGCGACAAACCTGGGTGCATCAAGGGCAACCTACTGGGGACGCGTGGCCTTTCCTATCATTCTGCCTTCGCTTGTCGCGGCGGCCATGCTTCTTTTCGCGAACTCACTAGGTGCCTTCGCCACGGCATACGCCCTGGCGCAAGGAAATATCAACCTGGTGACGATCCAGATTGCCTTCGCTGTTAATGGCAATGTCACTATCGATCCCGGCCTGGCAAACGCACTCGCCGTGGGGATGTTCGTCGTCCTGCTTTTCGCGGTCACACTCTATACCAGCATGCTGCGGCGCGTGAGCCGCTGGCAAGAAAGATAGCCACAATGCAGATACAGAAGAATACAACTGCACGCCCGGCATTTCAAAAGGACACCCTTTTCGTCGTGCTCTTTGTCGTTTACCTGCTGGTTCCCTTAGGTGCGACGCTGATCTTCGCTCTCTCAAGCGGCAATGGTCTGGACCTGGGCAGCTATCAGCAGGTATTTTCTGATAAGGATTTCTTGCAGACCCTGCTGCTCTCGCTGGAACTGTCGCTCGCCGCAACCATCCTTGCGGTTGTGCTTGTGACGCCTACAGTGTACTGGATGCGGTTGCGCTTGCCCCAGGCTCGACCATTGTTGGATTTTCTTTCGCTCGTTCCCTTTGCGTTTCCCGCCATCCTACTCGCGGTGGGGCTCAATGAAGTCTACGGCGGCTCAAACAGTATCGTAGCCGTCCTTTCGCTGGGACTCGTGCCGCTGTTGAGTAGTCAGCCATTTAATATTGTCGGTACACCATCGTTACTGATATGTGCCTACGTCATTGTGTCGCTGCCCGCTACCTACCGTCCAATTGATAGCAGCTTGCGCACCATCAATACGCGCGTGCTGACCGAGGCTGCGTACAGCCTCGGTGGAGGCTGGTGGCGCACATTTCTGACTATCGTGCTGCCCAACATTCTCCCTGGCGTGGTGAGCGCGGCGCTGCTGACCTTCTCCACAGCGATGGGCGAGTTTACGCTCTCCTCGCTCTTCGGCATCTATACTTTTCCCATCTATTTGAGCCAGGTAGGGCAAAGCGATGCGCGCAAGGCCGCCGCACTCTCAATTCTGAGCTTTCTCTTTACACTCGTGTGTGTGCTCATCTTGCTCCTCTTTCTAAGAAGCAGATCTGCGAGCAGGCAACAACAGGTGCAAATCGTTACGGTAAAATAGTGAGATGAGGGAACTATCTATGTCTTTTCTGGACCTGGCGAACATCACAAAAACCTTTGGCCCCACCACAGCCGTGGAGCATATCGACCTTTCGATTAAGCAAGGCGAGTTTCTGACCCTGCTGGGTCCCAGCGGTTGCGGCAAGACGACGGTTCTACGCATGATCGCCGGCTTCGAGACACCAACCATGGGCACTATTACGCTCGATGGCGAGGATATCACCCACCGCCAGGCCAGCAAGCGCCCGATGGGTATGATCTTTCAATCCTACGCGCTCTTCCCGCACCTCACTGCGTCCCAGAACATAGCCTTCGGTATGCAGATCAAAAAACTTCCTGGCACACGTATCCGACAACGCTGTGCCGAACTGCTTGAGCTTGTGGGACTCGGCGAGGTGGGTTCGCGCTATCCGCACCAACTCTCCGGCGGGCAGCAGCAGCGTATCGCCATCGCACGTGCCCTGGCCGTTGAACCAAAAGTGCTGCTGCTCGATGAGCCGCTCTCGGCGCTCGACGCCATAGTGCGTGTCTCTCTGCGCAACGAGATCCGACGCATTCAGCAGCAATTGATGATGACCGCAATCTACGTCACGCACGACCAAGAAGAGGCCCTGGCAATCTCCGACCGCATCGCAATCATGACAAAGGGCAGAATCGAGCAGATCGATCAGCCCGAGCAAATTTACAATCATCCGCAGAGCATCTTTACCGCGACGTTTGTTGGCACAAGCAATCAATTCGATGGCATGGTTGCATCCGCGGCGCAGGGCAGATGTAAGGTAGGCGACTACGATATTTTCACGCCACCTCTGACGCACCTCAACAACGGGGCGCCTGTTCTGATCATGGTGCGCCCGGAGGAGGTCTCACTCCTAGCCGCCACATCTGAGGAAGCTGCTCACAGTAAGGGAGACACAAAGGATAATCGTATCATGGGTAGTATCAAACTGCGCACCTTCCTGGGTCCATTCACTCGCTTTCACGTTCACAGCAACGAGCATACTACACTCATTGCCGATATCCCCAATTATCTCGCCAAGCGTTTCACGGTCGGCCAGTCCGTTCTGCTTTCGTTCGCCCCCGATGCCTGCCAGGTCTTCGCAAGCGACAGGCGTACGGTACCATCCCAGGTGCCGGTTGAACCAGCCTGAACAGGCCACATTATAAGGTATTATTCCGGCTATCAGTCTCTCACTTACTGCTGTGGTGGTTGACAGTGTTATTCAGGCTATTTACATCCAGGATGCATCCCCTATCTGGCGGCCAATTGGCTTGCAACTTGGCATCACACTCTGCTCCAGTTTCTTGGGGGCTTTGAGTAGTACTATTCAGGTTCTCCTCCAGGAGTTGGTCTCACATCAGGTTCAGATCGCCTAAGCGCCGCCTTTTGAGCTACTTGATGCTATGAATGGCCACTGATACCTATAATAAAGAAATCCAACTCTTTAACTTGAGTGATTTCCTTATTGCTCGTTTCTGGGACCTGTCAACGAAGCTCTATGAGCGGGATAAGAAGCTGGCTCTTTCACCTTCAAGCTCAGGCGTATCAGTAGCGGTCTCTGGGTACTCGAGGGACTGCTTCTGTGCTGTAGTATATAAAGCAATACATCCCTTCACCGACGCAACTACAGAGGTCTTATTAGTGATGACCCCAGAAGGCTTAAGAGCATGTACCGTTTTTTGATAGGCTAGCGTTTTTTTCTACTACTCTTTAGCAGCAAACCAGCTCCGACCAACGCACTTATCCCCAGCAGGAGAAAGATCAGGCTTGCTGGAAGCTGGAACGGCGGTGGCAAGTAGAGGGCGGCAAACCAAACTCGTTTCTGTATGCCAGCGAGGTTGAAGATCAGTGCAACAATTCCTTGAGGGATGGTTGCAAGGATACCAGAGATGATTAACAATGCAATCACCGCACTTTTTCCTTTTGGCAATTCTTCATGCTGTGTATGCGTTGCCCTCTTCATCTGCACAGCCTTTCCATGTCGCATCACATTCAACAGCTCCGATCCGCGCTCTTCCAATCGCTGGATAGCCAGGCGACCAGACCACCAGGGGAAGAGGATCCCTTCCCCAATCCCGACCAGGACTCCGAACCATTGCATGTTGGGCAGATGTAACAGAGTTCCGGCTAGGACGATAACCGCTGGTGGCAGTCCCAGACCGATGACAAGGAGCAGCATGAGGCGCATCTGTAATGTGATCTGTCCATTATCCGGCCCGGTGACTATTGGGCTCTGATTTCTCTTCCATGGCTCAGTCAGAGGAACAAGCAAGAAAACCGAGACCAGAGCTAACAGACCTGCTGTTCCACCAAGCAGTGCCGGTACGATAGCCAGGACCCAGGGCCAGGCCCAGTCCTGCTGACTCCACCAGGTGAGCGTAAGTGTGAGGAGCAAGGTAACGGGAGCGACAAGCAGCAGCCACGCGAGTTGTCGGCCTCGTATATCAATGCGTTCGCTCCCTGGAATGCCCAGGTTGAGCCAGAGGGCACTGCCATCGAAAGCGTAGATGTTGCCTGCCGGGATGGCTATGATGATAATCATGAAAGCGCCCATCCACGGCAAAAAGCTGGTCCAGCCACCAATCAATGGGATGGTCCCAGAAAAGAGGCCGACCCAGAAAGCCATACGCAGAAAGCGAGCGCGCCAGGGGTCGCGTCGCCACATTATGAGTTCCTTGCTTATAACAGCAAAGAGCGGCGTTGCAAGCAACTGGTATCCTTCTCGTGTCGAGCCTGCCTTACTCTTACTCGGTCGGGTGCCCAGCAGCGCTCTCGTTTGTCTCCTCAGCAACCTTGACCAGACAAAAAATAGCAGTCCACACCATACAGTCATGCCTATCAGTATCCCCAATGCACTCGGCCAGGTATGTGCTCCTGCTGCGTTGACCGCAACCAGGCCCCAGCCCGAAGGCAGGAGGATAAAGAGCCTCGTCAAAAGTGGTGCAGGACCAGAGGAGATCATCCGGCTGATGCTCTCGAAGAGGGGAAACAAAGTCCACCATGTGAATGCCAGCGCCAGCAGCAATCCAAGCAAAATCGCGGCTATCTCTGTCGCGAGCCGCGATTTTGCTTGAGCATGCAATACCTCAGTGATGATGCTTGCCAGCAAGAGTGTGCCTATCCATTGGAGGAGAGCGACGGGAAGCGCGATGATGATCGCCAGCAAGCTTATCTTCGTAGCAATGATGATCAGTGGTAACGTATAGGCTATCAAGGTAACAACCGGACCAACACCTATGCAGACAGTTCCAAACAAGCCAAGCGTGACCTGCCAGGAAGAGAGAGGGAGCAGGGTAAAGTGGTGAGTCTGGAGGCTTTCGTCTCCGCTGCGTAACAGCCCATCCAGCAACCAACCAATCATCCAACAGAAAAAGGCCAGCGAGACTAGGCCAGCGGCCTGATTCTGCTCATTCATAGAGGAGGCAGCCAGCCAGATTGTTGCTCCGGCCAACATGAGCCCTAAAAGGGCTCTGATAGCCAGCCAAATGGCTCGATTTCCAGTAAACGAATGTGACAGGATAGCCAATTTCATTTTTATGATTACGATGCCAACCACGTGAGCCCCTCCTTGCCACCAGCCTTACCACCTACAAGATGCAGAAATGCTGCCTCAAGGCTGCTTTCTCCCCGTACTTGTCCAATCTCGCCCACCGCTATGACTTCTCCCCGTGTAACCACCGCGACATGTGTGCATACCTGCTCCACCAGCGGCATGACATGGCTTGAGAAGAGAACCGAGCCTGAAGACTCTACGAAACGCTGCAAGATCGTCTTGATCGTGGAGGCTGAGAGCGGATCAACCGCCTCAAAGGGCTCATCGAGCACAAGGAGGCGAGGGCCATGAAGCAGGGCACTTGCCAGACCAATCTTCTTGCGCATTCCAGTTGAATAATCGATGAGGAGGGTCCGTTGAGCAGTAGCCAGGTCCAGTACATCCAGTAACTCCTCCACGCGACTTTGGACAGTACGGGCATCTAAACCTCGCAGGAGGCCGAGATAGGTCAATAATTCTCGCCCTGTGAGCCGCTCAGGCAGCGACAACCCATCTGGCAGTACCCCAAGCAGTGTCTTTGCTTGGAGAGGCTGTTTCCACAAATCGCGCCCAAAGATCCTGACCCTTCCTGCATCTGGCCGCAGCAGCCCTACTGCCATTGAGAGTGTTGTCGTCTTGCCAGCCCCATTAGGACCAACGAGCCCAAAGAACGAACCAGCCGGGACACTCAGGTTCAGATGGTTGACAGCAACGGTCTCGCCAAACGACTTATAGAGTCCGTTGATCTGCAAAGCCACAGTGGAATCCTGTTCAGAAATAGGCGGTGAGGCCGCTTGATTACGGTTTTGCTTCCTTGAACGAGGGAGAAACATTCTTTTCATCCTTAATATGTCCTTTAAATGTTTCGGCGCTTTTTTCACATCTAAACCAGTAATATACTTCTCAGTTTTTCCGGGTGGCCTGATCGAAGATCGTTATCAATTCTTGGGTATAGGCATCCAGGTCGAGTTCTGGATAAGCCTCCAGCATAGCAGGGACAGCATCAATAGCTCTCCTGAGAGTGACTGCCATCACAAATGGATCAAAGGCTTTAAAGAGTCCATCTCGCTGACCTTTACGCAGAATCATCTCCGGTATAGCTCGCACTGGCTCTTCAGCGACAACATCATATCGCAACTTGCCGCCCTCTGTACGATAATTCGCCATAATCTCCGCTATAGCCCGTGCATACATGCGATGTGATCCAATAAACTCCAGGTTGGTCTGGATATATGTCTTCAACATCTCTACCGCTGTGGTCTGTGCTTTTATGCGTGGTTCCATGTACTGCGTGCCAGAACTGTATACTTCGTTCACCACCTGTTCGATTAAGGTCTCCTTATCTGTAAAATGATAGAAGACCACTCCCTTACTTGTCCCGGCTCTTTTCGCAATCTGAACCACAGAAGCCTGCGCATACCCCAGCGTCGCAATCGTCTCGATCGCGCAAGCAATAATTTGCGCTCGTCTCGTCGCTTCAATAAACGAGAGTGCTTTCTGACCATCTGGTTTATTTTTACTCTCCATGGTCAAATTATAGTTTGCCTGGTATGCTTTTGTCAAGTGAAGATCCCTTTCATCCTCTCTAAATTTATTGCCGAGCAGATATAGCTGTACTTGCTAAGCACGTCAAGCAGCGCTAGAAATGAGGACAACGGCATCGTGGGCATATGAGTATTTGGTCCAAAGGCTTCATTTCCCTAGAATGTTTACAACCGTTGCCACTCAATAGTCACGTCAAGGAGATACTTCTCGCAACTTCTGGTGAGAAAAGAGCTATAGTGCTATTTTCTGATACAGACTTTAGCAAAGTGTCGGACGAAATCGAGAGGGGCAGAATCTCGTAAGAAGAGAATAACCTCCTGTACTCCGGCTTCTTCGATCTCCTGCAAGCATTGCCCAATGGTCGCAGGTCAGCCAACGAGATCGCCTTCCCGCGTGCGCTCATCGGGAATGTCGCCTTGGTACGCCTGCTGCATTATCTTCTCTGGTTGGAGCCTAATTGCGAGCGGCTCGTCTCTTGTGCCTGTTCACCGCCATTTCATAGGCCTCAGTAAGCAGTGGTCGCACGTTCGTTTCAAACATCTCATCGCTAGGGTTGAGGATACACACCCACAACATTCGGCCATACACCGGGTGGGGCATCAGCTGATTCAGGGCGGCAAAATCGTAGTCGCCAGAGATCTCGCCACTGTCAGCCGCGCTGACGGAAGGGAGCGCTGCAGGATCGCCGAAGAGTGAGTGAAACGTCTGCTTGCCGATGCCTATGTTCAAACGAAAGACCGAGGGACGATTGAGGTGAGAGAATGGATCATTGATATCACTGGTCACAAGTGTCACAAACGGAAACCGGTGATCTGGCGGTATGTTCCTATCCGGGTTGTAGAAGAAGAAGCTATCGCCCGAAGCAATCACCACATCCACACCCTCAAATGTCCCGGTGAGATACTGACTGATCGCAGATTCATTCATACGTATTGGTCCTTTCTTGATTTCATTGCGTTAATCGCATCACATCTCTACTGTACAACACTCATGCCCAATTGGAGGCTTAGATAACGTGTCGTGTGTGCGATAGATATAGATAGCGCCCTATTTAAGCTCTGCTTCCTGGACCACGGAAGAGAGGGCAGAAGAAAAACCTGGAGAAGCCTCTAAAGGAACTTAAATGTTTTACATGATTGTTACGCTCATTCCTCACACAAAATAAAGGCAATCATCAATTCAACAATGATCTGTCTTTTGTCGCGGAGGATATCAAAAGCCTGCCATTGTAGAAAGGCTTGTCTGCATCCCTGCATCGTGCTACACTCTCTGCATCTCAAGAAAAAGGATAGCAACAGGCGATGCGGTGAATCTTGATCTTGTTCTTCGTTCAGCGGTACCTCTTTGTTTGAGGTGCCGCCACTACATATGCGTCTGAGAGAAGCACACAGCTGAGGAGATTTTGGGCTCCATGCTGTGTTTGTAGTGAACGGAGAATATTCTGGATGTCTACACAAGGATCTTATCACCAGCCCCCTGCTCCTGAAGAGCCAGGGGAGATTTACTGTGCCTCCAAAACGCCTGGCCCCAAACATGCCACCCCTGAGTGCAAGGAGGCGCAACGCCTGACTGACGAACGAGCACAATTTCTGGTGCTCTGGGTCGTTTCGAATGCTAATTATATTGGATACGCGGCGATGCAGGTGGTTTTGCCCCTGCTGGCGATTCGGCTGACTCGCTTGCCCCTGCTGGTTTCAGGAGTAGGTTTCGCCCAACTTTTGCCTGCGTTGTTGCTGGGTCTCTGCGCTGGAGCTCTGGGTGATCGTTATGATCGACGCAGTATCTTGCTCCTCTCCACCGCGATACGTGTTTCCACCTTTGCTCTGGTGCTCCTAACGGTGCTCTTCTGGCACATTTCCCTCCCGCTGCTCTATGTGCTGGCCGCGATCCTGGGTATGACAGAGACAGTGGAGGAGCCTGCATTGGCCTCGGTAGTGCCAATGGTTGTCCCTCGGACCAAGCTGGAACGAGCCAATACCTTGCTGGTGGGCGCGCAAAATGTACTTGGATTGGTAGCGGACCCTCTGGGCGGTTTTCTGGTGAGCGTGGGCGTAGCGCTCTCGTTGAGTGGGGGAGGGATCTGCGCGGGTATCGCACTGGCGGCGCTGCTTTGTCTACGGGGACCGTTACGCAATGTGCGCTCTGTCAATCGACATATTGGCACAGAGATGTTGGAAGGACTATGCTACCTCTGGCATACACGGCTGATCCTGACGATTAGCCTCATGGCAGGGGTAATTAATGCTGCCTGGAGTGGCGACCTGATTGTGATGGCACTCTATGCAGTCAAGCCGGGTCCCTTAGATCTGGCTGCTCCTGCCTACGGTCTGCTCCTGGCAGTAATCAGCGTGGGCAGCGTTCTGGGGGCGGCGCTCACTATCCCTGTGCAGCGCTGGCTGGGACGCCGCTGGGCCATTGGTCTCAATATCCTGGGCAATGGCTTGATGTTCGCCACTCCAGGACTCACCACAAATCTCTGGTTAATTGGCGCAAGCATGTTCTTCGGCGGTCTGGTTGGTCCTATGTGGACCATCGCAGTGGCTGCACTCCAGGGCCGAAGCGTGCCTGCGGAGCTGCAGGGCCGTGTCACCGCAGGGTATCGTACGTTCGCCATTGGCTGCTCGGCGCTCGGTCCAGTGCTTGGCGGCCTGCTCAGCCAGTACTTTGGCCTGCAGGCTACTCTCAGCATCTTTGGTGTGTTAACCTGGTTAATGTTCATCCCCTTCTTGCGAGGAGTGACAGAACAAGCCATGACCTGATCCTTTCAGAGGGGCGCCTGGCTGGAATGTTGGGCAGGACATGTGAACGTTTACCTCTACCAAAATTTCACAAACCCTGCGCCTTCCAGTCTTCCTCTCCCCTCTGCTCCCATCACCTCGTCCCTCGGACTTGAGCCTGCCCTCGCGTTGATACATATGCGCAAATCAGTCACTCGCTCCGCGCTCCGCGCCTTCACGAGTGACCCGCGCCGGGATTCCTAGGTGTGCGTCATGTTCCATCCTGAAAACTCGGTAACTTTTTCTGGGAAGAAATGCAGAGCCACAGGAGCCCGCTGGAGTAAGATCGTTACTACTTGCGGTCGTCTGCCTTCATCTTTCACATAGCGTTCTATCACGCGTACGAGATCCTGCCGGACAAGTGCCTGATCTTCGATGATGGAAACGCGTCCATAGAGGCTGATAGAACGACCCATATCTCCAACACACAATGCAATGCGGGGATCACCACGCAGATTCTTGCTTTTTTGGCTGGAACCAGGGGTAGTTATGACCAGTGTCCCATCATTTGAAAGCCAATACCAGATCGTGGTAACGTGGGGGCTCCCATCTTTGTTTAACGTACTGACCACTGCCACACGGTCTCCACGGAGAAACTCCCTGGCCCAATCGGAAAGCCTGTTTGTCATAGATTCATCTCTTTTTCTTCTTTCAACAGATGTCATTGAATGCACGACACTGTTGCATAATCAACAGTTTAGTGTATGCTACACTGTAGAAAGTATAAGGGAAGCCACTGATGCCCGACAATCAGCAAACACACCAGATCGTTGTGTAGACAACATCAAAAGGAAAGTGTTGGTTACGGCGAACACGTGCAGGTCCCAGCGTCGGTTCCCGTCCTCTAGGGAACAATGGAAACCACGGCGCTGGTCATCAGTTGGACAATCTTCGATCCGGCAGTACAATAGAGCCGAGGAGAACAAACCTGCTCAGCAGAAGATATGGCTTGCCATAGCTTGACCATCGTAGTTGCTGGCTTGTCTCCTATCATCGCTATTACTGGACCGGCGCTCTAGCACTATCCTGCTCTTGTCTACCAGCCTTACTCTCAACAAGCCACGGAAACAAATGGCTTTCACACAATCTGCGAGACATGGACGAATTGAGGCACCCCGTCAAGCCAGAACAGGAACCGCGATGGCAACGGAAAGGCCGGCAACGCTTGTGTAGAAGCGATCATTTGTGAACAAACGGAACAGTGACCAGTGGGCAAGAGATCAAGAGCCTTGTTACATCTGGCATGTCTTAGCGCGATTTCAACTGCTCATCGTAGAATTGGGAATAGAGGCCACCTTGCTGGAGCAGTTGGGCATGCGTTCCACGCTCAACAATGCGTCCAGCGTTCATTACCAAGATCTGGTCGGCGGAGAGAATCGTCGAGAGACGGTGAGCAATCGCCAGAGTCGTGCGCCCCATCTGAAGTTCCGCTAGAGCTGCTTGAATCAGGCGCTCTGAGCGCGTATCGAGGGCACTGGTCGCCTCGTCCAGAATCAAGATGCGCGGATTTTTGAGCAAGACACGGGCGATGGCTATGCGCTGCTTCTCCCCGCCTGAGAGTACATAGCCACGTGGGCCAACCACTGTCTCGTAGCCGTTGGGGAGGTGCAGAATGCGTTCGTGGATCTGAGCGGTTTGCGCAGCAGCAATCACCTCCTCGTCAGCAGCGTCGGGCCGCCCGTAGGCGATATTCTCACGAATCGTCGTGTTGAGCAAGTATGTTTCCTGTGTCACCATACCGATATGCTGGAGCAGGCTCTCTTGCGTCACAGAGCGCACATCATGACCATCGATCTCTACCGCGCCTTGCTCTACATCGTAGAATCTGGGCAATAAGTAGGCTGTCGTGGACTTGCCTGCGCCACTCGGACCAACCAGGGCGACAAGTTGTCCGGGCTGAACCGCAAAGTCTATATCAATTAGAGCTGGTTGCTCTGGTTGATAGCAGAAACTCACATGATGGAAACGAATATGCCCGGCGATATGATCAAGTGTTGTGGCATTGGAACAGTCGGCAATCTCGATTGGAAGATCAAGATATTCAAAAAGGCGCTCGAAGAGGGCGAGCGCTGATTGGATGTCGAGAGGAATGCCAAGCAGCTGACGCAGTGTAGGAAAGAACTGGCTTTGGAGAGCGATAAAAGCGATCAGTGAACCAGGGCTGAGTTGACCACCAATGACCTGAAATCCTCCAAGATAGTAGACCAGGGCCGGGACAATGTTGAAAAAGAGATGGAAGCTCAACAGGAACCAACGCGCGACCATCGTCTGGTGGACCTGGATGGTCACAAGTCGTTCACTTATAGCACTGAAACGTGCTGTCTCGGCACGTTGCCTCCCAAAACTCTTCACAAGAAGTGTCCCACTGACATTGAGTGTTTCCTCAAGTACAGACAAGACATCGGCCAATGTCTGTTGCTTCTCTTTACTTGCTCCTCGCAAGACATTACCCACGCGCACAGCAAGATAAACAAAGATTGGCGTCAGGCCGAGGGAAAGGAGCGTCAGCGGCACATGTAAACTTAACATCACAATCAGCGTTGTCAACATCGCAATGGAGCTAGAAAGGGTCCCACTCAGAACATTGCTAAGTACATCACTTACTCCATTGACATCATTGGTCAGGCGCGAGATGATCTCTCCAGTGCGCTCTGAAGTGTAGAAGCGCAGGCCAACAGCTTGAAGACGAACATACAGACCAATCCGCAGGTCGTGCATGACATACTGAGCCAATGTTACGCTCACGTAATCGAGCGCAATGCTGATCACACCGGTAAACATCGGCAGAGTGATCAGCGCAAGGACCAGCCAGGCCAGTAGGGTAAGATCTTTGCGCGGGAAAGCCTGGTCAATGATCATTTTCGTGACTTCAGGGACAACAGCGGTACCAAAGGTAGCGTTTATCAGGATCATAACGATGATCAGAAGCACACGCCACCAGTACGGACGAAAAGCCTGGATAATACGAATGAGGTTCCCCATTGTAGAAATCCTATTTGATCGGGGGGTACGCAGCACGAGTTTCCTCCTGAAAGAAAGCAGAGAGACAAGTAGAGAGTGCCACACCAGCCAAGCCCGTAATGGTATGCAAAACGTGTAAGGATTCGTAAAGCATCGATTGAAGATTAAAAAAGCAGACGCTGAGGCTACATTGAGTGCATGAGTGGGAAATACCGTCTGGGGTTGGAACCTGGGTGGCGAGGCATCTATTATACACCAAAAATCGGAGAAATCCTGGTTTTTTGCAGCAAGAAATTTTGGGGAATATTTCAATTCATTTTCGTTAGAAGAAGCATTTTGCTTCGAGCTCTGCTTTACGTTGACAGGATGGAATCATACGAGGCTACAGCGACACCATGTCACTGCGCATGCGTTCCAAGATAACGTGTAAATTGTAGAGAACTCCGTACTGCTGCATTTCCCACTTTGCCTGGTTGTGCTCAACCCCCAAGGTCAATCAACACATACTCGCTCATGAAGAGTTGAAGGAGCCAAACTGGAAGTTTCGAATGCCGGTGTACTCCGTCTTTAATAGCAGGAGTAGATAACACATGCTCATCTTGAGATGATACCCGTTTCATGGTCAAATACATTGATAGCATTCAGCAAGGAATGGCCCTGCTGGCATACAACTTCAAAAGGAGATCGTATGGGTTGCTGGTGCGCTCAAACCACCAGCTAAAAAGGTAATGAGCCAGGCCCGTTCATAACTACGCATGCTATCCTTGGAAGCAAGTCTTCCGACAAGAAATTTTCCCTGATGAGCTAACAACAGATTAATCGCTCACTCAAAGCGCCATGCTAATTCTTCATATGAGAGCGAAGGTAACATCCGTGTAAGAGCATTTAAATACCGTTGTGTCACCACATCTCCATGCTCGCCCTCGATACCAAAATTTCTTGCTGAGAAAGTTGCCATTGTCAAAAGAAAATGTATTAATGGAAGAAGTAGTGATATGCAAAAACACTGCCAACGATGATTATGATCATGACTGCAAGCGAAACCAGGACAGATGCTTGCCTGGAAAACCGCCATTTATCAGAGGTGGAATCTTTGCCCAAGGTGCTATGAGCTTGCGGTTGTCTTGTATACTCTAAAATTTTTTCTCTTGCCGTATACTCCGCCTGTTTTCGGAAATGTTACGTCATATGGTCGATTATTTTTACCCTCTATTCTATTCAAATATGCCAAACATATTTCATCTATGACAAAAATATACGTCTGCTGTCATAGCCATTAGCTATTAAACACATAACATATTGCAATATTATTGTCAAGCTATACGAGCACGAAAAGTATACTACTTTCCAAGGACGCCCTTTTACTCTATAGAAACTGCTCAATCTATTGATAATACGATAGAACTGCCGCTGATCATCCTTTGACAGATAAACCAGCAGCACGTTTCCACATACTTTTTATAACAGGTCATATGGTCTTTTAGAAGTATACTACAGGCGGTACTACGCGGTAGGGAGCCTGCTTATTATCTGCTAGCGCCTCCGAACGGGTCTGGGGAGTCACACACACCAGATCACTGGCAAAAGCTTGTCGCCAGACATAACCCTGGAGACAGGTGGCTGAGCCATAGGCTCCTCCGTTGGGAGATCGACGCACACTCGCCTGACTATTATCATACACCGCTTCCGAACGCACATAAGGTGTTACACAGACAAAATCTTTGGGCCCGGCCTGACGCCATACAAACCCCTGCATACACACATCCGCAGACGAACCTGCCGCCGTAATCTGCTCACTGAGAGACCAGGGCGTACAATCGGAACCAAAGAGGTTGGTGTAACATCCTTCAATGCTGAAGGTATAGGTCTTATAAGGGGAGATATTGAAAAAAGTTGTCTGATTCCCACCATCCTCATGGCTCTGGTTTCGGGTACTTCCCTGTAATACCAGGATATTATAGTTGTCATAGTCTCCCGACCACTTTATTTCGGCGCTATGACCATTCTGAATAAGCCCGGTTATACAAGGACGATCGGCAGGACAGTAACCCATGGCATGTGCTGCCGTAGAAAATTGTATACTTAAGACAAGCGTGCAGATCATAAAAATGGCCAATAAACAGAGGCGGCCAATCCAATGAGGTATAGGTATTACTTTCATTTGGTCCTTTCTAAATCTCTTAATCATGCTATTTATTTTCACGCTCTATATACATCATAGTGTATCTGATAAATCTCCTTTCATCTGCATCCAATTTCACATTCTTAGGATGCAGTAGATCACAATACAATAGAGCTATAAGCGCATCTGAACAAATAGGCACCTGGTCAGCGAGATCTCGCTGACCAGGTGCCTATTTGTTCAGTAATAACTTCTTCACGTCTAGCGGAAAAGTGCTTGCTCTATTCTCAATCCCTTCCCTGAAAATTCAGGATGCCTCATGTTTCCAGGAATTTCAATCCTACTTTATTACTCGATCTCCAGGCGATCGATCAAGCCATCGTTAATGATGAAGCGCCATTGCAACTCGGCAGTCCCGCCGGGGAAGTTACCGGTGAGGCGGCCCGCCACGAGGTAACTCTTCGCATCTAAACTCCTGGTATCAAGCACCTGGGTTGTGTACTGATACATGGATGCGGCACCTTCCCGCCAGCCTCGAATCCCTTCAGGGCCATGATAGGTCTGGCTTTCATCGACAACCACAGCCTCATCGCTGAACAGTGCGACAAGGGCATTGGTGTTGCGATGAGCCTCGGCCTCGAAGTAACGGATAATGACAGAAATCTCGGGAAGAGACATAGGACCTCCTCTGGGTTCAATGTGTGTTGGGTATTACTAAATTATTGTAAACATGCGTCTTAAAAGCATCAAATGGTTGGCGGGGTTCCGCCATCGATGACATACTCACTGCCTGTGATATATGATGCCCGCTCTGATACCAGGAAGGCAATGAGATCGGCAATCTCCTCTGGACGAGCAGGACGATTCAGTGGAATTCCTCCCAGAGCGTCATCCATAAGTTTCTGCCGAGCAGTATTATAGTTGGTTCCCGCCTCGTTCGCTAACCGCATAATCAGCCTGCTGGCGGCATCTGTTTCGATCATGCCGGGAGCCACAGAATTGACACGTATCCCGTGCAGACCGACTTCGTTAGACAGACCCTTACTGTAGATAGAGAGAGTCGCTTTCGCTGCCGCGTAGGCTAATGTCGACGTGAGAGGCATGCTGCGTTGCATCGACGAGACGAGGAAGGTTTCTCATCACCGCTCCCTGGGCGGTTGGCTGCGATGGGGCTTCAAGCCAGATCCGTAAATGGCTGGAGATTGAACAGGTATGGCAGGATTATGGAACGTACAGTGCCGTAATGGAGTGCGGTCTCCCCCAAACAATCTCACGCATTGTGCTCGAACCATCACAGCCTTACGGCTTTTTCTACTTTTCCGCTGGGTGTTGGCGTATGATCTATCGCATTAACCAGGATGAAGATCGCCACAGAATGGTTCAGGAAGAGGCAGTCCTTTCCTTGATCAAAACATCCCTTCCTCACGCGGTTGTGCATCGATTTCTTTGGGCCAGTGCCTTTCGTCTAGGACAGGGACAATGCACGACGTACCATAAAGACCATTGGATGCTCGCAGGAGACGCAGCCCATGCGATGGGACCATCAGCCGGTGCAGGCATGATGGTCGGACTCCTGGGAGTATGGCGATTAGGATGGCGGTTAGCACTCCTCAAGCAGAGCCGTTCAGTGAGGGAATCTCTCCTGCAAGATTATACTAGAGAGCAGCAAGCGGCATCACGGGCAGTCCAACAGTCCAATGCCCTCATTTTTCGGAATCTCGCAGTGACCAATGTTTCTCTGGCAACCCTGCGCTCTGGCTTTTTATGGATGGCAGGTCATATCGGAGCATTTTCTCGCCAACTGGTGAGAAGCGAAACACTGGTAGAGCAAGTCATTCCAATAGCCCATGCCCAGGATATTCTGAAAACAAGAAATTGGGAGACGCGAACCAGACTGGGGCGGTGGCAGGTTGGTCATCGTCTTCCGTATCTGCGATTGGCTGATCAGAAGACAACGCTCGACCTCCCTCACCTCAAACATCTTCTTTTCCCCATAGGAATGGCCCAACAGGAGGAAGAAGATGATCTTGCCCGACAAATCATAGAGCAGGCATCAGTGCCAGTCGAAAGACTCCAGGTATCTGAGGAGGTTTCCTCAAGCTGGAGGGTTTATACGAGTGGATTTATCGCGTTTGCTCTCGTCCGACCAGATCAACATGTGATTTGCATCCTCTGCCGGAAGCATGGAGGAAAATAATGTTGTTTCCTCAAAAATCATGTGAAACCGTGGCGACTCAGCCCAGTTCTTGGGCTAGCCCGATGAGAAGTCCTTCAGGTCCGCGGATGTAGCAGAGCCGATACACGTCCTGGTACTGGACCACTTCGCTGCTGACAAGCTCTGCGCCGTGCTTACGAAGCCGAACGAGCGTATCATCGATGTCGTCCACGGTAAACATGACGCGTAGATAGCCCAGAGCATTCACCGGTGCGTTCCGGTGATCGGCGACCACAGGAGGCGTGATAAATCGCGAGAGCTCGAGCCGGCTGTGGCCGTCTGGCGTGCGCATCATGGCGACCTCAACGCGTTGGTCGCCCAATCCAGTGACACGTCCTGCCCACTCGCCTTCTGCCATGGCCCGCCCTTCGAGCTCGAGACCAAGTTCAGTGAAAAAAGAGATAGCGGCATCGAGGGATTCCACCACAATACCGACGTTGTCCATTCGTTTAAGCATCATATACCCATTTTATCATATGTCGTTCGTCCTGTCAATAAACTCGGATCAGGAGGTTCCATTAGTTTAATCCCCCATCGTTTCAGCCGATCTGATCTCTTCAATGGGCCACTATGACCGTCAACATAGATCTCAATGGCTTCTTCTTCTTCGTCCAAAAGCGAGGAGAGCATTGACCAGGAGGGGAATATATAATGGTACGGTTGTTCTTTTGTGACACTCCGCAACGTCGTCGCTTCTCCGAGCAGTTGGAACGTCGTTCCGGTTCGATGGAGAGCGGAGTGGGTGCTGAAATCGCGCACAGGCTCGGTCAACTCCGAGTGACTGTTCCGGGTGGTGCCATGCCTGTTGCTGCTCTCGAGGAGGTTGGCAGCGCTCGATGGCTGTCAATTCGACTCATCTGTATGGTACATTGACTGGAGAAGAGCCTGATCTTGAGAATCTTGCTCACCTTGAGGATAAAATCTCAACCCATATGAGAGTGGAGGTACACCCATGCCTGTCCCTGATTTACCGCGCTCCTCGCCCGAACGGCAGGGGATCGCTTCATCGGCTCTGCTTCACTTTGTCGAGGCACTGGACAGCCAGATTCACGAGCTACATAGCTTTATGCTGCTTCGGCACGGCAGTGTCGTCGCAGAAGGATGGTGGTCACCCTATCGACGCGAACATCCTCACATGGTATTTTCTCTAAGCAAAAGTGTGACAGCAACGGCGGTCGGTCTGGCAGTGGCTGAAGGCTTCTTCTCCCTCGACGATGCGGTGCTATCCTTTTTCCCAGAGGAAGTACCTGCACACACACCTATGGATCTTACAACGATGCGTGTACGGCATCTCCTGTCAATGACAACTGGTCACGCTATCGATACCTGGTCTTTTCTCATAGATCGACCAGATGGCAACTGGATTAAAGGCTTTTTTGAGGTGCCGGTAGTGCATGCACCAGGAACACACTTTGTGTATAACACCGGGGCGACATATATGCTCTCTGCTATCGTGCAAAAGACGACAGGAACCAAACTCATCAAGTATCTGGAGCCGCGCTTGTTTCAGCCATTGGGTATTGAACATGCGCGCTGGGACGAATCCCCTCAGGGGATTGCCATTGGCGGCATCGGGCTTCGTCTCACCACTGAAGAGATCGCTCGCTTCGGTCTACTCTATGTACAACAAGGCATCTGGCAAGGCAGACAACTGCTTTCGCAGGCATGGATGACAGAAGCGACAGCGGTTCAGATTGCATCGGGAGATAATCCACACAGCGATTGGGCACAGGGCTACGGCTATCAGTTCTGGCACTGTCGGCATGGTGCTTACCGAGGAGATGGTGTATTTGGTCAGTTCTGCCTCATCATGCCAGAACAAGATGCCGTCCTTGCCATCACAGGTGGTCTTGATGTCTTTGATGCGCAGCAACCGTTGAATCTGGTCTGGGATCTTTTGCTTCCTGCCATGAAAAAGGAAGCGCTTGACGAGGCGAGCGAAGAAGCGCATCAACTGGCAGAGAAGGTAGCCAGTCTGGCACGGCTTCCGGTACAGGGACAGCGAACGTCTCCTATTGCGGCACAGGTTGCTGGTCGAACCTATCTTGTCGATGTCAATGACCTGCACTTGCAGACTATTACCTTGCAGGTAACCACGTCAGGATGGGTGGTTCATAGCAAAACGGCCACAGGTATGGATCTGATCCCTTGTGGGTATGGTATGTGGCAACCAGGACAGACCACACTCTTTCATCACGACTGGCTCTCTGGTCCCACACCGGTCGTTGCCAGTGGCGCCTGGACAGCCGAAGAGCGCTTTACGATGGTTATCAGACTGTATGAAACCCCATTCTTCCACACGCTGGTATTCCATTTCGTCGGGAATGAAATGCTCGTGGAAACATGGGTCAACGTCTCTCTTGAGTCAACACAAACACTGATGCTGACGGCCCACACTGCCTGAATGCTGACAACAGGATTCGAAATGTACAAGGGACCCTTGTACATTTCGGCATTTTCAATCACCGTTCACCTTTATCGAAATAATGGGCATAGAAGGTGGTACGACCAATGTCCGCCCGATCCAAAATATCCTGCACCAGAATCTCCTCATAGGGTTTTTCTCCGATAAGTTCAGCAAAGGCAGAACTTACCAGGCGCTGCGTGCGTTGGAACGGCGATCGGCTTTCTGCTGTTTCACGGATGTTATCTCTTTCTTTGGTAAACAATTAGCGCCAGATGTTCGGTAGAGAACGGTTTCCCTGGCGTGTGCTTGTCAGGAAGAGCTTTCCTTTGTATTCTTTCTTTAGAATATCATATTCGATACCAAACATGCTGTTCCTAAAACTTGAAGAGAGTCTGTATGACAGTTTTCAGAGAATGGTCATACGATCTTACTGCAAAGGGAAAAACACATGGAGACCTCAGCACAAAGTACTGGAGAGCAGTCAGCGGCGATGAGACTGCTACTGGCTTGCGGTGTCATTGCTCCGCTGCTCAACAATGTGGTCCTTCTCATCCTTGGGGCCATACGCCCCGGCTACAACGCCTGGATAGTCCCTGACAGCAACCTCGAACTGGGGAATAGTGGGTGGATGCAAATCACAAACTACATCGTCACCGGAGCGCTCCTGCTCGCTTTTGCCATCGGGATGAGGCGTGCCCTACGTACAGAACGTGGTTCCACCTGGGGACCGATCCTGCTCGGCATCTATGGCCTCACCTTCATCATCATCGGGCTTATCCTTCCCGACCCGGAGCTTGGTTACCCACCAGGAGCGTCGAGCGCGCAAACCATTCACGGAACCATTCATATCCTCTTTGGCTTGCTTCAGTTCACTTCGCTGATTGCGGCTTGCATCGTGCAGGCACGGCGCGATGCGGCACTCGAAAGACACGGCTGGTCCAGGTATTCGGTTGCCACTGGTCTGTTGGTCGCTGCCTCTTATGTCGCCTTCGTGCTCACCGCCAAATTGTTAGACGGAGGACCAACCGGGCTCATTGAACGGATTGGCCTCATTGTTAGCGGGTGTTGGGTCGCTCTGCTGGCGATCCGCCTGATGCGCAAAAAGGGCTTGATAGCTTGAGCCACTGAACAGCTCAGGAGGTGAGCATACCTCGCCTGGCAGACGCACTCCACAACAGGACAACGTGTCCTTGTTGATCCGTGGTGATGACGAGAAGGGACGGATCAACAAGGGGCAAGAAACGCTGGGCAGCCAGCTTCCGTTCCGCGTTCTCGATCATCCCACTGATACACACATGTCAGGCTTCGCGTACAGTTTTCACCTTTCGATACGCTGACCCCATGGTGATAATGTCTTCGTATTTCTGCTCTGCAGCGGAAAGAGCAGGATGGTTTGAACGATAAGGAAACGGTTTTGTCAAGGGAAGCAGATCGGGGAGCCACCAGACCAAGGGATCCCTCAAACAGGCTCAATGCCTGCCTCAGCTCCTCCAACAGGAGCTGCAGCTCAGGTTTGCTGCCAGGTGAAGGGACACGACCGTTATCCGCAACTTCCCTATATATATGTCCATATATAGGGAAGCACTGGCTTATCTGGCGAGGGGAAGACCGCAAGACCCAGAAGAACGGCTTGCGAGTTTCATGTACGAACGGCAGGACTCACAAATCAAAGTACAGATCCATGGTATAAGTAAAATCATTTTTCTGTCCCTGAAAGGTTCCCTGACCATGCAGCTTTGCGAGATCGCCAGCTCCCAGGACATCGAAAAATTGACCCTGGAAGTTTCCATCAGCCTTTTGCGTGCCCTTCACTGACCAGAAGATTGTCCCTGCTTTGTTCGCGACCGTACATATACAGGTCACTTTGCCGGTGAAACTCGCCGTCTTGTCCTGGTAAGTCGTCACCACTTCTTCAGCCGTAAACGATCCTACAATATCACCAGAGATGGTCCAGTGTTGTGTGAGGTTATCGATCTTATTGCTCCCCTCTTGTTGCGTATGAGTTGTCGTATAATTGATCTGCTTCGCACTTCCTCGCGCGGGAAAGTGTTGAGGGGCAGCTTGTGTCGTGTTGGTTGAGCTCACAGTTGAAGGGGAAAGCTGGCCAGGTGTCGAATACACCCGCCATGCAAGCACCCCACCGATGATCAGCAAAACGAGCACAACTCCTGTGATGATCATTCCAGTACGGTTCTTTGTTTGCTTACCTGGTGGAGGTGAGGGAATGGTAGAAGGCGTGTCAAGACTTTGATAAGGAGAAGTTGAGGCATCATTGTTTGATCCTGATACAACCGTAGGATCATCAGGATTAGACAATGATGCATAAAAGGATGGCGTAGCGGCTCCACAGCGAGGGCAATGGGATGCTCCCTGTGGGAGTTCGGTATTGCAAGAGCTACAGTTCATAAGGAGTCCTCCTCTCGGGCTTACAGGTGGTCACGCATTGTCTACTCCTGCCTAATCGTGGCGTTTCTGAAGATTGATAAGACGCGCATAGATAGAAATCTAATTGATCTACGCTGTCAACCTATTTTTTAGCCTATGAATTTATTACCCGACTGAAGGTGATTCAATGAAATAACACGTGTGGATACCTCTTGTCATATGCTGCACATGATCATAACAGAACAAGACGGGACACCGGCCAGTAAACGGTTGAGCCAGTGTTCCCGTCTTGTTCTGCCTTGCCTCGTTTATAGATATACGTTGGCGGCGTGGCTGGAAAGTATGCTATTGGGATGGTTGGAGGAAGTTCACAAGCTGCGCATGGAACGCGTCCTGCTGTTCGAGGTGAGGGAAGTAGCCCGCGCCCCGTATCACGACGCTATTGCCGCCAACGAGGGTGGCCGCCTCGACGCCAACACACTGGTCCTGATCGCCATGGAGATAGAGCCAGGGTTGCGTTGGTACTTGAGCAAGTGCGGCTTGCTCGGTGGCCAACTCTGGTCGATCCGTTTCCGGGTGTACTGCCCCACGGAACCAGGCAACGATCGCGTTTAGATTTTCTGGATGTCGCAATGTTTCATTGACCGTATGGAGCTCGGCCGTGTGTGTGAAGCCAGGCGACCACTCGGCCCAGAGCTCATCCAGGAACGCGAAGTCGTTGAGTGGGAGGATCATTTCGATGGCGGGATGCTGGAACAGGAATATGTACCATGAACGCCGGAGTTGTGCGTATGTTGTGAGCATCTGCAGGAGTACTGGAGTCGGCGGCGTGGAGATCGTCACGACCCGGCTCCAACGTGCTGGCTCGATCGCGGCTACTCCATACGCGGTGCCGCCACCCGCCGAGTGTCCAATCAGGACCGCGCGTATCACCACCCTGGGCCTGGTACAGCCGATTGATGTCCCGCACATACGCGCCACTCTGATATATGCCATCAGCGGGCAGCGAACCTGGTGTGTAACCTCGTTGCCACGGTGCGATCGCGTGGAAACCACGGTCGCCAAGGAAATCAACGGTCTGATGCCAGGATGACGCGCAGTCGGGGAACCCATGGAGTACCATAGCCAGAGGTCCATCTGCTGGAGAATTACGCCTGCCAGACCGGCTGCGCGTGCAACAGCGCGATCGGTATGGATGGGGTTCCAGAGTCGTCCACATTCGGAATACACATGTGGCGCCCGGGTTTCGATGCGTCTCGTCCCACTGCGATCGTCAGCAGGACGTTGCATGAGGGCGGGAACAGCAGGTACTTCATCATGGACATCCCCGTCTCCGTTGACGTCTACTCCACGGTAGAGTGATCCCATCCAGGTGGTCCACAATGGACCGATGTCGTCTTGTCCATCCATGCGCATCGTCAGCAGGACACCAGCCCTGGTGGATTCAATGCCTGCGATGTGCGCAGACACGGTGACGTCCGTATTGGCGGGGATAGATCGGTGCCAGTGGAGATCGTGAAGGGATGGGATAGCGGCGGAACTTCTCGCTGGCTTGAAACATGCGTCGAAATTTTGAAGCCTGGCAATTGGAAGAGGAAGCGTTTGATCTCGCATTTTCCGCCACCGCTTTCCATTGGATCGACCCCGCCATCTCCTACCAGAAAACAGTACAAGCCAAGGATCTAAAGCTATCTGGGCTGAAGCCAATGTGAAGAAAGCTTCCTGGCTTAGCCATATTCCAACACGACCGTCTTCTTGAAGTAGAGTCCGAGCCGTTCCGCCTCTGCCTCAATCCCTGTTCGAATCGCGCTGCTGGCCGGAGAGAACATATCCAGCTTGACAACGACGTGTGAGCGTCGTCGGATGGTATGGCTCCAGATTCCCTGGATGGTGCCATTGACTAGAATGACTGCAAAGGTCCAACCCTGTAGATTGAAGACCTTGCGCTTGTGAGCTTGCGCGAGCAGAGGTTCACCATTACGCGGTGCTCCGATCGTGTAGGCATCGAACAAAGGAAGCAGGTGGATCTGCTCAGCAGGCTCAATGCACTGCATGAGCGGCAAGGTCTCACGCAGAACAAAAGCGTGCCATCCTTCAACCTCGACTTCTTCCAACTCTGCTGCCAGCGATTGGAAGGTCTTTTTAGCGCTGGTTTTCCCATCTCCCCACCAGAAAGCAAAAGCGTCTGAGGTCGCCGGGCCATACGCGCGCAGATAGCGACGGGCGATCTCCTGCTGTGCCAGTTGTGGCTCGATTGTCTGCCACGCACCAATCCAACTCCTGGGATTCATAAATGTGACCGTCTTCCCCTGACCGGGCCCGAAGCAGAGGTCCCCACGATAGGCTGATGGCTTCAAAGGCGTTCCCCAGCCCGAAGAGAGGATCAAATCGCGCAAGTGGGCCATCCCTGTATGTCCCGCAACCGCATCAGCTAGCTGCAGACGTGTTAGTGGTCCCTGCTCCAAAACATGCGGAATAGCCAGGAGAAAGGCATCCTGTTGCGCTCCTGAAAGACCAAACGTAGCAAAATAATTCGACCAGCTATCAGTATGCTGCCAGTCGCGTGCCGCTAAATAGAGAGGAAGTTCACTAGCAGCGAGTAAGTGAAGAGTGCCGCGCATAGCCCAGGTCTTCACCAGGGTGTGATCCCGCCAGAGAGCCGCCTGGACATCGTGGGGAGAACATCCCTCCACACGGGTACACACCGCCAGTTCGGCAGCAGACATCACCTGTGCCTGAATCCCGGCTGGACGCATCACAGCCTGCATGAAATTCTGTGAGGGAAAACGTGGGGAGAGGCCGTGTTGAGACAGGCGCCAACCATGCACCTGATACCATTGCAATGCAACCATACATGTTTCCTTTCAATTCAAGCAACGCTTTTGCGCTATCTGTTATCAAGCTCCATTTATGAACAGGAGACGCCAATGGTTCGAGGCCGGACAGATGGGAGGCATAATTCCTGCCGGCGTGATCCCTGATCGGCTTCAATGTGGTCACACGCCCTTCGACTATTCCATGATTGATAAGCCAGATTAAAGCTGCTTTTACAACGCATTTTTCCTTTACGACGTCTGCTGCACATCCATTCTCTGCGACCCTGGCTAACCGCTGTCCTATCAGTGATTCATAGTATCCATTATTCGCCCAAGCAATCCCAATAGCCGCTCCCGTGTCTGGGCCAGACTTTCAAAGTCCCATTCATCACGTATCTCTTCCCCACCACACACTGGAAGTCTCTCTTGCATGGTCCGTAGACAGCGCAGGGCTACCCGTGGCGCGAACTCAGCAGATGAAAGATGTTGCTGCTCCAGATAGCGTTCAACGATCCCTGCGCGATCGAAGGGATTCCAGCAGTGGACCCAATACATCGCCATGCTGATATGTGGATCTTCAAAACACGGCCCAGAGAAGTCAATGATCCCGGTTAGGCGCTTGTCCTCAAACAGAAAATTGCCTTGATTGTAATCGCCGCTGGAGAAGGCCAGCGGGGTCTGTATCAGACTTGTAGCTGGCACTAAGGCTTCTATTGCCTGCGAAAAGATCGGTTCAGTGAGCCATGGCCCTCCAGCTTGAATGATAGCCTGGAGTTCAGCATCCAGCGTGTTACGTGGCAACTGAGAGGCAAGGGGGGTATGCAGAAGAGGCCCGGTGACGGCATGCATCATGGCAACACCCTGCAAAATCAGACCAATGGCCCACTGGATCTGCGCTGGCGTCGCAGTCCTTCCCCATCCCAGGAAATCTTGTCCAGGCAAGACATTCAAGATGGTCATAGCTCCCGCTTCCGGTTGTGTGGGATCAATGACTGGCCCGGCCAGAAGAGCCGGAACGGGTAATCCGCACTTCGCAAGCCATGGAAGGACGGCGGCTTCCTGTTCAACTCCATGTGGAATATAATTCATACGAAGGATCAGCTTGTATGGTTCTCCTGTGGGTAAAGCCAGGTCAATCCAGATGGGACAGGGCAATTGAACGGTTCGATGAAGGCGTGCTGAAAGGATGCGGGTGCCCTTTGGGCAGTTGGAGAGGACGAAGGCTTCCTGGAAAGGGGTCAGCGGACGGGCCAAATCGGCAGGTGCTTTCCACGCTGTGTTGAGATGTGATGGGGCGGGTATGCAGGTTTTCTCATCAGGCGATAACGACATGATTTTTCCTTTCCCAAAGCGGCATGATCCTATCAACCAGTTTGTCGAGCCGAAAAGCTGTCTGCTCAGCTTTGCGACAAAGCACCGTAAACCTGCTCCATTTTATCTGAGAATCGTCATGCTATGCAAATTCGCATCTCATGGCGTTTCTCGTCGCGTATGCGAGTCTCCTTGAAGAAGAACAATACTGCATGCATGGGCGTGCCAGCCACGATCAGCCAAAAAAACTGTCCCAAATCAGAGCGCTTCCCCGTCTTCCTTTCAGATGATTATAGATTGTGGTCGTTACAACATCTCTATCCAGAGAAGGGAAAGAAACAAATGGCAAAAATACAGAAGGCTCCGTGGTTTGTCACGTTGGGAAATACGCTAACGATGGCTTTGCTGCGTGCGGGGGTCAAACTCAATGGCGTTGGCACCTATCCCATGTACCTGCTGACCGTGCGTGGACGCAAAAGTGGAGAGCCGCGTACGGTCCCGATTGTCACGATTGAGCGCAATGGGGAGCGCTATCTGGCCTCCCCGTTTGGAACCGTGGCCTGGGTGCGCAATCTGCAAGCAGCGGGAGAGGCCACCCTTGCGCGTGGACGTCATGTTGAAACGGTCAAAGCCAGAGAACTGCCCCAAAGAGAGGCGGCCCTCGTTTTGCAAGAAGATATCAAGGCTGGCAACCCCTTTGCACGCTACTATCAGGTCACCGCAACATCTTCCTTTGAGGAGTTTGAGCGTGTGGCTGCTGGCCATCCGGTATTTTTATTGCAAAGCATCCTGTAACTGGAAACAGAGTCACCTTATCATTGTGAGGAAACAACGTGGAGTCCTTTGAAACCTATCGTCACTACCTCTTTGCCATCGCCTACCGCATGCTCGGCAGTGCGATGGCAAAGAGGATATTGTGCAGGAGACGTACCTGCGCTATCAGACAACGGAGCCTGCGATCATTCACTCGCTCAAAGCGTATCTCACCACCATTCTCACGCGTTTATGTCTGGATCACCTCCAGCTTGCACGCCGGAAACGAGAGCAGTACATGGGTCCTTGGTTGCCTGAGCCGATCCTCACCGGAGAGCTTCCAGAGGCTGCAAATCCTGAAAAGCATGTCGAGACAGAGGAGTCAATCTCACTGGCATTTTTGGTGTTACTGGAACAACTCCAACCGTTCGAGCGGGCGGTCTTCCTGCTACACGAAGTTTAAGAAAAGTTTTATGATGCGCGTCACGTTCCCATTCTGAATTCAAAACCTGATCCCGTTGAGTTCATGGCTGAAAAGTATGCTATGAGCATAGATTTTCTCTGTACTTCTTTGCTTTGCGTATCTATACTTGAGAAAGTGACAGTCTGTCCCTTAATGGTCTAAATGGGTAGGGACAGTACGCCTTCTACCTCTACCGAAAGGAGATACGCAACAGTGTTTACAAACATAGGAAAACAGGGTAAAATGTGTGGATGCAAAACACATATTCGCCAAAAGCATTTGGCTAACTCATTGGCAGAACCACCAATACCTTACAGAAATGGGATCGGCAAGGCAAATTGATTGCCCACCGCACTCCTACCACGAATCGCCGCTATTACACACATGATCAATACCTTGAATACCGAGGGCTCAAAGCGGTTGAACAGGGAAAGACGATCGGATATGCGCGTGTCTCGGGCGTGGCACAAAAACCTGATCTTAAAAACCAGGTGAAAGCTCTTGAGGTCTATTGTCAGACCCATTCCATCCCCATCGATGAGTGGATCCAAGATATTGGGAGTGGCCTCAATTACAAGCGGAAAGGCTTTAATCGTCTCATGGAAATGGTTGAACTCGGATACGTCCGACGCCTGGTCATTGCCCATCGAGACCGCTTCGTCCGTTTTGGCTATAGCTACTTTGAAGCCTTTTGCGCACGACACAATTGTGACATTATTGTCCTCAACGATGACACACTCTCACCTGAGCACGAAATGGTGCAGGATTTGATCACGATCACAACGGTTTTTAGTGCCCGTCTTCACGGATTGCGCTCTTATAAACGGGGGATCAAAGATGCTGCTTTGCACCAAGATCCGCATTGAGGTCTCCGATCAGGATGCCGCCACGCTGGAATTTATGCAGGGAAAATGCCGAGGGCTTTATAACTGGCTGGTGATGCAGCAACGGAATGGAGTCCGATGGAACCTCTATGAAGCCAAAAAATCGTTGCAAGAAAGCAAACGGTATGACCCTGAGCTTTGTTCTGTCTATGGCAAGCTCCTACAAGAGGTCTATTTTCGTCTGGACAAGGCGATGAAGGCCTTTTTTACGCGTGCCAAAGCAGGAGAGACACCTGGATTTCCCAGGGTTCGGCCTCGCCATGATTTTTTTACGCTCTGTTATCCCGCGATGTATCTCAAGGTCAACGATGGTACTATGGAATTGCCCACGGGAGGCAAAGGGAAGCACAAACGTTTCCCAAATATTCTCGCCAGCCTGACCGAAGAACCGCCGATGGCTTTTCAAGAAGTGGCAATCAGTCGCGATGCCCGAGGATACTATTACGCGTCGTTTGTCTCAGAACACCAGGAAGCCTCCTCTGAAGATACGGGTGTCATTGCCTTCGATCTGGGAATCAAAATCCTGGCCACCGGCATCAATGAGCACGGACGCATTTATACCATTGGGGGCTTCAAAGGTTCCCGCTGGTACAACAAGCAACTTGACCGTATTCGCTCCAAACGGGACAAGTGCACCAAGAAATCAAGACGCTATACATACTTGTCTCATGTTCATAAGCGTGTTTCAGCAAAGAAGCGTCAGAAACAGCGAGATAGCCTGCATAAGGCATCGCATCTGATCAGCCACAAACTGGTTGAAAGTACTGTTGTGGTGGGAGATCTTTCGCAACGTCAAATGGTGATGAAAGAGCATCAGCAAAAGAACAAGCGGCTCAATCGGATGGTCTATAATGATTGGGGGCTGTTCACGTTTCTCGAAATGCTGACCTATAAATGCCAATTGTTTGGGAAAGAGCTTCAGATACTAGATGAGCGCGACACGTCAAAAATGTGTTCCCAGTGCCATACACTCAAGCCAATGCCACTGTGGAAACGGACCTACTGTTGCGTGGAATGTGGACTTGTCATGGATCGTGATGAAAACAGCGCGATAAATATCTTGACAAGGTTCCTTGCCCGGCTAGGGCCACACACGGACTCCTCGGATCCGTGCGGTGTGCTGCAAAGAGATCAAAACAGCGGAGAAGTCATGGAGGCTTCCTGTCCGATTTTGATGCAGGAACAAAGATTGTGATACACATGTTTTACCACAATTTAGAAAGCAGAAAATCCATAGCTAACAATATTGAGATCCTCAAGCACATTTATGGTCGCTTCAACGCACGAGATATCGATGGAGTGCTTGTCGCGCTCTCAGATGATATCACCTGGGCGAATGGTATGGATGGTGGCTACGTTCATGGCCATGAAGCTGTCAGAGAATATTGGACGCGTCAATGGTCTATTATCAGTCCGCATGTCGAGCCAGTACAATTCAACACGGCTGCAGATGGCTCAATTGTTGTAGAGGTTCAACAATCAATACGCGATCTTGAGGGGAGGCCTCTTCAAAACCAGGCACACGAGCTACGAGATAAAATGGTCGGACATGTCTTCCATTTTCAAGATGGCAAGGTAGTTCGTTTCGACATTCAGGATACTTCTTCCTAAAAAGTCGATCTGCTCTTAAGCAGATCGGCATGGGGGTAACAATCAAGTTGAATTAATCTTATCATGAGAAAACGTGCATCCTTTTTGGTAAAAGCATGTACGATATAAAGTCTTTCTGCCAAGTGCTATGACTCCCTGCTTGTTTTACCCGTCCAACAATATTTCAGGCAAGGGGTAGCCACCATTGCAAACATGTATTGAGCAATAATAGATGCCAACATGGACGTGTTTCACTTCAAGAGTGTATAGTAGTAGCATGAAAGTTTTGATTTTTGGTCCTGCGGGAGTCGGGAAAACCTATGTCTCATCCGCACTCAAAACGTTGGGTATCAACGCTTTTGACGCTGATGAGATAGAAGGTTTATCTTCCTGGTACGATCGAGATGGAAAGAAAGTGGCTACGCCTAAAAATGCGGAAGAGGTGTTTGCGAAACACTATTCTTTCCTTTGGAGCAGAACGTTTTTGAAAGCGTTTTTAGCTCAATATCCTGACGTGTATCTCTTTGGAGGATCAGGCAATGTCACAGCGATGTTTGATCTGTTCGAAAAAGTGTACTTTCTCAAGGTTGAAGCCAATCTTCAAAAAGAACGGCTGACGCATTCGTCCCGAAAAAATGCGATGAACGAGGTTCGCTGGGGTCAATGGCTAGAAACAGATGCCAGAAACCGTGGAGTTCCATTTATTGATGCATCTTTAACGCCGGAACAAATTTTTACGCTCATCAACAAGTAACACGCCTGTCCTTCAAGGATGGCAGGTTTCTCAGCATCATCCGAGCGGCAGCCCACACGTTGTAGACGTGGTCCCCTGAGAGCAGGCTACCGCTCGGACAAAGCTGAGTCTGAAACGTGTATACGAAAGGCAATACCTACTTAAAGATGCATGACTATATTGTCTCATCTTGCCAGTGGAGATGGGCATCCCCCCTCATTACCGCTTCTAGTTTGGCCGCTGTATCTGCTTTCAGTTGGGGTGTATGCACTACCATGCGCCAGTCAGGTCGCTCGGGAACCACAAGGCTAGTTTGTTGAAGCACCAGGGAACCAACAAGTGGGTGATTGATTTCGCCAGAACCGCTGCACCGTAAGAGGATATCGTGCTGAGGCCACCAGGCGCGAAACTCTGGACTGGACTGCTGCAAATCGGCAATCAGTTCCGCCACCCATCTATCATTGGGATACCAGTCACTCAGCGCACGGAAATGCGCGATGCAACTGCGTGCCGTACGTTCCCAATGTACGAAACGTTTTCGTGAGGAAGGGAGCATAAAGGTAAACCAGACCACATTGCGTGCTCGTTCTGAGCGATTCTTAAAGTCACCTATGACTCGGCAGGCACTTTCATTCCACGCGACTACATTCAAACGTCGATCAACCAGATATGCCGGACAGCTGCCCAATGCATTGAGAATTGCCTGGTGTGCAGAGCTTTGGATCTCATGCTCTCTTGTCTCTAACAGCGGCTTTGGGCCTCGTGCCAGGGTAAACAAATGGTAGCGTTCCTCCTCATCCAATTGCAAGATGTCCGCAAGGCGTTCGAGAACTTGACTGGAGACCTGAATATTGCGACCTTGTTCAAGCCAGGTGTACCAGGAAACGCCGACGCCAACCAACTGGGCCAGTTCTTCTCGTCTGAGTCCGGGTGTATGTCGCGAAGGTTTCGTCGGAAATCCAAACTGTTCTGGACGCAGGCGAGCGCGACGAGTGCGCAAAAAATCAGCCAATCCTGCTCGGCGCAGCACGTTTTCCGCCATATTGTCACCTGTTCCTCAATGATCTCATTGATAATGTCTAAAACGGTTACTTTCTACACCTATGATACAACACACTCCTGGTTTGTGCAGTAATGTTGCTCCATAATAACCCAGACAGATGGGAAAGTCCAGCCGCCACAGTGGCGCTCTCGTCGAATGAAATGGACAAAAAAAGGCAAGCATTCTCACATAGAAAAGGAGAGAACATAGGATGCAACAGAAAGATCATCATACAATCACTGCTACTGCGCGTCCCATAGCTGATCGCATTGGAATGTTTATTGAGGCGACCGATAGCATGGAAGCTCTCACCAGGATACAAGAGGCGGAGCAGGCAGGCGTTCAACAAGTCTGGGCGCAGGGTGCAGGGAACGCTGACCTCTTGACACTCTTTGCAGTGGTTGCTACGCACACCCAGCGAATCAAACTTGGGACGGCAATCGTTCCCACCTATCCACGCCATCCCTTGGTGATGGCACAGCAGGCACTTGCGGTGTCTGATTTTGCCCCTGGACGTTTGCGGCTAGGGATTGGCCCAGGTAACCCTATGCTCATCAAGGACTGGTACGGCCTTTCGCAGACGGCACCGCTTCCCTATCTCAAAGAATACCTCTCGATCCTGCGCGGAGTTTTAGGGCAGGGAGAGATTTCCTATCATGGGCTCTTTTTCAATGTGGAGCATACCTCTCGAAATGCTTATGGACCAACTACTCTGCGCAGGGCTTCGGTCCCTCTACTCACCTCAGCGGTTGGCCCCAGGGCCTTCCAACTGGCAGGAGAGATAGCTGATGGAGCGATTTCCTGGATGTGCCCACTTCCTTATCTACTCTCAACGGCACTCCCCGCGCTCCGCACTGGAGCTGAGGCGAGTGGTCGTCCTACTCCGCCACTTATTGCACATGTGCGAGTTGCGCTATGTACAGATGAGTCAAAAGTCCAGGCAAAAGCACGCCAGGGAGTACAAATGGCAGCACGCTTCGGCCCTTACGCCCATATGTTCTCGAAAGCAGGCTTTCCCAAAGTGGTGGACGGCGATCAGGAAGAGATAGATACATTGGCCCGAACGTTAGTGGTAAGAGGTAATGAAACAACGATGCGTCATCGTCTAGAGGAGCTTTTGACGAGCGGTCTGGATGAACTGATGCTGCATCTGGTGCCCATTGTTGACGAAGCGAGTGAACGGGAACAGTTGCTCCATTTGATCAGCTCCTTCAAGAAGTAAACTCCACTACTAGATACATGGAAGCAAGAAACGCTGAGTCCTTGTGCCTTGAGCTTTTTGCTTCCATGTATCAGGTTTTTCCCTCATATTCCCTGCTGATACTGTCGTAAACACGATGGCAAACACGCTATTCTCCCTGCCGTGCTCCTGGCTGTGAGTCAGACTCCATACCGTCGAGTCAACAAAAAAGGCAGGAAAGCGTGATAAGTGATGAGGAGAAACGTCAAAAACTGTTTCCTTCCTATGAACCACGAGAAGAGTGAAAGGGTCAGACTATGCCAAAGCTTGAGGGGAAAGTTGCCATCGTCACAGGAGCCAGTCGCGGAATAGGACAGGGAATTGCGCTGCAATTAGCGCAGGAAGGTGCATCTGTAGCCATTAGCTATACATCACATCCCGAAAAGGCGGAAGAGACGGTCAAGGCAATAAAACAGGGAACGGGGGTCGACGCTATCGCTATCCAGGCCGATTCTGGTGACGTACAACAAATTGAGCACATGATGGAAAAAGTAGTACAGCATTATGGCAAGCTTGATCTACTCGCAAGCAACGCGGGCATTGAGTACTTCGGATCACTGGAAGAGGTACGCCAGGAGGACTTTGATCGTGTTTTTGCGGTGAATACGCGTGGACAATATTTTGCGGTGAAGTATGCGGTAAAGCATATGAAAGAGGGAGGGCATATTGTATGTAGCTCGTCAGTGAGCGCCACCAAGCCATTTATGAAGCACGCCCTCTATTCAGCCAGCAAAGGGGCGGTCGAGGTCATGGTCAAGAACCTCTCACTTGAACTGGGTCCGCGTGGCATCACGATTAATGCTATTGCGCCGGGTGGAGTACAGACCGATATGGCCTCATCCTATGGGAAGCAATACCTGAATCCTAACCTGCCCATCTCCGAGGAAGAGCAGACGAGAGCCATGGTCGCACTGGGGCACTACGGTAAGCCACAAGATATTGCCAACCTCGTCACCTTTTTGCTCTCCGATCAGGCGAGCTGGATTACTGGACAAACCTTTCATATTGATGGTGGCACCCATTAGCGGCCTGGAGCGTGCACAACTTTATGTATGTGAGGCCTGTAGATGTACATCGGGATATTCTAAGAATATCCCACGCTCTGTGTGATAAGCGGCGTTTATCACACAGAGCGTGGGGCTCCATCTAGTCGTGATCATCCTCTGGATTACCATGAGGAGCGAGGATCATCAAGCCATCATCGTCGCCCATCATCGACATCATAGGTTTCTCTTTGACGCGTCTGGCCTTTGGAGCCGGTAGTTGATTGGCGGCGCAGGGGGTACCAAATTTGGGCTGGGCATAGGGCAGGTGGGTCTCACCGCGAGCCAGGATGTGTAGATAGTTGCCTGAAGGTCCTTCGTAGGATCCACCGCTATTCCAGGGAACCCAGGAACGTGCATTACAGTAGTGTCCCACAAATGAACGGCGTGAGCGCGTCTGTGATGTGTTGCGATGTGAACGGTGTAAGATATGGCCACCAAAGAAGACCACATCGCCAGGCTCGACCTCTGCTTTAACCTCGCGACCAGCATATTTGCGGGCCACTGGAGTCAGGCCATTGGCCCTCTCATCAGTATTGCTGGCGTTATAGATTGGCTGTAGATCGCTCAGGTTCTCCTGACCATTATCACTAACGCCATCTTTGTCAGGATAGACCGGTTCGTTTTGGGAACCCACCGTCATCCAGAGACACCCATTCTCCTCATCAACTGTATCAAGGGCCAGCCAGGCCCCGCACAGGGTATCAGGAAAGGTTGGAATATAGTAAGAATCCTGATGATAGCCCTGTCCTGGCTGTCCTGGTTGCTTGAAGAAGAGCATTGATTGCAGGGCCAGTACGTCAGGACCAATCAGGGCCTCCAACACATCGAGAATGCGTGGATGAAGAAGAAAACGCTCATGAATTGGCAGGACCCGATGCAGCATATGCACCCGCAGATAGTACGCGACCTTTTTATCCGAGTCCCACTCTTGCGGTGGAGGATTGACACCAGGAAAGTGCGCTTTTCCTGACAGAATCTCATCCATATGTGCATTCATCTCCTGCACATCATCCTGAGGAACCAGACCCCTGACAATCAAAAAGCCCTGCTCATGAAAGGTCACATACTCCTGTACTTTGACTAAATAAGGCTCATAGTTTTTTTGTGCCTGGAGAGGATGACTGGTGGTAGTCATAGTAATACTCCTTTGCCTGCATAATTTTTGACGCGATTTGTATGCCTGTTCCTGAACAAGTGTTACAACACGTTCTATTGCTAGAATACAGTCAAAAAGAGAAGATGGCGATAACTGAGATGAACCTCTAGTTGTCTCAAATCATCATAAAAGGAGAAACTCTCTGCTTATTTCCTTAGAAAAAGTGCAGCTCCTTGTGACACGCCTATCCTCGTTGCCATGCTATTTTTCCCTTTCAAGAGAGGGTATGGTTCGAGCATTATAGCGATCTCATGCGGAGGAGGAGGTAAGAACCAAAGAATACGACAAGAACTGGTATCTTTCGCAGGTATTGGGTATACTTGTGGCAGAAAACATAAGGCGCTACAAAAAAGAAATGAGAACAGATGTCAGAAGTATCCATGCCAGACGATCTTCAGGCGACTATTGTCCAACGCTATGGGCTCGTCCTCAAGCACCCTCGTCGGATCGAGCATGGAGATGAGAGCGTCATCTGGCAGGCTCTCACGCAACGGGGTCCAATCATAATAAGGCTCAGTCCTGCATGGCGTTCCCCCGAACGGCTCACATGGATACATCAGATCATGTATGGACTCCATAAGACCATCCCTCAGGTCGTTATCCCTCTTCAAGCGCGGGATGGAAGGACCCTTTTCTACTATGAAAATCAGTCCGTTGCTCTCTTTCCTTATATAGCCGGAACGCAATTTGATCGGGAAAACCCCATGCTCCGTCATCAAGCCGCGACATTTCTCGCACGTCTCCATCTAGCTCTGCTCCGTAATACTCCTGATACGCTCCCTTTTGAGCGCGATCTCCTGATTGGTCCCCCACCTCTTCCAACTCACTCAGACTCCCAGGCACTCGTTGATTATGAACTGGACAGGTGGAACGAGACCCTTTTGCAGATATCTCCTTCGTTGACCAAAGGTCTCATCCACGGCGATTATTACCGACGCAACCTGCTGGCACAGGGCGAGCGTCTCATTGCATTGCTCGATTGGGATACCCTTCATTGCGACTTCCTGATGCAAGAGGTCGCCTGGTCAAGTTGGGAATTCTGCAAGGTCTTGACGGGGGACAACTGGCATCCTGATCGCGTCAAAGCGTTTGTTCAAAGTTACCGAGAAGCCGGAGGACCCTGTCCACGTGAAGAATATGTACACTTCATTCCCTTTATCCGTTGGCGACTACGCAAGGAATTGCGTGACCATGAAATGGCAATAGCTCAAGGACTGCCAGGCGAACCTGAGTATGCGGCGCGGCTTCTCTGTGCCTTTGAACGCCTGCGCACTATTCCAATACAGCTGTTTTAAGATACTATATACCATCCATATATTTCGATAGAAAAATACACTTGCGGAGAATATAATCATTATGGGCTTACATATCCAGCTGGACACCTTTCCAGTCTTAGATACAGAACGTTTGATCTTACGGCAACTCGCAGCGACGGATGCGCAGGATGCCTTCCTCTTTCTGTCCGATGAAGAAAATATGCGCTACTACGATCCAGCGCCGATGACACGGCTCGAACAAGCGGAAAAGAGTATTGAACGTCATCGAAGGCGCTTTGCTGAACAGGAAGCGCTACGCTGGGGCATCGTATTGAAGGGAGAGAATAAGATCATCGGCACCTGTGGATATTCATGGGATACCGATAACCACTATGCAGTTCTGAGCTATATTCTCTCAAAACACTCCTGGAAGAAAGGGATCATGACCGAGGCCCTGACGGCGATTATTCAGTTCGGCTTCGAACACATCCACTTGCATCGTATTGAAGCTCAGGTTGCGTATCCCAATCTCGCTTCCGCACGCTTGCTTGAAAAGCTCGGCTTTCAGGAAGAGGGACGCCTTCGCGATCGTCAATATGTCGACCATCAGTTTGTTGATGAACGGATATTTGCGCTTCTCAATCCTAAAGCAGGGGACAACTAAAGTGTCCCCAGGAAGCCCGGGCAATTCATCAATTTTCTCCTACCCGGGCAAGTGCGATGCTCAGTGCGAGCGCGACCAGCAGGATACCAATATTGACGAGGGCGGCGACGCTATATCCCTCAGCAGTGGGCAATACCTGTCCGGCAGGGGTAAAAGCAGTCAGAACTGTTGCACTTAACGCGCTTCCTGCGGAAAAGCCGATCGACCGAAGAACCTGGTAGAAGCTCATCGCGCTACCTGTCTCCTGAGCGGTGACACCACGCACAATCTGCAGTGGGTTTGAAGCAAAGATGCACCCCACCCCGAAGCCAGCAATCCCCATTGTCAGCAGAATTTCCCAGAGGGTGTCACGCGCGATGAGAAAGCTTCCCATGGCGATGAGCAATACGACGCAGCTGAGAACGACGACGAATTCTGGAGAGGTGCGGCGGGCCACCGGGAGCGCGACCTTGCTTGCCACAAAACTAGCAAGCGAGAAAGGAACCAGCATCAGCCCGGCAACGACCACGGAGGCACCGAAGCCGTAGCCAGCTTTCGGAGGCGTCTGGACAAACCGGACAGCAAAGGAAAGCAACGGATAGATCCCCAGACCGACAAGCAGCATCGTTGCGTTGGCAGCCAGTACCGACTGATGGCGAAGCTGCCTCAGGTCCACAAGTGGATAGGGCGTACGCAGTTCGAGCATGACCCATCCAATCAGTAGCGCCAACGACCCTATCGTAACAGCAAGGAGGCGGATGGATGTCCATCCCCAGCCTAGCCCTTCGCTCAAGACAAGGAGGAGCCCGGTCACGGCAGCACCGAGCAGAATGGCTCCAGGAATGTCCACTTTGCGGGTGGAACGTTCTGGACCAGCAGGCAGGACAAGCACAGCTGACACGAGTGCGAGGCCACAGACAATGGTGCCAAACCAAAAAGCTGCACTGAGGCCCAGATACTGCGTAATGACCCCGGCCACGGGATAGCCCACGCCGATGCCCGCAGCAGTTGTCACTCCCAGCAGGGCAATCGCTGATCCCGATGCTTCTTTTGGAAGTGCGTCACGAGCAGTAGCAATAGCGAGTGGGACGAGCCCCAATCCCACACCTTGCAGCCCTCTACCGACTAGCAAAAGGCTAAAGCCTGCGGGAAGCGCTGAGCATACACACCCAAGCAGGACAAGAAATATTCCTGCGATGATGACCACTCTGCGTCGCCGCCCATCGCCAAAGCGCCCCATGACCGGCGTTGCTACCGCGCCAACCAACAGAGAAATGGTAAGTGCCCATTGAGAATCTGCGAGCGAAACATGATCGACGTTTACAATGGTCGGCAACAGTGGGGCACCCAGGCTCCCAACCGCCGTAGAGACAAGTCCCAGAAAGAACAGGGTCGGGACGAGCAATGGCTGACGAGAGGTTGACTGCGTATGTGAAAGGGTTTGCATCTCTATCTTCTCCCTCATTGTTGTCGTGCTCTTGTGCCCTCTCGATAGCGGTGAGGCATTAAGCTGTTGACGCGCTCCAGTGTGTTCTGTCTTCTGGTCTGCATACGCAGGCTCACCTGTCATTTTGCTGGTCTTCATCTGCCTGCGGGGATGAGATCCCCTTGAGATAGTGATAGATAGAAGCACGGGACATATGCAGCTGATCTGCAAGCAACGGAACGGCTCGCCGAATCTCACCCCCCCCGTTGTTTGAGCGTTTCAATGAGTAAATATCCCTTTTCCTCTTTTTCACGGCTCAAAAGAGCCGTGTCAGAAATGGCCGGAGGGCTCCTCTCAAGAGATCCGGCCGTTCTATCCATGGCAGATGCCCAACGTGAGGAAGCTCAAGATAGCTGGCAGAGGGTACCAGCTTCGCAAAATGCTGGCTTACTCTGGCAGGACGTGGGTCGAGTGCACCATGAATGACTAGCGTCGGTATACGCAAGGTGGCAAGCTGCCCAATCATGGTCGGTTGCTGAGTAAAGCGATCCCCATCTTTCCCAAGAACCCGGTTGACATGGAAATTGATGTGTAGGCCATCGACAAAAAGCTGCCGGGCTAATTCTCTTGCACGTGAGCGGTCTGCAATATCAGTTGACCAGGACAGTTCACAATACGCTCGTTCAACTGCATCAAACTCGGCTCCTTGCGCTACAGAGAGTTGGGCACGTAGGTCGGCAAGTTGACGGTGCTCGGAAGGCGTGAGCAGCGCATCTTGATTGCGGTGATATTCTTCCTTCCATGACATATCAATACCTGTACCACAGAGATAGATCAACGCACGGACGCGGGAGGGATTTGCGAGACTATATGCAAGCGCTAACGTGGCTCCCCAGGAATGTCCCAAGACGATCCATTGCGGGAGATCCCAATGGTCACGTAAGGCTTCAAGATCGGCAACGGCCGTGGCCACGTCGTAGGGAGGTTCTCCGGTAGATCGGCCACAAGCGCGTTGATCATACCGATAGACTGTCATGAGATCATCGATCATCTCCGCTACTGGCGCAAGGTAGTCCCACAGGCCGGGGCCACCATGACAACACACTAACGCCGGTCCATTCCCCTGACGGGTCGTCCAGAGCGACCCGTCAAGAACGCCCACGATTTCACTTCTCTGCATGAAGCTGCTCAGACCTTTCTCGATACTTACCCTGGATGCTAGACAGCTTTAGCCCAGGTACGAGATATTAAACGCTGCTTGACAAACAATAAAAAATCCTCTGGATCTTTAGGAGCACTCTGCAATTCTTGCATACTTTCAATTAAATTTCGCAAGGCATCAGGATTTTCACCAGCATAGCTGAAGCCATTACCTGTGCTCTCAACAGTTCCATATGTCTCAAGGCCGTACCCAATTTCTAATTTCATAAGTAGCTCCTTTGAACGAGTGCCTTATTACATCCCAAATTATATTTTACACGTATCAAGACAGCGAAAACAACTCCATAGCTTTTTTCTACTTTCTCCTAAGGATCTTCAAGGAATGTCAGATAACTACGATTATATTCCATTTTTTTCTCCAAAAATATTCTTACATTACAAAATACACATGCTCCCTTTTGCTCAAATACAGTAGCTATGGACTATCTATAGCCCCTTTAGTTCTTCCAGCCCTTATTCGGCAGGTAAAATATAGTCATGTATTATCTTCATCATCAATGCGACGAAAACGATCTTCGTTGGCTGGATGTTTCTCCGCAGATTGAGAGAAAGGGCGCCATGGTCTATACAGAGAAACGTTGCTAGGTCTGCAAATACAGTGATTACCTATAGCGCATCATCAGTTGTTCAACGATACTAACAATATCAGAGAGAACAGCGGGAATAATTCAGTATTCCTTTGGTTTTGTGTCAAGAATAATATTCTTAAGCATCAATTACTCCTTCTCTTCACTTTTTTGGTCAGTTTTCCAGTTTTCAATGTCGTAAGGTCCTTGCTCAGCAATGCATAGGTAAGGACACAGATAGGAGCACCAAGCCAACAGACAGCATCTAGAAAATGTTCGGTTTGAGACAATGTATCCTTGTATGTCTGCAATTGATGCCATTCAACTTGTAGCTGTTGATCACTTTTCCCTATATCAGAACCATCAGGATACGGCATAATAGCGGATAAACTCAGGCTTATTATTGGCAAAGACAGCACTACGAAGGCACAGCCTATGAATAGAATAAGCTGCAGCTTCGCTTCTCGTTGGTAAGGTTTAGTTCCATCGCATTTCATTCTGAGCAACTGCCATGTAGATATATTCGCAATGCCATATCTACGCAGTTGTTTGTCTTGCGCTATCATTTGTCGGATCATATAAATACATAGGGGAATAAGCATCAGAAAGATCAAGAAAAAACCAACCAGGAGCACGGTTTTGGTTGGTTCGCGTTGGCCTGAATGTGTCAAACCATAGAGGATGACGCCAGAACCTAACACAACAACATTTATAAAAGCTACCAGTATCAATAGACGACGCATGGTTCCTTCCCTCTCTGCTTCATCTTATTGGCGATTATAGTATAGGAAATTTATTTCCTGTATGGCCAGCATTAAATGGTAATATAAAAAGCAAAAGACAACGGATCAGCCAACTAGCCAGCAGCAAATAAAGGCGTGACGATATCTTCCTGTAACAATATAAATGCCTTCTGTAGAGTTCCCACGAGTATCCAAACAAATGGACACATTCATCCGATCCTCATCATCCTGCGCCAGCGACCTTCTGCTCAAAGTAGGCAATGATAAACTGGCGGAACGAGCGCGCTGCCTTTGATAAGTAACGTTCTTCGTGCCACGCCAGTCCAAGCGTACGATGGCAGCAGGGATTGGTAATGTGGAGCCATGTCTCTCCTGATTCCCCCGCCTGTGTCCATGCAATGGTCGGAGCAAATGCAAGACCAAGACCCGCCTCGACAAGATCATAGATAGCAGCAGGCTCATTCCCCTCATATAGAACACGCGGCGTAAAGCCCGCTTGCCTGCACAAACTGTCCATCAGGTCTCGTAGACCATCACCCACAGGCACACTGACAAACACCTCCTCAGCGACATCAAGCAGGAAAACGATTCCACGCCCGGCAAGCCGATGTCCTGGTGGCACAACCAGAAAAATTTCTTCGGTCAGCAACGGTTGCCAGTAAATTCCCGCAGTTACAATGGGAAGCGCGGAGATACATAGGTCAATGTTTCCATGTTCAAGTTGGTGTTGCATCTGTAACATCGAACCGTGAGAAAGATGGAAGCTTACAGCGGGATGAAGGGCAAGAAATTTATTCAGGATATCAGGCATCAAGCGCAGTGCAGTAACCATCAAGGATACTTGCCCCTGGTCAAGCCCGGCCATATCTCGCACTTTGCGTTGTCCGTCTTCAAGTTCCGCAAAAATATGCTCGACATGCTCAAGGAACGCTTTCCCAAACTGGTTGATCCGTATCTGCCTTCCCTGACGATCAAAGAGAGGAACACCCAATTCCTCTTCCAAACGTCCAATCGTCTGACTGAACGATGGTTGAGCAATATAAAGTTCCTGCGCGGCCCTGGTCATATGCTGCACCCGCGCAACGACACGAAAGTATTTTACCAGCCACGGTCCGCTACCTCACCGGGATCGATGGGTATGAGCTGGTCCACTTTGAACATCCGGCAAATGCCAATCCAGCTGCACGCTGGTCAACGAGCGTTTACATTCCAGGTATGGAAGTAGGAAAGGACAAGTTCATGAAACGATTTTTCCAGAACCGATCACTCATGTGTACACTCGGAGGGCTTCTCCTGTTCGGGCTGTTGCTAGTTCCAGCCACGCAGGTGTTCGCCGCCTCCTCTCAGGCACAGATCCCTGCCACCGGTGGTTTTCAGCAGAGCTGTTACAGCGTAGCTCTCTCTGGCAATTCTCTGACTGCTGATTGCCGCCCATATCATGGAAGCCTCGTCTACAGCACCCTTAATATCGATGCCCACTATGGCAACGTCGATGGAACGCTGACGGCAGGAGGATCGGGGTTTGGAAGCAGTTGTGATGATGTTTATCTTTCAGGAACGAACAACGGCAATCTGAATGCTCATTGCCTGGAAAGCAATCAGATCTGGTGGGATTACAATACAGTAAATCTAAACTTACACGTTGCAAATGTCAATGGACACCTTGTCTGGCAGTAAGGGCGCAGCCTGCTCGTTTGCGCTTTGGTCACTCGCCACTCATCTTATGCGCCAGCCGCGTCTGCTTGGTGGTGGCCTGCCCAGAAGATGAATGGGTTCGTAACCAGTTAACGCCATGTGCAAGTTTCCTTGCCTGAGTAAAAGTTCATGCGGTATTCTCAGAAAAAGCTAAACAACATTCAGAGGAGAAACCGCATGAACTTGGGCGATCTTATTATTTACATGTTTTTGCCTGCATAGACATCTCTTATCAACGTCGGCGGCCATTCTTATTCGTCCCTGTCTCCAGACAGATGTTGAATAATGGTGTTTTCAACTCATCAAAGGCTTGTGGAGTCAAAAGGTTCCACAAGCCTTGTCACCTACATTGACGAAGAAATAAAACCAAGTTCTGTCATACGCTGATAACTGTGATGAAAGGCATGCTGCACATCGTCTTCCAGGTGATAGGAACGGGTAATAGCCGCAACGGGATAGAGAAGGGATGTAAGCGTCTGTGCAAATAGTGTGTAATCAAGCTCGCCATATTTCTCCTGTTTTCTCCCCATGCCCTCGGCATGATTGATATGCCTGGCAGTTTTGCCAAGGCCTTCACTCAACGCCGAAATAGCATAGTAAGAATTGATCGAGGGCATTTGCTCCTGGAATTGAACAGCCTGGGCCTGGAGCGAACTCATATATCCTAGTGTCGAATGACGACGAATTCAATTATAATACATTTATATATAGTTAAAAAATGCTGATCTTTCTCATTCACGCGATACATAGAACGTTTCTTGAACACACTCATCCTTTAATATGCCAAAAAAGACGCAATGCAGAGCAACGCCTCCGGCTGCACTGGCTCAAGCAGAAAGGCGCTTCCAGAAGGAAAGCGTACATCCGCAAAACGGCCGGTGAGAGGCAACGTCTGCTCTCCAGAGACCGAACGCAACCGATAGGCGAGCGGGGCACCAAAGGAATCGACCAGCGGAGACCCAAGTTGGGCAGCCAGGGTCGAGACCCATGGACCAATCGCCGCTCGATCGTCGACACGTACCTGAATGCTTTTTCCTACCTGCATTCCCTGCGATGAGGGTCGTACGATCACGGCGGTCAGATGATCTTCACTATTGACTATCCATTTTGGTGCAGAATCATGGTAGTGCAAAAACATCTCACAAATAAGAGGAGCCCGGTACAAGGCAGAAGCTCTCCAAAATGGAGGCTTCCACCTTCGTCTTACAACTGTGTCCACCAATATCTCTATTGGCAGGATACCTATTTCATCTCTCCTGTATCCCTTCAATTGGGAATCCTTGCTTGCTCCATTCATTGAAGCCACCAGCCATACTGACCACATGGGTGTAGCCCATTGACTGGAGTGTCTGAGCTGCTAGCATCGAGCGCCCACCAGAGGCACACGCGACAATGATGTACGCATCCCGCTTCGTCGTGATTTCTGGTTTGGCATAGGGTGTGGTTGGGTCTGCATACCACTCTAGCATGCCTCGTGGAGCGAGTACGGCCCCTGGAATATGGGCCTTCTCCCATTCAGCAGGTTCCCTGACATCAAGCAGCAGACTCACATGTCCCTGATCCAACTCCTTCCTGGCCTGTCCAACGGTGATTTCTGGTGTGGTTGTGCGGGCGTCAGCAACAATCTGGCTTGCACCTTTCCCGGGTACGCTGTCCTGTGTTGTCATGATTATTTTCCTTTCTTCCTGGTATGACAAGGAGCGTGATTTCCTGGTTGAGTTCACTTGTACACTGTTATGGCTTGAGGATCTCGGAGTTGTACCGGCGTCCCCAGCCTCAATGAGTTAGGGATCTCCGCCATACGATCTGTGGAGGTAATCAAGTCAAGGATCGCTGCTTCATCTGCCTCTGCTTCAATATGGGGAGTAAGGGTGACGTATTGCGCGCGAATCGGTGTGCCACCCCACTCAGCTTCCACGTCCACCTGGACGCTTTGAATCACCATGCCACGTTTTACCGCCTCACGGAAAAGATCGTTGCAATAGCATCCACCAATGGCCAGCAAGAGTAACTCACCTCCACTAAACCCCAATCCCATCCCTCCTGCCTGCGTCTGGCGGTCAATGGTAAGCGTGCGATGTCCGGACCAGCCTACGGCAAGACTGGCATGGTCAATAGTTCGGATATGGACAGCAGTTTGTCCCATCATATATCCTCCTCCTCTTCTGCTAAACCTTGTACCTGGTGGGGTACATTGCTTTTTCGGCGGCGTCTCTGCGGCAACAGTTGTCATCTGCTCTCTGGATGCTCCTCAGTCGTTCTGCAGATGCCTTGCTCTCACTTTCCTCTTTCTAAGCATACTGAAAATGCGCGTGAATATCTCCATTCTTTCGAATGGAGATACGAATGGAAAAAGCTATAGACATGTCTCACAGGATGGGGTAGACTAGCCGTAGTCAAGACATTGCATGCATAAGGCTCCTCATTATTTGGGAATGGGCACATGAAAAATAAGGCGACGTCACCGGGGCTCCTGAACGAACGCGAAAAAGAGATTTTGCAGCGCATGTCAGCTGGTTTGTCTGATCAGCACATTGCGGACGCACTTTTCTTGAGCTTGAATACAATCAAATGGTACAATCGTCAGATTTACAGCAAGCTGGGAGTCAAAAGCCGGACTCAAGCTATCGCACGCGTGAAAGACCTCGTTTTGTCGGAAAGCGTGAGTGATGGACCTCTATCGTCGCTGCCATTAGCCAGGTACCACCTTCCCGCACAGACCCTCCTCTTTATAGGGCGCAGCCGCGAAATTACTGAAGTGAAGCAACTGCTGGGCACATCACGTTTGCTGACGCTGACCGGCACTGGTGGAATTGGCAAAACGCGGCTGGCATTACAGATGGCGGCAGAGGTTGCCGGGCTATTCGCAGATGGTGTCTGCTTCGTTGACCTGGCGCCCCTCTCGGATCACACCCTGGTAGCAAAGACGATCGCCGAAGCGCTCAGCATACGTGAAAATCCTTCAGAGCCGCTGAAAGACACGTTGAAACGAGAGCTGACACAACGAGAGCTCCTGCTGCTGATTGACAACTTTGAGCATGTCATCACGGAGGCACCACTGCTCTCCGCGTTGCTGGCAACTCCTTCACGCTTAAGGGTTCTTGTCACGAGCCGGGAACCATTGCATCTCGCTGAAGAACAAGAATATCCGGTTCCACCGCTCTCATTGCCTGACCCTGAGGCGGTCTCTGTTCAAGACCTTCTGGCGTCCGAAGCAGGGGTACTCTTTGTTCGGCGTGCACAGATGACACTGCCTCACTTTGAGGTGAGTGAGACGACTGCCCCGCTTATTGGACACATATGTACCCGACTGCATGGACTGCCCCTTGCGATTGAGTTGGCCGCGGCTCGCAGCAAGCTCTTGAGCCCACAGGCGTTGCTACAATGGTTGGCAGGGAGGGGGGAAAACACACCTTTACGTCTACTGGCAGGCACGTCGCGGGATATGCCACCCCGCCAGCGCACGCTGCGCGACTCCATTGAATGGAGCTATAACTTGCTGGTTGAAGATGAGAAACGGTTACTGGCCAGGATGGCCATCTTTCGCGGAGGATGCACACTGGAAGCCATTGAGCACGTGTGCAGTGAGGGCCTGTCGCTAGATGTATTCGACGGGCTAGCATCCCTGGTCGATAAAAATCTCGTGCAGCAAAAGGAGGGGCCGAGTGCTGAGCCGCGTTTTCTGATGCTGGAAATGATCCATGAGTACGCACGCGAGCGGCTCAACGCCAGCAGTGAAGAGGCAACAGTGCGGCGCAGACATGCCAAATATTTTGTCGAGTTGGCAGAGCGCGCCGAGCCGCAGTTGCGGTTGGGGGGGTACGATCATTGGGCCAGACGGTTCGAAGTGGATCTGGACAATATGCGTGCGGTCCTGGAAGGTTCATTCGGCAGCGGGGATGTGGTGTCAGGGGTACGCTTAGCGGCTGCCTTGTGTCTGTTCTGGTATGGCAATGGGTACCATGTTGAAGGATACCAATGGACGCAGCGGTTCTTGGCGCGACTTGATGCCGTGCCGTTAGTGTATCATCCCTGGTTCCTGCTCAGTGCCGGACACATGGCCTTTTTGCGTGACCTCGATGCTGGAAAGCAGCTGTTTCTGCGCATGCTTGCTTGTGCCCGTGACCTGGGAAATAGGCAACAGGTAGCCTGGGCTCTTGCTTTTCTGGGCTACACGATGGTAGCAGAACCTCAAGCCGCACTGCCTCTCGTTGAAGAAAGTCTGGCGCTCTTCCGCGCATTAAAGCATCAACCAGGGATTGCTCAAGCGCTCAATATCATTGGAGAAATAGCCCGTCATAGTGGTGATGATGATCGCGCCCGGGGCGCATATGAGGAGTGCCTGGCAGTATTGAAGCAGACGGGAGAAACACGCCGGATTGTCTATATATACCAGAACCTTAGCTTTATTGCTCTCCATGAAGACGATGCTGAGCGTGCCAGAGATTTGGGACGCCAGGGGCTAGAGCTCGCACGCACCATGCACAATAGACTGGAAATGGCAAAGGCTCTGACAGCACTCGCAGGGGCAATTGGTACGTTGGGTCAGGCACAGCACGCAGTACGTTTCCTTGGCGCTTCGGAACGTGCTTTGGAGCGGTTTGGGGCTTTCCACCAGCTCAATGACAAACTGGAGATTGATGGCATAATCACCGCTCTACATGCCCAACTTGATAAGACAACCTTCCAGACCCTCTGGGACCAGGGCCGTAAGCTAGCCCTGGAACAAGCGGTGGCCCTGGCGCTCAATGAATGAGATGTCCCAATTTCAGGCAATTGCCATAAAAGATAGGCCTCAACGAAACAGGAAGGAGCAGCAACGAATCTACCCCTGGAACTCCTCATCAGGAGTGTTGCAAGGCATGGGCCGAGAAGGCGTTACACTCCCTTGCCAGTTACAAGTTGCTCAACGTAGCAACAGCCCCCGGTAAAAAGCCTTGACAGGGGTGCTTTTATCTTGTATACTAATTTTAACCATTGGTAAATAAATAAACAAAGGTAAAAATGTGGCAACGAAACAGAGACGTGAACGTGAACGGGCAGAGTTACGCCAGCACATTTTGCTGGCTGCACGCGAGATAGCGAGTCAGGAAGGATGGCAGGCTGTCACCGTCCGCAAGGTCGCAGAGCGCATTGAATACAGCCACGCAGCTATCTATGCCTACTTCGACAATAAAAAAGCGCTTCTTTTTGCGCTTTTGATCGAGGGTTTCGCGCTTTTGCAAGAGGAGTTAAGAAGGGCACAACGTGTTCCTGGTGCGCCAGAAGAGGTGTTACAGGGCGTCGCCCTGGCATACTGGAACTTCGCGCACACACACCCTGAGTTGTATCAGGTGATGAATGGTCTGGATGGCGTTCCCTTCGGGACGGATCAGACGCCAATTGAGGCGCGAGAGTCTTTTGCCCAGCTACGCGAGGCTGTCGTACGCGTTCTTGAACAGTCTGCCGACCTTTCGCATATCGATGTGAATCGTGAAGTTGATATGTTCTGGGCTGCGCTGCATGGTCTCGTCTCGCTTTCTATGGCTGGCCGATTGGCTGGCGATACGCAACGAGGAACGGAACTGGTTGTTTCCACTAGCGAGCGCTTCGCGGCAGCCTGGCACACAGCGTTTCAGTAACAACTTTTTTTTGCGCATTATTTACCAATGGTCAATAAATATCCTAAGGTTAGTATTAAAAGAAGCAAACGTAACAATGGTACATACGGTAATCAACAAACAGAGAAACGCCTGGGGTTTCAGGTCCAGTACGTTCCAGTTAGCATCTTTCATACCTATTGGCATCATCTTTCTAGGAATGAATGGGATGCTGCCAGTTTTGCCATACCGTTACACACTATCAATAATCATGCATTTCACACACGGAGAATTTGGAAGGAAGAGACGATGACAACACGACCAAGAGTTGATGAATCTCGCACGGTAGCTATCGCAGGCGCGAACGGCATGCTTGGGCACCATCTGGTGGAGGCACTACACGCTTCGGGGAATCGGGTCATTGCGCTGGTGCGCCAGCCTTCGGCACAGCACTTCACGTCTGCTGTAGAGCTACGGAGATGGCAGGCCAGTGATCCGGTAGCTCCAGTCGATGGGGCCGACGCAGTGATCAATCTGGTGGGCAATCCCATCTTTGCCAAACCCTGGAGTCCGGAACGCAAGCAGGAGCTCACCCAAACACGGCTGCTTGCGACCCGCTCGCTCGTAGAGGGTATCCGCAAGATCGGGGGAGAAGGACGCACCTTCATTTCTTCCACGGCCGTCGAGTATACGGGCGATACGGGAGATCGGCAGGTCGATGAGCAGGCGGCCCCTGGGACTGGAGGCTTCCTTACAGAGTTGACCCAGGTGTGGGAAGCCGAAGCGCAGCACGTACGCGAAACAGGCGCCCGGCTGGTGCTGCTGCGTCAGAGCCTGGTACTGGGACGAGAGGGAGGAACGTTAGCTGCCCTGCTCCCCGTGTATCGTAGCGGCTTTGGCGGCACGCTTGGTCCTGGGGGACAATGGTTCTCCTGGATTCATATCAATGATGCAGTTCGCTTGATCCTCCACGCCCTGGATCAGGAAACCATTACAGGGCCATTTATTAGCGCCAGTCCCAATCCTGTGACCAGTCGCGAGTTCGCCGAAACGTTCGCGCACACCCTTCATCGCCCCAGGCTCTTTCCCATGTCCAGGGGAATGATGCAGATGGTGTGGGGAGAACGGGCAGCCCTCTTTCTCGATAGTCATCGCATGGTGCCACAAGTGGCTCTCTCCACCGGATTTCAGTTTCGCTTTCCCACGCTCTCGGAGACTCTCTCCGACCTGCTGGGACCACATCCCATCCCCATAGCACAACTGCTGCAAGAGGCAAGTCGTAAATAGCATGCATGTTCGACAATTTTTAGGTAAAACCTGGGAAATCAGTGTGAAACAGAGAAATGTTCTCTCATACGTCTGAAAAAACCGCTTCCTCTCTGAGGCACTCTTTCCCAGAATGGTCAATTGTGTACGCATAGCTTGGACTGGAAATGATTACTAGAACGTTTCCAGTCCAGGCTATGCACGAGCAAGCACTGATCGAGGTGAAGCTCAATCTCTACAATGAAGCGGAAGTTTTTCTCCGAAGAGAGAGAGAATTGCCCGCTTCATTTCCTCATTGCTCTCCCATTTGTCACTGATCGATCAAACTCACGCCTCTCTCCAAATCCTGACGAGACCTCTGCTTTTAGTCATTTTTGACTATTCCAACTTCACCTATGCAGTATGCTTCCCCTCACGATAGTAAGTAATTTTCACCTTATGTGAAAAGGGGTTCGGGACTATGCTGAGCATACGAAACGTGTTGGGATTCTTTAAGGAGATGAATATAGTACTGCAACACATTCCCTTACAACCATTGTGTACTCTTCAATGGTCGTGTCACCTGAAAAGGGGTTCGAGAATATACAGGTGTTTGGTTTCACCCTCTAAAGAGAGTAAGACCATGTGCTTCAACCATCACCCATCACCTGGCAACCCTGACCCCTGGCATATGTTCATTCAGAGGAGTATTGAAACACGCTTCGAGTTGTAGTGCTGATCAACTGTAAACACAGAGGAACTACACCTTTGTAGCTCCATTTCTTTCATAGGCTCTTGGCCTACATTCCTACCAGGAGAAATCTTTATGTCTTTTCTGCGTTCCCGTATCATACCCCTTTTTGTTGTGATGTGGAGCTTTTTACTGATCGCGACAGCCTGTGCCAGTCCCGGAAACGGGCCCGTTTCAATCCCTTCGACTACGCCCTCAGTGACTGATATCCATGCGACTGCCTCTGCCAGCGCAATTTCAGGAACTCCTACGGTAGGTTCTCATCCGGGCGGCTCCTCCTCTCCCACGGTTCCACTTGGGGGCGTCCTTGGCAAACATACCACGTTCTATATCAATACCGACCATACCGATAGCGTCAATACCATTGCCTGGTCGCCCGATGGCAAATATGTTGCTTCAGGCAGCAGTGATAATACTGTAGAGGTGCTTGACGCTCATACAGGCAAGCAAGTGACGCTCTATAAGGGGCATACTAATCCTGTGCGCACCCTGGCCTGGTCGCCCGATAGCACCTATATTGCCTCAGGCAGTGAGGACATGACCGTTCAGATCTGGAAGGCGACCACGGGTGAAAAGGTCCTCAGCTATACCGGCCATAGCGGAAACGTGGAGGGCGTGGCCTGGTCCCCTGACGGAAAAGAGCTGGCTTCTGCTTCCTGGGATACAACGGTTCAGGTCTGGAATGCCACTACCGGCTCATTGATCACGACCTACAAAGACCACACGGATAGTGTCAATACTGTCGCCTGGTCCCCTGATGGTACTCGTCTGGCTTCAGGGGGAGCCGATACAACGGTCCAGGTCTGGAATGCTACTACCGGTCAGAATATACTGACCTTTAAAGGCCACAAAGCGACGGTGGACACTATAGGCTGGTCATCTGATGGCAAAGCGCTAGCCTCAGGGAGCGAAGATAAAACTGTGCAGGTCTGGAATCCGCAGACTGGAGCAGTCGAGGCCACGCAGGATGATCTGGGTCTGGTCTATTCCCTGGCATGGTCCCCCGATGGCAGTACAATTGCTAACGGGGAGCAACTGCAAACCTGGACGGTGGCCGATCCTAAAAACTCACTGGTCCTTTATAAGGAGAATGTTGGCAATATCAGATCTGTTACCTGGTCTCCTGATGGGAAAACGATCGCCTTTGGGGATGCATTCGGAAAAGTCCAGGTCTGGCACTTTGCTTAGTCCAACACGGACATGAACAGTGGCTCAACTCCATCCTCCAGACCTACCTTGTGGCGATGAAGCCACGAGGAAAGATGTTGCTGATTGCACGAGTAATCCCACCAGACCATCTGGTCTGGTGGGATCTTCCTCTCTTTAGAACCCCGATGTATGGATCCTCGATAGCAAATGATCGGTAATCGAACCAGGCTTCATAACCTTATCCGCGACGTTTACAGACCCGGCACATCTTCAATGTGATAGAACACCGTTCGTCCATGTGCTTGTGCCAGCGCGACCATCTCATCGGCTCCCTGCGAAGGGCCACCGATCCGCAGACAGGCATCGCAGCGTCCAACGAGGAGGCGTGCATATGGATGCATTATTTCGTTAAAAGCAGCATCCCCAATCTGCTGAGAGCCAGCTACCTCCATCAGAGGTAGCGCCATTGCCTCACCGGTAATGGGGATATGTCCGGCGCGGAACAAACGCAAACTGGCTTCGTTCATCGCGCGCAAATTCGCATTGATCAATTCAGGATCATCATTTGTCCCCGACCGGTAGGGACCTGCGACAAGAATCAGTAAAGGTTGGGTCGTCATCATTTTTCTTTTCCATTTAGAACGATACATCGAAACAATAAAAAATTCACCTTCCGCCCGCTCGCTCGCTCTTCACATGAGTATGGTAGCTCAAACTATCCTTTATGAGATATGAAAAAGGACCGCAGAAAGGAAATCATTGAGGCTATGGGTGATAATACTGCTCCAGAGCGTTTTAGAGAAGTGAAAAATGGTGGCGAAAATGACCCCAAGCACAAAAATGGAGATCACATTCGACCATGTCAGCGCGTGCAGCATTATCCAACCTGGCAAATGAATACCCAGAAAGAGCAACGATGAAAGGAGATTCGAGAGCCAGAAAGAAACCTTTTCTTGCAGCTTCTGTAAAATAAAACCGCGGAAAGGAATTTCTTCGATCAATCCGATCAAGATGGAGGTACTGAGGATGCTATTCCAGGTGACATATTGCATACTGAGATGCGGCCACCCGAAGCGCAGCACCATCCCCAAAAAATTCAGCAGGGAAAGCGTGAGGCCTATGAGTATGCCTCTTTTCCAGTATGTGTTGAGTTTCAAATAGACGATGGGATTGACATGATCAATATAGCGCAGATAAAGAAACACCGGGAGGACCCAGAGTAGCAATCTGACTCCAATATTGGCGAGCGCATATACCAGGGTTGCCGACCCCAACCCTTGCATAGATGGATAGATGAAATACACCCATCCAATCCAGAGGCCATAAAAAAGAAGAACGTAGACGATGAAAGGAGAAAAAGGATGGTTTGCATGCACGTTCTCTTGGTAAAGGGGATTTTCTTTTTTGTTCATGTGTTTTTTGCTCCATTGTTTTTTAGACAGCTGGCAGAGATGTTCCTCTTTTCATATGCTCTGTGCATCTCTGCTGCCAAACAAATCACTACGCATGGGAATAAAGTCCCACACGACCGGGGCAATGGATGGAGGTGAGGATAAGATTGGTAACCATCTTCTGCGAGAACCGATCGCGCACTAGAGTATAGCCATCTTCAAGCACGTTCACATAGGTAAAAATGACTATTTGCGCCAGGAGTATGCCATCTCTACTCGTTGAGCGTCTGAAATGATACGATGAAAGTACATCAAACCATAAGCAATTTTTGTTACCTGACAACGTCTATATTTTTGTTAGGTAACAGATAGTCAAAAGTAGAGGAGCCAGGATCGTGACTCAGAGTTCTCCACGTCTCTTTAAAGATATGCTTCTGTATGAACAGCAGGGGCGCGTACAGCTCCTGCGTGTTGGGACCCAGGCGTGGTACGATTGGCTCTCAAGCGCCTCGTTATTTACGATCACGAACGCTGCTGGTTCATTCACGGCTCGTAAGGAACGTGCCGGTTCAAAACGAGGTGGCTGGTATTGGAAAATGTATCATCGCCAGCAGGGGAAACTGCGTTCGGCCTATCTGGGTAAGACGGAGAGATTGACGTGGGAACACGTAACTGGCGTGATGCAACGCCTTGCTGATATCAGATCTCTTGACGACCGAAAGCAAGAACACAGGCATGCTGCTCCGGTGCCAGCGATAGCTCACGGGTCCCAGATTTCTTTGCCTCTCATTTCCCTCATTGGGCGCGATCAAGAGATTGCCCAATTAGAGGAGATGCTCTGCCAGCAGGAGAAGCGGATCGTGACGGTGACGGGTATGGGAGGAGTAGGGAAAACGCATCTGGCCCTGCATATCGCGAGAAAGCTTTTGCCTGCTTTTGCTGATGGAGTCGTTTTTGTCTCGCTTGAGTCAATAAGTGAAGCTGATCATGTCCTTGTGGCGCTTGCTCGTGCTTTAGGAGTGTCTGCGCGCGAGAAGTTGGCCATTGCGGCATCGATACAAACACTTCTGCAGCAGAAACATATGCTGCTGGTACTTGACAACTTTGAGCAGGTTGTCGCTGCCGCACCTCAAATTGAGAAGCTTCTCATGGCCTGTCCCCGGCTGGCAGTGCTGACAACAAGCCGTATGGCACTGCACCTGCGTGGCGAGCAGATTTTCCAGCTTGCTCCCCTGGCCTTGCCCGATCTCACCACGCCTGCCGATCCGGAAATCCTGTTACACTCACCGGCCGTTGCCCTCTTCATCCAACATGCTCAGACACATCTACCCTCGTTTCAACTGACCCCAGCAAATGCATCTTCGGTGAGAGCCATCTGTCATCAGCTGGATGGGCTGCCCCTGGCACTTGAGCTGGCGGCGGCTCGCCTCCCACTCTTTTCGCCGGAGGCTCTGCTGGCCCATCTGCTACCACGACTTCCTCTCCTAGCAGGAAGTCAGCAGAATTTACCGACGCGCCAGCAAACGTTACGTAATACCCTCGATTGGAGCTATCAACTGCTCGATCCTTCCGAGCAGCGCGTGTTTCATCTCTTATCCGTCTTTGTGGGTGGATGGACGCTACGCGCATTGGAGGCCGTGGCCCAGGCCTTTGATGGAGAACATCGAGATGTGCTACAGACGCTGACCTCTTTGCTGGATAAAAATTTAATCCAACGCAGTGATCTGCAGGCAACTGAGCCGCGTTTTCGTTTGCTTGAGACGGTGCGTGAGTATGCCTCCACTCTTCTCGCCGCTCAAAGCGAGAGCGAACAGATCGTCGCTCACGAAGCGCATGCCTCTTTCTATCTGGAACTTGCTGAAGAAGCTTCAGTTCACTTTGGTGATGTCCTTCATCTCCTGTTGCCTTGCCTGGAACCCGAGCACGCCAACTTACTGGCAGCTTTGCAATGGTTCCAGACGCATGGAAATATCAATGCGGCACTACGTCTGGGGAGCGCATTGGAATGGTTTTGGGCTGGAGGAAATGCCTGGGGGGAGGGACGATGGTGGCTTGAACAGCTTCTGGCTCAGAGCCAGGCGGAGATAAGCACAGAACGTGCGCGTGCATTGACGGTCGCGGGAAAATTAGCGCAGACGCAAGGTATATACGAGCAAGCCATCAGTTGGGGGAGTGAGGGACTGGCTCTTTTCCGTCAATTGGGTGACAATCAGGGCATTCTTGTGGCGTTGGGCCATCTTGCCTATACGGAGATCGATCGCGGGTTCTATGATCATGCGGTCCTCCTGGGAGAAGAAGCGTACGCCCTTGAGCAGCAAATGGGAATCTACACACGTGCACTCCATTGCACATTGATCCGAGCGCTTATTTTTGCGGGAGCGTATGAACGCGCTGCCTTACTGGTGGAGAACGTTCGCTCTATGAGTTTGCGTCAGGGAGATCTGACGGGCATGGCGACCGTCCATTTTGCGCTCGGGGCGATCGCGCTGGTTCGGAAGGATCTGTACGCGGCTCAATCCCTTTTGCAGGCCGCAAGAAATACCTATCAGGCGGTCGGCTTCATGCGCATTATCCTCGAAATCGAGGGGGTGCTCGCGTTTGTCGATGTGCAGCGGGGGGCGATAGAGACTGCAAGGAAAAAGTATCTGGAACTTGCCCGGCGGTGTTTCTCGCGCGAAACGACCGGAGATGCGCCCCTGGCTCTGGCATTAACATTGAGGGGGCTGGGAATCGTCGCGGCACGCCAGGGACGTCCTACAGAAGCCGTCAGGCTGTGGGGAGCCGCCGATCGGCTGAACAGAAATATGTTTCCATTTGAGCGGCATCCTTATGAAGTGGAGCTAAAGGCTGTCCGTACCCTTCTTGGGAAAGCCACATTTGCACGAAGCTGGGACCAGGGAACGCAAGTGCCAGCGGACTCGCTGCTCTCGGCTCAGGAGCATGGCATGTGGGAAGTAGAAGCAGAGGTTGCACACATCGCCCCCCAGTCTCCAGAGGTATCTTCCTCCCTCTTCGAGACATTCACCGCCCGCGAGATCGATGTCTTACAGCTACTGGTGCGGGGGAAGACAGATCGCCAGATTGCCGAGCAGTTGGTGATCAGTCCCCGCACGGTCAATACCCATGTGACGTCGCTCTACCGCAAAATGGATGTGACATCACGAAGCGCCGCGACCCGCTATGCTCTCGAGCATAATTTCTCCACACACGAGTAAAAAGCAGTGGTGCAGCGCTTTCTGCTCCGAGTTGCCTGCTTGTCCTCTCTGTCAGGTAACAATTCTCCTCTCCCATCTACGTACTGACCAATACGTTATTCAACGGATGTATGCTCCTTCTCACTTCTGGTACATTCTTTTCTGCAGGGGATGTATTCCTGCACCGCAAGCCGGAGGCCTCTATGACTTCTGGCGTACCTGAAGAGAAGGAGTGAAGAAAAAACGATGCTTAAAGCACACCTTGGTCATATGGCTTTGTTTGCCAACGATCCAGTTCATCTGGCTGAGTTCTACCAGAATCTTTTTGGGATGGAGATGGTCGGAAAGAGCTCTAATAATTCCAGTGTCTTCATTGGAGGAGGTTCTGTGAATGAAAATCACGAGTTAGCATTTATTCACAATCCGAAAGCGGCTCATATCGGTCTCAAAGTCGACTCGCCGGAGGATTTGCTGGCCTATTACCAGGAGATCAAAGCTCGTGGTCTACAGATTATCGCGGTTTGGAATCACGGTGCCACGCTTGGCATGTATATTCCCGATCCCGAAGGAAATGTCGTGGAGATCTATTGGAACACCGGCAGGGAAGATTATCAGCCGCCGTACTTCGGCCCACTCGATCTGGAAGATCAGACGCAAGAGAGCCTGCGCAAACTTGTGGCAGAGATGCCTTCTCAGCATGCTTCTCCCGAGAAGTCTCTTGAGCAGGCTCTTTCCTCTCTGGAAGAGAAATAGCTCTGGCCCGGCTTGCTCCAAATAACGCGGCGTTCTTTCCGTATGTTCACACACCACAAAGAGGATGGTTCTTTAGGAACATAATCCTGGGGGGCTGTTCTTTCCGGAAGGCAAAGAGTAGCTCCCAATAGTTACCTGAGAGGAAGGGAAGATTTCCATGTGGCTTACGCTGATTATCCAATGGTTTCACGTTTTACTGGGCATTTTCTGGTTTGGCAGCGTTCTGTATCTGAATGTGATCGTGATTCCGACCATCTTACGTTTTCCTGTTGAGCAGCAGCGCATAATAACGGTTCCCCTGGGCGCTTTTACGGAGCGCATTTTGACTCCAGTCTCTATTCTGGTCATTCTCCTGGGCATTGTCCGTGGCACCGTTCTGGGCCCGATTCACGATCTGTCCTTCTTACTGGGAACGAGCTATGGGATCACATTTCTGGTTGCCATGCTGATGACGATTGCGCTGGCCCTCTGGGGCACATTCGTCTCAGGTCGTGCCGCCAAACAATTGAATGAGATGCCGCTCACTGAGGGAATGCTGGCGCAGGGAACGACATCTGTGGCTTTTGCAACACAACTGCAGCGGGTCAAACTCTTTGTTCTGCTCGAACTGGTCGGCTTCTTCCTTATCTTTACAACAATGATTTTGATGGGTTTTGGAATATAATCCCGAGTGAAAGATAGAAATCGATGATTGATGATGTGATTTTTGAACAAGATGTCGCGATCCCGGTGCGCGATGGTGCTCTTCTCTCTGCCAATGTCTATCGTCCAAATATTGCTGGTGGGTATCCAGTAATAATGACCTGTGGGCCCTATGGCAAGGATCTGCATTTTCGTGACTTTAATCCTATGGCCTACACTCAGATTGCTGAGCATGGGCGCTATCTCAACTGGGAGACGCCCAACCCGGACTGGTGGGTTCCACGTGGCTATGTTGTGGTACGAGTTGATCAGTGTGGCATTGGCTCTTCTCCCGGAACACTAGATCTGCTTTCTCGGCAACAGGGAGAAGACTTCTATGATGCGATCGAGTGGGCGGCCAATCAATCGTGGAGTAATGGCAAGATTGGACTGCTTGGTATCTCGTATTATGCAGCGATCCAATGGCAGGTTGCCGCCATGCAGCCTCCTCATCTGGTGGCGATGATTGCCTGGGAAGGATTTGTTGATCTCTATCGCGACGCGATCAGGCATGGCGGCATCTATAGTAATACCTTCATTGCTGCATGGTATGCACGCCAGATCTTACCCGTTCAGCATGGTGTCACCCAGAATTTCTCGCAGGAAACGCTAGCCGCCAATCGCACAAATATTGCTGAAGCGTATAAAACTCATGTGCTAGATGATGAGTATTACCAGGCGTATACACCTGACCTGAGTCAGATTGTGACGCCGCTGCTCTCTGTTGCCAACTGGGGAGGAGCAGGCTTGCATCTGCGTGGCAATATTGAAGGCTATCTTGGGGCGTCATCTGAGTACAAATGGCTGCGTACCATTGTGGGCAATCACTATGTCCCCTTCTATAGTGAAGAAGGACGAGCCATACAAGAGCGCTTTTTCGGCTACTGGCTCAAAGGCCACGACAATGGCCTGCTTGCCGAACCCCGTCTCCAACTTGCTCTTCGAAGAGGAACCAACGTTTTCTGGCGCAACGAGAATGAATGGCCGCTGGCACGAACACGGTGGACGCGCTTCTACCTTGATGCCGTATCCTATCACCTGAGTGAGCAGGTACCAAATATCGAGGCAAATGTCAGTTATGCCGCTCCCCAGGGTGGTGTTACCTTTCTCGCAGAGCCATTCACTGTAGATACCGAGGTTTTGGGGCCCCTTGTCCTGCGGCTCTGGGTCTCGTCCTCCACAGATGATCTCGACCTGTTTGTGACCATACGCAATCTTGATGCTAGCGGAAATGAAATATATGGCATCGGTTCGATTGGCGATCGCGTTTCGGTCACGAAGGGCTGGCTGCGTGTCTCACAACGGAAACTTGATCCACAACGATCAACGCAGTATCGACCCTATCATAGCCATGACGAGATTCAAAAGGTGGTCCCCGATCAGGTGGTCCCTGTCGATATCGAGATCTGGCCCACCAGTATGGTGTTTGAAGTTGGTCATCGCCTCGCACTCGATATTGAGGCGCATGATGGAGATGGCTCCGGCATGTTTCTCCACAATGACCTGCATGACCGTTCCCCAGGGAATCTGACGGGAACAAATACCATCTCTACTGGTGGAGACTACCATTCTTTCTTGCTTGTACCAGTTATCCCTGAACGGTAACGCTCAAGGGGAACAGGCAATAAAGCAGAACAGCATGCGTCTTAGTCTGTGGGAGGTCGCAGGAGTGCGCTCGGTGATCTCCCCTCGGAATTGTGGAGTAGAGAAGGCTTAGGGTATACTATACGTCGGACAGCTGATTGCTACCATGATACGACGGTGTAAAGCTTTTTTCATAGTTTCAAAGGTACATGCCCGGATGGTCAACACAAACACAGACCAGAAGGGCTCCCTTTGATCCCATCGAAATCTTTTACAACCAGACGAAGAGATATTCCACACTCCCGTATTTGCGCCTGCTTGCCTCCAAACAAGTAATGTGCTTTGCCTACTATGTAGAGACGCTAGGATTTCGGGTGAGGATCAATGAAACAGGAAACAATGCAGCAAGAGCTGCGCCTTTCGGGGCGGCAGCAAGAACAGGCGCTCTTGTGGAGCCAGTTTGAGATATCTACGACCGGACATTTACGGGTCACCCTGGTAACTGGCGAACCAGGAATTGGAAAGACAAGCTTGCTGGAGAGCATTGGCCGGAAGGTAGCCCAATCTGGCGCTCTCGTATTGCGTGGAGGCGCTTCCCAGTCTGAGGGTATGCCCCCTTATTTGCCGTTCCTGGAAGCTCTAGGGAAGTATGTGCGCTCTGCTTCTCCAAACATATTGCGTGAACAAATAGGCCCGTTTGGTTCTGTATTAGCAACGCTTCTTCCAGAACTTCCTCTGCGCCTGGGTCCTTTTTCTGAAAGCTATCCTTTACTTCCCGAACAAGCACGTTTGCGGCTTTACGAAGCCATTGGGACATTTCTCGTGGCCATTGCTGCCTCGCAGCCACTTTTGCTACTCCTGGACGATTTACAATGGGCGGATTCTGCTACGCTTGACCTCCTCTCGCACATAGCTCGTCATCAACAGGAGGCTCGCATCTTCATTCTAGGAGCTTATCGCAAAGGAGAAGTCGCCCAGTCCCCGGCGTTTGAGCGAACGCTTGCCGAACTGATACGGCTACGATTATTCCTCACCCTCTCCCTAAAACCTCTAAGCAACGATGAATTGGCAACGTTATCTACCTCTCTCCTGGGTGCTTCTCTCGATTCAACGGCCAATACCTTTCTTGCCAGGCAAAGTGAAGGAAATCCCTTTCTAGCTGAGGAGCTTCTGCAGAATTGGCTGGACATCGCAGCACTGGTCCGCACAGAAAGCGGCTATCGTCTGCATTCCTCGATGGATGTTGCTCTTCCTTCTAGCATTGTAAACGCGGTACGACAAAGGCTTGTTCGACTCTCTAAGGACAGCATTGACCTATTACGGACAGCGGCAATCATTGGGAGAACCTTCGAAGGGATGCTCTTAGCCAGAGTTACATCACAAGAAGCAGAAGAGGTTGAGGAACGACTACAAGAGGCTGTACGGGCACATCTTATTCGTCCCGATCAGCCTGGTTTCTTTACATTTAGCCATGACACGATCCGTGCATGTTTGTACGATGAAGTTGGCCTGGTGAAGCGCACACGTTTACATACCTCGATCGGACACATGCTCCAGCAACAACTCAAACAGACGATGGCGGCGCCGGATGCTCGTTTTCTGGCGAACCTGGCCTTTCATTTCGCTCGGAGTGGGGAACATGCCCTGGGAGCCATGTATTCTCAACAAGCGGCGGAATCTGCATTCAAATCATTTGCTGCGGAAGACGCTCTCACTCACTATCGCACTGCTTTGAGCTTACTGGATCAAGAAGCTTTACCCTATGGATTCTGTCTCCTCGGTACAGGCGAAGCCTTCATGGCACTTGGTAATTTTCAGGATGCAATTCACGCCTTTGAACCAGCACTGGCATGGTGGAAAGCGCGCAGAAACAGCGAAGAAGCAGGAAGGGCTGCCTGGGGTCTGGGAAAAGCTTACTGGCGGCGAGAAGAAATCATTCTTGCACGTAGCGCTCTCCAGGAAGCAGTAGACCTTTTTGCGGAAAAGCCTGGGATCAATCAGGTGAGGGCTCTGATCGAGTTAGGTTCCCTTCTAGCTCTCAGTCTGCATCAGTTGACAGAAGCTCAGGGGGTTCTACAGCAAGCGCTGGACCTTGCTCAGCAATGTGGAGATCAGCATTTAATGGCAGCCACCCATCGAGCATTGGGAAGTCTCTCCTTGCGAGCAGGGGATGTGAAGGGCGCTCGGCAACTGCTAGAACTGGCGCTTGTGCAGGCTGCTAAGGTTGACGACGTCTGGGAGGCAACCGAAATCTGCGCGAGTCTGTCTCTGGCATATCGCTGGGCCGGTAATTTTGATCGCCAGCAGGAGCTGCTACAGCATTGGCTAATCTATGCCCGACGCTGCCATGATCCTTACCAGCTGCGTCACCTCTACTCCTACCTTGCTACTGGCTATGCGTTACGTGGTCTGAAAGCAGAAGCTGAAAATGCGCTGCAACACGCACAACAGATCGTTGAGCACCTTGACAGTCCTGAACCGCTGGCAATGCTTCAATTTACCCGCGGTAGCCTCATCGCGATCTGGGGAGATCTAGAAAGAGGTGAAGAATTGCTACGTCTTTCGATTGATCGCTTTCGTGCCTTAGAACCCCACTCTCTGGTCTGGTGGCTGGGGCAACTCGGGTTCATTCAGGCACTTGCAGGAAAGCAGGAGGAAGCGCTGACAATTCTTGACGAGTTGGAAACAATGATCGCCTCCTTGCCAGAAAGGGCAATGTCAACAGCCCATGTATTATGCTTTATGGCCGCTATCGCAGTATGGCTGAAACAACGCGATTGGGCCCTTCGCCTTTATCCACGGCTGGTTCCCTTTGCAGGTCAGATGCACGCGTTTTCGATAGATCGTTTGCTCGGTGAGCTTTCTACCCTCAGAGGTACCTTTTCGGAAGCACGAGCTTATCTACGGGTGGCAGAAGAGACGACCCGGCAAACCTCGTTCCAGGTAGAGCTCGCGTCAACCCTGGCAGCGCAGGCTGATCTTGAGCTGGCCGAACACGGACGAACAGGGGTTGCCGCCGCACGAACCCTGCTGGAAGAGGCCGCAAATCTATCCGCACGCATCTCTTTCTTCACACTGGAGCGACACCTCCGGGAGCGGCTTCGTCAGTTGGCAGGAAAAGGCACACGGCCACACTTACCTGCTGGCCTGAGCTTGCGCGAGGCAGATGTGTTGCGCTTAGTCGCCCATGGGAAAAGCAATCGCGAAATTGCCGAGGCGCTGGTGATCAGTGAGCGCACAGTGGCCAATCACCTGGCCAATATCTTTAATAAAACGGGTGTCGAAAACCGCGCTGCCGCCGCGGCATTTGCGGTCCGTCACGCTCTGCTTGAGTGATCGTTAAGATATACGTTTATGATACCTTTTGTATCCATATCGCTTGACATCGCTGATGGGGTAAACAATCAGCAATGTCAAGCGATATCCCTCTTCAGCAGGGAAGAATAGCTCTTCTGAGCAAGATTATAATTCGAAACATGTACCAACACTACTCTGGATAAAGGCATGGGGCAGTCTGTTTGCTAAACGATGAATGGCTCGGTAGCCTGTACAGTGCGTCGGAACGATGACTTCGGGGGCAAAGGCAGCCAGAGCATCGCACGTTTGCTGAATAATCGGTTCAGGCGTCATGCCAGCCAGATGGAACCCTCCTAGAATAGCATAAATCTTCTCAATACCGGTGATTTTTTGGGCATACCGTACAATGTTGACAATTCCTGAGTGTCCACATCCCGTCAGGATGACAAGCCCTTTATCGCGCACATGCAGCAGAAGGGCCTGGTCATCAAGAATGAGGGGATCCCATTCCCACTCACCGCTCCGCAACGCCTGCTGCCCTGGCATCCCTTTCTCAAACGCCGTCGTCCGATCGACCTCTCCGGTTACCAGAAGTGCCCCGCCAAGTAAAAATGAGGGCTGGCGATCCTCAACGATTTCAAATCCGACCCCTTGCAACGCGGATTTGCTCGTGGTTGGCAGCTCATATGGCTCAATCCCAGGAATAACAATACGACGACGATTCCAGAACTCGGGATGAATCAGCACCGGCAGATTGGCACGACCAAGCACACGGACGAGTCCATCCAGGCCCGTTGTGTGATCGGAGTGACCATGACTCAGCACCACTGTTTCGATATCTTTGGGGGATCGATCAAACACCTGCAAATTGTCAACCAGACCATTGGGAGTGGCCCCTGCATCAAAAAGGACATGGTGTTCATGCCCGTTCAGCGTGAGGGAAACCAGGGCGGAGAAGCCGTGCTGCGCCAGAATGGAGTCGAAGGCTTTTCCTCCCTCCATAAGGGGGGCCGGCACACGCAGTAATTCTGGCCCGAGCTTTGGCCGCTTCGCAGGTCCCTGGTCAGGAAGTAATCCATCAAAGAGATTATCCGCCAGAACAGAAATGGTTACCGCATCCACCATTTTTAGAGAAATATGCTGCATTCGTATTATTCTCTCTTTCTCATACTATTTCATGTGTCTCACAAGGAACCTATTCTCCCTTTTTTCACCTGATACCATGAAGAGAACCTTCCTCATCAGATGAGATAAGGGTTGCCAGTCCTTGCTGCATCTTTTTGAAGGGTAACATGTTTTGCGCACGCAAACATGGAGAGAAAAAACTATTCCAGTGCGCATTACGAGGGAGAAAGAAGGAACAGAAACGGTAGTCATTTTTGCCTATAACTGGCAAGGCGAGCAGAGATGAAAAATTCATCTCTGCTCGCCTTTTCCCTCGCATAAAAACATCAAACGATCTGGGGCATATGCTTCTGAGCTTCAGCGACGGCTTTGGCAGGATACTCATAATCCTCCAAATTGCCTGAAAAATAGGAATTATACGCTGCCATGTCGAAGTGGCCGTGACCGCTGAGGTTGAAGAGAATGACACGTTCCTGCCCCGCTGCTTTGGCCTCTAGCGCCTCGTTGATCGCGGCTCGGATAGCATGGCTGCTTTCGGGTGCAGGAATGATGCCCTCGGTACGTGTAAACTGAACTGCAGCCTCAAAGACACTGGTCTGGTGATAAGCATTGGCCTCGATAACTTTTTCATCATAGAGTAAGGAGATCAGTGGTGCCATGCCATGATAACGCAGACCACCAGCATGGATGCCGGCCGGCATGAAGTCATGGCCGAGCGTATGCATCCTGGTTAGCGGGGTCATGCCTACGGTATCCCCAAAGTCGTAGGCGTAGATGCCTCGTGTCAGGCTGGGACAAGCCATGGGCTCTGCGGCAAGAAAGCGTGTGCTCAGCCCTTTGCGGCGTGCTTCGCCAATGAAGGGGAAGGCCAGGCCAGCGAAGTTGCTGCCACCACCGGTGCAGCCGATGACTACGTCTGGATAATCGTCGGCCTGCGCGAATTGGAGTAACGCCTCCTGCCCAATGATGGTCTGGTGTAACAACACATGATTGAGCACACTTCCCAGCGCATATTTGACCTTGCCGCCGCTTTTCGCCGCGACCTCCACTGCTTCACTGATGGCTATGCCCAGGCTACCGGAGGAGTCTGGATCTTGTGCCAGAATGCTGCGCCCCGCCTCGGTCAGGTTGGTTGGGCTAGCATGAACCATGCCACCAAAGGCTTCCATCAGATACCTGCGGTAGGGCTTTTGATTATAGCTAACCTTGACCATGAAGATCTCAACTTCGATTCCAAAAAAGGCTCCAGCCATGGCTAGCGAGGAACCCCACTGGCCCGCGCCCGTCTCAGTCGATATTTTCTGAATGCCTTCCTGCTTATTGTAGAATGCCTGAGCAACCGCCGTATTTGGCTTGTGGCTGCCCGCAGGACTGACGCCTTCATATTTGTAGTAGATACGTGCCGGTGTATCCAGTGCCTGTTCCAGGCGGCGTGCCCGAAAGAGGGGACTGGGGCGCCACTGGCGATACACCTGTCGCACCGGCTCAGGGATCTCAATATACGGCTCGGTACTGACTTCCTGCTGAATAATCGCCATTGGAAATAGCGGTGCCAGATCAGCCGGGCCTATTGGCTGATGTGTACCAGGATGCAGCACTGGATCAGGTGGACGAGGCAGGTCAGCCACAATATTGTACCAGGTGCGAGGCATCTCATCTTCATTAAGGGTGTACTTGATATGCGTATTGTCGGGCATAGTATGCTCCTCTCTAAACAAAACAGGACGAACTGTAGCATTTTCGAGGTAGATAAAACGTTTTTTTCATGCGCTATCTCTTGCACTTCATCACTGACATCTGGAAGCCTGTTTATAGGAGCAGCGACTTTATGATGATCCTGTCAAACCTCTTTCAAAAGGTGTTTCGGTTCCAGAATCTTTGCCGCACCAATCCCTATTCTTCCAAATGCATGTCAACTATCTGTTATGTATAGTTTAAAGGTAATTTTTCCACCTGTGTTGACCCCCGCTGAAGCATAGCAATTATTCCACCCTGGTAACACCGTAGAAAGTACCTATCCAGAAAAAATTACGAAGAAGAATCTGCAGCAAATAAACTGGTCATATCTGACTACTAACCTTGTCCAACTCTCCATTTGGCCCGGCCGTAAATCTATCGAGTGAGATATGCATGAATGAAGTACCACCAAACCACTCAACACCTTCATCCTGTCTGGCGGACTTTGATACGGAGAATCCGATCCCCGGCTTGCCAGCTCATCAAGCTGGCAAGTCGGGGCGAGCTATGACCGACGAGAAGTGGAAGGAGCGGTGATGACAGCCGCTCTGGCATCTTGCGTATTGCTGGCGAGAATTGGTGAGGGCTGAAAGCCTTTGACGATCAGCCAGACGCCCAGCGAAAATTCAAAGAGGGCGACCGGTAGTGCGGACAGCGCTGCTAAGGGCGTATGTTGCCCGATAAGACCGAACATCACAGCGATATAGCTTGCAAGGAGGATGGGGCCTCCGATTATCCCGATCAGGGAAAGGCCTCGAGGCACAAGACGCGACCGGTAGAGCAGGAATCCCAGCAACAGGTCGCATATGGCTGGCATGAAACTTTGTCCCAGGAGGAAGATGCGATCATACAGGGCGACAAGCACATGGCTGGTGACCAATGCCTCTACTCCAGCCCCCGTCTGCCGCAAGGTCACGACCGACAACAGGAATGCGACGCCGACGAAGATGGTGCCAGACTCTAGAATGCGGGAGGCAACGAGACCCAGCGCGGCCGCTTCGTTCTGCTTCTTGAGCACTGGAAACAGCACAACGGCGGTGCCGATGCCGGCGAGAGCCACGATGATCTCCAGGATACCACCAATGATGGCGGAAGTGTCCGGACCAGCACCGAGGATGTAGTTCGTCCCCTTTACCGATCCGTAGATAAAGAGGGTCGGGATCGAGACAAAGGTAAGGAGATAGAGCACGCCCGCGACAAGCGCGGTCTTTCTCCTTGGGCTCATCTGAAACGCTTCACGGTCTCCTTGAAGGGAACTTTCTCGTGTGGTCTCTACATTAGTCTGTGTCATCATAATACTCCTTTTTCTACGGCTACCAGAAATTTTTTTCTGGACAGCACCATTGCCAATACGGCGTGAATCTGTTGTGAGCAAGCTCACGAAAAGCACTCGTTTCACAGGAACGGTCTCAATGGTAGATCTCCTGTTCTTCACCGCTTGCCACCTTACGCATCGGTCTGGCCGGGCCTGACACGGCTGACCGAGAGTAAGGGTAGTCCTAAATCGCGCACTTTTCTGAGCACTCCATGCAATGCAGCCTGATCGACTACCGGGCCGGTTAACAGCGTCTCGCCATTATCTTCTCGCCTGATGGTCAATCCATCAAACCAATCGGCCCACTTGTCATCAAGGTGTCCCTGGATGCGAATCTCGTACCGTTCAGGCTCATGATGATCCTCGATTGATGCGTGTGCTGCTCTCATGCTGCGCCTCGTGCCTTTTCCTCTCTCTTGATGAAACTCGACGTCGTTGCTGGCGTTCTTCTCTTCTAATCAGAAGATACACGAGGATGTGGTGAGAAGGGATCACCACATGTGGTGATTGATGTGGTGATTTGTTTATCGAGCTGACGAGCGAGAGAAAAAACCCTGGCCACGAAGTACGTGGCCAGGGTTAGTGTGGTGGATTCATGAGAACAAAGCAAGTTCCTTTGCACGGCGGACTGCCGCCTGGCGGTCGTTCACCCCAAGCTTGCTGTAAATGTTTTTGGTGTGGGTACGCATAGTGTTCAGGGATACGACGAGTTTGCGGGCAATTTCTGGGCCGTTCAATCCGCTTGCGAGTAGCCGCAGCACTTCCAGTTCCCGTTCCGAGAGTGGCTCGATCAACCCCTGCGTAACGGGCGTTCTGTCCTCAGATGAGCCAAAGGCTGTCAGAAGATGACGCACATAGTTCGGGGCAATGTCGTGTTTCGCGGCCGCTTCCAGCAGGAGGGCCATGGGTGGGCCTGCGTCCACGAACATCCGCACGTAGCCCTCTGGTTCAGCCAGCGTCAAAGCCTGGTGCAGCGAGATAAGAGCAGTAGGAATATCACCTTGCATCTGGTGGGCGCACGCCTGTAACACCAGGATGTCGATAACACTTCCTGTCCGCTTCCCTTCTGCTGCGGCTCGCAGGAGGCGCTCCAAGAATCCCATGACCTCACGTATGGAGTGGTCTGCAGAGCTGCTCGTAGACTGGGCCAGAAGCACCCTGGCTAGCGTGATGTGTTCGAACTCGCGCAGGTAGGAAAGTTCGTCCGCAATGGAGAGGCCACACTTACGTATCCAGTCGCGTGCTGCACCTGACTGCCCTTGCACGGCCCATATCCGTGAAACGCTTGCCCCAATAGGACGCACATATGGGAAGAAGTCACCCATATACAGGCGCTCTGCCTCATGGAGCAAGTCGAGCGCGCTATCCAGATCTTTCTGGGCCTCCCGTATGCGAGCCATGGCAACACACCAGCGATACCGATTTTGCGGTAATCCGGTGTGCTCCCCAAGCTCTTTGCTTTTCAGCAGGAGTTGGGTGGCCGTCTGCAGATCGTTCCACTCACAGTAGAGCCCGCTCATGCCCACATACATGTCCGCCGTTCCCCGCAAAACAGGCGTGCCCTGTTCTAAAGCCCTCTGTAATCCCTGCTCGTAGGTATGCATTGCCTCGTGGAGATGACCTTGTGCCATCTGGATATCGGCCACGGCGATGGTGAGTCCGAGTGCGTCAGAGATGTTCCCGGCCTTGTGCAAACTCGCGATCCCATCGGTATACGACCGCTGCGCAGCCTCAAGATCTCCGCTTGTCCACGAGGCAAGCCCCAGGAGTCCTGCTGCCGATCCGCGCGTCAGATAGGCGTCCTTTGGTGCGAGGTCGAGCGCACACCGGGCATATGTCACGGTTCCTGACACATCTCCGCGCGTCAGGGCCAGTCCAGCACGGGCAATCGCGATCGTCGCCGGAAGAAGACGAAACTCCTTTTCGTCTACCACGACCATGACCATCGCTGGAGGAGATGCAAGCCCACGCATTTCTGGCGTCGTGTCCAACCACCTTTCAGCGTCCTTTAGTCGCTCCTCAACACCCTCACGCTCGCCATTCGACAGTAACACATGGGCATACGCCACGCTGAGCACAGGCCTACAGTGGAGCACCTCGTCGGGGAGGACCTTGAGCCAGTCAAGCAAGGTGGCCTCCTGTCGACTCCTGAGCATTGCTCGCACGCCTGGCTCGACCAGATCCGCCGCTCGCGCGAAATCAGCGGCGGCCAGCGCATGGCGGATCGCTTCGGACGCCGATCCATGCTGCTCGTACCACTCGCTCGCTCGCCGATGTAGCGTCACTATCTGTTCGGGTTGCTCCGCCAGCAAATGTGCAGAGAGCACTTCGGCAAAGAGATGGTGATAGCGATACCAGTGGCGCGTATCATCGAGCGCCACCACAAAGAAGTTGCCACGCTCCAAGGCCTCCAACCGTGCGTTGCCTTCCACCTGACCCGTAACGGCATCACAGAGCGAGCCACTCAACCGGTCGAGAATGGCGGTCTGGAGTAAGAAGTTGCGGATTGCTTCGGGCTGACACGTAAGGACTTCTTCGACCAGATAGTCCAGAATATACCGATGATCGCCAGTGAAGGCCCGGATGAACTCAGGAATGTCTTCTCGCCCCTGCATCGAGAGGGCGGCCAGTTGGAGTCCCGCAATCCAGCCTTCGGTGCGGTCTTCCAAAGCGGAGATGTCCTCGGGCGAGAGGGTGAGGCCCATTACCGCGTTGAGAAATTCGGCGGCTTCAGAAGGAGTAAAGCGCAAGTCGGTCGCGCGCAGTTCGGTCAATTCACCCCGAGCGCGTAAACGGGCCAGGGGGAGCGGGGGATCCTCACGGGTGGCGATGATCAGGTGCATCTGCGGTGGCAGGTGCTCGACGAGATAGGTGAGGGCCATGTCAACTGGTTTGGCATCAATCACGTGGTAGTCGTCAAGGACAAAAACGAACGGGTCCGGAAAGGTGGTGATCTCATTGAGCAAGGCCGTCAGGATCGCTTCGGGTGGCGGGGGCTGACCGGATTGAAGCACACCCAACACCGCTACCCCAAGATTGGGCGCAATCCTTTGTAAAGCCGTGACCAGATAGGTCAGAAACCGTGTGGGGTCGTTATCCCCTTCGTCCAGCGACAACCAGGCGGTCGGTCGCGCGATGCCCTCAACCCATGCACTGACCAGCGTGGTTTTCCCAAAGCCAGCAGGGGCAGCGATGAGGGTCAGTTTGCGGTGCAGCCCCGCGTTGAGCCGAGCAATGAGGCGAGGGCGACTGACCAGGCTCGGTCGAAACCGAGGGAAATACAGTTTTGTGGCGAGAATTGGCATCATAGGTTCTCTCCTCCGACGACTTCCCAGTTCGCTTCACGTCGATGTACTGCTGGCAAGCTCCTTCGTGCAAAATGGGATGGCAGTTCTGTGAAAACGGCGGTTTGATGGAGCGTTTTTTTAGCGACCTCCTACAGACACGCCGTTGATCAGCGGCACAAATTCGCTCGCCAGCAGATCAAATGTTGCCTCATCAGACACCTGACGGATCATAATTTCATCGAAGCCCATCTCAGCCAGTTCCCTGATCATATCTAACGCCACGGGATCCAGGCGACCGTCGCGCACGATGGGGAGCGTGAAGAACGTCGTCTTCTGAATCGCCTCGTAGGGACGCTGCAGTTGCTCGCATTGTTCTCGCAGGTAGGTCAGCCGCTCACGCATCGCGTCGAAGTCGCGGCCAAAACCGATACTGACCACGTCGGCGTAGCACGCCATCAGGCGCAGCATCTTGTTGCCATGCCCGGCAATCAAAATGGGGGGATGAGGCTGCTGCACAAAGAAAGGCGTGCCCACGGTACTGCTCAGGTGGTAATAGGTGCCCGTAAATGGCGCATCCTGCCCCGACCACATTTGCATCGCCATCAGCAGCACCTCCTCCAGGCGCGCTACACGCTCACCCGCTGGCGGCAAGGACAGTCCCATGCGTTGGTGCTCGTCGAGACCAAAGTCTGGACTTGCCCCCAGGCTCAGGTAAGCACGCCCATTGGAGAGCGCGTCCAGCGTATCTGCCGTCTTTATCAGCACCGCCGGGTAACGCATGGTGATACCGGACACCAGTGTCGTAAGTTTAATGCGACTGGTACGCGCCGCCAGAAAGGCCAGCGTGCTCCAGGCCTCAAAGAACTCCGTGACGACAGGAGCATTCTCCTCACGGGGAATAAATGGTGTACTCTCTGGCCGCAGCGAAAAGTGGTCCGCCATCGCCAGGGTTGAGAAGCCCGCCTGCTCTGCCTGCTCTGCCACACGAGCCAGCGCCTCTCCGGTTAGCCGATGGCGGGGCGTCGTGATGGTCCCTACTTGCATTCCTACACGCATATTTTTTCTCCCTATGATGAGCAAGGGCAGCTCCATGCAGAAAACCATAAAGCTGTTTGTACCGTTATCTTTAATCACTGTCTGGCCTCGTCAGTGCCCGACCGGGTTTATCATACCACATTACCCCACGACGAGCATTTGCTGCATCATTGACAGCACATTCCCAGATGCCGGGCGCCACACCACCAGCTATGACACGTTCTGAAATAGAAACATTTGCAACATTCAGGAGAAGGTAAAGACACACATGCAATTTTCTCCATTCATCGTCTATCTCATCCTTTTCTACGCTCTGTGGATTGCGTGGGTCTCCTGGATCTATCCGCTGATGCAGACGCTCGGGACTGTGACGCTAACCTACGCGCTCGCCAACATTGCAACGCGATTGCTGCTCTGGGTCATCCCCGTATTTCTCTACCGGCGCTTTATTGACCACGTCAATCCAGTTACGTACTGAACGCTTGGTCGCTATTGGTAAAGGGGCGTTCTCTAAGGTCTCGCTACAAACATGATCTACAGCATGGTACCATGCTGTATTTCGAGATTGCCAGTTAAATTGCTGAGGATACAAAATGCGGAAGATCCCTACATTTGGAATAAGGTCACATTCAAAACGTTCATGCCCACTCGCACATACTTTTTGCATGGACCTTCCGCCATTCTGGTTAACGAGCTGGCTGTGCCTTGGAGGAAGCTTCGATAGTCCTCGCAGGTGATGGCGGTGTTGGCCGTGTCATCCACAGGAAGAACCCGCCCACAACACCTAAAAAGGCAAGATATGCTCCCAACTGAAGCATATCAGGCGCATCCGCATAGCCAATCAGACCATGGAGCAGTTGGCCTGCCTCTGTCTCCTGGCTCAAAAGATGGGAAGCATTCCAGACTATCTGCTCTCCAAAGGGAAGCCACCCCAACTCATGGAACTCTCCAATGCTATTGGAGAGCAGGCCCGCCGCAAAGAAGATCAGCAGTATCCCCATCACACGAAAGAAAACACGGTAATTGAGACGATAACCAATCCGATATATCAGATAACACAGGGCAATTGCCACAACCAGGCCAAGAATAGTGAGGAATTCGCTCGACTGAAACGAGAGCGCTACTGTGAAAAGAGCCGTTTCCAAACCTTCGCGCCCAACCGAGGTAAAGGCAAGCAAACCAAAGGCAAAGCCTGAGGTTGCTCTGCTCGCCTTATGCAGTATTTCCTGCTTCATTTTCGCAGCCGAACCCTGCCCATTGTGGTCTGCGTGGAACTAAGCATGGGCGTTTGCGTGGTCTGCCTCGCTGCTTGGGTTCGATCCATGACCGTATGCTTTCTTTTTTTCAACCACTTACCCTCCTATCCAGACACATCTTATGACAGCGCAATCCCCATCGTCCACCATAGGTTCAGTCGTCTTCTCTGGATTATTCAAACGATCAGGGCCAACTCTCGGCAAGAAGGCAATATGGCGCAGAGTAACAAACCAGAGAAAACAAACGTGTACACTTTTATGAAATCAAATGGTCTGCATGAAGCACAAACACTCCAAACTGCCGCAAGCAAAGATAGAGGATCAGCAACCGCGAAAAGTGGCTTTGCCGAACCTGCTCAATCAGCTACGGCTTGAGCACAACAATCATACATAGACAAGTAGCAACAACCAGAAAACAAGAGAGAAGCTCAAATTGAGAAAGTGTTCAGCATAAACAGGTTCTGAAAGCGTCAAAGGAGAGAAATAATGAACATTGAGATTACCTTACAGGTAAATGGAACCACACATTGGCTCTCGGTTGATACCCGTACAACACTCCTGGATGCACTGCGCGAGCGCCTTGGGATTACCGGCCCTAAGAAAGGCTGCGACCGTGGTCAGTGTGGTGCGTGTACAATCCTGGTAGATGATCGACGAATCACAAGCTGTCTCAGCCTCGCTGTCGCCTTTCAAGACGCTCAGATTGTCACCGTCGAAGGGCTAGCCGATGGCGACAATCTCCATCCGCTCCAGCGCGCGTTCGTTGAGCATGATGCTCTTCAGTGTGGCTATTGCACACCCGGACAAATCTGCTCGGCGGTTGGCATGCTACATGAGGTTGAGGCTGGCTGGCCCAGTGTGGTTAGCCCTGACGTGAACGCTGAAGCTTTCACGATCGATGACGACGAGATTCGCGAACGCATGAATGGCAATCTCTGCCGGTGCGCCGCCTATGCCAACATCGTCCCGGCGATTAAAGAGGTGCTCCAATGAAACCTTTCCGCTACGAGCGCGTCAGCGATGCTTCCAGTGCCATTACGTTGCTTGCCCAGGATCCAAACGGGGTCTATCTAGGCGGAGGAACAAACCTTATCGATCATATGAAACTGGGGATGCGGAACCCTGATCTACTCGTCGATATCACTCATCTGCCTTACGATTATATACAAGTGCTGGATGATGGGAGCCTGCGCATTGGCGCCATGGTGCGCAATAGTGACCTTGCGGCTGACCATACAATTCGCGCGCGCTATCCACTGCTCTCTCAGGCGCTTCTCTCAGGAGCTTCCTGGCAACTGCGCAATCTTGCCACGACGGGCGGTAACTTGCTCCAGCGCACACGCTGCGCCTACTTTCAGGATATCTCGAAGCCATGTAACAAGCGAGAGCCTGGTAGTGGCTGTGCCGCACGCGATGGGTATCACCGCGATCTCGCCATCCTGGGAACCTCACAGGACTGTATCGCTACACACCCCTCGGATATGGCCGTCTCTATGGTTGCCCTCGACGCGCTTGTTCGTGTGCAAGGACCGCACGGCGAGCGCGCCATTCCGTTGATGGACTTTTATCGTTTACCTGGCAACGAACCACAACACGATACGGTACTTACGCATGGAGAGTTGATTACAGCTATTGATCTGCCGCCGTTGCCATATGCGGCAAAACGTTCGCGCTATCGCAAGGTCCGCGATCGGGCTTCCTACGCCTTCGCTCTCGTCTCGGTCGCCGCAGCACTCGATCTCGCCGATGGCGTTATCCGCGACGTGCGTATCGCCTTTGGCGGTATTGCCCCCATACCCTGGCGGGCGAAGAAGGCCGAAGCGGCGCTACGCGGTAAAGCTGCAAGCGAAGAGCTCTTACGCCAGGCTGCTGATGCTGAACTGGCTGACGCACAACCATTGCCTGGAAACGCCTTCAAAATTCCTCTTACCCGCAATACTCTGACACGTATGCTGCTTGACCTTGTAAAGGAGTGAAACCAGCCATGAAAATGCAACTTATGACGCGCTTTATTGGTGTGCCAATCAATCGAGTTGACGGCATTCAAAAGGCCACAGGTTCGGCGAAATACGCCTACGAGTACCCGGTTGAGGGTGTGGCTTATGTCCTCCCAGTCCAGAGTACCATCGCCAAAGGGAAGATTTCAGCGATCGATGCGAGCGCAGCACAAGCGCTCCCTGGTGTCATCACTGTACTCTCACATGAGAACGCGCCACGGATTGCGCACCTTCCTAATACCGAACTGGAGGTGTTCCAGACGGATGGTGTAGCGTATTATGGTCAATTTGTCGCAGCTGTTGTTGCTGAGACACTTGAGATCGCACAGCAGGCAGCGGAACTCGTGGTCGTGCGTTACGAAGAGTTGCCTCATCATGTCGAACTGCGCGCTGACGACAAGGCGCTCTACAAGCCACCATCAGTCAATGAAGGGCATGATGTGTCCGACACATTCGAAGGTGATGTTGAGGGTGCTCTGGCCTCGGCGGCGGTCTCGCTCGACCAGACCTATACCACTCCTACCGAACATAACAATCCACTTGAAGCGCATGCGAGTATCGCGATCTGGGAAAACGATGGCCTCACCCTCTACGACTCAAACCAGGGTCCCCATGGTATCCAAGGCACCATTGCAACGGCGTTCAGCCTACCTCCCGAAAGGGTTCATATCGTCACACAGTACGTTGGTGGTGGCTTCGGTTCCAAATTATTTGCCCATCCTCCCATCATCCTCACCGCCATGGCGGCGCAAATGACGAAACGGCCAGTGAAGTTTGCTCTGACACGGCAACAGATGTTTTCGCAAACTGGCTATCGTACACCAACAATACAGCGCATCCGCCTGGGTGCTGATACCAATGGCTATTTGACAGCGATTGCTCACGATGTGATCGAACAAACCTCGACCTCTTATGAATTCGCCGAACAGGTTGGTGTGGTGACGCGACGCATGTATGCGGCTCCCAACCGCCGCACCACACACCGGGTAGCGCGTCTGGACATGCCTGTGCCAACATATATGCGTGGTCCAGGGGAGTGCCCGGGTATGTTTGCACTTGAGTCTGCAATGGATGAAATGGCTATCGCTTGTGGCATCGATCCGATTGAGCTACGCATTCGCAATGAACCCAAGATTGATCCCGAAACAGGACATCCTTTTAGCAGTCGCGGACTCATCGCCTGCCTGCGGGAAGGGGCGCGGCGCTTCGGCTGGCAACAACGCGATCCATCTCCACGGGCACAGCAAAAAGGACGCTGGCTCATCGGGACTGGCGTTGCTTCCTCAACATATCCGGCTTACTATTTCCCGGCGGCTGCCACCGTGCAGGTTGACCACAAGGGAATGTATCAGGTCCATATTGATGCGACAGACATCGGAACCGGAGCACGCACGGCACTCACCCAGATCGCGGCGGATGTGCTTGAAGCATCGTTAGAGCAGGTTCAGCTCGTGATAGGCAATAGCGATCAGCCAGCGGCGGGCTTCGCTGGAGGTTCATCGGGCACAGGCTCATGGGGGTGGGCCATCTTTAACGCGGCGAGCGCGCTCCGCACAAAGCTGCGAGAAGAATGTGGAGGAGTCATACCAGCGGAAGGGCTCTCGGCAAATGGCAAATTTGATGCGAATCCCGCGCTGCAACGGTTCGCCATACATTCCTTTGGCGCTCAATTCGCCGAGGTGCATGTCAATATGGATACTGGCGAAATCCGCGTGCCACGGCTCCTGGGAGTCTTTGCGGCCGGAAACATTATCAACCCGAAGACAGCCCATTCCCAACTTATGGGAGGAATGACGTGGGGTTTGTCAATGGCGCTACACGAAGCGAGCATACTGGATCCGCGCTTCGGAAATTATGTGAACAGCGATTTCGCAGGATACCATATCTCAACCAATCCAGATGTCCACACGATTGATGTGGCATGGATCGAAGAGGATGACCCCCACGTGAACCCCCTGGGCACAAAGGGGGTAGGCGAAATCGGGATTGTTGGCACAGCCGCAGCAATCGCTAACGCAGCCTATCACGCGACAGGTATCCGTGTACGCGACCTGCCTATCACACTGGATAAATTCTTATCCTAAGCGCAATAGCGTACCTTCTCACCAGGCTGACAGACTGGCTGCCTTACAAAATAAAATTTATTAGCTAAAATGACACAATTTGAACAAGAATAACAATACAAGCCTCGTTCAAATTGTGCCATTTTGCGGCCGCGATGATCTTGTCTCGCCAGCAGAAGTCTCTACTGTGTCGCAACGGTTCCCAAGGATCTTTATACGAACCACAGGCGTGTTGGATGCAGACGATGTGCTCATTATGATCCACGGTGTCACAGATCATCCCCGTGTATTTATCCAGAGCCAACCCTCCCTTCGATCTTCCCAGGTTTACAGAAACCGTTGAGAGTACCCCAACAGTAAGAGAGGAAACCTGGAAAGCCTTGGGCGACTTTGATTTGAGCGCGCAAGTGGCAAGCTTGAAGTTCCCACTGCACATCTTCTATGGAGAGAATGATCCATTTGGAAGAGCATGGGCAGACAAGACACGAGCAGCTTTTTCCAGCGCGACGATCGATTTTCAGATGATCCCGATTGTGGGCACTTTGGCTGGCTAGAGTGTCCTGAGATCTTCTTTCACGTAATTCAAAACTTTCTTAAGCAGCACAAACTGAAGCTTCCGCGCTAAAGTGGCGGGGGGCTTCAGTATAAGCGATTCTGTTGGATGTATTTCATGATAGACTGAATTGTAACAATAGGTATCAGGACGGCAACAAGAAGAGACCAAAAGGTAGGGGTCGTGAAAGCTGCGTAAATCTCTACGGGGATACATATAATAAGCAGCACAATAATAACAAGCTCTTTATTAAAGTTGATCATAAGAAGCTCCTCTAAAAGATTCTTGATGTAGTTCTGATACAGAGTAGATCAGCTTTTACAGTGGCAAGTGTACACATCAGGGCATGCAACGAAAGAAAAAGTCACTGGCAAGAAAAAAAACACGCATCCAGATATATAAATGCGAACTGGCTGTCAGCCAACCTGAGATGGATGCGAACTGCTATAAGTGTCAAACAAAAAATGATCCTGGAAACCAAGCTGACGATAGATGTTTACCCCCATCTCCGAAGCTTGCAGTACAGCAATGCGATAGCCCAGATCACGCGCATCAAGTAACGCAGCAAGCGTCATGGCAGTACCCAAGCCTCGTTGTCGCATCGAAGGAATGGTCGCCACATTGTAGATTCCTGCAAGTCCCGCAGAGAGCTGAAGGAGAGAAATCGCAACAGCTTGTCCACCAACACGGCCTACATAGAAACGGCTCGTTGGAAACCGAAACGTCTCTCCGTAGTCGATCGCTGATAAGTGACGAGCCAGTGGTTCAGGAAATTCAAATCCAGCGGCCATAACATTAATATGCTGTTTGAAGGCTTCCTTATCGTTGACAAGTTCAATAGTTAATTCTACCGGGCTTTCCGCAGACATTTTTAGGGTCTGTAAGTCCAGCACCATGGATCGTACGTCTTCCGTCCTCGGCCAACCGTTAGCGTGCAAACGATCTTCTAATCTACTCGAACGGAGAGATGGGCCGATGGACCAGGTAATAGCATCTTCAGAGGATGCTGCTATTGTTTTGAGCGTGGCGTCTATGGTACTCTTTGGGGTATCCGCTGTAAATGAAGTGGTGATAACCCTGCTGAGCCCTACCGGATTTTTGACGAACCACATGGCCTCGGGCGTCTGATAAAATCTGGCTGCCATGATATGGCCGAGCTCGTTTATAGCCGTTTGGTACATCACCTCAGCCGCTCTTTCTAAAGAAGGATGGGAAAGGTTCGTTAAAATGTGAGACATATCAGAATTCCCCTGTCTTTAAAATATTCAGCTAATTCTAAGATGATACCTTCTATTCCCCAGAAATAGCACAACTTTTTGCTTCCATTGTAGACTTTTATGTCGCTAAAAAAAGTAATGCCTTTCATTTTCAATGTGTCAACCGTGCTTTCAATATTGTTGACTAAATGAGCTACAACAATCCCAATATGATCGATTTTCTTTAACACTGATATAATTCCCCTATGTACAAACTTAGCCGAGAACAGCACACGTTTCAAAGCCAGGTCCACGATAATGGCGTAGGTCAAAGATGTTGCAGGTTTGTTGGCATGCGGCATGCGCTCCTCGCCTCTCGTCCATCTCCTCGTATCCTTTTTAGGTCCAGCCTGAAAGCGTGTATGTGGGTATTTCGGCTTGGGAAACAGGTGTGCTTCCTCAAAAAAGAGTATAGAGCAAATACGATAGCCTTTATAGAGCGTCCTACGATCGTTTTCTGGTCGTTTCCTGGTCGTTTCTTCACTGTTTGTGGAAATGGTATAGAGTATTGATGCTGGAAATGGAGAGGGAAGTACTGTGCTCTAGGCAAGACGATGGCGTTCACGAAAGCGCCGCACACGCATCATATTGGTGCAGTCATCGTCACACCAACTGCGACGCTTACTGTTACTTTCATCATAATAGATCCAGCGACAATTGGGGTTACTACATTGCTTGACACGTGTAAGATCATAGTTTGCCAGTAGTGTGACAAAGAAGGCCGCGATCCGACCTAAAAGCCACGTCCAGTCAGAGGCGCAGGGAACACGTTGTAGCATGAAATCTTCTTCACGCGTGAGGAGGAGATACGAGGCGGTTGGTTTGCTTTTCTCTGTGGCCTGGGTAGAAGGTCCACGTATACGTACACTCCATACCCTGCCCACGCTCGCAAGCAAGGAGGGATCAGAGGAGGCGCTCCCAACTACCCAGACGGAGATAGTACTAATCGAGGCGTAAGAAGCCCTACGCTACCATTGTTTTCCGATTGGATCCACTTCCGTGATGCGTCAAAAGACGGCAGGTTTTTGGACCCTGCAGAAGCAGAATAGGGGACAAGATGCTATGATACTGATGCATGAGGGAAATAGGCAATGAGCTGCAGGAGCAGTAGTGATGCCAGATGGGGACAGTTTCCTTCCTGGGTCAACTCCTACGGAGCAGCGCACGCGATCTCGATGATCAAGGTCCCCCTTTATTCATAGTGGATCTGCGAAAAGACAGGATCCTCAACCTCAGCTTGCTGATATCCCTGCGCTTCACACATAGGGGAAGACGCTGGATCTTCTGTTTTGAGATTTGCGCGCAGCATTAAACTCCACGATGTTGACATACTACGTAGCTTATGCGAAAATTTTTCCTCTATCCATGGAAAAATTTCGCGACTCCAGCCCAAGTAACAAGCATTACATGTTTTGCGGAATATGAAAGGAAAGTCGTTAGTTTGTAGAATAATCTCGTCCACGCGTCAAGGTATCTCAAATGAAATAATACAGGAAAGTGTATGACCAAAAATGAACTTCTGCGCCAGGAACGCCTAAAACGCAACTGGCGCTTAATCGATGTTGCGGACGGGATCAATGCTACAGTTACCACCGTACAACGCTGGGAGAGAGGAATTCAGCAGCCTCGTCTCTATTATCGTGCCCAATTGTGCACTCTTTTTGGTCTCAGCGCCGAGGAATTAGGATTCAATGAGGATAAGGATAGCGCGGCATCACATGTACTTCTATCCGCTGGACCCGTTTCATCAGCGCCTATCGTTTCTTCTGAAGGCGAAACAGGCAAAGTATACTGGCATGTTCCATACATGCGCAATCCTCACTTTGTTGGGCGAGATGAGCTGCTTCATAAAATCGAACAGGGATTTACAGCTCCAACCAGCATCAAAACCCCGAGGAGTCCGGTTCAAATACAGATGCTAACAGGATTGAGTGGCATGGGAAAAACGCAAATTGCGGTTGAGTATGCCTATCGTGTTCAGGAACAAGAACCGGAGACTCATGTTTTCTGGATTACTGCCGCCAGTGAAGAAACTATTCTGAACAGTTGGATGACGATTGCCAATCAACTTCCAAGCTCTTGTGTCCAGTGGACAAAGAACTCACCTGAACGTATAGAAAATATTCTGCATTGGTTAGAAGAATGTGAGGCTCCCTGGTTGCTCATCGTCGATAACGTAAATAACCTGAAACAAATACAGACGTATCTGCCTCATCGAGGTCTGGGCCGCTTGTTGTTTACAACACAAGCGAGTGCTGTATCCTCGCTAGGAACCACTATCGAAGTAGGCTCTCTCGACATAGACGTCAGCACAAACTTTTTGCTTCAACGCGCAGGGCGTCTAGATCAGGTAACCCCTGATGACGCTGCTACGGCACGTCAAATTGTGGAAAAGCTGGCACTGTTTCCACTGGCTCTGGATCAGGCAGGCGCTTACATTGAAGAGACTGGATGCAGCATTGCTACCTACTTACAACTCTATCAGACTTACCATCAAACCTTGCTAGCTCGGCGCGGAAACTCCCCCAACGATCATCCTGATCCTGTTGCGACAACCTGGGCCTGCTCGTTCCAAGTGATCGAACAGAGAAATCCAGCGGCGGCGCAGTTGTTGCGTCTCTTAGCATATCTCTCTCCCTATTACATTCCTGAAGAGATCATTACAGAAGGTGCAGCCTACTGGCCTCCAGTCCTACGACAAGCAGTGACTCATCCACTTTTATACGACCAGATGTTTCAGGATCTCCTGGCGTTTTCTCTGGTGAAACGCTTGCCTGCGGAGAGAATCCTCAATATCCATCAACTCGTACAGATTGTCCAAAGAGATCAGATGGATGCAGAAGAACGCCACAAGTGGACCACACAAATTGTGCAGGTGCTGCATATGATGTTTCCTCACGATCCCGCTGAGTTAACAACCAGACCAAAATGCCTCCATGTGTTAGGGCAGACAAACGAGTATCAGGCTATCATTGAGCAGCAAGAGCTGGCATCCCTCGAAGCGACGGAGCTCCTTGAATGGTCAGGTTCGCACCTGATCGAATATGAGTTATATCATATCGCTGAACCATTACTACAGAGAGCGTTGTTGCTGCGAGAACAGCAGCAAGGATTACTGCATCCAACCACCGTACAGTGCTTAAACGATCTTGCCTTCCTTTATGTACAACAAGAGAGATACGAGGAGGCTCATAAACTATATACATGGCTATGGAATCAGTGGTGTGAAACATCGAGCATAGCACATCCAGAGGAGATAGATATCCATACCTGCATTCATGCACTCCTGGCATCGGTCCCATTGACCCAGGAGCGAGAAAAAAGGTTGAGGCACCTACTCGCTCATCCGTGCTTACGGAAGTTGCAGATGCCAAAAAGTATACCCAGCAAACACGTACAGATATCCATGATACGTGAACTGTATGCCCAGGGGACCTCTATCCGTAACATAGCGCAACAGGTTGGGATAGCTCGGAACACTGTGCGCAAATATGTCCGGATAGAGGCCTAGAGCGGGAGAGACATCTCCCAGGACCTCACCTCCACCGGGCTGAGAACCAAAAAGCCTGGAACGTCATCGCAGGAGGTGAGGTTCTTCGCTTCATCACTACTTCTGATGAGCGGCTGCTTACTGGCCCGTATTTGAACGGCTATACTTTGGGTAACTTGCTCGATATCCCAATAAGCGTGCAAAAACAGCGAGTCCATACAATATCTTCAGGGCAGGGGCCGGTAATGGCAATTGCATCGAATTTCGATAGGCTGATGACAGGACCGCGACTTGCAAAATATTAGGCAAGCCTTGCTTATTTGATTTTCCGTCGCGTGCAAGCCCGAAAAGAGTCTCAAAGAACGTCTCCGAATCCAAGGCTGGCCGAAGTGCGACATGAGCAATCAATTCCTCATTACTCTCATTCCACCAGCTATGGCGGGTTCCCGGAGGAACGGAGACTTTTTCTCCCGCTAAGGCATCTGATTGTTTTCCATTAATGCTAAAGCGCATTGTTCCCTTGACAACTTCAAAGATCTCTTCTTGCATGGGATGAATATGCTCAGCGGCTACAGCTCCATGAGGCCTTGCATACAACTCAAAGGCAAACTCCTTGCCATTAGAGGACTGAGCAGTTTGAAGGACGGTGAGACGTTCCCCTGTGACTGGATTATCGATGACATCATTAATTTGCGCCATATGTATTTTCCCTTTTATAATTTGTTGATTCCCTTACTCCTATTCTCAATAGGAGTTACATTACCATCAAGAACGTGCTGTGATAAGCTTGTCTCGACACCATGTTCAGGCTTAAGTATAGTAATTGATTGATAGGGTGTATAGATCATCTGATCCTCGTTTCTGAGTCATTAGCTCATGGAACAAACACGCCCGCTTCGCAGGCTCCTCTAAACAGAAAGCGCTATAAAAGTCTGTCATTGAGCATACATATTTGATCAGTACCACCTTCAGTTCTCCTGATATTAAATTATTGACCCAGGGATAGAAGGCAGCTTGACCCATCTACTCACCTATGATAGGCTTTTTTCTTGCAGTTCCCGAATCATAAATTTACAATCAATTCTTTGATGCAGCCTCACGTTTCTTTCTGCTATACTCAATTTTTCCCGGTAAATCCTTGACAATGTATGAACCAGGAGGGCATATTTTGATTAACTGGTTCAATCAAAAGGGTGGATGGAATCTCCAGGTGCCCAAAATGGAAGCGTGTACCCCAGTGTCGTTTGTCTGAAATGAGCCGAAAAACAAACTTCTTTCGTGCTCAAACGTACATTGTAGAATCTGTACTTAACGTTGCTTATATCATTAGCATCGCAATAGCAAGTACTTTATAGTTCTGCACAGCTATAAGTAAGAATGATGGAGGGATTCTTAATGGAGATTGGACGCGAAGATCGTGCGTATTGGCTGTCAACATTACGCCGAATTGCGGAGCCAGTGCTGGTGGTGACGGCGGCCCGACGCTTGCATACCAGCATGCCGCTTGAGGGCAGTGGGAAAGGGTGGGAAGTGGGAACGAATGAGATCCATCGACCAGAATCGATAAAACAGCCAGTATAATGTCCTCAACTTATTGATGAATGAAGAGCTTATCATGCTGCATCCAGAATCGCTACATTGGTATCATATCCGCATCAGCAACATAGGATTAAACTTTGAACTCCATACATTGCTGGCAGACGCACTCATTGGTGATCCGAAGCGGGGGTGGCTAGCAGGCACAAGACCAGATCCACGCGTAGTGGCAGCGGCGAAGGATGGTCCATTCCCTTTACGTGACGACCATGATTATCAAAATTTTCCCCATGCCGAAGGCTCATTTAATTTATGGAACTGGCGGGGACTACAGCCCGATGGTCGCTTACCGTCAGGTTTTGAAAAGAGGGAGCAGTGGATCGGGAACGAAGGTCAGCCAGCAGAGATCGAACCATTTGAAGGAACACGCATCATCTTATTGGGCCCCCTTCATTACGCACAATCCTGGAATGCAGGACGCTATTTTCCTCAGCTCAAAGGAGAACTTGAGGTGCTGGAAAAATTATCAGAACAACAAGCGAGGCAATGGCTGTCCGGAATTGCGACAGTTGTAGCGGACGAATAATCATCAGCAGTCACTTATTGAGCAAAGGGAGAAACACATGGATGAACGAGACGCGCCAGGGGTTGGTGAATGTTCCTTTATCGATAGGCAAGCTATAGAAGAAAAACCCACACACACGGCATCGAAGGGAACCGGGTCAGCATCGACACCACGCCCCCAAAGACCCATGCCAGACCTTCAGTTGGTCCGCCTCGATCACGCACCAGCCCTGCTTGCATTCGAGCAGGAGAATCGGGCCTACTTTGCGGCGTCGATACCGGATCGTGGAGATGAGTTCTTCGCTGATTTCGACACACGGCATGCGCAACTGCTCGCGTGGCAGGCCGCCGGGACGGACTACTTCCACTTGCTAGTGACCACGAGTGGCGAGGTAGTGGGGCGGGTGAACCTGGTCCAAGTAGCGGACGGGGAGGCGGAACTCGGGTACCGAATCGCGCAAAAGGCGGCGGGGCAAGGGCTGGCCACAGCGGCGGTGCGTAAGATGCGCGAGCTCGCCACCACAACCTACGGACTCATCAGGCTACGTGCGAGGGTTACGCTGGACAATCCAGCCTCACGTACGGTGCTTGAACACAACGGCTTCATCGCCGGAGGTTCGCTCACGCTCAACGGCAAGCCAGCCATATCCTACATCTGCGAGCTCCAATAACGTGATGCACTCGCTGCATGACCATCCGTCAGGGCACGAACAAGAACGAGGGTACAGCAGTACACAAAGTGCTCGTGTGCTGCTGGAGCACACGAGCCAATAATATTGACAACAATACATCTATTGGGTATACTTTGAATATTGGTCGACCAGTAGACCAATTAGGCAATAAAAACAATGCATAAGAGTGTGCAGATATGCATTTCTATCTTGTCCAGGACACCGATGTCTTGATTCAGAGAAGAGGTTGTTATGCAACTCACTGATAAAGTTGCCATTGTGACGGGCGCTGGCCGAGGTATTGGGCGAGCCATCGCTTTAAAGCTTGCGCAGGCTGGTGCTCATATTGTCGTTGCCGAGTATGTGGCTGAACAGGCTCATGCTGTAGCCGCTGAAATTCGCGCACTGGGTGGCCAGGCGCTGGCCGTGTCTACGGATGTCACGCAAGAGTCATCTGTAGCTGAAATGCTTGCCCAGACGCTTGAACACTTTGGCACCGTCGATCTCCTGGTGGCAAACGCTGGTATCCAGCGGCGCTATTTTGTTCATGAACTTCCTTCTCCTGCATTTTCGGAAATGCTTTCTGTCAATCTTCTCGGTGTCTTTCATAGCTGCAAGGCCGTGCTCCCTACATTGTATGCCAGGCGAAGCGGGACAATCATCATTGTTGCTTCTGATTCCGGGAAACATGGCTATGCCCACAACGCAGCCTATTGCGCCAGCAAATTTGGCGTGCTTGGTTTTATGGAGGCCCTGGCAGATGAGGCACGCGCGTATAAAGTGCGCGTAAATGCTATTTGCCCGGCAGGCGTTAAAACAGCTATGAGTTCTGCAACCCCCAAAACGGATGGCAGTCCGCTCGATACGCGCTACTTTATGGAGCCAGATGAGATCGCTGATGTGGCGCTTTTCCTGGCGACACCCCAATCACGCGCCATTCATGGCCAGTCCTTACAGGTCTATGGTGGCGTGGACTATCAACTTTTGTAGACCTTTTCTTTTACGTTCTCTTCAAAAGAGATTTTTTAGTTTTCGGTGGTCAACCGGTTGACCAATTTTAAGATCTGGCATGATTCGTTTGCCTGAACAACCTTTTCTCAGCCATCTATGATCCGCATCATAGCTATAGTCAGTACCTGGCACGTGAGAGGTGGGCTTTCTTCAGAAAGATGACCTCTCACGCGCCAGGCCAGAACAAGAAACAGGTTAAAGCTGCATGCTTGAACGAGTTGATCATATTGCCATAGCGGTCTGGGATATTGAGCATGCCCTTCCCTACTATGTCGATACGTTGAAACTTTCTATCGCCGGGGATGAACTTTTGCCTGAAGTAGGGGTACGTCTGGTTTATCTGGACGCCGGCAATACGTTTATCCAGCTGGTGCAGCCAACAACTTCGCCCTCTATTACGCAGTTTCTGCAAGAGCGAGGTGAAGGCTTGCATCACATCTGCTTTGGCGTACAGACTATTCCAAAGGTGCTGAACTACCTGGGTATGGAGAGCCAGGCCGGTATTTTTCTGGGAGGACGTCAACGCCTATGTACGTTTATTACCCAACCGCCTAACAATATCCAGATCGAGTTGACTGAGAATGCTCCATATGCCGAGTTTTCTTCTCTAGAGAAAGCGTAGCCTGCTATCTTGTCTGATTGACTGGTTATTGATGCCTTATCTGAAAATGGATATGATCGTTGAAAAAAGTGACAGTCTGCTGATGTACCACTATCTTAAACAATGCCTTTTCTCTCAACTGGTACGTACGAGAGGGAGCGATACGTTGACGCTTTCGCGTATGCGTCCAGGCATTTCAGCTTTTTGACCCGAGAGATCAGCATTTTTTCGTCGCGTCAGAGGCATAGAAAGCATAGTCTGCGTGCAAACAGTGGCACGGTACCTGGATGATAGGTCTCGTGTCAAAGGAAGGATATTAATGAGTAAAACGGCCACATGGGAACAACGTCTCCAGCAAGATCGTCGACGGGTCATTGTTCTGGACGATGATCCAACGGGGACGCAGAGCGTCGCAAATGTTGAGGTGATTTTACGCCCGGCGTTGCTGGCCTATCGACGCTTTTTCAGCGGAAGCGAACGCGCTATCTATGTTCTGACAAATACACGTGCGCTCAAACAGGCAGAGGCGGTGACGCTAATCAGGCGTATAAGGGATGACATTCAGCAGGCGGCTCGGGAGGTGGGGGAAGAGGTGAGTATCCTACTACGCGGCGATTCCACCTTGCGGGGACATATTTTTGCTGAGATGGATGTGCTGGCCGAGGTAAATGAAGATGCGGTATTGCTCTTTGTACCAGCCTTTCCCGCCGGTGGGCGCATTACATTGGATGGCGTGCATTATCTGGTGAATGAGGCGGGCAAAGTACCTGTGGCGCAGACAGAGTTTGCCAGGGATACGACCTTTGGCTATCACAGCGAGCAAATGGTCGATTGGGTCGCGGAGGTAGGCCAGGGAAGAAAAGCACTGTCGCTCCCTCTCATGCAAATACGCGCTCAGGGTCCCGCTGCGCTGACACAGATGCTGCTTGAAGCGCCTGCTGGCACAGTGATTGTCCCTGATGCCGAAACGCAGGACGATCTAGAGAGTCTGGCCTGGGGACTGCTGGATGCCGAAGAACGCGGTCGCCCGGTTGTGGTACGTTCAGCTTCATCCTTTGCTGCTCTGCGCGCTGGACTACGCTCGGTCGTTCGACAGCCATCGTTGCCTGATCAGGAGAGCCGCGTGCTTGTTGTCTGCGGGTCACATACCGAGGCCAGTTCACGACAACTGGCACGGCTTGAGGAGCGCTCTGCTCCAGTAATAACTATTCCCAGCGATTGGTTGCTCAATGAAGGTCTCGAAAGCGTGGTGCCACATCTGGCGGTCCAGGTAAGCCTGGCATTGGATGAGCAACATTTTGCGATCCTCGCGACCGAGCGTGTGCGTCAGGCCAGGCACAGTGATCTGGCCGCTGGTGCACAAGTTATGGCTGCACTTACAGCTATTGTGGCGCGGGTGGCCGAATACTGCGATGCGGTGATCGCCAAAGGAGGAATCACTTCCGCACAGGTCGCGACCGATGGTCTGTCAGCCACACGTGCCTATGTCAAAGGGCAGCTTGAGCCTGGCGTCTCGCTTTGGGAACTGACGCTGCCAGATGGTCGTACTATTCCGTACGCGGTTATCCCTGGGAATGTTGGTCACGAGCAGACCCTGATAGATGTCGCGACGCAGTTCCAGGCCGCGCCTTTCAAAAGCGTCACGCGCAAGACCGTTCCGGCGCTCCAGCCAATTGAACAAAAATCGCTGGTCGCGGAGATTACCCAGAGGTTGCTGGATTATCTACTTTCTGGTGAGATCAAGCCTGGCAACCGTCTGCCTTCTGAACGCCAACTTTCGGAGGCGCTGGGGATGGGGCGTTCTACTCTGCGTGAATCGCTAAAAGCGCTGACCTTGCTGGGCTTGTTGGAAGTGCGCCAGGGCGACGGAACCTATCTCAAGAAGGCCGATTCCGCGCTCTTGCCACGCATTATCGAGTGGGGACTGTTGCTGGGTGAGCAGAGGACGATGGACCTGATTGAGGCTCGCCAGAAGATCGAGGTGATCATCGCGGAACTGGCTGCTCAGCGCCGCGATTATCGTGCGATTGAAGAGTTGCGCAAAATCATGAAACGTTTACAGCAGGCCGGTTCAGATTATCAAGAGTTCGTGGATGCCGACGTTGCCTTCCACTTGAAGCTTGCTGAGATCGCGCGCAATACCGTGTTGCGTGATATTCTTTCCAGCATTCAAGCTCTGCTACGGGCCTGGATTATTCGTGTGATCGAATCGGCAGGCAATACCGATTTCTCGTATCAGGAACACCTCGCGATTTTTGAAGCGGTAGAGCGTGGAGATGCTAGTGCCGCAGCGGCTGCTATGCAGGCCCACATGGATTCCGCGCGTGGACGCCTGATTAAGACCATTAATAAAGGATAAGGGAGGTTCGCAGAGCAAGGATGGTGGCTGGCGAAATGTGTTGTCAGAGCTGACGGGACAAGTACAAAGGAGCTAACACGATGAGAGCCTCAATTATGGATGCCCCGCATTCTATGCGGGTAGGTACCTGGGAAGTACCTCAAATTGGTTCAGAGGATGTCCTTGTCCAGGTCAAAGCAGCGGGCCTCTGCGCTGGAGATATGTATTTCTATCTGGGGAAAAATCCCTACGCGCAGTATCCCCAGATTTGTGGCCATGAAATAGCCGGGATCGTGGCCGAAGTTGGTCCAGCGGTCACTGATCTGGAGGTTGGTACAGCAGTTGTGGTTGAACCTTTTGTCGGCTGTGGCACATGCTATCCCTGCCGCGTGGGCAAAAGCAACTGCTGTGCCAACCTCCAGATCATCGGGGTTCATCGTCCTGGCGGCTATGCCGAGTATGTGACCGCACCAGCGACACATATTCACCGTGTCCCTGCGAATATGTCAATGACCAGAGCATCGTTCGTAGAGCCGCTGGCCATCGGTGTGCAATCCTGCCGACGCGGCGAGGTGACCACTGGAGAGCAGGTATTGGTACTTGGCTGTGGTCCTATCGGTCTGGCAATCATCGAGGTCGCGCTCGCACGCGGAGCCTCTGTCCTGGCAGTGGATACCCTCCCGACTCGCCTGGAAACCGCTGCCAGCCTGGGCGCGGAACCGCTGCCAGCCGGCGAGCATCTCCTGCAAATGATTCTGGATAAGACCAATGGTGAGGGTATGCCCGTAGTTATTGAAGCGACCGGCAATGCCAGGGTCATGGAACAAACAGTTGAACTGGTGGCGGCGGGCGGCCGCATTGTTATTGTTGGCCTGGTCCCTGCCGGTATAGGCGTGACCTTCCCTGGCCTGGACTATACCCGCAAGGAAATGACGGTGGTGGGTTCGCGGGCCTCTGTGAACTGCTTTCCGGAAGCGCTGGAATTGCTGGCCAGTAATAGGATTACCTATCCCAACCTGGCTACCGAATTTAGTCTCTGGGATGCACCCAACGTTTTTGCCACCCTGGCGAAAGATCCAGCGGCTGTCCATAAAAGTGTTTTTCTTGCGTAAGCAGAGAACTATGGTAGTGCTTTTATAGAAGGAGATAGAGATGAAAATCGCTATTGTTGGTGGGGGAGCCATGGGAGGCATCTGGGCGGCCCGCCTGGCCCAGAGCCAGCACGATGTCAGTGTGGTAGATGTCGCGCAAAATCTACTTGAAACGATACGCACGCAAGGTCTTACGGTTGAGTACGCAGGCGAGAGCGTGACCGTCTGGCCAAAGGCAACGGATGCTCCACAGGAGGTGGGGGCGGTGGATGTGGTCTTCTTTTTTGTCAAGGCTCACCATACCGCTTCAGCCGCGCAGATGGCCCGGCCCCTGGTCAATCAGGAGACCACGGTGGTTAGCCTGCAAAATGGCTGGGGCAATGCCGATGTGCTGGCACAGTTCTATCCCGAACATCAAATTGTCGTAGGCGTGACCTATCATAGTGGGACGGTGCTGGCTCCTGGACGCGTAGGGCATACCGGCAAGGGCGCGACCTACCTGGGTCCCTATAGCGCGAGCGCGGGCCTGGAGCGCACACATGTCGTGAGTGCTCTGTTAGCCGGTGCCAGTATTGAGAACACCCCCACCGCGGACGTAAAAACAGAGATCTGGAAGAAGCTTATCCTGAATGCCGCCACCCTACCAACAGCCGCCCTGACGACATTGCGCGCTGGTGAGCTTGGCCAGGCAGGTGAGATGCTGGATCTGGTCGATGCCGTGACCACGGAGTCGGTGACGGTGGCCCGGGCGCTCGGTTACAGGATTGAGTTGCAGGAACGCGTCGAGCGCATTCACGCCGTACTGGCTGGTGCAGGGACAGGCAAACCCTCAATGCTGCAAGACGTCGAGGGCAGACGTAAAACTGAAATCGAGGTCGTCAATGGCGCGGTCGTTAAGGCCGCGCAGGAACTTGGCGTAGATGTGCCGCTGAATCAAGCCTGCGTGGCTTTGGTTCATGGCCTGGAAAGAAGCTGGCAGCGATGAGCACACGTATCAAATTTCTGGGAGTAGCGGGCTACGAAATTGCCTGGGGCGAGCATCGTATCCTTATCGATCCCTACTTGAGTGGCAACCCTGATTCGCCTATTCACCATGAAGACCTGGCCACGCCCGACGTTATTCTGGTCTCGCATGCCGCCTTTGATCACTTCGGCGATACCTTCGCCATAGCGCAACGTACTGGCGCGCCGGTTGTGTGCGGCGGCGATGTTCGTAATCTGTTACTGGCAATGGGCCTGCCATCCGAGCAAGTGCGCGCAACGGTCTGGGGACTTGTTACCAGGGTTAATGGGGTTGTTATTCAGCCCGTTGAATGTCATCACTGGTCGCAGGCGCAACTGCCCAATGGTCAGTGGATCGCCGGGGTGCCCATGGGCTTTATCGTGCGTACTGAGCCTGATGTCAGCATCTACCATTACGGCGATACCGCTATTTTTAGCGATTTACGCCTGTTGGCTCAGCTCTACCAGCCAACCGTTGGCCTGCTCGGCTGCTCTCAACCCCAGATCCTCTTGCAGCAAGTACCCGGGCCAGGCGAAATTCTCACCGGTGAAATGTCGCCACGGGAAGCCGCGCTGGCCGCAGAATTCCTGGGACTCAAACTGGCTGTGGCTTGCCATTATCTCGATGTGGAGCAGCAACCCTCAGAAGCCAGCGATGTGGCGGAATTTTTGGATGCGGTGAAAGAGTACGACACAACTGGCAGCCGCCAGGTGGTTGCACCAAAGGTTGGGGAGACGCTGGTGCTTGATGGTACTACTTATAGATTGGAGTAATTGACTGTGAGACTGGTACGTTACACCCATGCGGGTCAGATTGGTATTGGGGTCAAACTACCTGCTGGCATTGCGCCTACAGGTTATAGCGATATGTTGACTTTTATCCAGGCTGGTGAAACAGCTTTAGCAGAGGCCCGCTCCGCCGTCAATAGGAACAAAGTATTGCCTGATTACCGTGAACTGGCACCGGTTCCCAATCCTGGGAAAATTCTCTTCAGCGGCATCAACTATCGCAGCCATCTTGAAGAAAATCCCGCAGCCATCCTGCCGACCTATCCGCAGTTTTTCGCCAAGCTTCCCTCATCGGTGATCGGGCCGGGTGAGGCTATTCGCTTGCCCACGCCAGAGAGCCAGGTGGACTACGAGGTAGAGCTGGCGGTGGTGATCGGCAAAAAAACGAGCCATATCACGCGAGAAAATGCACTTGAGTCTGTCTTCGGCTATACGATTGTAAATGATGTGAGCGGGCGGGATGTGCAGTTTATCGACAATCAGATCACAACCGGCAAGGGCTTTGATACGTTTTGCCCACTGGGACCAGAAATTGTGCTGACCGATGAAATTCTTGATCCCTCCCAGCTACATGTTGCCAGCTACGTCAATGGTGAGCGTAAACAGTATTCGTCCACTAAGGATATGCTCTTTACGGTTGAAGAGCTTATTACGTTTCTTTCGGCGCATATCACCCTCTACCCCGGTGATATTATTTCAACAGGTACTCCAGCTGGCGTCGGTTGCTTCCGCCAGCCACCGCTCTACCTCAAGAAAGGTGATGTTGTTGAGGTTGCGGTCGAGGAAATTGGACGCCTGATTAATCCAGTGGAGGTCTCATGGGAGCAGTAGAGAGCTGGGTGATCCGTACGGGATCATCTCAACCACCTCCGGTGTGCCGACAACTGCACGCTGGACCACTGATAGTCACGCTGGAGGAGGGCGCGCTGCGTTCGCTTCGTCTACACTCACAGGAGGTCTTGCGCGGTCTCTACGTGGCGGTACGCGATCATAACTGGAGCACGATCACTCCCCGCTTTCTCTCGTATGAGGTAGACGAGGATGAGGATGCGTTTCAGGTGCGTTTTAGCGCCGAATATACCGGTGCCGAGGTCGATTTTGTGGGCCATGGGACGATCAACGGCAGTCGTGCGGGCGAGATTACGTTTACCTTCGATGGCTGGGCGCGGCGCACTTTTCGTAAGAATCGTATCGGCTTTTGTATCCTGCATCCCATGGAGCTGGCTGGAACCGCGCTAGAAGTTGAGACGCCGACCCAGACGCTTCACAGCGTTTTTCCTGAACATATCGCGCCTCACCAGCCATTTAAAGATATCGTTGCGATGCGCTACGTTTGCTCGCCTGCTCAGGCGGATGGGCCAGCGATCAAGATGGAACTACGCTTCGACGGCGAGCTTTTTGAAATGGAAGATCAGCGGAACTGGACCGACGCTTCCTACAAAACCTATTGCACCCCATTGCATTTGCCTTATCCCGTTGAGCTTGCGGCGGGAGAACATGTTACGCAGAGTATTACCCTGCGTCCGTTGAGCTATCCTACATTGCAGGCAGGCCAGACCTTCCATCCCACAGAACAGTTAAACGTCAAGGTCAGCACGGAGAGCGCTGGAGCACTGCCCGCGCTCGGATTTGGGCTGGCTCAACACGCGGTTGCGCTCAGCCCTGCTGAGATAGACTACCTGCGCGCTTTGCGCCCGGCGTATCTCTGGCTGGAGCTGAACCTGGCGCGGCCTGATTGGGAAGAGACGCTGAGCCGGGCGTGGAATGACACGTCTCTGCTGCAAACGGAGCTGGAACTTTCAGTAGTGTGCGATGCCGAGGGTCAAGAACTGAATTTGCTATTTAGCAAGCTTGGCGATCAGCGGATTGCTATCGTGCGCCTCTGCTGCTTTGAGCGTTCTACACACGTTACCACCAGAGCTATGCTGGAACAGGCCAGGGTATTGCGGTCGATTATGGGCCTGGATATGCAGCTTGGAGCGGGCAGTCGCGCGAACTTTGCCGAGTTTAATCGCGCGGACCTGCCTCTCGATCTTGCCAAACTGGCGAATTATCCCATCAATCCTCAGGTCCATGCTTTTGACAACCTCTCGCTTGTTGAAACACTCCAGGCTCAGGCTGTCACTGTCAGCAACGCACAACGTATTGCGCCAGGTTTGCCCCTCAGCGTCGGCCCGGTGACACTTAAACCGCGTTTCAACGCGGCAGCCATCGCTCCCGAGAACCCGCAGAAGCAAAATAGCATCCTGGCCTCTGTTGATCCACGTCAGAGGTCGCTCTTTGGCGCTGGCTGGACCGTGGGCAGTTTGCATCATCTAACCGGCACGGGCGCGCACTGGCTAACGTATTATGAAACGATCGGTTGGCGCGGTTTGCTGGAGCAAGAGCAAGATACTCAGCCACGGGACTATTTTCCCTCTGTGCCCGGAGCACTTTTCCCGCTCTATCATGTGTTCGCCGATGTTGCAGAATTTCACCATGGTGATTTGCTGGCCGTAGAGCTCAGTAATGCCGTTGCAGTGGAGGCGCTGGCTCTCCGTCAGGAGCGGCGCGTGCTGTGCCTGGTCGCCAATCTCACCCAGGCCCGGCAATCTATTCTTCTCACTCTCCCGAATATCACACAGGTATTCGGACGCGTACTGGACGAAACCACAGCCCAGGAGGCAATGTATGCACCCGCGCATTTCAGACAGAGCAAGTGGCCACTCGAGTCAGACCAGCCAGGACAATTCACCATCGATCTTCTCCCTTACGCGATTCTGCGTGTGGAAGGAATGGTAGAGGATAAAGAATAATGCTGACATCTTTCACAGAACTTTTACGCGCAAATCAAGAGCGCGGCACCGCCCTGGGATCCTTCACCTGCTATACATTCGAGACCGCCGTCGCTGTGGTACAGGCCGCTCAGCAACGGCAGCGCGGGGTGATTTTGCTTATCAGTGAAAAATCCTTTGCCGCTCCTCAGGGTATCTATCTCGTCGCAGGTCTGCGAGCGATCGCGGAACAGGCCCCAATTCCTGTCTGCTTGCAACTGGATCACGTCAGTGATCTCGCGCAGATTGAACGAGCCTGCCAGATGGGAGTGGGTAGCGTCATGGCCGATGGCTCGCGATTGACATTCGAGGAAAATATGACCTTTGTGAGCCAGGCAGTCGCACTTGGCAAGAGCTACGGGGTCGAGATAGAGGCCGAGTTGGGGCGCGTTGAAGGGAACGAAGATATCGCCAGCGCGGCGGCGGCGGGCGCGTTTACCGATCCTAAACAGGCCGCGCTTTTTGCTGAGCGCGCGCAACCAGCGTGTCTGGCTGTCTCGATCGGAAACGTTCATGGTATCTACCGCCATCCGCCTCAATTAGATTGGCTGCGTTTGCGCCAACTGCGTCAGTCCACGACGCTGCCTCTTTCCCTGCATGGAGCATCTGGCCTACCGGATGAAGATCTTCGACAGGCCATCAGGTTAGGTATCGCGAAAATCAATGTCAACACTGAACTACGCGCTTCCTATTTTGACTTGCTGCATCAGCAACTTGCGGCGATGAGTTCTGGTCTGCGCCTGCTTGAGCTTCAGCACTTGCTCATTGAAGCCCAATATCACGTTAGTCAGAGCAAAATGCAAGTATACGAACAACAGGCATAAGGAGCTTCCTCGTTCCAAAGAGAAACGCCATCGCATTCAAGGATGGCGTTCCGTTTATCTAGTCGCTTTTGATTTAGCCTTGATGGAAAAATCGCGCGAATACCAGCCCTGTATTTCCCCATGTGCAAGACGAATGCGGAGAAAGTTGCCATTGTCAAAAGAAAATTTCTTAATGAAAGAAGTAGTGATATGCAAAAACACTGCCGATGATGATCATGATTGCAAGCGAAACCAGGATAGATGCTTGCCTGGAAAGCTGCCATTTATCAGAAGGGGAATCTTTGCTCAAGGGACTATGAGCTTGCGGTTGTCTTGTACGCTCTAAAATTTTTGCTATCACCATAAACTCCGCCCGTTGTCTGAGAAGGTCCATCATATTATCCATTATTTTTACCTTATGTTCTATTTACCTATGCCAGACATATTTCATCTATAACAAAAACATACCTCAGCTATCATAGCGATTAGCTATTAAATATATAACATATTGCGATAATAATGTCAAGTTATATTAGCATGAAAAATCATATTACACACCTCACGCATGGGATGTGTGCCCATCCTTGGAAAGGATTGCTTGATATACGGGGTCGTGCCAAGAAATGTGGCAGTTCCATATGAAACCCAATATGTTTTGCCCATTAGGCACTATGAAGATTCAGATACTCGCGAATCGTGCGGCGGGCCTGCACGACATCATATTCTGGTGGAAGAAGGGTCAACGTCTCGTAAATCAACTGGAAGCAGGTCGCAAGACGATGAGTGGCATTCTATGAAGTCCACATTGTTTCGACTCGTTCCATGAAGTGTTCTGGTTTGAACTCCAATGTGGCTGTCGTCTGCTTGATCCACTTCCACTCCGGTTCCCATTGATGATTGATGGCGAAAAGCACCCGCAAGAGTTAGTGAAGCTCTCTGACGAGGATCTCTGCCAATCTCCACGGTTCATGGCGGTCAAGCAGTGCCCCCCAGCCGGTAAGCAAATGGGGGAATTTCCATAGTTCTGTCGCGTCAGCCACCAGACGATGTGCGAGAGCGGGAGGATACTGCAGAAGTTGGCGCTGCCATCGAGAGAGATGTCCTTCGCTACGAAGGATCAGTGCATGGGTGATAATTTCTGCAAGGATCAGAACCGCAAGTTGCTTTGCCACACGATAGCGAACATGGCTTGCTGGTGTTGCAGTCAGCGGGAGAGTATCTACGGATTTGTTCAATGGTTGTACCTCTCTTTGACAGTGAGTAAATGTGATAGGTCAGACGGGCCTTTTTAGGGGTGACTTTTCGTACACACCCACATATCACACACTCAACAGCAGTAACGGTAGATTGCGTGAAGCGACCAACTTCAAAATCGAGGACCGAGTCTGCTCGGGAACATTTCAGCTCATGTGCCTCTCACGCTTCTCCCCCTACCAGATCGTGCGCCAAGTCGCGATCTCCAACGCGTGAAGACATGTGATGTTTTTCTTTCGTGGATGGGGGTGGGGAAAGGAGCTGCTGTAAAGGCTCTTGCCCCACGTTCCAAAGAGATAATGTGCTTCTCTAGCGTTGCATCATTGTTTCGAGTCGTGCTTTGGTAGAAGGCCATTCGCTTTGAATAATGCTGTAATAGACCGAATGGCGGTAGGAGCCGTCAGGCATAATGAGATGGTTACGCAAGACGCCCTCTCTGACCGCGCCTAAGCGCTCAAGAGCCTGTTGTGACCTGGTATTGAGATGGTGCGTTCTAAATTGGACACGAATGGCCCTCCAGACCTCAAAAGCGTGGGACAGGAGCAGATACTTGCATTCGGTATTGACTCCCGTGCGTTGGACTGAGGGAGTAAGCCAGGTCCAGCCAATTTCTAATCCATGGTCCTGAAGCATAAAACTGTGGTAGCGTGTTTCCCCTACAGCACACCCTCGTTCGAGACTGAAAATAGTAAAAGGCTGGCACGCCCCAACATGCTGACTTTGGAGAACAGACGCGATAAGCTGCCTCATTTCTGCAAGAGAACCAGGTTGCGAAACAGGCTTGTAGGTCCACAAACCTGGGTCTCGACTGGCTTCGTACAACTCACTGGCATGTTCCATCTGCAACGGTTCCAGACGCACGAGGTGCCCTTTTAGTGTTACTGGCTCGACCTTTATCATGAATCTGCCTCCTGTCATGAAAATCTTCATCTCGGTCCAGTGTAACATATGTCCTAACGGAATAACCGATTGTCGTCACAATCCTGGTTATCTCCATCTTCCCCTCGCCCGAGTCTAGAGAAGGCACAATTTGAGGCTGGGCACGGCGCGAGAAGAGGAAGCGAGCTTCCTCTATTTGCTTCCCACACCAAGCAATAATTCTGCCGAAGCCACCAGGCCATGAGATCCCTCAAACTGGCTCAATGCCTGTCTCACCTCCCCTAACAGGTGCTGCTGCTCAGTTTTTCTGAGCTGCCCCATTACACCAGCGGTCAACCTACTTGCTGTCGATTGCAGGAAAGTATCGAGCGAAGCATAATGAGACTGAAATGGAAGAGCATGGGTGATGACCTCGGAAAAGCCAGCTCCCGTGAGTTCCCGCTCAAAGACTGTCGGATCTGAAAGTATTCATGAGGCAGAACTTCCCTCATGTCATGATTGCCGTTATGCCTTGAGAACATCAAAATAGTGATTTTGTCCCTCATCCTCGTACTCGCTCGTCACAGAGAGGCCAACGGTTGAGAGCAGCTTTCGGTACTCTTCGGCTCCAAGGGAACGTGATTCCAGGCCCGTCATCACATCGTTCCATATGAGTGGTTCCGAAGGCGATGTAAACAGCAGGTGTCCACCTGGCACGAGTATGTCGGAGATTCTTCGTATCAGGTGCCGTTGATCTTTAGGAGAAAGCAGGAACATGAGCCCCCATGCCAGGACACCATCGAACGTTCGATGAAAAAAGTGAGAATCTTGGACAGCTTCGCACACCACAGGGATGTTTGGAAGATTGCGTCGGAACGCCTGAACGAAAGAGGGGGCTGCATCCACGCCAAAGACGGTCAGCCCTTCGGCGACCAGAATCTCGGTGATGGGGAAACCAGGCCCGCAACCCAGATCAAGAACAGCAGCCCGGCATGGAAGCGTTTGTGCCCACTTTCGCACGACATTCGCACCAACACCCGTCAAACGGCCACTGCCACGGCGGGCCAAAAACTCTGCTGCCACACGTTCATATCCATTTGACCGATCCATCATGGCTTCATATCCTCCTTGTTCCTGTTGCTACAGTACAGCGAGATGAGGGGAAATTTACCGGTGCGATGGTGTATCGTTCTTTTTCGGTAAGATCGCACTTCCAGGTCAATTGAAGGGGAGTCCATCCCTTCGCGTATCCTCTCCTGCACTGCAAGTAGCAAGGTTTTTCATGACGTAAAAGATATAGCACAATTGTCCATATTTATTGCATAATACAACGATATAAATGTACTCTAGTAGAGAGAGACATACGCGTATCATTCTCGTAAGACACGCTCATACGAAGACCTGATCTACGTGACAAGGGTTCTATGAGCAGCAGTATGTATATTTGTCATAGGGGGTGGTAACGTGTCATGCTCTTTCTCCATCATACAGTCATACCAGATTCCGTATGACGTTGTTATCACACGGATGAAGTGCCGGAGAACGATCGAGGACATATTATGAGGATACATCCTTCGAACGTGAACGCAGCCCCTCTAGCAATTCATTCCTTTTGATGTGTTTTCAAGGAGGAAACAATCATGAAGCGTGGAATACGAACAGTTGCATTGACAACCAGCTTTCTTGCCATTATAGCAATTATGCTGGTAGCAAACTGGCAGGCGCATAAAGCATCCGCGGCACCCAGCGCTGGGACATCCGCCGTTGTCTCCATCAACGCGGGTGGTGATGCCATCGATTCATTTGGGCCAGATAGATATGCCGGCGATATTGAAGGCAATAACGCAGGAACGACCACCTCAACCACCAATTCCATCGACACCAGCGCGCCCAATGCCGCGCCCGAAGCTGTCTATCAAACGGCTCGCGTATGTGATGTCGATACTACCTTTGGCTGCCAGTTTACCATTTCAGGCCTCAATCCTGATGGTACGAATACGATCCAGGCAGGTGCCAACTACACTGTTCGCCTGCACTTTGCTGATTTCGAGCAGACCCAGCCGGACCAGCGCAAATTCAATCTATGGATTGGCGACAACCAGTACCTGACCGATTTTGACATCGTGGCTGAGGCCGGTGCTCCGAACACAGCGATCGTCAAGGATTTCACCGTACTCTCCAGCAGCATTCATGGTGTCGGAGCGATCAAGATACGCTATGCGAAGGGATCGGTTGGACTGCCACAGATCAACGGTATCGAGATTCTCCCCGTCCAACGCGAGCCATAACCATCCGTTTTCCGGGTATGTAATCAAGACTCGCGCAACCATCCTCAATTGCGTATGGGCACCTTCAAGTTTTTGGAGAGCGTTTCTAGCTGCGAAGAGATACTCGTGCTCGATGAGCTTTAAGTGAGTTGAGAAAAGCCAGGAACGGGGTGATCGGTCGTCTCAAAGAAGGGCCGATCACCCCAAATGCATAAACGATACAACGGCATTAGTGGCCGCGCTAACAATACAGGATGACCCACAGCAATAGCTCAATCTGACCTTCCCAACCCCGGTGGGGTTGTTGGACGCATTTGAGGGGGATTTCGCAATTGCCCGAGCTACCCAGCTCTTGCGAAATTGCAAGCTAGTGCTCCGTCAGTCCATTCAAGCTAGATGACAAACAATTCTGCCCTGTAACTCTGATTGGATCACAATAAGGCGGTTCATCGACGGTGAAACATCTTGAACAAAAAGAGCTCCGAACGGTTGCGACGCCTTTTGGCGAGTGCCAGGTGATGATGTCTTCTTCTTTTCCATTGATTTTACTGTATATGAAGGACTCATTAGCAAGCGACCAATATACAATTCTCAAAGAGAAGTATATCAGATAGGAAGGGAGAAAAAAGGCTGGCGAGAAGTGCCTCCGTTTTTGGAGAGTTATCGGTTTTCCTCATATGGTTGAGTTGTATCTTATGGGTGCCCAAAAACTGTCTTGACTTTTGGATCGCCATAGCTATACTCGAGAATATGAAGAAAAAAATCGGAAGCAAAGCATGCATCCCAAACCCGGCGCTTGATCCTTTTCAGGTTTTAGTGGGCGAATGGCAAACCATCGGGTCTCATCCCTACCTTCCCGATGTCACATTACATGGCCGTACCACGTTTAATTGGCTTGAGGGCGGCGCTTTTTTGATCATGCATTCAGAGATTGACGACCCCCACTTTCCTGATGGGATCGCTCTTTTTGGCAGCGACGATATGGCGAAGACCTATTTTATGCTTTTCTTTGATGAGCGTGGCATCTCAAGAAAATACGACGTAACCATGACAGGAAATCAACTCAAGTGGTGGCGCGACGAACCCAGTTTTTCTCAGCGCTTCACTATGATCATCGAAGACAACCACAAGATGGTCAGTACGGGTGAAATGTCACGAGAGGGAGCAGCCTGGGAGAAGGACCTTGCACTGACATATGTGCGAGTACAGTAACTCATGAGGAAAAGTCGTCTTGTCTGGAGGTAGGTAGAAAAGATCATGGAGAAGCATTCATCTGAAATCAAACCGGAATCATGGCTTGTTTCGGCAGGCCGCAGTTCCGAGCCTGGCGCTCCACTGAACGTCCCGCTGATCCCCGCATCAAACTTTATCATCGGGAAGGGACGTGAATACTCACGCGATGATGGTACTGCGACCTGGGAAGCACTTGAAGAAGTCGTCGGAGGGCTTGAGTCTGGGAAGGCCGTGGCGTTTGCCTCTGGCATGGCTGCCATTGCCGCAGTATTTGATCAGCTTGTGGTGGGTGCCGTTGTGGTGCTACCAGATGATTGCTATCAAGGAGTTGCAGGCCTTGCAGCAGCAGGCGCTGAAAAACAGCGTTGGTCGGTGCAACGCGTGGCGGTGGATGATACCGCTGGTTGGATTCACGCCTGTAGCATCGCCGACCTCATCTGGCTTGAATCCCCCTCAAACCCGCTACTCACGGTAGCCGATCTGGAGGCTGTCTGCTCAGCACCACGCAAACCGGGAGCAATCGTCGCAGTGGACAACACCTTCGCCACGCCTTTGAATCAGCAGCCACTTGACTTTGGTGCCACGGTATCTCTACAATCAGCCACCAAGTTCATTGGCGGCCATTCTGACTTATTAGCAGGGGTTGCCACCACAAAGGACGATGCTCTCTGGCACGCTCTGAGAAAGTCCCGTGAACTCACTGGCGCGACACCAGGAACGTTTGAGGCGTTCCTTGCCGTCCGTGGTGCGAGAACCCTCGCGCTTCGACTCCAACGAGCCCAGCAAACAGCCATGGTGCTTGCGGAACGACTTGAAATGCACCCGCAGGTCACGCGTGTCCGGTATCCAGGCTTGTCCTCACATCCAACGCATGCGACCGCCAGACGCATGCTCAAAGGCTTCGGAACCATTATTTCGTTCGATCTGCTTGGAGGGGCGGAGTTTGCTGATGCGGTCTGCCAGAACATCAGGCTCATCCGCCATGCCACCAGTCTTGGAGCCGTGGAATCAACAATGGAACGAAGAGCCGCGGTCCCAGGACAGGGACATCTTCCCCCTTCGCTCCTCCGGCTCAGCGTTGGTATCGAGGACGCCGACGATCTCTGGGCTGATCTCGACTCAGCGATACGCTCTGCCGCTCAGTAAAGAGAAGACATGGGGCTTATTTTCCCCACGTACCTATCTATACAGAGGCTCTAGCCAGGGAAATCAGTTGGAACCCCATGCATGCCAAGGGTGAACGAGAGTTCGCCGCCGTGATGCATGTCATGCTCCATCACGTGCCCTACCACCCAGGCGCGCGACAGGTGGACCTGTTTGCCGTCCAACTCATCAGGAAAGGTTTGTTGCATGTCGGGGGGACTCCAGCGAGCCAGACAATCCGCGATGAGTTGCCAGGTGAGGTCGAGACCTTGAGCCAGTTCGGTTGCGGTTGTCACGGGTGTTCCCTGTCGCAGCGCACCCTCGTTTCGCTTCAGGTACGCACTCATCTCCTCGTCAAACTCTTCTCCCAGGGTTTGAATGAACCAGCCAATACGGGTCCCGATGATATGTATGGCGTTCTCACCCACAGAACGCAGGTGAGGCGCGGCACGCAACGCCAGCTGTTCAGCGGTAAGCGGCGTGATCGCCCCTTTGACGTGCTCATCATACTCTTTCCAGATAGTGTAGTACGTCGTGAGGGTAAAGTTGTCTTCAGCCATAGCATGTGCTCCTTTTTGCTTCTTTTCTCATAGAGTATCATGAAAAGCGGGCAGTTTATGCCCGCTTTTCATAGGTTCTACTATTTGCAATCTATGGACGGAAACCTTTCCCGAACCCAAAACACATACCATCTGCCTGATACTTCAAGAAACCGTCCGAGGAGTTGCTTGAAGATAGCCAATAATAGGTTTGCGAAAAATGAGAAGGAATGTACTTGTAAAGACTGGGAGAAGTAGCCAGAACGATAGCTCATCTGGTGTACTAATACCTTTCAAGAAACTCGTCGTAATAAAACTAAACTGGTTATACCAAAGGCTTAAACTAATGAGAAGAAAAAACAAGTGCAAGCTCATATACGTTGCAAGTGCACTTTTTGTACTGAGGGAAAAAATTACAATGCTTAAAGCGATTAAAGGCAAAAATTGTCTCATGAAAACATACGCAAAAAAACTTCCTGGGTATGCAAGCTCATGAACCCAGAAGGGGTAGGAGAAAGCAGGATAGACGAAAAAAACTAAAAGTGAGATGATGCGCAGAGTGATCCGAAATTTGCTCGAAAACGCAATTATTTGCATCTTTTTCTCCTTGATGTTATCTATTATTATAGCAGTATTATAATAGATAAATTTCAAGATGCACAGCCATTCACTACTTATTTTTGCTCTCTCACGTAGAACCTCTTCTTCTGCTTGAAGAGGCGCAGGCATAGTTTATTGAAGCAGATGATACGAAAGGGAAACACCAATGACGCCTGAGAAGATCCACTTTACGAAAGAAAAAGAAACCATGCTCATGACCTTGAACGGTCGAGCTCTCCAGAGCCAATGGAAGCATCCCATCTTGCGCGATCCGTGGGCAGAAGAAGCCATGCGGCATATCGATTACGACATCAGCAAGCAGTACAGGGGAGTGGGATCGTGGAGCATGTGGAACAAAATCGGATGTACCATCATCGCCACGCGCGCCGCGACCTTTGATCTGCTTACCAACCGTTATCTGGCCGATCATCCGGATGCGATCGTGCTCCATGTGGGTTGCGGTATGGACAGCCGTGTGTTCCGAGTTGATCCACCTGCCAGCGTCCAGTGGTTCGACGTGGATTACCCCGATGTGATCGACCTGCGCCGCCAACTGTTCCCCAAGCGGGACGCCTATCACGTCATCGGAGCACCTCTCTCGGATTTGCGCTGGTTGGACGAGGTGCCACGAGATCGACCCGGGCTCCTTATCGCCGAAGGGGTATTGCACTACCTGAGTGAAACAGACGTGAAAGCGCTCCTGGGTGCGGTAGTCGCTCATTTCCCCACAGGCCAGATGCTCTTCGATATCTGCAATCCTTGGATTGTGAAAAGAGCAGGCTCAAACGTCGGGGGCACAGGTGCAACCTACAAGTGGGGGCTTGATGATCCCCAGGACATCAAGCAACTAGAGCCAAAACTTGAACTGCTCAAGGAATTCAGATCACATGAACTGGTCGCGTTTTCGCGCTTCCCGCTCTGGGTACGCGCACTCTTCCGCATCCAGGAGGTCCATCTCACACTGCGTAGGATGGAACGCATCATCGTTTACCAATATGAGAACGCAGGCTAGTGTTACGCATCGTTCCCATTAGTCTTTGAAGACACCATGTCATGCCTACACATCGCTTGTACCGTCAATTGTGACTCAAGACGGTCCACCAACACCCCGGTGACGAGGGCAAATCCGGAAAGTACGACCCACGGCCAGGCAGGGCCGTAAGCGAAGAAGAAAGTGAACATGATTGGAGCAATGGCGGCGGCGATTGCCCATGAGAACTGATGCACTGCGACATAACGCCCTTGCAAATGTAGAGGGCTGCGTGCTACCGCCAGCGCTATCGTAATGGGACCAGCAATCAGCCCTGCAAGGGTATAGAGAGCGAACGTGCCAAAGATATAAGGAATGAGCAGAGCATGGGTAAGGAGTGGAGCGATCGCGAATAGAATACATCCTATGACCCAAAGCAGACTGGCTACAGCCAGGGCACGTGTCCGACGATAAGCTTCAAAGAAGCGTACCACCAGAGTTTGTATACAGATCGTCAGTAGACTGCCGAAGGCGAACAAGACTCCAATCACCACATTTGACGTGTGTAATGTCTCGGTCAGGTAGAGAGGGAGACCAATGGACAGCAGAAAAGGACAGAGAGCGAAGACGACATTGCAGGCAATCAGCACGAGAAATGGACGATCAGCAAGGACAGCACGGTAGCCACCGAGCCTGGTTGTCTCAGTATCTGGACGAGGCTTGCGTGACGTTTTATGCCAACACAACGAGATCGCCGACAGTCCAAAGCTAAACACGTTTGCCAGGATGAGCACTCGATAGCCGCTATCTCCCCCTAACGTCACGATGAAGCCAGCCAACAGGCCACCAGCCATCGTACCCACACTCTGGGTTGCCCCAACAAAGCCATACCAGCGATCGCGTTCGGTGATATCCGCAACCTCAGCGATCAAGGCAGTGCAGGAGGCGTAGAAGACACGGTTACCGGCCGCCACAAGTAACGTAGTACCGAAAAACAAAGGAATGCTATGCACAATGAGGTAGCCCAGGAAGCCGATTGCCTGAAGAATCTGACTTGCCACAACAAGCGGTTTCCCACCAAAGCGATCAACAAGGGTACCAGTGATCGGATTCATAGGCAATGTCAAAACGGTTGCGAGAGTAAGGGTGACGCCAATTGCCGGAAGGGCAAGGCCAGCGATCTTCTGAAAGTACAGCAGTGAGAAGGGAAGATAGAGTCCAGTGCCGAGTGCGTCGAGAAGGAAAGCCACCACGAGAGCCTCGTGCCCTCGTATCTTTGGGAAACCTAGTCGCCGTGTGATCATGATATACACCTCCTGGAAAGGTATCTAAAGCACACGGGACAGATCCAGGGGTGCTACTTTGCCTCGGCATGAAGATCCTTGATAGGATTTTCGCTGCAAGAGGCGATAAGATTAACATCCTCCCCACGGCTCAAACCGGGGGACGCCAAGAATCACTTCTTGGGTTTCCTGCTTCGCTGAGTCTTGCCCAATTGGGTCTTCACCACACCAGGTCTTATGGACGCTCCACAGGCATTGAGTATTGCAAGCTTCAATTCTACATAAATTGTCCACAGCCAAACAGGTATTTTTGTTCGTTGGCTGGACAAAATCTCAATTTATAGGTTCATTTCTATGTACGCATGTTTTACACTGTATCAGACAATGGGTGAAAAGTCAACATTTAATGATACGCAGAGTGTCTAAAAGAAATACTATACGAGACCGTGTTTCAAAATGCGCGGCATCGATCCTGCGTGACCAGAAGAGCAAGATAGAAGATGTTTTACTCATATCGCTATGCTATGCTACTCACGCTCCACCTCATGGGAGCACGTAATCAGAAGCAAGGAGCAGACAGCTATGACAGAACAGGTATATCCCCTCGCCACGTTTTACAAGCCAGGTTGGGAGAACTATCAACATGCCATGGTCAAAACGATCGCATCCCTTTCCTCCGAACAACTTGCCCGCTCAGTGGCACCGCATGGCGTGTCCATCGGGGAGCTTCTCGCTCGTATGATCGGTACCCGCGTCAACTGGTTCTTTGCGTGGATGGGGGAAGAAAATGCTGCGATGGCCGCTATAGACCGCTGGGCGTCTAGCGATGAGTCAGCTATGCCTGCGGTCGCTGAACTGGTCACGATGTTTGAGGAGACCTGGCACGTGATCTCTCGCGCCCTGGACCGCTGGACTCCTGCGGACCTGGAGCAGCTTATTGCTCCTCCTGCCTCTCAGCAGGCATGGCGACGAAACCATGGGCAAGAAGAAGAGCCATCGCATACCCGCCAGTGGATTGTCTGGCATGTCATGGAACAGGAGATCCATCATGGAGGCGAGCTTTCTCTAGCATTGGGAGCCTATGGAGTGGACAGTTTCTATACCTGGTAAAGTTCGTTGGTCCTCATCCCTGGCCCCGTGCGACGCAAGAGAGCTGTTTTTCCCTCACCAGCACACCTGCAGTGTCGGCATCCGACGGGCGACCACTCAGGCATGGCCACCGTGAATCGGACGCCGCACTACAAGATGGCCACCGTGAATCGGACGCCGCACTACAAGATCGCCGCCATTAAAAGGTCACTACTGATTTGGGTCACCGTGTGGACCACTGGTGCCCAGGTCGTCAGAGCGTCCAGCCGCCAGCCGGGACCACTGGGCGGTGGGGCGCCCATCCGTACGGAACTGGTCGCCATTATTTTTCCATCGTTGTGACCAACCAGCAGGCGATTTTTCCCAGGCTTCCTGCCGACCGTACACAGTCATGTCTAACAGCCCATAGCTGGGAGCCATCACCTCGACGCCGCGATCGGTGGTCCAATAGGTCTCGAACACGCGGTCGCCGTGCCGCAGGTAGCAAATCAGCATGCCAAATCCACGACCGGCAAGCAGGGTGTCGGCAGAATCATGCACAGAGTACCATGGGACGTCCCATCCCATGAAGTCGCGGTAGCGAATACTTTCCTCGTACGGGCCCTCACAGAAGGTGGCATAGGTAACATCGCGAGAATGCAGGTAGGATTGCTCACGAACCTGACCGTTGAAGAAGGTGCAACCCTCACATTGACCACTGGCTGGCTGACCAGAATGCCACATATGATAGTAGACGATCAGTTGCTGGCGTCCCTCGAAAACCTCCAGGAGCGTGACGGGTCCATGTGGGCCAAGAAGCCGGATAGAGGAGTCAACCTCCACCATCGGCAGCAGTCTTCGGGCCGCCGCGATGGCATCTCCTTCGCGGGTGTGCGCCTTTTCCCGCACCAGGAGCTTGTCCAGCTCCGCCTGCCAGGTGGTCCGATCGACTACAGCAGGGCTTGCAGAGGCATCAAAGCCTCTGGCGAAATTGGGTTGATCAGGTGTGCTCATACGTGTTTCCTTTCCCTTTTGTGTTCAAGATGACTGATGGAATAGATAGATTTTCTTGCCATGTGCACGTCTCTCTATTCTACAAGCCGAGAAAGGAAAAAACTTCTTCGATCTTGCTCATATCCTCTGAAGGTTAGGGATTACAGAAAGGGCACTGGCCTGCATCGGCGTGCTGCAATCCGTCTGGACGGCCATGGTGTTCCCGGTAAGAGCAGGCGGGGCAACCGAAAATCACGGCGCGTAGCAGTTCGGTTGGTTGACCACACCAGCCACAGGGCAATCCCAACTCGTGATCAACGACGCCCCAGCCCGGTGTCGCGCAGTGTGGACAGAGGCACGCCAGGCGCTGCGCCAATTGCTCGGCTAGCTGGCTCAGCACGCGGCGACGGGTTGGATTCATATGAGCGCGCAAATCGCTCTCGATATGAGCCAGCCCCACAGGCGATGCGGCCGCGCACAGCGTAATGAGTTCCTGCAAGCGTTGTGGATCAATGACCGCTTTGAAGAGCAGATCGGGTTGGAGCACGCCCTCGGGACGCACAATGAGTGCATGGGATGGGAAACGAGCACGCGCCAGAAATGTTTCGACGGCAGCGAACGTTCGTGCCGTACATTGCGCGGCCACCACGTCCTCACTAACCAGCATTTCCTGCACCTGAATGCCACGTTCATCATCGATGAAGACCATGAGTTCCGTATCGGCCAGCAGCAGCGGGAGAGCAGGATGTGGGCCAAAGCTTCCTTCATTGGCCAGACCCAATGGAGATCCACTAAGCTGCATGCCCAGACGAGCCTTGGCATAGGCCGTCTCCGTAGGCGAGCCGGTGCGTGAAATCTCGCCAGTAAAGGTACCCAGCACATCCGTGTCGATGCCCACCGGCACCTCCACTCGCATCTGTAGCCTCTGCGAGAAGGCAGGCGCGATCTGCTCTTCTTTCCCATGTTTGGTCGCCAGCGAGACACTCCTGCCCACATAGGGATGAGTCGTACGCGATCCGGCGGCATTCCTTTTCTCAGAACGAGCTGATCCCGCTTGTTGCATCTACATTTTTTCCTCTCTTGATTGAAAAGCCATCGTCAACGTCGCTCACTCACGATGAGCGTAGTTCACCCGAGTAAACAACATGCCATGGCCTCAAGACACGAATAATATATCGTGAAAATAATAGCATATATAGCCATCCGATGCAACCACGCTGCTGTAGAAAAGGAAAGCTCGGATACGGATAGAGATTGGACCTGCTCCATCAACGCCGATCGAACTTACTTGCATTATATTCGTCATCTGGATTGGAACCAGCTCTGCGCCCTAAGAATGAGTATTGTGAGAGGTTTCGTGCATGATCTGTTCTAACAAATCGCCAACGCGCTGACCATGTTGGGCCGGGTGGCGTAGTGGCTTGTCCAGGTCGGTTGCGTAACGATTACTTCTGCCTTCACGAAAAGCCTGTACATAGCCATCCTGTTCAAGATCACTTAAGATGCGTTGCACCGCACGCTCGGTAATACCGACCGTCGCAGCAATCTCTCTGGCGGTCAGGCGAGCATTCTGGGTCACGCACAAAAAGACCTGGGCGTGATTGGTTAAAAATGTCCATTTGGGACGCATAACAGCATTTCTCCTTTTGATAAGCAATTATGTGTGGTGCGAGCACGCTCCCTCCACAATGGGTCATGCCAACCTACCAGTTTTTTAGCGACGAGACAAAACCCTTGACAAACGTGCCCTCTTTACCGCATCATAATACATGAATTATAATTCGTGTTTTGTTTTTCGTAACTAACTTTACATGGTAATCATAGCATCTTTTTGGAACGAAAGGAACGGTATGGTCACTGCTTTAGAGAACGGGATCCGCCTGTCAGTGGTGTTTATTACACTCATGATGGTTCTGTTGCTGGGGATTCCTGTATTCCTCCACCGCTCATCTACCATGTGTATGGTACGCTATGTGCAGATACATTTTGGGGTGGTATGGATATGTGCGCTCAGCCTTTTTATCCTGGTGGTCGTGCACGGTCCATGCGATTTCTCCCTGCTACGGGTGCCACTGGCAGCCACGCAGATTGTTTCCGTGGGCTTTCTCCTGGATCGTATCAGTGTGAGCATGCTTCTCCTGGTCATCACGGTCAGTGGAATTGTCCATCTCTATTCGTTGAGGGCGATGCAAGAGGAGCGTTACTTTCCCCGCTACTTTTTCCTGCTGAGTCTGGTAACCCTCGAAGTGATTATGGTCATTCTCGCCAACAATCTATTGATGCTTGGACTCTTCTGGATGCTCAAAGGCTTAACGCTCACCTTTTTGCTCGCCCACTACCAGCATCGCCCGTTTTCCTGGCGTGCGGCATGGATGAAATTGCGCATTGACCTGATTGGAGACATCGCACTGCTGGGTGCGCTTATCCTGACATGGCACGTATTTGGGACGTTGAGCATTCAAGCCATCCTTTCCACCAGCATGGAGCACGTTCGGGGGGTTCAGGGAACCTTTCTCACCGCCTTCCTTCTGGTAGCGGTCATGGCCAAATCAGCGCAACTGCCATTTCATAGCTGGCTACCATCCTCCGTGGAAGCGCCCACACCCGTCTCAGCGTTAATGCATGCCGGTCTAATCAACGCCGGCGGTTTCCTCTTGATCCGTTTGAGCGCGCTCATCGTTGCTACCCCATTCACGATGGGATGCGCCATCATCATCGGCAGCCTGACCGCCTTGTATGGAACCATGGTCATGCTCACCCGCAACGATGTCAAAGGTATGCTCGTCTATTCAACCATGGGACAGATGGGGTTCATGATCCTGGAATGTGGTCTGGGCCTGTTCGCCCTGGCCCTGCTGCACATTATCGTCCATGGCTTTTTCAAAGCATACGCCTTTCTCAATTCGGGGTCAGTAATTCAGCAGAAAAACAGGAACCGTCTCTTCTCTCCTCCCGCATCCGCCACACCGCTCACCTCGGCGCGTGTCCTGCTCATAAGCGGTCTGCTTGTCGCGTTAGCCTTTATCCTGATCCAGATCGTCATTGATCCACCACTCAAGCCTGGCAACGGTATCCTGCTGTTTGCCTGGATAACGATCGCCCATGCCCTCGCCAGAGCGTTACGTATCTCCTTCCCTGTCCCACGGCACATCCTGCCTGCGACCATCGGCGTACTCGGCATCATCTTCATCTACACTCTCGCGATCCACCGCATCGAAGGATTTTTCGCGCCAGCCGTTGCCGCCTATCCATGGACACACAACAGCTTGCTCTTCACAAGTGGGAGCATCATCCTCTTATTCGCCGGTTTGATCTCAATCATCCTGCCAGCGCTACACCAATCACGATGGATGAACACCTTCCTTAAGAGACTCTATGTGTTTGCCCTGTACCGTGGCATGCGCAAGATGGCATAAGTGTCTGCGAGAAGCAAGCGTAGCTCACAGGAGGAGCTTTATGGAAACAACCTATACAGAGAGTATGCGTCCCATCCAGATGGATATGCAGGGAGATGTGCGACGTTCTATCCGCGAAGCGAGCCAGATCATCGCGCCTTACTGGCCACTGGATGCATTTATCGCCAATAACGCCCTGGCCAACCTGGAACATCTCCCCTTTCATCAGGCCATGCGGGACGCGCGCGCCCTGGGCAGAGGCAATGGTTTTCTGCCCCTGAAAATGTATCGTACCTTTTTCACCCAGCAGCGTATCAGTGAGCAGGATGTAAGCACCGCCATTGGCGATTTGCAAAAAATGCTTGCGCTGCCCGCAAGCATTGAGCTGGGGACCCGGACCTGGCTTCTCCAACCGGTCTACACGGCCTGGCTGTGTCAGGAAGAGACACATGAGCAGGTAAAGGCAAGACAGCCTGAACGGTGGGAGGTGATCAGGCGTCATCTGCAAGCAGCGCCTGCAGCGTTCGCGGAAGCAGGACGGAGTGGAGAAGGCAAGGAGAGCATCCCTGTCTCAGCCGAGGTCACGACCATGGTCAATAACCAGATGATCTTATGGTGCGCCGCCTTTCTCGATGAGGGACAGGCTGGCTGGAGTATGCCAGGGCGCGAGCAAGGCTTTTACCACTGCTGGAAAGATCTGGCGGGAGAAGTCGGACTCTTCAGTTTTCTGGGGGACCGCACCCTGCCTAAGAGCATTCGCGACTTGCCAGATGAGGCCAACATGGCTCTGGCACGCAGTCTACAGGGATTATCGCGACACCTCTCTGCTGGCACAGAAAACGACACGCAGCGGTTCTGGACCGAGCAATTCACACGCCATCTCGCCCAGCTCCCTGGTTGGGCAAGCATTATACGCTGGCGTGAGGAACATCCTGAATCCCTGTGGCAACAACGCTATCCAATAACGCTCACCGATTATCTGGCGGTGCGCCTCTTCTACGAGCTCACGTACCTGGAAACCAGTGTCCGGCAGCCATCTCGTAGCACGTCTCTATTGACACGCCTCTTCACTGCCAGTACCAAAGAGGGGGAACAGGAACATACAGCGGAGCTGATCGCACTCCTCGTCATACTGTGTGATAGCTTGCAGTTGGAGATGCAGGAGATTATCGATCTTCCCACCACCCATTTCGCACAACTGCTGCACCTCGCCAATGCCTGGAGCGTCGAGAAACAGCAACTGCTCTGGCAAAAGGCGTATGAGCTTCACTATCGCGATCAGTTACTCACCACCGTGCGCTCCCACCAGACGGGAAAGCCAGAAACGGCAGCAACACCCCGGGCACGGACGCAGGCCCTCTTCTGCATCGACGTACGCTCCGAGGGCCTGCGTCGCCACATCGAAGCGCTGGGTCCCTACGAAACCTATGGCGTGGCCGGCTTCTTTGGCGTCCCGATGCTCTATCATCCTTTCGGGGCAGCGGGAAACCTTACACTGGCGCCTGCCCTGATCACGCCGACCTCCCATGTAAGCGAGGTTCCTAGAGCAAGCGCCCGAACCATGGCCAGGCAGCGCTTGAGTGGTAACGCCCTGGTCTATCGCTGGCAACTACTCATCCATACGCTCCGTGAGCATCTGCTCACGCCATTCGCCTTTGTCGAAATGGTTGGAGGCTTCTTCCTCTTTCCGCTACTTGGCAGGACCCTGCTCCCCGACCGCTGGAAACAGCTACAGAGCACAATCGTGGGAAAACTCCTGCCCGACGTCCCAAGCGAGCCATCCATCCTGACCGACCCCTCGGAACCTGGTATGAGTCGAGAAGAGCAAGCGCGCATGGTTGGGAACCTATTGCGTAGCATCGGCATGACCAGTCATTTCGCGCGCCTGATCCTGCTCTGTGGCCATGGTAGCGAGTCCGAGAACAATCCCTATGCGTCATCCCTGGACTGTGGCGCCTGTGGCGGCAACGCCGGAGGCACCAGCGCCCTGGTCACCGCCAGCATCCTCAACAGTCCTGCCATTCGTGCGATCCTGGCAGAGCAAGGTACGGTACTCCCCAAGGAGACCTTCTTCCTGGCTGGGGAGCACAACACAACCACCGACGAGATCCGCATCCTGAACGAAGATCAGGTGCCTGCCAGCCATAGAGCTGAATTGCACCAGCTCAAACAAGATCTTGTCCAGGCAGGAAAAGACAACGCCGGCAGGCGCCTGCTCAACCTGCCTGATGCCAGCCGGGGACAGCAAAACGTCATCCGGCACGTCCAGCAACGGGCCTCTGACTGGTCCCAGATCAGACCTGAGTGGGGGCTGGCCCGCAACGCCGCCTTCCTCTGTGGACGCCGTAGCCTGACCACGCAACGCGATCTTGAAGGACGTGTCTTCCTGCACTCCTATGACCAGAGCCAGGATCCAGATGGCAGCATTCTGGAAGGTATCATGACGGCCCCCCTGGTGGTAGCCGAGTGGATCAATATGCAGTACTACCTCTCCACCATCGACAATCAGGCATTTGGCAGTGACACCAAACTGCTCCATAACGTCGTTGGTCAGATCGGGGTCATGCAGGGTCAGCAGAGCGACCTGCTGATCGGGCTACCGATGCAATCCGTCATGTACGGCAATGACCTCTACCATGAACCCATGCGCCTGCTCGCCATCATCGAGGCGGATCCAGAGCGCATCGCGGCCATTCTCGCACGACATGCACACCTGCACAATCTGGTAAACAATCAGTGGATCACGCTGATTGCCTACGACGCAGCCACGACAGTAGCGTATGAATTCTCATCCGCTACGAGCTGGCATGCACGCTAACATGAAGCACCTTACTCCAGCCCTTTGTCGAGGGGGCTTGTCAAACCAGGAACAAACAGATAAAGGAACAACGACCGATGATAAAAGATAGCGTTATCCTTGCAACACCGTACGCGCACCAGCCGCCATCCCTATACATATGCAGCAATGGAGCCGCGAGTAAAACGCCATGGCGGCCTTACTGGCAGCAACACCTGACAGCATTACAGCAGGAAGCCGTCCCATTCCAGTTCATGCACAGTGCGACGCCACCAACACTCCTGTTAAATACTGAGCGGCACCTGCGCCTGCCTGCACTCCTGGAGAAGCAACACGATCCCTTTGACTACTGGCCGTTCTGGAGTACTTTTATGACAGACGACCAGCATCTGAGCGACACATTTCTCTTCTTAAGCATCAGTTCTCATGAGAACTATTGGCTCACCCTGCGCTTCGATCATCGTCAACACCTTGCCTGTCTGCAGCAGATAGAGCAGGAGAACCGGCTCGTCCTGGCCATTGAACCGCAACGTGTATACCGTACCGTCACCTTTGACGCTGCCGAGTTGACCCGTCACCTCAACGAGATCAAACGTGTCCGGGGAAGCGGCCAGGATCTCCTGCAGTAAAGGGACAGCAAGCCGATACAGGTGGTGCCATCAAACGCTTCAATGTTGATGTCACTGACCTTACCTATCAGGCACAACGATATGGCACCGCCCATCAGGCGGCAAACGTGTCGTCTGTGCCTTTTTTTTGTCGGGCTCCTTTTTCGTACTATCTCACCCCTCCTGCGGTTTATCTGTCGGTGTTATCTCGCCGTGATGAAACCACCTTTTTGGGATGAGGAAACGCTTGTAACGAGCAACTACACTTGCTCCAACAAGTACTGTCCCCAGCCAGGCTGCTCCTTCACCCACAAGAATAATCACGGTTCCCATCACAACCCTTCCCTCGGTAGAAAGGGGAAGGAACGGCATCACGAAGAATGTAGCATAGATAAGACAGGACAAGATGAGGAATCCTCCCCCACCCATGGGGTCCATTTCTTTCTATTCAATGGTTGTGATGATGATTTTGTCGAGTGAAGCATCTGTTCTCCTTTGTCTTTTCAGCATTGTTTCTTGACAACTGTACCGACTGAATGGTACGCTAACAACTGTACCGGACGGTCGGTACAGTTGTCAAGAGAGAAGCGGGGAAACTAATGGCGACAACCACGAAGCGTGAGCAAATCTTATACGCAGCTAACCGCATTGTGCAGCGTGATGGCGTCACACATTTAACGATTGATGCGGTTGCCCACGAAGTTGGCATGAGTAAAGGAGGAGTCTTTTATCACTTTCCCAGTAAAGAAGCGCTCATCAAAGGGTTACTAATGCAGCTTCTTCACGATTTTGACGCCGATGTTGAGCGTGCCCTTGCTCAGGAAGCAGATCCATCCCCTGGTCGCTGGTTGCGTAGTTACATTCGAGCCTCAACAGATGAAAGTAGTTTCTCATCAGAGGAGAATGAGGCAGCATTTGGCTTGATTGCCGCCATAGCCACTGATCCAGGCCTGCTTGACCTGGCGTATCAAAGCTTTGCTCACTATCAACAACGCTCTGAGCACGATGGTCTCTTGCCGATCCAGGCAACGATTATCCGCCTGGCTATTGACGGCCTGATGTTTACTGAATTATTCCGCCTTGCAGCTCCAACAGGGACACGGCGAGCAGAGGTAATTCAAGCTCTGCTCGACATGACGCGTTCTTCTCAACACGCAAACGAGAGCACCGATGGTGAACAAAGCCAGGATAGGTGAGAAGAAGTGAGGGGGTCGCCTACTCAACTCCCTGGTATCAATGCATCAGTTCTGACAATGTCAATGGCAACAAGTGCTGTTCTGGTCGAATCTAACTCTAAAGGCATAGAAAGATCTCCTTCGTATTTTCTTCGAAACCGGTACCATCAGTTTCGACCTCATGCATTGTACTCGAGAGGAAGGCTCGTAGTCAAAAATGTTGGTCCATCACCAGTAGGATTATGCATAGACAGACCAGGGCTTTTTAATTTTCAGCCGGGAGTAACTGTCAGGCAAATCATATACAGAGTATTTCTGGTGTAGTGTGTGTTCTGCGGGCGGCCGCGGCCGCCCGCAGAACACACACTACACCAGACTCCGGCGCCGTAGGCGCCAGGAAGAGGAAAATTAAAAAGCCCTGTAGACAGACGAAGACAATTTACAACGGTACAGTCGAAGAGTAAAATGAGGAAGTCGGAGAATCAAAGGACCTGTTAAGAAAGAAGGCACTCATGGAAGAAATCGTCCTTATCACGTCGACAGGAAATACAGATATTGACACGATTTTACGTAGAGTAATAGGTAGCATGGAGACAGCGTTTTCCGGCCATATCACGGCCTATTACCTCTTCGGCAGTACTGCTGATGGGAGCCAAAGGCAAATGAGTGACATTGATGTTTGCCTGGTTTTCAAGCATCCAGTCACTTCGGAGGAGAGTGGAACGCTGGAGCAGATCAAGTCTACCTGTTTCTCGATGAGCCCCTGGGCAATAGATGTGCTTGCATTGAATGAGCCAGACTTACAGGCACATGGCCACTTCCGGATCAAAGTGGCGAGTCGCCTCCTTTGGGGAAAGGATATCCGCAGTCAGATGCCAGATATAACGCTTGAAGCGTATCTGCATCACTATACGCCTGCCCCTATCTCCTACTTTACTCAAGTCCTGCGCCATAGAAAGACAGCAACCTTCCCCCTTTCGTATCCTGATCCTTTAGCAACATTTTATGGGTATGATCAATTTTCTTTGCCTCCTCTTGGGGAAATGCGACACAACATAAAAGGATTTATCTCTACCATGTGTTGGTTGGCAACGATCCTGGTGGCCTGGCAGACAGGGAAGATGGTTGAAACGAAACGCATGAGCATCAACATGTATCGCGAATATATCCATGATGAGTGGACATCTTTTTTAGCAGAGTTGTATGAATGGGGAAGTATACGTTGGCACTATGGGGTTCCTGAGCAGGCAGAAGATCGCTTGCGACTCCGTCACCTCTGTGCGCGTGCTCTTGCTTTCGAGAATTACTACCTAAGCCGCTACAGAAGCTACCTTCTGACAGAGCTAAGGAAAGGTTCCCACTGTCAGTACTTCGCATTGGAACAACTACGAACCATGTATTTTCCTGATGAGATATGTTTAGCTGCCATCCAAGAACTTATACACAGTCACGATGAGAAGGTGCGGCAGGCAGCAGCAGTAACGTTCCAACAACTTGATCAGCTCAGAGCTTCTTCATTCTGACGTGGGCATGATGCTCTTGCCTCTCGTTGATTATTTATTGTTGTCGTTAAAACAGAGAAAAAGAGAAATGCAACGATCAGGATTCTCTAAGCTATAGGCAGGCATGTTCTCTTTTTTTATTCGATAAGTCAAATCTGACTTATCGAATAAAAAAAGAGAATATTGCTGATGTTCGCGAGTGTATGATGTTCTTTTATATGAAAAATAGATTTTTACAGACAGCATGATTACAAAAATACGGGAGGGATCCTTATGCCTTTCTTAGTTGTAGCGATTGTAGCCATGACAGTCGCATTAATTTTCTATACGATAGGGGTTTACCCCGGTCTAAAGACACGGGGCCTCCTGGGCCGTCAGGTGAACGTCTTAGTCGATATCTTAAGTCCTGGCACTTACTTTTCTTCTGGAGTGGATTGCTTTTTGATGCGACGGGAACAGTCATGATGCATTTGTTAGCGGGAGGACGATTTGATCTCAGTCTTCACAGTTTGACGGGTGCACTGGCGCTTTTACTCATGGCGGTGCATGCAATCTGGGCCACCCTTGTTTTATGGCGTCATCACAAGTCAGAATTAGAACAGTTTCATCGTTTGAGTCTGATCGTATGGATTTTCTGGTTGATTCCTTATGGCACTGGCGTTGTTCTGAATAGTGGGTTATTGAAGTGACAGGTCTTATCCTTAGAAAGTGGAAGTAAGATACTCACTAAATGACTTTTTGCCCGAGCAAGCGGCGATGCTATTCTCGCTTTTGAACTGCATCGCCACTTTCATAAAGAGAGAATGGGTTGCTGGCCCGTTTCCAGGTACGCTTGCCACACATGAACCAGTGCCAGGGAGTCGCTACTCATTTCATATCGATCGAATTACTATTTTCCGTTGCGTTGCTTTCCTGTAATGATTGCCACCACGGCAACATATCCCAGCACACCAACCGCAAACCCCACGAGCAAGCCCAGGATATTTCCCACAAGGACGACTGCAGATGGCAGAAAGGCAAGGGTGGGATCACTCCCCTCCTTCTCGATCGGTACGACGAACCGAGAAAAGGGGGCTTGCATCCTCACTCGTAATATTCCGGCAGCTTTTTCAGTCCTTCCCACTGCTCCTGGTCATGACCGAAAATCACCAGCCCAATATGCTCCCGTTCGACCAGATCAAGCAGTTTCATCGTACTGGCGCGTATCGCTTCGGCGTCCGGGTTGCTCCCGTCGTCCTGCTTGTCACGAGTAAAGCCCTTGCTGAAGGGTACAGCGTCAATCGGCAATAAAATCGCCCCCGTTTTGGGCAGCCGCACCAGCACCGATTGATGTCCCGGCACATGCCCGCTCGTCTCAATCAGTTCCAGCCCCGGCAGTAGTTCCGTGTCTCCGTCTACCAGTTGGATACGCTCCATTGGCTGATCCCATTGGGGTCGATTGGCCGCAAAACGTGGATTGCTCGCCGCATCCAGATGATGCACACGCTGAACAACATAGAGCGCCTTCGTGAATACCGCGTGTCTTCCGGCATGGTCGATATCATAATGCGTCGAAATGACGGTATCAATATCGTCTGGTTGTAAGCCAATGCTCGCCAACTGCTCGATAACGTCCTGCCCATTCTCGAAATCCGCTTCTCCTTCCGGCATACTCTCCGGTAGACCACTGTCAATCAGAATATTCTTGCCGTCACCTGTTTGCACCAGATAGCACACAATCGGAATCTGGTATTCCGGCATGGACCCAACCTGCATCAGATAAAGACGCTCGATGGCATGCTGGCTCATACGTTCCTCCTCAGAATTAAAACATATATTCACGCTGGCCCGTCCATAGAACGGGCGAAGCTGATCGCCTCCTGCTCATGTGCGAGAAGCGCCAGGATGGACTTTACAAAGGAGAGCGGCAACGCCTGAATTGATGCGGTCCCGATCATAGCATGCTTCCTGGTTATCGGATGCATGAGATTTCTCCAGCAGAAAGCGAACACCAGGCCAGTCAGGCTTGCGCACAAAAGTCTTCCACTCCCTCCTTGCATGCAAGACATTCTACCGTCAAACCTGCGCAAAAACTTCTCCTATCTTGCTCTTTTGGCCATCACGCCCCTTGCACTTTTGCCAATTGTACGGCAAGATGTCCAACCCCTCCTGCTGCCCCATTGACCAGCACTGTCTGCCTGGCCATGACACGCGTGCGTACAAAGAGGGTATGCCACGCTGTAAAGGCCGACATCGGCACTCCTGCTGCCTGAACATGATCAAGAGAAGCTGTCTTGAAAACCCCGTGCTCCGCATCTATTAGTGCATATTCGGTATACGCCGCGCCCTGATTCGGCATGCCATACACTTCATCGCCCTTTTGAACGGTTGTGACACCAGGTCCAACAGCTGCCACCATCCCAGAGATATCATAGCCCCGAATGCATGGTGGTCCAGGCGTCACTTAATCGCCCTTCTGTACACCCAGAAGCTCAGCAGTGGCGATGGCCATAATTTTGATGGAGGCGAGCAGATCGGCAATGGCCAGAGACTCGTCGACGATATGGGCCTGCGTGATTTCTCCGGGACCATAAATGATGCATTGCTCAATACCCGCATTTTGCACGACAAAACGCTGATCGTCTGTTCCAGGACTACAAACGTAGCCTGGCGTACGCCCCAGGATATGCTGGATAGCAGATGTAAAAGACTGGACAAGAGGGGTATCGGCACTCACCCAGGTAGGGGCAGCTGCGTATCGTTCTTTATATTCATAGCGAAAACCTGGAACGATTTGAGCTCGTCCTTCTAATATATTCCAGAGTTCCTGTCGGGCATCAGCCAACGTTTCATCAGTGACCAGGCGGCGATCAAAGGCTACGCTGCAACTATCAGGGACACTATTGACATGCGTCCCCCCTTGAATGACATTGAAAGAGAGGCTAGCAGTGTTAGCAGTAGCGGGTACAACAGGATAGCGATTTTGACGCTGACGTAGTTGCGGCATAAGACAACGTGCCACTTCATCAATAAAGCCAGCCATATGTTCCAGTGCGTTGACACCTTGAGCGGGAGTGCTGCCATGGGATTGGCGCCCAAAGGTCTGGATCTCTCCCCAGATCGCGCCGCGATGTCCCAGGCAAATATTATCGACATTTAATGGTTCGGTGATCACTATATAGGTGGTACGCTCAGGCGCAATCAGACCTTGTTCGACCAGTAAGCCCATGCCAGCATTTCGATTCCCCGTGCTCTCTTCATCTACGACTCCGCTTTGCTCAACAGTCCCCTGTAGTTGCAGGCCTGCACGCCTGATTGCCTCCACCGCATACACCTGGGCGGCAATACCACCCTTCATGTCTGCCGCGCCACGCCCATAAACACGGCCAGCTCGTACCTCTCCCCCAAAAGGGGCAGTTGACCACCCCATGCCAACCGGCACGACATCCATATGACCATTAAAATGGATAACTGGTGAAGAGGGGAGGCCAGGTAAACGCCCAAACACGTTGGTGCGAGGCAATCCCTCACCATATGGGGCTAACTCCGCATTTTCAGCAGCAGACAAAGCAATGTACTCAACCTGGTACCCCAACGCTTCTAGACGCTCCCCAATATAACTGGCACACTCGGGATACGCGGCACCTGGAGGATTGACACTGGGAATACGCAGCATTCCTTGCAAAAAATCGACAGCCTCTTCAATCAAGGAGTCCGCGGTCTGGATAATCGCTTGCTTATCCTCAGGTCGCAAAATATCTGGCATGGGTTATCACTCCACGAGATCATGAGAGAACAATGGCCACGATCAGATAGGCCTCTCTATAGCAGACATCAGCCGATGCTAGCGATTGACGAGTAGATTTACCCCTACAAGAAGCACACAGACAAGCATGGTCAATGTCAACGCCAACACATCAAAGCGGGCAAAGTGCAAAGCGCGCAGTTTGGTGCGATGCCACCCGGCATGGCTCCCATAGCAACGGGCCTCCATCGCGACATTGAGCACTTTGACTTTTTTAAACCCACTAACAAATAGCGGAATCAATAACAGAGAAAGCCTGGAGACACGCTGAAAGATATTTCCCTGGTCAAATTGCAGACCACGGGCCGCCTGTGCCTTCATCAAACGCTCAACTTCTGTCACAAAGATAGGCACAAATTTCAAGGCAATCACCAACACCATTACCAATGCATTCATCGGAATGCCAATCTTCTGCAACGGCGCAGTCAACACCTCCAGTCCATCCGTCAAATCTACCATCGAAGTCGTAAAAGAAAGCATAGTAACCAGGTAATAGAGAAAGAGCACGCGTACAATAGTCAGAAGGCTGTTGATGATTCCCTGCCAGGTAATACCTATGATCCACCAGTGCCAGAGCCACTGAGGCGCTTTGGGAGGGACATAAAAGAGCACTTCAAACACAAAAGCAATCAGCAAAAAGATGATAAAAGGCCGCAAGCTACGTCCTACGTAGCGAAGCGAAATGCCCGAAAGCTGATGTAGAACAATGCAGAAAAGCAAACAGAGGGCAAATGCCTGGAAAGTGCTCAGATAGGAAGTCAATCCGATCAACAACACAGCACAGATCACCTTGGCCCGCGGATCCATCCGCGCCAGCCGAGAACCATTATTGACATACTGCCCAAAGGTTATATAACGAGAAAGCTCAATCATAGCCACCACTCTTACAAAGACACTGATCCTCTTTTCAGGATACAGATCAAGGGATACGGAAACACGTTTTCAGGAGCTCTGTCTCTAGTTCCGTACGATCCAGCATATCGGTGCGCAACGTTGGGACCTGTGAATGTAGAGAAAGCGCAATCTGTGTAGCTTCAGGCAAGGCGATATCCAGGGCACGCAACTCAGCAGCCCGAGCCAGTGTCTCACGTGGTGTCCCACTAAAGACCAGCTTCCCCTTATCCAATACATGAATCGTGTCCACCAGTTCAATCACATCTTTCAAGCTACTGCTTGCATAGATAATCGTCATTCCAGTGAGTTGCTTTAGCCGTTGAATCAACGCAAACAGTTCATCGCGCCCACGTGGATCAAGGCCAGCCATCGGTTCATCAAAGATCATTACCTCTGGCTGCAAGGCTAACACCCCGGCAATCGCCACCCGACGCTTTTGTCCCCCGCTCAATGCATACGTATACCGCGTGCGAAAATCCTCATAGAGCAGACCCACCGCCTCCAGCGATTCCTGCACCAGGCGCCGCGATTCGGCTAATGGCACCTTGCGCTGACGCGGTCCGAAAGAGACATCCTTCCCCACCGTCTCCTCAAAAATCTGCGACTCAGGAGACTGGAAGACCACACCGACCTGAGAACGAATACGCGTCAACTTAAACGATTTCGCTGCTGTATCAATCCCTTCAAAAAAGAAGAAGCCGGAAGTTGGTTTGATCAAGCCAGCCAGCAAGTCAATCAATGTTGACTTACCAGATCCGGTTGGACCTACGAGACCAACCGCACTCCCAGAAGGAATCGTTAAGGCCAGTTGCCGCAAAGCAGTCAGAGCAAAAGGCGTTCCACTTCTATGGATATATGAAATGTCTTTCAACATAAAGAGAGGCACCCTTTGCTCATCGTCGATAGCTGTCATGTGTGGAGAAACAGTCGTGACGCTCTTCCGAGCATTACGCTCATCATTGACAGCAGGAACTTCGTGCTGCATAGACGCAGCAGACAAAGCAAGCTGTTCAGGCGTTAATACGACTTCTGGTAGCTGAGACCACCCCTGCGCACGTAGCGTTTGTCCAACGTGCGTCACCATCGGTACCTCAAGTCCGACTGCCTGAAGTTCGGCTCCACGCGCAAAGACATCCGCTGGCGTACCATCCATGAAGATCTGACCGGCATCCATAACAATCACCCGATCAAATGAGACGATCTCCTGCATAAAATGCGTAATATAGATGACCGCGATGCCTTGCTCATGCGCCAGCTCCTGAATAGTACGCAGGAGTCGCTGGACGGTATGGCCAGAAATCATGGTGGTTGGTTCATCCAGGACCAAATAGCGCGGTCGCATCGCCAGCACACCAGCAATAGCGACGCGTTGCTTGAGACTCACCGACAATTCACTGATCGACATCTGTGCATACGCTTCCAGGTCCAGGATCTGCATCGCTTCCTGCACGCGGGCGGCAATCTCTGCACGTGGCAACCCCAGATTTTCTGGACCAAAGGCAATTTCATCGATGATGGTACTGGCAATCAATTGATCATCAGGATTTTGAAAAACCACGCCAACACGCTGCCGAATGGTCCAGATATCCTCTCCGCCCGCATCGGTGGGTAGTTCATCTACCAGCACAGAGCCTGATTGAGGAAACACGATAGCGGCCAGTAGTTTGGTAAGGGTACTCTTGCCTGACCCATTTTGACCAATAATAGCGACTGTTTCCCCTTCACGAATAGTCAAAGACATATTTTGCAGTGCAGGAGGAACGTCCTCTTCCTCCTGCACGCTATAGGTAAATGTAGCGTTCTTGATTTCAATCATACATTAATACGGTAATTGATCACGTGACTTCGTCTCAGGAGCGTGGACAAGGCGCGCTTCGAGAATAAAGAAGATACGTACCAGAATAACAGTCAGGATCGCAGCGATAATCGCCTCAATAATGGATTGCACCAGCACAATTGGAATAATGACCTGGGCGGGAAAGTAACCTCGAATAATCAATGCGCCAACGACCAGAATAGTATTGGTGGCCGCACCCACAAAACCAGCTGCCGCCGCCGCCAGATCCCGATTAATACGCACCAGACCAGCAAAGGTCGCCCAGGCCGTCAAGCCAATAAAGAGACGCGGGATAATAGCGACAGTTGGATCTTTGAAAAAGGGATCAGTCGCGCGAAAGAAACTCACCACGCCAAAGACTAAGCCCGAGATAAGACCGACAATTGGGCCAGCAATGACGCCACCCACAATAGTTGGAATATGCTCAATAGTCGCACTACCAATCGCATTGGGAAGAGGAATAAAACCGATGTTGGGTACCACACCAAGAATAATAGTGATGGCAGCCAGCACCCCAGCAATGATAATGCGTTCCGTGGTCAATGACCAGGGACGGACGGTGGAAGGATTAGCGCTCACATTACTCACATTCATGCTCCTTCTAAAATAAAGCCAGATTCCAGATAAAATGCTGTTTGCTCTGCCAAATTGAGGCAAAAAGCAGGGGATTCAATCCTCTGACTGAGTTCCAGGGCTGTGCCCTGGCCTCCCTCTCGCCCGCGATGCAAGCGAAACGCTGCACATGAAAGAGAACAGAATACTAGTATAAACTAGAAAGGAAGAGTGGAAAAGCAAACATCTACAAAAAACAACCCTAATGATTGTAACTGTTGTTACAAGCTTACACAATGCGCTTTCTTTTTGTCAATAGTTGTTGACAAAATTGACCAACATAGTCAATAATTACAATACGGAAGGCATTTACAATCCATTGATAAGGAGGATCGAATTTTTTTCTATTTTCTTCCATTTCAATGTCGCACATGTATCGTAACAGATGTTACATTTTTCGTCGTAAAATACGCCCAAAAAACTGATGTGGACAGACAACCAAACGCGTATGAAAGAGAGGGAGCTGTGGTATGCCAACCCCAAAAACTCGCATTGGACCCCTATTACGACAAGAGAATGGTTTCTTGATCCGCGAGACGTTCCTGCGGATCGAACCAACCGTTGATGTGTATATCCGTGAGAAATGGCTGGAGCAGCCAGGTGTACGGCAGATATTGCCAGTGATTCTGTTACATGGAGCAGGTATGGATGGAGCAGGTTTTGATGTGCCAGTAGAAAATACCTCGCTGGCCGATGCTCTGGCACGCCAGGGTGCTCATACCTTTGCCTTTGATTTTCGCGGACATGGACGATCCAGCCGGGCTGCCGATGGTTTTGCCGTGACGCTTGAAAGTAGCATCCAAGATACCAGTGCAGTGCTGGATTATGTACAGGAGATCAGCGGTTCACAACAATTTGTCCTGGTGGGCATCAGCTATGGGAGCATCGTAGCCTCGGTTTTTGCAGAACGCTATCCAACACGCATTGCAGGCATCGTGCTGCTGGGTTTTCTCTACAAGACAACTGGTGTATCACTAGAAGATTCATTGGAAGAGGCAGCCAAAGCACCTGCTGGCTATGCTTTTACCACCGAAGAAGAATGGCCCGAACTCTTTATCCCAACGGCCGCCCCAGCAGTTATTGACTGGCACCAGGCGCACTTTGGAACCGCCTACGCTTATCCAGTGGGCCCTTATTTCGAGGTCCGCAAACTGCCATTCGCGATCAATCCAGAACGGTTCCAGGGCCGGGTGTTAATCATTACGGGAGACCTGGATCCCCTGGCTACCGACGCGGATGTTGCGCGCTATGTGCAGGCAGTGGGTTCGCCGGCCGAAAAGAAGTCCCATCTCAAACAGATTGGCGTTGGTCACCTTCCCTACGTCGAGGCCCAGGCTGAGGCAGTACAACAAGCAATCAACGAATTCGTGGCTGCTGCCAGTGCTGATGTTGAATAAGGAGCAGAAGAGATATGAGTAACGAAGACCAGAAGCAGACTGATCTGGCCAATGAACAAGAAGAGCAAGCGCTACAGGAGCTCCTCCAATTTCCTTTTGTAGATGCACTCTTTGGACGCCGTTCACGGCGCTTCTTTCTGGGCGCGGAGGTCCCAGATGGGCCAGTAGCATTTAAGTCGAAACATGAGCCAGTGCCACTTTCAGAGCTGGAAAAGATAGTGATACTAACCGCGGTGGGTGGTACGACAGGCTGGCATCACGCGATTACGCGCCATGATCGTTATGCCCCTCACCTCTCCAACTATGCCGGGGCCGCAGCCGGACGAACATTCCCATCAGCGGCTGGCTTTCATACCAGCGAAATCTTCTTCACTGATGACAGCGGCACCTATATCTTTAAATCACGTGACGCTCCTCCTCCTGTGCCACGACAGGCCGATGGCTCCATTTCCCTGGTAGAACTCGTCAAAGCTCATCGCTCCAATATTCAGAAGATTTCTGATCAGCGCATCTATCTACCTCCCAAAGAGCCTTATTTGGAGGGACATAATACCTGGGTCGCCAACCGGCCAGGTTCGTTGCTCGTCATCCCTACCGGAGATGTCGCCCAGCATACCATTGCCAATCTCTGCTTCTATGTGCAGAACGGCTATAGTATCTATGACGACATCAACCATCGCCGCATTCCCGGCCTTGAAAAATTCGCCGATATCGTCGATATCGACAACCCATATCCTTTAACCTTCCTGGATCAATACTCACTCACCGAATGTACTGCCGAGCTCTCAACAGCGGCTTACGCCGGTGCGCTGATGCAACAGGCACTCGGATTGGGCGGCTGGATGTTCGATGGCATCGATCGCCTCTCTATCCTGGGGGCCAGTGGAGATCCAGAGGTACCAGGATTGCGCTTTCGCTATGATACCGATGAACGTTGGGCCATTCCCAATCCGACTGGATTAGAGGGAGTTTTTGAAGCCTATTGCCCACCACACTATCCAGATATGCGCGCCGCCGTTGACGCATTTTGCGAACGGAAATTCGGCGCAGGTGGTCCTTTCAATCCAGAGACCCCTGGCATCTGGAAGGAGAGCCACAAAGTCCGAGGGAGTGCTCAGGTACACGACGAGCACTTTAGAGATTGTGTAGCCACGCAGGCTCAATATATGTTCGACACCTTTGGCAAATTTCCCGCCACCGTACCATCTGTCTTCATACTCATGTATCTGCAGACGCACCACCTCGATCTGGAATACTACGATACGCTATTCGAGCCGGGTGCCTACCTGCAAACACACGCCAACCACTTTAACCGCTGGCACTAACGAATCTTGTTCAGGAGGCCAACACAATACAATACACTTTTTTCTTGTATCAAACAGACATTATCCCGCCAGACCAGACCAGGGATGGCGGCAATTATCCAATCGTCGGTTATTCGCAATTGTGTCGTTAAAGAGTGGACTGATCAGGAGACCAGGGTCGTCTATGATCCCAATCCTATGACATTTACCGGACAGACGCGCATTAGGAGCCAGGAGGTGCCACGGCCAAAGTTCTCGTCATCACCATCTTTATGATTGGGGTGATTCCTTAGCGCCATCGTTACCTTCTCCAGATCGCTATAGAGCAGCGGCATCGCGCATAACCTCAACGACTTTCTGTCGGCGGTCCTTTTTCACCTCTCTTAAGCGATCACCTCATATCCAGGACAATCTGCACCTGGATATGAGGTGATCGGCGCTTTGCGTTCCACCAGAGTTGGCCGTTAGCTTTAGATGGACTTGCTCATAAGATGCAGAACAGCTTTGCCGGTAAATTGCCTTTGCTGCAAGCGTTGCGCGACCTCACCAATGTCGTGCCAGGACGCCTCCACCTCAATAGGTGTCCTCAATTGCTGATCGGCGACCAGTTGTGCAAGCCAGGCCAGATCCTCAGATGCAGCCCGACGATCTAATTCTGCGAGCATTACCAGTTTGTAGAGGGTCACTCCCCCAATAGGCATGAAATTTCTGATATCAAGGGTGACATCGGGAGATGCCGACCAGCCCAGTGTGACACAGGTTACCCCTGGTACCAGAAGGGAGAGGGCGCTCTTCAGTGCGTTCCCACCGAGCGACTCAATAACCAGGTCGTACGGGCCGTAGGCACGTGCAGGTTCAAGATCGTCTCCCACGATCACCTCATCGGCTCCAGCCTCTCGGACTATGGCCTCGAGGCGAGCATTGCGAGCCGTACCAACAACATAGGCACCACTGAGCCTGGCAAGTTGATGCACGAAGAGACTCACCCCGCCGGTGGAACCAGTAATCAACACACGCTTGTGCAGGAGCAATCCTCCTTTCTCAAGTAACCGTAGCGCGGTAAGTCCAGCAGTCGGTAAGGTTGCCGCCTGATTTGCTGATACCTACGGGGTTTCGATCTTTAACGCATTCGGCATCGGCACAACCGTTCAACTCACTATCCCAGCCCGCCACCTAGAAAAAAGCATGAGCGCTGAATGGATCGCGAACCAGGCATCGTGGACCCACGATGCCTGCACAGAACGGTTCAAGAGAAGAAACGATGAACACTGCATTTCCTACAACAAAAATTGTTGTAGCCAGGCTAGCGTAGCCGTGATCTGTTGGGGATGCTCTTTATGATCTAGTTGTGGAATCTGGATATAGTGCAGATGTTCAGCAGCTTCATGGGCGGCATAGTCAGGTTTTAGTATGTCTATAAACTGCTGTGCATGGAACGCATCTGCTTTCTCATCTTTTTCGCCAACGATCAGCAAGAGGGGTCGTGGAGTGATGCAAGGTCCCATCCAGGCACCGGGTTGGCCAGTCAGCACCCGCGGCGCGTCACTTACATCTGCAAATTCAGGCAACTGGGAAACATGCGTTACAGGCATAACACCAACCGCACAGGCAATGCGTGGATCGCCCGCAAAGGTCAGGAGGGCCTGCAAACCTCCCCACGACGTACCAACCACTCCGAGACGTTCCGCCTTCCCGGTGATGCCTAATGTCAAGACACCATCAACAAGTGCACACGCATCAGCCCGGGCTGCCCCAAGAACATCTTCCCCCTCACCAGTAAAACTCTTGCGCAATTGCGCAACGGCATTTTCCCACTCGCGTTTGCGCCCACCATGTGCGCGTGCATCAATAGACAGTACATGACACCCGGCATTGAGCAGGGCTGAGACAATACAACGGCAAACGTAGTTGTTGCCGGTGCCAGGCAATGCACTCTCCTTGGATTGATGTAACCCACTAAAATAGAGAACAACCGGGCGTGGCTGGGGAGGATCTTCACAGGTCAACAGTATCGTAGGAATCGGTTCTGCCCCATTGGGAAGAAACACTGTCTGCTGATAGGGCCAGGCCACCCAGGGAGAAGCAGGCCCATCAGGAATGGCCTGATCACATCCTTTACGTACAGCATTGATCAATGCCTCTACCAGGGCCAATTCAGCAATATCGGGAGGAGAAATATCAGGCAATGGGACAATCCAATCGGCCTTCGATGCGATCGGGCCAGCTGAATAAGCGGTGCAATAGAGAACGCGAGCGCCACGTCCACGCGCGGTTGACAGCGCCGTTTGCATCATGCCATCGGTCGTTCCACGTGTGAGTACAACAATAACCGCGTTGGGAGGCAAGCGCCTGGCTCGGGAGGTCCAGTACATCGGAAGTGTTGAGCAGGCAGCTGGAACAGCCAGAGCAGTCAATCGATCCGCCAGTACAGCCCCGGTATGCGCCAGGTCTGGAGTTGGCCAGATCTCGACACGTGATGCAGTGCGGAGAGCATATGCTGCTGGCGGAATCTCGCCAATGGCACCAAGAGCGGTTACAAGCGTTGCAAAATTCGGGGTCGCCGTCCCGGTCGTCAAGGTTTCCAAACGATCAGCGTTGGATGCAGCAAGATCATTGGCAATGCCAATACGCAAGGTCGCGTAATTCGAAAATCCGAGATTACGACAAAAACGGGAAACGGTCGGCTGGCTGACATTACAGAGCTGCGCAAATTCACCAATCGACAGGGCCACAGCCTGACCAGGCTCGTTGAGGATACGTTCCGCCACGCGCCGCTCCGCAGGATGTAATTGGGTGAGCGCACCGTTGATACGCGCCAGAGCACCGCTGAGAGTACCACGCTCAAGAGGTTCATCAAGAATAGCCATTATTTCCTCATTAATTTTTTATACATCAATATTAAATTTAGTATACATAAAGAACCTGAAACTGTCAATTCTACGACCCGCTCTGGTTCCGCTTCTCCCTAAAAAACTGGAAACCATGACAGTATACAAGCAATTTTTCCCTTAACACTGCACACTCCCACCCTCTATTTCAAGGATAGCTATTTTCTTACGAGTTTTCAAGCCTGGTTGCTAAAATCACACCCTTTTCCCTTGACAAAAGAGTATTTCCTTATGTAACATTCATTCATGAAGCATGTATATAAAATATATACATCTGTTCAGAAAAACTGGATGCAAGAAATCACAAATATTCCTATTCGCGCATCTAGCTCAACTGATTCGCGGTACAGGAACACGATCTGCAGGCAATGTAAAAAAGAGAGTATGAAGCTCCTTGTAACAAAACATACCCTCTGTTCACAAGTATGGCTTGAAGGCACATTTGTTGATCGATAAAAGAAAGAAAGGAGATACACACACGAGATCTCTGACATCTATCTCTGTTCGGCACTTACAACAAAGAGTAAAAACATGGAACAGAGAAGTCGTCTCACTATTCGCGCATTTCCATACTTCCATATTTCCGTAAAAGCGCAATGATTTGAAATGATTGAACGAGCAATCATATTTCAAGGAGAGAAGACATGAAGGGATATCATTCTTCACGGAAACACATCTCTATCGTACTCTTACTGCTGGCGCTTCTTGGCAGTACTATTGGAACCATAACACAGACAAAACAAGCGCATGCCGATAGCCCCAATCTGGTCCAAAATGGAGGGTTCGAAGGTGACATCAATCCCTGGTATGATTTTGGAGGGACGGCACAAACAACCAGCAGCATTACGCATAGCGGCAACGGTGCCCTGGTGATGGGCACAGGACAACAGGGCGCTGGACAATCACTGACCTTAGAGCCCAACACTATTTATTCGTTCAGTGGCTGGGGCAAAACCACTGGCACGGGCGAATATGCACAGATCACCTTGCGTATCGTGGATGGCTCAGGCGGCCAGGTTGACTACCAGATGCCCTTCACACTCAGCGACTGGACACGTCAGGCCCGCACGATTACCACACCTGCCAGTATTTCATCGGCAACCATCTATATCCTAAAAAATGTGGGCTCAGGCTACTTCTATGCCGACGATATCTTTGTCGGAAAAGGACGAGATGCAGAGGCGTGGCCCTTTGCCGCCAATAGTATCTGGAATACACCCATTGGTTCCAACGCAACCTATACTTCGGTCCCTTTCCAGCTTGAATCAGCATATATCTATGATGGAGAGCCACTGGTCTCCACCGATGCCAATGCGCCACAGCGCAACGCGTACACCGCTGGAAGCACTGGAGCCAATGATTTCGGTCAGTGTAATCTGGATCCCGCACAAGGATCAGTTGGCATTTCGCAAGGATCACTCCAGCTTCCCGACAGTTTTATTCTTGATAACTGGACCCGCAACCCCAATTTCACCCCGAATAATGCCAGCGGTATCATTCAAGGTGATGGGCGTACAATGGCGCAATTTCAGCCAACGACGCGCTGTACCACTGGTGGTTCTATCTTTGGTTATCGTGCCACCGATCTCGACCTGTATGGAGCGGGTATCGGCGGGGGCCACTATGGATCAGGGCTCTCCAGTACCGGAGGCGGCATCAAACCTGGCGAACTCATTGGTCCCGGAGCCATCGGTCATGCACTGCAGCTAGATTTCTGGCTGGAGAGAAATGCATCCAAGAATCCTCCCTTCCGCTGGCCAGCAGATCGCGCCGATTACGGATCAGCGGACAACTATTGTAGTCAGGATCCCTGTAAGAGTAATCCCGCTGCCTTTGCCAGTTTTAAGCCCGGATCATTGCTTGCGATTACGCCTTCCACCACACCTGAAAGTCTGGGCATTAAGACAGCCGCAGGCCTGAAAATTTTCCATGCTCTCCAGGATTACGGTGGCTATATTGTGGATGATACCGGCTGGTACTTTCAAGGCCTTGGGGCCGATTATGGGGTTGATGCAGAGATGGAGAGTAAGTATGGCTATGGCTTCAATACCTCTAATAGTGCAACAGGAGGTGCTCTCGATTGGTACAACGATCTCAACAACATCTTTTCCAAGCTACAGGTGATCGACAATAACAGTCCAACCACGATCGGGGGCGGCGGTACGCCTCGCGTTGCGTCCGCACCTGATTTTGCCACCACGCCTCCCCCTGCCCCCGTGGCATTAGATCGGACCCTCTGGAAGGTAACAAGCTCGCTCAACACTGCAGATATCAACAAGGTGCTCGACAATAATGCTGACACCTATTGGAACTCGGGTCAGGCGCAATCCTCAGGGCAAAACATTGTGATAGATCTGGGCGCGAGCCAGACCTTTAACCAGATCAGCCTGGATGCTACCGCAGATTTCGCGCGCTTTCCACAAGGATATGAAGTCGATGTCTCCAATGATCAAACCACCTGGACGCAGGTATTTGGCGGAGGAGGGAGCGGTACCAGCCCTTCCCTGGGAACCTTCCCTGCGCAAACTGCTCGCTATGTTAGAATCCAGTTGACGGGTGGGAGCATTTCCAATCAGTCATGGTCAGTTGGTGAGCTCAACCTGTATACCTCAGCCAACGATGTTGCACTCAATCGATCCAACTGGACAGTGAGCGCAAGTGATACCGCCGGAGGAACAACCCCACAGTTGGCCATTGATGGAAATGCGACCACCGGCTGGACGAGCGCACAGGGTCAGAGTAATCACAACGCTTTTCAAATCGATCTGGGATCAACGCACACGTTTCGCAAGCTGGTACTCGATGATAGCTCTTTCCCTGATAACTATCCACGAGGATATCTCATCTATGTCTCCAACACGCCCAATAGCTGGGGAAACGTGGTTGCAGCGTGCGATAACTGCACCCGTGATGCGGTCCAGAGCTATACCTTTCCAGCCCAGACTGACCGCTACATCACGATTCAGGAGACACAAACTGATACGCATCCATGGAGCATCGGTGAATTAAATATTTATTCATGATTTCTTACAGCTAAATTGAGCGCCTACGAACCGGATGAAAGGAAGTTGTGACTTCCTTTCATCCTCCAGGAGAGAGTGAAATGCCCTCTGACACTCTCCATAGTATCCCGGTTACCTGACGCTATTCTGATTTACGTAAAAGGAGCATTTTCCTGATGGAAAAGAACGAACCATTATCTTTGATCGATACTACGGCTGCGACGACGCACGTTTCTCAACCACCCCCACTCAGTCGACGCCATTTCCTGGCACAGTCGGCAACCATTGCCGGTGCGGCATTCGGGGGCAGCGCCCTCTTAGCAGCCTGCAGCAATGGCAGTGGGCCCGCGACGTCACAACCAGTAACCATTACCGTCATGGATGATCGTGTCACAGATGATACCGGGCTCTCAGACCATTGGATCGCGACATTCCAAAAGCAACATCCATTGATCCACATCAAACGTCTTGATTTTGATAAAAACCGTCTGAGTTCCATGCTGGCCGCAGGCACCCCACCAGATATCGTTAAAACCCCAGGAGGACCTGATATCAGCAACCTGGCGGCCCGTGGAGCGGCCAAAGATCTCAGTCAGTATTTCGCGCAAAGCTCTTTGCTCAAAGAAAGCGATCTGCAACCTGTCTGCGATCTCTATCGCTGGGATGGCAAGCAACAGGGCAAAGGTCCACGCTATGGCATGCCACACGACTGGTCCCAGGATACCATGTACTGGGCCGATACGGCGGTCTTTAAACGCGCGGGCGTTCCCGTACCCTCAACAGATAAGCCCTTAACCTTTGATGCATTGTTAGACCTCGGCAAGCGTCTGACCGTACGCCAGGGAAGCAAGATACAAATCTTACGCACGCTCGTGTTCTCCATTGAATTCAATAAACGTACTATTTTGGAGGAAAGCCATGTGGATAGACCTTCATCACTTCGGCTCCCGAAGCAGCCACGGGGTCCTTAGCGCCATAGTAGATCACCCTGTTTAATCTCTTATTCGACATCAAGGAGATATCTGGCTGCAGGAGAGATGCGCCTGAAGGTTTCCAGGCGTAGATACTCACGTTGATTCAATTGTTGAGGAAACTCGCGTGCGCTAAAGTAACAGTGCAGAGCACGCCTGGTATTCTGGGTAACGTTGCACGTTCCTCCATGCCATAGGTGAGCGTTAAAAACCAGTACAGTACCCGCTGGGGCCAGAGCTAATACTTGCTCGGGATGCTCATCAGCAGGATTTGACATTGTTTCTTCAGGTGACTTGAAGAGGCGATGTGTTCCAGGGACCACACGTGTGGCTCCATTTTCGCTGGTGAAATCATCCAGCATCCACAGTGAATTTACGACGTGAAAGGGCTCGCCTTCTTCCAGGCGTCCCCAGTCAGCGTGCAAGCTTTGATGACCCTCTCCTGGAATCGCATCACGCCCATTCAGTGAGGAAAGTTTGAACTCGCAACCGATAATATGAAACACCGCTGCTAACAATTTGGGATGCGTATAGATACCATCAAATACCTCACCCTTATTCACCAGGTCGGAAAGACGACGCGTCCCATTTTCCTGGTGCACTTCCATTCCTGCCGATTGACCCTCTTTCTCCATCAATTCTTCATATTTCGCACGCAGTTGTTGCAACCATACTTCGTCGATCAGGTGAGGAAATAACACATATCCTTGCTCATCAAGCAAGCGCTTCTCTTCGTCACTCAGCGTAGTGGAGGTAACACCCAGTTCCTCCATGGCTTTCATCATACGTGTTACCGGTTGGTGTTCAGACATATGTCTCCTCCGTCCATAAGCAATATATTGCACAAAAAGGCCAGTTCCAGTCTACAGGCTTGCATTCAGTAGCTCCTGCCAGTAATATTACGCCAGGCATGGAGACTACGGCAATGCACAAAACGCTCAGATCTTTGCAGAAAAACGGTGTGTACAACGATGGCGTTCTTGTTGCATAGCTGGTAACAGTGAAAGCGAGGAGGACATGAACCTTCAACTCACCAATGCAGGCTCATATGAAGCCCCCCAGGGAAAAGATTTCCCTATGCATATCCATACAGAGTGGGAAATCGTCTGCTATTGCACAGGTACGATTCAGACCGTGCTGGACACAGATATCTATGAGACGGCTCCCGGCATCCTGGTACTTACTCCCCCAGGAATTGCGCATGCCGAATATGCGCGCACAGGCTATAGGTGTTATTATCTGGGGGTGATCGCACCTGCACACCACCCCTGGCCGCGTATCTGCCTGGATGACGCGGAACTATCTTTGACCCACCTCTGTCGCAAGCTGATCCGCGAATGGCACACACACTATTCTGACCGTGCAATAATGCTGGACCTGCTACTCCAGCAACTCGATCTACTCTTAATGCGCGCAGCTATCAGTGCTCCATCAGGCACTGCAGAGAAGCTGGTAGCTGCGGCAGAACGCTATATGCAAGAGCAGTATCATCGACCACTGACAATTAGTGAAATCGCGCTCGCCCTGGGTATCTCGCCCGCCACACTACGCAGACATGTTATGCGTCTACACGGATGCGCGCCAGCCATGCTCTTGCAGCGCATTCGTGTCAGACACGCATGCGATCTCTTACGTACCTCTGATCTCACCCTGGAAGCAATTGCACGTCTCTGCGGGTATGACTCAGCCAGCCATTTGAGCCGCCAGGTGAAAAATCTCACGGGAAAAGCTCCTGGCGCCTTGCGCATACATTCATATGAGTGTATGGTTGAATAGCTGAATACGGATGAGCTATGACATTCCATACACTCATATGAATGGCGGAAAAGCACAATGCGTTATTATTCATCGAACCAGCTTCATGCATTGCCATCAGAAGCAGAACTTTCGAAGGACAACGGGGGAGAGACGCGCCAGAGCGCGTTCTTCTCGCTGGTTATCCTCTCTGGGAGGTATACTGAACCATCAGATCCAGCATGCCTTGTGGTGCATCGGGTTGGAAACAGAGCTGGAGGTTCCTCTGAGCTTCCGAGGCAGCAGCTTCACTCCGAGGAAACAATGCTGCTTCATAGGAGGCAAGCGCTATTTCCATATTGTCTGGATTCGCCAGAAGAGCTTCTGCTAATTCCGCCCCATCAAGCATGGCGAGATTGGCCCCCTCACCAGCAAACGGCGACATCAAGTGAGCGGCATCGCCCAGTAAGGTCACCCCGGGGATGCGTTCCCAGCGATGCCCAATGGGGAGGGCGTAGATGGGGCGAGAAATCAGTTCGGTCTCACTACCGGTAAAACCTTGCGAAATGCCTCAAACAGTCCGGCCTTGCGTAAGGCAAGCTGACCAGACTCTTCGTGCATGTCCAGGATGCTCCCTTGATCACGAATCGTAGGTGATGCCTCCAGTTCGTAAATCATGGCATCAATCCCATGCTTATGCAGCACACTGGCAAGCGTGAGCCCACCTAAACCTGCGCCAATAATCGTCACTTGTTGTTCCAAGAGCGTGTTCCCTTTCTGTTATTCACCATCTATTGTTCTTGTATGAAATCTGTTTTCTCCTGCTCTGTAGCTGCACGGGGAGTGCTCAGTGCTCCTGAGAGGAGAACGTCGATACTCCACGCGAAGCGGTCAGGACCGTTGCCGGAAAAAAGCTCATTGCCGAGCTGTGCAATAAAAGGGTGCACACGCGTGTCAACGGTAGTAATCGCCGCAACGAGGGCTGAGTCCTCATCAACGGCCACCGATGAGGTTTGACGAGTGCTGTGCTCCACAGCGATCGCTGTCGCATACAGAAGCAGCAGGTCGACCACCCACGCGGCCTCTCGGTCCGGCATCTCCCCCTCCTTCAGGAGAGCGAGAAGCTGCTCCAGCAACGCGAGGTAGTTCGGACCACTGGGATGTATGGTCAAGGTCATGCGAGCAATCTCTGGATAGTTGAAGAGGACGAGGGTGTAGCGCGTGAGCACCTGTTTCACCCTGTCGCGCCATGTCCCCTCCACCGTGAGCGGCTCGGTGACGGTCGCCAGAAGGGCATCGAGAATCTGCACATGCAAATCGGTCGTATTGCGCACGTAGACATACAACGATGCTGGCCCTGTATCCAGCTCGTCCGCAATACGACGCATAGTAACCTTGTGAAGTCCCTCCTCACGCAGGATGGCAAGCGCGGCATCGATGATTCCCTGCCGTGTCAACGCTGGTTTGGCCGGACGTTCACGTCGGCTGCGAGGTGGTGACGTATGTTCATGTTTCATCATAGAAACAGTATAACACGAACATGTTCGTAACGTAAGCGTTCGCAACGAACATGTTCTTATCGCTCCATGCACATCTGGCTCATCTGGCTTTCACTTCTCTCGGGTGAAGAGCTCTTGCATGTCTTTTGTTACCAACTGGAGCAACACAGATGAAGCGTTCCCGGAGAGGGTGTTTGTTCGCCATGATCTCAGTGCTTGCTCAAACGTCTCCTCTGCCTGGCATCTCTTTACTTTTCGCAAACACTTTGTGAAAACGAGTTCCATAGTATAGAATAAGGATATGCTAATTGATTCCTGTAAGCAATCAGGACGCGGCAGAGAGTCAATCATGGAGAAGATATTCACTTATCGAGATTTCTTAATCTGTTCAAATTCACAGTACGTTGTATGATACTGACCATACAAGCACAATGAGCTTTGCTTATATGGCGCTAAAAGAGACGAGGGCAAACGTGGCATTTATTATTATTGGTTACTTTCTCGTACTGAACATCCTTACTTTTGTCGTCTACGGCCTGGATAAGCGTTCAGCCAGGATGGGGGGACAAAGAGTTCCAGAGAACGTCTTATTGTTCCTTGCATTTATTGGTGGTACCCCTGCCGCCTATGCTGCACGGAGATACTTCAGGCATAAGACGATCAAGCGCCCCTTCATCACAAGACTGCGGCTGATCCTCATCGTTCAAATAGCTATTTTACTGCTCGCTGTGTTGTTCTTTTTCTATAAACAGGGGTAGCCTCCGCGATGGGGGCATGCCATAGGTTGCGGGAATCTCCCCTGGCGGAATGGGTTGAGCAAAGCGCCAGTGTCTCACCCACAGCGTCAGTGGAATTAAAAGAAGCAAGATAAGCAGCGAAGTCCATTGGGCTTGCTTGAGTCCCCAATCCAGCGTGAAGAGTGGTACAACGATATTCGCGCGGGTAAAGAAGACCAGAAACTGAGCAATGACATAACCACACAAGTAGGTGAGCAGGAGCATGCCGGGGCGGTGATACCGTCGTGCCAGGGGCAGGAGTACTCCAATTAGCACAAGATTGAGCAGGATCTCATAGCCGGCTGCTGGTTGCACTGGGACATGGCAGGTCCCATCCGCCAGATTCTGGCACGCCCAACTGGCCGGGTTGTCGTATACAGTGGACCAGGGAAGCGTGCTGGGATAGCCAATGATGTCGCCATTAATCAGATTACCAAGACGCGCAAAAGGTTGTGCAACAGCGGCAAAGAGCGCACCAGCATCCAGGGTGACTAATGGATTAAGTCGCTCTTTGAGAGCGCGCCAGAACAAGACCGGCATAATCAAAAAGACTGCACCATAGAAGGCCATGCCGCCTTCCCAGGTGGCCAGAATGTGTTGGGGCTTCAAGAGGTAATTCTGGACCAGATCAGGTTGCTGGATCACGAAATACAGACGCCCTCCAAGGAGACCTGCCACGACACACCACCAGAGCATCCGGTAGATCTGGTCTTCCTGAAAGCCCTGACGCGTAGTATACCTGCGAATCAACCAGAGGCCCATCACAATGGCGACCACATACATCAGACCATACCAGCGCAAAGCCAGTGGACCAAGAGAGAACAGGACTGGATTCATGTTGATATGGATATATGAGCTGATCTGGACCCAGTTCCAATTGATGAGGAAGGCGAGGGGAACAGAAAAACATTGCATCTCTCATACTCTTTTCACCAGGGGAGAGCATCCTCAATCTCTTCAGCAGAACAGACACGTATTGAGCGGTTGTTCTTGATGGCTGAAGAAGGCTGGCGGCGTAGCGGAGATCTCTCCTGGATTGGTGCCATCTATGCACATCGCGCCCTGAGTGCCCTGCTGGAAGAAGCTTCCTTCGCCTCAGTCGTGAGTTATGCTCGGCAAGCCCTTGTTTTCCTGCCACGCAAGGAAGCAGTAGACTTCCGTGTACAAATGTATCGATCGGCATGCCTGCTTTTCGTTGGCAGAGAGCAGCTTGCATGTGGCAAGGTGAATGAAGCACGTGAAATGCTGCTCCAGGCAAAGGCAGATAATCTTCCTCCAGGCAACCAGTTTCTCGCCGTTGACATCCACCTGACGTTGGGTCAGATCTATCTGGCACAAGGTGAGCGCAACCTGGCGCAACAGTATCTGCGCCAGTCTCTCTCTGAAGCCCATGAGTTGCATGATGAAAAAGTCATTGCAGAAGCGCAACGTACACTGACCGGGATAGAGGAAAGAGGGGAGAGAGGCCAGTTTGTTGAGCCACTCTCTGCGCAAGAAGAACGGGTGCTGCAAGGTCTTTGTTCTGGATTGAGCAATCAGGAGATCGCGAACGAACTCATTATCTCAGTCAATACGGTAAAGTATCATATCAAGAATCTCTATCAGAAGCTAGGTGTAAGCAATCGCCTGCAAGCCAGCCAGGTTGAGCGCCAATTGCGGCACTCCTCCTATGTTGATACACAGCAGCAGAAGCCACACTAACCAGATCTATCTTAGATACTGCCTATGTCAATGCTTCCAAGACTACCCTCAACACTACCCACGAGGATGGGGAAAGTCTCTCTGGAAACGGCTATACTCACAACAGTTGAGTGACAAGCAAGGTAACTCCGCCGGTGCAGCGAACAAAAGGCCCATCTCTATCGGACATTCTTTCTATGTCGCGAGCACTGAGGTCACGTCACAAAACGTATCTCGAAAAGGTATAAGTAAGCCAAACCAACTGAGAAAAAAGTGTAGAAGCTTCCTGTAAGGTATGCCAGCAAGATGGCGCGAAAAGAAAGAGAAAAAAATACATGGCAGTCAATATGCTTACCACTTTGATTACACGTAAAAGCACTCAGAAAAAGCTCGCAAAAGATCTTCTGATTACGACTCCTGATGCCATTGTCGAAGAAGGTTTTATCAAGATTGGCGGCATCGACCAATGGATCACAATCCGCGGCGAGGACCAACACAATCCGGTTCTGTTTTTTATCCATGGCGGTCCCGCCTCAACCTATTCAATCTTTACCCCACTCTTGCGTCCCTGGGAAAAATACTTCACACTCGTCCAATGGGACCAACGCGGCGCAGGCAAGACCTTCCGCAAAAATGGAAGAACTGGCACTGGCCCCCTCACCTTTGAACGTCTGGTCCAAGATGGTATCGAGGTAGCGGAGTTTTTACGCACCCGCATAAGCCAGCCGATCATCCTCGTCGGAAGTTCTGTTGGCAGCTTTACCGGGACCATTATGGCCAGGCGGCGCCCTGATCTGTTCGCGGCCTATGTGGGTACTGACCAGAATACCGGCCCGGATGCCAGCGAGCTTTCCTATCAACTGACACTGGAGTGGTTGCGCAACGCAGGCAATACCAAAGGTGTGAAAGCGGTTGAGAAGCTGCGAGCCAAAAAAGATCAATTGACACCTCGCGAGGCCACCAGATTGCATCAATGGACGATTAAAGCGAACCCGACGGTTCCAAACATGATCATGGACCTGATTCTTCCAGCCATGCTGACCTCGCCCAATCACACGCTCCGCGATCTCATGGAGTACTTCAAGGGTATGAGCTTCTCGGCCGAACAACTGGCGCCAGAGATGAAAACAATCGATCCCCGCAAGCTTGGGCGACGCTTCGATCTTCCCTTCTTCGTCTTGCAGGGCGATACCGATGCGATTACTCCAACAGCGGCTGCGAAAGCGTACTTTGACGAGATTGAGGCACCTTACAAAGAGTTTGTCCTGATCAAGCAGGCTGGTCATCTCGCGGCTTTTGCCCGCTCGGAACAATTTCTCAACGAGCTTTTGCAACGCGTGCGTCCACTGGTGCTTCACCCGATTATCAACGCAAAATAATCAACAGCATCCCCTTTCACTCACATAGCGCGTGCTGAACAGAAACTATAGACTGCTCATTTCTCTTCTTTTCCTTTCGCTGAGAAATGAGCAGTCATCAACTTTTCCTTTAGAATTGCGGACACATCGACTAAGGGGGTATGTTGCCCGATAAGACCGAACATCGTAGCAATGTAGCTTACAAGGAGGATGGGGGCTCCGATTATTCCAATCAGGGAAAGGACTCGAGGCACGAGACGCGACTGGTAGAGCAGGAATCCCAGCAACAGGTCGCATATGGCTGGCATAAAACTTTGTCCCAGGAGGAAGATGCGATCATACAGGGTGACAAGCACATGGCTGGTGACCAATGCCTCTACTCCACTCCCCGTCTGCCGCAAGGTCACGATTGACAAAAGAACGATGAGGGAGGGAGAAATCTTTTCGACTTCACTCACGTGTCCAATAGGAATGTTTCTCTTCCCCATTCTTGATATAAAATTGTACGTTTGCTCCCGGGGGGAGAGATGCAAATTCCATAGTTCATTTATTGGACGGCGTATTGCCCATTGGCGGCTCTTGACTCTACTGTAAGGGGAGGGTGTATGCTTGTCTTACATGAGAGAGAGGGAGATAGGATTCGATGTTGAAGATTGGCGAGTTTGCGCGTTTGAGTCAGGTGTCGATTAAGACGTTGCGGCACTATGATCAGTTGGGGCTGTTGCGACCGTCCCAGGTTGATCCGGAGAGTGGCTATCGCTTCTATGAGGTGGGGCAACTGAAGGATATGATGCGTATTCAGGCGCTGAAGGATTGTGGATTGGCGCTTGAGGAAATTGCTCATCTTTTGCAGACGACCGATATGCAGGCAGTCCAGGCTTTGCTGGCACAGCGTGTAGAGGTTCAAAAACAGGTCGTACTGGAGGAGCAAGCCCGATTGCAACGGCTGCTGGCGCGGGTGGAGCAGCTAGCGAGTGTTGAACATGCTGGACAGCACTATGATGTTGTGCTCAAGCAGAGTGAGCCACTCACATTGGTAGGGCTGCGACAAAGTGTGGTTACAACACAAGAGATTGGTCCCTTTGCCTGGAAAGTGTTGCATCAGCTAGAGGCACAGAAATTGGTTCCGGCCGGTCCCTTGATCCATCTGTATTATGAAGAGTGCGGGTCTGGGGAGGGCATTGATCTCTTTGTGGGAGCCTCGGTGGCGGCCTTGCCAGCATCGCTGCCAGGACTGCTCTGCGAACGTCTGTCCGGAGAAATACAGTTGGCCTGTGTCCTTTATCGAGGAGATTATACGGAGATCTATGCCGCGTATGCCGCGCTGAATCGCTGGCTGGCAGCGACCGGCTATCTTCCCAATGGACCTGCCCGCGAAATCTATCACTATAGCCCTCTCCATTCAAGTGATTGCACCTCTTATATCACAGAGATTCAATATCCAATTCGTTAAAGACCACGATAGTACCCTGAAAAAGGAGTGTATAGGTATGACCATTTCAATGACCCCCTACTCAGGCCGCATGAGCTATTGTTTGATCAAGTCTATCCAGATGGTGCTGGCACACCAGGGCCACCACTATGAGCTTCCCTGGCTGGAATGTGTCAGTGGTGAGGCCTTTGAGTTTGTCTATCTACGTGACCACAAGAGCTTTTTTGTGGTGATTGGTGATCAATATCACCTGTCAGGCGAACATCTGTTGCGCACCCTGAACTACGAGTACACTTATACCGGCTCATCCGATGATGAGACAGCCCTGGCAGCGCTACGCATAGCACTTACGCAGGGTCCTGTGGTCGCGGGCATGCTGGATATGGGCTACCTCACCTATTCGCCCACGCACAGACAGGCAGCCGGGGCCGATCACGCCATTGTCGTACTGGCATTGGAACCAGACGAAGTCATCGTGCATGATCCCGATGGCTATCCAGCTGTCCCCTTGCCACTGAACCATTTCCTGAACGCCTGGAAGCGTGATATCTATACCGGCAAACCTTATGGTCTATGGCAGATAGGCGCGCAAGGCACCCCGCCCACGGACGGGGAGATCTGGGAAAAGTCGCTGGATCTGGCCCGAACCCATATGGCTCGTACATCGGTCACAACTGCTGACGGTGTTCAATTACTCTATGGTCCAGAAGCCATGAGAACGTTGGCCACTGACTTACAAACATTGCCAGATATCCCCCTGGGTGGTCTCCCCTACTTCAACTGGCGCGTCTCGGGTCAGCGCTGTCTGGATAGTGCCTTTTTCCTGAAAGAACACCTGCCGGAAGCCGCCGCAATCCGCTGGGAGGAAAGCCTGCTCTATGGTCGCCTGCAACAGGCCACAGCCGCTAACCAGCGCGAACGCCTCCCAGACATCTTGCATCGCCTTGCCGAGCACGAAACCCGCTTCATCGCTGCCCTTGGCTAAATGGTGCGTCCAATTGTTCTGGCCCCCACCACAACGAGATCCGGTCACTCACCCGACCGGATCAGCACAAGGCAGGGTGTTCTAGGAAACCGCAGCATAAAGCGCACATCATGACCCTTCACTAGTTTGATACCTTTGTATGCTATACTAGCAGAATTTGAGGAGGGTATTATGCATCCGGTTATGAACAACTCATTTCAACGTGATCTGGGGGATGGATTGGTGTTACGCTGGTCGACTGCTGAGGATATTGAACGCATCGCGACGCTGCATAGTTTCATTCATCGCGCTAATGCCACCGAGGCGCCAAATAGCAATGCCATCAGAATTATTCGCGCCCACATGAGTGGTGACTACCCATTGATGGGGCCACAGGATTTCGTTCTGGTCGAGGATACTACAAAAGAGGATCATCCGGTTGTCGCGACGGCTTGCTTATGGAAACAAACCTGGTCCTATGAAGGTATTCCATTTAGCGTTGGCCGGCCAGAGTGGGTAGCGACTGATCCCGCTTATCGCAATCGTGGACTTGTGCGTGCGCTGTTCGAGCAGCTTCATGCTCGCAGCGAGGCCGATGGAGACCTTGTCCAGATTATTACTGGCATCGCTTATTTTTATCGTCAGTTCGGCTATGAATATGCGCTTGAATTAGAAGATCGGCGGGCGACTCCTCTTGTGTTGATTCCTGAGCGATCAGCAGAGGGGCCCGAGCCATTAACCTTGCGGGAGGCAACTCCTACCGATATTCCAACCATAGAGGCGCTCTACCAGCGACGTCAGTCAACTTCTATTGTACGGGATGTGCCAACACACCAGCAATGGCTCTACGAAATTGATACCTGGAAAAAGCATCCTGAATGGCGCCACACCTTTGCTTTCCAGATGCTTGTCAGCGCTGCTGGCGAGACCATAGGCTTTTTGGCCAGTAATGCCTATCGTAGTGGCAAGACGCTGGTGGTCTGGCTACTGGAGTTTGTGGATGGAGTCAATATCCACAGTCTGATGCCTGCTGTGTTACGGGCGCTACGTGCTTATGGTCACGCGCTCGAAACCACCCGTCCTGGCATTCCAGCGTTCCAAGAAATCAGCTTTTCTCTGGGGACGACCCATCCGGTCCATGCTCTGCTGGGTCCAGCCTTAGATTATCCCAAAGAACCTGCCTATGCCTGGTATATCCGGGTTAAGGACCTTCCCGCCTTTCTGAAGCATATTGCGCCAGTGCTTGAACGACGATTGGCACTATCACCAGTGGCGGGATATAGTGGCGAGCTTAGCATGGATTTTTATCGCAGCGGTCTCCGTATGCGCTTTGAACATGGACGATTGCTAGATGTGGAAGAGTGGCGCACCACTCTCTACGGTCCTGAGGCAGACAGTGCTTTCCCTCCCCTGGTCTTTTTACAGATCCTCTTCGGTCATCGTAGTATCGATGAGCTCCGCCATATCCTTCCTGATATCTGGATCAGTACCGAAGTCAGACCACTCCTGCTGGCACTCTTCCCTACGCGACCTTCATGCGTGTTTACTTGGAACTAAAGAGCTGCAAACAGAAAATTGCCGGATCGACCTCATGTCGATCCGGCAACCATCTTCTCATAGAAAAAGGCTTCCACCAATGATACCTGACAGGGAGGAAGCTGGCATATCCATTTAACCATCCATTATCATCCTTGGGTCGTGGTTCATAAATGTACGCAAATCTGCGAAACTTGACCTCTGGCTCTTGATACTTCCAAATATCACACAACATCCAGTTGTGTAAGCGGCGCAAGATTCTATTCAAATTGCGCAAGAATATAGGCGCTTGTAATTTCCTTCTGCGGTACTCTTATGGCAAAAGAAATGCGGTATCCATGGAAGCGGCTATGAGTAAGCCACACTGCTTTCCATGGACAACCATTTATTACACTATAGTTTGAAAGAAAGAAGGAAGAAAACAACCATGTCTGAGAAAAAAACCGCTCTGGTAACCGGAGCTTCATCAGGAATTGGCCTTGAACTGACGCAGACCTTGCTGGCGCGGGGATATCAGGTCGTCGCCAACTCGCGCACCATTACCAGCGCGGGAACCCTGGTCGCTTCTGAGCGCCTCGCCCTCGTTGACGGTGATATTGCCGATCAGGAGACCGCAAAAAAAGTCGTCGATACAGCTGTCCAACGGTTTGGAAGGGTGGATCTGCTCGTGAATAACGCCGGGATCTTTATCCCAAAACCCTTTACTGACTATAGCACGCAGGATTTTGAGCGCCTGGTCAGAACGAATCTGATGGGTTTCTTCTTTGTGACACAGTATGCGATTGAGCAGATGCAAAAACAGTATTCGGGCCATATTGTAAACATTACCACCACGCTGGCCAATCAGCCGGTGGCAGGGGTTTCGGCATCCATGGCTCTTTTAACCAAAGGTGGCTTAAATGCTGTGACAAAAGCCCTGGCCATTGAGTATGCGGGCGAAGGTATTCGCGTCAATGCGGTTGCACCAGGCAACATTGATACCCCTCTCCACAAAAACGATGATTATGCTTTCCTCAGCAATATGCATCCAATCGCACGTATGGGTCAGGCATCTGAGGTTGTGGATGCGATCTTGTATTTAGACGCAGCCACCTTTGTCACCGGTGAAATCATTTCTGTAGATGGAGGAGCACATGCAGGCAAATGGTAATCAAAACGGCCCGGGAAAGAAGCATAGCGAGAGGCTCAAAGCGCTTGGTATCCAGCTTCCAGCGCCCCCGACGCCCCTTGGAAACTATGTAGAAACATCGTTGGTGGGGAGTCTGCTCTTCACCAGCGGCATCCTGCCCTTTGTTGATGGAAAGCTCCTTTTCACAGGCCGGTTAGGTGCTGATTTGACGGTGGAGCAGGGACAAGAAGCAGCCAGATATGCAGCGTTAAATGCACTGGCAGCGGCGAGCCATTTCCTGGGCGATATCGATCGTATTCAGAAAGTGGTACGCGTTGGCATAGCACTGATGACGACCGAAACCTTCACACAACATGCAGGAGTAGCCGACGGTGCCTCGGATCTATTGGCACAGATCTTTGGGAAGGAACAGGGACATACGCGCCTGGTCTCGGGGGTCTACAGCTTACCCGCTCGAACTCCGGTGGTTCTAGATGCAGTCTTTGAAGTTGTCGTGTAATACTATCAGGATGAATACAATGCAGGGATCGCACTTTCTTCTTCATGCCGCCGCCGACTCGTCACCGGAGCACCCATCAGATCAAACATATGGTATAGTGCTATTACTGGTACTGAGTACTCCAATTTTCTCCGAACTGACGAAAAGGCAGCAGAACAATGGAAGCATTGTTTTCTAAAGATGATTTTTCGGAAACAGCCCTTGACGTTCCGCCTGAGCACATCGTGCAAGCGAGTAGCGGCATGGGCTGGAATGGACTTGATATTGCAGAGGTTGTTCATCCGCATGAGGACTTTGCCTTGCCTGCTCTCCCTCGTCACGTCCTCGTCGTCAATCTCGGTTCCCCGACGAAAATTCAGGAACAGCTCGTTGGGCGGCAGGGCCAGCTCAAAACTGGCAATCTGGTTATTTTGCCTGCGGGAGCACCAACAAGCTGGCATCTGGAGCGCGAGGAAGAGGTGCGTCATCTGCATCTTTACCTCTCCCCCACGCTCATCCAAAGGGTCGCGGCCTCCGCTGATATCAATCCTGATAGCGTAGAGCTTGTTGATACACTCGGCGCCTTCGATCCACAGATCGAGTCCATCGCGCTCTCGCTGCTCTCGGAGATGCGCTCGGCTGGTCTCGGGGGAAAACTCTATGTGGAATCATTGGCGAACATCCTGGCTATCCACCTTCTCAGGCATCACTCTTCGGTAAAACAGCCCACGCTCTCAAAGCCCAATAGCCTGGCAAGGACGACGCTCAGGCCTGCCATCACATATATTGAAGATCATCTCGCTGAGGATCTCTCGCTCTCAGAGATCGCGGCAGCCGTACATCTCAGCCCTTACCACTTCGCGCGCCTCTTCAAAGAAGCTATCGGCCTTCCTCCCCACCGGTATGTCATCCAACGTCGGGTTGAACGCGCTAAACTGCTGATGACCACCACAAACTGGTCCTTCACTACTATTGCCCACACAGTAGGCTTCGCGCATGAAAGCCACCTGGCATTGCACTTCAAACGCCTCACCGGATTGGCCCCAAAGGACTACCGGTAACAGCGCAAGAATAGGTTGCTTACGCGCAAGAATATGGGCGCATCCCCCACCAGGCTCATGCTAGAGTAAGTACAGAAGCCGCTTCTCCAAAATGGACGGCTGCACACAATAAGATCACGAGGTTACAACAATGGAGTGGAGTCTGCTTCATACGTATCTGGCGACATCCTGGTACCCGGGCTATCTCATTATCGGCGCACTACTCATGGCTGGAAGAGGGCAGGCACGCCTGGCGCGGTTGGTCGTTTCTGCCGCCCTCTGGCAGAGCCAGCACAGGAGGCGCAATACAGTATGCGCATAGAACGACAGGCCACATCGGTTCGGGAAGCACAAGGGTCACTGCACACCCTTGGGTTGGCCGCCATCTGCTTCGGATTCTTCATGGTTATTCTTGATACATCCGTCGTTAATGTGGCGCTTCCGGCTATGCAACATGATTTGCATGGCTCGCTTGCAGGCTTGCAATGGGTGGTTAACGGCTATACGTTGACCTTCGCGAGCTTACTACTCAGCGCGGGCACGTTCGGAGATCGACTCGGGCATAAGCGCGCGTTCCTTATGGGTTACTGCCTGTTTACGGGAGCATCACTCCTCTGTAGTCTTGCCTCCTCGCTCAATACCTTAATAGCGGCGCGCGTACTTCAAGGAGTGGGGCCCGCGCTACTGGTTCCGAGCTCGCTCGCTTTGATCTCTCATGGTGTTCAGAACCCTGGTCAACGCGCCAGGGCGGTCGGTATCTGGGCAGGAAGTTCAGGCATCGGGTTGGCAGGAGGTCCGGTCATAGGTGGAATGCTGGTTGACATGCTGGGATGGCGCAGCATATTTCTGTTGAACGTGCCCCTGGGTCTTCTCGCCCTCGCGCTCACCATGCGTTTCGTCAGCGAGACGTCACGTACAACAACACTCAAACGTGACCTATGGGGTCAGGTATGCGTGATTGTTGCCCTTGCCACGCTGACCTATACACTTATCGAGGGGCGAAGCCAGGGATGGATCTCTCCTCAGATCGTCGGCATGTTTGTGCTGTGCATAGGAGCAACTGGCGGCTTCTTGCTCATCGAAATGAGGCACAGTACGCCAATGCTCCCCTTGCAGCTCTTTTCAGCGGCCGTCTTTAACATGCCACTCCTGGTTGGGGGCATTCTCAACTTTGGTCTGTATGGTGTCCTGTTTGTCCTTTCGCTGTTCTTTCAGGATATCTATCACTACCCGGCAGCGCTGGCAGGAGTCGCCCTGTTACCCATCACCGTCGCGACAGGATGCACAGCCCTGCTCTCAGGGAGAATCACCGCACGTCTGGGCACGCGCCGGCCCATGATCGGAGGACTGGCGGCGAGCGGTCTTGGCACCATCTTGCTTCTGTTAGGAGAAACTGGCAATACCATTGTTGTATTGCTGGCCGGAGAAATCATGCTTGGTCTTGGCTGTGGTATGACGGTCCCCGCCATGACAACGGCGATCCTGAATACGGTTCCCAGGAACCAGGTGGGGGTTGCGTCAGCCCTCCTGAATGCGAGTCGCCAGGTGGGAGGGGTGCTTGGTGTAGCCATCTTAGGCTCAATACTTGGTTCTCTAAGTGAGAGGAACGCCTTTCTGGCTGGCATGCATAGCGCACTACTGCTTGTGACGCTGTTGTTCCTGCTGAGCAGCGGGGCGGTCTCACTTATTTATCCGGCAGAGTAAGCATAAAAGATCATCATCGATAAATATCGATAAATAAAAAGGAGCATTCAATGAAAAACCCTGTGTATTATCGCACCGTCAAGGTAGATGAGCTTTCCATTTTCTACCGAGAGGCCGGGCCTGAAGACGCCCCTACCCTGCTGTTGCTGCATGGACTACCATCATCTTCACGGATGTATGAGCCGCTATTGTCGCGCCTGTCCGACCGCTATCACTTGGTCGCCCCGGATTATCCAGGCTTCGGCCATAGTGATTGGCCGGATCACACACAATTCGCTTACACCTTCAACACTCTCGCGACCGTGATGGAGCATTTTGGCGAAGCATTAGGCCTGGAAAAATACTCCCTCTACATGCAAGACTATGGCGGTCCGGTCGGCTTTCGCCTGGCGCTTGCTCATCCCGAACGCGTTCAATCGCTGATCATACAGGATGCCGTAGCGCATGATAGCGGCCTCGGCGAGAACTGGAAGCCGCGCCGTGCCTTTTGGGCCAACCGCGCCGCGAACGAGGAGACCTTGCGTACGAATCTTCTCTCGCTTGCTACCACGCGCACGCGGCATGTGGGGAACGATCCCCAATCTGAGCGCTACGATCCCGACCTCTGGACGGATGAGTTCCGCTTCCTTAACCAGCCAGGCCAAGCCGATATCCAAAGCGATTTGTTTTACGATTACCAGTCGAACGTTGCTTCCTACCCAAAATGGCAAGAATGGATGCGTCAAAACCAGCCTCAGCTGCTCGTTATCTGGGGAAAGTATGAGCTCTCGTTCGACGCTTCCGAGCCTGAAGAGTTCCGCCGCGATGTCCCTGCAGCTGAAGTGCACATCGTAGATGGTGGTCACTTCGCGCTGGATACGGCAGCAGATCAAATTGCCACTCTGATTGACAACTTCCTGACACAGAAATAGACAAACAAGAAGAGGAAGGAGTAAAGAAGACGATGACACAGACACTACATAGAAAGGTGGCCCTGGTCACCGGTGGATCACGTGGGATTGGGGCTGCCACGGCGCGTGCGCTTGCTGAACAGGGCGCCGATGTCGCGATCAGCTATACAGATAGCACCTCGACTGCGAAAGCAGAGGCGATTGTCAGTGAACTACAGCAGAAAGGAGTGCGTGCAGCAGCCTTCCGAGCGGATCAGGCTGATGCCGGGCAGGTCACGAGGCTGATTGAATGGGTTATCGAACGGTTCGGCCACCTTGATATCCTTGTCAATAACGCCGGAATCTTGCTCTTTGGGAATGTGACTGATCAGCAGAGAGATGAAGCCAGCTTTGCACGGCTGATGGCGGTCAACGTGGCTGGCGTGGCGACAGCGGTACGGGCAGCGGCGCAGGTCATGGGTGAGGGAGGACGTATCATCTCCATCGGCTCCTGGTTCGCCTCACACGTGGGAACTCCAGGCCTGGCCGACTATAGCGCGACGAAGGCGGCCATAGCAGGGTACACCAGAGGCTGGGCACGCGATCTCGGACCAAAGGGGATTACCGTCAATATGGTGCAACCTGGTGCGATCGATACCGACATGAATCCGGCTGAAGGCCCCTTTGCCGCCAATCTTGTGCCAACCATTGCCCTCCGTCGCTACGGTCGGCCCGAGGAAATCGCGGCAGCCATCGTCTTTCTCGCCAGCCCTGCAGCAGCATACATCACTGGCACAACGTTGACGGTCGATGGTGGGCTACTGGCGTAAGCGCGGGTCATGTGCACATTCATCATCAACGTCCAGAAGAAGGGATGAGCATACCATTGCTCTACTGCAGGGTGCCATTCATTTTTTTGCAACGGTATACGTCCCATCATGGACATGCTCCAGGTCCTTCACATGGGGCGAGAAGACAGCAATAATGGTCGTCAACAGGGGCTTTGACATAGGGTGAGGAGACGGCCCACGGCCGCAAGGGGATTGCCCTATATCTCTCTTTTTTCTTGTCCCGTTTCTTTGAAGATAATATGATGTTTCTTCATTTCCTATATGATGAAGTGACCTGGACACGACTCGTGTAGGGCAATCCCCTAGCGAGTTGCCGTCTCCCCGCCTCTCGATTCGGTTGCTTCAACATGATTTTGTTTCTCTGTTCCAGGCGACACCCACGATGTGAAATGAATTGGGCCTCCACTCTTTCACTCATAGCTATGCTTGCAAAAAAAATGAATGGCACCCATTCAAAGCTTACCTGTTGTATGACCTCGGGACGATCAAGTTGAATAAATCTCATCATGGGGAAACGCACATCCTTTTTGGAAAACGCATATTCTATCTGAAGATATGGCCGCACATAATCTTTTTGTGCAGCTACTGGTTGTTGAAGTATACCTGTATCCCTGGCATGCCTGACACTCCGACCGCAGGAAGATAAACCTACGTCTCATCCGCACTCAAAAGCATTGGGTATCAACGCTTTTGAGTGCGGATGAGACGTAGGTTTTCCCGGCTCCCGTAGGACCAAAAATTAAAACTTTCATGCTCCTCTTGTATTATCCTGCGAATCCCTCGGAAGAGGTATCCTGAATGTCGAAACGGACTATCTTGCCATCTTGAAAGTGGAAGACATGCCCGACCATTTTGTCCTGTAGCCCGTGCGTCTGGTTTTGAAGAGGCTTCCCTTCAAGATCGCGTATTGATTGTTGAACCTCTACAACAATTGACCCATCTGCAGCTGTGTTGAATTGCACCGGTTCGACATGAGGATTAATCATAGACCATTGGCGCGTCCAGTATTCTCGGACAGCTTCATGGCCATGAACGTAGCCTCCATCCATACCATTCGCCCAGGTGATATCATCTGCGAGCGCGACAAGAACACCATCGATATCTCGTGCATTGAAGCGATCATAAATATGCTTGAGGATCTCAATATTGTTATTTATGGCTTCCCTCCTTTTGATAGAGGTAGAAGGCGTACTGTTCCTACCCATTTAGATCATTGAGAGACTGTCAATTTCTCAAGTATAGATATTCAAAGCAAAGAAGTAAAGAGAAAATCTATGCTCATAGCATGCTTTTCAACTATGAACTCAAGGCTGAATGGCTGGAAGGGCAGACCCCATTAAATCCAGCAAGTTCTGAAATGCGCGTGATTTCCACTTTCTTTTCAGATAGATCGCCTGGGTATACAGATTGCTGTGATACGCGAATGGAAGCGCTTGCAATTTCCCTTGTTCCACTTCTTCCTGTACTGTGGCACGAGGTAAGAATGCAATCCCCAGGCCACACATCACGCATTGCTTGATCGCTTCTAGACTGCCAAATGAACATACAATCTGGTGGGCAGTGCCAGACTGCCTAAGTTCCTGCAGTAAGAGCGCGCGGTACGTACAGCCCTCTTCAGTGAGAATGAAACTCGCGTTGGCCAGTTTTTGTACTGTTACTTCGGGCAAGTGACTATAGGGGGAACCTATCTGGGTAATAATTGCAAACTCCTCTTTCCGCAACGGCACACACTCCAATTCCAGGTCTGATGAGACGACATCCAGGATCAGGCCGAGATCACATTGTCCTTCTTTGACGGCTCGTACGATTGATTCTTCATTCCCCGATTGCAAGGCTATTGTTATGCCAGGATACGTACGACGAAACGCCTGGAGCAAGGATGGGAGATAAAAAGTGGCCAATGATTCAATGGTCCCAATGGTAAGGGTTCCCGTTTCCTGTGTAGAGAGCTGTGCTTTTGCTTCCGCATGCAATGCCAGGATCTGCCGTGCATATTGTAGCAGCACTTCACCAGCTTGCGTTGGCTGCATCCTTTTCCCATAACGTTCAAACAACACTGCCCCATACTGCTCTTCTAACTTCTGAATCTGCATAGTCACACTGGGTTGCCCATATCCTAACGCATCAGCGGCGCGTGTGAAGCTACTCCACTTCGCGACTTCACAAAGTGTCCGCAGGTAGACAAAATCCATACCATTGCCTCCATCAAAATTATTGATACTTTTCATCAAAAAGTATAGCTCACTCTGATGCTAGAGTCTATGCTATAGTGTCCTACAACGCACTGTATCAGTGCAACAGCAGGTGCAAATCTTCCATCCTGTTCATTCATAATGATAGTGATCCGTACAGATAGGGAGATTTTGAAGCATTAGTGCGCCTGTGGATTCCGCTAGTGTTCCGCCGAAGCGGTTCACTCTATGGCTATTTTCTCCAGCACGAGGGAGCGAGCATGCGTCCTCTTCTCGAAAAATCGAAGATACTCATGGATTGTAGGAGATTACATGTTTGATCACGAGGTATACGTCATTCGTATCGCTTTACCCGGCGATATCGAGTCACTGATTGAATTATGCGCAGAACACGCGGCTTATGAAGAGGTTCAATACGATCCACAAGATAAGGATATACACCTTGCTGGCGCGCTTTTCACGGCTTCTCCACGTCTGTACGCCTGGGTTGTAGAACAGCATGGTCGCCTGATGGGATATGCCACGGCTACCGAAGAGTTTTCCACTTGGGATGCGGATGCCTTTTTGCATATGGATTGCCTCTACTTGCGCGAAGAGGTTCGTGGCGCAGGGCTGGGGCGACGGCTTATCAGGGAAATCGCCAGTCTGGCGCTCCAACTTGGCTGTGTCAATGTGCAATGGCAAACGCCGCTATGGAACGCACACGCGATCAGCTTTTACCAGCATCTGGGTGCAGAAGGCAAACAGAAAGTTCGCTTTTTCTTCGCTGCAGATGCTCTTGAAACGTTTCTTGAATAAGAAAGAAAAACTGCCATGCCACTATGGCTTTAACTGATAAGCGCATTCTCATTGAATGGCCTGGCTATGGCACTTCGAATCTGGTCGAGTGGATCTTTACCGTACGCAAAGATAACACCACGTTTGTCTGCATCACCAACGCCGGCTTTAGTGGAAATGAGGAAGGCGTCAAAAAAAGCCATAAATTCACCTTAAGGCTTCACGCAAGAAGGAGCGAGCCGAGCGATCGCACGTGCTCTATTGCTTGATCGCAGCGCTCTCATGAAGCGCATGAAGAGCTTCTCTGATGCCATAGTAGACGATGACGAGCGAAGCGAGCGGGTCGGCCCACCACCAGCCAAAGAGAGCATTGAGCAGGAGCCCTAGCAGGACAGCGCCAGCCAGGTAGGCATCGACCAGCGTCACCCGTCCTTCGGTGAGCAAGACTTCATTCTTGAGTTGCAGTCCGGTGACGCGCTTGCCAAAGGCAAGCAGCAACATGGCAATGAATGTCGAGGCAATCCAGATAATTCCTCCAATCGAGGTAAGCGGATGAGTTCCGATAAAGAACGTGTAGAGGAACTGCGCTATAATATAGATCACCAACAGGATGAAAGCGATGCCGATGAGACGAAGCGCGATGCGTTCGCGTTGAAGGTTGACGCCCGTAAGTTGCCAGACGACAACCATAGACGCAAAGATTTCAATAAGTGAATCCAGACCGAAGCCTGCCAGAGCGACGGAACGAGCGGCATATGCCGCTAGAATGATTAGAATGACCCCGACCACGTTCCATCCCAAGGTCAGATATTCGAGCAGTAAACCTCGTTTGAGAAGAGCTGTTTGATTCAAAATAACCTCCGTGCATAAATAGGTTGCTCCAATTGTAGCTCATCCCAAGTTGGAAGCCCACTGGCTTCGTGATACTGCGTTACCTGATGGAGGTGCTCACGCATCTTTGGGGGTGCTGACGTAGAAAAGCAACGTCCAATCCTTGCATTGTTTCCCTGGCTGTCTATGCCTTTACTTCTGTTGCGAAATGGTACTCCAGCCAGGCTTTTCTCTACGCCGTCAGTGTTTTGTGTCGATAGCGACGCTCGACAAGTGTTAAAAAGTAGCGGATGCGGGTAGTGAGTTGGGTGGCTGTGTGTTCAAGGGCCTGATAGCGTTCCTCTTCTGATGCATCTTCCTGGACGGGATCGGGAAAGCTCCAATGAATGAGCTCCGCCTCAGCCGGCCAGGTGGGGCATGCCTCGCGCACCCGATCACAGACCGTAATCACGTAGTCAAAATGCAGATTGCTCAATTCATCGATATGCTTGGAACGGAGGTGGGTATGATCAACATCCAGAGACGCTAACACCTGCATGGTCGTAGGATGGATGCCGGTTGGCTCTGTGCCTGCACTGGCGACCTCGACCCGTCCACTACTCATCTGCCGTAAGAGGGCTTCAGCCAGTACGGAACGTGCGCTATTGTGGGTACAGAGGAATAGCACGCGCAGTGGTCGTTGGGACATTGGCCACTGCTGCGGATCCGCTGGCACCTCCAGACTCCCAATCGCTGGATGTAAGACGTTGCCTGCGTTCAGATAAAGTGTACGTAGCACTTCAAGATCAAGGCTATAGTACAGTGAGCGCTCATCAGCGCTGCTGCGCCGTTCCTTAATCAGATGATGCTCCCTCAGTTTCCGCAAATGGTACGAGACGACATTCTGGGGTTCATGTAAGGCTTGAATGATTTCGTGTACGCTCCGATCGCTCTGCGCCAGTACTGTCACAATGTTCCAGCGGAGCTCATGGGCCAATAGTTTCAAGAATTCGGGGACGTGTGTTGTCGAAAGTGTTGCGCTCATATTCGTCTTTCTCCCTTTTACTCGCAAGACTTATGCGACAGCAGACTGTTGCTATCACGATGCACCTTTTCCTCTCTCGTCGAGAGGACTGCCTGGTTTTTTTGGGACTCAATTGCTTTGATGTTGGGTGTCGCTCGTAACCATTGATAGAGAGTAGCACTCAGGCATGTCCCAATGATAGGGGCAACAATATAGACCCATTGGTCTTGCCAGACTCCCATAATCAATGCAGGTCCTAGAGAGCGGGCAGGATTCATTGAGGCACCACTAATCGGGCCCCCCCACATGGCATCCAGGGCGACCGCAGCGCCAATCGTCAGCGCTGCCAGTTGTCCAACAGCTCTGGTATCAGTCGCTACAGAGATAATAACCATCATTAAGACTGCCGAAAGCAACACTTCCAGCCCAAATGATTGCCAGACGCTACCTGATGGGATGGTGGCTCCAAGTGCTGCAATGGAGCCGAAGAATCCACGAAGCATAACTGCCCCGAGTACAGCGCCCAGGACCTGTGCCAGAATATAGAACGGAACCTGGCGCCAGGGAAAATGGCGCGTGAGCGCAAAAGCAATCGTGACCGCTGGATTAAAATGCGCGCCCGAGAGATGACCCGTGGCAGCGATCATGACCATAATAATCAAACCGAAGGTGAGTGCGACGCCAACATGGGTTAATGCATGGGTCTGGGTATCGACCATGATAGCTCCGCAACCTGCAGTAACAAGGGCAAAAGTGCCTATGCATTCGGCGACAGCTTTTCGTGGTAAAGATGTCTGGAGCATCAGACTACCTCTAATCTGGTAGCAGGATCTTCGATCCAGGCACGAAACTGGCGCTCGATGGCATCACGAACCTGTCGGAAAGAGGCGAGACGTTCTTCCTCTGTTCCCTGAACTGCGGCCGGATCGGGGAAACTCCAATGGATACGTGTCGCTTTTCCAGGAAATACAGGGCACTGCTCGGCCGCATTGTCGCAGACGGTGATCACGTAATCAAAAGGCTGACCAAGAAACTCGTTGAGATGCTTGGAGCGTTGATGGCTGATATCTATCTGGCGCTCAGCCATCGCTTGAATGGCCAGGGGATTGACCTGAGAAGGCGCGGTACCTGCGCTCTTAACATCCATCTGTTCTCCAGCCAGGCTGCGGAGCCAGCCTTCAGCCATTTGTGAACGTGCGGAATTTCCTGTACACAGGATAAGGACCCGTTGTTTCATTACATTGTTCCTTTATGTATCAGTGTAGTAGTAGCACACAGCGTGTGCCATTGAACACATGTGTAGGAAGCAGCACGCAACTGCCAGGCTACAAATTAGTTCAAAATATATTGATACAAATAGTATTGATGTAATTAAGATACCAGAAAAGAAGCGTCACTGCAAGGTGTAGTTTCCAGTCTGCCTTTAACAGGCTGTTCTCCATAGATCGCATCATGATCATACACATCATCCAGGCCAGACCTACCACTGTAGTTTCTGCTTGCTCAGAGATGAGGGAGTGTACGCGCTCTCACACAATTATCTGTGTAACAAGTGGCCCTTAGTGGCCACTTGTTACACAGGTTCAAGTACATCTGTGTTTCTCTTGAGAGAATGGTTATCTCCCTGTTGGAAGATCCTGGCTATCCCTTCAATGAGAACGGTTATCCTGCGCTTGTGCCAGCAGTTCGCGTACGCGAGGGACCACCTGTGTGCCGTAAAGCTCAATATTGGTCATGAGGACTCGTTGTGTGAGACCTCCCATGCCGTATTTCAGATCGAAGTGGCTCGCTCCAAGAGCAGAAAGATTTTTCGCGATTTTCTGGGCGACGGTCTCGGGTGAGCCCACATAGAGCGCTCCTCCTGGACCAGTCTCATATAGAAAGGATTCTTTGGTTGGGACGGCGAAGCCGCGAATCTTGCTGTATCTGGCCATGACCTCCCGGTAATGTGGCCAGAACTCTTCGTGGGCCTGCTCGTCGGTCGCGGCGACATGACCTGGAGAGTGCACACCAATCGGTAAGGCAGGGCGCCCGAAACGTTCCAGTGCCTGCAAATACAGCCGTGAGAAAGGCACGAAACGCGATGAAGATCCGCCGATAATCGCGAGCATCAGCCGAAAGCCAAGGTGCGCGGCACGGATGACTGATTGCGGGCTACCGCCGACACCGACCCACACTGGAAATGGTCCAGATTCTGTATGTGGCACTATATCCTGGTTATAGAGTGGCGCACGCGTCTTGCCCTTCCAGGTGACAGGCCCACCCTTGATGATCTCCGCGAAGAGGCTGGCCTTCTCCTCGAAGAGCTCTTCGTAGTCGGAAAGGTCATAGCCGAAGAGGGGAAACGAGTCGATACTAGAGCCTCGTCCAAGGATAACCTCCGCTCGCCCATTAGAGACGGCATTGAGTGTGGAGTAGCGCTGAAAGACGCGGACCGGATCATCCGAGCTCAGTACCGTGACGGCCGAGCCGAGATGAATATGGGAGGTGAGGGATGCAATCGCGGCGAGCACTACATCGCCAGCCGATAGCGGAAAGTCATCGGTGTGATGTTCGCCAATTCCGAAGAAATCCAGGCCGATCTGGTCGGCAAGAACCCCATGTTCGACGAGGTGTCGGATAATCTGAGCGTGCGAGAGTGTGTGGCCCTCCTCATCATTTATGAAATCACCGAAGGTGTCGAGGCCAAAGGTAAATGGAAACTGTACGGGTTTCGTGCTGGATGGCGTTTCTGGCATGTCTGTGTGTCCTTCATATAGCTAATAGTATGGATCTGAGTGATATGATGCTGGCCTACACTGCCTTGGTGCGTACAGCCTGCTCAAACTCGGTTCGGCGCAAAGGTAGCCCGAAGACTGGCCCGCCAGGTTCGAGCAGGCGGCCCGCGCTCAGACGATCGAAGCGCACCGCGTCGTAGCCGATTCGTGTGATGAATGCAGCCACCGCGTCTACCGCGCGGGGATCGTCGCCAGCCACTCCGAGTGCACGACGCTCCGGTGAGCCTGCTGGCCAACGTTCTTCTTCGATCTGATGATAGCCAAGGTGATTCAATGTCTTTACCACCGTCGCGTTCACTAACCGGCGCTGAACGATCTCGCTGCTGCTGAAGCGGTGATCCTCAAACAGCTCCTGAACGCCATCGACTGGCGGCCAGTAGTTCATCACATCGATAACGAGCTTGCCAGCTAGCAGGGAGGGGTCCAGCTTCGCGAACTTGTGAAGCTGAATTGCTAGCACAACAATGTCTGCCTCTGCGACAGCTTCTGTGGCCCATCGTGGTTCGGCTCCTGGTGCCAGCACCTGCGTGAGTAGCACGATCTCTGAAGGGGCACCTGACGTTGCGATCGACACGTTGTAGCCCGCCTCTACCGCGATCCGTGCGATGATCGGGCCGACATGGCCTGCTCCGAGCACTGCGATCCGTGGCAGCCGCTCATGCGGCAGAGCGATATTTGTCATTTATACATACCTTCATTATATCGTATATACAACCTGTCAAGCGGTTATATCTATAACTGCTCGACAGGACTATGAATGTAGATTTAGAAGCCAAGGTTCTCATTGACCAGAACGACAGAGATGCGCCCAGGGAAAATTTCCCGATTGATGATCAGCAGTTTGTTCACCGCGCTATTGACACCATAGGCATTGAGAGCCCTCTCATCTTCAAGTGGCAGAGTGTATTCATAAAGACGGCGGAACCCGTCATTAAGGTTTGCCACCAGTTTCTGAACACCGACCACATAGATAACCTTTGCCGCACCAGACACCCCGGCTCCCAGCTGGCTCCCGCTCATTGAAGCAATCAGCAATTGGCCCTGTTCTGTGATTGCATGGACACTGGCGACAAGTACATCAGGGGCGGCGCCCAGCTGACGTTTGGCACGCTCCTGTCCCTCCTGATCAAACTCGACCAGACGATTGCGCACGACCTCATAACGACCGGATGACTCGATCTCAGCAGCGACCCCAATCTGGTCAATCGTCTGTGATGTTGCGTTGAAAACTTCGGCACCCTGAGGGATCAGTTCGAAAACCTTCTTGCGGGCCTCATCGGCATCCACAACCACGAAGGTCTGTATGCCATTGGCAGTGAGCGCCTCAGCGGTTCTCGCTATGCGCTCCTGAGATGCGAGGTAACTAAATTCCGTATTCGGCTCCAATTGAGACTTAGCCATGTCTATATAACTCCTTTATCAATCAGTAACAAAAAACACTTTACTGGGAATGCTTCTCTTTGCTTCCAGCTTTTGTTTGTTTCGTTCGCACCGGATAATCTTTTCTTGTTAAAATTAGTTTAAATGTAAACTAGTTTGGCAAAAAAATTTAGTCTGATCCAAGATTTCGGTCAAGGGTGAGTAACAACTGATGGAGCTCACGTTGATTTTCAAGCGTGGCGAACGCCATATACTTAACCACTAACTTTTCTTGTTCTGGGACCACCTGCGCAGCCAGTGCCCTGCCGCGTTCTGTCAAAGAGACCACATGTGTGCGACCATCCTCAGGATCAGGGCGTCTCTGTACTAAATCGCGTTGCTCCAAACGGTTGAGCAGTCCAACGATATTTCCTTTCGTCACAAATAGCAGGTTCGCCAACCTTTGCTGTGAGATGTCAGGATATGCCTGAAGATGGGCCAGCACTCCAAATTGTGCAGGTGTAAGGTCATAGCAATCCAGGTGCTTTGCAAGGTGTTTTTCAACCTTAAACCTGACACGGTTAAGGTGCAACCATGTCCGTACACCAAGATTAAGTTGATGCTTCATGCCTCACTCCTTGTCTTTAATGGTTGAAGTATAAACCAATTTTATACATGTGTCAAGGTGTAAATTTTATGTCTACTGCAACAACCCTTGACTTTTGCGTACCACTCAGGTATAATCGTTATATAAATTTTTTGAGAGCCCTCTTTGAAGGCTCTCTTTTTTTGCCCAATACGCCACTACTTTCGAGAGCATAGGCAACGCTCACATCACCCCAACTAGAATTATCCCTCTTGTCACCAGGAGCGTCAGCTCACCCAAGGAGGGCTTATGTTGTATCGTTACTGTTTAAAGCGAAGGACTCCAGAAACAACGGCTCTTTGACTGCTACGATCCGGGCAATATCAGGGCTTTTTAATTTTCAGTCGGGAGTAACGTCAGGCAAATCATATACAGAGTATTTCTCGTGTGGTGTGTGTTCTGTGGGCGGCCGCAGCCGCCCACAGAACACACACCACACGAGACTCCGGCGCCGTAGGCGCCAGGAAAAGGAAAATTAAAAAGCCCTGGGGCAATATCTGTAAATTTGCCTCAATCAACCTTTTATGATATATTTCAATTATTAAACCATAGAAGGAGAATCAGATCTATGTCTTCGCCAGTGTGCTAGGAAACCACTAAGGATAAACACATTCATGTCATTTCATGTATCGATAGCCAGTCGGCCATCGGTTAGTCCTGGTTGTTTCCTCTTCCTAGCACAAAGAAGGAGCGAAGATGAATTCATCTCCCAAACAAGAGCAGTTACAGCAACTGCTCAACGACCAACACGCGTCTCTACAAGACAGATTTCCCTCTGATAGACAAAAGAGTCTCCTTGCCCTTACACGCGCTCACGATTGGCATTTCCTTGAGGCTCAGCCCAGCGAGCTATACGAGACATCTTACTATACACATGGTTGGCAAAAAGCACTCTCCCTTTGCTTCTCTGCCTCTGCTTTACCCACCTCAGTAAGTAACATTGACAACACTCTTGATACATGGGCCGATTCTCTGCTGCAAGCATGTGACAGCCTTGCTAAAGGCGAACGCATTCTAGAGTACTGTAAAGCTGGTTTTCTCCGTATGCAGCAAGGCAAAGATGCCAACTTCCATGTCTGGGTTGCTGGTAAGAAAGTGCCTACTGAGTGGCGCGAACGGGCGGATTTGAGGTGGTGGACTGGCCTGCTGGCACGCCTCTATGATTCCGAAATACAGACCCTTCACGAGGCAAAGGGGCAGATACAACAGCAATTAGAGATCTTCGTGGAGCAATGGGATGAACAGATAGCGAGTGTCTATAAGACAACGCGAACATTAGATGACTATTACCGACGTCTCGGCGTGCTCTCTGTCAAGATGATGGTTTGTTACGACGAATATCCACCCTCTGTCTCGATTGGTGGTAGCACATTCGCTGAGTATCGGGAGGTACTTGGTATGCTCATAGCATATGCTTTGAAATATAGCGATATATGCAAAACCTTGCTTGCACATCACCCTTCTCTTTCTCTTAAAGCATACTTAGCAAGGCCCCATAATGATACCTTGCTGATAGAGGCGCTTGCTACAGCCCTTACCATGGATAGAGGCACGGTGCGTCTCGCATTGGATGCATATACGCTTGATGCTGAAAACGTCTCGTACCACTGTTCAACAGCTGACGTTCCCGCGCCTCCATTGCTCCGCCTCGGGGCCCAGCAGCGTGCATGGTCGCTGGCAGGATTGTTTACTGAGCCCCTCTTCTTTCTCAAACGCGAATTGAAGCGAAAATACTCTTATGAGTATCACACGGCTTCACATTTGCGCGAAGAAATCTTTCGCCAGGATGTGTACGCCCTCTTTCCAGATAAACGCTTCGTGAAAAGCATTGGACATGTGGAGTTGAGAGGAGCAAAAGGCATGCCTGCAACAGATGTAGATGCACTCATTTTTGATCGGAAAACAGGAGCGTTAGCTCTGTTTGAGCTCAAGTCGCAAGACCCTTTTGCGTACTCGCAGCAGGAACGTACACGACAACGCGACTATTTCTATGGCGCGAGGAAGCAAGTACTTGCCTCTACCGAATGGGTGAAACGCAACGGCGTCAATACTCTGCTTGGCCGTCTCGACCCGAAGCAAGTCAAGCGGCTCAAAGCGCAGAATGTCTACATCTTCGTGCTTGGACGCTATCTTGCGCATTTCTCTGATGGTCCTGAGTTCGATACGCGTGCCGCATGGGGCACTTGGCCACAAGTATTGCGCCTCATTGACGCAACTGCTTTTGCGGCAGATGACGCCAACCCGATGCAATCACTGTATAACAAAATGGTTCGAGATACGCCTTTAGCGTTCTCTAGCTCTCTGTTTGCTCAACAAGAGATGATGATCGGAAACACGCATATCTATATGTATCCCTCATTCGAGACATACAAGAATAGGTTTTAAGGTGTCAATCCCAACAGTATAAGGTCATCTTCTTTGTCCTGGTGTTCGCTCTTTTAGCTGCTTGGCCCGCTAGCCGAACACACTTCTCTCTCGGACTTCCAATAGCAAATCCGTCAGGATTTAACCTGTGAGTTCGTTTGTGGAGGATGTATACAGCTCATAGCGTTGCCATCCCCGTGGCTAGAGAAGAGCACCAGGCACAAGCTCTAATGCGGCTCAGGTACTGGCTCGGCTCTCGGGTGCTCAAATCAGTGCGGAAGAGATTCGGTTGTTGAACAATGCGCGTGGGCACACGGTTGCCAAAGAGCAAGAGCAAGACCAGCAGGCGCCAGTTTCCACGGCTGGGCAGCAGGCCGAACGGGAACGACGCTCAGCCGAGAGAATCATTATTGGCCTCGATGGTGGCTGGGTACCCAATCAGCAGCGACGCGGCGCCATGGAGGGCAAAGTCGCGGTGGTCGCCAGCCACAAAGTGGTGGTGAAAAAGCCTGAGGCTCCCTCTGGCAACATGAGCTGGATCGAGTTGGAGCGCTAGCAGCAGCTCCGCTATGCCGCCACCTTCGCCAATCCTCCTCATAGGGTCGTTACATCGCTTCAAAGCACAGCTTGGGAGGCCTGATAACCTCTCTATCTGAGACAAGCTAGAAATGCCTGAAAATGGTCGCATTTCTAGCTTGTCTCAGGTATACTTCGTAAGAGACGAAAGAAATACAACTTTGTTGTTACGGTGCGGGAAATCAACGGATAGGGGAAGACACATTGTGAATACCAACGCGTCATTGGAAAAGTCACTGCTTCCCTTCTTTGTCTTAGTGTTTGCTCTTGCTCTCCCTTTCTGGCTACTGGGCACTCTGCTCATGCCCATACCTCCAATCAATCTTTCCGTGAGTGCGCTTCAGGTTGTTTGTCCACTCATCGCAACATTGATCCTCGTGTACAGAGAAGAGAAAATGGGGGGCGTAGTCAGACTCTTGAAGAGAGTTTTCGATCAGAGGAGAATCACGTACAAGATCTGGTATGTTCCCATCATTTTCCTGCTCCCTCTTCTTTATTTACTATCGTATGGGCTCATGCGCCTGCTGGGGCAACCACTCCCCGAAGATCCGTTCATTCCCTGGCTAACGATGCCAATCTTTTTTGTGGTCTTCTTTCTCGCTGCGGTAGGCGAAGAGGTAGGCTGGACGGGATATGCCATTGATCCCATGCAAGATCGGTGGAGCGCACTCAAAACTGGCCTGATTTTGGGATTGGTGTGGGCGATCTGGCATATTGTGGGGTTTAGGCAAGAGCACCACCAATGGGCATGGGTAGCAGGGCAATGTTTCGCTACAATAGGATTACGAATCCTGATGGTTTGGCTCTACAACAACACTGAAAAAAGCATGTTTGCAGTCATTCTCTTTCATATGATGATCAATGTCTGTGATTTTTCCTTTCCCAATTATGGTTCCTACTACGATCCAGCGATTACTGGAGCAATCATTGCTGTCACGGTTGTGATCGTCACGTTCTTCTGGAGCTCAAAAACCTTAGCGAGCTTTCGGTATGTCCACCCATACAAAGATGAGAAGAAAGGTACAGTCTAGTTTTCAAGACCGGCGAGCGGCACGGATGCCAAACATGATCCCGGTGATAATCAACGACGCTCCCAGGAGCTCGAAGAAGCTGGGCAATTGCGTATCAACGACCGCAACGTAGACGAGCACCGTAATGGGCTCGAACACGATCAATTGCCCTGCCAGAGAGATGGGCAACATCGCGAAGGCTCGATTCCACAGCAACGTTCCTCCCCAGGAAACAACGATACCGAGGATGAGACACCCCACCACAAATGGCAGCAGATGGCTTCCTGACAACAGCAAGGTCTGGAGGTCGAGAGGGACACCGCCACTTCCTCGTGTCAGAGGCAGAGCAAGAATCACCAGGAACAAGGTACTCACGCCAATCATGGTCGACCATGTTGCTGATGAAAGGTGCGTATGGGTGCGCAGAAAGTGTGTATTGGCGACGGCGTACCAGGTCCACAGCGCCACCGCCATACCAGCAAAGAGGATGCCACAGACGCGTTGTCCAACGGAGGTCTCTGGTAGCGCCTGCCTACCACTCAAGGCATAGAGGTTGATGATCAGCAGTCCAAGAAAAATGAGTATAACGGGCACAATCAGACGGGAGAAGGGATATTCGCGCCGCTTCCAGTTGCCATACAAGGCGACCGTCACCGGTAACGTCCCATTGATGAGTGCTGTAACTAACGCTCCAACGTCCTGAACGGCGAGGACCAGGAAGAAATAATAGCCGACATTCCCCGTAGCAGCAAAGAGCAAGGCAGTAAACCAGGTCCGGTAATCACTTCCCTTCACCTGATGACGAGCGAGCAGAAGAAAAATACAGAGCGATACCAGTCCATATGACAGGTAACGTCCTACCGTGAGTTGGACCGAGGTGAAGCTCGCTAAACGTTGTGGAATGATGAAGGTGAGCGCACTCAGAACGTTGACTCCGATCCCATAGCAGATGCCCCAAAGTTTTGTATGTGATCGTTGCGTCATGGCATCTCCCTCCTTGTGATGTCGTGTGCCTGGCTGCATGCGTTTCTCTTCATGCTGTGATCCTTGCCATATTTCATGTCACCTGTTAAAATCAGTTCACAGGTGACACTATTGTAGCGTCTATACTGTTACCTGTCAACAGCATTTTGAAGGTGACAATCTGGTGAAGACAACATGATAGATAAACGTGAGAGCCCTGTTGAGGAACTCAGGCTCGTCGGAGGCAGGCTCTGTCTCGACTTTGCCAATACGATCGATGCACGGAGTAGTACTCACCCTCATGAGTGCTTACACAGCGCTGCTGACTTGCTCAAATGGAGCCACCATGTCGGCCTGCTGCAAGAAGAGCTTGCCCGGCGTCTCCTTGAGGATGCGAGAGAGCACCCAACAGAAGCCAGCATGTGGTATGAACAGGCGCTTGCACTAAGAGAAGTGATCTACCGCATCTTCTCTGCAAGTGCCCGTAGAATGAGACCAGGAGCTGACGATCTTGCTCACCTGAGCACAACCTATGCCGCCGCACTCATGTACGCCCGCATTGTCCCAGCGCAAGCAGGATTCGCGTGGGTATGGGGTGACGAGGAAAACTGGTACGGCCATCTGGTGTGGCTGGTGGCAAAGTCAGCGGTGGAACAGCTCACCTCACAAGACCTTCATCAAGTGAAGGAGTGCCCGGGCAGCAAAGGATGTGGTTGGCTGTTTCTTGACACCAGTAAGAATGGCAGTCGCCAGTGGTGCAGTATGGAAGGATGCGGGAGCCGTGCCAAGAGGCAAAGGCAATACAGGCGTCAGCGCCGTGCAATCGCCGAGCCGCTCAGCTAAAGAGAAACACCAGGTGCACCTGAACGCTTTTTTATCGCTTTGCACGTATGGCACATTAGCAAGGTGAGCAACGGCTCTATGTGAGCCTCAGCCCCATCACGTGATTGGAATTCGTCCCGTCAAACGCGCTCATGACGCGTCAGATCAAATGCAAGCAATGTATCAAGCGCCTCTCCAGCAAGAAAACAGCGACTGCAGAGAGAGCAGATGAAAAAGCACACCATGTGCTGCCTGCTACCGAATGAGTGGAGCCTGCTCCCCACGTGTCCCTTCCACCAACCCACCTTCGCGCCGCCAGTATTCAATGCCTCCAAGCATCTCTTTAACCTGGAAACCCAGCGTACTCAGTCTGGCCGCAGCCTTTGTCGCGGCATTGCAGGCGGGGGACCAGCAATAGATCACCATGGGTAACGCCTTGGAGAAATGGGCGGTAGACTCGGCTGTAATTTTGCGATAGGGCAGGCTGATGGCTCCTGGAATATGACACTCATCAAAATCCTGCGCGGATCTCGCATCAATGAGTAGAAAACTGTGCTGCCCCCGTTGCAGATCCAGCATAACATCCGAGGCATCCGTCTCGACAGAGAGTTTAGCGAGAAAGTGGCGTCGGGCCTCATCGGGACTGGCTGGAGGCGTCTCCAGAACTAACGAAAAATGAGAAGTACTTGAACCCATAGCGATACACTCCTTATTATACTGTTCTCAGAGTTGGACGAAGACGCACTGCGTGGTGCATTTGTACTCTACCATAGACGTTCCCATCAGTGGTAGCCATAGTTTTTGATAACGAATATCAAATTTTTTGATGGAAAAGTACCGCTTCACTCGAGTAGAGCTGACTGGATCATCGCCCGCTCATGCAATCTACGTATAGGGGCGCGCAAGGATGGAGACGGATGTTTATGAGGATAGTTCACGGAGAGCGTCATGCCGGGCCTCCGTACTCTTAAAGAATGAAAAAATTACTTGCTTCCTTAAAGCACAACAGCGTACAATGAGCAAGAACGTAATTTGATAGGACAAATCGATCTTAAAGCCTTATTATGAATCAGGCGGCAAAGAAAAAGTGGTAGCGTCAAAAATCATGCAAGAGAATTTTATGGACAGGAGAATTTTATGGATTGGATAAAGCCATTTTACACAAAAAAAAGCGAGTGGTTTGGCCCTTCAGGTGTTCTTGATCATCATCGAACACGGGCAGCCTCTATCGAAAAGTTTTGTGGCACAGGTCCGAAACGTATTTTGGAACTAGGCGCAGGAGCTGGGGGGACGGCCGCAGCAATGGCAGATCTTGGGCATACAGTTGTCGCCATCGAGCTCAGTTCGCTTCGCACCACCTATGCCAAAGCACTTGCGGAGGAACCACGCGCGGGATCACTCACGATCCTGGAGGCGGACTATTACGAAGTCAATATGGCAGAGAAATTTGATCTTGTCTGCCATTGGGACAGCTTTGGTATGGGAGACGATGAGGATCAACGTCGCTTGCTCCAGCGTATTGCGGACGCCTGGCTAGCCCCTGGCGGATGTGTCCTCATGGATATTTTCAGCCCCTGGTGGTGGGCACAGCAAGCAGGAAAAGTGGAAACAGACAATGAGCCTGGGCTCACACAGAGGTATGATTTTGATCCAATTGGTTGTCGTTTTATTGACCAATGGTGGCCAACCAACGATCAGAGCCAGATCATTGCCCAGACGGTCCGTTGTTACACGCCTGTTGACCTCACCTTGTTAGTAAAAGGCACCGGACTCGCCATAGAGTTGCTAGAAATTGATGACACACCCATCCCTTTGAGCGAAACAAGTACGATGAAACACGCTCTTTGGAACACAGCAAGCTACGTAGCCAAACTTATTCCTGCTGTATCCTAACAGAACACTATACAAATTCGCGTGTTAAACCGAATTTGTATAGCTCATAGCAAATTTTGGTGACCATGCAGGTTCGTCGAGATGAGGGTACATCTACACGGCTGTGTACACCAGACAGGCACTCATTCTCTGGCACGATTTGCGATACTCACTTTCCCCCAGAAAAGGCGATAGGTTACGACGAAGTAGATGATGGCCAGCACCATCCCAAAAATCCACCAGACCAGTCCGACAGTCTGGCCGTAAGCAGAAGCGGAGGCATTGTGGATCGTCAGACTATGCTCTGTATTCACTGCCGGGAGCATTAATGGATAAATACCAAAGGCGGCGCTACTCAGCAGGCCAATGATGAAAGCGCAGGAACTGAAGAAGGAGAGGAGGTCACGTCGCGTGAGATTAAAGTATCCCATAGCGACAAGCGCACCAAGCGCGAGAAGGGGAAAGATAAAGCCCCAGGGATGCGCGAAGTAATTGCGGCTGATTTGCGGCTGTACTGCCCATGTAGCAATCGTGCCAGGGATTGCAAGCACAAAAGAGAGGATGACAAACAGGAGGGCGACTTTCCGTGACCGGGTGCTCAATGGATCGGGAACTTTTACCGCAATATAGGTTGCTCCATGCGCAGTCAGTATCGTCAGTGCCAGCAGACCAATCAAAATGGTATACCAATCCAGGATACCCGGGTGTGCACTGAAAGGATTAAAGTCCGTCCACAGGGCCTCAAAGAAGTAGCCATTCCCATCTAGAGGCACGCCGCGCAACACATTTGCCATGGCTGCTCCATAGAAAATGGTCAGGAGTGTACTTCCAATAAAGAAAAGGCCATCCCAAAAAGAGGTCCAGACGGGATTGGGAAAGTGTGAGCGTAATTCGATGGCGATCCCACGCAGCATCAGTAACCACAACACGATCATGAGGGGCAGATAAAAACCGCTGAAACTCGATGCATAGAGCAGGGGAAATGAAAAGAACAAGGTGCCACCAGCGGCAATTAACCAGACCTCATTCCCATCCCAGACTGGACCAATGGCTCCTATGATCAGGCGGCGATCAGTATCACTTCGTCCTGCGAAGAGGTGTATGATGCCTGCCCCCAAATCAAAGCCATCCATGACAACATAGGCGGTCAACATCCCACCAACAAGAATAAACCATAATGTTTGCATTAGTTTCCTCCCTGTACTTTGGTCATGGAGCCAAGCAAGCCTTCAGTTTCCTCATGTTCTGGCAATCCTTGTATTTTGTTTATCTCAGGGCCACGTATCATCTGGGAAACCACCAGGAGGACGTAGAGCAAGCCGAGAAACAGATAAATTCCCATGAAGCCAATGAGGGTAAAAAGCACATTTCCAGCAGAAACGGTCGCTGAAGATCCCTGAGCTGTATGCAGAAGTCCATACACAATCCAGGGCTGACGTCCTAATTCTGTCGTAAACCAACCAGCGGTGGTCGCGATAAAGGGAAAAGGCGTGGCCAGCAGCAACAGCCAGAGAGCCCAGCGCATAGTGTAGAGACGCTTTCCCCAGAAACGCAGCAACACTGCCAATCCCATGATAGCAACAAAAAATGTGCCGAGTCCGACCATCACGCGATAACTATAATAGAGTAGTTCGATGGAATCTGGACGTTGATCGGCTGGAAAATCATTCACCCCTTTTACTTCAGCAGTCCAGCGATGATAGCTCAGAAAACTGAGGGCATATGGCACGACGATGGCATTATCAAGTTGCCCGGTAGACACATTGGGCTGGCCGATAATCACCAATTCAGCCCCCTGACTCGTCTTGAAAAGCCCTTCCATCGCGGCAAGCTTGGATGGTTGAGAGAGGGCGACCTGCCGCCCTTCGGCATCACCACTGGGGAAGAGCTGAAAGATGCTTGCCAGTAGTCCCATTACAATGCCAAGTGTGACAAAAATGCGCCCATACTCCAGGTGTTTATGTGACAGCAAGTAGTAGGCCCCAACCCCGGCCATCACAAAAGAGCCAGTGACGACGGCTGCACTCATTGTGTGGGTGTATTGTGGTAGGATCCAGGAATTAAACAATACCGCCCAGTAGTTGGAGATCTCTAACTTGTTCCCTGCAATGGTATAGCCAACGGGATGTTGCATCCAGGCATTAGATGCGATAATAAAGCCGCCCGAAGCCCAGGTCCCAAGCCAGACCATCACGGTCGAGAAAAGATGGATTTTCTGTCCAAAGGCGCGCTCGCCAAAGAGAAAAAGGCCCAGGAAGGCCGATTCAAGAAAAAAGGCGAATGCACCTTCCATCGCTAACGTCTGCGCAATAATGTCGCCCGCATAGGCAGAGAAACGTGCCCAGTTGGTCCCGAATTGAAATTCCATGGGTATGCCGGTAACGACACCAACCACAAACGTCACGGCGAATATTTTCCCCCAAAAGTGGACACTGATATTGAAGCGTTCATCCTTGCGCCAGAGATAGAGCACTTTCAGAATCACTAATAAGAGTGCCAGACCCATCGTGAACTGGGGGAACAAATAGTGATAAGAAAGCGTAAATCCAAATTGTAAGCGCGAAAGAATCGTCGATGTATCCATATACGTATCTTCTCCCCATATGCTTATCGGCCACTCACCCAAACGTGAGCATGCCGTTTTGTATGTCAAAAAGCCTGCGATACAGGCCATCCTGCATCAACAGGTGCGTGTGGGTGCCCCGCTCTCGAATCCGTCCCTGATCAAGCACAATAATCTCGTCCATCTCTTCCATGTTTATGAGGCGATGCGTCATCATGAGAGTCGTACGCCCACCCATCAACCTTGTCAGCGCTTGAAGGAGTTCTTGCTCTGTCTGCGAATCAAGGTTTGCGGTCACCTCATCAAGAATGAGTAGTGGCGCATTTTTGAGTAAGGCGCGGGCAATGGCGACGCGCTGGCGCTCACCCCCTGAGAGACGGAGCCCTTGCTCACCTACCCATGTATCCAATCCCTGCGGCAATTGACGCACAAATGTGCCCAGTTGCGCAGTTTCAAGCGCCTGCTCAATCTCCTGGCTGCTGGCGTTGGGATTCCCGAGCAAAATATTGCCGCGCACAGTATCGTTGAAGAGATAGGTATCCTGATCAACCATACTGATGCAGGCCCGTATATCCTCTGGCTGATACTGGCGCATATCCTGCCCATCTATGCGTACGGTGCCTTCTGTTGGATCCCAGAAACGCAGGGCCAGACGAGCCAGAGTGCTCTTGCCAGTGCCGCTAGGACCAACCAGGGCGATACGTTGACCTGATGCGATGCTGAGAGTGATATCATGCAGGATCTCTGCTTCACCGGGTCCGTAGGCAAACGAGACATGCTCAAAGCTCAACAGGCGTCCCTCAGGTGCTGGCAGAGGCTCAGCAGGTGCAGTGATTGTGGGCTGAGCATCTACCAGTTCAAACAGGCGTTTGCCAGCCGCCAGCGAATGGCCCAGAGACTGAAATGCCTGGCCGAGGGGTTGAATGGCTTCAAAACTGGCCAGGATGAGCAGCGCCAGACAGCCAAGATAAACGCCATTGATTGCTTTAGTCGTTACAAGTGGAATAGCCAGCGCGAGCAGGCTCCATAGCGCGACCTTTGACATCAGGGTAGTAAGTGCCTGACGTAAACCGGCAATAAGCGCCATACGACGCTGTAGAGAGGCCAGCTGAGCATCTAGCTCCGCAAGTCTGTCTTGTTGTCTGCCAGCCTGTCCGTAAGCCAGGATATCCTGCACACCCTGGATATCGTCGACTATCAACGTTCTCAGCTCAGCCCGTAGAGCCAGCTGGCGTTTCCCAATAGTACGAGTCAATAGACCTACGAGGAGAGGAATACCCAGGCCGGTCACCATGAGAAAGGCAAATGCTACCCAAGCCAACAAGGGACTGAAGATGGCAAACGCATAAAATGTGAGCAGGCTGATGATCAATGCAACGAGTATTGGTGCAACGGCCCGCAAGTACAGATTTTGTAATTCTTCAATGTCTGCGCTCAAACGCGTCAGGATATCACTACTCCCATAGGTCAACACATGGGCAGGCGCAAGTGGTTCAAGGCGGCTGTATACGTCTGCTCTCAGGCGAGCAAGCAAGCGAAATGTCACATTATGCGAGAGCAAGCGCTCACCATAGCGCGAGGCTGAACGAGAAAGGCTCATCAACCGTACAATAGCACTGGGGAGCACCAGCATGACCATTAAAGGCATGAGAGCAGCCTCGGCAATAAGGTACGCCGCCATACCGAGGAGAAGCATATTACTTACCACCATGATACAACCCAGCAGTATAGCCAGGATGATCAACCAGCGGAAAGCCAGCAGGAATGTCAGTAAACGACGCACTGTTTTCACGAGGACACCTCTATCCTTTGCGCTCTATCGGACACGTGTGGCGTCACTTTATACGGCGGCAAAACCATGCGCTCAGCCGTCTCTCTTTCAATCAAGGTACCCGCCTCCAGAGAGATAACCCGTTGCGCACAGGCGATCGTATTTTGTCGATGAGCTATAACTAAAACGGTGCGGTTGTGCGTCAGACGCTCCAGAGCCTGCCGGATATGTGTCTCGCTTTCAGGATCAAGGCTGGAGGTTGATTCGTCCATGATCAATAGTGGCGCATCTTTTAAGAATGCTCGTGCAATCGCCAGACGCTGAATCTGTCCAGCGCTTAAGCGTGCACCACGCTCTCCAAGCCAGGTCGCATAGCCTTGTGGAAGTTGCTCGATGAATGCGGCTGCACCTGCCTGCTCGCAGGCCCGCAGAATCTCTGCTTCACTTGCATCGGGTCGCGCCAGCCGAAGATTATCAAGGACACTGCCAGCAAACAAGGAAGGGCGCTGTGGAACAAGGGCAATGGAGTTGCGCCACATTTCCACAGGCAGATCAGAGAGAGCACATCCATTAACAGATATCTGTCCACTCTGTTCCTTTATGAAGCGCATCAGCAGATGAACCAGGGTACTTTTGCCTTCCCCACTTCGTCCAATCAGTGCTGTACAGGTTCCTGGTGAGAGCGTCAGATTTATTCGATCTAATACTGGCTGTTCACTTGTAGGATAGGTATAGGCAATATCCGAGAAGGTAATGGTCAGTGGAGCGCTAAGGACGAAGGGTGAGAATGTCTTACGATCCATTGGTAACGGTATGGCTAAAATCTCGTTGATACGCTTCATCGCGACTTTTCCTTCCATCCCTGCATGATGCTGCACCCCTAATTCCCGCAAAGGACGGTAGAATTCTGGTGCCAGTAACAAAATCAGGAATACATTGCTAAAACTGATTCCTCCATTCACCAGGCGCACACCCAGTGTCACCGCAATCAGACCAATGGCGGCCGCAACCATGAACTCCAATACCGCGCCAGACAAAAAAGCCACTCCCAACATGTTGAGCGTCTTTTTCCGAAACGAGTCACTCACAAAGGCAATCTGCTTACTTGCAGACGTACTCTGTCCAAATAATTTCAACGTGCCCAGACCTTGAATAGCGTCCAATAATGTTGCACTCAGACGCGAGAGGGCCTGCCATTGCTGACGGGTACGCTGCTCTGCGAAACTGCCAATCAGTATCATCAGAAGCGGGATAATTGGGAGCGTCAGCAGGAAAAGGACTCCGCTTATCCAATCAAGCGGGAACACAAAAATGGCAATCAGGAATGGGACCAGGATACTTGTCGTCAATTGAGGCAGATATTGACCGATATACGCATCCAGGCGCTCAATGCCTTCGTAGAGGACGGTTACTAATTCTCCTGTCGCTTCATTCTTGCTATAAGAAGGTCCTAATTGGAGCACATGTGCAAAGAGGCGCTGACGTACAGCGTTTTTCCAGCGAATGGCGCCATACTGTACACTCACGTCACGCCCCCAGACACAGCCTGCATGCAGGATAATCGTGCCTAATAAAAGCAGCAGTTGGGGAAAAACCAACGCGAAATCTTTATGCAAGAGAAAAACAGCCGCAACGATCTGGCTCAGAAACATCATCTGAGCAATGGTTACCCCGGTACTTAGAACATCAAGGATAGCGGCGCCTGCGAGAAAACGACGCCGTGGCAATCCATTGAGCACACGTTTTCGCTTTGTTTTTCTTATCGTACTCATTACCATTTCTTTCAGAAACTTCTTCTTCCCCACCTGCCGCCTTCTTCATCAATCCGCCCGGATACCTGATTGTACCGATCAGGTATCCAAGCAATGTTTCTACCATGGTCACGCGATCAGGATTAGACGGTAAGATGTGGAGGGCCAACATAGGGAAATGAGCTTAATAGATCCTGATGCGGCCCTACCTTATCTTCAGTCACCGCTCCATTGGTTAAGACTGCCAGTTGGATATCAATGATGTCATCCGTCAGCAATCTTCCGTTACGATAACCGGCAGGACGCGCATAATCATAGTCCAGGATGTCTGGAAGCAGCGAGTAGGCTGTTTGTTTGGCATCCTCGGCACTACGGCCAGACGAGACAAAAAGATCAACAAATTTCTCAGTAAAGATCTCTCGATCACGGGTTGGCTCAATACGATTAAAGGTGTTTTTATCTTCGCCCTGGGTAAACGCGACATTGACAAAGGGGCGGCCCATACGGTCAATCTGGAAAAAAGGATTTCCATCTTTGGGAATCAACACGCGTCCCCAGATGCCCACCTTGGGATTATTTCCCAGTTCACTATTTGGAAGTTCCAACACCATACTGAAGACATTCTTGTCCAAAAAGGTATCGGCTCCAGTAAATTGCATGCCGTTTTTGAAACCTTCAAGATCAAAGAAGAAAGGATCACTACGAATGCCGACAAAAAAGCGATAGTCGCCCGCATCTGCAATAGATATCTCTTCTCCAAAGGCTACCGGGATATCCGTGAAGAGGATATCCCCTTCTGTACCCTGACCCCTGGCTTGCTCTCCACTGACACGCCGCACCGTCGCGGTTTGTATTCCCTCTTTTTTGGGCGAGAATGTAAATCGATACGCGATATCAGCGATGGCATCTCCATCTGTGTCTATTTTCAACTCATACACTGCTTCATCGGCAAATGAATCAGCAAATGTTGGCGCAACAGGATTAACATTAAATACCAGAACAGACCTGTTAGCATCCTCTGGCTTCTGAAAGGCATAGATATCACAAATGTCGATGCGAGCATCCATATTTGGTGATTTTAAATCAGGTGCATCCAGATGATCTGACATAGAAAACTCCTTATGTATCGAAACAAGCAAACGCTATAAGCAACACAAGGACACTTTGTCCTCCGTGCCAGCCCTTTCCATCTCTCCATGAGGGTCCCGAAAACGTTACGGGGCTTGCTTCTAGTGTAGGATCGTATGAGCAGGAAGTCATGACCCAAAAGGTTGATTAGGGATAATGAAAGGATATACTCCATTAGTTGTATTGCCACATTCCTCCTTTTTACAACCTTCGTCTTTTACGCACACAACAAGGTTACCTCGCGTGCGTCTTGCAGTTCCTTGTTCGTAGGACTGACATACTCAGGCCCATCCCCACCTTGCGACACACTATTTATTGAACAATAACGGTCAGGTTCATCCCCTGGTGAATGCTGCAATACAGGTGATAGGTACCAGCGGTTGCAAATGGACCAATAGATTGTGTGTCGTGACCATTGAATTGTAAACCACTGACTGTGGGAGCCCCTTTCTCTTGAGCTGGTTTGGCATCTGCACCACTCCAACTTCCATTAGATATGGTATGGGGAGTAGCGGTATCATCAATTACGGTCAGGCTACTTCCTTTATTGACCGTTATTGATGCTTGCGCAAAATTTTGGTCAGTCAGATGTATGGTTGCCGGACCACTGTTCGAAGCACCAGTAGCACATGCGGCACTGAAAAGCATCACAATACTTAAAATGAGCGGGAAGAATATCTTTTTCATGTTATTTTCTCCAATGGCAAAGAGTGCCAGATAGTTAGTTATAATCTTGAAAGCGTTGGGTAGGAAAAATCAGGAACAACGCTCGCTGGCTATAACTATGCCTTACTTCTCAGGCAATGAATGTGATCAAAGTTGCAATCTCTTCTCCCGCCCTGAAACAGATCTGTGAAAGGCTATTTTTCTTTAAGGCAAGAGTAAGATGAGACTTTTGTCACGGCTATCACGGTACTTTTTTGTGTATCCTATCCACTATCAACCCATTGCACATATGGTGGGCTCCTTAATCAAACATAAGCCCTCTCCAGGTTTCATGATTTATGGGAGTGACGGGCCATCCCTCTGTGCAATGGATCTTTTTCAACGAGCAGAGAGGAAAGAAACAATGATTTCACATGTAGACCAGTGGAAAATCGATGCTCAGACGGTACTGGATGTACGGCCGCAATTAGAACGTGGCGAAGAGCCATTTATTAGCATTATGGAGGCAGCCTCGACCATTGCGGTAGATCAAACATTACTTATTATTGCGCCATTTGAGCCAGTACCACTCTATAGTGCCATGGCACAACGTTCCTTCTCACATGAAACCGAAGAAGTGTCACCAACAGAATGGGTTGTGCGCTTTTTCAAGCATTCCTGATGAGTAGCATGTACACTGAAAAGAAATGAGGAGCGTATGGATAATGTACGGCCTGGCCAGAAGCAGAAAAATACTTCTTCAATGAGTGGTCAGCCAGCTTCGGTAAAGATTGGGATAACTGGAAAGGCGGGGATGGGTGGAACGCGTGGCGTTCCACTCAGTGTGCCGCTTCCATATCTATTGACAGGGCTGGTGTTTGCAATGGTATGGGGCATTATGGCCCCATGGGTGCTACCGGAAGCGTTGCTCTCACCAGGGTACCCACATGTTTTAACATTGGTGCATACTGCGACATTAGGATGGCTCACCATGACAATCATGGGAGCCACCTTTCAACTCATACCTGTGATTATTGTTGCGCCTTTACGCGCTACACGCTTCATCCACTTGCAATATCCACTGTATCTCTGTGGGGTTATTCTGCTCCTCTCAGGTTTCTGGTGGGGACAGGCCTGGCTATTGATTATTGGTGGTATCTGTATCGTGACGGCAGTTATCCATTATGTACTTGTCCTGGCGATTACGTTGAAACAAGCTACAACGCATCCGATCACAATGCGTTTCTTGATTGCATCCTTACTCTATCTATCTATTGTTGTCTGCCTGGGTCTCACAGCCGCTCTTAATCGCGAGTTCTGGTTTTTAGGAGCCAGTGCCTCATCAGTGTTCCTGATCCATATTACGCTTGGCGTGCTTGGCTGGTTGAGTTGCACCCTCATTGGCGTCTCTTATCAACTGGTGCGCATGTTTGCGCTGGCACATGCTCATACTGAGCACGTAGGAAAATATATCTTTATTGGTTTACATACAAGCATCATCATGCTCGCAACCTGGGCCATCTTTTTCTGGCTTCCGTTACTGCTCTGTGGTGGATTGCTACTCATTTGCACATTTGGCCTTTTTGCCTATGATTTCAGTCGTATGTTCAAAGTACGCCAGCGAAAAATACTGGATGTAACCCAATTTCATAGTATCTGTGCAGTTACGTATGGAGTGCTCGCCTTCTTCTTCAGTATCCTGGCACTTTTCCTGGGCTGGGGAAAACCATTTCTACTGACAGCCCTCGGCATAGCGGTCCTGGTAGGTTGGATTGGACAAAGTACGATCGGCTATCAATATAAGATCGTACCTTTCCTGGTCTGGAATATCCATTATGGACCCCAGGTTGGACGACAGAAAGTTCCATTGATGCGCGATTTACTCCATGAACGCTGGATGTGGATAAGTTTCTGGCTGATTAATGGCGGGCTACCCCTTGTGATTCTTTGCGCAGTATGCCAGTGGACGCTTCCCCTTCAGGTGTCTGGGGCTTTGGTAGGTTTGGGATTACTCATTGCAGCTATGAATATTATGGGGGTGGCTCTCCACCTGCTCAAAGATCCTTCCCATCAGCAATCACTCTCGACGCCAGTTCCTTTTCCACATTGAAAAAGGAACTGGCACCATTTCTATCGTAAGGTCGGCCAGATATTGATCAGCAGGCAGGTGGCAAAGATCAGTCCTATTGGCCCAGATAACGCAAAGAGGAGTTCCGATATCGTACGTGTTGGTGGATACACCATACTCGCAAGAGGAGATAGGAGCAGGACCCCAACACGCAAAAGGGCGGCTATATTGCCAAGCCAGAGGGTGGCACGAACAAGGGAGGCTGAGGCGATATGTTTGCCAGAAAATCCTGGCAGCATACGTGGGGCAATACCACTGATCAGCAAAGAGATAAATCCAATCGTGAGACTATGGCGAATGATATCAATATCCACCAGTACGGAGCCGCTGATAAGCACACTCAGGCCGTCTGCCAGCAAAAGGATGCCTCCAAGCATGGCCCAGAGATAGGAACTGGCCACCAACGCCACAAAGGGTCCATAGGCTTTTCCTTCATCGGACACTCGGGTTTTATAGGATTGCGCAACCGTCGTTGGCTCGGTAGCCAGCTTTTTTATATGCTGCGGCAATTGTCCACGTGTCAGCATCAGGCGCAGAAAAACACCAATGAACATCAGAATGGTGCCTCCAATACAGCACATACCCAGTGCATTCAACGCGGGTTGCCAGGGTATCTGAAAGAAGCTCAGACAGAGCAGGAACAGTCCCAACGCGTAACTTACCGTCAACAGACGCAATGTACGGGGCGGAAAACCACTTAATCCAGCATACATCGGCAGTGCGCGGGCCGACATGGCAAATGCGACAGGAAGAAGAAAACCGAGGAGTCCAAGCGTGATATTCAATTCATCTCCGCCAGTTGGGACAATACCAGCACCCATTGAGGCTTGAATAACATTATACAGGTTGCTTACACCGGCCAATCCCAGCGCGCTAAAAGCCAGCACTAGCAAGGGAAAGATACTGACAAAGGCGGGACGGCTAGCAAAGGGTGGGCCATTTCTGCTCATACGAAAGAAAATAGCCATAAATCCAAGGAGTGCACCAGCTTCAAGGATACCAGTGACGACGAGCAGGACGCGCCAGAGGGGATGATCAATCAACGCTATCAATGGCTGGCTAAGCGCTCGTAGCACTAATCCACTCATCAGAAAACCTAAAAACCAGGGCAACAAGTGAGGTAACGCGATCGGCGTACCCCGTAGGCGGGGAAGAAAATGGAAAGATACTCCAACTACAAAGAGGCCAGACCAGCCATAAAGCTGCAGGTGACCGTGTGCTTGCACCAATGCGACCCACCAGGAACCAAGCATAGTGGGAAGTGATTGGGTGATCGTCAACACCGTAGCCAGAGCAAAACCACCACAAACACCAAGCAATAGTGCCGCTTTGAGCAGTGGCGCGATACGGGCAAATGGCTCTTGTGGTCTGAGCCGGGCTTTTCCCGGCTGATCATGAGAATGTATTGCTGCTTTCATAAGACATATCCCTGCACACTACCTATGCCCAAACCACCTCTCTATGCGGTTTGAGACAGGTTCTTACAACCTATATATATAAAGTTCAACACGTCTACATCTTTCATAACCTCACCAGCATGGAGTTACCGGCTACTCATTCTCGGAAGGAAAGCCTAATTCTTGACGACCTGCGGCTGTCATTTTAGAAGGATCCCAGGCTGGCTCCCATACCAGAACAATTTCTCCTGCCGTCAAACCCGGAATAAATTGGATTGCCTGCCCTACCCCATCACTGATGGATTCATGCATCGGGCACCCCTGGGTTGTCAGTGTCATGCGAATGGATACAAAGCCATCTGCTCTCAGGTCTACTCCATAAATCAAGCCAAGATCAACAATATTTACGCCTAACTCTGGATCATATACTTTATATAGTGCCTGATAAATCAGTTGGCGTGTCGCTTCTATGGTTTCCGTGTCCATTCTGTGTTCCTTCCTTTAATCCTGATTTGATACCCTATGTTCAAGTGAGAATCTGAAATGCAACATTGGCCTGATGGAGCGTTTGCTGATGAGTATGCACCTCCATACGGATCTGCCAGTGTCCATCCATCGTAAGTTCATCCTTCGCACCAAAGGCATCTTTTCCATCCGGTTGTAGATGAATGACTTTTGTGCCCATATCCATGTCTGAATTGGTGGCATAAAGATCAAGAGTCACATCCGTTTTCACACGATTGGTTCCGGCCTCCATAACGCGGGCAGCGAAGGTGTTTGTCCCAACACTTTTAGGGGTAATAGTAAGCTCAAGCAAGAGCGCCCGATCTGTCGTTTGTACCGTTGTGTGTAACATAGAGTCCGTTTGCACTGTTGATGGTTTTCCTGGCAAAAAGATTGGCGGGGTGCTTATAAATAGCCAGAGAGCATAACACATACCTGCAACGAGTAATGTGGAGAGCATATATAGCGCTATCTTTTTTGTCTGCATTGCCATTATTTTCATGATGCATTTCTTTTGGTAGAACCATCTACCAGTGGAGAGGAAGATTTTAACCAGCTTAATGGTAACAAAGAGCGATCTAATTTTACTTTCATCGAAGGCGCAATGGCTCTTGCCAGACTTTTTGCCTCTTCTGCTACTGGACCAACGAACTGGCGCGTGACTTCGCGCTCGAAGAGGTCAACCCAGCGCTCAAAATGTTTTTCTTGCAGTGCTTTTTTCTGGTTCAGCAAGATGTGCTTTTGCATCATTCCCCCATGATAGAGGCTCCGATGAAAGAGTAAGCTTTCCCAAAAATCATACATGGTCGGCAAATGCACGTCTAAGTCGAGTGAAATTACTTCAGTAAAAAAAGGTCCGATCAATTCGTCCTGCATAGCTTGCACATAAAATGCGCGGATCAAACCTTCAATATCTTCTCGCATCTCAATATCTTTTTTTTCTTGCATAAAAACCACCCTTTGTGTTTGTCCTACGGCTTCATATTCCACAGCATACTGAAAAAGGTGTGCGACTGCTGTGACAAAAGTTGCATTCCATGTATGGGCCTTTCTGGCCTTGACGGAGATAAAATACTTTCGGTATGTTTTTTACAGACCGACAGAAGGCATGAAAAGATCAGAAGCTTCTTTGAATAGAAAAAAACCATTGCGTGATGCAATGGGGAAGGCATATTTTATGAGGATTCCTATTGAGATCATTGGTCAGATACCGCTCTTCACCACCCTTGATGATGAGGAGCTGACACATATTGCGATGAAGACAATCGAACGCCACTATGAACGTGGCGAAAGCATTTTATACGAAGGTGATATGGGAGGCTCACTCTATTATCTTCATACAGGACTGGTCAAGGTGTTTAAAACATCAACGGAGGGCAAGGAGCAGATCCTGCGTCTCATCACCGGTGGATATACCTTCAATGATGTGGCAGCCCTCGATGGCGGCCCCAATCCTGCCAGTGTGGCGGCGATTGAGCCCAGTATCATCTATAGTATTAAAAGTACTGAGCTCCATGCACTGATCAAGAGTCGTTCAGAAGTTGCCGATGCTGTTGTACAAACATTGGCTGGCCGCTTACGCCATCTTGTCGGGTTGGCACAGGAGCTTTCTCTCCATCATGTCACGGCCCGAGTCGCAAAAATACTCCTTCACGAACAGGAGATGTTGCGTCATGATCCAATTTCCCATCGACTCACCCAGCAGGAGATTGCATCCCTTGCAGGAACAGCACGCGAAGTAGTTGGACGAGCATTGAAAAGCCTGGAAATGAGTGGAGCCATCAGGGTCCAACAGGGACATGTCACGATTATTAATCGTAAGCAACTGGAGATGATTGTGGAGGGAGTGGTTTCGTAAACTCGTAACTTTTGTCACATACTTGCCCCCTATCAATGATGCATATTTGCACACAGATGTTGAATATACATCTACGGGACATGTTGCATCGATATAAATCATGCTATCTCACACAATGAAGTTTGTAGCGATGCACAGTGGTAATTCATCAAGTATGAGACAAGAGACGAGAAATCTCTTTCTCGAGCAAGGAATCTCTATTATGGGTGAAACACATTCAAAGAAAAAAAATCTCCCCGGCGGGGTGTGGAGCATAGCAGGGGTGGTCGCCGCTATTCTGATCATTGGTGCCATTTTTATCGCTCAGACAATGCAAACAAATGCGACACCAGGTAAGACAGCGGCGGTTCCTCAAGTGACGGCACCACAACACTCTGTATATAACGCGGAACTTCAACCGGCTCCCAAAGCAGACACGGTAGATGTGAAGCTTGAAATCAAAGAAACGACTGTCGCGATCGCAAAAGGTGTTGCTTATCGCGCCTGGACGTTTAATGGGACAATCCCCGGACCTATTGTCCATGTGCGTCAGGGTCAGAAGGTCCATTTTACCTTAATCAATAATGGAACTGGCCTGCACTCCATCGATTTCCATGCCGCTCAGACAGCCTGGAGCGTCAATTACCAATCAATTGGTTCTGGTAAAACGCTGTCCTTTGATTGGAAAGCAGAAGTTCCAGGTGCCTTCATTTATCATTGTGGCTCAAATCCTGTTATCGAGCATATTGCCCACGGCATGTATGGATCTATCATTGTTGATCCTGCGAAAGGGTATGCTCCTGCCAGGGAATTTGTACTGAATGAAGGCGAGTTCTATGTAAAAAAGCATCCAGATGGATCTTATTCAAATGATTTGGATAAAACACTGAATGGTACACCTGACTATGCTACCTTTAATGGTTATACAAATCAATATCTAGATCATCCATTAACAGCGAAGCTTGGACAGCGTGTACGTTTCTTTGTCATTAATTCAGGCCCGAACCACTTCTCAGCCTTCCACCTGATTGGAGCCCTATTCAGTGACGTCTATGTGGATGGAAACCCTGCAAATCACATGGTCGGCAACCAGACAATCACCATTCCGCCTGGCGGTGGCTCGGTTGTTGAATTGACGATCCCCAATGCAGGTTCCTATCCGATCCTGACACACTCACTGGCTGACGCAAACAAAGGTGCACTTGGTCTCTTAACGATCACCAAATAACCATTTCCCCTTTTTCTCTATCCCGATGTGCTCTTACACTGGTAAGAGCGCATCAGCACAAAATTTGCCAATACCAGATGCAATGACAACGCTTACGATGACTGGAAACTGCCAGGGATAGTGAATACTATCCAACCGGTAAGCTCAGATAAAGAGAATCGATATGAACGAGAAAAGACAAAATAAAAAGAAGATGTACAGGGGCCTGTCCATAATCTGCCTCGTATTTAGCCTGGCAATGATCATCGTCGGATGTGGCTCAGAAACAGCTTCGAGCCCGACTATTCCAACCAGCACACCTCTTCCTACGGCTCCTGAGATACCAACCGGGAAAGGTGTCCCAACAGCACTCAATATGGGCATGAACACACCAGGGGGAAAGTCGCTGACAGAGTTGCAAGCCCCAAAGACGGCGAAGCATATCAAAAAATTCACCTTAACGGCTCAGAAAGCTCAGCTGAAACTGAGTTCAGGCATAATCGTAACTGATGCCTGGACGTTTAATGGTGTGGCTCCCGGCCCTACCCTCCATGTTCAGCAGGGAGATCTCTTAGAGATTACATTAATCAATCATCTTCCCTTTGATACCTCGATCCATTGGCATGGCATCAATATCAATAATGCGTCCGATGGCGTTGCGGGCGTCACCCAGGATGGGGTTAAACCTGGCCAGACCTATGTGTATCGTTTTCTGGTCAACGACGCTGGTTCCTATTGGTATCATTCACATGCCTTCAGTTATGAAGAGACCACGCGAGGCTTATATGGCATGCTGGTGGTTGATCCAGCCCGGCCGACCATACATGATGATATCGATTACAGTATTGCCCTGCATGACTGGAGTGCCAATAATCAGAGCCTGACCACTCTTAATGCGACTATTGGTACCATCAATCAGACAGCCAAACCAGGACAATGGGTGCGCTTACGCATCAGTAATACCGCTAATCTGCCTCATCTGCTTACCCTGACAGGGGCCCCATTTACGGTAGCTGCCCTAGATGGTCATGAGCTTAATCAGCCACAAAGTTTAACGGAAAAGCCATTGTTGATCGGTGCTGCCCAACGCTATGATCTGCGTTTCCAGATGCCCGCTCATGGCTCTGTCGCTCTTGTCACTTCTCGCGATCAGGTGCATTATCAACAAACGCCCGCCGTTGTTATAGGCACGGGAACCGCTCCTGCGAAGCTCACAGATGCCAGCAAACCTTTCTTTGACTTCAGTAATTATGGTCACGCAACAACGACAAGTGTGACCGCCAGTAGTCATTTTGATCAAAACTATACCCTTGATCTAGGCAATCATATGGGTCAGGTAATGGGACATGAAGGTATGACCTATACCTTTAACAAAAAGAGTTTCCCCAACACTGATATGCTGATGGTTAAAGAAGGCCAGGTGATCAAGGTCCATGTTGAAAATACCGCTGGCGAGTATCATCCAATCCATCTGCATGGCCATGCCTTCACCGTCCTTACCCACAATGGGAAGGCACTGACTGGCACACCGGTCATGCTGGATACCATCAATGTCGCTCCACATGATAGCTACGATATTGGCTTTCTAGCCAATAATCCTGGGGTATGGATGATCCATTGTCATAACCTGCTGCATGCTTACTGGGGTATGGATACCATGCTGGTCTACACCAATATCAATACCCCCTATACCATTGGAAGCACGTCAGGAAATTTCCCTGATTGATGTGCCACAGCACTACTCCCGATTTTTGCTACGAGAAGAGATAGACTGAGAGGAGCAATCCTCTCTTTCAGAGAAAGGACCAATAATGGCTTACGTGATTACGCAACCCTGCATTGATGTGAAAGATGGCTCGTGTGTTGATGTATGTCCAGTAGATTGTATTCATCCAGCCTCTGGTGAGACTGACTATGACCAACATCAGCAACTTTACATTAATCCTGATGAGTGCATTGATTGTGGTGCCTGTGAACCTGCTTGTCCGGTAACTGCCATTTTTGAAGAAAGTGCAGTCCCGACACAGTGGCGAAAATATATTGAGATTAATGCAAACCATTACAAATAATACAGATCAGATCAAAACACGTCCATCGTTTCAAATTGCTTTGAAACGATGGACGTGTTTTGATACGTCTTGAATCTTTTTCAGAGCATCATAAGTAACATGATTGCATCAGTCTGAGCGACAACACCATGGACCACATGAGCGTCCAGTTGTAATACCATTCCTGGACGCAGACGCGCTGTACAATCAGAGGTACTGAATACGAGATCGCCCTGTACTGACTGCACAATAATACAGTGAGATGTATGGTGGTCACGCAACCGTTGACCTGCTTTAAATGAAAAAAGTACAACTCGAACATCGTCTTTTTCTGAGATGAGCTGGACATGTGGTTTCGTGTCTTCAAATTGCGCAAGCGCGAGTGCATCCGAGAGCGTCATATAGTGAGGCAGTTGTGCTTCACTCTGGTCTGACGCTTTTAATTCTTCTACCATTTCTTCCCTTTCGATGACCGACACATACACGACTTGTCGGTCGGTCCCCCAAGTTACTATGCGGCTGATATCACCCGCCGAATACGAATGATCCATTCCTCAGGACCCTGTTGCTCAGGTTCCCACGAAAATTCGCCGGCGTGTTCGGCTTGCAATTGATACTGGAGCGGTTTGGGATCATGATCATTAAAGATGCGTAGAGCATCACCTGGCGTTAACTCAAGTAACCTGGCGAAAATGGTCGCATGCTTGTCACGGGGTGCAAGTAAACGCACGTCTAGATCATTTGTCACTGCTTGAGACATCTATCTCTATCCTCCTGAATCTTTATGTTGAAAGGGGTAACCCAATCATATACATTTTGTGCTGCACTCATATGTGCTCGTATAACAAGTATGCGCTAGTGACAGGAAATGGTCTGTGACAAATGTCTCATCAGGTATGCAATACCAAGAGGTTTTGAGCAGGAATAAAATTTTATTCCTGCTCAAAGTGCAAAAATTGTGGATGGTATGGATATCACGTCTTTTCTGTATGATCGTTCTTGCTTTATAATTGGATTCATGCCAGGGTAGTATATAAACAATTTAGGAAGGCAACGCCGCAACCTCATGTGCCAGCCTGGGTTCGTTCAATCGCACTGGGCAGGCGCGTCTCAAAGTCAAGAAGTCCAACCCAGTCTGGAGAGATGAAAATGCGCGTCATACGAGGATAAAGGCTCTAGTGATAATGGGCATGGGTAATGCGCATCAGCTCTGTACACCCAGTAACAACCAACGCTGCATGTGCTGATTGAGCCATGCAGTAACGTCATCAGTGGTCATCTCGCCGAAGATCACTTGCTCAATTCCCATTCAACGGCATTTTTTGTCTAAATGGATGGTAACTTGAGTTCTGACAGAGCGAGTCGTTCGAGCTTGCTGCTCGTTTCCTCATTGGCTGGGAGATACACGACCATCTTTAGTCCCGGTGCGTCTTCTATCTGGAAGGTGTCATGGTCAAAGACAAGGGAGCCCAGCTGGGGATGGATGAGTTCCTTACGACCTTCCCGTCGCTCCTGTACATCGTGCCGTGACCACCAGCGTGCGAAATCGGGGCTGCGCTGCTGCAGATCCGCGATCAGTGCGCTCAATTGTGCATCATCAGGGTAGCGACCACTGTTGGCGCGCAGTTGGGCCAGCACACGCTGTGCGACGCCTTCCCAATCGACGCTGCGGTACCGATATTGCTCGCTGGTAAAAATGAGGCGTACAATGTTGCGCTCTGCAACCGGCATGGTAGCAAAGTCCGCGATAACCTGGCAGGCTGCTCGATTCCAGGCCAGCACATCCCATCGGCGCCCGGTAATGTAAGCGGGATTATTGCCTATGTGTTCAAGGAAGCGTTGGAGAAAAGGACTGATGTACTCTTGCGGCGGGACTGGATGCTCAGGTGATGGCTGGCCCGCCAGCAAATAGAGATGTGCCTTTTCGGCAGGCGTCAGCCTGTAGGCCTGTGCCAGACTATCGAGCACCTGGATAGAGACATTGATGTCTCGCCCCTGTTCCAGCCAGGTATACCAGGTGACACCCACGCTCGCCAGTTGGGCAACCTCCTCGCGCCGCAGCCCCGCCGTTTTGCGACGCGCGGTGCGTGGCAATCCTACATCCGCCGGCGATAGTTGGCTCCTGCGCGCTCGTAAGAAACTGGCCAGTTCGACGCGCTGCTCACGAGATGTCATACAAATATCCTTTCCCTGGTAGTGACAATACCAGTATTAACACGCTCTGGAATGGCTTCATAGGCCAGGATATGATAATACCATAAATAGAAAAGTTATGGAAAGGAAACATAAACATGAAAGCAGCTATACTCAGAGCAAAAGGTCAACCACTCACGATTGAACAACTTCCAGATCCCAATCCGGGAGCCGGTGAAGTAGTCACACAGGTGCTTGCTGCGCCAGTTCTGACCTATAGCCATGAGGTCTTTTCTGGCATAAGGGATTATCCTTTATTGCTACCGCTGGCTCCTGGTGCTAGCGCGATTGGCCTGGTGGAGAAGACTGGACCCGATGCCACTCGCCTGGAGCAAAATCAACTCGTCTTCTGTGACCCAACGGTCCGCTCACGCGATGATATCCTTGCGCCAGACATCATGCTGCAGGGAGCGATCGCGCCCACAAAGGGAGCACAAAAGCTGCAGGCCCACTTCCGCCATGGTTCGTTCGCGGAGCGCATGTTGCTACCACTTGAGAATACCTATTCGCTTGAACAGTTGCGTTCTTTCGATCCGACGAAATTAGCATGGCTGAATACGATGCTGATTCCTCATGGTGGCCTGCTGGCTGCGAATTTCCAAGCTGGACAAACCATACTGGTCAATGGGGCCACCGGTCACTTTGGTAGCGCGGGCATAGCCGTTGCGCTGGCGATGGGTGCCGCCCGCGTGATCGCGCCAGGACGCAACGAACAGGTGCTCAACACGTTAGTGCGCACCTTTGGTCCACGTGTCCGTCCTGTACTGATCTCAGAACAGGAGAAAGACCTCAGCAAGTGTTTCCAGGAGGCTGCTGCTGGTCCTATCGACTGTCTGCTCGATATCTTAGGACCCATGCGCAATACAACATTGACGCGTAGCGGCATTATGGCACTACGGCCAGAAGGGATCGCGGTACTGATGGGAGGCATCGATATGCCGGTAGATCTTCCGTATAAGTATATGATGCGCAACAATCTGGTGGTTCGTGGGCAATATATGTATCCCAGGCACGCTCCCACGTTGCTGGCAGCACTCATTGCTAGCGGACAGATCGACCTGGAGCCGTTCGCTGTGCAGACTTTTCCACTTGAACAGGCCAACCAGGCCGTGGAATATGCCCGTGATCATGGCGGCCCCTTTCAATTAACAGCGATTACCCCTGCGCAAGGATAGTAAGCCACAGCAACAAAGGGGAAAGAGCATTGACGTTTTTCTAGTCGCCTTTCCCTTTTGCGCGCATGGACATGACACCCTTTATCTATGCGTGCCATTCATTAAACGGGTCACCTCCATCTTCGCGCATGTTGATACATACATTCATAGTTTACCAGGTTGAAAAGCTTTTTTTCTGTTACGATGGGGGGAGATCGTTGGAAACAATCCGAGAAACTGCGATCAGGGGCACCCCCTGATTTTCCAGTTTATGCAGCACGCCATGCAGCGCCGCCTGATCAAGATAGCCGCTGAGAAGGGTCTCCCCGTTGTCAAGATGCGCGACGGTGAGTCCTCTAAGCCAGTTACTCCAGGACAATAGATCAAGATGCCCTTTCACCCGGACCTGATACAATTCCCTTGTCATCTTCGCATCGCCCTTTCTCGTTAGCACAGAGCAACTGTGCCTGACTTGCTCAAAGTATAAGGCCGCACAGCTGGAAATGCATGTACCGAAAGGCTGATATCCTGGAAAAGTAATGCATACAACGAAAGGTATAGCTCACGATCTTTGGCATGAGCTATTGTGTTCTCTTGCCCAGAATCTGCCTGCACACACGGCAAGCCAACTAGAGGAGGCGCAACTCCCTTGCACGCGCTACCGCCTGTGTACGGTTGGTCACGCCCAGTTTTGAGAAAATATTGCTCATATGACGCTTCACCGTCCCACAGGTAATAACCAGTTGACGAGCAATCGCCGCATTTGTCTCTCCTGTGGCCAAAAGTTGTAGTGCTTGCAGTTCGCGCTCACTTAGAGGGTCAAGTAGTGGATGTGGACTGGATTGAACACCCTTCGGTGTACGTGGTTGTGAGAGCACCATACACATCGATTCCCCCGCATCAGCAACAATGCATCTATGTTCCTGGAATTCTGCCTGCAGGCAGTTCGCTCGTTGAAGATCTCCAGCCGCCAGAGCATGTGCGATAGCTTCACTCAGATATCCCTGCTGTTCATACCATCTACTGGCTCGCATATGTAGTTCAGCAACTCGCGCGGGATGAAGCAGCGCAAGCCTGGCTTGCAGCGCCTGGGCTAAAAGGTGATGATAGCGATACCAACGACGCTGGTGATCAAGTGGAAGGAGGAAGAGGTTTATGCGCTCCAGATATTCAAGCATCTCTTGCTCAGAACCACTGTTATCCAGTGGAAGGGGGAGATCCCACCGGCACGGCTCTTCTGGCTCAAGGCAACCATTGAGAACGTTCGCGCACAGTGGTGCACACAAGCGCTCAAGGATGGCTGTGCAGAGAAAAAATGTCTGCATCACACTTATCCAATCGCACCCAGGGCGCGCAAGTTTTCTTTGTGAGCTTCTGATACTCCTCTCACATCACGAATATTGAGACGCTCGTAGGGTCGGTCGCGCCGTAATGTGCGTATATGCTCCCCCGTGTAGACGTTCGATATATGGATAGCGCCGTCGTCACTGCAACTGGCTAGCATACGATTATCAGAACTCATGCGTAACGATTGAACCGCTCCTTGATGCTTTTTTTGCACTTTGAGGCATTTCCCACTGGCGACCTCCCACCAGCGTATACTCCCATCACTCCCTCCACTGATTAGCAGATCGCCAGTCGCACTCCAGGCAAGCGCGTACACCATCGTTCCCGCTTCACTCCAAACATGCAAACGTTCCCTCTGTAGGACATCCCAGAAGATGATTTCTCCGCTTCCACTACCTCCCCCACCACTCACCAGTTGCGTGCCATCCGGGCTCCACGCCAGACTCATAGCCATACCACGATGACCCCGTAACACAATCCCCTGACTATCATCAAAGGCGCGCCACAAAAATACGCTCCCATCATCACCGCAACTGGCCAGCCACTGTCCATCCGGACTCCATCCCACATTCCGGATCCGCGTTTGTTGGGTACGGCTCACCCAACGGCGAGTTGCGTCTGTTACCTGCCATACATGTACTCCCTGCTGATAGCTTGCCGCGGCCAGCCACTGTCCATCCGGACTCCACGCCACACCATAAAATGAGGTATCAACACCATCGGGATCACGCAAAAGGTGCTTTGTCTCTCCTGTGTCCAACTCCCATATCCGCAACGCATTGTCCTCTCCGCAACTGGCCACGTACTGACCATCTGGACTCCACACCACACCGCGCACGATCCAGCGATGACCAGAGAATACCCTGGGTGGGAGTTGGCCTTTAGCATCCCAGATGCTGACCAGGGTATCCGAACCTGCACTCGCGAGCCAGGTACCATCAAAATTCCAGGCAATGTCGTAGAGCGAGATCGCATAGCTTTGTTTGATTTGTAAACATCTCCCAATCGCTACATCCCATAACCGCAGAGCACCATCATCACCCCCGCTGAGCAGATGGCGACTATCAGGGGTAAAGGCAACATCGTATACGGCAGCGGTATGCTCGCGTAGGGCCATCCGGTAACTCCCTAGCTCGCTATCCCAAATCTGGATCGTCCGATCAAAACCACTACTGGCCAGCAGGTGTCCATTTTGGCTATAGGCAACAGAAAATACGGGACCGGTGTGCCCTGACAGCGTGTTACGTACCTTTCCGCTTGTGACATCCCATAATCTGACGGTTCGATCAAAACTGGCGCTGGCCAGAGTGTGTCCATCAGGGGCAAAGGCCAGTCCCGTCACCCAGTTCTTATGTTCTGCCAGCACTCGCACGATACCATGGGACCACTCCCATAGACGTAGGCTACCATCAAAACTGCCACTGGCGAGTAGACGCCCGTCCGGGCTCCAGGCCAGTGCGTGCATAGGACCACGCTGACTGCTACTGGACTGCAAACACTCGCCAGATTTCGCATCCCAGATCCGAACGGTACCATCATCACCACAGCTCGCCAGCATGCATCCATCAGGAGCATAGGCCAGACGCTGGATATTGTTCGTCTGCCAGCTCGCCCATAGCAGGTCTCCACTCTCAATCTGCCAGAGCTTGATAGCACCATCCCAGCTCCCGGTAGCAAGCGTACTTCCATCGGGACTAAAGACGAGAGCCCGGATAGTATCACTATGTGCATGCCAGGTACGATAGAGTCGCTTCCCTCCTTCATACCACATACGTACATTCCCTTGCCTGCTGCTTGCGGCCCATAAGGTCCCATCGGGGCTGATAGCGATGGACCTGATGGCATCAAAGGCCTCGGTAAAGACAGTATCTTGCAGGATGGATCCAGCAAGAGAGGTGTCCTGCATCTCAACTCCACGCAATAATGCCCCACGAATAGCAAGTTGTGATAGATCCAGGCCGCGCAAGTGTTGGCGCTGCTCACATAGGAGCATCAATATATTCGCCGGACCATATCCCTGTGCGTAGTCAGCCTGGTTGCGCAGTTGTTCCAGCAGTGTCAGCAACTGCTCCTCCACCGCGGCTCGCTCCAGATAGGTGCTGCGTAACTCCACAAGGAGTGGATTCACAATAAGTCGCATCTGGGAGCGCCTGACATATTCTCGGGAAGTGGACAGCGTCAGGCCATGTTCGATAAGTCGAACCAATCGTTGTTGTTTGATCTCACGACTTGCCTCGCCTATCAGCAACATCGTCGCGTACTCCAGTACGACCGCCTGGAGCGTGAAGCTGCCCGCACGTTGCCCCAGCTCAATCAGACTACGCCGCCTCAGTCCAGTCACCGCCTCTAATACCTGTACATGAGGTTGTGGCGTATTGACAAACAGTGCCTTCAGTTCCTCCAGGCTTATCGGCTCACGTACAATTGCCAGCCAGAAAAGGACGCTCTGCTCGACATGCGAGAGACGCCTGAATTGCTCATCCAACAATTCTCGTACACTACCAAAGACAACCTCGCCTTGATTCAGAAACGCAGCAATCTCACCGCCAAACACATCCACCACGCTCTGCGCAATGATGTTGAGCGCCAGAGGATTACCTCCATAGGCCTCAACAAGCCTTCTCTGCTCCTGGGCACTGCCCCGTAATTCTCGCGCCTCTAGCAGGAGTTGGCCTGCATCATCTCCCAGGCCACGAAGGCGCAGGGCACGCACTGGATTCCGGCCTCCTTCCAATGGGAGGAGGTCAGCCGGTTTCTCCCGGCTGGTCAAGAGCAGACAACTCTGATGGTCGCTTCCACCTATCCGCTGCAGCAAGCGCTCATATCCCTCATAACCGGGACGCATGCGACCGGTACTGGAGCCCTCCTGCAGAAGCGTTTCCAGGTTATCCAGAACGAGGAGGACACGGAATTGATGGAACAGATCAAGCAGACGGGAGAGCTGCCGCTCCAGAGCGGAAGATGGGTCGTGCAGAGGTTGAGGTGCGAGCAATTGGAGGCACTCATCAAGCAGGACTTCACAGGAGGGGGCATCGCGCAAGGAACGCCAGATCACCACATCGAAGTCGGAAGCGACACGATGCATACATCTCACGGTGAGGGCCGACTTGCCGATGCCACCCATGCCGAGGAGGCAGACGATCCGGCAACGCTCCTGAACCACCCACTCATGCAGTTGTGCCAGTTCTTCTTCGCGCCCATAGAACCGTGATACATCCAGTGCCTCACCCCAATCGATACGTGGCACCCCTCGGACAGGCAGTGGATGTGTCAGTTCAACATCTCTTGCTTTCTCAAGGGTTTGCCGCGCCTGCCAGGCTGCAAATAGGTCATGGAGCCACCGTTCGTCAAGCTGTGTCTTCTGATGCGCCGCTTTCCAGAAAGCCCGGATCTCCTCCTCTTCGCGTCCACTCGTAAACGCATGCTGCTCGAGCGCAAAAGTGAGCAACGCCTTGAGATGAGGCAGTTTGGGATACATTTCACCAGCCTCCCACCTTCCAACAGCTTTCCGCGAGACGCCCAATATCTCAGCTATCTCTATTTGCGTCAATTCAAGACTTGTACGCAGGAGTAGCATCATCTGACCAAAGGCATAATCTCGCTCCTTGTAGGAGGACGGCCTCATAAGTCTGCTCCTTCCCTAGAGAGCCGCAACGGCACATAAATGGGACTCAAGAAAACGTGAAATGGGACGTCATGGACACTGATCAGGCTATCAGTTCACGTTATACTTAAAACAGATTTGGATTTGCTCCGTGCGATCCATATCAACAACGGAAGGTCTGGGGACACTCTCACATAACTCCAGACGCTTCCCCTCAATACATATATCTCTATCATATCAGATCAACCTCCATAGGATACAGGCATTTCCACCTTCTTCATACATCCTTTGGGCCATGACAAATATTCCTTTCACTTCTATACTCAGTACTCAGAAGAACACCCCCTGACAAAATGACGAAAAGAAGTGGACCTGACAGCGACCCATACGGAAAGGATGCAAGAGATGATCTGCATGACAATCACATTTACAATCATACCGAACTATGAGCAGGATGTCTTAAAACTGCTCCATCAACTTATTCATCATGCCAGCACGAATCCGCATATTCTAGAGGCCCATATCTATCGTTCTCAAAAGGAGCCATACAATTTCTTTGCCTATTTACAGTTTACCGATCAAGCGGCACTAGATGCTCATGAAGGCAATGCCTATTACGGGGAATATGTCATGACCAATTTATATGGGATGTTAGCAAAGGACAGTCCAACCATTGAAACCTACAAATCCCTATTCCAGCACACGCGACACGAGAAATAAAGGGAAATATCTGTTTGCCCACAAAGATGTGAAAGGAGCAGGATACAGTTTCCAACAGGGCAAGGCACAACAATGCACCAAAAGGATCACCCTGGCTCAAAGTAAGAGAATGTTCCCTTCGGCTCATGACAACCCTCTGCTTAAACACGTACACTGACCCTTGTCGAGAAGTAAAGCGCGGGCACATCAAGATCCATACATAGACACTTTTTTTCAGCCTCACCTCTTCTCAGACAAGAGAGCCAGGCATTTGTAGCCTGGAAAAAAAATGGTCAGCAGAAACATGAGCACACAAAAAGGAGCAGCATAATGCGATTAACGCATCGTTTTACACAGAAAAGAGCCAGCGAAGCAGAAACTCGTCCCGGTTCAACACGACGCCAATTTCTCACATATCTGGGTGCTGGAGCCGCGAGCACCGCCATCGTATCAAGTATGCAAGCATTTTCACCTGCCACGGCTCTGGCAGCCAGCAACAAAAACGCGGGAAGTGCCTCCCACTTTACGCCCACAGCCCAGCCCTCCGGCGTCAATATTGTACTGGTCCACGGCTTCTGGGCTGATGGCTCCAGCTACAGCAGAATCATTCCCTTACTACTGGCAGCAGGGCATACCGTCTGGGCGCCACAGCTTCCACTTACCGCTCATTTACAAGACGATGTCAACGCAACGCTTGCTATCATGGCGCAACTGCAGGGTCCAATCGTACTCGTTGGTCATTCCTATGGAGGAGCGGTCATTACCAACGCTGGTGCCAATCAACCCAACGTCACTGGATTGGTCTACGCCTCCGCATTTGCGCCAGACCAGGGGGAAGTCCTTGGTCAATATCCACAAGCACCAGGAACAGCCAATCTCTATCCGGTCACCTATCCAAACACAGCTGACACTTTTTTGTTTATCAATCAGCAGAAATTTAAAGAATCATTCGCGCAAGATGTCGACATCATTGAAGCAGGCATTATGGCTAGCGCGCAAAAACCAGCCAATGTGACACATTTTACGGATCCTACGACCTCGGTCGCATGGAAAACCGTGCCGAGCTGGTACCTGATCTCTACCAACGACCGTATGATCCCACCAGAGACTCAACAAATGTTCGCCAGCCGTATGAAGGCCACAACCATATCGGTCCCTTCAAGCCACGCCTCTATTGTCTCCCATCCACTCCAAGTATTCTCACTGATCCAGGCAGCAGCAAAGGCAAGCGTAATCAAAAGCTAAAGGCGCACAGGCTAGAGGATCCTGACATCCTCTAGCCTGCCATTATTGCATCCCTTCAGGGAGAATAGAGCGATAAGCCAGCTTCATTATCCAGAGCACCTAATGCATGCAATGCCGCTTTCTGAGCTTGTGAAAGGCCATGTATCCCGGTAATATTGAGCCGCTCGTAGGGCCGGTCACGACGCAGGAGTTGGACGCGTTTGCCACTGTTCAGTTCCCAGAGGAGCAGAGCCCCATCATCACCACAGCTCGCCAGCAATGTGCCATCGGGACTGACCATCAGTGATTGCACCGTTCCTTGATGGGCTTCACAGAATCGTACACATTCTTTGCGTGCTACATCCCACCACCGTAACATGCCATCACCACCGCCACTGACCAGGGTAGCTCCATCTGGTGCCCATGTAAGTGCATAGGTATGCCACTGACTTCCGTCAGAACGTCCAGGCACTCTCCACTCTGTACATCCCAGATAAAAATCTCTCCATGGCCTTGCCCTCCACCACAACTGGCTAATCTGGAACTATCAGCATTCCAGGCGATGCTTTTGACCATACTACCGCTTCCTTGCAAGGATCTTTGTAACTGGCCAGTGGCGGCATCCCAGAGGGAAATACTCCCGTTATCGCTACAACTCGCGAGCAATGTTCCATCAGGACTCCATTCAACCCTGCGGATAATGGCCGGTGGAAGATGACCGATCCAGCGACAGGCGCCGCTCGCTGCATCCCAAACATACACTCTGCCTTGATAATTGCCACTGGCCAGGTATTTTCCATCGGGACTCCATGTCACTCCATAAAAGAAGGTGTCATCGTTGCCAGGATTCTCCATGAGACAATGCATCCCTCCCGTCTCTATGTCCCATACGCGAACGGTGCTATCCCAGGCGCAGCTTGCCAGAAAGTGACCATCAGGACTCCACGCGATGCCATGAACGATCCAGCGATGGCCGCGAAACTGCTTGAGAACTGCCCCACTTCCCATTTCCCACACGGTTACCACGGCATCAGAATCAGCACTGGCAAGCCGGGCTCCATCAGGATGCCAGGCCACGTCGTAGAGCGAAACCGCGTAGCCTTGTAGAATATAAATACATTGTCCATTGACGACATCCCATACGCGCAAAGTGTTATCGTCACTGCCTGTAAGGAGATGGCGACGATCAGGGGTAAAAGCGATACTCGTCACAGCACCAGTATGTCCCTGGAGCGACAGACAGTAGCTGCCACGTTCAACATCCCACACACGGGGCAGCTGATCAAAACCACAACTGGCCAAGAAGCGCCCGTCAGAGCTCCAGGCCAGAGCTCTGACCCGATCCATATGTTCTGGTAGTGTCTCACGTACCTGCCAGCTTTCCGTGTCCCATAACCTCACCATTCGATCAAAGCTGCCACTGGCAAGTGTTTTCCCATCGGGAGAAAAAGCTAGCGAGAAGACCCAATCACGGTGTCCGGTGAGTATACGTATCTCGGGCGCTGGTTGTGTACCCCGCCACCTCCATAAACGAATCTGTCCATCCAGGCCTCCACTTGCCAGTAACTCTCCAGTCGGGTGCCACGCCAGCGCGTACACCGCGCCACTTTGCCCGCTGAGGGTCATCACATGCTTACCATCGCGGCTATCCCAGAGTTGAACGGCACCGTCGTTTCCTCCACTCACGATCATCTGGCCACCAGGCATAAAGGCAAGACTCTGGATGTTGTTGGTTCGCCAACTCGTCCAGAGCAGCGAGCCGCTTTCTACCTCCCACAATTTGAGCGCGCCATCCCAACTTCCTGTTGCCAGTGTGAGTCCATCCGGGCTAAAGGCAAGAGAAGAAACAGTACTGGTATGGGCCTGCCAGGCCAGATGCAGGATTTTTCCTCCTTGCCGCCATACACGCACTTTTCCGCGCCAGCTGCCTGCAGCCCATAAACTCCCATCGGAACTAAGTGCTACCGTCCTGATCGCATCTAAGGCCTCGGTAAAGGTTGTATCGCGCAAGGTGGCCTCGGTAAGTTGCGTATCCTGCATCTCCGTCCCCTGGAAAACTGCCCCGCGAATAGCGAGGGAGGAAAGGTCCAGACCACGCAAGTGCCCACGAAATTCGCGTAGAAGCGCGAGTACATTTGCAGGCCCGTAGCCCTGAGCATGAACAGACCGCGCCCGAAGAGAATCAAGCAGCGTGAGCAGATGGGTATCCACCTCCATGTACCCTGAATAGGCTTTGCGTACGTGCATGAGCAATGGGGAAACAATGAGGCGTCTCTGCGTTTGCCGCACATATTCTTTGGACATCGCCAATTCTAGCCCATGCTCAATCAGGCGCTGCGGCTGGTTGTGTTCAATTTCAGCGGCCAGTTCCGCAATCAGTTGCGCGGTCACATATTCCAACACCACTGATTGCAAAGTGAGACTACCCGAAAGGCGACCTTGCTCAATCAATGAACGTCGCCGCAGGCTATCGACCGCCTCCAGCAGGTAAGCGCGTGCGATCGGCATACCTTGCAGATTCAATAATTCCTCAATACTCACCGGCTCGCGCACGATGGCTAACCACCCCAGTAGCTGTTGTGCCAATTTCGAGAGACGAGCATATTGCTCGTTCAACAATTCGCGCACACCACCAAAGACCACGTTACCCTGTTGCATAAACAGGGTGATCTCGCCAGAGAAAAGGTCCACAATGGTCGACGCGACGATTTTCAAAGCCAGAGGATTGCCTCCGTATGCTTCAATCAGCCGTTCTTGTTCAGCCGCGCTACCTACCACCCCTTTTTCTGCCAGCAACTGTCTACATGCCTCAACGTCCAGCCGGGCAAGGCGCAAAACACCTACAGGAACGCGGCTCCCTTCCAGTGGCACAAGAATACTCGGCTTCTCTCTACTGGTGAATAGCAGGCAACTTTGATGATCGGTCTCAGCTATCAGGCTCAGTAACCGGCCGTATCCCTCGTAACCAGGACGCATGTGGCCTGTATCCTTCTCATCCTCCAGCAGCACCTCCAGGTTATCGAGCACCAGCAGCACACGATTGGCTCGTAGATGTTTTAAGAGAAGCCTCAGGCGTTGTTCGAGACTCATTGACACTTCACGGAGATCCTGGGGGGCAAGAATCTGAAAGCAATCGTCCAATAATGCCTCACAACTAGGAGCATCACGCAAGGAGCGCCAGATAACGACATCGAAGTGTGCGGCAACCAGGTGCAGACATTTCGTCGCGACCGCTGACTTCCCAATCCCCCCTAACCCCAGCACACCCACCATTCGGTACTGTTCTTGCACTATCCACCTTGAAAGAAGATTCAGATCTCCCGCACGTCCATAGAAGATGGAGACGTCCAGTGCCTCACCCCAATCGACCCGTGACTGATTTCCAGTCGAGGAAACGCTTGTTTGTTCTCTCGTGCGTATCTCTGACCCGGGCTCCGTGAACGAACGATGGGAACGGTGCGCATCCAGTAATGCTTGCAGCCACCTTTCATCGAGCAAGGCATTTCGATGGCTTTTCTGCCAGAAAGCTCGAATCGCCTCTTGTTCTTGTCCGGATGGAAAGGCTTGTTTCTCAATGGCAACCGCCACCAGAACTTTGAGATGAGCGATGCCCGGATAGCTTTCTCCAGCTTCCCACCTGCCAATCGTTTTGCGAGAAACACAGAGTCTTTCAGCCAGACTTTCCTGTGTCAGCCCCATGGCAGTACGAAGAGCTAACATGTCCTGGCCAAAAGTATAATCTCGTTTTCTATAGGGTGTGTTTTTCATCTGCACCAAACATTTAAGCTTTTTCGATTTTCACGCCCACTCTCTTGTGCAAGGTAGGAGCAGTCTGGTTGAACAACCACATCTGCCCCTTTGAGGATGCAGACGGAGACTTTATCATAGCAGATCTGCTGATAAACGACCAGAACTATTTTATCTCAGCATAGAAAAGGTATCCCTCCTGTTTGAGAGGCAATTCAAACAGGAGGGATACCTTTTCTACAGACACAGACCCTCTCTTCTTAGACAATGTTTAAAAGCCAACCTCCATCAGCGGCAATTTCTGAACCGACCACAAAAGATGAGGCATCTGAAGCGAGGAATAGTGCGACTTTCGCCACTTCTTCAGGATGGCCCAGGCGTTTGATTGGTGAACGACTGATGCGCGCCACATCTTGCGCCTGCAGAATCTCAGGTGAAGAGCCCGAACGAGAGAGCAGGTTTGTCGCAGTGGGGCCAATGGCAATGGTATTTACGCGAATACCACGGTCGATGAGCTCAGCCGCGAGCGCCCGGACGAGCGCATGCACCGCGCCTTTATTAGCCGTATACAGCGAACTATCATTAATACCAGTGAGTGCATTTACTGACCCATTGAAAATGACCGAGGCTGGATGATTGAGCAAGGGGAGCGCCTTCTGGATGGTAAAATACGCTCCCTTAAAGTTGGCATGTAACATCTCATCAAAAGCTTGTTCATCTACCTCTTCCAATGAGGCACCTTTAAAAACACCGGCATTAATAAACAGGATATCCAGGTTGCCAAAGGCTTCATGCGCCCGCGCCATCAAGTGATCAATGTCGCTCAATCGGGAGACGTCAGCCTGCACAGCCAGGACATTAGCACCCATCTGGTGAACGGCCTCATCAAGGGTATCCTGGTTCCGCCCCGCAATCACGACTTTAGCTCCATTGGCATGGAATTCCCTGGCGGTTGCCAGGCCAATGCCACTATTGCCGCCAGTAACTAACGCGACTTTGCCTTCAAGTACTCCCGCCATCTGCTCTTCCTTTCTGCATGTCTATTCAACCACGCTCAGGACGATTTTACCGCGTGTGTGCCCTTTCGCTCCATATTCGTAGGCTTGACGCGCCTGAGAAAGAGGAAGGACCGTGTCAATGATTGGGCGAATATGTCCTTCATCAATCACTGAGGCGATCCGGGTCAGTTGATCGTGATTGGGCCTGACAATGAACCAGATTGGTCGCACATGAAAGGCCTTTGCCTCGTCAAAAGAGGGGCGCGGGCTCGTGATGGAGACTAGCGTTCCACCTGGCTTAATAATCTGCAAGGAGCGGTGAATGGTCTCGCCACCAATAGAATCGAGGACGACATCTACGTCCTTGACGACTTCTTCAAAGCGTGTGGTGGTATAGTCGATGACTTCGCTGGCTCCCAGTTCGCGCAGTAGATCGTGATTGGCCGCTGAACCGGTCGCAATAACACGAGCCCCCGCCCAACGAGCAAATTGCACCGCAAATACACCGACTCCTCCCGCAGCGCCGTGGATCAGGATCGTCTGGCCCTTCTGCAAGCCAGCATGTTCAAAGAGCGCCTGCCAGGCCGTCAGAGCGGTCAGCGGAACGGCCGCCGCCTGGACATGGTCGAGTGAGCGAGGCTTAAGGGCCAATTCTTCCTGACGAACGATAGCGTATTCTGCCGCGGCTCCATCGCGATCGAAGTCTATCAAGGCATAAACCTCTGCCCCTTTCGCCAGGTTTGTGACATCGGCGCCAGCCTCCTCTACCACACCCGAGAAATCATGTCCCGGGATGGGATATGTGCGTTGGATACCAGCGCCAGTTCGATAGGTTTCGTCCCAGGTCAATTCGGTGGCAATAACACCGGCTGCGTGGACACGAACTAATACTTCTCCTGGACCTGGTTCAGGCTTTGGTGCATCTTCATAAACAAGGTGATCTGCTCCACCACGACCATGAATACGAATTGCTTTCATTGTGTTATCTCACTTTCTTCAGGTTGCTGGTTCGCGCCATCTCCCCTGCCGGGACAAAAGCGCGGCAACCCATTGACAGCACACCAGAGCTGTACAAGATGCGCTTTTTCTAACAGTATAGTCTCAGGTACACGCGCTGTCATGGGCCAAAGGAAACATCGTTCGTCCAAACATTTCTCCATGACGCTACCGCCTTTGGGACAAAGCAGTGGTTCTTTGTAACAGCACTGGCTACATCTATCCTGAAACGGCTCTATGCATTCAACCAGCACACAACGTCATACATGCTCCTTGGCAATGAAACACTTCTGCTTCACTCTGTAACCTGAGACATCATGAGACATGACATGGGACGCTAGAGACACTGACAGTGCCGGGGAGCCCATGCTATGCTATGAGCGTCAAACTATACATGTTCTATCATGTCAAACAGATCAGAATGTTCTGGACATCTTTTTACCTCACGTCTCTACAGATACAGAAACACCACCATCTATCGGCAACACGGGACACGGATGAAACGTTTTCGGACAGAAAAAGGGATGCAAGGAAAAATATATGCCGAGAAATGAGAAGTTACGTTTGCAGCGTGCGTTACGCAACTGGCGTCAGCAAGACCTGGCAGACCAGTTGGATGTCACGCTGACCACCATTCAGCGCTGGGAACGTGGCATTCAAGAGCCCCGAACCTATTATCGGGTCAAGCTTTGCGATCTCTTTGGTCTGCCACCTCAGGAGCTCGGGTTGTCTGATGATGATGATCAGCCACCACTCTCAGTGGAATCCGAGCCCGATACTGGAGCTGCCGAGCCTGCACTCTCTAAGTTTTCAGTGGGCGACGCTCTGTGGACAATCCCCTATCCACGCAATCCGCACTTTACCGGGCGTCAGGAGCTGCTGGCAGCCCTGGATCAGCAGTTCGCACCCGCTCCACTGGTCGCATCCACCGGCATCAGGCGAGCCGCATTAACCCAATCCCAGGCGATCAAAGGGTTGGGGGGCATTGGCAAAACACAAATCGCCATTGAATATGCCTACCATGCTCGTGAACAGCAACGCTATACCCATACCCTCTGGATCAATGCAGCAAGCGAAGAAACCCTTCTGAGCGGCCTTGCCGCACTCAAAGAGGTGGTACCAGCTATCTCGGTCCACAACGAAAACGATCAACGCGCCCTAGCGAGCGAGGCGTTACGCTGGCTGGAGCAGTGCCAGGATCCCTGGCTCCTCATCTACGACAATGCTGACGATCTTTCTTTCCTGCCTGCGTATCTTCCTGCCACTGGGAATGGAAGTATCTTGCTTACGACCCGGGCAAACAGCACCAGCCTCATGACTTCCTCTTTAGAAATAGAACCCTTGAGTATTGAGGAAGCCACCCGGCTCTTACTGCACCGGGCACAATTTGAAGAGGAGGTAACTCCGCAAGAAAGAGTGGACGCCAGTACGATTGCGATGGCGCTGGGCCTGTTTCCTCTGGCTATCGATCAGGCGGGTGCGTATCTGGAAGAAACTGGCTGCAATCTCCAGGATTACCTGACTATTTTTCATCAGCACCGTTATGAGCTGCTGGTGCGCCGTGGGAAGCAGGCAAGTGGGTATCCCGATTCAGTAGCGACCACCTGGAACCTCTCGTTCCAGCGTGTAGAAGCGACCAACCCGGCCGCCGCCGAATTCTTACAGCTGTGCGCGTTTCTGGCCCCGGACCAGATTCCCGAAGAACTGCTGATCAAAGGAGCCGCCTACTGGCCGCCGACCTTACAACAAGCCGTGACTGATCGTTTCCAATTCAACCAGATGCTGGAAGCTTTGCTGGCTTTTTCCCTGGTCAAACGCGTGGGTAAAACACGCCAGTTGAGCCTGCATCGCCTGGTGCAGGTGGTGCAACTGGATCGCATGTCTGCTGAGAAACAACGCCAGTGGGCGCAACGCGTGGTGCTGGCCATGAATGCCCTTTTTCCTGAAAACCCGGCTCAAACTGAAAGCTGGTCGCTCTGCCAACGGTATCTGGATCAAGTGCAGGCCTGTGACACATTGATCCAGAATTACCAGCTTCTGTCTCCCGAAGCAGCGAGCCTGTTAAGCAGAGCAGGTACGTATCTCGCAGGGCGCGCGGTGTATTCCCTGGCTGAGCCATTGCATCAGCAAGCACTAACCATCTGGCAGCGCTCTCAGGAGACCGATCCCTTGCCCGTCGCAAAACAACTGGTTCGGCTGGCAACCCTCTATTATGGTTGGGGAAAATATAAACAGGCCGAACAGTTTTATCAGCAAGCATTTTCTCTCTACAAACGACCTGAGACGCAAGAGGATAGAGGAGTAGGAACGGCGATGCGCGGCCTGGCCAACCTGTATAATAACCAGGAGAAGAATGCGCAGGCAGAAGCTCTATACCTGCGCGCCATTGACTTTCAAGAACAACGCTTTGGTCCCGATTATTTGGAAATCAGCCTTTCATTGAGTGGATTGGGATATGTGTATGTGAAGCAAAAAAATTATACCCAGGCAGAGGCGCTTTACTCCCGATCAATGCACCTGATCGAAAAGCAGCTGGATCCTGACCATCTGGATGTAGCTTATTCATTGTTAGGATTGGCTATAGTCTACGGGCATCAGGAACGATATGAAGAAGCTGAGCATATCTATCGACGTGTGTTGAGAATTCGTGAAAAACATCTGGGCCCTGAGCATTTTCTCGTAGGTTTTGTCTGGCATGAGTTGGCCAAACTCTATCAGAAACAAGGAAAATACCAGGAAGCCGAAAATTGCTATCGGCGTGCATTAAAGATCCGTGAAGAACAATTGGGCCCTAGACATTCTAACGTAGTAGATTCTCTGAATAGATTGGGCAACCTATACCACGAACAAAAAAGATATGCACAGGCGGAAGAATGTTTCCGACATGTTCTCAGGATTAATGAACAATTACAGACTCCCGATCCGCTTCGGACGAGCGATGTCACCCTCGAGCTGGCCATCATGTATTCTGAGCAGCGAAAAGATGAAGCGGCTGAACGTCATTTTCAGCACGCCCTGTATCTGTTTGAGCAGATATTGCAATTGGATGATGAAAGATTAGCGGAGGCACTCTACCATCTAGCGCGCTTTCGGCAAGCCCAGGACCGCACCCAGGAAGCGATTGAGCTCTACCAACGCGCCTTACAGATCCAACAACAGGTTTTAGGAGCGGATAACCCCATAACAATTGCTACTCTGCAGAGCATGCAAGAGGCTTTGCGGACAGCGAAGTAATAGCGAAACAATTCGGTAACCTGGATAATCTCCGTCTCACTTACCTCCAACGCACCACGCGCAGATTATCCAGCCAGCTCCCAGCAAAAAGCCAGGGGCGCCAGCTTGCTCATACCTCTCATACCAAAACACACGCATTACAGGACACCGCTCATTGATCATCAGGCGTACATATATGGTAAATTCCTTGTTGTGTACAGAGAAGTTCGGCACATCATGAAACCCAATAGAAAGTAAGATATAAAGCGGGCGTTAGTTATCGTTGGGTCCGACACACTCATTCGGACAAACGCCTTGCGAACGATAATTAACGCCCGCTGAAAATGGCGCTTTTCCAGGTACTATAAAAACAGAGAAAATAGACAGAACATTGGATCCCAATGTTTCTATACATGAAGGAGGATAAGCAGTTGATGACACATCAAGATATTTTGTTACAGGCGAAACTGTGCCCTCCTTCTCCTGGCCAGCGCCTGATCACGCGGCAGCGCTTACTTGAAAAAATCGATCAGGGGTTGGAAAGAAGACTGACGCTTGTCAGCGCACCCGCAGGTTCGGGAAAAACGACCCTCCTTGCACAGTGGCTCCAGGAGAAGAAGAGGACGTTCATGGGTACTGCGTGGATTGCTCTGGACGAGGGGGACAATGATCTGGCGCGTTTCTGGCACTACGTATGTGCCGCACTGGCACATATTGACCCCACGATCAAGGAACACGTGCCTGCGTTGCTACAATCTCTGGCATATTCAGATGAAGCGCTGTTAATTCCCTTGATAAATCTCCTGACGGAAACGGATACCCCTGTGGTACTTGTGCTGGACGATTGCCACCATATCACTGATGAGCGCATTCATCAAATGCTCGCCTTTCTGTTGCAACATATGCCTGAACAGATGCATATTGTGATGCTCACGCGCTTTGACTTACCACTGCATTTCGCTCGCATGCGCATACTTGGACAAGTGATGGATCTTAGCCAGGTGGATCTACAATTTACCTTTGATGAGGGGATGCGTTTTTTCGTTGCTATGGTCGAACATTCGTTTACACCAGCACATATTCAGGCTCTGGTTGCACGGACAGAAGGATGGGCAGCAGGACTCCAACTGGCAGCGATCGCAATGCACAAGCATCCCGACATCGAAGAGTTTATCACCTCCTTTACTGGAAGCAATCGCTATATCGTAGACTATTTGCTGCAAGAGGTGATTGAACACTTACCTGCAGATATGCAAACGTTTTTATTGTCTACCTCTATCCTGAAACGACTATGCGCACCACTTTGTGCCAGTATCCTGGATGATGCGATGGACCGGGAGGACGTAGTCCCACCAGATGTGGTCCAATTTCATACACGTAGCCGCCATTACCAGGAAATGCTTGCCTATCTGGAACGCACCAACGTATTCCTTGTTCCGCTTGACCAGGAGCGGCATTGGTATCGCTATCACCATCTGTTTGCCGAGGCGCTTCTGGCCCACCTGACGCATTCACACGCCGAGTTGATCGAAAGATTACATGCAAGGGCCAGCATGTGGTATGAACACCAGGGTCTTTTGAGCGAAGCTATCGAGCATGCCCTGGCCAGCAAGGATCAGAGCCGCGCGACGGTGTTGGCAGGGTTGCTTGCCGGCGCTTCTTCCCATCAAGCAACCAGGCCTTCTTTTCCCTCCAGGGAAAGACAACAACCATTGCTCGATCCATTGAGCGAACGAGAATTAGAAGTACTACAAGCATTGGCAGTAGGTGCAACGAATGCAACCATTGCCCAGGAGCTGGTGATTGCTTCTGGAACGGTCAAACGCCATCTGAGCAATATCTTTTCAAAGCTTGGAGCGGCAAATCGTCTGCAGGCTGTAGCACAGGCCAGAAATCTTGGCCTGATCTAACCCTGCTATATCTCCACTATCACAGGCAGGTCGTATGCACCAGTGCAGTTGCATACGATCTGCACTCCCAGGATCACATGCAACGTGTGCCATTATAGTGCGCAATCGCTACCGCTTCCACCGCTTCTTCTCACTCCACACATTCAGCCAGTGTACAATGTCATGCCTGTTCATTGGCACTGAAACACTTCTGCTTCACTTCTCTTCACGCTGTGACCTGTGACAGCATGGGACATAACATGGGACGTTCCAGGCACTGGCGATGCCGGGGGTGCCCATGCTATTCTATGAGCATCAAACTATGTATGACAGAACATGTCAAGCAGATCAAAGATAGTTCTGGACATCTTTTTGCCTCACGTCTCTACAGGTACAGAAACACCACCATCTATCAGCAACACGGGACACGGATGAAACGTTTTCGGACAGAAAAAGGGATGCAAGGAAAAATATATGCCGAGAAATGAGAAGTTACGGCTACAGCGGGCGTTACGCAACTGGCGTCAGCAAGACCTGGCCGACCAGTTGGATGTCACGCTGACCACCATTCAGCGCTGGGAACGCGGCATTCAAGAACCCCGAACCTACTATCGGGTCAAGCTCTGCGATCTCTTTGGTCTGCCACCTCAGGAGCTCGGGTTGTCTGATGATGATGATCAGCAAGCACTCGCCGCAGAAGTTGAACCTGACGAGGAAGCGCCCGAGCCTGCATACCCTGAGCCGGCTGAGGGTAGCACGCTCTGGACGATCCCCTATCCACGCAATCCTCACTTCACCGGGCGTCAGGAGCTGCTGGCTACCCTGGATCAGCAGTTCGCCCCCGCTCCCCTGGTTACCTCCACCGGCATCAGGCGAGCCGCATTAACCCAATCCCAGGCGATCAAAGGGTTGGGGGGCATTGGCAAAACACAAATCGCCATTGAATATGCCTACCATGCTCGTGAACAGCAACGCTATACCCATACCCTCTGGATCAATGCGGCCAGCGAAGAAACCCTTCTGAGCAACCTTGCCGCACTCAAAGAGGTGATACCAACCATCTCGGTCCACAACGAGAATGATCAACGTGCCCTGGCGAGCGAGGTGTTGCACTGGTTGGAACACTGCCAGGATCCCTGGCTCCTCATCTACGACAATGCTGACGATCTTTCTTTCCTGCCTACATATCTTCCTGTCGCTGGCAATGGCAGCATCTTGCTTACGACCCGGGCAAACAGCGCCAGTGTCATAGCTTCCTCTTTGGAGATAGAACCCTTGAGTATCGAGGAAGCCACCCGGCTCTTACTGCACCGGGCACAATTTAAAGCGGAGGTAACGCCACAAGAAAGAGAGGATGCCAGTACGATTGCGATGGCGCTGGGCTTGTTTCCCCTGGCCATCGATCAGGCAGGTGCGTATCTGGAAGAAACTGGCTGCAATCTCCAGGATTACCTGACTATTTTTCATCAGCATCGTTATGAGCTGCTGGTGCGCCGTGGGAAGCAGGCAAGTGGGTATCCCGATTCAGTGGCGACCACCTGGAACCTCTCGTTCCAGCGTGTAGAAGCGTCCAACCCGGCGGCAGCCGAATTCTTGCGGCTGTGCGCGTTTCTGGCCCCTGACCAGATTCCCGAAGAACTGCTGATCAAAGGAGCCGCCTACTGGCCGCCGACCTTACAACAGGCTGTGACTGATCGTTTCCAATTCAACCAGCTGCTGGAAGCCTTACTGGCTTTTTCCCTGGTCAAACGGGTGGGTAAAACACGCCAGTTGAGCCTGCATCGCCTGGTGCAGGTGGTGCAACTGGATCGCATGTCTGCTGAGAAACAACGCCAGTGGGCGCAACGCGTGGTGCTGGCCATGAATGCCCTTTTTCCTGAGAACCCGGCTCAAACTGAGAGTTGGTCACTCTGCCAGCATTATCTGGATCAAGTGCAGGCCTGTGACACATTGATCCAGAATTACCAGCTTCTGTCTCCCGAAGCAGCGAGCCTGTTAAGCAGAGCAGGTATGTATCTCGCGGGACGCGCGGTGTATTTCCTGGCTGAGCCATTGCATCAGCGAGCACTAGCCATCTGGCAGCGCTCTCAGGAGACCGATCCCTTGCCCGTCGCAAAACAACTGGCGCAGCTAGCAACCCTCTATCATGATTGGGGAAAATATGGACAGGCCGAGCAGTTTTATCAGCAAGCGTTATCTCTCTATAAACGACCCGCGGCACAGGACAATATCGGGGTAGGAGAGGCGATGCGCGGCCTAGCTACCCTGTATAATAACCAGTGGAAGAATGCGCAGGCCGAAGCTCTGTACCTGCGTGCCATCGACTTTTATGAACAACGCTTTGGTCCTGATTATTTGGAAATCAACTTTTCATTGGGCGGATTAGCGTATGTGTATGTGAAGCAAAGCAAGTATGCTCAGGCAGAAGCGCTCTACTCACGCGCAGTTTCCCTACTTGAAAAGCAGCCAGATCTTGACCAGCTTCGCATCTCTTCTCAGCTGTTAGGATTAGCTATAGTCTACGGGCATCAAGAACGGTATGAAGAGGCTGAGCATATCTATCAGCGTGTGCTGAGCATTCGTGAAAAGCATCTGGGCACTGAGCATTTTCTCATAGGTTTTGTCTGGCATGAGTTGGCCAAACTCTATCAGAAACAAGGAAAATACCAGGAAGCTGAAGATGGCTATCAGCGAGCGTTAAAGATCCGTGAAGAACAATTGGGTCCTGGACATAGGCATGTTGCTGATTCTTTGAATGGATTGGGAACCCTGTACTGTGAACTGAAAAGATATGCGCAAGCAGAAGAATGTTTACAACGTGCACTTAGGATTCATGAGCAATTACAAAAGCCTGATCATTTTCTGGTGAGTGATGTCATCCTTTCACTGGCTACCCTTTACTCTAACCAGCGAAAGGACGAAGAGGCTGAACATCATTTTCAGCAAGTCCTGTATTTGCGTGAGCAGGTATTACAATTAGATGATGAGAGACTGGCGGCGGCACTCTACCATCTGGCGCGCTTTCGGCAAGCCCAGGACCGCAGCCAGGAAGCGATTGAGCTCTACCAACGCACCTTGCAGATCCAACAACAGGTATTGGGGCCTGATAACCCCATGACAATTGCTACTCTGCAGAGCCTGCAAGAGGCTTTGCAGGCAGCAAAGTAATTCAGCAGCCTGAATAATCGTCGCTCCACGGGCTGGCGAACCTTTATGCCCGCCAAAGAGGCATAGCCAGCAGGACGAACCCGTAAACACCTATCTGCCTGATCCAACTCAAATAGCAACGAGTCATACGCAACGACCGCAAAACGATACACAACGATCTTTATGAAGAATAAGCGACAGGATATGATTTCACTAGAGACTGCGGAAGGTCTCTCCTCTTCAAAGATATGCGTATTTTTGCGGATGAACTCGTTTTTTTGATGAAGAAAGAAGGAAACAGATGCGTACTCCTCATGTGGTTCTGGTGCACGGTGCCTGGTCAGATGGCTCTTGCTGGAGCAAGGTTATTGAACGTCTTCAGAGTGCGGGCTATACGGTCACCGCTGCACAGATCCCTTTGACCTCACTGGCGGATGATACGAACACGGTGCGGAGAGTTTTAAACATTCAGACTGCTCCAACCATTCTTGTCGCCCATGCCTTTGGCGGCGCGGTAATTACTGAGCTGGGTCAAAACGCTCCCAACGTGTTCGCCCTGATCTATATTGCGGCATTCGTGCCGGTGGCGGGAGAAACCATGAAGGACCTGGTCACCAGCGGACCTCAGCCAGCAGGAACGGCGGCGATCCGCCCTGATACCCAGGGATTTATCTGGCTCGATCGCGACGGCTTTGCGCGCTATTTTGCTCCCGACGTCGATCCGCTGCAGGCTCGCAGCCTGGCTGCTGTACAGAAGCCTATCGCGGTCAGCAACTTTTTAGGGGGTGAACCGTTTGGAGAACCAGCATGGAAATTGCTTCCATGCTGGTACCTGGTCACTGAACGGGATCAAATGCTGGCACCCGCTGCGCAACGCTCAATGGCGCAACGAGCAGGAGCTACAATTTCCTCAATTGCTGCCAACCACGCGGTGATGATTACCCATCCCGATGAAGTAGAAAATCTCATCATCACGGTGGCAAAGGCCATATAGTTCTCTTTATTTCATTTCACTAGCCGCCTGGCATAGCATGCTATGCCGGGCAAGCATTATTTCAGCGCTTGTATTGCTCTATGTGATAACGGCCGGCGCGTTCAAGCAACTCGGTACTCTCAGGAAAGTGCAACTGGTAGTGCTGGATCAGTGTTTCACATGCCTCCACCTGAGCCCGGTAGCGCAGACACGTCGGCCAGATGGCCGCATTGTGCGGATCACACGGGGAGAGAGCATGCACCGCTCGTACCACGCGTTCCGCCCACTGCCTCTGTTCCTCAGGAGACATACGATCCAGTTGCACCACCTGCACCAGGCGATGCAGGCTCAACTGACGCGTTCTACCAATCCGTTTGATCAGAGAGAAGGCCAGCAAAACTTCCAACAGTTGATTGAACTGCCAGCGATCAACTACGGTTTGCTGTAAGGTCGGCGGCCAGTAGGCACTTCCATCCATGAGGAGTTCTTCTGGAATCTGATCAGGGGCCAGCAATGCGCACAACCGCAAGAATTCGGCGGCCGCGGGATGGGCCGCTTCCACACGTTGAAACGAGAGGGACCAGATAGTTGCCACCGATTCAGGATAGCCCATGTGCTTGCCCCGCCGCGCAAGTAATGCGTAGCGGTGCTGGTGATAGATCTGAAAATAATCTTGCAGACTACAGGCCGTTTCTTCAATATAGGCACCAGCCTGATCGATAGCCAGAGGAAACTGCGCCAGGGCCACTACAATATTGGTAGCTTCTTCAATCTCACTGGCCTCGGCTGGTAGCGTATGTTGAGTTCGCCGTAACAAAAACTGTACGCCCTCCATGACATCCATAGTACTCACCTCCATTGAAGAGGTCAGTGAGCCCGTCGCATTCGAGCGTGTAGTCAGCAAAATACAGCCTTTGCCCCGCAGAGGAATAAAGGCGTTGACAAGAGAGAGATCATCAGCGTTGTCAAAAATCAGCAGCCAGGGCTGTTCGCAACGTTCTAGCCCGCGGAGAACCGTCGCCACAATTTCATGGTGATCGGCGTCCTGCTGCATACATTCGATGGATAAAAGCTCCGCCAATACGAGAAAGCCAGCCACAATGGTTTCTTCACTGACCGCATTGATCCAGAAGGTATGAGCATAGCATCCCTGCTCACGCGCTCGATAGGCATATTCAATAGCGATCTGTGTTTTGCCGCTCCCTCCCAAGCCTTTCAGAACCTGCACCCGGGTCAGCACCACCTGCTGGCCGCCAGATTGAAGGTCTGGTATTTGGCTCGAGAATTGTCGTTCCAGCTGCTCAAAGAAACGTTCACGCCCGGTGAAATGAGGATTGCGTGCATAGGGAATCATCCAAATAGCGATCTCTTCTGGAGGAAATGTCGCTGATGGAAACACAGCCTCTGCTTGTAGCGCTACAGATGTTTCCTCTTCCAGGGCTTGAGAAAGAGTAGGAGCAAAACCCAGTTCCTGAGGACCTAGCTCAAAAAGCGCACACAACTTCCCACGGTAATAGGCACTTGGACTTTGAAAGCCCCGTTCCCAGCGATGGATGGTGAGGATGGAGACACCTAACGTATCGGCCACATCGCGCTGGCGCCAGTTACGCCGAATACGCTCCCGTTGTAAGAATTCATTTATCGGCATGGAAATCTCCTTAATGGCAGGGGCTTGTCCCTAACCCACACAGGGGTGAGACAAGAGGCCGCTTGACACCAACCCACTGACCGAAGATGTACCAGGATGAAGACAAGATGTAGTAGGCATACACATTGCGACTTGATAGATACGTTTTTCCAGATTAATTCGTCTTCTATAAACTTATGTTTCACATTCTACCATAACGTATGCCAAAATCAAGCAAGCTAGAGATAGGAACAACATGGTCTCCCAACATCATTAACAATATCGAAAGGGCTGATAAAGCGGTGCCACTACATCTTTTGGCCCATAGGTATCGCGGTGCCAGGAATATACCATTGGGGACATGTCTTTCTCCTCCTTTTCTGTCATACTCAGAATGTGCAAAGCAGAAAAGATCAATCCGTTTCAATCAAATCGTGCATTACCACTATTCTACTCAAAGCTACATATGCTCAAAGGCCAATAGATAGGTAAAGTTGGCCCGTTTACCACTCTAAAGGAGTATTGATATGGAAACCATTACGACTCGCGAACAGCAAGAGATCGAACGCGCCAACGCCTCTGGATTGCAGCCAATCGTGTTCGTACACGGACTCTGGCTTCTCGCATCCAGTTGGGATCCCTGGCGCGCATTCTTTGAAGAGCGGGGCTATATCACCCTCGCGCCTGGCTGGCCTGATGATCCTGAGACAGTTGTAAACGCAAAAGACGATCCAGAGGCCTTCGCGAACAAACGGATTAAACAGGTTGTAGATCATTTCAGTCATGTGATCAGCCAACTTAAGCAGAAACCAATGATCATTGGGCATTCTTTCGGCGGCCTTTTCGCTCAGCAACTGGCCGACAGAGAATTATCCGCTGCGACGGTAGCCATTGATCCCGCAGGATTCCGCGGTGTGTTGCCACTGCCTCTCACTGAGCTCAAATCAGGCTCACCAGTTCTGAGTAATCCAGTCAACTACCATCGGTCAGTCGCACTGACGTTCGAGCAGTTTCACTATGGTTTTACCAACGAGCTAGACGAAACGGAAGCCCGCCAGCTCTATGAAAAATTCGCGGTTCCCGGCCCAGGTACACCCCTCTTCCAGGCTGCGGCAGCCAACCTCAACCCATGGACAGAGGATAAGGTGAATACAAAGAATCCGGAACGTGGACCCCTTTTGCTCATTGCAGGCGAGAAAGACCATACGGTCCCGGCGGTTGTTGTCAAAGCCGCATACAAACTGCAACAAGCCAGTCCCGCCGTCACTGAGTTTCGCGAAATCCCTGGCCGTGGACATTCACTCATCATTGATCACGGATGGCCCGAAGTCGCTGAAATCGCTCTCGCGTTTGTCAGGCAACACAAACAAATTACGCTATAGCTATGACTTTTTACCATATGCATTCTCTGGAAGAAGCTCAATAACACAACACGCGAGCCTTTAATTGCTTCATAGAACACGCCCACTGACGCAGCCTTGAAATACTCAGGCGATGCATCAGTGGGCGTGTTAATGGATGGCTACTTGTTTACGGCAAATATGATACTATTTTCAGTAACTGGTTTGCTCTGCGCATGCATAATCTCGGTTCACCTCAAAGATTTCTAACTCAGTGCAGCTATTGCCAGTTATTACTCTTCAAGCTACGCGAACCCAAAGACGAAGGCTCATGCATATTGAGATAAAAGGAGCGATGTATGCATCTGGATGTGCGCAAAAACTTTGAAGAAAAAGTTTCGTATGTTGCCCGCAGCCTTTCTAGCATGGCGGTCTATGATCAAGCCAGTTTCCTGGCTGTTGATTGCGGCTTGCCAAGCGATACGTTTAACGTCATTGTCGTGAGAGATGTATCTGAAGTGGCTCAACTTCAGACAGGCGTTGATCGATTTATTTCCCGCAAGCTACCATTTGCAGTATGGTACTGGGATGATGCTGTTGATAAAGCCAATGTGCCAGAAATCACGCAGCATGGTCTGGTCCATACTGAAACCCACAAAGCCATGTATGCAGATCTTTCTCAGCTTCCCCCCCTCTCTTTTCATGTTGAGGGCTTAGAGATCAAACACGTCACCACCACAAGCGAGCTGCTTCAGTTTGGAGAGCTCATAGCTGCGCTCTTTGGTAATTCACCTGAGGGACGTCAAGTCTTTACCTATTTTCAGACCCTATCTAGCTATCCACTTACGATGTTTCCCAACATGCGTTATTATCTTGGCATATGTGATGAGCAGGTTGTCGCTATTGGAACACTCTTTATTGGTAGTGAGACTATTGGGATCTACGATATTGTTACCCATAATCACTATCGTAAGAGAGGCATTGGAAGCGCCATGTTCCAACATTTGTTAAACGAAGCACGTAAAGAAAAACATCGTTTCAGCGTACTACAAGCTTCTCCAGATGGGCTCGGAATCTATTTAAGGTCTGGCTTCACCATTACTGGTGAGGTCTTTACCTTTGAGCGTGCTTGAAATCACAGATGGCGCTCTTCGTTCGCACGATGTTTCTTATCATTTATGCGTTCTTTTGTCTTTCCAGTTTTACAATAGTAACAAAAAAGAGAGGTCTGGAAATTGTGTTCCCAGACCTCTCTTCAAGAAACTTGTCATTGCGCTTGATTGTGACGTGGATCATTCATAGCGCAGGACTTCAAGTGGCCGCACGCGTACAGCATTCCAGGCGACCAGCAGGGCGGTCAGGATGGCCAGGGCCGCAACCCCGATGATCAGGCCGATGGCGACATACCAGTTCACCCCAAAGTTGCTCTGGAAGAGGTATTTGCCCAGCAAGCTGGTGACCAGCGTGACCAGCAACATGGCCAGCAAGGCTCCGGTGCCACCGACAACACCGTTCTCAACCAGCACCTCACCCAGGATACTACGACTGGTGTATCCTACTGATTTGAGGATGCCCAGCTCACGCCTGCGTTCCAGCATCGCCAGGGCGACGGCATTAGCAATGATGATCACGGCCGCCAGGAGTGAGAGTGAGGCCAGGGCGATCAACATCAGGATAGTATTGTTGATGTACTGATCAAAGTAGCCCCCAATATCAGCTAGATTCTCAACGCCGGCATGAGGAGCCAGCACATTGACCCGATTGATCGCTTTACCGATCTGATTGGGATCTACCTTGAGGTAGAAAGTTGATATGCTGGTTTTGGGCAGACTCAGAGCCGCAACAGTCTCGCGCGGACTGAAAATTTCACCTACGGAACCCCCAAAGGATGTATAAAAACCAACAATATGAACAGTACGTGTCTTGCTACCGTCCGCGCTGGTCAGCGTAATAGTACTGCCAACCTTCAACTGGTCCTTGAGCGCAGGAACGCTGGTCAAAAACGAGCTGACCATCACGTTGTCCGTTCCAGCGTCGCTGGCCTGCAGAAAACGTCCGCCGGCACTCAGTGAAATTGACTTCTCGTCAGGCACCTGATTATGCGCAAGATCATAACCTTCAAGACTGCCCAGATAGACGGCCGCAACGGCACCACCGGAGAAACCAGTATTCGAGCTTGTCTGCTGCCGACTGTTTTTAAAGAGTTGGGTCAGCGGCTGCTCATTCACGCTGATCGGGTTAACAGACGCATAGGTACGCTGCTCTAAATGCTGTAAACCTGGAATCGAGGAGCTGTGCGTATTCAGGGTCTGTATCTCATTGTTTTGCGCAATCGCCGCCACATTGAAATTTACCGTTGCCGCCAGTTGTTTATCAAACTGGTCGCGTAGATTCTGGCCCAATGTTATAATCAAGCCAATTGTAAAGACGCCAACAAACAGGGCCAGTAACGTCGTGGTGGTCCGGCCACGGGTACGTCCGATATTGCGCAAGGCCATCTTGACGCTGGCCTTCCAGGAACGTGGAAAGAGCACAACCAGAATACCCATCAGGGCAATAAAGGCCAGAATGCCTCCAAAGGCGGGCAGTAAGAAGGTCAGTCCAATAGCGATCAGCAGTGGAATGCCAACCAACAAACCATATTTGATGCTGAAACGTTCAGGCACCGGCAGGCGCTCAATCACCAGCACCACAACGGAAAAGAACAGGCTCAATATGACCAGGAACACGAAAGTGCCATAGACCGAACTGATCGCCCACAGGGTGCTGTTAAGAATAAGCGCTGCCATGATACAAAAGAGCACCGAGAGCAGGAATATCAGTCCAATGGAAAGCGCGATATTGCCCACACGATTGCCACTCTGAATCTCGCGAATGACATTCAGGGGTCGAATATTGGCCGCCTGCACAATCGGCATCAGACCAAAGATCAGGGCCGTACAGAGCCCGATCAGGACTCCCCCACCAATAATCATGGGATCAAGCTGGAAGGGAATTGTTGTACCCATAACGTTCTGCATGATTTGTAGCACCAGGTAACTCGTCACACAGGCGGCCAGCGCACCGATCACGCCACCCAGCAGTCCCAGCAAGCCGGATTCCAGTCCAAAGAGCATATAGAGATCGAAGCGTCGGTAGCCGGTCGTTTTGAGCATAGCGATCTCAATCCTGCGCCGTGAGAGCAGGACCTGCATCGTATTGATAATACCAATACCACCAATCAACAAGGCCAGCAGGCCAGCAATCGAGAGGAACTTTTTGATCAGGTCCACCATGCTCTGCTGCTGCTTGAGTACATCATTGGTCGTCGTCGTATTCAACAAGGGAAAGGTATCCTGGATGGCGCTATTGGCCGCGTTCATATGCGTCTGATCCGGAACCGTTACATAAATCGTCGAATACACCAGGCGCTTGGGCTTGAAAAGATCCTGGTAGTCCTGCTGCGACATCAACATCAGTGAGTGCCGGGCCTGCAATGGTCCACGGTTGGCAACGATTCCAACCAGCTTGAGATGCGCCTTCTCGGTACTGGAACCACCAACCGTGATATCAAAGCTCTCCCCAACCTTCTTACCCGACTGGTCGGCCAGTTGCTGATCCATCACGACCTGGTGCGAGGTGAGCAGGCCCGACAACGTGGCATCGGTGGGCGCGTTATTAAAGGAAAGTGACCCCACCAGCGGATAACGCGTCGGATCAACAATGGTAATCTGAAAGTTATTGAGCGATGCAGCCGCATTGCCAAAGCTGCCAGATCCACTCATCGTCGCAGTATAGTTGCTGATCTTGCCCTGTGACTTGAGCGTATCAAAAAATGCCAGATCCTTCTGGTTGACGCCTCCTGTATACGAACTGGCAGTAATGTCGCCGCCACTGACCTCGCGTATATTGCTGGTGTAGGAATTCGCAATCATCTGCCCCACCAGTTGCAAAGCCACAATCGACATCACACCAACCGCGATACAAAAGAGCGCCAGAATCGTACGCTGACCTCCCCGCACCAGTGAACGTGTCGTGTAGTTAAGGTAAATGGAGGCCCTCATTGCGTGATCCTCCCCCCACTGTAATCGATGGCGGCAATTTCTCCATCCAGAATGCGAATGGCGCGGTCAGCATGCGAAGCAATATTTGGATCATGCGTGGCAATAATAAAGGTCTTGCCAGTCTGTGCGCGTAGATCGGAGATCAACTTCAAGACATTCTCGCCATTTTTGGCATCCAGATTACCGGTTGGCTCATCGGCAATCACTACCGCCGGATCGGTCGCCAGAGCACGGGCGATCGCGACGCGCTGCTGCTCCCCACCTGAAAGCTGATTGGGACGATGTGTCAGACGATGGGAGAGTCCAACCAGATCCAGTAATGCTTTTGCTCGTGTCGAGGGTGAACCTTTATGCTTGCCCACATAGAGCGGCACCTCAACATTCTCTTGCGCCGTCAGCGTGGGAATGAGGTTAAAGGCCTGGAACACCATGCCAATTTTGTTATTGCGCACCTGTGCCAGTTTCCCCTCACCCATGCGTGTAATATCCACTCCATCAATGAGCACCTGGCCCGTCGTAGGATTATCCAGGCCCGCGATAATCCCCAGTAGTGTACTCTTACCAGAACCCGATGGCCCAACGATCGAGATAAACTCGCCAGCCACGATCTGAAAACTGATTCCCTTCAAGATTATGATCTGTGTACGCCCAAGTGGCAAATTTTTAGTAATATCACGAATATCCATCACCACCTGCTTTTGCGTCTGCTGAGCCGTCTCATCGACTCCTTCCGGTTGGTCCTGTCCCTGTATTGCTGTGTCATCCATGGTAAAGCATATCCTCTTTTTTAAGCTATAAGAAAAAAATTGTATGGTCAGGGTGGAATACTGAAACACGTTCGCTTATATATGTCGTGCTCAATATAGCTATTAGCTATACAATTAATAACATATTGCTAATTCCCTTGTCAAGGGTATAGCAGTGTTAAAAAAAATTTGCGGTGAGAACAGAGAAGTACGCGAAAATGATCCGCAGAGTATTGACCCTATAGCAAGATACTTTTTCCATTGGTAACCCCAGGATGTATGAAGAATACACGATCATGCAGCGAACATAGAGAGTATCTGCTGTTGCTCACATTACATTTCATGCCCTCAATCTCTATAGACGCAGGAACGCGAGATTTTAAAACGAACGTGCTCAAGTTTGTAATACAAACTTGTCTGTTCTGCTATTGACAAAGCCAACTATTTTCAGGTATGCTTCAAATTAAGGTTTGCAATACAAACTCGTTTGCGGATTCCTCATGATAAGAAAAGGAAAAGAGATCATGCAGCAACAACGACAGCAGATCAACAGTCTCATTCGCAGCTATACAATGCTACCGGGACTGGTCCTGGCAACCTTTGGTGTCTTGCTTATACTGAATGGATTGATCAACCTGTACTGGACGAACTGGCTTTACTTCATTATCGAGCAACGCTCACCCTCACTGGCAAATACACTGGCTCTTATCGGTCTACTTGCGCCCTATGGCATTTACCTGCTCTGTATCTATGCAGTGAGACGTTATTACAACCATCATGTAGGACAGGTACAGGCCAGCGCACCAGATCAACGCATGTTCGGTCTGGAGGTAGCTATCACTATCGTGCTCTTCTTAATATTGATGATCATGAACACAAGCTACCATCTGGCAATCAGTCTGCCACTGCTGGTCCTGGCAGCGTTCTTTGGTGTACACTGGTACATACTGGCGCGCCAGCAGTATCATTATGTGCTGCTAGCGCTGCTCACGATCGCGCTCAGCATAACACCGCTATTCAGTCCCACACTCTACCACTGGCTCTTTCTCAAAAAGGCCCCCGATTGGTATAGTAATAACATAAGTCTTATAGCGGGTTGCTTGTTACTCGTCGCTGGATTCATAGATCACATCTTGTTGATGCGCCGGATGGCGCGGGTACGGCGCGCGATACAACATACGATACAGACAACGAAAGCTATGGGATAACACCATGTCCGGGATACAACCGTCTAGAGAAAACAAACCCTTTGAGGAGATGGCAAGCCTCGACAAACTTATTCACGAGCCAGCGCGCCTGGCGATTATGACCGCGCTGGCAACATGTAGCAGCGCCGATTTTACCTTCCTGCTCCAGCTGACAGGGCTAAGCAAGGGCAATCTTTCCAGTCACCTGTCAAAGCTGGAACAGGCAGGGCTGGTACAGATCGAGAAACGCTTCATCGGCAAAACACCCAATACCCTGATCAGCCTGACCCCACAGGGACAAGAGGCAATTGAACGCCACTGGCAACTACTGGATAAGTTGCGCCCCGACACGTTTTGATGACAAATCTACCCAGCTGACTCTAACCTTCAGGGACCATGCTGTCGCGTTTTACCGGTTCCAAAGGAGCAACCATACACCTTTTCTTCTCCTTATGTCCTGCTTCCTTGACAGGATTACTACTTCGCATTACTATATATTTATACGTAGTAAGTAATGCGAAGTAATAGTCAGGAGACCACGATGCGCATCACATCCAACTCGCTCTCGGATCTGGGACGTTTCTCGGATCCCTCGCTCCTTATCCTATCGAGCCTGGCCAGTGGGCCAAAGCATGGCTACGCCATGATCCAGGATATTGAGCAGTTCTGTGGCACTCATCTTGAAGTGGGTACACTTTATGGAGCCATTGCTCGCCTGGAGAAACAGGGCTGGATTGAAGCTCTGGAACTGGTTGAGCGCCGCCGTCCATATCGCCTGACAGGAGAAGGCAAAGCGGTGTTGCATAAACAACTGGCGACGATGAGCAAGGTCGTTGCCACCGGTTCACAACGGCTTGCAAATGCTTGAAATTGATGAAAGACAGGGATGTATATTCTATGCATAAAAATAAATATATGCTCTATCAGCACTGGGCAAGATATCTGATCAGCTTCTATCCTACAGATTGGCGTGAACGCTACGGCGAAGAGATGCTGATGATACTGGAGGATGCACAGCCCACATTGAAAACGCTACTCAATCTCCTACTCAATCTTGGCGATGCTTATTTTCATCAAAATCTGATAACAGGAAGGACACCTCATATGTTGCAAAGAATGCGCTCCAATGAACTTACCATTTATGGTTCGACTCTGATCTTCTTCGTTGCCTGGTTCCTGGTCCAACTTCACTTTGTCGATACTGGAAGCAGAGTCCTGTTTCACAGTTTCTCACACAACTCCTCTCTGTTTACCAATATCGTCAGTGCCGTCTCATGCCTTTTGCCGCTTCTTATTCTGCTTGGAGGATTGCCCATTCTGCTCGCGGCCTGCTGGCAGGCTTTAAGAAAACGCGAATTTCTCAGCTTGCTTTTCTGCCTCCTGAGCCTCATCAGCCCGATCGCCGTACTGGTCATAGCCCTGTCGCGGCCCTATACCTGGTTTTTTACCCCCTTCGGCATCTTGCTTGGACTGGTTATCAGTCTGGCTTTTATCACCTATGCTGTTCAGAAGCTCACTCCCAGTCGCCGCGTCACACAGTATGCGCTTTTACTGGCCACATTGAATCCCTTGGTCATGGTGATCGGACTCGTAGCTCTGCTGCTCAGGATATTTCCAACGCTCGCCACCCTACTTATGGCCGGCGATTCGCTCTTGTACATTATCCGCGACGATCTCTTAGTCTTCATCATGATCGGCACACTTCTACTCTCACTGCTTGCGTTGAAAAAAGGCTTCCAGGCCAGATCTACTCTCGCTGCTCTCGCTGAAAAAGACTTGCAGGCCGGACAAGCCATGCAAAATAGCCAGTAAGAAGAGAAAGTTGGCTGTCTCTCACGTAACTATATGCAATACGAAGAAAAAGTCCGCCCACTTTCGCACCACAGAGAAGGTTCAACGCTCTTCTTTTTCTATTATATCCTTACCATGCCCAAAAACACATCGTCCAAACGGCCGGTGTGTTTTTTCGCTTTATGCCGTATACTCCGGGCAGTCATAGTCCTCAATTTACGCAGACCTGCAGGATTTTCTGTGGCTCCGAGGAGAACAAGACCCTGCTACAAGGAGGCAAACGCATGCAAATTCGACGTTTCAGCCCTGATCTTAAAAGCAAAATTCCTGGCAATCATCCTGGTCTCTATGGTGTGCCTATCCAGTTCCCATGGGGGAAGATCCCTCCTGAAAAACATGAGGAATTTGCCAGCCGTGTCCATGGCATGCCCCTGCTGTTGGATGCGGAACTCCAGGTGGAGGCAATGTACTTTGATCTACATGCCTCGATTGAGGAACATGCGGCAGATCATCCAATCCTTTTTCTGGTCATCAAAGGTCAGGGCACAATGCGTATTGGCGGTCCCGCCGGAGAAACGCGCAAGGTACAGGCTGGCGACGCTGTTCTCTGGCCTGCTCATATCGACCACATGGTCTGGACCACGGACAAGGAACTCCATGCCATTGTCATCAATGCCTTCCAAAGCACAGCTTCGCGCTAACATCCCTTCATTCTTCTTTTTACACACAAGACGACGTGATCACAACGGGAACTATGACGGACTACTTTTATCCCTTGACAGCCTGCGATGGCTGGCTTATAATAACGTCATCATCAAGTCGTTATAACGACTTGATGATGACGTTATTATGTTAGTATGAATTGGTTGGTTAAGCGTATGGATTCTATAGATCACGCACTTCTGGAGGCGGACCAGCGTTCCAGGACGCCATTGCCTAAGTATCACATTATCAAGGAGATTATGCTGGGGCAGATTGCGGATGGGAAATGGGCGGTCGATTCGCTGATCCCTTCGGAACCGGAGCTGTGTCGCGAGTTTGGCGTGAGCCGCATTACGGTGCGCCGCGCGATCGCTGAACTGGTGCAGGATGGGAAGTTGCGTGCCGTGCAGGGGAAGGGGACGTTCGTGGCGTCGCCCAAGCTCCAGGAGCATTTTGTCCAGCGCGCCTTCGGCTTTTTTGAAGATATGCAGCGGCGTGGCCTGGTACTGACAACCGAGGTGTTGCGGCAGGAGGTTATTCCGGCTCCAGTGGAAGTTGCGTTACAGCTGGGGATCCCTCCACGCGAACCGGTGCATATCATCGTACGCATACGTTCAGTAGCAGGTGAGAAGATTCTGGTCTCGACAACCTATATTCCTGAATATCTCTGTCCAGGACTGGAACATGATGATATTTCCACTGGCTCTCTCTATCAACATCTGCACCAGCGTTACCAGTTACATATCGCGCATGGCAAACGTAGCCTGGAGGCGGTGGCAGCCGGGCAATGGGAAGCACGTTTGCTTGATATCGCACTCAGTAGTCCCTTACTGCGCCTGGATAGTACCGCCTATCTGGCCAATGGACGAGCATTTGAGTATTCGCAGGCCTTACAACGTGGCGATCGCGCACGCATCGAAGTTGAATTTCTGCCCGCCAGCGAATAACGCTCCCGTTCATGATCCAGTTTTTTATCTATAAAGGAGTAGATTATGGCTGACGAGGGATGCTCAGCGCAAGGTGCAATCCTGGCCTTTGATGTGGGAGGAACGCGCATCAAGACGGGAATTATCCAGGGCGATACGCTCATCAAGGGAGAGGTTGCAGCGCTCAATCATACTGCCGGGGCTCACACTGATGATGTGCGAAGCAGGATTATCCACATGGGCCAGTCGCTCCTGGCGCAACATAACATTTCCGCGATCGGTCTCTCCATCCGTGGCATCGTCGATCCACAGTCCGGTATGATCCTCGATGTAAATGAGACGCTACGCGAGTTGATCCATGTTCCGCTGGGTGAGCAGTTGTCTCGGGAGCTAGGGCGGCCAGCCCTGGTTGAAAATGATGCGCGTATGTATGCCCTGGGTGAGTTTACCCATGGAGCGGGTCGCGGCTATGCGAATATCGTGTGTCTGACGCTGGGTACTGGTGTTGGGAGTAGTGTGGTGATCAATGGTCGCGTGCTGCGCGGTCAACGCAGTATGCGCGGGATCCTCGGTGGACATATTACGATTCAGGCCGATGGACCACGGTGTAGTTGTGGCAATATAGGGTGTCTGGAAGCGCTCATAGGCACAGCCGCTTTAAGCCGCCAGATCGAGGAGGGACTGACCAGTGACGCTGCTTCTATTCTGCATAAAACCGAACACACGCCACGTCATCTCTTTGCGGCGGCGGCCCAACACGATCGGCTCGCGCTCTCGATTGTCGATCGGTTTGCGCGTCACCTCGGCTGCGGCATCGTCTCCTTGATTCACGCCTATGATCCAGATGTGGTGGTGCTGGGTGGTGGCTTTATGCATTCTCATCACCTGTTCCTGTCAGCAGTACAGGCGTATGTCGATGCCCATGCCTGGACGATTCCACGTGGCCGCGTGGTCGTAACACCCGCCACACTGGGAGATACAGCGGCCCTGTATGGCGTTGCCCAGGCAATATTTCATCCAGATATGTATCTTTAACATGATGCACAACAAATTTACACGCTAAAGTTCGACCCTTGCGGTCGATTATGGAGGTATTTCAATGATGAAGGATTTGCGTTCTCTGAGTGGCATGGATCTACGCCTCAATGAGGAGCAGTTGCGCCTGAATTTTGGTGCGGATATGTTCTATCCCGATGGTGAGGTGCGAACGCTCCAGCAGGCACGGCCGATGCTGGCGGACACGCAGGCTCAGGGACCTGATCATCTCTACACGATTTATATGGATATTGGTCGTAAGGAGGATTTTCCCGCCATTGAAGAGCAAGGACTCCTCTATGGCTCGGTTGTCTATAATCATGGAACGCTGGGAAATGAGCGCTTGCGCAGCCAGGGACATATCCATTCGGAGAAATCAGGGACGGGTTTGCGGTATTCAGAGGTCTATGAGTTTTGGACCGGCCATGGCCAGGTGTATCTCCAAAAGGAGTGTGCGCCAGATGTGACGCGTGCTTACCTGGTTCCGTTTGGGCCGGGCGATAAACTGGTGATCCCTTTCGGCTGGGTCCACCTGGTGGTGACGGAGGGTGAGGAGCCGGTCTCCTTTGGCGCCTGGTGCGCGCGCGAAAATCAATTGGAATATGCACACTTACGCTCCCTTGGTGGACCAGCCTACTTCTTTCTCGCCGATGGCACACTGGCGCGTAATCCACGCTATACAACGGTCCCAGAGGTGCGCCACGCCACGCCTGCGGACTTCCCACTACTCGGCATTCCCACCGACCGGCCAATGTATACGTCCTGGCAGGAAAATCCTGAACTGTACACGTTTATGGCGAATCCTGAACTGGTTGGTGATATCTGGCGCGATTTTTAGCTGTATCCGCGATGCAAGAAGGTTGGTTTTATGTCTGTCAATACATCTGTTTATCGTACTGAGCCGATTCATGTGTTTCCGGAACTCCAGATACAGTCGGGGTATGCTCATCTGGCACGTCAGATTTTCACACGGCTACAGGACAATTATGCGACCCTGGTCGTGAGCATTGATGGCTTTGTTGGTCTGCCCTGGACGCCCTTTATCACCCGGCTACGTACGGCCCTTGAGCTGCTGGAGGTGGAGGTAAAGTGGTTCTCGACCGATAGCTGTTTGCTACCCGAGGAGCGGCTGGATCAGGTGTTGGAGAGCTATCTGACCGCTGATCCTGTCTTCGGCAGGTTGTACCATGGTACGCTGGCTGAGCTTTGGGATGAGTCGGCGGTAACACAGTTGCGTACGGCGCTGGAAAAAGCAAGCGGTATTCGCATTGTCTATGGCTATGGCGCGTCCCTCTTCGTTCCTGAGGGACTACATGTCTATGTTGATGTGCCAAAGGATCGTGGTCAGGCATTGGCCAGCCAGGGAGAGGTTTATAATGTCGGCTCCCAACGGCAACATCCCTTTGCGCAGACGTATAAGCGTTTCTACTTTGTGGACTGGCCAATGCTCAATCGTATTAAACGCCAGGAGCTTGCTCGGATGGATCTCTATGTGGATGGAACGTCCTGTGATGAGCCACGGATGGTCGGGGGCGATGAGTTCCGTCATGCGCTGCATGCGCTGGCGCAGCAGCCATTCCGTGTGAAGCCCTGGTTCGCGCCCGGACCCTGGGGTGGCCAGTGGATGAAGGAGCAGTTTGGTCTGCCTCCTGAACAGCCCAATTATGCCTGGTCCTTTGAACTGATCGCGCCAGAGAATGGCTTGCTCCTGGGCAATGGTGAGCATGCTATCGAATGCGCGTTTGACTACCTGCTCTGGCAGGAAACCGATGCCGTGCTGGGAGTTCCGGTCGCCGCTCGCTACGGCAGCTACTTTCCGATCCGCTTCGATTATCTGGATACGATGGGGGGCACAAATCTTTCTTGTCAGGTACATCCACGCGTTGATTATATTCGCAATGAGTTTGGTGAACCTTTCACCCAGGACGAGACCTATTATATTGTGACCTGCGATCCCAAGGCACGCGTCTATCTGGGACTGCGCGAGGAGACAGACCTGGAAAGCTTTAAGGCTGCGGCCTACGCAGCACGCGATCAGAAAGAGCCGTTTGAGATTGATACCTATGTCAACAGCCAGCCCAGCCATCCTCACGACCTGTTTCTCATTCCCAGCGGCACGGTCCATTGTAGCGGTGCCAATAATCTGGTCCTGGAGATTAGCGCCACCCCGTATATCTTTACCTTTAAGATCTACGATTATCTACGTAGTGATCTGTCAGGCAATCTCCGCCATGTCCATCTGGACCATGCCTTTGCCAATCTTGAACCTACGCGCCGCACGGACTGGGTACGCGACCATCTGTGTCCCACTCCCACACAGGTACGCGCGGGCGACGGCTGGGCGGAATATAGTATTGGCACTATTGAGCAGCTCTTCTTCGCTATCCATCGGCTGGAGTTTCATACGCAGATCGATGATCAGACCGCTGGCAAGTTTGTCGCGCTTAATCTGGTGGAAGGAGAGCGCTGTGAGATCCTGAGCGAGGGCAATACCGCAGTTGAATTGCACTTCGCCGAGAGCATCATTATTCCGGCCAGTGTTGGCAACTATACCCTGCGTAATCTATCACCAGCCAGACCCTGCAAAGTGGTAAAGGCCTTTGTCAAATAAGCGATACAAGCGATAAACACTATCTTGATTGGAGCAAAATGTTATGTCTATACAGCAAGGAACTGATACGGCACTGGTGCTTTATGATCGTTATCACCAGCTTGGCTTGCAACTAGATCCACAGACGGGCTTGATCCAGGGTTTACTGCAAGCCGGAAAGACCCTTCCGCTACGCCTGTCGGTTGAGATCAGTACGGATGGCAATGAGACGCGCAGCTTTCCTTTTGGTCTCACGTATCAGGATACGCATCAGATTACCGCCGTGCGTCGCACTGAGGCTGCCCCACTCTATCGTCTGGATGGTGATCAGGAGACGTACACGGTGGTGACGGAGGCTGAAAACTGGCAACTGCACTGGCACTATACCTTCCGCCCACGACATCCACGTCTGGAACTCTGGTTTGAGATCCGTCCTCTGCAGGCCACCGAAGCCGAGCCGGCCACGCTCCGCAACGTCCATCTTTCCCTCTCGTTCCAACCCGATGATCTGCAGAATTGGCAGTTTGAGGCTCCTGGCAACGCGATTCGGCCAGGCATTTCAGCAACGGCGCTTGAAAAAGCCAATAGGGTTACACCCATTGGAGGCGTAGATGGCTCCACTGGATTGATCGCGCTCCATCAAGCTGAAGAGCAACAGGTATTGGTGGTCTGGCCATTCTGTCGTAGTGAAATCGGCGCGATTAGCGTCCAGGCGCAAGACGATACATTCCAGATCATACTCAATACAACGCTGGCCGGTCGCCTGACGGCTAGTGATACCCTGGTCTATCGTGGTATTGAGCTCGATGCTCTGACCGCGAGTTGGGAGGAGACGCGCGATCAGCTCGCGAGCTGGTATACGACGCTACAGCTCACGACCCCCAATGATCGGCCCGCATGGATTAATACCGCCAGTATTTTTGAGGTGCAGATTGGCTATGCGCCTTTCTGGGGTGGCTATCGCTACGCACCATATCCAACCGTTCAGGATCTCGCCGCTGACCTGGAACGTATTAAGGGACTGGGCTTTACTGCGATCGAGATTATGCCACGCCAGCCATATCCCAGTTATAATGTGCATGACTATGCTGATATCACGACATCCTATGGAGATGAAGAGCAGCTACGTACGCTGGTGCAAAAATGCCATCAGCTAGGGATGCGTGTGCTGCTGGATATTCTGATGCATGGAGTCATCGATCAGGAGGTGATCGCGCAGGTCGCGGATAGTGTCCGCTCTGGTCCTTATGCTGACCGCCTGGATGATGCCATTTTTGAAGAGACACTGCACCTTGAGGGCAGCGATACTTACTTAGTTGCCTGGAGCCGCCATATTCTGGACTTCGAGCCTCACTGGAGCGGTGGCTCACTCCCACGCCATCCTCTGGCCGATGAACATCCCGAATGGTTTATGCGCGATTCGGCACAAAACATTATTGGCATCTATACCAAAGCCTTTAATGTAGCCAATCCTGCCTGGCAGCAGTATTTCTGTGAGGCCACGGAGACGCTGGTGCGTGAGCTTGATATCGATGGCTTCCGCTTTGATGCCCCGACCTATAATGATTTACCTGACTGGTCGACGGCGACGCAAAAACGGGCCAGCTACTCTCCGCTGGGAGTCCTCTCGCTTTTTGAGCAGCTACGCCCTCGCCTCAAAGCCTTGAAAGACGATATTGTGCTTTACACTGAACCATCCGGTGTACTGTTCCGCCAGGCACTCGATGTCACCTATAACTATGACGAACACTGGTTGGTCAACTCGGTCCTGAGATCGGAGCCAGGACAAACAGATCAGCACATCGGAGCCAGAAATGGTCGGGAACTGGCGGCCTGGTTCCGTGATCGCAACGCCGTCCTACCACCGGGATCGCTGATTACCCATCATATCGATTCACATGATACCTTCTGGTGGCCCAACGTGGGCAAGAAGTGGCGGCGCGAACAATTCGGCATTGAGGCCACACGTGCCCTATTAGCAATCTTCTCGCTCAGCGGCGGTGCCTATATGACCTTTATCGGGGGCGAAGAGCAGCTCGAGGAGCAGATACGCCTGGTCCATCGCCTGCGTGCAGAGCTCCCCGAGATACGTGAAGGCAGCGTGTGCTATACCGCCGTCAACGTCGACCATGAAGCCATTTATGCCGTTGTTCGTCATCAGGGCGAACAGGCCTCGCTCCTGCTCGTCAACGTATCCAACCGGGCCATCCAGACAAACGTCCATCTCGATCTGCACCAATCAGGATTAGAACACGGCCCATATGCGTACCACGACGCCTGGTACAGCCCAGCTCAATCCCAACCAATTCAGGATCTACATAATATCCCATTATCCTTCGAACCCTATCAGGTCCATGTGCTCGTCATACGCAAGGATCAACAATAATGATTAGCTGACATATGTATTCATAGGTGGATAGAGCCACATTATCCGGTGAAGAGCTGCAGGAAAACCGCTCACATGAGTGTGGATGAGCACTTTTTCACCACGTAATGGGGTTCTATCCTTCTGTTCAATGGTGCAATTTTTCACAGGTCGCTCGTTTATCTCCTTGGATGGATGAGTTCAGGGGTTAGCTAATTTGCGCGAAGCGAAACTCTTTTGCTTACATACATACAAGGAGTGCGTGTATATATGAGTCTGTGGCTCCTGCTTTTTGGCATCATCTTGCCTGGCATACTTCTTCTGAGCGAACTTTTCATGGGTCTCTACTGCGCCGTGGTGGCAATCTATCTATTTTTACAGAACCGGCGCGAACGCCGTACATTACATAACCTGAGCTGGCAGGAACAACAGCGGGCCCGGTTACCACGTAAAGGTGGTTCAGCCACCTTCTTTTTTGCGATGGGTGCCGTCTGGTTACTGGTAGCGGCCCTCTTTCTCAGCGTCCTCCCTGCCAATCTGGCATATGCCAACGCCTTTCAGCCCGGTCGCTGCACCATTATCTCGATGCGCCTGCAACATGAGAAAATCACCAAAACCATCGGTAGCCATGATACATACAACTCGGATACGGGCAAGTGGGAGACCGTTGATGATACCATCGAGGTGCCTGGCTATCGACCGTATTATCAAGTCAACCTGAGCACGGCCCAGGGCAATACGCGAGTCGAGGGTCCTGATGTCTATCAAAGCGCAGCGGAAGATGCGAAAACGCTCAAACAGTATCAAACAGGAGAAAACTATCGCTGCTGGTATTATACGCTGGATGCACAGCAGATCACCTTCAACGAGCCACCGCGTTCCGATCTCAACTGGTTCATCTTCCTCATTCCAGCCACCATTACCGGACTGCTCGGTGCCACCTTTACCTTCCTGGCCTTCAGAAGTAGACGGAAAGCCCGCATCCAACGCGGATGAGAAAAAGTCAGGCTCCTGGCATGGCAGGGGCCTGACGCTATTTGCTGCCTGCTTGCGCCATACGTGCAACAACCAGGTGGTGGAATGGTTTGATAGTCTGAAAGTAGACCGGTCCAGTCCAGTTATGATAGTGAACGATGCTGATCACATGAAAGCGTTTGTGTGTCGCTGACAGGGGCTCTACAACCACCCCCAGGGTAGCCTTGAGATGCTTATCACTGTTATACGCAAACCAGTAGCGCTCTTCCTCTGCCATGCATACCGTAAAGAAACCCACACGCTTCCCAATCTGCATTGATACTCGTTCCGGCGTGAGGGGAGCTCTGATGCCGATTCGCTCCTGGCGCATCCCCAGCAAACGTACAAAAACTGCACGGACAACAAACAATGAGATCAACCACGCGGGATGGTAATTGAGGAGACCAGCCAGAAATGTCCTTAGATCAGCGGTCCCGGTCACAGTCTTGACATCCACATAATCAGCATTAGCCAGCAAGGGCTGAAGCTCAGGCAGGTTGAGAACTGGGGAAAAGTTACTCGCACGCATATCAGGCTTCCTTTCCATTGTGTTTCACCTCTCCAGTCCCGGACAAAAAGTCAGAGCTCCGTTCTACCTCCCGATAGAGCGCTTCCAACTCTTCTCCCTGTACTGGCGGAAGAATGTGTTGACTTCCAACAAAAATGCTATAGAGCATGTGTGCAATCCGCTGAGCGCGTTCACGATCATGGCAGAGTTGGAACGCCAGTTCCGCCAGATAAGCGAGACGGCGCTGGTCAATTCGCTGCTGAAAACTGCGTACCATCAAGTCCTGTAAGGCCCAGGCACGCATCGATACTTCCAACTGGCTCACTTCGTGCAATGTCCCCTGGATGATCAATTCCAACCGATCCAGCGGTGCTTCGCGTCGCTCCGCGCTCTTAATCACCTGTAATGTTCGCTCATCCTCATAGAATGTCAGCAAGTGTTCCTTATAGTCCCGAAAATGTTGAAAGTGATGATAAAACGATCCTTTAGTCACCCCTAATCTATTCGTCAACGTTTCAATCGTCAGGGCAGCAGCCCCCGACGCAGCCAACACGTTCAGTCCCTCTTCCAACCACTTGCGCTTTGTCGTACTTGCCATCTCGTCTCCTCTCACTATGCTCTACAAAAAACATACCATACAGTATGGTATGTAATCAAGAGCAGAGAAAAACGCAATCAAATACAACTGATTGCGTTTCATCTGATATATCAGGACATCGCACGCCACACATCACCTTTTCAGGTGATGGCAGCCAGACAAGAAAGAACTAGTATGCACTGGCCTTGCGATACAGCGTATACCAGGCATCATCATAATAGGGAGAGAACATATGCTCGGGTAAGAGACTACTACCGAAGTCGTTATGGCCGTTGAGATACCAGTTGTTGCCGATCTTGATAAACCAGGGTCCACCACTGGATCCGCCATTCATATTACAAGGGATAGAGACGACGGTGCCCTCGCCATGTTGCCAGCTCATGCCAGCAGATCCTTCACAGGATTGTCTGCTCTGACCATCAAAAGGATAGCCGGCGGGATAGCCATAGGCGTAGAATTGCCGATTGACCGGCTGATTGTAGGCCCAACCCACTCCTCCGACGACATCTGTCAGCAGTCCCTGGCTATTAGGAGACACAATGGCCATGCCAAAGTCATGATGAAAATCACCTGGATTCGCGTTGATCCAATCAGCAGGAATCTCCAGATCGTGCGCGGCCCAGCAGCCATAAGGCGTATTGCCGTTATCATAGAGAGGACAGAAGATGACGTTTTGCATCCACTGACCATAGTAATAGAAGCAGTGGCCAGCGGTATCAACCACGCTACGATTGGGACTTGTGACGGCGGTCCCACTACAAGACATATTGTGGCCAGCATCGTCAGTAAAAAAGAGCTTTCCAACCGTTGATAAGGGATACGCAAGGTTTTTGTCACGAGGAGCCTGTCCCTGCTTCAAGGTCGCTTTACCCGGACGGGTAGGGCTATTCTTTTCCTGGACCGAACTGGAACTTCCCCTATACTGTTGATCTTCGTCAACGGCGCTACGCATCTTCGCGACCGTCCAATACTGAATCTCTGTACTTGCATGTGTCTCTATATGATGGTCGACGACCGGATCGGTGGAAGGAAACGCCCACGAATAGAGAACATGCCCAAACACCACCCAATACACCACGTAGCCACAGGCAAGGATACCAAGAAAACTCCGCTCAAACAGAAACGGGTGGATACGCCCTGGCTTTCGTCGCATGATAGCTTTTTCTCTCTTTCATCAAACTCGCTTATGAACGAGGCTTATGCGGATGGTCTTTATGCTGATCTGGGGCAGTGACCTGCGGCATCCTGGCACCTTCCGCCTGGCGCATTTTTTCAGGAGTCCAATAAGCCAGCACATCACTAGCCGGCTTATCAACCGTATGCTGGACGACGGGATTGCTCGCACCTGATTTCGATCGGCGCCTCCAGGCAGCCAGCAGGCTAAAGAGAATGGTGCCAAGCAGGGATATTTGCAGAAATCTATTGAATCGAGCCATGATGCTCCCCTTCTTTCGCGAAGATTATTCTCAAGGATAGAATGTGTATAGAGATAATTACGGTAAGCGCATTCTGCAACAGCTTTTTACTCAGAGACAAGAATATGCCTCAGCTTACATAAGTATACCAGCATTTATTAATTTTAAGAAGCTCTGATGGTACTACTAAATCCGAATAGGACCATTGGACGTTACTTGATAGCGACGCAGTTAAAGCTTATCTTGCATTCTATTCTATCACCTTATACTCTTGGCATGTATCAACGACCAGGCGTGAAGAAAAGATAGCATGCTGTTCCTGCAAAAACAGCTTCTCATTTCTTGCATTAGCGTATCATGATTTTCCAGGACAATAGTACAGCATCCTGCAATGACAAATTGAACATAGATCACTATACTTAATGATCAGTGAAAAAAGAGGTCAGTAACAGTTGTCAAAAAAGCGGGAGAATGTATGCAGATGATGGAAAAGAGCGGACATTTCTTGGGACTTGACAGAGAAGAATATTTGTTCTATGCTACGGTGCATGACAGGCTCCTTACGCGTCTAGGAAGAGAAGGAATGATTCGAGCACATAAAATCCGTCTCCATCCAACAGCTGAACAACAGACCTATTTCGCCAGAGCGGCTGGCGTGAGCCGTTTCAGCTGGAATTGGGCCCTGGCCGAGTGGAATCGGCAGTTTGAAGCTGGCGAGAAGCCTACGGCTTTGAAGCTCAAGAAGCAGTTTAATGCGATCAGACGAGCACAGTTTCCCTGGACCTGGGACGTGACCAAGAACGCTTCGGACCAGCCCTTTTTCGATCTGGGCAAAGCCTTCACGGCCTATTTTGAGAAAAAGGCTCGCCGCCCGAAATTCAAAAGCAAAAAGAAAAGCAAACCAAGCTTTTATCTGGCTAATGATCAGTTTGAGCTGAAGGACCACGCTGTGTGGATACCCAAACTTGGCTGGGTCAATCTCGCAGAGGATCTGCGCTTCAAAGGCAAGATCACGGGAGCTCGTGTGACAAAAAAGGCTGATTGGTGGTTCATTTCGATCACGGTGGAACTCCCTGATGAAGTTCCTCAGAAACGACCCGCGGCCGTTGGGGTGGATGTTGGCTTAAACCGACTGGCAACGTTGAGTACGGGAGAGGGATACGAGAACCAAGCATTCCTCAAAGCATCACTCCAGAAGCTTCGTCACGCGAACAAACGACTGCACCGTCGTGTGAAGGGCTCAAAGAATCGCGAGAAAGCACGTCGTCAGGTGGCACGATTGCATTATCGCATCACCTGCCTGCGCGATGACGTCCTTCAAAAGCTCACGACACGGCTGGCAGACTGCTATGGTATCATTGGCATTGAAGATCTGTATCTCAAAGGGCTCCTCAAAAATCGCACCCTGGCTCGTTCGTTTTCGGATGCAGCCCTGGGCAAGTTGCTGGATCTCTTAATCAGCAAAGTCGATCAACGAGGGGGGCAGGTCGTGAAGGTCGGGCGGTTTTTTCCTTCGACCAAGCTCTGCCATGGATGCCAGTGGACATGGGATGAGATCACGCTGGCGAACCGCGTGTTCGTGTGCCAAAATCCTGACTGCGCCTACTATCTTTTTTCGCAAGATCGCGATCACAATGCAGGCCAGAATATCCTGCAGGAAGCCCTTCGCTTGATCGGGCTCATTGATCAAGCCGTCTCCGGTACTGGCTCGGACGAATGACGGAAAATCGGCTGTGGACTCGATGTAAGACCAAAAAAGCTCCGGCTTTGAGGCAATTGGGAGTGAAGCAGCAACAACGAACGATGTGATCACGCTATGCTTGCATACGTTTGACCACATTAATCGGAGCAGGAGTAAGTAGAGCCAGCTTGCGGCAAAGAGAACAGGCAAGCACAGCGTAACACCAGTAGGAGTAAGCATATTTGGAAGATATGTCTTTCTTCCCATGCCCGCTTTTACCGTAGGAGTATAAAAATGATGCTTATCTATCACTTCATTCACATGGAGCATTTGCCTGCGCCACCGATTTATCCAATGGATACTTAAAAAAGCCACCAGGAACCAGATGCAGGTAATTGCGATCCCCAAAATACAAAAAAAAGGCTCGGCTGAACTAGTGTTACTTTTTCCAGCCGAAGAAATGGTCGCGAAGGCTGCCAGCAAGGCACCTTGTACGAGAAAATAAAAGTTTGTCCGGGTCCAGTATTCTCGCAGGTCTTGTAAAAAGTGCTCGTGTATAGATCTAAAAACGCAAAGCAGCGCTAGCTTTTTGAGGAATGCACTGACTATCTTGAGTTAAAGGGGCGACACTCTAACCTACTTCATTTAAGAGGTGCTCTTCCCACAGTTCGGCGGGGCAGGCCAGCAGGGCATGCTCAAGCATATCGATGGCCGCGCCAAACTGCCGCCACAAAGCGGTACGCACTAGCATCTCCAACGGTTGTTCAGTCATTAACCATTCCTCCTTTTCTATCATTTCGCTCCCGATACATCGGTCACAGGACTGCGCGTGGATTGGAAACGGAAAGCGAAGAAGAGTAACAGCCCGCTGGCGATATAGGTGCCACCCTGAAAATTGAGCAGGATGACCGGACCAAGTCGATCACCCAGAGTGCCTGCTATCAGCATTCCGACCAGGCTCACCATAGCATTGACCGACAACATAGTACCAAAGATGCGACCGCGCAATGTATCATCAACCAGGGTTTGAAAGAGCGTCTGCATACTTACGAAACCAATAGTGCCGGGGATACCCACCAGAACAAAAAGGACAAAGACAAGCCAGAGGCCCGGATAGACGATGGGTATGTCAATGATTAGCAGATCAATAATGCCAAAGAGAAGAAAACTCGTCCAGCAAAGCAGCAGGTGGGAGGCGTGTTTGTGCAATGGTGTAATGCATATCGTGCCGAGAAGATTGCCAACCATTTGAATAGACAACAAGGCTCCGTAGACGACGGCATCTCCATGAAGAACGCGTTGCACAAAGACAATCAGCAGGACGCCGAAAATGCCTTCACCCAGACCTGTGAGACAAAGCGCGCTCAATAACATGAGCAGAATGGGACGCGTCCGAATAAGACTCAATCCCTCCAACCATTCATTTACTAATCTGGAGGTCCCTGAGCTCAGAACGTTCATGAGCGATGGCGAAAAGGACAGTCCATCCACTTGTATTGCGACAGGAGTAGAGGAGGAGTGTAGCTGTGGAGGAGCGGCAGGAAGTCGTATCAACCAGAGCATCAGACACACAAAAAAGAATGAGGCGGCATTAAGCAGCACAACGGTGTGCAGGCCAAGTTGTCCCAGCAGAATGCCTCCTAGAGCGGCCCCCAGCAGACGGGCAACATAAGAGCTCGATGACTTGAGGGCATTGGCTGCAAGAAGATTCTCTTCAGGAACCAGCGAAGGAATGAGCGCGCTCTCAGCAGGAAGCACAAACTGCGAGGCACAGGACTCAAAGAAGAGGACCAGGTAGAGCAACCAGAAATCCTCCTGCCGAGAAACCAGTAACAGGGGCAGTAGTCCCAGCCCCTGAAGCATGTTCGCAACCAGCATGGTGCGACGTCGATCCCAGCGGTCCACAAAAACACCAGCCAGTGAGCCAAGTACAATAGTGGGAAGAAATGAGATAATCAGGGTTATACTGGTCGCCAGGGCTGAACTGGTAAGTGTATAGATGTAGACCGGGAGACCAATTTTGAGCAACCAATCGCCCATTTGCGAGATAAGGCCACCTAAAAAGAGCAAGACAAAATTGCGCTGACGAAGCGTCGCAAGCATAACATAGACTCCTTAGCAGCAGATAGAAACTCATGATGATGAAAAAAAAGAGAGAGCGGCGCGTTGACGGTGTGGTCAGGCTTCGTAAATGCCAAGCACTTTGAGTGTTGCACGTTCAAAGAGAATATCCAGGCGCGCCGCGGTATCTGCGCTCTGAAAGCTACTGACTAGCGTGGGAATTCCTCCATGCTCAATCTCTTGCGCGGGGAGCCAATACATGCGTGGATGCTTGCGCCAGAACTGCCCGGTTTCGGGAATATCAAGTGTCAGGTGTGGCAACGTGTTGAATGCCTGGTGTCCACACTGAGTTCCCGTAATACAGATGCCGGTAGAAGCATGCATCTGTGGAGGAAGTTCATCAGGCTGGACAATCCGCACAGAGGCGTGGTCCTGGCAACAGTAACAGGTGGTGTGCAGCGTATAAATGGCCTGATGATAATATCTGCCCAAAGCCTCAATTTGTCGGTTAAGGATCGCTTTGGGGTTGCGCAATCCTGCCCATAGCGTGTGATCATAGTAACTGGCGATATGCCAACAGGAAGGACAATGGAAGCCAATGCGACCAGATGAAAGCTTACGATACTGTTTCAACTGCGCCCGATTGCACATGGGACACCAGATACGAGTGGAGACGTCCCGATCCTGATCCGCAAGTTCGAATGATGACGTTTCAGCGGCAAGATCAACAAGGAGAACACGTCGTAGAGCCAGTTTTCCCCGATAGAGACGCTTTTCCAACGTATCCGTGCTCAAACCCAGACGCTGTGCAATATCCGCATGGGGTGATTCATGGATATAGCGTTCAATAAGAACGCTACGCGTCTCTGGTGGTAACAAACTCAGGGCATGATCCAGGAGCCGTGCCAATTCGTCTCGCTCCAATTCAACTTCCAGATCGAAAGCATGATCAGCAACCTCTTCAAGCTCACCATCCTCCATCGCATATGGCGCGTAAGAAGCGATGTGAGCGCTTTCCCGCTGTTGAGCACGCTTCCAGCGCAGGCAAACGTTACGTGCGATAGCCAGAAGCCACTTGCTTAAGCCATCAGGCTGTTCGTGTGAAGTAAATTTATGCAGGTTACGCCAGGCTTCAAGCAGCGTTTCCTGGGCCAGATCTTCCGCCGCAGAAGGTGCGCCTGTAAAGTACGCACAGAAACGTACCAGTCGGGGGCGTTCCTGAGCAAACTGATTTTCCATGGATGTGATCGCAGTGTCTGCGGGTGTTTCGGCGAATGTATAGTGTTGCATAATGGCAATCCTTTGTTCCTTCAAGTGTACCTGAACCGGCTGCTTTTCGCCAGCCTTGTTCTGTTCTCTTTACATATCGCCGAAACAACCAGAAACCCGACACATTTTTTACGGACAACAGTAATGCATACAAAACTCTTGCAAAGAAAAGAAAATCAGGGTTCCTCGTTCACTCGCGGGATCCAGTCAAGAGCCTCACCTGGGATGCCGTGCTGACCGAGAAAGAGACTGAGTTGGGCCGTATGTTCCTGCACCTGACGCAAATTGTGCAGTTGTACCTCCAGGAAACTGATGGTCTTCCCTCCAGTCCATGGATAGGAGACTGGCAGGCGTGCCTGCTCATCCGATAGCTGGAGCAGTCGGGATTGGCACTTCTGGCGTGTTGCTATCAGGTAGGCATGCAATTCTTCCCTCGTATAGGGTTGTTCGGGCAGCGACTCGACCGCATCTATCTCTCCCTGATGAAATGGAGCAGGAGGAGTAAATTCCTCCTCTGGAACACCTGAGAGATACAGATCGCAAAAGACCAGCACATGAAAGGTGATATACCAGAATTCCGAGAACTGCTGCGGAAACTCTGATGATGGTGGAACACTCCAGAGGTGCTCTCTCCACAGTTCGGCGGGGCAGGCCAGCAGGGCATTCTCAAGCATATCGATGGCCGCGCCAAACTGCCGCCACAAAGCGGTACGCACTAGCGTCTCCAACGGTTGTTCAGCCATAAACATTTCCTCCTTTTTCCTACTTTTCTTTATAACCATCAAGAATGCGGAAACACTGGTGAATCATTTTTCTATGTCCCAATGCTCAAGCGTCCATCTGATCAACATAAGCATATCTTCAACCAGCGAACCACGTGGCTCTGGCGTTTGCAAAAAGGTGCAGATGTTAATCAAATCGAAGAGTTTGGTGATCTTTTTCCAGGTAGGAGGTAAAGCCCCACCGTGCTGGACAAACCCTTGCAGGCAGGCTGCTTCAAATGCGTTGGGGATCTGCCACTCGTAGCGGAAGAGATTTGCCAGATCAAAGAGGGAGGAGCCAACAAAGGCAAATTCCCAGTCCAGAACGGCGGCAAGAACAAAGTGTCCCTTCTCTTGTCGAACCAGGAGATTGGAACCACCATAATCAGCATGCACCAATGACCGGCTTTGTGCCGTTGCCTGGAGAAGGTGAGCGTTTTCAGTGACCAATGTCCAGAGACGTGTGGTAAGTTCTGGACCAAGCAAACGCTCAGCCTTTCCAGGAAATAAACTGGACGAAATGTAGGCTAGATATCCTTTGGCTGCATCCGCTTCCTCCACCACTTCTTCCTCCTGTTCGTCGAGCTGAAGACCATCGTGAAAAAAGCCAGCATGGGCAAAGGTATAGAAGCCAATGGTTGCAAGTGTTTCCCCAACACGATATCCTACTTCCGCAAGGTCCGCCTGTACTTTGCCCGCGAGGATATCATCAACCAGGATGCCTTCAACCCACCGAGAAATCGTATAGGGAGAGCCATAGGTGTGGTCCTCTTGATCAGCGTGGAGTGCTCTAATTGTGCGTGCTATTACTGTGATAGTGCGCCAATGCTAAAATGTACAATCAGGCCTATACTATGATATTCTGTCACTCGTAGGATAATCAGGAAGGAAAAAAAGCACACTATGTCTTTTTTGCTAGCGCCAGAGAAGTATGTCAGCATCTGTCCCCTGTTTGAGGGAATGACCTATCATCTTTCAGTAATGACTGTCCTTGCGGGCATTCTGCCAGGAAGGATCTATGTCGATGATCCTGTAAACCCGGGCAGCGCAGTCTTGATCCCCTCCAACCAGCATCGCATCTATGTGGGCGGATCTCCGGAGCAAAGTCTGCTCGACGATGTCATGCACATGCTCGTTCAACAGTCTCTTGCGGAAAACTACGGATTTGTCATGTACTACGCAGCAAGCGCATGGACACAACCTCTCGAGCAGTTGTTTCTGAAGCAAGAAGCCTTTACTGGCTGGCGACAATTTTATCGCCTGCGTGAACCATTAACGCCACTGGATACACCTCTTCCAGAGCATATCACCATACGTCGCATTGATGAGGCTATGCTAGCAGACACCACGCTCATAAACAGGCAATCTCTGCTTGAAGAGATACATTCAGAGAGCCCTTCACTGGAGCACTTTTTCAGTCATCATTTCGGTTTCTCCGCACAGGATGGACATAGGCTCGTCGCCTGGTGTCTGGCCGAATATCACTATCAGGATCGTTATGAAGTGGGTATTGAGACAATCGAGGCCTACCAACGCAAAGGAATTGCCACACAGCTCACAGCAGCAGTGAGCAGGCATGCATTTGCCAGGGGAGCAACAGAAATTGGCTGGCATTGTTGGGCGACGAACACGCCATCCATCGCAACCGCCTTGAAATCAGGCTTCGAAAAGGTGCTGGACTATCCCGTTTATTACGGCCAATATAGACAACTACCAACATAGCGCATGTCTTCAGCACGTATTTCAGAATCTCTCTTCTTCATACACAACAGGTTAAAACTGATGGATAGTGCATGCAAATAGTTTGATTTCTTATGCGTCGATATGGTCTGTATAACGTATCAATGTGAGCGCATACTCTCTTAAAGCGGTTCGTAATTCAGGCGGATGATGGATGATGAAAGGAACACCAAGACTGGCGAGCAAACGCGCAGCCCATGGGAGGTCATCAACATCACCACACACCAGCACCCCGTCGTGGACCTCTTCAAACTGCGCTTTTGTCAAACGCGTCTGACGCTGTACCTCTTCCAGCGTGGTCCCCAACCAGACCTTAATTGGCCATGTCCGTGGAACATAGGCGAGCGCGTGCTGTACGGCCTCCAGAACCTGAAAGTCTGCCGGGTAGAGAAATGTTTCCTTGAGGATCTCGACTTGCGAGATACGATCCAGGCGAAAAAGGCGCTGCCCCTGGCGGAGGTGACAATAGCCGATGGTATACCAGAATCCTTCATGATACACCACTCCGTAGGGATCAAAGATCCGCTCCGTGGCCTGCGCATGAGCAGAGCGATAGCGGAGGCAAACGCGCTGCCTGGTCTGGACAGCTAAACTTAGTACCGTTACGGCCAGAGCTGAAGGCGAGGCGTGGGCAGAACTGCTCTCAAAGATCACTGTTTGTTCCACAGCCTGAATACGCGTACGCGTCGCTTCAGGGAGGACACGCTCAACCTTGGCGAGTAAACCCTCAAAAGCCGGTTCTGCGGCTGCAAGTCCAGCTTGACGTGCAAGGAGAAGACTCAGCGTGAGCGCAAGGGACTCATCCTCTGTAAAGATCAGGGGTGGGAGTTTATAGCCAGGACGCAGACGATAGGCGCCATAACGACCTCGCTCCGCCTCCACGGGAATACCAAGATCCTGTAACATCTCAACATAATCCCGTACGGTCCGAATATTGACCTCCAGCCTGCGAGCAAGTTCTCCACCTGTCATGCGCCCATGGGATTGCAGAAGTTCTAACACCGTTAGTACACGAGCGGTTGGACGATAGACCACTTTTCTTTCTCCTGCGTCAAAATGCGTTTAATTAGGGTCAATTTTACCATCTTTTCACGATACACTCAAATACGCACACAGCACATAGACATACATTGATAAAGAAAAAGGAGCGAATCATCAATGAACCAGCAACATATAACAGAGTTTACCCCGCTTGTGGAGCGCTATATGACGCTCTGGAACGAGCCGGATGAGAACGTACGCCGCAACCTCATTACTGATCTGTGGACAGAAGATGGAGCGCAATTCACCAGCCTCCGTGAGATTCGAGGGCATCAAGCTCTTATGGAACGGGTCTCAAGCGCGTACGACAAATTTGTGAAAACGGAAGGCTTTCTCTTCAAGGTATCAAGCCCCATTGAAACACGCCACGATGCCATAAAGTTCCACTGGGAGATGATACCTGCAACTGGTGGCGAAGCAGCATCCGTCGGCACAGTCTTCTTATTACTAAGCAATGATGGTCGCATCCACTATGACTATCAATTCTAATTATTGATAAACGTAAAGAGGTACTAGAGAGAAGGACAAAGGGCTTTACTTCTCCGAAGCCATGGCACACAATGGGGATTTACAACCCTTAGATCTAACCCCTGTATATATAAAGAAGCCGTTTACCCTGATCAAGAGTGAACGGCTTCTTTATATATCGGAGGAGTGAAAGATGATAGGTATCGATGTTACATGTCTAAAATACTTAGAATGAATCCAGGTTGTGTATAGTAGCGTGATATAATTGTTGGAATATCTTCATAAAAGGATTTAACAGTATGATACTTGTCCAAATGATAGATCTTTTTACTAAACCATTCAATTGGCTATGGTTAAGCGCAATCATTGCTGGTATAGTGTTCGTCTACATTAGCTATCGTTACTTCAAGCTTTCTATAAAAGATGAACAGGACTTAGTATGGCATAAACGATACAAGCTATGGCGTGCGGTACAATTCACAATTACTGCTATTTGTTCTGTTGCTTTTGGCATTATTTATATTTCCATTAAAAATTCAGGATTGAGCATAGTTACACAAAATAACATACTCATGCCAGTTGTGATTGTCAATATTGCAATTGTTTGGCTCATCATAATGCCTCTTGCGTTTTTTGCCAACACACGAAAAAATACAAACGAGATTGAAGACTTACTAAGAGATAACCTGCTTTACATAGAGATGCCCCCCAGATCTAAGAATGAGATTTAACCCCCATATATAGAGAAGGAAGAATAAAAAAGGTATTGTGGCATGAACCTGGGGTTGATACAAAACAAGATAGTATAGAAAAGCACTACCTTGAATGAATAGATAGCGGATACTTTTTTTATACCTATAAAAGGGCCAAATTTGACCGATTTTCGTGCGATACTTTTCAGTAGAGATATTGAGTTGTTACGATGAAAGGCACATCAATGACCACACAGAATGTTAAAACTATCGTCCTCGACCTTTTGCACCAGGGGCGGCTCGATGAAGAAGCGTTTTGGCAGGGGATGAGCGAGACTGAGCGTGCTGCAAATGGGACATGGGAACGCTGGTCCGCGAAAGATCATGTCGCTCATAGGACGTTCTGGCGCCAGGATCTCATCCGCAAGTTAACGGCCCTGCTAGAGCATCAGAACATACCAGTGACCGATGAAGATGAAGAACTCCTTAACGCGACGACATATGGGAAGCAAGAGAAGCGTTCCGCGTCAGAGATTCAGGCGGACTCTAAACAGACCTACGCCGAACTTATTGCCCTGGTCGGGCAACTGAGCGAAGACGATTTAACCTCTACACGCTTCCCCGAAATTTCAGGGCAACATCCCTTATATACAACCTTTCTTGGGTCGCTCTATGAGCACGAACAAGAACATCTCGCGCAGTATTATGCCGACCATAACGATCTCCCGAAGGCGATTGAGGTTCGTGAAAGATGTGCTCACAGAATTCTTCAGGCTCAGGTGCCGCAATGGGTAAAAGGGTGGTTCCTCTACAATCTGGCCTGCTTTTACGCGCAGCACAACCAGCTGGAGCAAGCAGCCACTCATTTACAGGAAGCGGTAACCCTTGCTCCCAATCTCGAAGAGCGCTCAAAGAACGATCCTGACCTGGCTGCATTACACAATCAATCGGTGTAAGCAAAGCTGTACATCCCAGGGTGCTGTGGTCGTATCTGTCTTTTAAGGATCACAGCATCCGACGTTTGCTGTCGCGTTCGTTGCCTCGTTTAAAGTTTCCGGTTAATTTGGCCATCACTAATTGAGCTTCCTTGTGTTCCATACCTTCGATCTTGCGCAGAAATTTTTTCGTTTCTTTATCTTTTAAGATGGTTACTTGCTTCCCGCGCCAATATACAAAGACTTTGCTTTCATCTTTATTGGTCTGATATGAAAAAGCTTCTTGCCGATATCCTCTTTTATAGTCCAAAGCGCATCAGGATCATACAGGTAAAGATGATAAAGAAGCCGAACAGTTCAATGAGAATAAAGAGCTTCACGCGCTGCACCTGAGCGTTGAAGGCGAGCGCACCTGTACTCTGGGGTTTCGCCATTTCTGCCAGTGGGAAGGTATTCAGACGCGTGGCTGCTCTCCCCGTGACGAAGTGGCCCCAGATAAGCACGGCGCAGGCGACGAGAAAGGCAAGCAGGAAGGTCAAACCATACGTCGTTCCAAGAAGGAACGCGAAACTCTGAACAGATCCCCACACCGTGCCGCGTAACACACCCAATAGAATGACCAGGCTTCCGACCAGCGGGAGGACGCGATTCGAGAGGACACCGAGTGGAACCGCTATATTGCGCTGTTGACCGAGGGGCAGTGAAAGTATCACTGGTACCACCATGAAGTTCAGGTACAGAGAACCACCAAACCAGAAGATGCCAAGGAATTCGTGGAACCATTGGATAGCAATGATCATTGCTCTTTTTCTCCTTTTTGACTTCTAGAAATCATCCTACATGGAGCAGGGCAGCCTGCCGCATGCAGGGAATGATGCAGGTCTCGCTGGCTTAGGAAACCTCTTATGCTCTAGAAAGCTGTACAGTATGCTCCTGGAGATGGTGGTTGATGCCTTCGCACAGATCCAGGACGGTCTTATACCCCTCACCGTAGCAGGGCGCACCGCGCTCCCATTCGTTCTCATGGATGCCTTCAATGGTCGTCAATAACGCCTGATGAGCAACATCATAGCGCAAGAGAAGCGTCTGGCGTGTCTGACCACGAGCGCTCCATTTGCTCATCAAGAGATTGATCGGCGCTGTGAGTCCGTTCAGCAAAGGTGGAAGATTGAGAAACGGTTTCCCCCGCCGGACGTGCTCAATGGCGTCTGGGGTATGCGCCAGCCCGTCCGCAAGGTGGGCGATCAGTTCACGGACCGTCCATTGCGTAGAGGTATGCTTGTTGTCCCACTCTTCATCAGTCAGTGACTCGACGAGGGTGTGATAGGCCAGGCGGGTTTCCTCCAATCGGGCACAGAGGGCTGTGCGATCAGGAAGAGCGGCACGCGAAGGTGCAGAACCAGGAACATTGGTATTCATGGAGAGACTTCCTTTTTTCAATAGATATTCCCAACAGACGCGATACCGTTCACCACGATTTGACATCATGTGCGAGGCGTTCTCATCTCGGAGGCTCGCGCAGGATCGAGAGCAATGGCAGACCCAAATCGCGAATCTTGTTCAAGATGCCATATAAGGCTGCCTGATCGACGACCTTGCCGGAGAGAAGCGTCTCGTTGGGTTCATCGGAGGTGATGGTCATGCCACCAAACCACTCGGACCATTCAGGTCCTATCTGGCCTTTGACGCGAATATCATACCTGGCTCGATCTATCAGCATGCGCTTTCTCTCCCTCATGAGAACGGTATCGGTTTCCATGTCTCAAGTGTAGCTGCCAGTGGGATGAGCTGTCTTCATTCTGGGGGGATGAATTCTGGACGAAACACACTTTCTGTGTGGAGGAGCAGAGGGATGAGTAGTCCGAAGATTGACGAGGGGACCTTTAGAGCAGTCGCCACTGGCGAGCCAGTGCGACCGCTTCGTGACGATTCTTCACGTTCAGCTTGTGATAGATGCTTCGGGTCTGTGTCCTGATAGTGTTGATCGAGACCACGAGTTCGGCAGCAATTTCTGCATTCGACAAGCCAGCCACAAGCCCGCGCAGGACTTTGCGCTCGCGGCCACTCAACGGCGCAAGCGGCAACTCCCGATGGAGCATGGCGAGAGCGTAGGGACCCGCTGCCGCTTGCTCGGTTTCCCACACTGAAAGCAGCCTGCGCACCTCATCTGCTTCGGTTTTCCCTTTCCACCTGGACAGGACCATATGCAACAAGACAGCCATGGGAACGCCTTCATCTACGAACACTCGGACGTACCCTTCAGGCGAGGCGAGCAGGAGGGCCTGCCGGAGCAGTTGTACGGCCTGCTCAGCCTTGTCTTGCTGAGCATAGGCCAGCGCCGAGAGTACCAGCAGCTCAATCTCGCTGCCGGTTCGCCCCTGCGCTCTGGCATGAAGATGCCAGCGTTCCACCAGCCGTAAGGCGTGTGCTGCTTCCCCCTGAGCAAGCAACACACGCGCAAGGGTGAGTGCGATGACTTCGTGCTGGTAGTCAGCCGGAGCATCGGCAGAGAGAGGGCAGGTTTTCTGCCAGTGGATCACCGCTTCCATCTGTCCCTGGCGGAGCCAGCTGCGCACCTGATACGCCTGGGCCTGCTCCATTAAGCCGGTGTAGACGCACGCCTGCGCCAACCTCAACGCCGAAGACCACACCTCCCGCGTGCGTTCTGCATCTCCGCGTGTCTGGATGATCCTGGCATGCATGAGAGATGCACGCGCCAGCCGCAGCTTGTCTCGCGTCTGGCTGGCGAAGGTGACGGCTTTCTCGATCTGTGCCTCTGCTCCGTCGAGCTCGTTGCGTTCACGCAGGATGTTCCCAAGGCCGATCAGGGCGAGGATAGCGAAGCTTTGTCGCTCCCCTGCCGCTTCAAGCACAGAACCATAGATACCAGCTGCTTCGTGCAGATGGCCCTGCATGACGAGCAGGTCACCCAGGGTAATCGTACTGCTCAGGATACTGCTTGCATTGCCGAACTGCTCGTGAAGCGGGCGCGCCTCAGTCACCACCCGCTGAGCCTCTGCGACCTCACCGGCCAGCCGGTAGCCTTCGGCCAGCGTACTTGAAATGATGCTGCGTTCGAGCATGGCATCTTCTGGCAACAACTGGAAGGCCTGGGCGCCGTACAGGACAGCCTGCGCTCCATTTCCTCTCTCCGTAGCGGCAAGCGCTCGTAGCGTAGATGCCTGGCCCAAGCCTTTGCGGTTCCCTTGCGCTTGAAAGAGCCGTTCGGCCACCGCTAAGGGAACTGCGTGAGCGTCAGACGTTTCTGACGTGCCCAGGCTAAAGGCATAGACCAGGCAGAGGCGGGCATCGGTGAACAACACCTCTTGCGGGAAGCATTCCAGCCAGCGTATGAGCGTGCGCGCTTCAAAGCCAACGAGCATGGACCGGATGAGGGGGGCATCTGGGTCGATGAAGCGCGCTGCTCGCCCGAAGTCACGCGCTGAGAGAGCTGCCTCGATGGCCAGGGCCGGCATCCCGTTCTGCTCATACCAGGCACTCGCGCGCAGATAGAGGGAGGCTCGTCCCTCTGTCCCCACCTCCCGCAGCACGCGCGCCCGCAGCGCCTCGGCAAACAGGTGATGGTAGCGGTACCACTGCCGCCGCTCATCCAGAGGAATCAGGAATAGGTTGGCGCGCTCCAGATAGCCAAGCATCTGCTCTCCGTCGGCGCTCCCAGTCACGGCATTACACAAGGGGCTGGTGAACCGATCGAGGAGAGCGGTACGCAGCAGGAAAGACTGGACGGCCTCCGGTTGGCGAGCGAGAACCTCTTCGGTGAGATAGTCGATGATATGGCGGTGACTTCCCGTGAACTCCCCCAGGAACTGCTGCACATCCACTCGTCCTCGCAGGGAAAGCGCTGCCAGTTGCAAGCCAGCGATCCAGCCCTCAGTGCGGTTCTGGAGCGTGGCGCATTCCTCAGCCGAGAGGTCAAGTTCCATCACCGTATGCAGAAAGGCGCTCGTCTCCTCGGGCAGGAACTGTAACTGGGCCACGCGCACCTCGCAGAGCTGCCCTCGTGCCCGCATACGGGCGAGGGGAAGTGCGGGATCAGTACGCGTGGCGATGATCACGTGCAGGTGTGGTGGAGTGTGTTCCACTAAATACGCCAGCGCCTGGGAGAGTGCTTTCGTCTCAATAACCTGGTAATCATCGAGGACGAGGACGCAGTCACGGGGTGCCTGATGAGACAGATCAGCGACCAGCAGGGCAACCACGGCCTCGGGGGGAGGCGGAGGCGAGAGAGGGGGTGAGTGGAAGAGCGCGAGTGCGCTGGTTCCGAGTTGAGGGTCGAGCTGCTGCAGCGCAGCGATCACTGCGGAGAGAAAACGCACCGGGTCGTTGTCCGCAGGCTCCAGGGACACCCAGGCTACGGGCCGCGCGCTCTCGGCGAGCCATTGGGCAAGCAGTGTGGTTTTGCCAAACCCGGCGGGGGCTGAGACGAGCGTGAGCGGTGCCTCCATCCCCTGCTGGAGTTGCTGGATCAACTGGGTGCGACGGACGAGTTGTGTCCGCAGGTGGGGGATGTGTAGCCTGGTGACAAGCGGCACATCGCGCTGGCTCTCCGGGAGTGAGGGCACGACTGAACGGACGTGCGTAACACTGGGGAGGGAAGCAATGGGCGAGGTCATCACATGCTGATCGGGCTTTTCACCACCTGACACTCCTCGGGCGAGTGTGCCCTGGCCAGGGGAGAGAGCAGCCTCTGCAAGCTGGGCAGCGACCTGCTCTAAACGAGCAAGGGTGAGTTCAGTGGTCCGGCCAAGGTAGCGCTTGGCCATCTTCTCACCAACTCTGCGGTAAGCGTACCAATAGATCCCAGCTGAACGGGTCTCCTGGCGGACGGTGAGTGGTCCATGCTGACCGCTGAAGGCGAACGATGGGATACCCGCCAGCCAGTCGAACCACGCATGACTGTCCGGAGCCACCGGGAACACCCGTTGGCTGCGCGTGTTATGCAGGGTATACGTGCCCTGCTTGAGGTCCCAGCTGAGACGATACGGAGCCGCCTTTGGCATTGTAGGCTCGCCTCCTCCTGCCTGGTGTGACCCAGGCGTATCTGTATGTGTGGTTTGCCATTCAGCAATCGGACCAATGGACACGATCTCTGTCAAAAATTGCGCCACAGTAACGGATATGCGTCAAAAGCGGGACCGCACCGCTTTCAGGCGTGGCGCTCAACTGGCTTTACAAGCCAACTGCTAGACAGGATATGTGTCACCAGCGAGGACATTTCGATTGTCAAATCACAGTATGCTACCCAAAACATACGCTGGAGGAAGTATACCTCTTGGGTAGCATAAGCACAAGCGTAGGGAGGAGTGCTGGATGAAAAGCACACTGGCTCAACGAGGACTGGATGCGATGCGTCCAGCCAATGACCACCTCTATCCATGAACGAGTCTGTGTTGATTGACCCAGGGTTTTGAGCAGAACCAGAAATGAGGGCGTATTTTCACCGCATTCACTAATATACTGAGAGCTGAAGGCACACCTATACATTGAAAAGCTTCGAGAAAAAAGCACCGAGTAAGAACACTGCCAATAAGAGTGGTTCTTGTGAGGTTGTTTGACTTCGCGGCAGTGTACCAGGCAATACAAGGAGTTGACAACAGATGAGAGAAATGACTGACGATAATTTCACGCTCACGACGTTCTATGCCTCGTGGCAAGAGTATCAGGATCGCATCAAAGTGGCTCTGGCGTCACTTAGCGCTGAGCAGCTTGAGTTGCGTGCCGCGCCGGGCCTGCGTTCTGTTGGCGAGAATATTATGCATATCGTCGGGTGCCGTTGTTACTGGTTCATCGTATTCATGGATGAGATTTGCGGTGAAGAGATGAAGGTGTATGCACCCTGGAACGAGCTTGCGTTAGAGATGAAAGGTCCCATTCCAACTGCCTCTGAACTGGCCATGGGCCTCGAACACACCTGGCAATTCATGGCGGATTGCCTGGCACGCTGGAGCCCCGCCGATATGTGCCAGAGCTTCCCCGATGAATGGGATGGCGGGGTAATCGAGCGGTCGCGCGCCTGGGTGGTCTGGCATGTGCTTGAACACGACCTACATCATGGTGGCGAGATTTCGCTCATCCTTGGCATACATGGAATCTCAGCAGAATTCGCTGGCTGAATTCTGCTCCCAGGCACCGCTACAGCTAGAGATCGAGAATAAGCCATCTCCCTCCTTGCAGTTTCATCAAAGAAAGGTTTACACTGAACCTTTATGTATCGAATACAAGAACAGCTCAGCGGAAAGGGTAAACATGAGCCTACAACGAAGTACCGCTGATTAAAAGTATGGCAAAGGAGAGACATAATGGCGGACCATCAATTATCTCTGGAGGACGTCGCCCGTTATCCGCGTCCAGGTATGGACGCGCCAGGCGGCATAGCGTTCACGCCCGACGGCCAGAAGGTTACCTATCGGCAAAGTGCCACAGGTTCGCTGGCTCAAGAATTATGGAGCTATGACCTGAGTCGTGGAGAACGGCGACAGCTAACACAACTTGCCAGTGGCAAAGCGGATGCAACCAGTCAGATCTCCCTTGAGGAGGAGTTGCGACGTGAGCGCAGTCGGCAACGCGAGCAGGGTGTCACGAGCTACCAATTCGCGCAGGCAACCGAGGAAGGACCACTGGTTCTGCTGATCCCTTTTGATGGGCGGCTCTTTATTGCTCACGGCGAGCAACCATTGACGCCAATCGCGGATAGTGAGGGTGCGATCGACGCACGGCTTAGCCCGGATGGATCGCGTGTGGCATTTGTGCGCTCCGGTGAGATCCATGTTGCCATGACAGATGGATCCGGCCACGTACGAACGCTCACCAGCGGCGCGACGGATGGGGTGACTAATGGTCTGGCAGAATATATCGCACAGGAAGAGATGGAACGCTCGGAGGGCTATTGGTGGAGTCCAGATGGGACACGCCTGGCCTTTGTGCGCGCCGACAGCCGCCATATCCCTTCTTACCCAATTATGCATCAGGGAACAGAACACGTCGCGGTGGAGGATCATCGCTATCCCTTCGCGGGTATGCGCAATGTTGTTGTGCAACTGGGTATTGTGGCCGTGGACGGACATCCAGAAGATGTGACCTGGATGGATCTGGGGACAGATGATGATATCTATCTGGCACGCGTCACCTGGCGACCCGATGGCATGCTGACGGCGTTGATCCAGTTACGCGATCAGTGCACACAACGACTGCTACTCTTCAATCCAGAGAGTGGCACAGCAACAACACTCATTGAGGAACATGGACAGCCCTGGCTCAATCTTCATGATGACCTGCGCTTCCTACGCTCAGGCGAATTTCTCTGGTCCAACGAACGAACTGGTTTTCGCCATCTTTCACTCCATGATCATGATGGACGCGAGATACGGACATTGACCGAGGGACAGTGGATGGTAACCGGCCAGGTGGCTGTCGACGAGGATCAGCGACTCGTCTATTTCCAGGGCACTGGCGAGGGACCGCTGGAACGCCATCTCTACGTCATCTCGCTTGATGGCGGATCCCCACGGCGCCTGACCCAGGAGGCAGGATGGCACAACGCAGTGATCTCTCCCGATCGCCGTTCCTTCGTCGATACCTGGCAGAGTCCTCAACAACCACCTCGTCTGACACTGCGCAGCTTGATCGATGGAAAGGAACAGGCTGTGCTGTTTGAAAACGAGGGCATCACACCCGCGGCGCTTGGACTCGGCGTACCAGAGATCACTAACTTCCATACAAGCGATGGGACCGTACTCTATGCAGCCATCTATGCGTCAGAGCAAACACGCACCGCCGGCCAACCACGTCCACTGGTAGTATCCGTCTATGGAGGTCCTCACGCGCAGGCCGTGACCAGCACCTGGTCCCTGACCGTGGATCTGCGTGCACAATATCTGGCACAACAGGGCTTTGTCGTGTTGAAAGTCGACAATCGGGGCAGTGCTCATCGTGGTCTGGCCTTCGAGGCTGCGATCGCGCACTCGCTAGGACACCTCGAAGTGGATGATCAGGTAGAGGGGGTACGTTTCCTGAGTAGCCGCCCCTATGTCGATAGCGAACGCGTCGGCATCTACGGCTGGAGCTATGGCGGCTATATGACCTGTCGGGCACTATTGCGAGCACCGGAGGTGTTCAAAGCGGGCATTGCTGGCGCACCGGTCACCTTCTGGGAAGGCTACGATACCCACTATACCGAGCGCTACATGGGGCATCCGACCAGCAATACTACCGGATACGCAACCAGTTCGGTATTGCCCTATGCTGAAAAACTGGCAGGCAAAGTCTTGTTAGTACACGGTCTGGTGGACGAAAATGTACATGCCCGCCATACCATGCGACTGGTCGAAGCCCTGGCAACCGCTGCCGCAGACTACGACCTGCTCATCTTCCCAGAAGCACGGCACATGCCACGTAATCCTGCGCATTTGATGTACCTGGAACAGCGACTGGTAAAATTTCTCCATCACCACCTATCAACCAATCATACCACCAGGTAAAATGCCAGAGGAACGGCACAACCTCCGATTAGAATCAAAGCGGCTTTCCTATTATGGTAATAGGAAAGCCGCTGCCCACCTCCGAACAGAGTCTCTTTTGTGCAACCAGGACCATTTAGTCCTTTTAACTGCGATCTCGCATCCCCTGTTCACCTTCTTTTGTCGCACAGTGGGCACTACAGTAAAAGACGTTGTGTGCCTCTACTCCATGACCAATAATTCGGTTACCACAGTGATGACAGGTCGGGGCCAAACGAGCAATGGCACATTCGAAGCTATCGAAGGTATGTCGCTGACCACTCATAACAACCTCAAAGGCTTTGTCGTATTCATTGCCACATTGTTCACATTGCATCATGTCCCCTTCTCCTTATCCTAGAGATTAATTTCGACCCGGCGTGCTCTCTCGGGTCTCCTGTTGTCAGGTTATTTTGTTGAATAAGCTTCTAGTGCATGCTGGTCCAGGCAGCATCCGGTAGGAGTATATGAGCTAGATATTACAATACCATCACAGAGACAGCTTGCATTATCACGGGTCGATCTCAGTAAATACTCACCTATTGAATCCTCGACACTATTTCTCTACTCCTGGGTTAGGAAGCCATGGATCTAACACCATTTAGGGATTTCTTCGTCGGGTATATTGCGAGCCGCTCATATTCAAGCACAAGGCTTTCCCATCAAGGACATCTGAAAAACGCAGATGTTCTTGATTTGTCTTGAAACTACCATCTTCCTGCGGTTGTAACGCATCCTCAAATCCTTCGGGATTTACCAGATAGAGCATCCCTTTGCGCAACACAATACGAAGATGACCAGACCAGACCTCGGTATAGCAATAATGTCCGACATATGTATGCCATTCTAGCGGTACATCAAATGTCCTCGGTCCTTGATAAGCAGCGGTTAGATACCAATCACCTCCATACATAAATTCGGTGGCTTTACCATCAACACACACGAACTCACCCATGAAGAGAGCAAAGTCAGGATGCGGGATGAGAAATCGGTCCCCCCATTCCTCCTTCTGTAGTACAATCTTTTCTCCTTGATAGCGCAATATGAGATGCGCTTCTTCCGCTGTAAAGGTGAGCGCACGATTGCTATCTCCCGCATGAGTAAAGACGCCTGCATACGTGTTGGCGGCTGGAATTTGCTCATCATCAACGCGTGAGGGCACTGCTGGCAGATCCTCGCCTGCGCTCGCAGCACGCAAAAGCTGGGACATATAAGGAGAGATGGCAGCAGGCCAGGTGGTACCTGAGATCAGAAGAACCAGACCCAGGCCTGTTTCCAGATCGCCTTGTATCGTGGTATTAAAACCCATTCCGCCTCCTCCGTGTCCCACAATTGTATGTCCATCACGTGAAAATGTAGAAAGTCCAAGGCCGTAATAACCAAACATTCCCCGCGCAATGGGCTGAATCATTTGCTCAAACGTTTGCTCTTGGATGAGACGACACCTGTCGCCTTGTCCACGATTAAGATACATACGTAAATATGCAGCCATATCGGCCGCCGTTGAAACAATACTGCCAGCAGGGCTTTCATATTCAAACCAGGAAACCGGCACCAATGGATACCCACGTTGATATGGTCGATCATCGTAAAAGGATTGGTAACCCAACGCCATCACTTTTCGGGTCTCGTAGGTAATCGCGGGAAAGGAAGAAGTCATGCCAAGCGGAGTAAAGATCTGTTCTTGCATGATCTGCGAGAAGGGACAGTGATAGATAGCTTCAAGCAGCGCGCCCAAAATTTCGTAGCCTGTATCGGAATAGTGCCAGTCTGAGCCCCCTGGTTCCGCAAGCACTTCCGTTTCACGCAGATACCAGGCGCCATACAGGGAACCAAGCGTCCAACCAGGACCAGTAACAATATGAGCAGTATGACTCAGCAGATGGTACGCAGTAATAGGTGTAGTGCCACCCTCTTTCGCTTCACACCAGGGAAGATAGCGCGTAATGGGAGCGTGGATATCAATGATTCCTCGCTCATATAATTGCATCACGGCTAGCGCAGTCAACGATTTTGTGATCGAGAGAATAGAAAAATGGGTATCAGACTGGACAGGACGCTGTGCTGCAATATCAGCATAACCAGCAGTACCAACGGCAAGCAATTGGTCCTTGTCAGTAAGAGCATAGACTAATCCACCAATACCGCCAGACAGCATAACATTTTGCACATGCTGTTCAATATTCCTGAGAACAGGTGTTAAGTTTTTCAATAAGAGCTTCCTTACCTTTTCAATGAGTTACTCAGACGGATATTGTCGTTGAAGCAATACCGATTATATAATCGCCCAACTATCATATATAAGCCAAAGAATGCTAGCACCTTTTATACGGTATTGACAATATAACGCGGGCAGCTGCCATTGTCTAGGTAAGCAACCCCGGTCTTTCAATGGCGTCCTTGCCTTTTTATAGAAGAGGGAGTCAGCATCATTGCAAGCATGCAAAGCCAGGTCATTCGACAGTGAACGCGAAAGGGCTGTATGATACTATTAGCTAAAACACAGGATATATTGAGAAAAAAGGATACATATGCTGAGCTCGTTAACATTGGTTACCAGTAATCTGGGGAAAGTACAGCAACTGAGTCGCGCCCTGGACTTTCCAGTACGTCATGAGAATATTGATCTCATCGAAATTCAATCGCTGGATGTCGCGGAAATCGTGGAGTACAAAGCCCGAGAAGCCTATAAGCACATTCAAGCTCCAGTATTGGTAGAGGATACCTCACTGCAATTCCTGGCGCTGGGAAAATTACCGGGGCCATTGGTCAAATGGTTTTTAGCAGAACTAGGCACACACGGACTGTGTCACCTACTCGATGCATCCATGGATAGATCTGCCGTGGCAACCGTGCAATTGGGTTTCTATGATGGTCACTCATTCCAGGCCTTCACAGGTACGAGAGAAGGAACAATTTCACTCCATCCCCGAGGCAGCAATGGCTTTGGCTGGGATGCCATTTTCATCCCCAGTGGATATCAGAAGACGTGGGCAGAGATGACACCTGAAGAAGGTCAGGAAACCTCAATGAGGACGCTTGCACTCAAAAAATTTGAAGCCTACCTGAAGACCCGATAGCCACACAGGCAGCGGCAAAGGAGAGGATTGGAATACCTCCTCTACCGCCGCCGTTGACAGCGACTGGAATACTCATCGCATCGATCACCACCTTTTATCTGCTTACACCTTGCTGTGTACTGACTCATCGTTGCTGGAGGCTAGCACGCTTTCCTCGTTTGCTGGCTTTGTAATGGTGGGTTGCTGCCTGAATGCAATCAATTCTTGACGAAGCACGGCCAGGATGATACGCCGTTGGAACAGCGTTGACAAGGGTTTGAGCAAGTTTCGAACCCGCAACAAGCTTGCCGCCATAGCTACATCAGATGCAGTTATTTCGATAACGCGGCGCATATACCTGTTAAGCAGGCGGATACTGAGCAACCGCTTTCCCTCAGCACCTGGATAGCGCAAATCATCCCCTGTTGAGAGTAGCCAGGGAGTTTTGATGTCTCTGGCAATCGCTTGCTGGAAGCGCTGTGTGAAACCGGCCACACGGTTCTTCCCAGCAAACAACGCCTGCTCGCGCAGGCAGCGATCGAGTGTCTGCGCCTCCACGGCTGCGACGGACATGCCCTGGCCATAGACTGGATTAAAACTGCATGCCGCGTCACCCATGATGATGAAGCCCTGCGGGAAGCGTTTCATGCGCTCAAAATGCCGCCAGCGGTTCGCGGCATACTTGTACAGCGCAATAGGTGTAATCGGTTCCGCATCCTTAATGGCTTCGTAGAGGTCCTGCTGAGCCAGACTGTGAGCAAATGCCAGGAAGCCATCCTCATCGTCCGGTGGATAGTCACGTAGCGAGCCGACAAGCGTGACCATCCAGTAGCCGCCCTGGATGGGCAAGATGACTCCTCCACGCTTGTCGTCGGGAGGTTTCCCAAAGATGAACAGTGCCTTCCAATTGGCGGGAAGTTGGACGGGGCGGCGGTAGATGCGCGTGGCGTAGCCAATATCGATTTTGACGCTGGTTTCCTGCACATCCCCATACCCTAACGTGTTCAGCCATTGTGGCGCACGCGAACCGCGTCCACTCGTATCCACGACCAGATCAGCGGACAGCGCCTCCTCGTGTTGTTCTCCAGAAAGGGTGCGCACCATGACGCCAGTGATGCGGTCCTCACGCGCGCACAATTGCGTAACCTCGCAGGCATCTCGGATGCGCACATTGTCCCTGGCAACCAGTTGGTCTCGTATGTGCTGCTCAAGGAATGGACGGCTCTGGAACAGGGTTTTGACGGGACTGGGAACAGGTGCCATCCAGACACCGAGTTGATTCCAGCGTATACCGTCCATACTTACCGGAATCGCGCCATCCCGGGCAAGGGTGGGAAAGAGATCAGGAAAGTACTCCGCTATGATGGTCACGCCACGCGCCAGCAACCCATGCACGTGTCTTCCCTGCGGTGTCCCTTTACGCGGCACGGCTTCTCCAGTCAATGGATCGCGCTCGATAATGATGACCTGTTCAAAATGCTCCGAGAGGACACGGGCCGCCAGCAATCCGGCCAGACTTCCACCGATTACGACGGCAAGGTGCCTGTCGAGCGCGCCCTGCCCCGGGTGTTTGCTACTCATGATGTTGCTCCATGCAATACATTCATCGCCCTATTGAGTCGGCTTCAATACGTGATAAGGTGCCGAAAGGCCAGACTAGGCTTCAGCGATGAGCGCGATAGAAATCTTCATACCCTTCGGATGAATGGGCAGTTTCGCCCCCTGACGGGCTGGCGGATCCTCAGAAAACCATTTCCCCCACTCTTCATTCATTCCAGCGAAGTCACTTTCCTCGCCTAAGATGAAGGTCGCGCTCACCACTTTCTCAAGAGAACTATTCGCCGCTTGAAGAATAGCGGCGATATTCTTCAAGCATTGGGCTGTCTGCTCCTGGATAGTTGTCCCAACCACATCACCTGTTCTGGCATCAAAGGGCCCTTGACCAGCAATGAAGACAAATCCACCAGACTTCACCGCTTGACTATATCCAGCCATGGATTTCGGTGCCTCATCAGTGTTCACAATGACCTTAGCCATTTTATTTCCCTTTATTGATCGGTACAATATTCTGATTCACGTGGAACAGATTGCTGGGATCATATGTGGCTTTAATCTGTGCCAGCCGGGCGTAGTTATCGCGGTACGCCGCTTTCACGTGCTCTGCACCCTCATCCATCATCATATTGACATAGCCCCCTCCCGCCGAATAGGGATGCAAGGCCATCCAGTAATCCCTGGCCCACTCAATCATGCGCTCATTGTTGGCCGGATCGGGATCGACCCCGACAATCACCTCAGCGAAGTTGGCGTCACGGTAACTAAATGCTGTCTCACTCGTGCTGGGCCGATGGGCGGCCCCATTGATGGGATAGATGTGAATGGTCGAGTGCATCGTCGGCAATTGTGCTCCATACTTCATATGCAAATCAATGGTCTTATCACTCAGCTCTTTGAAGAAATCGGCCTTCCAGTACCACTGCAAGCCAGCCGGATATAAGGCGTCGAACAGACTCTGCAAAACCGGCCACGGAATTGGCCCCGCAAAATCGACCGCGGGAGTGCGAAAGGCACGAATGGGTTTCAACAGCTCTTCGGTTCGCTCCACTGAAGCCGTGGAACACCATACGATGGCGCACATTTTCTGCAAATGCAAGTGCTCCGGGAACGGGGGAGCCGGTGGTACGGTGAGAAACGCGAACCAGCCATTGATCTCCTCGGGGGCTGTCAAAATGAAGTCACGCCAGAACTTCATCATGTCCGCAGCCTGTTCAAGAGGCCAAAGCATTGGTCCACCATAGACCATGCTCACTGGATGCAGTTGGAACAGAAATGAGGTGACGACTCCAAAGTTCCCACCACCACCACGAACTGCCCAGAACAGGTCGGTATGCTCTACGGCGTTGGCCGTGACGAAGCTGCCATCGGCCAGGACGATGTCAACGCTCAGCAGGTTGTCAATCACCAGACCCAGGGTGCGCGAGAGATACCCGATACCTCCTCCCAAGGTCAGTCCTCCCACACCGGTACTCGAAATGAAACCGCTCGGTGTAGCGAGCCCAAAGGCATGGGTAGCATGGTCCACCTCGCCCCAGGTGCAGCCACCTTCAGCCCGAACGGTGAGTGCGGACGGATCGACGCGTATCCCTTTCATCCCTGCCAGGTCGATTACCAGGCCATCATCGCACGTCCCCAGGCCAGGACCGCTGTGTCCACCGCCTCGCACGGCCAATGTCAGTCTGTGCTCACGGGCAAAATTGACGGCCGCAATTACATCGGCGACATCCACACATTGGGCGATCAGGCCCGGTCGTTTCTCGATCATGGCGTTGTAGACGTGGCGAGCCTGTTCGTAGCCCACATCGCTGGGACGGAGCACCGTTCCACGCATATGCGCTACCAGTTCCTGAATCTCTGTTTCCTGCAACGCGACTGAGGGAGTTTGCTGTGCCATTTTTCTTTTCTCCTTGTCTCTCCTGGTGAGTAGACAGCGTTCATAACAATCACTATTTCAACCGCATGTGTAAGCTGATGGATGTGCGACGAGTGATGCATGATTGCAGAACAACTGCTCACGCTCATACGTCTCCACAGGTCATTGAAAGAAGAATAACATGGAAGGCGTTAGCAAAGCGTTTGGAGGTCCAAGATAAGCCGCTTTTTTCACGGGGGTAGATACATGCTTCTCGTAAGATGCGCGTTAGCAAAACGTTATGCACAGGACGACGGATTATAATTGCGCAAGGAGGCGGCGAGCAGCCTGAAGATCTGGTGTCTCAAATCCTTCGGTGAACCAGGCGTACAGATCGTTCAGCCGCCGCTTCCCGTCGACGAAGCGCTTCTGCGTCCTCCACAACCGCGCCAGACTCATAGTCGCACGCAGTTCCAACGACCTGGCCTGCTGTGATTGCGCGATCTCAATGGAGCGGAGAAATGCTGCTTCGATATCAGATACGTCAGTCCCATGCATGAGCAGAAATTCGCCGCGCAACCGATGCAGTTCTGCGTCCCACCAGCGCTCGTTATGGGCGCGTGCTTCCGTCAGCGCCTCGTGAATGGTTGCCAGGCCCTCCTCGATACGCCCAGCTTTTCCATAGCCCTGCGCGAGCAGCAAAAGGTAGTAGGGGAGACGTAATCTGGCACTTGAAGCTTTAAATTCGGCAATCGCGTTGCGGAGCTCTCCGATGCGCTCCTCATCTGGTTGCTCCAGGACCAGCGCATAGTTGACTAAGATGCTGGCCCAGACACGATAGTAGGGTGCCTTGTACGTGCTCGCCAACGCGAAGGCTTGCTCAGCGTGTGCTCGGGCAACGTTCTCATCAGCACAGAGTTGCTGCAACAACGCCAGATATGCCAATGCCAGTACCTGATTGAAAGGCTGATCCAGATCCTGCGCCATTTTGACGGCTTCAAGCCCCCGCTCCTGTGCCTGCAGTGGATATCCCAGACACCAGAGAGCATGTGCTTGCCATGCCCGCGACTGGACTGCATAGTTGACTCCCTGCGACTCTTGTATATGCAGGAGTTGATCAGGATCGTGCGCGGCAATGATCTGAGCAAAGTGCGCGTTTCCCTCGGTGATCCGACCCAGATGCAGTTGTGTTCCGGCCAACATCGCACCAGCAAACACCGATGGTGTCCCCAGCGAATTCTGATACAGTTTCTGCAGATCATCAGAGATCATGTACACACGTTCGAGCTTCGCCTGCACAATATACAAAGATTGCAAACCGAAGAGCGTCTGTAGACGTTGTACGTCATCACCAACCGTCTCGCACAACGCCAGGGCACGATCAAGCACATGCTCCAGTTCCACCGTCCCCCAGCCTTTGGTCACGCGATAGAGTGGGGCAAGTGCCAGTTGCAGACTGAGTTCCTGTCGGTCACGTTTTGAACTGGGAGGTAAAAGTTCAAGTGCCTTCAAGCCACGCGAGAGCAGGCTGATGGCTTCCTCGTTCGCATACATGTGCTGCGCCACGGCTGCCGCACGCTGGTAAAAGGGGAGTGCCTGCTCGATCATACCTGCCCGCTCGTAATGCGCTGCGATCTGGCCGCTGACCAGGTCGAGGTCCCCCTCACTATGCATGGCTTCCAACGCTTGCGCGACGCGACGGTGCAGCCTGCGGCGCTGTGGCTCACTGATCTCTCCATAGGCCACCTCGCGTAGCTTATCGTGGGTAAAGTCATAACTGTTTATACCGTGTTCCCGCACGATCCGTTTGTGCCAGAGTTCGTCCAATGCACCAACGGCACTTTCAACGTCTGCAAGGCCAGCAGTAACTACAAGATCGAGGGTGAATTCGCGGCCAATAATCGCGGCACACTCCACCAACTCACGGGCACTAACCGAGAGTTGCAGAAGGCGACCAACAAGCATTGCATGCACACGTGGCGGCAGCGTTCGAGCCTTATCAAACAACCCTCGCCTGGAGTAAGTAGCCTCTATCGGACTGGTTGCTACCTGGTCCAGGTTGGCCCGTACCATTTCGACCACAAACAAGGGATAGCCCTCGGTTTCTTGAAACAGGTGCATAATCAAACTCGTATCCAGCTCACGATTTGCCACCTTCGATGCAAGTTTGGCCGTTTCTGCAGCATCCAATGGTTGCAGGGTCAGTTCAGTCACACGTATGTTGTTGCGCAGATGCAGCAGGAGGGTACGCAACGGATGTGTCTTTGGCAATTCTTCCTCGCGGGCGCATCCAATGATCAGCAGTCGTGCTGTGGAGTCGAAGCGCAACAGAAAATGTAGCCATTCCAGCGTTTCCTGGTCGCACCATTGCAAGTCATCAATTAATAACAGTAACGGTTGGGGCGCAGCGAGGATGGCATGTGCCAGGGCCTCAAAGAAGCGTTGGCGCTGACCATACTCAGTCACAGGCTCGTAACGTGGCAAATCTGGTTGCTCAGTAAACAGTTCCGGCAAGAGACGTGCGATCTCGGTAAGCCAGACGGCATCGAGGTGTCTGAGAGCAGGACGCAAAGCATCGCTCCTGAGCCAATCAGTTACGGGCGCGAGCGAGAGTTGGCCCTCAGCCGCATAGGAGCGAGCCTTCGCGGTGATAGCCCCCTGCTGGCTCGCCCACACAAGAAATTCTTCGGTCAGGCGGGATTTGCCAATGCCCGCTTCCCCCCTCACAAGAACAAAGCACGCTTCGCCAGCACTCGCAGCATGCCAGACTTCTTGCAGAGCTTCCCACTCTGGTTTTCGGCCAATGAGCGTTGAGGTTGCCGCACGCAACGATTGCGGGGGCTGGGTTAGCGTGACAGGCGTTGCGTGCTGCATGAGTTGCTCGTAGGCGGCCTGGGTCGCCGGGTCAGGAGCTACTCCCAATTCGCGTTGCAAGGCGGTAACACAGCTGTGATACACACGTAACGCGCTGGCACGATCATTATTCAGGGCGAACAAATGCATGAGACGGCGCGCGAGGACTTCGGAGAGAGGGTCGAGTCCGATCAAGCGCTGGGCGTAGCGGATGGCAGCGGCGTGGTCACCCTGTACTTCAAAGAGGTGGAGTAGCTGTTCGAGTACCTGCAGGTAACACTGACGAAGCCGCTCCCGCTCCGGCAATATCCATTCATCATAGCAGCCAGGCAGTAATTCGCCACGATACAATGTATCTGCCTGCTCAAGGGCAGCCTGGAGTTCGTGCTGATTATTGCGCTGCCTGGCTGCCTCTACAAGATTGAGCGCCTCTTCGAACTCAGCGACATCAAGGTGGAAAGACATGACGGAACGCCAGTACAACGTGTGCATATCGGCAGAGAGGAAATGCTCGCTCTCTGGAAGGGCCTGGCGTAACTGATGGAGCAGTTGGCGCAAGTTATTACGCGCCTGGGACTCAGTGGTGTCGGGCCAGAAGAGGAAGGCGAGACGCTGACGTTGTTGAGGAACATCACGATGCAGCACGAGATAGGCGAGCAAGGATTGCAGGCGCGTGGTATTGAAGCTGGTCAGTTGCCGATCGCGATAGATCAAGCTGAACTCGCCAAGCAAGCGGATATCCAGGATTGGCATTGTCATGATATCCTCCTTTTCTCCTATTCGGTCTCACGCGATATGTCCAATTGCTAGAGCTTGCCATCCGAACCCCTAATGCCCTTACTCTACCATATCATACTCTTGTTTACTACTTCCTTGAGCTTCACCTCCTAAAGTCGAGATAGATCCGGCCAGCCTCTCCATGATAAGCCATTTCTACGAGACATTTCCGGCTTTTAACAGGCAAGGGGTTATCCACACATTTCAACAGTTTTACACAACTCTTGCACATAATCGCGAAGAAACTGGTGGATAAGTGCCTCCCCATCTTTCTCCATATCAGGTACACTTATCCCCAGAAGGAAAGATTTCATTGGACTTATGAAGGAGCTGCCGCATGTCCTCAACACTCGGATTGACGCCTCGCAGTGCATTGCGCCATCGACCCATTTCATCGTCCCATTCTTCCGATATTCCCACCTGGGTTCGTTCTTCAACCGCGCTCGTCTCTCGTAAAACGCGGAGGTCACGACATCTGCCTGGAACCACCCTTCTCATGCGCTATGGGCAACAGTTTCCTTCTGCCTCGCTAGCAAGCCTGGTGGTAGGTGGGATGACCATAATGCTTTTGCTGCTACTCATGGGACAATCAGTGGTCAGTTGGATCACGGTAGTACATAATGATTGGCAGTATGGACGACCACGAACGTTTCAGATGGATGCCTTTGTAGGTCATGAACAGACACATGAACCAAGCCATTTTATCGTGCTCAACGTGCGAGGACAAATCGAAGTCATTGAGATGCCTGGTAATGATGCCAGCAAAGTGCGTTTATTGCTTGGACCACGCCTCTCTGGTCCATCAGCCGATCTGGTCCCGGCACGGATTCGCTTTGTCCCTTCATCACAGGCCTCCTTCCCCGATATGCGCTTAGACGTAGGACAAACCTCTATCCTGTTCCATAATCAACATGGCATATTCCAGGCTGAAACATAAGATCAGCCTGGCCTGATTTTCTTTCCTCTCCCACCGAGTAATCGTTTCGCTGTCTATCCGACTGGAAATTGTGGAGCTTGTTTTATCGAAACAGCAAAAGCAATTGCCGCTCATCCTCTAAGATCTGCAAACGCGTATTCCGGGAAATAGGGAAGATCTCCGCACGTTCCCATAGAGGGCCAGTCACACTAGTACTACTCCCTAACTGTACGCCACGCTCACGAAGCGCATTACGCAGTTCACCACCATGGAAGAGAAAAGCCGCATCAATCAGCCACGGATTTGAGAAACTTGACGTTGCAGATTCTGGCCCCGTAAACACAAGGTAGTAATCGGGAAGCGTATCTACCTTGATATTCATTTGCCCATCACGTCTGGGACGCCATTGGACATCGACCGTCTGACCCGCAAGTGAGCCTGTGGTAAAACGTCCATCATACCCCCGGCGCTTTCCCGCTTCATCAAGCTCTATATGAAAGATAGTTGCGGCAATATATTCCGCCACATTCCCCACCTGAGCCGCACGTCCAATCAGGGTAGCCATCTTCCCATCAATAATATTCCTGGATTTCAGCAGACTTGCCAGCCAAGGAAGATCACTCACGCCACCGTCTCCTCTCGATTCATAATACATGTGTAAAAGTGTCTGTCGTCCATTACTCCAATATTTTACCTTCTGCTGTTACAGAAAGCGAGCAAAAAGCCCCCGTGTTTCAAGCGGGGAATGCATCGCCGTTCCTTGCTTGGGGGAGGGGCTGCGAGTACCAGCGGAAAGATTACTCATATAATTTACCAGCGAGACCGCAGATTGAGCATGCGCATCTGCGTTGAGTTGTAGGCGTGAAGCTCTACAAAAGCATAATCAACAAATGATGTGACATATACGGCATTTGTTGGGAAAACAAACGTTACAATTTAAGGACGAAAACCGGGGCACAAGCAATCAGAGCTGCAATAAATTGAAGGGCCAGAACCAGTAGCGCCTGCTTTGGTCTCCGCGGTACATACTTGATAGCGAAAAATACCATCAGCACGACTTGTCCTGCCATGAGGAGTTGCCAGATATGAGCAACTGCTCCCTCATCGGTCTCGTGGACCACGCCGAAGATGGCAACATAACCTGCTACAAGGATGAAGGCAACAAATGATAGGGCTAACGGTAAAAAGGCACTGGGTTGCCTGAGGGTTGATTTCACACTGATCATGATAACTTCCCTGCATTTCCTTATACTATCTGTATAACAACACGATATTCATTTCACCGGTAAAAGTATACCAAAATTTCCTCGAGTACACGATTCCTCGAGTGCTCTTCACAAAGCACCTATGTGCTGTGCCCATAAAGTCGACCAGCCGAACATTTTTGTCGCGTTACATTTTCCCTATGAGAGACGTGTTGGCTATGAGAAATCCAGTACAAACGTATTCCTTCAAGGAGAATGGTATGCAAACTGCGCAAGAGCTTTTTCATAAGCTCGCTTCTTTTGAACCTGATGGAGCCTACGTGCTGAGCATCTATTTAGATATGAGCCCCCATATGTCCGGTAAACAGCCGTGGCGGCGCACGTCTACTCCTGTATTGAAAAAACGCTTACGCGAGATTGAGAAAACGTTGCAGCCTCGTCATGCTATGCTGGATGCCTTTCGTAAAGATGCAGAAAAAGTACAGGCATACATGGAAAATCATGTTGAACCATGGTTACAAGGAATGGCAATCTTTTCTTGTTCTGACTACGGACTTTTTGAAGTGCTAGAAGCAGGCGTCTCGTTTCAGAACCAGGTTATGTTTGAGCCTTACCCTGATCTTTTCCAACTGGCCCGCCTGTTAGATGAACAGGAGACTGTCATCACAGCCATTGTTGATACCAATACCACACGGCTCTTTGTGACCCGTCGAGGCTTTCTTGAAGAAGTCGCGGGACCTGATGACTCGCCTCGCGGCTATGGGAAACGCAATGCAACCTGTTTAAATCAAGCTCGCTATCACCGCCGTGCTGAAAACAAACGCAAAGAGTTCGCACGCGAGGCTGCTTCCGCCATCGAGGACCTTGTCCAACAAGAAGGGGCACGACGGGTCATTCTGGCTGGCGATGCTGTGGCTATTCCTCTTTTACACCAGGAACTTTCAAGCGCGATCGAGCCTTTAGTCCATGAAGAAACATTAAAGCTTGATATTACGACACCACACCGCGAAGTGCAGGATGAAATTCAGCCGATTATCGAATATATGGAGAGGGAGTCATCGCATAGTCAGGCAGATAATCTTGTGGAAGCTATACGTGCAAATGGATTAGCGGTCAGTGGCATGCAGGAAACTCTTGATGCCCTCGATCATGGCCAGGCTGATGTCCTGCTCATGTCTGACGATGTTGCTTTCGACGAGAAACAACGTAGTGAACTTGTACGCAAGGCGGCAAATACCGGCGCGAAAGTTGACGTCGTAAAAGGTCATCCAGTCCTGCAGGAAATGGGAGGTGTGGGCGCACTATTACGCTACCATGCCCATTGGGTGTAAATCACATTGCTCGCGGTCTTCTCAGACAGGTTGCATTCATGATAAAGAGAAGCGTTCGTGGCTTGAGGCCAGATGTTCTGGCCTCAAACCACGAACGCTTCTCTTTCTTTGCCTATTCCCACGTTCTGGCGGCATTGACTTGCTCTTTATCACGGAAAGCCTTTTCCAGGTCAACCTGAAAATAGTTGGCTAAGTCCAGCAGATAGCTCAATACATCAGCAAACTCTTCATCAAGCTCTGCATGCTTTTGTCTGGCCTTTTCCTGATACAGTCCCTGTGTCTTACGGATCGCCTTCGCTAACTCTCCAACCTCCTCAGTAAAAAGCAAGAACTTTTCAGCATAACTATCTTTTGTCCAGCCCCGCTCTTTACAGATCTCATCCATATACACTTGCAGCTCTGGTAATGTCGGATGTATAGGTAAGTCAGCCATAGCTAATCCCTTCCTTATATATAGCAAAAATAAGTCTGAAGCTCGCTAAAAACAACTGAGTTTATGTGTAACTACCATACCCAATGGTGTTGTGGCAAAAAATATGCAGGGCATACTCTTTACCACAACACCAGATACCTGTTGCTAGTCAGCGATCTCGATTAAGTAGCCATCATTGGCCGGCAGCACAAAATCCTCGAGCGCGATAGGACCTGTCCGCTCAAGGCTGGCTGAAAGCATAATAGTTCCTTCTTTAAAAGGCAGTGAGAGCGCCTGATCGGCATTGGAGCAGTTGAGGGCGACCACATAGCGCTTCCCTGCATGCTCACGGACATAGACAAAGCATTCTTCTGAAGCCACATCAATGGAGGCATAACTGCCAACATGTAAGGCAGGAATTTGACGCCGTAATGTCAGCAAATTCTGTACCAGGGTCAGATATGAGCGCTCCTCCTGTTGCTCACGCTCAACATTAAAGTGACGATAATCTTCGCTTAATGGCAACCACGGTGTAACGCCATCGGCACAAAAACCTGCACCGCTGTCGGCATTCCACTGCATAGGCGAACGCTCAGGATCACGACTATGAATGGGATTATCCTTGCCCTGTGGATCATGCATCAGTTCAGGCGGCACGGCCACATCTTCCATACCCAGTTCGTCGCCATAATAGCAGGTCGGTGTTCCACGCAAGGTAAGCAGTAACATCTGCGCGACGCGCGACTGCGCTCTGCCGATACGTGTGGCAATACGCGAACGGTCATGGTTTCCTAATACCCAGTTCGGCCACGCCCCTTCAGGTAAGATAGTCTCATAGGCATCGACGCTCGCCCGAATATCACGTGCATGCCAGTTTGCAAGCTGCACAAATTGGAAGTTAAAGGGCAGATGCACTTCATCCAGCATCTCTCCATAGTATTCCATAAGTTGTGGTAATGGCAGATAAATTTCGCCAATAAATACTTTCTCACCATAGCTATCAACCAGGGAGCGCATTTCGCGGATCACGTCATGGACTTCGGGCTGATTTTCTGTATAGATGCCCTCTTGCCGTGCATATGGCGGATCACCCGGCTTCCAATCTGGCCGCTCTGGATTATCCCGAAATTGTGTATCCTTTATCATCATCCAGATGACATCCACACGGAAACCATCCACACCACGATCAAGCCAGAAGCGCATCACATCATACATAGCCTGACGGACTAAAGGATTACGCCAGTTCAAATCTGGCTGCTTCACATCAAACATATGCAGGTAATATTGTCCCGAGGCCGCGTCAAATTCCCAGGCAGAGCCACCAAAAAAACTCGTCCAGTTATTCGGCGGGCCCCCATCGGCAGCGGGATCACGCCAGATATACCAGTCGCGCTTCTCACTTTCACGACTGGCACGTGATGCGACAAACCAGGCATGTTCATCAGAGGTATGGTTAGGCACAAAGTCTAAAATCATCTTCATATGACGCTGATGCACATCATGCAATAACGCATCGAAATCCTGCAACGAACCAAATACAGGCTCAATATCAACATAATTGGCAATATCATAGCCAAAATCAGCCATCGGTGAAGGATAAATTGGAGAAAGCCAGAGAGCATCTACTCCAAGCCATTGAAGATAGTCGAGACGCTGACGAATGCCGGAGAGATCACCAACGCCATCACCATTACTATCCATAAAACTACGAGGATATATCTGATATACAACACCCTGCTGCCACCATGAATAAACATTTTCCATAAAACTTCCCTCTTTGTATTTCTATTTTTGCATGCACCATCCTGCATCAGGTTCATGAAATCCCCAATGGGCTCCGTAGCGGCAAAAAAGCATCAAAATTCCCCTTGCAGATGCAGCGCATAAGCCATCATTACAGTGCACTCATCAGCAATATGTGTGGGCTATAGCAAGCACTCATTATCGATGTGCTTCTATTCATATTACAATATCTTCAATAAGCAGTGCAGGATCATCTTCCCATGTATGAATAAATCTATCAGGATGCAACAAAAAGAAAGATGTGGACATCTTCGTCTCACATCTTTCTTTTTATTGCGTCCTGCTGGAGATCTCATGACTTTGTTTCGGTACACGTCTGTCATTTTCCGTTACTAGAGATTAACGCCACCAGCAACGTCTCTTCTCTGTTCGTTGACCCAACGCATCTCTTCGGAGAGTTCCACCATTAGCTAAAAGCTTGAAGGATTTCGCGCGCCGCACGTGCGCCTTCCCGGGCGCCGCCTTCCATATATCCCTGGAAATCAACGGAGCAATGTTCGCCCGCGAAGTGAATGGGTCCCTGGCGCACGCCTTCATAGCCAGCAAAGCGCGTATATTGTCCGACGCGCCAGCAGGAGTAGCTACCCAACAGATGCGGGTCACCAGTAGGATAACTCAATGCAGCCCTGCCAGTATAGTGAGGGGTAATACCGGGGAAGACACGCTCTAATTGTTGCAGGCAGCTCTGCGCATACCTCTGGATGAGTGCCGACTTCTCCGTAGTCGAGTAGGACTCTTGAGGAGTATAAGCGGCTCCTCTCTGTCCGCCGGTATAATTCACCAGTAACCCATGGGTACCCGCTTGACCAATAGAGGTATCCCAGAGCGTCTGAATATCCAGATCGGTGATGACAAAGCCACTGTGTAAGCGTGGCCAGGCGCCATCCTTGTACCAGTATGGGCGGTCAAATTGTAAGAAGAGCTTGGAGATAGTACCATAGCCCAGTTCTTCGATCGCTGTTCGCTTCAGGGCATCAAATCCGGCTCGTTGGTAATCGAGATGGCGTAATGTACTGAATGGCAACGCGAGAATTACACGATCGTAAGCCACCTCTTTAGGACCATCAGTTGTGTTGAATGTCAGGACCAGTGAGACGTCGCCTTTACGCTCTATTGACAGCAGTTCATGCTGTAAGTGAATACACCCTGCTGGCAAACTACGCGCAATTGCTTGCGGCAGTTGTTCGTTGCCACCCGCGATTTTACTGCTCCCTTGCGCTGGCCTGATCGCGCCCGGTTCCCTGACCATGTCGCGTGAGCCAAACATATAGACCAGGTTAAGAGAACTTTGCTCGTTTGTATTCAGACCATAGAAACCTGTACAGGCAGCATCCAGCATGTGCCCGGCCACGGTATTGTGTCCACCTGCGACGTACTGTTCAATCCAATCATACACACTCAACTGGTCGAGGCTAAACCCGGTCTGAGTAAAGTGGGCATGGGTAGTAGGAAAACCAGCTGCTTGTATCTGTTGCTGCAAAAGAGGGGCCAGCGCCTTGAATTCACTGGATACTTCCTCCGCGCTATAATAGCGCTGAAAAAAATACAGGATATTTTGCGCGCGATCTGTGCTTGTCTGTCCGAGATCAACCGTCTCAATAGCGAAGCGCTTGATCAACTGATGGATGGTTTCATGGTTTCCATCGATAAATTCACCACACCACTCGCTGACCATCCCATCGGCCCAACTGGTGGTATCAGAATGCATCCGACCACCGACGCGATTGGAGGCTTCATACACATCGCACGAAAGGCCGGCATCATGTAGCGTGAGGGCCGCATTGAGCCCCGCGATTCCTGCTCCGATAATAGCGATCTTCTGGGCCATATCCTTCTCCTATGAAGCATGTGAAAAAATATAAGAAAACCAGTCGGGGTGATGCTAATCCTGACCTTTCTGTTCCACTGGATATTGCTCGATGGCAATATAGGTCAGGGTATCCCAGGCATTGTGAATGCCAACGAACAAGAGCAGTATGGCAGATGCCCCGATGCAAAACAGGACCGGCACCGCATGACTGGAGAGTAGCACAGCTGCAACAATAAGCGTCATATAGCTAATACATGGGATCACGACATGCCACAACCAATCTTCCATGACCGGTTCGTAGCTATCCTGACGGCGCGTTCTCCGTATAATAATGACAACATATGCAACCCCTCCTAAACCACAGAGGCCAAGTATCAGACCAGCATTCCAGAGTACATGCCATGGAGCACTGAGTGTTACAGAGATGAGGAGCACGGTACAAAAATGCACCACGTTTGGTGTGGCAAAGGCCCCAAGTGTCTCGCTCGATCTTCTCCTTCGCAACCCTGCAACCAGGGTGACGACCACAAACATTAATCCAGTCAATGCCGCGGCTGCGGAGCCAATGATAACATAAAAATTTGCCCAACCAACAAGTGGTGACGCGACGGCCTCTTGCATAATAGAGCTTCCTTTCAACAGATCAAAATAGTGAATATATTCTATTCCATAGTGTCATACATATACACGACAGAACAAGAGTGAAAGCTGTTTAAAATGGGGGGAGTAACATCGCAGCGTATCTTACCAGGGGTTGTGAATGAAACATACAAAAACATCAGATGTATCGAGGAGGTTTTCTAAATTTGCGAGAATTTTACTCCACCAATCCTTCTGCGCGAAGCCATTGCTCTGTTCTCTTCATTCCCTCATCAATACCGATACGCGGCTCGAAGCCCAGCAATTTGCGCGCCTTCTCAATGGAATAGGTACCGCGTCTACAGAGATAACGCACTCCGGTTTCATTCCATTGACTCTCTCTCCCCATGTTCTTTTTGGCGCGGTCTACCACCATGGCTTTCAAGGCGAGTAATAGGGTGCGGCTATCTTGCACAACTGGAATTTCTTTTCCCAGCAATCGGGCATAGTAACCAAAGAAGGCACTATTCTCTATACCATACCCATCGGTAATATTAAAGACGTGACCAGCAGCATCTTTTGCGCCTGCCGCAAGCACAATACCATCGATCAGGGTATCAATATAGACTGGTGTAAAAATACCCTTGCCCTGTAACGGCAAGACCAACGAACCAGACGTAATCAATCTGACTGGCCGGGTTGTCCAGGGGCGTGAACGAGGACCATAAATATCGCCGGGGCGAACAATTGTACTAGCCATCTCGCCCGCTGCATGAGCCTGGAGCACAACCTGCTCACCCATGACCTTTGAATCAACGTACGGGACACCATTGCAGCGAACAGGATAGCGTTCAGTAACGTCTGGTGGAAAGTCAAAAGAATAGGCAACAACAGAAGAAATATGCAGAAAGCGTTGCACACCACCTCGAATCGCTGCATCCAGGGCGTGACGGGTTCCACGCACATTAACTTCCCATATATTCTGAGGATCATGGGTAAAGGAAACGATCGCAGCAGCATGGATGAAGAGGTCACACCCCTGTGCATGTTCTTGCCATGCTCCTGCTTGAGCCGTGTTTCCTGCAATCACGCCTTCTTTCACATCGGCAACCTTATCGACTCCACGTATCTCGCTGCCCAGTTGCTTATACCGTGCTGCAAGTGAGCGACCAACAAAACCTGATGCTCCACTGATAAAGACACGTTTGGGAATCCAGGAAGGACGCGGCCGTTTTTGCTCAATGGAATCTGACATGCTCATTGATGATTTCTTCCTTTTTCATTCTATGCTTGCAAGCGTGGCAATACCTCGCTCCCCAGTAAACGAAGCGAGCGCAGTGAGTCTTCATGTTGCATGCCAGCCGCGTAAAGCTGACACATAACCTCTTCAAAAGGCATTTCCTGCTGCCACTGCTGCAATCGTCCTATGATCTGGTCAGGAGTACCAATCACTGCGTGTAAACGATTGAGCAGGTCAAGATACTCCTGCGTGTCAGTATGGCCATTCCAATCAATACCACAATCATATTTTGCATAACGAGTAATCGTGCGGCGCGTCTGTTCTTGCGCTTCTCGTTCAGTTTCAGCCGCATAGACAAAACGTAACACGGAAACAAAGCCCGACTTCCTTCCCAATGTCTCCTGATAGCGGCGGATGATTTGCTGATGACGTGAGACAGGTCCTACCCGTGGCACGAGGAGATGGCATCCAAGCTCCCCCGCGACTTCAGGAGTCCCGTTCCCGGCCGCCAGCCAGAGCAGTTGGCGCGCATTCTGAACAGGCCTGGGCTGAATCTCAACACCTTTATACTGGTAGTATTCCCCTTCGAAATCAATGCGACCAGTATCAAAGGCCTGACGGAGAATCTCAATGACTTCAAGGGTACGTGCTGACTTCTGTTCTATCGGAATGCGGAAGTGAGCAAACTCAACCGGTTTGTTGGCACCTCCCGATCCCACTCCCAGACGTAACCGTCCATTCGAGAGGATATCCAACAAACCTGCATCCTCGGCCAGGCGTAACGGGTTATAGTGAGGAGCTTCAATAATAGCCGTGCCCAGGCCAATCTGCCTGGTGATAGCGCTGATCCGTGCAAGATAGAGCAGCGGATCAGGCATACGACCATACAGATCAAAATGGTGCTCAGCTAACCAGATGGCGTCGAAACCAAGCGCGTCCGCGGCCACAGCCTGGGCCTCAATTTCCCGGTACAGTTCGGGCACTGATTTACCGGGAAGGATATCAAAATTATAGAAAAGCGAGAAACGCATAGTTTTCCTCCGCCAATTCTTCCTCACATGATATGTGAGATTATACTTTCATCAACGCTACCCGATACCAATACCTTGCTGCCTGGTATTCAGCGGCATTGGCAGAGGAGGGTTGTTAACACCCTCAATACTTCTACGTAAAGGTTGAGAGTACATGCTAGAAACAGGATGAAAACGCTCGATCAGTCCCTCCCGCAACTGCTGTGCGAAAAAGGGATCCTGGTGCATGCCCAGGAGGGCTTTCTGGACTCTGTCCTTCACCAGAGGTTCCAGGTGAGCAGCCAGCACGACAAGAGGACTGGCGGTATAGCTATATGTGCCAATGACACGCAATTGCGTGGCTATGTGTGGGCTGTTACGCCATGCCAGTTCCAACAAACGTCCCTCAATGGCGCTTGCATCCACTTTGCCATCCAGCACAGATCGCATTGATTGGGCCTGAGAAGGGGTTTCGACCATATTATGGAATTGGATCGGCAAGATGCCTTGCTCGTCGCGAAACCAATCTTCTACCTGAGATATCCCCACATGATAGGCCCAGGTAGCATATTCCAGATCACTAATCGAGGTGAGTCCACTGTCTTTACGGACGATAATATCAAAAAAGGTGGGGCTGGAATCTTGTTCGTGCTCCCCTGGCTGCAGTGGCATGGCAATCAGTTCGGCCGACCTGGGATAGAGGCTCTGAAGTTGGAGGTACGCATTCGCACTCATAAAACCAGCATCAGCATATCCTCCCTCGAAATCATCCAGGCCCTCTCCGTTCAGAAGAAGAGTTGGTATGTGTAGTACACGTTCAATGTATTCTGTAATATACTGATACGTCTTGTACAGTGTCGGCATGAGAAACGTCTCAAAAATAAGAGTGGTATCATTCATCGGCTGTCTCCATGAGAGAAAGAGCATGTACCCTTTCTGCTGCAAAATGTACGCAAGAAGCGTCTGGCAAACGGAGGTTTCGGGTCCCGTCACTCTCGTTCGTTAAGAACGGAGAAAAAGCTACGCGTTCGCTAAAAATGATGGCGAAAGAAACAAGCGTACGACGGTCATCAGGGGAGACAACTACCAACAACAGAGACACACAAAGTAATAATGGCAGTTTTGACGAAGATAAAGCGTGGCGGCAATGTATGCCTGGTCCCATAAACGCCAACACAGATTGGGGGCGATGCTCCACACCGGACGTGTTCTTACCCACGCAAGCATGACATGATGTGCATGTAGGTCCAAACGATACCGTTTCATGTTCAAATCCTGCTCTCAATGCCTCTGACAGTTGTTTTCAATGTGCCGGGCAATTATTTTCGATTAAATTGATCAACAATGTCAAGTATAGAAAAGAAAAAAGATTCTGTCAAGCTTCTTTCACGCACACGCAGGGCTTTTTCATGTTTCTCTATACGTACAATAAAAAAAGTAACTTCAAGGTAAACTAAAACATTTCATCAAAAAGCAGAATGTGTGCGGCTTTGTTATCTGTTAACGAAGCCGCACATCGAAGTAACAATATCTGCCAAACTTATAATGCGTTGATCAATAAACCGCCATCTGCGGCAATCTCTGACCCAACAACAAAGGAGGATTGATCGGAAGCCAGGAAAACTGCAACATTAGCGATCTCTTCTGGACGCCCCATGCGCTTGATCGGTAAACGCTGAGCAAGTGTGTTCTTGACTTGCTGAACAGTGTCATCTGCAATTCCCCCACGGCCAAGAATAGGTGTCTCGGTCGGGCCAATCGTGATGGTATTGACACGAATATGGCGTTCAAGGAGTTCGATGGAGAGCGTCCGTGCCAGGGAGTGAATAGCCGCTTTACTCGCCGAATAGAGAGAACCGTTGGAACTTCCGATCAATGCGGAAATTGATCCATTGAGAATGATCGACGCACCATCGTTCAAAAAAGGCAGGGCTTTTTGGATCGTGAAATACACTCCTTTAAAATTAGTGTCCACGACCCGATCAAAAACGTCCTCTGTATCGGTTTCAATTTTGTTGCCGCCCGTGATACCCGCGTTGGCAAACAGAATGTCCAACTTACCAAAGGCCTCATACGCACTGCTCATCAGCATGTCAAGATCACCTAACCTGGTGACATCAGCCTGTACTGCCAGCACATCTGAACCTAGCTCTCTAGCGACTGCCGCAAGTGACTCAGGGTCACGTCCGGAAAAGACGACCCTGGCCCCGTTCTCATGGAATGCTTTCACCGTTGCCAGGCCAATCCCGCTATTGCCACCGGTGACCAGGGCAACTTTCCCTTGAAGTGTCTTCATAGTTATCTCTCTCTTTCATGTGTTGCATATTAGTCGAGCTAATTATTGAACAATCATTACAGAATAAATGCAAAAAAATTAGCCCAACGTTGCTAATGCTGTCTCTACAATATCTTGAAGCATTTGACGATCAGGATGAGCACGTGAGAGCACACGAATACCGAGCAGTGTATTGAGCAAAAAGCGAGCCAGTCGATGGGAATCGGACTTCCAGGAAAGCTCACCGGTAGCCTGCGCTTTGATCAAAACATGATAGAATGCTTCCTCGGTTTCATCAAGCCCGGCCTGAACTTTTGCCGCGACCTCTGAATCGTGCGGGGCCAGTTCAATCCCAGCATTGACCATAAAGCAGCCATGACGCGTTGGACCACTGAACGCTTCTTCGATACGCCCCTCAAAAAAATCCCGCAACGCGTCGCGGAATGGTCCCTCGTAGCGCTGCAAAGCGGTAAGCGGTCCACTAGAGGCACTCATATAGCGATCAAGAGCAGCAAGGTAGAGTGCATGCTTGTCACCAAAGGTATCATAGAGACTCCCTCGTCCAATGCCTGTGCACTGAACAAGGTCCTCGACAGAAGACCCATCGTATCCCTTTTCCCAGAATAGACCCATAGCTTTCTCAAGCACCTGGTCGCGATTAAATTCCTTTGGTCGTGCCATCTCGTTGTTGATCCTCCTTGTAGAGGAGTATAGCATTTCTGGAATGAAGAGTCAAGAAAGAAATGCACCTCTTCACACTCCCCCCATCCTACGAGAATTCCACGACTCACACCATTACAGGATTCCTCTCAGAAAGGGAAAAGGAGACAAAAGATGCTCATCTCTACCTGGGTGGCTTTTAGTCTCATCATCTGCACGCTACCTCTCCTCATGACTTCCTCTGTTTCTAGAAAGATACTAGAAAGAACACGTGAAACGTCAATTCAACGCCCTTGCTCCTTCACGACCTCCTCAACAAATGTTCCCATAAGGGTAATGATCAGAAGATGACTCTGTGTCTTTATCAGAGGCACCAGATTCATGGTTATACCTTTCTCTTAGAACAAGTTCATGTAGATGCCAATCAAATTTTGTTGAGAGCCCCTGTTATCAGCTTGACTGTTTCAACGCACTGGCTAAGAATGTCAGCATTTTAGGCCATGAGTCAATTGCTGCACTGGCATTGGCCTCCGGCGTGCCGCCAAACCCGAGATACATGCCTGCGAGAGGTGAAAGCATGATCATTGGAGGCAAAGAGGGCAGTGCATACGGGAAACAAACAAAATGTCCAGCCTTCTCATAATGCAGATGCTCATACTCATAAGGATGGTTATACTTCGCAAGTCTTTCCATTATCAACTGAGAAAATTGCGTTGACGGCCAAAGCTGATCATCGCCACCAGAGATCAGCAAAATTGGTCCTTGTATTCTTTCAACAGCAATAGTAGCAGCCTCTACCATTGCTTTTTTGCTCGTTAACGCTTTGCGGAAATTGGTGACCATGGTAAATGGTTTATGCCTTAGCCAATGCCACATAAAATCCAGGGTACTCAAAAATGTATTTTTGTATGATACATAGGGTAGCGCCTGACCCTGCCTGGTCCAGGCGGGGTCTGAAAAATCGGTGTTATTTTTTATGCCGGACTGGATAATACCACTGGGGGCACCGGCAACTACGGCCTTGATGGCGGGAAAGGTGCTACCTAAAAGTAGGGCCAGCTCTCCACCACGAGATAAACCAATCACGGCGATGTTTTCTTCATCTACATCGTCCTGGGCCTGTAACCATACGAGTGCCTTTTCAAAATATTCAAGTGGGATATTTAGCAGTCCGGCAGGCAATTCCTCGGCACCAAAGTAAGCCAGAGCCAGGGCCGCATAGCCATGTGAGGCCAATAAAGCGGCTGCATGCTCGCGCATCCCCCCATCAGAACCATTGAGGATAATCACTGCTGAATGTGGACCAGATGCGGCAGGTAGAAACAGTGTGCCAATCAGGCCACGCTCCTGTATAGGTACAATTCTCATCCCAGGTGCCGCAAATAACCGCTCAATTTGAGTAGAAGCAACGATGGTTCCCTCTACTTCGGCAGTTAAGGTAATGAGGAGAGAAGTTGGTTTGGTTTTGGTAAAAAAGATGGGCCTCTTCGCATCGGTACAGGACATTGACCACAATAATCCTAATGGATCAATGGTGTCATACGTGCCAGCCACCGGCTTTTGAGTGGATACATCCACCGTTCCTTGCTCATCTGCGATAAATGTCGCAAAGGCTTCCCACGTTTTTAAGCTACCATCTTGCGTACGGGTGCGCACAGTAACGGTCTGGCGCGGCTGCAAACCTGCAAGACGCATAGATAAGGGCTCATCAACAAGTGCCCTTTGGGGCATAACCGCCAGTTGACAAGAGGGCATGCTCTTTTTTTCTTCAATCATGCGTTCTATTTTCTTTCTCATACAAGTAAAACCAATACCGTATAAAACAGAGTACTCTATAGGCCATTTCTCGAAATATATAGTATTTCTAATTATACACTATATACCCACGTAGCAAATATTTTGTCATACAATATGTCTCTATAAGCGATATCCTGTGATCAAATATCCCGTATTATGCTAATTATCTCTCTGAGCATTTTCCTCTTCAAAAGAGTGGGTATGTGGAAAACTTGCACAGGCGTTAATTAGCAAGCAAGTTCCGGGTATGATTGGCGCTTGTATCAGCTTCAAGTGACATGCTATACTCATCCATGTTGGGGAGTTGGGGAGGTAGATGTTGTGGACAAGGAAGGAGCCTATGCCAAAATCATCAGTTTATACACTCATGTGGTCTGCCGAAGGCCACACGTATGTTCTTCATACACCTGAACATCCACCGCAGTCGATCATATCCGAAAACGAGGAGGTGTGGCACGCCTGGCTAACGGCACATGCTGCGTTTTCATTCCAGGGGCAATCTGGTCACCTTAATGTGCTTAAAGAGTCCCGCACACGCGGTAGCGGCTACTGGTATGCCTACCACACAAGCTCAGGTAGTACGCGCAAGCGCTATCTCGGACGTAGTAAGGTCGTGACACTGGCGCGTTTAGAGGCGGCGGCTCAGGATCTCCAGGACCAGGAGGGAAAGCCAGAGTTTTCACTACAGCCCTCACCCCGATCTGCTTCCCTTGTCTCCTCGCAGCCCATGACTGGTGGGAAAGAAACTCCTTCCAGCACTGTGCAGCATGGCCGCGATTTCCGTGAACCCAGCCTCATGATGGTAATGACCAGGCTCTCTCCACCACATTTACCTGCCACGCTCGTCGTGCGAGAACGGTTGCTCGCGGCTTTAGATGCCGCCCTTTCTCGCCCACTTACCCTGCTCTCAGCCTCGGCCGGTTGGGGAAAGACCACCTTACTGGCGACATGGGCACACAGGCATCCTCAATCAGTGGCCTGGCTTCCTCTGGAGGAGATGGACAATGATCCGACACGCTTCTGGACCTCATTAATTGAAGCCCTGCGCCGATGTAGACCGGAGATCGGGGAACACGCACTTAGCCTGATACAGGCGTCTGCTCCTCTAGCGACCAGTTTGACAGCCCTGCTCAATGAACTAGCTGACCAGCACACGGAGACCTCGCCCATCCTGCTGATTCTGGATGATTATCACGTCATCAACGAAGCAACGATTCACTCCTCGCTGACTTTCTGGATAGAGCATCTACCACCACATGTGCATCTGCTGCTAGCCAGTCGCACAGAGCCCGACCTTCCCCTCGCTCGCCTCCGCGTACGCGGGCATCTGGGAGAGGTCCGCCATACCGAGTTGTGCTTTACCCAGGAAGAAACGCAGGATTTTCTCACGCAGCGTATGGGGATCGCTCTCTCGGAAAGAGATATCGAGTTGCTGCAGGCGCGCACGGAAGGGTGGATTGCTAGCCTGCACCTGGCGGCCCTCGTGCTCCAGAAACACGCCGATCCGTCCGCCTATGTGCAAACACTCAGCGGTAGCCAACGCTACCTGCTCGATTACCTGCGCGAAGAGGTCCTTGCAATCCTGCCTGAAACGTTACAAGACTTCTTGTTGCTGACCAGCGGGCTCGACCGTTTGAGTGCCTCGCTCTGCGATGCTCTGACAGGCAGAGAGGATAGTGACCGCCTGCTTGAACAGGTGGAACGGGCCAATCTATTTCTCCAACCCCTCGACGAGAGTCGGCAATGGTATCGCTATCACGCCCTGTGGGCGCAGGCGATGCAGCATGAAGCCCGCCTCCGCCTGGGAGCAACAGTGGTGAGTGGGCTTTATAGCAAAGCAAGCCAATGGTATGAGCAGCAGCGATTGCTCCCAGAGGCGATTGAAGCAGCTCTCAGAGGCGAGCATTTCTCCCGTGCAACGACGTTGATTGAGTGTTTTGTGGCTCCTCATAACTTTCGCAATGAGTATCCCCTGGTCGACTCCTGGCTGAGACGCATACCGGATGAGTTACTGCAAGCTCAACCAGAACTCTGTTTCCAGTCGACACTGGCTTTGATGCTGACGACCGATCGGCGCTCATCTGATACCTGGATACGTTCCGAGCAGCTCCTCCAGTGGGCAGAGCAGGGCTTTGAGGCTAGAGAACAATGGGAACGGCGTGGGGATGCTTTGCAGCTTCACGCGGTCCTTGCCTTTTTTCAGGAAGACTTGATACATCTGTTTGCGTTAACCCACCAGGCCCAACCATTCCTGACAGAACAGAATCTCATGTATCCTAATAATCTTTTAACCAGGGGTCTTGAAGCTTTGCTCGCGGGTGAGGTGCAGGTGGCCTGGGGGTACCTTCTTGATGGGTACGAGCAGCTAAAAAATCTCGGCGATCATGCCGGCGCCTTCGGGGCAGCTCTCTTCCTGGGTGAGGTATGCCTGGAAAAAGGTGAACTGCACAGGGCCTCGCACTACTTCCATCAAGCACTGGGTCACATCGATGAAGATCAAAATCTTATCCGGCAGCAATTTCTCCTGGAAACAGGGAATACCGAGCCGTTCTTCGTCTCCTGGGCCTTTCATTGCCTGGCACAGCTTGCGTATGAACACAATAAAATCGACGCGGCTCGGCAGTATCTGTCCCAGGCACGGACATTAAGAGAGAAGCCAGAGAAAGAAATCCACGTTCTGGCATCGGGAGCACTCATTCAGGCTCGCCTGCTGCGGGCTTCTGGAGAGCCTACCCAGGCTCTCGATCTGCTCTTGAAATGGGAAAAGCATGCACGTTTCCCCTGCCCTTTAAGTACCATACGCACGTTTCGATTACAGATACAACTGGCACAGGGGGATCTAGCCAATGTCGAGCAATGGACACAGGCCAGGGAAGAGGTTATCGGTTCCCCGTCTCTCGCACAAGAGCACAGCCTGCCACTCTTGTACCAGCAGGAAAAAGCGCTTCTCCTTGCGCGTGTGCACATAGCACAAAAGAGAGAGAAGACGGCTTTACAAGATCTGGCCTTCTGGAAAGAGAAGGCCCAATCTCAAGGACGCACGCAGAGCGTGCTCAACATTCAGATCCTGGAGGCACTGGCCCATGTTGCCTGTCAGCAACATAGCCAGGCCAGGTCCTCGCTCCTCCAGGCCTTGAAACTGGCACAACCAGAGAATTTTCAACGCGTCTTTCTGGATGAAGGCTCTGCCATGGAAGCGTTGATGCTAACGTTACTGCCAGAACTGCGCGAGACCTCCCTACTCTCCTTCACGCATACCCTCCTGCGAGCCTTTACTCAGGAATCCAATACGCTGTATGTGAAGGATACCCCGTCTAAAGGAGAGATACCAGTGCTCCCGGAACCACTAAGTGAACAGGAACAACGAGTGCTGCGTCTACTCGTCGCCGGGCGCTCCAATCCAGAAATAGCCAATATCCTGATTATCTCGCTCAATACCGTGAAAACCCATGTCCAGAGCCTCTACCGAAAGCTGGACGTCCACAATCGCATCGAGGCCAGCAAGGTAGCACTGCGTTTGTCCTTGCTCTAATTTTCTTCCTTCTTCTCTCACCCCCTCACAACCACCCCATCGGGCGATCACAACTCACCCGATGGGGTTTTATACTTCAACCATCCTGAACGAAAGGAGGATGGAACCGCACATGCGATGCCATATTGCTATCAAGGAAGAGCTGGACCCATCCTGGCAAGAATGGTTTGAGCCGCTCGCTCTTTTGACCGAGACTTCCGGCGGAACAGTGTTGCAAGGATCGCTGCCCGATCAAGCGGCGCTCTATCGGGTCCTCCTGAAAATTCAAAGTCTCGGGCTTGTTCTGCTCTCTCTGGACACCGACCAGTTCTTATTCGAGCAAGAGGAGCAACCATAAAGAAACACTATAAGAGATGTCAAAGAAAGAACCGGGTGCTGGTTTATCAAGCAAAGTATCATCACTGAAATACTACCTTGACAATCATAGTAATATGACGTATACTTCAAATACGAGGTGATGATATGAGTGAAAACAAACTAACCTCCGACCTGCTACGCGGACATACCGATACGATGATTTTACGACTCTTATCGGAAGCTGACCGCTACGGCTACGAGATTGTCAAACTGATTGCTGAGCGCTCGAGTGGTGAATATGAATTAAAGGAAGCCACAATGTACTCCAGCGTCCGGCGGCTTGAGGTGGATGGTGATATTGAATGGTATTGGGGCGATGAATCTCAGGGCGGAAGACGAAAATATTTCAGGATTACTGAAAAAGGAAGAGCGACGTACGAGCGCAACAAAAGCAACTGGGAGTACGCGAAGCGCGTGCTGGAGAACTTATTGTAAAGGAAATCTGTTGTTATGAATGAGAAATTGACCAACTATGTCAACGGCGTTTTTGCTCCCTATGATGAAGTAAAAAGCGCGACCGAATTAAAGGCTGATCTGCTCTCTGATTTGCAGGAACGCTTCCGTGAACTCAAGGCCGAGGGCAAAGATGATGAAACCGCCTTTACCATGACCATTGAGAGTATCGGCGACATTGAGCAAACCGTCCAGGAGGTCGCCAACCTCTCCCACGCGCTGGAGCGGCAGGTGTCCATCAACTTGAGTGCAAGCAATCTGCCACAGAGCGACTTTGCGGGTGTGACCGCGCATAAAAGCAACTTTAAAGGGAGCGCGTTGCGCGGCTCTGACTTTACGGGCGCAGACCTGACCGGGAGTTCGTTTCGGGGCAGTGACGTGCGTGAAGCCAATTTTGCGGGCGCCAATCTGACCGATTGCGACTTCTCCGCCCTTGACCTTAGGGATGCGAACTTCCGTAAAGCCATCCTGGTGCGCACCAACTTCAGCACAGCAGGGCTAGAAAGAGCACAATTCATCGGCGTCAAGCTGACGGATATCAACTTTACAAAGACCGACCTGCGCAAAACAACCTTTGAAAGCTGTACTTTTCTCGGCGTGGACTTCCATTATTCCGACCTGAGCGGCCAGCGACTTGATGGGCAGACCTTTATTGGCGTTTCGTTTGACCTTGCGGCACTGAGGGATGTTTCGTTTCAAAGCGCGACCCTCAAAAATGTGTCTTTCCGCCAGACAGGCATCTGGTCTCTGAAGCGTGCCATCCAATCCATTCGCTTTGACGGCGCGATGATGGATAAGTTAACGTATGCTGCGCTCAAAGGCGTGGGAGCCGATGTATCGAAAGTAACCATTCTCTCATAAGGAAAAAGATTATGCAAAAAACTGCCATTCAGGTTAAAGACCTGCAGAAATCATACAAGAGTCTCGATGTTTTGAAAGGCGTGAATTTCAACGTGGAGCAGGGCAGCATTTTTGCCCTGCTTGGCTCCAATGGCGCGGGCAAGACCACGCTGGTCAAAATCCTCACCACGCTGATCAAGCAGGATGGCGGCACGGCTATCGTCAACGGATTTGATGTGGCCTTAAAGCCAGGCAATGTGCGACAAGTAATTAGCCTGACCGGACAATTTGCTGCTGTGGACGAGATGTTGACCGGGCAAGAAAATCTGATCATGATCGCCAGGCTCCGCCACCTCAAAAATCCGCGCCAGCTTGCCGACGCGTTGCTGACACGCTTCGGTTTAACCGAGGCCGCAAAACGCAGGGCATCGACGTACTCAGGCGGGATGCGCCGACGGCTTGATCTGGCTATGAGTCTGGTGGGAACACCACCAATCCTGTTTCTGGACGAACCGACCACCGGCCTTGATCCCGAGGCGCGCATCGAAGTATGGAAAATGGTGAAGGAGCTGGCTGATAGTGGCATCACCGTCTTTCTGACCACGCAGTACCTGGATGAGGCTGAACAGCTTGCCGATCACATCGCCATTCTCCACGAGGGCAAGATCATCGCCAGCGGCACGCTCACGGAGCTCAAAAAGCTGTTTCCAGCGGCTGAGGTGGAGTATGTGGAAAAACAACCAACCCTGGAAGAGATCTTTCTGGCCATCATTGGCAAAAAGGAGAAATAGGACATGGGAATGATACAAACGGGACAGAGGAACGACTCGGAAACCCGGATACAGAACCACTTTTTCAGCGATATGAACGTGATGCTTGGTCGTTCTATGCGTCACATTTTCCGTAGTGTGGACACCATCTTTACGGTCACGCTCACGCCTATTGCGATGATGTTGCTGTTCGTGTATGTGTTTGGTGGCGCTATTCAAACCGGGACAGGCAATTATGTCAATTACTTATTACCTGGGATCTTATTGATTGCAATTTCGAGCGGCATAGCCTATACGGCATACCGGTTGTTTACTGATGTGCAAAAGGGAATTATTGAGCGCTTTCGCTCCATGCCGATTGCTCCATCCACTCTGCTGTGGGGACATGTCTTGACCTCGCTGGTCTCCAACGCGCTTTCGCTGGTCGTGATCATCCTCGTCGCATTACTGATGGGGTTTCGTTCGCCGGCGGGGATCCTGTCATGGCTGGCCGTCATCGGCATCCTCGCATTGTTTACGCTGGCGTTAACCTGGGTGGCGGTGATTGCTGGATTGAGCGCCAAATCGATAGACGGCGCCACAGCCTTTTCCTATCCGCTGATCTTCCTGCCCTTTATCAGCTCGGCGTTTGTGCCTACGAAGTCGATGCCATTTGTCGTCAGGGTCTTTGCTGAAAACCAGCCAGTGACGGCGATCGTGGAAACCATCCGTGCGTTACTTTCTAATCAGCCAGTGTCTCACAACATCTGGATCGCTCTTGCCTGGTGCATCGGAATTCTGGTGGTGGCCTACATCTTTGCGATGAGGGCCTATCAAAAGCGCGTGTAAATAGATCCTATGGGTGCGAGCAGGCTCTCACAATAGAGCGCTAGTCTTAGCTCCCTCGTTCTCTTCTGAACGTTTTTTCAGATGATCACTCAATCTGGCTGGATATGAACATGGTATGCATAATGATCATATCCAGCCAGATTCACGAATGTCTATAAGAATTTTTAGCGCTACACAAAGATTTCACCTGAGTAAGCAGTTAGCGGAGTTTGAGTTAAAATTCGCTAACAAATGCTTCCAGGCATGCGTTACGTTTTGACTTTCTACCTCTGGATCGATATCCTCAACAGAAAAAGTAAGCCAACCTCTCAGGTACTCATAGATGCTGTTACTAGTCGAATTTTCCAATAGAACTCATTGAAAGCCCAAAATGATTTGTCCATACAAGGGCTGGAATGTTATTTATTACCCATTCGATCAGCTTATCACTTAACCTGTAACAGCATCAATTTTGAATCCATATTTTCGCTGCAGTTCGTATTATTAAATATACATATCTATCAATTTTATTGACTAAATCTCACCTATAACTTTATTATGAGAAAGGACTCGCTATGCAGATTCTCTTCTGGGTAATCGTTATTGTGCTGGGCGCCCTGATAGCTGGAGCATTGGGGCTCGCCATGCCAGGACGCGGCTTCGGTTTTCTTGGTGATGCGGCGATCGGTCTGATCGGGAGCATCCTGGGTCTCTTCATTTTCGGCTTTATCGCCGGAGCATTAATCCCTCATATGAGTCTCGGTTTCGTGGGTATACTACTCTTCGCGACCATCGGTGCCTTTATCGTGGTCGCTATTGTACATATGGCCACCAAAGGACGCACCACATCAACAACAAGTATGTAAATACCAACTGGATAAACACACAAACACGCATGAATGTTTGATGGATGGAGCATCAACAGGAAAAGCGAACTGATCGTTACGTTGGGGATCAGTAATCACCTTCCTCAACGAAACTGCGGGTACTTAATAGATCTGGTCCGATGCCATAGAGCGGTTGACAAGCATATAGGTTAGCAGTATCATAGGTTAACAGTAACCTATGATACTGCTAACCTATATTGTGTGAAACAGGAAGATTTTGTGGAGCTGCATGATGTCAATCAAATATGTGCTTCTGGGCTTTTTGAGCTGGCGATCATTGACTGGTTATGAGCTTAAGCAGTTGTTTGTTGATTCAGCGACGCTGTTCTGGTCGGGTAATAGCAATCAGATCTACACACCACTCTCGGAATTGCATAAGGAGGGCCTGGTATCTGTAGAGGTGCAGCCTCAGGGTACGCGACCGCCGCGTAAAGTCTATAGCCTGACGGCAAAAGGATGGGATACGCTGAAGAGCTGGGTGCAGTCGAGGCCGGACGCACCTGTCCAGAAGAATGCTCTCCTTCTTCAACTGGCCTGGGCTGATCAACTTCCATATGAGGATTTAGATGCCTTGCTTCAAAGCTATGAGGAACACTTGCAGATGCAATTGCTGATCTTTCGCGAGCTAGCCCGGCGCCAGGAAGCACCACGGAGAACGCCACGCGAGACCTTTCTCTGGGAAAGCATTGAGCGCAACTGGCTCTCATTTTATGAACATGAACTCACATGGGCGCAATCTGTACGCACAGAACTGACGCGAATGAACGCAGAGTCTGAGGAGGGATGATGGCTGACACACTAACGACTATTCAGGGTGTGCAGATGCTTGTTTGCGCGCCAGATGGGAAAAAGCTGACAGGCGAATCCGAGGCTGTGGAACTGATTGGTGAGACCATGTACCATGGCGTCGATTGGATTCTCATGCCCGTGGAGCGACTTGACGCTAATTTCTTTCAGCTTAAAAACCGGCTGGCGGGTCACATCATCCAGAAATTTGTGACCTATAGAAAGCGACTCGTAATCCTGGGCGATATCTCCAGCTATGTGGAACAGAGTAGCGCCTTCAAAGCTTTTGTCGCCGAAACGAATCGTGGCACCCAGATCTGGTTTCTCAAGGATCTTACGGAACTGGCCGCGCGCCTGGAACATATGCAGCAACGTGAATGTCAATAAGCTTGTGGCAAGGGTACCATATCTGTGACTTGCCACCCACTTCTATCACTGCCTTAGCTGATTATACAAGCGTAATTGCATAGCCAGGAAAACTACTTGAGATTTTCAGAAGTAGCAGAGCAGGAAGAATCAGCGAAAAAGTTGCTTATTTCTTCATTGATCCCTTCCCTTTGGATGGATCTATACCATATAATATGAAGCATAAGGCACATTTGGCGTAGTGTCAGCCAGCTTTACAATGAGTAGCGCTGACAAGAACGCAAAATATATGCTACCTTTTAAAGCTTTTTTTCTCTCCGTCAAAACAAAAAATTCTATTCAGGAAGGAGGAGCACTTTGGGTCGTATGACACAAACCACAGACCATGCAACGCGGTGGGGACATGGCGCACCATGGCTGATCGATAACTGTGCCGTCGCCCATGGTCGCACTCTGCCCTTTTTCGAGAACCTCTAAACCCAAAAAAACACCTTGAAAAGAGAGAACCCACGGGTGACGTTTGCCTTGACCACGGCTTTTTGTGCGTGAAGACCGTGCTGTAATCCAATTCACTCATACCTTTTTCCTCTTTTCAAGGAGTATGCTATGCGCTTTTTTCCGCCACAAGGATTATGGCATCACAAAGACTTTCTCAAATTCTGGACAGGAGAGACCATCTCTGCGTTTGGCTCACAAGTAACCGCATTTGCCCTACCCATTACCGCTGCACTCATATTGCACGCCACAGCAATTCAAATGGGAGTACTCTCATTTTTAGCTTTTGCTCCCATGGTGTTTTTGAGCCTGTTTGCTGGTGTGATCGTTGATCGGTTTCCACGCCGGCCGGTGCTTATCATCACAAGTCTTGGGCAGGTGGTGAGTATTGGAACTATCCCATTCCTGGCATTCCTGCATCTGTTACGCCTGGAATACCTCTATGCTATTGCCCTCCTCAGCGGATGCCTGAGCGTCTTTTTTGAGATTGCGTATCAAGCGTATCTTCCCTCGCTCGTTGAACACACACATTTACTTGAAGGAAATGAGAAACTGGAGATGAGCCACGCATGTGCACAGATCGTTGGTCCTGGACTTGCGGGCCTGGTTGTCCAATGGCTTAACGCTCCCCTCGCCATGCTGATTGATGCGTGCTCATTTCTCGTTGCCGCGCTCTTTCTTTCCAGGATTAAGAAACCAGAACTGCGGAAAGTTCCCCAGAAAACAGAGTTGGCTGTCTTCAAGGAGATCAGTGAGGGATTAAGGTCTGTTCTCCATCATCGTGTTCTCTGGTCGATTGCCGCATGCAATGGAACCATCAATCTCTTCAACAGTGCGTTTCTGAGCATTGCGGTTCTCTATATCGTTCGTGATCTCAAAATAGCACCCGTCATGTATGGTTTTGTTCTCTCGATGGGAAGTGTGGGAGCTTTAGCGGGATCTTTTCTCGCCAAACGGATTGCTGATCGTTTTGGGGTGGGTCCGACCATTATCGTATCTGCCTTCTTCTTTGGTGTGGGGAGTCTGTTTCTTCCCTTAGCAGGTGTTTCAACGATGATGGCTACTCCCTTTCTCATACTCAGTTGGTTTGTGCAGAGTTTGACGCTGATCATATTCAACATCACGCAGGTGAGTTTCCGCCAGGGTCTTCTTCCTGAATACCTTCAGGGGCGCTTGAACGCCAGTATGCGCTTTCTTATCTGTAGTACCTTACCGATTGGCTCCATTTTGGGAGGTGCTGTCGGCGAAGCAATTGGGCTTTTTCCAACCGTCATACTCTCAAGCATTGGCATGCTTCTGGCTTTTCTTTGGGTCTTCTTCTCACCACTCTCCTCCTTGCGGGAACAACCCGTACAGCATGGGCAATGAAGAACCCATCATGGCTTAAAATAGCAGGACAGCTCTAACTAGAGGAAGAAAGCATCTTTGAGAAAGATAGCTTTCTCCACCAAAATATTTACTTATAAACGTAGAATGAAATATCAGTTGTTAGCCTTATGGATACAGGAAAACCAGGAGCTGATCAATCCTCCTGGTCATCCCTTGCCTGGATCAGCTCTATCTGTTCCAGGCTCCCGCAGCAGCGGCGACGCGTGCGAAGTCAGCAAAATCTCGTGGAGGACGACCCAGCGCGCGCTGGACACCGTCCGTGAGATGCGCATTGCGTCCGTCCAGGACCTCGGTAAAGAGATAGATCAATTGCGCTATCTCTTCCTGTGGCACACCATACTCTCTGAGCAGAGACGCATATTGCTCCGCCGAAATGGTCATGAAGCGGACCGTACGACCGGAGAAGCGGCTGATCTCCTGCATAGCTTTGGCAAAGGTGAGCAGTCGAGGACCGGTTACCTCATAGAGCTGACCGGCATGTCCTGCCTCGGTCAAAGCCGCCACCGCCACTGCGGCGATATCATCAGCATCCACGAAAGGCTCACCCATATCGCCGACGGGTAAAGCAACCTCACCACTCAGGACCGTCTCACGCATCATCCCCTCGCTGAAATTCTGATTGAACCAGCTTGCCCGTACAACCGTCCAGTCAACGCCAGCCGCCTGGATGACCTGCTCGCAGAGCTGCGCCTCCTGTTCCCCTCGACCAGAGAGCAAGACCAGATGCCGCACGCCATGCGCCACCGCCTTATTAGCAAAGGTTTGAACCGCCTCAACCGCACCCGGAGCCGCCAGATCCGGATAAAAAGATACATAAACCGACTTCACATCTCGCAACACGCCATCCCAGGTCGTTTGATCCGCCCAATCGAACGCCGGATCATGAGCACGCGATCCCACTCGCGTTGGCACCCCTCGCACCCGTAGTTGCTCTACCACCCTGCGACCAGTCTTCCCCGTCCCCCCCAGAACCAGGACCAATTGATCAGTATATCTATCACCCATTTGTTCACACATAAAGCTATAATCCTTTCAATCTCTATAAATCACCAGAGCAGCATCTACACTTTCGCTGTTCTATTTAGAGTATAAAGCTTTACGTAACGTGAAGCTCAAGAGCCAATACGTGTAACTTAGCGACCGGCAGAAACCGACACGCTCAACGCTATCTGTCCCACTGATCAAGGACCGAAAGTCACTCATTGCTCTTCATTTTGTGCCAACAAACTTACAGCAAACCACGTGTTCGTGCCTGTGCTACGGCTTGGAGTCGATTACGCGCATCTAACTTCTGACAGAGATGCTTGACATGGGCCTTGACGGTGCTCACCGCCACCACCAGGGCGTCTGCGATCTCCTGATTGGACAGGCCGGTGGCGAGCAATTGTAATACTTCAATTTCCCGTTCGCTCAAGCCTGAGCGATCCTTTTCTGCCGGATCACTGGTATGAAAGGCTGTCAGCAAGCGCTGCGCATATTCCCCGGTACGCCCCGTAATTTCTATGCGCTCCAGCATCTTTTGGAGGGGTGATCCAATATCGAGAAAAAGGCGTATCCATCCCTGCTGCTGCGCCAGCGATAGCACCTCACTCATGATTTGTGCTGCCTGCCGCGGCTGATGCAGACCATAGTGGGCGATAGCCTGCAATGTCTGCGCGGAAAGCAATGTGTTGAGATGCTTCCATCTACGCGCTTCTGTGACAAGTGGAGCCAGGAACGTGACCAGGAGTTGGTATCGTCCCTCTTCCAGCAACAGGCGCGCCAGTAACAGACGTTCAATGGGCTGCTCCAGTGGTGGACGCTGCTCGAATACCTCTACACAGTCGCTATCGATAGCTTGCAACGCCCGTTTCGCCGCGATGGCGTCCCCCTGTTGCCAGGCCAGGTGGCTGGCGCTGGAAGCGATATATTCCCGCAACCAGGGAACCCTGCCCAGCGACGCCACCTGATGGGCCTTGCTCACCTGCTGCCATCCTTGCTCAAAATCCCTTTTGACGGCAAAAATATGCGCCAGAATACAACAGCCCGCGAGGATGACTTTGATTTCCCCGCTCTGCTCACCCAGTTGCATTCCCAGCCGGGCGTGGTAGAGGGCGGCCTCGATGTCGTTGCACTCATATAGGAGTTCTGCCAGCCCGATATGAACGATGCCCGTCGCGGGCACACGCGTCCACGCGTCATGCGCGCCCGCGTTGTGGAGAGCTTGTTGCAGAATAGCAGCGGCCTCATCCAGTCGTCCCTGCATAAGACAGGTCTGTGCCAGGTAGCGGCTGGCAAACATGGCGGTGCGTAGATTGCCCAGCGCCAGACTGAGATGCCACGCCTGCGAGAGCTGGCGATACCTCTCGTCTGGCTCTAGATGAAGTCCACCCACTGAAAAGGCCACGTCCACACGCAGGAGCGCCCGCTCCTGTGGTAGCTCGTGTAGGGCCTGCTGACCTAAAGAGATGACCTGTAAGACGTCGTTGCGAAAGGCGGCGATGCGGGCGCGTAAGGCGGTAATATCACCCCGTGAAACACGTGTATCTGCCTCCCTGGTCAGTTGGCTTTCGAGCACACTCACCAGCCCTTCTACCTGCTCAATGCCTTCATTTCCACCCAGCAGGAGGGCCCAGGCGTTAAGCAATTGCAAATAAAGGTTCTGGGCACGACTAGCTTCCGGCAGTTGGCGTAACCAAGCCAACAACTGTCCAACTTCTCCTCGACGCCAGATAAGCTCTTCGCCAATCCGTTCAATAAGGTGACCAGCTTCCTGTGGATCATGGGCCGCCAGGGTATACTCGATAGCTTCATCATACATCCCTTGCTGCGCATACCAGGTTGCTGCCCTCCGCTGAAGCGCAGCACGCTCCTCGTGGTTGCGTTGCATGAGCTTTTCTTGAAGGAATTCAGCAAAGAGGGGATGGTAACGGTAGCCGCCCTGCTGCCTGTCCAGCGGGATGAGAAAAACGTTATCGCCCTCAAGCGTCATGAGGATATTTCTGATCTCGCACTCGCTTTTGCGCAACACAGCCGCGCAGAGCTCCACAGTCCAGACTGGCAGCGGGGCGGTGAAGAGTAAAAAGTGCTGCACCTCTTGCGGCTGTCGGACAAAGACTTCTTCGGCAAAATAGCTGAAGAGCTCACGCTGGTCCCCGCGGAACTGTGCCAGCACGGTTTGTGTGTCCTGCTGTCCCTGGAGCACACGCCCAACAAGAGAGAGGCCCGCAATCCAACCTTCGGTGCGCTGTTCCAGGAAGGTCCGTTCAGCATTGGAAAGTGTGATGCCACTCACGTCCTTCAGGAAACGGTCAATCTCCCCACCAGTCAACTTGAGATCGCTGGCGCGCAGCTCACAGAGATCGCCATACACCCTCTGCCGGGCTATCATCAAAGGTGGTTCACTCCGACTGGAAATGATGAGATGCAGGTCAGAGGGCAGAGAAGCCTGCAGGTACTCCATGCCCTCGTGAATGCGGGGATCGGATATCAAGTGATAGTCGTCAATGATGAGGACGCGGCGATGCCGTCCGGTCAGGACAACGCTCAGCAGGTGTTCAATGGACATCTGTGGCGTCGAAGCGATGGGAGCAACCGTGCTATCGCGGCCGTCATCCTGCCGCAGGGCGCGCCAGAGCATGCTCCAGTAGCGAACCGGGTCATTGTCTCGTTCAGTCAGCGAGAGCCAGCCAATCGATTGTGCGTTGCCCCGCTGGCGCTGGTAGCGTCTGTACCACATGCCAAGCAGGGTTGTCTTTCCAAAGCCCGCCGGGGCGGTCACCAGGGTAAGCTTGACGCGCAGGCTCTCATCCAGCCGCGTCAATAAGTGCGCCCGTTCAAGTAAGGTCGCGGCACGTCCAGACAGTGCTGGCGGGGTTAAACTTGCAGTTTTGAGCGCGAGGGAGGGAAGCGGTTGCTGATCAACGCTTGTTTTCTGCTGCGTCAGGCGCGCGGCAACCTCGCTCAGCAACTCCGCGGTCACATTCTCGCTGCGACCGATATACATCTTGCTCAGCTTGCCCGCCTGGCTTCGATAGGCGATCCAGTAGCGTCCACCCCGCAGCTTCTGCTCTTTGCGTGCGGTAAACGATCCGGATTCATGGGTGAAGAAAAATGAGGTATTCTCTTCCGCGGACAACCATGCATACCATTGTCGCGATCCTATGCGCACAGGCGCCCGCTTCTCCGTCGGCACGACCAGGAATTCGTGCTCTACCCGTGGTGTCTTACCTGCCATAATCTCCCCCATCCTCGCTTCCCACCATCCGCCCACCATGAAATTTTATTCTACCAAAAGCATAACTGTTCCACTGAGTTGCTGTCAATGGGCATGCTTCCCAATCTCGCCACCCCTTATAGAAACGACAGCGCAGTCTCCTCTCTGAAGCGACTCTGGGAGGCAGCTCGGCACCAGGTGCCGAGCTACTTCTAAGCTAGACGGTTGGTTTGAGCAAAGCTTCAATCTGCTGCATCTGCGATTGACTCAACGCGCCCAGGAGTAGCGCGGCGGCATTCTCTTCGACCTGGGCCACTGTCTTAAAGCCGGGAATAGGGATCGTCTCATTGCTGCGTGCCCAGATCCAGCCGAGCGCACCCTGGGCCAGCGTACGTCCATCCGAGCTCAGGATGTTGCGCAGAGACTCGACGCGGGTGATCCATTCCTGCATCCGACCAGCCTTAAAGTATTCCCACCAGGGAGTATGCAATCGCACGTCATCGGCTGGCAGAGTGTTTGCATCCTGGTACTTGCCGGTCAGCAGGCCCATCGCCAGCGGGGTACGGCAAATGATCGCCAGCTGTTGCGCCTCACAATACGCGATCAGTTCATCGTTGCCACCAAAGACGTTGAGCTGTTGCTGCTGAGCCGTCACATGTTTCCCCTGCGCGAAGGTGCGCGCGACCTCCATATCCTCGCTACCGGAAGCATAATAGCGGATCTTGCCTGCGCTGACCAGTTCTTCCAACATCGCCAACACATCCTCGGTCTCGGTCCTGGTGGTTGGCGTGCTATGCATCTGATACAGATCGATATAGTCGGTCTGTAAGCGCCGCAGACTGGCCTCACAGGCGCGTCGAATATAGTCTGGCGTGAGATTCTCACCTGCTCCCTGCCGCGTCTGTTCATCAAAGACCAGACCAAACTTGGTCGCAATAACCACTTCTTCTCTGTGACCAGACAGAGCCTGTCCCAGAACACGTTCGCTATGGCCACAGCCGTAAACATCGGCCGTATCAAAATAGGTCACGCCCAGATCGAGCGCGCATCCAAGGGCGCGCAGCGACTCTGTATCATCCACACGGCCCCAGCCGGCTGGCAACCCATCAAACGTCCACTCACCACCGATCGCCCAACAACCCAGACCCAGCGCACTAACCTCTATTCCGCTTTTACCCAGTGTACGTGTCAATACCTTCTGCATTCACTTTTTCCCTTTCATGACTTGCTTGCTTGCCTGCGTTTCGTTTCAGGTGTGCCCTTATCTTAACCTGCCCCACTTCCCATACACATCCTGCGAAAGTAGCATTTCCTGGACGTATCCCTCTTCACGCACAAAAAAGGGGCGACCACGCGATGAGAGTTACCCTTCTACACCTTTTTGCGCCAAAACTTACCCAACAATGTCATTCTGACGCTAGCAACGAGCACGCTGCTATGGTATACTGCGTCAGGCAAACGTTTTCTTTTTCTTCATAGAAAGGAGCATGATGATGCGACATATTTCATTTTCCAAAAACATTGGTGCATCCTTTCCTGGCCAGGTATGGTAGCAACACGGTAGCACATCCATGTATCGCCTAACGCTACGTGCTATCAGTTCGCCTGCTGGATTATGTCCTCAACCACTCTACGACGCGCTTTTCCACACGCGTTTCCGCACAGTCTATTCCTGTGCGTTTTTTGCCGCTCTCTTTATGCCTATCTATCAAAGAAAGAATAAGCTCTGTGATACAGAATCAAAATCAGACGAATCTGCCAGACGTGGTTTTAGAGGCGCCAGCCCATCCTCCACTGTGGCGCAATCGGGACTACCTGCTACTCTGGGGTGGTCAGGTGGTTTCCGGGGTTGGTGCGCAGGTGTCACAACTGGCCTTCCCATTGTTAATTCTGGCGCTCACGCGTTCCCCAGCGCAAGCTGGCATCGCAGGGGCACTACGCGCTATACCGTATCTGCTTCTCAGCCTGCCAGCGGGCGCTTTGTTGGATCGCTGGAACCGCAAGCTGGTGATGATCTTCTGCGACGTGGGTCGCTTTGTGAGCATGGCAAGCATCCCGCTGGCCTTGTTTCTCGGCCACCTGACCATTGTGCAATTGTACCTGGTCTCCCTGATCGAGGGGGTCCTCTTTGTCTTCTTCGATCTCGCCGAGGTCTCCAGCCTGCCCCAGGTAGTCTCGAAGGAGCAGCTTCCGGCCGCCAGTGCGCAGAATATCGCAACCTACAATATCGCTATGTTGCTCGGTGCGCCGCTGGGTGGCCTCCTCTTCAGTGCCGGTCGGGCCTTTCCCTTTGTGGCCGATGCTATCTCATATTTCTGCTCCATTATCTCACTCTTCTTTATTCGCACGCCATTCCAGCAGGAACACACCAACGCCAGGCAAGCCCTGTTACCAGAAGTCCAGGAGGGCCTGAAGTGGCTGTGGAAGCAGCGCTTTGTACGCTCGCTGGCTCTGATCCTGTGTGGGCTCAATCTGGTAACCATGGGGAGCACGTTGATCGTCATTGTACTGGGACAGCATATGCATGCCTCGACGGTAGATCTGGGATTCCTATTCGCCGTATCGGGCATGGCGGGGGTGCTGGGATCGCTGGTGGCGCCGCTGCTCTATCGCTACCTGAGCTTCTTCACGCTCACCACCATTTCCATCTGGACACAGGTCATCCTCATGCCGCTGCTGATCCTGGCTCCCAACCTGTTTGTGCTCGGAGCCATCCTGGCACTGTTCTTCTTTCTGGGCCCCATCTTTGATGTCCTGCAACGCGGTCGCCGTATGGCCCTGATCCCTGATAACCTGCAGGGCCGCATCAACAGTGTCTATCGACTGATCGTCTTTAGCGCCAATCCCGTCAGCCTGGCCCTGACCGGATTCCTGCTCCAGAACGCTGGCACGACACCCACTATCCTCATCATGGCGGGCGGCATGGCGCTGATCGCCCTCTTCGCCACGTTCAACCCCTCCATTCGCCATGCCGATGCCTAGAACATCGCGATAGTAACCGGGAGGTGGACTCTACGGAGCCATCTCCCACTCCTGCTCCTCTTGCAGGCCAATTACCCCCCATTTCTTCTGTTTGAAATGGTATTTCCAGGAGACAGGCCGGTCTTGCCAGAGAGGGATTTGCTGCGCCGCCAGTTTCTCTGCCCCTTCCCATAATTGTGTCAGGCTACAAAGCACGGCAGCGATCGTGAAATAATCAAAACGCATAACAAGCATGAATATAGTGATTGCATTATCCCTTGAGGGCTCCACCTGCGATACCCCGAATGAAGTAGCGTTGAAGCACAAGAAACAGCACAATAATTGGTACAAGTGAAAGCACAATCGCTGAAAAGATGCTAGTCCATTGATTGTTGTACTGTCCCACAAAGCTATAAATAGCAACGGGAATGGTTTGCTTATCTGAGCTTTGCAAAAATAGTAGGGGCGAGAAAAAATCGTTCCAGATACCCAGACTGCTCACAATGATCACCGTAGCAGTAATGGGGGTGAGCAACGGAAAGACAATCTGCCAGAATGTACGCAACGGGCCCGCGCCATCTATCAATGCAGCCTCTTCCAATTCACGGGGCACGGTTTTAATAAAGCCCGTATACAGAAAGATAACAAACGGCAAGCCTCCAGAAACCTCCAATAGCATGATGCCCAACTGATTGTCAAGCAGCCCCAACGTTTGTAATTCCTTATATAATGCGACAAGCCCCAGTCCACCTGGTAATACAAAGCCTGAGACAAAATATAAGTATATGTTGCGCGACCAGGTAGCGGTGCTCCGTGCCAGAGGATATGCTGCCAGCGCCCCAAATACGACCAGGCAGATTACCGAGATACTTGTGATCATGATGCTATTGAAAAAAGCTGTGTCCAGACCCGCTGAATCCCAGGCGGTAGTGAAATTCCCCCACTGTATGGTGTGTGGCCATCCCAAAGGATTCGTCAGTTCTTCTTGCGCCGATTTCACGGCGATCGAAAGCAGAATCCACAATGGCAATGCCACCAGGGCCACCCAGATCAGCAAAATGATTAGGGAGGGAATTCTCCACATGGCCTGCCTCATCCGCTTACTTGTAAAATTGTGAGGCCGTTGGATTGGTGATATTCTATGTTGCATTAGTAGGTGACCTCCCGCCTTCTCAAAAATTGTAACGCGATAATTGAGAGAAGAAAGATGAAAATGGATGAAACAAGGCTGATAGCACCAGCATACCCAAAGTTATTATCGACAAATGCCTGCGTATAAACATGGACAAGGATCGACTCTGTCGCGGTTCCCGGACCGCCTTTGGTCATAGTGAAAATGATGTCGAACACCTTAAGCGAGCCGATCAATGTCAATACGACATTAACGGTAAAGGCGGGTGCAATCAATGGGAACGTAATCCGACGAAAACGCTGCCAGGAGCCTGCACCATCCATATCCGCGGCCTCATACAACTCTTGTGGCACGGTTTGTAGACCTGCGAAGAAAATAATCATAGCAAATCCCACTGATTGCCAGATAGAAGTAAAGATGATACTTCCCAACGCCAGATTCCCATCGCCCAACCAATCCCTCGTGAATCCTGAGAGACCAACCGCTGAGAGGACTGAGTTCACCGTCCCATCCATAGGATTGTACATATAGGACCAGATGTATCCAACGGCCAGGCCACTAATCAGATTGGGAATAAGCAAGAAGACACGTACACTTCCGAAGCCTTTCACATCTCGAAAACTATTCAATGCCAGCGCCAGAACCAGGGCCAGCGTATTTTGCAGAATCATCACCGCGATGGCAAATACAACGGTAACTTTCAGGCCATTCCAGACATCGCGATCGGTCAGCAAGCGCTGGAAGTTCGTAAGCCCATTGAAATGAATGTCCGCATTGATGCCATTCCAATCAGTCATCGCGTAATAAACACTACTTACCGTGGGGTAAATGACGAATATCGTGAACAGAAGCAGTGCTGGCACAATGCAAATTCCATCGGTCCAGGTAAAGGGCATGCTCCGCTTCCGCTTCTGTTTTGCCGGTATCTGTACAGATTCTACGGCGCTATATGACCTGTTCTGTAACACTAAGATATATGCCTCTCTAAAACTGTAGGGTCATTCCCAACCTGGATTATGTATAATTGAAAACGACCCATAGAGTTTAAAACCACATACGCTACGCTATCTTTGACTTGTTGCTTTGATAGGCCTGGTCCATATCCGTCAACATCTGATCAATAGAAAGGCTCCCGGCGAAAACAGATTGAATATCTTTGAGCATAACCGTCTGTACACCATCAGGCCAGTGGGCATCCAGGAAATTATATGAGCCAGCTTTTAAAGGTTCGATCATATCTTTCGATGGACCACTCACCTTTGTCTGTATATTCGTCAAGCTCGAATAGTACCCCTGCAACGTGAGATATTCCGACATGTTTTCTGGCTGCGCCCAGTATTGGAGGAACGCCAGAGACTCTTTTTGATATGCGGATTTTGCTGAAACGCCCAGGAGGCCTGATAATGATGACGCGACCCAGGGGGCTTTGCCTTTTTGTGTATAGGGAAACGGAAACATCCCCAGTTGTATTTTAGGGTTAGCAGCCTGAATGGGGGAGACGATCCAGTCACCATTCACTACCATGGCAGCTTTGCCACGTGCGACCAGTTGCGCAGACTGATCATATGTCGTTCCCAGAGCACCCTCATTGACAAAGCCCTGTTTGGAAAGCGCAACATAATCCTGCATCATCTGCTTCCAGCTAGAGCCCGCGAACGTGCGTTTACCGGCAAGCATTTGTACATCAAAATCAGGGGTTTCGCGAAAAATTGCTGATGGAGCCATGGCATAGGGGATTAATTGATCGACCCATTGATCCTTGTTACCCAGAGCCAATGGTATAATGCCCGCACTCTTAATTTTCTGACAGACATGCAGAAAATCATCCCACGAAGTCGGGACCTCAAGGTGTAGCCGAGCAAAAATTTCTTTGTTATACACGGTTCCAATAACAGACTCACCTAAAGGTAAGCCATAGACTTTGCCACGATAAGATGAAATCTCTTTCGTGCTCGCAACAATGTTTTGCGTCCAGGGTTGATTAGAGAGATCGACTGCGGTATTCGCCTGGATAAAGGGATACATCGACGTACCAGGGCGTAACGCGATAAGATCGGGGACGTTTCCTGCGGCGACACGTGTGCGAATAATAGTGTCGTAATCAGAAAAGGTATTCCATTTAATCGTGACGCCCGGATGCTTTTTTTGGAAAGAAGCAATGATGTCCTGAAGATTGGTTGTCCGAACCTTTCCTCTATCCGGACCAAACCAGGACGCCGCCGTCAAAGCCACAGTTTTGCTACCAGTGCCAGACGCAGAATTCCCGCACGCATTGAGTAGTGAGCCGGCCCCAAGCATTGTTCCTGCGGAGAGTAGCGTGCTCGCGCAAAAATCCCGCCTGGTCATTGAATGTAACGTCTTTGTCATAAGCTGGTTCCTCTCGAAAAATATGCATGAAAAAGGATTAATATAATGAGTATAGGGAAAGAGTAGCACCTGTACAACGCGGTGATTCTACGAAATCATCCGTCAATCTACAGAGTTTCTTCCATACTTTTCGCGATATTCCGTTGGAGTAATGTTATGTGTACGTTTAAATGTGGTTGAGAAGGCACGCGGATTTGTATAACCGACGTGCGCCGCAATATCTGTCATACGCAGTGATGATTCTTGCAGGAGACTGGCGGCACGCTGCATCCGGCAATCTGCCAGATATTCTTGAAAACCCTTGCCCACTTCGCGCTTGAAGAGTGCGCTTAAATAGTTTGGCGTATAGTGTAGGGACTCTGCAATCTCTGCAAGCGTTATATCCTGTTCGAGGTGCTTATATATCCATTCTCTAACCTTATCGATCACAAAACTGGTTCTTTTATCTTCACTCCCATTGGTGGATGTAACACCAGGAGAAGTATTCACGATCACTTCCTGTACCAGCCGTGTTATATCTGCGGGGTTAATAGGTTTTAACAAATAGTCCACCACCCCAAAGCGCAGTGCCTGCCGAGCGTAATCAAACTCACGAAAAGCGGAAATAATAGCGATCCTGATGGTGTACGGTGATTTGCGTATCTGCTCGCACAACTGTAAACCATCAAGACCCGGCATACGAATATCAATAAAAGCGAGTTGAAGACTAGCAGATGTACTGATTAATTTCCAGGCTTCAAGCCCGTTAGCGGCCTCTAAAACTTGTAACTGTGGAGAAATACGTGTTACCATGTGAGCAAGCCCTGTACGAATTGCAGCCTTATCATCAGCGACGAGTACTTGCACAACAGTGTGATCATCCTGTGTCATAGAGATTTTCCTGCCTTTCACGTTTGCTTTGTTGATTCTTTATATCGAATCTTGCACTTGTTGCTTCCTGCTAAGCGGAACTTTCATCAGCACGCGCGTCCCTTCACCTGCATGCGACTCTATACTTAGCCCATAGGTTCTACCAAATATCCGTTGCAATTGCGCCTGAATATTAAGTATTCCGATGTGTCGGGAACGCTTCAAAATATTCTCATCGTATCTGAGTGCCTCTTGAATCTGGACCAGTTTTTCTTCAGTAATGCCAACACCATCGTCTTCAATTTCAAATAACAATAGCTCATGTTGCTGAGAAACACGAATGCAAATAAAGCCTGCTTCTACTTTTGGATCAATCCCATGGTAAATAGCGTTCTCCACAAGTGGTTGTAATGTAAATTTAGGCACAATACAATCCTGTAATTCACCAGCGATGTGAATCTCAAATTGCAAGCGATCCTCATATTCCTCTTTCATCAAGGCCAGGAACGAGCGAACATGTTCTAATTCCTGTTCCAAACTTACCAGTTCCTCACTATTTAACGCGTAACTCATCAATTGCCCAAGAGTAAAAGACATCCTGGCTACTCGTTCACAGCCTTCTGTAATCGCAATCATCTGAAATGAGGCCAGGGTATTATAGAGGAAATGAGGATTAATCTGTCGGCGTAAGGCTGCAAGCTCGGCCCGCTCACGTTGGAGTTGTGCCTCCAGATTATCCTGGATGCTTTGTTTTAATCGGCTTACCATGTGATTAAAGCTTTGTCCCAGCGTCACAATTTCGCTGTTCCCTTTAAAGTGAAAGCGAACATCCAGATTGCCATGCTCAACTTGACGCATTAAGTTCCTCAACTGGCTTACATGCAGACCAATCTTGTTAATCAAAAACCAGAAGACGCCTGTTGCCATGCACAAGGTCACACAGATAGCGATGATGGTGGTCCATTGTATCACTTCTATATCCTGTGTCAGGCTTGTAACTGGCACCAGGGCCACTACTGTCCATTGTGAGTATAATGAAGTGTTATTGGAGAGGAAGTAGTCGACGGAGTTTAGCGAAATATGACGTTGCTGGCCCTGGACAGCGTTTTGTATGAGACGTATGTTCTTCACTGAAGAAGTGCTATCCGGCTGGAATGGGTAATTTAAAGCTTTATCTTTATCATAAATAATAAACTTTGTATCTGTTTTACCCTGAGAATTCGCTATTGTTTGTATAATAGCATGAGCATCAACATTAATAACAAGTACGCCTATCGGCTGCAACGTATCCGAATCTATCACTGTTTGTGCTATGGAAAAGACGGAAGGCGCGTTTGCGTTACTGGAATCAGCCAGGTACTGTAACGTATGTACAGGCATAATCATTGTTTGCGCGGAAGCATGCGTCAACTGTTTAAACCAATGTAAGTGCTGCCAATCAGGGAACGGTGCGTATGCATAATTTGAACTAAACCAGACATTGCCTGTCGAATAAAGGTCGGCGGAAACAATGTTTGTATTAAAACTTGAAATATTGACAAAAAAGGTGTGCATCGTGTCTTCATCCTGTACGCTAGCGCTTCTCTTATCGGGATGGTTTGCATAGTAGGTTGCAGTATGTAGGACTTCTGGTTGATAAAGCATAGTAAGAGAGAGCTGTGACATTTGCTGCATCAGGCTATCAAGATTTTGATTGGCAAGTACCGATATATTGTCAACATTGGATGCTGATCGAGCTTCTATCGCAGTATAAGAGGATTTGTATGAGACGAATCCAACAATACAGAGGGGAAGTATAATGAGTGGAAAAAAGAGCAGTGAGATTTGTGTCCGAAACAAAATGACGCTGTTCTTGCGCAGGCTCAGCATGACCTTCTCCTTGCAATAGCGAATCAAGAGCATAATTGGTTTTCGTATTTTAACCCAGGGACTAGCATAAGTACAATATATTTATGCCTGAATGGTTGCAAGGGATGCAACCACTTTGATGGGAGAGAACACATAACAAGGAAGGGAGATCTATCATGACCAAGCATATTTTCTTGATTCAAAGCGCTGGAGCTGGGGCTTACGAAATGGACAAACAACTTGCCTCCAGCCTCTCGCATTCACCTGGTTCTCAATACGAGGTTCATTGTCCAGCGCTACCACATGAAGATGATGCATCCTATGAAGAGTGGAAGCATTTAACAACCGCTCACGTCATTCATGGCCTGAGTGCCAGCAAAAATTCCCGGACACCAGGAAGTCCTTCTGTTTCTAATACCGTGAGCAATGCACTTCCAACAATGGCAATATCACTCTTATCGACGAGATAGCGCACATCCTCTGGACGCTGAACACCAAATCCGACGCCAATGGGTGTAGATGCATACTGACGACATCGTGCGATAAAATCTGTGGTGGTAGCATCAAAAGATGTTTTTGAGCCAGTTACCCCTTTTCTTGCAGCGCAATACAAGAGCCCTTTTGTCTTATTGGCAAGGTATATCATACGCGTATCTGGTGTATAAGGGGTCACAATCAGAATGGGATCGATCTGCTGTTGCTCACAGGCTGCGAAGTACTCATCACTCTCCTCAGGAAATGCATCGGGTACGATTAGTCCACGAATTCCAATAGAGGCGGCAGTTTCGACAAAGCGTTGTATCCCATATTGAAGTAAAATATTCGAGTAGGTCATGAAAAGACATGGAAGGTTAAAATCTCTGATGACTTTTTGGGCAAAATTCAGGCACTGCTCCACAGTCGTCCCTCGTTCCAATGCTCTTTGGTTTGCCTTCAAAAACAGCGGGCCGTCCGCAATCGGCTCAGAGAAAGGAAGTTGGAGCTCAACCAGATCCACTCCACATTCATAGAAAAGACGAAGCATTGCATAATTTATCTCGAAATCGGGATAGCCTACAATTTGATGCGCCATCAATAAAATAGATTTCTTTTTACGCTTTTCCAGAATCTCCTGAGCGAGACTGCTGGTATTGTGTGTGTTTTCGTTGGATAAAAGCCTTCCATTCTTCATCGCGTACTCCTTCCGCTATATTAAAAATATCTTTGTCGCCCCGGCCCGATATATTGATGATGATGCTATCGCCCTCTGAGCACTGTTTCATCTCTCGAAAAGCTCCAGCAAATGCATGCGTAGATTCTAATGCGGGAACAATGCCTTCTTTTGTCATGACAAGCTGCAAGGCATTGACAACTTCCTCATTGGTCGCTGCTTCAAAACGCACACGCTTGCGTTCTGATAAATGGGCCAAAAGAGGGGAAACACCGGTATAATCAAGTCCTGCTGCAAGACTGTAGGTCTCTACCATCTGTCCATCTTCGTCCTGCAGGAAGAGGGATTTATACCCCTGGGCGATACCAATTTTCCCTTGCCCATAAGCGATACGCGCAGCATGCTTACCAACCATCGGCCCTTCTCCTCCAGCTTCAACCCCAACAAGTTCAACATCTTCATCCGGCATGAATGCCTTGAATATACCGAGCGCATTCGATCCTCCCCCCACGCAAGCATAGACACGTTTAGGAAGTTTGCCCTCCAATCGAAGGATTTGTTCTCTGGTTTCGTTGCCAATAATCGCTTGAAAAAAAGTCACGAGCGCGGGGAAAGGATGAGGTCCCGAGGCAGTTCCCAGCACGTAATGGGTTGTTTCAAAACTGGCAGCCCAATCTCTCAATGCTGCATTGATCGCATCTTTTAATGTACGAGAACCCGTTTCCACCGGAACAACTTCAGCACCAAAGCGTTTCATCCAAAAGACATTCGCATACTGACGCTCTACATCTTCACTTCCCATGTACACCGTCGCGTTCAAACCAAATTTCGCGGCCACAAGAGCTGTGGCTACTCCGTGCTGTCCGGCCCCCGTCTCAGCGATGATACGTGTCTTGTTCATCCGTTTCGCCAGCATCGCTTGACCCAGGGCATTGTTCAGTTTATGAGCACCGGAGTGATTCAAGTCCTCGCGCTTCATGTACACCCTGGGTCCTCCAAAATAGGCGGTCAACCTTTCGGCATAGGTGAGTGGCGTTGGACGACCAGAAAAGGTGGCCAGATACCCTTGATAGTCCTGCCAAAATATCTGATCCTGCTGTATGTCAGCAAACGTTGCTTTTAATTCGTCAAAGGCAGGAAATAAAATCTCAGGAATAAACATTCCTCCATATGGCCCATAGTAACCATTGGCACTCAATTGCTTTATCTCCTCTTAACTCTTATTCTTGTGAAAAGCTAACACCTGTTGCGCAGTCTCAAGGTCCGTCACAAGAATATCGATCCATTTTCCTCGCAGTGTCGCCGTAATGGCTTCAACTTTATCCTGGCTACCGGCGACACCGATGACATTGGTATGGTGTCTCAGTTCTTCAATGTCAATACCCAGCATTCTCGTTTTTGCAGAAAAAGCGATATTCTCTCCTTGAATATTGAGAAATGACGCGCAAACGTTCGCCACCGCACCTTTTTGTATGACATCGTTTAGGTCAGCGTTTCCAAAGTAACCGCTTTGAACGATTGTTGCCTCTTTTGATACCTGACCAATACCAACAACTGCGACAGTACACGTACGAGCAAGCTCAAGTACAGCGGCTATTTCTGGTTCCTTCATCAAAAGCTCTCTAGTTTCTTGAGAAACAACCACCGCGGGTGCATGTAGAAGCCAGTAGGGCGATTGCATCTTTTCAGCAAACAGCATGGTATTCGCGTTGGCATACCACGAAGACCCAGTAGAGCCCCAACCGCCAACAAGTGGAGTAAACTGGAGCCCATTGCGTGCAAAATAGTCGAGCTCAGCGGCAATCGCTGTAATCGTGCGTCCAGCCATAACTCCCACAATATCATTATCTTTGAGCACGGATTCAAGAAGCGCCGCACAACTTCTCCCTAATTGGTGGAGCAGTTTTTGTTCAGAATGGTCTTCCAGGTCTACAACAAAAGCATCGAGAATACCAAACGTTTCAACAAGTTCCTGCTCAACATCCTGCTCTCGTGAATAAGGGTTGCGAATGGTGATATTGACAATCCCCTGGTCTCTGGCTGTAGCAAGCATTCGACTTACATGAGGTCGTGACATACCAAAGCGTTTGGCAATGTCTTGTTGATTGAGTCCATCTTCGTAATACAGCCGACTGATTTTTACCAGCAATCGTCCCCTTTCGCTTTGAAGATCGGCCATTTTTCCTCCAGGACTGGATGTACAAATGTACATGATATGAAATATTGTACATTTTCATTATACCTGTTCTTTTAATTGTTGGCAAGTCTGTATTCCAGCAATACGAAAGCCCGTTAGCCTACTTTATTAATGATGCTATTCGAGGTATGTCTTCTCTTTGCCATTACCGGGTTATCAGATAGGTCAATATCCCACCGGAAAAGCGAAAATCTCTCTCGTCAATTGGTTGATGCCAGCGCCCAGCAAACAGGACAATGCGGACAGGAAACATCCCTCTGCTGCGTTATGCCTGTGATAGCAAAAGCAACAAGATCTTGACACGTATAAATCGATCAGATATACTACTCAATAAATGAACATTTTATTCATTTATTGAGAAAGAAGAGATTGCAATGGCTCGAACGGCAGAGGCGAATCAACGTTTACGCGAAGCGCAACGCGTGAAGATTCTGGAGAGTGCCAGCAGAGTCTTTGCGCGCCTGGGCAGAGCCGCAACAATGGCTGATGTTGCCACTGAGGCCCAGGTCAGTCAAGGGCTGGCCTATCGCTACTTTGCCAGCAAGGAGGCGCTCTTTCAAGCCTTGATTGAACAGGCCATGCAAACCAATCCGACAGGATTACAGTCATTTCTCGAGATGCCGGGAACGCCAGGGGAGCGCCTAGCCTTGCTGCTTTCACGTCTGGTGGAAAGCAGGTGCGAACACCCTGAACTCTATCAGATTTTAGATCAGGTACAGAACTCTGAGACAACACCAAACAACCTCCGTGCATTGATACGCAAGAGAGGACAAATCTTTCTCGATGTGATGAGTCAACTGATTGTCGAGGGTCAAGCTACCAATGAAATTGCAGGAGGTGATCCAGCCCAACTGGTAACTGCCATTGCTGCATGTCTTGAGGGCTTAACTAAATTAGCGTTACCTCATCCTGAGCAATTCAAAAAGAATTGCCCTGATGTAGGAATTATTCTGCGGATGCTAAAGCCACAAGTAGATTAGCCGTGAGATCTCATCCTCTGTGTCGATGACATGGAGAATTGCAGACCCACAGGATCACAAATTTCTTTGGGAGAGCAGAGGTAACATCTCTATGTCTTAACAAACTGCTGTCTATTCATCAAGATGCTTCATCCATCAAGGGCCTGGATTACTGGTCATTTCTCATTCAAGATGCTTATCATCCTTCTTCAAACGAAAAAGGGAAAATCATGAAACGAAAAGGCATGAACTACGATGTTGGCATTGATTTCGGTCACGGCTACATCTCACGTCCCACATTTGATGCGAGTGTCATGCACCGTGAAATTACCATTATCAAGAACGATCTACATTGCAATGCCGTGAGAATTTCAGGTACGAACATAAGCAGACTGATGACGACCGCAGAAGATGCACTCAAACAAGGCCTGGAGGTGTGGCTTTCGCCACATCTGCATGATAAAACTGCGCAAGAAACACTTGAGTACACAGTCCAGTGTGCCAAAGCTGCTGAAGCATTGCGTACTCGGTGGCCAAAACTGGTCTTCATCCAGGGATGTGAGCTCACATGGTTCATGCAAGGCATTCTCAAAGGGAATAACTTCATGGAGCGACTCGGCAACCCATTGTCTGTATGGTGGAAGCTGAAAGTGCTCAAGTTACACAACAAACCACTGAATACTTTTTTGGCCAAAGAGAATAAAGCGGTGAGGGAGGTCTTTCATGGCCAGGTCACCTATGCATCGGCACCAATTGAGGCTGTCGATTGGAGTTTGTTTGACTTCATAGGTCTCGATTACTACCGTGGAGCGAAAAACAGGAACACCTACGGCGAGCGGCTCAAACGCCACTTCGCTCACGGCAAACCAGTCATGATTACTGAGGTTGGACTCTGTGCCTATCAGGGCGCCGAAGACAAAGGCGGGAGAGGTTTTATGATCGTTGACCAGGCCAACCCAAAGCAGCTCAATGGCAACTACATCCGCGATGAGAGCTTGCAGGCATGTGAGCTTACTAATATGCTCGCGATACTTGATGACGCAAGAGTTAGCGGCGCATTCGTCTTTACGTTCGTCGCACCTGCTTTGCCCCACAATGAAGACCCGCTGCACGATCTCGATCTGGCAAGTTACGCCCTTGTAAAAAGTTACGCCGACAACAAACACGGTGACACGTACCCAGATATGTCATGGGAACCAAAAGAGTCGTTCAAGGCCGTGGCCAATTACTTCAGCAGCCATTAAGCAAGCTCCTTGCAATCCAAAGAAAGAAAGGTTTGATAGCCTGCTAACTCAATTGAGCCTCCAAATCAATCAAGTCATTCCAAAACACTTTCCAGCGGATGCAGCTGTTGGAGACCGGGTAGCACTTCCTCTCCAAGCAGGGTGATTGAACGCACCACATCCTCGTGTTGCATACCATCGTTATAGACCTGACACACAATTTCATTGATGCCATATTCTTGCTGTATGGCTGAAAGCTGTTCGACAACAGAGCTGGGAGTCCCAATGATAAGGTTCAAGCGTCTCGATAGGGCTGCATATTCCCGCCCGTTGGGATAACCATGGAATGCAAATGTATCAAGAGAGCGTGTATAGCGTGCCAGGATGCTACGCATTTGTGCCTGAGCCTCCCGTTCACAGGAGGCAACAGAGACGAAATACTGTTGGGAAACGAAACCAGACTTGCCATTGAGATATGCTCGGTAACGATCCAGGTACTGACGCGTCGCATTCGCAGTTCCTCTATCTGGCATGAGCAGGCTATAGCCGGCAACACCAGCAATTTCAGGGGTTGCATTATTGGCTGTAATCCAGATCAGCTGCTGAGCTAACTGAAGGGGTTGAGCCAGCAGTTCGACCCCTTCGTACTGATAATAGTTCCCCAGAAAATCGATACATCCTTCGTCAAATGCCTGCCGGAGGACCGCAACCATCTCAAGCATGCGGGCGGTCTTTTTATCCAGCGAGATATCACAATGCGCGGAATTGTGCCACTCATTGATGCTTCCTGGCCCAATTCCCAGACGTACTCGTCCCCCTGATAGTATGTCCAGGAGCGCTATATCCTCGGCCAATCTGAGAGGATGGTAGTAAGGAGCCTCCACCAGGGTACCTAGCTCTATGCTGCTGGTAAGCGAGCTTATTCTTGCCAGATGGAGAAAGGGCGAAGATGTAGAGCTACACGCTTCAAAGTGCTGGTTCGCCAGCCAGATAGCATCGAAGCCCAGACGATCAGCGATGATTGCCTGTTCCTCGATCTCGTGGTACAGTTCAGATACTTCTTTGCCTGGAAAAATACCACAATTATAAAACAAGGAGAAGCGCATTACGGCACCTTTCTAGTATGACAGAGCTACAGTCTTAAACAGCCTTTTCAGTTGTGTTGTGTACAAGCGTTCCATTAATCTGCTGTGGATTGATCAGCAAGTTCAGGATTGGGCAGGTACGTTCAACCGCTTCATACAGTGCAGCGATGTCCTCTTTTGAAGCAGGAGAATCAATGTGCACCGTATAAGAGATATTGTGTGGATAAACAGGAACATCCTCGTAGCCGGGTTGGCCAGAACGTGGATCAACCTGCGCCGTAATCTCGACCTCGAGAGAATTCAGTGGAACCTCGCGATCAGCCGCTTGAATCAGGAAAACATGGGTCAGACAACTGCCCAGCACACCCAATTGCAGTTCGGGTGATGAAGGACCAAGGTTGTAGCCGGCGAAATCTGGTCCACTATCGCTGATAATCTGAAAGTCTCGAATACGGATGCGTCGTATTCCGCTACGCCCTTCAACGCGTGCACTCGCGCTGAGCGTAGTTGGGCCAGTATCATTGACCCTGGCGTGTGCGCGGCGTTCAATCAATGCTTGTCTTTTCTGTGCCAGATACTCATTCAGGTCACTCATTGTGTCGTGTCTCCTTTGCAGATACATTTGGGCCTCACCAACATGAACCATACAAAAACAATAAAAGATGTTTACACGAGAAATTAATAAAACGCAAAATAAAGAAAATACTGTGAAGGTACGTTTCGTCAACGTTCTTTCAAGGCCTGCTGGCAGAGAAGCGAAAATGTCGCATCGTCCATGGGTGGATGGTAGAGACCCGCTCGCACATCACGATAATAGCGCTGCAAAGGCTTCTGTAACGAGAGGCTAGCCCCACCAACGATACGCATCGCCAGATCCACCACCTCTACAGCATGGTTCGTTACCAGATATTTGGCGGCGGCAAACTGACTGGAAGAGATACTGGTTGCATCTCTTAGATACTGCTCAACCAATCTGAAAATGACCGCCTCGCTTTGCAAAAGGATCAGTTCTATTTTTGCTATTTTCTCCTGGATATGAGGAACACTGGAGATGGGTTGATCGAGCGAGTTCGGACGCCAGCGCTGAGCAAAACGTATCGCTTCATCACGCGCTCCCTGAGCAATACCTAAATAGACGGCGTGAAGAGGGAAGCTCCATGCGCCTAGTTGGGCCATGGAAGCAGGCGTAAAGTTCCCAAGCGTATCAGCTAAGGCATTTGGTCCCAGATGCACATTGGCAAGAATCAGGTCATTGCTCGCACTCGTTCGCCTACTCACACTCTCCCACGTTTCCTCAATGCGAATGCCCGGCGCATCGCGTGGTACGAGAAAGCTTGCCTGATCAGAAGGGAGGCGAGGGAGCTTTGCCTCGACAGGAGTGTCGTCTTCAATACTACAGCTGACGAGAAAGAAACGGAGTTTTAAGCTTCCTGTGGTATAGGTTTTGCGACCGTTCAGTAACCAGGAACCATCAATCTGACGGCGTGCGGTGGTCGCGGGTTGACCTCCCCGATTGGGGCTGCCCGTTCCAGATGCTGTCGCGGCTCCATTGATAAGAGCGCCATCGTGAACAACCGAGGCACAAATACGTTCAAAGAGTGGGTTGGGCCCATGTGTGCTGGCAGCTATGCGTCCAATAGTCGATAGATGCATGGCTGTTACAAGAGCAGTCGAAGCACATCCCTGAGCCAGTCGTGCCTGAGCTAAAAGCGTATCAAGGACATCAGCGCCTTCCCCCCCAAACTCACGAGGAACAGTCAATGCAAGATAGCCCGACTGATGCAGGTCTCGATAGTTTTCATAGGGAAAATGACCTGCCCATTCACCTTCATTTGCACGCCGCGCAAACGTGTCAGCTAACTCACCAGCCAGAGCCACCAGGCGCTTCTGGCGCTCGGTTCCAGGATAGATTGGAAACGTCATAGAGTATTTGCTCCTTCCGTGCTTTCAGTCAGGCGTAACAAAATCAGCTACGGCGTCAGCAATGTATTTCGTCAAGGGGTGAAGCACAATCATTAATGTTAACTTAGTTGATCAACTTTATACACTTAGAATACCTGAATAAAAAGAGGCCTGTCAATGCAAAAATGGCCAATACATCACTAATATTTATGTATATAATAACTATTGGTGATATATCAGCCAGAGTAACGAGAACACCTCCTTCTTCTCTCGATAGGCACTAGCTTCGAAAAATGATTTTGGTGATACTGATCTTAGTTCGCACCTCCCACCAACCCAACTATTTCCACGTTGCCTGGCCTGGCAAGAGGCTCCGTTCTGAGATATACTGGGAGACCAGAAAAACTCGGCTTTTTAATGACGAAGAACGAGGAACAGATGAAACAACTGCACTATTCTCTCGTGGACGTGTTTACAAATCAGCCGTTCGGAGGAAACCAACTAGCAGTGTTTTCGGATGCACGTGGTCTTACCCCGGAAACGATGCAAGCACTGGCCAAAGAACTGAATCTTTCGGAAAGTGCCTTTGTGCTCCCAGCTCAATCTGCGGCGGCTGATTATCGCGTACGCTTTTTCACACCTGCCATCGAATTGCCGATGGCGGGTCATCCGACGATTGGAACCGCCTTTGTGCTGGCCAATGAAGGCATAATTCCATTCACTGAACCAGAGACGACCATTGCCTTTGAGGAAGGCGTGGGAGTGGTTCCCGTCACCCTCTCTGCCAGGGCAGGGCAGCCTGACTTGATCCGGATGCGTCAGCCACTCCCCACCTTTGGGCCGGTTTTCGCCGATTACGAGGCGATTGCCCAGATGCTCTCCCTTGATCACACCCTCCTCGATACAACGCTCCCACTGGAAGTAGTGTCATGTGGCGTCCCTTTCCTCTTTGTGCCTCTCAAGAGTTTGGAAGCCATACGCTCCATTCGCTTTCGACTGGATGTCTGGGAGCGGGTACTGCGCGATTTTGCCGCCCCACACGTCTTCGTCTTCACGCAAGAGGTAGTGCACGCTGGATCGACCGTGCATAGCCGCATGTTTGCCCCGGCGATGGGCATCGCCGAAGATCCTGCGACAGGGGCCGCCAGTGGCCCGTTGGGCTGCTATCTCGTGCGTCACGGACAGGTGCAACCCACCAAGGTAGGATACAGTCAGATAGTCAGTGAACAAGGCATTGAATTGGGGCGTCCCAGTTTTGTGCAGGTAAAGATCGAGCTTGACGGAGAACACATCACGGGCGTATCAATCGGCGGTCAATGCCACTTCATGGGCAAAGGGTGGATCACACTGGCTGATTAACATGTGTTAGAAGATGCTCTTCTGCTGTTGGTATCGTTTATACGATAGACAGGTGATCCTACCCGCTCCAGATGCAGGTAGGATCGCCCTCATTAAATGCAAAACGTACAGCTACCGTCATAGAACAGAATACTTTCCTAAACAATTCAGGCATACGAGGGAATTGTATACTGGCTGGCCGGGCGAACCAGGCCAAGGTTTTCACGTAAGGTCCGTCCTTCATACTCTGTGCGGAACCTACCACGGCGCTGCAGGATAGGAATGACCAGTTCCACAAAGTCATCTAACCCGGCTGGAAGATAGGGGGGCATGATATTAAAACCATCGGCCGCATCATGAACAAACCATTCCTCCAGGTGATCGGCAATCTGCTCAGGTGTGCCCCAGATGGTGCGATGGCCACGCGCGCCAGCGATGGCCTGATAGAGCTGACGGATCGTCAGGTTCTCGCGCCGGGCAAGATCGGTGACCAGTTTTTGACGGCTCTTGTTCCCGTTGGTTTCTGGTAAATCTGGCAAGGGACCATCGAGCGGATAAGCCGAGAGATCAAAGCCTCCCAGGTTGCCACTCAAGAGGGCCAGGCCAACCCTGGGATGAATCAACTGCTGCAGTTGATCATATTTCTCTTTCGCTTCCGCCTCGGTCCGACCGATCACCGGAAAGACCCCAGGCATAATTTTGAGTTGATCGGGCGAGCGCCCATAACTCGTCAGCCGGCCTTTGATGCCCGCGTAAAATGCTTGAGCCTCTTCTAGCGTCTGTTGGGCAGTAAAGATCACCTCGGCCGTGGACGCCGCGAAATCCTGCCCATCCTCAGACGCGCCAGCCTGCACAATAACGGGATAGCCTTGTGGCGGGCGCGCGACGTTAAGGGGCCCACGAACAGAAAAATGCTTGCCTTTATGATTGAGCGTATGCACCTTGTCGGGATCAACATAGATGCCCGATTCTTTATCCCGCAGAAAGGCGTCATCGTCCCAGCTATCCCAGAGACCAAGGGTAATCTGTAAAAACTCGCGCGCCCGCTCATAACGCAAGGCATGCTCCATGTGCTGCTCGCGATTAAAGTTCCATGCCTCAGCCTCAGTTGCGGAGGTGACCACGTTCCAGCCAGCGCGGCCATGGCTGAGATAATCCAATGACGCAAACTTGCGTGCAATATGATACGGCTCATTATAGGTCGTCGAGGCGGTTGCGACCAGCCCAATGTGGTCTGTCACCGCCGCCAGGGCCGAGAGGAGGGTCAGAGGCTCAAAGTGCACAATCTGACCTGAACGGCTCAACGATTCAGGATTCTGATCGCGACGCACAGCCACACCATCCGCCAGAAAGACCATATCGAATTTAGCACGTTCAGCCGTCTGGGCTAGCTGACGATAATGCGCAAAGTCCAGACCACCATCGGCTCTAGAATCAGGATGCCTCCAGGCGGCCACGTGATGGCCGGTATTCTGTAAGAAGGCTCCTAGTTTGAACTGACCTTGTCTTGTACTCATGGATATACTCTCCTTCTCGCTAACAATGCGTAGGTAACAGATATCTGATTGTATTAGCTACCAGTACCGGAAACGGTGGGCAATTCCAGATCATTGACGGAGCCTGGCACCTTCGAAATAAATCCAGTCGCTTTCATAAAGTTGGCATAGGCAATCAAACCTGAAGGGGTTGTTTCAAAGGCGAGTGACTTGTTATCGATCAGGGTCTTGAACTGCTTGACCGAACCGCGTCCACCACTGCCTGCATCCTGAGCAAGATATTCGGCGGCCTCTTGATGATGGTTGGTCACATACGTAGTCACGGACTGCAAATCCTTATAGACCGTCTTGCTGAACTCTGGATACTGGTTATAGAAGCTCTGGGGAAGCACGATCAGACCGGTTCCAACCGGACCAAAGGGCTGATTGGTATGCAGGACGATGTGACCACCGGCCGCAACCTCGCGCTCCTGGAAAGGAGAACCGGCAAAATTGGCCGCCAACTGTCCAGAGAGGAGCGCCTGCTCGCCATCGACAGAGCCAATCGCCACCAGATTTTTATCCAGGGCGTGTGCATTGCCCAGTTGCTGTTCCGCCGCTTTGCGTAGGACAATGGCTTGTTGCGCGTCAGGAGCCACCACACCAATCTTATCGCCGGGACCAAAATCTTTTAAGGACTTGATGCGCGGATTTTTGGCGACCAGCCAAGTATCACTGCGACTGGTGGCGAGCAATACCTTCCAATCCATGCCGCGATCCCACCCCACCAGAAATGGTGAGATCCCCAGCGAACCAAGTTGTCCCTGACCAGATAGGATCGCTTCACGTACCGCCGAACCGCTATTGACGATTTTCCACTCAATAGTGGTATGGGGAAATTGCTTGCTCAACGTCTTTTGTAATTTCAGCGTAATAAAGGTTACCGAACCAAGGCCCGGCTGATAGACAATGGTGAAGGACGAAGGAGCACCCTTACCTCCATCGGCATTCGCAGCATTGCCGCCGCAGGCGCTCACACAGACAACCACGAGCATCAGTAGGAAAGCCAGGAATCGATAGCGTTGACGTAGCATGATGTTTCTCCTTTTTCTAGCAATAAGTACAGGAATGCCTGCCCACTAGTGAGCCTGCTTCATACCCCATTTCACGATGGTTTGCCGCTCAATCCACTGGAAAAGCGTATCCAGCAGGATACCTAACAGGGAGATAATGACCAGGCCAGCGAAGATGGCAGGTGGATTGAGAAAGTAGCGTGCGTTGTTAATGTACCAACCAAGTCCTCCATTCGATCCAGCCACGCCGAACACGATCTCCGCGCCAACGACGGTACGCCAGCCAAAGGCCCAGGCCAGCCGTAATCCTGATAGGATGTGCGGAAGTGCAGCCGGCAGGAAGACATCGCGCACAGTCTGGATGCGACTGAGACCCAGGTTCTGCGCCACCATCCGAGTCGTGGCGCCAATGGTGCGAAAGCCCGTTTCTGTATTGGCCGAGATTGGCCAGATGGATCCATACACCACCACAAAAATAATGGCGGCTGAATTCAGGCCAAACCAGAGCATCGTCAGCGGTAAGATAGCGATACCCGGCAATGGGCTGAAGAGAGAGGTTAACAGCGTGAGCAAGTCTCGCCCAGGGCGAGAGAAGGCAGCGAATGAGGCCAGGATCACACCCAGCGCAATACCTATCCCCACTCCGATGGCCAGATTTTGTAATGAGATCAGCGTGGCACTGATTAACTGACCATTGCCAATATCGGCATATAGAGCCTGTAACGTGGCAAGCGGAGAGGCAATCAGTAATGCGCTGGCCCCACTAAAGCTGACATAGCACTGCCAGATCAGAAGAAGAATCAGGCCAAAAAAAAGTTGCCGGAGCCACGCTGGTAGCGAACGTCCCTTTTTTGTTCTCACCGTTTTGGCGGAAGCCGCCTGTAACACACTCACAATAGATTCCTTTCTCTCACATAATCCCGTTCGTAGCGTTCCCGATTTATTCTACAGCACTCAACTCTGCGAGTTCTTCAGATTTCGTTTCCTGGTGGATCAGTTGTGAACGCAAATGGATTGAGAGGTCATCAAACTCCTGGCTACCAAACTCGTGCGCATGACGTGTATCGACAATCTTACGAATCAGAGCAGGCGAGGAAGACATGACCATGACGTGCGTCCCCAGGAAGACAGCCTCTTGAATGGAGTGCGTCACCAGCACAATGGTCACCCCCGTACGCTTCCAGATCTCGTTCAATTCCAACTGCAACTGATTGCGGGTAATTGCGTCCAGAGCACCAAATGGCTCATCCATGAGGAGAAGCTCAGGTTCTAAAGCCAGTGCACGAGCCAGGGCCGCACGCTGCTTCATGCCACCAGAAAGCTGATAGGGATATTTATTGGCCGCATGAGCAACCTGGACTAACTCCAGATACGAGCGCGCTTTGCTGATAGCTTCCTGTTTAGAGATGCGTTTGGTCACCCGTAAGGCATAGACGATGTTATCCAATACCGTACGCCAGGCAAACAACTGCTCAAAATCTTGAAAAACAAAGGCGCGATCAGGACCCGGCTTCGTCACGGGTACGTCATTGAGGAGTATCTCGCCCTGTACTGGCGCTATGAAACCACCAATAGCCTTGAGCAGGGTTGTCTTGCCGCATCCCGAGGACCCGATAATCACGAATTTCTCACCACGCTCAATAGAGAAGTTCGCATCTTCCACCACCGCGGCATGCTCGCTATCAGTAGGGCTTTGTGCATAATCCAGATAGAGATGCTTTGCCTGTACGATAAAATCAATATCCTGTTGTTGACTCAAGCTCATGACCTCCTTGCTTCCTGCGTCATCAGACCAGGAGCATTGACCTGACTGACGGCGACCTCCTGCACATGCCCATACCTGCTGCGATAGTAGAGTAACGGCTGATGCTGTGGCCGGATAGCGGTAGAGACAACCTCTCCAACGAAGATTGCATGATCGCCACCAGGATAGCGTGCAACCAGACGGCATTCCAGTGTCGTTAATGCATCATCGAGTAAGGGAACTCCAAGTTGACCGAAGGTGTAAGCAATACCCGCAAATTTCTCAGGCGTGCGACGGGCAAAGTGGCGCGAGAGGTCCTCAGCATGTTCAGCAAGAATGTTTACCACAAAGACTTCACTGGCAATAATCAAATCATGAATAGTCGCATGAAGATCGATTCCTACAAGGATCAATGGGGGATTGAGGGAAAGAGAACAAAAAGAGCTGACCGTGGTCCCATGAAGTTGTCCTTGATGTTGCGTTGTAATCACGGTCACCCCAGAAGCAAAATGACTCAAAGCAAGACGAAATTCACTGTGGTCGACACCCATCGTAATTACCTCTTTCTACCCGTCAATTGTTACCTGCTTCGACTACTCACACCCGTCGGTCGAGCAAGATCAGGATTTTCTCTCAGGAAACGCGTTAAAGCAACGACCTCTTGTCCCAGGAATGCAAGTTCCTCCACCAGCTTTCCCTGCGGCCGCTTTTGCGCATCAAAGTCTCGGGCAGAGACATACAGAGCTCGGGCCGGCGTATAGGCCCCAAAGAAACCAAAGAGCGGCCGGAGCTGATGCTCTATAACCAGCGAATGATGATCACTTCCTCCTGTAGCCAACAAACCTACCACCTTCCCCCGTAATGGATCCTGCCCATGAGGATCATTCGGGACAAGGTCGAAAAAGTTTTTGAGCGCACCCGTATAGGATCCACGGTATACAGGAGTGGCAACAAGATAGGCGTCCGCATCCGCTACCAACGCCAGCGCTCTGCGCGTATCAGCATTGTAGTCCTCAGGGGCACGACCATCACTAAACTCCAAGGCAAAATCACGCAGTTCCAGGACATGGGTCTCAATACTGTGATCATAGGTTCGCGCACCCGCCAGTGCCGCATCGAGCACGACACGGGTACGCGATGGAGGTGGAGTCAGGCTCCCATTGATGGCCAGCAACGTAAAACTCATCGCATCTCCTCTTGTTATTTGTTGACTTAGTCGATCAATATTATTAACAATAATACCCAGCTCGATACAGTCCTGTCAATAAAAAATCGAGATGCATGAAAAATATATATACTATGCATAACTAAAGGTTATGCATATGGAAGAATGTGCGTTTGCACTCTTCTCGAGGAGCACAGCGAGCAAATAATTAAAATTTTTCAGGCAAAAAGAGCAAAAGGAGAAGAAATCACTACTATTTTTGCGAGGAGAGTGTCCATAGAAATACAGGTCACTATGGTATAAATAACTATTGCTGAACAGATACGGGCATGATCCATCTGAATGCTCAGAATAGGGAACGCGTCTCAAGCAGATCTTGACACCAATGAAGATGCTTACACAGGGGGATGGGGAAGCTTTATTCATGCAATGATACACTCGTTCTTCCTCACTTTTATTGTATCATCCTCTGTCTATCAGCACACTGCCTTTTTGGACGATTTTTTTTGGTGTTCCGAGCTTTATACTCTGATGGATGCAATGCCACTTCTGGCACACCTACGATGAAGGCATTTACTTTCATCAGATGTGTGCCAGGCTCTTGTCATGCGCGCAAAGAGTCGCGGAGAGAGTTGGTATGACAGCAAGCGAGCGCATCTGTTCGACTAAAGGAGAGAGAAATATGAGTTCTTTTGTGCTTGGTTTTCAGGATATTGATAAAACAAAACTCATGGTTGTTGGAGGAAAAGGCGCGAACCTGGGGGAACTCTCCAAGATGGAAGGAATCCACGTACCGGATGGCTTTTGTATTTCTACGGAAGCCTTTCAAAGAATCATGGGGGAAACGTCGTCGCTGAACGCATCACTTGCTCAATTATCGCTTCTCAAGGTGGAAGACCAGGAGAAAATCGCTGAACTGAGCGGTGAGATGCGCCAGGTCATCGAAGGGGCAGCCATCCCTGCAGATATTCATGGAGAGATCACCCAATACCTCCGCAAACTTGGTAAAAACAATGCCTATGCAGTACGCTCCAGCGCAACTGCCGAGGATTTACCGACGGCTTCCTTTGCCGGACAGCAGGATACGTATCTGAACATTATCGGGGAGGAGGCAATCCTCAAACATATCAGTAAGTGCTGGGCGTCGCTCTTTACGGAGAGGGCAATAATTTACCGTCTTCAAAACGGCTTCGATCACCGTAACGTCTCCCTGTCTGTGGTTGTTCAGAAGATGGTCTTCCCGCAGGTGGCAGGAATTTTGTTTACTGCCGATCCTGTCACCTCTCATAGGAAAGTGCTATCTATTGAGGCCAGCTTCGGACTTGGAGAGGCCCTGGTCTCCGGACTGGTGAATGCTGATAGCTATAAAGTGCGTAACGGCACAATTATTGGTAAGAAGATATCCACCAAGAAATTGGCTATTGATGTCTTAAAAGATGGTGGTACGCAAGAACGGGAAATTGAGCCAGAGAGGCAGAATAGGCCAGCTCTAACGGATGAACAAATTTTGCAGCTTGCACGCGTGGGCAAAAAGATCGAAGAACATTTTGGTTGCCCACAAGATATCGAATGGTGTCTGGCTGATGATACATTTTCTATTGTCCAGAGTCGACCAATCACAACGTTATTCCCGATCCCTGAAGCAAATGATCAAGAAAATCATGTGTATGTCTCTGTCGGACATCAGCAAATGATGACCGATCCCATGAAACCATTGGGGTTGTCTTTTTTCCTGTTAACCACCAATGCACTCATGCGTACGGCTGGTGGACGGTTGTTTGTTGATGTAACCCCTCTGCTGGCTGCACCGTCGAGCAGAGAAAGAATATTAGAGGTTCTGGGAAAAGGCGATCCGCTCATAAAAGATGCATTGGTGACTGTCATACAACAAGGAGATTTTATCCAGTCACTACCAGATGATAAACAAGAAAAACCTCTTGGGAAAAGCAATCAAGCTCCGAAAATGGCGGATTATCAAATACTCAACGAATACGATCCAGCCATCGTTTCTGAGTTGATCAAGCGGAGTGAAACAGCAATAGAAGAGCTCAAACAAAACATTCAGACGAAATCGGGATCGGATCTGATTGAATTTATTCTGGAAGATATTCCAAATTTAAAGAAGAGTTTATCTGATCCGCAAAGTTTTGGGGTGTTTATGTCTGCCATGAATGCTTCCTCATGGGTCAATGAAAACATGAAGGAGTGGTTAGGTGAAACAAACGTCGCAGACACGCTTTCTCAATCAGTGCCAAACAATATTACGTCTGAAATGGGGTTGGCGCTATTGGATGTCGCAGATGTCATTCGTCCTTATCCAGAAGTCATCACTTACTTGCAGCAGCTAAAAGATGATACCTTTTGGGATGAACTGGGAAAGCTTGATGGTGGGCAGCAAAGCCGGGAGGCTCTCTCGGCTTATCTCGACACATATGGCATGCGCTGTGCCGGAGAAATCGATATTACCAGACCTCGTTGGAGCGAAAAACCTGCGACGCTTATCCCGCTGATTCTCAGTAACGTCAAAAACTTTGAGCCAGGTGAAAGCAAGCGGAGATTTGAGCAAGGACGACAGCAAGCATGGCAAAAAGAACAAGAGCTATTAGAGCGCTTAAAGCAATTACCAGATGGTGAACAAAAAGCTAACGAGACAAAACGCATGATCGGCCTCATCCGAAATTTCATCGGGTATCGTGAATATCCAAAATACGCCATGGTTCAACGCTACTTTATCTATAAGCAAGCTTTGCTACAAGAAGCCGAACACCTCGTACAAGCCCATGTACTTCATAAAAAAGAAGCTATCTTCTATCTCACGTTTGAAGAGCTGCGCGAAGTTGTACGCACCCATACACTGGATGATCAGATCATCAGTCAGCGAGAAGACGCGTACACATTCTATGAAAAACTCACTCCCCCACGTGTTATCACCTCTGATGGTGAAATCATGGCCGGTAAGTACAAACGGGAACATCTCCCAGCCGAAGCGATTGTTGGTCTCCCAGTTTCGTCTGGAGTAATAGAGGGACGAGCACGCGTCATCTTACGCATGGAAGACGCTGATCTGGAAGATGGAGATATAGTAGTCACCACCTTTACAGACCCGAGCTGGACACCCTTGTTTGTCTCCATAAAAGGATTGGTCACCGAAGTTGGTGGATTGATGACGCATGGAGCTGTGATCGCACGTGAATATGGTTTACCAGCAGTCGTCAACGTACAAAATGCCACCCGGCTGATCCATGACGGACAGAAAATCCGCGTGAATGGAACGGAAGGCTATGTAGAAATACTCTAAAGGAGGACAGCAGAAAGATGCGGCTCCCAGGTGAGATACCGCTAGATTTCAGCGAGCGCGAAGGGCCGTTTCCCGGTAAAGAGGAGGAGATTGTCTCACTCATGGCCCAGAATCAGGCCCCCAAATTTACCTGTGCGCGCTGTGGCAAACCAGCTAAACTGATCAGCACCGATTACAGTGATGAGGGTATCCTGTGCTATTGTAAGTCATGCGCGAGCAAGCAGAACCTGGAATTCGAGATGAACTTGCTCCCCATTGTCAACTCTCCGCGCGTTGGCGTCTGTGCATATGGTGACTAACTGTGTTTGATTTCGATCCACTCACAGCTTTGGCACTGTGCTGTAAACATGCCCGGAGCGCCAGTGCGCTCCGGGCATGTTTACAGCACAGTGCCAAATGAAATCATTCTATTGCTCATGCAGATGTCATTTCACACACAGCTATTATTTTTGACCGTTTGAGTCTCACAAAAAATGGAAGTTTCGTATCCTCGATGTTTCTTGATCAACTATTGCAGTTTTTGCAACCAGCTTGCAATAGCCTGTCCAATTTCATCAGGAGAATCTTCCTGCGGGGTATGGTGTCCGCGCACTCTTACCTTAGTTTGAGCAGGCCACGTGTGATTAAACCCAACCTTCTGGGGATCTTGTGTTCCCGGAATGGCCTGGATGAACAGTTTGGGGACGGGACTCTGAGAGAGCCAGAGTCCAAAGGCTGTGACAATCTCGGTAACATCGGTCGGATCGCCCTCGATGGGCAATTGACGCGCCCAGGAAAGGGTTGGGCGGCGAGCTTCGCCGGGTTCGGCAAAGGGACGACGATACTCGTTCATCTCTTCGTCTGTCAGGGTGCGCTGAATGGTCCTGGGCAGATTGAATTCAATAAACGAGTTCTGCTCCAACACCAGTTGCTCACCCTGGGAGGAGCGCAACGCCTGGAAACGGGTGCGAGCGACCTCCGGCATCTCGCTCCACGAGGAGGTACCCATGACGGCCTCCATATAGGCGATCCCGCGCACTGCCTGTGGATGGCGACGAGCCCAATCAAACGCCAGGGCCGCACCCCAGTCGTGCCCCACAAAGATGACACGCTCGCGTACTTCTAGCACTTCCAGCAAGGCATCGAGAAAGCGGCGATGCTCGACGAACGTGTAGGAACCGGGACCGCTCTCCGGTAGCTTCTGCGAATCGCCCATGCCGATCAGGTCTGGAGCGATGATGCGACCAAAACTCTGCACGTAGGGCAGGATGTTGCGCCAGATATAGGAAAAGGTAGGATTGCCATGTAAGAAGACGATCGGATCACCCTGACCCTCGTCTACATAGGCCATCTCCAACCCTGACACGACTTTCCGTTTCTTCTCGTAGGGAAATGCTGCGCTGATCATATGCATACGACACCTTTCTAAAATCGCGTAATGCTGTCCAGTTCTTTCTCAGAGCCAGACGTTTGTTTGATGCCTGCAGTATAGCCTGAGCAAGGCTGTAGAGACTTCATCCTTTCGGATGATTGCCTATATGATCGGCGAACAGCGTTGAGGAAGCAGGTCAGGTGTGCTTACGAGAGGAGTTGAAGGTCATGGGCAACGGCGAGAGCCTCGCTACGCCTGTGTACTCCCAGTTTGGTGTAGATGCTCTGCACCTGGGTGCGCACTGTATTGATCGAGACAACCAGGGCCGTGGCTATTTCCGCGTTGGTACGATGCTCGGCTAGAAGACGTAACACGCGCACCTCTTGCGGCGAAAGCGGCTCAATGAGCAGATCAGCCCGATCGGCTTCCTCTCCTGGTTGCGGGACCGGAAAAGCGCGCAACAATGCATGGATATAAGCTCGCAAAGGCTGGTCATGGCACCGGGATAGAAGTGAACGTAGTAGCATGACCATCGGTTCACCAGCATCGAGAAACAGGCGTATGAGATGATGAGGGAGCGCCAGGACCAGCACCTCACGCAGGAGATCCAGCGCCTCAGCCCTATGCTTCTGGCCAGAAGCGCTCAGCGCCATCTCCACCTTTGTATGCAGTAGACCACGCATATGTCCCGCTTCCTGCGTCGCCAGGAGCAACTGCTCAAGCTGATGTGTGGCCTCTGCTTCTTCGCCCTGTATCCGCAGCCAGCGCGCCTGCAACACATCATCCTCGACTCTCCGCGTGAAATCAGCAGGAGGCGTGTGCAGGAAAATCCATTGCTGGACTGTCAGGTAGTCGCCCGCGAGGAGCGCCAGGGAAGCCTGGGCCGTCCGGATATCCTGCACGAGCTGGTTTTGGAAGGCCGGAACGCGCTCTAGAAGATCCGTGAGCCGCTGTTGGGCAACACCTGTGTCACCTTGCGCCTGCTGAATACGAGCCAGGAGCAGTAATGCATGGATCTTGTGATCCAGAAATGTATAAGCCTGGCTCAAGGCAATAGTTTCCTGAAGAAGCTGCGTCGCGCGAGCGAGTTCATTGCGTTCATAGCAAAGGGCCGCGTAGCCAGTCAGGGCTGTGCAGTGCCAGTTTGCTAGTGGTGCAGTAAGATGGCCATCCACCGCCGGAAGAGAAACCTCAAGGGCCTGACGATAGAAGGAGGCCGCTTGCTGGAGTTCTCCAAGTTCAAAATGCACCTGCGCAAGCCTGATTGTCGCAGCCTGGTAAAACAAATGATTGTTTGCTCTTGCCAGGCGCTCGTGAGCATCCTGCAAAACACTGAGAGCCTGTGGAAAACGTCCTGACACAATCCATTGCGTTGCCACAATCGTTGCACTAAGGCCGCGCCAGATATCTTGCGTCTGAGGCAGCCAGACCTGAGCCTGTCTGGCGTATGCCACTGCGACCTGCATTTCGCCCCGCCGTAAAGCGAGCAAAGCGCGAAAGGCCAGTAGCTCACCGAGCAGAGAGAAATGCTGCTCCCGACGACAATGGTCTTCTGCCTGCTGCAAGAGATATTCCATAGCGGTGATCGACTGGGAATCAGGTTGCCAGGCGGGGTTTTGCCAGAGCATCACCGTAGCATAGCTCAGACAGAGCACAGGATGCTGCTCAAAGAGCGCTTCCGAGAGCTGCTCAAACCAGCCCAATAACGTATATGCCTCTTGCACTTCTCCCGGCACCGTCTGCTCCTCTATAAAGTGCGTCAATAAGAGCGCCGCCCGCGCCTGGTCCTGAGCAGAAAAGGCGGCATCAATGGCTTCGTGAAGAGCGCCAGAGCGTTCGTACCAGTGAGAGGCGCGAGCAAAGATATCGTGCAGAACCTCTTTGCTCCACCTGCGGGCCGCCTCAGCGCTCAGAGCATCGGCGAAGAGGGTATGATAGCGATACCACTGGTGAGCCTCTGAGGGTGATCGATGAGCGTCATCGTCCAGCCGCTCAAGGAACAGGTTCGCCTGTTCAAGCGACGTAAGCAGATCCTGACTGCGCTCCTGCTCGGTTACGGCATCGCAGAGAGCAGCGGTCAGGCGCGGCAAAAAACTTGTTTGCAGCAAGAACCGTTGCACTGATTCTGGCTGGGAATAAAGAATCTCCGTTATAAAATAGTCCTGAGTGATAACACTGTTCTGGAGCAGAAGCATAGCCAGCTGCTCTTCCTGCGTTGAAGAGGTGGCGCGCTGGAGGGCGAGCTTTGCAAGATGCAGTCCTACACCCCAGCCTTCCAGCCGGACATGGAGCCGTTGAATCAGTGGTGCACTGAGCGGAAATGGCAGGGATTGGCGCAGAAAGGTCGAGGTCTCCTCCCACGAGAAACGCAGGTCGTCAGCGCGAACGTCAGTCAGGACATTACGCGCCCGCAGATTTGCCAGAGGGAGGGGCGGATCGCTGCGCGTGAGCATCAGCACATGGAGCGTGGTGGGAAGATGGCGCAAGAAAAAGGCGAGCGCTTCGTGAAGAGCATCCTCAGTGATCACCTGATAATCTTCCAATATCAGAATGCCCCTTGCCGGGGCCTGCGCCAGCGCATTGAGGAAGGTCGTAAGCCATCCTGAGAAATCGGTAGGCAGAAAGGGAGGCTGAAGAGTGAGGTCTGTAAAAACGCGGTGAACCTGCGTAAGATCAGTTTCGAAAGCCTGACAGGCTGCGAGGAGATAGCGCCAAAAGCGTCGCGGGTCATTCTCAGAACGCTCCAGGGTGATCCAGGCCACCGGGGGAAAATCAGCCTGTGTCCGCCGTGCTGTAATCCACTGACTGACCAGGGTTGTCTTGCCAAAACCAGCGGGAGCCGAGAGCAGCGTCAGTGCGCCTGCACGCCCCGCGTCAAGCAGCGCAAACAGTCGCGGGCGCTCCAGCAGAAAAGCAGGCAGGCGTGGCTGCGACAACCTGGAGAGGAGTAATGGATGTGCATCCGCAGGTAGGGCAGGGGTAGCCTCTCTGGTAGGCAGGTGCGCTGGCTCAGTCTGAATGGGCTGCCGTTCTGGTGCATGTTCTAGACTATACGCAACCTCCTCCAGGCGTGCAAAGGTCAGGCTCGCTTCCTTGCCAAGGTAGCGTTTCACGAGACGCCCACATAAACGCCGATACGCATACCAATAACTTCCTCCACGCTGTCCCCGCTGCTTGCGAATTGTATAGTGCGCACCCTGACGACTATGGAAAGAGAAAGAGGAATGCGCCTCTAACCAATCGCCAGTCAGCACATGTCCGTTCGCCTGGTTGCCAGTTGAGAGCATATAAGTCTGCGTTTGCTCAGACCACCGAACCTGAGCGCGGGCATATCTGGGCATAGAGCCTACTTTCTGGGCAAAGACAAAGGGGACGTCGTGTTGCCTAACAACTGTAACGCAACAAATATAGCACAGATTGTTCTGTTAGGCAACAAAAAAAGACAAGCGGGCGGCATTCACTTTGTTGCCACGGTATGTGCACCATGAGAGTTATCTCCCAGGGGCAAGCAGGTAGATACGACCCGCAACATGTTGTACCTACCTGCTTGCCCGTTCGTTCGGCATATGCTACACTTGCTGCTGTTGGGTGCAAAAAAAATCAAGGGAAAACACCCAGTAGGAAGCATCTATGCCAAAACCATCACTCCATATTCTTCGCTGGTCCGCAGAATACCAGCGCTATGAGCTCTCTGCCAGAGGCACCCTTCAACACTGCTTTCCTTTGCATGACGAGCAGAATTGGCTGAACTGGCTCGATGAACAGACCTCTTTTGCTTTTCATGGCCAGCATGGGCATCTGAGCGTGGTCAAGGAAGAACGGGCACGTGGGGGAGGATACTGGTATGCGTATGGCACACCGCAGGGAGGCCCCAGGAAACGTTATCTTGGTCCAACAGCAAAGGTGACACTGGCACGCCTGGAAGAGGTGGCTGGTGTCCACGCGGCTCTTTCCCCGGGACCTCTGCGTCAGAACAGCCTGCCGTTGCCCGTCCTTGCCTCCAGGCTCTCGCCCCCACAGCTCCCGACGACGCTGGTTGAGCGCGAACGCCTGCACATGCGTCTGGAGGAGGCGCTGGCCCATCCATTGACCCTGCTGTCCGCCTCTGGTGGCTGGGGAAAAACGACCCTGCTCTCAGCGTGGGCGCGGCAACAGGCGTCCTATACCATTGCCTGGCTTTCGCTTGATGAGATGGATAGCATTCCTGTACGCTTCTGGAGCTCGGTGATTGCGGCTCTACGGACCTGCCATGCTGGTATCGGTGCGACAGCGCTGGCACTGCTGTACGCCCCCCAGCCGGTACCGCTTTCGCTTATTCTGACCTCTTTGCTCAATGAAATAGCCAGCCTGGAAGGGACAATAGTGCTTGTGCTGGACGATTATCATCTCATCACAGATCCTGCTACCCACGAGTCCATGGGCGATGTCCTTGAACACCTGCCCACTACTCTGCGCCTGCTGCTTTCCACCAGGGTTGACCCTCCTCTCCCCATCTCGCGTCTGCGCATGCGTGGACAGGTGAGCGAAATCCGTGCCCTGGATCTGCGCTTTCAAGCCAACGACACCCGCCATCTTCTGCTCCAACGCATGGCGTTGCCCCTCTCAGACACGGAGATCGACATCCTGGAGCAGCGCACGGAGGGCTGGATTGCGGGACTGCAACTCGCTGGACTGGCAATGCGCCAGCGCGAGGATCACGCTGCCTTTGTTCAGGCCTTTGGGGGTAGCCATCGGTATATCCTGGACTATTTTCAGGATGATATTCTGTCTCATTTACCGCCGGCCGCGCAGGATTTTCTGCTCCAGACCGCTATTCTCTCACGCTTATATGCTCCGCTCTGTCAAGCAGTGACCGGTGAGACGGCTAGCCAGGAACTTCTGGAGGAGATGGAACGCGAGAACCTTTTTCTGGTTCCCCTGGATGAAGAACGGCGCTGGTATCGCTTTCACGAATTATTTCGCCAGACCTTGCTCGCGCGTCTCACCATGCGTCATCCCGAACGGGTACCTGTCTTGCATCTACGCGCTGCGCGCTGGTACGAGGCGCATGGAGCCCTGCGGGAAGCTCTCGCGCATGCACTCTCCGCCGCGGACTTCGCCTACGCTGCTCAGCAAATGGAGCATGCCGCGGAAGAAGCATGGGCCATGGGAGAAGCACGCACAGTCCATGGCTGGATCGAGTTGTTGCCAGATACGGTCTTACGTGACCATACACCATTTGCACTCACTGCGGCACTGCACCTGCTGCACATCCTCTTTGGAGTCCCCGATGAGCAGCAACGAGCGGCAATTGGGCCTACGATTGACCGCGTAGAACGCCTGCTGAACGAGGCGGTCCTGACCAAAACGGAGCGGGATCATCTCCGCAGGCGCGTGCGGCTCTTTCATCTGTGGAGCATAGCCAGTCAGGCCATCCAGGCACGAGACATGACGCAGCTCCAGCAGTGCTGCCAGGAGATGCTACCGCTGGCCAGCGAAGACGAGATTATCTGGCAACTGGCACCTCTATTCGTCAATTTCATCTTGTGCATGAATACACTGGAAGCCTGTGATGCCCTCAAAGCAGCCCTGCTGGCCGCGGGACAACAAGCAGAAGAAACGCAGCAACGTTATGAATGGCTGCGAACCAGACAGTGGCTGGCTCAGATCCTCTGGGAAACAGGTGCTGCTCATGAGGCCGAGCGTGAGTGCCTGAGGCTCCTCACTCTGCTTGAACAGGGGGGTGATCAACAGACCTCGATTGGAGGCTATCTCTCCCTGACCCTGGCCCGGATCTGCTGGGCCAGCCATCGGTGTGAAGAGGCGCACGCCCACCTGACCCGCGCACGCCACCTCGCGCAGAACTGGCACTATCAAGCCTTACTTGCGGAGTGCGTTGAGTGCAGTGTGATGTTCGCCCTCGATATGGATGAACTGGATGAGGTAGAGCAAACGCTGCGGCACCTGACCCAGGAGGGCGGGATAGCCATTCGCCTGCCTCAGGTAGAGAGCGTGCAAGTACGACTCTGGATAGCACAGGGAAACCTCGCGGCCGCGCAAACCTGGGCCACGCATACACACTTTGACCAGGACAGGCCGACAGATGCATCCGCCTGGGAAACCGCCCTGTCGCTCGCTCGCCTTCGGCTCGCTCAGCACGCCTATGCAGCCGCCCTCTCCATCCTGGAACGTCTGTTGAGTAGCGCCGAACAAGGCCAGCGACCAGAGAGGATCGCGCAGACGCTGACGCTCCAGGTAATTGCCCTTGATGGTCTGAAAGAGCATGAGCAGGCCAGGCAACTCGCAGTGCGTCTGCTCCAGATCGCCCACCCGGCAGCTCTGGTACGCATTTTTTTACAGGCGGGTGAACCTCTGCATCGCACACTAAAGCAGCTACGTATCACACGCACAGTAGAAAGCGTGCGCTCGGGAGACGTGGAAGCTTATCTCGCACTGGTGCTGGAGGCTTTTGAGCAAGAGGAGCGACAGCACCTCATTCCGGCGTCGCTGCTAGCCCCACACAAAGAAGCCAGCCACTCATCTCAAGCCACACCTGCTCCATCTGTGCTTCATGAGCCACTTAGCTCCCAGGAACAGCGGGTGCTACGCCTGCTCGTGGCCGGGCATACCTACGCCGAAATAGCCCGGGAGTTGATTGTTTCCCCCAACACCATTAAAACGCAGGTGAGCAGCATCTATCGGAAACTCGGCGTCAGCCGCCGTGCCGAAGCCAGCCTCGTCGCCCTTCAGCTCCACCTGCTCTAGCCTCTACACGGCTCGTCTTCCCCGGAAGTGCGGAACAGAGATCTCCGTCCTGCGCGCCCCTGTTGTGCGCAGGCCCGATGCACCCAACGCCACCGAAAAAATCACCCGTTCAATCGCGAACCCGGGCGAAGGCAAGAACCCTCTCTCGCCGTTATACTTCTTCATGTGAGGCAGCACACCACGAGAGCAGGAGGGACAAGGATGCACATACAGATCAGCGTGAAAGGACATCTGGCCCTTCGCTGGCAAGAGTGGTTTGAAGGACTCCAGATAACTCACCTGGAGAATGGAACATCGCTCCTCACCGGAACCCTACAGGACCAGGCGGCACTCTATGGGGTGCTCTGGAAACTTCGCGATCAGGGGATCGTGCTGCTCGCGTTCATGAGCAGCCCTGTAGAACAGACAAAAGAGAACAGGTGGCCACGAAACACAGGCCACGCCACACGAAAGGATACACTCATGCAAGCAATAACACTCCTCCGTGAACAAATACAGCAAGCACACGCATTTCTGCAAGCGACCGTCGAAGATGTGACGAACGAACAGGCTCACTGGCCCCCTATGGGCACGGCCAATCCCATATCAGCAACATATGTCCACGCCATTGCCAGTGAAGATAAGGAGTACAGGGAGCCAAAGGCTACCCGATCTAGCACTTCAGGAGCATGCAAAGGAGATAAATCTATGGCGACATATGCAGTAGCTCGATTATGGGATGTGGTAAGCGGACCTTCTATTGTTCAGTATTTAGAAGGGATTGATGCGACTCTGGCCCCTTTTCAGGGGCGCTTCCTTGTTCATGGTGGAGAGATCGAGAAGCTTGAAGGGGATTGGACGGGAGATCTGATTATTATCGAGTTCCCAGATCGACAACGTGCTCAAGCCTGGTATGCCTCAGAAGCCTATCAAAAACTGCTTCCTTTACGCTTATCCAGTGCGAAAGGTGAGGCAATTCTGATTGATACGGTATCAGGTGATCATAAAGCCACAGATGTGCTCAAGTAAAAAGTTCATCTCCAGGCGGACACACTGATAGGAATGTAGCCTGGTGGTTGATCTATTTCAGAAATATGGCCATGTAATGCGGGCCGACAACACGCCGATGAAAGAAGGAAGGAAGAAACGATGCCTTATCTTCAAACCAACGATTCTACTCAGCTCTACTATCGGGATTGGGGGACAGGCACCCCCGTGCTCTTCATCAGCGCCTGGGCGTTTAGCGGGGCCATGTGGGAGTACCAGATGCTAAATCTGAACGAGCACGGACTGCGCTGCATTGCCTTTGATCGCCGCGGTCATGGTCGCTCAGATGATCCCGGCCGTGGCTATGAGATCGACCGTCTTGCCGATGATCTTGCGGAGATGATCGAACAGCTCGATCTACGCGATCTGACCCTGGTCGGCAACTCACTGGGCTGTGGGGAGGTCGTCCACTATCTTGCTCGCCATGGCACCAGCCGTATTGCCCGTGTCGTGCTCATGAGTGGTGTCACTCCTGGCATGATCAGATCAGCAGAGAACCCGCAAGGATTTCCAAAGGAGGCTTCCGAGTTCGCCATTGCGAGGATGCAGCAGGACCGCCCACTGTACATGACAGATGGTGCGATCAAGTACTTCGGTCTGGGATCGACGTGGCCGGGACCACCACTGCTTTCCTCAGAAATGGTGCAATGGGCCGTCCGGCTCATTCTCGAGTGTTCACCCAAAGCTACCATCGAGTGCTTCCGGGCTTCTGCGCAGATCAATTTTCTGCCCGACCTGCCCGCGTGTACCGTCCCAACACTGGTTCTGCACGGAGAGAACGATCAGGTCGCCCCCCTGGACCTCTCTGGACGCAGAACGGCTCGGGGTATCCCAGGCAGCAAACTCAAAACCTACCCGGGTGGTGGACACGGCATGTTCCTCACCCATAAAGATCGTATCAACGAGGACCTGCTGACCTTCATTCAAGACTAAACTGTTCAGCAGAAGCATTTCCTGAGCAGCGATCGGGCTACCTGGTATAACCACATACGTGGCATATGATCATGTGCCACGTATGTAGGGGTAGAGCAAGCAAACCTCACCCGCTAGCCCTCATTTCTCTCTTCTCGGTCAATGACGAAGAAATGGATGCAGAAGTAGCGTTTTGTTTTTAAAAACGGAGTACAAAACGGAAAAGCCCATCATCCTCGTACCACATAGGGAAGTTCGTACCCCAGACATTATTGTAGAGATTAAAATGAAGACCCTGCTCCATTTGTGGTTGTCGATTATGAAAATCCAGTAAAGATGGGGTACCTGGTGCAACCAGAGGAGCATCCAACGTCTCAAAAAGCACCTCTCGTCCGTCCTCGGTGTAACGTGCGCCGCGCTCTACTGCATGCAAGGTGCGATTCCCATGGGAGATCACTTCCAATGGCGAAATCCAATGGCCCATTTTATGCAGACTCCACTGACCTTGCTGGGTTCCAGCAGGCTGAAAGGAGAACCAGAGCGCCTCAGGCAAGCGATTGGCCTGCTTCTCAAACCACTGTAACGTCAACTCGATCACAGGTTCCGCGTGCAAAAATGTTAACTCCACAGTCACCGTACGCGGCGCACCATAGGTTTGCCAGCTCTCTTGTGGCATCGCCATCTGAAGCAGGAGAACTGTGTCCTCTTGCTTCTCACGACGATAGAGACTTATCAGGCGTGGATGCCAGCGCTGATAGGAATCCACAACCTGGTCGATGCCCGGTTTGGTGAAATCCTCACGGGCCCAAACAGCCGTCTCGGACTTATTCCAGATGTACTGCTCAAAAAAGCACTCGTACTCCGTTTGGGAAAAAAGCTCATAAAAAAAGAGTGCCAGTGGTTGCTCTGGCGTCGCCCAGATACGCCCTGTTTGTTTCTCCTGCAACCAGGTCAGCGCGCCCTGTTCGCTCACGCGCAGCAGGAAATAGCGCGTTTCTAGCAACACGTCCTGTTTCTCAATGGACTGAAAACCCTCAAGAGCAACCGTTTGCGGCTCCAACTGCGCCAGGGCAGCACCTGCTTTCTGCGCTTCATCGGTATCTCCGAGCGCGGCCAGAGCAGCCTGCACATACGCCCGTTGTTCCGTCCAGGAGGATGCGAACAACTGAAAATTAGCAACGTGACGCATGGTGCTCAACTGTGCGGGGTTATAATGCGTATAATCGGCCAGATATGTTTTTTCATCCATACCCCAGGTATGTTCCGCCATCTGGAGCAGAGCATTACTGAAAGGATACCAACGCTCATCATCCTCTGTGAACTGCCCTGTCATCTGCCATTGGCGGCGTAAGCGGCTCAACGCGCGATAGTGTCCTACTTTTTGAGGGTCGGACCCGACGCCATGAATCCAGCTATCTCCTATTTCATCCGTGATTACCGGAAAATGGGCTTTGAGTGGCAGGATAGCACGCGCGAAGGCGTCCAGCGTTGAAGCCGTAATCTCTGCCTCAGGCAAACGCTTACGCAGGTTAGAGAAGGCTGCGAGCACCTGTTCACTATTCTGGGGACCAATATTGTCCAGTGTATGTGCAAACGCCAACGCAGTGTCCGAATCCGGTACAGTTGCCAGATCACCATAGGAGCCTGGCTGATACATCACCACCACCTCGCTTGCCGTCGCGAGATCACGCCAGACAAAGAGTGGTGGCACATCAGGGGAAGTAGATCCTGGATTAACACCGATATGTAAGAACTGGATGCCCGCCTGCGCCAGCAAAGGCACCATCGCGCGTGTATGCCCTGGAACATCACTCATCTTCCCCGCAATGGTCTGCCGACCAAAACGTTGATCCAGGAGGTGTGAGATGTGCAACCCAAACGTAAAGAGCGATGCATCCAGCAATTCGCTATGCATCGTCATTGGCAAAGCATGCCAGGCAATATCCCCCTCCAAAATGGCTCGCTCCATCAACGCACGCTCTTGCGCTGATGCCTGCTCCAGATACTCATACAAGATCCAGGATCCCGTCGTCCAAACAAAACGTTCCGCCCCACCGCGCACACGAAGCACACGCGCAGTCTCAAGGGCTTTAGGAAAGTACTCGTGGAAATAGCGTTGCTTCACCTGCTCTGCCAGTTCCGTAAAGCCGAGATCCAAATGCGTTTTAAACAGCAAATGCACATGGGATCGTTGCATACCTTGTGTCTCTTTCATTTGATGCCACTTGTGACAATACCGCGTACATAATAGCGCTGAGCGAAGAAGAAGATAAGCAACACTGGAGTCACATACAGAATCGATCCAGCAGCCAGAATATTGGTCAAGACATCGTTATGTCCGTCGTTATAGCCGGTTGACATTGCGACACCTAACGTTGTGTTGTCCTGGCTCAAAAACAGCTTTGGCGCAAACCAATCACCCCACGTTCCTGTGAAGGCAATCACGAATGCAGTCACCAGGACCGGTAAGGAAAGCGGTAAAAAGATCTGCCAGAAGATACGCCCATAGCTACAGCCATCAATGATCGCTGCGTCCTCCAACTCTTTGGGGATGCCAGCAAAAAATTGGCGAAAGAGAAAGCTCAGATAGGGAGCGCTGGCCAGCCCCCACAAAAACCAGGGCCAATAGGTGTCAATAAGCCCGAAGCGAGAGAAGAGCACGTATGTCGGGATAACTGTGAGGGTCTGAGGCAACATAATCGTTGCTAGCATCATGATAAATAACGTGTTCTTACCAGGCGCGGACAAGCGTGCAAAGGCAAAACCAACCAGTGCACTGCTGATTGTCACCAGGGAGGCGTACATTGTAGCCAGCACAAGCGTATTGCTCGTATAGTGCAGGTAATCGATCATCGTTACCGCTTTGACGAAGTTATCCCATTGTGCCTGGACCGGAAACCAACGGATTGGATAAATGGCCAGTTCCGGGAGTGATTTGAGCGCGGTCATACAGAGCCAGAAGAATGGGGCGAGAAACACCAGCGCCAATACGATCATCACCAGCACCACTAACCAGTTCTTAGAAAGAAACCGGTGTTGACTTCGGGTTGAGCGAGCACGACTCCTTCTTACCTGTCGAAACGGGTATGCCATACTAGTTGTTTCCTCCTTGATCAATCTCATAATAGACCCAGAGAGCACTGCTGCGAAAGATGAGCAGGGTAATCAGTAAAATCAAGGCAAACAAGACCCACAACAATGCTGACCCATAACCGAAGCGCTGATAGTAGAAGAACTCGGCATAGACATGGACCATATAGAGCTGATTACCAGACGGTACAGCAACAACATTCTGACCCGCACCACCGCCTGGTGAAATCAAGAGTGGCTGGACCAAAGTCTGCAGAGCATAGATCATATTCGTTACCACCTGGAAGAAGAGAACAGGCGAGAGCATTGGCAGGATAATACGCCAGAAGCGATACCAGGCATTGGCACCATCAACCCGCGCCGCTTCCAACAATTCGGCGGGAACACCTTGCAATCCGGCCAGCGAGATAATCATACCTCCACCCAGTCCCCAGAGCACCATGATGATCAGGACCAGAAAGGCCGTCGGATCAATCAACCAGGAGATAGCTGGCCCATGAAAGAGTTCGATAAAGGCATTGATACCACCCACATCACGATCAAACATCAGTTGAAACATAATCGCCGTTGCTACCACCGGGACCACCGATGGGAGATAAAAGATCGTGCGGAACAGTCCAACCGCGCGCATACGGCGATTGAGTAAGAGCGCCAGACCCAGACCACCAGCGATCCCACAGGGCACCGTGATCACAGCATAGAGCACCGTGCGTAAAAGCCCCGCCCAGGCAAGCGTGTCATGAAAAACATCCAGGTAGTTGTTGAAACCAACCCAGTGCAGTCGCTCGGAAATGCCATCAAAATTGGTGAAACTGATCATGAGGGCATATCCCAGAGGAAATACCGTCAGAACCAGAAAGCCCAGGAGCCAGGGCGAAGCAAAGAAATAAAAACGTAGTGACGAACGACCTATCCTCCTGCGGCGCCGTACCTGGGAATGGCGAGATACCGTAGTCGCATTGGTACCTCGCTCGGGAGGAACATGCGTTGAGAGCATGACGAACCACCCTTTCTCTCTTTTCAATACACAGGGTTGCACGAGGCTGAATGAACAAGGAAGACCTATCCACCAGCCTCACCATCTGAAAGCCAAGAATGTCCTTTAACTTATCTGTTGCTTCCCTTGCTGAGCCAGTTGATTCACGGCTGTCTGCAACTGTCTCACAGCATTATTCAGGTCCGCCTGCCCCTTCATCACCGGCTCAATGTACTGCTTGAATGAAGCCTCAAAAGCATCATCGCTGATATAGGGAGAGAAATGCAGTACGGTCTGATGGGGGAGAGCAGCCTGCTCCACCGTATATGCTTCCTTTTGCGCCGGAGTGCCCTGCGGCAATTCAGGGAGCAAACTCTTTAATGCCGGTAAGCCAAAGCCGCTCTTCACGCGATCTTGCGCAGGAGGACCACCCAGGAAAAATTCGAAAAATTTCCAGGCCTCGTCTTTATGCTTGCTCTTGACCGGTATCCAGGCCCCGGTCCCGGCAAAACAGGCATTCACAGGTGTCGATCCAAACTGCGGGGCCGGTGCGAAACCAACATTGTCCGGTAGCGTATTGTTGTATTTCGAGTAGAGCGCACCTCCAAACCAATAGCCCCAGAGGCTAATAGCTTCGCGGTCAGCAGCAAAAAGGGTATCGGATCCATTCGTGTCAGGATCCAGCGGCGAGGGACCAACATGAGCCCGCGCCCAATCGACATACCACTTGATAGCAGCAACAGCATCACTATCTGTGAGATTTGCCCGGGTATAATCTTCACTCCACAACGACTTGCCTCGTTGTGCGAGCATCTGCATCAGGTGAGCCTGGGTAGTGAAACCATAGATAACATCAAGCCCATAGACTTTAATCTTCCCATTGTCGCGCACGGTTAACTTTTTACCGATTTCCAACAACTCGTCATAGCTCAGCGGCTTCGTCGTACTGGGATAGGGTACCTTCGCCTGGTCAAAGGTTTTCTTGTTATACCAGAACATCGCATCCTGAGACCAGTCTTTGGCCATGCCATAGCGTGGTCCCTGCCCCTCGGTATGGCCATTCCAACGGTATACATCATTCACGGATAAGAGATCAGCTTCTTTGATCACGCTACTTTTCGCAAAATAATCCGATAGGTCAGTCGCCAGACCGCGAGCCGCAATATTCGGGATAGTTGGCGCCCCTTGCGTTCGGATGACATCAGGAGGATTACCAGCGGCCAACATGGAATTGAGCACAGTTGCATCGTATTCCAATTGCTTGACTTTAATGGTGGGATTCTGCTTCTGAAAGAGCGCAACCTGGGTAGCCGAGAGTTCCGCCTTGTTATACATCACTGTAATAGTTACAGGACTGCTGCTCGTCGGACTGCTAGAGGTACCACAGGCGTCAAGTAACGCACTTGCCCCTGCAAGCGTCGTTGTCGCGGCGGCAGCTTGAAGAAAACGGCGACGCGTGAAATAGGAAAAAGAGGGAGGCATGTTGAAGTGAGCCATAGAAATCCTTCCTTTTCTGTATGTAATGATACATACGTGGTTTCCAGCTTCAATTGCTGGAGATAAGCGCATAGCACACAGGGTATTCATGCAAGAGAGGACATCGCTGTCCTCCAACCATATTCATGACATGTAAATATCGACATGTAAACGCTATGTCATGAAATGAGTGATAAAAATCAAATGGCATTATCGCTCATATACGATAAAAACGGGATAATGTGATGAGATTACTGCTGATATCGAGGATATTACCATCCATTTACATAGAAAGTCAAGAGTTTTAAAGACATATTCTTTCCATGTCATGTAAATTGTTCAGCAAATGCTTTTAAAATTGCGGTCGCGCCAGGATTGACATATCAAACGGAGATGGGTACAATAAATCAACAAGGAGAAAAAGAGGCACATGGAGAAACCGACACTACCAAATTACCAGCGTATCAAGCAGGAATTGCTACAGGATATTGCGCACGGCAACTACACGCCTGACCAGATCTTCATTACGCAACAAGAAGTATGTCAACGTTTTCAAGTCAGCCGCATTACGGCTGAGCGAGCACTTAACGAACTGGTGCACGAAGGCGTCCTGATCCGGCGTCGTGGTCAGGGCACGTTTGTAGCCGAGAAAGTTGCTCCTGATGCAATCACTCAAAATAACCTCGATAGGAAAGTTACTATCGCGTGTATTGTAAGTGTGACGCGCAGTGACCATAAAAGCGCTATTATCCGAGGTATTGATCAGGTGTGTCGGGAAGAGGATTGCCATTTGCTCTTTTTCGACTCGGGCGAGTCACCTGAAATTGAGGCCTCCAACCTGCATAGAGCGTTGAAAGCAGGTGTCTCTGGCATTATCATTTATCCAGTTGATGGCTATACGAATGTGGCTTTATTTCACGATATCCTGAAGGATGGTATCCCCCTGGTAATGGTTGATCGCTATTATCCGATGGTGGCAACTGATGTTGTGGTACCAGACAATGTTGACGCGGGTTACCAGATTACCAGATCACTTATTGAACAGGGTCATCGTGTCATCGCTACGGTCTGGCAGGAAATTGCTTGTACCAGTGTCCAGGAACGCCTGATTGGATATAAAAGAGCACTCATGGAGGCAAACGTGGCTATTGACTCTGACATGGCCACGTATCGCTCTTACAGCGCGCTCAGCGAGGAAAAACGACGCGCACTACTCTCATCCTGGTTAGCCTTACCCAATCCACCTACAGCCATTCTAGCGGCAAACAGCTATATTCTAGGCATACTTTCCATAGATCTGCTCCACCTCGGAGTTCAGATTGGTAAAGATCTTGTACTCGCTGCCATGGACAAAGACGATACTGGCGTCCCCCTGACACTGGGTTCAGCCAGCGTGATCCTGCCATCCTATGAAATGGGGTGTGAGGCAATGCACATCTTGTTCGATCGCTTCCATAATAGCTCCAGCCACACAAAGCATATTGTATTACCGATACGTTTATCCATGCCTGCCCCGGTCGTTATTAACGCACACGCCACCGAAGCAGGGTAGAACAGAGGCGGTTTCCTTAAAGGGCGGTGAAGCGCCAGCCTCCATCTTCGGTACATGTATTGCAATACATACGTATGTTGTAATACATGTACCTTTTTTTGAACACCACAGGCACAAACAGCGTCTTTTCACAGACATTCTATCATTCTTTGTTTTCCAGGCTATGATATATAAAACAAATTCGCGATCCAATCACGACGTCTTCATGGCATAAACTGGCATCTCGATAACGTCATCTTTCCAGAGCAAAATAGCAACAAATATGACTGGTTTAGCGGCATTTACCTCATTCGTTTCGATCATTCAGTAGAGCAATAAAGGTTATCCCTCTATTGAATAGAAAAAAGGAGCAGAGGTAATTCCCCCTTATGCCAGAGATAAGGGCACATTGACATGTAAAGAAACAGGAGAAAAATACATTGGTAGGACCTATTGACATGTAATAGCTCAATCAGTACACTACATAATAGCAAAGCGAAAAAGCGCAATGCTTTGAAAGGAGGCCGTACACAGAAATAATACAATGTCACACAGATACAGTTTCTATCAACAGGACAACATAATATGATGTTTTCATCTCTTCTCAAGGATTGAGGAGAGGGAAGGATCCACCAACTGTTCGAAAGGATTGTTACAATGGACGTAACGCGACGCTCTCGACTATTCCGTATCATTACTCTTTGTCTATTGACACTTGTGACGACGTTTTTGCTGGATTGCTGGCAACCAGGCCATGCACACGCCGCCACCGTCCCAAATACTGTTTTTGTCGATACAACAAATCCATCTTTCAGCATCACAACCACATCCGACGGCTCGTATTCCTATACCGTCACAGACATCAATGGCTCTACTGTGACATCAGGGCAGGCGACCAGCACGAACCAACACATTTCGCTCACCCTGGCCCCACAATCTGATGGCTATTATACGCTCAATATCGCCAACAAACAGATTACCTTCGTGGTGGTGGCTCCTCCTACCCATGATGCATCTTCTCAATTTGGCAATGGCCTGCATTTCGAGTCTTATGATCCCAATCTGGCTCCCCTTGTCGCCACGACAGGGGCTGGATGGGCCAGAGCCGATTTGACCTGGGCAAATATAGAGAAGACACAGGGCCAGTATGACTTTTCCGTCTATGATCCCTGGATGAACGCTTTACAGCAACAGGGCATTACACCATTTGTAATTCTGGATTATAGCAATCCACTCTATGATGGTGGAAACACCCCTTATGACGATGCCGGCTATAGCGCCTACGCCAACTATGCACAGGCTGTACTGCATCACTATGGCTCACAAATTACGGCAGTCGAAGTGTGGAATGAGTATAATTGGAATGCCGCTGGCCCTTGTTCAAGGAGCACCAGCTGCTATGTGCAATTGTTGAAGACAGCCTATCAGGCCGTTAAGGCAGTTAACACAAATATCACAGTTGTCGGTGGAGCTGTAGCCGAGGATGAGTCAGGCTGGTTTGATGGTATCTTTCAGGGAGGTGGCTTGCAGTATATGGATGCGGTCTCCGGCCATCCTTATACAGATAAGCAGACTGCGGCCCCCGAAAATACGGCAGGGACCTCGCTTGATCAACAAATGATTGGTCTGGAAGGTGCCATTAAACAATATAATAATGGACAACCTAAACCTATCTGGATTAGTGAACTGGGTTGGCCAACCTGTTGTGCACATGTCAATGAAACAGATCAAGCCAATTACCTTGTCCGCGGCGCCGTTCTGGCATTGGCAGGAGGAGTGCAGAAGTTCTTCTGGTACGATTTCCTCGACGATGGTGGAAATCCTGATTATACAGAGCACCATTTTGGTGTGTTACGCTTACCTGACAGCACAGGGACCTATACACCTAAACCTTCCTACGCCGCTTACGCAACCATGACCCATATTTTGAATACTGTTCCCTTTGAAGCAAGTGAGGCAGTTGGCAGCAATGTATACGACGAACGCTTCGCCAATAATACCCGTGTCTTCTGGTCCACAGCTGGTACGCAGCAATTGACGGTCTCGGCAGATAATCCTGTGACGGTCACAACCATGACAGGCCACACACAGGTCTACACGCCCTCCAATGGATCGGTAACGCTCCCACTTTCGGCCAGTCCTATCTATGTCCAGGGAGCCCTCAACATCCAGCAAGGACAAAACCCCGGCACCTTTTCTACCGGTTTCGAGAATGGAGACATGCAATTAACCTGGACGAATAGTGTCGATAACTCAGGAGGTCCCGCTGGTGGTAGCGCCAACATCACAGGTATCTGCTGTGGTCTGAGCGGTCCTGAACTAAATGTTGGAGATGGTGGTCCTCTTTCACCGCACGGAGGAAGCCATTCACTGCTCTACTCGGGAAATGGAACCAATGCGAGTGGAAGCAATTATGCCTATCTTAAAGCCTTTGATTTAAGCAGTCACCCTATTGCAGTTACTTCTGCGACAACCCTTTCCTATTGGATTAATCCAGAGAGTTCAGCCAATAGCTACAATTATGCCAGTGGCAATAATAGTACATGTGTGGCCATTGACCTGATTTTTAGCGATAATACGAACTTGCGCGACTCCGGTGCGACAGACACCAATGGGAACCGTGCCCATCCCGCCTACCAATGCAACCATCTGACCCTTGATACCTGGAATCATGTCACCATCAATCTGGGAGCAACTGTATCTGGAAAAACTATTGTGCGCCTGGATATTGGCTATGATCAGCCCTCAACTACAGGCGGCTATCGTGGCTATCTCGATGATATTTCCATCGGTTAAGGAAGCCAGGAAAAGGAAATGTAGGAGTGCATCGCGCTCCTACATCCATTTTTATATTCGTCTTACGAAGAAGAGAACGTGATGAATCGGTTGCAAATGTTTACCAGTATCTTACTCACATTTTATACTCATCGTCTTCAGCATATCCTTGCGCGGCAAGGGCTCTGGTGGCCTCGGAAAAGTTTCCAGCATGTTCCAGGAACGTGTAGGCCGCAAATTTGCTGATGCCCACATGCGACGCAAAAATGGTTGAGGTGGAGAAGACATAGAGATAATCTCCACCTTCATAGTTGGTCGTGGCACTGATGCCATGCTGTTTTCCTGGCCTGCGCCAGAAATCCTCTCCGCCTATCCTTCTCACCCATGTCCAACCATGCGGCTCCAAAATTTCTGGCCAGCTGGCCAGCTCATTAAAAATGGTTCCCGGCTGACGCCCTGCATAGCGTTGTCGAAATTTCTTTGGCGCTCCTCGGTGGGTGGTTGTTTTTTCCCTGGAGGGCATCTCATCCAGTGTACGCGCCACGGAGAGCAACAGGGCACGATCATCAGACTGAATTGTCTGAATCGTGGTTACATTCCCGGACAGAACCTGATACGGCTGACCACTCGGATGGACAGCCCCACTGGAGGGCGCGCCAATACTATAACCGCCTTCTCCCCTGGTTTCAATCAAACTCAAGACATAGGGAGGTTCTTTGAGTGGACGCTGCGCCACCTTCTTACTGCCCTCACTCAGGTCAGGATAGCGATAATAGAGATGAATCCCTTTCGGTGAACGTTCTTTATAGCCCAGTTCGATCCGTTTCAGTAACCAGGCCAACCCTTCCCGATGCATGCGCTCAACAAAGCGCTCATAGATATGCTGGTCATCAAAGTCAAGCATTTCTAATCCACCACTTACCTGACCAGTGATAAAGGCGATGCCACGATTCTGCCCATAAAACCACTGCCTGGCCTGCTCTGGGGTTGGTACCACCTTTTGATACTCTTTCCACCTTACAGCCGGACTCTTGGTGCCATCAGCAGTGATTGGAATAAAACTGATACCAGCGCGTATCGCGGTTAGAGCTGCTTGATAGACATTGAGCGGGTGAGGAGACTGAGATGAGATACGCGCCATTATCGCGATTCCTTTCGCCATTTACAATCCATTTACTGGTTCTTTTTCTCGCCACTCCAACTATACATAAAAAAACCTGAAGGGGAAAGAGGACACGGTACAATCCCTCGGATCCTATCCTAAATTTGTTTCTTGTTCAACTCTTCCATCTCTGGCATACTCATAACATAGAATAGTAGTGGACTGACTCACTGCATGTGGTAAACTCTTCTACGTAGGCGGGAGGGGAGAATGTTACGGGGGCACAGTTCCCGATCCCCAAGGCAAGCCCATTGCATCCCCGCTTTGCACCTGAGCCGGGTCAGACCAGTAGTACCTATGTCCTCAGGGACAGAAAGAGTGTGATTGTATTGAAATTTGGCCTCTTCTCAATGAATAGTTTCGTGTGTAGTTCTCCTGAGGTCGCTGTCAAGATAGCTCAGCTTGCGGAATCCGCCGGGTTCGAGTCGCTATGGGCTGGCGAACATGTTGTGCTCCCTGATCCGCAGGTCCCTCCTTCTCCGGCGGCTCCTGATGATCGCATGCTCGATCCGGTCGTTGCGCTGACCTATCTGGCAGCCCATACCCACCAGGTTCGCCTGGGAACTGGAATTCTTATCTTGCCACAGCATAACCCGCTCGTGCTGGCGAAAGCACTGGCCAGCCTGGATACCCTCTCAGATGGACGCTTGATCGTTGGCATCGGTGCTGGGTATCTCGAGCCGGAGTTCCGTGCTCTAGGTGTACCTTTCGCGGATCGGGGCGCACGCACCGATGACTATCTGGCGGCGATGCGGGCTATCTGGACACAGCCCCAGCCAGCCTATCATAGCCGCTTTGTTTCCTTCGAACACGTCCAGGCCCATCCACAGCCGTCGCGTGCTCTTCCCGTCGTCGTGGGTGGTCAGAGCGTTTCCGCCTATCGACGGGCAATAAAATTTGGAACTGGCTGGTACGGCTGGTCCCTCGATCTGGCCGCAACAGCACATGCTCTCGATCAGATCGAGGAGGTTCGTAAACGCCACCCACGCCCAGAGGAACTAGGAAAACTAGAGATCAGCATCACACCGCCTCCCAGAGGGATTACCCTGGAAGACGCAAAACGGTACGCCGACCTGGGCGTTGATCGCTTGATTCTCCTTCCCTCCAGGCGGTTCAACGAAGTTAATCTGAAAGCGTTTGTCTCACAGATCGGCGAGACCGTTCTTAATCACCTCTGATTGGTTAATGGCTCCAGTTTCTACGGAGTGCAACATCCCAATGACAACATGAGCTTAGCTCTTTGCACATCTTGTGGGGCAGAACCAGACTGTGGGTCAATCTCATACATGGTCCAAATCGGCCTTCTAGAAATGGCCCCAGCCATTGTATGTTGCCGTATCCAGGATAGCGAGCCAATCAAAGTCGGTGAAACTGTGGCCATTGAGTGGTTCCGTATAGCTCCTGTTCTTCTGGCTGCCAGAGCGAATGGGAAGCGCCGCAATTTCCTCTGCAGGAAGTCCTTGCCCTTGATGGGTGGGAATGAACAGCCCTGGCCCGCCAGCAGATGTGAAGCGCGCCTCAAGCGTCCCTGCTTCTGGCTGACCGATCCCGTTAGCTGGCGAGGAGCCAACGGCTGAACCAATAACGGCATAGCGGCGACCGAATAGTTCATGAAGATGAGAGCCAACGGGCCACCAGTGGATCTCCTCATTCCCCCATTGCCATTGCACCTTTCCACGCTTGAGATGGCTATTGTGAGCAAAAGCCAGGACCTTGCCTCGACCCTGTTCACGCGAGACGATGTACGTCAGATTCTCAGCCATCATGGCAGCACGAATGCCGAGCAGGCGGGCCGGACGTTTAGCGGAAGGCTGCGCGAGCGTCGCATGATAGTTCAGGAGCTGCCGAGCCATCACAGCATAGTGGACGGCTTCCAGATAACGGCTCTCGTCGCTCTGCATCACCAGCGCGGGCCGCTGCATACGCAGTTCTGAAATCAGCTCCTCTGTCTCGATCCGCAATGCGCTTGCCTGCGGTGTTCGACCTATCGCTTGGGTTGGGTCGAGCGCGGCATCCGGATTCTCCCAGGCAGCATCCTGTCCGAGCAGCGGGTCGATGCGCTCACGATACTCCTGCCCGAGAGTCTTATCAACTGAGCTCAGGTAATCAAGCGCAACGTGCAGTATCCGGCGGGGACTGTCTGCGATCATATCGGTTGGACTATCAAATCCATAAAATTGGATTTTCATCTGGTGGGCTGGATCAGTATTATAGTGCCTCATCCATTCGACCAGGGCTCGATTGGCTGCGGAAGTTCCAAAACCGTGGCTAAATCCAGCATCCTGCACCGCCTCATAAGAGGCCGGACCGCGGCCAAGCACGTATGCGTTGACGATGGGTCCCTGAGAAAAACTGCTCTCAATGGCAATGGCGCTGTAGCCATGGGCCTCAACCAGGCGTTGAAAGAGCTGGTTGCGCAGGACAAGCACCTCTTCCCCTCCATGAAGGGCTTCTCCAAAGCCAAGCACATCTACCGCCCCATCAAGTGAATCAATCACCGTATCAACGGCGGCATTGAAGTCCGGACCAGCATCGGGGGAAAATGGGATCGCCTCGTGTGCAATCCAATCGTCAAGCGTTGTATATACCTTTGCTGCGTGCATCATTGGGTCTATCCTTCCTTGTTTTCACTATATCATTCATCCAATGAGAAACCTGCTGCTTCTATCTGCTATACTCTCGTTTATTGTATGAGAATATGTTCCTGGCTTCGACAGATCTCACAGGAGGCTGCATGCATGCATCTTCAATCCAAGCTGGCCAGGCTTTTTCTGGATCACATCCCTACTGTATAACACAAATGCAAGAATAGAGGGTAGAAAGAAAGCCAGGAAAGGGCGTATGGACATATATAGGTTATCGCAGGCTCAATATAGCTGAATGTGTGTAATCAAACGGAGGAGTGTATCGCGAAAACCCTCAAACGCGAAGTTGCGGGTTTTGCATGAAGCCTGGCACCACTTTACATATCTCAATACAATGAAACTTCTTATCGAAAGAGCTTTCTGATTATATTCATCTCACAATCGATTATAGATAATTTTCTGAGGCACAGAACTTCTTCGTCCTATATAACTTTTTTGCCCTGCTTCGTGGTACTATTTTAGTGTAAGAAAGGCCTGCCATGTTGTAAATATTTTTTGAGGGGCAATCATTTATGCCATACCTTGCGCCTGCATCTTGCATTATAGAGAAGTACCATATGTGTACTTCTTTTCTATGTTGGATACAATGAGCAAATTAAAAACAATCAGATAATTCAACGGTGTGTGCAGCTTTTCTCGTCTTTATCCAGGCTATCGGTATCTCTTCATCGTGATGCAACAACTATTTTTTCAAGAATTGGAAGAGTGTTTGCATGAAGCAAATGAAAGCGTCTGAGATACGACCGAACGAACGTTTAAGGCAAGAACGCCTTCGTCGTAACTGGTCACAGGCAGAGGTCGCCGAAAAAATTGGGAGTGATCCCAAGACGGTAGGCCGCTGGGAAAGAGGCAGTACGTTTCCAGGTTTGTATCTGCGGCAAAAATTGTGTGATATTTTTGAGATGGATGCGGAAGCACTTGGGTTGGTCAAAGTGGAGGCTAACAGGCCTGAAAAAGCGGCTGAAGTTGACTCCATTGCCATAGAGCATGTGGAGCAAACGAAAATACCACTCGTTCAAGAGACTTCTTTTGTACCCATTGAAACTGCCCCGTCCTTAGCAAAGCCGCTTATTCGGATCACCCCAATCCCTCTGAGGCTATCAAGAAAGGCACTTATTTTATCATTCTCCTCGTCAGGCATGCTAATACTTATCGCGATTGTTCTTTGTGCCATGTACCTCCCTCACGATCCAGGCAATCCCTATCAGGTGGCAGGTCAACTGCTCATCAATGATGCACTCACTAGTGACGCCTCAGCTATCGTGCAGCATAGCAATACAGAGGGTACGTGTCTGTATAAAGATGGCGCTTTTCATAATCGCGTCATCCGTAAAACATATATCAAGCCGTGCATGCTTGATGGGATCATTCTGCATAACTTCGTGTACGAAGTGCAGATGCAATTCCTGCAAGGAAACTGTGGCGGCATATTGTTTCGCAGTAACTTTCCTCTCATGTACTATTTCCTTGTCTGCACCAATGGGCAGTATCGCCTGGTACGCTATGATCGTGACAATGTCGCCAACCGAAAAATTCTGCTGGTACAAACAACGTCGGCTCTCCATACCGGACTCAAAGCCATCAATACCCTCGCGGTCGTGGCACAGGACAGTCATTTCGAGCTTTTTATCAATACACTGAAAATAGCACAGGCACAGGATACGGCGTATGCAGAGGGCCAGATTGGCACGCTTGCCCATACCTGCTCCATTGCCAGAACCGATTATGATTGTGTTGATACCACAGAAGTGCGTTTCACGAATTTACACGTCTGGAAATTGCCGTAAATTTCCCCAACGGATGCACGGCTGACTGCTAGACAGTTCGATCGTACTACTCACTCACTATAGCTCCATCAGCCAGGCGGGACATGATACAGTCTCACTTTGCGATGGAGCCATTTGAAGAGGATCTAGAGATAAATCTTAAAGACCTATGGAGTTACACCAGTACAATACCACTGACCATAGTTAGATTGATCCCACCATTTGCTAAAGCGGATGCATGCTTGAGCGGGTCCCGGTGCATACAGTTGATTGGTCCAGATCCCATCCTGCGGGCCGCAACCATAGGCATTATCAACCGTCGCTGGCAGCCCGCTATATTTGCTACTATAGACGCGAATGACCTGCAAATCAAAACACTCTAGTGCACCACCGGCACTACCAAAACGCGCCCAGTTCGTAGAGCAGTTCGGTCCCCAACGCAAATCAAGTGTCCATCCATCTCCATAGAAAGGGGCGATGGCCTCAGAAGCATTGCTAGAGCAGATTTGTTGGTGGGCATTTTGTGCATTTTGCGGGGCCAGGTGATCACAGCTTGTTCCACTACAGGTGGTAGCCGCTAGAGCTGAGGATGGCGCGATAAATAAGAAGCTTCCCAGCACAACGACCATGATCACTAACAGTATGGGAAAACGGTAGCGCATGACACTTCCTCCTTTAAAAAAGAGCAACGAAAGTAGTGAGAAATGAGCTCCATATAGCTGTTCGAGCTTACGTTTGAGCTCCTATCCACCACAAGAGTAAGTACATGCATGGGGACAACGCAAGGACATTCGCAGGACATCTCGCCAACAACTGCTCTTCTGCTAGCCTGGGAGCATCTTAAATTTTAAGATTGAGCTTGTAAAAAGACGCCTGGCCATCCTTCCTATTCAGACCAGGTGAAGGAACAAGGGCTCAGGACAGCCGAACGCAGGTGTTATAAACGGTTCAGCGTTGAGTTTGCGAAGAGAACTTTTCCCATAATACAATGCACTCACGAAACACGCGAGTACAGAAGCCAGTTTCCCTGCTGGCTTTTCCAGGATAGTCAGGTATGAGTTCGTCAGAGACTGTAAAGCCAGGATTTCTTGAGCATCACGATAGAATTTTTGTATTTATGGTCGATAGTTTTCACCTGCCCTTGAAATGGTCGAAACGGTCAGTAAGGGCGAAAAAGATAATATCATAGCACACTCAAAGGAGCTTAGAAATGAACCTTAAGTTCGAGGCCGTCGTTATCCCTGTCTCAGACGTGGATCGGGCAAAGGAATTCTATGAAAAGGTCATGGGCTTCAGAGTAGACGTTGACTATAGTTCTGCCACCTATGAAGAGGCCCTGGGCTTCAGATATCCTGGCGCAACGGCCTATCGTATCGTCCAATTGACACCACCAGGATCAGAATGCTCAATCCAGATCGGCAAGGGGATTACTAAAGCGACTCCAGGGACATATCAGGGATTATACCTGATTACATCCGACATTGAGAATACCCGAGCTGAGCTCCTCGCTCGTGGAGTGAAGATAAGTGAAGTCTTCCACTTTGGCCCAAAGGGGCAAACACCCGGAATCGCTCCTGGTCGAGCCGATTATAACAGCTTCATGACCTTCAGCGACCCGGATGGCAATGGTTGGCTGATCCAGGAAGTCAAAAAGCGTGCTCCTGGACGGTGATAGCCACATACTCAAGGAGATTAAGATGAGATTGGAACACAAAACAGCACTAATTACTGGAGGAACCAGCGGCATTGGTCTGGCAACTGCACGCGTGTTCGTCGCCGAAGGGGCTCAGGTGGTGATCACTGGTAGAGATCAACAAAAGCTTGACTCTACCATACAAGAGCTAGGCTCAAATGTCGTGGGTATCCAGGCCGACACATCCGACATTGAGGCGATGGAAGTAGCCTTAGTTCCAGCTCTTGAGAAGATAGGGCATCTCGACGTACTTTTTGTTAACGCCGGCATTAGTGGGAAAACTCCTATTGGGAAAACTACACTGACAGACTTTGAAAAGATCCTGCGCACAAATCTGACAGGGGCTTTTTTCACTGTTCAGAGTAGCCTCCCTTACCTGAGCGACGGTGCGTCGATCATCTTCAATGGCTCAATCAGAAGCATATCTGGTTCGCCCGGAAGCTCAGCTTATGCTGCGAGTAAGGCCGGGCTACGTTCCATAACTCGTGTGTTAGCTACTGAACTCTCGCCACGAAAAATCAGGGTGAATATTGTGATGCCTGGGGGCACAGAAACACCGATCTGGAATAAATCAGCTCCCACGCCTGAAGCATATGCTGAAATCGAAAAAAAGTACTCTCAACAAGTTCTGCTGGAACGTTTTGGGCTGGCAGAAGAGATTGCAAAGACGGTGCTGTTCCTCGCCTCCGATGATGCATCCTATATTCAAGCCACCGAAATTGTCGTCGATGGTGGCCAGACCGGATCGCCTGAAGGAGCTCCGATTTATCAGTAGAAGCAGAAACAAAAACCGTGAGAGATGAGCTCCAAATATTTTTCCGAGCTTGCTTTTAAGCTCATTCCCAGGACAACTCAAAAAAAATGATCTCCTCCCAGAGTGTAATAGAAACCAGGCGGAGTCCAGATAATGGGACTCCGCCTGGTTTCTATTACACTCTGGGAGGAACGCTTACCAGGTGACTGGAAGTTGGATTGGTCCAATTGTTGACGTACCGGTGGAGCGCCAGGGAACGTCGGCCGGCGAGACTGCTAGATGAACGTCGGGAAGTCGAGTAAGCAGCGTGCTCCAGAGGGTTTGCAGCTCCATGCGCGCCAGTTGCTGTCCCAGGCAAGCATGGATACCACGACCAAAGGTGAGCGTGGGATTGGTAGTGCGATAAAAATCAATGTCTTTCGCATGAGGAAAGATTTCTTCATCGAAGTTGCCAGATTGAGAGGCTAGAATGAGCACTTCTCCCTGTGGAATAGTCGTATCACCAAAGGTGAGTACATCCCGCGTGATACGTGGCCTTCCCGTATTCCCAATCGGAGTAACACGGAGCAATTCTTCGATCGCCAGGGACATGCGTTGAGGATCGTCTACGCGTTGTTTGAGCTGTTGGATAAGTGCTGGCTGCGACAAGACCAGATACGCCATGTTGGTAAATGTGGTACTGACCGTTTCAAAACCTGCTCCGATAAGGCCGGCCGCAAACATAAACATTTCTGTCTCGGTTAGCATATGATCGCCCAATTCATGAGCCTGCGCCAGTAAACCAAAGACGGTATTGTCGGGATGTTTCTGCGCTTGTTGGATGATGGGATGGAGAAATGCGATGACCTTATCACGTAACGCATCCTTTTCCTGTTGCGTGAGATCAGTGGTGGAGACCAGCACATGCCCCCACTGACGAAAGAGCGCTTCATTTTGCTCCGGCACACCAAGTAATTCACAAATAACGGTCATTGGAGTCTGAATCGCATAATCATTGAGGAGGTCTGCCGGCGGGCCTTTGCGCTCCATCTTATCAATGAGCGTATTGGTCACTTCAGCGACGCGCGGTTGAAGTCCACTCGCATATTTCACGGTAAAGGCACGCGTCACCACACGGCGAATCTGATTATGGCGTTCATCGGAGACCGTAAACAAGGACCCTTCTTCCGTCCCAATAGTTCTCCCTGGTTGAAAGCGTGGCACATCACCGTCAGAAGCTTGAATCATGCCACTTTTGCTATCCGTATATGCTTTGACAATATCCTGATGTTTTGTCAATAAATACGCATCGCCTCCAAACGGCAGGCTAACACGCGCGACCGGACACTCCTGTCGCAGGCGTTCATATTCCACCGGACAGGACAGGCGCTGATCTGGTGCTTCAAACGGAAAAGCTGGATATTCGGACGTATGACTCATAATCTCATCCAATCCCTTTCGGTTGTGTTTTTATGCCTTCTCTTCCTCAATGAGGATATCAGAATGCGTATCTGGATCTTCTATGCGAAACACTTGAGCCGGACAATTCGAGACCACATTGTGGATGGACGCAAAAAGGCTGGCTGGAGGATGGTGGTCGAGCACTTCCACGCTTCCATCAATCTCGTTTTGCGCAAAAACCTGAGGACAGGCGAGTACACACATGCCACTTGCGATACAGTTGCTCGCTGAAACTATTACCCGCATAGGTTACGATTCCTCCTCGTATTTTCAGTTGCCGCGCTTCCTTTTCTGCTACAAGTTTTTCCGATATTACAAATAGTTTCTTTGTTTATTACAAAAAATATACTCTTCCCCAGGAAAAGTTTACTATTATCAGTATAATCAATAATAAGAAAAAAGCAATCTACTGTAGCATTCTTCAACTACTAAAATGGATAATTTGAACACCATTGCCTGCACATTTCCTGGTATGCCAGATATGTAGAGGGAGCATCAATAAAAGAACAGGAGCTACAAACAATAATATGCGATCATGCAAAAAACAAAAGCTCATCGTCTCTTAAATAGAGACGATGAGCTCAAATAAAGGATAAAACTAAACCATTCTCATTATTATGAGGTGCTGACGAGTTCCAACCAGACACATTGATAGGGTTCCAACCGCAATGACTGTTCAGCGCTGACCGTTTGCCCGGTGATGAGATCAGTGAACAGGTAGCCAGATCCATAGCTACGGAGCAGATTGGCATCCATCTCCTGGGGTTGAGCGGAGAAGCTCGCTATGGTAAAGAGTCGCTGGCCTCCTCCATTGCGTACATAGCCAAACAGATGTGCATTGCCCGTCTCAACGAACTCCGTCTCGCCATCGAAGATCGCTGTTTGCCTCTTGCGCAGCGCGATAAGATGCACCAGTTCTGCGAAGATGCGGCCGTGCGGCGAAAGAGGATCATGCGCTACCTTTTCCCGCCATGACCAATCAGTCCGTGGACGATGGACCCAGCGGCTATCGTCCGCTTTGTCTGGATCAGCGCTAAACGCATAATCGTTCAGTGTACCAACTTCGTCCCCCAGATAGATCAGCGGAATACCTCCAATGCTCAAGATAATACTGTGTACCATCAGGATACGCCGCACCGCCAGATCTATCTGCTGCTCATTGCCCGCATGGATCGCCTGCTCTAATCCGGCCAGTGAGGCCAGCGTGCCTGAGATACGCGCGTCACCAGTATCTGGATTCTCCTGAAACGGCACGCCACGGGCAAAAGAACCAGGAAAACGCCCCATATAGAACTGATTCAAAAAATTTCGATGGCCAAATGGATCGATCCATTCCCAGCGAGCGTCATTGTCATCAAAGGTCCAACCAATATCGTCATGCGAACGCACATAGTTTACCCAGGAGGTTCCATGTGGAAGCCGAAAGCGATGACTCAGCGAGTGATCAAGCAATTTGACCTCCCCGGTCGCCAGTGACTCCCAGAGTAGTGCCATGAGCAGGGGATTATAACTTATCTGGCATTCTTGCGGGCTGATATAACTCATCACGTCATCAGGGTGAACAATCGCCTCGGACTTAAAGCGCAATGCGGGAGCAGCGATACGCGCGAGACAATGAAATGCCTGAATAATCTGATGAGCTTCCGGCTGATTTTCACAATTTGTGCCCTCACGCTTCCAGATAAAAGCGACGGCGTCAAGTCTGAGGATCTCTACCCCGAGGTTGGCAATGGCAAGCATCTCCTGGGCCATCGCACGAAAAACTGCCGGATTACCATAGTTCAAATCCCATTGGAAGCTATTAAAGGTTGTCCAGACCCACTTATGGATGTCCTCACGCCAGGTGAAGCTACCACGCCGTACGGTGGGAAAGATCTCACGCAGGGTACGCTCATAGATATCAGGAATTGTTCGATCTGGAAAAAGGAAATAGAAGTTCTCGTACTCCAGATCCCCAGCCTGCGCGAGGCGCGCCCACTCATGCTCATCAGAGGTATGATTGAAGACAAAGTCAAGCACCAGACTGATACCTTGCTCCTGAAACTCATGAGCCAGATCAGCCAGTTCTTGGATCGTGCCCAGTTTTGGATTGAGTTGGCGATAGCTACTGACGGCGTAACCACCATCGCTATTACCTTCAGGTGACTCAAACAATGGCATCAGGTGGAGATAGGTCAACCCTAGCTGCTTAAATACAGGCAACTTTTCACGTAAACCCTGAAGGTTCCCCGCAAAAAGATCGGTATAGCACATACCGCCAACCATCTGCTGCGACTGAAACCAGAGAGGCTCAGCTTCGCGCCGCGTATCCAGGCGCTTGAGCCAGGGGGAACGTTCAAACCAGCTTCGTGCAACCGCGTGCAGCAGTACCTCAAGATGATAGAAAAAGTCATAGTGTCCGCCATAAAGATTAAAGAGCAGCCCGAAAAGCTGATCCCATTCGTGTCGCAACCGCGTCTCAAACGCCTGCCAATCCACAGGTGCTCTGCTCACGTCGTCCCGAAAGGTCAACTCCAGGCGCGGCCACAATCGATCAAGTGAGAGCGCCGCGTATTGCCTCACCTGTTGTACATCGGCCATGGATATCCTCTGCAATCATCTAGCATTTTTTATCAATGGAATCAAAGATTTAAGTAAAAGCGCAACGAGCCCCTATCCCCGATCGTCTCCGCTCTCTGAAATGAAAGAGATAGATAGTAACATAAAACCAGGTTTACGCCCGTTGACGGTCGCTCAAAAAAATGTGAACACATTCCAATCCATTATATGGTATGAGTAGTTCACCCTCAAAAAATTTGCTTTCCAAAACAATATAAAACCTCTCAAAGGATGTTTCAAAATAGTATTTTATACTTTTACAGTATAAAATACCGCTGCGCGCTATCAACGGTAAGAGAATTATAGACATTAAAGAATTATAGTACTTTTTTTTGCGTAAGCACAATTAATTGCCAAAAAGTATCATTCTTCTTTATAATTTCAAAGAATACAGAAAAGAGTATTCATACTACTTTTTTCTCTTTTATTTTCATTTATATCTTCCATTGTGGACTATTTCGAAAAAAGTTGGATTTATATTATGACGCAATACAAACAACACCTGCTTGCGCTTTTCCTGGTTGCTTTCTCGCTTCTCTCATCAAGTTGTAACTTTATTCCACAGGCTGATGAAAATAAAACGACCGATCCAACTCCCGTTCAAACAAAAGTACAACAAAGCAATGCAAATATCCAATTTAAGGATATCCACACCCTTAGAGAGGCGGCCCTCAATACAAAAAAAAGAAGCATTTCAATTGGGACTGCCGCAAATATAGATGCATTCCACACAGATGAGAACTATAAGAAAATTCTTGGCAGAGAGTTTGATTTACTTGTGGCAGAAAATGTCATGAAGATGGATGTCATGCATACAAACATTGACACCTTCGATTTTTCTCAGTCAGATGAACTTGTGAGCTTTGCAAAGCAACACTCTATGCAAATTGAAGGTGCCAATCTTATTTGGAGTAATCAGGTACCCGCGTGGATTACAAATGGTGGTTACAATCGAGACGAACTCCTTGGCATCATGAAAGACTATATCCTGAATGTCGTGGGCCATTACAAAGGACAAGTAAAATCCTGGGTTGTCGTGAATGAACCGCTAGATACAAATGAAGCAAATCAGAAATCTATCTGGGAAAGTGTTATCGGTCCACAATACATCGATTATGCGTTTCGTTGGGCTCACGAAGCTGACCCGCAGGCCAAACTCTATATTAATGAGTTTGATACAGAGCTAATCAATGAAAAATCCAATAGCTATTATGCTCTTATTCAGGGTCTCCTACAAAGAAAGGTTCCCATCAATGGTGTAGGCTTCGAAGGCCATTTAGATGTCGCTATTCAGTATCCCTATGACCAGTTAGTGAGCAATCTGAACCGCTTCGCGGATTTGGATCTACAAGTTCAGATTACAGAAGCCGATATCAAGCTACAAAATAGTCCTGATCCGCTCCCAGAAAAATTCAAGCAGCAAGCCAGCCTCTATGCGGACATCATCCATGCATGTCAAGAGGTTAAACAATGCAGTGGCGTGGTACTTTGGGGCTTTACTGATCGTTATACCTGGATTCCTAATTTTACCCATCATCCAGATCAACCACTTATTTTCAACGCTCAGTACCAACCAAAGCCAGCATACAATGCGATTAAAGAAGCATTGTTTGGGAAATAAACATCCCCGATGAGAAAAATCTTTGTATGGTGGTGCATCGATCCCTCCATCAGACATGACAAAGTGAAAGCTTCTCTTCCTTTGATTTTTTCTAGAGAATGCTTTCAATCAACAATCACTGGTGATGATAATCGTGAAATCATGATTTTTTCTTTTTAGAAGATGGGCGAAAAGGTTTGTAAATGCAATTTAACGTCAAAAAAAAGACGGATGTGATCGATGACCATCGGTCACAAAGGAACGCTTTCATAGCTGAACAACCAACTGAAGTTGTTCATATTCCTGATCCGTCAATAGATATTTTTAAGGGGAATACCGCGCGTGCGACTTCCCCCGAGAAAGACACACATCCAAAAAAAAATGAGCAGAAGAAAAAAAAGCAAGAGAAAAAAAATGATACAGGATATGTAATTACCAGTTATCTGTTTTTATTTCTGTTCGCTCTCATTCAAGGCATCATCATCTACGCGCAAAAGACTGGACCATTCTATGATGAAGCGATCTACGCAACAGCTGGACTACGGACTCTGGATGGAAAGGGAGTTACAGATGGGTATCTCGTCTGGTTTGCAGGATCTCTACTATGGCCAGTTCTTTCAGGGATAGGATATACGCTTCATGGTTTACTGGGGATACGGGCCATTGCGGCAATCCTGACATGCTTCACGGTGCTCTTTTCCTATTTGACTGCCAAAAATCTTTTTGGGGTGAGAGCTGCGTTCTTTTCAGTCGTTCTCTTTGTTTTCAGCGGTCCTCTGCTGGCCCTGGCACATTTGGGTGTGTATGATGTTCCTGCATTAACCTTCACATCCATCAGTCTGTGGGCCATGACCAGATTCAAGAGTGACCATCGCCTATGGCTGTCCATCAGCGCAATTTCACTCGCCATCGCGACAATTGCCAAATACCCTATCGCACTCATGATGCTACCAATACTTGGCATTCTTATCACATTCCGTAAACAAAAAAGCGTGACAGATATCTGTCTCTTTCTCTTCATATTTATCGCCGTCTTTCTAGCTTTTTTCCTATCCTTTCAATATCAGGTCGGTAGCTGGCTTCTCTGGTCTTCACGGAACAAACCAACATTTGGATCATCAGAAGCAACAATTATTGCAGCCCAACTTTATTTGGGATTACTACCATTGAGCATTGCCCTCCTGGGATTTTTCGTGGCACCGAGGAAGAAAGAAGCACTGATCCTTTTACTGGCTGGACTCATCTGGCCCGCTTACCATATTCTATCCAGGAATCCCGTGAGTGATAATAAACATGTTATCTTTGGCTTTCTCTTTCTCTATCCTTTAATGGGGCTGTTCTGTGCTTATCTCTGGCAAAAGAAATGGTTTGGCAAACCCCTTGCGACAGTTCTCTGTATGCTTCTTGCTATTGTAGGAGCGGCCGGACTCTATATTCTCGATTTTGCCTGGCCCGATGTGAGGCAACCAGCTACTTACCTTAGTACCCATTCACAGATGGGAGATCAATTTCTGATTGATAATGCATGGCCGTATACCATGTATCTATACGCAGATAATAAGACAAAAGACCCGTGGGCGGTATATGATAATTACAGAATTAACAATAAGGAGAATAGCGAAAATATTTGTGATTACACCTGGTATGTGGATGAAAAAGGGAGCTATAGCTGGTCAGATGCACTAAGAAAACAGATTAAAGCCTGCCACACATTCATTCCTGTCTATCATACGTCGAGCAGCGCCATTCAACTGGGACCAGATTTACAGTATAAGCGCTATACCATCACGACAACAATTTACAAAAATCTGCATGCGAACCGGTAAAACAATATGGACAGAGATACAAAACAGACGATCTCACAAAGAAACTGTAGGTAAAAGATTTACCCCGGCACTGCATTTAGAAAGGTACTCACATGGCTCATGATCCGTCTTCAACCCATACAAAAGCGGGTCAACCTCTTAAGTCTAAGCTTCGAAAACAGAGGATGGCGTCAATTCAAGAAAAATCAGCGACAGATAAAGTCCAGGGTATTTCATCCCTACCTGCGGATTGGTTTGAATCATCAACATCTATGAATAATACTGCAGCTTTCACTCAGACAGTTGCAGACAACGTTGAACAATCTAGTGTTGCTGAAGTGCCGCAACAGGATTTGCCTGTCAATCCTCTGCCTGAATTGCCAGTCAGATCAAAGATAAAGGATGACAATGCTTCCAGTTCACCAAAATATTCATCTGCTCCACAATTCAGAGCATCTTCACTTCAGAGAAGACCTGTATACAAACAGCAAATTACTGAATTACCTACACAAGTTATCACAAGTGTAGCGGATACACATGCCACATCTGACACATCCACTTCTTATGTTGAGCCGATCAAGAACGATGAGGATCAGGCCGAGAAAAAAAAGGAACAGATTACCGAATTGCCAACTCAGCACACATCAAGTGTGGACAATTCCCGTACTGCTCTTTCGTTTCCAGATCAACTTACCAGTTCAATGTTCGCTATCGATGATGACGAAGAAGACACCTCGTTCGGTGCCAGGACAACTTCTACGATCGAAATGCTCGCATCATTCCCAACCAGGGCATTCAAAAAGCTCGCAACGCAAAGCATTCCTGCCCTGATGGGTTCATCGAGATTGGATAAGTTCGCAACCGTTCCGGCTTCAGCCGTCCAGGGACTTGCCAGCGGCAATAAAAAGGTTAGTAATGTTCGATTACGCTTAACTGGAATTATCTTTATTCTAGTCGCCGCATTCTATTTTCCCTGGCTACTTCAGGTGCTCAACAAAAATGCGCTCTGGCTATCTATTCCTTTCTTCTTAAGCATGTGTTATCTGACAGTGATCGTGGTACTCAGCATTTATAATAACTGGACACGCATCGTCTATCCATTAATTCAGATGCCACAAAAACAAGAACCAAAGGTGGCGGTCTGTATTCCTACCTATGGTGAAACACCTGATATGGTGCAGACAACGATTGAGAGTGTCCTCAGTCAGGATTGGCCACAACACAAACTCTTGATTATTGTTGGTGATGATAGCCATCGACCCGCCATGAAGGAGATGGTACAGACGATCCAACATAATTATCCTATGACGCAAGTTGTGTACCATGAACCACCGCGCAAAGGAAATCCGGAACGCAAGGGAAGCGCCAAAGATGGTAACCTTAATTCAATGCTGGCTTATATCATCCAGAATCATCCCGAAATTGCCTTTATCGAGACAAGAGACGCGGATGATGTGATCGGCTCACCACAATTTCTCCGTTACACAATTGGACATCTGCATCGCAACAAAGATGTAGCATATGTGCAGACGATTAAAGATACACTTGTCAGTAAAGGAGATCCCTTTGGTAATCGACAATCCTTTTTCTATCGCGGTGTGATGCTTTCACGTAATGCAGCCAATGCTGTGTTCCCTTGTGGGAGTGGCCTGGTCTGGCGCAGAAAGAAACTTGAGGAAATCGGGGGATTCCCAACCTGGAACCTGGTAGAAGACCTCTATTCCGGCTATGTGGCCATGCAACATGGCTTTAAAAATGCCTATCTCCCCGTAGTAGGAGCAGTTGGACAAACATCGCCAGAGGATATTCCTAATGTCTATAAGCAATTGGGAACCTGGGCTCTTGATACAGTGCGCATCTTTCTCTGGAAAAATCCCTGGTTTGTAAAAGGATTGTCATTCAAACAAAGAATGCAATTTACAGAGTTGGGCTTATTTTATCTCTTTAGTATACCACTCTGCATTTTTTTGTTTACTCCAGTTATTAGCTTATTTACAGGCATTTATCCATTTACTACAAACAACCTGGATTACATGCTTCACTTTTGGCTCTATGCAGCAAGTATTGAACTCCTACTTACTATTATCAACGGCTCCACGACATTTGAAGAAAACTGGCGCGCACGACAAATGTGGTTTGGGATGATTTTTGTGTTTATGAAGTCCTGTTTTCTCGCCCTTACCTACGGACCAAATAAAAAACCTGCCTATAAAGTCACGAGAAAAACGCAGGAGGCGGGCATCTACTTGCGCGAAGTCTTTGTACAAACGCTCTTATTTCTTCTTTTACTGAGCGCATGCGTCTACAATGTGTTTATTCATCGCAATTATTTCCTACGAGATACCGACCTGGGTTCCATCTTCTGGGCTGTTCTGTTTATGGGGCTTTTACTTGGTATCATCCACCGCAGTTGGTTCGGCTACCAGATCAAAAAGAAACCTGCTAGGTCCTGAACTATTAGAGATATCATGGAAACTTTCTCCTGAGCGCCATGTGCAAATTTTCCACAACCCACCTTTTTTGAGGAAAAAAAGTGGGCGCCTTTTGAGGCGATGATGACCTTCTCATCTCAAAAGTTTGCAGCATTACGCAATCATTTGCGAGAATTATTCTATCAGCTTGTCAGGGAGGATGGCTATAATACTGGTGAGACAGAGTACATACCTCTCTGCTAGTGTAAATAATCTGGAGGAATACTACACATGGATATCAAAAGAAGTGGCTCATCCCCGTCTGGCAAAGGGCCAGCCGAGTATTTTACCGGCGCGGTGCGCGTTGATCCCTTGTTCGAGGCACCTGATCCAGCACGGGGGCGCGGTGCCAGTGTTACATTCGAGCCTGGCGCGCGAACAGCGTGGCATACCCATCCACTGGGTCAGACTCTGATCGTGACGGCTGGCTACGGTCGGGCGCAACGCTGGGGAGGTCCGATCGAGGACATTCGGCCGGGTGACGTGATCTGGTTCGCGCCAGGTGAGAAACACTGGCACGGTGCCACGGCAACCACGGCCATGACGCACATTGCCATTCAGGAACAGCTTGACGGCAAGACGGTCACCTGGATGGAAAAAGTCAGTGACGAACAATACCAGGCCTGATCGTAACAAAAGAATGTCCAGAAAAAGCAAATCAAGTAAAAGGGTTGCAATCACATGAGTAAAAACATCGAAGGAAAAGCGTGACTGACGCCGAGCAGGTAAAGCATCTGGTCTATGCCGCCGTGCAGACTTACGGGCGTATTGATGTCATCATCAACAATGCCGGGCTGATGCCGCACTCGCCCCTTGAGCGACTCAAGATCGACGACTGGAACCGGACGATCGACGTGAACATGAAGGGGATGCTCTATGGCATTGCCGCCGCGCTACCATATATGAAACAGCAGAAAGCAGGACAGATCATCAACGTTTCCTCGGTCGCGGGTCATAAGGTTCGCCCCGGCAGCGCCGTCTATGCGGCGACGAAGGCCGCTGTGCTGGTCATATCCGAAGGACTACGCCAGGAAGTAAAGCCCTACAACATACGCACAACAGTGATTTCACCGGGCGCGATCGCCACGGAACTGCCCGGCAGCGTAACAGAGCCGGATATCGCCGAAAACGTCCGAAAACTCTATGAGGACGTGGCAATTCCAGCCGAATCATTCGCGCAAGCCGTCGTCTTCGCCATGAGCCAGCCAGAAGAAGTGGACATTAACGAGCTTCTGTTTCGTCCCACGCGCCAGGAGCTTTAAGTCCCTGGCTGACCGTTTCTGGGATGGTTCCAGTTAGTCTGTTTTCATTCAAACCTTTATGAAACAGCAAGACTTAACACGGTATCGACCTGCTCTTGCAAGCGTTGCGTGTTCGCAAAACCATAATTGACAGCATGTGCATTCCCGTGGGTATCAAGTACAACCGTCGTAGGTACGGTCAGAACTTTGTAGCGTTCAGTAAGATCATGCCGGCTCACAGCATCAACAGTAACCACAGCAACCTGCTCACCATATTGCTTCAATAAGCGATCCAGAGCGGGTTGCTGCAACGTATGGCACTGACGGCAATCGTCACTGCTAAAGGCTAAAATACGTACTGGATGCGTCGTCTCAGCCTGGGAAGAGGAAGGCACAATAAATGGTGCGGCTGCCATGGCTTGTCGACGACGGCGTGCAACGATGCGACGACCAATCAAAATAGCGACACTTCCGAACAGACAGATCGCGAGCAAAACCATGAGCCGGAGGGTAAAATCGGTCATATCTTAGATACCCCTCCAATGAAAGCCACCCTCGTAACGCACACGCGGCAGTAATCCCCAGCGTCCAAGATAGTAATAGACAAAACAACCAGCGCAGAAGCCCACAAAAACATTGATTGCGGCCAATATAAAGACCAGGATTGTCAAAATCCAACCCAGGGTTGCAGCATGGAACAAGAAAAACACGATACTCGCAACCAATAGAAACGTAGCGCCAATCCCCTGAGCAAAACGATGGGGCGCTGGATCATCTTCAACAATGCGAGGCTTGAGCCAGCCTGCACGAACCAAAATCTGCCGATAGATAAATCTGAAAGGGCTAGCCGCAGGCACAAGGGCACTAAGGGCCAGTGCCAGACCCGTAATCAGAACCAGGATTGGCGCATTAAAAAGAAAGCTGAGTGCAGTCAAGACAAGCACACATACTTGCGAAAATTTAAGCATGTGCGCATCTAATCGTGGAATAGATACCATAAGACAAGATCTCCCATTGGTTAAGACGTGATATAAGAATTTCCTGATATAAAGGAAAACCACAATGGGAGTTAAAAATATTCCAGGATTGATTTACGCGCCCTCGGCAATTTTCGATACTTCAAAGCTTTCATCCAAAACGAAATCCCTTGCTCCAATATCATCTACAAAGCAAACGCGGTGAATGACTAACAGCGCTGACTGGCTCAGTCCTAGAGGCTTGACATCCACACCTGTGGCTGCGCCTGCACCGGTTGCTTTGTCTGAGCAGCCTGATTGATTAAGATACTTAGATAATGATCCTGCGAAGCCTCAGCCAGCGTATAGAAAGCGGGTCCGCCTGCCACATACTGTGCCATCTTGTCGAGACAGGTCGCCACAGCAATCTCGTCATCACTCAAGCGCGCATGTGGGAAAGGATTGCGGTAAAGCCACTGGGCCCCACCAAGGATGCCTTTATGATACAATCCTTCCAGATTTCCATTCTGCCCCGTGTCCTGCCGGATTAATTCATAGGTAATGGGTGTATGCACATCTTCGAGGTAGCGCACAGTTGTGTCATGAATTTCTCCCCGCTCACCTCGCACCAGAAATTGTGGTGAGAGGATCCAGGAGAAATACTGAGATCCACAGAAGTCATAGACTCCCAGTTTCTCGCCAAAATCTAGCAACGCCGTTGTATATGTTGCCTGTATAACCTGTTGCTGTTCAAGCTTAAGGTCTCGGTCTGGACCATCTATCAGTGGCGCGGTAAAAGTATAGGCGCTAATCGTAGGTAACGCATCGGTAACACCAAGCAGCATACGTAGCAGGCTAACACCATGGTAGCCATGGGCCACAGAGAGGCGCACCTGCGTAACCGTCCCCAGTTTGCCAGAGGAAGCGACCGTCCGTCTGGCAGCATGCATCGGTTGAAACTGATATTGTTCTGCGACCTGAATCTTTGCTCCCTGTTCAGTAAGCGTATGCAGTGCCTGCAAGCCTTCAAGATCAGGCGCAGGTGGTGTCTCTGCCAACACGGGCACTCCTCGCTCAGCCAGGGCATGTAACATCGGAGGAGTAACAGACCATGGAACGGAAACAACCATAAAGTCGACCTGACCCGCATTGAGCAAGGCATCGAGTGTTCGATAGGTGGCAACATCCCACTCAGCCTCCATACGTTGTCCCTTCTCACTATCGCGCACAACGACTCCACTCACACGAAAATGTTCAGGCAACTCTCTCGCCACGCGCAAAAAAAACTGTGTCCGCCAACCTCCACCAATAATGCCAAATACGACCGGTTTCATACTTTCCCCCTTATCTCACAAGCTTGCAACATCCAGACCAATCTCTTACAAATAGGTAAACCGGAGGGCTAACAGCCCTCTGGCTCACCTCCCTCTTATTATATTACGTCAGGAAGACCATTCTGTTAGAGATTATTCACTGTGAACGGCCAGCAAGTGAAAAGCATGCTACTGAAATAGTAGCCTACCAGGTACGTGAGAAAAGGAAGAATGTCTTCAACGAGGTTCCATGAGAAAGGGGCAGGGAAGAGGCACAAAACAATCATATGCCGTGCCTCTTCCCTGCCCCCAGAAAGAGAGTAATTTCAGGCTTTTCCTGAAAGTTGATTGGTCATGGCAGCCAGATCAAAGTAGGCGCGAGCCGATTGGATCGTTCCTTCAGAGATGACGAGCAGATCCATGCCAGCAATATCTATCGCCTGTCCCGTGGGAGGGGCATCACCCAACGGTCCCGTATTGGTGGCACGCCATCGCCATTGAACGGCAACACGATCGGCGCCATCATCGAAGAGATCAAGAACCTCAAACGTCATATCGGGAAAGGACACAAAACCAGCTGCAAATGCTTGCTGTAACTTCTCACCAGAAATGGGAGCAGACATGGTCGGATCTTGAAAGGTCCCACTCGATCCAAACAATTGCATAAGCCACTCGGTATTGTGCCGATTTTGGGCCTCGAAGTAGGCACGGGCAACGTCACTGGCCTGATTCTGTGCTGAAGAAGCCATACTTTTTCTCCTATCCATACATATCATGATTGAATTGATGCACAATGTTCTGTGGACGGCGAGAGAGGACAATCCTCATACGAATGCTCGCTCTCTTCTAAAATAGCAAGAAAGAGAGAGAATGTCTTGAAGATTCTTGGCGTGTTAAGGATCGCTCAAGGAAAGTACCGATGAGACTTTGTGAAGGCGCCCGGGGTAATTCCCACATATCGGCGGAACAGGCGTGTGAGATGAGCCTGATCAGCGAAACCCACGAGTTGGGCAACTTCCGCAGGAGTATGTGTGCTGTGCATCAACAATCGCTTCGCGCGCTCAATGCGCTGAAAGATCACATACTGATAAGGAGGCATCCCTGTCGAACGATGAAATTGCTTGCTAAACCAGTAGCGGTCCACCCCAACTGTGGCAGCCAGGGTATCAAGAGACAAGGACTCTGTAAGATGGGTTTCGATATATTCAACAACAGTGCGTAGTTGCGCAAATGAGAGTTGTCCCACATGCGGTGATAGCCGTCGTTTTACCTGCTCAGCAAGAGTAGAATGATAACGCAGAAGATGAGTGGCAACATGATCGCTTAGTTCACTGACATAGAGCGAGCCATGGATATTTGTCAAAAAGACCTCCATCCGCAATGCAGAGACCAGCCGCCACAGGAAGGGATCACGAAAATCATAGCAATCATCACGTAACTCGACACGAGCTGCGTCAAACGTCCAGGTGCGCTGCGCTAATTCGGCGAAGAAGGAAGGGGCAAAACTGAGATGAAGATCATGAGCGTTGCCGAACCAGCGCCAGTGGTGGGTCATATAAGCTGGAATAATGGAGAAAGTACCATGCAGTTGCGCGTGATCTTGTAGGCGACCAGCCCACTGCTGTTGACACCGTGGCATGTCCTGCAATTGGACAATGACCACATGTTCTGCCTGTCCATGCGCACTGCCACATTCACCGGGAGCTTGATATTGCTCATCAAGGGCCAGTGGGCCCCAGTGAGCCAGCTCACGTGAAGTCATGACACGCCCGGACAAAGGTAAAGGCAACCTATCATCACGAATATTTGTCATGCCACATTCCTTGGAACCTATTCTACCTCACATTATCCGCCAACACTATCCCAGGCCGTTTTCCCACAGTCCATCGCTATCTGGTATAGGAAGTGATGGTTTTGCGTTTGTGGTAAGATTTGAAGCGCAGAATCCCACCATGCGACGTCAGAGTCGGACAGTCGAGATACTCTACATGCAAGATATTGTATCGTGGATCCAAAAGTCAAGTCAAGTTTAAAAAGGGCCGCCGGAAAGGTAGCCTTTCTTCATGTCGCTGGTGGATTGGGAGCGTTGCATGCTTGCAAAGAGATGGGCAAAAGACGGCTGGTATGATATAGTAGATCAGGTACAGTTCCTGCTTTTTGTGAAAGGATCTACCCTTGAAACTAGGATTTGGATTACCACACGGCGGCCATAGCGTCTCTCCTCACAATATTGTTCTCATCGCACAAGAAGCTGAGCGCTTAGGCTTCGATTCTGTCTGGACGTATGAACACCTTCTCCGTCCCACTCGCCCCATTCCCGGAGTCTTAGGCGGTGAACCTATGCTGCAATCACATCTCTATGGAACCTGCTATGATCCGCTGGAGACACTGACCTATGTGGCTGCAAAAACGGAACGTGTCAAATTGGGCACAGGTATTGTCAATGCATTATTTCATCCCCCCGTTGTGCTGGCCAAACGCTTTGCAACGCTCGATCAACTCAGCGGTGGGCGTGCCATCGCCGGACTTGGACAGGGATGGATGCCAGATGAATTTGAGACGACTGGTGTTCCCATGAAACGTCGTGGAGCCGGCTTCGAAGAGTATGTACAGGCATTGCGTGCCATCTGGGGCGCAAATCCTGTTAGCTTTAAGGGCCGCTTCTATACCATCGCTGAATCTGAGATTGGCCCAAAACCCTTGAATCCTGAGGGGATTCCTATTATTTTAGGTGCATTTGTCCCTGCCGCACTCCAACGTGCCGCCTTGATTGCGGATGGGGTCATGCCTGGTAATATGCCCTGGGAGATTTCAGAGCAGGCTATCCCTGGCTTCCGTAGCATTGCCCAACAGGCCGGTCGCAATGCAGCCAGACTTCAAATCATTATCCGCGCCGTTAATGTTCCTGGAAAAGAGTTGCCCCTCACCGGTTCTTTTGAGAAGATTACCGGAGATATTTTCCACATGCAGGATTTAGGCGTGGACCAGATTATTTTTGATCCAGGGCAACTCGATACCCCCATAGAACAGCAACTTCACTTCATGCAACAACTCAGTACCCTGATTCCACAACTTGCTTAAAAAATCGTCAAATATTTAAACTCTGTGTATAAAGAGATCAGAGGCTGGTTACAACCGTTTGATCTCCTCATACACAAAAAATCGAGCGCCATGGATGCGAAGCGTCAAAAACACCATCGGCATATAACGCTAACTAAATTGGATAACCATTCAAAATTTTATCTTTGAAACCGCGCTTTTTTCGCTCATATCATTTATACTCTTACTAGAAGATTTTTTATGGCCTCTGCTGCTATAAAGCATGCCAGATATTTTTTCTTGCTCGTCACCAATCTTCGTGTCGTACCTCCTGTCTGCCGCCAACAGCAGGAATAAGAAGCATTGAACCACTCGCATGTAGCACATAACAATGAAAAGAAATTTATGTGCCGGCATGCTATAGGTTCAACATGACTGCGAAAAGGAAAGGATGCTATGTCGCAACCACATGTCCGTCTACGCATACTCTTCATTACCCTCTGTGTTTTTCTTTTTAGCCTGGGTGCCATCTTATTTGCGCCACAATCATCAACCCAGCATACCGCCCATGCCTCAGCCACATACAATGTGCTCTTTGATAACGCTCATGCTGAAACAGCCGGCAATGCCGACTGGGTCATCAGCACCAGTCAACCTGATCCATTGGCCCAGAATGCTCATCCTCAGTCTGAAACAGATTGGACCGGTGGCATAAGCGCCTGGGGCGTGGCACTACAAAAAACAGGCCGCTATAGTCTCAAAACCAATACCAGCACCATTACCTATGGTAATAACAGCAATGCTCAAGATCTCAGCCATTTTAATGCCTTTGTCATTCCTGAGCCAAATACCCTCTTCACCAGTAGTGAGAAAACCGCTATTCTGAACTTTGTCAGTAATGGCGGTGGCTTGTTTATGATTGCTGACCATACTGGTAGTGATCGCAACAACGATGGTTCTGACTCGCTGAAGATTTTCAATGATCTTATGAACAACAATGGCGTCAAAAATGATGTGTTTGGTATCCAGTTTGATGCACTGAACATTGCTTCAGAAAATCCTGGCAATGATAAACCTGGTGGAGATCCGCTCTTAAATGGACCATTTGGGACGGCCCAGGGAAGTATCATTCGTAATGGTACGACTGAAACATTGCATCCAAGCGATAACGCGGCTGCTCATGGTATTATTTATCGTGCCAGCGCTTCAAATACAGGCACCACTGGAGCGTTCTTTTCTGGCAGTACCTATGGTGGAGGTCGTGTCCTGGCTATGGGTGATAGTTCAGCCATTGATGATGGTACCTGTGCCTCTGGTAATACCTGCTACAATGGTTGGAATGATCCTGCCGCCCAGGATAATATTCTTTTCCCCAACGGCACCGAATGGTTGGCATCTGGTAGCTCTGGACCTGCACCAACACCTACACCTACCACCGGTCCTACCAGCACTCCAACGCCTCTGCCCACCGTGACACCCACACCAACCGGCAACTTGCTGCAAAATGGTGGCTTTGAAAATGGGAGTTCTCCCTGGGTAGAGAGCTCAAGCGGAGGATATGAGATCATAGATACTTCAAATCCTCATACAGGCTCTGCCAGTGCCTATCTCTGTGGCTATAACAATTGCCAGGATACCATCTATCAGAAAGTAACGATACCTGACAGCAGTACCTCTGCTAACCTGAGCTATTACTGGTATGTCTCCACGACTGAAACGACGCATTCCTTTGATTTTATGTCTATTCAAGTTCGGAATACGAGCGGAACAGTCCTCAGTACACCACAAAAACTGAGTGATGGCAGCGCAACTGGCACCTGGCAAAAATCATCGTTTGATCTGAGTTCATACAAAGGTCAGACGGTAGAAATCACCTTTGCAGCCACCAATGGCAGCAAAAATCCTACCTCCTTCTATGTCGATGATGTTGCGGTTGCCAGTAACTAAGGCTATGTGTCTGTTTTCCACAGACGCACATTTTTGAGAAAACGAACAGGGAGAGGCGCTCGTCTCTCCCTGTTCGTTTCGTACCACATAAGCGGGTAGCCGCAGACGTGAACTGTCAGTGCTAAAATTTGCGCACCTTATGGAAGTTTGTGATGCATCTGATAATGCTGTGCCTGTACGACCATGGCAGTAATCTTCTCTCCCAGTCGTTGCATGGCTTCGAGTAATTCTGGCGGTTGCATTACCAGAAAAGGGCAACCAAGATGTACAAGGAAACGTGCCAGATGGTCGAGATCATCATCATAGGCACGTAACAGAATCCCATCAGATCTCTCTTCAAGCGTGGCAAAGGTTGGTGGAACAGCCCAGGAAATCTGCTCAAGCGTTGTTTCAAGCAATACCTCAGCCAGCCAGCGCGAGGGCATAGCAGCAATCGTTTGCAGGGCATAAGCCAGCGCATCAAAGGTGTTGGGACGTGTAAAATACTCCTCACAACGTTCAACGTTGCGTATCCGATCCAATCGAAACAGACGAATGTCCTGGCGCAGGTGACAGTAGCCAATGGCGTACCAATGCTTTTGGAGATAGATCACACTATAACAATCCAATACACGCTCTGTCTGCTGATCATCTTTGGCTTGATAGGTAATCCGGCTGCGTTGTCCTCGATAAGCTGCCATACTCAATAGGCTCACCCACCGACTACTGACCTGATCTGAAGCGGCCTCCGGCTGTAGAACCACCATATCCTGAATAGCCTGAACCTGTTCCAAAATATTGCGAGGAAGGACACGTTCTACTTTTGCCAGGGCACTTGCCACACCAGGTTGAGATGAACCTGATCCAAGCAGCTTTACCGCCTGTAAACCCAATGTCACAGCCACCGCTTCCTCTTCTGTCCACATCAAAGGAGGAAGCTTGAAGCCAGGTCGAAGTCGATAGCCTCCATAGCGTCCACGCTCCGTCTCAACAGGAATACCGAGATCCTGGAGCATGATGATGTAGCGCCGCACACTACGCGTGTTGACCTCTAAGCGCTCGGCTAGCTCTTTAGCAGTAATACTTGAGCGCGCCTGTAATAGATTGAGCACTATCAGTAGGCGGGAAACAGGTGAGTACATAACACAAATATTCTTTCTTTCGGCTATGCAAATATTGGCTTTCAAATAGGACCGATTCTTGCCATATTCTATCCTATACTCGTCCTCAGAAGAAGAGTATTCCATCTGTAAGGAAAAGAAAGGACAGCGCAATGTTTCAAGGTTTAAGAACAGTCGTCTATGGTGTGGAAGATATCGAGAAAGCAAAGGTATGGTATAGTTCGATCCTCGGCATCCAACCCTATTTTGACCAGCCATTTTATGTTGGCTTTAATGTCGGTGGATTTGAGTTAGGCCTGAGCCCAACAACTAAACCAGGTACGTCAGGTCCCACCGCCTATTGGGGAGTCGCTAATGCTGATGAAGCCTGGAAGCACCTTATTGATCAGGGTGCAAAAGAACATGAGCCGATAGAAGATGTTGGCGATGGCATCCGTATCGGCTCAGTCATTGATCCGTTCGGCAATACACTCGGCATTGTGGAAAACCCACACTTTTCGTTCGACGAAAAATAGGTTCTTCCCCTTCAGCTCGCATTATAGGTTACTCTGTACCTCTGCAGCTCGGTCCGGTCAATGTCGCAGGCATCGACCAACCTGCAGAAGTACAGAGCAAACAGGAAAAATACGCGCTCTCTGGCGTCTATATACATGTAAATGCGTGTATAATCATAGAGCAAGGAGAGCCCAACATGGATTATGAGCAGAACAAGGACTCACAGACTCCCTCGGCGATAAAGGTTGATCTTACGGCAAGCCCTGAACAGTCCCTTATCCATGCGACAGATAAGAGTCGTTACATTGTCTTCTTCGCCCATGTCAATCATGATACAGCAGCAGCAGCGGCAGAATATAAGCGCCTGCCATTGGAACTGGCCCTGGTATTGGATCGTAGTGGTTCCATGCATGGGACAAAGCTACAAACAGCCAAACAGGCTGTCTTCTCAGTGCTGGACCACTTAACGGCACGCGACACGCTATCCCTGGTCGCCTTCGATGATCAGATCGAGACAATCCAATCCCCGGCGAGAGTCACACCACAACTTAAAAGCCAGCTACGCGAGAAGCTCACTCCACTACAAGCACGTGCCTCTACCGCCTTGCATCAAGGCTGGTTGACCGGCTGCCAGAGCCTTGCCGATACAGAGTCTGAGGTTGCCACGCAGGCATTGAAGCGTTGCTTCCTCCTCACCGATGGCCTGGCTAACGTCGGCATTGTCGATCCTGAACAGATCGCCAGTCAGTCGGCTTCGATGCGCGAGCAGAGCGCTATCTCCACCAGCACCTTTGGGATCGGCACCGATTACGACGAACTCCTCCTCGGGCCAATGGCAGTTGCTGGCGGTGGACAATTCCATCATCTACGCTCACCAGAGGAAATCATTCATACCTTCGTAGGCGAGCTGGGTGATCTCCTCTCGGTTGCCGCCATGCAGGTCCGCCTGGAGGTTGAAACATCCCAGGGAACAGAGCTGGATCTGATTAGTCCTTACTGGCTCAAGTCGGACAGGGACAATCCTCTGCGCCGCATCATTTCCATCGGCGATCTACAACATAGTGAGGAACGTCCTATTGTTGTACGCTTTACCTTCCCAGATCAACAGGAGGAATCAGAACCGCAGATCATCCGTGCACGCCTGCTGTGGCGCTCAGATAACACTGAGCACGCCAGCGATTGGCAGGAATTGCGTTTCTCTTATGCCAGCAAGAGTGCCTGTGAAGGTGAGTCCCACGATCCACACGTCATGACGCTGATCGCGCAACACGAAGCCGATCGTGCCCGTCGCGAAGCGGTAGTCAGTAACAATCGTGGAGATTATGTTGGCGCCCAACAGAATCTCCAGAGAGCGTCGGCTGCCATGAGCCCCTATGCCGCTGCCAACCCTGAAATCGAGTATGAACTATCATCAATCAACCACCTTGCCAGAAAGATGGTACAGTCCCCTATGGCTCCAGCAGACTTCAAAGAAATCTATTATACACAGCAGCAACGCTCCCGTAACCATAAAGATCACAGGAAATCCCCACAGCCTCCGACACCCCCAGAAGATCACAGGCCGGATAACCACTAAGTGCGTATCAGATTTCCATGAAATCCATGTCCACTGAGTGTTGTTTTCGCGCCTTTGGCGCTCCAGCGGTTTTCTATGTGGTTTCAAAAACTGAGCAATGCTCAGTTTTTGAAACCACATAGAAACGAAGCATGGGCCCTTCAGGGCCCGAGTGCGGCTGGCTGCACGCTCCTCGGTGAGAGTGGGAAACCAACACTATCATGGACCATCTCCAATCTTTGAAAAGATCAGGAGGTTGCATTCACTATTTCACACGCATCTATCTTCCTTAGGAGTATCATGGGCGTATGTGGTGGTTTTGAAGTGAATAAGGAAGAAAAGAATGAAGAAAACGCCAGGAAATATATCCAGGCAGAAAATTAGCGTGAATGCCTTTATCAAGCCGAAACTAGTTACAACGTCAGATCAGGCTCGATCCGTCGTAGTCATCTTCACACTTTGTGGCCTGCTCATGTCCACCAGTATGGGCATAGTATCCCCCATCTTCGCCCATCTATTCAAGGAGACCTCATCCGGCCTGAGAAGCCTCAGCTTCATGTCTATGGTTCCCCATATTGCACTCCTGCTACTGGCGCCTTTCATTGGCGAGTTAGAGGATCTTTATGGCAAGCGTCCATTTCTCTTCCTCGGCTTTGTTGGGTTAATGATCGCGGATATAGGCTATCTCTTTGCTCATTCGGTCACTGTCTATATCTGCATACGACTTTTTCAGGCTATTGTGAGCGTAGGGATCATGCCCGCAATGCTGGGAATATTCGCAGACGCGGTTCCCCGGCAACATCGGACGCATCGTATCAGTCTGCTGATGGCCGGACAGGCTGGTGGCTTAACCTTTGGTCCGATTATTGGAGGTTTCCTCCTGGTTCATTGGGGAAGCATGGTTGCTTTTAGCCTGTCCGCACTCTTAAACCTGGTCGTGCTCTGTCTGATTGGAACACGCCTCCCCAAAACTTCCAATCTACAGAAAGTTCGCCGGCATAGGAAGTTGACACTGAGATGTTCAAAGTCCGCCCTCATGTCTCTACTGTTACCGCTCTCCTTCCTGATAGGTTTGCTGGTGCTCGATTTTATTCTGGCATTTGGACACGCGTTCGTTGAACCACAGAAAGCGTTATATCTCTACAAAGTTTTAAACTTCACCCCGGTCCAATTTGGTTTACTTATGAGTACCCATGGACTGGCCATGTTATTGGGACTGCTCATCCTGAGCCTGTGGGGAGATAGCGCCAACAAACGTGTGACAATCGTTATTGGCTTGCTGAGCAATGCATTTCTGATTTTTTCGTTGTTGTTTGTGCGTCAATTTACCTCCTTGTTCTTCCTATCTCTCTTCTCAGGAATCGGAGGAGGCATGGTAAGACCTCTACTCAGCGCCTACTACTTAAACCGCACTACACCTCAGCATCGTTCAAGCCTGATCGGCATCAAGGAAGCGGTTGGTGCGCTCGGTAGCATTGTCGGCTCACTCACTGTGGTCCTTGCCGGCTCCTGGCTGTTGCCTCATAGAACCTTTCTCCTTGGAGGAAGTATTGTCGTTGGTGTCAGTCTACTCGCCCTATTCGTATTGAGATCCTCTCACGTCGCGCTGCCTTCTTCCGCCATGGCGTCCAGCGGTCTGCATTCAGCAGAACCGCTGCCCGAGTTGTCCGAGGTAACGCTCCATGAATAACACACCAGCAGTGTACTGACTTGACCACACACAAACGTGCAGAAAGGCTCTCATGTATATGGGAGCCTTTCTAGCATAGTGCTTCTACTGATTTGTGCGTTATCACCTGCTTAAGAAAGAAACCCATAAATTGTTGGTGCGTGGAAGAAGGAACGAATCTCAGGATGGCTGATCAAGCCACCCAGGTAACCTATATAGATAAATATCACTACATTGACAACCAGAATAGCCATCACCGCAATCTGCAAGTAGAGAGGGAGAGTCGGCTTACGGCTATAGAAGACACCACCAAACAGAGCAATCGCACCGGTAAAAAACATCAGGATCAAACCAATACGTGCCATCGATTCATGATCATGCACCAGCGAATCCGATACATGCGACACATTTTCTGCAATATTTTTTGCGCCGTCGCCAGAGAAATACGCCACTGCAGTGAAAAGCGCGACGAAAACCAGAAACCAGAGCGAGACTTTTTGTAGAAAGGCATTTTTAAAAATCATCGCCACCAAAAACAAAATACTCACAAAAATTGAACCAAGAATTGGAAAATGATTCACGAGAAGATGTATATGGGCCATGTTCATACGAGAAAAACTCTTTCTATGGATTGTACACTACATCGAATGGATACAACTATCCATTACACTGTCTGCTTCCATACTAAAAGTAGATGATTAATCGCACATGAAATTCTATGTAGTAAAACAAAAAGTCCTGTCCAAGCCCCTTCGCAATGCGGACCCAATTTGACCGCTTTTGGTGGTAGTCTTTTCTCAAAGAAGAAAAAAGGCATCATGGAACGAGGTTCCACAACATTTTACATAGGCCTGTTTGCAAGGCTCTACAGGAGGTCACTATGCTAACCATCGATATCGATATCGCCCGTCGCTTCATCCTCGGCAAGCAGGGCTTATGGCCGGGGCGGCGCTGGCGAGGCATCGAAGGAACAGAACAGGCCATGCGTGAGATGGAATACGTACAACTTGATCCGCTGCAAATCATTGCTCGCAGCCAGGATATTATGCTGCACAGTCGCGTGCTCGATTACACGCCTGGCATGTGGGAGGATGTAACGTATCAGCAACGCAAATTCTTCGATTGGGGGAACTGGCTGGCCGTTCGAGCGATGGACGAGCTACCATATTGGCGTGTAGTCATGCGCCGCGAACGCGATAACGGCTTGCAGCGCCACGCGATCGAGCATGCTGAGGCTATCATTGAAATGCGCGCCATCTTGCGCGAACGTGGCGTGGTGAGCAACCGCGATTTTGCCATGGCGACGCGCACACGAACGCAAAGTTATCGCGGCCGCAAAGATAGCGCGCTCGCTTTGTATTATTTGTGGTGCACTGGTGAAGTGATGACGCACCACCGCGAGCGTTTTGAGCGCGTCTATGCACTAACCGAAACGGTCGCGCCCCCCCATCTTCTTCGCGAGAGCAGCGAAGACGAGGCTGATCGCTTCTTACTAAAAAAGGATATCAGCTTTGGCGGCCTGTCGCGCATCGTTCGTACAAGTGATTCGTTTCGGCGTGGCGATCCAGCGAGCGCAGCAAAGAAGATGCTTGGGGCAATGTTAGCCGATGGTGACATTATCGAGGTGAAGATTGAAGGCTGGAAAATGGTGCACTACGCGCTTGGGAGCGATGCCGCACTGCTGCACGATTTGAGCGCAGGACGCGTGCCAGAGGCCTGGACGCCATTGGAGACTACCACGACTGACGAGGTCGTCTTCCTTGCACCGCTCGATCATGTCAGCGCGCGCGGGCGAGCCAAAGTAGTATTTGATTTCAACTACATATGGGAGGTCTACAAGCCTGAGCACCAACGGAAGTACGGCTACTACACGCTTCCAATTCTGTGGGGCGACCGGCTCGTCGCGCGCTTCGACAGTAAACTCGACCGTACGACCAACACCTTTGTCATCCTGGGCTTATGGCTAGAGGATGAGGCTCTCGGCAATAATGAGGCCTTTGCGCAAGCATTGGCTCGTGGATTTGCGCGCTTCGTAAGGTTTCTCGGCGCGAATACGCTGGATGCAACAGCCATTCGCGAACCGCTGCTGCGCCAATACACTCATGCCCTTACAAATGCCTGATCCAAGACTGGCAAAATTCATTATTTCCAGGTATAATAAATGCAGACATATGACAGGAAGTCATATGAAAATACAAGTAGATATGTTTCATTAAGAGGGCTAGTATGAAATTTGCAAAAATAGTGTTCTTGATCGCGGGCATCTATGGCATTATCCTTATGGCACCTTTCTTCCTGTTAGAAAGTACCATTAATGCCACACAGCCACCAGCTATTACGCATCCGGAGTATTATTATGGTTTTGTATGTGTAACATGTGTATGGCAAATACTCTTCCTGGTACTGGCACAGGATCCATTGCGGTACCGACCATTCATGTTACTGGCTGTCCTGGAAAAAGTTTCCGGTGTCGCATTCATCCTGCTTGTCATTCTGCATCGTTCCCCACCCAGTATGCTTATCGGTATAGTTGATGTGTTTCTAGGAACACTTTTCTTGATCGCGTATATCAAAACAGCGCCGGCCAGAAACCCTCAGGTAGCGGTAGCTCACAGCTAATAGGGATATTGGCCCCATCAAATCAGCACATAACGCCCATGCCTCCTTGGATTGAGTATCCAGGGAGGCATGGGGTTCTCGCTTCGTTGTTGTTAGCTGGCTACGGTCTTTACCATGCGTACATAGGGACGTTGATAAAGGGTAGTCTGCCGGGTGACAACATAGTGCAGATGCTCATACATATCCAATGCCTGCTGATTCTCTTGTGCGACATGCAAGGCAATTTTAGCATAGTGGTGGTGGCGTGCTTGCTGCTCCGCAGCCTGTAACAGGCGTGTGCCAATTCCCTGGCGGCCCCAATCTTTGAGGACAGCGAGCGCATCAACATACCACTCATCGTCCTCCGACTCATGTACGAGCCAGTTTCCAGCGACGGCATTGAGTCGTTCCTCATCGCGTCCCCCGAAGCTCAAAACCAACCCGACTACCTGGTCGCTCTTTTCGGCGAGCCGGATATTCTGATAGCTAAAACGATTGTTGTCCTGGCGGAAGAAGTGTTCTAAATGTTCTATAAACCCGCTCTCCTGGTCTTCTTCCAGGGGATAGGTGACCTGTGTATGGGTATACGCAGAGAAAAGCAGCAGCGCTGCTATTTCAGCGTCATCTGGCTGTGCTGGTCTGATCTGTATTGAATCTTGCATCGTTCCTCATAGGGGATGGTCGCCATCAAACTGTTTAATGGCCAAACAATCTGTACCTGATCACTATATCACTCTACGTGAGACCCCTGCTAACGCGCTGCTGCCCCCAAAGCGACTGGAGAATGTAACGAACTTTGCAAAACGATTGCCAGCGGGTATGATTACTATGAGCTATGGGTTGAATAACAATTTTTGTAGAAAAGAGCACCATCCCGCTGTTTACAGCGTGAAGAGTATAGAAGATATCATATTACTACAATGTCTCAAATTAACAGCACGCAAAGGAGGGGCCGCATGCCCAAACCTATTATTATACTGATCGACGATGAACCTGAAGTATTACAAGCGGTTGAGCGCGACGTACGGCGGAGATACGGCAAAGAATATCGCGTCATGAAAGCTATTTCAGGCCATGAGGGACTCTCCCTGCTACAACAGATTGGAGTCCGGGGGGAGGTAGTGGCCCTTTTCCTCTCAGATCACCGCATGCCAAAGATGAATGGCATTGAATTTCTGAAAGAGGCTGAAGCCATCTTTCCCGCGGCCAAACGCGTCCTGCTGACCGCGTACGCTGATTCTTCAGCTGCCATTCAGGCAATTAACGATATTAAACTGGACTACTATCTGATGAAACCCTGGGATCCACCTGAGGACTTGCTCTATCCAGTCATTGATGATCTTTTAAGCGACTGGCAGGCCAACAATCGCTCGCCATTTGGAGGGATCAGAGTCGTTGGGCAGCGCTGGTCATCGTATTCACATGCCATCAAGGATTTTCTTGGGCGTAATGGTGTCCCTTATCAGTGGATTGATCTTGAACATGCCGAGGGGCAGCGCCTGGTGCAACTCAGCGGCATTGCCACCCCCAGGTTGCCGCTGGTACTGTTTCCAGATGGCCAGATGCTTGAAAATCCCCTGCCCGTGCAGATTGCAGAAAAAATTGGACGGCGCACACAGGCTGATCGCTCATTCTATGATCTGGTTATTATCGGTGGGGGTCCAGCAGGACTGGCGGCAGCAGTCTATGGAGCCTCTGAAGGTCTCTCTACGGTCTTGATCGAACGGGAGGCACCGGGTGGTCAGGCAGGTACAAGCTCACGTATCGAGAATTATCTGGGATTTCCAACCGGCCTTTCTGGAGCGGATCTCTCAAGGCGTGCGGTATCTCAGGCACTCCGCTTTGGCGTCGAGATGCTTGCGCCCCAGGAGGTGGTCAAGCTACGAATTGAAGATCCTTACCGCGTGATTACCCTGGCGGACGGCACCGAGATCACGTGCCATGCACTGGTTATCGCTACCGGCGTCTCCTATCGCACCCTGAATGTACCTGGCATTGAGCAACTGACAGGGCTGGGCGTCTACTATGGGGCCTCATTAAGTGAAGCACGCTCTTACCAGGACGAGGATATCACGATTGTTGGAGGTGCCAACTCAGCTGGACAAGCGGCGCTCTACTTCTCACGTTATGCTCGCTCAGTCACCATTCTGATACGAGGTTCATCACTCACCAAAAGCATGTCATACTATCTGATCAACGAAATTGAGAGGCAACCAAATATTACCGTTCGTACGCACACACAGGTAAAAGAAGTACAGGGCACAGAAAGGCTGGAACAGCTGGTCATTGAAAATAGTGAAACGGGAGAACGTGAAACCATTCCAATGTCTGCCCTCTTTATCTTCATTGGTGCCATGCCCCATACCGATTGGCTCAATGGCATAATCGAGCGTGATTCACAGGGCTTTATCGTATCTGGATCCGACCTTATCCACGATGGAAAGCGTCCAAAGGGCTGGACACTGGAGCGTAATCCCTATTTACTGGAGACCAATATTCCGGGGATATTTGTCGCAGGGGATGCACGTTCCCGTTCTATTAAGCGTGTAGCCTCAAGTGTTGGAGAGGGAGCTATCGCTGTCCAGTTTGTACATCAATATCTCAGTAATGTGTAGGTCTTTATGTCTCAGATAGGAAGAGGAAACGTATGGATACAGCTCTCATTGAAGAGTTAGGAAACACATTTCTTTTTGAAGAGTGCAACCAGGAGCAGTTGCAATGGGTGAGCGAGCATGCTGAGATCGTCATATTTGAGAAAGGTAAGACGATCCTTCGCGACGACGAACCTGCAAACGCATTCTGGGTATTACTGACAGGACAGCTCCAATTTATACGCAAATATAATGGGCGTGAGGTGATTACGGAAACCTCTAATCAACCAGGCATCTGGGGAGGATGGTTGCCATCTATTGGCGACCTCCTGGTCCAGAGTCCTTATGCCATTCGTACGCAGGAACGTAGCCGCGTCTTACGTTTCTCAAAAGAAAATGTACAGGGTATGCTGCAACTTGGGGTCCCTGTACTGGGTCATCTACTCGCAGGCATTTATGGCGGCACCCATAACTTCGAATCCATGATTCGACAACAGGACAAAATGGCGGCCCTCGGCAAAATTTCGGCTGGCCTGGCACACGAACTAAATAATCCGGCCGCCGCCATTCGCCGGAGCGCTGAACAGCTACGCGAGATTCTTAGCGAGCAAGACGAGCGCACATTGAAGCTTGGTAGCGTGCTCGATGAAGCCAGTCAAAGCTTTCTGCTCACATTTGGTCATGCTACCTTGCAACGTGCAGGGAAGCAGCCTCTCCTTGATCCAATGATCAGGAGCGATCGGGAAGACGAATTACAAAACTGGTTCGATGAACACGATATCAGCGAGGGCTGGAATCTTGCGCCTCCCTTTGTCAATGCCGCCATTACCTTACAGGACATGGAAGACCTGAGTGAACACCTGCCTTCAGAGGCTCTCCCCCTGGCCCTTGACTGGCTCTGTGCCAGACTCTCGACGGCAGAAATTACCAACACAATCGATGGTGGCTCAACCCGTATCTCAGCCCTGGTACAAGCGATCAAAGACTACTCCTATATGGATCAAATGCCGGTGCAAGATGTTGACATCCATGAAGGGCTAGAGAATACAATACGCATTCTCAGCTATAAACTCAAAAAGGAGAGTATCAGTCTCGATCGAAACTACGATCAAACGCTCCCCAAAATTACAGCCTATGGAAGCCAGCTGAATCAGGTCTGGACCAATCTGATTGATAACGCCATCGATGCCCTCGCTCCACTACCCGAATACGCCAGACGTATCCTGATTCATACTGCTAGAGACCACGATCAGGTCCTGGTAGAAATCCAGGATAATGGCCCTGGCATTCCAGTTGAGATTCAAAAACAAATTTTCGAACCCTTCTTCACCACCAAAAAAGTGGGCAAAGGCACTGGCCTGGGCCTCGATATCAGTTATCGCATCGTCGTTCAACAACACCAGGGAGACCTGCGCGTCGAATCTCGACCCGGAGAGACCCGCTTCCAGGTACGCCTACCAATCACCAGGTAGCCATACCCAGTATTTACTGCCTGTTAATAAGAGTGTTATATTCTCATGACCTTCATACTCTCAACATATGGCATATCGCCTACTGATGCTCTCAATGTATTATAACAGATAAAAAATATTCCAGGCATTGCCTGGAATATTTTTTATCTGTTATAATACACGAATGGGGGGCGCCTGCGCTCCCCAGGCTGGCAGAAAACATACTACTCCATTGAGATGGGAGTCATCCACTCTCTAACCAACAAGAGAACGAGAATTCAAGTGTGCTTTCAAAATCGTATGTGCATGCTGAAGAGTCTTAAACTTTGCTTCATCACCACCCGTATCTGGATGATAACGCTTCACCAGCAAACGATATTGCCGCTTCAAATCCTCTTGTGTTGCCGTATGATCAAGGCCAAAGAAGCGCAATGCCGTATCCACGCCGATCGAGGAAACACGTTGCGAGCCTTGAAAGCTATAGTACTGCTCTTCAGCATACAGCCTGGCCTCTCGCAACAATGTATCAAGTGGAGCAGAAAACTCTAGCCAGCCGGCAAAATGCTGCAATAAGCGTTTGTGCAGACACCAATAATTACCTTTGACGCTATATCGCTCATCCGTAGGATAAAATGGAGCATACTCGGGAAGAAGTCGATAGGCATTGATAGCTTTACGCAGATTCGCAAATGCATCCTTTACAGATTGGCGAACTTCTCGATTGCGAGAATTAATACCATGATCCTCAATATGGATCATATAATAATCATTGCCCACATCATAAATATGTTTCACACGCAATACATACATCAGCGATCCTCAATCATGCTTCTTGCCCGCATTCAACAACTGCCATATATACCACCATTATATCACTCCCAACGGCCAGATCGAGATTTCGCCAGGAAGGTCTGAACGCTTAGCAATCAGTTCGTAATATGGAAATCTATTATAAATCGAACTATTTTGCTTGATAGTGCATTGTGATGAATTTGTAACGAACAAGCACTTTTTTTGTGACCTCTTTGAGACACGGCAAGGTTAAGATCCATCTATGCGATCATATATTGATATACGCTTCTTGTCATCGCCCGCAGTCCATCAGGGATGAGATGCGATGAGGCAAAGAGGAGGTGGGCATGGCCTATCGTTTTCATGTTAATCAACAAACATGTATTAACTGTGGTATTTGTATGGATCTGTGTCCGGTACGCTGCCTGGATATGACACGACCTTCAGGCGCTGGCGAACCGGGGCAGGTGAACGACATGTTGAGTCCAATTCCGGGGGCGTCGGCCACACGAGCCTGGATGATGATGGCACCAGTGCAGGTGGCGGCATGTGTGGGTTGCCAGGTCTGTGTTCAAGAATGTCCAACCAATGCCATTGAGATCGAGAGCAGCATCAAGGAGGTGCCCTACGCCCAGCGAGGTCCACTTACCTATCTGCCACCTGAACAGGGATGGCAACCACTGGACGCTTATACACGTGCGACGCCTGAGGAGCCTGGCGATACCCCATGGGGAGAAGGGCATGCCTGGCATGTAGCTGAACGGCAGGCTACCTGGCAAAGCTGGCGTAGCTGGTTGGGTGAACGCAAAGAAGATTTGCGTGCCCCCTGTCAGTCTGCCTGTCCTGTTGGTACCAATGCTGGCCTCTATGTCAGCTTGATTGCCGAAGGACGCTATGAGGAAGCACTACATGTAGCCTCAGAGCCTAATCCGTTTCCAGCTATCTGCGGTCGCGTGTGTACGGCTCCCTGCGAAGATGCCTGTCGTCGCGGTGAGTTCGATCTACCCATCGCTATTCGCGATCTGAAACGCTTTGCCAGCGACCATACTGCTGCCAACCAGAAACGGGTCATTCCACCGCCGGCACAGCACTATGAGGAGCGGGTAGCTATCGTCGGCGCAGGTCCGACCGGACTAAGCGCCGCCTATTATCTGGCCCGCCGTGGCTATGCAGTCACGATCTTTGACGCGATGCCTGTCGCCGGCGGCATGATGGCCATCGGTATCCCCGAGTATCGCTTACCACGTGCCGAATTAAATCGCGATATCGATGCCATGCGCGAACTGGGAGTGCAAATGCACTTCAATATGGCGATCGGACGTGATATCTCCCTCTTACAGTTACAGCAAGAATTTGACTCCGTCTTGCTAGCTGTTGGAGCCCAGCGCAGCCAACGCTTAAATATTCCAGGTGAACAGGGACTGGAAGGGGTCATTCCTGCCACGACCTTCCTGAAAGCGTATAACCTGAATGAGGATACCAGGCTCAGGGGAACGGTCGCGGTTGTCGGTGGTGGTAGTACGGCATTAGATGCCGCCCGCTCGGCTTTACGGGCTGGCGCCGAACATGTTACCATCCTCTACCGTCGTACCCGCCTTGAGATGCCGGCACAAATTGAAGAGGTACGTGCCGCCCATGAGGAAGGTATTGAACTCCAGGAACTGGTTGCACCAGCTCAATTGCTAGGTACAACCGGTAAACTCACTGGCGTGCGTTGTCAGCGCATGCGCCTCACGGAACCCGATGCACAGGGACGGCGCCAACCTGAACCTGTACTGGGAACCGAGTTCGATCTGGCAGTTGATACCGTGCTGGTAGCCATTGGTGAGGCACCTGATCCCTCATTCCTACCTGATGGTACTAGCGTGGGCGTGACCACCTGGGGTGGATTGCTCATCAATCCTACGACACTAGCGACTGGAGCACCAGGGGTGTTCGCGGCAGGGGATGTCACCTCAGGTCCAACCGATATTATTCATGCCGCTGCCCATGGACGTAAAGCGGCCCGCTCTATTCATGCCTATCTGCGTAAACTCTCGCCCATGGCTATTGACGAATTGCCCGCAGACGAGTTCCAGACAGCATCAACGCTCCCAGCAAACGGCCAGATCAGATTGGACCTGCGTCTCAGTCACAGAGCAGTAATGCCGCTGCGCAATAAGCAGGCAGTCCATGATCGAAAACTTGAGTTTGCGAAAGGCTTGACTGAGGACCAGGCCAGACAAGAGGCCGGGCGCTGCCTGCGCTGCGACCTCGCCTATCTGTGTCCCAGCATCCATGTCATTAACGATCCCGTTGAGGGAGAGAAAACGACCAGCACACTGGCCAAATCGTAGCGTGAGGGCTGTTTGAGTACTTACTCAGACAGCCGTTAGAAAAGGGATATCTTCTATCGATATCTTTTTCAAGGAGGAGAAGTTTCGATGACTCCCGATCAATTAACTACCGCCATCGTCAACGGCGTCAACGCAGGGGGTGAGCAGTTCCTGGAAGGAACACTGGCCGCTACCTTGCCAATTATCTGGCTCGCTATCCTTGGTCTCCACCTGGGACGACCATATATTCTGGATATGATTGACCGCTTTACTCTGCGCCTGGGGGCTGATTTACTCTGGCTCATTTACATTGCGCTACGCGATATCCTGATCATTTCCGGCGTCATTATGAGCTTTATGTTCCTCTTCCCAGATGTCGTTACAACCGATCAGCTTCCCCTCACGGGCGGCCTGGCGGCGGTCTGTCTCTTCGCGGTCTTACTTATCAAACTCATGGGAGATCCCGATCACAATCTACGTGATTTCCGACTGACCACGTATCTGCTCGGTCTGGGAGCACTCTTCTACTTCGTGCCTTATGTGATCGGTGTACAGGCCAATGCCGTTACCAGCGGCACAATAGGCGACATCAGCAAATTCCTGGTGACCAGTAGCAACACGTCCTGGGCAATCGGGATAGGCTATGTCACCATTGTTCTGCTTGCCATCATGGGAGCGATCGCAGCCGGTTATACCTTAAGAACTGGTGGCCTGGCCGAAGCCGCGACTGAAACACCGGACGCATCAGCAAAGAAGTAAAAGGAGGACTACCATGAAACCTGATGATGTTACCAACGCGATTTCTAATGCTCTGGTACAGGGCGGAGCCCAGTGGCTGGTGGCGACCATCGTCGCCTTCCTGCCAGTACTCTGGACAATGACGCTGATGCTGCACCTGGGACGGCCCTATGTGCTGCGCACGCTACGCCGCTGTGGACTCCGGCTGGGCGCCGATATCTGGTGGATGTCCTATCTGCTGATGCGTGACGCCGTTCTGTTACTTACCTTCGCGCTCAGCTGGGTCTTCTTTGCTCCCAACCTGGTCGTGAATAACGCGCTTCCTATCACCGGACCGCTAGCAGCGCTCTGTCTGCTCCTGGCACTGGCAGTCAAACTCTCACGGCGCGTCGACGACGATGTGGCCGCTTATCGCTGGGCAACAGCCTTCCTGGTTCTAGGCGCTACCCTGTACTATAGCGTGCAGGTCTTCGCCGTCGAAGCAGCCAGTCAGAGTTATCTGGCCGGATTCGGACAGATCTTTACCAGCAATAGCAATGCAGCGGTCGCGCTAGTTATTATGTGGATTTCCCTGGCAAGTGTCGCCGTGATTGCCGGCTGGCTCTTTGTACGCGCTCTGCAATCAGCCAATCGCAGCATGGCTCGTCGCCTTGCTCCGACCAGCAGTAAACCACAGGCTACCATAGTACCGACACCAGTCGCACCATAACGCCTCCGAGTCGTGATCAGTTGTCAACGCCGACAAGTGATCACGACTCTTTCGATACTCCTCCTTCTATCAAATATACCTGTCCTTCCGTTTTTCCTCCAAGCATAAAGAAGAAAACAATATGCGTTTCTTTTGCATAACTATTTCGGAGGGACCGTATGCCAGAGATCGACTATTTGCTTTCCCCAGTGGGCTTTCTACGTTCAGCGCTCACAAAGCGTGAAAATGCCCCCAGACAGGGCAACGAAGGCGCGCCTGATGCCTGGCTTGAGGTACATTCAACCGTTTCCGGTGGACTTGATGGTATTGCCGTGGGGCAGGACATAATCGTGATCACCTGGTTTCACCAGGCACAACGTGATATCCTGAAAGTATATCCTCGTAACGACCAGACACTGCCCTGGCAGGTGTTTTTGCGACACGATCTCCTGATCGTCCCAATCCCCTTGGCTTACATCGGGTAACAGTTCTAGAAATTGACGGTACGAAACTAAAGGTAGGACCAATCGAAGCTATAGATGGTACACCAGTAGTAGATATCAAGCCAGTGCTTCCATCTTCAAAAGATGCGTAATATAATAACAGCAAGGGAGAATGCTTCATGTGTAGAAATATCAAGACAATCTATAATTTAGAGCCACCGGTAACCGACGATGAAATGCGCGCGGCCGCCTTGCAGTTTGTGCGTAAGGTGAGTGGCTTCAACACACCATCAAAAGCCAACGAAGCCGCGTTCTTTGCCGCTGTGGATGCGATAACAGAAATTGAGACTACACTATTAAACTCACTTACAACCAATGCACCACCAAAGAACCGCATCGAAGAAGAGGCGCGAGCAAAAGCGCGTAGTGCTCAACGCTTCGCCAGGTAAAGACAGCCTGTATCAACGCTGATAGCATCAATTACTGTGCTGACCAATGCTCAGGCACACGCGTCCATTCCTGCTCACCTGGCCAGGATGGCATTGTGGTGATCACAAAACACAGAGGGACCAGGCCGGTGTTGCGCACCTGAAAATGCGTCTTCACCGGAAGAGTAAAACAGGTGGTGGGAACAATATGTTCTTCGTGTTCCTCATGTTGGTTATATAACCACACATCACCCTCCCCCTGCAAAGCATACCAGATCTCCTCGACTGTGTGATGCATGCCAGCACGCGATACCTGTCCAGGAGGAAGCGTGCAGTGCACCATACTGCCTCCATTCATCCTGGCCAACAAACGAATCTCTGTCCTATCTGGCGCATAAACATCCAGATTCCCAGGTACCTGTTTGACTTGTATGGGACTGCTATTTTCCATAGAAACTCCTCCTCATGAATAGAATACCATCTATTGTATTTCTCTTATGATACAAATCCTCGTTTAGTGAGGCCACATGGTATACTAAACGCTCAAATGCAGATGATCGGAGAAATAAAGTCATGGAAACGGATATTGTCCGGCAACGACTGATCAGTCAACGCATAGACACAAACAAATTTGGGACACCTGAAGAAGTAGTAAGATGGATGGGCGCAATGCAAGCACAGGATTATCAGGCGGCATTGTGGGCAATTGGTCTGCGTACGCAATCGGCAACGCTGGCAGATATCGAGCAAGCTATCACCGATAGAAAGATCCTGCGTACCTGGCCGATGCGGGGAACGCTTCACTTTGTGCCGGCAGAAGATGCCAGATGGATGCTTTCCCTGTCAGCCACACGTATGCTGGCCTCGGATAAACGCCGGCAGCAACAGCTCGAACTTGATGCAACCATCATCGAAAGCACAAAGCAATTATTTTATAATGCATTACAAGGCGGCAAACGCCTTACCCGTCCAGCCGCGATGCAACTGCTTGAAGAGGCAGGCATCAGTACCAAAGGACAACGTGGCTATCATCTCTTATGGCATCTCTCGCAAGCAGGATTGATCTGCCTGGGTCCAATGCAAGATAAACAACAGACGTTTGTGCTACTCGATGAATGGGTACCCAATGCGCGGAATTTATCCCGTGAAGAGGCGTTACAAGAGCTTACGACCCGCTATGTCAGCAGCCATGGACCAGCCACTGTTCAGGATTTTGCCTGGTGGACAGGCTTAACCCTTACCGAAGCCAGGACAGGATTTGAAGCAGCCCGATCAACACTGCTGACAGAAAAGATAGCTGGTCAGACATACTGGATGGGCAATGATACATCCACACGCATAGCATATACAGGTACGAACGTGCATTTACTACCAGGCTTTGATGAATATTTACTTGGGTATAAAGACCGTAATATTGTCCTTGCCCGCGAACATGCGCCCATGATTGTCCCGGGTAACAATGGAGTCTTCATGCCCATAATCGTCGTTGCTGGACAGGTCATCGGTACCTGGAAACGTACAGTGCGAAAAAACGCGCTCGAAATACTCTTTCATCCTTTTGTTCATTTTGATGATGCAGAAGAAAAAGCTATCCAGGCAGCCAACGCATATAGCAATTTTCTAGGCCTACCATTGTCCTCCACAGCCAGAAAACAGCAAAAACTAGAGGTATAATCAACCAGATTGTTCTTCTACCGGTTCTACTTCGGCAGAAGAACAATCTCCGCACTCTAGATTTACACAACAATTTCCCCAAGCTCAGAATGTCAACGCTCCGTTCATGAAATTCAATGAATATATGTTTTCGTTTCACCATCAATTTCAATAGTTATGGTACCAACTTCTTCATTTAGCCAGACCATTCTTCCTCAAATGAACGAGGCATGCTGCATTCACAAGAGGAAAATCATAGCAACGTATATAAATACAAAGCGGTATTTAATACAGAAAGCAACAAATATCAATAAAAAAGGCCGCATGAAAAATGGGTAATCTGCTTTAGTGGAATAAAGTGAATAATATATTTCAGTAAAGTCATCAAAAATTGATATATTGTACAAATACATTGACATTGATATGTATTAATGTTACAACCTATTTATTGAAAATACTATTAATTTCAATGAATACACTGTCTTTACCTCTGAGATGAGATCACGCAGGAGTATTCGTCTATCAACCGCTGCTTTTTTATTATTTGGGTTCAGATTCTCGCATCAAAAACCGTTGTAACGATCCATGAAGATCGTACACATGCTGGTATGTCTCCAGCAGGAGGAACTATGACCAGAAAACAGCGTGCATTATGCTTTGGATCTCTGCTAGTTCTAGGGATCCTTTGTTTTAGCATTCTCAGCTTGAGTAATGCCCCCAGGGCAGTCAGAGCAAGTGGTAGCTTGCCAACTGGCTTACATGTGGTTGGTGGACAGATTCAGGATGGCGGTGGCAACGTGATTGTGCCACATGGACTTGACCGTTCAGGTTCACAATATCAGTGTGTAAAAGGTGGCGGCAGTACCTTTGATGGTCCAAGTGATCAAACATCAGTAGGTATAATGACCAGCTGGAATACGAATATTGTGCGTGTCCCTCTTAATGAGGATTGCTGGCTGGGCATTAACGGCGAGCCCGCCGATGGTGATTCAAGCGCAAAATATCAGCAAGATATCATCAATTATGTCAATCTGTTAAATCAGAATAATCAGATTGTTATTTTGGAGCTCCACTGGAATGCTCCCGGTGGTCAGCAGGCACTGGGTCAGCAACCAATGCCAGATGCAGATCATGCTCCAGCCTTCTGGCAGTCGGTCTCCAACACCTTCAAGAATAATTCGTCTGTCATGTTTGACCTCTATAACGAACCATATACCAATAGCTGGTCCTGCTGGCTCAATGGAAGTTCGGGCGCCAATAGCAGTCCTTGTAATGATACTGGTTTTGCGGTTGCCGGTATGAAAACATTGATCAGTACCGTCCGTAATACTGGCGCAACCAATGTCATTCTGCTGGGTGGATTACAATACGCCAATGATGTCTCCGGCTGGCTTAATCAGGTTCAGCAATTACCACAAAACCTGCAAAGCAATCTGGTTGCCTCGTTCCATATCTATCCAAATAATGCCTGTATCAGCACAAGTTGTCTGGATGGCAATGTCGCCCCGATTCAAGCGAAATTTCCGGTGCTTGCCGGCGAAATTGGCGAATATGACTGCCAGCACGGTTTTATTGATACCATCATGTCCTGGTTTGATAGCCATAAAATCGGCTACCTCGGCTGGGCCTGGAATACGCAAAGCTGTACCAGCACACCCGCGCTGATCAGCGATTTTAACGGTACACCGACCGCATATGGACAGGGCTTTAAGTCTCACCTGGCGACCTTGAACAATGGCGGTGGCGGCGGCAACGGCGGCGGATCGACCGTTACAGATCCGCTGAATGATTATTCAAAAATCTTTGCTCATTCCAGCAACCTGACGTTTGACAATACGAATACCGCGAACTTTAACAACGATGCTTCACGTCTGACACGTACAGCCACCTCGGCTGAATCGGTGGTATGGAAACAGGCTGGCATGACTCAGTTCCAGGCTGACACATATTACTGGCCCACCCAGACTGTGAGCGATTTCCAGTTCTATACCTCGCCCGATAACAGCAGTTATACAGCGGCCAGTCCACAAAAAAATAACCTGGGAGGAAACTGGACCCATATTCAATATACGCTGACGGTACCAGCAGGCACCAATTACGTCAAGGTGGTCTTCCCGACTGACGCTACCAATGCCTGGGATCCTCAGATCTCTCAGGTTACTCTGACGTATGCGGCTGGCACAGCGACACCAACACCTACACCCACGACCACACCGCCCACACCTACACCTACGACCACACCGCCCACACCTACACCAACACCAACCGGTACACCTGTGAGTGGTGGCACGTGTAAAGTGGTCTATAGCATCACGAATCAGTGGTCTGGTGGCTTTAACGGTGATATTGTAATCACGAATACCGGCTCGACCGCGATCAATGGTTGGACCCTGAAATGGAATTTCGCCAATGGCCAGCAGGTTACCAATGGCTGGAATGGGACATTCACCCAGCAGGGCGCAACGGTAACCGTAACGAATGCCAGTTATAATGGCACGATTGCAGCCGGTGGCAATACGGATATTGGCTTTAGTGCCAATGTTGGTAGCACAAACACAAATCCAACCTCGTTCACCCTGAATGGAGCCCAGTGTCAGTAATTCACAACTGTCTGGTATTGAGTCTCTATAGGATCTATAGGTATCTCTAAGAGAAGAGAGAAACGATCCGGCATATATCTGATTTGATATATGCCGGATCGTTTCTCTCTTCTCTTATGCTATTACCAGCCTGGATCACCAGGAAAAATACTGTGTCGCGGCTGCCAACCAGTTTGTTCACGTAGACGTTGATTACGACAACGCAATGATAGCCCTTCATGCAGGGTTGTATTATAGGGAGGATGAGGCACCTGGAGCCTGTCAGCTAACGTGTTGACATAGTCAGCATAACGCAACGGTTCAACCACAACATGATAAATAGAGCCGGCGGCTGCCTGTTCTAGGGTCTGCACAAACGCCTCGGCCATATCCGCCACATGGATGAGAGAAATGAAGTTTTGTCCTTTGCCAGGAATTTCAACTTGTCCCGTGCGCAAGTTGGCCAGCAATTTTTCTTGTCCTGTTCCTGCACCAACAAATAACCCTCCACGTAAAATACTCCAGTGCAACCGGTCAGGTGAAACAGCGCGTACCATTTGCTCCATTTGCATCACTGGAACACAAACCGCTGCACGAGCCGGATCTTTATCGAAGGTCTGCTCTTCGTCAAGCCATACATCACCGCTATCAGGATAAGCCATGACGATACTTTGCTGGATATAGCGGCGAGCACCCGCCTTGAGCGCGGCATCAAGCAGGCATCTTGTTCCCTCCGTACGCAAACGGGTATTGGTCTCCCAGGCATTGGGAGTAGTCGGGGTGGCGGGAATAGCTGTGGCGATATGGATAACAGCGTCACAGCCCTGAACCAAATCAGGAAGCTGCTGCTGCATCTCTGGTTGCAGAATTTCACCTACCGTTGCCACCATACCCACCTCACGCAATACCTGCGCCTGCGCCTGGGAACGAACCAACGTATGCATAGTATGTCCTGCCTGCTGCAAACGTGGTAGAAGGACACGTCCCAGTACACCAGTCGCTCCAATCACAAAAACATGCATCTCTCGCATCCTTTCTCTTTCTTTTATCCTGTACATTGTTTTAAAAATATTCTCACTTGCCCAGCGAGGGCCGATCCAGTTGGAACGGTCTCAGAGCAGAGGGAAGGAACCCGTCAGTTGCCGCCTTTGCCAAGAGTTGTCCGAAGCGCATCCCGAACGGCATGCCATGGCCGGTAAAACCGCCAACGAAGATGACACCTGGAAAAGCTGGCGCGTAATCCACAATCGGATGCGTATCTTGCGTACACCCCAGGATTCCTGCACAACGCTGTACCACACGCAATTGAGGGGTGAGCAATGGAAAAATCCGTGGCACTATTGTCTCGATAGCCTTTTGTACCGGGGGTGTTGGCACGCTTTCCTAGACCCCCCTGCATTTGGGGCAACAGACCCGTACCCTCCAATCAGAAGAGTACCAGAAGGGGTTTGCTGCATATATTCTCCTGTGTTCATGTGAACACTGAGCGCCATCGAAAAAATGGGATCAATCGCCTCATAGGCTTGCATCTGCTCAAGAACTGGGACAATGACAGGCGTCAGTTCTGGCAATAAGGTACTTGTCCAGGCATTAATTGCCACAATCACCTTTGATGCAACCATGTTTCCCTGCGAAGTTCGCAGACGAACATTCGCTCCATCCCGTCCAATCTCAGAGGCTTCTGCCTGATAGGCAGTTGCTCCATGACGCAACGCTGCATGGACCAAACCCTGAACGAGCCGTGCAGAGTGGAGGAGACCCTGTTCTGGGAGGAAACATCCACCAAGAATCTCAGAAGCAAGTGGTGTGTTGATCATCGCTTGCACCTGTGCTCGCTCAAGCCATTGTGCGGAAAATCCCTCTGCCTGTAAGAGATCCACTTCCTGACGTTGTTCCTTGCTCTGATCCTCAGTCAGAGCCAGCTGGAGCGCACCAGGCTCCCGGTAGTCACAGGAAATCTCTTCCTCCTGCAATACCTGGCGGAGCAAGGCGCGGTTCTCATAGGTGATGTCCATGACGGCACGAGCGGTTTGCGGCCCAAGTCGAGCCATAGCTTCAGGATAAGGCCCGGCGGTACCGGCTCGCACAAATCCACCATTGCGCCCCGTCGCACCATCCGCAAGTGCTCTGCGCTCAAGCAAGACCGCGCGAACACCTGCCCGCGCTAACCAATAACAGGTCGCAGCACCTGAGAGTCCTCCACCAATAATGGCCACATCTGAAACGTTCGGCAGGTCAGTGGAGAGCGAGAACAGAGGAGAAGTTCGTTGCCAATAGGAGAAGGATTCTGGGACCATTCGCATACCCATCCTTTCATACTTCCTCGCGATCAAGAGCAAACTGCTCTCATTCACACATTGTTCATCATGTTTTCTCCTCAGCGCTTCTAATAGGTCTCCCAGTGCTCAAGCGTCCATCTGACGAGCGTGATCATATCCCCAACCAGTGAACCACGTGACTCCGGGGCCTGCAAAAAGGTGCAAATATTGATCAAATCGAAAAGCTTGGTGATCTTTTTCCAGGTAGGTGGTAAGACCCCTCCGTGCTGGACGAACCCTTGCAGGCAGGCTGCTTCGAATTCGTTGGGGAGCAGCCACTCATGGCGGAAGAGATTCCCCAGATCAAAGAGGGAGGAACCCACAAAGGCAAATTCCCAATCCAGAACGGCAGCGAGACAGAAATGTCCCCTCTCTTGCCGAACAAGGAGATTGGAACCACCATAATCGGCGTGCACCAATGAACGACTTCCTGCGGTTGCCTGGAGAAGGTGAGCATTCTCGGTGACCAACGTCCAGAGACGTGCTGTGAGTTCCGCACCAAGCCAACGCTCAGCCTTTCCTGGAAATAAGCAGGACGAAAGATATGCCAGGTACCCCTTTGCCTCATCCACTTCTTCAAGCGTTTCCTCTTCCGGTTCATCGAGGTGAAGGCCATCGTGAAAGAAGCCTGGATGAGCGAAGGTATAGGAACCAATCGTCGCAAGTGTTGCACCGACGCTATATCCCACTTCCGCAAGATCTGCCTGTGCCCTGCCCGCAAGGATATCCTCGATCAGGATACCTTCAACCCACCGAGCAATCGTATAGGGATAGCCATAGGTGTGGCCCTCGTGATCGGCCTGAAGAATTTCCGCAAGTGGAACACGTGCATGCAGAAGATTGAAAAGCTCAACCTCTTTTTTACAGGCGGCAGGATCATCCTGAAAAAGGCGCAGAACCAGAGCCTCTTCTCGGTCTTCTGCTGTGATTTTATATAAGGTATTATTGCGCCCCGCGTGCAAGAGTTCTGCTGAGGCAATCGAGTGTCCAGCGAGAGCAGGTTGGAGAAGCTGCTTGAGTGTCGCTTGATCTAATTGGAGGAGAGGATGTCGCCTCTCCCACGTTTCTCTCATGTGATTACTCTTCCTTTATTTAAGATTCGGTCTCATTGGTGGAAAGAAGATTGCTCAGATCGCGCGTCTGGCTGCTGTAGCGAGTCAGGAGGCTTGCTGCCCATTGCATAACGCTGGCCCGTAGTTCCCTCGGTTCCACTACCTCAGCCGTGGGGCCGAAGCCCAGTACAGTTGCGCGAGCAGTCTCCGCCGTTTCAAAGACGAGGGAAACCGTCCTCCATCCAGAGGCGTCTGGTGCTGAGTGCAAAAGGCGGGAACGTTGGGCTTCTCCAAAAAGCTGGAGCAGGCGGGGAACCGCATCTGGCGAGATCTGGAGTGTGACTGGGTAAGATGGCAGAAAACGAGTACACCACTTTGCCCAGTAGCCAGCGAGATGGAATCCCTCTGGCCGGTTGAACGTCTCTTGCAGAACATCAATCTGCTGGATACGAGCGATTCTGAATGGACGGATAGTTTCGTGTGTGGCTCCAATGAGATACCAGATTCCGGCTTTTACGACGAGTCCCAATGGATCGACCAGGGTGGTTATGATATTCCCGCTCTCCCGACGATAGATCAGAGAGAGGCGGCGATTCTGCCAGACAGCGTCCTGAACTACGCGCAAATGAGGCACGTCATCGACCGGAAAATTCCATCCGGTTGGGTCCACATGCAAACGTTCCTGTATCTCTGCCGCTCGCTGTTTGCCCCGCTCAGAAAGCGTACTCAAGACTTTGGCCAGGGCAACCTCTCGTGTGGTATGCAGATCAAGATCCGAGAGCGGCCTTTGGCCTTGGGAGAAAAAAAGCGTGCTTAACTCATCTTCGTTCAGTCCGGCTATGTGGAGATGGTAATCTGGCAGGAGCCTGTACCCTCCTGCCGGTCCTCCTTCCCCGTAGATGGGAACGCCAGCAAGACTCAGATCATTGATATCCCGATACAATGTCCGTTCTGAGACCTGTAATCGTTCTGCCAACTCCCTGGCGGTGAGGTACGAGTGCCGTTGTAACAGAAAGACAAGGGCAAGTAAGCGATCAAATTTCAGAGCTGCTCTCCTTTGTTGCTGTAGCACGAAACGTATGCTTAGTATAGCAAAAAACCCTGACAAATTCTGTCAGGGACTGGTGAAAGAAACAGCAATGGCTCTTTTCCAAAGAAATCAGGGGGGTATTGAGACAAACCGAAGGGTAGAAGAACTCTTCCAGACCTTTATGGCTCAATGCAACGAACGATAGATAAAAGGACAACTCATCCATGAAAAAGGCTCAAGGATAACTCTACGGTGCAACTTTCACAGTTATATAGTACATCGTATCTTTTCGTCAAAAAAAACACCGACAGGCCAATACCCTGCCCTTACCCAACATTTTTCTAGCTTGATCAGGAAAAACACACTGAAAAGCGCTTCTTTCCTGAGTCCTATTAACAAACAGGGGCCTGATAGAGGTGTTTTTTAAAGAACTGAGTTGCTAAGAGGGCAACTTCCTCTAGCGTGCCTGGTTCTTCAAACAGATGCGTTGCTCCAGGAACAATTGTGAGTTCCTTTTCACCCGGAAGTTGCGCAAAGGCGGCCCGGTTCAATTCCAGCACTGTTTGATCATTTCCTCCTACAATCAACAGGGTAGGAGCATGAACATGTAGCAGTGCTTGTTGGGCCAGATCAGGGCGACCGCCACGAGAAACGACTGCACCGATAGGGAATCCCGGTGTGGCCGCCGCTTTAAGCGCCGCTGCGGCACCTGTACTCGCGCCAAAGTATCCAAGCGTCAGATTTTTTGTATCTACTTGCGCCTGTAACCAGGCGGTAACTTGAAGCAGACGATGCGTCAATAAATCAATATCAAAGCGCGTTGCATAGCGCGCGTCTTCCTCCTCGGTGAGCAGGTCCATCAGGAGGGTACCAATTCCTGCTTGATTGAACTGCCGGGCCACAAAGGTATTTCTGGGACTGAAGCGACTACTTCCACTGCCATGCGCAAACGCCACCAGACTCGTCACATTTTCGGGAAGGACCAGCGATCCTCCTAGCCGGACCGCGTCAGCTGGTATCTGTACAACCTTCTCAATTTGCGTTTTCCCCATCGTTCCACCTCCATATTTTCTTGCCATTAGGTACGCACATTACTACATTGGTGCTTTCTTCTGGAGCCACGCGGCTTGCTCCCGGCTGGCTCGTTTGAGTAGATCATGAACCTCTTCATCGCTGGATTGGGGAAAATACTCATACCAGCCACCCACAGAATAGAGGGTTTCTAGTTTCAAGAGACAGACAACTTCACAGCCCAGAGCCGCCAATTCATCGCACGTGGTCGTGACAGCAACAGGCACAGCGACAATCAGATGAGCGGGGTGTTGTTGTTTCAATGCAAGGATCGCTACACGCATGGTTGCACCAGTCGCAATTCCATCATCCACCAGTATAATAGTACGGCCACGCACATCATACGGCGGACGCTCACCACGGAAGAGGTGTTCACGCCGCTCCAATTCACGTTGTTCGCGTGCGGCCACCCAATCAATTGCTTTCTGGGAAACACCTCGTGCCCGCACAACATCCTCATTGAGGATACGTAAACCACCGGGAGCCAGTGCGCCCATCGCCAGTTCCTCTTGTCCAGGTGTCCCAAGCTTACGCACAACCATCACATCGAGAGCATCATGCAGCGGACCAGCAATCTCATAGGCCACGACAACCCCACCTCGTGGTAATGCCAGCACCAGCACATCTGGCCGATCACGATAAGCCATCAATTGTGCTGCTAATTGTTTTCCTGCCTCCGTTCGATCACGAAATTGCGCTACCATAATTGATCCTTCTTTATTCTTCGCTATTCATGTTCGATACCAGCGTATAAACCAACCCTACAATCATCCATCACAAGAGCTTTGTTCTCCCTATATGCTTACGCCAAAAATGATACTGCCATCATGTTACAATGTCATCACAATATAAGACTCCATTCTCACAACATCGCAAGTAAGCACATAGCTATCAACCAGGCAGGAAAGCGTGAACCACGGCGGCGATACCAAGGAACAAAAACACAGGGAAGAGAATATAAATGAAGCGTTGCTAGAACGTATTGCAGCGTGTAGTGGGGACATAGTGAGGTGAAACGTGCCTGATTGCTGGAGCATAGAACGACCACAACAATCAGGGCTATCTCGCATTGAAGATGGGCCAGGGCCTCAGAGTTTTATACTCTAAAAGTAGTCATCGCGCTGGCTGCCATCATAGCGTCCACTTTGACGACAGCAACGCTTGAAAGCGGTATCCAGAGCCGCAGGGACATAAATCTTCCTTACCAAGCTTCTCATAAAGTTCTTTGTCACCATGAATAATGCGCACACCGCGTTTTACTGCCTGCTCCGAGGGATATCCTCTCTTGCGTTTACTCATCGGCTCAAAAGCAAAAGGAATCCTTCTGCGGTTTAATCGTATTTCTCATGACTACACCTCCAAATTTTAATGGTACCAGCTTTGAGACATATAGCATATCATCAAGAGACTTTCCTGTCTATAACAGGGCTACTCACTTTCTTTGGCCCCCGCAACGCGCTCACCTTGCTCCCGCCTGGACAGAAACCAGGTATTGCCAAACGGATCATTAAAATCAGCCGAATAACCTCTCTTTGGAACTTCAGTTGGTTCCTGTAACGAGGTTGAACCAGCCTTCATGGCACGTTCATAGGTTTCCTTTACCTCATCGATAGAGAGATAAAGGGCAGCAGTTACCGCCTCACCACTCCACTTTTTACCCTCACCACCCCCACCAATCATCACGATTGAGTCACCAATGCGCACCTCCGCATGGGTACCACCAGCATTTCCAATGGTACGAAAGAGTTCGGTCGCACCAAAAACCTGTTTAACAAAGTCAAGCAGCGCATCTGCATCCTGCGCAATCAAGTATGGAATAATGGTTGGATAGGTCGTCCGATTTACTGTTTGCTCCATATTTTCTGCTCTTTCCGTTGCTATCGTGTTTCAAACAATACTCATGCCAGTAGAAACTTTTCTGGAAGAGGAAACGCCTTGTGATCCAGTCACGTCCTACTCGGATAGTATAGCCAGAAAGCACACAGGCTTCTTGTAAAAAATTAACCTGCTATAGAGAGTCGCGAACATTTTCACCTGGATGGTACTGAACGCACATCGCTCGCAGAGAGGCTGGCAATGATAATCAGGAGGAATGAGCCCACAGAGGCAACGGTTCGGATCAGATGCCAGAAATTCCATGGATCTTGAAATGCTGTGCGCGCCGTCGCTATTTGTTCGGGTGTCGCTGTCTGGAAGGAAAATGCGGCGAGCGCGTCATTGAGAGGAACATTTGCGGCCATAGTGACCCCGAAGGTTCCAACAATATACAGGCAGGTGGCGACAAATAAGAAGGTAAACGGCAATGAGAATGACGTTTTACGCCGCAAGTACGTTGCCACTGGCAGAAAAATGGCTGGGCTCATAAACGTTACGAGAAAGGCGGGATTTTGAATAGCATTATTAATGCGTTGCATCGCATCAATATATGCTGTGTTTGATAATGCCGTGAAGGCAGGAATAATTGATACTTGATAACCAAAGAAAACGCCCGCAGTCAGTCCTGTGGTTAAAGCAGCCAACACCAGCATAATATGCTTGAGGTTCATGATGTATTTCTCCTTGTAATTCGGCTTCGAACATGGTAATCCCATTGTAAACGTTGCCGTTACGTGAACCTCAAGCCTTTTTTTCTCTTGTCGCACGTTTCCAGATATGCCCCAATTTAGAGGAAGATGACAAATAAAGCTTCATGTTGCTTTTGACACTCGCTCAAACATTGCCAGTTTACAAATCTCTTCTAGAGAGTAATCTTTGCCTTCAGCCCACCATGTTTCCCATGTTGCTCGATCAACCAGTGTCTGTATTTTGCTCAGATGGACATGATAAAGCTGATGGTATGCTGTCGGTACAGTCGTGTGCAAACTTTTATAGAGATCTTCAGCCGCGCTACAGATATGGGCGGCATAAGAGGGCCCATGGACCCGTCCCTGCATACAACCAAGGACAATTAAAGCTGTCGCGAGCATGTACAGATTGCCTGCTTGCCTTGCAAGAAGTAAGCCCTCACGTAAATACGCATAACTCGATTTTAGATCATTCTGGAGAAAAGAGAGGACACCCAGGTAGATCAGTGTCACCGTAAGGAGGCCTGGCTCTGGATATTCTCGGAGCAGTTGCATGGCTTCACTCAGTCGCATATGAGCCTGCTGCATGTTACCTTGAAGGGTTGCCAGTGCTCCCAATCTACTCAAAGTAAAAGCATAACTGCGCCAATCCTGCTGCTCATACAGGAGGTGTAAACATTGTTCAAGATAGGTGGTGGCCTGAGCATAATCACCTTGTATATGCCAGGTATCTCCAATCTGGAATAACGCCCAGGTCTTACCAAAATGATTACCAGATGCCTCATAGAGCTTCAAGGCCTCCTCAGCCAGTTCGCGGGACCGTTCATAGCCTATCTCCCAGAGGGCGAGACGGGCTGATCCCATCAAGAGATTGGCTTGAGCCGTTAATGAGGTATCGGCTTGCATTTTAAATACTGCGTCGATCCAACGATGCGCTTCACGAAATTGCATGCGTGCTTCCCAAAATTTTCCCAACGCATTACTTATACGTAGAGCACTCTCCGTCTCCTCATGCTCGGTAGCCCAGGCAAGGACTGCGCGCAAATTTCCCTGTTCGCGCACAAGTAACGCGATACTGGCAGACTGCCCGGAATCAGATACGTTGGACTCGGTTCTGGCAACCAGTTCCAGGTAATAGCGGGCATGGCGTTGCTGGATATCGGCTCGCTCCCCTGATGCTTCAAGTTGCCTCATCGTATATTCGCGAATCGTCTCCAAAAGATAAAAACGCGGCTCTTGATTCTCTTCTGAAGAAAACTCTTCTGGACGCATGCGCTTCACTAAACTCTGATCAATAAGGAACTCTATCTGTGCTGCGACAGCATCAATGGTTGCTTCTGGTTTGTCAAACATGACAATGGCCAGGGCCGCCTTCAAGGTCCATCCACCAACGAAGACACTATAGCGGCAGAAAAGAGCTTGATCTGCTGCTAAAAGTAATTTATAGCTCCAGTCCAATGTGGCCTGTAAGGTCTGGTGGCCCTGCAAGGCATTATACGCGGTAGTATGCAGAAAACTCTGGCTGGCCCCCTCCGTCAGTCGCTGCAAAATTTCGGGCAAGGACAGCACTTTAGAGCGTGCCGCAGCCAGTTCAATAGCCAGGGGGAGTCCATCCAAACGGGTGCAAATGTGTGAGACGGTTGTAGCATTTTCTGGTGTCAGATCAAAGGCTGGATTCACAGCCTGAGCTCGTTCAACAAAGAGGCGGACAGCAGAAAACTGCGTATATGTCTCAGGACTGGCTTCTTGCTCAAAGGTATCAATCGTTAGCGGGGGCACGTCAAATTCATACTCACCGTATAGGTGCAGTAAAATGCGACTGGTCACCATGATTTTGATGTCGCGGGCACTCTGTAAGAGATCACTGATAAAGGCGGCGATCCCAGGAATCTGCTCCACGTTATCAAATACCAGTAGTAATGTTTTGTCGCGCAAGAAATTTTTCAGCACATCTTCGTGCGAAAAAACGCTTTGCTTGTCTGTATTCCTATCTCTTATCGGCTCCATAAGATGCAATGTTTGTACAATTGTCGCAGGGATCAGAGCAGCCTCACGTAGCGAAGATAGAGGAATAAAAAAGACCCCATCCGCAAAATCATGCTGAACGGCATGTGCCACCTCCAGTGCCAGCCGCGTCTTTCCCACTCCTCCCATCCCATACAGCGTCAGGAGGCGCACAGACCTATGCCGGAGGCGATCCAACAACAATTGTACATGATATTCACGTCCAATGAGCCCGGTAGCTGGATTTGGCAATAAAGAGAGAGCACGAAAAGCTGTTGTCTGTTGAGGGGTGGTGATAGCTGAACTTTTATAAGGTGGTTCTACTTCAAGCTTCGCTAATGGAGGAGTCTTCCACTCCAGTTCAGTAAAAGTTTCCGTTTTTAGACCCATCAACTTAAGTAGTTGAGCGGCCTCAATCCGGGTGGTAATAGCATCCCAATCAGCCAGGGTCTTAATGATTTGCTTCACCTCGGCGTGTGTTGGAAAGGAACGCCTTGCTCCATGCAGTTTGCGACTGAGAACCTGAGCATCAATGCCAAGAGCATCTGCCAGTTCTTTTTGCAAATGTCCAGATCTACGACGAAAAGTCGTGAGCGACTCGCGAAAAAGCTTCAACCCCTCTGGGAGAGGGGTAGAGTCTCTATTTATGCTAGACGTCATGTTACTCTTTACAGATTTCTAGTAATAACTTGCGAATAAAATACTTATCATAAGCCGTTATAGCTTCTATAACCTTGATTATAGCATAAGAATTATATTCCTTTAAGAGAAATCTGCGCTTTATAGATACATGAAGCTCATTTTTATAATAGTATGTGCCTTGAATTGATCTCTAATCTCTGGATATGCACTCATATATTTTTACGTCTCGATCAGCAAAAACTGGCAGTATAAAATAACACGCTCCTGTTTCTATGAAGCAATATCAGATTGTTCAAGTGCATGAACAGATGCTTATCTGTTGGTTGGAACCGTTAAATCCGTCGTCATGATGGTAAGAGCGGGATATGTGCTGGTGTTTTGAACCGTAAATCCATAGCGCTCATAAAGGAATTTCGCAGGACTTGTTGAGACTACACCCAGGCTCAGGGTGGTATACCCTTGTTGATATGCGCTCTGTTTTACCATCTGCAGTAACGTTCCACCTATCCCCTGATGACGGGCATACACATCTACCGCAAGCGAGACAATGGGGACCGTACTGGAATAGAAACCTGGAACAAAATCATGCGCTGTGGAAAAAAGACGGCACCAGGCCGCTCCTAAACGTTGCTGGCGGATAGGATCAATCGCCAGAAATGCGATGTCGCCCGGTTGTCCCCATCCACTTCTCCAGGGCTGTATTTGCGGTAATCGCTGTACTACTCTCTCATCACCCATAGGAAGAGGATAATGTCGCATTGGAAATACAGACACATAACACATATAAGTAAGATACTGTTGATCCTCTTTAGATTGGTTAGCAGCGCGCACAAACCATGAAAAGGTTTGCGTACAATTCATGGTATCCTGATTGATTATATTTATAGAAGCAATAGACATAACACATCCCTTTCTTAAGAGAACCACATTACACGCCACACATGACAAATCCACCAACATCTCATAAGCATATATTCCCCTCATCAACCCTATCCAATGGCTTTGTACTTCTTGCTATGGCTAAGTATAAGCTCAGGAAGAGGTAATAATGAAGCACAAAGTTGATCCAAAGTTGATCCAAAGTTGACACGATGCCTGACCAAGGGGAGTACAGCAACGCATATCGCCACAATGGTTCCAATTCTGGAGGGTATTGTGATAGCGCCATGCGTCCGGGAGAGCGTTTTGTGAGACATGTATGCTATGTTGCAGTGAGGCAAAAAATAAAGCGAGAAATAAAAGAACAAAGAGGTTATACCACGGAGAAGATGAAGAGCCAGCAGAATCAAGAAGCATTGCTACAAGGATTAAGTACATGCGACGTGGAGGAGCGGCGCGCACATGGACTCGGGTGTGTGCTCCCACCGCCTACGGGACGCTCATATATACGGATTATCAGCGAAAACGTATTCAACATGGTCAACACCATTCTCTTCTCCATCGCGCTGGCCCTTGTGCTGCTGGGCCAGTATCTCGACGCGCTCATCTCCGTTGGAGTCGTATCATTTAATCTGGCCATCAGCCTGTTTCAAGAGATACGAGCCAAACAGAAACTCGATCGTATTGCGCTCCTCACTCGTCCCAACGCTGTGGTAGTACGCGATGGACGAGAGCAACAGATCCAGCCTGAAGCGGTGGTTGTGGATGATATTATGCTGGTCTATCCAGGTGATCAAATCGTGGTGGATGGACCAATTGTGAGTGATGGACGTGTGAAGGTGGATGAATCATTGCTTACTGGCGAAACAGATCTGATCACTAAAGGTGAAGGTGATCGACTCTATGCCGGGACCTTCTGCGTAACGGGACGCGCATACTACCGTGCCGAAAACATTGGCATCCAGAGTGTTGCGGGCAATCTGACGAATAGAGCCCGTGCCTATCGTAATGTGTTTACGCCGCTACAACGTGAAATTGCTTTCATCATTCGGGTCTTGCTCCTCGTCGCTCTGTTCCTGGAAACGCTCCTGTTTGCTTCTTTACTCGTCAATCTAATTCCACTTGTAGAAACGGTACGCATGGCAATGGTGATCATCGGCATTGTACCCAATGGTCTGTTTCTCTCGATCAGTGTGGCCTATGCATTGGGCGCGGTACGAATCGCGGGCAAAGGGGCACTGGTCCAAAAATTCAATGCCATTGAATCGCTCAGCCATGTAGATATCCTCTGCACCGATAAGACTGGTACCCTGACCACGAATGAAATGGCACTGGCGGCATTGCATCCATATAGTATTGATAAAACACAACTACGCCTGCTCCTTGGAAAGTATAGCGCACAGGTATCGAGTCAAAATGCGACAAGCGCTGCGATCAAAGTTGTCTGTCAGGATCACGAGCGACAAGATCTCCATGTGTGCCAGGAGATTCCTTTTTCTTCAGTACGCAAGTGGAGTGCACTGATCGTAGATGATCTGGCGATGCAAGGCGTCTATGTGCTAGGTGCACCGGAAATGCTACAGCCATTTCTGGTGCCAGACACTGATCTGGGAGATTTCATGGAAACCGAGAGAGCAAAAGGCTTACGCGTTCTCCTCTTTGCGCACTATCCCAGATTACTTCTGCTTCAAACTCAAAATGAAGAAGCAAGCTTGCCAGATGGACTGGTGGCCCTTGGTGCGCTAAGTTTGAGTGATACCATCCGTCCTGAAGCACAGCAAACACTGGCAAAATTTCTGGAGCTAGGCGTCCAAATCAAGATTATCTCTGGTGATCATCCTCAAACCGTCGTAGCTCTGGCACTACAGCTGGGCCTGCATACCAGCATGGAGGTACTGACAGGAGCAGAAATAGAGCAGTTAGACGATGCGCAACTAGCACAGCGGGCAGAAGAAATCGCTATTTTTGGCCGCATCACACCACATCAGAAGGAACGTTTGATCAAAGCGTTGCGCCAGCGTCACCATTATGTTGCGATGATTGGCGATGGGGTCAATGATGTGCTCTCACTCAAGCAGGCCAACCTTGGTATCGCCATGCAGAGCGGGAGCCAGGCCACTCGAGGGGTCGCGGATCTGATCTTACTCAATGATACCTTTGCCTCACTGCCGCATGCCGTCCAGGAAGGACAACGTATACGCAATGGCATGCAAGATATATTAAAGCTTTTTTTAGCGCGCGTGACTTCTGTCACGCTACTCCTCATCTCAGTTGCCTTTATTGGTAGCTTTCCTTTCCAACCTCGGCAAACCTCATTACTCACCTTCTTTACCGTTGGCGTTCCCACCATCGCGCTGGCATACTGGGCTCGCCCCGGACAGACCTCAAACAAAAGTGTGCTGCGCTCCCTGCTGCGTTTCGTCTTGCCTGTATCCTCAATAACGTGCCTTGTCGCACTTGGAACCTATCTCGCGGTGCTGATTCCCACCTCTCAGACACTACCTATCCCTGCGAATCCTTATCGCGAAGGGGCCTTACCAATCGCTCAGACAGCTATCACGATATTTCTTGTTTTCTGCGGACTGATCCTTGTACTCTTTGTAGAACCACCAAACCGTGTCAGGCCAGAACAGGATGGAAAAGCAGGCAACTGGCTCCCTTCATTGCTCGTTCTCAGCTTACTTCTGTGCTTTAGCGCTATACTTGCTATTCCACCATTACGTACACTATTTAATCTGCAACCATTACATTCTGGCACCTATCTGATCATCATTACAGCCACATTGATCTGGACTGGACTTCTATGGACCGTCAGGCATTTTCGTCTCTTCGAGCATCTCTTTCATTTCTAATAAAAAAGTCTGCTAATAGTTCGGCATCTATTTGAAACGAACCTAGTACTCTGTCATCCTTGATTTGATAAATGGAGACCAAAGGAGTATCCTTGAGTTACGAATAAAAAACCAAGCTCAAGGAGGCATCCATGAAGAAGTATACCATTCAGTTAGACGCAGAACAACGCAAGCTGTTAGAGAGTTTGCTCACAGGAGGCAAGGCGCCAGCGCGCATCCAGACCCATGCGAGGATCTTACTAAAAGCCGATCAGGGAGAGCAAGGAGCGGGTTGGGAAGATCAACAGATTGCCGAAGCCCTGGGAGTGGGAACGGCAACCGTAGGACGAGTTCGGCAACGTTTTGTGGAGGGAGGGCTGCTGGATGCGCTCGTGCGTCGTCCCCAACCGGAACGACCCGAGAAACGGAAAATGAATGGGGAACTGGAAGCGCAGTTGGTCACGCTGGCGTGTAGTCAGACGGAAGGAGGGCAAAAACGCTGGACGATGCGCCTGCTCGCGGACAAATTGGTACAACTGGGGTTTGTCGATCACATCAGTCATCAAACGGTGTGGGTGACCTTAAAAAAAATGAACTCAAACCGTGGCTAAAGAACCAGTATTGTATTCCCCCCGAGGCCAATGCGGAGTTTGTGTATCATATGGAAGATGTGCTTGAGGTGTACCAGCGTCCATATGATCCCAAGTGCCCAAAGATCTGTATGGATGAGGGGAGTAAACAGGTATTGGCCCATACCCGGGAGCCGATCCCGATGGAAGCGGGTGAACCCGAACGCATCGATTATGAGTACGAACGGAAAGGAGTGTGCAGCGTGTTTGTGGCAATGGAACCGGAAACCGGGGCTTGTCAGGTGCGCGTGAGCCAGCGGCGCACGAAAAAGGATTGGGCATTCTTTTTGCGCGAGATCATTGACGTCCAGTATCCCCATGCGGAGAAGATCGTCTTGGTGATGGACAATCTCAATACCCATACTCCCTCTTCGTTTTACGAGACGTTTGAACCAGCCGAGGCCCGCCGATTGACCGAGAAACTGGAAATCCACTACACGCCCAAGCATGGGAGTTGGCTGAATATGGCCGAGATCGAACTGTCCATCTTAGCGCGTCAATGCTTGTCCGATCGCTTTCCAACCAGAGAGGCGCTTGCCGCTCAGGTGGATGCTTGGCAGCGTGAACGCAACCAGGCAAACGTAACGATCAACTGGCGTTTCACCACCGCGGATGCTCGCATCAAGCTCAAACGCCTCTACCCATCAATTGAACAATGACAGAGTACTAGGATCTATTTTGCTTGCCCAACATGCGTAGCACTAATGCTTTGTTTTGAAGCACCGTTTCCTTACCAGGAGAACAGTATGGCTCCCGAAGACCTTCCAACGCTAGGCTTGTAGAACACTCACTATTTCCGTCAGAGAGGAACAGGCTTGTGCTCCCTCTAGCTCAAATTGTTCTTGCGTCACAAATCCAGTTGTGACTCCTATAAATCCCATACCTGCATCTCGTGAAGCATAGTAATCCATCAATGCATCACCAATGTAGATGACCTCTTGACGAGTGATCCCTTTTTCGCTGAGCAGTTTGAGTGCTTTATCAAAGACTTTAGGATCAGGCTTATGAGCAGGTTCATCATCGGCACCCTGCAAAAGAAAAAAATGATCAATTGGGAAACCCAGGCGCATCAAATCGTGTCTCGCTCTTGAGCCGAGGACGGAGGTGACGACACCAATTTCAATGCCTGCATCTAATAAGGTATTGACGGTCACAAGTCCATCTTCCTGGACATCTTTGAGAAATTGATCTTCCAGTGACGAGTTCGCGCCTTGAGCATATTTTCGGGAGTATCAGCCCTTTGATACAAAATGGCAATCATTGGTTCAAAAGGCATCCCCCAATGTTTTGCCAGGACTTCGTCGGTCAGATCGATATTATAGAACTGCTTTGCGACCGCCTTATGATGAGCCCACTTGATAGTCGCTGTTTTTAAAAGAGTGTCATCCAAATCGAAGAGAACGGCTTTATATTTCATACTATCACCTTTCATGGTTGGTGCAGCAATGGCGCATTCACGCCTCTGGCGCTCCAACGGTTTTACATATGGTGTCAAAAAGTGTTCTCCGAACACTTTTTGACACCATATGTAAAAGAAGCATGGGTCCTTCAGGGCCCGCGTGCGGCTGGCTGCATGTTCTCCCCCAAGAGAGTAGAAGTAAGACGCACTCTTAGAGCCTGCAGAGGTTGCCGGAGCCATCAGGCTTTGGATCTGTTGAAGGGAAAGGAACAACTTTCCTCAACAATTCCTGCCATTATTGTTGGCTCCGTGCAAGGTACTCTATCTCAGCAGATGCTTACGCGTCAGCACACCCCTTTAGCCTCCAAGTTTGGCCGCAGTCTCGGCGAGGCGCGAGGCGTATCCCCATTCATTGTCGTACCAGGCCGCGACCGAGACAAAATTCCCCTCCTGCACCTGGGTCAGAGGGAGATCAATAATCGAAGAATGGTAGTCACCGACGATGCGCGCCGATGCCCATTCCTCTTTCAGCACATCCATAATCCCTTTCAGCGGCCCCTCGCTGGCAGCCTGAATAAAGGCCGCGTTCACTTCCTGCACGGTAACCGCACGTTCAGTAATGAGATTGAGTTCGGCGATGCTGCCGGTCTTGACGGGAACACGATATGCCTTGCCTGTGATTTTCAGATCTGGCCAGATAAACTTGAGGGCTTTCGCCGCGCCGGAGGAGGAGGGAATGATATTTTCGGCTGCCCCCCACGAATCGCGTCGGTCACGCATGGGCTGGTCGGTTAAAGACTGGGTATTGGTGTACGCGTGAACCGTGGTGAATAAGCCATATTGGATACCAAAGTGCTCCAGCATCACTTTCACTACGGCGGCAAGGGCGTTGGTGGTACAGCTTGCCATGCTCACGATTTTGTGGGCCTGCGGATCAAAGCTATCCATGTTGATGCCAGGCAGCAGAACAGCGTCGCAATCCTGAAGGGTTTTGCTCGCGGCACTGATGAGCACCCGCTTCGCGCCACGGTCAAGATGCACCTGCGCTCCGGCGCGCGTGGTGGCACGACCCGTACAGTCAACAACCAGATCGATGCCCATCGCTCCCCAATCAGGCACATCTTTGGACGAATCGATATAGGGGATATTACGCCCACCAATCAGAAAACTATCTTCTCTGGTGCTGACATCTTCATGCCAGCGGCCATAATTGCTATCAACTTGAAAGACGGCGGCTGTCGTCTCAAGGTCTCTAATGTCGGCAATCGCAACGGGTATAAACAGATTTCGCGTCAATGCCGATTTGAGCATGGAACGTCCAATACGTCCAAAACCATAGATTGCAATGTTACTCACACAGAATCTCCCTTATTTTTTGAAGAAGTCCTTCTCAAATATCTCATCAGCAAGTATACCAAAATATCTCGATAAAATTAAACCTTTTCCGCCACAATTTCTGGCGTTCCTGCCAGATAGAAGGCATACTCTCCCCTTCTATTGCCCCATCTCTTGCCGTTACCAGCTTTACAGACAAGCAAAAGAAGAGTTAAGAAGGAACCGTTGGATAATGAATGAAGCGTTTCATAAAACAAAGGAATGGGTTGTATGCACTCGATCCACTTTACCATTCTTCCACCTCCAGCCATCCTCAAAAATGAGATAGAGTGTATAAGGATCGCTGATTATCATGGGAAGGAAGCCGTTACCATTCAGGTCGCTCCTTATGGTGCACCAGGAATGGTCTTTCATCATAATAATGGGCACGCTGCTCTCAAGCACATCTTCACCCATTCGGGACGCAGCTTTTGCCCACCTCCTCTCTTTCTCTCTGGACCAGTGATCGAGTCCAGCATCATGACATACAAACAAGCAGCTTTTACAACGGTGCAGGTGATTTTCAAGCCGACCGCCCTCGAAACGCTCTTTGGGATCACCCCCTCACAACTTGCTCCTGGATGGATAGGTCCACAGGAGTGGGAGGCTCTCGATTTGACAAGTCAACTGATGGAAGCTCGAAATAGTCAGGAGCAGATGACGCTTCTCACCACCTTCCTGACGTCTCGGCTCAAACAGGAGAAACCGCGGGATATGATCGTGGAAGAAAGCCTCCATTTGATCCACGCGCACATGGGTTCTCTACATGTCAAAGACTTGCTGAACACGTTCCATCTCTCGGAACGCCAGTTTGAAAGACGCTTCACCCGCGCAGTAGGTTTGACGCCCCAGGCATATCTCCGCGTGAAGCGATTTAATGCAGCAATTCACCTTATCAAAACTGGGCACTTTGCACGATTGACCGATGTCGCAGCGGCCCTCAACTTCACTGACCAGTCTCATTTGATTCACGACATCAAGGCATTTTCTGGCCTGACGCCCACACGTCTGGCTCAACACGCCGATGACTTCTATCATGAGCAAACAGGCTATTCTTTTGTTTGAACATGACGGTTTTTTACAATTCATCGAGGTGTGAACAAGATATACTCCAACACACGAGAGAAACACCATAGTTTCTCGACAGAAGGAGAAAAACGTTCATGAGCAAAATTATTGTCTTCACGAATCTAAGCCTCGATGGAGTTATGCAGGCGCCGGGACGGCCAGATGAGGATCGCCGGGGCGGCTTCGAGCACGGGGGCTGGGCAGCGCCCTATGCTGCGATGGCACAGGCGGGGGAAAGCATGCCCACAATCGGAGCCTTGTTGCTGGGCCGACGAACCTATGAGGATTTCTACACCGTCTGGCCTAAACAGAAGGAGAGCCCTTTCTCGGCGCTGCTCGACAACATGCAGAAGTATGTCACATCAACGACTCTCTCTGAGCCACTTCCGTGGGTTAATTCCACATTGCTCAAGGGCGCCGCCTCAGAGACCGTGAGCAGGCTCAAGCAGGAGTTGGACACGGATCTTGTGATCATGGGCAGCGGAGAGTTAATCCAATCGCTCATGCAAGCTCACCTCATTGATATGTACGTGCTCCTCATCCACCCACTGGTATTGGGATCAGGACACCGCCTCTTCCCCGAAGGTGGTGCAGCAACCATGCTCCAGTTTATCAGTTCCAGGACAACGAGCACGGGCGTCGTCATCACAACCTACCAGCCGGTCAGAGAAAAAGGGGAAATCGCTCATCAGTAGGTTTTCATTAGGATTGTTTTTTTCTCCTCATGTCAATATACTGGTCTCCCTATAGATCAGCATATTGATGTGAGGAGAGACAGGGCGTGTGACTATTTTTTACTGTGTCCAGTGTAACAAAAAAGCCATCTCTCATGATGTTAAAAATTGCACCTCTGGGTACGTGCTTGTTGCAGCGTTCAGTAACGGAGAAGAAATACTATTCAAATACCTATCAAAAAAGGCGCGCACATACGCGCGCGTGATCTGTATGCCGCGCAGCCCATCGATGGAGCCGAGCTGCCCAAAGGCGTGCAGCAGCGAGAAATAGGCGGCATAGTCTGAAAAGTTGAAGTGCTCCGTCCCTTTGATGCTGAGTGAATAGCGCTTGGTCTGCGGTACAGTTCGCAAGGTGGACTGAATTTCGCGCTGGAATACACGGCAATCATTGTCCGAGCAAGCGCCAATATCATGCTGAATGACCATAAATGGCTGCTTCAGGCTAGTCTGGACGCTATCACCAAACAGATCTCCGTCGAGATCTATGCCAGCTTTACAGCGTGCATCCAGGTGACAGACTTGCGCCGCCGTGGCTCCTCCAAAGGAATGTCCGAAGACACCCAGCCGCGTGAGATCGAGGTGTTCGCTAAACCGATTTCCACGCGTTGTATTCAGCCTACCAAGCTGATCCATGACAAAGATTACGTCCTTTGCCCAAACTGAGACAAGCTGATTGCCCGCCGCCTGGATATTGCTCACATTATCGAGATTACCAGCGGACGAGGCCTCCGCTTTCCGTCCATCAGGGAAAACAACCATGTTGGAACTGTAGGTAGGTGTGATGGCGAAAATAATATAGCCATGGCTGGCGAGGTCTTCAAGCAGTGTTGTGTATTGTGTCGGCATTTTGCCCATGCCGGGCTCAAAAATAAGTACCGGATAGCGGGCCGCGTCGGGGGCAAGCGGTGCCTGATCCACGCTATGAGTCTGAACGGCATCGCTGCTCTGCACAATCTGATTATCGCTGGCCTGTGCCCACTGTGCTGGCAGATAAGGCGCGAAGTGCACGTTGCGTGTCTGCGCGGCAGGATACCAGCTCCAGACGACCAGTTCCCTCTTTGTCCCTGCGCGTGGCGCCAAAGGATCATCCTGCGACTGATCTCTCCAATCGTATTCCATCCGGCCAACAGCAGAGGAACCAGTGGGCGCCGGCAGAACGGCTGCGCGATGGCGCTGAACATCAAGAAGGGTCACGCCAGCAGCTAGAATAATCACGCCAATGAGCAGTAGGATCAGCACAAAAACACTCACTCTTTTCAATCTTGGATGCGATAAGAAGAATGCACGCACACGATTTCCCTTTCATACCTTTAGTGTTTCTTACCTATAGGTGACAAGTCATTTACCCGGTGGTAATTGCATTGATGGTTGCCTCAGCACATCTAGGCGCCGGAGCATTATACTGATTCTTGCATAGTTGTGTTTAGAACCGCACGAGATGACATGCCACGCGTAAGCGCGAGGAGTGCTATGGCAGTTGCCATCGCCATCGCCATCACAATCCCGAGCCAGGTAAGGGGTGTGCTCGTGCCAAAGATACCATCGTTGCGCGTAAAAAGTTGTGGTTCTTTGCTCCATACACCCAGACCCCAGACTGTGGTCGCGACAAACATCAGTGCCATGGCGGCGGTTGCCAGCATGGCGCAACGCAAGGCAAAACGCAGCAGCGGCTCAGGAATCTCACAACGTGAGACGGCGCGACAAACAACGCCTGTGCTGACGGCGACCGTAATAAGAAGGGCGCCAACAAAGGTAGTCCTCGAAATAATAGTCTCCAGAGGGATTATGGGATGTATATTCTTTAAGAGCAATAGTATGCATAGAAAGATTCCATTGGCGAGAATGGGAGTGCTCAACAAGAAAAGCAGACCTGGTTGTTTGTTCTTAAGCGCATGTCTGATGACAGCTACAACAATTGGCACGCCACCAACGAATATTCCTGACAGAGCAAGCACTGAGCCAATAACGACCAGTAAAAAAAGCAGACCTATGGCATGATCAGTCTGGGCAACCGACATAAAGGCATGGTATTCTGTCAATTTTTGATACGCCAGACCTGCAATGATAAAGCTCGCATAGGCCACAAAAATTGTGAGCAAAGAGCCACGAAGGGTCCGCAGATATGAGGATTTATCAGCAAACCCCCAACACGGATGCAGATGAGCATTGAATGCACCACCAAGCAGATTTAGGTCATCCATCCAGGATGGCACACCTTGCTCTAGCATTGCCAGCACTTCGTCCTCATAGCGATCGCGCCAGGGACGGGGATAGAGACGCAGGACATACGTACTTCTCCTCATATACTGGCAAGCCTCCGTAATCCCATACCAGCAAAGCGTTCCATGCCCGTGAGTTGTTCGCGCAAGAAAGCAATTCCGGTAGCGGTTAAACAATACGGCCGCCGCCGATCTTCAGCCGGCAGTGGCTTGATGAAGCCTTGTGTCTCCAGGCGTGCAATCGCGCCATAAAGCGTTCCAGGTCCCAGGTGGACACCGGCAAAAGCCTCAATATCTTCCATAATGGCATATCCATGCTTTGGGCTCCCCGCCAGGCTCGCCAGAATAAGAATAGGTGGATCAGAAAAGCGACCCAGATTAAATGCATCCATAGTGACTCGCTCCACACAAGAGGTATTTTTCTGGACTATTACGTCCGACGTACTACTACGTCAAACGGAGTATACATGACGGGCAAAAAATTTGTCAATGGTTCTGCATCCATTTGGAATGAGCCTAGAATGCATATGTTTTAGCACACAGGTGCACATGAATAAAGGCTATCCTGGGAATGTATTCAGGATAGCCTTTATTATGACCGACACACACAATTTAGCTGAGGCGACTACCACCATCACAATCAATAATGCTGCCAGTAATGAAGGTATTCTGAATCAGGAAGATGATAGACTGCGCGACGTCTTCAGGCTGGCCGACGCGTCCAACTGGTGCGCTGGCGGCCGCCTGGGCAAAGAAGTCTTTGCGGAAATCCTCCGCGACACGATCCCACCATGGTGTGGCAATAACTCCAGGCGACACTGCATTAACCCTCAGGGGGCGTAGTTCTACAGCTAACGTGGGGACCATCGCATCTAGCGCTCCATTAATCGCTGCCAGACCGGCCGTTCCAGGACGTGCCTGGCGCGATGAACCTGCGGTCACAAACGTGATTGATCCATCAGGCTGCAACGTTTCCAGACTCATCTGAGCAATAGTGACCTGTGGCCAGAATTTCGCCTCAAAGCCATAACGAAGATCCTGTAAATCAAGGCTACGAAATGCACCACTCCCCGCAGCGCCGCTAACAGAGATCACCAGATGATGAAAGGCTCCATACTCATGAAAGAACGTTTGCAGTTGTGGAAGAGAGGTTGCATCCACGGCCGAACCATGGGCACGCACCCCTAACTGTGCGACAGCCGCATCGATTTTGTCCTGACTACGCCCCGTAATGGTCACCTCCGCTCCAGCCTCTACAAGCATACGAGCAGTAGCAAGTCCGATGCCAGAACTGCCTCCCATAATAAGGATCCGTTGACCTGTGAGTTCCATATCGTATTCCTTTCAATGGTCTTAGTTGTGTATAAACTACTAAATAGTAACAACGGCATAATCCAGCCAGAGGATTTAATCCCTGCTCAGAAAACCATGTTACTACCTATCATATCTGCGCTAAAACGTTACGCATCGTAACATAATTATATTATGAAACGTGACGTAACGTTTTGTCAAGTGATATACTGGAGGAAAAAATCAGGAGTGGAATACCTATGGAGAGCAATCCTTCAAGGCCTGGTCGTAGCGCTGGCCGCCCACGAAGCACAAAAGCCCGCCAGGCCATCCTCGACGCGACGCTGCACCTGGTCAGGCAAGAGAGCTTTACGGCATTGACAATTGAGGGGATCGCACGTGAGGCTGGAGTAGGAAAACCCACTATTTATCGCTGGTGGCCTTCAAAAGGAGCGATCGTCCTGGAGGCGCTACAACAACACGCACAGCAAGCACTTCCTGTACCTCATAATGATTCACTGGTTAGCCGTCTGGAAAGCTGGCTCAATTCAATTTTTGACATACTCAATGGAGATATAGGAAAGATTGTAAGAGGCTTGATGGCGGAGGCACAGTCTGATCCGACGTTCGCGGTTCTCTTTCGTACAGAGTTTATTACCACACGGCGCCAACCACTACTCACGATCTTACATGATGGACTCAAACATGGCGAACTACCCTCTAGCACCAATATTGAAATCATGGCCGATCTGATCTATGGGGCCATGTGGTACCGCCTGTTGACACAACACGCACCGCTCGACGCAACCTATGCCCATGACATCATACAGACGCTCCTCCCAAATTCCGCATAATGGAGCAGTACGCTTGATCACATCCAGAACCAATCCACCTCATCCGCTGCCCTTAAATAGCAAAAGGGTCAGATAGTGGAAATGACTATGCTGACCCTTTTGTTATTTATATTGCCAAATGACAAAGAAGGATCGAAAAATCAGAAAACAGAGATGTAAATAAAGTTCAAATAATGCAAAGGCGTATTGAAATGAATATAACACATAAATTAGAGACAGACCGCTTGCTCCTCAGCAGGCCACAATACCAGGAGAATAAAGCATTGGGCGGGTTATGGCGTGATAAGCAAGTGCGGCAGTACCTGGGTGGGGTGGTGAGCGAAGAGATTGTTGAGAAGAAACTTCAGTGGTTACAGATGCATTGGGATCAGGCCGGTTTTGGACAATGGACCGTATATGAGAAGGCGACTGGGCAGATTGTTGGTCTCTGTGGGTTGCATCATGCCCATCACACCGGGGATGGAATTGAGTTATCCTACGAGTTTTACCCAGCCTTCTGGGGAAAAGGCATCGCTACAGAGGCAGCACAAACTTGTTTAACGCAAGGATTTGAGCAGCTTGGACTTGAGCGCATTCTGGTGATCACTCAGGAAGCAAACACGGCCTCTTGCCGCCTTGCCGAGAAACTGGGAATGCGCAAGATTGATCGACGTTGGGAGTGGGAAGCATGGCAGAGTATTTACGAGTTAACGCGTGAAAAATTCTCAGTATAGACAGAAGCAGTCCGTGAATTCCTCACGGACCGCTGCGACTTGCTCTTTTAAGCAAAAACTGGCTCACACTTCAGGTCATTTACCACTTATAGCCTCTCAACGTTGAGAGGCACTTTGATATGCAGATCTCGGTCACTCTGCGAAGAGTTCGTCCTGTCTACTCAGTAGCGGAACACGGCTGCGGCTAGCTGGTCACCAATGGCCGTCGTGTCATCCAGCACATAGACTGATCCGCCATGCAGTATGGTCTGGGTAGCGGCTCGCTCAAGGAGATCATCATCTCCGGACATGGCGCTTTCATGGACTTCGATGGTTCCGGTTTCAGGATCAAAGCGGCCCCATTGTTCCCGATCACGCGCAATAAACAGGGTCGCAATACGTCCCGCATGGGCGGCAGGAACGATCAAGCTGATATTGTTAGAAGCGCTTTCCGTCATCGCATATTCCTGATACTGCGCCAGCGCCTCCTGTTGAGCTTTTAGGAGCGAGGGTTCAACCAACGGCCAGACGTGCCTGTGCAGTGTCTGAATCGACAACTCGTCTGGATTGCCAGCCAGTCCAGTTCCAACCAGGTGAGGATATGTATTGACCTTACGATACTGATCCATCGTGTATGCTACGCCTGCAAGCACTAATGGAACGGTTTCGTCATGCAGGAACTCATGTAAACCACGATTGATTTGATGAAAGTAGCGACTCAGATGTTCGGTCGCTTCATCACATGCACCTTTGCCATGAAAAACAAGCGCATGCCGTCCACTTTTACCTATCTGCGCACTTGAAGCACTGCTATGGTATTGGAGTTCTTTTTCCAGATGATCATATTGTAGGGTTGCAGCCAGACTTTCAGGAACCTGCTCAGGTAAAAGCACTTCTTGAATCGTATAACGCGTTCCCGCCAGCAGCCTGATCTCTTTTTGCGAAAAGGCCAGAATGTAGAAGCGTCCATCATTTGTTAAAAATGGCAGCAGGGGTTTGAGGTAAAAGTGGGGCGCAATCACTACTTGCTCCTTCACACGCTCCGGCAGATGATAGAAGTGCAGTTGCTCCAGATTACGGAAGATCGCCATTCCCTGCCCTTTTTCCAACCAGAACGCTTCATCATCAATCAGGTTAAACAATGGCTTTAGCAGCTCGGTTCGCTTTAACGAAAACTGAGGCTGCTGCTCCAATTGGGTCTCAATAGCACGAAGTTGATTACGCAAGCGAACCGGATTCTGTTGGACCTCCGGACCCACATGCTCGATGGGCATAAACAACGAGATACAGGGATCATGATACTCTTCCATGAGCGTCTTCACTTCAAATCTGGATGGTATCTGCATACGATTTCCCTCCTCATATATCTCTTCAATGGAATGAGCGATCCTCTCCCATTCACGAATCCAGCACCTCCCATGTGACACCGCTACTATCTGCTCTGCGCGCCTGAATATCCTGATAGATCAAGGCAACGACATCTGGGATCACACATGCGACCGCTGGCGAGAGCATCGTTCCCAGACAAAAAGAGCTTCCTTCAATACCATAGACAGTCAGACGGCGTGGAAGCTGATGGATAACTTGTGCAAGTTGTATTGCTTCGCCCACGCCAAAGTCGTGGGAAGAAAAAAGCGGGATGGGGCAGGATGGTACACTGTCGTGCACAGCGAATTTATGGATCGTGCCTGGAGGTGCACCAGACTTCACGGCATCAACGAGTATGACCGTATCAGCTTGCGCCATGATTTCCAATAAACCAGTGCCATCAGCATCATGTTCAATGCAGTCGACGTCCGGCAAGTGGTTGCTTTTGATGGCCTGTACAACCTTCAGACCAACACTATCGTCGCTTCGATAGAGATTGCCTGCACCAATTAACAGCAACTTCGCCGACATAGCACTCCCCTCTCTTTCTCTGTGTGCGGCATGCTCATGGCTCATGCTCAATGTGCACAGTAAGAAAATGCGTGGCGCATGAGATACAGGGATCATAGTTGCGGATAGCCTGTTCACACTTCCAGGTCAGTTCTTTATCAGGTAGATGTAAGATCTGCGCAACGTAATAGCCAAGGTCCTGCTCAATGCTTTTTTGATTCTGAGAGGTTGGCGGAACAATCCTGGCATCGCCAATCAACCCATCTTCCTTGATGGTATAGCGATGATACAGAGTACCCCGAGGAGCCTCAGTACAGGCATAGCCGGTAGCGGCACGTGGCTGAACAGGTAGCGCAACCTGCTCAGGCATACGATAATGCTCAATAATACGGAGAGCCTCATCAAAGGCATACAGGATCTCTATGCTGCGTACGATGATACTCTTAAAGGGATTCGTGCACACGCGTTGCAAGCCAGCCGACAAAGCCGTCTGTTGTGCCAGAGGCGAGAGGCGTTCAAAGTTTAGATTATAGCGTGCCATCGGACCAGTAAAGTAGGCTCCCCGCCCTTTGATATGCGAATAGAGCGCGGTTGAATACGGCACCTGCTCTTCAACAAAGTAGTCATCATATGCCTGGACGGCAATATTCAGACCTTTATTCGAGAGCAAGCGACCTTCATTCATGGCGTATTCCGTTGGATGGCTCAGTGCCACAAACTCATAGTCCCGTTGAAAGTCTGGAAAGGGGAGTTGTGCCACCCAGCGTACCGTTTCGAGGGCCATTGCTTTTCCCAGTCGTAATTGCGCCGCCAGTGGCTCAAACTCACGTGGCTCCGGAAGCTTATAAAAGCCACCAACCCGCACATTGACGGGATGGACGGCCCGGCCACCCAGGAAATCAAGCACAGCATTACCGGCTTTTTTCATCTGCAAGCCGCGCTTCACAATGTCTGGATAGTCCTGCGCCATCTGCCACGCCGATGCGTAGCCAAGAAAATCGGGGGCATGCAACATATAGACATGCAACGTATGACTCTCGATCCATTCGCCACAATAGAGTAACCGGCGTAGCGCACGTAGTTGGCCCTCAACATGAATACCACAGGCATCTTCCATGGCATGGACCGCACTCATCTGATAAGCAATAGGACAGATACCACAGATACGAGCGGTAATATCGGGAGCTTCTGTAAATGCGCGGCCACGTAATAATGCTTCAAAGAAGCGTGGAGGCTCGATAATCTTTAATTTCACATCATGCACCACACCATCCTTAATCTTAATCGAGAGGCTTCCCTCGCCTTCTACGCGAGCCAGGTAATCCACAATGATATTTTTATTCTGCATAAGATTGGCTCTCCCGACGAAATGGCTCGGCATACGCATTAAAGGTCTGTAACTCACGCCTGAGTTGATCATTCGACAGGCCCATCTGGCGACAACGCTGGCTCAGGGATGCGAGATTGGGAGTCTCTTTCGGACCATAACAGCCGTAGCAACCACGGTTATAAGCGGGACAGATGGCTCCACAGCCCGCATGTGTGACAGGTCCCAGGCATGGCGTACCATGGGCAACCATCACACAAATAGTGCCACGCTGCTTACATTCCACACACACGCTGTACGCCGGTACATTGGGCTTCCGATGCTGGAGAAATGCGCTAATGACCTCTAACAACTGATACCTATTGATTGGACAGCCCTGAAGCTCGAAATCAACCGTGATATGATTGGCAATCGGCGTAGATGTACTCAGGGTATCAATATACTGGGGACTGGCATAGACAAGTGCAATAAATTCTTTGCTCTCTTTAAAATTACGCAACGCCTGGATACCGCCGGCGGTCGCGCATGCTCCAATGGTGACAAGATAGCTGGATTCATGCCGTATGTGTTGTATACGCTCGGCATCTTCAGCAGTGGTAATCGACCCCTCCACAAGAGAGAGCGCATATGGTCCCTGGATCACTTCCCGTGAAGCTTCACGAAAATTGGCAATCTCTACCTTATCAGCCAGTGCCAGTAATTCATCTTCACAATCCAACAAACTTAGCTGGCAGCCGTCACAGGAAGCAAATTTCCAGACAGCAAGTTTGGGTTTGGCGTCTCTTGCCATTTCAGATCTCCCGCTTACACAGTAAATCTCTAACCTGAAGATATGGAAGTACTGGACCATCTTTACAGGTAAAGAAAGGACCACACTGACAGTGTCCACAGAAACCAAGCGCGCATTTCATGTTACGTTCCATTGAGATAAAAATCTGCTCGCCAGGAACGCCACAATGCTCAACTTCAACGGCAGAAAAGCGCATCATTACTTCAGGTCCACAAATCAAGGCCACGGTATTCGTTGGATCAAAGAGGGAACGCGCAATGAGTCGTGGCACCACACCAACACTTCCACGCCAATCATCATCGCCCCGGTCAACGCTAATAGCCACGTCAAGATCCGATCTGGAGCGCCACTGTTCGCATTCTTTACGATAGAGGATATCTTCAGGTGTACGAGCACCATAAAGGAGGGTAACCCGGCCAAAGGCTTTTCTATGCGCGATAACATGATACAGAACAGAACGCAGCGGAGCCAGGCCTAAACCGCCAGCAACCAGGAGCAGATCCTTTCCATGCGCCAGTTCAATCGGCCAGGGTCGACCAAAGGGGCCACGCACACCAATCTGATCAGCAACTTTCAGATGCTTTAAACGAGCGGAAACATTCCCAACGGCGCGAATGGTGTGGATCAGCGGACATGGATGTTCAGGATCTCCACTGATGGAAATTGGGATCTCCCCCACCCCAAACACATACAGCATATTGAATTGTCCACACGCAAAGGATGGCACTGGAGCATGCTCGCACGGTTCAAGTGTCAGGGTAAAGGTATTTGGGATCTCGTCTCGTCTGTGCTGTATCCGATACCACTCTGGTAACATAGGATCATCTTTTGCTCGCAACATCATCCACCATCCGGTCGATACACATCCAAGAGTTGTAAACGTGTTGTCTGGAGGCGGCGCATCATAATATGGGCAACTTGCTTTACAAGTATATATCCAAATGCAGGATCCGCCTCACACATATAGCGTAGCGATACGCCATCCAGCACAATCACCTGCACTTTTTCCAGAGCACGTGCACTAAAATGCCAGCGATAGGGTGCGAACAACCATGACCATCCCAATACCTCGCCGGCTTCAATCGTCTCGATGGAGATACTGCCTTTTTTCTCTACCGAAAAGGTCTCAAGCGCAACTTTGCCTTTAGTAATCACATAGAATTGTTCGGCCGACTCTCCTTCATGAAAGATATACCTATTGCGATCATAATCCACCTGTGTCGCCAGACAGGCTACTTGATGCAGATAATCAGGTTGAAATTCTTTGAAGAAGGGATGGGCTGCCAGAATCTGATCGTAATCTGGCATAGCTATTGCTCCTTTTGCTCACTCTCATAGATTGCACGTACTTCCTCAGTAATATCTATCGCGACTGGACACCACGTGATACAGCGTCCACAGCCGACACATCCCGATGAGCCAAACTGGTCATACCATGTCGAAAGCTTATGGGTCATCCATTGCCGATAGCGTGATTTAGGTGAAGTCCGCACACTACCACCATACAAATAGGAAAAGTCCAGATTAAAGCAAGAGTCCCACTTACGTACGCGCTCAGTCTCTTCTCCTGCCAGATCGCTCACATCTTCGACAGTCGTACAAAAACAGGTTGGACAGACCATCGTACAATTCGTACAGGTCAGGCAGCGTTGGGCCACATCATCCCAGCGTGGATGCTCCAGATTGCGGGCCAGGAGACCTTTTATTTCAAAGGGCGAGGAGACCATCTGTCGTCCCATAGATTGCGCGGTACAGGCCACGATATCTTCAGCCCGCTTGAGATCATCTGGACTGGCCTGGGCACAAGAGAGATCGCGCACCATGTCTGCGCCCAGTTCTGTCCCGATCTGGACAACGAAAAAATGCTTGTCCGTCTCCACTATCTCTGTAAGCGCTAAATCATAGCCAAAACTTGCTTGCGGTCCTGTCTGCATCGAGGTACAAAAACAGGTTCCACCAGCCTGAGCACAATTGATGGCCAGTAGGAAGAGATTATTTCTGCGCTCTCGATATACAGGATCGGTATAATTGCCCTGTAAAAACACTCGATCTTGAATAGCAATCGCATGTAATTCACAGGAGCGCACACCAATAAAAGCGTATTTAGGAGATGGCTGATCTTCCTCAACTATATGAATATCAGCTTCAGCGCGTTGCGCACGCCATAAGCGCATAATGGGAGGTTGGAGAAATTGCTTCCAGGACTGAGGGCCGACCGCGTAACCAAAGAAAGCATCATCATTGCGTCGCTTGAGCCGATACCTTCCTCCATCTTGTTCGTCAGTATACCCTTGCGGTAGATCAGCAATTGATGTCAGGGTATCATAAACAATAGCCTGATTACGCACGGTCGGGCCAACGACCTGATATTCCCTTCGCTGCAATGTTGTTAACAGTTGCTCAAATTGTTCACATTGCATGATTAGCTGAGCATTGATGGATGCAGAGGAGTGCATGTTTCACCTCCTGCCCTGCTCAATAGCAATTTCCTGACGACAAGGTAATCTCTACAAGCATATACAGATACCACTTGCACTCTTCACACGCTAGCAATACATGCTTAGCATACAGACAGGGTGGTGGCTTGTTTGTAATCAAGTATTGATGTATCCATCCACTTCTTTTTGAATATGTCAGATTCTCCCAGAATCCCTCAAGGCTTCCCAATTCACAGTTCGAGCAGAAATAGACAGCCACCACCATATTGGTATAGCGATATAGCATTCATTTTTCTACTAATAGCACATTTTTCTAGCTTTGTTGCTCTTTTCATAGAAATAAGCTAATCTACTACAGTTAATAATTTAAACGCATAGGAGGAAAAATGCATGTCCGATAGTAGTCAAAAGCCAATATCTTATCCAACCGGTCACATGGTTGAAGTTGCTGGCCAGATGCTACATAATGCGCGTAACGGGCTTGCGGAGCATGAAGCGGCCTGGACAAATATAAGAGGTTATGTCAATAGTCTCTTTGGCTTTCTACAAGGTCCTATTTTTGCAGTGATCAATCCATATGAACAGCACCTGCGAAAATCCTATCAGTGGCAAATCGATTGTGCCAATGCTATCCTCAGCGCAGCCGGGCAGATGAGTAATACGGATAAAAACATTGCTAACGGCTTTACGCCTTACCCTGGCTTTGACCTACCTCCCACGAAATAAAAAGATGCCATTCTTCATTGCGCATAAACTCATAGATGGGCTTGCATGGTGAGTTGATTATCGAGGCTCACTTTATGTGTTTGCGCCCAATTCTATAAGGCAAGGTACAGCTATGGCATAGAAGAAAAAGAGTTAGAAAGAAAGACAAGGATGGATACGCTTAATAAGCTCTTAGACTGGATGGCTCCTATCATTCACCCGCTTGATGCATTACGTGGTCATATCAATACACTTGCGGATATTCATAGCAATTCTGTTAGCCAGTTTAATACTCTTTCCCGTAGTTTAACTGCTGCTGAAGCGGGATCAGATGAAGCATTTATTGGCGAAGCCGCAGAGACGATGATAACACAGATTGAAGCATATCTAAAGGCCAGCGCACTTGTCGGAGCAAATACAGGTGCTGGAGGCGCTGGTTCTATCGGTTTGCTGGAGGAAGCAGCAGTTGCAAGTGAAACATGTGTCACCGAATTAACAGCCGCCGCTGAAGTAGCCGTAGCTGAGGCTGGTGGTGAATCGGGGCTGGCTGAAGTAGCGGCTGGACTTGATGTAGGGGCTGCCGCGCAGGGTGGTCTTGATGTTCCCTGGGATATTGTGGCCGCCATTGTAACAGCAATCGAAGTAGGCTTAATCATTGGAACACTGGTTAAGCTTGGTTGGGATATTTACCACGCCATCAAGCGCTGGGAAAAAGCTATGCACAATACGGCTAACCAACCTATGCCGACGCTACCACCGAATCCTACGCCTGCTACCGTGCCGGTCACACCGCTTCCACCAATCAAACTAAATGAGGAACAACAGAAACGGTTTGAGCAACTTGCTAAAGATTTTCCTGACATCGATCCTGACTTTATTAAGATGCTCATTAAAAAAGGACTTTCTGACGCTCAGATTCGTGAGATCTTAGTGGGCTTTACTGGTAAGAAACTGCCAGATGTACCATTGACACCTGATCAGAAAACAATGGTGGAAACCCTTAAGACTACGTTTCCTGATGCTGATCCTGCCTTTCTCGCCGCGTTAATCGGCTCAGGTTTAAGCCTGGAGCAGGCCTCAAACCTTCTGGCGAACCACCGGCAAGAAGTCCCGTATCTGACACAATTGTATGCTCAACTCGCAAATATTCCAGGCATTGAAAAAGTTTTGCGCGATATGGGTGTGCAGGATTCAAAATACGCTGGCTCCACGTATCAGATGCTCTGGGTTCTGGCTCATCTTGCTGCGCATAAAGATAATATTCTACGTGTAGAGGACCACGACGCGGGTGGAAAATCAGCGGCTGACGTGGTCCTGAAAAATGGTGATGTCATTGACCTGAAAAATTATGGATGGTACAAAGGCTATTATAAAAAGACCAGCAATATTAAACGTACCATCAAAGAGTTTGAAGAACAGGTTTTACGTTATAAAAAACTCTACCCAGACAAGAAGATTACCTACGTCTTTAATACCGCTGGTATGGATAAAAATGATATGTCTGGCTTCGAACAGGTCAAGAAGGCGCTAGAAGATATGGGTGTTGAGGTAGAAACCTGGCCGTAGTATAATGAAAATGCCTGCTGAAACTGCAAGAAGGAGAAAAAACACCTGATGCCAAAACAATCTCTTGCGATAGATTACTATGTGCGCGATATTGAACAACTCTACGATAATGATCTTATTCAACGCTGTTTGCAAGCTATCGCTGAACGTGGCTATCACATGGTTGCAGACTCTGAAAGGAGCGCAACCTTTGACACCTGGTATGACATCGTTAGCCAGCTAGAAAGAACGCGCAACGATGCATCGGTACCAGTTGATCCTGATCCTATCTTCACGCCCGGTTCAACCGCTGCTCTAGAGGATGAAATTCGCTCCTACTGCACAAATCGGGACGATTATTTACCAATCAGGGTATATTCCACGGCGCGTAGTGGTGCCTCACTCGGCTTTGATTTCTTGCTATCTCTGGCACCCGAAGATGGTCTCCTCAATGCATCTATTGAAGATATCTACTTCACCCGCATTACAGACAATCCCCAGGAAAACGTGCAGGCCTATGAGCACTGGTTAGAAATCTTACAGATACTTTATACCGTCTGGCATCCTATTTATGCTCACCTGACTGGCGAAGAGGGACCATACATAGATCAGGAAGAAGCTCGGGCGTTGGACATTCAATGGCTGTATGACATTAATTTCTTGAGCCCTGAACTAGTTGATAGATTTGGACGCGAACGTGTCCTTGCAACACCTGCCTGGAGGATTCAAACACTTGACGATAATGGCGTGCTTATCGTCCCCAAACTCTATTATGGCTCTGATGACGCTCATAGCAGGGAAGCCGCTGCCTCCCATCTTGGTCTTCCAACCGAATTTTCAGAGGAGTAGATAAACAGAGTAACACCAGCGCCAGCTCATTCGAATGAGCTGGCGCTGGTCTTTTTCTTGACAAAGCTCTCCAGTAAAAAAAGCCTGGACGCTTTAGTGACCGAGTGCAGCTATATGTATGCTTGCTTACGCTTTGAACTCAATAGTATATGGATAAGGGATAAACTGCATTTCCTGCTCAGTTTTTCCAGCAACGACCACCCGCACTGGGGAGGCAATCGCCTTGATTGTCTCCGTGGGTAGCCAGGGGCGACCAATCTTCACCACGACCAATTGTCCCAAAATATCGCCCAGATAGGCGAAGCCATCAGAAGCCTGGCTAGAAGCAGGATAGGAGACAATGCCCTGCTGCTTTTCTAATTGAGCGGCAACAGCCAGGACATCCTCTACAGGTAGACCAATCTCGCTTACACGCAAGACATCCTCAGGTCCAAAGTCTCCTGAGGTTTCGTTCACAAGATCATAATGCACCATGTATTCCAGGATATGACCAGCTGCATCGCTAAAGTAGAACGATTGCGCATGAAGATTGGTGAAATGGATCTCGTCTTCACCTGCCGTATTCTTCAATAAAGGCATGCGTTGACTGATCCAGTCTTTAGCCTGCTTGAACTTATTGGTCGGAATAGTAAAGGCGATATGATACAGAGTCTCTTGCTGGCTTTCCTGAAAGCTCAGGCGTGTTGTGCCCGCCTGGACCGTGAATGAGGCAGCCGTCTCAGTGAGAAGGGGTAAACCCAGCACATCAGTATAAAATTTTTTCTGCTCATTCAGATGTTTTGTTTGTAAATGTAACTCTTGAATATGCATAACGTTTTTCTCTCCCTTGAGTATCTTTTTTTTATTTACTGACACCTTCTTCTGTGTTATACGGATAGTATCTCTCATGCGCTCTATTGAGACACCGTCCAAAAGGCGGGATAAGATACTGTACAAAAGCACGGCTCATCTTACGTTATACACCCATCCTCAGTGCTCTTAGCGCGCACACATATAGTTACGACAAGACAAACTAGCAATTTTCGCTATTGACATGGCAATGGCACGATCGCTATAATTATATCGTAACCCGATATTAAAAGGTGCATGATGAATACACGCAATGAAAATCCAGAGATTAATTATCAGGCGCTCGCCGAACTGCGCTATCAGATTCGGCGCTTTCTGCGCTTTAGTGAACAGGTGGCGAGATTAGAAGGCATTGAGCCACAGCAATACCAGTTGTTGCTGGCACTCAAAGGACTGCCAGAGGACAGAAGACCAACCGTACGGGAGCTCGCCGAGCGGCTGCAACTGCAACATAATAGTACGGTCGAGCTGATTAATCGGCTGGTGGAGCATGATCTGGTAGAGCGCCACCGCGACGATATCGATCAACGACAGGTCATTATCACACTGACGGCCCGTGGCGAGGAAATTCTCCAGCGGCAAGCACTCCATCATCAGACAGAGCTCGCCACCATTGGCCCTGCACTCCTGCAATCATTAGAAACGATCCTTTCCAATCATCCCGTTATGCCAGACATAGATACCAATCAACAAGGAGACAAAAGTTAAACATATATGACACAGAAAAAAAGTTCATCGTTCACGCCTCAGAGTCCCAGTACACCACCAGGCTCCTCACATGAGCAAACGATCTCTCATCATAGAGGGCTCTGGCAAACTCTACGCCAAAAAGCCGGCCAATGGGGAAATGCAGAGTCTCTCGGAAAACTGGGAGACTTTACAACATCACCACGGGTCATTATCATCTCGCTGCTAGCCTTAATTATCGGTATACTGGGAGCTTTTGTGGCCCTGGCACTACTCAAGCTTATCGGCATCTTCACCAATCTCTTCTTTTTCCAACGATGGAGAACGGATCTTGTTTCGCCGGCTGGAAATCATCTGGGACCATTGGTGATTATCGTTCCTGTGATTGGTGCACTCATCATTGGCGTTATGGCCCGTTATGGTTCAGAACGGATTCGCGGACATGGCATCCCCGAAGCCATTGAGTCGATCCTGATCAATGGTAGCCGCATACAGCCTCGCGTAGCTATTTTAAAACCGCTCTCGTCGGCAATCTCCATTGGCTCAGGCGGTCCTTTCGGTGCTGAAGGACCCATCATCATGACCGGTGGTGCGGTCGGCTCTATGATTGCACAGCTTTTTCATCTCACCAGTGCTGAGCGTAAAACCCTACTCGTCGCGGGTGCGGTCGCTGGCATGTCTGCGACCTTCGCATCACCAGTTGCCGCGGTATTACTGGCGGTCGAACTGCTGCTCTTCGAATGGAAACCACGCAGTATGGTTCCCGTGGCCATAGCCAGTGCCACGGCGGCCATTATGCGTCGTTACTTGATGGGAGAAGGACCGCTGTTCCCGGTGCCGCATCATCCACTCTTCATTGGTCCTCAGGGGATACTTGGGTGTGTGGTTGCCGGCATCCTTGCTGGAGGTATGGCAATGCTGCTCACCGTAGCAGTCTATGCGGCCGAGGATGCATTTCAACACCTCCCAATCCACTGGATGTGGTGGCCCGCGATTGGCGGTCTGGGGATTGGTATTGGCGGCTTTATCTTCCCTCAGGCCCTGGGAGTAGGCTATGATACGATTCAAAGCTTGCTGCAAGGAAATATCTCTACCCAACTCATCCTGGGTGTACTGCTGGTCAAATCTCTCATCTGGGCCTTTTCACTCGGCTCAGGAACCTCGGGCGGCGTGCTGGCACCACTCTTGATGATGGGCGGGGCGCTCGGTGGATTAGAATCGCTGGTTCTACCCAATGAGGGACTGGGCTTCTGGCCACTGATCAGTATGGCCGCGATCCTGGGTGGAACGATGCGCTCACCGTTCACGGGTATCATCTTCGCCCTGGAACTGACGCATGATATCAATGTCCTGCTCCCACTGCTGGTTGCCTGTACCATCGCTCATGGCTTCACGGTATTGTTTATGCGGCGCTCTATTCTCACCGAAAAGATTAGTCGGCGTGGCTACCACCTGACGCGCGAGTACGCGACCGATCCATTGGAAATCCTGTTTGTCCGTGATGTAATGCGTACAACGGTCGTTGCCCTCTCAGCAAAGATGCAACAGCACGAGTTGGCACAATTGTTTGCAACGTCACCCATACAGCACAGCCAGCGCCTCTATCCCGTGATTGACGCCAACCAGGATCTCAAAGGGGTGCTCACCGCAAACAACCTGCACACCTTTATCCAGGAAAAGGAAAAACAGGAAGGAGGTGGACCGCTCCTGGCACAAACCGTCAAACCAGATCCTGTCGTGTGCTATCTGGATGAGCCATTACGCATCGTCGTCTACCGCATGGCCGAGACAAACCTGACCGTGTTGCCCGTGGTCGAACGTGGCCAGTCCCACAAACTGGTAGGTCTGGTCTCACTTACCGATCTACTGAAAGCAAGGGTACGTAATCTGCACGAAGAGCGCAGCCGTGAACGCGTCCTGCACTTAAGCACACTCTTCTCGGCCGGTCAGAACACACAAACAGTAGACGAAACGGTTGCACCAGCACTCGATCAAGGCGATCCTGAAGAGGTACAGGAAAAAGTAAGAAACGAATCAACACAGGCATAAAAAAAGCGTGCATATCAGCATGCTATGTGGCAGGAATCTGGTCACAACCAGGTTCCTGCCACATAGCATAAACAACGACTACGATCACCAATGAGCAAGAAAAAAAATTAAGACACCTTGTAAATCCAAATAGATGTAGCGTTACCCTGAAATAAGGCGCGCGATCAGGAAGGCGGCGGCGGCGGCGAGTCCACCAATCAAGGCCGTTTGCAACGCGCTTCTGAAAGGTTTGGCACCGGTAAAGCGACCTTTGACATAGCCAAAGACCAGTAAGGCGATCAGGGTTGCCACCACAGAAAAGAGCAGTGCGGTAGATGCTGGCGAGAGAAAGAAATAGGGACTTAAAGGGATTAAACCTCCAACCACATAGGAGCCGGCAATGGTCAGTGCACTGGTCAACGCACGTTTGGGATCTGGTTTTTCAAGGCCAAGCTCGAAGCGCATCATAAAATCAACCCAGGCCTCTGGTCGCTTGCTGAGTGCTTCTACAATGGGAGCACTCTCTGTTTCGTTAAGACCATAGGAAGTGAAAACCTCCCGCACTTCTGCTTTTTCATCTTCGGTCTTCTCTTTGACTTCTTGTTCTTCACGCAGGCGCTCACTCGCATAATGTTCGGCATCACTACGCGCAGCCAGATAGCCACCAAGTCCCATCGCGATCGAGCCAGCCGCGATCTCAGCCAATCCTGCCGTAATAATAATCGTTGTTGAACTGACCGCCCCTGAAAGACCAGCCGCTAAAGCAAACGGAACCGTGAGACCATCCGACATACCAATCACGATATCGCGAATCGTCTCGCCGGCCGTAAAATGTTTCTCTATATGTGGTGTTTGTGGCATGAATATACCTTTCATCTCAGTTGATAACAGGGGCAATAACGAACAGTCAACCCTGTCCTCAGCTACCTCTGAAAGTGTATCATATTCTCCTGAAAAGAAGATTAATTCCTGCCACTCTCTAGCAAGCTTTACTTATTTTGTGGGGGAAGGGGCTGCTCGGTCCAGTTCAATATCCTGGAAGGTCACGGGATCTTCTTTTGGTTCGAGGTGGGTAAACACAGTGCTTTCGGGCAGCGCTTCGTGAATAGCCATTTCGATTCCTTCACAGATGGTATGCCCTTTAAGGACTGTCCAGGACCCTGGTACGATCACATGAAAAGAGACAAAGCGGCGTCGGCCAGCCATACGAGTACGTAAGGCATGAAAATCAATCCCTTGCTTCCGATAGGTATCCAGCACAGTGTTCACGGCTTCGCGATCTTCTTGTGGAAGCGCGGTATCAAGCAAGCCTAGTCCTGTCTGCCGCAATAATTTGACACCGGTCCAGATGATATTGATTGCTACCAGCAGCGCCACAATTGGATCGAGGATGTACCAATTTGTGATCGCAACCAGCAGGATACCAATAAGCACACCAACAGTTGTGATTACATCAGCAAATAGATGGTGGGCATCGGCTTCCAGCGTAATAGAGCGCTGCTTCTTGCCTGCACGCAACATAAACCAGGCCAGTACGCCATTAATTATAGCGCCAAACACGGAGAAGGATAAACCGAGAAACGCTTGATCAATCGGTTCTGGATGGAGCAGGCGAGGGATGGCTTCAACGGCAATAATGAGTGCCGCAACCAGGATCAAGGCACCTTCAACGCCACTAGAAAAGTATTCTGACTTGGTATGCCCATAAGTATGATCCTCATCGGCAGGGCGCGCCGCTAATGTGACCGCCCACAGTCCAACCAGCGCCGCAACCAGATTAACCACCGACTCGGCGGCATCTGAAAATAATCCAACTGAACCAGTCAGAAAATAGCCAATGAACTTGACTCCCATGGTCACTATTGCCGCCGCTATTGATAAATACATATATATACGCAGTGATGGCTGTTTCATCCTTATCCTCTCAGGTTATAGGCTCAGATTGAGCCTGTTATATTTTATCTATTTTATAGACAAGTTTGCTAATAGTAGCACGAAGAAGAGGTGAGGCCAAGATGCAATATTGATCATAACCATGTTGCAGTTTGCTACATGTATACAACATATTCATCTTTACATTTATTCAGGCCCAGGCTCATCATAGTGAGAGGCCGGATGAATAGCAACTGTACGCAATCGCCACCAGCGACGTAGTGCCACCAGCGCCCAGATGCCTTCGACAACCCCAAAGGGCCAGGTACCAGAGAGCCAGCCATACAGAGATGAAGCCGCACAGGCAAACGCAAACACCAGGACCCAGCGATGGGAGCGGGCCTCAAGCGCGTAAGAAAGGAGCATGATACTTACGGCTACGGCTCCAAATACTGTTAATAGTGACATCGAGTATCCTTTATTCTGAGAGAAAATATATTACTGTCCTATAAACGCACAAGAGTAGAGAAGGTTTCAACATATCTTCTCAGCTCGTTAAAAGAAGGAATAAAAACAAGCAGTGTTTTTATTCCTTCTCTCTCTAACACAAAAAATCCAACTGGCTACACACGAGCGCGCCGATAGCGCCAGGTCAACCATAGTACCAGGGCGAAAAGGATACCTCCAAGCAGCCACCAGGGGCCCCAGAGGTAAAGATCGAGCAGACGCCATTTCGAATTAGTGGGTTCCGAGATGGGGACAACGCCAACTATAACCAGGATATCGCCAAGGATACTGTACAGGCCATGCAGGATAAAAATCGCACCCGCAACACAGGCAGAGGTTATTAGCATCCAGCGCGGGATACGTTTTCCCCACGGTTGAACCAGTGCCAGCGCAATCAGCCCGGCCACAACTTTCAGCACAGCTGCGATCAGATTGGTCGCATAGAGGAACGCGTCCGGTTTTTCAATCTCGAACTCATGGAGCCCTGTCTTCCCCCCGGCAGCCCAGAAGAAACTCAATAAAGCAAAAAGGAAAGCCCAGGCTCCGGCCGCATATGCTATCCCTACAATTAACCGCGATGGTCTGGAGAACGAAACTGGCTTTTTCATCTCAAATCCCTTTTTCATGCTAGCCCTTCTACTATTTACATATACATTCCAGAGACAAAAAGAAGAAGAAGAAGCTGGCTTTCCCTGACTTCCTCTTCTGATTTGTTACTGAGCACCCGGGTCTCTTGTAATCAACAAACGTCAAAGGCAATATATCTACTTTGTTGCTCTGCCCTTATCTGCGATCTCAGTATAGCATTACAGAGACAAAAAACCTCTCGTATCTTATCCTTTATCGTTGTTCAAGCGGCTCGCTCTCTTTCGGATAGCGATCAGCATGACTACTGGAATTCTCTGCGTCATTCACAGCTTGAGTGTTATAGGCCAGAGCCAGGACTTCAAATGATCCTTCGGCCAGAGCCGATGCAATGTTGCCCTGGGCATCTACCAGAACTGCCATCGGTGTACCGTCAACACCAAATGCTTTTTTTACAGTATCGCTATCCCCACCAAGCAAAATGGGTGAGTGCAAACCCAATGAACGATTCTTCTCGATGGGACCAGATGAGATGATTAACAATTCAGGCGCTCCCTGTGGAGGCTCGGCTTCCCATGCTTGCAGGTCAGGAAGCATATTTTTACAATAACCGCAGTCGGGATTCCAGAAGAGTAGCAAGGTGGGCTTACCACGGAATGAACTCAAAGAGACAGATTTTCCATTAAAATCGGGCAGGCTGAAGTCCGGAGCAAGCGTTCCGAGCACAGGAGCAGCCGTTTCAGGGGGAGCGTTAAGCGGAGCCAGTACAGGCAAGCGGCGACGCCAGACAGGCAGGTGAACGGCATTTGATACCAGGGTTCGGATACTCTCTATGCCTTCCGCCACAGGACTATCAATAAGTCCGTCGGGATGAATGAGTACCGCGCTCGGTGTTCCATGGATGTCATAGAGTTTGTCAATCTCATCATTGTTCTGAAGCATGATACGTGTAATACGCTGCTCGGATATTTTCGCGCGATTGGCCTGCACTGAGCCATGGCTCAGTAGGGCCACCGTCAACTTACCTGCATAGGATCGCTGCCAGCGCCCAATCTCGGGCATAAGTGTAGAACATGGAGCACAATTGGGATCGGTGAAGATGAGTATCACTGGCTTCCCCAGTGCCAGCAAGCCATGCAACGAGATGACCTCGTCATCCAATCCCTTCCCTGAAAAAGCTGGTGACTGCGCTCCCACGGGTAATCCATGGGTTGGCTGCTCTCCTTGTGGCTGCGCTACAATAATGCCTGCCTGTCCAAGGCGATTCTCGATCCGATCCAGACGTAGCAGCAAGAGCCCCTGTTGACGTAGCGATTGCAGTAATAGCCAGCCTCCAACTATCAGGAGAGGCACAATAATGACGGCGGCAATGAATGCGATCTGTTGTATCAATGGCCATGCAGTAAACCAACTGGTAGCACTCATGCTATCACTTCCACGTCCACGCCAGACTACAATTGTTGCCAGCAATGCTAAGACACCATTACGGACAAGGGCCGAGACGCCTGCTGGAGCCGAGTAGAGCTGTCCAAAACAATGACAATCTGGCTGGCGTCCCCGCGCCAGATTGTAGCCAATACCTGCGCAAAAAATGAGCAGGATTCCCAGCGCACCCAGGGCTGCCAGCGGTGCCCATATATGAGCTACAAGTCCGATCGCAAGAACGATTTCAACAAGAGGTAGGATAATTCCTAACGGCCTGGCAAGCACTTCTGGAACACCAAAGTCACGTAAGGCTTTCTGCGAGCCAGCAAGATCCGCCATCTTTGCCAGACCAGCAATCAGGAAAATGAATGAAAGCAGGAGTCGAACCAGCAGTAAAACGACGGGCATAAATTTCTTCTCCCTCGAACTTAGCAATTACGAGCTTGAAAGTTTCGCATGGTGGAGATACCAATCGCGCGCACCGGACATGACAGCCGGATCCCTCTGTAGACAACACATCACTCACAGCTACCCCGCCACAAAAGACAAGAATCAGGAGAGGTAAGTTTCCTGATTCCAGCGGAAAAATTCATCCATTGCTGTATTTACTACTAATTGTTGAAAAATCTTTCTTGCTATGTATAATACAAAAATTGGCAAAAGTCAATCATAGCAGAAATACGATTAAACAGAGATGATTCAATTTAACAATGACGATAAAGAGCTTTTTGCAGAAAAAATCCAGCTACACGGCTCTCACCACACCGAACATGTTGAAACCGTGAAGTAAAGGCTAAACAGTATCTGCGAGGGAAAACTAAATCACCTGAATTGAGGGGACCCTCACAAGCACTAAGATGAGGAAAGTTCCTGATAGCCTCGAATAATGGATTCAGCAAAGGGGCGCTGCGTTTCTGCTGGTGCTACCAGTTGCCAGGAGCGCTTACCCGGTAGTTCGGCAGGCGGTGTCGTGACTTTGACTCCCAGTGCATTCATCACCAGCATGTTGCGTTGGGACAGCCGTGGATGGGGAGCATAGGCAAAAAGCGGATTTTCTACTTCAGCCCGTTGCTGCTCAATCTGACTGAGGGTGTGGCCGGTCGCGGCACAGGTGGCACGCACCTCCTCTAAAAGGGCTTCATCAGGCAAAGAAAAGATAGCATCCAGGGCCTGCAAGAGATTCATCTCGCGATTGAGCAAGACAAGGCGACCATAGAGCAAGCGCTGAAACAAACCATCGTCCGCATGGAGAACAGTTTTCGCTATCTCCATCTGATAGGTAAGATCAGCAAAAGGCAGACCGTCTAGCTTTCGTTGGAGAAACTCGACCACGGCTGCACTCTCGCCCGCTTGCCAGCCCTGTAAGAGTGAGAGACAATGCTGGCCCTCGTAGCGTACCATGCTTCGATATACACTCAAAAGACGATCCTTACATTCACAAAGCCAGAGTGCATGAAGATAGGAAACAATCTCAGCTACAGAAATAGTATGAAAGCGTCTCTGGCCCTGTACTTCCTGTACAATGCGAAAACTTGCTTCAAATTCAGGCTGCAGTTGCTCAAATGCTTGAAGCTTCTGTTCTATCAGCTTCTCTTTGGCTAATGTTCCTTGCATGATGGCCTCCTCTTTATGATGAGCATCCATTGTCGAATCACAGCATATGCCACGATGGCAAATTTCCGACCGAAATCATGGTTAAAGAGGCATCGCTCTGGTTGGCTCAAGCTTATCTAAAGCCAGGCGAACATCATCAACCAGCTCTGGAGTAAGAATATTCTTGATACGAGCGGTATCAGCTACGTACCACGCAGTATCCCACTCCTCTCTAAACAATGTATCTTTGCGAACATTTTTTTCTGTATAATCGCTGAGATATTTTTCTAAGCGCATAGAAAGTCGCATCTGCGTTATGGAATCATCCATCAGTTTACCCCCGATCAGAGACTAAACATCCTATATGAGAGTCCAGTTGGACACAATTTACTCTGTTCTTAGGATGAAGGATTTGTACTCATCCTATTTTTAGGAAAGGTGTAGCTTTTGAGGATCGCTGCGCACCTTTTCAAAGGAGGAGAATTCATAAAGGGGCGGGACACATAGAAAATTCCATGTGGCTCTTTAAGTATACACGATTTTTTACAAATGTGTAATATGTAAAACACCAAAATGGTTACGATAAAATATTATAAATAAATTGAACTATTCGGTAATTATCCGCATAAAATGTTAAATCAATCACCTCAACATTTTTTATTGACAATAACACATATATTATCATATACTATTAAGTATAGCTTTATCTGCACAGCTTCTCCCCCATCTCTATTCGGCTGGTGCTCCTAAGGCCTTAAGGAGACGTGCCATGAGTCTATTGGTATTGTTTATTCTTGCCGCCATCGCTCTCGTGATTGTTTTTCTCATACTCTCTGCTATCCGTATAGTTCAGCAGTATGAGCGAGGAGTCGTTTTCGTCCTGGGACATCTGATTGGCGCAAAGGGTCCCGGTCTCTTCTTTGTACCCCCGTTCATCTCGCGTATGAGTACCGTTGATCTGCGTATTGTCACACTCACCGTACCACCACAAGAGATTATCACCCGTGATAACGTTACCATTAAAGTTACCGCTGTCCTCTACTTCAATGTGGTTGATCCGATTGCAGCGATAGTAAATGTCGTCAACTTCAATCAAGCCACCTCACAAATTGGACAAACAACCTTACGTAACGTGCTGGGACAGTCCGAACTGGATGAGTTACTGGCGGATCGTAATAAGATTAATCGTGAGTTGCAGGCCATTATCGATGAACATACTTCACGCTGGGGCGTAAAGGTCACGGCCGTCGAGACCAAGGATGTAGAATTGCCCGTCACGATGCAGCGCGCCATGGCCAAACAGGCTGAGGCAGAACGTGAGAAGCGTGCGAAGGTCATTCATGCCCAGGGTGAGTTACTGGCTTCAACTCAGTTAGCGCAGGCCGCCAATATTATCGGCTCTCAGCCTGCAGCTCTCCAACTGCGTTACTTGCAGACCTTGACCGAAATTGCCGTTGAAAAAAATTCGACTATTATCTTTCCACTACCAATGGATGTGATTGAACCAATGATCAAGGCGATGCGACGCCAGGATACTGCGGCTGTCCAGGGATTATCAAACAACTCTCGTAAAGAAGAAGTTTTATCTTAAAGCAACTCTGGGCGTGTCTCAAAGTTTTGCATGTTTGGTTGTATATCAGCTATACTGATTTCATAATCGGCGAGCGTGCAGCTCGCCACACTCGGGCGCTAAAGCGCCCTTGCTTCTTTTAAATGTGGTGTTGAATCGTGCGCAATGCGCACGATTCAACACCACATTTAAAATATTTGGAACACGGCAGTATAAAGTGCTTTCAACACCACATTTAAAATATTTGGAACACGGCAGTATAAAGTGCTTTCAACACCACATTTAAAATATTTGGAACACGGCAGTATAAAGTGCTTGAAATATTACATTTAAGAGATTGGGAACACAGCAGCGCAAAGGTTTGGAGCAAAAATGAATGGGGAGAAATATTGAATACGCAGATACGATTGTCGTTGCATGAGGTGACACGCGATAACTGGCGTGAAGCGCTCCAGCTAGGGGTGCATCCAGAACAACAACATTTTGTGGCAGAACATGTTCCGATCGCGGCAATCGCATTGGCCAAAGCCTATATCCAACCGGGCGGTCGCACATGGGTACCGTATGCATTTTATGCTGGGACAGCCATGATTGGATTTATCACACTGGCATATGATCCAGGAAGCATTAATAACTACTGGATCTTCCATTTCTTTATTGATCAGCATTATCAAGGACAGGGATATGGCAAGCAAGCATTACATTTATTTGTGCAGTTTATCAAAAAGTATTATCCTCAATGTGAAACGTTGCAACTAACCGTCCATCCCGAAAATACGGCCGCCAGGTATCTCTATATGGGCGCAGGATTTCAACCTGCAGGTTTCGAGCTAGGTGAGGAGCCAGTATACAAACTTGACCTCAAACAACACTGATATTTCCATCATAGCTCTCAATACACTGCACTAATACTATTGCAATAGCCAGACCAAAAGAGGTTGCCGACATGCGTTATGATGCATGTCGGCAGCCTCTTTTGGTCTCGGGGACCAGCACGTCATGAATTGTGATGGTAATGAGAGATAAGCATCGAGCATGTGAGGGCATTGAGACATGGCAGCACTATAGTATACCTGTAAACTATAAAAATCTACTTATATACATACAGCAACTGATATTCAGCCATGGTGTGGATATCAACCGGGTATGTCAATCGAGCGTCATCAGAATCAACCTATATTCCTAAGCAAAGGAGCAGAACAATGGCTAAGCGGATCCTTCTTCCACTCGATGGCTCGCAAAATGCTGAACGCGCGCTTCCACTGGCACTACGATTGGCTCGTATCCACACAGGAACCGTTATCTTATTACGTGTGGTTAATCCAGGCTGGATCACCGCGACAAAGACCAGTTTTGCACAACAGCTTCCAGCACAGGCCAGATTTGAGGCGGAAAAATATCTGGTTACGCTGACAAAAAAAGAGATGTTTCAGGGCATACAGACAGAAATCCTGGTGCCCGAGGGAAATGAAGCCTCAACTATCCTTGCCACGGCAGAGCAACAGCAGGCAGATTTGATTATTGTTAACTCCCATGGCTATACCGGCCTGACGCGTTGGACGCTGGGCAGTGTGGCAGAAAAAGTCACCAGATACGCAAAGGTGCCAGTCCTATTATTACGCGATCAAAGCGCATTACCACTTGGTCATCATCCAGATCCAATTCAGCCATTGCGCATTCTGGTACCTCTGGATGGCTCAACGTATGCGGCCGCTGCGCTTGAACCTGCGGCCGAACTCATTTATGCGCTAGCAACCTCTGGGAACTGCGCCATACACCTTGTGCGTGTGGTCGACAATACTGAAACGCTCCATATTGCCAGACTCTACCTCCAGACGATAGCCACCAGTCTCAAGCAGGGCGAAATCGCTCCTATCGTTGCGCGTCAACAGATGCCTGTTACCTGGTCGATTGCAGTGAATAGAGATACTGCCGATGCGATTATCCGTGTGGCGGAGAATGGTGAAGACGCGGAGAATAGTGGCGTGGCTGGTGGTTGCGATATTATCGCCATATCAACCCATGGCATCACCGCCCATCCACTCTGGACGCTAGGGAGTACCGCCGAGCGCATACGCGTTGGGACGCATCGGCCGATGCTTATCATACGTCCGGTAGACATCAACAAGCAAAATGAAAGTGGCGAGCAGACAGAGCCAGAGACAGCCGTTAGCGAAACTCCATAACTTTATCATCATCGGCAACGTTGACCCTTTCAAAGGAGAACATGTCATGTTTAAACGAATTCTGGTTCCATTGGATGGATCACCGCGGGCCGAACAAGCACTCGCGCTGGCGGCACATATTGCGCAGGCCAATCATAGCAGTATGTATCTACTACAGAGCGTTGAAATCATCAACATCTATAATATGCGCACACTCGGCATGATGGAACGCATTCAGGAACTTGAAGAACAAGAAGCGCGCAAATATCTGGATCGTATTAAAGGATCGACACTATTAGCGCGCATTCCAACGACGATCCAGGTGTATGTGGGCAATGCCTCATTAGCCATTTTAGATGCAATCAAGCTGCATGACATCGATTTAGTAGTTTTATGCAGTCACGGATACACCGGTATTAAAAACTGGGCGTTGGGCAGTGTAGCCCAGAAGGTTGCACGCGCGTGCCCGGTACCAGTACTAATTCAACGGGACGAACATCCCCTGCTCTACGGTGATGAGCTCATAGGACAATCTGTATTCCAGGTCTGTGTGGCCCTTGATGGTTCGCCACAGGCAGAAGCAGTCATCGAACCAGCAATTGCCATCGCAGCAGCCTGCGCCTCACCACACCAGGCCGATGTGCATCTCTTGCGCATTATCGAACCTCTAAGCTCATCAAATGAGGAAACCTTTCGCGAAATTTATCACTTCGATCTCCAGACAATGATCCAACAGCAGACACAAACCTATCTACAGGATGTCATACAACGCCTGGAACAGACAGCAAGATTACCTGAAGGCATAAAGCTTGTGAGCAATGCACAAAATGGTGCCGATGCGGCTCAAGAAATTATCCGCTATGCTGAAAAAAGCCATGACACCCGGCAGCCTTCTTGCCAACTATTAGCCATGACGACCCATGGCCGCGATAAACTGGAGCGCTTGTTTTTTGGCAGTATCGCGGATCGTATCCTTACTCAAACAAAACTACCCCTGCTTATTGTGCGTCCTCCCATGCAAGAAGAGTCCGCTCAGGCTACGCCAGTCTCACCAAATACATCTTTATAAATAAAAACACTGTCAGCTTTATTCAAAAAAGGTAAATTCATGGTGAATCATAAATTAGCGCAAAAACAGGTGCCGTCAACAAAACAGAGAGATGCTCCACCATTAACGAAAGAAGAGACACAGACAACCTGGCATACACATTACTGGTCTTTTTTTAAACGTTATCCCATTCCGGTCGTTGCCCTTATTCTGCTTGCTAGCAGTGGGCTGCTCTGGCTGCTTCGACGCGATGATCTTGCCAACTGGTTGCTGCTCGCCATTATTGTCTGGGGTGGTATTCCTCTGCTCTGGGGGATGGTTGGAAGGCTCTGGCACAGAGAATTTGGCATTGATATTATTGCGGCGCTGGCGATTGTTGGCTCACTCTTACTCCATGAATATCTGGCCGGATCCATTATCGTCTTAATGCTGTCCGGAGGTGAGGCGCTGGAGGCCTATGCGCTACGGCGCGCAAGTAGCTCACTTTCAGCGTTAGCCGAACGGGCACCACGCACAACCCATGTCTGGGAAGATCAACAGTTGCTAGACATTCCAGTCGAAACGGTACAGCCTGGTATGGTAGTTGTCATTAAACCGGGAGAACTGGTGCCTGTGGATGGTGTTATTGTCCAGGGCACATCGAATGTCAGTCAAGCCGATCTTACCGGCGAACCAATGCCCGTGCGTAAAACACCCGGCATGGGACTCCTCTCTGGCAGTGTGAATCTAGATGGTATTCTAGAGGTTCGGGCCAGTAAGCCAAGCGCAGACAGTAAATATGCTCAGATTGTGCGGCTGGTAACCGAGGCCCAGGCACAAAAAGCGCCAATTCACCGTCTGGCTGATCGCTACAGTGTTGTCTTTACGCTCTTCACGATCATACTGGCTAGCGTAACCTGGCTCCTCTCTGGCAATCAGATCTATGCCCTGGCCGTACTGGTGGTCGCGACTCCGTGTCCTCTCATTCTGGCAACGCCAATCGCCATTATGTCCGGGATCAATATTGCTGCCCGCAATGGTATCATCGTCAAAAGTGGCGCCGCCATTGAGCAGTTGGGTGAAGTAGATATTGCTGTTTTTGATAAAACTGGCACACTGACACTGGGTATGCCAAAAATATCCTCTATTCTCCTTGCCACGAACAGCCAGTACACAGAAGAAGAGATTCTACGCTATGCTGCCTCTGTCGAACAGCTCTCCACCCATATCCTGGCTACGGCCATTGTTAACGCGGGACAGGAGAGGCAGGTTGCTCTTTATACGATGAACAACTTCGAAGAAACCTTTGGCAAGGGCGTGTGCGCCACGATCGCCATCAACCAATCAGCAAACGCTATGTCACATCCAGGTGACACGGGACAGATAAAGGTGGCCGTAGGTAACCGTACATTTATACGCATGTTGGATATTCCTCTCCCAGCATATTTCTTAGAGGAGCGCGAACGCCGACGTGATATGGGTCAAATTTGTAGCTTTGTCGCACTCAACCACTTCGTAGAGGCGCTCATCATCATGGAAGATGTGCCACGTCCAGAGATCCGCCAACTCTGTCCTGCCCTTAAACATGAAGGCATTAAACAGACCATCTTACTCACCGGGGACAGTGAGACGGTGGCCCAGCAAGTTGGGAAGCTAGCCAATATCGATCGAGTTGTCGCCCGCTGTTTACCCGAAGATAAAGTGCGCGTAATCCAGGATTTAGAGGCGGCTGGACACAAAGTTTTGATGGTCGGCGATGGCATCAATGATGCTCCCGCGCTAGCGACCGCTACCGTTGGTATGGCGCTGGGGACACAGGGATTGACGGCCGCGGCCAGCGCCGCCGATGCGGTCTTACTCTCCACAAACATCCTGGGTGTCGATACCGCTATCTTCCTTGGCCGTCGCGTCATGCGTATCGCCCGACAAGGGATCTGGATTGGCATCGGCTTGAGTAGCGTAGCGATGGTATTCGCGGCCTTTGGCTATCTCCCTCCGGCCATCGGCGCAATCCTCCAGGAAGGAATCGACGTACTGGTTATCTTTAACGCGCTACGGGTGAGTGCCATCCAGGTCAGGAAAAAGGACAGCCAACAAGTCCCGCCAGAAAAATTGTGATGAATTTGAGAAGTTGGTTTGTCTCTAGTGATCTGTTAGAGATATGAACTCTTTATGCTTTCTATAGAAGAAAATATTGCTAAAAATTATTCATATTCGCTCCATAAAAAGCCCACCCGGTATTTGATAAAAGGAGAAATGGGATGTTTCAAAAAATATTAGTACCACTTGATGGCTCACTCTACGCGAAACGTGCGCTACCTGTCGCAGCCCGCATAGCCAGATCCACAGGAGCATCACTGCTCCTGGTACGTATCACGTATCCATCAATTGAGTTTACCCGCTATCCACGTGTACTGGCAGGGCCAGAGGAACTCGATACAGAGATAACCGAAGCTGGGGTTGAACTGGCCGAGAGCTATCTGCGCCAGGTCGCAACATCTGAACTCCTGGCAGGCATCGAGGTGACGATCCAAACGGCAGTCTCAACCACTACCGCCCAGACCATCCTGGAGCTTGCCGATACGGCAAAGGCTGATCTGATTATCCTCTCCAGCCATGGCTATACCGGCTTGAAACGCTGGGCTTTAGGTGGAGTAGCCCATAAGCTCACACGCATCAGTTCTGTTCCACTACTCGTAATCCATGACGAAAATGAGAGCCAGCATGCTATTGCCTCGCTACACCCGCAACCACTGCACCTCATGGTCGCACTGGATGGCTCCGCCATCTCCGAGTCAATCCTGGCACCAGCGCTACAACTAGGCATCGCGCTGGCGGTACCAGAGTCGGCCACACTCCACCTGGTACAGGTACTCCCATTTCCAGAAAAACATGGCCGCTTCACAACCCATCGTGCCATTGAGGAGGCCCGAGAGCGTATCATCAACGAAACCTATCTCTATCTAGAAGAGGTGAAAAAACGGCTTTTAAGCGGCAACCTGGCTTATCCAAACCTGCAGATTACCACCTCTGTTCTGGTCCATGAGGATATCGCACACACCCTGGTCGAGGCCGCAAAAAATACGCAGGTGCTACCTGCATCAGTCGGCTCAATACCCAATACGGACCATATCGACATGCTGGCAATGGCAACCCATGGACGGAGTGGACTTGACCATTGGGCACTGGGGAGTATCACTGAGCGTGTTCTGGATACAACCAAACAGCCAATATTCATTGTGCATACAAGTGTCGACCAATCTCAGGCAGCCGAGAGTCAGGCACCAGGGGAGGCATTGCCAGTAGAGTAGAACGTGTATGCATCCTGCGTACCCACCAACCGAAAGGAAAAGATGATGCCGATCCATTCTTCCCTACATAAGCATACTGAACAGGATGGAGAACCTGCATTTGCCGGCATGGTGCAAGCCTTGCTCAAACGGCAAGCTTTTCCTTTTCGTTATGGGCGGGGAGAAGATCCGTACCTGATCCAGACGCATGCGTCAGCGGTCATTATGACCCCTGACTATGTCTATAAGCTCAAAAAGCCTCGTAACTTTGGCTTCTTTGATTACTCGACTATCAATCTACGCCGCCATTTTTGCCAGTTGGAGGTAAGCTTAAATACCCCGCTGGCTCCCGGTATTTATCTGGGGGTAGCCCCGGTTATGCAGGCGAGGAATGGAACAATCACCTTTGGCGCAACCTATCCACCTTCCAGCGAGCCTGCGCCAGGTCCCGGCAGTGAAGGTGCAACCGTTATTGATTACGCGGTTGTCATGCGCCGCTTACCAGAAAGTGCGACACTTCATGCTTTACTGGAGGCTGGCAAGGTAACACCAGACTTAATGGTTAGCATCGCACATGTGGTGGCACAATTCCATAGTCAAACGCCAACCAACACGCACATTGCGCAAGCGGGTCGTATCCCTGTAATTCGCAAGAATTGGGAAGAGAATTTTCAGCAGATGCATCCGTATATCGAGCAGACCCTATCGCACAAAACATATACGGCCCTGCAACACTATGTCTATCAGTTCCTCAAACAGCAGCAAGAGCTCTTTCAGCAGCGTTTTCTCCATGGCTACATTCGCGATTGTCATGGCGATCTCAGGCTGCAACATGTGTATGTCTTGCCTGAGGAAGATCCATCAATCATCCTGCTGGACCGCATCGAGTTCAACGAACGTATTCGTTATGGTGATGTCGCCAGTGAGGTTGCATTTCTGTGTATGGAATTAGATCTGGCACAGCGTCCCGATCTTGCCGATGTCTTCCTGACACACTATCTAGCGGAAACGGGCGATACCTCACTGCTGAAACTGCTCCCGTTCTATGCCTGCTATCGTGCCTGTGTACGCGGCAAGGTGACCTCGTTTCTGCTCGACGATCCAGAGATCAATGCAAGTCAGCGGAGCAGGGCCCAATCGGAAGCCAGCGAGTTGTTTAAGCTGGCATTAGGGTATACGAAATGGTCACCGCAACCACTCCTGATTATTGTTGGTGGCGTCATGGGAAGTGGAAAAAGCTCTGTTGCGCAGGCGCTTCAGGAGAAATATGCCTGTCGGCTACTCTCTACAGATAGGATCCGCAAACAGTTGGCCCGGTTGCAACCAGCACAGCCACAGGCGGAGCAATTTGGCGCTGGCATTTATGATTCCTCCTGGACCAGGCAGACCTATACAGCACTCCACCAGCGAGCATTGGCCTATCTCCGGCAAGGCTATTCGGTTATTCTAGATGGAACATTCTCGCGTCGTGCCGATCGCCAGAACATTGTCCGGCAAGCTAGCCAGTATGGTGCTAGCGTCATATTCATCGAGTGTGTCTGTCCACGCGAGCTGACATTACAGCGCCTTGAACAACGCTGGCAAGCCCGCCTCGCTGGCGAACAGCTCTCATCACAGCAGCGGGGCGCAAGCGACGCCTCCGATGGTCGGCCAGAACTCTACGCTATGCAGATGGCACAGTGGGAAGCATTCGCTACCGAGCAGGAACCCGGCGTCAAACATATTGTCTTATCCACTGCCTCTTCCCCACAGACCCTACTGAGCAGGCTAGAGCACGAACTTCAATCCTTACTCACACACATATAAAAGAGGAGAAAAACATGAATTCCCTGAACGGTTTCCCTCGATTTAAGAAGATTCTGGTTCCACTAGATGGTTCTCCAATCGCGGAGGAAGCAATCTCAATGGCGGCGACTATTGTCTGTGCCAGTAGAGCGGAACTCCTGCTACTACGCGTTATTCTACCATCTGGCTATGTTCCGCTTCATCCCATGGCACCAGTAGGCCTGGCGGAATCCATGCGAGAAACGGCTTTTACCAATGCGCGGGACTATCTACAACATGTAATCGCGTACGCGAACCTTGAAACGCTCAAAGTACAATCTGATGTCCTGCAGGGAGGCGCGGCCACGACCATTGTTGATTATGCCGTGCTCCAGGGGGTTGACCTGATTGTGATGCGCACGCATGGAGAAACTGGACTCACGCGTTGGATCATGGGTAGTACCGCGCAACAGTTGGTACGTAACAGCCCGGTTCCAGTCCTGGTCATCCCCAAACTACACGATCAACCCATCACATTCCGACCTGCTCCGCGTGCCCTGATCGCACTCGATGGTTCTCCAATCGCCGAAGAGGCAATACTGCCGGCAGCCCAATTGATCGCAACCCTGGCGCAACCGGGACGGGGCGCAATCCATCTCACGCGTGTGGTTCAGCATTTCACCTCATTCGGTCGTCAAACAAAAGCACAAATAGAGCAGCTAAATAAAGAGCAGCGGGCCGAAGGAGAAGCCTATCTCAAAAACATAAAGCAACGCATCCTTAAAGAGGAACTGGCTCCCCCCAACATGAAAATTACAAGCTCGGTCGTAACCTACACGGATGTCGATGATATTACCAAACGTATCCTCGAAGAAAGCGCATGCGTTGGTGAACCTCCAGAGTTTACCGGCTGCACCCTCATTGCAATGAGTACACACGGTCGCCATGGTTTCCAACATCTGCTATTGGGTAGTTTTACTGAAGATGTACTTGGGATGACTGACAAACCTCTACTCGTCGTTCATAGCTCAAAATCGCTGGAAGGTCCACAGAAAAAAACAGCTAAGAAAGAAAAAATCAATGTCCCAATCCTATAAACGACCTTCAAGAGCTTCGCTATTCCTCTTTTTCCGACAAATGAGTAGAGAAGAAGACTATAGAGCAACGCATGTCTCTATCAATCTGGTACTGGAAGGAAGCTAGATTGTAACGGAAGTGAGAAACACAATGTTTAAACATATTTTAGTTCCATTGGATGGATCACTGCGGGCCGAACAAGCCTTGCCAGTGGCGGCCCGGATCGCATGTGCCACACGAAGTTCCCTGATATTGTTGGAAACGATCAATCCAATGGATGAGATGGGATTGTCCACCCTTCCCCATGATCATTCGCTGTTAGAGATGGAGAATACCTACCTGCAACAGGTCGCACACAGTCCAGCACTGGCTGGTCTGGAGGTAACAACCAGAGCCTGTATTGGCCTACCAACGGAACAAATTCTGCTGGCAGTTGAAAATTCTCACGTAGATCTGATTGTGATGTGTAGCCATGGTCGAACTGGTTTGAAGCGCTGGACAATGGGAAGCGTCGCGCAAAAGATCTCACGCATCAGTCCCGTGCCGGTACTTGTACTACAAGAAGAAGATCAACTCCTCCAGCAATTGTGTTCCCATGAAGCTGAACCGGTACGCATGGTGGTTGCGCTGGACGGTTCAGCACTATCTGAGAAAGCACTGGAGCCCGCGGCATATCTATGTGCAGCCCTCTCAATGCCAGCCCGGGGCATACTCCAATTAACCTATGTTATGCACCTGCCATCTTCGTTTGAGTATGGACAGGAGGATAGTGTATCCCGGGCGCTGCAAAAAGCGACCCCGCAAGCACAGAACTATCTGCAAGCAGTTCAGCAGCGGCTACAAAAAGGTGAAATCAGTTCGCTCCATCTTGATATCACCATTACCCTCACCCATGACCTTGACGTTGCCTCTAAATTACTCAGAATAGCTGAACGAGGTGAAAAACAGGATGGGCACAATCGCTGTCAGTTGATCGCGTTAACAACACATGGAAGAAGTGGCTTGCAACGTTGGATTACCGGTAGCGTCACTGAACGTATGCTCTCCAAAGCAACCATCTCTTTACTGGTTGTCGAACCATCACCAGATGAAAAAGGCCGCTGAAAGCATTTCCCTTTGTGATGGTTTTGAGACATGCATCTGCATGCCACCGAGATAGCTGTGAGAGATGACCGGGCTATGTTGCTAACGATGAAAGCTGTTAGCAGCATGCAAGAGCAGGTCTAAACACAGGAAAAAATTTCGCACATTCAGAAGGAGAAAGCCATCATGAAGCCAGAAGAGATTACATCCACATGTAACGAACATTATGATCTGATCAGTGTTCTTTACCACATGTTGGAGGGAGCCTGGAAATATGAGAACTTCCGCAAAGAAGCTGAAAGAGCCGGTGATCACCAGTTAGCACAATTCTTCCACGATGCACAAATGGAAGAATGCAAACGCGCAGCACGGGCAAAAGAACTATTGCGAGAGCGCATAGGCATTGCTGTATCGCGGTAAGATCACCTTCCATTTGGCATCTTAAAAGGAGAGTCCGGTCATGCAATGTAAAGAAAAAATGGAAACATATCTCCGTGAGCATCAGGTACCATTTGAGGAACAACAACACCCGCGTACATTCAGTGCGGTGACCATCGCGGAGAGTGAGCACATATCGAGCAAGAAGGTTGCCAAGACTGTGATCATGAAACTGGATGGACAACTGGTATGTTTTGTTGTTCCCGCAACATACTCGGTAGACCTGGATACAGTTCAGGCGATTACAGGTGCCAAAGCGGTTCGCCTGGCGCACGAAGAAGAATTTGAGCAGGCGTTTCCTGACTGTGAAGTAGGAACCATGCCTCCCTTCGGCAATCTCTATAACATACCAGTCTACGTAGATAAAAGTCTGGCCGTGGAAGAGTCTATTACTTTTCCGGTCGGAACCTACACAGACACCATGAGCGTGAAGTATGCTGATTTTGAACAGCTAGTGCACCCACACGTTACGATGTTCGCCAGAGCGCAGGTAGGACTATAACGGTGGCAACTGTGAACGGTATGCTTAGACCTCAAAACTGCTTACACAACAGGCCAGGAATGATCGATAACAACCTGCATTCATTCCTGGCCCTTTTGTCTGGGGGACAGATACATTTTTATGTTGGTTGGGCAGCTAGCGAACCTACCATGCGCCGTAGTTGTAAGGCATTATGGATAGCATGCGCATCGGCATCATTATTAAAATAAACATATATTTCACGCCCCTGCTGTGCCTCCTTCGTCAGGCGGTTCGCCCAGAATGACAATTCATCCTCAGTCAGACCCACACCCTGGGATCCATTATGAAAACGTACATATCCAAATGAACCAACGGCGGGAAGATCCAGTGGTGTGGGGAGGGTGCCACCAACTGCCAGGGCCAGAGCACAACCAGCATCCTCCAGAATGCGCGCGACTTGAGAAAAATGGTCAGCGTCTAGCCAGCTTGGGTCGCGAAACTCAATGGCGGCTTGATATGTATGGGGTAATAATGTAACGAAATGCGAAAGACGGGCAAGATCAACGTGCCAGTGAGGAGGGAGTTGATAGAGAAATGGGCCTAGCTGACCATTTAAGCCTTGCGCCGCCGTTATCAAGCGCTGCAAGGGTTCCTCTGGATCATGCAGTTTCTTCATATGGGTCAGATAGCGGCTCCCTTTGACCGCGAAGCGAAAACCAGGATGTTCCCGCGTTTGCTGGTATAAAGCCGCAAACTGCTCATGCGTCGGCAACCGATAGAAACTTCGATTGAACTCCACTGTGGCAAAATGCTGCGCATAAAAGGACAGGTGTTCACGAGCAGGAAGCTTGTGTGGATAGAAACGTTCCTTCCAATGCGCATAGATCCAACCTGAGGTACCAATCCAAATCATACGTTTACTCACTACCTGCTTTTTCAAAAAAACAAAAGTGGTTATGTATCTAATAGGAATACGTCAGATTGCTGAATCACAGATGCGCAGGCGTTACCTCGCTACCCTGATCCAGCGCCAGACTCCGTTTAATCTCCACGAAACGCATGATATTCTCTCGACTGATAGATCCGATCAAATGACCGTCCTGCACCACTGGCAACTGGTTAACATCCTGACCAATCATCAATGGCAACACTTCATTAAGATTTTGCTCTGTGGTAACGGTATGCAAACGGTCCAGCGGCACCATCGCCAGACCTACCGGAGTCTGCGTCCATTGCTCGCGTGCGACATGGCGAACCTCGTTCAGCGTGATCAAGCCGGCCAGCTGATCGACCTGTACGACAAAAGCACTACGCCACCCATGGGGCAACAAAAAATCATCGACTAATTTTCGCAAAGAAATGTTGGCGGGTACCGTGGCAGGACTACGATCCATGACATCACCCACATGCACTCCTTTGAACATCGCCTCCAGTGTGCCCTGAGTGTTGGACGCAATAGCGCCGTTCAATAAGAACCAGCCAATAAAACCTATCCAGAGGCCATTTAGCCAGTAATTATGAAAGAATAGCCAGATCCCAAAAAAGATAAAACAGTAGGCGATAAATTGGCCAATATGACTGGCTGCACGTGTTGCCACCCGTACATTACCACGTAGCTTCCAGATAATCGCGTGCAAGACCCGACCTCCATCCAATGGAAAACCTGGAATAAGATTAAAGACTCCAAGTAAACCATTCGCCAATGCCAGATAACCCAGCATTGCACTCAGAGGGGATTGGTTGTTCCCTAAAGCCAGAAACAGGAGCCCAAAAAGCCCCGCCAGGGCTAAACTTGTGAGAGGTCCGACTATCGCCATCTGAAACTCAATATCTGGCGCGCCTGGCTCCTTTTCAATATTAGAAACACCACCAAAGATAAACAGGGTGATACTTTTCACATGTAAACCACGTGCACGAGCCACTACGGCATGCGCCATTTCATGTAACAGAACCGAGATGAAAAGCAGGAGGGTCGCCAGTATACTCAGAGCCCAATAGGCTGCTATAGACCAACCAGGATAGCGTGCAGCAAACAATCCAACCTCCAGGGACCAGCTCAGGAGCACGAAGATAATAAGCCAGCTCACATGAACAGCAATATCTATCCCCAGAACTTTTCCGATACGCAAAGAACCTGGTAGCATAATGGCACTCCCTTCTACGTATAAGATAGCGTTGTGGCGCCAAAATCTTGCTATGATGATCTCATTCCTACTTGTTCATCGTCACTACATACTACCTCTTGCTCCTCTCAGTTCTTTCTCAAATAGTCAGTCACCCTCTCAGAAGGATCACAGATGCGACATTCCTGACAAAAAAACACCATTAATGTCTGCCATTGGCGCGTGTGACCATACAACGTTGTGATGACTTTGAGATAAATGGAGATCATCTGGTGATGAAATTGTGCCGACATAGCTCTATATATACCAAAACAATTATGCATTTCACTGTTTGTATGCACCTTTTTTGTCGTGTACAAACAGGAATGTTGTCGAGGATATGTCCGTATCAAAGTGGAGTAGGAGGATAAATCATGCTGTCGATTGATCTCAAAGCCAGACATACATTGCTGGAAAACAAACTTGCAGAGCTACAAAAACGCGTTGAGGAATTGCGTATCAAAGAAAATACAGAATTTATGGAAGAAGATCTCGAAGAGTCGGCAGCCCATGCTTCAGATACAGAACTTGAAGAAGCGATGCTTCGTGAAGAGCTTAAATTACTTCATGATATCAAGAATGCCATCAGACGTATTGACGAAGGAAAGTATGGCTATTGCCAAGTCTGTGGACAACCAATTCCAGTGAAACGCCTGGATGCCCTCCCCTGGGCTGAATTGTGTGTAAAAGATCAGCAAGAGAGCGAAAAACACCATTATCATGAGGTTGCTACATAAGCACCACAGCTCTAACCGTACGATCTGGCCTGGTAGGCGGATCGACCAGCAGCAGAAGCAACTTTCGACAGGGGAGAATTTGTGTGTGTTTTTGTGACTTGTCTGTGATTCCGCAGTACTTCCTGTGACACGATTGAAATATCCAGGCTCTATACCTGATACAGATAAAGAAAGAAAGAAAAAGAAGCGGTCTCTGCTTCGTATTTCTTTATCAAAGTCACCGAGTTTCTCATGACCCAAACGTCAGTTTGTAGCGCAGCCTTATGGGATAAGTAAGATGATTGATCATTTACTTTTATGCTTACTGAAGACAGAAAAGGAGCCCCGATATGACATTAGCACCACGTGATCCATTTGATGCGCTCATGCCCCTGCGGGAAGCTATGAGCCGTTTGTTTGAAGAGAGCTTCGTCACTCCGCGCATGGAAATGTTTACATCACGCACATTTCCACTCGATGTTTACGAGACAGATAACAAAAAAGGCTATGTGATTGAGGCTTCTATTGCTGGCTTTAAGCCTGAGGAGATTCATGTTACTGCCGAAGATAATATGATCCATATTCAGGCGAGCAAAAAGATGGAAAAAGAGCACAAGGAAAAAGATAATTATATCCGCCGCGAGCGCTACGCAGATGAAATGGATCGCACGATTTCGCTTCCAACGCACATCGACGCCAACAAGATTCAGGCCTCCTATGACAATGGCGTGTTGATACTCCAGGTACCAAAAGTAGAGGAAGCCAAACCTAAACAAGTGCCAATTAAAGTAAAAGAGGCCGCTGGATCCCACTAACCCATATACGCATTGTTCACGGCAACGATGTATATCAACGACTGGAAAAGAGGCTCGCTCTTTTCCAGTCGTTCGGAATTTGCCAGCCACACTGAACACGTGCCAGCAAGGAGGCGCTAAACATCATCCGAAAGCGAGGATTTCCCATGTTTAAGCACATTCTGGTCCCACTGGATGGATCGCCACGTGCCGAACAGGCACTCCCATTTGCCGCGCAGCTTGCCCGTGTCTATCGCAGTACCATCGTGCTGGCAAGAATTGTTGATATCTTTGAGACTATTGGGGCCTCTTCAATTCAAGCGGCGGCATTAACCAATGAAATCAGGGAGATCCAGGAGAAAGATGCCCAGGAATATCTGCAACGTATATGTAGTTCCGGGCCACTGGAGAAGCTAGAAACTTCAATGGAAATCCATTCGGGCGATGTTGCCACAACGCTATTAGACATCATTAACAAACAATCAATTGATCTGGTTCTGCTCACCAGCCATGGCCATACAGGCCAGAAACATTGGACGCTGGGAAGTGTCGCGCAAAAAATGGTCCACCATTGTCCGGTACCGGTCTTCAACCAACGCGAAAACTATCTTTTCCCACCTGCGGCTCCGACTCAAGATCTTACATTCTGCATCGCACTCGACGGCTCATTACTGGCCGAAGCTAGTATTCCCCCAACACTGTATCTTGCAGCGGCCTTCGCAGAGCCACAGCATAGGGAGATACATCTATTGCGTGTCGTTAAAACATTAGATATAGATCGGGTCGAGGCCTTCCTAAAAATTCACAAACTCAACATTCAAAAGTTTCTCTATGATGAGGCAAGAAACTATTTAAAAGAACTCAGTGAGAGCCTGAACAAAGATACTGCGGCGCAACTGGGTGTTCAGGTTACCTGGTCAGTCAGTATGGGAAGAGATATCGCTCAAACTATTATACGCGAAGTGGAAGGTGAGACCTCGCTACAAAGCTCACCAATCGCTTATAGCTTGCTTGCCCTGGCCACCCATGGGAGAAGCGCCATTGCTCGCTGGGCAGCCGGGAGCGTGGCCGAGCGCATCTTCCATACGACCGGACTACCATTGCTCGTTATCCATCCACCCGCACAAAACTCATAACTATACTTGTTCAGGTCTGATAATTAACAGTGGAATTCTTGCGGTGGAGAGAATGCGTTCGGTAACGCTGCCCAGTAGCCAGCGCTTGATACCGCTTCGCCCATGGGTGGCCATAACAATGGCGTCACATACCCCCTCTCCGTTCGCATGTTCGCCGTGGCGGGCAATATGTTCAAGCATGGTTGCGACATCCGCCTCATGCGCAATAGTCGAAGCTGTACGCAAGTGTAGCGAGGCTAATTCTCCTTCATGGATGCGTTTTTCTATCTCTTGAAGATAGGCTTTAGCCATTGCAGTCTCTTTTTCTAGTGCTTTCGTAGCGCTATTATCTTCTCCAGCTTCAATGTTATTCGGACACTGAATAATATGGGTAAATTGCAGAATCCCAGACTCTGGTGCAGAGAGGGCTGCGCACAGATGCGCCGCTGGCTTGATGCTACTTTCAGCTAAGACCGAACCATCCAGGGGTACCATAATTCTGGCCGGTCGGCTTTTTTGCGCCCGCAACAGTTGATACAAGAAAGTATTTTTGTGCAGCACAAACACAGGAATGGGACTATGAAAGGCCACTTTCTGGGCGACGCTCCCCATAACCCAGCGATCAATGCCAGTATACCCATGGCTACACAGAACGATGATATCCGATTGATACCGCTGTGCGGCCGCGAGAATCTGTTCGGCTGGTTGTCCTGTCAGTATTTCAGATGCCACAGGTATACCAGTAAGGTCAGGCACGCGTACTGCATTTTGCATAGAATTGAGCTCTTTTGACATCACCTCTTGTTCCAGTGCGATCTTTGACCAGCCTAATTCCGGGACAGGATCAATCACTTTGATTACGTGTAAAGAGCCATGTGTAGCCTGCGCAATACGGGCAGCGACAAACAGAGCATTTTTCGCACGCTCCGAGCCATCCAAGGGAACGAGGATCTGTTGAAACATCAGGCGCCTCTCTTTCTTTATAACGGGACAGGAAGAACAATGAATTCTCTTATCAGGCAGACTTTTTCTTAAACTAGCGGGCAAAACTTTTCACGAAACGTCTATTGGCAAGCTATATGTTGTGGAAGTGTTGTCGTTGACAATCAGGCCTCTTTTCCATGCAATGGATATGCCAGGATCGGTAAGCACATATAAAAAAGGCGCATTTCCCGCGCACCTGGAGATAAGCATACATGTTCTTTGCCACCAACCTATCTCACCCATAGTCCCTAGAATCACAAACCTATCACAGGGCTGCAACGTCCATGACACAATCTCTATTCATTGTCCAAAACAGCTCAAAAAGGAAGGCTGCATCCGAAACTGTGATCAATTTGTGACATGGGGAGATGGTCATGAGAGCCTTTTGAGAGGTCCCCCTCATATGGTGGTTATAGACGTTCGCATTTGTATGTATGGCTGTACACATCCAGGCAATTGTGCAGTCCTGGAAACAGTACCATGTTCAGGTAACCAGAGGGAGGAGATTATGTATCTTCATGATAACCTACAAATATGTCTATATGCATTGAAGAGCAGATATCCCAGGCACACGGTAGATCTCTGCGAAGGAGTTCTTGAAACGAAAGAACTTCCATTAAAGGGATGGGAAGCCCCCGAAGTTATTAAGATTCTGACAACGCTTGCCCCACAATTCCTGAATGCAAGTGCGGAGATGATTATCGACTACTGTGAGTCCACCATTTATCTGCCCTCCATCTCCACAACAGTACCTTTCTGTACTATTCACTGTCGAGGAAAGATTCCACCTCACATTGCCAACCATGCCAACTGGCTGACAAAGAGACTATCTCAGGTCAATCCTCTGGTTTCAACTGGCTCTAATTCGGATGCATACTATTTACCATGCTGAACTTTGCTGAAGGCCAGGAAATAGTATTTTTCCTTCCTTGAAGAGATGTACAAAGACTGGCGGATGCAACAAGGGGGGTGGATATATGTATGGTGAAATGACCCGCGATCAGATTGACAAAGTTCTGGATGAACATTTCATTGGTCGCATCGGCTGCCAGATGCAGAGCAAGATCCATATCATTCCCATCAATTATGTCTACGATGGGAATGATATCTATGCCAACACACTCGATGGTTCAAAAGTGCGTATGATGCGCTCAAATCCTGAAGTCTGTTTTCAGGTGGATGAGATCGTAGATAGTTCAAACTGGCGGAGTGTGCTTGCGTGGGGGATATTTCAAGAACTTGAAGGAGAAGAGGCTTCCAGGGCTGTTGACCTGCTTACGCGGAAATTCGTCGTAATGATCGCCAGTGGACATGCATTGCATACAATGGGGGGAGAAAGTAACATCCAACTTCCTCCTAACATCATTGTCTATCGCCTTCAACTAACGGAAAAAACAGGTCGCATGGAGCAGTCCAAGCCATAAAAAGATCCCCCGAAAGACATCTTTCGGGGGATCTTTTTTTATGCCTTCACACAAGGGCTCAGGCAACTTGAGTTTCAGTAGGAGGAGTTTTCTGCTGATAGCGTTTCTCCAGAGAACCCGTCCATGGTGTTCCTAATAGTGGTAGGAGGTAACGGTCGCCACCGTAGTAGCCTGCGACCCGCCATGCCAGCACCAGGAAGAGGGCCAGCGTTCCAATGACCGGGTTAATGCTGACAGCACCTGCCAGTAAGAAGCTCAGGTTCATAAAGATACCGAAGAAGGCGGCAATACCAGTCAGAATACCCAGGATAAGCCCAAGTCCGACACAAATTTCGCCAAAGGTGATGACATATGAAAAGACCGCTGCATTAGGCAGAACAAAATCGCGTAAGAAAGTTGCATACCATCCTTGAACAGCGGGATGAGCCCCAGTAGCCTGTGCCAATGCGCCTGTCACAAAGCCTTTCATAGCTGCTCCATCATGGCCGGCAAAGACCCATGGACCGCCTTTAGCTGCTTCACCAAAGGAACCGATGGCAATTGAGTGGCCGGTTAATTTCTCCCAACCTGCTGTAAACCATTCATACCCAACATACAAACGAACGATGAGCCAGAGCCAGGCCATACGGGTATCCGCAAAAAGGAAGCGGGCAATGGGGGGCTCTTCAATCTGGACTGCTGCACCCGGATGGAGTTTAGAAATGTAACGCATAGTAGAGGGCTCCTTCCTGTTTATGCAACCGCTTTTCTCGCTCTCGTAAGAGGATGAAACGAATTGCTCTTTTAGACTTTTCTTTTCCAGAGGCACCCTTCCTATCGCCAGGTGCCTTTTGTTTTATCTATGTATAGCATAGAGGTTACATATCACAGATTTTTCTCTGCCTGTACGACCCAAATCACAAAACTGTCACGGACATCCATGGGAGGGACCGGCTGGAGACAGATTTACATGGTCGGGAGATACATTACTACCTGGTCCCGCGTTCTCGCCTTCAGATGTCGGGATGGCTTTATGCATAGGATCTTTGCTGAATTTATGAGGATGAGGGATAACCAGCAGTGGCAGACGGGTTTTGCCTAACAATTGTTCCGCGATACTTCCTGAGACCCAACGTGGCAAGCCGCTGTGCCCTTGCGTAGAAATGGCTATGGAGTCATAGCCCTCGCTAATACGTTGGCCATTTTCCGTTTCACCTTCTTCCGCTACGCGAATAATGGTATAGGCAAGCTCACTCTCTAGCGCCACCGAAGCGCTAACATCAACCTGTATATGATCAAGTTGCTTTCGACAAATTTGGTGCTGGAGCTGTTTTAGATAGAGCCAGGCCTCTTTAACATGCTCATCATTCATCCTTTGAACCATACCTGTCGCTTGCTCATCAACAAAATAGACTGGTTGGACGACGCGCAAAAGATGGAGATGACCCTGCATAGGTGTTGAAAGGCTAGCACTAATGCGTATGGCTGGAGGAATTACGGCTTCCGCTATGGCAGAACCATCAAGTACGACAAGCATACGAAACACATGTGGCTGTTCCTGATAGGCGCGTAGTGAAAACGGAGCGTCTTGCCGCAGAACCAGGACCGGAATAGGACATTGTCTGAATAATTGCTGCGCTACACTGCCACGAATCCAGCGCGTCAAACCTGTATATCCATGACTGCACATCACGATCAGATCAACATTATGGACCTGCGCATAGTGAACAAGGGCTGAAACGGAACACTCCGCAAGAATCTCACTCTGAATATCAATGTCGCCAAGAGAGACTTTCGCGATAATATTTCGCAGATATGCTTGTGCATCTTCGATATCCTGCTTACACGGCTCCTGTTCAATGTTAGCAATGTTGAGGGGGTAACGGTCATAATCGCGTGCTGGTTTCACAACCCGCAATAGGGTAATTCTCGCACCTCCATTCCTGGCGATACGCGCGGCAAGAGAGAGGGCCTCTTCCGAACAAGCGGTTCCGTTCAACGGAACCAGGATATGTTTTACATTATAAGGTACATTAATTGGAAGAGGCTGCTCTCTAGAAAATTCATGAATAGGCATCTCAACCTCCCACAGACAAATACTGGATGAGAATGATTTAGCGAACAAAGCTTGACATAATAAGCTCTCTTATTAAAAAAATAAGGGGATACAATCACAAAGCTATCAATAATTGTGCGATAATCATCACAAGAGCATCACATCGAAAATTGATTTTCAATGAAAAACACTTGCTCTCTAGTCTTTTCTCATTTATGATAAGAGGAAGATAAATTTTGCCAGCGGTCGTGCTAAAATAACGTTAAACTTTGTATTGCATCATAGCAGGGATGTCCTGGCGTGTATCTGATGAGGCGGTGATAGTGTCTAGCTTCCTGGCAAATACATGCTTGCTATATAAAGAAAGATCTACGCTATGAAGCCATTGAACATTCGTCAACCATTATCTGAATCTGAGCGCTTCGCAGCATTGAGTCGCATTGGTGCAGCATTAATGAGTGAGAGGAACGAAGAACAGTTACTGCAGTATATCGCGCAAACCGCTGCTGACTTAATTGGAGCTGAATTTGCCGCATTCACCTTGCGACCAATTAATGAGCATGGTGAATTACTCGTACCCGCAGAGGGACATCTTTTCCACCTGGCTGCGGTTATAGGGGCCACAAAAGAGCAAGAAACACTATTTCGACAGGTGCCACTGGGCGGAGAAGGATTACTGGCCCCGATTTTTCGTCATGGCGTACCAGTATTGGTAGCAGATATCCAGAAAATGACCCTGGCAGATGCCCCACATACGAAGGATGCATTGTGTGCTGCTCGGGAAGCTGCTTCCGCTTTTGCTCACGGCCATCTTTCTTCTGAAGGATTACGTTCAGTTGGTTTACCCACTGGACATCCAATTCTGCGCAGCTTTCTGGGAGCCCCATTACTCGATAGCGAGCGTCAGGTGCGCGGTGGATTGTTGTTGGGCCACTCAAAACCAGATCAATTTCAGAAAGAACACGAAGAAATTTTAATGGGACTGGCTGCGCAGGCCGCGGTAGCCATCGAAAACGCACGCCTCTATAATGTGATGCATACACGAGCACAAGAGCTTAACGCTATTTTTGAAAGCATCGGGGACGGAGTGACACTGGTCGACTCCCAGGGACACATTATACGCGAGAATTATTGGGCGAAAACACTCCGCGAACAACTTGAGCAATATCCCCAGGGGAAACAGGCCCTGGAAGCGCTTCTCCATGGTCCCGCACGTAGTGCCTGCCAGGGCATCAGTGAACATGATGTATTAGTGAAAATCACTAATGAAAAACAGGAGGTGCACGAGTATATCGTCAATGCCTCTCCTCTACGTCAGCAAGCAACGCAAAATAGAGCCACACACATAAATATAGCTGGCGGATATTACACACATGAGGTGACCTCTGGCTCGGTCATCATCTGGCATGATGTGACTGAAGTGCGCAGACTTTTACGTGAACGCCAGGCTTATGCTGAAGCGGAAGCACGCCGCGTCCTCCTACAACATATTTTGGACGAACTACCAAGCAGCGTTTATCTGGTGCACGGGAAAGATGCTCGACTTGTGCTCGCCAATCGAGCCTCCAGTAAAGTATGGGGAGTTACCTGGGAGCATGAAGTCCCAATGGTAGAGTTCTTACACCGTAATCACATTGAGATTTTCCAGGTTGATGGTCGACCTTTCCCGCTTGACCAGTTAGCAACGCTCCAGGCAGTTCAACAGGGCGAAACAGCGTATCAACGTCAGGAAATCATTCGGCACGCTGATGGTTCTACCCTCCCCGTTCTGGTGAATGCCATCGCACTTGATTCGCGCAACTTTCCACTCAATTTACCAGATCTACCACGAGGAACACATGAGCTTGTCGCGCTCGTCGTCCACCAGGATGTTTCAGCCTTAAAAGAGGCCGAGGCTTTGAAAGATGAGTTTATTGGTATCGCGGCCCATGAACTACGCAATCCTCTCGCTGTGTTGCAGGGATTCGTGCAATTGCTCCAGGCCCAGCTGACACGCGACAAGAACCTGGTACTCACAGACCTACAACATGAGTCATTAGAGGGCATTGAGCAGGGAACGCAGCGCCTGACGGCATTAACCGATGATCTCCTAGACGTCACCCGTTTACAGGCTGGACGCCTTGAATTGCGCCACGAGGTCATGGATATTATTCCTCTAATCAAACGCCTGGTCAACCATTACCAGATGACCACGACGCAGCACCATCTACAAGTCATCGCACCAGAAACATTTCTCCTTGTATCAATCGATGCACGACGTATTGAGCAAGCCATCAACAATCTGTTGAGCAATGCCATCAAGTATAGTCCCCAGGGAGGACCAATCGAGATTCACATCCAGGAAGATCGTCAGCAAAATAAGGTCATCGTGGGTATTAAGGACACTGGCATTGGCATTCCAGCCCAGCAACAAGCACGTATCTTTGGACGTTTTATGCGCGCCGATAATGCGCAGGCACATGGCATCCAGGGAACAGGATTAGGCCTGTATCTATGCCGTGAGCTCATTGAACGCCAGGGTGGCAGCATCTGGTTCCACTCAGTTGAAAACCAGGGATCAATCTTCTTCTTTTCATTGCCACTGGTAGAGGTTTCCTCCGATGAAACGTTCGAAGACATGGTAGCCCAAAACCCACACGAATATATTCCATGAACCATCCAATGGAATATTTCTTAAATTGTCTGCGGGCAAAGAACATAAGCTTCTTCAATTCTCTGCTGGCAAAAAACGTGTGCCGCGGCACACGTTTTTTGCCAGCAGAGAATTGAAATAGTCGGTTCCCGTCAGGGAACGAGTATGGCCACGCAATAGAAGCGCTATAAAGCAGCTGTGATAACATTGTGATTGCACCCACCCCTACTGTGATCTCTTCCATCTCCCCTTCATCCTATCGTATATCTTATATACCATACGATCTTTACCCCATCCGCAATGGGAAGAGCAGAAAACCAATTTACAAGGAGAGATACGATGTTTGAACGTATTTTCGTTCCCCTCGATGGTTCCGTGCGAGCGGAACGTGCGCTTCCTATCGCTGCGCGTATTGCCCGGGCCTCTCATGGCAAGATTATCCTTGTCTGCATCGTTAATCATTTTATTCTCAGTACAACAGCATCTCCAGTTTCACCTCATCAATACATGGAAGAAGAAACATGGTCAATTGACGATGCAGAAGCGTATCTCCAATCATTGGTAGATGCTCCTGAATTACGCGATCTATGGACAGAAAAGGCCGTCCTGTTCGGACCAATCGCGGCCACGCTCGTGAATGCCGCCAAAACATACCAGGCCGATTTAATCGTGATGTGCAACCACGGACATTCAGGTGTCACAAGCAAACCATTGGGGAGCGTGGCAGAAAAAGTGGTGTGCCGAGCCGTTGTGCCCATATTGATGTTACGTGAGCAGGGGAATCTGCCTGTAGAGCCTTTTGCAGATACTGGAAGGCCACTCCAGGTTCTAGTCGCGCTTAATGGTACATCTTTTTCACATGCTATTTTTAAACCAACGGCCGCACTAGCCATATCCCTGGTTGGCTATGCTTCATGCATACTGCATCTCATACGTGTAACAGCATCGAAAGACATACACGCACACGCATATCAGGATGAAAAAAAAGAGGCTCCTGAGCAATCCCTATCGATGACCGCCTCAGATCTACTAGAAGATCCTTTCGTAGATAACAAGGTAGCGGCTGGTTGGGCCACACTTGAAGATTGCGAAGTTGCCGAGGCACTGACGCGCATCGCGGCATATACTACGATCAAAGATGGCACCCGGACCGATACAACATGCGACGTTATCGCCATCTCAAGCAATGAATTAGTCGGCTATCAGCGGCTCCCTCCAATGAGTGTTACGGCACGCGTCATAGACCAGAGCAAACTACCAATCTTTTTTGTGTATACTCCACACTAGCCCCTCATAGCAAGAGGTGATCAGGGCCAATAAAATTATGAGATATAGAGAGGCGCATTCATTCCCGATCTCATACATGTGATAGGAACACCTGCGCCCACTTGCTAAAATGCAATGAATGGACTATACGTCTTCTCCTGTTTTACCGCTGGCGCTTGCTTCTCTTCTGTCGCCCCCTGAGTCTCCACCTTCTTATCAGGGTGTCGGACAACCAGCAGTGGCAGCGTTGCATGCCTCAGAATATCTTCCGTCACACTGCCCAGCAATAAACGTGGAATACCATGTCGCCCATGTGTGGTAAGAGCGATGGCACTTATCGCCGGGGTTGCGAGAATATTACCCACCATAGCGGCATCATAGACGGCTCCGGAAACGTCTTTATCATAGCGAACAGAATAGCTGATCTGCACTGGCAGTTCCCGCAGCGTATCAAGTCGTAGCTTCTCTGAAAGATCCTTCAGATATTTTTTTGCGTCCTTTAATGCCTGTCTGTTCGCATGGGTAGTCGCCTCAATCTCATCCATATCGGTCGCATGAACCGGGGGTACCACACGCAAAAGGTGCAGGTTCCCTGTTTGTGGCGTGGATAACAAAACGCTCAACATGGCAGCTGGCTTGAGAATGGCTTCCGAGCGCTCAGATCCATCCAGGGCCACAAGGATACGGAACGGAACAGCCAGTTCCTCTATCTCTTCTTTATCACTTCGCTGCAGGATAAGCACCGGAACCGGGCTATGGATTGCCACCTGTTGAGCAACGCTCCCCATCACAAAGCGCTTGAAGCCTGTACGTCCATGGCTACACATCACAATCAGGTCCGCATGCTCCAAACTGGCATTTTCAACAATAGTTGCAGCCGGTCGACCATAAAAGAGATCTGGATGCAGGGCAAGTCCACTCAGCACAGGACTCTTCTGGATACGTACAAGATAATCTCTGGCCTGCTTTTCACTTATTGCCATGGATTCTTGACTTACCATGGTTGCTGGTACGGGGGAAGAAACATACTCGGGAATATATTCAAGAATGTACAACAAGGTAATTCTCGCGCCTGAAGCACGAGCAAGGCGCGCGGCCAATGGTAATGCGTGCTCCGCGCATACCGAACCGTCAAGCGGAACAATAATGTGCTGAAACTGGCCATTCATAAGAACCTCCTTATTCATAAGCATTGTATGTATTTCTTTCTTCTAGATAATATATATGCCGCGCTTGTCCCAACGCTTTCTCTGAATGGGTCATCCATATCACAACCACATCACAAGTCATGTAATGCCAGCCGAAGCCCGTCATAGAGGCATGCCAGACAAAGCACCTGGCACAGATAACTTTATTATTGCTGTGATCCATTTGTGATCCCTGTTTTGGATCTAGTGACCGCATTGTAAAGGTTCAGTATTACTCTTGGAGAAGCAACACGAATACTTTTTATCTATGGAGGATCTATGGATACACTTCTGCTTGCCCGCTGGCAATTTGCGATCACGACGATCTATCATTTCTTTTTTGTGCCGCTGACACTAGGACTTGTGCTCCTGGTAGCGATAATGGAAACGATCTACGTTCGTTCTGGGAATGATACCTACAAGAGGATGGCACAGTTCTGGGGTCGCCTCTTCCTGATTAATTTTGCCATGGGCGTAGCCACGGGCATCGTGCAAGAGTTTCAGTTTGGGATGAACTGGGCTTCATACTCACGTTTTGTGGGCGATATTTTCGGCGCACCGCTCGCCATCGAAGCTTTATTAGCCTTCTTTCTAGAATCCACCTTCCTGGGTATCTGGATCTTTGGATGGGATAAACTGCCAAAAGCGGCCCACCTGGCGGCGATCTGGCTGGTCGTCTTTGGATCCTTTCTCTCGTCCTTCTGGATTTTGATCGCGAACTCGTTTATGCAGGAGCCGGTAGGCTTTACGCTGCGTAACGGACGCGCGGAGATGGTCAATTTTCTGGCCCTGATCACCAATCCTAATCTCTGGGTACAGTTTCCGCATGTGATCACAGCGGGTATCGCGACTGGTGCCTTCTTTGTGCTTGGCATCAGTGCGTATAACCTGCTCAAGAAAAGCAAGGATAGTGAGCTTTTCCAAAAATCTGCCACCATTGGTGCGGTCACCGCTGTGATCGCCAGCATACTGGTCGCGATAGTCGGCCATACTCAGGCCCAGCATATGATTCGCACCCAGCCGATGAAGATGGCAGCGGCTGAAGCACTCTGGAACTCCGAAGATCCGGCTGCATTTTCCTTATTCACCGTCGGCAATGAAAATAGCCGTAAAGATGTCTTCGCCATCAAGGTACCGGACCTCTTAAGTGTTCTGGCCTTTAACCAACCCAGCGGTAAGATCCCTGGCATCAACGATCTACAGGCACAGTATGTGAAACAGTACGGCCCGGGCAATTATGTTCCTCCGGTGGCCATCACTTACTGGAGTTTTCGCCTGATGGTTGGCGCGGGAATGGCGATGATCGCTGCTTCCCTACTGACACTCTTGTTCTTAATGCGAGGACGACTGAACAGGACACGCTGGCTACTGTGGATTCTCCCCTTTACTATTGCCCTGCCATATCTGGGAAACTCGGCCGGCTGGATTATGACGGAAGTAGGTCGACAGCCCTGGATCGTCTTTGGTCTGATGGCGACCAGTCAGGGTGTTTCACCTACCGTCAATGCTGGTAGCGTCCTGACCTCGCTACTGGTCTTCGCAACATTATATGGAGCGCTGGCAGTGGCTGATGTCTATCTGCTTGTTCGCTATGCGCGACCCCAGAAAGAGCCTACCCAGGGAGTTGAGCAGCCTAAGGATGCATTAATTGGAGCCTACTAGCAGCACACAGCTGGCAGATAGGAAAGAATAGGGGAATGTACATGGATCTCAATATCTTCTGGTTTCTTTTAATCACGATCCTTTTTATTGGCTTTTTCTTCCTGGAAGGCTTCGACTACGGAGTTGGCATGCTCTTGCCGTTCCTGGGAAAGAACGATGTGGAACGCCGACTGATCACACAAAGTATTGGACCGTTCTGGGACGGCAACGAGGTCTGGCTACTGACGGCTGGTGGCGCCCTCTTCGCGGCATTTCCTAACTGGTACGCCACACTCTTCAGCGGCTTCTATCTAGCATTAATGCTGATGCTTGTCGCGCTGATCTTGCGCGCGGTAGCCTTCGAGTTCCGCAATAAAGACGAGCGAGCAGTATGGCGTACCTTCTGGGATTGGATGATCTTTATTGGTAGCCTGCTTCCAGGCTTCCTCTGGGGCGTGGCAATCTCTAATATTATCGAAGGTGTGCCTATTGATAGCCACATGAACTATGTGGGAGGTTTCTGGAATCTGCTCAATCCCTATGCCTTGCTGGGTGGACTGACCTTTGTCAGCCTGTTCTTACTCCATGGAGCCATCTTCCTGAACTTGAGAACCGAGGGAGAGATGCGTGAGCGAGCCCTGAAAGCGGCCAAACGCCTCTGGGCACCGGCAGTCATCTGCGTCTTCCTGTTTGTAGGACTGGGATATTTTACCACAGACGTGTTTGGACGTCTGGGAGTAGATCCTGGTATCGCACCGCTGGGCGCGGGAGTCGCACTGCTACTGGTACTCTGGTTACTACAACGTGGACACAGCGGCTGGGCATTCTGTATGACAGGACTCACAATCGCGCTCTCAACGCTGACCATCTTTCAAGGTTTGTTCCCACGTGTCATGATCTCAAGCCTGAATCCAGCCTGGAACCTGACAATTTATAATGCCTCCTCCAGTCCATACACGCTCACCATCATGAGTTGGATCGCCATCACATTTGTACCGATTGTACTGGCGTACCAGATCTGGAACTACTGGGTCTTCCGCCAACGTCTCCAAAAACCGATCGAGCACGTGTAACTAAAATTACCATCCAATAAATTGGCCCTTTCCACTTCTGACATAACGCGAAGTGGAAAGGGCCAATTTATTGGATGGTTGACAGTGCTAAATGCTGCATACTAAAAAGCTCTAGGGGGATTACGCTAGATAAAATCTCCATGTTCTTGTTCTGGTTGTATCTCTAGCAAGACATCTGCCAGAGTACGACGGGGAGTAAGGGACGCGGGTGGACCGTAGCCCACGCGGAGGATCAATTGTGGATAACCTGTGCTATGAATGATCGAATTCAGGCGCTGGCGCAACCCGGGCAGTTCGATTGGCTGGTTTACAAAAGAGGCTTGCAGGCCAGAAGCGTAGGCATAGAGTAACAGACGCTCCATCGTCTGTCCTACCGCAAACCAATCACCGGGCGTATCACTTATTGTTCCCAGCACGGCCAATACGGGGGCGCCTGTTGCCAGGCGGCGGGTCTTCCACGCCTCTGCGCGCCAGAGATCAAAGGTACGTACCACAAAGGCATTGTTTGTGCCGGCGATGCTTCCCTTCCCACGGGCAGCGGCTGGCAGACCATCGCTAAAACCAGCATCTCTGCCTCGTACCCACCGGGCCAGTTCCTCGCGAAAGGCTGGACTTGCCCATTGTTGGCGATCTCCCTCCACGATAAGCTCTTCCAGGGCCGTACGCAGATCATCAGACTGAAGAGAGCGCACCCAGCAGCCCCCTACAGCGGCCCGTTGCTCAATTTGCTCCAATATCTCAGCTGGTATCGGACGTTCATCAAATATGTGACGGTTCGTTGTGCGCCTGGTAATGGCAGAAAACAGCAGATGATCATACTCACTACATTGAAAAGGTTCAGCCATCCGTATCTTCGCAATAAGCTGATGAGGAGGTGGGCCCAATGCGGATGGCACATAGGTTTCTTCGCGATATCCAAAATGCCGTAACGCAATGCGCAAATTCAAAAAGGCCGCGCTACATGCGATAACCATCTCTCGCTGATCACTATCGACAACCGACAAGTGCCGATCCGCATCGGCATACAACTCAACCACTTTTCCATGTATTTGGAAAAGCCATGGCTGCACATTATATTCAGAGGGCGCCAATAGAGCATAATTAAGCAGAAAACGCCATTTCTCATGTGGCGGGGCCTCATGTGGAAAATCCTTTTCCTGAATCATCCTTGGATCAGTATACAGCGATATCATGGTATTCTCCTTGTTCAACGTAGAACAACACAAATGAGAGATAGAGCAAGCCCTACTCCGCATCATAGAAGAAGTGTATTACCAGCGCCTCTCAGGATAAATTGTCAGCGTCACAATATAATCACAATATGATGCTTGCTTTTAAACAACACAGGTACGCACAAGAAATTCCTGCTTCTATTGACTCCTCGCTGGACACTTGCAGCTCTATCTTCTATACTGAGGGATACAATATATGTGTGCGATCAAATGGATAGGTTAATGGATGAAATGCATAAACCACCAGGGAAACCAGCAATAACACAAATATCGCATGATACTGATTTTTTGAATGCTGAATGGTTAGCATCACTCAGTCATGAGTTACGCAATCCACTGGCAACCATTAAGGGTTATACAACCTTACTTATGCGCCACCATGGGCAACTCTCTTCTGAAGAGCAATATGAGCTTCTTCAATCCATTGCCAGTGGAAGCGAGCAGCTTTCCTATGTGATTAACATGCTGCAAGAGATCGCGGAATTTGAGGCTAATCTGGTTCCATTTCGTCCTCATCCTATCGATGCCAGCATGCTTGTCCATGATGTCGTAATGGAAATGCAGCGTGACGATCAACCAAGGGCAATCGCAGACCGGGCGATCCAGATCACGGTATCAGAGCTCGCGAACGAGCCTGAAAAACGTTTGATTTTAGCTGATCAGGGGCTCTTACGTCGCTTACTCTTTCATTTGATCGAGAATGCCCATAAATTTTCGCCTGACCCGAGTCCGATCCAGATTACGATTACGTATTTTTTGCCAGCACCATCCAATCCGCTGCCAGAACACCTTCACGCTGACAAGGAAGTCCTACAACAACCATTGTTGGAATTACGGATTCAGGATAGTGGTATTGGCATTCCAGAGGAGGATCTGGAACGCATCTTTGAACGCTTTCAACGCGTCAATCTCACCCTGATACGAGAGGTCAATGGCCTGGGTCTGGGTCTCACACTCTGCAAATATATTGTCGCTCTTCACCATGGTCTGATCTGGGCGGAGAGCACGCTTGGAGCCAACAGCACATTCCATGTATTGCTCCCAAGACACTCACAATACTAAAAAGGATACGTTGCAATGACTGCCAGAAAAATAACCATCCTGACTGCTGACGATGATCCCCAGATACTCCGCTTAGTTGCGCGCACACTTGAATTAGAAGATTATCATGTTTTGACCGCGAAGGACGGTGAAGAGGCGCTGGCGTGCATTGAAGCTGATCACATTGATCTGGCCCTGCTGGATGTGATGATGCCCAAAATAGATGGTTTTACCGTCTGCCAGAAGGTACGTGAGTTTTCTGCCATGCCAATTATCATGGTAACAGCACGTGGACAAGATAATGACAAGATCAAGGGCTTCAATCTGGGCGCGGATGATTATTTGACGAAACCATTCAATGTCGATGAGCTGATCGCACGCGTACGTGCTGTCTTGCGCCGCTCACAATTCATGCCACCTGAACAGGCACATGCGGTACGCACGGTTACGACGATTGGCCGCCTTAAGGTTGACTTCAGCCAGCACCTCGTCACATTTGATGGGCAGGAAATCGTCTTGAGCCCTACCGAATATCGCCTGCTGGCATATCTGTTACAAAATGCCGGACGTATTGTGACCCTGGACCTCCTCCTTGAGCGTATCTGGGGACAAGAATATCTAGGGGAGAGCCATATGCTACAGGTCAACATCAATCGTTTGCGCCGCAAAATTGAGCCAGATCCTGCGCATCCACGCTACATCCTGACAAAGATTGGTATTGGCTATCAGTTCGCGGCCCATCCAAAGGGCGAAGAATAACCGTATGCTACGGGCACTGACACTCCCTATAAAAATGATGGCATCGTATGCAGGCGCAGATAGTTGTGTATAGAGATTGCCGCTCTCTGCCCCTGCTCAAGCGCGGACTGGATGCTGCGGTATCCACCGGTCACATCTCCTGCGGCGAATACTCCTTGCAGGTTGGTGTCCAGAGTGTCTGGATAGGCAATCAGCATCATCCGATTAAGGGAGGCATCATCCAGACATCCAGAAAAATCCGCGCATTCCCCAAAGGCGTCAATGACAATATCGGTATGCAGCTTGAAATCTGAGCCGGGCACACGCGCCAGACAATGGCGGCCAAATGAGTCTCGTCCAAAGGAATGAACACGCACACAGTGCATGCCATACACGGTCACGTCTTCACTTCCCAATAAGCCAACTGGCAAGACCTGCTCAAGAAAGACGACACCTTCCTGTCGCGCGGCATGGACATCAACGATATCCGCCAGCAGACCTGGATAACAGACACGTACAGAAGTTGCGCCCGCGTGCAGAGCTACCCGCGCGACATCTATCGTTGCGATACCTCCACCAATAACGATGACATCTCCCTGCAGTCTGGTTCGTCCATTAAGATGATATTCCTTGAGAAAAGTGAGAGCAGGGAACACACCTCGTAAAACGCTCTCACCGGAAACATCCAAAAATTGACTCCGCTGTAAACCAATCGCCAATAAAATAGCCGCATGGTTATGACGCAGCGCAGTAAAGGGAAGGTCTCGTCCTAGCCGTGTGTTGCATTGTATCTTCAGACAGGGATGGTGAAGCGTCTCAATACACTCTTTGAGACGCAGATGTGCCAGGCGAAAATCTGGAATACCGACTGCCATCATCCCACCCAGCACAGGAAGTTCCTCAATGAGGGTGACCGTATATCCCAGCCCCACCAGTTGTATTGAGGCACTTAATCCCGCTGGACCCGCACCAACTACAGCAACACGTTCTGCATACTGGGGAAGAGGATGACGGGATGGACTGCCTTCACTTGATCCAATGCTGCAAACTTCGCTCAACGAGGCCAATCTCTGCATAGCCACATCAACATTTCTACTGGTATCTTGATACAGCATATCGATCTCCTTCACTGATACATTTCTTATGCGGACGAACAGAGAATGCGCCACTCTAATATAAGGCTCTGATTACCTCACTCCAAGTATACACAAAGAAGCTCTCAAAACGATCACAGGATGCCGGGTGTATATCTCACGTGATGAGATATACACCCGGCATCCTGTGACAATAAAGTGAACACCTACGTTCTCGCTGTGATTGCCCTGTGATACCCACATGGTACTTTAAATCATGAGCTCTATTTCTTATTTCATCATTGTCTTATTCGGAAGGAGATGCTTCATGACTACCCAGAACAATGTGACCGTCACATTTCAGAAAATTCTTGTTCCGCTCGATGGCTCCCCTCTGGCAGAGGAGGCAATTCCCCTGGCGGCTCATATTGCACACAGTTCAGGAGCAACCCTGATTCTGCTGCATGTCGTGCTACCCTCCAGTTGTGTTCCACTCCAACCAATGGAACCCCTCGACACGGTGAGGTTACTTGAGGAAGCGGCCCTGAGAAGGGCAGAAGAATATATACATCGTGTGATAACTACTGAACATCTGGACACCCTGCAAGTACAAATAGCAGCCAGAATGGGAGGCGCACCAGGAACTATTGTTGACTTTGCGCAATCACAACAGGTTGATCTCATTGTCATGCGGAGCCACGGCCATACTGGCTTCATACGCTGGTTCCTTGGTAGTGTGGCGCAACAGGTATTACGCCATAGTCCCATTCCAGTTCTGGTCGTGCGCGAGAAATACAGCACCATCAAACACCCCATGCATAATCCCCGCATTCTGGTCGCACTTGATGGAACAGCCTCTGCCGAAACAGCCATCGTTCCTGCGGCCCAACTCTGCGCGACACTGGCCCTGCCTGAACAAGGCTCGATCCATTTGACTACCGCCGTACGCAACGCCGCCGCCAGAGGCGAGAGCAAGGAGAAGGAGAAGCGTCTGGATCAAGCAGCGCGCGAAAAGGCCAATACCTATCTCAGTGGCCTCGAACAACGCTTCGCATATGGTGATCTGGCGCCACTACATCTACATGTCACCACATCGGTCGTCGTCTATACAGATATTATGGACATCGTCAAAAGGATCGTCGAGGAAAGCAATTGCATTGGCGATGTTACAGGCTATTCTGGCTGCGACTTCATTGCCATGGCAACCCATAAACGTCCAAGCTTCCAGCAAATGCTCATAGGGAGCTATACCGAAGACGTCCTGGATGCCACCAAACAACCTTTACTGATTGTACATACATCCAGCCAGCAAGAACAAGAACTGGAAAAGCGCCAGGACGTCGCGCAGAAACAGGTTCCAGTCCAATAAAAATAGCATTGCCAGCGTTCTCTGGAACGCGCTAGAAAACAGGTGAGTAATCATGTTTCAGCACATCCTGGTTCCACTAGATGGATCACCTCTAGCGGAACAGGCCCTTCCAGTCGCGGCACATATCGCCCGCCAGATGAAGATTCCAATCACCTTGCTGCAAATATCAAGCATGAGCATTGAGTATGGACCTTATTTTTCACAGGCAGGCATGGTGCGAGAGGCAATTATTGAGGAAGAATTAGCCCATGCACGGACATACTTACAGACGCTGGCACAATCACCACTCCTGGCTGGAATCGCCACACAGAGCGAAGCGCTACCAGGGATAGCGCCAGCCTCCATTTTGTCCTATGTTGATGCTCATCCTATTGATCTGGTTATTATGTGTAGCCATGGCTTCTCAGGGTTAAAACGCTGGCTACTTGGGAGTGTTGCCTCCCAGGTCGGCAAGCACTGTACGGTACCAGTCCTGATAGTGAGAGCAGAGCAGGCACTCAGCCGAGATACAGCAGCAAAATTGCGAGTTCTCGTCGCCTTAGATGGCTCATCATTCGCCGAAGCCATTCTAGAACCGGCCATCAATCTAGTCGCCACGCTTGCCGGTCCATCCCAGGGTACATTACACCTGACCCAGCTGCTTCAGTTGCCCACCAACGAAGATGAGTTTGTATATAAGCAAGCTGGCATCGATCTAGCCGCACTCAGAAAAAGTGCCGTACTGGCAGCTGGACAATACCTCCAGAAAGTTGTAGAGCAACTCCAACATGGGATCGCGGCTCAACGCGATGTTCATGTTACCTGGACAACGGAGGAGTGCCAGGATATAGCGGGTACGCTACTGCACATGGCCGAGCACGGAGACAGTCGAGGCTATAATCTCCTGGCACTGACAACCCATGGGCACAATGCGCTCCAAGCCTGGATGGTTGGGAGTATCGCCGAACGCGTTCTACACGAAGCGCATCTTCCCCTTTTAGTAGTACATCCACCGCAATCCAGGTTTATTCATTAGTGCACTACAAATAATTTTATTCAATATTATCATGCATATGCTATGCTAATAGTATTAAGATCTCTTGTCTAGCTATTAATAAGCAAATGCATACTACAGAGCTATCTGGTTGTATCAGTATTCTCTTTAGACCGGATTGTGATATCTACGAGAGATACACGCTTGCCTTGTGACAAATTTGTGACGAGCCAAAAGTATTGTATAAAAAAGAGAAGAGTGGCTTCCAAGTTCCCTGTAGTGTCTCTCAAAAAGTTCGTACTAGCCATCTATCGACAACAAACAGCATATCTATAGAGGAGCACACTATGTTTACTCGTATTCTTGTCCCACTTGATGGATCTCTACGAGCGGAAAAGGCACTGCCACTGGCGGCAAAATTAGCCCGCGCGGTGAAAGGATCAATTGTTCTTGTGCGCGTGATCACGGCTGGCACCGAGTATTGGCCCGCCCCATCTGCATCTTCCGATATTGTTGGCGGTATCATTGAGGATGAGAGGCAGGCTGCATGGCACTATTTGATGAAAAAAGCCAGCGGTGCGGCGCTAACTAATATTCCAGTTGAAATCGATGTTCGCTGGGGACCGGTCATTACATCTATAATGGATGCGATCACATCTCATCAATGTAACCTGATGATGATGTGCCATAAGAAGCGCGACGGATCCGCGCATCCGCTCACAAGAAACGTCACAGAGCAATTAGTATTACATTCATCAGTGCCCGTTTTTCTATTACACGAGGAAGGTCCACAACCACTTTTCCATCATCTTGATCCACTGCAGCCACAACGCATTCTGGTAGGTTGGGATGGCTCATGTGAACCGCTCCCTATCTTCAATGCAGCCGTATCCTTGCTTGTAGATGAAAAAGGACCATTGCAGGGATCCATCCATGTAGCCGGAGTGTTCTCCCCTGAGATGGATGACAGTGGATGTAACCAGGAGCGAGAAGCCATACAACTCATGATCAAAGAAGAGCTCTATATACCAGATGATAGGCAAAATACTGGTGGCAAACCCTCGGCAGGACAGGCCATGGAGGTTGATCTTAACTGGTCAATTACCAGAACACCAGATCCTGTACGTACCTTGATCGATCTCGCCGAAGGAAAAGAACCAATCCAGGGCAGTGGAACCACCGGTCGCTTTGATGTCATTGTTGTCTCTTCCAGTCTTGGAGATCAGGAATGTCCTGAATGGTGTTTTGGTAGCGTGATCAATCAGATTATGCAAGAAACACATATACCAATTTTATCCGTTCCAACAGTACGAAAAGAGCCTGAAGAACGCTTCCCACACAAAGCCCAAACATCACTACCTACCCTTTAACATATTCACATGCCTTGTATGGTCTGGCAAAGGCTTTGTTCACCTGGCTGTATCGTTCAAACGGGTCTTAACACGAACGATGCAGTCAGACTAACGTAGAAAGTTGGTGCAAGATGTATTTACAAGATATTCTCGGGGTCTGTCTGCAAGGATTGAACAGTCGCTTTCCCGGGCATGTGATAGATATTAATGTAGAGATACTCAATATTCCTGAGGTTGAGGCAGAAGGCTGGAACTCATTGCAGCTCATTGAGCTTTTCGAGAAGATAGCACCAGATATCTTGAAAAAAATGGCTCAAATGAATATTGATAGCAATGAGACTGACATTTATATTCCAGAACTATCGCTCGAAAAACCAGTCTTCACTATTCATTGTCAGGGAAAACTGCCATCTCTCCATGCCGCTCGTGGAGTCGGCCACAAAAAGCGCAAACTCTCCTTCTGGCACTAAGCAAAGCGAGAACACAGAAAGCACACATAGCTCTTCAAGCAAATAAAGAGCTATGTGTGCTCTTAACAGTCAGAGCACATCATGGGACCAAAGAGCCAGACAAACGAGCATCAAAGAGTATTCACCTCTTCCACGTTCCTCATACAAAAAATCCTTCCATAAATCTGTGTGTTTCCAGACGATGGGTCAAACGATAGCAGGACGATAACAAACGATCTGTGGATATGTCCTTGTTTGCGAGTATGATTGGGATGAAAGAAATGTTCACGATCAGCACGATCGATATACTTCATCTTATCTCGAGTATGTTAATCAACCATGAGTTCCACCTACAAGGTCGATTAGCATATACGCAAACCGTCGCACACTGCTTAAAAGCATCGCAGCCGTAGCTGCCACCACTGCTCTCCGTTGGCCAGAATCCTACGGCACTCGCCTGCTTTGAGATGCCATCAATTGCACCTGCCTGGAAAACCATTCCATCCTGGTACCTGGTTTCCGCCAATGACCGTACGATTCAGCCAGAGGCCGAACGCTTCATGGCAAAAAGAATTGGTGCCACAAACCCGCGAAGTTCCATCCAGCCATGCACCTCCCGTCTCACACCCCTATGAAGTATTCAAAATCATTCTGTCAGCCGCTAAAAAAGATCGCTAGTTGTCCAAAGATACAGAAGGCGAGAGTGCCCGTACTTCTTTTAAGTGTGTTGTAAAATCGTGCGCATTGCGCACGATTTTACAACACACTTAAAACCTTTGATGCTGCAATAGCGCGGATGCGCCATTGCAGCACCAACCAATAAAAGAAGAATGGGGGCGCCTGCGCTCCCCAGGTTGGCGTGAGCTTCACCACTCCCATTGGGATGGGAGTCCGACACACTTTATCTGAGAACACTACTTACTTGACTCCAGGAAAGAAGAGTCCATGGAAACCAAAGGGAATATGATGTGGGACTTCGGCACGTCCAATTTCCTGAAAGGTATGGGCATCCAGTACAAGCAGGAATGAATTACCCCGCTGTCCATTGAGGACTACAGAGAGGACCACACCATCATCTTCATGCTTCGCAGCTGGTGCTTCAACAAAGACGGGTTCGCCAGGATAGCAGTTCTCTTCTGACCAGATAAGCGCGCTCTTGTTGCGAACATCCACTCTGACCAGTTGATCGGAGACCACTTCAGGATTTTGCCGATCAGTGCATACACCATAGGCGACCCCATACTCACGCGCATTGTAGCGCCGATAGTTGATCGTCGGCAATTCAATGCTCACCTCGGTGATACGCTCATAGCTGGCGCTGGTCGCAGAGCTACCCAACGGTAAATGATAACGTCTGAACTCACTGGGGGCAGGTATCTCGACATTTTGCAAATCACCACGCAACTGATCCAGGTAGAGACCACGTACAATAGTCGGATCCGGATGTGCGGCCAGATCAACAAAGATATCACCATCCCGCTCAAAAGCATTAATATGGTGAAAGCAGAAAAACGCCTCGCTCTGAAAGGTACGCACCACATGTCCATCTTGCTTATCCATCACCACAAAGCGTGTTCCATGCTCAGGGAACCACTTAAAATTCTCAATAAAAGGCTTACCCGCGCTCATAAGGTCAAGTGGATGCACCTGGTAGGGATACTCAGCAATAATAATATAGTGTTCACTGATGCTAAAGCTATGGATATATGAAGGTGTGGCTACGCGGTAAGATCCGATCAAGCGACGCTGCGGGGGTTCAACATTGCCAATAGCGAAAACTTTGAACTCACTCTGAGGTCCAAATTCGGTCATAAAACTTACTATTTCACCGCTACTGTCATGATGAGGGTGCGCGCAGCCGTGGTGTCCGGTGAGCCGTTCATCATACTCAACTACTCCGAGTGTATCCAGGGTATGAGGATCAAAGCGAACCGGCACAGGGGCTTCTGTCATGGCGACGAAATCGTTCACCATCTGATCAACGCTTACGTTGGCATTAATTATCAAGGCACTTTGCGTTTTCTTAAACACAGCTTTGCATGGATCGGTAGCAAAGGCCGAGCCGATAATGCGCTGCTCACGCATAGACTGCTCGTAGGCATCGCTATGCAGAAAGCGGTTGGCATACGCAACCTGTCCCTGCTGGAAAGTAAAGCGATGCAGCATACTGAAGCCATCGAACCAGTGACGATAACTCTGCTGACCTGCTTCAAATTTACCAGGACCGTTACGTAGCAATGACCCCTGCAACCAGGATGGAATGTTTCCGCTTACAGGTAAGCGGTCAAGTACAACTTCCTGATCCAGAGATGAGTAACCCAGTGCGATAGTAGAACCTGTCTGATGGTCTTGTGTGGAATGGGCCATTTTTTGTATCCTACCTTTCTAAAAGCGCAAAGAACAGGAAGACTGCTGGTAAAGCATATGCAGGTGCGACTCTATAATGACCTGTACCGTGCCTCATCAAGCTTGTCCAGCCTGGCTTGAGGCCTCCCTACGGCGTACCCGAGCAATATAGACAAAGGTCCACAAAAAGGTAACGGTAAGGGTGATGGTAAAGATAGTACCACCAAGAGAATATGCTAGCAATGTAGGAAGTGTCAGGGCAATGACGACCCGAAACACGAACTCACCCAGCAGTGCGCCTCCCCAGACAGAGGTGATCAAGCGATGACTGGCACGCACAGAGGGATTCTGCCAGCTGTCGTTAAAACGCTTGATGCGTGCGGGATCAGTACCAGCCAGCATCTGCCGGCCGACATAGAACATCAGCGGGCGCGGAAAAAAGATGAGTGAGAGCAAACAGATCAGTCCCAGTGCTCCTGAGAAGAAGGACTCACGAATGATCAGGAGTTGTACTGGCCCGCCAAACACGATGGCCAGGATATTTGTCAACGAACCCAGTAGAAAGAAAATGGCGATGAGATCCAGGCTACGGTGACGCGTAAAATCGACAATACTATTCAAGACAGGCACCAGAGAGGCAATACTCAGTGCGACCACCTGACTGACATGGCCATACGTCATCAACAGGTACATAATCAAGAGTGGGATACCTACATTAATAACCAGGCTCAGTAATAATCCCTTAAGCGCGCCTTTGGGAGACGCATTAGCAGGCAGACCAGATTGTTCTGGTGCAACACTATCTGTCATTATAGGCTCCTTCTCTGCAAGTATATAGCCTTATTAATCAATAGGATCTCTGAAGATGGATCATCACATTTCAACCCGCAATCGCTCTTATTCACCTGATGCTGATGCTGCTGACAGCTGCTCTAACACGTCCAATGTCTCGTCACACCAGGCCAGCAATGCTCTGGAAATATGCTGTCCATAGCTCAGGGTTATCCGCCAGTAAGGAAAATTAGGATTTGCTTCTTGCCTGGAACGAACCTCGGACTCAGTAAGTTCATAGCGTGCCAGCAATTCCTCCTGAAAAGCCCGGTGACGTCGCACATGTTCAATGCTGATGGTGGCGGGATTAAGTACACCAAAGAAAAGTTTGAGCAACAATTCGTTGCGCTCATGTTGATACTCAAACGGTTCGCCTAACCAGTGCTTAAGGACATCCCAACCCTTTTCTGTCAGAGCATAAACATGCCGATCAGGACGACCAGCCTGCTTCTCAACTGAGCTACTCGTCAAGCCCTCTTGCTCCAATTGCTTAAGCATGGGATAAATCTGTGGATAGCTTTCATTCCAGAAATTGCCCACACTATATTCGATAGCTTTCTTGATATCGTACCCTGAACCTGACATCAAACTGAGCATCCCCAATAACGCGTAACGACTCTTGTTCTCTTTAGCCATGTTAGTGACTCCATATATATGACTTATATATTACACTCATATATATACATGAGGAAAATACGTTTGTCAAGGGAGAAAGATAAGCTCAGCATGACCCATTTCAACCAGGATGGGATCAGAAAGGCTGATGTCTGGACACGTTGTTTTTGTGATTAGTGGGAGGCAAAATGGATGCTGGGAGTTGCGGCTACCGCGGTCGATAATAAGCAACAGCAGCTTTCTTTGAGCAACGGTGAACAATTAGGCTTTGATCAATTATTGATCGCCACCGGTACACATGCTCGACAATGGCCCGAGGAATTGGGTGGTAAACTGGATGGTGTCTTTTTGATCCTTGATCGAGATGATGCTCAGCAATTAGGGAACATCTGGCAAATAAATGGTTCAGTGTAGATAAATGAAAGGATAGATACATCATGGCACAACAAGCAAAGGTAGATTTTAAACAGATTCTAGATCATTCACATATCGCAAATCCCTATCCACTTTACGAGCAGTTTCGTGAGACGCCTGTGGCATTGCAAGAAGATGGCAGCTATATTGTCAGTACGTATAATGAGATCGTTTCTCTCTTGCATGATCCTCGCTTGAGCTCAGATATGCGCAAGTCAGATGCCCAGAAGCAGGCCCTACAACAGGCCAAACAAAAGCGGGCCCAGTTGGCCGCACAAGGTCAGCCCGTAGAAGAGCCCGAAGAGGTTGTTCCACCCTTCATCTTTCAAGATCCCCCCAATCATGATCGCCTACGCAGAATCGTGATGAGACAGTTTACGCCTGAGCGCATTGAAAGCATGGGTAGCCATGTCGAGCAAATCGTCAAAGAACATCTGGACAAGCATGCTCAGGGAGGACAGATCGATATCGTAGATGATCTGGCCTATCCACTCCCTGTCACAGTCATCTGCCAGTTGCTGGGAGTACCACGCGAAGATGAACCACGCTTCCATGCCTGGGCCGAACCTCTGGCCAGCGTCCTTGATCCAGGACAGGTCCAGACTGAGGCTCAGCAGAAACAGATCATGGAGTTCAGTCGGCAGATTCACGAGTATATGGATGAATTACTCCAGAAATTAAAGGCAAATCCAGGCGATAACATGCTCTCTGGCATGCTGACAACTAACGATATTGATGGTCCTATGTCGCCACGCGAATTGATTAGTACGGCAATTTTACTCCTGATCGCTGGCCATGAGACAACCGTCAACCTGATTACCAATGGTACCCTGGCCATGTTACGCTCACCAGAACTTATGGAACAATTGCGTCAGGATCCTGAGCTGGTCATTACCTATGTCGAAGAGTTGCTACGCTATGATCCACCTGTCCATTTTCGCACCCGTACAGCGCTTGCTGATATTGAGGTTGCTGGCACCACCATTCCGAAAGGAGCCACCATCATCCTCGTATTGGCCTCAGGTAGCCATGACGAAAAGCGCTTCAAGCAATCAGAAGAGTTTATTCCCGACCGCCAGGACAACGAACACCTCGGCTTTGGGAGCGGCATCCACTACTGCGTAGGCGCTCCACTGGCACGCATTGAGGCCCACATCGCCTTGAGTGAGATCAGCCGACGACTGATAGACCCCAAACTGGCCGTTGATCCTCCTACGTATAGAGATAACGCAGCCCTGCGCGGACCACGCCACCTTCCAGTAGACTTCAAAGGATTACGCGACTAAAAAAAACAACAGAACTGACACATGCAGAGTGGAATGGTGTGTGTAGACCATTCCACTCTGCCTATGCCAGTTAAGGCCACAATAATGTAATACACTGCATCTGCTTTCAGAAATCCAAGGTTCGCATAAGATTGTAGAAACGTATGCGTCTTGCGTTTATATACTTGAAAATATATTGAAAAATGCGAGAAGAAATTCATATGTCAGAAACTACAGATATCCTGATCAATGTGGCAGATCAAGAATTCGCGCAGGCCAAACAATCGGAAGATCAACGCGCCAATATTACTGGCCTGGTCGTTGTAGTGGCTTCGGCGATTCAAGGAGCATTGACGCAAACGGGACTCACAAAAAATGCGCTTCCACTCACTATTATGTTGATCGTGATTGGAGCATTCGGAATGGTCGCAAGTATCAAATTATACGAACGCGCCAGACGCCATATCCGCCTGAAATTTTTCGTTCGTCAAAGACTTGAAGAATTATATCCGGATACGCAATTACAGGCATTGCTAGATAGTACACGTAAAGAACAACAAGCAGACTTTCCTATTGTGCGACACTGGCGGCTCTGGAGCCTCTGGGTCATTTTAAATGCCATGATTAGCATTCTAGGAATAATCTACACGATTGTCGCCATACTGCACTAAAAAATGCCAATTTGCTCATTTATATATGCTCTGGAACAATCTCTTTCGACGCGAAAATCTCATCCGGTGCATCGGTCACATGAGAATATAACTTACCTCTGTGTTCCGCAACTATCGGCTTTGCCACTACTGGTGTGGAAGGCCTGCCTTGCTCCTGGTCATAGTGTTCATATATCATCTGATCGGTACGCACTGGATGGGGATGTTGTCCTGGAGGCGGTAAAATGGCCTCTGGACCTGGCTGAGATGTAGGCCAGATGGAATAATGAGGCATAACAACTGTCTTTGATGGCTGAAGCGGCTCAGTGTGAACTTCTTTCGTGCTCTCTTTATCATCTATGATAATACTCCGAATGTCCTTTATTTCTGCCTCGTGGTCATTCACACGTACGTCTCGGATCTGGGACACTATCGGGGGAGTTGGTTGGATAATGGTCATCGGTGTTGCCTTTCCTGCTTCAATCAGGCACGCTCTAAACGTCATCAGGGGATTGGTCTTATAACATTTGCGGACATAGGAGGTATCCCAAACAATGTATATCTATAAAGAGGGGAGTATCCCAGGCGCTAGCCTATAAAAGGAACATGTCTTGAGGATGATAGCTCATAAAAAGATTTATAAGCTATCACAAGTATACACTATTTATTGCAAAATTACAATATTTATCGAATCTCTTGCTCTGGATAGGGCATCGTGAAGGGCAAATCAGACATACCTCAGCAAAAAAATCTATGACAGCAACTTTGGGCTAGCCTCTGGGTCAAGTACTTGCTCCTCATGCAATTGGTCTCCCGCATCTAGAAGTTCCTCCTTGGCTTTTTGAAACTCATGGGGATGCATTGCTCGCCATTCTACCCAGATGGCGACAAAAAGCGCCTGCAAGACACCCGCAATGGGAGAGGCAAGAAGAGCGCCAACAATACCAAAGAGTTCGGATCCGGCAATAAGGGCAGCCAGAGAAACAACAGGATGCAAGCCAATGGTCTTCCCAACAATACGTGGTCCTAGGATATCGCCCTCGAGGATATGCACCACCACAAAGTAGACCAGTACGATAACCGCGATAACCCATCCCTGTGTAAGGGCAAGGAGTACGCAGATGGCCCCTGAGATTAGCGTCCCCAGTACAGGAATAAATTCGAGCAGGAAGGCCAACACGCCCAGGAGGAGTGCAAATGGCACATGCAGGATCTGCATGCCAGCTCCTACGGCAACACCAACGATAGAACAAAGCAATATCTGGCCGCGAATATACCCTCCCACCACACGTTGAAGGGTATCGAGCAAAAATTTCATGCGACCTTGCTGGCGCTGCGGCATATTCTGGCGCAGCCAGTCTGACACACGCGAGCCATCAGCCAGCAGATAGATACTCAGTACTGCAACCACAATAATATCCAGGATAGCGTTTCCAAAACCAGTAAGAAGTGGGACAATGCTGCCTGAGAATCCTTCAATGCCAGTCACAAGTTGATCACGTATAGAAGAGATCTGGCTCTCAGAAATACCCAATGAACGCACCGTCTGTTCCAACGGGGTCAATTGACCATTTTTGGCTGGGGTCAGTAAAAATTGGATATAGGCAGAGAGAGAAGTTACCTGTACAATCGCGGCACTGATAATCAGGTAGAGTAACACACCTAATGCACCAAGTAGGAGCAAGTAGACAATAAGAATCGCCAGGAAGCGTGGCATAAAACGTTCCAGTATTTTAACAGCAGGCAGGAGCGCATACGCGAGCAGAGCAGCAATAGTGAGTAAAAGTACGGCCTGGATGACGTGCCCCACAAGCCAGAGAACCAGAAGTACAACTCCGGTCCAGGCAAGGATTGCGAGCGGAAGACCACAACGACGAACCCAGATAGCCATCATTGTAAGAGAATCACGTTCTCGGGAAGCAAGCGGGCGGGTATTAGGTGCCATGTATATCCTTCCAAAAGTGCCCATAAAAAAAGCCTGGTACTACGGTCTGGATCGTACGCTTGATTAATAATGTATGATGAATAGCTCTATGAGGTTAAGCTTACGAATAGGAAGTCTCGGGTGGAGAAAGCGTATAGGTTCGATACAGAGAGCAGGCACTGATTCCGAGCAGTATTTTGAGTGCTCATTCATACAGGAGACATGAATTAAAAAGAAGGACTTGTAGTAAAACCTACAAGATACTGAAAGTATATACTATTTATCATAAAATTACAACATTTATCAAATTTCCTCATCTTTATAGACACGCGCTAAAATTTTTTTCTTGTGAAGCAACAGAAAATAGTGTATACTTAAAATGCTTCATACATAACCGATAAATTCAATGCCACTTATACCCATCCACTATTATATGAAAATCTCCGCCGTAGGAATATTCATCTTAACGCAAAGGGTATTACTATGTCACCATTGCTCCTCATATTGCTCCTTCTTTTAGTCTTTGCATGCGGCCTTGGCTACACATGGTACCGAAACAATGCAGAGAAAAGGGCAAAAGAAAAGAGAAGAAATCAATTCCATGATCGGGTGTAAAAAAACAAGGCTATTCCTGCAGGAATAGCCTTGTTTTTTTACGTATAATGTTATGTCGAACTTCAGTAGATTTTATCTGAAAGGAGTTATTGCCAGGGCCAGAGGTCTAGATCTTTCATACAACCCACCATTTGCTCATAGAGGTTAGCTGCATCAGCATGGGCAACGTTCTTGTCCGGGGATTTAAGGGTGAGAGCTTTGATCATTGACTCACGCTCTGTCTTCCAGCGTTCTTCAGAATATCCCTGTAGTACAGCGTTCATAAGGGTCATAGCCAGAGAATAATTAGCGGAGGAGAGCTTATCGTAACGCATGGCCTCCTGGATACGAGCTGAATAGACACTGGCATCGTGCATTTTACGATGTGAACTCTCTTCTCTGGTCTCAAAGGATTGCATGCTCATTTTTTTCCTCAAGTATTCTTTATTCATCTTATCGCAGCCAAACACACAAATGACAACGAGAAGACACGCATCTACAATTGATGCAATCTTTTCACAATTGTTCGCCTCTCTCCATATTTCGATAGATCATAAAGTCAAAAGCGCCAATAAAGATCACAAGAACCAGCCCTAAAAGGAGAAATGGTGGCATCCTTTACTGTCAGTTTATAGGCTACGACGCTGGCTTACAGATTTATGTAGAGAGGAATTGATGATGCAAATCATGCGAGAGGAATATCACTGCCTCTTGATGATGCAGATCTCCCATCCCTAAGACCTATTTCAAAGCACATGTTAGCTTCACTCATCATGAATACATCTATAGTATAGCATAAAAAGCGAGTAGCCATTGCTCATTCCTTGCTCTGCTGCGCAGAGCAAAAATGTATCTTGTGCTGTGCCGACCAATTTTCCGCCACAGCACAAGATACACATCTTTATGAGAATTGCAGTGGTAAAGTTTTTAATCCATGGAGGGCAAAGTTTTCGTTCCAGGCTAATTCGTCCGGAACAACTCCTGCAGCAAATGCGAGGTCGGGTAATTGCTTGAGTAATTCTGGAAAGGCCAGCTGACCTTCCAATCTTGCCAGGGGTGCTCCGATACAGTAGTGCATACCAGCGCCAAATGATAGTGGTTGAATATTGTCTCGTTGAATATTTAATTGGTCTGGTTGTGGAAAACGCTCGGGATCGTGATTGGCTGCACCAAGCAAGATAATCAGTTCGTCGCCAACATGTATATCAGCTGTTCCAAGGGTTGTAGCTGATTTTGCCACCCGTAGTGTCATCTGTACGGGACTATTGAACCGTAGAAATTCTTCAATCGCACTTGCAGTTATTTCTGGGTGCTCCTTGAGGAGTGCCAACTGCTCAGGCGTGTTAAGGAGTGCGAATATACCGTTGCCTAAGAGATTCATCGTCGTCTCGTGTCCTGCCACAATCATGATAATACATGCCGACAGAAACTCATCTTCGCTCAGGGTTCCTGCGCTTTCTTCAGCTTTAACCATGGCACTGATCAAATCATCCTGTGGCTGCTCACGACGAAGACTGGCCAGATGTCTGAAGTAACTACGCATATCGTGTGCAACCTGATTGGCTTCCGCCAGACTCTCTGGTGGAATCTGATCCACAGATGGTGCAAAACGTACAGCATTTTCGACGCGTACAATATCACGTGACCATTGACGAAATTGCCCCCGATCTTCAACAGGTACGCCGAGTAGTTCAGCAATAACGATGATTGGCAATGGAAAAGCAAATTCCTGGATAAAATCAAAGCTGCGTTCAGATAAACGATGCTTTGCTTGAATATCATCTAAGAGCTGCTGGACAATCTGCAAAATTGCTGGTTGCAATTCTGCCACCCGTTTAGGCGTAAAAGCCTTGCTTACCAGAGCACGCAGACGTGTATGATCTGGTGGATCAAGATGTAGAAACATTAAAGCTTCTGTAATCGCAAATGCACTATCTTTCAGTTGCTGGAGATCCTCAGCCGACCATACATGCTTCACACCAAAATGCCTGGCGCGGAGGATGGTGTTGGCCTCATTATAGCCAGTAACCAGCCAGCGTCCATCTGGACCTTTATAGACAGGTCCATGTTGACGAATGACATCATATATCGGGTAGGGATTGCGAATAAAATCTGGTCCGAAAAATGATTGCATGCTGAAAGCTCCTTTATAGTCCTGATAATATTTAACTGGTCACCCACTCAATGAAAGAAACAAAAAAATGTAACCCTTTATACAAACAACACAAGTAGTCTGGTTACGGTATCTGCACACCAAGCAGCCAGCTATCAAGCCACTCTTGCATAAATGCACCAGACTGCTGTTGCCATTGAGCAGCATCTAAACGATGGTGCGTCATAAAGAACAAGAACATGCCACCAAGGAAACCTTGCGTGCTTGCTTGAAGAGATATATCGCCTCTTACCTCTCCCACACGTACACGTGACGCAAGATAGTCTACCAGGAGTTGAATCATGGTCTCGATGGTGTCGCATAGCGCACCATACAGCTCTTCATTGGTCTGTGATTCTCCTAAAAGAATACGTAACAATGCTGCATGCTCATGTGCAAGCAAAACAATCCGGGCAATAAGATCTTCCATAAAAGATCGAAGAGGACGCCCTTTAGCGGTCTCAAGTAACGCAATCAGTCCCCCTTCCAATAAATGACGGCGTTTCACGATTTCCATCAACAAGCCAGCTTTGGTAGGATAATAATGGTAAAGTAATCCTTCTGTGATACCAACTTGCTGCGAAATTTGCCTGGTGGACGTTGCCGCAAATCCCTGGCTGGAAAATAAGTCTAGCCCCACTTCCATGATTTGTTCCCGGCGCTGTTGAGCCTGCTGCTGGCGTTGGGTTGGCTTTTGCTCTATAGACAAATCTTTATCGTTCCTTTCATGAACCATTGACAATGAAGTATATTTGATTGGGTAACCACTCAATAAACATAACGAAAAAAAACGAATTTGTCAAGATGCTCCAATTTTTCAGTGCAGCGTAATGATGCCTGCACCATTAACCTGAATGGCCACCTGTGGAAGAGGAGTAGTAGCAGGTCCCTGGATCACACGACCATTCTGAGCAGGATCAAATATAGCTCCATGGGCAGGACAGACAAGGAGATGTGTTTTGGGATCATAGTTTACCAGCACACCAGAGTGTGTGCATCCCTGTTTGTAAGCAACAAAATTTCCATTGGGGAGGTGAATGAGCAGACGCTGGCGATGGTCCGCAACCCGCGTGTCTAAAAACGTTTGCTCGCTATTGAGGGCTTGTGTGGTTTGTCCAATCTCATTTGTTGCTTTTATAGTCGCCCCGGGCTTGACTGTCGTTAGCCTTTGAATGAGGTTAAAGCCACCCACTCCAACTATCCCGGTCACCAAACCACCTGCGAGCAACGCAGTGACCTGGCGACGGCTTTTACTACCAGGTTGTCGCATAGACGCAACATTGCTCTTTATTTCTGGCAGAGAAAGTGGGAATGACGAAAAAGAAGGAATAGACCAGCGTTTCACAAATGATAAAACGTTCGGGGCTGCCTCAGACCGTTGATGGTCGTGAAGATCTTGAATGGGACGATCAGCAGAGGATGACCAGACTAGAGAATTCAATTGATCATCAAATTGACGTGCCTGCACCTGAGTCTCATTCGACTTTACATACTCAGCATAGGCCGTAAGAAGATCATGAACTCGCGGAAAGCGCTTTTCTGGATCTTCTGCCAGAGCCTGCATCACTATCTTCTGTAGAGAGGTGGGGAGAGACCACTCTTTTTGTTGTTGCAAGAGATCCAGGATCTCCGAAGCGGTGAGTGTGTTCGCCAGGAACTGCCCACAATAGAGTTCTACCAACATCACGCCAAGCGAATAAACATCCGAGCGAATTTGAGCGGCTTGCCCTTGCCGATATTCTGGGGCCAAATACTTTGGGACACATAGTGGCGTATCTGAGAGTGTTGAAAAATTATCTGAGGGCTGCGTATACGGCAAGATGCCACGCCGTTCTAGTATCTGTCTCAGTCCAAAGCCAGCCACCTGGAAGGATTCCTCATTGTTTCGAAGCACATTTGCCGGCGTAAGGATACCATGAACCTGCCCACGGCGATGAGCATACTCGAGACCTTCAACGACCTGTTCTAAGAGAGAGAGGATGCGAGGAGGAGAGAAAGAAACCTGCTGCTTGATAAGGGTCGCCAACGATCCCTCCGTTTTGTAAGGCGTAATCAGATAGGGCCAGCCCTCCCATTCACCATAATTGTAAACTGGTAAGACGCACGGATGGCTCAGCGGCAGCAAATTCGCAGCCGCATGTAGAAAGCGTATGCGAAACTGCTGATAGACAGCATCGGACAAAGCCTCCGGAAGTAAAAATAAAGTCAGAGCCACAAGTCGCCTGGGCTGCTGCTGTTGTGCAGCGTAGACCGCACTGGTAGGGCCACACATCAAGCGCCGCTCTACTCTACAATCCTCAATCACCCTTCCAATACACTCATCAGCACTAAATTTTTTCATCCAGTTCTACTCCTTCCTTCAAGTCTTAGCAAGATTTCAGTACTTCTACACATGACATGAAATACATCAGGATCGATATAGCCACAGTATTAAAAAGGTAGCTATATCGACCTTGCTAAGCCCTCCATAGCTTTCAAATAAGCTCACTGGAGCAAAGCCTACCTGTTAATTAACAGTAATCGTAATGGTAGCTTTGCTGTCATCAGGGTCGGGAGTGTGTTTGCCATCTGTTAGACGATCGACAAGTTGACTGGTGATGGTATAGGTTCCTGCCTTGGGAAAGGTGATGCTGTAGGTATTATCATTCGAGCCACTGCGAGCAACTTTGCTAGAAGCAGTAACGGCATCGGTAGATGGATTGCTCTTCAGGAGGTGATTTTCATCTGAATTATTGACCCATTTCACTGTATCACCCGCTTTAATCGTGACAGTAGCGGGACTAAAGCTGTATACGTCGTTTCCACCAGTTTGTTCTGTAATCGTAACCGTAGTAGCGTTTCCTGATGCTGAGGTACCAGAATCGCCACAAGCAGAGAGGACAAAAGGAAGTACAACAATGCACAAGAGAGCAACCCAGAAATACGTTCGGCGAACCGCTTGAGCAGACGACATAATCATATGACTAAACTCCTTATTTCATGGAGAGGAAACCTCAATGTTTCCTGAATGGGATGCCTTAGTAATACCATTTGCATTACTAATTACGGTCACAGGTACACTGTGGGAAAAATAATCCAGGATTTTTTCAAATCCTTAATGCATATTTCTGAGAGGCATTGCCCATATATATCTTTCAAAACATCCGAAAAATAAATTGTAGCTTTTTCCTCCCAGTCTCTTTTTGATAGATTACGCTGCGTATTCCTAGTAATTAGTATACTAGGGTATATATGTATAAGATTATTTATTAGGTATTTTTAGGAGGAAAGTACCTCATCCATTAAAGCATCTCAACCTGTTTCAAATTTTCTTATTATGACACATCCGTTCATCGGAATGGGAGCGGTAAGCTTTATGCCAGCCAGAAAAACGCAGGGGTTCCATTCATGTTTTATTGGTTGGAGGGGAAATGGCGCGGATGCTCCATTTCCCCTCCAACGATTTTTCTTGTGCGTCTTCTGCGCGCAAACTATGGCGTGAAGAGCACAAATAGCACTTTAAACTTTACAGCGAAGCAAGCAGTTCACGTGAGAGGAAGTGGAGCAATTGTGTTCTGGCTGAATTCAGAAAAAAATGGTTGCCCGGAAAAACCCGTTGGACAAATGGACCGCTTGTCTCTACCTGCCATGCAGCATTATCGTCCTGCTCCACTTCTTTATCCTGTAATCCGGTATAAGCCGAGATAGGACAACTTAGGAGCTCTTGAGGCTGGTATGCGTATGTTTCAGTAAGGGTAAAATCAGCGCGAAGGGTTGGTAACACTAGTTCTAGCAATTCCTTGTGTTGCAATACCTCTTCCGGAGTCCCTTCTAATTTCCGTAACATCTCAATGAACTCAGGATCTGGTAAGTTGTAACTGAAGGGTTCTCTACGCTCAATACGGGGTGCACGTCGCCCGGAGACAAAAAGATGGGTAAGTGGACGAACTGCAAGCGGCTTCAGTGCCCGTGCCAATTCAAAACCAATACTGGCACCCATACTATGTCCAAAGAAGGCATAGGGCATATCCAGATATGGCAAAAAAACAGGGATCAACTGCTCGATAAGTTGAGGAAATTGGATGATTGGAGCTTCCATCAAGCGATTTTCTCGTCCAGGCAGTTGTAGCGCACAAATATCAATCTGGGCAGGCAATAACTCTGACCAGGAGCGAAATATAGCCGCACTCCCACCAGCATAATGAAAACAGAAAAGTCGTAAACGCGCTTGTGGATTGGGGCGATAATAAGGAAACCAGCGATCAGGCATGATCTATCTCTTTCAAAACTACAAGTATCAACTGATACGACATCTTTCATATTTTATATAATCATACGCTCATCATGGGAGCAATACAAAAGATACTGCTCTGGATCCCTTGACTTCAAGCTGACTTTAACATGTACACTCCTTGATAAGCTGATATTTACCAATTCAGTCCAATAAATTGGAACGTATAACAGAAGAGGTAGAGGAACAATGAGCAATATGACATCTGAACAAAACCATTTGTTTGCAGTGACGGATCAAAATTTCGAGTCGCTGGTATTACAATCGGCGCTACCAGTTATCGTAGATTTCTGGGCTGAGTGGTGCCCACACTGTCATGCGCTGAGACCTGGCTATGAGCGGTTAAGTACAATTTATGCAGGCAAAGTAGGCTTTGCTACCATGAATGCTGATGAAAATCCACTTGCGCCTGCCCGCTTCGGCGTACAGGGGCTACCAACGCTAATACTCTTCAACGCGGGCAAACCTGTTACCCATATCGTCGGACCACATCCAAATCGTTTACCTCAGCGGATCGAGCAAGCGCTGGCTGAAATTACTCTTCCACAAATACAGGGATAATCTATAGAAAGCCTATACCGCCTGGAAAAAATAATTTTCCAGGCGGTATAGGCTTCTCCAGTTAAGTGGACATTTATTAGCATAATTTTGTGCTATAAGTGCTATAAACTGTAAGCGCTTCAAGGTTTGGCGATTGGTTCAAGGCTCCATAAACCATAGTTGCTCAAACATTGACCAGACTCATTCTGGGTACAATAATTTCCGACCAGATTACCATCAGCACGAGCAGCACCTTCAAAGAAGAGGAAGGGTTGCTTGCTATCCTGAGCAATGGTGAATAAAAGATGGTTCGATCTATCTATCACGCCACTAAAATTTCCTGTGCCCTGTTTGCTGATAAAGTGACCGTTGAAGCTTTGTTGCTTCTGTTTGATGTCGATCAACTGAATATTCATGGTACTTTTCTGAGAAAAATTATAGGCGGTGCCCTGATAGGCTCTTGCCAGTTGCACAGTAGGAACTTCAGTAGGAGTACTTGATGGTTTCACTACGGCAGTTGGACGAGGAGAGATATGCTGGATGTTTCCCTTTGCTTCTGTCTGATCCGGTAACACATACATGTTTCCAGAGGTAGAAAGAGGCAGTAGCAAAATGACAGCCATGGCAAAGACGAGCACCCTTGGCACTAATGGTCCTAAGGCATGCGATTTTTTAGCTTTTCGGCTCCGGTTCGCAAGCTCACCGTTGACGGTCAGAACAAATGGGGGTCTGGTCGCTACAACAGAGGCGGGCGGCGCGGACGGCGTCTGCATAGCCTGCCAGAAATCCTCAACGCTGGCAAACCGTTGCTCATAACCAATGGCCATGGCACGCTCAAGTGCACGTGCGATATGCTGGGGAATGCCCGGCACAACCTGGTCAGCCGTTTTGATGGGATCCATCTGACTGCTGACCAGCATAGTCGTACGTTGCAAGGAGTCTGCTGGAAGCTTTCCTGTCAGCAAACAATAAAAGGTTGCACCTAAAGCATAGATATCTGTACGTACGTCAGTGCCAAGATTGCTATATTGCTCAGGAGCACTATAGCCTGGAGTACAGTGACGGACGGCTGTTGTAGTAGCATCAACGTCATATTCTTTGGCGATACCAAAATCCACCAGGAACGTGTGCTGGTCCTCTTCCTGGACCATGATATTGGCTGGTTTAATATCCCGGTGCAGTACTGGTGGTTGCTGTCTATGAAGGTAGCTCATAGCATCAATAATTGGCGCCATCAGTTTCATGGCTTCAGCGACGGAAAAACGTTGCTCAATCTGCCGTCTACGCAGAGTCTCCAGGTTCGATCCCTGGATATACTCCAGCACCAGGAAGGCCGGGTTAGCACTATCTGCTTCTTGTATATCGTAAATACGAGGCAACGAGTCGTGTTGAAGACGCTTTAACACATCGGCTTCAAAAGCCAGGCGTGCACGTTCATGTTGTTCCTGATTACTGAGTTCCTTCAAGGCAAAAAGGGCTTCATTAGAGGTCTCAGCGGTGGTTATCTGCGTCAGATCACGTACCAGATACACAACACTAAACCCCCCACTTCCCAAAACATCTTCTACGATATAACGGTCACGTATAATCGTTCCCAGTGGATACGAAGAATGGCGTTGCACGTGTCTCACCTCCCTGTCTAATAAACAACAATCGTGGTATTCCAATCGGTATGCGCATAAATCCAGGCCATGTCCTTTTCTGTCAGATTGATACAGCCATGGCTACCATCAAAGTTATCAGCGGTAGTTCCTCCTGCATCCTGGTGAGGAAACTGGGAACCTGGTCCAAATGTTTGACGCCAGAAGACATCATGTACGAAGTAGCCGCCATAGTGATACAGGATGGCATACTTAATGGGCGTCGGAGCAAACCAGTAGCGCGATCCTTTGGGTTCCCGCGAAGTAAATATCGCTGGCGATTTACGATCCAATACTTGCCAGATACCGGGTAGCGATGGCAGTTGCTGCCGACCAGTCACCACCTGATAGGCCTGCTGCAGCTGACCATTTTGGTAGAAACGCAGCGATTGTCCCGCCAAAGAAACCATCAGTACCTGTTTATGCTGCAAATTGTAATGTTGTAAGAGTTGCGTATCGGTGGCATGAACTTTGTTGTATGCGGTGGTATCGCTACCGTCCTTCTCCAACATATGCAAATTAAAGAGGGCATTTTCAGCTTCAGTGGAGACCATCTTAAAATCATCTTCAGAGGAGGCATTGCGCAGATCATCGTCCAGAAAGGTTCCAATGCCCTGCTTCATGTACCCTGCATTCAATGGATAATCCTGGTCGTCATAGGCATCGTGGTAAGGATGCGCTTTGGCCCAGCTATCAACTTCCTGGTGAAATTGTAAAACCTGATGTTTCGCCTGCCCCTGCACCAGATCAACGTGCATGGATGCAATGTCTGTGTCAATCTGTTGCAGCACCTTGAATTTCGCGTTATCTGTATGGGCTTGTGGACCACTATTCTGGTCATTTTTCAATAGCTGTACATACTGTCCTGTATTTTTTCCATAGCTTTTCAGCAGGTTAATCTGCTTTTGAAATTCTGCGATTCTGGCCTTATATACTATAGGAAAATTCTGTGTCGCCACCAGCATTAGCTGATGATAATGTGTTTGTATACGGCCCTGCAGACGTAGTAACTCAGCTGGATCACTACTGGTTTGAAACGTATGCATATCTTCCTGATAGTGCTGCTGGAGTGTCTGTATCTTTGGATTGTTTTGCTGGAAGCTGTCGGACAGCGTCTTCATTGAGGTTAACTGTTGGGACATCGGTTCCAGTTGGTTTAACGCATGTGCCGAATTATTGGCATCCTGAATAATAGCCGTATAATTCCTGGGCTCATGGGCTGATCCCATCAGAAGTTGATCAGTACTAAAGCGCTGCTGAAAATCCTGGCTATTCCCTAATGGCTGCATATTTCTGCGGCTGAGCGCGATCTGAAATTGCTGCAGACTCTGCTGAGCCTGCTCCTGCAATTGTTGATTGGACGTATTGATGACATTCTGTATTTTTCCAGGCAAACGAGCATACTGGCTGGCTTGCGTGGTATAGGCACTGCCAGGACTTACATAAAAGGCTGGTGAGAACCAGGGCAAGGATTGATCTATCTGTTGCTTCTCTTCTACTACAGGTTGCAGGGCTGATGCAGGCACCCCAATATCATGGGCGTGGGCGAGACGCTTTTCTACATCAAGTCTTTTCTGGTCTACCTGGATGGTGTACCTGGGATCATGTACATTTGTATATGCTCCATAGCCAAGCAGCAAAAGGATCAGTGACAGACAAATGGCAGTGGTCAGCGACACGATGCCTGGTTTCTTCGCGGCCGGGTGAGCAACCACCTCTTTTTGTAGAGGATGGGTGGAGTTGCCATAGAGCTCAATTGATGCAATCTGTTTCCTGGCAATTTCGCTCGCACGTAAATAGAGGTTAGCGCTCAAAAGCCCATCCTTTGGTAACGTGACTTCAGCATGCTCTCCAGCCACCTTCCGCGCTTTTAGAGGTCGCTTTCTACTGACGCGAATGGTTCGATCAGGATCTATTGGAGAGAGGCGCACGGTTTCATCGGACTCCTCGTTAACAACTGGATCAAACTGATCGTTTGCTTTACTCTGCATTGGCGCATCAGTATGAGAAGAATGGTGTTGTTCCTGCATATGTAACTTAGAAGCTGGAGAATTCATTACGTGTGAAGAAGCGCTCCTTGCCATGTTCATTACCTTTATAAAATAGCGAATGCCTTCATAAATAGAATATTTGTTTGTTTCATTCAATAAGACATATCTAGTGGCAAGCATAAAGTCACTATGGTTGCCACTAGATATGTTTCAATGTGATACGAATACGTTTGTGATTTTAGCCATTACCGACGACTGAAGAACTAACGGAATATGGCTTGGTCTGCTCAACACCTGCAAGATTGGTGTCAACTTCCTTGTAGGTATAGCTATTACCATTTTTAGGGCTGAGATAGCCAGCTTTTGTGACCAGGGCGGGCGCATCAGAAACTGATCCGAGTAACACAGGTGTGAAGGCCCAGTTATCAGCGGGAACAAGTCCGCCAATAGCACGGCCCAGGGCACGGTGTTCTGCCTCAATACAGGCAACCTGTCCTGAAATCTGGGCCAGATCCGGGCGTCCGAGCTGTGCGAACTCTTTGATTGCCGCCAGGAATGCTGAGTCAAAAACACCCTCAAGCTGCTGCTGCGTCTCAATAAACGTCTTAAGGTCAGTAAATGTTTGAGGACCATTTGGAAAACTGAAGGTCTGTGCTAAAGACTGACCGCCATTCGCGGCAAAGAACTTTTGGTGGATCTGCTCTTCGACCAGGGCGGCTTTGATGTATTCCAGATTATCGCCTTTGATACCCAATTTATCAGCATTGGCCAGGCCATTACTATAGAAGGTCACCGCAAGTTGCTCCGCAGTCCGTGCAATTGTCAGAATAGTCACAATTGGACTTTGGGCACTCTTGTTATAACCAGCCAGTGATTTATTCTGTTGTTTGAAGCCATCTTGGATCTGCGCTGCGGTCTGTGCGCGTGTCTGCCGGGCGGCTGCACTGGATAGCTCAGGCATGATTGCCGCGCCAACCGCTGTAGCGGCGACGGCCGATGCGGCGACAACAGCACCTTTTTTAAAGAAGGCACGCCGTGAGCGCTGCTCAGCAAATGAAGCGATCAAATTATCAGTCGCAGCCTTGATTTCAGGTTTGCCATTGAGCATAAATCTATCATCTAACACTGCCTGGCAGTTCTTACAATGTGCATCTGTAGGCACTACAGATGTACCGCACTGTGGGCAAAAACGAATCTGTGTCATGCTATTTTCTCCTGTAACTGATTGCGCATCATCAGAAAAGCTAGCGGCTGCTGCAGCAGAGACCTGCCATCATGATGACATTACAAACGTATCTCTTTCCACTACCGGAATAAAAGATACAGACCATGTGACGTTTCATTAAAAAGAGGAATATATATTCTTTGTAAGAGCTAGCATCTATACCGGAAATTATGTATATCGCTCACTCATCAAATACTACGCCAGCTTGTAAAAATTGGATCACATTGATTCTGGCAATGTTCAAAATCAACAATATTTTGCTGTACCATCCACTGCCCTCTGCTTTTGCATACACGTTGAAAAAAAATGGTGGGGGAAAAGAGATCCAGATGGCACTGGATAACGTATTGCTTTACAGCTACTACTAAAGAGGGGCCTGGTTATTTTATCCCATTCCAATAATGGTAAAAATTTGGTTTGCCGCCTCTATAGCATAAATTAAGGAATACTGCTTTGCTATTGAACTATGGAGTGTAGAAAAAAAATTGCTATGGCTTACTAACGAGAGAGGGGCTTTCAGCATGAAGGCAGGATCGCTAAATGCGCATATAGCTCGCCGTCTTTTGCTCTTGATTGGCATATGCATCGTCATCGTTGTATTGTCTACGCCGAAAATTTCGCATGCGGCAACAACTGATGACGAGAGCGGTGCATATATACGAATTATCCACGCGTCCCCAGATATTGGCATTGTAGATGTATTTGTGGATGAGAAAAAGCTCTTAAGCAATTTCCAGTTTGCCACGGTCACAGACTATATACCCATTCCTGCAGGTTCACATAAAGTGCAACTGGCGCTAATTGGCAAAGGAATAAATGCGGCCATTGTGACCCAATCACTGGAGGTTAAATCTGGCACGTCTTATACTGTGGCAACCCTTGGTGTCAAACAAAGTGGCTTTTCGTTCACAGTCTTTGCGGATAATAATAGTATTGTGGATAATGGAACCAAGCTACGTGTGTATCATCTATCACCGGGAACAGGCACGTCTGAGGTACAAACTCCTGAACAGACAATAGTCAACGCTATATCGTATCAACAAGCAAGTACCTATACAACACTGGCAAGTGGAACATATGACTTCAAACTTTCTGCGGATACTGGAAAAGAGATCCTTTCATCTACAGTAACACTAAAACCATGGACGGTAACCAGTATCTTCGTGATTGGAGTCGCCCAGGGACAGCCTAAATTACAACTGGTAACCTCTGAACAACAAGGTCTGCCAGGTATGCCACAAACTGGCAGTGATCCTACGGTCAGGACGACAACGCCTCCTTCCTGGATGTTCGCGTTGTTAGCGCTACTTATGGTATGTGTCGGAGCTGGCGGGTGGCGGATGCGCTCTCTAGCTACAGCCAAAATACAAAAAAATCCGCAGGATCTTCGGACGGCGCCGACGGCAGAATACATGAAAAAAGGATAGTTATGTGGAGTTCGAAGCGAACAAATGCTGCACGTTTACAGGCACCAAAGGCAGAATATCTGGCTCTCCACGGAGATGAAATTAACGATGAGACGTTAATACAGGCCATCGCTTACGGAGCCAAGTGGGCGCTGGAGCTCCTCTATGATCGCTATTATCGTCTACTTTACTCTTTTGCTTATCGGATAGTCGCGGATCATCAGGTTGCAGAAGATCTTCTGCAAGAAGCATTTATGGCCGTCTGGAAACGCTCAGTCACCTATTCCCAGCAATCGGGCCCGGTACGTGGCTGGCTCTTTTCTATTACACATCATCGAGCCATTGACTACCTACGCTCGATTCAAAGGCGCGCAGTATTACAGGAAGTAACACTTGATGAGGCAGATAGCAATGATCCAGTTGCCCTCTCCGATACCTGGGATGAGGTATGGCGCTCAGTTCAAAGCGATCAGGTGCGGGCAGCGTTAATGAAGCTATCAACAGAGCAACGCATGGTAATTGAACTGGCGTATTTTCAGGGCTGGACACATACTGAAATCGCTGAAGGTTGCCACATCCCATTGGGGACAGTCAAAGCCAGGATGAGGTTAGGCTTGATGCATTTAAAACGGAGCCTGGAACAGATGGGAGTGAATGAAGCGTGAAGACATTGTCCGGCATCAAACAAAGATCTAACCCGTCCAGCATTTTTGACCTGCTACTAAGGAAGATGGAGTAAATTCGTATGACATGCCAAGATTTTGAAGAACTTTCGGGAGCATATATCCTGGACGCTCTTACACCCGAGGAAAAGCAAGCGGCGGAGGAACATCTGGCAAATTGTCCCGAATGCACTCTGTTGCTCCAACAGTTACAACCTGTAGTGAATCTTCTGCCACTCACGGTGCCAGAAGTAGAGCCCATCAGCGGCCATAAAGAGCGGTTTTTTGCGCGCCTGGAAAAAGAAACAGCACAGTCAGCATCAGAACCAGAGCAGTTGCCCCAACGACCAGTTGCGCATATCAGGCAAGCGTCTGCAAAGCGCCGCTTACCCTGGCGTACAGCACTACTGGCGGTGGCTGCCATTATCCTGGTTGCCGCCCTCGCAGGTATGGCGACATGGAATTACTCTTTACAACAACAGGTGGCCAAACTCTCAACGCCTGCCGTACAAAGTGCTACCTATGCTATCCAGGGTACAACGAATCAAGCAACGACAACTGGAGAGCTGACCTGCTATAACAAACCACAGATCTGTACCTTAACCATGCGTGGTCTCCCTACCCCGACAGGAAATCAAGTCTATCAGGGCTGGCTACTGCATGGCAAGCAACCTACCAGCGTTGGACTGCTTCAGATAAAAAATGGCATAGCTACCGTCGATTTTCAGGGATCCCCTCAGGATTATGATGCGACCGCAGTAACCCTTGAACCAGGTCCAGCAGCAAGCAAAAATGGGCCGGCAGGACCAGTTGTGGCGCTGGGGAAATTAAATAAAGCAACCCATTCCTCTTAACATTCAGGTCACTACTACAAGTTGCTACCAGCCAGAACAGGTGGCGTCAGTGTTACTGTAAAAGAATACTGCCACCACCTGTTTTTTGTCTCTCGCGACAATCCCAGACATCAAGATCTTATATTGATACCATGCGCATAACCCAACCCTGCCAGAGCGCATCAATAGAAATATTTTTAGCCTCCACGACCTGTAATCCCGCCTTCTGGCAAAGATGCATGGCTTCGGATAAAGTATAGGCGCGAATATGTTGAGGGTCTACACGTTTAATCAGCCACTCGAAGAGGCGCCAGGGTAATGGGAAGGTGCGTCTGGCATAATCTTCAAGCACTAACTGTCCATGGGGAACCAATAGCAATTTTAAACCCTGCAATACGGCAACAGGATCATCCAGATAATGCAGTGCGTTGGTACAGGTAATCAGATCAAACGTGGCTGGCGCATATGGTAAGCTCGACATTCCGGTAGCATTCAAAGCTACCTGCACAAAATGTGTATGTGGATGGTGCTCAAGCAGTTGGCGCGCCTGCGAAAGCATGTCAGGACTCACATCGAGGCCATACAATTCAGCCTCTGGCACAAGGCGGCCAAGGCGTTCCAATAATAGTCCTGTTCCGCAGGCGACATCCAGGATATGAGAAGAGCGACTCTGTAACCTGGCGACACGCTTTAGGGATGAGAGATCGATAGTGGAGATAGTCGCGGCCAGTGTCTTCTCGGAGAAGGTTTTCCAGCTTCGATTGTAAGCGCTTGCTCGCTTTCCACTATAATATGATTGCATATGGTACCCTATCCTTTAACGATCATTGCCAGGTTTTCTACTCAGGAAAAAATAGAGCAGGCCCAATACCAGCAGGGCCAGGCCTGGTAGCCAGAGAGAGAGCGCAAAAGGAATAAGGTTGGGCGGCGTCATATGGGCAACCAGCAATACCTCAATCAGACCGACAGCTATCACAATCAAGGCCGGTGATAGTGCGCCCTTCCCCACATATCCTCTACGAGCAGCCAATGCGATAGCCAGTAATCCAACACCAAGCGCCAGAATATACGCGGGAAAGATCTGACCACCAGGGATCGACCCGCTAAATCCCAGATAGACGGCCAGTCCTACTGCTGTAGTCAGACTACCCGCGATGATTAAACGGCCAGGATAAAATAAGGTCGAAAGCAACATCCCCAGTCCAAGGAGAAAGACGCCAACCGGAAAACGATAAGGATTAAGATGGAGCAACCAGGCTCCTAACAAACAGATCAGACCAAACAGGAGCAGTGCATAGGCCTGGCGATGCTGACGACCAGGGGTCGCGAAAAGCTCTTTTCCCATAGCTTCCTCCCAGTAGTTTTATTTCATGGAAGCAAATGTCTGTAATACACCACCAACGATACCCCATAGCACAATGAACAGCACCCAGATACCACCATGGCGTTGACGTGCCTGCGCAGGCGTAACCCGCTGAAACCATTGCGCAGTTGCAGGCCGTGTCAGACGCCAGACGATTAACGGCGAGAAAATAACCAGAATAATCGTTGTGACGAGCGGCCAGAAGTTACCTATCCTGATGTTCTGATACAGATTAAATAGAGAGATAATGCCCGCAATGGATAATACTGCATTGGCGACGATCTGAATTCTGAGTGCCCAATTGCGTCCACTGCGTATCATCTCACCAAAATAGGCAAAGACACAGGCCACAGGCCAGGCAATGACAAATAAAAGGATAGGATTAAGGCCGGGAAGCTTCATCGTGCTCGATGGGCTGAAAAGAGTATAAATCGGGACAAACGCGGTCTGCGCGGCCAATCCCCAGTCAAAGGCAACCGCCATACCAATTCCTTGCGGAGCAGGCAGTTCTGGCAGCGCTGCTTGTGCGACATCGGACTCATGTGTTTCCAAGATAGGTCTCCCTTTATATGATGACTATGGATAAATTCTACCATAAATGGCGTTCGCATCTCGATTGTGCGAAAATAACAAGAGAAAATAAAGCTGTTTTCCAGCTTACCATGCTATACAGAAACGTTTTTTATGCCTGAGAATATGACTTCACCATTTGTGGTAGATCTATTACTCACACTACGCCAGGATCGCTTCAGGGCGCGTGCCTGGGGAATTTTCTTATGGCGTTCATGGCTCATGGCTTGCCAGACCGCTACTGAGAATTCAACACTCAAACGTTCCTGGCTACGTACAACTGCCTTCATAACATTCCTGGCCCTGGCCATCTTGATCGCCAACAGTCTATGTATAGGTCTGCCCGATACGCTGCGCTTACTGCCAGGACTTATCTTCTGCGTAGTCTGGCAACAGTGCGACCTGTTCTGGCATCTTGGCCTTAATCGCTCTATACACAACAATACGCTATTTCCCACGCTCGGGATAGCCAATAACCTCACCTGGCTACGTGGATTGGCAGCATCCTATCTGGTTGGCAGACTGATTGGCGGCTTAGTGGTCACATCAGGATTGGCGCTGGCGATTTTCCTTTTTGCTATCGCGACGGATATCCTCGACGGCTCAATTGCCCGGCGCACAAAAACACAGAGCAGACTGGGCCAGATCGCTGACGCCGAGACAGATTTCTGCCTCTCTTTATCCCTGATAATCATCTTTCTTCAAAATGGGATCTTACCACTCTGGGTTGGGATAGTCATGCTGCTACGCTTCTTGCTTCCTTTGGTAGCCGCCTTATTAAGCTATCTGGCCTTTGCCCATCCCCTGCGCTTCGGCTCAACATGGCCAGGAAAGTATGCAGGATTGGCACAATGCCTTTATTTCCTTGTTTTGCTGGCCCCGCCTTCCCTGGTAACATTTACCAGCATTCTGGGGACACCGTTACTCTGTATCACTATTTGCTTGCTGATCGCCGCACCGATAGCCCAGGTCGTTGTGAATATGCAAGCACATACGACGACAACGAACACTATCACGCATCCAGAATAAAAATAGCCTTACACCTTTGAGGCCGTCATCACTGCATAGCCGAACTGTTGCGCCTTGATGGCGGTCGCTGCCGCCCTGGCCATTGTTTTAGCCTGTCCAAAATCAATCGTGCCAGGTAATTGAAGCTTATTCAGTTTTACCAGGAGTTCGGCGCCCAGCAATTTTCCGTGGATCTCTCTCACCATGTCTGATAGCGCTTGATCATGTTGCTCGAGCGTTTGCATGCTGAATCCGGCCGTTACCAGATACTGTACATAACGTTCAAGCGGCTGAGCATCCGCGATACAAGCGATCCAGGCCAGCAGACCCTGTAAGTCCGCTGGCACTTCGGCTGTCTTGCGCGTGAGATCGCTTAATCCTACCATTCCACCCGGCTTCAAGACGCGTAGGAACTCCGTTGCGGCCAGTGCTTTATTAGGAAAGGTACAAAAGGCGCACTCACAAATTAACGCATCATAGCTCTCCGCAGACACAGGTAAATGTTCTGCATCACCTTGTTTAAAGGTCACAAGATGGGCTACGTCACTGGCCTGTGCCGCCTCGTTAGCACGCTCCACTGAGACCGCACTATACTCGATTCCCAGGACATTACAGCCAAAGCGCTGTGCCAGATGGATAGCACTTGTGCCTTGTCCAGCAGCCACATCCAACAACTGCTTATCTGGTCCAAGTTGCAGGAGCGTGCCAAGATATTCAGTGAGCGCGATGCCACCTGGATGAAAGGAGTCTCCCAGCAAAAATCTGGCCAGATCGCTCTGATAGACGTTTGCGCAACAGGACTTCAGATCCTGATCATCATTGCCGGTCACGGTCTCAGGCTTACTATTCATGCGCAGATCCTTTGGTCATTGGAGTGACCTGGATCACATTGCTCTGAGCCTCAGGTGCAAAAGAGAAGGTCAGTGGCTCCGGCTCAAAAGGCACACCGGCACGTCTGGCCTGATTGCGCTGGCGTTCACGCGCCTGTAATTGCGTGCGTGCCTGCTCACGATAGCCAACATTATTGTAAGCACAGAAAGGAATCTGCTTCCCATCGGGCAAGAGAATCTCTTTACAACACTTCATCAGGTTCTTCTGATTAAAGGTCCAGGGATCCATGAAATCCTGTAGCATCACCATAAAGATATTCTTGGCAAAGGCAGTCACATCCAATCCATCGGGCAAGCCACAGGCGGCACATGACAGCGCGAATTGCTGCGCAGCTTTATCCGAGCCAGCCACCGCAGACGAGGACCAGAGTCCTTCCAGTGCTTGCTTGATATCTTCTGAGATATCGGGCACGGCACGATTGGTAATGTAGTCCAGATAATCTTCTACATTGAGGAGACGAGTCATAGGCAGAACGGTATCGCCGTCATTGAGGATATAGGTAACCGAGTTACAGGTAGGGAAACAGCAAGGAACGGGGACAAAGTCCGAGACGGTCAACATGTCGCCGGTTTGTTCTTGCAACGCTTGCAAGATGTCTGGAATCGTCAGGCGTTGCATCGGATCATGCTCTCCATGGCGACCAGATTGGAACGCTGGCTGAAAGTTGATGCCACGTACCGCTGGATGTTGCAGCCCAAAGGAGACAATCGCGCCAACTTCATGCAGGTTGATCAGGCGATCGACCGCCGGCACCAGCACCACATGCGCTCCAATCTCTGCCAGACGGTCCAATGCCCGTAACTTCTGTGGTAAGATATCTGGCTCACCACGGAGTTGTCGATAGGTCTCAGCTTCAAAACCATCAAACTGAAAGTAGATTGAGGGGCGCAGCTCACCTAATTGACGCAGAAATTCATCATCATCCGCGATACGTTTCCCATTTGTATTCAGCATTACATGTCGGATATTACGCGCTTTCGCAGCCTTGATCATGTCAATAATCTGCGGATGAATTGAAGGCTCGCCGCCCGAGAACTGGACAACCTCAGGATTTCCTTCGGTCTCCACCAGATGATCGAGGATACCTTCTACCTCCTCTAAGGTCAGGTTAAAGCCTGCGCCAGCATTGGCAAAGCACAATGGACAATCCATGTTACAGGCACTATTCACCTCGATAATACCCAGGCAGGCATGCTGCTGGTGATCTGGACAGAGTCCACAATCATGAGGGCAACCATGCACTATGTCAGTGGAATAGGCCAGGGGGACGGTACCGGGCTTGTTAAACCGGGTGGATGAAACATAGGCCTGTGCATCACCATAGACCAGTCCTTCAAACACGCCATGGTCAGGACAGCGCTTACGCATATACACTTTCTGGTCACGCAACAGAATATGCGCATCAATAACACGGCGACAAGTGGGACAAATGCTTCTAGTTAATTCAAGGAAAACGTAATCGACATCTTTTTTCTGGCGCGATAGCGGTTTTTGTGACGGTAGCGTCGTAGCTACCGTTCTCTCAGCAGAAGCATTCACATGCATTGACAGATCTGGCTGCTTATCCACAGGATCTCCTTATTGACATATCCGCTCTTTGTAGTTTCTTGCTTTAATTCTCACCAAGATATTTAATAATTCGTGGATGACTTTTAGCAATGAACTGCATAACCTGTTCTATATCAGAGCTTTCTTTATCTTCAGAGGCAATAAGATGCTTTTCAATCCATTGTACCAGATTTTCAAATTTTTTTTCGGCGATCATAGACTCAATTGTATAGGCCAGTTCCATTTCCTCGTGCTCATTTTGATAGGCCAGTTGGTAGCCATTGCGCATCAGCAAGGTACTTCCCAGAATAAAAGCCGCACGTTTATTGCCATCAAAAAAAGGATGATTGAGGGCAATCCTTTGGATAAGAATAGCCGCCTGTTCCACAATATTGGACTGTTGATAAAGGGCAGCGTTCCGTGGGGCAACCATCGCTGATCCAAGCCCATTCATATCCCGTACCGCTCCACTCTCACCAGCAATCTGGTTTGCGCGTATAGCAGTTTCGTTATCGAGATACGCTAGCTCATAGCCGTTATTCATTTCAACCAACTTTCTTCTTGCTCAAAGCTTACAAACGCTCAACGCACGATCATATAGTATAACAGACAATCAATCACAAAAAGAACAATGCATTCAGCTGATCGGGACTTTTCATATTCCTTTTTGGCGCCTGAGGCGCCGGGTCGGGGTGTGGCGCGCGGCTGCAGCCGCGCGCCACACACTCCACACCTGAAATAATGTACATCTGATCGCTTGCTAGTGATCTCCCTGCGAACATGAAAAAGCCCTGTTAGCTGATGTGGCGTTTTTTTGTATACGCTCCCGCTAGAGGAATCTGCATAATAGCGATACCATGGGAGATCTGTACTTGAAATGTACATTCCATTTCGTCTAAAAGCTTCTCAAACAAAGGAAAATGGGAGGAGTATTCGCCAGGATGAAAATGGAGTACCAGTTCCAGCTTTTGTTCCGCTTCCTTTGGATAGGAGGAGAGTGTGATCGACCATTGGGGAGAAAACATGTCGATGAGCAAACGCGAAAGAATATGCGAAAAACGAAGTTCATCGACCAGGATGGTTGCGTTGGCAGTAATTTCAATGTGGGGTGGAACGGCTTCAGGATAGGCTTGCAGATAGCGCTTGACAATCTGTTCGACACAGGGTGCTAGTAAAATAGGCTGCATAACCAGCGCGGAACGGTCGCGTGCGGCATCTAAGAGTTGTTCGATCTTCCATAGAAAGAGGTCAGAGGCGGCCAGGCTATTGGCGAGCAGGCTGGAACGTTGCTCCATGCTCAAAGCGGGATCGGCTAATAGATCTATATAGCGTTGCATTTGCTGTAATGGCGCGATGAGTTCATAGCCAGCCATAGCTAAGAAGCGATCTTTCAACTCACCAAGCATATGTTGTCTGGCATACATGCTCTGAATCTCTTGCATATGCTCTGCCAGTTCAACCGCGGCCGCACATTGGTTAGCATAAACGGCAAAGATACGCTCCTCTTGCGGGGAGATGATATAGGGGAACGTATAAAATAAAAACAAAATCCCAAAGCGCTGACTTTTCTGGCGTCGTGTCAGGGGCAGGCGCACAAACGAATGGGGAGAAATAGTCTCTGGTAAGGCTGACAACACGGGTTGCGCTTCTTTGAGCGATGGGGATGTGTAGAGTGGCATCCAATCCACATCAGACATAGGCAGGCGATCAACGGGAATTCCCAGGCCAATACCTGCCTGTGCCTGTCGGGATAAATACTGGTGATCCTGATCCATAAGCCAGATCTCAGCACGCCCGGCAATCGCTTGCGCGGCGATACTGGCATAGAGGTCGAGAATTTCATCGACCGCCATATTCATCGAGGCACTTGCCTGATCAGTTGAGGATAATGCCAGGGAAGAGGTGACACTATATAATTGATTGAGCAGGCTATTGAGCTGATTCGATTTTTTCATATGTAATGCGATATGGAGTTGCGCGGCATAGGTTTGCAACAGCCCCATAATCATCTCGAAGTCAGTGCCTGCATATGGTTGATCCCGACTCCCAAGTACCAGCAGACCCAGCATCTTTTGATAGACAACAAAAGGTGCCAGCAAAATTTCTTGCGGATCATGGGGTGAGGAAAGATAGTGACTCAATGGTGGATTTTGTTCCTGGCTCAACATTTGTGAGAGAAATTGTGGCGTTTGCTTTTGTTGAAATGCACGTATAATCTTATGCTCAATGGGAATTGCCTGCTCTATATCAACAACTTGCCGATGGAGAATATCTAATAGATAACGCTGATGATCCGACAACTGGGCAGGAGAAACGACATAACGGCCCTGCTTTTCGTCCAGAATAAAGAGCACGATCTGTAACGTTTCCAGCTTTCTTGCCAGTTCATGCATAATGACCTGCGACACCTCCTCAACTTCAAATAGCTCGCCCCAGGATGAATCACTGCCAAGGTGCTTAGATACGTACTGTTGTCTGGGATAGAAAATACGCTCGGTAAGGATATTGGCAACTGGCCGCATGGCAATACCACACAGACAGTACAGGAAAGTGAGCGGCGCGAAAGATGAAAACGAGATAAGCTCGGGCCAGATCTGTGTCAGCACAAGAATGAGGTACATCAGCGAAACAAGGGTGAACATCCAGGTCAATCGACTGATCTGCTGAAACAAATAAGAGTCCATGATCAAAATCTGGTAACGCAGAATCACATAGGCTAGTGAGAGTGGGATAAGCACAAAGCCTACACTCGATACTTCTCCTGGAACACCTTTTAAACCAAATAGGACTGGAACAATGGTGACAATCAAGGTCAAGGCAATCGGCAAAATCGTTCCGCCAAAGAGAATCAAGTAGCGTTGGCGCTGATCCGACGGTGCTTGCATATACATGATTACAATGCGAAAGATACACAGACTTAGCAAACAAAACATCGATCCAGCGTAAACAATACGAAAAATGGCCGGCAAACCTGCGAGATAATAATAGACAATGGCGAGGCCACCAACGATGCTAATGCCAACCACAATACGTAGATAGCGCAGCGCAAAAGCTGCATTCTTTTCGCGATCAGGAAAAACCAGCAACATGGAGGCAAGGAAACTGGCCGCAAGTATAGATAGAAGAGATGTGATCAGACTAAAAAGGAAAATATCGAGCGCCGCCCCCATCTCGACGGTAAACACGCCCATCAGACTAAAGCAGAAACCAAAGAGCAGAACAGCCACCAGACGATTGTTCGCATAATACCAGACGAGCGAGCCAACGGCCAGGAAACTTAAGGCAGTAAACTCAGATAACCCAAGGCGCAACCACAGGACCCAGGAAGATGATGACATCTGTGACATAAAAAAAGACAAGTTGAGAAGGAATAGTCCCATATTAACAACAAAGCCAAGCGCTATAACTATTCTCTTTGCAGTTCTTCCCACAACCATACAAAGATTCTTTCTACTCACTCGCCTTCAGAAACATCAGTAATTTGATCAAGACCGATCAAAAGAGCAAGAAGAGGAAAAAAAGGACGCGCTTCAAGCGCTTCAATACGCTGGAAGAGCCCTTTAATACCTTCCATCTCTTCATTATAACGAAGCAAAGCGCCCCAGCGTCCGTAAAGCGATGCCAGGACGGCAGGTGCTTCAATCGACACATCGTCTCCCTCTGCATCGACTGTATTCTCAGAAGATTCAGGAGCGGATGAAAGCAGAACTGAGAGTAGAATAGGCAGGGTCTTTTTCCCTTGCTGCCAATCTTCATCCATATCAAAACAGTCATTGTGAATCTGCTTGGCAGCTCCAAGTCGCAATCCTAACTCACTCCAGAGCTCGATTTCAGCAACCCCTGCCCCACCAAGGGTGGACCCCAACAGACACGCCAGACTGGCAAGTGAACCAGATTTCTTGCGTGAAATCTCAAGAATCTGTTCCTCACTCATCTTTGTCCATGGCAGACGACTGGCAAGGATATCCAGATGTTGTCCTTCAATACTGTGCTGGATTTTCAGTAAACTGCCAGTAAACATTGATAGAAACAGTTCATCAGCCATATGAGTATGCAGGGAAAGCAGGAGGCTCTGTCCCAGCGACCACAAGGCGGTTGCGGCCATGGTCACACGTTTATGGCCAAGTTCAGCCACAATGGAGGTAGTCTCCTCATCCTCAATATCATCATATAAATCAAACGAGCAGACCAGACACTCCATGGCCAGTGCCCCACGGCCAACAGTTTGAACATCAAAGGTCGGCGCATACACACGTGCAATAAACCAGACCAGTAAAGGCCATAAACCATTATGCGTTTCAACCTGAAGACAGAGAAGTTTGCCTGGCTGGCTTAATGCCACGCGTGCATCAGCATAAAGAGGATCTGCATGTAGCAGATCCTCCAGCATCTCTCGAAGAAAGCGTTGGGCTCCTTCGATAGTGTCAAATTTAGACATATGCGGTTGCGATTCGGGTATCATCGTTATGCCCAAAAAAGCGGGGCTGCGTCTTTTCCGGTTAGAGCAAGTAGAAAACGGAGTGTGTATAATGGACCCAGGGCATTGAGGGTTTTCGTTAAGGTGTTTGTTGTAACAGAGTTCATCGTAATCCTCCAGAAATTGCATACGTTAGCTACATTTACATCTAACAATTTTATACTTCACTACCCTGAACGCTTTACTTGCATTACTACATGAGTGATTTACTAGCAAATTATCGAGACACTATCGACTATTTTTATGTCTGAGTTTCTTCGACAACGCCATAAGCAAATGCTAGTATAATACGATTTACGCTTAGCTTGGGGTCTTCAGATTCAGGTAGTATGTGATACATTTCCCTTTTTTATGTATCGTTCTTGTATTATAGCTAAGAAAGGTCACTTCTGTCTAGTCAAACAGCGCGCAATTTTCTCTAAAAAGAGCAAAGCCACAACAAGCATTGGAGAAAAGGCCCGCAGGTTTAAAACAATGCAAGCACATCATTATGAATCTGTAAGCACATTTTCTTTACATCATAAGTATATGAAATAGTGCCCGATTCCTCACTCTCAGCGTGGAGAGTACAGTCAACCGCACTCGCGCCCTGAAGGGCGCATGCTTCTTTTGCATGTGGTGTGGAATTGTGCGCATTGCGCACAATTCCACACCACATGCAAAACTATTAGAGCACAAAGGGTTTATTGAATCGGACAAAGCAAGTGTCAACGTATATATTAGCTTAAATAACGCCATGTGCAATTTTTCCACATACCCACTCTTTTGAGGAGGAACATAGCGCTAAATAACATTGGGGGAAGGCAGATACCTGTACCGGTCTTCCCCCAAAACAAGACACTATGCGCTATTATTTAGCAGTCCGCTCAATAGCGAAAACAGGAATTTCACGTGATGTTTTCTGCTGATACTCGGCATAAGGCGGGAATACTTTCGCCGCCAGTTCAAAAGCTTTCTCACGCTCAGTACCCGTCAATATTCTGGCGGTAGCAGGATATGTATCGTGACCATTTTCAACGGTGACGTCAGGATTGGCCACCAGATTGTTATACCATTCAGGATGCTTTGGACTGCCCCCTTTAGAAGCAACGGCCAGTACCCGATCGCCATCCTGCACACGCATCAATGGAACAATACGCTCCTGTCCGGTTTTTGCACCTTTCATTGTGATCAAGACCAGTGGAGACCATCCTTCTACATGGCCAGCATGTGCACGAAAGTCTTCAATCACCTGCTGGTTGCGTTTCTGCCAATCATTCATACATTTATCTCCTATCAGGTAAATTACGTTTTGTTGAAAAGCCAGGTAGCCACTACGCCTTCAAACTGAGCATAGGGGCGTCTGAACAGTACATTAGATCTAAACTGTATCACATTCAGGGGGTGCACATGCAAATAAGCGGCAATAATCAGATCAACGGGCGCTCGGCTTGTTCAGGTGGCCATACAACCCGGCGCACCCCCTGCTGCCATTGGACGACGAGCACTTGATGACCAATCTGTAAACCACTGGCTGGATCAATCTTGAAGGCTCCATAGAGAGTATTACACATAAGTTGATTAGCGGCAGCCAGTTGGGTCACATCATCATGATGATTGCTATCCCGCAGACAACGCGCATAGAGGAGTCCTGCGGCAAATGCTTGTGCCGCAGGATACGGTGGTTCAACACCTGCCATGGCCTTATAGTGGTGTACAAACCATGTGGCATCGGGGCCCTCATCAGGTTCTGGAGCCACACGTGCTAGCCATTGCGCAGGTCCAAGCAGTCCTTCACGCTGTTCCCCAAGTGGAGCAAGTACGTCCTCAACTCCCGCGCCAACAAATGCGGCGGCCCGCCATAGGCGTCGCAATAAAATTGGCGCCACAGCCAGTTCATCCGCAAAGTTTCCCACCACCAACAAAATATCCGCGGAGGGCACTAAAGGTGCGACAGGTGCTGCCTGGGAGCTCTCGAAGGATACAAGGTGCAGCTTAAAATTGAGGGCCATGGCAGCGCGTATCGCTCCATTGGCAACATCGCGAGCAAAACCAGTATTGGCATACAGAAGAGAAATCGTGCTTACCTGAGGATCAGAGGCACGTATGGCTTGCAAAACAGTCGAAAAATAGCTTGAAGCGGGCGAGAGAACATTGATGATGTGCGGAAACACGGGACGAGATATTTTAGAGGTAGCGCCACTATGATTCCAGATCACACGACTGGTAGCACGCGCAGTCGCAAGCATCGTGTTACTCCCATAGGGACCAAATAAGACATCAGGAGCAGTCGCAAGCACTGTATACATACTGGCATTGATGTCACGTCCCATATCGTAGACTGCAAGATCTACACCCGTCCATGGCGGTGGTAACTGTGCAGCATGTTCAGCCCACAGGGTGAGTCCAGTGGCACAGGCCTGTCCAAATGGCGACAACGAGCCAGTCAAAGGAGTAAGAAGCGCTGCACGGAGTCTGGTCACGGCATCCTCTCTGCGTTCTGCATGGAGAAACGCGTCGAAAAAGGACGAGCAAGTTAATACTCGTCCTTTAAAAAAGGTTGCTTCTATTGTAAGTCCAAAACAGCGCTTTCAGCAAGCATACTAGAATCAATTGCGCAGAGGTTCATTGGCCATCAGAAAAAAATGACAGCTACCAGCAAGTGCATGTTACCCTTGATATGTGGCATGCTCTGGCTTCACGACGACCACCACACGCTCATCGCCAGGCTGATGGTAAGGATATTTATCTATGCCAAGATATTTCTTGGACATAGAATTAATGAAATCCAGCTTAGGGTCCTCATCAATACGCTCAACGGAACCGCGAATCTCAAGATAGCGTTCCAACTGCTTAGGGTCAGTAATTGACAGTGCAATCCGTGGATCACGCTTCAGATTGTGATGTTTCTGGCGCTTTTTGGTCAGGCTAAAGAGAATATGTTGGCCATCCCACTCGAACCAGACTGGTGAACTCTGTGGCTCACCCTGTGGTCCAATTGTGGCCACATGAGCACCAGACTTTGACTTCAGGATATCTTTATATTTGTCCGGAATTACAGCCATAGCTACATCCTTCTCCTCATTCCTGACGACGATATCAGGAATGAGGAATATTTCACGAATTGGTGAATGGTTCTCTGTGCCAGACATACTCAGGGCTTCAATAGTGTCGCGTTTTATAGGAACGTTCCATGCAATACTATCGAAGCCCTGAAAGAACACAGCTTAGTTATCGTTGTTGTGGTGATTATTATCGTCCTCGACATTAGCGTTAGCATTGCCATTGTTATTATTGTTATTATTGTTTACGCGAATGCGATGGCGGTTCTGGTTGTGGTGATGGTCGCTACCGCTACCACTGCCACTATCAGAGCTATCACCTTCGTTATCATTATTCTCCCGCTCATGGGTACGGTTATTGTTGATGTTGATCTGGCTGCGCTGGTGACCACCATTATTGTCATTATTAAACAGGCCGTTCCAGCCGCTATTCCAACCGCCCCCATTGTTATCACCATTATCATCACAGTTGTCATCGCTGTTATCGTCGTTACCATCACGACCCTCACAGCTGGTATTATTGTTAACATTAATCTGACGAATACGGCCCAGTTCCCATAAGCCACTTCCACCATTCCAGCCACTCCAACCACTATCGGAATGATTACCGTTGTGGCCATTCTCATCATCAATATTAGCATTGGCATTGCTATTATTATTATTATTATTATTGTGGATAGTGGTTCTATTATTATGGCGATTTGGCTGTCCATGGGCATGGGTAATTGGACCAGGGACGCCAATAGCCAGTGCACCACCAAGGATCAAGGCAGCAATAGCAGTCTGATTTTTCCCAATTGACAGAAACTTCGATTTCTGATTTTTTTCATTGGTCTGGTTCATTGAAATTTTCCTCTTTCTTCTACATGAGATGTAAAGCAATTTCTATGACTATTCTTCATAGAGGAAATGAGTTATAAGCAGATCCAGGAATTGAAAAAGAATTCGTATTCCAGTTAGCTCTACTTCAGTTCCCAATATTAGTTAATCGGCAGAGGTAAGATTGTATTAAGTAGTTGACTCTGAATATTTTTCCGGGCTACAAATTTTTTCAGTCGGACTCAATTTGAACACCTTTGTTTAAGCTCAATTCACCTGTTTACAGCAGGGCTTTTTCATATTCCTTTTTTGCGCCTGCGTCGCCGGGTTGGGGGTGTGGTGTATGGTGCGCGACTGCAGCCGCGCACCATACACCACACCTGAAATAATGTCCATCTGATCGCTTGCTAGTGATCTCCCTGCGATCTCTAGGAGAACATGAAAAAGCCCTGTGGTTACAGTACGCAAAAAGACTATTCTTCTTCGATATGCTATAATACTGTACATAATCGAGCCCAGACGTATCTTTGGCTACTCTTTATATATCGTTGAGTTTGAGCTACAAAGGAAGATTTTATTGACCTCGTTAGATGCCCATGAAGCTCTTCTTACCCGGGAGGAGTATGTGGAGAGTGCTAACCCGCACCAAGGTAATGTAGCTGCATCCGTGACAACGTTTCAGCCATTTGGTACAATTCTGCTCTTCAACTACCTCACGCCAATCTCAGACCGGACAGATTGGTACCGCTCCATCATGCGCACCTTTTTTCAGAGTAGCCGTAAATATCGTTACCAGCTTACCGCTGAGGATGTCGTGGAGGCGGTTCGGGATGATACAAAGATGGAGTATCATCTGGATGCATGCAAAGGGGATCTTGATCGTCTGGTGAAATGGGGAAATCTCACCACGCTCTATGATACGAGCCGGGTGACGACGATTGCGGATTTTCGCTCACCGATTTTACGCTATCAGGCCAGCCCCGAGGCATTGGAGATTGAAGGATTTCTGGCCAGCCATGCCCATGTGGGTGCCAGTGAAGGTGGTTTATATCAGGGCGATCTACCTTTGCTCTGGCAGGCACTGCAGACCGTTGACCGCTGGTTGAATGATGATCAAAGTTCTTATACACCTGAACGCCGTCAGGAGATTGCAGAGCAGTGGCGACAGGCATTTACGGCCTGGGAAAAAGTCGTGAACGATGCGGCACAATATCTGGGTAGTATGAATCAAAGCGCCCAACAGGCTGTGAATATGGCCTCTTACCTGTCCTATAAGAATATTGTTGTCAATTATATTCAGAGCTTTGCCCAACAGCTCGTGCAACATAGTAATGCAGTGCGTAGCTTGCTCCTGACATGGGTAGATACAGAGAAAAAAGAACGTCTTCTGGCGATTATCACCTCAACGCCTCCACCAATACAGAGTCTGGCGGAGAATCCTGACAGATGGCGAGAAGATGTGCAGCAACAGATTGAAGCCTTTGAAGAATGGTTTATCCGCGAGAGCAATGTGGCCATGTTTCTTAAAGCGGCCCGAGATGCGGTGGAAAAAGTCGTTCAACGGGCCCATGCCCTGGCTTCATCGATGCGCCCTCATACTGATTATGTGACGATGCTCCATGGCCTGGCCGGCCAGTTTATGCAGACTGACGACCTGCAGGTAGCGCAACAATTGTATGCGAGCGCCTTCGCCAGTAGTACACCAATCCATCTTCCTGAAGGATTGACTGGTTCTCCTGAAGTGACCGATAGACGCAATGAACGCAAGCCATGGAATGAAACAGCAGCGGTAACTCGTTCGTTGCGTCCAATCTACAAGGGGAACGTTGAACGTGTTGCGGAGCAGCCAATGCGCTCTAATACAGAGGCGCTCTATCACCTGAAATTGACACATGATACGCAAAATAAGCTTCAGCAACAGCGCTTTGCTCATATCTTCCAGACGGAGCTCCTTGATCTGGGTACGATCAAGACAATAGCCCCTGAGGAAAGGGCCGCCATTACGGAGGTGATCGACGGTTGCCTGTGTAGTCCAGCACTAGAGTATTCGTTACCGGACGGTTCACTGGTAACCCTGCTTAACCGCGATGAGCAAGCCTATATTTCGCTACATTCGCAAGATGGCGTCCTGCTTGTCCCTCGTTATCGCTTGCGACGCCAGTTACCGGCCAGTCGCCTATCTTAATATCTGGAGAGGATCGGGATGATGTTATGGAAAATCCACAGAGTATGTTTGAAGAGCAAGATTATCCGCTCTGGGAAGATGAAGACAGTTCACACAACTTCGCCAGTGCTTCCTTACCCTCGTATACCGCCCGCAATGTGTCCAGAGCACATGCCGCGCTTTTAGACAATGTAGTGGTCTCACTCCAGGCAAATGTTGAGATTTTTCGCCTGGTAAGGACACATATTGCTTTCCTGGAACAATGGCATGAACAGCATACTGGCTGGCGTATCCAGCGTGGTGCGACCTTCTTTCGCCTTGAACGTCATCTCCATACGGTGACACCGGTCTTCCTGGATGATAAACTAAAAAAGGCGCGTGATTTTGTGTGCTTAACCTGGCTCCTGTGGTTCGCAGAAAAACGCTATCTCGCTGGTGGTGGCAGAAATCAGCAGTTTCTTCTATCCCAACTGGCAGACGAGCTCCAGAAACAGTCCGAGACAGTAGAAGGAACGGCGCTGGATTTTCGTAATCAGCAGGATCGCTATAGTATGTGGCGTGCCCTTGACTATCTAACGAACCTGGGAGGATTGCGCATACTGGAGGGCGAGGTGAAGAAATGGTTGGAAGATAGCGAGCAAGCGGAAAATGAAGCGCTCTATGAGTTTACGCCGATCACCCATTCATTGGTCGAGGCACTTCATGAAGAACGGGTAGCGGCCATTACAGAACTCCTCAGGGAGAACCGTCAACTGACGACGGCTGGTCGCGTACCAGCATTGGCACAGGCGATCCCTCCACTCTTTCGTGCCTGGCGCACCCTCTTGCTGGGTCCTGCCCTCTTTCGCTATGATGATCCAGACGCTTTTCACGCACTCAAGACCAACTCCGAACAGGTCAGTAATGAATTGGCCGATGCGCTGGGATGGCTCTTAGAACTCAATAGTGACTATGCCTGTATTGTGCGCGGGGGTAGTCTCTCAATCGGCGCCGGACCCGGCCTTACCGTCAATGGAGCCTATGATCAGATGATCTTGCTTCTCTGTAGCCTGTTTCGCAATCAGGTTGAACAGCATAACTGGACACCGGACGCGTATGGTTGCCTACATGTAACACACTGGGATATTAATCCGCTCTTCAGTGATCTGCGTCAACGTTTCGGCAACTATTGGGGTGCCACCATCCAGAATATCGAGGCAAAAGAATTACTGACAGAAATGTACCAGCGGATGCGCCAGTTAGGGCTCCTGCGTGGTCCAGATGAAGAAGGAAATATGTTGATCATGCCAACGGCGGCAAGATATAATGTCAGTTACACGCAAGAACCGCCGGAGGTGCGTAAGAGCACACGCACACGCAGCCGCAAAACAACGCCGGCCCCACAATTATCGCTTGAGTCTATTGATCAGTATGAAACAGGGAATGGCCAGCACGCACAGAAGGAGCAACAATGACCTATCGCATCGAGGCACCAACGTTATGGGATGAGTCAGGTACTTCAGCAGCACATACCCAGACTGAACTGCTCCAACAGGTTGCTGGCGGCCCACCTGGCTATCGGCTCAGACGTATTATTTTAACCAATTTCTGGCTTTATGACCATCAAGAATTTGAGATCCCACATGGACGACTCTTCCTGGCTGGCGATAATCGCTCGGGTAAATCTACGGTGCTCACCGCCGCGATTACCCTTGCCCTTGACGGCGACTACCATCCTGAGCGTATTGATACCTTTGGCAAACGTGAGAAGCGCATCGACTATTATATTCTGGGCAGCAACGAATCAAATACACCCTTTACACGCGATTCACGCACCACCTATATTGGCCTGGAATTTGAATGGTGCGACATGACTCAACCACCCTTTGCGTCAGAGCTACGGGCCCTTTGGGAACGTGGCGAGTACCAGCAGGCCAATTTTCTGACCATTGGTATCGCCTTCCACGGCAATAGAAACAACGCCAATCCGATCAGCGCCCTGCGCTTCATAATTACCGATGGCAAGCGACTGGAATATGATATTCCTACCATCATCACAGGCAAAGATAGCCAGCGCGCCTGTGACCTCAAGACATTTAAGAAGACCCTGGCCGAACATGGACAGGTCTTTGAATCACAGCATGAATATGAACAGAAGGTCTCTCAATATCTATTCAACTTTGCCAGCGTCAACGATTTCCGGCGTCTGATCAGACAACTCCTGTACTTACGCCAACCCAATCTCAATAGCGTCCTCTCATTGGAATCCGTGCGTACGTTCCTTGATCAATCACTCCCGTCGATACCTGCCGATCTCGTTCAACATGCAGCGACAACCCTGGAATTAATGGAATCCTTACAGGAGGAAATTGAGCAGCGTAAGAAAGCCTATAACGCCGTTGAAAAACTCCACCTGGCGCAACAGGTGGTGGCCGTAGCCAGAACCCGCATTGCAGCCTGTGAGTATGTGCATACGCAGTTGCTCGCAAACGCGGCCAATAATGATGTGACACGGCTTAAACGCAATATTACACGCGCCGAAAATGAGTTGGAGCGTTATCAGAGACAACTCCACGACTTAGAGCGCACACAGGTCGAGGTAGCTGGAAAAATCTCGGCGTTAGAGGGTAGTGAAGGTCTACAGGCGGCGCAACAACTTGGTCATTTACAGGAACAGACCATTGCCTATACCAAAGATTTTGAGGAGAAAGGTCTGATCCTTACCGATGCAACAACCAATAGAGAACAGGTCGAGCAAGATATCAAAACCCAGGGCACAGCGTTTGCTCGAATGCAGCAGCAGACGGAGCAATTATTGGTCACCATGCGTACCATGGCAGATCAAGAAGCACACTGGCAGTTAGCAAGCGAACAGTTGAGTGCAACAATCAATCAATTAAAGAGTTTCTCGCTGGAAGCATCAACTCCTGACATCCAGACGCATATCTCGTCCCTGCTCGCTGTTTCACTTCAAGAACGCCTGGACTGGTTGGGGAGATTGCGACAACTGCATCGTACGATAGAGCAGACACAAACCAGACTACAAGCGGCACAACAGCAAGAATCACAGGCATATGATACGCTCGATCAGGCGAACAGACAGTTCGATGCTGAGCGCGACACCTTGGTCGCGGTGCAACAGGAACTGGCCGATAGGCTCGATGGTCTCCTCGAGGATAGTGCGTACGATCAACATTTTACTCAGCTCCATGAAAGAGCCGCTGAAGATTGGAATGCGGCCCTGCCACCACAGGAAATGGTTGATCGGCTAGGTGAAGTGTTGCGCGAATATGAGAGCATTATTACATCAATTATCGAGGCACTAAAAAAATCGCGACGGCAGATTCAACAGGAACTTGACACGACACGGCAACGCCAGGGTGAAAAGAACCAGGAACTCAGACAGGCACGTATAGCCTATGAGCTGAAGTTGCAGGAACCAGAGTATACCCCATATCGTTCAGAACATCGTCAAAAAGCGCGGGCGTCTCTGGCTGCACAGAATATTACTGCGTTCCCGCTCTATATGCTGATCGACTTCACAGCAGCAATTGATAGCCAATCAGCACAGGCCGGAAGTATTGAATATCTGCTTGAGGACGCGGGACTCCTGGATGCACTGGTTGTACCCACCGATGATGCCACAGCCGCAGATGCTATCCTGGCCGCCGAAGGCCTCAGCGATTGTTACCTGGATATTCAGCGCATCACACATGATCAACAGCAAAATTCAGCACACACAACAACCAGACTGCTACAACTTGATCCAGCGCTGCAAGAAGACCCGGCCACACGTAACAATAACTGGCAAGAGATCATTGGTCCGTTACTGTCTCTCCTTGAACAGCATATCTATCCAGCGTTGGCCCAGAATCCATCCTCCGAACAATCCGTTTCCTGGCGCCATGGTCTGCTCACAGGAATAGCGGGCGCCGGTTCGGCCCGTTGTATTGGCAAGGCAACACGTCTACGTGAACAGCAAACCCAACAATTATTACTTGCTCAGCAGGTTGAAGTATTTGAGAACGAACTGCAAAAGATCAGCAGTCAGATTGAAGTATTAGAACAACAACAGCTGCGCCAGGCAGATTTACATGAGCAGTTAGGAACTATTTTCAAAGAAAGTAAGATTGAATTTCATGCCACAACCCTCCAGGGTATCCTGGTTGCGCTGCAAAAAGCTGAGGCTCGCTATCAACAAGTACACAATGAATCTCAGGATATTCGTCAACAGATAACGACCCTCAAGACACGCTTGCAGCGCGAGACAGCCGAGGTGTTTGTCTTTGCCTATGAGGCGGACAAGGTTGAAAGAGCCTATGAGGCGACCAACAAACTGGCCAGTGAACACAAAACGCTGAACAGCTATGGCGAACGACTGATTGCGACATGGCAGGGCTATAAGCGGGCCGCGCAGCAACTTGGCCAGGTGAAAAACGCCGAGATGCGGGCCGAAGTCGCCAGACGCAAGGCTGAACAGGTCCTTACCCAATCCAAAGCCGAGTTAGAGATGCTGGAGAGGATGTTACGCGAAACCGAGCAGGGGGGCCTGGATGGCTTGCTCTCACAGCTTCATGAGCTCCAAACTCGCCATAGCGAACTGCCAGACGAACTACAAAAGCTACGCGAACAGCGCACCCGGGCCGAAAGTAATCTGGAAAATAGCAGCGCGGAATACACCAAAGCACAGGAAGTGCGCACAATTAACCAGCAACGCTGTAATGATGCATATGAACACTTCCTCTATCTGCTCCATGCATATCCGGTCGAGATGCTGGCCCATACAGACCAACAAATAGAGGCAACCACTGGTTTCGAGGCAGCCCAGGAGTTTCTTATCGAGCCACTAGGATCACAGGAAGAGGTCTATCTGGCTCGTAGAAACGAGCTACAGAAACATGAGCATACGGTTCAGAGCGAGCTATACCGGGTCTATAGTGAAGTTATTAATCGGCTCCATGAATATAGTCCTCAGGTCGATGACCAGGGTATCATTCGCTTTGCCAATGCAGATCAGGCCAATGCCTATGAGCTACTTAGCCGGCTGGGTGAAGAGATACGTTACCAGGACCAGTTGCTGGCGGTCAGAGAGCGAGAGCTGTTCCAAAACTTTCTGCTAGAAGAGATGGCTGACACGGTCGGCAAACATATCACCGATGCAGAAAAATGGGTTGAAAGAATGAATGCAGTCCTCGGCCAGAGTCCTCTGGTAGGAGAATATTATCATTTGAAGTGGGTCTATAAAGCGCAAGAACGCGACCAGCCAGGCAATGCACTGGCCCATTATCATGATCTTTTGCGTCGACAGGCACAAACGTTTAAGCAAGAGGAGATTGATGCCCTGGTGTATGCTTTCCGCCAGGAGATCAATGCATTACAGGCACAAAAACATGTGACCACTGAAGCCACGTTTGCGGAAGCGCTGGCGCAAATTTTTGATTATCGTACCTGGTTTCAATTTGAGATCTATATCACCAGGAATGATGGCTCACAACAACACCTGACCAACCGCTTCTTCAAAAAAGGCAGTGGCGCAGAACAATATGTCACTCTGTATGTGCCGTTCTTCGCGGCGCTCTCGGCACTCTATGAGAGCGCCGGCAAAGGCGCTCCACGCTTGATCGCACTAGATGAAGCATTCGACAAGGTAAGTGTCGAGAATACCAGGAAATTACTTAAGTTCCTTGGCTCACAAAACTTCCAATGGATCATGACCGGACCTCGTGTGACGGGCGAAGCAACTGAGATACCAGCCTGTGTCAAATACACCATGTTCTGTCAGAAAGAACAAGAGTTAGCCACAGGATTTGCTTCCTTCTGGAGTACCGATACATCGCTGGATGAGATCAGTAAGTCATGAAGCAGCAGCCACAAAACTCGGACAATCCATTCGTACAAAAAGCCGTGGCTTTCTTCGCACAACCTGTCTGGTCTCGTCTTGTTGAAGCGTTATATACGAAGTACATAACACAAGGACGTATTGCAGGCCAGATTGTGCTACGCGACTGTAGCAATGATGAGCAGCGAGAGATAGCCAGGTTTCTCAAGAAGAAGTTGCCGAGCGATGGCACGTTCACTATCCGTCTGCGCGATTTTCAGCAAGCACTTGACGAAAGTGGATTTGCCTGCGACCTCCCCACGCTATTGATATCCCTTTTTCCCAGCCGCTCACATACCACACGCCCACAGCAACGCGAGCAACAGGCGCATTCCCAGCAACAGTTCTATGACAGCCTATCAGCGATTGGAGCTACCCTTCCAGTGGCGTCCCGTGGATATGCCTGGCTATTCCAGGGTGTATATGGTCGAGATGAACTTTTCAGGCGCTATAAAAACGAAACAGCAGTCGTGCAGGAAGGGCTCCTTATTCAGGTACGCACAATTGCGCAGGCCCTCAATCATCTTCCAGTACCCCCAAACGTCGAGCGGTTGGCTCTGTTTGCGCAACGTATCACCGGAAATCCCCATTATTTTGATAGCAATACAGCCGCCGGACGGATCTTTTTTCGGGCATTACTGGATCTGACACAGAGAAGTGAGGCGTCCAACCGTGCTGATGCAAGCTTAGAAAATGATGATCTTACCACTCATCGTATGGGAAGAGAAATTTCGGAGCAACAACAGCAACGCCTGCTTGTCTATTATGAAGCGGGCTTACTATTAGACACCATTTCATCCACTGTCACTGTCTTCAATCTGGCCTATGCAGAGGATCATACAGGGCATGCGGATGCCCTGGTCCAATATGCAGGTAAACGTCTCCTGACCCTCTCCCTCCATCAGCTACTCGATTGGAGAAGGCTGCACGCAACCACGAAAAAGATTTATCTGTTTGAAAATCCACAGGTATTTGAAGAGATTGTAGAGAGTTTAGCACCCACCAATGTGAGCTTGTTCGCGGATCACAGCCCACCGGTCCCAACCTTGATCTGTACCTCTGGCTGGCCCAGTATCGCGGTTATACGCCTGCTCAGTCTCCTTACTGCTTCCTCACCAGACACAAACCTGTATTATAGTGGCGATTTCGATCTTCAAGGATTACGCATCGCTTCCCATATCCTCACACGCTATCCTGGACGCAGCTATCTCTGGCGCTTTGATCCAGCCTCCTATATCAGCGCCCTCCATATGCAAGCAGCAGAGCTTGACGCCAGCGACATTGCAGCCCTCCAGACACTCCCTGAAATCTTTACACCATTAACAACAATCATGCAAGAGAGAAAACAGCGCGCCTACCAGGAAGGCATTACACAACTACTCCTGATGGACATTCGCGAAAACATGGAAAATTGAAGTGACATAATCGGCTCTATGTCTTTGAGGGGGAAAGCGGGGTGTCCTCGCAATCCTCCCCCACCACCTTCCCCGAAGGACGGAGAGCCACATAATCAAAAGATTATGCTTTTTTCAAGCATTTCTTCTTTTGCATCTCTATACTTTGTATTTATCAAATAAATCGTGTATAATTACTATACCTTAAAGAAATACACATGTATGCTCTCTCATCTTGTGATTTTGTATCAATATAGATATCATACATTTTGATAAAGCACGTCCTCCTAAAAAAGTGATGTCCCTCTGTGTACTTCTAAAGATCAATCTTTCTAGCACAAAGCGCACCATATGCAAATTTTCGTTCCTATCTCTTCTGGTAAACTCCATAGGCATACTGTGCCAGAGAAAGGCCAGCACATAGAGCTGGAAAGATAGAAGCATTCAAATAAAACAGCTTCAACAGAAATGAGGAATCACATGACCTTACCAACACTTGACCAGACCGAAGGAATATGGATTGGACGCACGCAAGATCAAGGATATCATTACATACAAGATATATTCCCCAATAATATTCAGCGCGAAAGATATCACCAGGATAACTGCTTTGCCTTAATCACACGTGGCAGTTTACAACCTGAACAACCTGATGGCCTTACCCCCATCCAACGCACCTGGGAAAGATTACAACGCTATCGGCAAGTCCTCTAGTCCGGCATAAACAAAACGAACATTCCCCGCATGATATTTAATAATATACGCTTGGAGAAACCGGAAGGTGCAAGATGGTCTTGCCGATCCTTATCTCAACGGCGGAAGACTGAGTTTTTTCATAAATAATGTATTTGCTTATTTGCATGTTTACTAATATTGTATTTTTCCAAAAAATAGTGTATAATTAAAGTGTCTCATAAGACTTTTATGAACCAGCCTTCCCTTATCAGCTAGCGCTTACTGCTCTTCTCTCTTAGAAGTACCGCCACATACCCTACACATTGCAACTACTTCTTCCAGATCAGTAATTGCTTAAACAGCTTGTCTGTTATGGCATTTCATCTTTTCACGCAAAAATCTGATAGTACCAGGTGGTACTGGAAAAGAAACAACAATGAAAACGTTTACCCAGACCAGAGAAATCTTCATTGAGGCCATTGATCAGCTAAAGCGTCTTGAAGGACCTGAAAAAGTGACGCAAGCTCTCCGTATCGTCAAGGAACGGGAAGCCGGTAAACTTTGTTATCAGGCTGAAGAGGATCTGCCCCAGGCTGAACTGTTTCTATTGAAAGATATGTTGAGAGTCGGGAAAAACAATTGGACACGATATAAACAGATCTTCCTTGAGAGCATGCATAAACGAAAATAAACGGGCAAGAACATTGCATAACAGGAATAGTGAAATGCCCTGTGCTTCATACATAAAACAGAAAATTTGTGGATGGACCTTGCCCTACAGAGAGAGAGAAATATACAATGGCCTTAAAAAAACATATTGAGCTGCTGGCAGCTGGAAACAAGACCTGGAATACATGGCGTCGTGACCATTATGATGTCCAGGCACTCGAGCCGAATCTCCATGAGGCAGATCTACGCAACGCTGATCTGCGTGGTATCGATTTCCACGGTGTTGATCTCACTGAAGCAAATCTCCAATATGCGGATCTACGAGATGCGGATCTGCGAGAGACGGACCTGCGGCACACAAATTTAGAGGGCGCGAATCTAAGCGGTGCCAATCTTGAAAAAGCGATGATGCATGGCGTCGACGCCTTCCAGGCACGCTTTTGTGGAGCAAATATGCATGGGGCCGATCTTAGCAATGCGGACCTGCGTGGCGCCGACCTGACCGGAGCAAATATCGCTCGTACCATTTTTGATCATGCTTTATTCGATAAACCAGATGTTACCATTACACCACCTGCAGTAGAAACAGTTAAGGTTTAACTTTCATGGAAAATCGTTACTACGTCCAATGCTTATCACCTCAAATCTTTCTGGTCCGTGAGCGTGCTGCCGCAGACCAGGATCCTTCTGCAAATGATCGACTGGTCAAATCGTTTGATGTTCGTCATGACGCATACTTATATGTCAACACTTTCAATGAGGAACACAAAAGTTTGCCTGATAGCAAACTGATCGAGAACGGGTAGGTAGCATTATGAATACCCAAACGAGGCCAGAGGGACAGACCGTCCCTTATACGAATACGCTGGCCGAACAATGGTTGATAGAAAGAACCTATCACGCCAAATTGTCCGATGGCACAGAGCTCTCCGTGCCTCATCTTACCGAAGCCTTTAGAAATATTACCAGCACCTATATTCCAATATCTGCCTGGAAAGAACTCTCACGACAAGAAGCACGCCAGCACTATGAACAGGGGAATCCGCTTCTGCTCTATAGCGAACATACATGGAATCACGCATATGGAAACAATACCATGTGGAGTTCCAACAAAAACATGCGTGCTATTATCTATAGTTCAACCCCTCAGTTGCCAGATGAAGCCTCAGGCATCAGTTATGGGCTCTACTACCTTGATAGCATCCATGGAAACTTCGCAAATTCATCCTGGGAAGCCTGGTTCTCCAGCACGATTGAAAATATTTTTGCTGAAAATAGTCATACGACCTTTCTAAAACCCTTCATCCAATTTCCTGCCAGCTTACATTACACGATCATTGCCGCGGATGGACATGTCGAGGAATATGCAAGCGCGGATGAAGCGGTCCAAGGATTTCAAACGATGCCTGCGCTCCAGCAAGATGGAAAGGTATCCTTACCAGAATTCTGCTATTATTGCGAGGTGACAACGTCAAGCGGTCGTTATCGTATCGAGTTTTTTGGCCCTCGCATGAATGAACCAGGCTATCCAGTAAAAGTAATGAAGTAAGAAGGAACATATCCAGATGGAAACAACACAAGAAGGAACCTACTTTCAAGAAGGTGACCGCGTACGGATCAAGCAAACAGGCGAACAAGGGAGTGTTAACGCGACCGATGGTGGCGTAGTCTATGTGGTCATGGATACCACAGAGGAGACCAGAGTCTTTTCAGCCTACTGCGATAAGGATTCCTACATCGATTTTGTTCAGCAAGAGCTGAAAGCGGGTGGGGCTGGAAAACAGGCGTAATACAAAATTTCTTCCGAGAAAGTCGTAGCTCGGGATTGGCCTGTTCAGAGTGCTTCTAAGAAAGCACTCTTTTTTATTGCCTGGCACTATTCCTCATGAGTGAAAGCCACTTGATCTCCTCTCCGTATGATATGCTATTAAAAGGTAATCGTGAATGCCGCTCACACGATTGAAGCGCATGCCTTTGAAGAGAAGTCAGTCAACTACTCAAGCCAGCAGCCCCTTATCACGATTGACAAACAAAAAAACTTCCATACAAACGTAAAAACATTATAGAGAACAGCTGAACAGGAGAAGAGGGATAGCGTTTATTCCTCATGAGAGTTTGGATATGGCATCTTACAGCAAAAAACAAATGGGCAATTATCAGCTTACACGCCTATTAGGAGAAGGGGCCTTTGCCGAGGTCTATCTGGGAGAACATATTTATCTTGGTACGCAGGCAGCGATCAAGGTTCTTAAGATGCAAGCGGCAGACGATCCAATGAACTGGTTTTATGTTGAGGCCCGTAATATTGCTCGTCTGGTTCATCCCAATATCGTGCGTGTGCTAGATTTTGGCGTTGAGGGAACGACACCATTTCTGGTACTGGATTACGCGCCTAATGGGACGCTACGCCAACGCCATCCAAATGGGACGCCTCTGCCATTGCCACTGGTGGTCGCATACATGAAACAGGTGGCTGAGGCATTGCAATATGCGCACGATGAGAAGTTGGTTCATCGGGACGTCAAGCCTGAAAATATTTTACTTGGCAGGCGCAATGAGATTCTCCTGAGTGATTTTGGGATCGCGCTGATCATGCAAACAGTTCAATCACAACGTGTTCAGGATGTAGCTGGTACCCTTCCTTATATGGCTCCTGAACAGATACAGGGACAGCCTCGTACGGCCAGTGATCAATATTCATTGGGCATTATCGCTTATGAGTGGCTGACGGGCTATCGACCCTTTAATGGCTCAATGACGGAAACTATCGCCCAGCATCTTGGTGTGACACCAACACCGCTACGTGAGAAGATACCATCCCTGCATCCAGCGGTTGAACAGGTCGTGCTTACAGCGTTAGAGAAAGATTATAAACGGCGCTTTGCCAGCGTGCGGGCCTTTGCGATCGCACTTGAACAGGCCAGCAAACTTGCAGGCACCACCACAGAAATGGTTGAACGAGCCACGGTTCCGGTTGAAACGCCAGCTCATTTACTGCCTCCAGTAACTCCAATGGCAAAAAATATAGCCACACCGGTGCGCAATGAAGTATCTATCATGAAGTCTCGGGCACCTGGTACCCTTGTCTCTAGCTACAATGGTCATCAACAAGGCATCCTTTCTTTATCCTGGTCGCCTGATGGTACACACATTGCTTCCACCAGTGGCGAAAAGTCTCTTCAGGTGTGGAATGCGCAGACCACACAAACAGAGAAGAGCATTCAAGATCCTTCTGAAAGTGCACGTCTGGTCGCCTGGTCAGCTGATGGTTTACGTATTGCCAGCGTTGGTAGCGATGAACAGGTACATGTCTGGGAGATAGCCACAAATAGCTTTCGCATGACTTATGCTGGCCACCAGGGGCATAAGATTAACGCGTTGGCCTGGTCGCCAATCCAGAATGTTGTGGCTACCGCTGGCAGCAACGGAACGGTACATGTGTGGGATGCGATTACGGGTAAATTGCTCACCGTCTACCAGGGACATCGTGCCAGTGTGAATACGCTGGCATGGACTCCCAATGGACCACCAGCGTTCCACGGACATGGCTATCATATTGTTTCTGGCGGGAATGATACAACGCTGCAAACATGGGAGGCGTTCACGGGCAGAACGATTGCCACCTATCCTGGTCCGCCAGCCCAGATTTTGAGTACAGCCTGGTCACCAGGCGTCTATGCCTCCTTCTCCAGTCCAGGCCTGAACTCGCAGATCTATAAAAGCTCACGTGTCGCCTGTGGAAGGATTGATGGCATGGTACAGATGTGGGACACGAGTACAAGTCAGGAAGTACTCAGCTATCGCTATGCCACAGCGATCTCGGTCGTTACCTGGTCACCTGATGGTAGGCGTTTCGCCTATGCCGGTGAGGATACAATGGTAGAGGTATGGGATACGACAACCAACCTCAAACTCCTGGCATTCTCCAATAGCGCGCCCGTTCGCGCCATGGCCTGGTCACCAGACGGTACATATATTGCTACTGGCGGAGACGATAGCCGGGTCCATTTATGGCTTGCTCCTTGAGTCATCAATACAGGGTGAAGCAGCGTCTATACATAACCTTTAATCAATGACTATCTAAATAACCTAAGCCCCCACACGTCTGTATCCTTGAAAGGATGAAATGCTGCATGGCTACCATTTATGATGTCGCACGCCTGGCAAAGGTCTCTAAAACCACGGTCTCTAAAGTCGTATCCAATACCCCCTATGTAAGCGAAGAAACGAAAAAGCGCGTACTCGAGGCCATGGAGCAGTTACAATATTCGCCAAATCTGGCGGCACGTGGACTCAAGGGGAAGCGTACCTATGTCATTGGCTTGATCGTCCCCTATCATGCTGAACATTTATTTCACGATCCTTTTATCCTGGACATTGTGCTGGGCGTGGAAAGTACTGCCAGCGACTATGATTATAGTGTGCTCCTCTTTATGCCTAAGCCGACAGATAAGCGCGGCGTCTATGATCGCTTCTTACGAACTGGCTACGTGGATGGTGTGGTGACACTGGAATCCCATGCAGGTGGTATCGATGATACAATTTTGGATGAACTGGGGATTCCACGCGTCTCAGCAGGATATCGTGAGGATCTTAAGCAGATCAATAGTGTTCATTCCAACGATCGTCTGGGCGGTTATCTGGCACTAGCACATCTGCTGGAGTTAGGACACCGCAACATTGGTATTATCAGTGGACCCGCGAATTTCGTGGTAGCGGTCGATGAGCGGCTACAGGGTGCGCGTGAGGCAATGGCTGAATGGGGGATTCAACTTGATCCAGCGCTGATTGGCTATGGTGACTTTAATGTCGGGAGTGGCTATCAGGTTGCGCAGCAGCTATTGGAGAGAGAGCAGCGACCAAGCGCACTTTTCTGTATGAATGATAGGATGGCGGCTGGCGCGATGTATTATGCCCACAATCATGATCTGCTTATTCCAGCCGATCTGTCATTGATCGGATTTGATGATATCGCGCTACCAACAATTGTCGAACCGCCACTAACAACGATCCATCAATCTCCCACCGAGATCGGCAAAACAGCTACTCAGCATCTCTTCGCGCTGATCAACGCTGAAATAGAGAGCTTTGCGACGATCACATTACCGGTTGAGTTAGTTGTGCGCCAAACCACAGCAGCACCATATGCGAGATCCATCCATATGGGTAGTTCACTTAAATAACTCCCTGGCAACTATTGACAATAAAAGATGAAGATGGTATACCTGGTATAGGGGATCGATCCCCTATACCAGGTATTTTCAAGTTGTGGGGGCCTCTAATGAAATGAGGTGTCGGGGGGATGATATTTTCGTTTGAGTGTCCGAGTAGGCGTAATCTTGTACCGATGTACGAAGGAGAAGATGACAATGTTTCGTCATTATGGAAAACGGATCCATCTGGGGGTGCGTATGATCGCACTTGCTGCGCTTGTCACTGCGGGACTATCCATGTTTCTGCATACGTCACAGAAGGCGCAAGCAGACTATAGTATCAGTGTTGATCCAGCACAGCAGTATCAGACCATTCAAGGCTGGGGAAGTAGCATGGCCTGGTGGGCCAATTGGGCAGGTAGCTTGAGTGATAGTCAACGGGTACCGCTGGCCGATAAGTTATTTGATCCAAATACAGGGATCGGACTAAATGTGTTGCGCTACAACTTTGGGGCCGACGGGCCTGGTAATGTCTGCCACAATGCGATTGCGAATGGGAAGGCCGGCGTCTACACCAATATTCCTACCTACGAACCGACCGCTGGCGCCTATGATTGGACGCAAGATGCAAATCAGCGTTGGGTGCTACAGGCGGCTCAGGACCGGGGCGCGAATGTCTTTGAAGGTTTTGTGAATTCTCCTCCTGCCTGGATGACAACGAATAGTTGTACTTCTGGCGCAAATGGAAATAGCGAGAACTTGAGTAGTAGCCATTATGATGATTATACCAGCTATATGGCGACGATCGCGCAGCATTTTCATGATACCTGGGGCTTACCCTTACAGACGCTGGCAGCGTTTAATGAACCCACACCAGGATACTGGAACTTTAATGGGGATCAAGAAGGCTCGAATATATCCACCGGAACGCAGAATACGATTGTAAATAAACTGGCAGCCAAACTTGATCAGACTGGCGTGTCGGCATATTCACAGATTTCCGCTCCGGATGATACAGCGGTAAATGCATCGAATAACGACTATGATTCCTACGATGCGAACGCAAAGGCAGCGATAATACAGTACAACACGCATACCTATGGTGGAAGCACCGGTGATCGCGATTATGCGTATAACACTATTGGACAGAACGGCAATAAGCGCCTGTGGATGTCCGAATGGGGTACCGGCGCGCAGAGCAGTCCAATCGCGGCAGGCCTGACCTTATCCCATGAAATTCTTACCGATGAGCAGCATCTGCATCCAGCGTCCTGGGTTATCTGGCAGGCTGCTGATAATTATGCCAATGCGAGCGGATCTGGCAATGGTGGCAGCGATAATGATCTGTGGGGCCTGGCCAGTACTGATAGCAGCGGCAACATTACCTATCCATCACGCTACTATGCACTGGGCAATTATAGCAAGTTTGTGCGACCCGGCTATAAGATGATCGGCAATAGTGATGGGAATACGTTTAGCGCGTATGATGCAGGCAGCCAGACACTGGTCCTGGTGACCACAAATGATGGAACAGGCAGCACCAATGTTACCTATAATCTGTCAAACTTTAGTAGTGTGGGTGGATCGGCAACGCCCTATCAGACGACAAGCAATCAGAATCTAGCTCAGATAGCCAATGTTGGTATCACGAATAATACCTTTACCAGTACATTGCCCGCTCAATCAATTACGACCTTTGTGATCCATGGTGTCAACTACACAGGCACCGGAGCGGTTACGCAGGTCGATGATGCCACCCAGGGGAGCGGACTCAACCAGTTTAACTATTCCGCAGGCTGGGGCCATTGTGGTGATGGCTGTGGGAATGACCAATCTGGACTCTATAATGGGAGTAACAGTTGGAACGGTACGGCTGGCGCTACGGCCAGTGTGCAGTTTAATGGCTCACGGATCCGACTTTTTGGTGTCAAGGATAACAATGAGGGGATCGCAACAGTCTCTATCGATAATGGACCAGCCAGAGAAGTTGATTTTTACGCGGCACGTCGCGCCGGGAATCAACTCATGTGGGAGAGTCCTGCGCTTTCGTCTGGCACCCATACATTGAATGTTACGGTGACGGGTCGTAAGAATCCTCAGAGTAGCAATGTCTGGCCAGCGCTCGATCGGGTCGAGATCGATGCCGCGACCACGACTGCAACCACGCTCCTGGCCAATCCAGGCTTTGAGTCCGGCAATCTCTCTCCCTGGATTGGTGAGGTACATGCTAATCTAGCCGGGATCGAAACAAATTATCCACATAGTGGCAGCCATGATGCCTATCTGCATCCAACCTCCTCTAGTGATGTTGGTATGGCCCAGACGATTACCGCCCCCACGTCACGTACCTATACGTTGACTGCCTATGCCGCCAATAATACCGGCAATGTACAACTTGGGGTGGATGTCAATGGAACGCAGGTAAAAAATATTGAAGTGGCTGGTAATGTTGGTTATCAACAATATACCACCTCATTCACAGCTAACGCCGGGCAGAGTATTAAAATATGGTATTATGCGCATGCCATCGCCGGCTGGGCCACCCTTGATGATGTCAGCTTAACATAGTACAGTAAAACTCACCTACTTGCTAAGCATGGCTATACACTGGCATAGGATCCATGTATAGCCATGCTTTTATTTACATGTCAACACTCATTCAATTCCTTTGCGTTTCTGAACATATCTTGCCTGCTTTCCTGTATATACAAATTTCCATTGCCCTCGCTGAAAATAGACAATGATCTATAAAATAACATTGTGTGCAGACATGCCATATTATAAAATAGTAGCAGCTTTTTATTTATACACTTGAATGTTCTGTCAGAAATGGCTACTATACACGGTGCCGTGTGGAAAGCAAAATATATTTATGTCATGGTTTCCATTCCGTAAGCAAAAATCTACACAACAGGGCAAGGTTACGGCGAAAGAAGAGAGCCAACCTATCGAGGTGATCTTGCAAGGACGCCGCTATCGACAAGACGTGCCTTATGTTTTGCCAAAGGATCTTGGAGAGATTAATCGCCTGGATTTTCAGCATCATTTGCTAAAGCAAGCGATTAAAACGAATCATATTGCTTCAATCTCACACATTACTGAACCGATGATTTTAGATGTAGGATGTGGTACAGGACGCTGGGTACTGGAGATGGGAAAGGAATTCCCACAGGCTCAGGTTAACGGGTTGGATGTTGAGATACCGCTGGTGGCTCAGGAGATGCAGGAAGCCAACTGTGCATTTGTGGTGGGAAATGTGCTGAAAGGGCTGCCATTTCCAGATAATACCTTTGATTATGTCCATCAACGCTTTCTGGCATCTGCGCTGCCTGCAAACGAGTGGCCGCGGGTACTCAAAGAACTTATGCGTGTAACCAAACCTGGTGGCTGGATCGAACTGGTTGAACTGCTCCACCGTGTCGAACCATTAGGGGTTGCGGGAAAACAAATGAGCTCATGGATCGAGCAATTTTGCGCACAGCGAGGTATTCAGCCAGCCATTGGCGAAAATCTTGCCGATTTACTGGCCGCGCTACCTGAGCTAAAAGAACAACAGGTGTATCACTATGATTTGCCCGTGGGAACATGGGGAGGACATGGTGGACAACTTCTGGCGAAAAGCCATCTGTCCGCATATGCAGGTGTCAAACCTATCTATGTGGAAAAACTACAGGTGAATCCTGCAAATTTTGACGCCGTTTATGTAGCGATGCTCGATGAATGGGAAAAAGCACACGCCTACAGCCGTTGCTATTTTGCTATCGCAAAAAAACAATAATCTCCTCTATAAGTCCCGTTGCGAGATACAACCAATGCCTTATGATCCCGTTACTGGCCAGGATATAATAAGAAGCCAGCTATATTTTTCACCATGGCTGGTTTCTTATTATATCGGCAAAGCTTATTGTTTGTTTGTGAGCTCTTCCCACTCTACTCTGTTGTACTCGTGCGTGGCTTCAGGATCTTGCGCGGAATCGTGGCCTGCATAGACCCATACGTAGCGCATGATTAAGCCCCCAATGAGAACAAACAGGGATGACACGATGTTTACAGTACGGGATGGGACATTCCTGCTTATTCTGAAACCGAGTCTGCCCAGAAGTGGCAAGAGTACGCCGCCGATGACTGTGCCACAGGTGAAAAGGGCTCCCCGTTTGCCTTTGATCAGTGGCTTGCCCAGCGGGCCAAGGGTTGAAGGCAGTGAAGAGAGCAGAGCCAGTTCGGTGACCATAGTAGCAATCTCTGCTCGATCCAGTCGATCAAGGGCGTCCTCTTCGGGTTTGCCCAATGAGAGGATGAGCGATATACTGGCCAGTGCAGTCGAGAGTCCGGATGAGAGGAATAACGGGCCTAGAATATAACGGGCACGGGCCCAGAGTGGAACAGCCGTAGCGGCCAGCAAGACACCTGTGTATGAAGCCAGCAAGATGCCAAAAAAACTGCCGATGGTCTCCAGGGTTTTAACTGGCAATGCTTTGAAGATCCGCGAGATAGGGCTTAACCAGTTCAAGAATCCATCTTCGGCCATCTGATGAACACTGGTCAATCCACAGCAGATCCCGAATGCGCTGAGCACCCAGGTGCCGATTGACATGGGTGAACGGAACTTGAGGACGCGTAACATATGGTGAAAGCGTTCCGGTCGGCCTAGATCCCAGATCAACAAGACTGGACTGACCAGCAGAGAGAAGAATGAGGTATAACGCCCGACACGAATAAGAGCCGGATTCTTTTTCCCCAGTCCAAGAAAGTGGGCCAATGTTGTGACCAGATAGGCACCACCAGCGATCCCTCCAAAGAAAAAGTACAAGACAATCTGCCACTTCCAGGGAGATTTCTTGATTAATGGCTGCGCATAATAGGTCTCTGGCCTGCCTGTCCAGGCTATTCCCCGGCCGGATTTGGGACCTCCCCGATTATACCAGACGACGGTATCCGAGCCTCCTAACCGCGCTGGCTGGCTCCGATTCCACTTATCCATGGCATCTCTCCTGCCTGTTATTCAGGCATAGAACTTGTATGGTGTGTAGTCTTGCAAACACAATTTTGCTCATTTCTTATACATGTTTCCATAAAGAGAAAAAGGTAGTTACAGTGAGTAATGCTCCCGCCGCAAAGCATGCCATAAATCCAGGCAGCACATTGTCCTGTGGCAGTCGGGGCTTCTCTGGTAAGTTGTAGACAGAGGGGCGCTCAGTTAACAGGAAAAAGGCGTTGAGGTCACCGACGCTGGTATCTTCGTCAACTCCATAGAGATAAGCAGTGTCTACTCCGCGATCGTGCAGGGTATCGACGCGTTTCCTGGCCCGCTCTTTCAATTCGTCAACATCGCCAAAGATAATTGAATCGGTTGGACAGGCCTTGGCGCAGGCTGGCTCAATCCCATCCTTCTGCCGATCATAGCAGAGGGTACATTTGGCGGCATTGCCGGTGGTCTCGTTGCGATCGATTACGCCAAATGGACAGGAAGGGACACAATATCCACAGCCATTACAGATGTCTGGCTGCACAAAAACGTCACCGAATTCATTGCGAATGATCGCTCCTGTTGGACAGGCTTCCATACAGCCAGCATGGGTACAATGTTTACAGACATCGCTCATCATCAGCCAGTTCACTGGTTTTCCGCTCCCATCGGGAAAATGCTTCTGCTCAACAAAGTCAACGTGTCGCCAGGTAGTAGCTGAAAGGGCAACCGTATTATCATAGCTATACCCACTCATTTTAAAACCATCAGATGGTAACTGATTCCATTGCTTACAGGCAACTTCACAGGCTTTGCAACCAATACAGAGGGTCGTATCTGTAAAAAAACCATTATTCCCCATGGGGTTCTCCCTTTTGATACTACTTTGAACGTGAATTACCCGAGACGCAGGTTACACCGCGCACTGAATTAAAACATCCATATCTATAACTCTACGGCAACTCACGTGCAACATAGCTACCATCTTCATCGCGATGATCACGACGACCAGCACGCATATTACAGGTAAAAGCTTTGGCATCATGCATAGAGACATTACGATCCGCTACCAGAAGCAACAAATCGTTCGCAATATCGCCCTTCACTACACCTGCATATCCCCAGTGGAAAGGTAAGCCAATCTGATGAACGGTGCGCCCGCTAATCTTTAAGGGAGGCATGCGTTCCGTAACCATGGCTTTCGCCTCAATCTCACCACGTTTGGTCCAAATGGTGATCCAATCACCCATCTTGACACTTTTTTCCGCCGCAAGCTCTGTACTGATCTCAGCAAAGAGTTCTGGCTGTAATTCAGACAGCCAGGGCAGCCAGCGTGACATAGCACCACTCACATGATGTTCAGTAACACGATACGTGGTAATGGCATACGGAAAATCAGGATTCTCATGCCCATGTTTAGGATTATCTGGCCGGTCCCAGTATTTGACGACTGGATTCGTTTCGGTTTGAGGATACAGTAGATTGTTCACGGGCGATTCTATAGGTTCATAATGTGTTGGCATTGGACCATCGGTCAGACCACTTGGAGCATAGAGTCGGCCCACCCCTTCAACGTTCATGGTAAAAGGAGAGGCACCAGAATGAGCATCGAGGCCATTTCCATCAGGATCGGCTTTGGTGGTCGGTGCTTTGGTAGTAGGAAAGTCAGGAATGTCGTATCCAACCCAGCGACCTGTGCTCCCATCCGCGTTTTTATGCTCGGGATCCCACCACAGATACTTTTTGCGCTCAGACCATGGCTTGCCCTCAGGATCAGCCGAAGCGCGATTATAGAGGATATGGCGATTAGCTGGCCAGGTAAAACACCAGTTCAGACTTACATAGTCATCTGGCTCACGGCGACGTGCAAGATTCTTACCTTCCTCCGGCATAATACCGCTAAAGATCCAACAACCCGACGCGGTACTACCATCCGCTTTCAGCTCGGTAAAGTCCTTCACTACATGTCCATCGGCCATGCGATAACCATTGATCTCTTTGACAATATCTTCAACCACCGGTTCCTGCTGAGGTCCCTGACGCCGATAGTTCCAGGTCACCGTTTGAATCGGCTTATCGCGCTCTTTTGTACTGTCCTTATACATCTCTTTCAAGCGCAGGCATAGTTCAGTCATAAACCAGTTCTCGGAGCGCGCATCATCTGGTGGCTCAATACACTGGTCACGATACTGGATCAAGCGCTGCGTGTTGGTAAAACTTCCTTCCTTCTCAACATGTGAGGCGGCTGGAAGGAAGAAGACTTCCGTCGGGATTTTCGTGGGATCAATACCTGGACGTTTCCAGTAGGTTGCGGATTCAATTTCAAAGAGATCACGAACAACCAGCCAATCTAATTTCTCCATGGCAGCCCGATGAAAACCAGCGTTGACGCCTCCGGCCGCTGGATTCTGGCCCATTAAGAAGAAGCCTTTCATCTTGCCGTCTTTCATGCTCACAAACATCGGCAGATCTGAATGGTCTGCAATGACTTTCGGGAGGAAGTTGAAAGCCCAATCATTTTCTTTGGTCGCCGCATCACCATACCAGGCTTTCATCAGGCTGACAAAGTATTCAAGATAATGCACCCACCAGCCAGCATCCTGAGCATTGTGCTCCACATAGGTCTGATAATCATATTCCTCACGTATCGCGTTCGGCATCGTCAGATAGCCAGGCAACAGGTTATAGAGGGTAGGAATATCGGTGGAACCCTGAATATTAGCATGACCACGCAGAGCCAAGATACCACCACCAGGGCGCCCAATATTTCCCAGTAGCAACTGAAGAATAGAGCCAGTACGGATCATCTGGACACCCACAATGTGCTGGGTCCAGCCAACAGCATAGGAGAGATTGGTTGTACGCTCACGGCCCGAGTTTTTGACTAAAGTATCGGCGATCTTGAAAAACAATTCCTGCGGAATACCGCAAATGTCGGAGACCATTTCTGGCGTGTAGCGCGCATAGTGGCGTTTCATGACCTGTAAGACGCAGCGTGGATCTTGCATCGTCTCATCACGCTGAATCTGGCTTGGATGCGCATGAGGTAATAGCCCCTGCCCTTCTTGCGCATCAGGCATCACATGTTGTTCATGGTGAACATCAGTATTGCCCTTGCGGGACGCACCCTGGGCGGTCGATGCTTCTTTCGCCTCTATTTGTGAGCTACCTTTTTCCGTGAACTTATATTGCCAGGTATCAGTGTCATACGCCTTATGCTCCGGCTTCCAACCAGAGAAAACGCCCTCTAGATCTTCGGTATCCTGATATTCATCACCGACGATGTAGGTTGCATTGGTATAGGCCTGTACGTACTCCTTGAAGTAGAGCTCATTTTGGAGAATATGGTTAATGATACCACCCAAAAAAGCAATATCGGTCCCTGCCCGAATAGGGGCATAAATATCGGCCATTTGGGAGGTACGTGAAAAGTGCGGATCAACATGAATGATGGTCGCACCCTTCTCTTTGGCAGCCATAACCCAGCGGAAACCGACGGGATGGGCTTCGGCAAAGTTACTGCCTTCAATCAAAATGCAGTCGCTATTCTGTAAATCCTGTTGGAAAGTATTGGCGGCACCCCGCCCAAAGCTTGCACCGAGACCCGGTACTGAAGAACTGTGTCATATACGGGCCTGGTTCTCAATACAGACCATACCAAGTGAATGAAAAAACTTGGTAATCAGATAATTCTCTTCATTATCAAGGGTCGCTCCACCCAAGGAACCAATAGCGGTCGTATTGTTGATTGGCTTCCCTTCCTCATTCTTCTCCTGGAAGGTTGCTTCACGCGTCTCATAGATCTTTTGTGCAATGCGTTCCATCACCCACGCTAATGATTTCTCTTCCCAGTCGGTCGCATAAGGAGCGCGATATTTCACTGTTGTCACGCGCCTCTCATTAATGTCTAATTGATAGCTGGCACTCCCCTTTGGACACAGGCAACCACCACTAATCGGGCTATCATAGTCACCCTCAATGTCGATGACTTTCCCATCCTTCACATACACTCGCTGCCCACAGCCAACCGCACAATATGGACAGACGCTTTTAAACATCTTTGCGTCATGGATTCGTGGCTGTAACTGTTTACTACGCTTACTCAGAGGATTAGGAACGGCCCCTACGTGTTCATGTAGCGTTTTATCGATATTTCCAGGAGTCAGTTGCTGAGTCCACTTACCAAAGAAGGTTGCAAATATCGTCATATTAATGTACCTTTCCTCAATAAACTGAACCGACAGAAGATTATTCCTTATATTGACTTCACGGAAAAAATGAAAAAAAGCCTCATTTTTCTGTTGAGTTACGGCAGGTCACGATACATCAAGAGTCTCGTCTGAGAATTTTTTTTCGACAAATAGTGCGAGGGAACTAGAGTTACCTTCTCTTTTTTTGACTCGTACCATAAATATCATGGGCATCTATTAGAGGATCATCAAAAGGAGGGACAAAACACTTACAAATAATCTTGTGGACATCCCAAATTTTTACTGAGGATTGAACAGGATGTCATGGAACTTCCTTAGTAAATTGGTGCTGATGTGAGCGTTTTTGTGACGCTCGGAGGATAGATCTGACGAATCTATGAGTGATTCGTGAATGTCAATTATGCTCTTGGATCATTAGAGTGGTTTGTAACTTACAACGTACCTCAACACTTTCTTTTTGACTGGATACCCAATAAGGGATGATGGTGATAAAGTCTCATATTACCATCATCCTTTTTCGTTTGTGTTGATGATTGGTTATTTTAGTTATTGCTATCGCGCTGATAGCAGGCACCCGCACTCGTTCCCTGACGGGAACTTGCATTGTTAAGAGAGTGCAGGAAATGTGCGATCGCACATTTCCTGCACTCTCTTAACAATATGGGCATGAGCTTAAGGGTGGCGGTGTGCATGGAACAATATGGGCATGAGCTTAAGGGTGGCGGTGTACATGGAACAATATGGGCATGGGCTTAAGGGTGGCGGTGTGCATGGACTCAGTTACAGCACTTACGTATGGTTGTGAGCCAGAGATTAAATGCAGCGCTTAAGGGTGGCGGTGTGCATGGACTCGAGTGTGGGGAGGCGATGGAAACTTATTCTGGGTTCCAGACGTTGGATGAGTGTGGATTTGTGTTTGTTTTTCCGAATGAGATAGAAAGGAAAGGTTAAAATGCCAGATCTACAACTCGTTGAGCTCTTGAAGCAAGGCAATGTTGAGCGTTGGAATTTGTGGAGATATGAGCATCCCGAGGCGAGTCCGGATCTCAATGAGACTGATCTCCATGGCCTTTCACTGGTTGGGGCCAATTTCAATCGGGCGAACTTGAGTGGCGCAGACCTCTCGGACTCTGATTTGAGCGATGCCAGTATGGAGTATGCGAGTCTGGTGGGCTGTAATCTTAAACAGGCGACGCTCTCGCATGCTCGTTTACATGGGGCTGATCTCAGTGGCTGCCAACTCCATGCTGCGCTAATGGATAGTGCGGATCTCAGTGCGACAAATCTGATGGATGCGGATCTTATCGATGCGGATCTCCATGGGGCGAATTTCAATAGCGCGAAGATTACAGGTGCCTTTCTTGCTGGGGCCAATTTACGAGATACGGTAATTAGTCCAGAACAGATGCATGAGACACGACCACCCGATGATATCCCCTGAGACCATCGAATGTTGCCCTATAGTTATAAACCAGACGTGACGGATGAGAGTATCTGTCACGTCTGGTTTATTGATAAATAACGCGATGTGCAATTTTTATCCCTCCCACCTTTTGCCTACGGCGCGCACTTGTTTTGCAGAGGAAAAAATTGCATATGGCGTTAAATAACTATTATGTGCCATCAATCCTTTGGAAGCACAATTATACTAATAGAAAGTGCTCTAAATCATAAAAGGAGGCTCTATGCTTAGAAGGTGTTTAGCTGTACTTGTGCTTAGTTTTATGTTCTTGCAACTCATGGCAATGTCCAATATATCGACAAGCCATGCGGCAAGCTTCCACTATGTTATAGCCAGCCATGCCAGCGGAGGGCCATATGGTCCAGATACCTGCATCTCTGGTTATGTCTGGCGCGAGGCATTTACCGACGATCATGTCTGTGTGACCCCCGATCAACGCACCCAGGCCGCCTTTGATAATAGTCAGGCACGCTATCGCGTCAATCCACATGGCGCCTATGGACCGTCTAGCTGCCGCAATGGCTATGTCTGGCGTGAAGCGGGTCCGAATGATCTTGTCTGTGTGACGCCCGCACAACGCACCCAGACCGCAGATGATAACAATCAGGCACTTTCCCGCTACGCTCCATAAAAGTTATTCCCCGGCAATGTCATTACAGGCTCTATGTCCTTGAGGAGGAAAGTGGGGTGCAAAAGCAGCAGCCCATGACGGAGCGCGAGGTGTCCTTGCAATCCTCCCCTACCACCATCCCCCCAAAGGACGGAGAGCCTCATTACAGGTAGATTGCTGACTGACATTGCCGGAGATTTTTTTGTAGCAGGTTATAACTTTTATCTCATAGAGAAATACTTGTTATAGGGTCTGGCCACTATCTACCGTGATGATTTGACCGGTCATAGCTTCTTGCTCCAGCATTGAACAGATCATCTTCGCGATATCTTCAGGGGTGGCGATACGCTGTAATAACACGTTTCCGCTTAAGCGTTGCATCTGTTCTTCTCGGCCTGCCCACCAGCGCGTGGCGACGGCTCCTGGTGCAACGGCAGATACACGGATTTCTGGGGCCAGCGCTTTGGCCAGGGAGAGGGTTAAGCCATGGACGGCCGCTTTCGATACGGCGTAGGGAAGTGAAGATCCGGCTCCCGAGAGGCCGGCGATACTGCCAACATTGACGATGGCTCCCTGCCTCTGTTTCTTCATCAAGGGAGCAACCGCTCTGGCACAGTAGAACATGCCTTTGACGTTGACCGCATAGAGTTCATCCCAGGCCTCTTCAGTAACTGCCTCCAGATCGTCCATAGGGATGTGGCGGGTGATGCTGGCATTATTGACCAGTGCATCGATACTACCAAACTGGCTCACAATGGTCTGCACCATCGCGTGTACCTCGGTATCTTGAGACACATTAGCCTGTACGGCCAGGGCATTGCCACCCTGCAGAGTAATCGCGTTTACCGTTTCCTGCGCCTCAGTCTCGGAACGTGAGTAGTTGACAGCGACAGCCGCACCACGCTGTGCCAATGCCAGGCATGTCGCCCGCCCAATACCGGTCCCACCACCAGTGACCAGCGCGACTTTATTGTTTAAATCCATCAACAATGAATCCTTTCTACATAGCATCAATGAATGGGAAGCTGTATAGTAAAAGTACTTCCTTGAGCAAGCGTACTTTCAACATGTAGCATACCACGATGGTCCTGGATAATGCTCTGGGCGATAGCCAGACCCAGCCCACTACCATGCTGCGTACGCGCCTGAGATGAACGATAGAAGCGCTCAAAGATATGAGGCATATCTTCGGGAGCAATTCCTGGACCGGTGTCACGGACACTGACAACGCTCCATGGGCCATCAATAACGAGGCTGAGGGTGACGGTTCCAGTTGTAGGCGTATATTTGAGCGCATTATCTACCAGGGCAACCAAAGCTTGCTTTAATTGGTCGATATTTCCCACGACCTGCACCGGAGTAATATCCTGTAGCAGTAGCCGGGGATGAAGTTTTTGGTCGGTATCTGGTCGATATTGCCGGAAGACATCGAGGAGCAGGCTATCCAGATCAATCAGGTACATGCGCTGTCGGTGGCTATCAGACTGGATCATGTGAGAATTGGCATCGGCGTGCGCTAAGGTTAACAGGTCGTTGACCAGGCGTCCCATACGCTCAGCTTCGTCTTTGGTGTCAGCTAGAGCTTCATGCGCTTCTTCGGCAGGGAGGTTCGCGGTCTGCGTTAAGAGGTCAAGGTTACAGCGAATCGAGGTAATGGGGGCCCGTAGCTCATGTGAGGCATCGGCAATAAAGCGTTGTTGATAGAGATAGAGACTCTCCAGTTGATCCAGCATGGTGTTAAATGTCATGGTCAACTGTGAGAGTTCGTCGCTCCCACTCTGAGGTGAATAGCGCACCCGCTGGCTAAAGTTTTGCTTCTGAATAATATCATGGGCGGTCCGCGTGAGCTGGCGCACACGGAACAGGATGCCACGAGTAATCAACCATCCTCCCATGGCCGCACAGGCAATAATCAGGCTACCTGCACCCCAGAGCAGCGTGCGCAAAGTTCTCAGCGAGAGCTCAATCGGCTGCTCTGAACGGGCAGTCTGGATGATATGGGTACTGCCAAAAACACTGTTTATGGTGCTATATACTCTGATTCGCTGACCCTGGTACGTGATGGTGCTATACATACTATTTTGGCTATACGAATTCTCAGGGGGATGCTGGAGGAAGGTCCGGGCCGCCTGCTCGTCCCATGGGATGGGATCGCCTTTTGAGCCTTGTAATGAAGGCTTCATGAAATCCTTTGGATTACTATCAGTGGTGGCCAACAGGTGCAGTCGCTGATCCAGGATCTCAATGGCGACGCCTTCTGTACCAACTCCAGCGATGCCTGGAAGGATAGCGGGTACGCTACCAGGCTGGGTGAGAAGCATTTTACCAAGCTGCACACTCTCAGCACGGCTACGTAAGCTCATATCCAGATCAGCATAGGCGCGCTGCGTAGCCTGCTGATCAATCAAAAGGCCAAAGAAGATCAGGGCGCTGAGCAGGAGCAAGAGATAGAAGCCTGTCAGCCGTATTTGTAATGGCATATACATAGTAAGTGTAACGCTCTTTCGTTTTATATAGGCTGGCGTAGCACATAACCGGTGCCTCGCATCGTCTGGATAATGCGGGACTCTCCTGCTTGCTCCAATTTTGCGCGCAAATGGGCAATATAGACTTCTAAGACATTGGGGCCCCCCTCGAAATCGCTCCCCCAGATGCGATCCAGTAAAAGTGTGCGCGTTAGCACGATACCGGGATTGCGCATGAAAAGCGCGAGCAGCTCATATTCGGTGGTACTGAGCTCAATGCTCCGATCACCACGCCGGGCCAGACGCGTGGCGGTATCCAGTCCCAGATCGGCAAAGCCAAGCATGCCTTTCTGAACATCCGGCGGCTGACGACGACGCAACAATGCTTTGATACGAGCCAACAATTCGGCTTGCGCAAATGGTTTCACCAGATAATCATCGGCCCCCACTTCTAAACCCTCCACCCGATCGGCGATGGCGTCCTTAGCGGTGAGCAACAGGATCGCCATATCCTGATTACGCTCCCTCAGCCCGACACATACCTCCAGGCCATCCATATCTGGCAGCATACGGTCCAGGATAACCAGATCAGCCGGGCGTTGCCTGCACTGGTTAAGAGCATCCTTGCCAGTGACCGCAGTGGTCACATGATAACCTGCGTATGTCAGTGTACGTCGCAGCGCGTTCAGAAGCCGGATATCGTCGTCAACCACCAGAATGGCTAACGGTATCTCTATTCCCATGCTAGTTAATAGCTTTCATCTCATCTACGGTGGCACGTGCCCAGCGCTCTATCTGATTGCAATACAGAGAAGCATCTTGCAAAGAAGGAACGATATCGACCATAGTGATTGACCAGTCAACCCTGGGTTGTGGTGCCGCTCCAGCTTCGCGCATAATTTGCCAGGAACGATTGGCTTGTTTCACACCGCCAGCGGCACGTTGGCGAATATACTGGACCGGGACACCATTCAAGTGATCCTGGATTTGTGTTGCGATCCAGTTGCGCGCTTCATCACTGTAGCGTCCATGCTGAATCATAAAGCAAGCCACTGTCAGCATGTGGACCTGCCCATAATAAGCCGGATTGGCCATTTCCAACCCCAGGCATTCATCAAAAATGCTCTGGCACGTTCTTCCCGCAGGCAGTACGGCGCCACACTCGGCACAGCGTTCAGGCATCTCATTACTCCCCTTCATGGTATGCATACACATTGTTATCTATCCAGTATAAACTAAACATATCCTCTGTAATACAGCCAATTACGCTATTCAGTATGGAAGCCTGGAGACGTTTAAGCATGGCTGTGCGTATTATAACGCCATTGGAGTTGCCCATTCTTGGGATTCAGAGCGTAGACGAGACCATTGTCAGTACCAACGTAGAGGTTTTGCGCGCTGGCAATTGGTAGATCATAGGCATTACCGGCAAGCTGATAGCTCCAACGTGGCTTGCCATCGCGGGCGGATAAAGCATCGACGGTCTGGGCACCGAGGCGGTAGATCACACCATCACGAATGCAGGCGCTATAGGGAGTTGCAGCAATTTTATTGGTTTGCTGCCAGAGGGGTTGCCCGCTCTCACTTTGTAAGGCCACCAATGTACTTGTGGTACTGGTAGGCGTTGAGGTTGTGGTCATACTATAGACAATCCCTTGCTCGACCTGGAACCAGTTGGCAAAGCCATCATTGCCTGACTTCCCCATTTGCTTCCACAGAACCTTGCCATCGTTAGCCCGTAACGCATAGAGAGATGTCTGTCCCTGCTTAAGTGGGAGCGCGCTCTGTGTCTGTCTGGCGCCCTTAAGCATATTTCCAGTGGATGCGAACAAGGGAAGGAAAGAGGTACTGGCAGTAGGTGTAGTAGAGTCTCCAAGATTTATTTTTGTTGCCTGGAGATAGACGATGCCATTGACGATCTGTGGGGTTAGCGCCATAGTAGCATCAATCGTCTGACTCCATTGTACCCTGCCATCACGCGCACTCAGAGCCGCAAATTTTCCTTTGTCACAACAAATGTAGACCGTTCCATTACTGCTTTTCAGGACATCTGTTCTGTCAGCAAGTTGATGTGTCCAGAGGACCACACCATTTCTGGCGTTGAGTGCCGAAAAGGATGAGACTTGATTCAAGTAGACAACATCTTTCTCAACCAGCAACGCCTGGTCCGCGCTATTGTCCACATGCCATACTTCTATACCATCCGTAGCCCTGAGCGCGACAACCTGAGCGAGGGTCGAGAGATACACCATCCCATTCTCAACGCCAGCCAGATTCATGTTCATGTCGCTGTGATACCGCCAGAGGAGCTTGCCATCATGAGCCCGTAAGGCTGATACATAGACAGAACCACCTTCCCCGGTGGATGACGTCACATAGATAATGCCATCAGCAACGGTGGGTTGCCAGGAGACGATGCCGGTTATGTCAGCCTGCCAGATCTTCTTACCATCTCTGGCATTAAAGGCGTATACCCCCTGCTCCTGGGTACCCGCATACACAACATCGGCCATTATGGAAAGGGATACGGTGTTATGCACGAGATCGAGCGCAGGAATCGCAGTAGGAGTCGAGATTGGGGTAGGATTCGAAGCCGAGACGGCTGGCTTCCTATCGGGCTGGCTGCATCCTACCAGTATAGCCATAAGTATGATACTCAACATACGTATAAGGAATCCTGGCCGCTTTTGTGTCCATACCTGTTTCGAAAATGCCTGCATGTTGGTCCTCCATCAATTCATACTATCTGTAGCTTCTCTATGCCAGACAGTATACGGAAGGGACCTGAAATGAAACTGAAAATGCGCTGTCGGAATGGGTCCTACTTTATATTTTCCTGCTAAACAACGGCCGGTGAGCGACGTAAAAAGAAGAGGGCCAGAAACACATAGCTACATGAGATAAGAGCGAAACCAACAGTGCCAATGAAAGAGATGGCTACCACCGCACCAATCATCTCAACAGCACTCAGAGCAGGATTGAGTAGGACATAAATGCCTGTCACCAATAAAACGAGACGAAAGGCGTAAAAAGGGAAACCGCTTAAGATGACCATATGTTTTTGGACACGCCATTCTTCTGAACCAAAGGAACGACGAAGAAGACGGGCGGCAAAATAGGTAAAGGCGACTCCAAGAATAACATAGAATATAAGCAGTAAAAACCACACTCCTCCGATGAAACGAGGAGCAATTTGGTCAACCACCGGCAAAAACAGGGAAAAAGGCAGGAACACACCCGCGCACGACACAATAAAGACGATTGCTGGCCACCAAAGACGAAGACATAAAAGCAGATCTAAAGAGATCGGTCCAATTGTTATTTTCATAGTAGAGTCAATCCTTTCTGGATTTTTTCGATTTAGCATGTATTATAAGACTAGGAAACTTGGGAAAACAAGAGAATGAGTATATCCTTACGCCCACAACAAGCACCACACGCAGCCGTTTCTCATCCTCTCTTCTGCCCAACATGCCTCCTGAACCAGAGGGTGTTTACCCGTCTAATTTACCAGTTATGACGCGTCCAAATTGTGGCTGGTGTGCGGGAAAGTTGAGATGCTGACCACTAAATCTACGTGTCAAGGTCGGCTGCATCCAGGTCTGCCATAGAGTTCGCATACCATGTAGCTTTACATACAACAGGTCGGTCAAGACGAATGTGAGCATCAACGAGCCAGGACCAATCAGGGCAAAGCTTGCCAGCACATTGAGTTGGAGAGGCAGAATGTAGTAAGCAACCACAACTACTACCGGAAAATGGAGTAAGTACCACGAGAATGAGGCTTCGCTCCCATATTTAAGCCATGAGTTACCCACATTCAGGTATTGATCCGCGCTGGCCAGGGTCACCAGGAGCCAGGACCAGAGGAGCAGACTGAACAGGACTTGAAAGAGCAGGCAACCCACTGAATAATCTGGCTGTACATCATAGTTGTGGAGCAGACCTGCCTTCCACACGAGCAGGATCAACATAAAGCCTGAGCTTCCGATAATAAGCGCTACCTTTCCTTGACGCTGGATGATCAAGCGGAAACGCGGATCGGCAAAAAGTATATAGCCATACATATAGACGAGCAGCCAGCACACAATGTCGGTCAGACTACAGTAAACGGGGAAAGACGCACGTAGAGTGATCTGGATTACAGCAATGGGCAAGGCCAACACCACTATACCAGCAGGTTGCTCACAACACAGTTTGACTAACCGCTTGATCCAGCGTTGTCCCTGCTCGCTACGCAGGTACAGGCACAGTGGGAGCGCCAGGAGCGAGATGCAAAACAGGTAGAGCAGAAACCACAAGTGATGAATGCTGGTAACCATCAGCGAGAATTTGCCAGCAAAAAAGATGCTTTCCAGAAAATAGGGATAGAAGAGTAGTAGCGTGCCAGTATATTGTCCATTACTCACCATCTCAAAGTACGTCTGTAACGGTACCAGCAGCACAAAACCAACCACCAGCGGCACCAGTAGACGCCTGACCCGGTCCTGGATAAACTGACGCGGACCCTTACGACGCAAGGTCAGCCATGTACTGGCACCGGCCAATAGAAAGTAGAGCGCCATACACCATTGCGCCACAAATGATAGGGCATAGGCCTCGCCTTCATTTGTGATAAAAGCCGGCATACCTGTTCTTGTAATATATAATTCGCTAAACATATGAATACAATGGATCAGTACCACAATAATAAATGCACCTGTGCGTAGCCAATCAAAGTAATAAATCCTATCGGCTTTTTGCTTTTTTATTGTATCTGTCTGCATAACCGCTATTCCCTCTGCTATCAAAGTTGCGTGATTTCGTTCTGCTAGAGTTAAGAATAGCGGTCCGCTGTGTCGGCCATGTCACAAAGCTGTACAAAAAGTGTTGCAATACTGTTGCGATAATGGATCGCGCTTAAACAGCAGGCATAAAAGCGCCCATGGCGGATCGATCCGCCATGGGCGCTTTTATGCTGAGAAGATCATACTATGAGGAGTCAAGAGACATGGGCACGTCTTCGATCGCTGACAAAGGCAACCAGCATCGAGGTTAGAAACAGTGCGAGTAGCACATACACGGATTTCGAGCTCGACTTTGCTGGTACGGTCTGTGCCGGATCGTCACTGATAGACGGCTTAGGCAGGCGATAAGGATTATTGAGTAAGACTGCGGCAGTAAAAATACCGAGTGCAACAAAAAAGATCAGTACCAGACAATAGACGATGACGGCTTCCATGATGCTTATTCTCCTCTCTGAAAGAAGCCCATACCCGATCGTAGTTTGACGAGGTACAAAAGTAAGTAAATGGATGGGATGATGATCACCATACCAATAATAACTCCAATGAGTAGCAGGAATAATGTGCTAGGTGAGCCTGCTCCCTGGTCTACAGTTATATCGGGAGGAATAAGATATGGTATCTGTGAGACGCCCCATGAGCCAAGTAAGAAGGCGACCTCTCCAACTATCAGCAGGCGCGCAATCCGGTAGTAGCGCCAGTAGAGTGTTGCGGCCGTCCCCAGACCAATCAACATAGTGGCGATTACCAGCGGGATAGCCCGTGAAAGCATACCTTGCCATAACAGAGGCGCATAGATAGGCGATATACCCAGTCCAATAGCACCCAGAACCGCTGTGACGGCTCCTGTGATCAAGCTACGTCGTCGATACAGCTCGGCCAGATCTCGATCCTTGCTATTGCTCGCCTCAACCGTGAGATACACGCTGGCCAGAGTCGCGCATAAAGCGACCGCCATACAACCAATCATCACAGTAAAAGGGGTCAGCCAGATAGAGCCAAGATCGGTCTGGGCCGGTGTGCCAGGATTTACCCGGATACGTCCACTGGCTACCGCTGCGGCCGACAACCCAAGAAAGAATGGTGTCAGAACACTGGACGCGCTGAAAACCTGAGTCCAGATAAGTGCATTCCGTCCACGCAACCCATGGGTACGAAACACAAAGCCCGAGCCGCGTAACACTACGCCAATCAAGGCTATCACCAGGGGGATAAACAGCACAATACAGATGATGGAAAAGGGCACCGGAAAGGCTGAAAACAGGCCAACCACCAGGAAAACCAACCAAACATGGTTGGTCTCCCACACCGGTCCCAACGCGGAATCGATTAATTCGCGCTGTTTCTTCGCCGTGTCGCCCTTCGCCACCAGATCCCACAGGCCGGCACCATAGTCCGCACCGCCAAAGGCCGCATACGCGATCAGCGCAAACCAGATGATACTCAATATGACATAAGCCAGGCTCATCCATTTATCCTCTCTTACGAACCGACCTTCATCGTTTGGTTAATAGCAGTATTATGCGGCTGTGTTCCACTGGAAACTTTCTCCCAGGTCATTTCTGGCAACGGTGTACGCGCCTGTCGCAGCAACAGCACGGTCATAGTAATTGCCAGGATGAGGTAGATGAGCACGAAAAGCAGGAAGCTTGCACCCAGGAATGGAGCCGTGGTCACCGCCTCACTTGTACGCAATTGCCCATAAATTGCCCAGGGCTGCCGACCCTCTTCTGTGACAATCCAGCCTAGCTCTACAGCCAGGAAGCCTAACAGGCCTGACAGGGCCACACCCATTAACAACAATTTATGCTCGGGTATGATCCGCTTGCGTTTAAAGTAAAGAAACCAGAAAACGAGGGCCACAAACAGGGTAAAGAAACCACTTCCAACCATCCCATCAAACGCGAGATGGACCGGTACAGGATCCGGGCGATCCTGCGGTGGATAAGAATCCAGGCCACGTATCACGCCATCAGGACTATACGTAGCCAGCAGACTCAAACCATCCGGTATCGGAATGGCAAGGATAAAAGTTCCAGTCTTCTCATCCGGTATTCCACCAATATGCAGGGGTACATGACTGGATGTTTTGAAGACACCTTCCATGGCAGCGAGTTTGGATGGCTGTGCGGTCGCCAGGTAGCGAGCATTAAAGTCACCACTGACAATCTGGAGTGGTGTCGCAATCGTTGCCATAGCCAGTGCCAGCATCAAGCCTTTTCGATGATAATCATCCCGCTTCCCACGTAACATTGCAATGGCATAGATGGCCGCCACCCCGAAGCCGCAGGCAACATAACATGCCAGGGCCATATGCACCGTCTCATAAGGAGTACTGGGATTAGCAATTGCTTGCAGCGAATCGATCCCCGTCAACTGTCCATTTTTAAACACAAAGCCGGTCGGGGTATTCATCCACGAATTCGTCGTCACAATAAACCAGGTCGAAGCCAGGCCACCGATCCAGATCGGGAAAGAGGTCACCCAATGCCAGAACGGAGGCAGAATATCCCAGGTAAACATATAGATACCAAAGAAGATCGCTTCCAGGAAGAACGCAAAACCTTCAAAGGCAAATAACGGCCCAATTACAGCACCAATAAACTTGATATAGGTAGGCCAGAGCAATCCAAGCTCAAACTCTACAATCGTACCTGATACTGCTCCAATCGCAAAAATAATCACAGCAGCCTTCGCCCAACGGCGAGCCAGGGTCATCCATACAGGATCTTTACGAACAAGGGCCATTCCCTCCGCCAGACATAGCAGCAGCGGTATACCAACGCCCAGCACCGAAAAAATGATATGGAATACCAGCGATGTGCCCATTTGAGAGCGGGCAGCTAGCAGACCAGACATAGGAAACTCCTTCTACTATATTCATCGTGCCTTGGCTTAACCACACGATCTTCTTCTGGTTAAACATCATTCCATGCTTACTATTTTTGACACGTTCAAGTAGAAAGAAAAGTCGCATTAGCTTCCCTCATAGATTCGGGCCTGGCGCCTGATAGGTTCCATTTCAGCCAGTTCTCATTTACCCAAAAGCAAACCTCAAGGAAAGAGGTATGCTGCCTCTTCCCTTGAGGTTTATGAATATAAGAATACCTGAACCTCTCTAACGCCGTGTGCAAGTTTTATCCCTCACACCTCGCGCCTACGGCTCTCGCTTGTTGTGAGGAGGAACATGGCGAGGCGATCGCGACCGCCTCGCCATGTTCCTCCTTAAAGAGTGGGTATGTGGAAAACTTGCACATGGCGTTATCAGAGCTATAGAACAGCCTCAACCCCTGGGGTCACATCAAGAATTGCATCTTGTTTGGCGGTTTCATTGGGACGACTCTTCATGGTGCTGGCGGCATCACTATCATGGATCGTGAAGCCAATTCCGGTCGCAATCAACACGAGAATGGCGGAGACGATAAACGCGGTATGATAGGACGCGAGATTAGCAACAACAGCCCCGTTAGCGTTAACCTGCGTGATGCCAACAAAACTGATCACGCTACTAATCAATGCCACACCAAGAGATGCACCAACCTGCAGCCGGGCATTGTTGAGGGCTGAAGCCTGTCCCGTAGCCGCTGGCGAGATGGTCGCGAAAGCCGCCACCTGAATCGGAATGAAAGAACTGGCCATCCCGGCACCAATCAAAAACATCAGGATGCGCATCAGCCAGAGATCAGTATTCTGTCCCACAAAGAACATCAGACCCATCAGGATGGTCACACAGCTCAAGCCAAAGATCACCAGACGGCGTGGACCCACTTTAGGATAGAGACGGGCGGCAATCTGTGTCGAGACCAGCACACCTAAGGCCTCCGGAAACGTGGTCAGACCCGAGGTTAAAGCAGACACCCCACGCCCAACTTGCAAAAATAGTGGAGCGGCATAGAGCAGTCCCATAAAACCCGCACCGGAGAAGAGTGCCACCGTATTACAGGTACGGAACGGACGATTTTTGAGCAGGCGTAGATCCAACATCGGCTGCTTCACGCGCAACTCAATATTCACAAACACGACCAGCGTCATCAGCCCGAGCGCGCCACTTATCAAGATACCAGGATTCGTCCAGCCCTGGGATGGACCTTCACTCAGCGCATACATGGTCAGCGCTAACCCAAAACCTGCTAGCAAGAAGCCCGCTACATCAAAGCCCACATTCACACGCTCATGCATCTCGCGCAAGAACAACAGGCCAAAGACGAAAGCCAGTACACCAATCGGCACATTGACATAGAAGACCCAGTGCCACGACAACTTATCAATCAACAGACCACCAATTACAGGACCCATCGCAGGCGCAAACACCGTAGGAATATTCAGCACACGCGACACATGGATTCGCTCCTCTTGCGGAAACGTGCGATACAGGAGAGCCGTACCCACTGGAGCCAGCGCGCCACCAGCTAATCCCTGGAAGACGCGGAAGACCACCAGCATCGGCAGACTCGTCGCCAGGCCACACAAAGCAGAAGCAATCGTAAACAGAGCCAGAGCAGATAGAAAAATACGCTTTGTCCCAAAGCGATCCCCCAACCAACCAGAAACCGGAATAACAATCGCCAGACTCACCAGATAGGCCACGACCACCGCCTCTATTGCTGTCCCCGCTACCCCAAAATCATGGGCTAATGAAGGTAAAGCAACATTAACAATCGTGGAATCCATAATACTCATAAACATCGCAGCTACAAAGACAACACCAACAGAGACTTTAGGACTAATCCGAGGGAAATGCATAAGACCAACTCCAAATACGGCAAAGTGAGAGACATAATTTTTTATCATTGTGGCAGCTAAAAATTGAGGAGTATTCCTGAAATGACAATACAAGCCCATATGGACCCAGATGTATGTGGCTGCTTCTTATTCGGACGAACAGTGACCTACTTCAGTCACCTTTTTCTATGGACAAATTGTACATATTTTATGATTCGTTTAAATGGCAATACATCAGCATCAAAGCATAAACGACTCATACTCGCTATATAGGTCTACCTGAAGTCAGGTACTATAGCACATTATCTACAGCCTATATACATACGCTCACGTATGTCCTTACTTTACTCATTCTTTACGCTGGTAACTTCACTAGTATTTTCCACCATTTTTGCTATTTCTTTCATCTTCACTTGACAGGTATGACAGGTATCTTTATATTTTTATATATAAGCACATTGATTGAGGGCCAGCCAATCAATTACGTATAGATACTTTCTCTCCTGTATTTATTGAGTATGCTCTTACTACTGCTCTAGACATATGCCATAAAGTGCATCGTTGCACCATAAAATGGCACAATGTATCAAGGCTTGTAACCTACCATGAGGCAAAAGGGTAGGTGCTCGATGGAGAGCAAACAAAGGAGGTTCTTGCCATGGCTGATCCAACGAAAGTTCAGGTTCAGACTGGGAATGACAAAGCTGAAGAAAATCTAGCCAGTACACCGATGGCAACAGGACGAATACAGTGGATGCGGAAACGCCTTTCGATGGGCTGGATGCAGGTCCAGCCACGCCTTCAGTGGTTCAGGCGCTCAAAGAAAGCTTCACTCCGGACAGATGACTGGCGCACATGGTCACAATTTCAGCTGTGGCGTCGCACACGTCCATTCACGGGATCCATTTTAATCATACTGGCTGGCCTGCTGGTACTTTGGGGTCCGGCTGCATTGCTGCCATTTGCACTCCTGCCAGGTAGTAATATCTGGGCGGGCATATTGGTCGGAGGTCTGCTTCTGGTTATGGGACTCATCCAATTATTGGCTCCTACCAATGCGCTTGTCGCCGGCTCAATCGCCGTTGTCCTCTCATTAGTATCGCTCATTGTTGCTGCCGGTGGCTTTGGTATAGGCATGCTACTGGGCATCACAGGAGGAGCAATGGGGATTGCCTGGCAGCCCGTTTCTCGCTCCCATCATCGTACTCGCTTCAAGCTGCCAGCACCGATCAAACACCTATTTATTCGACCACACTGATCTTCTCATGCAGGCGTATTTCAGCAACAAGGTAACGTATCGTCACCTTCCTTCCAAAGAAGGGCAGCAATAACGAGCCAGGAGAGCATTCCCATCATTATCATAACCAGGATTGACATTATTTTTGAAAGCGGGTGTGAAAATTTATGGAACAGCTAGATTTCCCAACAGAAAACCCGATCTGGTCACAGCTTCCGACTGAAGAGCAGAAGCAATCTGAACAAAATCCAGCCATTGGCACCGTCAATCGCTCCATATTCTGGACGGTGATGCTGCTAGCCTTATTGATACTCGGCGGGATCACAATGCTTATCAGCAAGGGAGCCATCGCGATGGCGGCGGCAGTACCAGTCCCAGTAACGGTTCAGGCGACGACGATTAAAACAACCAGATTTCGTCTCTATCCAGGCATATCCCGAGCCGATAACGCATCCCCGGTAGCCGTGAATCAACTTGACGGCACGCTCTCAAACCTGGTGATTACAAAGACGGTCTCCCTACCAGTTGTTGGTAACGTCACCGTTACCTTAAAGGCGGGACAGAATACAGCCGTCACGACCACTGGTCTCACAACTGATCTGGCAGGACTCTCCTCAGATTCGGCAACCTTCGGAGGACAGGCTGTAAACAGTAATACCAACGGCAATGCCTTTGAGATCGATGCCCAGAGCGCCACCTTAAACAATGTCACAATCAACGCACCCTACATGATCGCCAACAGCATGACCCTACCAGGGTTAACCCTCTCAGTCAAGTAAAAGGCATACTCAACGTTCTCAGGAGATCCTGGCAATCCGGGATCTCTCCATCTATCTTTACCCTGGATATAGAAAGTGAGTAAGATACGTGTATTCTGTACGACGCAGTTTTATACGATTGTGTATCCCCATCCTTGTACCTGGCGTGATCATCGCAGTCCTATTTCTGCTCATCAATCCTCTGGTGGTCTATGCCCAACCGGCTAATCAGGTGCGTACATTCGCGACATCTGATAGCGCGATGAATTACATGACGAAGAGCGCCGCAGGAAGATTGGCAGCAACGGGCAACTATACATTGGAAGCAACCGAAATCATCGGCACCAACGCGCATCTGAGCTTATTTCCCGATCCTCTCTATCCCACACTCACCTTTGCCACGGCCACCATGAACGGATTTAGCTTAAGCCATCCATTCAACGGCACGGCGCTCCTGCTCTCGTCAACTGGAACAGTAACAACAACGGGTGTAGCGATTAAAACCAGTCTGTTCAAAGATATAGGGACCGCACTCAAAAGCTTTGCCAATAAAGCCGACTTGCTCGTGCTCGCTACCGGCGGTACGGTAAAGCAACTGATTATGAGAAATGTCACCTTAACGGTGGATCGCTCACTGAACACGGATGTATTTGTTGCTACCGGCTTTCAACTGGCCATTACCACCGACCTGCCACATATGCAGGCTACACCGCCAACTGATACGCCAACACCAACAGCCACACCAACACCTGGTACGACACCAACTCCGACCGCGACATCAACACCTACGGTGACACCAACGCCTCAACCGGGTCTAACGCCGACGCTTACACCCACGCCACCACATAAAAAATGTCGCTGCTTGCTCTTTATTTGCTGGTGCTCATCCTAACCAGAAGGGTCCCTTCACCGTACATTTAGTGAGGTGACTCTTCTGACCCTCGCTCAACAGGCCAGCCATCCTGGTTCATCTTCAGGACAAAAAGTGTATAGCAAGCACTTACTTGCACCAGGCTGATAGTACTATTGTTCCTCTAACCATATCAATGAATATGAAGATGGCTTTGGCATAGATCCTTTGTTTGCTTCTACAGGCTGTAACCGTCAGTACCTGAATTCCCGATTACTCAATAAATGAGTATATCTGCTAAAAAACAAAGTATCTAAAAGTACTATCCTACACAGAAGATGAAGGGGAATAGCGGATGTAATCATGATTCAACTTTGATCCCACCGCCATGTATGACAACACAGAAAACATCATGCTGCCTACATCTTTAGCGATGCGATATATTGATACCTCACTATATTTATATGGAAGTACCGTGAACGTGGACCAGTATAAAGGCAACAACATGCATTTTCACCTGGCTGTATCGCTGCTGAATCACGATAATGGCTGGCCACTACTAACACTGGAGTAAAAAAAAAGTATCACAAACACAATATAGGGCGGCAGCGGAAACAACCACACTGCCTTGGATGATCATGATACCAACTAAGAAGGTTGTGAAGCTGAATCCGTCGATGTAGTCAACAAAATTTTCTCAACGGTCTCACGCTTGATACGATAAACCTGACGTGTGTTGGTATGAGGCAATGTAACCGCTTCCAATACACCGACCTTAACCCAACGTCGAACAGTTGTGCCATCCACCCGAAGCATATCAGCAACTTCAGATACAGTTAAAAGATTATTCACTGGCTAACCTCTTTTCTTAAACATATACAAAAGAAAACAGTAAAAGGGGTGCTTAAACAACGAAAAAGAAAACCTCGGAAAGGTTGTAAGATGTGTAACATAGACATTGTATAACATTGTTCGATACTTGTAAATAAATTTACGTACCATATAGAAAGCGGGCACGGAAAACACAGAAGATTACACGAACAGATAAGCGCATAGGACAAAAAATAAGTATCTTTATAAAGATTATTATATGTGTGGGTAAAAGAAGAATCGATACGTACTCAACTAGAAATAGATATCTATATCCAATGTCACAGTTTTGTATCATATGACTCTAAAAGGCTTTTTCACAAAAGACGTACACGTGTACGTATACGTATACGTCCAGATACGGCCTCTCTATCATCCTTAATATAAAAAGAGGGCGTTCCGGTAATAGTCACCGGAACGCCCCTGGCCTGCGTAAGCTTACGCGATAAACTCTTTGGCAAAGCGATGGATTGCTGTGAGGTCGGTCGCGCTGGGGAAATCAATGATAATCTCATCAATACCCAAAGATTCGAATGTTGCAATACGCTGGCGAATCGTCTCCGGACTTCCAACCAATGCAGTGTCTGTGAGTCCTTGTTTGACGGATGCAGGCACAAGTGCCATGGCTTCTTCATCGGTGTCAGCGATCGAACAAAATGATCCGGTTGTGCGATAGATGCTGTTGTAGTCACGGCCCACAGTCTCACAATGATGTTTTAACACATCTAGTTTGTGCGTCAGGGTCTTAAGATCGCCACCAACATTACAGGCATCACCATACTGAGCCACCAGTTTCAACGTGACCTTCTCGCCACCACCACCGATAAGGATGGGGATATGTGGCTTCTGGACACCCTTTGGCTGATTGATCGCGCCCTTAATCTGATAATACTTTCCTTCAAAGGTAGCCTCTTCCTGTTCCCACATCGCATGGATCACCTGCAGGGCCTCGCGGAGCATACGCAGACGCTCAGGTGCGTCGGGAAAAGGATAGCCATAGGCGCGATATTCATGTTCATACCAACCAGCACCAATACCAAAGTTGAGGCGACCATGACTCAGTACATCTAGGGTACTGGCCATTTTCGCCAGCAGGGCAGGATTGCGATAACTATTACAGGTCACAATCTGACCAATGCGGATCCGTTTGGTGTCGCGCGCAATGGCCGCCAGCGACATCATACATTCAAAAGTAACTTCCTGTGTCGGTTGAGGGATGGTATGAAAGTGATCAACTAACCAGACGGCCTCATAACCAGTCTCATCAGCAGTTTTCGCTACGTTAGTCATTGTCTCATAAGCTTCGACAGGATCTTTGATGTCTACCAGGCTCATCTTCCAACCATTAGGAAGAGAAATTCCAAACTTCATACATATCCTCTTTCACAAATACGCGGTATACAAAAAAAACAATGCAGTTAACTGCTTCCTACTCGAAATAATGTAGTCGCGTCGCTGATTTTTACATCCTTATGGCTGCATTGCCTGCTTATAGGTTATCACCTCAATCATACCTATAGCAAACGTTATCTATTTATATCCAGGGCTTGTTCATGTTCCTTTTTGGCGTCTGATAGTCTAATTCCCGCCTACGGCGGGGGAGGAGGGGAATTTTGTGGGGACACCCCACTCCCCGGCAGGAGGGCACACCGCCCTCCTGCACCTCCTGCTTTGTACCGATTTTATTTGTTAAAAATCATGCGACGCCAGGTTGGGTGTGTGTGGTGCGCGGTTGCGCACCACACACACGACACACATGAGTGGAGGGCTTGCCTATGATAAGATTGCAGTATGCTCTAATTTACGGTCACCGGGGTTTCATTGTTTATTTGTTGTAGCCTGGCTTGTTCCCAGCTAAAGAATTTCTTGAGGATGGTACGAATCATCAGGATCGCCAGGAACATCAGGATCTGATGCCAGGATTGTAATCCAATGGTGCGCAGAAGGGTGCCAGCCAGCTTAAAGTTCAAGCCAGCAATGATACCATCGGTAACCACAATACGCGCCCTGGAGATATCTTTGGTCCTGAGCAAGCCAACCAGAGCAAAAAGCATATAGGCAACGATCAGCAGGGCTCCGAGAAAATCAATAATTGAAGCCCAGATAGATACAGTAAAGAGGTTAGAGATGGATACGAGGTACATTTGCGATCCCTCCCTTCGTTACATCCGGTGCTTGTTCTGCCGGTGAGGTATCCGCTTGAGGAAGCAACCCAGATTGACGATGAGCCGCTCGGTCGATCTCTTGTTGTAAAAAGTAGTTGAGTAGCGTTCGGATGGCGGCAATAGCCGCTAACTGTCCAATCTCAGACCAGGTGGGGGCAATGGCGGTACGCAGGATGTCGGCGCCCAGCTCAAACTCCAGGGCAAGGGCCAGCCAGCGTCCCAATTTCAGGCGTACAGCTTCAATCTGTGGCTCCTGCGCATTCTTTGACCATTGTCCTTTACCAACAAAAACAAGCAAAGCTTGTAGTGCAGCCTGGAGCGCGGCAAAGGCGATAATGATGCCGGCAACCCCTTCGACTCCTGCCGCAAAATATCCGGTCAATATTTTTAACAATGACTCCATATACCTACCTCTTTTAGAAAAGCTTTATCGACAATGTTGTTATCTATACCATAGTTCAACACTCTTGCTTTCCCGTCATTGTTACAATCAAACCAGATGATAAACTTAGACCACTACAAATCCCATCAGCGGCAGCCTGACTTCCACTGTTGTCCCTTTATGAGGTGCAGAGCTTAGAGAAAGATGTCCACCAGCATCTTCAACGCGTTCAAGCATACCGCGCAAACCATAATGACCATCGGGACTCTGCCATGAGAGCGTGCCATCATCCAGATAGTGATAATATGCTTCTGGTAAGCCAATCCCATCATCCTGAATGGTCAGAAGCAACTGATTCTCACACTGGCTGATACTCAAGTTGATGTGTGTCGCCTGCGCATGTTTCTCGATATTAGCGAATGCTTCCTGACAGATCTTCCACAATGTCTCTTCAAGTACTTCCGGCAGACGAGTCATATCTGTTTGCAGGGTATAGGTGAAGCGCAGGCCACAGCGCTGCGTCAACTCCCGCACGGAGCGCTCAAGGGCCTGTTGAATACGTTCATGTTCCAATGCTGGTGAGCGCAGATCAGCAATACTGGCTCTTAAGCCCGCCATACTCTCACGGGCAATCCCTTTGGTCGACTCTAGCTCCTGATCGCAGCGTTCAGGATCACGTTGACGCAAACGTTGGGCCGCCTCTAGCTTGACCGCAATCAATACCAGCGCATGGCCAAGCGTATCATGCATTTCACGAGCCAGCCGCGTACGTTCACGCAATACCGCCAGTTCCTGCTCCTGCTCCACAGACTGCTCCAGACGACGATGGGCCTCCTCCAATTGGACATTCGCCTCACTAAGCTCGCGAAAAAGTCTGGTACGCTCATAGCGTTCTGCCAGCAAGCCCTGGAAAAGCATATTCAAGCCGGTCAGCCCAAAAATAGTCATACTCTGGCTGACAATACTGAAGAGAAACACAGAACTTAACGGCCAGACCCACAAGCCTTGAAAAGAAAACATCGTAAAAGCGACCACACTAACCATCAGCAGCAGGCGGCGCGAACTAAATAAAGCAAAGCTCAGACTAAAAACCAGATAGAAAGCCCAGAGATAATTAGTATTAATCAAGGAGAGCAGAGCAACCATCAGATACATACTCCCCCACACTGATAAAGCATAAGGCAATGACGGAGGCCAATCCTGAGGATCCATAATTGTTGGGAAGGCATACAATAAAAAGGCAATAATGGAGAACACAATACAGGTCACCCCATGCCAATCATGCATATAGGTAGGTGTACTCGCAAGCACAGCAATGTTTAGAACCAGCAGATAAATGAAACTAAAAGTAGCAAAACCAATTCTTGTCCGTTTGAAAGTACGCTGAAAAGAGACCTCATTTTTCTCTATTTCGGACTGCATCACGATATCTTCCTCTCTCAAGCATAGCCTTGTTTTACCTGCGACAGAACACATTATATTTGCCAGGTACGAAATACATAGCAAGCATATCGCTACAACAACTTGCGCTCGCGAGCAAGATGGGCAGCCTGAGTACGATTTTCTAGCTGCAGTTTACTGAGAATATTTGAGACATGATTTTTGACCGTGCCCTCTGCCAACACCAATCGTTCCGCTATTTTACGGTTGCTGGCACCTTCTGCCAACAATTTGAGGATCTCTATTTCGCGTGGACTCAACTCTTCTTCCGGAGAAGTACGTAGTGTGGATGGCGCTTTGGGGCTTCGTCCCTGGCGACCAAATTCGATCAGCAGTTTATTCGCAATCTTCGGCTGGATAAATGGCTCACCCGCATGGACTTTATGAATCGTCGCCATCAACTCGGTCGCTGGCACATCCTTCAGCAGATAGCCCATCGCACCCGCTTTAATGGCATCAAACACATAATCTTCATAATCAAATGTCGTCAGGATAATAATGTGCGCCTCCGGGCTACTTTTAATCAACGCGGCCGTAGCCTGGACACCATTCATATGTGGCATCTCAATATCCATCAATATAATATCAGGCTCATGGTGCTCAGCATGCAACTCCTGATAACGTTTCACCGCCTCCTCCCCATCAGCCGCCTCTCCGATCACCTTCATACCAGGTTCCAACTCAAGAATCGTGCGCAACCCTTGACGCATCAAAGTCTGATCCTCGCAGATCAAAATGCTAATTTCAGCAGCCATAAACATTCATCTCTTTCCCGCATAATGCATAGTACACCCCAGCTATTATCAATGAAGAAAATACCTCTGTCAAACCATCGTAAGTCTGGTCTAACAGAGGTATGGATAGTCAAGATTACGCAACTACTGTCTTGGGTTGAAAGCGGAAGAAGCGTAAAGCGATAATAAAGCAGATGGCACCATAGATCAACAGCCCCACAATATCAGGCAACACCTCCGAAAAGCTTTTACCAAACATCATGGTTCCATTCAAACCCTCCATAGCCCAGGCAGTGATACCAATCTTCGCGAACTGCTGCATCCAGGTTGGCTCAGTAAACAATGGCCACCAGGCACCACCAATGGCTGAAGTGACCAGCGTTACCAGGGTAACGACAGGACTAATCTGACGCCGTGTTTTGATCAATGACACGAGCAGAATACCCAGGCCAGTAGCAGCAAAACTGGTCGCAATCAGGATCATAATCACACTCGGCCAGGAACCAATATGCATTTTGAAGACGAAGTAGCCAACGGCAAACAGTACCAACAGTTGAGCCAGCGTCAACAGGAACTGTGCCAGCATCTTACCACCCAGCAACGCATATTTCTGGATCGGCGCAATCAACAAACGGCGAAACGTTCCGTCCTCCTGCTCCTGAAGGATCGTGGCAGCCACCGCATTCAAACCAAACAGCGAAAAGAAGACCGCATAGCCGGGCACCACCTGATCAAAAGGTCCAACTTTCTCAGCCTGGCTTACTGTCAGGGGTACCAGAGCTTGATCACTGGTCTGGCTGGCCCTTATGACGGCTGTACTGATGGCGGCATCGTTAATAGTCTGTGGCACACAGGTGTTCCCCGGCTGATTACAGACCGCATGTACCTGACTGGCAGAAACCTTACCGATGCGTTGCGCCTGGATAACATTGTTGACAATACCCCGCACCACCGTCACCGGTGCATTCGTCGTATTAGGCAACGTATAAAACTGGATCAAATCTTTCGTTGTCTTCCCTGACTGTACATCACCCATTACAGCCTGGCTGGCACCTGCGGGAATAACGATACCCACATCCGCTGAGTTATTGTTCGCCTTAACCTTTTCAGTCACCTGGGCGGTATCAGCATACTCATTGACTGTAATCACAAGGTCTTTGGTATTGATTTTGAGCGCATCCCGAATAGCATTCCCGATACCACCATCATCATGATTACTCAAAGCCACTGTAACCTTGAGTTGTGAGGGTCCACCAGTTCCCAGAATGTTGCCGAAGGCGAAACCGACAACCGCAATCAGGACCAGTGGGACAACCAGCATCAACATCAATGCGCTTCGATCTTTAGCCACCTGCAGGAGGTCCTTCGTAGCAATATACCAGAGTGTTTTCATATTTCCTCGCTTTTAATCGCGTAACGTTTTACCAGTTAATTGGATAAACAATTCTTGTAAGCCATGGGGGCGCTGAACTTCTTGCTGCTGATCGCGTAAGGCGAGCAGTTGTTCCAGAGTACCTAAGGCAATGATCTGGCCTTCATCCATGATCGCGATACGATCGCAGAGTCGTTCGGCTTCTTCCATATAGTGTGTGGTGTAGAGAAGCGTCGTCCCTTGATCGCGTATCTGCTCAATGGTGGTAAAAATGTTCTCACGAGACTGTGGATCGACGCCCACGGTTGGCTCATCCATCATCAAGAACTCAGGCTCATTCATCAGGCCAACCGCCATATTAATTCGGCGCTGCATCCCACCAGAGAATGTCTTGACGGCATCTTTGCGCCGATCATAGAGTCCCACAAAATGTAACAGTTCTTCTGAACGCTGCTGACATTCCTTTTTAGACATACCATAGATTTTCCCAAAGAACTCCAGATTTTCCAGCGAGTTCAGATCCTTATAGAGTGCAATCTCCTGCGGCACCACGCCGATAATGCCTTTGACCTTACGCAGATGCGCAGACAAGGTCAGTCCACTAATCGTTACATCACCAGAGGTAGGTTTCAGGTAACCGCACAACATATTGATCGTCGTACTCTTACCCGCGCCATTTGGACCCAGTAAGCCAAAGATCTCACCTTTCCCAATCGTGAAAGAGACATCCCTTACCGCCTCATGTTTACCAAAGTTCTTAACCAGATGCTGCACCTCAACTTCAACCATGCGCGCATCATTCGGCATATGTATTGGTCCTGTTTTCGTTGAGTTCATGGTATGTGAAAAAGAATTTTTAAATGCTTCTTGCATAGGAATACTCACCTCGTAGACGAAACTATTTGCTGTATGTAAGCTTGAGATAAGTATAATGCGCAGAGGGATGGAAGGAGAAGTACGGAAAGGCATATCTATTGACTATGTCAAAAGTCATGGTCATGCCTGACAAGCATGACGTAGTAATGCAAACAACAACACATAAAAAAAACGGTCCTGATAAAATGCTCCGTTGCACTCTATCAGGACCGCCAGCACTAGATTAAGAAGGGGAGGTCAGGGTCATATTGAGATTAATTGATGTTTAATGCAACATCATCAACATAGAAACTGGAAGTAAGTGAAGAGTCAGTAGTACCAGCGAAGTACACCTGAACCTGCTTACCTTTATAGCTTGAAAGGGCCGATGTTACATCAAAACTATACTGTGTCCAACCTTTAGCGTTGGCGTTACACTGTGTCTGTGGTGTTGAGATGGTCGAGCCGGTACTGGTACGGAGGCGTGCATAGAAGTAGTCGTAGCAGGTGCTCCCTGTCTCCGTGGTGCTGATATAGACCCAATAGCTCAACGTTACCTTTGTCGCGCTCGATGGAATGGTCGCTGTCTGATAGATGGTGTCGGTACAAGAGTTGTATCCACAGAGGTAAGCACTATGGGTACCACTATGTGGCTTGCTAGTATCCACAATCTCATAACCGCCGGTGGAACTCTCGGTCCAGGAACTGGAGCCGCTCTCGAAGCCACCATTGGTCAGGATGTTTCCACCCGGATTTGGTGTCGGGGTCGGGGTCGGATTTGGCGTTGGGGTCACTGTTGGATTTGGCGTTGGGGTTGGCGTTGGTGTACCGCTACTACCACCAGCCAGGTCGCGTGCAATATTCCAGGCGTCTGGCGTACCTACACCCGTCGCATTATCGTAGTTTGCAGTTGCCGAGTAGTACAGGTTGTTACCAGTAGTAACATCATGATAGGGAGTATAGGTTTGTGCAGTGTTGTAAAGGGAATACAGTTTCGCACTGGCACTGCCTAGACCAGCTTTGCCCTGAGAAAATAGGTACTGGTTCACATCTCCAGCAATACCAGCCCACAGAGGTGCAGCCGCACTCGTACCACCTACAGAGATCCAACCAGAGCTAGAACAATTAGCCGCGGTTACTGTACAGTAAACCGAGTAGCCACTACTGGGATCAGCATCGGCTGAGACATCGGGTACTTCACGTTTGGCGTTGGTCAAATTTGGACCAGTCTGATAGCTGGGACGATTGAAGTAGCTGCTGATGCCACCACCGCCACCAGAGGAGCCGCTGCCCCAGGCTGATTCGCTACTATAGGTACCACCGCTACCAACGGTCAATTTTGTGCCACCGACACCCACAACATAAGGATCATCGGCAGGCGAGTCAACGCCAAGTGTCGTACCACCACAGTCATAGGCACCGGAGTCGCCAGAGGCAGCGAAGAAGGCCTGACCCTGGGCTGCGCCCTGAGCAAAGATAGTATCTAACGCGGCCAGCTCTGAATTGCCAGAATTGGCTTCGCACTCACCCCAGCTGATACTGGTCACTTTAGCAGTATTATCAGTAACAATTTTGTTATAGGTGTCGTTAACACCAGTGGTGCTATTGGGTCCAATATAAATCTTCTGGGTGGCTCCAGGTGAAATGGCGGAGACAACCTCCATATCCAATTCAACTTCAATCGCACCCGCGCCGGCTGTATTGGTCGCGCCATCAACCAGCACATTCGAATATTTTCCAGATCCCAGGCCATAGTTGCTCAGATAGGTATTTACGTCCGAGGCCTTATAACCATCAAGCTCAAAGATTGCGGTCGTCTGACCACTACCATTGGCTCCACTGCTAATCAAAGAATTCACATCATAAGCGGTACGCAGTTCGGATGGCGTGAAACCACCACCAGGACCGGTATGAGGCTGATTCGTCACCTGTGTGGCAGCATGTTTATAATGAGCCACATTGTCCAGGCCGGCAATATTTAAAATGGCGCTGCCCAGACTATCAGGTACAGTTGGATCACTGGCAGGTGCATAAACCGTGCGACCATCGATCGCATAGTCATTCAAGGTCACGCTAAACGCCTTCTCGACATTGGCAACCGATCCAGAAGCATTCACCAACGTACGATTAGATGATACAGAAGATACATGCAGCCCCTGACTACGTAGATAAGAGACGACATCATCCACGGACTGCTGAGTCGGTCCAAACGTATCCAGGAATTCCTGCGGCGTTAAATAATGATGATATGACTGCGAAAGCGGATTATTCTGGTCCGCGATCAAGGTAGTCAAGGCATCACGGTTACGCAGGTTCAAGCTCAAAGACAATTGCAACTGATTGCTTTTGTTGGTTCCATTCTTTGGCTTAAACTTTTTCAGCACGGGAGCCAGATGCCCAGGCAGCGTATGATGACCTCCATTAGAGACCGTCTGGCGCGCAAAAGTTGGGATGTTTGGCTGAAGCATCAGCAGCGAAAGGAGTGCGAGAAGTGTGGCACACGACGTAATAGTCAGACGCGATAGCCACTTGTGGGTCAAAGTCCTTTTCACGAACCCTCCAATATGGTAAAAACCACTGGCAAGTGACAAGAAAGTAGACATCCATGAAATAATTACTCTATTGCACGATTGCAAATAAAGAAGAGAGAAGCCACAATGCTCATCATTTCAATCTTGTCACGCACTACTATGCTAATAGTATAATTATTTGCCTGCCCCGCGCCTTACCTGAAAATGCGTGTCTATCATGTCTTATAACAGTACTATCCATACTCTTTTCGAACTAATTAATACGAGGATTTACAAATATACAAAAAAAATTACAGAAGACTCTAGTAAGACAAATAGGAAGTATAAAAAGACATGTTTTCAGTATAAGAATAAAAATGTATTCTATTCACACCATTAATTATGTGATCTATTATAAAAAGAAGAGTTACCCATGATTGCGAACACCTCACGTCTACGGCACTCGCTTACGTATTTATGAGGAGGAAGATTGACAAGTAAAGCAGATCATTTGATTTATAGCAAATGATCTGCTTTACTTGTCAACCCTAAAATCAGCATAATCAATGTTCTATGCGATTTTCCTGAATGGCAACTCTTTTGAGGAAAAAATTAGAGAAGTGTCTGCGCTTGAATTTACGCGAGGAGATTATTGATAAAATGTGGAAATGGGCGTGAGCAATCCTTTTTCCTTGATAACTTCTAGCGAAAGGGATTTATTGCCGACGGTATCGAACAGGACTACAATCTTATCATCTTCATAGCGCAACACCATGCCTTTTCCCCATAATGCATGGAGTACATGGCTGGTAATTGGAAAAGGCATACTGTCTGGTTGTATGGGTTGCTCCCGATGACTGACACAGACATCGCAGAAACCGCATGAACCTTCAAATGGCTCCCCAAAGTAGTTGAGCAGGTAGGCACGACGACAGCTACCGCACTCGGCATACCCCCGGATCATTTCAATACGTGAGCGCTCAAATTGGCGCCGTGCCTGTTGCTTACTCATGGTTTCGATGATGCTTGATTTCAGATCTTCTTGATCCTTTGTCAGCAGAATAGAGCCATCCTCCAAAAGTGTAATGGCACCAATCTCTTCCAGACGCGTAATCATGTGGGTAAATTTTGTTTGCGAGAGGTTCAGTTCGGCCCTTAACGCAGCTTGATCTACTGGCCCTGCATGTGCCTGGAGGGCATCAACAACTAATGCAATCTGGTCCGTATTAATGTAGCCACCGCTGGCTAGATACTGACGCACACCGAAATCCCTGGACATGTAGAATAAGATGGCCCTGGCTGACTCACCATCGCATCCGGCGCGGCAAAACTCTTGATAATAAGAATCCACGGAGTCGCTGATAGTATAGTGGAAGACAAAGCGCACATTGGACTTGTCGATGCCCATATCAAAGGCAGTGGTGGCAACGATAATATCAATCTCGTCAGCCATGAAGGCCCGTTGTCGATACTTGCGGTCGTAGGCCTTGAGTCCAGCGTGGTAAAACTGCGCCTTAAGATCGTTGGCTTGCAACATTTTTGTCAGGGACTCGGCTTGTTTTCGGGTGGCCGTATAAATGATTCCTGGCATCTGGGCTTCCTGCACGTGCTTGAGTAATGCCTGCATTTTCTCTGCCTCATCCTGGAAGCACTCTACGCCGAGCCAGATGTTGGGACGATTAAAACCTTTGACAACAATTCGAGGCTGCTGGAGACCGAGACGATCAATAATTTCGTTACGAACCGGCAGTGAGGCTGTGGCCGTTAAAGCAAGCACTCTGGGATGACCCAGGGATGCGATAATGGCACCCAGCACCAGATAGGCTGGCCGAAAATCATGGCTCCATTCGCTGATACAATGGGCTTCATCAACAACAAAGAGTGAGGGCTTCATGTTTAGCAGGCGCTCAAGAATATTAGGATCATTGAATTGTTCAGGAGCGAGAAACAAAAATTCAAGCTGACCACCTTCAAATTGCTCAAAAGCAAGAGAGGTTTCTGCCGGATTTTGCGAGGGATCAATCACAGCCGCGGATCCGATGTGCTGGTCCTGAATCGAGTGGAGTTGATCGTATCGTAAGGACATAAGGGGAGAGATAACAATCGTTGGACCTGGTATCAAAGCACCGGCCGCCTGATAAATCAAGGATTTGCCCGAACCGATTGGCATAATAGCTAATGTATCGTGGCCTTCCTGCAAAGAACGCAACGCATCTTCTTGTCCTGGGCGTAGTTTTTCATAGCCAAGTATATTATGAATAAAACCATCAATATAGTTCTGTTTTGTTTCTGGCTTCTTCACTGGAAATCCCTTTGTTGTACCTCTATCAGCTGGAACTTAAACAACTCATAAACGCTAGCAAAAAACAGGATCACCTGACACACAAAAATACATAGATTATGTTTACCCTCAGATACGTATTACAATGCATAGTGGTGACAAAACCCGCTAAAAATAGGTAGCATTTTATCATCAGCACCAACAAAATCCAGCCTGCTTTTTCCGTCCCTTTGTCCTTGCGTAGCCATTAAACTCTATGGTAGACTTCACTTTACGAGATGCATTTAAGTAATGGACTGTATTTTTGATATGTATTTCTAACTTTACTATTTGTATATATTTAGCGCAAGAGAAGGATTTCAAGATGCAGGATGGGAAGAGCAATACAAACTATCTCATTAACACCTTTACGCAAGGTTTACGCGATCTGCCAATGGATGTGGTGACCCGTGTAAAAAATTTCCTGCTTGAATATCTGGGTCACCCACAACAACCGGTCCCATTTGGAGGGCGGACAAAAGACGTTGCCAGTCTGGATCGGTGGCTTGAAGATCCACGGGCCGAACCATATCTGCTTCTTGCCGCTCCTGCGGGCCGCGGGAAATCAGCGTTACTTTTACGCTGGTGCCAGCAACTCTTTGCTCGCCAGCAACTGGCCATCGCATATTTTCCAGTCAGCATCCGCTTTCGCACGAATCTCGCAGGCGTCACCTTTCCTGCTCTGGTCGCATTACTGGCATCACTGCATGGAGAACACATTCCGGCTGATCCTAATATCTCGGAGGAAGTCTGGCGCTCATTGTTGGCCGCTTATCTAATGCGCCCACTGCCAGCAGGCCGGCGCCTCCTGCTGGTGCTGGATGGCGTGGATGAGGCGGCCGATTGGAGTGCTGGCGCTCAGCTTTTCCCATCCAATCCACCACCGGGCCTACGCATCGTTGTATCTGCCCGCTCACTTGCCAATGATCAAGATACCCGCGCCTGGTTAGCACGCCTGGGATGGGGCGAGCAAGGATTAGCCCGCACACTCGAGCTCATGCCACTGGATCGTCCTGGTATCGCCAATGTTCTCGCGCAAATGGGTTTTCCATTGGATCTTTTAAGTGAGCGTATCGATATGATCTCTGAGCTCTATCGTTTAAGCGAGGGTGACCCATTATTAGTACGCCTCTATGTCGATGATTTATGGAAACGTGGTGAGCAGACATCGCAGTTTACGACTACCGATCTACATTCCATTCAGCCTGGCCTGAGCGGCTATTTTGAGCTCTGGTGGAAAGATCAACGCCAACTCTGGCAAGATGAGGCCCCGCAACGTGAAGCAACCATGCAGACAATGCTTAATCTTCTGGCCAGTGCGCTAGGCCCATTAAGCAAACGCGACCTTGTCAGTCTGACAGCACAGCAGGAAAATTTTCGTGAGGCAGAAATTGAGCCACATCTGGCCCCGCTGGCACGCTTTGTCACCGGCGATGGCGTCCATCAAGGTTATGTCTTTAGCCATCCTCGACTTGGTAGCTATTTTTATGAGGAACGCCTGAACACAGCAGAACGACAGGCCATTGAACAGCGCTTCCTGAACTGGGGCGAGCAAACGCTCGCGGCACTCAATACAGAAACATTGGCACCACAGGCTGCCTCACCATACATCATCCAGTATTATGGAGCCCACCTGGACCGAGCGCAAGCCAGTACAGAGACACTTCTCTCACTGGTCAGCAATGGCTGGCGACGAGCCTGGGAAACGCTGGATCGGGCACAATCTGGTTTCTTGAGCGATGTTGAACGGGCCCGACAAGCGGCTGAGCTGGAAGATAAAGAGGCGGCATCCAGTTCTGAGCCCCTTCCCTATCTTGGAGACGAAATACGCGGCCTGCTCTGCCAGGTCAGCGTCAATAGCATGACCAACAGCATCTCTCCCAGGCTGATGCTAGAGGCAGTTAAAACAGGCGTATGGACACCGGCACAGGGACTGGCCTGTATCCGCCTGCTACATGATCTTGCAGCCAGGGCACTGGAACTGGTGGGTCTGGCCTCGTATGTGCAGGAACCACTACGGACAGATATTCTCCATGAAGCGTTAGATACTGCCATGGAGATCAAAGATGATTATCTGCGTTTCGATGCGCTCCTTGCGCTGGCTTATGGGCTTCCAGAAGATCTGCTGTTACAAATTCTGGATGTGATTCAAGGCTTTGAAGACGAGGCTGACCGCGCTGGCATGCTGGCTGAAATAGCTCCTTTCTGCGCAGCATATCCACGCCTGCTGGTACACCTTCTAGAGATGGCCGAGGCAATCGAGGAACAAGAATATCGCGGCCTGGCCTATGAAGGACTGGCGGCCTATCTGCCAGCCAGTCTACAGGCACGGCTGTTAGCAGATATACAAGCATTACAAGAGGAACGCTATAGAATTCAGGCCCTACTCGCGTTCATTCCACATCTACCAGAAGAGGCACTACAAACCATCTCACAACATGCCAGTTCCATCGAAGATGGTCTGTCGCAGATGCGCTTACTAACAGAACTGGTTATCTACCTGCCTGACAGATTAAAAACAGAGTATTTGCAGGAGACACTTTCCCTGGAAAAAAATATCGAGGATCTTGATTATCGCATCGAGATGCTGCTAAAACTGGCACCATTTCTATCCACGGATAAATTGCAGTATGCCCTGGATGAGATCAACTATCACTGGGATGAAAGGGTACGGGCCAATGCCCTGGCTGCGTTAATGCCACATATGCCGGATGACCTGCTCTCTCCTTTCTTACAAGCCGTCCTGAAGCTTAAAAGTGAAGAGGCACGTACAAATGTGCTGCTGCCATTATTGCCACGGCTCTCTACAGAAGCGCTCGCAGCGGTATTGGATGCGGCTACTATCACCTGGGATGAAGGCTACCGGGCCACGCTGTTAGCGCAATTTGGTCCCATCATCCCGGAATCATTACTACCTCAATTGCTGGAAGTTATCTGGACCATCAAGGATCCTGGCTACCGTGTATGGTTACTGGCAGAGTTGGAGGAACCACTCCAGGATAAGCTTGTGACCTCTCAGTTTAATATGTCCGCTTCGTTCCAGGTGATGCCCAACCTTGAAAAACGCCTGCAAACGCTATTGGCGATCGCTCCACGTTTATCTGATACCGCCCTGGCGCGTTTGTTTGAGTTTATGCTCGCAGAAATCTTTAATATCGCCTGGCAAAGCCGTAGTGAAGAAGAGCAGACCCATATTCTCACAAAATTAGGTGGTCGCCTGCCTTTAGAGCGTATTGCCACAGCCCTAGAAACGGTACAGGCCTTCTTTAATGAGGCCAATCAGGCACAAGTATTGCTGGCCCTGGCACCACAGTTACATGATGAGCTCTTATCCTCAGCCCTGGCCATCATCCGTAATATGCAAGAACCAGAAAAACGCGCACAGGTACTGGAAGCGCTGGTCGCCACACTGCCAGAAGCACAGCAAGCCACAAGAATACAGGAAATATTACAGGTACTCCAACTCATCAAGGATGCGGCGCCACGCATTCAGTTCATTCAAGCCTGTACACCTTTCTTGCATGAAAAGCTGTCACCTGAATTAGCACACATCATGCTAGATGCCAGCCTAACAATGCATGAGGAGAAAAACCAGGCACTTATCCTGCGCACCTTTGTACCATACATATCCTCAACAAATGATCAAAAGGTACTGGACATCGTGGTAGGCATGCAGAACGAAGGCGCGCAAACCCTGATCTTAGAAAAAATGGCACCATATGTATCACAAGAACATTTTGTCGCTTTTCTCAACGCAACCCACAAATTACAAAATCCACGCTGGCGTACCCAGATCCTGGTCAATAGAAGCAAAGTATCATCACAAACAGAAATTGCACGCTTATTAGAAATAGCGTTAGCCACACAGGATATTGAATGGCGCATCAACCTGCTGGAGATGCTTATCCCCCGCATCCCTACAGCATCCCTTACCCGCGCCTGGGAAGCGGTCCTCGCCCTTTCCAATCAGGGGAGACAGACACAACTTTTCCGCCTGTTAATACCACGCATGCAGGATGATTTTTTCCCTTCACTCTGGTCCGCTATTTTAACGAACGCCGAAGAAAATCCGTCCACCTTGCTCTTACGAACCATAGCACCGCATCTATCCGCGACACTGTTTGTGCGTATCTGGGAGAGGGCGCAGATACTAGACAATTCTGAAATAAGGACGGAAATATTAACAATCCTCGCGCCTTATGTACCAGAAAGCTATTTTAAGCCAGTCTGGGACATGCTACCCGAACTTTTCCACGCCTATTCTTACTGGAGCATGTTAGCGCGCCTGGCGGATCGCGTTCCTGAAGCAGAACTCTATGCGTTTTTCACAGCCATCGAAACGATCCCACAAGAAAATATGCTGCTCAATATTTTAGAAAGACTACTTCCACATGCTCTTGATATACTGCTTCCATATCTCTCAGAGGATTTTTTCGCGTCAATCCAGCGTTATTTATATAAGCTATCTTCAAAAAGCCTGCAAACACGTTTACTGCTAACATTGATACCTCACCTTTCCCAAAGCATGCTAGATAATGTCTGGACTGAACTACGTCAGATCAAGAGCACGGTTGAATGGATGCAGGTAATCAAGGCGTTCTTACCTTACGCAACAGAGGAACAGCTCAAAGAGATACAATATGATGCAATGCGCTTAGACTCTGCCGAACAACAACTTGAGATCATTGAAGTGCTGGTCAGCTATCTTACTGTAGAGGAATGTATGGCAATGTTGCAGATTGTTGTCAATTCCCAATCGATCCAACAATATGTTGAGGGATTTATCGGGGATCGATGGGAAAAACAGTTACGGCTCCGTTCCATCACAGTACTGACAACCCACCTTTCAGATGAGCAGCGAGGCGTGGTAACAGCTGAGATTCTAGATCTGTTAGATCGCCTGAGCAATGAAGATGAGCAGGGATGGAACCTGACATATCTGGCGCCAAACCTACCAGAGGATCTTTATGACCAGATGTTACAGGCAATCTGGTCGTTACACAGTACGCAGCAACAAGATCAAGTCCTTGCGGCACTCCAGGCGGATCTCTCTCCGGCTGGCTGGTTACGTCTACTCGAGTTAGTTGTCCGACATATGCACGAAACAGATGATCCCCATGTTGTTATACAATTACTTAAACAAGCTCCTGCATGGGTCGAGCAATCGAACGCCAGCATCCTTTATCCTATTCTGGGCGAGATACTCCATCTACTGGCACGCACGGCTCGTCGGGAAGCACTCATTGAACTAACGACACTCATCCCCGCCATCCATCACCTGGGGGGAGATAAGACGGTACTCAATGTTGCAGGTTCAGTATTAGAGGTTGGTCTCTGGTGGCCATAATATGATAAAAAAGTATCTCCTTTAGCAGGCTAAACCGTGCCATAATAAGATATAACGTATGTAGAGGGCGATAAGAGTCGCCCTTTTCATGTTACCTTAAAAGGATTATTGCTTCTATGCTTATCAATAAATCGGATACGAAAGGTCGTATATTAACGATTGAACATCCTACCGAAAGTGTCCCGGCTGTCATGGTTTTCTCTGGTAATGCAGGACAACTCCTGCGGGGAGATATTCCAACTATTAATATCCTTAAAGCAATGAGACAACGGGCCCATCGCAATGGTGTCGCATTTACCATGCATCTTCAAGAGGCTGGCGCGATTGGTAAATCCAGTGTTGGCATGACCAGACTGCTTGAGGATGTCTTTGGTGATGAGATTACCATTTTCCGCTATGGTCATGAAGAGACCAATGGTCAGATACGCGCCGGGCTGGATCAATATCTGGTCTCCTCCAAACATCTATCGGTACGAGCACGCAGTACGGTTCATCTTCCAATGGTTGAGCGCAAGATGATGCGGCGCAATCAACGTGTCGCAGTTAATACCAGCTTTGATTTTATCTTACCGAATCATGAGCAAGGCTACCTGGAAACGACTGGCTTTCACTATGATCTGGGCTTAACCTCAACCAGCACTCGTATCAGCCGTCTACAAGCCAGAGAAACAAAGCGCGGCGTAGATAAATTGATTCAACAAGATATAGGTCTGCCCGCTGATCTGCCTGCTGATGCGACCATTCAACGCCCGATGACTGGCTTAAAAGGTTTAATTACCTTTAGCGGCGATGGTAATACGCGCGGTCTGGTCGGGACTCGCTGGCAGATTGATCGCGTTGAGGCACTCAAAAGAGGATTGGGAGATCAGGTACAGGAAGCGACTGCCGAGATCAATGTCACGGCCAATCTACCACATAGTATTCAGCAAGAATTTCTAGAAAAAGAAACATCCATGATGAAACTGGCGGGCCATGTGGTAAACTCTGCCATCGATGCCATTGATGTCACCACCGGCAGCAAATGGGGCGAACGAAAACTGGATCATCAATTTTTTCGGGACTTCACGATGATGCCTGATGGCCAACTTGCACCATTAAATAAATTCGATATCATTGAGAACAATGTTTTCTATAATTTTGCCAATGCCGACCACTACTTCATCAGTACCTTGTTTGGTTATCACATGGACGATAAACCAGAGTAGGTGAAACCTTTTTTTGTTTCGCTCGTGCCTTACATAAGATCTTAATACTGATCCTGTAAAATGTAGAAAGGAAATGAAAAATGGATCTTAACGGCAAAGTAGCACTGGTAACAGGTGCAGGCTCGGGGATAGGTAAAGCAACAGCAGTCTTGTTGGCTCAACAAGGGGCCAATGTTACGCTGATCAGTCATACAGCGGAAGAAATTGAAGCCACGGCCGCCGAGATACGCCAATATGGCAAAGAAGGGCTGCCAATCACAGCTGATATTGCTCAGGAAGATCAGCTACAAAAAGCCATCCAACAGACGATCGATCGCTGGGGGCGGCTGGATATTGTGTTCGCCAATGCCGGTATCAACGGCGTCTGGGCACCAATCGAAGAACTCACTGAGGCCGATTGGTCAAAAACCATCAATACTAATCTCACCGGCACATTCCTGACGATCAAACATAGCGTCCCACATTTAAAGAAGCAGGGTGGCGCTATCGTAATCACCGCATCCGTAAATGGAACGCGTGTATTCAGCAATACTGGCGCCACCGCCTATTCAGTCACCAAAGCCGGTCAGGTCGCCATGACAAAGATGCTAGCAGTAGAACTGGCACCACACAATATTCGCGTCAACGTCATATGTCCTGGCGCCACTGATACAGAAATCAACGACAATACACAGCAGCGAGATTTGGACCGTATCAAGTTTCCCGTTGACTATCCAAAAGGCCGTATTCCACTGGGTGAAGGGAAAGCGGCAACATCGGAACAAGTCGGACAACTTGCGCTTTTCCTGTTTTCAGATGCTTCCAGCCATATTACTGGCACTGAAATCTGGATCGACGGAGCCTCCTCACTCATCACAGGCTAATCCCCAACCAGGCGATCCGGACATAGTATTTCCGGATCGCTCCGGCAACATCTCCCCACCATTACCTCTCTTATCCTCAAACCAGCATAAAAACTATTTCCTCGGCTTGCCCTTTTGTAATAAACTAAGAGAACTGGAATATAAAATAAGTTATGCAGCATAAGGAAACTAGTATGTCTCAGACCGAAGACAATGACGATATTGAGAAAATATATGATCAACTCATGGCGCTTAATCGTGAAACCTTTGCCAAAGGTCACTTCGAAGCTTCATACCATGCACTGGTCTCTGCATTTTATATCGCCAGTTCCTTGCAAGCAGACAAACTCCTCAGCTTGATCGCGCAACGTGCGCAGGAGCAACTCTGGTGGTTTGACCATTATGCAGAGGAACATCCTTTTTCGTCAGCTTCAGCCACCAAACATGAGCGCGAAAACCTGTATACAAACCTGGCAGAACAAGCCCAGACACAACGTAGGAAGGCCGAATGGGATCGCAAATATCGCAAACCTTCTGCCCCACTTGAAGAACAATAGTGAAACAGGCCAAATTAAGAGCATGGAGACAAAACAGGAGCCATCGAGACTCTACGCCCCATCTACATTGAGCTCTTCCTGACGTAGAGTACCGTACCTATCTGCAACGATCCTGGACACCTTAGAAGTAATTAGAGGATATGCCTCCGTCGATCGTCATCCAGGTGCCAGTTGTCCAGGAGGACTCGTCTGAGGCCAGGTATAAGGCAAAATAAATGATATCATTGATCAATCCAAAACGACCAAGTGGGATACGCTGAAGACGACGATTGCGCTCTTCCTCACTGGTCCAAAGATGATCAAGCAAACCAGTATTAATCGGTCCGGGACAGATGGCATTACAACGAATGCCCATGGGACCATACTGGACCGCCAGGGATTTTGTTAAGGCCAGTAATCCGCTCTTAGAGACGCCATAGGCCTCTTGAGGCACCGTAGAGCCGAGAAAAACAACCATTGAAGAGATGTTAATGATTGATCCACCTTTTTGCTGCTGCATATAAGGTAACGTATATTTACAACAGAGGAAAGTACTTTTCAGATTCACATCCATAATATGATCCCAGGTCTCTTCACTGGTCTCAATCACGCTGGTATCCGCGGCTGGCATAATACCCGCATTATTATAGAGGATATCGATCGCGCCAAAAGTACTGACGCCTGTCTCTACCAGATGCTGGACATCTGCCGCCCTGGCAACGTTGGCGGGTACAAAGAGTGCCTTACCACCTGCGGCTTGAATACTTTGAGCCGTCTCAACTCCTTCTTGTTCTGCAATATCTGTCAGAATAATGCTGGCCCCTTCACGGGCGAATAGTTCTGCCGCTGCTCGCCCCATGCCACGAGCAGATCCGGTAATTAAAGCTACTTTGTTCTCCAGGCGCATCACTTTGCTCCCTTCATAGAAAACAACAATAAAATGCATTCTACTTAATTTTACGCAATAACAAAATAGTCAAACATACGAACACATTATATACGTAAGTTCTTTTAAAAATCTTTCCATACAGCACATTTTCATTCCAACCTCCAGTACTGCAATCCTGGAATGTAAACTCATCAATATCTAAGGCCAAACTTAGCCTGATTAATATATGCTTAAAATTTTATTTCTCCCTGCTACTTACCAGAAATTCCATGGAAATGTTCCATATGAACATGATACGCTGAAAGCGAAGCCAATTGATTTAGTAGGGAGAAATAGGGAAAGTCATTATGTATACGCAACAACACGCAACTCACCACCAGAACACACACGTACAAGAGGCATTATTAGCACGACAAGCCATGAACGGCGATCAAAACGCCTTTGAGATATTAGTACAACACTATACTCCTTTGCTTTTTCGCTTTATCTCCAGGTTTATCAATAATCCAGATCTGGCTGGCGATATATTACAAGACGTATTTATACGCTTCTACACCACATTACCAACGATTAATCTGGACAAACCATTAAAACCCTGGCTATTCAAAGTTGCACATAATTGTTGTATAGATGAGCTACGCACGAAACGCGCTCGCACTACCTTCACATTTTCGCAGTGTACCCCGCTAGATGATGAGGAGAGCGAAGAAAGTATTTTTAGCATACCGGATACCGGTTTAAGTGCCGATCAGGTAGTTGAACAGAAGCAACTACAAGAAATCCTACAAAATGCAATCAACACCCTCTCACTCAAATCCCGGGCAGTGGTTATTTTGCGCTATACATCAAATTTACGTTTTGCTGAAATTGGGCACATTCTCAACATACCGGAACCAACGGTCAAGACCTATTTCAATCGTGCTAAGGCACGTTTGCGCGAAGAGCTTATGAAAGAGGGCATTATTAACAGCCACGCATATTAAGAACATTATCTACACATATTTCAGTACTAGCTCTTTTTCGTGTGTGAAATTGAGCGGTGGGTGCACCCACCGCTCAATTTCACACACGAAAAAGAAGTGAGTGCGACAGGCACGAAAGGTCATGAGCGATCAGGCAATCTATCTTTGTTTACAGGGCAATGGATGAGGCTCTTTTTGCTGTCTACAATCGTGTTATAAGGGTAGTACTAGTACAAGAGGAAGGATTTACCATGAGCGAGCCACAGAAAAAAGCGAAAACTCACCATATTTCGAAGCATGCGCAACAGGATCAACGTCGGCAGGAAATGGCCGATACAGATGATAAAGTGACCATGCCAGATACAGGTGATGAGGGTGACGCGGTCAGCCAGGATTCCCTGTATGATGCCAGTGGTGCCGCCACTGGTGGTGGTGTAGATCTCTCAACGCATCTGGACAAAAAGAGCCAGAAAGAGTTAAGCAAGCACATCCATCAAGGCACCAGTTCTTAGTAGGGTAAACTATCAAGGGCGGATTAAAGAGAGTACTCGATCCGCCCTTTTATTTTGTCCAATTTTCGATCTCGCGCTATCATGAAACGGGAGTACCTTTTTTATCCGACAGTTTCGTGTACAGATTGTGAGTACTTCTGATACTGCACAGACCAGTAAAGAGTGCATCAGAACACAATGGCTATAGCGAAATGTAAGGCAACTGTTTGTTTGTATTTCTTACAGTTGAGTGATACGAAAAGAGAGATTTTTTTATGGTTAAAGACATTACCCAGCCAGCGACACAAAGACAGATCGCGGTAGGGGATATTCGTAAAACCCATACCAATGAACTAGATGAAATCGCCCGCTATCGTCGCTTAACTAATTACCTGGTGGTGGCGCAAATCTATCTACGCGATAATGTGCTTCTGCAGGAGCCATTAAAACCTGAGCATATTAAAGATCGGCTGCTGGGACACTGGGGAACAAGTCCAGGCATCAATCTTGTTTATGCTCACCTCAATCGCTTGATCAAACAGAATAATCTGGACATGTTTCTGGTCACCGGACCCGGTCATGGCGCTCCCGCGAATTTAGCCAATCTTTATCTAGAAGGAACGCTGAACAAATACTATCCTGCTCTGACCTTCGATAAAAAAGGCTTACATACCTTTGTACGCAACTTCTCCTGGCCCGGCGGCTTCCCCAGCCATCTTTATCCTGGTGTGCCCGGTACTATCCATGAGGGTGGTGAACTGGGCTATGCCCTGGCTACAGCGTTTGGTGCCGCTATGGATAATCCTGATCTGGTTGTCGCCTGCATCGTTGGTGACGGAGAAGCAGAGACGGGTCCCACCGCTACAGCCTGGCACTCCTACAAATTCATCAATCCGGTTGAGTCAGGCGCAGTCCTGCCAATTCTTCATCTCAATGGCTACAAAATCTCCAATCCAACTATCTACGGTACGATGGAAGATGATGAATTGCTCTCGCTATTCACTGGCTACGGCTATAAAGTGCAGTTCGTCGAGGGTGGAGAAGATGCGGACCTGGATGCCCAGTTGTATGGTGCAATGGATTGGGGCTATCAGGAGATTAGAGCGATTCAGCAAGCGGCCCGTTCTGGTCAGCGCATAGAAAAGCCAAAGTGGCCCCTGATCATTTTGCGTACCCCTAAAGGAATGACCGCACCCGCTGAGATGGATGGAGAGCCGCTCGTTGGCTCATACCGCTCACACCAGGTACCCATTACAGATCCCCAGTCGAATCCTGAGCATTTAAAGTTACTTGAGCAATGGCTGCGCTCTTATCGCGTTGAAGAACTTATTGATGAGCAGGGCCGACCACGCCAGGAACTACTCAATCTGTGTCCCATCGGAGATCAGAGAATGGGTAGTAATCCACATACCTATGGCGGAAAAATCGCCAGGGATTTAGATTTGCCGCCAATTCAAGACTTTGCCGCGCAGGAAGATCGTGGGATGCCCACCCGCCGGGGAGGAAACAATGTCAGCGCGATGGAGCAAGTGGCTCTCTACTTACGCGAAGTTATTAAGCGCAATCCTCACCTCTTCCGCATCTTTAGTCCGGATGAACTGCAATCGAACAAGTTAGGTGCGGTACTGGATGTCAAACCTCGAGAATATGAATGGCCGGTACCACCCCATAATGAAAAAGTCGCTGCACAGGGTGGTCAGGTCATTGAAGTCTTGAGTGAACATGACTGTGAAGCCTGGCTACAAGGATATATTCTCACCGGCCGCCATGGACTCTTCCCATCCTATGAAGCCTTCTTAAATATCATCGTCTCGATGACGGATCAATTCGCCAAGTTCTTAAAACTTTCAAAAGAGTTTGCCTGGCGTCTACCGGTACCATCGTTAAACTACCTGGAGACATCCACCTTGTGGAGGCAGGAGCACAACGGCTTCTCACACCAGAATCCTGGCTTTATCAATTCCATCCTGAATAAAAAAGCCGCGGTCGCACGTGTCTATCTTCCACCGGACGCGAATTGTCTGGTTTCGACGATGGATCATTGTCTGCAAAGTGAAGATAAGGTTAATCTGGTTATTGCCAATAAGCAACGCATGCCACAATGGTTATCGATGGATGAGGCCATCGCCCATTGTCGCGCCGGCGCCTCAATCTGGCCCTGGGCAAGTACCGACAATGGTGTTGATCCAGATATTGTGCTGGTGGGCATTGGCGACAATACCACCCTGGAAGTGATGGCGGCCGCGCAAATCTTACGCGATGAGTTGCCAGAACTACGCATCCGCGTCGTGAATGTCACAGACCTGTTCATACTACAGGAAAACACCGAGCATCCACACGGTCTAGACCAGCAAATGTTCGAGGCCCTCTTCACACCTGACCGTCCGGTAATTATCAATTTTCATGGCTATCCATCAGCGGTTGAGCAACTGCTATTTGGACGCCCTAATCTTGGACGCATAAGCATCAATGGTTATCGAGAAGAAGGCACCACGACAACGCCATTCGATATGAATGTGCGTAATGGCACCAGCCGTTACCAGATTGTTATTCAGGCCATTCGCAAAGCGGCAGCCCATAATCCAAAGGTAGCAGCATTAGCCAATGCACGTGTGAGCGATTATGAGTATCGTCTGGAGGCACATCGCAAATATATTGAGGATCATGGCTCAGATCCACGCGAAATCGTAGAATGGCAGTGGCAGGCGTAAAACCCAACCATAAAGCTACAACCTCAAAGGGATATTGGTTATCCCTTTGAGGTTCTTTTGTAGTCTCGCAAGGAGATCAGCAAATTGTTTCAAGCAAGCATGCTAACCAGAATCGAAAGAACCTCAATCCTTAGCCAGTAGCATCTCGATTCCTTCGATTACACCTTCACCCCGACTGGCCTGAGTGATATAATCTGCCGCCTCTTTTACAACTGGTAAGGCGTTTGCAACCGCAATGCCACAGCCGCAAAGCGTCAGAAAAGCCAGATCATTCTCAGCGTCCCCAAACCCAACTATCTGAGGCAACAACATATTGAGCTCACCCACAACTTCCCGTAACGCCACTCCTTTATCCACAGCCTTCGGCAAAATCATTACCGCGCCTTTATTAAGAATTACCTGGCGCTCAAGCCCCAATGCTCGAATAACCTCCGCCGCCACCACTTCATATGGATGCGATGTTGAAACAATCACCCGTCCGTAATCAAAAGGCACGCCTCGCGTCCTGAGCGCATTGAGAAACTCGGTACTCGGTGGTTCTCCAAGCAACCGCTGCATGCCATCGGCTGGTCTATAAAGCAAAGCACCATTCTCCGCAACCACCCAGTCAAAAAGCTTCACCTGCGGAAAAACACCAGTAAGGTCCTCCAACAAGCGACCAGTAATCAAAATAAGCTTGCGGCCAGACGCTTTCACCCTTTCAAGTGCAGCAAGCGTTTGTGCGCCTACCTGCCCATCTTTAGCTAACGTTCCATCATAATCGGTAGCCAACCCGGAATATCGCATACTTGCTCCTTCTATAATGATAGCATTTACATTACAAATACATTATTGCAATACACATATATCTTCCCTTGAGATACTACACTTTTCCAGAGTGCTTCAATCAATAGTACTCTTTTGCCAGCATCTCTCTTTAAAAGACGAAAGTATATAGAAAGTCCTGTATAATTAAAGTATATGTTAGATGAAAGAAATAAGTAGCGGGAATTTTGGTATACGCATCTAAAGGGCCTAGAGAGCAACTTCAAAGCGAACAGCCATATGTTGTAGCATGAGATGTTTGCGTCGCGTATTCACATCCTTCCCATGCGGCTAAACTTTCTCTCTACTATGTATTTAGGCCTATGGAGACGTTTTCGGTTAGCGCTTCTACTCAGGTCGCTAAGGTACAGTCGATTTATAAAGAGTTATGAGGAAAATGCATGCGGGTAGCGTCCATTCAGGGAGATCAATTCATTGGCCAGATGTTTGGTCCCTATAAATTAGAACGTCTCGTCGGACAAGGACAGTGGAATGCTGTCTATCAAGCTCAGCAGCAAACGCAAAATCGTACCGTCCTTTTAACACTTTTTTTCCTTCCCGAAACATTCACGGTGAGCGCACGCAAACGCTTTATAGAACGACTCTATCGAGAAGGGGCGGTACTCATCAAGTTAAAACATCCCCATATTTTGCCAATACTCGATGTGGGTGACCACGCTGGCTATACCTATGCTATTACCCCCTTGATTGCAGGTAATTCGCTTACTCGCCTGTTAAATCACCAGGGCTCTTTCTCACCAGAACAGGTATTAGAGGTATTAAAACCTGTGGCAGCGGCCCTGGATTATGCCCACAAAATGGGCGTGTCTCATGGCGCCCTTAGTTCAGCGAATATTATTTTCGATGAAAACCAACAGATACGTCTGGTGCGCTTTGGTTTCAACCGGCTTGGTATGTTACAGGGTATCGAAACAGCTCCCTCGCCTTATCCCAATCTCTTAAGTGTCGCCAGCACACCACTGGCTGGACTAGAATATTTTGCGCCAGAGGTGATTACGGGGGCTCCAGCCGATGCACGCGCCGATATCTATGCGACTGGCTTGCTCCTCTATGAACTTTTAATAGGCAAACTTCCATTTAAAGCGGCCAATCCGCTGAATGCTATACCACAACAGATGCAGGCTGACATACCTATACCGTCCAGCCAACGACCCGATATATCGCCAAACATCGATCTTGTGATCCAGCAAGCCACAAAGCGTGATCCATCCCAACGTATCCAAACAGCGGATCAACTGGCCAGAGCATTCGAAAAGGCACTGTATGCCCCTATCACTCATTTCGCGCAACGACCAGATCAACAGACCAGCGTTATAAACAACGGTGGTATGCTTGACTGGCTCAACCAGGAACTAGCCACGCAGACAGATGCTTCGGCATCCTCTGCATTTGCCGAGGGCATCACTGCCAGTTCCTTACGTACATTACAGCGTCAGAAGACAGCTAAGCCTGCTAAGAGCCGTCGTCAGGCTTTAGCCACGCTAGCCATTGGTGGAGCGGCTACGGCGGCTGTACTTGGCCTTGGTGGCGTAGGAATGGCCTATGTATTTCGTCCTCAACTAGCACCATCGTCACCCCTGGCGACGGTGAAGAATCCTACCGCTCCCGCGACCAAAAATACTGCCCCACCAACAAAAGTAGCTCAAAAAGCCAAAGCGCCAAAACCTATGAATACCCAACCAGCAGTACAGCCAAAGGTAGCGCCAACCCAGCCACCAGTACCCACAACCCCTCCCGCACCAGCCCATACTGGTACAGTGATCGGTACCGCCAACATGAATCCCAATACGGCCAAAAAATTCACCAATCCGGCAAGTGGAGGGGCCAGCACACTGATTCATCTTGCAGGCGGCAACTTTGTAGCCTATGAAACGGCCTGTACGCACGAAGGAGTGAAAGTAAATTATGACCCAGGCTCACAAACATTGATATGTCCCGCACACGGAGCCGTATTTGATCCAGCCCAGGCAGGCACAGCCACCCATGGTCCTGCCACCAGACCCTTAACCGCTGTAACCATTCGCGTCAACGCAGACGGCACAATCACCACAGGTTAGGGCTGGTATAAACTGAGATGTTCAGGAGGGCCTGATCGGCCCTTCCACCAAAAATCACGATTTTTTTGTGAAATTTTATCCACTTTTATCACTTTCAGAAAATTGCTACAAAAAAGAGCCAATAAGATATTTTTGTGCTGAAAAAAGCCTCCTCACCTGATGAAGACACCCCCCCTCGATAATCCATGTATGAATGCAATATTCATACATAACAGTACATAAGCAATAATCTGTCTATATCCATGAATATTTTTATATTTTCATTCACCATTTTTAGTGCATGCTTGTTTTGGCGCTTTTTATAATGCATTCAGGTATCCAAATTCGCAAGGCGACCTTCCCCAAAGAGGGGTAATGGATCGGGTACAGGGCTTGTATGAATGATCATTCTTTATGAAAAGACATAACGCAATTCCTTACCACTTGAGGTACCACATACAATCGTTTTTTATAAAAAAGAAAGGTAACCCAGAATCATGAATAGCAACATTACAAGCACATGCAACGATGCTCAGTTCGTTGAACTCTCTGATGCAGCCCTCACAACAGTTACAGGTGCCTATGGTGAACATAACCACCACGGTGGCCACCACGGTCACCACGGTCACCACGGCGGCGGCCACTGCGGAGGTGATCCATGGAGCTTTGGCTATGGTTATGGTTATGGCTATGGCTGCGATGGCGATGGTGACTTTGGCTTCGGTTGTGATGGTGGCTACAACTATGGCTACTATGGCTGCGCAAGCTGCTAATTTAACGTTTTAGTTAAGAATCCTTTGCATTAGCTAAAAGCGCATTGAATGAACAATAGCAAGAGGGTGGCATGATTTTGCCATCCTCTTGCTATATTTATCTCGCCAGCTATCCCTCACGCTTCGCGCCTGCGGCTCTCGCTTGCATGAGTCACCCCGATTTTTAAGAACGGGTGTTCTCTTTTTCTCAATGTGCCTGAGAAGCGAGGTTGCAAGGGGCAGCCGGCCCCTTGCCGGGGTTCGAGGGGACACCCTCGCACCCCCGGCAGGGCGCTCCGCCCCTGCACCCCGGTTTTGGACTTTTATTCCAAAAATTTGGGATGACCCATTGAGTGAGTATTTGGAAAATTTGCACTTGGTGTTAGTTAAAGATTTATTCATTTTTCACCAATTTTCGAAATTGGTCAGATTCGCCAAGAATATTTCTATGCAAGCTCAAATAACACGACAAAAGGCAACGCTGACTACACACCAAACAAAATTATGAATTTTCTTCTCATTAAAAGGCGCAAAGAACAGCTATTTATCCCCACATTATGAATTTTCTTCCATTTTTCAACAAAGTTTTTACCGCTTGTTTGTTTTGAGCATTTTTATAATAGATTTAGGTATCGAAATGAAGTGAACTAACAAATGCGTAACGCAGAAAATGTAGTGCGTAAATATACGTGAGATTTTCTTTTTACACTTGAATATTCACGCATGCATATCTTTTTCTGTAATTGACAAAAGAACGCACGATACCAGAATTGCATGTTTATAGTTGTGTGAATACACAGAAAGGCGTCCAACTAATGAATATTGATATCACAAAAACCTCTCAGAATTCCATTGGCGCACTTGAATTAACTGATGCTGATCTCTCGACTGTGACCGGTGCTTGCGGTTCACATTCCCAGGGCCAGGAACACAATACCGGTTATCAGTTCGATAATTATCAGTCCTGGGGGCATCAACACCACCGCCACCATGGTCATCGCCACCATCATTTCGGTGGTGGTCATCATTCCGGTGGCGGCAATCAGTTTGGTGATGACAATCAATTAAGCTTTGTCTGGTTTGGTGGTCAGGGTAGCTGCAACGACTAATATCCAGGCATAGGCATCCACGAATCCGTCACAATCTGGTTATTACCAACAAAAAAAGGGATCCTCTCATCGCGAGGGGATCCCTTTTTTGTTGGTAAGTATTATGCCAGATTAGTGAATAGTTCCTGTTCAAGCTCTCCATGATGGGAAGCAATAGCGCTACGCACCAGCACAAAATGCTCATATCCCAGCATCTGCTTGCGCTGCTCTTCTGGCAGAGTAAAGACAAAATTGTCAGGTGCGATCTGCGTCTTATGGGCGGTCAGTGCCTGGATTTTCTTGTCGATATACTTGCGCACATCAATACGCGTACTAATTTGCTCATCGGGCGTGCCCATGATGGCTGTGTTCATCTCTGGATTATTCCACGGACCCGGCTCGCCAGACTCTTGCGCGGCTTTCATGGCCTGCACCATAAATGAGCGTGGCATAGCTGTATAATACAGTCTGGAGGGCTGCCAAGGGGGCAAGTTCAGTTCAGGATAGCAGCGTGGTTCGCCAGCCGCATCGAAAGCAGCATTGGTAATACGATTGGCCTGGATATGATCGGGATGGCCATACCCGCCAAAGGCATCATAGGTCACAATAACTTGTGGCTTAAACTCACGGATAAGAGCCACCAGGCGCTTGACCGCTTCAGCAAAATTAGCTTGATGGAAGCTATCGGGATGCTGGTTAGAATCCCTTCCGGCCATGCCGGAATCACGGAAACCTAATAAGCGTGACTCCTGGATATCCAGGGCCGCCACAGCCTGCTTCAGCTCCTCTCGACGTACCTCGCCCAGACGGGGAAACATCGCTGCTTTCGCCTGCTCATCTAATGCAGGATCAACGATTTCGCCCTCTTCCCCCAATGTAGCTGTGACCAGAACTGTGCGTACACCTTGCTCATTATAATATGCAAAGGTACCGCCAGTACCAAAAACTTCATCATCTGGATGCGCATGAACAGCCATAAATGTCAATGGCGTAGTTGGATCCTGGGACATATTTTCTTTTTACTCCATGTTAAACTGATCTAATATTTTCCCCCATTATATCACCATACTCCCCGGTATAACGAAGGATCTGGAGATCATACTGAGCCAGAAATCATGTCGTGTGGATGCAATCAAGAACAGAGAAAGGCCTGCTACCGGTTCAAACAGCAAACCGGCAGCAGGCCTTTCTCTGTTTTTACTATATCAGGTGCGGCAATTATTGATTGGCAACCACGGCCAGATGATTTTTAAAGCCGAGTCCGAATTCGGTTGGGGTACCATCAAAATTGGAGATTAAGGAGGGGAAAGAGCCGCAGTCATAGGTGCTCCAGGACCAACCCAGATAACCAACACCGTGCTGGTCCGCCCAATTCATCGCAGTATCAACAAAACCATGCTGACAATCGTTCTCACCCAGCTCACCCATCACAACTGGCACTTGTGCGGCTACAGGTCCGATGATCTGATCATAACAGGTTGTGTCCTTACAACCCGAGAAATTATAGATATGGACCGATGCGATCAGGTTGTGTGCGGGATCAGCAGGCATGGCATCTAACCAGCCACCAACCCAGTTCGCATACCCGATGCCAGAGAGCATGATCACGTTTTTAGCACCAGTGCTGCGGATCGTATCAACCATACTCTGCGTGCCTGCAACCGCGAAATCAGCATCACTACATGGAGCAGTGGATGGGGCACTACTCCCGTTCTTCCAACAATCCCAGTTACTTACATACGGCTCATTAAACACATCAAAGATAACTGATCGATCATACTTGAAGACACTGGCGACTGACTTCCAGAAAGCCAGCGAGTGATCTCTATCAGTCATTGGTTTTTGTCCAATGGCGATAGTTGTGCCAGGAGCAGTCCAATGCAAATCAAGGATCGGGATAATCCCACGGGAATTAAGCAAGAGGACATACTTTACAATAGCCTTTTGATAGTTCACTCCCCCATAGGCAGCCTGAACGCCATTGATGCCCAGCCAGCAATCTTCATTGAGGGGGACGCGGACGGTATTGACGTGCCAGCTGGCGATCGCATCTACCGAGGCGGCATCACTGGGTCCATCAAAGATACCAGCGTTACTGGCACACATATACTCGGTTCCTGAACGGTTCACCCCTAATAAACGCAGTGATTTGCCCTGACCATTCAACAACTGATTGCCCTGCACATGCAAATTTAAAATATCCAGGATGCCAGCAGGATTACTACTTGCTCTGGCCTCTCCCGCCGCGCTTAAGGCTGGCACCAGAATAAATAATAGGGTACATAACAGCAACAAGCCACCACGTACAAAGACTCTGGACATACGAAGTTTCATACATGCTCCTTATGAACTTTCCTTGTTCATTTCGTCTTCTGAAAGAAACAGATTGTTCTTTCTCGCATACATTACGAGGACTCCTGCATGAATACACTGCCATCCTTGCTCCGGTTTATTTTCGGTATATTTCTGAAATTTCATACAAAATCATTCAGCAAGAATGTCAATAAATAAAGATTATAGCCAAATATTTCAATTGTCAAGAGCTTTACAGGTGGATTAGTACCTTTAATTAGAAACAAAGCACAAAATACACATCATTTTTATCCAGAAATAAACCGGAATATAACCGTTTTTCTATTGAGCATTTTGCAAACCTATAAATATCAGGTCATTAGACACGTCTACTCAACAAGAGCAGACGTGTAGAGAAAGAGAAGTAATTTCCCCTTACATTATTAACGGTGACCATTGTATACTTACTATTGCGAATGTTTCGCAATAAGGAATGTTTCACAGCTAGGAATTTTCACCTTCACCTGCAGCGTGCCTTGATAAGAAACCAATCACTATTTACCGTATTCAAGTAGCAGGACTGGAAGATGAAATGAGATGCCTGATAGTAGCAACGGAGGCAATACATGCACATTCCAGACGGATATTTGAGTCCGGTTTTTTCGATAGGTACAGGGATAGCGACGGTCCCTATGTGGGGGGTAGCGGTCAATAAAGTCCAGAAGGTGCTCAATCAACGCACGGTTCCACTGCTGGCAATTTTTGCGGCCTTCTCTTTTACGATCATGATGTTTAATATCCCGGTTCCTGGAGGTACTACGGCCCATGCGGTGGGTGGTACATTGATCGCGATCGTTTTAGGTCCATGGGCGGCCGTGATCGGGATCAGTACCGCTTTAATTATCCAGGCCCTTTTCTTTGGGGATGGTGGTGTGCTGGCGATTTTTGCCAATTGCTTGAATATGGGGATTATCCTGCCTTTTACTGGCTACTATGCCTATCGCCTCATTGCAGGCAAAACGCCACTGCTGTCAACGCGCCGCATCTGGGCGGCCGGCATTGGTGCTTATCTAGGCATTACAGCAGCCGCACTGGCGGTCGGTATTGAGTTAGGCCTGCAACCGCTGCTCTTCCAGTCCGGTGGTCATGCTCTTTATAGTCCATATACTATGGAAGTTGCCATTCCGGCGATGCTCCTTTCGCATGCCTTTGGGGCCTCGCTGGTAGAAGCCCTTGTGACAGCACTGGGTATGGCCTATATCCAGAAAAACCATCCACAATATCTCACCGCTCTACGGGGTGCCATTACAAATGCCACTGTTCCGGAAGGACGTAGACTGGCGATGCCACTCTGGCAAATGATCACCATTGGCCTCATGGGCTCACTGGTTCTATTGTTCATTGCTGGCTTGATTACAGGCGGTGGCAATGTCGCACATCTATTTGGCGCTGATTGGTCGCAGGTAGCCTGGTCAGATGTGGGCATGATGCTCTTGATTGTCCTGGCTATCGCGGCCATCGCTATCCCGCTGGCCTGGTTCCTGTTACCTGCATCCATGCGACAAGTAGGCACCACCTTTGTGGCGATTGCGATCTTTGCCCCCATTGGTCTGATTGCGCCTGGCTTTGCCTATGGAGAGGGAAGTGCCGACGATGTCAAGCAGGCCTTCGGCTATATGCCTCAGGGATTAAAACAGCTTTCAGGGGTCTGGAGTGCTCCTTTTAGCGGCTATAATCTACAGGCCCCATTCTTTAGTGATCCCAATGCGCCAATGTGGAGACAGGGACTGGGCTATGAGCTCAGCGGCTTGATTGGCATTTTATTGATTGGTGCTATCTTCTGGGGTCTGGCCGCTCTACTGGCTCGCTTCAGCAAATATACGAAGCCTCAACAAGAAGCAAGCGAGCAAGTATGAGTAGTACAACTTCACAACAACGCGCAACACACAAGGAATACAAACGACAGTTTGGTTGGATTGAAAAGACCATTGCTGGCATCGCCGGTGCAATTGAACAAGCCGTCTTTACCGAGGAGCATAGCCGTAAAAATGGCTTGCTCCAACGGATTGATCCACGGGCCAAACTGGCAATGTTTCTGATACTGGTTCTCGCAGCCAGTCTGTCAAATTCGCTGATCGCGCTGGCCTGCCTCTATCTGGTCCTGCTCGCGCTGGCCCGCTTGAGTAAAGTTCCTTTTGATTTCTTTATCCGCCGCGTGTGGATCGGAATTCCTTTTTTCGCTGGCATCGTTATTATTCCTTCTATCTTCTTTACCAGTGGACCTCGTCTCTTTGATATTGCGCTGGGAGCGCTCCACGTTGGACCATCGCTCTCCAGCCTGCTGAGCGGAGCTGTTTTTGTGGCCCGCGTTGGCGTCTCGGTCTCACTGGCGATACTCTTAATTCTAACGACGCCCTGGGCAGATATCCTGAAAAGTTTACGGGCCTTGCATGTGCCACAAATCTTTGTGCTGCTGCTCTCCATGACCTATCGTTATATCTTTCTCTTCCTGCACTCGGCCAATGGAATGTTTGAGGCTCGCAAGAGTCGAACCGTTGGGAGGAGTAGCGGACAGGAACAACGCGGTTGGGTGAGCGGCTCCATGAGCCATCTGATGAACCGCTCCTTTAAGATGAGCAATGATGTGTATGCAGCGATGGCGGCCCGTGGTTTCAAGGGCGAGGTTCGCTCATATAATGCCTATACAATGACGCAGCAGGATTGGCTGGCGCTGTTTATTTCATGTATATTGGCCCTGATCATTTTTTTCATTGGAAGGTATGTCCGATGAGCTTTGAAGCTATTTCATATACAGATACAACAATTTTTGAATTACAGAATGTGCGCTATCTCTATAATGGTCGGCAACTGGCCCTGGATGGAATTGATCTGACTATTCAGCGTGGTGAACAGGTTGTGCTGCTTGGTGCTAATGGGAGTGGCAAATCAACCTTACTAAAGTTGTTGGACGGGATCTACACACCTTCATCCGGTAGTATGCGTGCCCTGGGACAAGATATTCAGGCCGCTACCGTTGGAGAGGAGGCTTTTCGTTTCCATCAAGCCATAGGACTCGTCTTTCAGGATCCCGATATTCAGCTTTTCAGTGCGACGGTCTTTGATGATGTAGCCTTTGGACCACTGCAGATGGGGTTGAGTCAGCGGGAAGTAAAAGAGCGCTGCGATGAGGCCCTTGAGTTGATGGAGATCACGCACCTTGCCCAACGTGCGCCATTTGAGTTATCAGGCGGTGAAAAGAAACGCGCCGCGATTGCTTCGGTACTTTCTCTCAAGCCGGAGGTTATCCTGCTTGATGAACCAACGGCCGCACTGGATCCACGCACCAAATGGGTACTGGTCAACCTGATTCGCAAACTGGGAGAAGCGGGCAAAACAGTGATCACCACTACCCACGAACTTGAGATCGTGCCGGTCATCGCCAGGAGAATCCTCGTGATGGGCGAAGATCGCCGCATTCTGGCCGATGGTGTGCCCGAGTATATCCTGAAAAATCGCGAACTCCTCATCAAAGCCAATCTGATTCATGAACATCTACATCAATTCGGCACCATCCAGATCTAAACGCCTGCTACTGTTTCAAGGGTGCTCTTGATTACCTTGCCATACAAACATGCACAGTGAATCACATACAAGCGGCAATGAGGAACAACGCTCATGCCGCTCGTAGAGTATCTGGCAGCATCAAGCACGGGTCACATACAATGTCACGTCATCTACATTAGCAAAAAAGTTCGAGCGTGGATCGTTTGATCCTATAGCCTGAAAACCGATCTGTACCGACTTGCCGAGGTAGGGAATCAAGGCAGTGGTGATATCAAAGCTATATTGTACCCAACCATTGGTATCCGTATTGCATAATTTCTGAATTTCTGTAGCTTTGGCAACAGGTGTTACCAATGGGCGGACAAAAACATGTAAGGTATCTGTACAGGCGGTGGCAGTATCAGCCCTTCCAATATAGACCCAGTAACTCAACACAGCATCAAGGATGGAAGCCGGGACAGTCACAGTTTGCGCAATAGTATCGTCACAATTGGCATACCCACAGAGATATGCACTATATGTAGATGAATGTGGATTGTTTGTACTTACGAGTTCATATCCACCTTTGGAGGTTTCTTGCCACGAGCTTTTACTAGCATTAAAACTCGGATTCTGAATGATCTGTGTAGTGATACCTGGAGGTACTGACAGACTGGCCAGGTTTACATCATCCACATCAACGAAAAAGTTCGAGCGTGGAGCACTGGTACCAGCGGCTTCAAAGACGAGTTGGATCGTTTGGCCCGCATATTTTACCAGGGAAGATGTGACATCAAAACTATAAGGCATCCAGCCATTCGCATCCGTATTGCACAACTTCTGTACCTGGCTAATCTGCTCGCCCTTTGCCGTCCGCAAGAAGACCTGGAGATTATCCTGACAGGTAGTAGAGTTATCACCCCGACCAATATAAATCCAGTAACTGAGCATTATCTTTCTGGCAAATAAAGGTATTGCTGTGGTTTGCGTAATCAAATCATGACAATCAGGATAACTGCACAAATACGCCGCATATTTGCCCGTATGGGGATTGGCGGTGCTGATAAGTTTAAAGCCCCCGTTTGAGTGTTCCTGCCAGGAAGATTGTCCAGACTCAAAGCCTCCATTACGCAACAATTGCGTCGTTAATCCTGGCGAGCTCTGGAGATCACGCATAATGTTCCAGGCATCTGGCGTTCCAACGCCGGTCGCTAGATCGTAATCAGGGCCAGCTTGATAAAATAGATTTGAACCTTTGGTGACATCATGATAGGGAGGATGAACCTGGGGCGTGTTATAGAGGCGGTAAAGCGCAGGTAGTGCATGGCCGAGCGGCGAAACGTGGGTTGCCAGCAGAGCCTGATTGATGTCAACCGCGATCCCGGCCCACAGCGGTGCCGCCGCACTGGTTCCTCCTACCACTTGCCAGCCGGCACCTTTCGATTTTCCGCCCGTGAAGTAGATAGAATAACCAGTCGCGGGATCTGCATTGGCGGAAACATCTGGAACCAGACGCTGGGGGTCGGTGAGATTGGAACCACTCTGATAGCTCGGACGCAAGAAATGTATACTTTTACCTCCACCACTTCCAGGCGAATGCAAGATCCCTCCAAACAAGGAACCACCCCAGGCGATTTCAGTGAGATATTCCTTATTGGAGCCAGTGATCAGCGTGGTACCACCCACACCCACCACATAGGGATTATCGGCGGGCGAATCAACCGCTAACTTTTGAACATCATTATCCGTACAATCATAGGCACCCGCATCCCCACTGGCCGCAAAAAATGTTTGTCCCTGAGCCGCTCCTTGCTTGAAGATCGTATTCAGGGCATCCAATCGTGCCGATGAACTGGCTAATTCACATTCGCCCCAACTGACACTCACCACTTTCGCTATGTTATCGGTGACAATACGATTATACGTATCATTCAAGCCAGCGGCCGTATTCGGGCCAATATAAACTTTTTGCGCAGCCCCAGGCGCCATAGCCGAGATGGCTTCCATGTCCAGCGTCACCTCAATCGCAGTAGTACCGGGAGTGTTACTCGTACCATCGACCAGTACATTGGATACGTTGAGCGAGCCTAATTGGTACTGTCGACGATAGGTCGCGATATCAGTAGGATCATAGCCATCCAGTTCTAGCAGCCCCACCGTTTGACCTGTCCCATCCCATTTCGCAGCGAGTAATGGCGTCACATCATAAGCGGTCCGCAGTTCATCGGGCGTAAAGCCGCCTTTGGGGCCTGGATGAGCATGCAACTGCTTGAGTCCCCGTTGCAAGTTAATAGGGTGATCCAGGGCCACATTATTTAAGCCAATAACGTATTTTACATCATCTTCGAGATTAGCAGGAAGGAGTGGATCAACGTCGGGAGCATAGACAACCCGCGTCTTCAGTTGATAGTTATTGATATTGAGCGCAAAAGCCTTCTCAGCACCAGCGACAGTGGTTAACGCATCAATCAGCACATGGTTCGGGGCGATAGCAGTAACCTGCATTCCTTGCTGACGCAAATAAAGGACAACTTTATTGACCGTAGCCTGCGTGGGCGCAAACTGGCTATTAAATTCTTGCGTAGTCAGATAGTGATGATAGTGAGAAGACGTGGGATCATTTTGAGCCTCCAGCAAGGTATCTAAACCAACCTCATCCCGAAATTTCAGGACAACATTCAGTTGTAAGAGTAACGCTTTGGGCGTGGGCCCAATTGGTTTCATATTGTTCAGGAGTGGAACGGCGTGGCCAGGATTCCTTTGACCCTGCATATGAGGCCGCTGCACGCTCTGAGCAGAGGCCAGAGCCTCACGCGGAGTCAGGCCAGTCAACACCACCACCAGGACTATTCCGATGCAGATGATTGTTCGTGCCCACGTTGATTTATCGCTAGAATTGTGTATGTAACGAGATGTTTTCATTTTAGCTCCAGGAGTATGCAGTGATTACCAGAAATTGCGTTCTGCAAACGTATCATCTTAGCAAGTAATAAATAGCTAAACAAACAAGAACGAAATTTATTACTTATAGCATCCATACAAATTGGCTCTCCGTCCTTTGAGTGGAGAACCATCATTCAAGAAAGCAAGTGATGGTCATGGATACGCTCACGCCTCTTGAGCATGTCTCTCAATCAGGAGGCGCCAGGTTGAATCTATTGGCCCTTACAACCCATTTCACTCTGAAGGACGGTGAGCTTACAAATTTTGCATTACATAATCTTTATAGTGTAATTATATGAAAAGCAATAAATCATTTTTATGAATTTTATATAAACGTGACAGCACTTTTAAAGGAAAAATATTCTGGTAGAACAATAATAGTCAAGAGGAGTGATGGTTCATCTGACTATGTCTGGCGTATCCATTTCAGCAAACATAGTGGACAAACGAGGAAGCGATCAGAGTGACGTCCATTCTAAAGAGAGATGTAAAGATTGACCGAGCGCTCTATACATTGCTCGGTTTTATGTTATATCCTTTATAGAATGTTCGTCGGCTATACTGCTGCTCGCTGGTCTGTTTCTTCGAGATAGCAGCGTAGTTTACTCGTTTTTAATAGCATAAGGGAAAATTTTATATGCCGAATACTCCCCAATCTCAGACCATTACATTGCCTGCGGGCCAATTTCATTATTTAAGTTGGAACGCTGAACATAGAGAATTACCAGCCTGTGTATTAGTCCACGGTATTACCAGTTCCAGTCAGAGTTGGATCCGCGTGGGAGCGGCACTGGCTGATCGCTATCGTATATTTGCGCTGGATATGCGCGGGCATGGCGATAGTATCAAGCCGACAGCAGGAGGCTATACATTACACTTAACGGCCAGTGATGTTGCGTATTTTATTCAGGCCCTCGAACTACAGGATCCTATCCTGATCGGTCATTCCTGGGGCGGGGCCACCGCACTCGTGCTTGCCAGCGGCATCCATGAAGAATTACCCATCATCCATTTCTCACGCATTATTCTAGAGGATTTTGCCCATAACTTCGGTCATGGAGACCCACGTAAGCGCGCGGCACGCTTTACCAGTGACATCGGAGTTCCCGCCGACGAGTTACGCGTCCGTTTAAGCACCCAGAATCCAAACTGGACCGAAGAGGATATCGCCGGCAAAATTGATTCGGCCAGCAAAGTCAGTGAAGAGACGATCATCAACGTTTTTGCCGAGACTGAAGCTGAAGGTGAGTTGCTCCCCTTATTAAGTAAGCTTACAGCGCCAACGCTGGTTATACGGGCAGATCCAGCCCAGGGATCCACATTAGATGCGGCGGCCTGGCAAGAAGTACAACAACGTTTACCAGTTGGTAGCGTAGCAATAGAGATTCCTGGCGCTTCACATAATGTCCATCGCAGCAATTTTGCTGAATTTATGGATGCAGTCAATACATTCCTGGCTGGAACCCACCAGCGCTAACAGGAGAGAATTTTTCAGACGCCCATCCCATGAAGAAACAAACCACTTCCGCATAGGCGAGAGTCGACGCTCTCGCCTTTTTAAATTATGTGGTGCAAAAAAAACGTGTTGTACCACATAATTTAAAATATCTGAAAGATCTTTACAGAGACCGACAAAGAATGATCGAGATTGCAAAAGTTACCCACAGCTGGAGTACAATCAGATGGGTAACTTTTTATTGAGGAGGGTCTATGGCTTTTCGGACTCCGTATGTGCGTGGAGTGCTCCACCTTCAGGCCCTGGGCCTGACCAATCAGCAGATTGCACAACAGCTCTTCACTGGTCAGAACACCGTCAAGTGGCACCTGAAAAACCTGACTCTCAAGCTCGGCGTCCATACCAGGCTCCGAATCGTACACCAGGCTCAACGGCTCCATCTACTTCAGCCCTGAAAACCCTTCCTTTGGAGGGTCTCACGCCTCAACTCACTTGCTAGAATAGTACAGGGGCCTGCGTAAACTGAGACGTTCTCGTAGAAGTGAACGCTGTGAATGAGGAGAAAAGGGCAGGCTCCTACAAAAAACAGCAACCTTCCAGGAATGAATAGGAAGAGAGAAGAGGATACATATATGACACAAACGAAGGGTGTGAGCTTGAAAGAGGCGCCAGGTCCCCAGGATGGGGCCTTTGGTGGGCATATGCGCGAGCTACAAAAAGATAGCCTGGGCCTGTTTATGCGTATGTTCCGCGAGTATGGTGACATTGTGCGTTTTCGCGCGCTGGGAAATATCTATCTCTACATGATCTCGGATCCTGATGGGATTGACTACATGTTACGCCGCAATAGCCAGAACTATGCACGGGCCACTGCGCATAAAACCTTTGAGTCGCTACTGGGAAATGACGGTCTGCTCACCATCGATGGACCATCCTGGCTGCGCCAGCGCCGCCTAGCGCAGCCCGCCTTCCACCGCCAGCGGATCGCCGCTCTGGCACCTATGATGACCCGTGCCGCAGACCAGACGGTCCAGCGTTGGCAAGAATACGAAAACAGGCAAGAAAGCTTCGAGCTTCTGCATGAGATGATGAGGATTACCCTCCAGATTGTCGCGGAGGCCCTGTTCAGCATCGATGTCACACAGGATGCCGATCAGATTGGCGCCGCATTTGGGAGCACCCTTGGCTATCTCCAGCACAGCCTCTCTCATATTATGCCTCCACTCTTTGTACCCACCAGGCGGAACCGTGAGTATCAGGAGGCACGCGGACAACTGAATCGCTTTGTCTATAAACTGATCGCGGAGCGGCGGAATTCGAACGAGGATAAGGGCGACCTGCTCTCCATGTTCCTCCAGGCACGTGATGGTGATACTGACGAGGGCATGAGCGATAAGCAGCTCCACGACGAAATCATGACCATGTTGCTGGCTGGACACGAGACGACAGCAACCACGCTTACCTGGGCCTGGTATCTGCTCTCACAAAATCCTGAGTCCGAACGGCGTATGCATGAAGAGATCGAGAGCACGCTCAGCGGACATACCCCTACCTTTGAAGACCTACCGAAGCTGGCCTACACGCGTATGATCATTGACGAGACCATGCGTCTCTATCCACCCACTACCGGTGTTCCCCGCACCTGTATCGCAGATGACGAGATCTGTGGTTACCGTATTCCCGCTAAAGCCAATATGGTTGCCAGCTCATATGTTGTGCATCGCCATCCTGCGTACTGGGAGCATCCCGAGCAGTTTGACCCAGAGCGCTTTACCGCTGAACGCTCGGCAGGCCGACCACAATTTGCCTACTTCCCTTTCAGCGGTGGACCACGCCAATGTATCGGAAACAACTTCGCCCTGATGGAGGCCACGCTCATCCTGGCCACTATAGCCCAGCGCTACCGCGTATATCCTTTGCCCAATAGCCAGGTCATCGCCGAGCAATTAGTGACTCTGCGCCCCAAAGGAGGTCTCTTCGTTCACATAGAACCACGCTCATGACGCCTTTTATGCTAAATGTGCCAAATGTGTTGGGGACTCCGGGGCTTGTCTGCTTGCGGTCGTGCTTCATATTTGGTGAGAAAAGTGCCAGCAGGAGGAAAACATCAGGTGTTCCTCCTGCTGTTCTATTAAAGTTCCTGATGGATAAACGCTACTTATATCACACATTGTATCCAACTATCACAAAAACACTGACAGGCCAGGTGGGTCAGCCTACAATAAAGATGAACCATTGGGATCTACTACTACCTCCAGCACTGATGGCGTATTCCCTTGAAGGAGGTGTTGGATGGTTGGCGCCAGTTCCTCAGGCCGGGTGATCCTTTGGGCATGACAGCCAAAGCCTTCGGCCAGTTTGATGATATCGAGATCTGGTAGGTCCAGACCAGGGATCTGTTCGCCAACTTTTTCAAATTGGGCAAAGGCTTTCAGGATCGCATAGGTGTTGTTGCGCAGGATCACAAAGAGCACAGGTAACTTCAACTGGGCCGCTGTCCATAAGGACTGGATCGAGTACATGCTTGATCCATCTCCTAGCACGGCAACCACTGGCCTCTGAGGCAGAGCCAGCTTTACCCCTATCGCCGCTGGCATAGCGAAACCAAGTCCACCACTACCGGTCAAATAGAAACTTCCTGGCTGTGTGGCCTGGATATACTTACGCAAAATACCAGCGGTGGAGGGAGATTCATCGAGCACTACGACATCCTCTGGCAATACCTGACTGAGCGTATGCATCACAAAGGCTGGCGGGATAGGTGTCTGGGCCACTGGTATCTTTGGTTGCGGGCGCACCGCTGGCTTGACGTGCTCGGAGGCGGAGAGCAGCGGCAACAATTGCTCAATAGTTAGAGCAATATTGCCCACCAGACTCCAGCCAACCTGGATACGAGCGGCTTCATCAGGATCATTGCTGATATGGATTACTTTTGTACCCTCCTTGATGATGGCACCGGGCACATATGGATAATAGTGAAAGACAGGTGCACCCACGACCAGCACGGTATCATAGTCAGCCAGTTTATCACTGACCATCTTAGTCACCGGTGGTAGATCACCCTGGAAGAAAGGATGGTTATCAGGAAAACCAACCCTTGGCGACAGCGGAGCCCGCCAGACAGCCGCATGGGTACGTTCAGCTAAGGCGATCAGCGCTTCCCAGGCATTATCTCGATCAGCCTCGGCACCTACTACCAGCGCTAACTTCTGACTATCCTGTAATTGCTTCGCCACCGCTTGCAGGTCCGCCGGATCCGGAGCAGTACGCAGACTGACCTCGCGCACGGCAAGCGGCTCAACCTCAACATCCCAATCATCCATGGGGATAGAGAGGAACACGGGTCCGCGTGGCTGCTGGCAGGCAATATAATACGCACGCGCAATCGCGGCCGGCACATCCTGTGCACGTGCTGGCTCATAACTCCACTTCACATATGGCTTTGGTAGTTCGGTAGCTTCACGGGCAAAAAGTAACGGCTCCAATGCCATCATCGGGCGCACCTGTTGTCCCGCCGTAATCACTAGTGGGGTATGCTGACAAAAAGCGGTCACAATACTTCCCATAGCATTACCCACACCGGGCGCGGTATGTAGATTAACGAATGCCGCCTGCCCGCTAGCCTGAGCATATCCATCCGCCATCGCGACCACAGAGGCTTCCTGTAATCCCAACACATAGCGAAAATCCTGTGGATAATCGCGCAAAAATGGCAGTTCAGTCGAACCAGGATTGCCAAAAATAGTCGTCATTCCTAGCGAACGCAGCAGACGAAAAGTTTCCTCTCGCACTGTAGCCATGATTTTTCCTTTCTCACTCAAAAAAGCAACATTGCCTATTATATATATACTACTTACCTGTACTCACATGCTAGCCCAGAAGATCCACACTCATCCATGGCTGATATCAGCGGGCATTGCGCTCTAAGTTGAGATTCTGCTGCCCGATCAATTTACATATGTTAATATATAACCAGAAAAGCAACATATGACATTCTATCCTTCGACGATAGTTGCATTGGATTCAATAAACACTGGATCTCAGCAAAGATAATCCGCAAAGTTGGCGTTTTCTCATACAGGAGGGAGTTGATAATGGCTCGTATCAAGCTAGCTTATATTGGTGGTGGTAGTACGCGTGGGGCTGGAACAATGGCTTCATTTATTCATCAGGGCGAAAATTTTGATGGATCTGAAGTCGTGCTGATTGATCTTAATGCAGAACGGCTACAGATTGTCCAAAAGATAGCCCAGAAGATGGCTCGTGCCAGGGGATTGGATATCACGGTTACAGCCACCACAGATCGGCGCGCGGGACTCCAGGGCTGTAATGCGGTCCTCACCAGTTATCGGCCTGGGGGCTTTGAGGCCCGGTATCTGGATGAAAGTATCCCTTTAAAACATGGCGTCATCGGCCAGGAAACTCAGGGACCAGGCGGCTTTTTTATGGCGCTGCGCAGCATCCATGTCATGAAGGATATTATCCAGGACATGGAAGAGATCTGTCCCCATGCGATCCTGTTCAACTATACCAATCCCATCAATCTTGTCTCCGAGGCAATAACACATCATACACAGATCGAAACATATTCATTCTGTGAGGGTCCAATCATGTTTAATGACCGCTATGCACGCCTGGCGGGAATAGAACCAGCCGAATTGGACGCGGTCTCCATCGGTTTAAACCATGGCTCATGGTCGATTCGCCATCAGTATAAAGGACAGGATTTCATGCCCCTGTTGCAAGCAGCCTATGAGCGCATGCGCGCGGATAATAGCGTTCCCTACCAGACGCTACGTATGCTTGAACTGGCGTGCACCATGGATTCCTTACCCAACAATTATTTCCAGTATTATTATTATAAAGACGAAATTCTGGCAGAACTGCAACAGAAACCCACCACGCGTTCACAGGATATCATGGCCAATGTCGACGATTATTGGCAACACTATCGCGAACAAGCCGAGAGCGCTGTGCCTGAACTGGATCCTGAACGTTCACGTGGCGGCATCCATGAATTGGAACTGGCCATTGATGTGATGGATGCCATCTACAATGATCGCAAGGAGATCTGGTATGTCAATATGCCCAATCGGGGAGCACTCGCAGATTTTCCTGATGATCTGGTGGTGGAGATGCCTGGTTTTGTGGATCGTAGCGGCATTACACCTTTGGTCCAGGGACATCTCCCTCGACAGGTGCGTGGCCTGGTCAAGATGCTAGGTGAATATCAGGCACTGGCAGCCGAGGCGGCCTGGACAGGGAATCGCAAACAGGCCATTCAGGCACTGGCCAGCAATCCGCTGGTCCATTCCTTGCATAAAGCTGAAACTATTTATGATGAGATGGCGGCCGCGCTCCAGGAACATCTACCAGCACGCCTGCTGAAATAAAGGAAAAGATACAACTATGCATATCGTTGTGACAAAAGATCATACCACGATGAGCCAGAAGGCTGCCAGATTGATCGCTGATCTCATCCAGCAGCAGCCCACGGCTGCATTGGTGGTAGCGACCGGCAACACACCATTACAAGCCTATCAGGAACTGGCTTCACTGGTACAGCAGGAACACATAAATGTATCCTCTCTTCAACCTTTTCAATTAGATGAATATGTGGGAGTGGCCGCAGATGATCCCCGTTCTCTGTATGGATGGAGCAAACGAGCATTCCTTGATCCCCTTCAGCTACCTGCGGCAAGTATCACACGTCTACGCGGTGACCTCGACGATACAGCCGCCGCCTGTCGAGATTATGACCGGGCGGTTCACGCCGCCGGAGGCTTTGAGCTGGCTATACTGGGGCTAGGACCAAATGGGCATCTGGGCTTTAATGAGCCACCAACCCGAAGTATCGATCCTACACGCCAGGTTACATTGACACCCGCCTCGCTAGCCAGTAACGCAGCTTATTGGGGCGAGCAAACAGTACCTGAACAGGCCTTGACCTGTGGCATGAACCATCTTCTTGCGGCCCGTCACATATTCCTACTGGTCTCAGGCGCACATAAACGCGAGATTCTCTGGCAGACCGTCAAAGGACCAGTCACAGAGGAGATCCCATCATCCTATCTACAACAAATAGCCAATATAACCATTATCGCCGATCATGATGCCTGGCCCAACGAGGACGAAATCCCATAAACAACTTTTCCTGTACGAACATTTTGCGTGGACAACGACTCAAAACACAAGCGAGCTGTCAGCAATAGAACAGACCACATGCTATTAGCGGAGAGAGGATGCATATCTATGCCTTATATTCTGGGTGTCGATGGTGGCAATACCAAAACCATTGCGCTGATCGCCACGCTGGATGGCCGTATCATAGGGTCCGGCCGGAGTGGCTGTGGTGATATCTATCATAGCTTTAGCACCTCTACACGTAGTGCAACCGCGGTCACTACGGCCATCAACAATATCACGGATGCCGTCACACAGGCCCTACAGCATGCACAGATCACGCTAGATCAAGTGCTCACGTCAGTTTTTAATCTGGCGGGCGCTGATTGGCCAGAGGATTTTGCCCTGCTACAAGCCGCGATGCAAGAGCGTCATTTTGGTCAGACGATTGTTATCCAGAACGACGCCCTGGGCATCCTGCATGCAGGCTCAATTGAGAATATTGGAGTCTCAGTGGTCTGCGGCACTGGTTGTACCACCGGTGCGCGCGGACCCGGTGGACGAGTCTGGCATGCCAGTTTCTGGCAAGGTACGCAAGGTAGCGTCGATCTCAGCAAGAATGTGCTCAATACCGTAGTTCGTGCTGAACTTGGTCTGGAAGAGCCAACCATCCTGACAAACCGTGTCTTGAACTACTTTGGTCTGGATACGGTTGAGGATGTTTTACATACCCTGACCAGACGCGAAAAACATACGTCAAATATACCGCGTATCGACGGACTGACCCCCATTCTTCTCGATGAAGCGGACGCAGGAGATACGGTGGCCCGCCGCATTATCCAACAACATGGCTGGTCATTAGGTGATTATGCAATCGTTGCGGCCCGCCGTGTAGCCATCACACAGAGGCCATTTCCACTGATCCTGGCCGGTGGAGTCTTTCGTCACACGTCATCACAGCTAGTAGACACCATTGTCGAACGCGTCCGCCAGGTAGCGCCCAACGCTCAACCTGCACGAGCGCAATTCGAACCCATTATTGGTGTCCTCTTTAGCGCCCTGGAACTGAGTGGCATCCCAATTACCGAGACAGTGCGCACCCAACTCATCGCCACTCAGCCCAATGCCACACTCTTTGATACACGAGGCTAATCCATCCCAGTTATGGACACGTGATAGCTATCTCTTGAGGCTAAAGAGTGCCACTAAGCCAAAGATGATAATGGCAATGCCTGAGATCCGATTAATCCAGAGCATCCATTGTGAAGTAAATCTGTCTCGTATCAAGCTGACACCACTGATTAGCAGAAGCCACCAGAAGGTCGAGCCAAGAAAAACACCGATGACAACCAGGAGAGCAGTCATAATACTGTTTTGCGTGCTACCCACTCCCAATCCAGCGAAAATGGCGGCGAACGAGAGAATTGTGAGTGGATTCGTCAGGGTAAGTAAAAAGGTAGAGAGGTAGGCTCCCACGAAACTCGGCGTTCCCGTCGCTGTCGCAGCCTTCTCAGCAGGCTTTGTCAAAACTGTTTTGCCGCCGAGATAGATCAAGAAGAGACCGCCCACAATCCGAATCCAGGTCTGCTGGTTGATGAGGAACGTGGCAATGACAGTTAAGCTAAAACCAGCAATCATGCCATAGAGACCATCGGCGCTCGCCACGCCGAGTCCAGAAATCAAACCATAGCGCAGACCCCTTTGTAGTGTGCGCTGGATGCATAAGATACTCATTGGGCCTACCACGGCCGCCACTGAAAGACCTATGAATAAACCTCTGAGAAAAAAACTGGTGTCCATAGCCTTTTCCACTCCTCATAAAACCATACGTGCCCTGACGCAAAAAAAAGTCGCCAGACCTTTCATAAAAGGTCTGGCGATAAGAGCGTCTACTACTTTTTTGTCAGGGAGTTAAGAGCATGCGCGCTAGACCAGACCTCCGCTCGGGCTGGTTTCCTTGTTGCTGCGCGCCAATGGTAATGCTCTGTGAGCGTAAACTATTGTGATCCATCAAACTCCCTATGCTTCGTGCGGTTCAAAGATCCCGACGAATTAAAAAGCAGTGTAGCATATAGCGGAGCTTTTCTGCAAGCACCCTTTTTACCATGATGAAATTTATGTGCTTCCTGGTATATACTGTAAACAGCATCTGGTCAGTTTGAAAGGACCAATTCTATGCCCAAAAAACAGGCCACATTTTCACCTGACGTGTTGATTACACTTGAACGTGGCTCAGGCCAATCCCTCACGCAACAGATCATCACCAGTCTGCGAACATCGATTCAGACTGGCACATTAGCCGCTGAATCCTGCTTGCCGGCCTCCCGTCTGTTAGCTCACGATCTGGCTGTCTCGCGCAATGTCATCGTGGAGGCATACGAGCAACTGATCGCGGAAGGTTATCTAACCAGTCGACCACGCTCCGGCACCAGGGTCGCAATACTGGCTAAACATGATCCGGCAACAAACTCCGATACATCAGAGTTACCAATCTCTATGCACTATGATTTTCGTCCTGGCATACCAGATACCAGGCTGTTTCCGCGTACTGCCTGGGGGGCAGCGATGCGACAGGTGTTACAGACAACGCCTGCTAGCCTGCTCGACTATGGAGATCCACGCGGTGCGCTAGAGGCACGCCATGAAATCGCGGCATATTTACGCCGGGCGCGTGGCACCATTACAGATCCAGCCCATCTACTCCTTACAACTGGGTTTGCTCAGGGATTAAGCTTGCTGTGTCAGGTCTTAAAAGCTCGCGGTCTGACCAGGCTGGCAATGGAAGAGCCAACCCATAGTGGGCAACGCGCCTTAATTCGTCAGGCCGGTCTGGAAGTAATAGGGATTCCTGTGGATGCCGAGGGAATACAGGTAGATGCATTGATGCAGTCAAATGCACAGGCCGTATTGATCACACCCGCGCACCAATTTCCGCTAGGTGTGGTGCTCTCACCCGCGCGCCGACAGGCATTATTGCACTGGGCCCGTACACACGATGCCTTTATTATTGAAGATGATTATGATGCTGAATATCGCTATGATCGCGCTCCGGTTGGAGCCTTGCAAGGTCTGGATGTAGACCATGTTATCTATGGCGGTTCCGTGAGTAAAATGCTCGCGCCCGCTCTACGTATCGGTTGGCTCATCGTGCCTGATCGGCTCCTTCCTCAGATGATCGAGGCCAAACGCTACACAGACCTGAGCTCGTCGGTACTGGACCAGCTGACATTTTCACTGATATTGGCAGACGGACAGCTCGACCGGCATTTACGTCGTGTGCGACAAATCTATCGCAATCGACGTGATATTCTGGTAACATCTGTCATCGAACATATTCCAGGCGCAGCAATTCAAGGGATCGCGGCTGGGCTGCATGTCGTGGTGACGCTACCAGATGCAATCAGTGAAGAAAAAATTATTGCGCAAGCGAGTTCCAGCAGTATTGGGCTCTATGGTTTGCACAGTTATTGCCAGCCAGCCCCCTCTGCTCCAGCGGCACTTGTGATGGGATACGCAGCCTTGTCTGAAGTCGCCATCAAAACCAGTCTAAAACAATTAGGCCAGCTTCTACAAGAAGTCCCTGCTATAAAAGAAAGAAGGTAAAAATGGAAGAGCGCAGCATTGATGAATTACGACGAGAGGCGCTTCCGATAGATGAGATCAGTCAGATGCAGCTACAGCAACAGATTTTCGAGGTTATCTGGGTAGATATTTCAGATCGACCTGACCTGGCTGTATTGTCTTCCACAAAACAGTCGGAGGAGAGCGAGGCGCTCTGTACCTGGTGGTATGCGAATCCAGGCAAGCATACAATGCAGATTGGATTACGCATCGAGGTGCAACAACCAGCCCCGATGATCATCCAACTGGCCTTCAAAGTCTCTCAATATCAGGAGGAACTTGCATTGTTGGCCCGCCATGGTAAATTGTGGATCGTGCCAGGGCCACCACCTATCAAAGTTACCGGGACGGTCGAACTGGATCAACGTACCTTCCTGAACCGTATCCTTGATACTAACGGGCAGGGACTCTTTGTAGGCTTACCAGAACAATTAGTGACAGAATTGCGTAGTCAGTTAGCCGAGTGGAAACGCATCAAGTAATTTTTTGGCTCGCTACGTTGGTTCTGCTGGCATTTCCTTGACTTATCCTTTTTAAAAGGTTACGCTTTATTTAAGCTGAGCAAGGAAGCACTTAGCCAGCAGTATAGCGTAAAGGAGCCTGCCAGTGAACATATCCACAGATTCACCCGCACCCATGGCATCTCGTAGCACCATAGCACGCGACTATGAATACTATAAAAAGGTCTTCGCAGGCCGTAGATTACCGTTTGCCTATTTGGATCTGGATCTGCTGGAGCAAAACATCCAGCAGATCATCAGCCGTGCTGGAGACAAAAAGATACGCATCGCCTCCAAGTCCATCCGTAGTGTCGCAGTCTTAAAACGTATCCTGGCAGCCGATGCGTGTTTCCAGGGGATTATGTGCTTTACGGCCCGTGAAGCAGTCTATCTGGCAGCTCAGGGATTGCAAGATTTGCTGATTGGCTATCCAACCTGGCATGCGCAAGATATAGCAGACGTGGCCCGGGCCACTACTGATGGTGCTCAGATTACCTTGATGATCGACAGTGTTGAGCATATTCAACAGATTGAGCAGGTCGCCAGCCAGCATAATGTGTGTCTTCCTGTGTGTCTGGACCTGGATATGGCCTTGAGTTTGCCTGGACTCCATTTTGGCGTCTGGCGTAGTCCATTGCGAACAGCGGAACAGTTACGTCCTGTATTGAACAGTATTGTCGCAGCCCCACATGTAGTGCTGGCCGGAATTATGGGCTATGAGGCTCAGGTTGCAGGTCTGGGAGATCATTATCCCAAAAGTGCGGCCAAAAATCGATTGGTGCGCTATCTTAAGCAACGTTCGATTCGCGAGGTTGCGCTACGCAGGGCCGGTGCGCTCAAGCTGATCGAGAGTTATCAACTTCCCCCACTGCGTTTCGTAAATGGCGGTGGAACGGGTAGTCTCCACACTACCCGCGCAGAGGCTGGCGTAACTGAGATCACCGTTGGCTCAGGCTTCTATGCACCAGCCCTCTTTGACAATTATCGGGACTTCCGTTATCAGCCCGCCGCTGGCTTTGCCATTGAGATCGTGCGCCAGGCTCATCCCACTATTTATACCTGTCTGGGCGGCGGCTATATCGCATCCGGTGCCACGGCGAAAGACAAACAACCTCAACCCTATCTCCCAGGTGGAGCACGCCTTGAACCCTTAGAAGGGGCCGGCGAGGTACAGACCCCTATTCACTACACAGGTCCTTTGAACTTGAAACCAGGTGATCCCATCTTTCTGCGCCACAGTAAAGCTGGCGAACTCTGTGAACGCTTTAGCACCCTGTTACTGGTCACCAATGGCACCATAGTCGACGAAATTTCGACCTATCGTGGCGATGGACAATGCTTTCTATAACACCAGGATGACAACTATTTCAGTACCGCCCACACATTTTAATTGAGGAGATGCTCATCTTATGGCGCTAGAAAAAACATACAACTGGCACAACTGGTCTGGCTCTATCCAATCCCACGTTCGTCAATTCGTACAACCATCGAGCATCGAGGAGCTTGCCCGCTTGATTGGCAGCTATAACCGCGCAGGACGCCATGTGCGTGTGGTAGGGGCAGGACATTCTTTTACGCCCCTGGTGAAAACCAATGATATTTTGTTATCTCTGGATAAGCTTCAAGGCATTGAGTCGGTAGATGCCGCAAGTAGCACCGCCATAGTCCTGGCTGGAACACGACTCAAAAGGTTAGGCGCGGACTTACTGGCTCAGGGGATGGCGCAAGAAAATCTGGGTGATATTGATGTGCAGAGTATCGCCGGCGCCATCAGCACTGGCACCCATGGGACAGGCATCCAGTTTGGCTCCCTATCTACCCAGATCGAGGGCTTCACATTGATAACGGCCAATGGAGAGATCCTTGAGTGCTCAAATGAACAGCATCCAGAGATCTTCAAAGCCGCCCAGGTCTCCCTGGGTATGCTCGGGATCATCGTCAAAGTAAAACTACGCGTCGTCCCCGCTAAAAAGCTTCATTTTGAAAGCCGACGTGAAACGCTCAGCTCCTGTCTGGCACAAATTGAAGACTATAAGAATAAGAATAATCACTTTGAGTTTTACTGGTTCCCGCATACCGAGGCCGTACAGACCAAGTTTTTAAATGAAACAACGGCGACAGTGACGGGGAGTAATCTGTGGGGCCGCTTTAATAAGGTAGTGCTAGAGAATGGACTCTACTGGCTGCTTTCTGAGAGTTGTCGCCTGTTCCCTTCAGCATCAAAATCTATCAGCCATATTTCGGCGCTGGGTGTTGCGTCGGTCAAAGAGGTAGATTATAGTCACCGTTTATATGCCACACCACGCATGGTGCGCTTTCAAGAGATGGAATACAATATTCCGGCTGAACATTTTTCCACTGTACTGGCTGAGATTAAAGAGAGTATTACACGCCAGCAGACCCGTGTGCATTTTCCCGTTGAATGTCGTTTTGTGCATGAAGATGATATCTGGCTGAGTCCCGCCTATCAACGCCCTTCAGCCTATATCGCGGTACATATGTACCGAGGCATGCCGTATCGCGAGTATTTTCAACAGATTGAGGAGATCTTCAAACGCTATCAGGGCCGACCGCATTGGGGAAAGATGCATACGCAGAACGGCTCCAGTCTGGCACAACTTTATCCACGCTGGGATGACTTCAAACGTATCCGCGCAGAACTTGATCCACACGGACTTTTTCTTAATGACTATCTACAACGCTTATTTGCTATTGAGACGCTTCCTAGCAGCCACTCTTTTCAAGCTACAGCATTAAAGGACAGCACAGAGTCTCAATCCTCTTAATATCTATGCTCTATATCTATATAGGAGTGCACTTATGAATGATGCATCGTCTCCTGTTCCAGTCCGGTCCGCAGGATCTACCCTTGGCAAAGGCTTTTTAGGTCTGCGCCATGCGGTAGTAATCTCGGTCGCGGTGATGTCGCCGGCGGCCTCGATCTTCTTTAATACTATTCCCCAGGCTGGACTAGTCGGGGCGGCAATTCCTCTCTGCTATGTCATTGGTTTTATCGTCGCGCTACTGGTTGCCAATCAATATAGTGAATTATCTCGTGAACTTCCTTCCAGTGGCTCAGCCTATACCTATGTGCGTGAAGGGCTCAATCCTGCCTGGGGCTTTCTCACTGGCTGGTTGGGATTGGCCGCCGTAGCCGTTGGAGCCCCCTACTCTTTTGTGCTGATGAGTGCCAATATCCAGGTTCTGGTGTCACGCTGGTTTGGCCTGAATATCAATTGGATCTTCTGGTTTGTGCTGGCCGTTGGCATCGTCTTTGCCCTCTGCTATACAGGTATTCGTCAATCGCTACAGGTTGACATGACATTGCTGGTCTTTGAAATGGGCATCTGCCTGATCCTGGCTGCCCTGGTTTTTTTCCATGTGGGTAATCAGGGAGGATTAAGCCTGGCGCCATTCAGTGTCAGTCAGGTTCCTAAAGGCGGAGATCTAACTGTAGGTATTATTCTAGCGGTACTGAGTTTTATTGGCTTTGAAACCGCAGCTACATTGGGAGAGGAGACCGCTGATCCACATAAGAATATACCACGTGCGGTATTTGGTTCCATGCTGGTCGTGGGTATCTTTTATATCCTGATGGCCTACGCAGCCACCATCGGCTATGGCATCCAGCAGATGGCGACCGGCTATGCCAATGATCCTGCGCCTTTTGATACCATTGGACGGCATTTTAGCGGGAGTATTTTCGCCAGTATCATCGATCTGGCTGGCACCCTCTCATTTTTTAGTGCTGCCCTGGCAATTATCAACGGCGGCGCACGCATTATCTATACCGTCGGACGCGATGGCCTGCTCCCACGCTGGACCGCTCTGGCCCATCCCATACACCAGACGCCTATCGGTGCGATCACCCTGCTCTGCGTCTTCGCCTTGATTTGTGGGATTCCCCTGGGTATCTTGTTAACGCCAATCACGGCCTTCTCATTGCTGGGCACACTCGACGCCCTGTTAATCCTACCAATCTATATCCTGGTAAATATCGCCTGCATCCGTTTCTTCAGACGTCAACGCCGTGGTCAGTTTCATCTAGTACGCCATGGACTCATCCCTATTATCAGTACAATGTTAATGGCAGCCATATTTATTGCCGCCTTTATTTCACCAGGACCAGCCCCACTCGTCTTTGTACCTGTAATCGTCGGCACCTGGCTGCTCATAGGCGGAATCCTGATTATACGTATGCGCAAACAGCTCACACAAGCATAAGGGAGCAATACAATAAAATTATACAGCTAGCCGTGTCGCATAAATCACAAGGTAGCCGGGAACATAATAGTAGCGCTGGGCTTGAAGTTGCTGGGCTGTCGCCTGATCCAGTTGAGGTTCGATAAACTGCTGAATGGCACAGCCTTCCTGAATAAGACTATTCAGATAAAAGCTTAATGGACGATGCACAAAATGCCCATATGTTTGTTTCACGGTCCTTTCCTGAAAGTAATCCCGTGTCTCAACATATCCCTTGTCATTCCAGGCTGAACCTGGCTCTTCAAAACAGGGGTGCAAAAGGGAAATAATGAATCCACCGCCTGGCTTAAGTGCGGTGATGCATGTTCGTAGAGCAGGCAGATAAGCAGGAATATCCATCAGGACCATGTTGGCAATCACGTAATCAAATTTCTCTGCCGGCACAGGCACCGAGGAGAGATCCGCCTGAAGATAGTCAATACCAAGCCCTTCATGTTCTTCTCGCTGGCACGCATAGGTATACCAGCCATCCGCAGGCTCGACGCCAGTCATACTGGCACCTCGTTTCGCCAGCAAGCGGCAAAGATACCCCTGCCCACAACCAGCATCCAGAATAGCCTTACCACGCACCTCTCCCAGTAAAGAAAAAACCACCGGATTTAACAAATGCTTGCGTGTCGCATCCCCTTCCTCGCCAAATCCCTCAATAATTTCTTCAGGCATCCTAGACCAGGCTTTTATCGCGTCTGAATTATTTAAATCAGCCATAACTTTCCTTTCACAATAAAAGAAGATATCAGGTATGATGATACCCGATATCCTCTTTTTAGCTAAAAACAGTCAACACACGTTGATCTTTAGCGCTGTTGATCATATGGTGGTACCTGACGTGACGCGTCGTTCGGTGAGATGCGCTGAGTGGGACTCTCATATGATTGGGCATCCTGCTGTTGGGGATTGTAAGCTGGCGCCTGTTGCTGTTGAACTGAAGGATTGTAAGCTGGCGCCTGCTGCTGCTGTTGAACTGGAGGATTATAAGCTGGCGCCTGCTGTTGTTGAACCTGTGGGTTATAAGCTGGCACCTGCTGCTGCTGCACTGGAGGATTGTAAGCTGGCGCCTGCTGCTGCTGTTGAACCTGTGGGTTATAAGCTGGCGCCTGTGACTGTGCATAGGGGTCAGCAGGAGCGCTGACTGGCTGGCGTGTGTTTACGTTGAGTTTCCCTTCAGCGGCGGCGCTGCTAAATGCATTGACGGTACCTTCGGTACGAGCAAGGACACGCTGTGCCGCATCACGACCACCCAGGCCAAATGCCAGACCGAATGCCAGGGCCGCGCCAGCTACGATGGCTCCGAAGAGTTCATTGATCAATGTAGGCGCAATATTCAATTGCTCCAGAGCGATAAGGGCGGCAAAGCCAATGATCAGGTAGCGAGCAATGGCGGCGAAAACACTGGGATTACCGACATTAGCGGATGCGGTTACGCCTCTTACAAGGTCAGACACAAAGACTGCCAGCAGGGTGCCTAAGAAGAGTACCAGGATAGCGACAAACACATTTGGCAGGAAGTTCACAATGCTGTTCAGAACATTGCTTACGGCTGGTACACCCAGCGCATCAGCGGCTGGTACAAGGAAAATCAGGATAATGAACCAGTAGGTCAGACGCCCCAGCAAGCCTGCGGCATCCATACTGATATTCATATTTTGCTCAAAACGGCTCAGACCAATGCGATCACCAAGTCGGTCAAAGCCTATCTTACGTAACAGGAGGGTTATGCCTTTGCTAACCCACGTAGCAATCAACCAACCAACCAGTAAGATAAGAGCAAAACCAATCAGCCGGGGAATAAATCCCAATATTAAATTGACAGCATTAGCCAATGCGCTAATAATTGCTGTTCCCCAATCGGTAACAACTGTCATGCAGGAATTCCTTTCGTACTAAGGCCACTCTTACAGATGTGCGTTCAACCGGTGACGCGGTCAAAATCTAATATCAATAAGTTCAAAGATCCCATAAGATGAATCTTCACAAAACATTCATCTTATTTAGTACGGCATACAACACCAATAGGAATACAATCTCTAAATCAAGTTGCTCGATGTGCAAAGAGCGAGAATGGTCTTATTTGCTGCTAGAATTTTGGCGTAGCCAGTAGTTATAGCGCATATTTCCTTGCTTAACGCACTACTAGATAGGCTTTACGTTCAGCTAAACCTACACGGGCAATAAAACCTGAGGGAAAGGAAAGATAGTCACTCTCAATACCATCACTAAAGATCACCCCATTTTCTGGCATCTGGGATGTAATGATCAATTCCTGGCCTTTTGTCAGTTGGCCAAAAACGATCGTTGCCTGTGAAAGCCTGGAGACAAACGGTTCACGCACGGTAAACCAGACATTTTCGGCTTCCCAGCCCAGTGCAAGTGCCTCAACCTCTGGTGGCTTAACAGCATTACTATCAGCAAAATATTGAGCAATAGAGCAGGCACCGTGAGTAATAGAGCGCAGCCAACCAGTTGAGCCCGCACCAGTTGAGACAATAATACCACTGGAGATTTGAGATTCGATCTGGCGTCCTAATTGCAGTTGGTAGCGAGCCGAGGTATGGCTACGTGGACCAATAAAGAGATCATTAATGCCATAGAGCACCTGTCCATCATTAAGCTCAGCCTTCACCATGGATACATGAGACAACCGCTTTTTTCCCCGTAGCACATGCTCTAATTCAGTCCGTAGTTGCTCATAATGAAAAGGAATTAAAACGCCATCAATCCTGCTGGGGTCAGGGTTGACAGCCAGAATGGGTTGGGTCGTGAGATACTTGGCCGTATTGATTACCAGTCCATCAGGACCAACGGTGAGGACCAGATCATGCTCATCAAACTGATAGGTAGGTAAAAAGTCGCGCTCGATAAACTGCTGCTTTATCGTTGCTGGCAACTGTCTCTTGATACTGGCAATGGCTTGCTGATACTGCTGATGCGCCTGCTCATACTCACTAAAAGATATTTTATTCTGCTCAAGATAGAAACGTGCCTGATCGCGTGAATTCAGGCGATAGATCAATTCTTCCAGGGCGGTCTTCTTGGTGACCACCACAATTCTTTGAATTTCAGCCATACTCTTTCTCGCTTTGCTCATAGAGCGTTGTAAAGTAGACAAGCTTACATATACAATGTAAGCTTGTCTGTTTTGTTCAGCATAAGAAGCTATTAGCCTTTGAGTAGTTGCTCTAAGATCTCTGAGGTGATGGTCAAATTACCAATTTTATGGGCATTGTCCGCAAATTGCCGGAAGGCCAATGCCAGTAGTTGTGATGAAGCCAGTTCGCGATAAGGATTCAAACGGATGCGCGTAGCCTCGGACTCAAACTCGGCTTCCTGGCGAGCGTTTTCACCTTTTAGCGCGACCAGTTCTTTACGTCGCTCTTCAAGGGCCACTGAGGTTGCCAGTTCATTTTGCTTGATTTTTCGCTCTTGCTCCACCGCTTCCGCGCGCCGCGAATAGATCGCTTGATCGGCACGTTTCTGCAACTCCTCACGCTGTTCAGCCTCTAAGGCCTTGGTTATTTCAGGAGTAGCTTTGATAGCTGTGTAAAACAGACTCACACAGGCTACCCCCATACCAGTCAGGCCACTCTCCTCTAATAAACGCTGAAAAACATTACGTGCCAGTACCTCTGAACTCCTCAAGGCATCCTGCAATGAGAGCTGTTGCAACAGATTACGAGTATGCATCTGGACAATATTCACGATACGCTGATTCAGTTTGGCTGGATCTTCACTACGATAACTATGCGTGCGTGGATCAATAGTGAAATTCAATAACTGGGAGATAGTGGTTGGTTCAATCACACGATAAGTAATCTGACCCTGTACAGTAACAGCTTGGAAATTACTGGTGGCTTCATTAAAGATGAATGGAGTATCCACGGTCGCTAAAGGAATCATTGCAATGGATGTACTGGGTCCCCAATACCAGAATGAGCGTCCAGCACCCTGCTGCAAGACACGACCATTTGAGTAGGCAAAGATGTATTCAGTCGGTTCAGCTTTAAAGTATGCATATAGAGCCATGCGAGTCCTCTTTTCACTGTCATTATTCAAGGGGTTCCGACTTAGTGTATCATTTACACTAATAACTGTACCTGAGATAATGTCAGATGTCAACCTTTCTACGGGCGAACATAAAAAAACCCTGAGGCAAAGTTGCTTTGTCGTTGCTTTTAGCTTGTTTGTGCTCTATACTTGACTTTATGAATAGCAGAGGAACAAAACCATGTGGTGAGGGATGTTTGACCGATGAAGTCTACGCAGAAGAAACGGGCATGAGATTGCGCTGATCGAGGAGGTTGCGCTCAAATGCGCCGAACTTCGCCTCTTTCTGTTGACTTGATACGTGTAATAAAAGAGCTTTTTTATTATCTACATTGCTCTTATCCATGATGCTGGCATATCTTTTAGCACAGTGTCAGCAAAGAACCATCGTGAATGCCGCCCGACGCGGCTAGCGAAATGGACAAAGGAGGTCTTTCTATGCCTAATCAGCGGAATTCATACAATGATCCACAGTACCCCAATCAGCCACAGGGTTCTTACCCGTATCAAGATTATAACGAAACGACTGAGCAGAATATTCAGCAGGGCAATGCTTATATGCAGAGTCAGCAGCAACAATATCAGGACCCTGCCGGTAATCGCGTCCAGAAGCGTAGAGAGGTGTATAAGGACAACGGCCAGAGTATGGCGAATACACGCTACTGGATAACTTCCGTCATTTACTTTTTATTAGGTGTGCTGGAAGTTATCCTGGGCCTGCGTTTCATCTTTCGCCTGTTTGGCGCCAGCCAGGCCAGTCCGTTTATTAACTTTCTCTATAATCTCAGCCATCCCTTTGTGACCATCTTCAACGGTATTTTCAATGATCAAACGATTGGAAACACTGGTGTCTTTGAAATTTCCACAATTCTGGCAATGTTGATCTATGCATTGATCGGCTGGGGGATCGTTTCATTGGTGCGCATTGTGCTCTTCCCTAATGTTCCAAGCCGCACCGAAACAACGACGACACGCCGTCGCCGCAACTCTTAACTTTTTCCATTCTCAGGACAGGATACCTGCTTCTGCATACGCAATACATCAGGTTATCCTGTTTTTTTTATGCTATTTTATAATCGCTTGCGATGAGATAAGATATGGGATGGAGAGAGAGTCTCTCACAATCAATAGAAAGAGCAGGGCTATGACGACAGATCAGCACACTGTGCAACTGGCGCGACAGGCGTTTGAGGAAGGAGAGGGTATTGTTCGATTACTGCCAACCTGGGTACCACGCGTTTTTTGCGTACCGGGTCGGCGCTTACGTTTGCATAGCAGCGACCTGTATGCCTTTGGCGCTCATCGGGGTGGCATCGATGAACGCTGGTTCTCATCCACAATTAAAGCCGACAATGGTCCTTTAACTAGCGAGGACGAAGGACTGAGCTATATCGCAATCGCCAATCAGAAGGTGCTATTGCGCGATGCCCTTGATCTGCTGGGCAATGAGATCCTCGGTGCCAGCACAATTGAACGTTATGGTGGCTGGGTTATGTATAGCAAATTTTTTGACAATATGTACCCACTGCCACATCACTTGCATCAAAGTGATGAGCGAGCCGCGGATGTCGGACGGATAGGGAAACCGGAGGCCTATTATTTTCCCGCGCAGTATAATTTTTCCCTTGGTACATTCCCATATACTTTCTTTGGACTGGAGCCTGGCACTACCCGCGATCAGGTGGTGGCTTGTCTGAAACGCTGGAATGAAGGGGATAATGGCATCCTCAATCTTTCGAAAGCGTATCGCCTGACTCCTGGGACCGGTTGGAATGTCCCAACGGGCATTCTGCATGCACCCGGCACTCTCTGTACCTATGAACCACAACGGGCCAGTGATGTCTCATCGATGTGGCAATCACTGATCGCGGATTTTCAAGTACTGGATCGCTCGATGCTGGTCAAGGATGTGCCGGAGGATAAATGGGATGATTATGATTATCTGCTCTCATTATTGGATTGGGAAGCCAATGTAGATCCTCAATTTAAAGAGCAGCGTTTTCATACTCCTATCACAGCCCATCCAGAGGAGGAGATGCATGCCGATGGCTACCATGAACAATGGATCGTCTATGGTAGTGAATTTTTCAGTGCGAAAGAATTGACCGTGCAACCGGGACGAACAATAACGATCCGGGATGCCGGAGCGTATGGTCTGATCTGTGTGCAGGGCTACGGCCGCTTTGGCAAACATGCCGTCTCAACCCCGACCTTGATTCGCTTTGGCGCGTTGACCGAGGATGAGTTTTTTGTCTCGTTACCGGCCGCCCAACAAGGTGTGACGATTACCAATGCCAGTGCCACCGAACCCCTGGTAATCCTCAAACACTTTAATCCGGGCAATAGTGAGATGCCACAACATCCATACGCAAATTAATCAAAGTAGATACGTACAAACAGAGAAGTTTGATCATTTCTTGAATTACAGGAAGTTGGAACACAACATATGAACATTCGGTTTGATGGCCAGCGAGCCCTGGTTACCGGTGCGGGTAAGGGTATTGGCCGCGAAATTGCACTCTTGTTGTCACAGTTGGGAGCTTATGTAGTGGCCGTGAGTCGCTCACGGGAGGATCTGGAGACGCTGGCACATGAGATTCACGGTGAGGTGATTGCAGCTGAATTAGGTGATGTGCAACAAGCCCAGAACGCGGCACGTCAGGCAGGTAAGATCAATCTCCTGGTCAATAATGCCGGCATCTCCATCCCACAATCCTTTCTAAAGACGACCGTTGAAGATTTTGATGCCACCATGGCAGTCAATGTACGCGCCACAATGGTTATCTCACAAATTATTGCTCAAGGTATGATACAGCGCGGCTATGGAGGCGCGATCGTCAATATTTCCTCACAATCCTCCCATCTCGCGGTAGCCGAACATACCGCCTATTGCGCATCCAAGGGCGCGTTGGACCAGTTGACGCGGGTCATGGCGCTTGAACTTGGTCCTTTTCAGATACGTGTCAATGCTGTCAATCCAACCATCACCCAGACACCAATGGGAATGATGGCCTGGAGTGATCCCGCTAAAAGTGGTCCCATGAAGGCCCGCATCCCACTCGGACGCTTCGCCAAACCATTAGATGTCGCCCATGCCGTCGCCTACCTGCTCAGCTCAGACGCCGACATGATCCATGGCATCACCCTCCCCATCGACGGAGGATTTCAAACACATTAATTTTTACAACCAACTTTGTAAACCAGGCGTGAACTACTCCTGATCACGTTGAGCACAACATAAATCCCTTTTTAATGTTGCGGCTCTATTCGCTCGAAGAGCGAATAGAGCCGCAACATTAAAAACCCAGCTATGGTCATGATCAGGAACCTTAACGTAGACCGAGGAGACGGCAACCCGCAAGGGGATTGCCCTACATCTATCTTTTTTATTTTTTCGTTGTTTAAGATTGAATAAACCTTCATGCTTGAAATAGAGAAAAATCACCTGGAAATGACTATTGTAGGGCAATCCCCTTGCGGGTTGCCCTCTCCTCGCTTGACGTCAAAGTGCCTGTGGGCGATCATGTTGGGGATGGCATGAATCCAGCTGAACGTACGTCGAACGTGTGATAAGCCGGCGTTGCGTACGTCGAGTGGCGCCACACGCAAGGCCGGCATGCGGCATGATCAACGACGATGCGTGCAAAAAAGACCTCGCATGCCTGTGGCGCCTACACCACTCTTGTTTCTTCAGGCATGATCGCTCTGGAATGTCTTGGTGGGCGATCATGGAATATTCCCTCACACACGTTTCAACATGATCAGGCACCATCCAACATGATTGGTGTAGGCGCCACAGCACTGCGAGCCCTTCTGACCCCTTGGCTCACGTAAACTCAGCAGTGCGGCCTTGCGTGTGGCGCCCACTCGACGTACGCAACGCTGGCTTATCACACATTCGACGTACACGACGCCACGCCATGGAACGGGGCTAACCGAAACGTCTTGGGCGCAAGGTCTAATCCAGCAGTGCAAGATGTATGGGTGCCGCAATTACAACATCTGCCACACACTATTCGTAGAACTATAGAGAATATTTTTTTACATTGAAGAGAATCCTTTCCCTATATTTATTTCTGGAGATGAAGACCATGGTGACCACCCCAACTCCCCTTCCAACAGGTCCAAAGGGACTTCCTGTCATTGGCAGTTTGCTGGATTTCCAATATCGGCCGTTGCGCTTCTTTCGCGAATTAGAGCAACGTTATGGGCGCATGGCAACGGTCCATATCGGGAAACAACCACTCTTGTTCTGCTTTCGACCAGAACATATACGCTATTTTTTGACCGAAAATCCTCGTAATTTTGTGAAACCGGGCAACGCCAATGATGTGGGCTTAAAACTCTTTCTCGGCGATGGCTTACTTACCATTGATGGTGATCATCATCGTCAACAACGCCGGCTGGTACAGCCCGCATTCCATAAGCATCGTGTCGATAGCTACGCCACCATCATGACCCGCTATGCCCAGGAAACCATAGCATCCTGGCAGCCTGACTCAGTCGTGAACATGGCCAGTGAGATGCAGTATTTAACATTGCGCATTATCACCAAGACGCTCTTTAATGTGGATTCAATCGAGCAGACCAAAAAACTGGGACATGCCTTTGACGTGGTGATCAGCGGTGGTCCACCAAGGACAGTTATCAAAAGCCGCATTCGTTCCCCATTCGCATCTACTCGCGAACTAGATGAAGCATCGCGCACCATTGACACATTTATTTATGGCCTGATTGAGCAACGGCGTAAGACCAACGATGATACAGGCGATGTCCTATCAATGCTCCTCCAGGCACAGCAAAACGAGCCGGAGTCAATGACGGATAAGCAGATCCACGATCATGTGCTCACCTTTGTCGCGGCAGGACATGAGACAGCCCAGAATACGCTATCATGGACGTTTTATCTGCTCTCCCAACATCCTCATGTACGGGCCAAACTTCTCGCAGAACTCCAGACGGTCCTGGCCGGCCGGGTACCAACACTGGATGATCTGCCCAAACTACCATATTTAGAGGGCGTCATTAATGAATCCTGGCGCTTCTATCCTCCTGCCTGGCGACAAGCCAGAATGGCACTCGAAGATTTTGAACTGGATGGAAAGTGTATTCCAGCCGGCACCATTACCATCTTGAGTCAATGGATCCTGCATAATTTGCCGGATATCTGGGGGGATCCAGAAAACTTCCGACCGGAACGCTGGGATAAGCAAAATGCGCCGTCGATTCCGCAGGGTGCGTATTTTCCTTTTGGCCTGGGTCCAAGGATCTGTATTGGCATGCCGTTCGCCCAACTGGAAACTAAACTGCTGCTAGCCACTATCCTGCAACACTATATTCCACAGTTAAAGCCACGGGCACGCATTGTCTTCCAGCCTTTAGTGACGCTACGTCCTAAATATGGCATGCCAATGCGCCTTGAAACCAATAACACGATCATTTCACCCGTATCAACCACAGTCTAACAATGCCCTCGCTCTGCTTCGCAGAGTAAAAAATTGTAGTGTGATAATGCAGAAACGTGTTCGGCTCAGCCGAACACGTTTCTGCATTATCACACTACAAACCTGATTGATCAGGTTGAAAAATCAAGCAATTTCGGTTACTGGTTTTTCCTGTGGAACTGGTGCGGCCTTACTTGCGGATTGATATTTGCCAGGCCAGCCAGGCAAGAAGAGAGAGAGCAGGGTGGCGACAACCGCAATAGCAAAGGTGAGTAGATAGGCATGCTCAAGTCCCGTAATATACTGGGCCTGGAACTGGTGAATGCCATTGAGCGCTGCCTCACGTACAGCAGGGGGTAATTTGGTGAGATCAGCTCCTGCCTGAACATTTTTGGGCATGCTCAAGGTGATAGCACTGGTTAAGACGGTAGCCAGGATCGCGACACCGATCGATTGCATGGTCTGGCGCGTTGCCTGTACCAATGGTGTGGCACGATTCAAACGACTCAGCGGTACATCCAGCAGGGCAGCTACCTGACTGTTCTGGATGATTAAACCGACCGCGATACCACGCAGGACCAGCAAGAAGATAATGAAATTAATGCTGGTATCAATTTTGATCTGCGCAAGCTGGTAGGTATTATACGCGATCAGGATAAAGCCGACCACAATGGGTACGCGTGGTCCAATGCGGTCAGTAATGCGTCCACCGATAAAGCTTGAGAAAGCAGAGGCAATAGCCAGCGGCAACAGAATTAAACCGGCCTGGAAGGCGGTCTGACCACGCAGGATCTGTAGATAGAGCGGCAAGAGAAATTCGGCACCAAAGAGAGCAATGGTACCAACCATACTGGCAACGTTGGCGATGGCAAAGCTGGGAATACCAAACAGCCGCAGGTCAAGCAGTGGATCGGCTGTACGTAATTCGATAATCGTGAAGAGCGCCAATGCGACCACACCGACAGCAAATCCAATCACCACGCGTGGATCGGTCCAACCCACCCCTTGCTCTCCCGCCGCGGATGCGGCAAACAGGATGGCGCCAAAGCCAAGGGCGGAAAGAATAATGCCAGGAATATCGGCTTTCACGCTCGCGGAACCCGGTGCTTCACGCAGATACAGGGTACCGATGGTTAGACCGATAGCACCAATAGGAATATTCAGATAGAAGATCCAGGAGAGCAGATTCTGGTCCACCAGCCAGCCACCAAGCAACGGGCCAATCGCGGGAGCAAAGACCAGCACGATGCCGAAAATACCAAAGGCGGCTCCGCGCTCACGCGGCGGAAAAGCACGGAACAGTAAAGCGGTACCCAGCGGCAAAGAGATACCACCACCGATGCCTTGAATGGCGCGAGCCGCGATCAAGAAAAACAGCGATGGGGCAATTCCACATAGGATTGAACCAACGACGAACAGCACAAGTCCCAGCAGATAAATACGTTTGATGCCAAAACGATCACCGAGAAAACCAGATAATGGCGTGGCAATACCTAGAGCCAGCGTATACAGGCTGATCACCCATTGGGCTTCGCTGGTTGATACTGAATAATGCTGCTGTAAAGCCTTGAGAGCCACATTAATAACGGTTGAGTCCAGGATCACCATAAAGAGTCCGGTTACAACCGTAGCCAGCACCCGCCACTTATAACTGGCATCTGGTGCGTTTTGAGATGCTGGCGAAACACTTGCATTCGCTTCCATCTACTTACTCCTTATCAATTGATAAACAAAAAAGGAATTTATAACAAGGTTAGTCACCAACAGTTGGTGACAGTAAAAGAGAAAATCAACCTTAAGCTCGATGGATACATCGACTTGTTGGTTGACCACCGAGTATAGACGTATATGAACAGGTTATACGGGTACATTCTTTGTACTTGATATTTTTATCAAGCGATAAAAATATATGCTGTTCAACATCAATTGTCAAGCATACGAGAAAAGTTGAAACCTACAATATGGAGAATTCCGTATAACAAGCACGTGGATACATTCCAACGCTGATTAAATAGACACATTTTTCTCTTTTATTCATTACTGTCAGCTTTGCTAGCTCTATCAACAAAGATAATAGAGCAAATGAGAAGCACACAGGTATTATTCACTGCAACCAAATAATCAGTGCAATGGAGCATGAGAACGATGAGTAAAACGATGGAAACGACAAAGGCCGTAAAAACTGATATTCCCGCGAGAATGGATCGCCTGCCGTGGAGCCGCTGGCACTGGCTGGTGGTCATAGCGTTAGGCATCACCTGGATCCTGGATGGGCTAGAGGTAACAATTGTTGGCTCTATTGCCAGTACCTTAAAGGATCCACAAACCCTGCATTTGACTGATGTTGAAGTCACCAGTGCAGGTACGGTATATCTAATCGGAGCAGTTATAGGAGCGCTCTTCTTTGGTCGCCTGACTGACAAGTTGGGACGTAAGAAGTTGTTTATGATTACGTTGGCGCTCTACCTTATCGCCACAATTGCGACGGCCTTCTCATTCAACCTTTACTGGTTTGTAGCTTGTCGCTTTATTACTGGCGCAGGTATCGGCGGCGAATATTCAGCCATCAACTCGGCCGTGGATGAGTTGATTCCTGCTCGGGCACGCGGTTGGACAGATATTGTGATTAATAGTACCTGGTGGGTAGGTACAGCCTTTGGCGCCGCACTCACAGGTGTCCTGCTCAATCCAGCGCTTCTGCCTATTAATCTGGGTTGGCGTCTGGCTTTTGCACTGGGGGCTATACTGGGACTTGCAATCCTGCTGATCCGACGCTTTGTACCTGAGAGTCCACGCTGGTTGATGATGCATGGTCGTTTTGATGAAGCGGATCAGGTGGTAAAGGGCATTGAACAAAAAATCATGACAGAAGACAAGCTGGATACGTTGCCAGAACCCGAAGGTACGTTGAGTATCAAACCACAGGGAACGGTAACCTTTAGCCAGATCGCGCATACCCTATTCAAGAAATACCCAAAACGTGCGCTCCTTGGCTTCTCACTCATGGTCGGCCAGGCATTCCTCTATAATGCGATCACCTTCTCTTATGGCTTGATCTTCACAACGTTCTTCAATGTCAAAAGTGATGTTGTGGCGTTCTACCTGATTCCTTTTGCTCTAGGTAATATCCTTGGTCCATTGACGCTGGGACGCCTCTTTGACACGGTTGGTCGGAAAAAGATGATTAGCTTTACCTACATCTGTTCAGGACTGCTGTTTGCGCTTTCCGGCTGGTTGTTCGCGATAGGTGTTCTGAATGCCTTAACTATGACCATTTGCTGGTGTATCGTCTTCTTCTTTGCCTCTTCAGGTGCCAGTTCCGCGTACCTGACCGTCAGCGAAGTGTTTCCGTTAGAGACACGAGCGCTGGCCATTGCCTTCTTCTATGCGATTGGTACCGCGGTTGGTGGTTCCTTAACGCCTCTCTTCTTTGGTTACCTGATCCAGACCAAAGATCCCTTTGTCGTTTTCTACGGCTACATCATCGGCGCTGTCTTAATGGTAGCAGCCGGCATCGTAGCGATCTTCTTTGGCATTAACGCAGAAAGACAATCACTTGAAAAGATTGCCAGCCCACTCTCCACTACCCAGGATCAGGATGAAGCAGCCATAGCAAACTAGTAGTCTGTCAGACAGCATGTAACAGCAAAGCAAGGATGGGGGAGGTTACGGGAGAACAGCCCCCGTAACCTCCCCCATCCTTGCTTTTTTATTCAAGGTTTTCAATCTTCTTGCCAGCTAACTGCTCTTCCAGTTTTTGCCAGACAAACAGATCAGCTTGCGCGTTATCAATACGTCTATTGCTATAGACCGCATCGAGAATGGTCTCGGTCATCAGCTGGCGAAAATGGGTAAAGTAGGATTTTTGCTCTACATAGCCAGGCATAATCTCCAGCATAATCTGTTCCGGCTCATAGAACTGATCGCGATCAAAGGCCAAGGCCGCCAGATCAGCATAGCTATGAATCAGCTCTACACGAGCAGCATGAAGAAAAAAGTTTGCTTCAGCGCTAGAGACCATAAAGACACCAGCGATACGACCGCAATAGAGAATAGGATAAATCACGATACTCTTTTCATGCTCTACCCGTGACAGCGCTAGTAGATTGTGCTCCTCATCCAGATCCTGCACAATAGCTGGTCGATATGAGGTAACGACACTACCAACCAGGGACTCAGCACCAAGAAACATGGCATCCTGCTCCAGATTACTTTTCCAGGGCGAGGTGCCAGCGCCCACGCTTTCACGCAGGCTCCGCACTTTGTGCTGTGGGCCCGATGGCGGCATACAACGTACAATCCAGATTGACATGCCACGCCGCTCGGGATCCAGTTGACCAAGAGCCTGCTGGATAATGAGCTGGCTTAGCGACCAGAAACGCAAATTCTCACCAGTCGTGGCACGCGCAATAAAAACCTGTTGATAAAACTCAGATGGAATAATCAGCGCTAAATGGCTCTCCTCACCTATCAGGGTCGTACCAGCTTTATTCTCTTCACGCAAATAGTGAGACATCTGCTCCTGATATTGTGGCGGCAATGCACCCAGCATCTGACGTAAATTATGCAGACGTGGCTCCGATTTACCAGTAATCCAACGCGTCAAAGTAATAGGAGAAATATGCAGCGCATCAATAATTTGCTGCTTCACTTTATCGTCACGGATAATGTGCGCCAGAAAATCACGCCATGTCTGCTTCTGCGTCGTCACGCCATCAACTGACAATTTTTTACGAGCCTGCTTGACTGACGTCTGATCATGATTAGATGAAGATAACGTAGATACAGGCGACGCGTTTTTTTCTATATTGAATATCGTTCGATCTTCTTTATTCATCGTCCCCTCCCCCAATAAATTCTAGCTATCGCATCATTTCTATATACAACATTAAAAGACTATATGAATATCAACTGCCTGTTTGTTTACATGCCACTGTAATCATACAAAGCAGCATAACAAGCTACTGTACACATCAGGGGATGAATGTAAATAGAAGGCACCGCCTGCCTCATGTGCTCAAAGTCAGCGCCAACTCATCGCTCTATTGAAATAGATTATTATCGCGTCTACTGTATCACAAAGCAGTGATAATTAGCTATTAATTTATTATATATAAACTCAAGTATATGGATCCAATCATTACCACTGAAGCACAGTATAATAGTAGAAAATATATGGAAGAAGTGCATTAGAGGAGGGGAATGCCATCCCGGTTGCGTCGCCCATAGGTAGAAGTTCGTCTGCTACACATTCAGGATGTGAACAACAAAGAAGATGATCATCATTCTGCACATAAAAATTCCGGACCCCTATCTTGTAGATGGGGATCCGGGAAGGACAAGAACGATGTTCGCTTCCTGCTTAGAACAGGTTCAGTGGTTTGCCTGATGTTCTTGGAGTTGGTGCAGGCTCCTGAGACACAGTATAGCCAACATCATCAAGCGTCTCTTCAATCTGTTGCAACGAGAGTTGATCTGGATCATAACTAAGATGAACACTCTTAGTTGGAATATCAGTTGAAACGGCGGCTACTCCAGGAAGCACACCCAGGGCACCATTGATCGCCTTGACGCAATGCTCACAACTCACATCAGGCACCGAAAGAGTAATATCTTTAGTCATCATATCTTTCCTTTATGTCATCAGGGGAAACCACTAAGTGAACAGTAACTGCAGCTAGCGGTTCCCAGCTAAGGTGTAAAGTTGGACGAGCTCCTTAATGATCTCATCCTCTCGCCCCTCCGCAATGCCCTCAGGGACACATGTATGCAGGTGGCTTTCAACAAGCAGACCTTCAAGCTTCTCGATGGCTTTACGCACGGCGTATGTCTGTCGCAAAATATCTACACAATACTTATCTTCTTCAATCATCTTCCTTATACCACCTAGATGACCCTCAATATAGTTTAAGCGCTTGAGGACCTCTTGTTTATCTGCCTGCATATGTCTGTCTCCCTCTCTATCCCTACCCACCTGGGAGGGGTAAAAAAAGTATAGCATACACCCAATCATTTTGCAAATAATCGTCAGGAATGTCTGGTAGGTTTGGTCTTGTCACTTTTTCCATATGTCGCCATACTTTGAATTCAACAACTTAAGACATTTAAGAACTTAGACACTAGAGACATGTGCAGAAATGTCTTAAATGTCTTAAGTTGTCGAGCTCAAATCATTATGATAGATAAAAAAAGCGATCTCAGGCGTAGCGGTAGGGCTTGCCCCTACTACCGGTTCACGTATGAAATGTTCCTCAAACATGTTTACTTAAGGCTGGCAGATCAAAGCGTGGACAGTTTCTGGCTTGGACCTGCTCATACGTGGTGCTGGTCGCAGGGGCAAGCCCTGCCGCTACGATCAATTTTTGGGTCTTTTATCATTCAATGGTACAATTATCTATTATGTTCATCAAAGGGGCGTGTAATGGCCTTAAAATCGCAAGTAGAGGCATTTTGCGGTTTAGAAGGGAATCACATTTCTTCGGATATTCTCCTGCACGCTAAGATTACCTGTGAAGTGAGGGTTATCAATCGAGGGTGAGGCTTGAATCTACTTGACAAACTTTCAAGGGAGGTCTATAGTAATCATATCCCCCCCCAGGGGGTATGGGTATATGGCTTTAAAGAGAGAAGAGGGATGTGGCATGACGATAGATATGAGTCAGGATCATGCGAGTAACAAACATGCGCCTTCCAGCGCTACAGATATACAGCAGCATGCTCAGTTTATGCTGGAGGGGATGACGTGTGCTTCCTGTTCGATGCGTATCGAGAAAGGACTCAAGAAGTTGCCCGGCGTGCTGGATGCCAGCGTGAATCTGGCGACCGAGCGAGGCACTGTCACCTATGATCCAGCGCAAACCGATGTGGCTAAGATGGTACAAAAAGTCGATGCCATCGGCTATAAAGCTATTCCTGTTGAAGTTCCAACTGCTCCTCCGCTGCCTCCTGTAGAGCAGCAAGGGCCAGCACTAGAGATACAACAGGCAGTGCCACAACCTATCCAGTCCATCGAGGTTCCGGGCGAGACGGAACAGCCAAACACAGCTCAACTCACACCGACTCAGGCCCAGAGCGCACGCCGACAGGCTGAGTTGGTCCGTAAGCGTAACCTGCTGCTCCTGGGCATCGTGCTCTCGCTTCCTGTTGTGATCTTGAATATGTTTTTCATGAATCGTTTTCCTGGTGAGAATATCTTATTGCTCATTCTGACTACGCCGGTCTGGGCTATCGTGGGTTGGAACTTCCATCGTACGGCGCTAAAAACGGCTCGGCACCTGAGCGCTAATATGGATACGCTGATCTCACTCGGATCAACGGCCGCCTACCTGATGAGCATCGTGGCAACCTTCTTTCCAGATCTGATCGGGGCAACGACCTTTTATGATACAGCCGCCTTGATCATTACACTCATCTACCTGGGAAAATATCTGGAGGCGCGCGCAAAAGGCCAGACCAACGAGGCGATCCAGAAACTGATGGGATTACAGGCGCGCACCGCCCATGTTGTACGTGCGAACCAGGAACTGGATGTGCCGATCGAGCAAGTACAGGTCGGGGATGAACTGATTGTACGCCCGGGAGAAAAGATTCCGGTCGATGGAACGGTACTCACGGGCCAATCTTCTATTGATGAAGCCATGATCACCGGTGAGAGTATGCCGGTTGAGAAGAGCGAGGGCGATACGCTGATCGGCGCAACCATCAATCAGCGTGGACTGTTACGTATGCGGGCCACAAAAGTGGGAACCGATACCATGCTGGCACATATCATTCGCATGGTTGAGCAAGCACAGGGCTCAAAAGCACCCATTCAACGCCTGGCTGACACGATCTCTAGCATCTTTGTCCCTATCGTCCTGATCATTGCGGTCCTGACCTTTATCGGCTGGACGATTACAGGTAGCCTGGGTATAGTTGGTGCTACGAGCAGTGCAATGGGTGCAATGGACTCCACAGCCATGAGTAGTCCCTGGATGATTGCCATTGTGGCAGCGGTAGCGGTTCTGGTGGTGGCGTGTCCCTGTGCGCTGGGTCTGGCAACACCGACGGCGATCATGGTCGGAACTGGCAAAGGCGCGGAACAGGGTATCCTGATTAAAGGCGGCGAGAGCCTGGAACGTATTCAAGCGGTCAGCGCTATCTTGCTGGATAAAACTGGCACGATTACTAAAGGGAAACCCGAGCTGACCAATGTGCTGGCACTGCCGGGCATCGACCAGACAGAGCTACTACGCCTGACAGCCGAAGCGGAGCAGGGATCAGAGCATCCCCTGGCAACAGCGATTATAGCAGGAGCCAGGGCACAGGATATTTCCCTGGGGGCCACTCCTGACGCTTTTACGGCCCTGGTAGGACGTGGTCTGGTAGCACAGGTAGAAGGACATAGAGTAGTAGTCGGCACACGCGTTCTGATGCGTGAAAACGCTATCGACACTCATATACTCAACGAGCATTTAGAGGTATTAGAGGGACAAGGGAAAACGGTGATGCTGGTAGCCATTAATGGCACTATGGCTGGCTTGATCGCGGTCGCCGATACTGTAAAGGATGATTCACGGGCAGCCATCGAAAATTTGCAGCAGCAAGGTCTGGCCGTCTGGATGATTACAGGCGATAATCAACGAACAGCTCAGGCGATTGCGGCTCAGGTTGGTATACCTGCCGACCATGTTCTGGCCGAAGTGTTGCCCGAAGATAAAGCCAATCAGGTCAAACGTTTGCAGGAGCAGGGACGAGTAGTAGCCTTCGCTGGTGATGGTATCAACGATGCGCCGGCCCTCGTTCAGGCTGATGCCGGCATCGCCATGGGAACAGGCACAGATATCGCTATGGAAGCATCCGATATCACCCTGGTCAAAGGCAATTTGCAGAGTGTCGCCACTGCGCTGGAATTATCACGTGCCACGCTGCGTACAATCAAGCAAAATCTCTTCTGGGCCTTCGCCTACAATGTTATCTTGATTCCGACCGCGATCCTTTCACCATTGATTCCTTCTCTGAGGGACAATGCACCGATCTTCGCGGCCGCCGCTATGGCCCTCTCATCCGTCACGGTCGTCAGCAATTCCCTGCGACTACGCCGGTTTGGACGCTCAAAGCAACAATAAGAGATACTCTAAAAAACGTCCAGTCCTACCATGCGCAGCGCACGGTAGGACTGGATATTAATCCTTGCCGGCCAGATTATACAATTGGACCAATTCCTCAACAATTTTGTCGGTCTCGCCATTTTTGATACCATCAGGAACACACGTATGTAGATGCTCTTTAACCAGCAGCGTTTCCAGCTTTTCAATAGCTTTGCGCACCGCATACGTTTGCCGCAAAACATCAACGCAATATTTATCATCTTCAATCATTTTGCGAATCCCATTAAGATGACCCTCAATATACCTGAGTCGTTTCAGGGCATCAGATTTATCGGCTTGCATGCTGTTATCTCCTGAGATCCTTCCTGGCGACCATGTGCTACTGTTATCGTAGATCGCTTTATTTCTATCAATGTTGTGCCTATTCTACCATAGAGCTCACAGTGAGCATAGCTATGCTTTTTCCTGGCGCACTACCATTAAATTCCACGATGGTATGCATACCTTTGCAAAAAATGAATGACATCCCTATTAAATGCGGCTGGTTGACACATAAAAAGAGATGTGCTATTTTAACTTTCATACTACGTAAAAAGTGTTAAAGATTACAACAACACAGGAAAAAGAAAGGGATCGGTATGGCTGGCGCGATGACGGGGCTCACCATAACATGGTGTTTTCGCTTCCGTTTTGCACGTGTTTCCGCATTGCGTGTCGCCCAGGGCCGTACTATGCCTTTTTTTGGGGAAGACGTTGACATGAACTAAGCATAAACACGAGCAAAACGTCGGACCAGTCGGCCGTGGGTGAAACAAAACAGTTCTCGCCCACGGCCTTGTTCTTGTCCATTTTCTCATGTGTAAACAGGTCCTGGGGCGAGTTATCAGCGTTTCCCAGGGCCTTTTTGTGTCCTGAAAATACATCATGAGAATGGAGTCTATCAAAAATGCTGTCACGTACATCAAAAAATACAGGCTCACCAGCACTCTGGCGCAATTGGAACTACCTGCTCTTACAAGGTGGTCAGCTTGTTTCGTTTGTAGGCGATCAACAACAATTTATTGCTCTTCCCCTACTGATCCTGGCCTTTACAGGCTCGCCTGTTCAGGCGGGTATCGCCGTCAGTTTGAATACCATCGCCGTCATCGTGATCAGTCCGCTGGCTGGTGTGCTGGCAGATCGCTGGAACCGCAAAAGGATTATGCTGGCTTGCGATGCGGGCCGCATGCTGCTGGTCCTGACGATTCCGCTTGCCTTCTGGTTTCATGTACTAAGTATGCTACAGATCTATGTGGTGGTCACGCTAGCAGGTGCATTGGGAACGATTTTCAGTGTCGCCAATACAGCGACATTACCCAATATAGTCACACGCGAGCAACTGCCAACCGCCCTATCACAGTCCCAGGTAGCATATTCCAGCGTACGTACCCTCGGCTCTCTACTTGGTGGAGCCCTCTATACCATCAATAGCGTCTTTCCCTTTCTGGTCAACGCGATCTCTTTTGGCGTCTCAGTTTTTTCACTGAGCTTCATACGTGGAAATTTCCAGAGGAGCGAGAAAGCTTCTCATCTACCACTGCATCAGACCATCGCCGAAGGCTTTTCCTGGTTATGGAAACAGCCGCTACTCAGATTTCTCACCATCATCAATGGAGCCGATAGCCTGCGCTATGGCGCGGGCTACCTGGTCATTTTGATCCTGGCAAAAGAACTGCATACATCACCAGGCGGCATCGGAGCTATCTTTACCGCGGCAGCGGTCGGCGCGATCATTGGTAATATTGCCAGCAACCAGGCACGACAACACTTCTCATTTGGCACGATCACGATCAGCATGCTCTGGCTAGAAGCGCTAATGTTTCCGCTCTACGCGGTCGCGCCCAACGCCATCTTTATGGGTATCATCGCCGCAGCCGAAGAGTTGGTCGCCCCAATCTATAATATTGCGCTCGATAGCTATCGTCTGACGACCACCCCCGATTCCATGCGTGGTCGCATGAGCAGTACTGTACAGATGGTAATTCGAGGAGCCCAATCCATCGGAGCCGTCCTTGGCGGCCTGCTTATTCAAGATATCGGAGCCAAACGCAGCGCCCTCATTCTAGGCGCCTGGCTGATCCTGCTCGCCATTGCAACCACCCTGAATAAACACGTTCGACAAGCAACGCTCACATCGCCTGAGGCCAGCACGTAGTAGCTGCGACCCTCAGCGGTCGCAGCTACATTGCATTTCTCGGGGGGGAGGCTCCTATTGGGCGCGTGCCGCTGAAAAAAATGAATGGCACCAATGAATGGGCTAAATATAGAAAACATGCATTATATACCTTATAATCACTATAATTGTCTGACCACTTTTAGATAGAATGATGGAGACCTCTCTATGCAACTGGCATTAATCGCGGATATTCATGGGAATCTGGTGGCATTGGATGCAATTCTGGCTGATATCAGCCGACGGCGGATCACACAGATACTCTGTCTGGGTGATGTCGCCTTTGGGGGACCGCAGCCTGTTGAAGTATTGCAACGTTTGCGCGAGTTGCGCTGTCCTGTAGTGATGGGTAATACAGATGCCTGGTTACTTAAACCCGAGCTTAAGGAGCAGAGCTCAACGTTTGCACGTAACGGACAGGATATCGGATACTGGTGCTCGCAACAGTTGAGCGCGGAGGATACATCTTTTATAGAGAGCTTTGTCGCAACGTATACATGGTCGTTAAACGCGACAACGACGCTGCTCGCCTATCATGGTTCACCTCGTTCCTTCAAAGAACAATTACATCCAACCACACCAGATGAGCAGGTAGGACAAGCCATTGGGGACACGAACGCCCAGGTGCTGGCAGGTGGACATACACATCAGCAGATGCTACGGCGCTATAAACACCATCTACTGATCAATCCCGGTAGTGTTGGCATGGCGATGGATCGTAGTTGGCCGTTGGAAGAGGTACGCAATCCACCATGGGGCGAATACGCGATCCTGAATGTAGGAGACAATAAACTTCATAGTGTCGGTATCGAATTCTGTCGGATGCCATTCGACATAGAGCGCTTTCTGGCTATCTCGTTCCAGAAAAACATGCCTCATGCCGAATGGGCAGCCAATGAGTGGCTTAGAGCATAGTTTGCATGCGACGCTTCAGGATCATTTTCTCTCACAAATGCCCGTAGAAAATTTGTGAGAGACAACAAGAAGAGAAGATTCTACACATACATTAATAGTGTAGACAAAAAGAAAACCGGATAAGGATAAAACACATACAAGATGTTGCCTTCTGTATGCGATATCGCCTACCCGGTACTCGGTCTCCCGAGCTTTCACAAGCGCCTGGACAGTTGCTTACTTATTTCACAAGAAGATATAACATGTGAATCGCTTTTTGTCAATTGGCAGACAATAAAGATGAGAAAATTCTTTTGAAATTTCTTATCATATTGCTTGATATTTTACTTATGCATAGACATTAGCTTGTCCAGACGTTTTAGCCTCTATATTAGAGCACTGGATAAACCGGGTCAGGCGCAGAGGTACTTATATAATGTTTATGTACAAGCTTTATCCCTTACGCCTCGCGCCTACGGCGCTCGCTTGTTTTTGAGGAGGAAGATGGCGAGGCGGTCGCAACCGCCTCGCCATCTTCCTCCTCAAAAGAGTGATATGTGGAACACTTGCATAGGCCGTTCTAAAAGAGTGGTATGTAGAACACTTGCGCATGGCGTTCTAAAAGAGTGGGTGTAGAAACACTTGCACAGGCTGTTCTGTAGGATTTACGTCATCCATTGGGCAATCTCGGGTAATTGTTTGAAGTCCCAGACGGTTAAGAATGTGCGCTCAACGCCTATAGCTTCCCAGATTGGGAGCTTTTGGGTGAGTTGTTCGGGCCAATCCCAGACATATGCAGATAAAGAAACGTGGCGTCCTGAGGTGGCGATCTGCTCGCTGGCAAAGCGGAGCAAATCCTCGTTGGCATAGACATTTAGCTCATCAGCATAGTCCACGGCACTCTGGATCAGCCGCCGTGAATTTCCAACACCAACGACTACGCGCATAGGAGCCACAGGAACAGGCGTACAGGCGGCATCTAGCAGGTGCAGGTATTGACCAGTAAACGTCACTTTCTGGCCCGCCCAGACCTCTCTCAAGGCCAAAATGGTCTCTTTCAATCCATCGATACGTTCCTGCACCTCAGGAATCGCTAATCCCCAGGCCCGCGCCTCCTGAAAATAATCGCCTGCCCCGATTCCTAATTCAAAACGACCGTTACTCAAAATTGATAGGACCGAGCTCTCTTTGGCCAGTACACCCGGCAAATAATTTAAGCGATCGATGACCATCGGCACCAACTTGATGCGCTCGGTCTTCATGGACAACGCTCCGTACAGCGCCCAGCCTGAGATATACGGCCACTCCAGTTTATCCGCGTGAAAATGATCCAGAAAACTCAATGCCTCAAACCCCAATTGGTCTGCCTGCTGGGCCGCCGCCAGAATATCCGGCCAGTTCCCCGTGGGACCTAGATTAATTCCGATACGCATGAGTCCACCTTCCTGCGTGCCCTCTATCCAGTTTTACAGTTCTTGTCTTTAAATACTATACAGGCACAAACATGACATCTATCGTCATATTTGTGCCTGTACCAATACAGTGCTTGATTCCATGAAATCTATAGTTTACATAGCTTTGTTTCGCGTTTTCAAAGCTCCAACGATTTTAAATGTGTTATCAAAAAAATGAGCCTGGCTCATTTTTTTGATAACACATTTAAAATAAGCATGGGCCCTTCAGGGCCCGCATGCGGCTGGCTGTACGCTCCAAGATGAGAGTAAAAAACAAGCACTATCTCAGTCATCGATGGCCTGGTAGGCAGCGGTCCAGAAGGTAACGTTCGGGGGGTTGGGGGACGCAAAGGAGCATTGGGACATCAGGATGGTGACCATGTCTTCTTTGGGGTCTGAGTACCAGGATGTGCCCAGGCCACCGTCCCAGCCATAACGACCAGGAACGGATGAGATGTCATCACGCACGTTGATGATGGAGAGGCCAAATCCCCAACCACGGCTGTCAAGAAAATTAGCGGCGGGATTGGTCGCCGCTTTCTGTTCAGGCGTGATCTGGTCGGTTGTCATGGTCTCAATTGATGGCCTGGAGAGGATGCGCTCACCGTTGTATTTACCCTGGGAAAGCATCATCTGACCAAAGGCCAGATAATCATCGATGGTTGAAACCAGTCCTCCAGCTCCCGATGGGAAGACTGGCGGCTGGCTCCACTGGCCGCCGATGGGCTCGTCATAAACAGTAAAATTCCCACTGGAGAAATCGGTCCAATAGCTGGTTGCCAGTCGATCGAGCGCTGACGCAGGCACGCTGAAGCCTGTGTCCTTCATACCAAGGGGCTCGAAGAGACGTTCGCGTAAGAACGCCTCTAGCGACTGTCCTGAGGCGCGCGCAATGAGTATGCCAAGGACATCAGATGCTGTGTTGTACATCCATTGCTGACCCGGCTGGTGCATGAGTGGAAGCTGTCCCAGGCGATATATCCACTCGTCGGGCTCAGGCATATGCAAAGGATTCGGCGGTCCCATGCCGATCTGCTGATCATTGGCGGCTTTCAAAATCGGATAAGCGTCTGGCGCTGCCACCATTTGTCCAAAGCCCATACGAAAGGTGAGCAGGTCACGTAACGTGATCGATCTTTCGGCGGGTATGGTATCGTCAAGTGGCCCATCAAGCCATTTTAACACCCGGCGCTCAGCCAGTTCGGGAAGTAATGTGTCTACTGGCTCGTCCAGCCGTAACTTACACTCTTCTACCAGGATCATGGCGGCGACAGCGATAATCGGCTTGGTCATTGAGGAGATGCGGAAAATGGTATCCCGCCGCATGGGCGCGCCCTCGCCAAATGCCTGTGTCCCCACAACATCAACATGAACCTCGCTGTGCCTGCTGACCAGGGTGACGAGACCGGGGACGGTACCGCGCTCAACATAACCGGCCATGATATCGTGCATACGGCCAAGTCGCGCCCTGGATAATCCTGCGTTCGTCATTGTCAGTTCCCTCCGTTCTGCTTCATTTAAAACTGATAGCGTGTGTGGCTGAATTTACCTTTGCCGAACGCGAGAATTTTAGTGGGTTTCACGGAGAACACGAGAGCCATCCCACCTTCTTTGTGATAAAAACTACCGTTGCGCACCTCAAATTGCCATTGTCCGTCCCATTTTTTCGTCCATGCTTCAGCAAGGCGGGCAAGCATAGCTTCGTCGGTGGCGCGGACGGCGTCTCCTTCGACCACGACATCCAGTCCTTCTTTCCAGTCGTTACAGCCAGTCGTCAGGATCACGTGGGGATTCTCACGCAGGTTTATGGCCTTCTGTTCATCTGTGCCGGTAGAAAAGTGGATAGCTCCATCAAGCCACACGGCAACCAGAGGAGAAACGTGGGGACGACCATCAGAGCGGACCGTCGAGATCCAGAATAGCTCAGCGGCTTCAAGCACGTGGCGCGTCTCCTCCCACTCCGTAGCCACAGCATCTGGATCGCTGAAACGCTGGTCCATTTTTGTCACAGGTCCATTTATCATAAGGAACTCCCTTCAGTCGTTCGGTGTAAAAAGTAATGCACCTTTCTTGCGCATAAAGAGCATAACATACATATCTCAAAGAAACTTCTTCATTCTTGCTCATCTCATGAGCATACATTAGTACAAATTCAAATGAACGTGTAACATTTTCACCAGTGAAGCCTCTTATTTCTGGCCATTTCTCTGAAATTTCCTGTTTTGGTGCACTGGCATTAGCAAACAAGCGCTGTATGATACGAGACAATTTACGATGGTTCTATTAAAATTCCTGTTTATTCACCGCAAAAGTATTGACTTTCTTGTTAAATGACTGTATTATTTCATCAATGAAACATTGTTGTTTTCATTGAATTGTTCGGAGTAGATGTTGCAGTTATCGCCTGCCACAGCTACATGTGAAGGGAACAAACGTGTGATTGGCTCGGTCACAGTAAAAGATGTCGCTCGTAAAGCGGATGTTTCGGTAGGAACCGTCTCGCGCGTCTTCAATAACCACAGCAATGTGTCTGAAGAGATACGCGATCGGGTTTTGAAGGCGGCAACGGAACTGGGCTATGAGCGCATCGTGAGCGCTGAACCACCTCGCACAGGTGGGCGTCAGATTAAAGAGATCGGTTTTCTCTATGGCGATCTGGCGGATAGTGGCGCAACCACCAGCAATCCTTTCTGGACGCATATTTTGAATGGCGTTGAGCATGAAGCACGGCGCTCTAATATCAAGGTAACGTACAGGTCTATTATGGAACTGGTGCAGACACCACAGGAATTATTCTCCACTGTTCAGGACATGAAACTGGGTGGTATCCTGCTGGTCGGTCCTGCTGAACAGGAAACAGTACAGGTTCTGAAGAGCCTCGATATTCCTCTTGTGCTGGTTGACAATCATATTCCCGGTCTTTCGGTCAACTCTGTACTCTGCGATAACTTCGAGGGCGCCTACATGGCGGTAAATTATTTGATTGAGCGTGGCCATCGCAAGATCGCCTTTATTGGGGGCCCTGTCATTCAAGGCTTTCGCCCTATCGATGTAATTTATACCATTCAACGCCGTAGCCTGGGCTATCGTACCGCATTACTGGATGCTGGCATCCAGATTAACACAAACCTCATGGAACATGGCAATCTTAAGATTGATGGTGGTTACCAGGCCTGTCAACGCTTGATTGAACAGCAGGAGCCCTTTACAGCGCTCTTCTGTGCCAATGATGAACTGGCAATTGGCGCCATGAAGGCACTACGACAGTATGGCCGCCGCTTACCCGAGGATGTCTCGGTGATTGGTTTTGATGATATTGCCCTGGTTGAACATCTGACGCCTGCGTTAACCACGATCCGCGTCAACAAAGAAGCTATCGGCGAGGTCGCTGTCAAAAGGCTTCTAGAACAGAGCAATGATTCAAGCGACACCAGTATTTCCAGTATCCTGGAAGTAGATTTGATTGAACGCGCTTCAGTCTTTCGCATTGAGTAGTTTCCGGCGTGTTCGGCTCTCTATCTTGTACTTCGCTTGTCCCCTGGGACTTATCAACTTTTATCCGACAAGGGATGATACCAATACGGTAATGTCCCCCCTTTTGCCTGAGCTGTCAACATGCATGAACGCTTGACAGTTCATCCTATCGAATAACGTTACGCATGGGTCCATTTTATTTAGACACGAAGGAGTGATTTATATGGATTTCTCAATGTCACGAAGACGCTTTATGGCGCAAACAGGTAAAGTTGCAATGGCCACAGGTATTGGCGGCAGCTTGCTTGCTGCCTGTGGTGAGAGCGGTGGAGGCACCAATTCTGGTCCAGTTACCCTTACGTATGGATGGTGGAGCAATACGCCAGCCAAAGATAATTCCATGAAAGCCTGGATCAAGGATTTTGAGAAGAGTCACCCCAATATCAAAATCAAGCCTGAAATCCTACCATGGGGCAACTACTGGGATAAGTTGAAGACAACCACAGCCGGCGGCAATGCCTATGATATTATCGGTATGTCGAGCGGTATGGCGGCTCCATATTTCGATAGCGGTGCTTTGGCCGATCTGACTTCAATGTCAGGATATAATAATTCAGCCGGCGCACTTAGCCCTGTAAGCGTTACTCTGAGCCAATGGAATGGCAAAACCCTCGCACTCCCAATCGGTACCTCGATCTCAGTCCTGGGCTACAACAAAGCGTTGTTCGATGCCGCCGGTCTCCCTGCGCCAGATCCTGTCAAAGCCATGACCTTCGATGAATTCAAGGCCATCGCCAAGAAACTCACCAAGTTCCAGGGTGGCAAGGCCGTCCAATACGCGATCAACCCCAATGATATCCTAGATTATGATATGTTTGTCCGTATGAATGGCGGTAAAGCCTTTGATAATCCAGTGAATCCAACCAAGGTGACCATCAATACCCCTGAGGGTATTCAGGGTCTCAAAGATTATAAGAGTTTGTTCACCGAGAAAATGGCGCCCCCATTCAATGAACTCACCAACGGACCATGGTCCTTTGACATTGGTGCCCTCGATACTGGCAAGATTGCTTTTGCACGTGTCGGACCCTGGCTCTTCTCAGATATGGCCAAAAATCCTAACTATGGGATTACCCCGATCTTTACGATCAAACAGCCTGTGATTACAGGTGGTGTGAATAGCCTGGCCATCTATAAGAACAGCAAGAACAAGGATGCCGCCTGGGAATTCTTGAAATGGGCAACCCAGACAGATCCTGAGATTAGCTTTGCCAAATTCAGCGATATTCCGGCTGAGAAAAAAGCCTTCTCACAATTGAATACCTATATTCAACCAAGCAAGTTCGCACCAACCATGGAAAGCGCCTTCCAGTCCTTCCAACCCAGTCTGATGACAACCAAAGATCAGCTTGCGACCACCATCAACGATATTATCACCGACATGATGGCAGGCAAAGTCACTCCTGAGCAGGCCGCGGCAAAAATTGAGCAGCAAGGAAACTCAATCCTGTCTGCTTCATAGTCTGCCGTTCAATCGTGTGAGTGAAGTCGCCTGCCAGGCTGAAGCGCTTCGTCAGAAAAGCTCAGGTTCCATGCTTGAGCTGTGGCGACTTCACTAACCGCGAGTGAGCGGCGTTCACGATTGCTTTTTAAAGGCCTAACGTTTCCCTATAACTGGACAGGCCAGGTAGAGCAAAGTACTGAACGTGTTCACACTTCAGTATGCTCTACCATGGCCCCTTCCTCACCTCTATTTCGGTGCTACTGAGAAGTGTTCTCATTCATCGATGAGTGCTTAGAAAGAGAACGTGCTCATGATAACGTCACAACAACATCAGCCAGGAGGTCCACCTTTACAGATACGTAAACAACCCGGTGTCTGGACCCGCCTGCGACGGAGCGATAGCCTAAAAGGCTATCTCTATATCAGCCCCTGGCTGATCGGTTTCTTGCTACTGGGACTCTGGCCTATAATCCAGACTTTCTACTATAGCTTCACGAAATTCAATCTTTTCAATGATCCCACCTTTATCGGGATAAAGAATTATCAGGATATCCTGACGAAGGATCCTATTTTTCTCCAGGCCTGCGTCAATATGTTGATCTATGTGGTTTGCTCTACGGTGATCAGTATTGCGGGTGGATTGGGATTGGCGTTACTGCTCAATCAGCGTTTCCCGGGTAACCATTTTTTTCGCACGGTCCTCTATGTACCAAGCTTGCTCGTTGGTGTGGCGATTGCGAAATTGTTTAAAGCCATCTTTGCCGCCGGCGAAAACGGCCTGGCTAATGAATTTTTAGGACTGTTCCATGTAGCTCCAGTCAACTGGCTGGGCGACTATAATCGGCCCTGGATTGGTCTGATTGCGATGATTGCCGTAAACTTCTGGTTTATTGGCGGCACCATGCTGATCTTCCTGGCGGGACTCAAAGGCATCTCCCAGACATACTATGAAGCGGCAAGAATTGATGGCGCGGGCAAATGGGCCATCTTCTCACGCATTACCGTGCCCTTACTGGCACCAGTGATCGTCTTCAACTCGATCCTGACACTGATTGGACATATTCAAGTCTTTGATACCCCGCTGGTCTTCGCGTCCAGCCAGGGCACGATCAGTACTGGCAATCCACTCGGCTATCACAATAGCCTGGCTGTGTTCTTAACCTATATCTACCGGAGTGCGTTCATCTCCAATAATTATGGCTATGCTTCAGCACTATCGGTAATTGTCTTTATCATCACCTTGATCCTGACTTTGATTGTGCTCACCACGATCCGCTTTAGTCACTATAGCGAACAGGATGCTGGTTAGGAGACAGAAAGTTTTCAGGTGACAGACAATGTTGTTTCTCTTACGAGAGAAAAGTAGCAGCATTTTCAATGATTGAAAGGCAATTTTATGAGTACCATCCCGAATACCCAGCGCATAGCTTCTGCACCACCAGCAACACAAACGAGCAATAATTTGCAACAACGCCGAGGTAAGCAGTTGATCCGTATCAGTGTCATCTGGACCTATGTTGTGTTAGGAATTATTAGCCTGCTAATTTTATTGCCCTTTTTGTGGTTGGTCTCTTCTTCACTGAAAAATGAATTCCAGTATTATGCGATCCCCATCCAGTGGATTCCAAATCCGGTAATGTGGTCAAACTATGTGGATGTCTTTTTCCAGTATAACTTTGCCCACTATATCTTCAATAGCATCTGGCTGGCGGCCTTTGCGGTCGTAGCCACGACATTCTCATCGGCGATCGTCGCCTATGGCTTTGCCCGCTTCCACTTTCCTGGTCGCACCGCCCTGTTCATCGTTCTGCTAGCGACGATGATGATTCCACAACAGATGTATACAATTCCGTTATACATCATCTTCAGAAATCTAGGCTGGGTCGACACATATCTGCCAATTATCGTGCCCCAATTGTTTGGCAGTGCTTTTAACATCTTTCTGTTCAGACAGTTTTTTATCAGTCTGCCCAAAGAAATTGACGAAGCCGCACGTATCGATGGCTGCGGTAGCTTCCGCATCTTATGGAATATGATCCTCCCACAGTCCCGACCGGTCATTGTGGTAGTAGCCATTTTCACCTTCCTCAATAGCTGGCGCGACACCCTGGGTCCATTGATCTACCTGAGTAGTGATTCCAATCGTACCGTCCCACTGGGTTTGCTCTTCTTCTCAAATCCGTTTAAGTCGGTCGATCCACAATTGATGGCGGCGACCCTCGTCGCCCTGGTCGTTCCTGTAATACTCTATGCCTTAGGACAACGCTATATTGATAGTGGCGTTGCCATTGCAGATGTAAAGTAGTGCCCGATTTCTGGTGTAGGTAGGTTCCCACTATAATTGCTGGCAACCTGCTTACCCCCGGTGAAAAATAATCAAGATTGCTTACTCATCTAGAGAGAATTTGTATGCCGCTAACAAACTTCGACAACAAACACAGTATCGTCTTTTCGGATCCTGCTTATCCAGAATGGTATTCACAATCGACCCTGTCCCCACTGCTGCCTGATCACGTACTCTTTGTGGATGCGGCAGCCCTGACAGACGCTTTAGAGGATTCCTGCGAGCTGTTTATTTCTTTCCACGGTCCTTATTTTCCTAAAGATGCCTGGCCCGCCCTGCTCGCATTCCTGGAGCGTGGCGGCAATATCGCTGTCTTTGGCGGCATGCCTTTTACCCGTCCTGTCCGCGCCGATGGCACCATTGAAGCCGAGCAGCAGGCCTATACCCGACAACTATTTCTAGGACCTTTCTTTGAACTGAAGCCAACCACAACCGAGTTGCAGCTCGACATAGCCACCGAGGCCGCATTTATCTCGTCAGAGCACCTTCATCTGCAAACCCTGGCGACTGGCAATTACTGGTCATTCTATCCCAAATTAACCCAGGTATCAGATCAGCAAATCGACCTTGGCTCGGCAGGTCCATTTGATACCATCTTGACCCCTCTACTCTATGTGGATGAGGCCGAGGCAGCATATGGGAAAAACCACTTTGCCACTATTGCTTCATTGCTCGACCAGCAATCTGGACAATTTCGTGGCGGTCGCTGGCTGCTTTCTCCCTGGAAGCCTGCTGATATCAGGGATTGGCTGGCACTGGACACGACGATCCAAAAGCTCATCCAATTAGCCACCCAGGGGTCAACCGTCCTGCAGGCACGCTCACTTGAAGCATGTTATCAACCTGGAGAGACGGCAACCATCGTCGTATCCGCCCGTTCACAACAGACACACCACGTCACAGCCACCCTACACTCACCACAAGGCCAACTCTTACAAACATGGGAAACCCGGCTAGCCGCATCTACTTATCTACAGGAAAGCAGATTCTCCCTGCCAGAGCCTCTCCATGAAGCAGGTCTGTACCAAGTCAGAGCGTGCTTTGAAAACGAGCAAGGCATCCACTGGCAGGAAATCACTGGCTTCTGGTACTGGGATAAAAAGTTAGTTGAAGCCAGCGCACACCTGGGTCTGGAAGCGGGAAGAGATTATTTTTATCAGCAAGGTGCGCCATTTCCCCTCTACGGCACGACATATATGGACAGCAATAGCCAGCGTAAATTCCTGATCCAACCTGACGCGGCCCGCTGGAACAACGATTTCGCCCAGATGAAGACGGCAGGCGTCAACGTTATTCGTACCGGCATCTGGACTGCCTGGCGCGACCTGATGCCCATCCGAGGGCAAATAAACGCTTCAGCGTTGCGCGCCCTGGATGCGTTTGTCATGACTGCCTGCACCTATCAAATCCAGGTTATTTTCACCTTCTTCACTTTTTATCCACCGCTCTTTGATGGCGTGAATCCCTGGCTTGATCCGCGCTCATTGCAGGCACAGCAAGATTTTGTCTCGCTACTGGCTGGCCGCTATGCTGGTGTACAGCTGCTCTCATGGGACCTGATTAATGAGCCAAGCTTTGGAGCACCTGAGGCTATCTTCAGTGAACGCTCCGTTCCTAATTATGATCGTTTTGAGCTGACCGCCTTCCAGGACTGGCTGGCCGAACGCTATAGCATAGCAGAACTTCAGCAACGCTGGCGACAAACGCCTGCCGATTTTGCCAGCTGGGACCAGGTTTCATTGCCGGTGGCGGAAGATTATGTGACAGATCCGCGCATAACCAATACCAGGAATATGCTCAAAGTCATGGACTATACCTTCTTCTCTCAGGATATGTTCACACGCTGGGCCAGCATAATCTATCAAGCAATCCGCGCCGCTGGTAGCACCACCCTGATTGGAGTAGGACAGGATGAGGCCCGCTCACGTATCTCACCACAATTTTATGCGCCAGCCATGGACTATAGCACGACTCATCCCTGGTGGAACTACGATGAGATGCTCTGCGATATGTTGTTGGATAAACACATTGCACGTCCCAATCTTATTCAGGAGATCGGCGTGATGCTGGTGCGTGATGTCGATATGCGGCCATTGCGCACTGAAGAAGAGTGCGCGGCCCTGTTAGAGCGCAAACTGATTACCGGACTCATCGCGCGTGGCGCTGGCCTGATTCAATGGCTCTGGCATACCAACGCCTACATGACCAGCGACAATGAAAACAGTATCGGCCTGGTACGCACCGATGGAAGCGCCAAACCAGAGTTACGCGTCTTCTATGAGATTGGACGCTTGATGCAAGAGCTTTCTGGCCAGATCATCGAACCCGAAAATGTACCGGAGACCTGGGTGATCATTCCCTATTCACAGTGGTTCTTGCGACCTGCCCTGGGAGTAGAGGCGACCCAACAAGCAATCCGCATCCTTGGTTACGATCTGGATACTATTCCACAAATGGTCGGGGAGCATCAGCTTGCCACCCTGCTCGACCAGGCGCAGCAACCACAAACAATCATTCTTCCAGGACTGCAGTACCTTAGCACGCCAGCCTGGCAAGCCCTGCTCACCTTTGTCGAGCGTGGAGCCACCCTGCTCGTCAGCGGCGTCCTGGGACAAGACCAGCACAACCTGATCGCCAGCACCGAACTCGAAGATCCGGATAACCAGGAACGACCCACTATCAGCCCCGTTGCACGCTATGAGCAGTTACAAGGCCTGGACGGACAAAGCTATCAATTTGGCTATACTCATGACAAGATGGCCTATATCAAAAAAGCCCACAACAGTGTCCGTAAGTACACCCGAGGACAAGGACGCATAGTATGGTCCGGCATCCCTATCGAGCAATCCCATCACACGGCCAGCACCCGCGCCGTCTACCAACAGGCCCTGGGCATCGTCAGCCATAGCCAACAGCAAGACAGTCCCTATCTCATCGCCAGACAACCACTCAAAAACGGCACACTCATCCTGATCGTCTCAGAACACTCACAGGAAGGACACCTTAACCTGGATCCAGATCTGAAGGTTAGCATTGCCCCCAACCGGGCCGGAGCCATCCTCACCCGCAACGATGGCACCACCACCAGCTACGGCGGCGTCCAGATCCTATAAAGATACGATCTACTACTATTTCACAGAAGGAATGGTATGGGTGTTTTGCGGGCTGTGCCCGCAAAACACCCATACCATTCTCTATGCGAGCGCCGCAGGCGCGAGGAGGGACGACTTTTACATAGTCCCGGGCGAGGTATCAGCACTAAAGTTACAAACACAAAATTCTGTTATAATAAAAAAGCAGCATAAAAATATATAAAATTACCATATGCATTCATACTTCATCGAAACAAAGGAACCCATTTCGCTATGCCAAACAAGCAAGATATCAGCAACCGCGCAGATATAGCCACCATCGTGAGCGCATTCTACCAAAAAGCCATGCAAGATCCTGCCATCGGACCCTTCTTTACTGAAATCGCGGCCATCGACCTTGAGGAACATCTACCAGTTATGTATGATTTCTGGGAAAATCTGCTCTTTCAAACTGGCGGTTATCGTGGGGGTATGATGTATAAACACATTATGCTCGATCGCCAGCAGCATCTGACCAAAGAACACTTTGCGCGCTGGCTGGAGCTATTTGAAGCCGAGGTCGATACCCATTTCACTGGTCCCATGGCCGAAGATATGAAGAAACGGGCGCGCTCAATCATTCCATCCATGCAACTCAAGATGCGCCCAACGATGCTACCACTAACCGAAAGACGCTAGACATCTTGTGCCAGTAACTATTCGGGACCTTGCGAGATCACATGCCCTCGCTCGGCTTCGCAGAGCAAAAAAATCTCGTGTCCGGGTAGAAAATTGTCAGCGCCGCCGCCAATTTTCCACCCGGACACGAGAACAATGTGGTTGATGCCTGCGGCATCGACCAGTACGAAGTAGTTGCTTATGACATTAATCAGGCAACAGGCAGACTACCGCGGTACAATTATGGAAACCGCTAAACTGCCCTTCGGCGCGCACAACCTGTCCATGCGTATTACAGCCAACATAGCGTGTAGGACCCAGCAAGTGTTGTACAGAATCTAGCTCGGACTTGAATTCCTGACCCATTTTCAAGCGTGTGGCCACGCAATCGAAGAAGAGTGCCACGGCTGGTTGTTCACCGCCCATCTTCTGGAGCGCGGTCTTGGTAGCGCTTTCGGCTGCTTGTTTCGCCGACTGGATTGTGGCTCCCATGATGCAAATGGTAGAGCCAGTTGGCACATCAGCCGCACACACCACACTTCCATCAGGCTCGATAACCAGAGGCACACGCAACTTGTAGCCAATGCCCATATCGATGCCAACCAGATTGTGCAAAAAGAAAGAGATCGGCGCCGAAAGATCTAAAGCCTGTCCGGTCGCATGGGCATGAGCCTTAAATATCTCAACCGCTGGTTGGTCATCGACGCGAATGATGCGACTCCCATCCGACTCCGTTACATAGAAGGGCTGGCTATTTGGAGTCCAGCCATGGTTAGAACCAAGTCCTAAGGGCTTTTTCGAGCAGATCTCCAGGGCCACCGCGGCATCCTTGATCACCTCAGTACCATAAAAGACAGGTGTATACTGAAATTGAGCGTTATCACCGGCTCCTCCGCCCACAAATTGATAGGTTCCTTGTGTGAGCAGGGTAAGTTCTTCGATCAAGTTATCGGTATGACCAGCCATGGCGTCTGCTAACAGTATCGCGGTATGAAAAGGATATTCTTCCTCAAGTTCCTGACCACGAAAGCCTGCCGCCAGATGTTCCGCGGCGTCCGCTACATCTGATCGTATCGACTGCCCGAGCGTAGCGGTAAACTGCATCGTTGGAGAGCTAAGCGCCAGGGCACAGGCCAATCCTTCTCCTTGTTCAGCAGAAGTGAACTCACCAGCCGAGGAGCATCCCACCAGGAGTTGGGGATGACAGGTCTGATTGAGCGCAGCCAGTAGCGCGCTATGATCATAATGAGGCGAAGCAAAAAGCAACACCACTTCAGGAGAATCCGGCAAGGAGGAGAGTATTTGTTGGCCCAGGTCAACGCCCCCTTGATGGCTTTCGGTTAGCTTTGTCGATACAATTGCTGTTTGAGTCATCTTACATCCCTCTTTCCACTATGTGCAATTTCTTGCCCAACGCATTGTAATCGTGCCACCTGCTCAAACTCGAGCTCTAGCTCACCGCGCACACGTCCTTCCGCCTGCTGACGCGTCAGATTATAGTGACGGCTAGCGAACAACACACGTTTAACATACACTTTTTCCATCTCCGCCCGTTGCCAGGCCAAAGCTGGCATGGTACGCAATTTGATACATGATAGGGAATAGAAGTCACTTTGACTAAAAGCGAGGTTTAATAGCAAGGCATAGTCATGCACCACTTGCCAGCTAAAAGGATGCTTGAAGAACCCCGGCTGTGTACTGGAAACCATCAAAACGCCCGCCAGGTAATTACCACGCATAATCGGTTCAGCACAGGAACTTTGCTCATACAGATCTATATCGATAGGCCGATATTGTTGTCCATCAAGCGTGTCCCAGCGTTGCATGCGTTGCAATTCAGCGGCCCAACCGCCTAAATGTGTCCTGCCCCAGTAAACAGGATATTGAGCATTCATTGGCCAGGGAGGAGTTCCGTATAACGAGGTTTCATAGAGGCTATGGACACCATCCCCATGATCAGGCCCAACCTTTGCATAGCGAATAGCGATCCCTTGCTTACGCTCATCGAAATGGACAAGCATATATTCAAAAATCGCTTGCGCAATTTGCCATTGTCGATTCTCATCTTCGACATTCGCCAAAAGCTCAAATACTCGCTTATAAAGATCTTTCTGAATAGCAATCCCAAGAAAAGGACATACTTCTTTATTTTTAGTCACAGGCTTCTTCGCCATCTCCTATCAGCAAGAATATGTTCCATTTATGAACTATACCATATTACTGTCTGAATGTCGAAAGATACACTAATTAAATATGCGCTTCAACCATGCATCTACCTCATCAGAAGCCATTTCATGCACCAGATTTACGCGTGAGGCCAGAGATTCATGTAAAACAGGATACATATTAGCAGGCTCCCATTGAAAGGTCATGAATTTTTTCTCGATCATCAGAAATGGTATGCCATCCAGTTTTGGCAGATCATAGAAGCTAGCTGATCCAGCGAAAAAAAGGCCGCCAGGATAGTTAAAGCCAAACCGCTGATAGTCATAAGATCCCCGGGCACTAAGATAATCCTCTTTCGTGAGTTGATAGTTCTGCGCATAGCGGACAGCCTCGGGTTCGGTAGGCTCAGCATCCAGGTAGCCTGGACCCGTATGTTGGAGAATGGTGTCCTGAAGAAGCGCATAGCAATGATACATCACATCTTGTACACCAACCAGACATACGAGAAAACCACGTTTATTGAGTTGATCGAGAACCACAAGTTCCTGATCATCCAATAGCGATAACGTCCGCCTCAAATAAAAGGGGATTTCATCAGTATCAGCTAATTCATGCATCACATCCAGCAGATCCTTGCGACGCTGCCAGTACATACGCGCCTCTTTATCACGGCACAGCATCGTCATAGCCGCTGGTATGGTGAGAGGTAGGGCCGCATGGGCACGCATAGCCTCCGGGAAATGCAAAAACATTTCGTGGGCACTCAAATGCTCCTTCATACGCACATAATCTTTCAAACAACACAGTTGGCGGACCAGTAAATCTAACGTCCCATTCACAACGATTGATAGATCCCCTCCCATCTCGACCAGGCCACCACAAATCATCGCCAGCATTCCCGCACGAAAACTGTCGGAAGCAGTAAGAAGAGGGGCAAGATCATGTAAAACAGCATCTTTATCAGAAACCGACCGAATAGAATAGAGAAAAGATTGTACTTCTTCTCTAGCAAATACCTGCTTTCCAGCCTGTAATTCAGCCAGCTCACTCGGTTGTTGTAAGAATGTCATAAATGTAGGTCTACTATACATAAATACGCTCATTTCTAATCAGTACTTGATCTCAGTGTGAAGTCATATACAGAGATATAGAATATACTATCTAAGTTTTTTTGTGAAGAGTATCTATCTAACACCATATGCAAGTTTTCACATACCCACTCTTTTGAGGAGGAACATGGCGAGGCGGTCGCGACCGCCTCGCCATGTTCCTCCTCAAAAGAAGCGAGAGCCATAGGCGCGAGGTGTGAGGGATAAAAATTGCACATGGCATTATTTATTAATTTTCCTTTATTTACGCGACGATACCTTGATACCATGCATACATAGCACCTATTTTGGGAAGAGGGACTGGTCAGGAGGTGGGATTATCGCACGCTACGTAGAGAAACACTTTCAGCCTTAAAGGTTACGTATTGTACCACTTTGGCTTGTATTTCCGTATTAATTAATAGAGACTGTGATCTTTCTCTTAAAGGTTAACTAATTGATGGCTTAAAAAGTTATATATTAACCTTTTTACCACTTCGCATAAAATTATGCGAGGGGATACAAGAGGGATTCGGTTTACTCATTTTTGTAAAATAGAAGAAAAAGGTGAAGATAACATGGCAAAATCCACACTTCCATTCAATGACACAACTGATACAGATCCACAGGAGCAGTATTTCCGTGTGACCGATCAGATTCCTGAAGAGGTCTGGTACTGGGCTGCACTGGGCTCAATTATCGCTTCCGCGGTTCTGTTCATCACTAATAAGAGAGATTGGAGCATCTTTGTGGGTCAGTGGCCACCAGCATTCTTGCTGTTCGGTCTCTTCCACAAATTGCTGCGACCTTCAAAGTAGTACGCTACTACAGCAGTACTGTTTAAAACTCAACACACACAAAGAGACGTTCCAGGTTTTCAGGACCTGGAACGTCTCTTTACTTATCTTGAGCCAGTTACTCTATTCTTTGCCAGTAACTTTTATAAGTGTTTCTCTAACACCCTCTCGATAGCTTGTGCCATGGTTTCGACATCAGGTGTATCTTCATAGCGTACACCGTTGATAAAGAATGTGGGTGTGGCCGGCACGCCACTTTGATCGCCGCTTTCCATATCCTTACGTATACGCTCTATCTGATTTCCGTCCGTCATTGCTTGTATAAACAATGCACGATCAATTCCTAGTTGTTCGGCATATTTGACAAGATGTGCATCATCAAGTTCGTTTTGATGATCGAATAGAAGTTGATACATCTCCCAAAATTTTCCCTGGCTGGCTGCGATTTCTGCGGCTTCAGCTGCATGTTCTGCGTTTGGATGGGATTCCACTAAAGGATAATTTCTGAAAACAAAGCACAATTGGTCCTGAAATTTCTGTTGGAGCTTTTTAACGGTACTCTGCGCCTGACGGCAGTAGGGACATTGAAAATCACCATATTCGACCAGTGTAACTGGCGCGTCCAGCGACCCTTGAATATGATCGTGCGAGCTTACCTCTGGCACCAATTGAATAGCATCTGACGTATTCTCCATTTAAAAATCACTCCTTGCATCCTATACTCTATTACATACTAGAAAATTAGTCGCAAAATATAGCATTATTCATCTGCTCTTCTGCATGCATACCTGACACGACAGAACATCCATATTCGTGACAGTTTATGGCAAACCTGGAATCAAGGCCAGCCTCACACCAGAAGAAGTTCATCTATACGCAAGGTTTTTTTAAATCTCTGTAATTTCTATTACAAAATATCTATACAAAAATTTATTTTTGTTCAGAGTTGGTGAAGCCCACCTGAATTTTAATCATTTATTTTTCGTAGTTAAGTAATAACTACTGGTTACCTGCCTCGATATCTATAGAGTTGAACAAATTGCTATCACGAGTTGTACAGCAAGATTGTGTGGAGAAAAAATGAGCAATGTAACATTAAATATTATTCCACTTGACCTTCAAAGACACGAAGAGGTTGGTACTCTATTAGAAGAGTATAAAGAATTTCTCTTCGACAAAGCAGAAGGGACAACAGAATCTTACTTACGGACAATACGTCATCTGATCGGATGGCTTGCCTCACGTCCTGAAAATAATGGGCACTTCCAGCCCAGGCAATTAGTCAAACCGGCCGTTGAAGCGTACTTGTCCCATTTAGAGTCAGAGGGCTTGAGCATTCATCACCGGGCACGCGTCAAGTCGACGATCAGCAACTTTGCCAACTTTCTCATTGAAGAAAAAGGACTCCTGCAACGAAATCCTACTCGCGGTATAGATCTTCCTTCTATACAGCATTCCGCTTCACAACAACTCTCGCCGGACCAGCGCACTATTCTACGTTCGCTGGTTGAGCACAAAGGAGATTATCGGGGACGGGCGCTCTTTGCGTTGGGATATTGGGCTGGATGCCGTGTCAGTGATATCTCCTGGCTACAAATGAGTCATACGCATGTTGGTCCCAAGGTAGGCTGGCTGCGTGTGGGATATAAAGAAAGTCGGGAACGTGACATTGATCTATTAAACGGAGCACGTCAGCCACTTTATGAGTATCTAAAAAATTCGAGTAATCCACAGCGCACCTATGTATTCACTTCTCAGCGCAGTGAACGTTTGACCGAAGAAGGCATTCATTACTGGTTCCGTACCCTGAAGAGCCTGGCCAATAAGTCGCAAAGGGAAATGATCCAGGATCTTACCTTCAATGATTTACGCCATGATTTCGCCTATCGCGCTAGAGAAGCAGGCTGGTCGCTGGAAGAGGTAAGGGATTATCTCGGTCTGGTTGCGCATAAAGGGGCTCTATCTACCCTGTGGTAAAAATCCATCTTGTGAAAGAGCGTCAACGTGAAGGCTCGTATGTCAACGTAGCTTCTCACGCTGGCGCTTGTGCATGAATAGCTGAAGCATGGACTGTTTTTCATATGGAGTTGTGTCCATCATCAAAATTTCACCGACGGGTTTCGTCATTGGCAGTGTCCATTCATGGTTGAAGTCACCTGGTGCCTCTTCTTTGGTAAATACCCCTGAAAGTGCCTGATGAGCATCTGGATTATTACTCAAGTAGTAGAGTGTATCTTTGTACACCAGGACTGGTTTTAATAGTTGCTCTCTCTGTATATCTAGAATATTACCAAGCAAACTGGCACGGGCCGCCCCTACGACCTGTACTTTTACCTCTGGATGTTTATACGCGACACTGCTCTGACTCTGATTTAAGACGCCCAATCCGACCGTAGCCAGGACAATATCTTTCATGCTCCATTCCGCATATTCGCGACAGGCGTTATGGCCCCACTGGGATTCATCTTTAAAGCTCTGCCATTTTTGCCAGATGAATTGGGCCCAGGATTGGAGCCAGGGTTGGTATTGCGCTTTCCCTTTGATAATGGGATAGACCCAACCCTCGTGGACGGTCACCTCTTCACCAAGGTCGTAGAGGAATTTGACAATTGGCGCGGCCACCCATTCAGCGCCTTCCCATAAAACAGGGGGAAGGTTACGCAGCATTTTCTCCTGGACTGAGATACGCCAGACGCCAGGATAGGATTGATTATACTCAGTACCAGACATATGGATCGGCTCACCAAGACCAAATTCTTGTTGTAAACATTCATAGAGATAAGCCGTATGTTTTCTATATTTATGCAGATAATGCTTCTGTAATTCATGCGTGCTCAGTGATCTCTGCCAGATGATATCTTGCGCAGCATGCTGGTCAAAATGACATGCGGCCAAATCGGCGGCCCGTGGAATTTTCGCGTCCAGTTGCCCTTCATTCAGCAAGTCAACTAACTTCCAACCAATTTTTGCCGGACTAGCAGCGATCCGTACCTTCAAAGCTTTTTCCAGGTAGGCAATTGTCCCCAACAGGTATGTTGGATTATTGGTGGCCCCAAAATTCCATTTCGTATTATAGGGAAATACAATGGTAACGTGCTGCCGATCAACGCCAGCGTCTTTCTGGCTGGCCGTAATAGAGATGGCCTCATTCCTTTTGCCAGCCGGTAACTTGCTCCCTTCGGGATAGCGATAGGTGGCACTGACCGACCATTGTTCACGCGCAGCATTCACAAAGGCTTCATCAGGTATCACACCCGTATCCCTGGTAACCCAAAGATAGCTCAGTCCCAGGGACAGCGCTTGCTCACAGAGGCAGGCTAAAGTGGCATCCAGCACCTTCTGGACACAATCAAATTGATTGACTTTTTTAATGAAGAGCCCATTTTTACAGAATATTCCATGCTTCATATATATCACTTCAAGCTGAATCAGACAGCAACTGCTTACGCCTAAAATATTTAACTATTTACATGTAAAACGCTTTATATGTCCGTTGAAATATCTCAGGAATAGAGCTCTCATGACCATATGATCACAGAGGATCAAAAGGATAGAAGAGAAAAAACCTAAATGTACTTCTCTATCTTCTCTACCAATTCATCCAATTCGAAGGGCTTGCCAATAAAATCATCGGCACCCGCCTCTCTGGCAATCTTTTCAGTGTCTTTGTTAGCCGATATCAAAATGATGGGAAGGTTTTTGGTGGCTGGCTGACTCTTTAATGCTAAACAGATATCCCGTCCATTCCACCCTGACATCCAGATATCCAGTAACAGGAGATCAAATTCATCATGTTGAATATCGTGTACTTTCGCACCATCAATGGTGGTTTCCACCTCATAACCGAACTCTTCTAGTATTAAGGTAATGGCATCGAGGATGCCTGGATCATCATCGGCTACAAAAATTCTTTTTTTACGACTCATCGAATTACACCCTCCCCCTCTCAGTTCTACCCTCAATCGCTAACATACTATCCGCATGCTCAAGAGGCAATGAGAAAGAAACGGTCGTGCCCTTTCCTTCTTCACTCTCCACCCAGATTGAGCCATGATGCCTTTTCACGAATTCAGCAGAAATATAGAGACCTAATCCCAGACCAGGATAAGTAGTCTGATTCTCTCCTTCAACACGGAAAAAACGCTCGAAGACCTGTGTATGACGCTCTTTAGGAATCCCAATACCAAAATCCTGAATAGATGTCACAATATCATTCTCCTTGCAAGTTGTTCTAACAATAACTTTTTCTGACTGTGGAGAATATTTAATTGCGTTCGTTAATAGATTAATCAAAACTTGTCCGATCCGACTCCGATCACCACACACTATCACAGCTTCCGCTAACTCCAACATAATGGTGTGCCTGGTAACGGTACGCTGAATGTCTTCAGTGATCTCATAAATCAAATCATTGAGATCAAAGAGAGCGTTTTGAAAAATCAGTTTGCCACTTTCTATTTTTGTAACATCTAGCAGGTCTTTGATCAGACCCGTCAATCTGTCTAATTGCCCATCCATTTTATGCAGCAACTCTGATGAACGGGTATCCCCACTGTGTTTAAAACGACGTTCTAGCAATTGGGTATATGCCTTCAGGCTGGTAACAGGCGTCTTTAGTTCATGACTGGCGATGCCAATAAACTCATCTTTCTGTTGCTCAAGCCGCTTCTGCTCGGTAATATCTGTGCTGGTACCAAACCACTGCACAATTGAACCTCTCTCATCGCAGATTGGCATCATGCGTGTAAGGAAAGGGCGAAAAACAGTATCCGCCCCTCTGAGAGGAAAGACCATCTCAAATGGCTCACCACTGGCGAGAGAATTTTCCCATCGCTTACGCACAGAGGGAAATACGTCTGGATCATGAACGCATTGCCAACCGTCTCGATCCATCTGTTCTGGAGTTGTTCCCGTATAAGTATACCAGCGAGAATTAAACCAGTAGATCCAGCCATCGGGAGTAGCCATCCAGACAAGATTGGGAATATTTTCGGCCAGCGTTCTAAAGCGCTCTTCACTTTCTTTGAGATGCTGCCGTGCTCTCACCTGCTCAGTCACTTCAAAGGCATGGATCAAAATATTTTCGACCCGGTCATCTTCATCTTTAATGGGATGAGCTACAAAATTGAAATATGCCTGCGTTGAAATGCCATCGTTGGTTCGCTCAAAACTGGCCGGATATTCATTAGCGACAAAGGTTTCTCCCGTCGCGAAAACGGTATCGAATATTTCATAAATTCCCTGTCCCGCGACTTCAGGGAAGACATCCCGAAAGGCACGGCCAGAGAGCTCTTTTTCCGTCCGATTAAAGACCTTCTGGTACAGTGGATTAGCCAGGGTGTAGACATGCTGTGGTCCTTCTAACACCGCGATAGCCGCTGGTGCCTGCCAGAATAAACCATATAGGCGCTCACGTTCAATCCGGACCGCGGTTTCGGCTGTATTACGCAATCGGACCATCTGCAGGTGCGTCCCTACGCGCGCTAATAATTCACGGGCACTGAATGGCTTAATCAGATAATCGTTCGCACCCGCTTGCATACCCTCAATCTTCGCTTCTTCTCCCGCGCGCGCCGACAACAAAATAATGGGTAGGGTACTGGTCTCTGGATCACTCCTGAGCGCATTCAGTAGCTCGACCCCATCCATTTTTGGCATCATCACATCGGTCAAAAGAATATCTGGCCGATATTCTTTTACAGCTCGCAATGCGGCTAATCCATCGGGAACAGTTTTCACTTCGTAATGCTGTTTCAACAAGCGGCTAACATAGGCGCGCATATCAGCATTATCATCAGCAAACAGAACACGTCCGCCTGGCTTCTGTTCGGCAACGACAGCGCCCTGGTTATCAGGTGCCGGAGACAGCGTATCCATAGCTCCCGAGACAGTCAATGCATCATCCTGCGAAGGAAAGAGCCAGGTGGCCTCACTGAGATATGTCTGGGTATTGACCGCTGTTGAAGTGGACGGAGCAGCCTTACCAATATGATCTTGTGGCAGGTGGGCCATGCCTAATGGCATAGTGACGGTAAAGGTACTGCCTTTCCCAAGGACACTTTTAACATCGATGCTTCCTCCATGGAACTTCACCAGTTCTAGCACAAAGGATAATCCAATGCCGGTACCCTCATGCGTCCGTCCTTCAGTACCACGAACCCGGTGGAAGCGCTCAAACATATGCGGGATTTCAGCTTCAGGAATGCCTACACCTGTATCACTCACCGCCAGGGTAACAGCCTTATCATGCTGCCGCAGAGTTACGGAAATTTCTCCCTGGAGTGTATATTTAAAGGCATTGGAGAGGATGTTCAGGACAATTTTCTCCCACATCTCCTGATCAATATAGACCATTTCTGAAAGAGGAGGACAATCTACCGTCAACTTGAGGCCAGCTTTTTCAATCACCGAACGGAAACTACTAGCCAGATCTATAGTCATGGTTGACAGGTCCGTTGGAGTATAAAATGCTTGCAAGCGCCCTGCTTCAATACGCGAGAAATCCAGCAGCATATTGACCAGCTTTAACAGGCGCAACGCATTGCGATGAATAATCTCCATCTGCTCATGCTGCTCTACATTCAAACCAAATTGACCCGAAAGGGCCTCGCGCACTGGTCCCAGCATCAACATCAACGGAGTCCGAAATTCATGCGAAATATTACTGAAGAACAGCGTCTTGGCACGATCAATCTCAGCCAGTGCTTCAGCCCGCTTACGCTCTTCTTCATATGCCTGAATATTGGCAATACTGGCCGAGATCTGACCCACGATCAGACGAATAAATCCTTGATAGCCTTCATCAAATAAACGTAGGGGATTAAGACCGACGATCAGAGCTCCCAGCTTACCATTCTGCCCCGATTGCGCAATCGGAATAACGGCGGCTTGATGCGGAGGAATAGTCCAGGCACCCGTTGGTAAGTGCTCAAACAGACTATCCAGTTTATCAATCACACATTCCTTCTGCATTTTTATGGCTTCAGCAAAAGGCCAGTCCTGGGTGGCATCGAGCGCGATCCTATCCGGCATGAGGGCATGATCAGCAGGAACACCAGAGCTACCTGCCAACACAGCCGTTTGCTTGTCTGGATCCAGCAGGTATAACATGGAGAAAGGAATATCATGCAGATTATGTTTCAGGCTTTTCACACTGAGATCACAAATCTCATCGATGGTCCGCGCCTCAGTAGTTGATGCCGCCAACAAGCGCAACAGACCTAACTGGCGCTCATTAATGATGCGCTGTGTATCATCGGTATTGGCACAAATAATACCACCCACACCACCATCATCGCCTGGTACCGGGCTATATGAGAACGTATAGTAGGTCTCCTCACGATAGCCATAACGCTCCATAATCAGGAGCAAGGACTCATCATAGGTACCTTCATTGGTTTGTAATGCAGTCTCAAGACGTGGCTCTATTTCGTGCCAGATCTCTTGCCATACCACCGAAGTAGGCTGGCCAAGCGCGCGTGGATGCTTGCCGCCCATGATCGCTTTATATGGATCATTATAGAGCGTAATCAGCTCCGACCCCCACCCGATCCAAATAGGCTGCCGAGAGGTAAGCATGACACGTATAATTGTTCTCAGGCTTTGAGGCCAGAATTCAACTGGACCAAGTGAGGTCTTTGACCAATCAAACGAGCGAATGCGCTCACCCATATCCCCACCACCCGCCAGAAAATCAAAGGATGCAGTTTGCGGCATATCTGGTTTTCCCCTCGGGATCTCTACGTCGTTGTATTGTTTTATGAGAAATCTTTGCAGGATGAATTTCTAAAATCTTCATCAGTCTATCATATTCTTTGAACAAGGGGAAGCATAGCAGCTATCCAGAAAAGGGAGTTGCGCCATCGTTGGAAAACTTCTGCGCCGTGCTCATAATCATTTTGAAAATAACCCTCAGAAAATTTCAGATAGTTTCAGGCATTATTATAAATCATTTCAGATCTACTATGGCCTTGATCCGCAGCATCACTACCAATTTCAGAAAATTTCAGCATACATTTGCCCGTTTAGCTGCAAATAAATTTCATGTAATCTAACATATTCAGTGTGACTATCTAAATCAAGGCTCCTTATCTATGAATAAGCATATGAATTAATCTGAAAATACCACTGAAATTGCCCCTTACATGTCTTGACTTTTTCATTTTGTTGATGCTATACTTCTCCTGGATCTCCAAATCTTCCAGGACGAAAGGTCAAACAAAGCTTGAAAGTTTCAATTCGCCAGCAAGATATTGCGCGTCACCTGGGTGTTTCTCTTGGCACCGTTTCCCAGGCATTACGCAACTCGCCACAGGTCTCATCTGAGATGCGTTTGGAGGTTCAACGGGCTGCAACTGAACTTGGCTATATTTATCGTCCACGAGAAAACCAGCAAACAGACATGACCAATCTGGCATTTATTAGCGGCGCCCAACCAAACAATTTTTTCTATACAGGTGTCTTGCAAGGTATAGAAGAAAGCTGTCGCGAACGTAACATCACGTTGCATTATTCATCACTAAAAGATATCTCACAACCCGACTTACAACGCTACCGGGCTAATGATGGTCTATTAGTGGCAGGATATGTAGATCAGCGGATGGTACGTGAGTTGAAAAATCTAGGTTTGCCAATGGTGCTGGTGGATACCAATCTCTCACATCTGGGACTGGAACGGATCGAGATTGAAAACTTTGGCAGTACGTATCAGGCGGTTGAATATCTGGCAGCGGCAGGTCATCGCAACATTGCATTTTTATGTGCCCCTCCACCAAGCCGTTTCTCTAGCTTTGATAATCGTCGTGGAGGATATTTTAGCGCAATGAGCGATCTGGGACTGGAAGCATTTGACATTCATGGTCTGACAGATCCAGTCCTTAAAACCAGCGAACAGGTCATCACACGGTGGCTAGAACAACATGGAAAGCCCGCCTTCACCGCGCTGGTGTGTTGTAACGATGAAGCAGCCATCGGCGCTTTACTGGCCTTTGAGCACCATGGTATTCAGGTGCCTCAGGATATCTCGATCATCGGTTTTGATGATATCGAGATGGCTCAAGTCGTGCGTCCAGCCTTAACGACCTTTCATGTTGACCGCAACTTTCTGGGCAGTCTGGCAGTAAACCAGCTGGTCGAGCGCTTTCAACAACCAGATAAACCTGTCGCCAGCATCCTTCTCGAAACATCTTTTGTTGAACGCGCATCAACACGTCGCCTTATCTGATTTTTCGCAACCATTTTTATGAGACACGCGTATTTCTCTGGCATTCATGGATGTCAACAGGTCAAGCTGTTGACCTGTTTAACATGCTCATTGACCAAAAAGCATCCGCTGGCATCAACACTTCATACATGGGAAATGATGTTATGACAGGCGTAGGACAGGTCAACAGCTTTATAACCCGGCTGTCAAACCAATGATTGGTGATAGACTCACGGGTCAATAGACTTCAGGTACTCACCAGTCTGGTTGATAATATCTGACCAACCATCTTGTACAAACGAGGAGGTAAATCAGACAGTTTATTCCAGTGCCTGAATGGACAGGTACGAAGAAATCAAACATTGCTTTAAGGAGGAAGTTATGTTGCTAAACAGAAATGATTCTGCTCATCAGCAAAGGCAAGACCGAGCATTGATGCCACGCCGCCTGACATCGCTTATACTCATCAGTGTGGTGTTGCTGACCACAGTCATCGCGTTTTTTGTTCCCGGCACGCGGACTATATTTGCGGCCGGCAATGGCCCGGCGTTGACGGTGGATGCGCAATCGAATCGTCACACAATCAGTCGAGATATCTATGGAATGAATCTCTATGCTGTTGACGAGAATCTGGCCAAAGAGCTGAAACTGTCAAACGAACGCATGGGTGGAAACAATACCTCAACCTATAATTGGCAGATTGATTCCAGTAACGCTGGCAATGACTATTTTTATGAGGGCGGTGGTGATGGCGTGTATATGGGAGGGAGCAACGCCGGGACAGGTAGCGGAAATGGGGCATCGGTAGACCGCTTTGTCAACAACATGCAGGCCCAGGGCACAAAGGCAATGATCACCATACCCATGCTACCCTACCTCACCAAGACCAGAGATATGAATTGTTCCTACCCCAAGTCCAATTATCAACCCCAGCAATACTATTCGAGCGAAACCCTACCAAATGGGGATACCTGTGGCAATGGGCATGATACCAGTGGCAATCCCATTAATGACAACAATCCTACCCTGAACTATACCGCCAATAGTCCTGATATCGCGAAGGCCTGGACCCAGCATCTTGTTCAAACCCATGGAACAACGGCGAACGGAGGCGTCGGCGTCTACGAGATGGATAACGAGCCATCGATCTGGTATTCGACGCACCAGGATGTTCATCCAGGGTACACGGGCTTTGATGAACTGGTTAACGTGACACAGGACTACGCAAAGGCCGTCAAAGGGGTTGACTCTAGTGCGGTGATCGCTGGCCCTGGCGACTTCGGCTGGTGGGGCTATATTGGCGCACAGGCCCCGGCAGGCGATGGACAGACCGACCACAATAACCTCTGGCGTGTTCAATATTATCTCCAACAGATGAAAGCCTATCAGGATCGTACCGGCACCCGCCTGCTGGACTACCTGACGGAGCACTACTATCCAAACACCCGCAGTCAGTTCTGTCTCAGCCTCTGCGATGCGGGTAACAGTGCGAACCAGCAAGAACGCCTGAATTCAACACGCTCATTGTGGGATCCAACCTATGTGGATAATAGCTGGATCGGTGATCAGTATGGGGCGATTAATCTCATTCCCCGTATGCACGATTGGGTCAATACCTATTATCCAGGTACCAAAATTGGCCTGACAGAGTACAACTTTGGTGGCAATGAGTCGCTGAATGGCGCCCTGACCGAGGCCGATGTGTTAGGCATCTTTGGCCGCGAGAACCTGGACTACGCAACCATGTGGGGTCCACCTACCTCCGGTCAGCCTGCAGCTTATGCCTTCCGCATGTATCTCAACTATGATGGCAATGGCAGTTCCTATGGCGACACCTGGATCAATTCGAGCAGCTCAGACCAGAGCCAGTTAGCAGTTTATGGTGCCCAACGCTCTAGCGATAATGCCCTGACATTAATGGTTATCAATAAGACAGGGAACGATCTCACCAGCAATCTCGCCTTATCCAATGCAACTCCCAGTGGGAACGCGCAGGTTTATACGTATAGCGGCGCGAACCTCAATACCATTGTGCATCAGCCGGACATGGCGGTGAAAGCGAATGGCTTTAGCACAACCTATCCTGCCAACTCGATCTCTATGATTGTGATTCCTACTGGCACTTCCACAGGTGGCGGTGGTGGCACATCCCAATTCTCAACCGGGCTTGAGAATGGCAATGTTCAACCTTCCTGGACAAACACCGTTGATGCTGGTAACTGGCCTCTGGCAGGAGCGGTCAATGTTACTGGTGTATGTTGTGGTCTATCTAGTCCTGAGCTAGGAGTACGTAACGAAAACGCTCATGGTGGTTCAGCGGCTCTAATGTATTCGGGATCATCCACCAATGCGTTCTCCAGCAACTATGCCTATCTTAAGTCCTTTGACTTGAGTAGTCAGAATGTCGTGGTCGGGTCAAATACGACGCTCTCCTATTGGATCTACCCACAAAGCTCTGCTAGCTCGAATCTGGTTCATGGTAACAATAGTACCTGCGTCGCAATCGACCTGATTTTTCAGGCCAACAATGGTAGTAGTAGCAATCTGCGCGATAGCCAGGCGGTTGACCAGAACGGCAATCGCGCACATCCGGCTTATCAATGTGGGAAGTTAACACAGGACACCTGGAATCATGTCACCATTAACCTGGGAACGCATAGCAATGCACTCAAAGTTTCACGTGTTGATGTCGGTTACGATAATCCCAATAGCACCGGTGGCTACCGTGGCTATATTGATGATATCAGTATTAGCGGATAAGACATTCTATCATCAGCAGTAACGCCCGTGAGAGTGAGCTAAGGTTTTATAACCTTAGCTCACATTTGTCTGACAACCTATGCTGAAAACACGGTTTCCTCTGTTTGCTCTCCTTTATCTTCTGGACCCGTAGTGCCTTGTTGTTGTTGATCAGACGGCAGGGCTTTTTTCAACACAAAACGAATACTTAATCCCTGCACCAGGAGCGTAAAGAAAACAACCGCATAGGTTGAAACCAGGATCAGCGTTCGTGCGGGAACCTCCAAAGGTATGGACAGCGCCAGGGCCAGGGATAAAGCTCCGCGTAATCCACTCCAGAAGATAATCAAGCGCCATGAACGTGGTACATAGCGTCCTTTTTCAAACAGGTTATTGGGCCACTTAATCCAGGAGTGAACGGCCAGGATAAAGACCAGAAAGAAGCGTGCCAGCAACACAATTCCAACCGCCAACAAAGCCACAAACCAGGTGATGAAACCGGAATTACTCAGGAAGATGTTCGCAAATGAACGGAATTGGACACCAACGAGCAGGAAGATCAGTGCATTACCCAGAAACGAGGCAATATCCCAGACGGTATCTACATCGCCTTTGGTGGCTTCAGACATCGCGGTATTGCGACCATAATTGCCCAGGACCAATCCCAACACAATGACGGTAATAATCGCGGAGAGATGTATCGTGTCAGCAACCCAGAAAACGCCATAGGCCGCGACCAGCGTAATTGTAGTCTCGATCTGTGGATCATCGATGCGCTTTAGTCCCTGGCTGATCACAGCTCCAGCGATAATGCCAAAGGCAATACCACCACCCGCCTCTATCAACAGCTGCAATAATCCTGTGCCAACAGCGGACCAGCCAGTGAGGGACTGATTATGCACCCCCAACAATACAAACATCAAAAAAACCTGATAGAGTGAGCCAGCCACCCCATCATTAAAGAGGCTCTCACCCTCAATAATATTTGAGAGCCGCTCATTCACATGCAACTGACGGAAAAGTCCTAACACGGCCACAGGATCAGTTGGAGAGAGGATCGCGGCCAGCAGGAAGGCCGTCATCCAATCCAGTTGCACGATAAAATGTAATAATGCAGCAATAATCACTACGGAGATCAGCAAGCCTGGTCCAGCCAGGAAAAAAATCACGCGCCAATTTTTACGTAACAGGTCGAGCTTGACGTTCCAGGCCCCTTCAAATAATAAGGCCGGTAGAAAAACATAGAGGACCAGATCAGGGGTCAGTTGTACCTCGGGAGTCAAGCCAAATAGTCCAACAACCAGTCCCACGACGACCAGACCCAATGTATATGGGATAGAGAGCCTGCGTGCCACCAGATTGGTTACCAGGGCAATGGCGAGAAAGAGCACGAGATCTCGAATTAAGATAGGCAGTGTTAGCATTATGTTCCTTTGCTAACCTTTTTTACAATCAATTCGCCCCTGTCTATCTTAAAAAGGCAAAAAGGAAGACCGGCCGCCGACCAGTCTTCCCGGCACACCAATACTATTCTCCTGGTATCTTCTCCTATAAGTATTGATAATGTCAAGCACGACTCATACAAAAAGAGTTCGAAAGGTTTCCCCTTCGAACTCCGTCTGGTTTCTCAATACTAGCGATTGTTGTCTGTAGTGCGATCATCTAGAGGAACGTCGCCCTGTTGATCCAGCTGGGCCTCTTCACGGCGAACCGTATCACTGACACGCTGATTCTCCTGCACGTTGCGCTTGCCAATGGCAACTTCACCGGTTGTGACGGTATCTTTAGAAACATTAACTTGCTCAGAGCTCACAGGTACACGGATATCCTCATCCTCGCCGATTGGAGTCGTATTATCGACCTCACCATTGGCTACCGAACGGCGCTCAACGTAGACCTCTTCGTGAGAAACTGGCACATCAATGTTCTGCTCCTCAGAGACTACATTTTTACGTAAACGAGCTTCACCAGACTGAACACGATCTTTCCCGACATTCAACTGCTCTTCACGCAAACGCATGCGACGCTGCTCATCGTTGTTATCACCTAAGCGATCAGTAGCATCTGTATCATATGTGTTGTTGTTGTTTTTATCATATTCACGATCGTTCTGATTCATAACATCTCCTCTATTATTATTATACGCACGATTATCCTGGTATGTATCATTTACAGTATTATCATTGCCATACACGCGATCGTTCTGATCTACATTGTTAGCAGCTGCATCGGTTGCATAGGCGTCGGTATCACGGGTGGTGTCATAACCAGTTGCGCCCTGCGTTGCATAGGCATTAGCATCACGGGTGGTGTCATAACCGGTCGCGCCCTGCGTTGCAGTCGCATCGGTTGCATAGGCGTCGGTATCACGGGTAGTGGTACCAGTGGTGTCATAGGTAGACTGATTTGCATTCGCCTGCGTACCGTAGATGCGTGCACCGTAACTTTGCAGAGTGCTTAATGCCTCCTGTTCACGTCCATTCGCATTTACAGCAACAATACCACGGCCAGCACGATGCTCATTCTGATAATAATCAGCCTCTTCATTAGAGAGGCCCGAATCTTTTAGATCGGCAGCGGTATCGGTATCTTCGCCACCAAACAAGCGTTTCAATTCAGCGAAAAACCCGCTAGAAGTGGCACGCTTGGAATAATAGATCTGGTCAGGATCAATACCAGTCTGTTCTAATGCATTGATCGCATCATCAGCCATAGCTGGTTCGTCAAAGACACTAATCAGTGTTGGTTTTATCAAAGACATTTTATATCTCCTTTTGTGCCATGTAACTATTTATGTATAACTCCACGTCTACGATTACAGCATCCATGTTTATTACAATTATTCAAATTTCTTCAAGATTTACAGTAAATTTTCTTTACTGCTTACATTACGATCCACTTGTGACATGCGATACAGGTAATTCATTAGAAAATATTAGAGCTGCTGGGGTTATAAAAAGGCGTTTTTATCACAAACCCAGAAGTTTAGCTATGCTTGTTTAAGCTGCATAATTTGCAGTGGATCTGTTCAGAAAAGCAGTTCTCTACCTATGATTCTCTACAAAGACCTCATCTGTTGCTTAAGTAATTTTAATCAATAACGTTTTTTTCTTATGTTCCTTTTTTCTTATATTTTATCTGCAAAAGACTGCAGATAAAATAACAAGCGACATGGATTGCAAAATCCATGTCGCTTGTTGAATACTATTAACAGACACGCACTTTAATCTTTTACTCGTAACACATTTCCCGCAGGTTGCTCATGAACAGGAACGTTTCCATGCTGACTGATGGAAGCTTCTTCATGTTTCACGGTCTCTACAAATTGGGTATTTTCTTGCTGCACCTTTTTATGAATTATGATCTCTTCCACGACGACTGGTCGCTTGTCAAAGATAACTTGCTCCTCATGAACAAGGATTCTGATTGTGCCGCCATCGCGTAAGGTTTCAGTTGTATCCCCATTAGCCAGGGCAACCTGCTCATTCAGGGCTGGATCGTTATCCAGGTTATCATTAGCGGCGTGTGGCGAGGCAGCTGTATTTCCTCCTGGGAGTCGCTCAATGGTTACTTCTTCGCGAGTCACAGGAATAGTAAAGGTCTTATCCTCGGTAATCACACGTTTATGAACGCGAATTTCCCCTACCTCAACCCAGTTCTTTTGGATATTTACCCGCTCTTCACGCAGCTGAACAACGTGTTCTTTTCCCGGCTCCGTGGGTATAAACACATTATAGGCACCATAGCGATGCAGGATATCGCGACATTCTAGAGGACGATTATGTGCCTGGACCATAATGAGTGTGGAGCCAGCGCCAAATTCGCGTTGATAGGATTGCAGTTGATCTTCTGGCAAATTCAGGTGCTCCAATATACTGGCATCTTCATCTGCCTGAATGTTTTTATCCGCAAAATTTTTCTTAAAGGCAGACAACATGCCCTCTGAATGCTGTCTCACCAACTTTATCTCTCCTTGTTGCCAGCCTGAGCGTTGTAATTCAGTATATGCTTGCTCAGCAAGACTCTGGTCTCGAAAAACACCGATAATAGTTGCAGGAGCTTCGGTATTCATGTTCTCTTTCCTCTTTCTTTCTTTCTTCCTAACGTAGCCTGATTATCTATCTTTTATATATCTAAAAATCTGCTTCAAGAGCTGCATGCTTATCCTTATATTCCGCTCTTTATAAAATTTTTTCAGCTATACAGGTCTTTATACGAATAACTTGAAATAAAATGGGACAGACAAGCAAGATAATATGCTGTCAGGTTGCTTTTTCACTTGTGCTAGAAAAGAGATTTGGATATCATAAGACAAAAAAAGGACGGCCATGGATAACGCTTTCTGGCGCTCGATCGCCACGAATAACTTTCAACTTCCCGCGCCATACTAGATAAAAAAAGCGATCTCAGGCGTAGCGGTAGGGCTTGCCCCTACTACCGGTTCACGTATGAAATGTTCCTCAAACATGTTTACTTAAGGCTGGCAGATCAAAGCGTGGACAGTTTCTGGCTTGGACCTGCTCATACGTGGTGCTGGTCGCAGGGGCAAGCCCTGCCGCTACGATCAATTTTTGGGTCTTTTATCATTCAATGGTACAATTATCTATTATGTTCATCAAAGGGGCGTGTAATGGCCTTAAAATCGCAAGTAGAGGCATTTTGCGGTTTAGAAGGGAATCACATTTCTTCGGATATTCTCCTGCACGCTAAGATTACCTGTGAAGTGAGGGTTATCAATCGAGGGTGAGGCTTGAATCTACTTGACAAACTTTCAAGGGAGGTCTATAGTAATCATATCCCCCCCCAGGGGGTATGGGTATATGGCTTTAAAGAGAGAAGAGGGATGTGGCATGACGATAGATATGAGTCAGGATCATGCGAGTAACAAACATGCGCCTTCCAGCGCTACAGATATACAGCAGCATGCTCAGTTTATGCTGGAGGGGATGACGTGTGCTTCCTGTTCGATGCGTATCGAGAAAGGACTCAAGAAGTTGCCCGGCGTGCTGGATGCCAGCGTGAATCTGGCGACCGAGCGAGGCACTGTCACCTATGATCCAGCGCAAACCGATGTGGCTAAGATGGTACAAAAAGTCGATGCCATCGGCTATAAAGCTATTCCTGTTGAAGTTCCAACTGCTCCTCCGCTGCCTCCTGTAGAGCAGCAAGGGCCAGCACTAGAGATACAACAGGCAGTGCCACAACCTATCCAGTCCATCGAGGTTCCGGGCGAGACGGAACAGCCAAACACAGCTCAACTCACACCGACTCAGGCCCAGAGCGCACGCCGACAGGCTGAGTTGGTCCGTAAGCGTAACCTGCTGCTCCTGGGCATCGTGCTCTCGCTTCCTGTTGTGATCTTGAATATGTTTTTCATGAATCGTTTTCCTGGTGAGAATATCTTATTGCTCATTCTGACTACGCCGGTCTGGGCTATCGTGGGTTGGAACTTCCATCGTACGGCGCTAAAAACGGCTCGGCACCTGAGCGCTAATATGGATACGCTGATCTCACTCGGATCAACGGCCGCCTACCTGATGAGCATCGTGGCAACCTTCTTTCCAGATCTGATCGGGGCAACGACCTTTTATGATACAGCCGCCTTGATCATTACACTCATCTACCTGGGAAAATATCTGGAGGCGCGCGCAAAAGGCCAGACCAACGAGGCGATCCAGAAACTGATGGGATTACAGGCGCGCACCGCCCATGTTGTACGTGCGAACCAGGAACTGGATGTGCCGATCGAGCAAGTACAGGTCGGGGATGAACTGATTGTACGCCCGGGAGAAAAGATTCCGGTCGATGGAACGGTACTCACGGGCCAATCTTCTATTGATGAAGCCATGATCACCGGTGAGAGTATGCCGGTTGAGAAGAGCGAGGGCGATACGCTGATCGGCGCAACCATCAATCAGCGTGGACTGTTACGTATGCGGGCCACAAAAGTGGGAACCGATACCATGCTGGCACATATCATTCGCATGGTTGAGCAAGCACAGGGCTCAAAAGCACCCATTCAACGCCTGGCTGACACGATCTCTAGCATCTTTGTCCCTATCGTCCTGATCATTGCGGTCCTGACCTTTATCGGCTGGACGATTACAGGTAGCCTGGGTATAGTTGGTGCTACGAGCAGTGCAATGGGTGCAATGGACTCCACAGCCATGAGTAGTCCCTGGATGATTGCCATTGTGGCAGCGGTAGCGGTTCTGGTGGTGGCGTGTCCCTGTGCGCTGGGTCTGGCAACACCGACGGCGATCATGGTCGGAACTGGCAAAGGCGCGGAACAGGGTATCCTGATTAAAGGCGGCGAGAGCCTGGAACGTATTCAAGCGGTCAGCGCTATCTTGCTGGATAAAACTGGCACGATTACTAAAGGGAAACCCGAGCTGACCAATGTGCTGGCACTGCCGGGCATCGACCAGACAGAGCTACTACGCCTGACAGCCGAAGCGGAGCAGGGATCAGAGCATCCCCTGGCAACAGCGATTATAGCAGGAGCCAGGGCACAGGATATTTCCCTGGGGGCCACTCCTGACGCTTTTACGGCCCTGGTAGGACGTGGTCTGGTAGCACAGGTAGAAGGACATAGAGTAGTAGTCGGCACACGCGTTCTGATGCGTGAAAACGCTATCGACACTCATATACTCAACGAGCATTTAGAGGTATTAGAGGGACAAGGGAAAACGGTGATGCTGGTAGCCATTAATGGCACTATGGCTGGCTTGATCGCGGTCGCCGATACTGTAAAGGATGATTCACGGGCAGCCATCGAAAATTTGCAGCAGCAAGGTCTGGCCGTCTGGATGATTACAGGCGATAATCAACGAACAGCTCAGGCGATTGCGGCTCAGGTTGGTATACCTGCCGACCATGTTCTGGCCGAAGTGTTGCCCGAAGATAAAGCCAATCAGGTCAAACGTTTGCAGGAGCAGGGACGAGTAGTAGCCTTCGCTGGTGATGGTATCAACGATGCGCCGGCCCTCGTTCAGGCTGATGCCGGCATCGCCATGGGAACAGGCACAGATATCGCTATGGAAGCATCCGATATCACCCTGGTCAAAGGCAATTTGCAGAGTGTCGCCACTGCGCTGGAATTATCACGTGCCACGCTGCGTACAATCAAGCAAAATCTCTTCTGGGCCTTCGCCTACAATGTTATCTTGATTCCGACCGCGATCCTTTCACCATTGATTCCTTCTCTGAGGGACAATGCACCGATCTTCGCGGCCGCCGCTATGGCCCTCTCATCCGTCACGGTCGTCAGCAATTCCCTGCGACTACGCCGGTTTGGACGCTCAAAGCAACAATAAGAGATACTCTAAAAAACGTCCAGTCCTACCATGCGCAGCGCACGGTAGGACTGGATATTAATCCTTGCCGGCCAGATTATACAATTGGACCAATTCCTCAACAATTTTGTCGGTCTCGCCATTTTTGATACCATCAGGAACACACGTATGTAGATGCTCTTTAACCAGCAGCGTTTCCAGCTTTTCAATAGCTTTGCGCACCGCATACGTTTGCCGCAAAACATCAACGCAATATTTATCATCTTCAATCATTTTGCGAATCCCATTAAGATGACCCTCAATATACCTGAGTCGTTTCAGGGCATCAGATTTATCGGCTTGCATGCTGTTATCTCCTGAGATCCTTCCTGGCGACCATGTGCTACTGTTATCGTAGATCGCTTTATTTCTATCAATGTTGTGCCTATTCTACCATAGAGCTCACAGTGAGCATAGCTATGCTTTTTCCTGGCGCACTACCATTAAATTCCACGATGGTATGCATACCTTTGCAAAAAATGAATGACATCCCTATTAAATGCGGCTGGTTGACACATAAAAAGAGATGTGCTATTTTAACTTTCATACTACGTAAAAAGTGTTAAAGATTACAACAACACAGGAAAAAGAAAGGGATCGGTATGGCTGGCGCGATGACGGGGCTCACCATAACATGGTGTTTTCGCTTCCGTTTTGCACGTGTTTCCGCATTGCGTGTCGCCCAGGGCCGTACTATGCCTTTTTTTGGGGAAGACGTTGACATGAACTAAGCATAAACACGAGCAAAACGTCGGACCAGTCGGCCGTGGGTGAAACAAAACAGTTCTCGCCCACGGCCTTGTTCTTGTCCATTTTCTCATGTGTAAACAGGTCCTGGGGCGAGTTATCAGCGTTTCCCAGGGCCTTTTTGTGTCCTGAAAATACATCATGAGAATGGAGTCTATCAAAAATGCTGTCACGTACATCAAAAAATACAGGCTCACCAGCACTCTGGCGCAATTGGAACTACCTGCTCTTACAAGGTGGTCAGCTTGTTTCGTTTGTAGGCGATCAACAACAATTTATTGCTCTTCCCCTACTGATCCTGGCCTTTACAGGCTCGCCTGTTCAGGCGGGTATCGCCGTCAGTTTGAATACCATCGCCGTCATCGTGATCAGTCCGCTGGCTGGTGTGCTGGCAGATCGCTGGAACCGCAAAAGGATTATGCTGGCTTGCGATGCGGGCCGCATGCTGCTGGTCCTGACGATTCCGCTTGCCTTCTGGTTTCATGTACTAAGTATGCTACAGATCTATGTGGTGGTCACGCTAGCAGGTGCATTGGGAACGATTTTCAGTGTCGCCAATACAGCGACATTACCCAATATAGTCACACGCGAGCAACTGCCAACCGCCCTATCACAGTCCCAGGTAGCATATTCCAGCGTACGTACCCTCGGCTCTCTACTTGGTGGAGCCCTCTATACCATCAATAGCGTCTTTCCCTTTCTGGTCAACGCGATCTCTTTTGGCGTCTCAGTTTTTTCACTGAGCTTCATACGTGGAAATTTCCAGAGGAGCGAGAAAGCTTCTCATCTACCACTGCATCAGACCATCGCCGAAGGCTTTTCCTGGTTATGGAAACAGCCGCTACTCAGATTTCTCACCATCATCAATGGAGCCGATAGCCTGCGCTATGGCGCGGGCTACCTGGTCATTTTGATCCTGGCAAAAGAACTGCATACATCACCAGGCGGCATCGGAGCTATCTTTACCGCGGCAGCGGTCGGCGCGATCATTGGTAATATTGCCAGCAACCAGGCACGACAACACTTCTCATTTGGCACGATCACGATCAGCATGCTCTGGCTAGAAGCGCTAATGTTTCCGCTCTACGCGGTCGCGCCCAACGCCATCTTTATGGGTATCATCGCCGCAGCCGAAGAGTTGGTCGCCCCAATCTATAATATTGCGCTCGATAGCTATCGTCTGACGACCACCCCCGATTCCATGCGTGGTCGCATGAGCAGTACTGTACAGATGGTAATTCGAGGAGCCCAATCCATCGGAGCCGTCCTTGGCGGCCTGCTTATTCAAGATATCGGAGCCAAACGCAGCGCCCTCATTCTAGGCGCCTGGCTGATCCTGCTCGCCATTGCAACCACCCTGAATAAACACGTTCGACAAGCAACGCTCACATCGCCTGAGGCCAGCACGTAGTAGCTGCGACCCTCAGCGGTCGCAGCTACATTGCATTTCTCGGGGGGGAGGCTCCTATTGGGCGCGTGCCGCTGAAAAAAATGAATGGCACCAATGAATGGGCTAAATATAGAAAACATGCATTATATACCTTATAATCACTATAATTGTCTGACCACTTTTAGATAGAATGATGGAGACCTCTCTATGCAACTGGCATTAATCGCGGATATTCATGGGAATCTGGTGGCATTGGATGCAATTCTGGCTGATATCAGCCGACGGCGGATCACACAGATACTCTGTCTGGGTGATGTCGCCTTTGGGGGACCGCAGCCTGTTGAAGTATTGCAACGTTTGCGCGAGTTGCGCTGTCCTGTAGTGATGGGTAATACAGATGCCTGGTTACTTAAACCCGAGCTTAAGGAGCAGAGCTCAACGTTTGCACGTAACGGACAGGATATCGGATACTGGTGCTCGCAACAGTTGAGCGCGGAGGATACATCTTTTATAGAGAGCTTTGTCGCAACGTATACATGGTCGTTAAACGCGACAACGACGCTGCTCGCCTATCATGGTTCACCTCGTTCCTTCAAAGAACAATTACATCCAACCACACCAGATGAGCAGGTAGGACAAGCCATTGGGGACACGAACGCCCAGGTGCTGGCAGGTGGACATACACATCAGCAGATGCTACGGCGCTATAAACACCATCTACTGATCAATCCCGGTAGTGTTGGCATGGCGATGGATCGTAGTTGGCCGTTGGAAGAGGTACGCAATCCACCATGGGGCGAATACGCGATCCTGAATGTAGGAGACAATAAACTTCATAGTGTCGGTATCGAATTCTGTCGGATGCCATTCGACATAGAGCGCTTTCTGGCTATCTCGTTCCAGAAAAACATGCCTCATGCCGAATGGGCAGCCAATGAGTGGCTTAGAGCATAGTTTGCATGCGACGCTTCAGGATCATTTTCTCTCACAAATGCCCGTAGAAAATTTGTGAGAGACAACAAGAAGAGAAGATTCTACACATACATTAATAGTGTAGACAAAAAGAAAACCGGATAAGGATAAAACACATACAAGATGTTGCCTTCTGTATGCGATATCGCCTACCCGGTACTCGGTCTCCCGAGCTTTCACAAGCGCCTGGACAGTTGCTTACTTATTTCACAAGAAGATATAACATGTGAATCGCTTTTTGTCAATTGGCAGACAATAAAGATGAGAAAATTCTTTTGAAATTTCTTATCATATTGCTTGATATTTTACTTATGCATAGACATTAGCTTGTCCAGACGTTTTAGCCTCTATATTAGAGCACTGGATAAACCGGGTCAGGCGCAGAGGTACTTATATAATGTTTATGTACAAGCTTTATCCCTTACGCCTCGCGCCTACGGCGCTCGCTTGTTTTTGAGGAGGAAGATGGCGAGGCGGTCGCAACCGCCTCGCCATCTTCCTCCTCAAAAGAGTGATATGTGGAACACTTGCATAGGCCGTTCTAAAAGAGTGGTATGTAGAACACTTGCGCATGGCGTTCTAAAAGAGTGGGTGTAGAAACACTTGCACAGGCTGTTCTGTAGGATTTACGTCATCCATTGGGCAATCTCGGGTAATTGTTTGAAGTCCCAGACGGTTAAGAATGTGCGCTCAACGCCTATAGCTTCCCAGATTGGGAGCTTTTGGGTGAGTTGTTCGGGCCAATCCCAGACATATGCAGATAAAGAAACGTGGCGTCCTGAGGTGGCGATCTGCTCGCTGGCAAAGCGGAGCAAATCCTCGTTGGCATAGACATTTAGCTCATCAGCATAGTCCACGGCACTCTGGATCAGCCGCCGTGAATTTCCAACACCAACGACTACGCGCATAGGAGCCACAGGAACAGGCGTACAGGCGGCATCTAGCAGGTGCAGGTATTGACCAGTAAACGTCACTTTCTGGCCCGCCCAGACCTCTCTCAAGGCCAAAATGGTCTCTTTCAATCCATCGATACGTTCCTGCACCTCAGGAATCGCTAATCCCCAGGCCCGCGCCTCCTGAAAATAATCGCCTGCCCCGATTCCTAATTCAAAACGACCGTTACTCAAAATTGATAGGACCGAGCTCTCTTTGGCCAGTACACCCGGCAAATAATTTAAGCGATCGATGACCATCGGCACCAACTTGATGCGCTCGGTCTTCATGGACAACGCTCCGTACAGCGCCCAGCCTGAGATATACGGCCACTCCAGTTTATCCGCGTGAAAATGATCCAGAAAACTCAATGCCTCAAACCCCAATTGGTCTGCCTGCTGGGCCGCCGCCAGAATATCCGGCCAGTTCCCCGTGGGACCTAGATTAATTCCGATACGCATGAGTCCACCTTCCTGCGTGCCCTCTATCCAGTTTTACAGTTCTTGTCTTTAAATACTATACAGGCACAAACATGACATCTATCGTCATATTTGTGCCTGTACCAATACAGTGCTTGATTCCATGAAATCTATAGTTTACATAGCTTTGTTTCGCGTTTTCAAAGCTCCAACGATTTTAAATGTGTTATCAAAAAAATGAGCCTGGCTCATTTTTTTGATAACACATTTAAAATAAGCATGGGCCCTTCAGGGCCCGCATGCGGCTGGCTGTACGCTCCAAGATGAGAGTAAAAAACAAGCACTATCTCAGTCATCGATGGCCTGGTAGGCAGCGGTCCAGAAGGTAACGTTCGGGGGGTTGGGGGACGCAAAGGAGCATTGGGACATCAGGATGGTGACCATGTCTTCTTTGGGGTCTGAGTACCAGGATGTGCCCAGGCCACCGTCCCAGCCATAACGACCAGGAACGGATGAGATGTCATCACGCACGTTGATGATGGAGAGGCCAAATCCCCAACCACGGCTGTCAAGAAAATTAGCGGCGGGATTGGTCGCCGCTTTCTGTTCAGGCGTGATCTGGTCGGTTGTCATGGTCTCAATTGATGGCCTGGAGAGGATGCGCTCACCGTTGTATTTACCCTGGGAAAGCATCATCTGACCAAAGGCCAGATAATCATCGATGGTTGAAACCAGTCCTCCAGCTCCCGATGGGAAGACTGGCGGCTGGCTCCACTGGCCGCCGATGGGCTCGTCATAAACAGTAAAATTCCCACTGGAGAAATCGGTCCAATAGCTGGTTGCCAGTCGATCGAGCGCTGACGCAGGCACGCTGAAGCCTGTGTCCTTCATACCAAGGGGCTCGAAGAGACGTTCGCGTAAGAACGCCTCTAGCGACTGTCCTGAGGCGCGCGCAATGAGTATGCCAAGGACATCAGATGCTGTGTTGTACATCCATTGCTGACCCGGCTGGTGCATGAGTGGAAGCTGTCCCAGGCGATATATCCACTCGTCGGGCTCAGGCATATGCAAAGGATTCGGCGGTCCCATGCCGATCTGCTGATCATTGGCGGCTTTCAAAATCGGATAAGCGTCTGGCGCTGCCACCATTTGTCCAAAGCCCATACGAAAGGTGAGCAGGTCACGTAACGTGATCGATCTTTCGGCGGGTATGGTATCGTCAAGTGGCCCATCAAGCCATTTTAACACCCGGCGCTCAGCCAGTTCGGGAAGTAATGTGTCTACTGGCTCGTCCAGCCGTAACTTACACTCTTCTACCAGGATCATGGCGGCGACAGCGATAATCGGCTTGGTCATTGAGGAGATGCGGAAAATGGTATCCCGCCGCATGGGCGCGCCCTCGCCAAATGCCTGTGTCCCCACAACATCAACATGAACCTCGCTGTGCCTGCTGACCAGGGTGACGAGACCGGGGACGGTACCGCGCTCAACATAACCGGCCATGATATCGTGCATACGGCCAAGTCGCGCCCTGGATAATCCTGCGTTCGTCATTGTCAGTTCCCTCCGTTCTGCTTCATTTAAAACTGATAGCGTGTGTGGCTGAATTTACCTTTGCCGAACGCGAGAATTTTAGTGGGTTTCACGGAGAACACGAGAGCCATCCCACCTTCTTTGTGATAAAAACTACCGTTGCGCACCTCAAATTGCCATTGTCCGTCCCATTTTTTCGTCCATGCTTCAGCAAGGCGGGCAAGCATAGCTTCGTCGGTGGCGCGGACGGCGTCTCCTTCGACCACGACATCCAGTCCTTCTTTCCAGTCGTTACAGCCAGTCGTCAGGATCACGTGGGGATTCTCACGCAGGTTTATGGCCTTCTGTTCATCTGTGCCGGTAGAAAAGTGGATAGCTCCATCAAGCCACACGGCAACCAGAGGAGAAACGTGGGGACGACCATCAGAGCGGACCGTCGAGATCCAGAATAGCTCAGCGGCTTCAAGCACGTGGCGCGTCTCCTCCCACTCCGTAGCCACAGCATCTGGATCGCTGAAACGCTGGTCCATTTTTGTCACAGGTCCATTTATCATAAGGAACTCCCTTCAGTCGTTCGGTGTAAAAAGTAATGCACCTTTCTTGCGCATAAAGAGCATAACATACATATCTCAAAGAAACTTCTTCATTCTTGCTCATCTCATGAGCATACATTAGTACAAATTCAAATGAACGTGTAACATTTTCACCAGTGAAGCCTCTTATTTCTGGCCATTTCTCTGAAATTTCCTGTTTTGGTGCACTGGCATTAGCAAACAAGCGCTGTATGATACGAGACAATTTACGATGGTTCTATTAAAATTCCTGTTTATTCACCGCAAAAGTATTGACTTTCTTGTTAAATGACTGTATTATTTCATCAATGAAACATTGTTGTTTTCATTGAATTGTTCGGAGTAGATGTTGCAGTTATCGCCTGCCACAGCTACATGTGAAGGGAACAAACGTGTGATTGGCTCGGTCACAGTAAAAGATGTCGCTCGTAAAGCGGATGTTTCGGTAGGAACCGTCTCGCGCGTCTTCAATAACCACAGCAATGTGTCTGAAGAGATACGCGATCGGGTTTTGAAGGCGGCAACGGAACTGGGCTATGAGCGCATCGTGAGCGCTGAACCACCTCGCACAGGTGGGCGTCAGATTAAAGAGATCGGTTTTCTCTATGGCGATCTGGCGGATAGTGGCGCAACCACCAGCAATCCTTTCTGGACGCATATTTTGAATGGCGTTGAGCATGAAGCACGGCGCTCTAATATCAAGGTAACGTACAGGTCTATTATGGAACTGGTGCAGACACCACAGGAATTATTCTCCACTGTTCAGGACATGAAACTGGGTGGTATCCTGCTGGTCGGTCCTGCTGAACAGGAAACAGTACAGGTTCTGAAGAGCCTCGATATTCCTCTTGTGCTGGTTGACAATCATATTCCCGGTCTTTCGGTCAACTCTGTACTCTGCGATAACTTCGAGGGCGCCTACATGGCGGTAAATTATTTGATTGAGCGTGGCCATCGCAAGATCGCCTTTATTGGGGGCCCTGTCATTCAAGGCTTTCGCCCTATCGATGTAATTTATACCATTCAACGCCGTAGCCTGGGCTATCGTACCGCATTACTGGATGCTGGCATCCAGATTAACACAAACCTCATGGAACATGGCAATCTTAAGATTGATGGTGGTTACCAGGCCTGTCAACGCTTGATTGAACAGCAGGAGCCCTTTACAGCGCTCTTCTGTGCCAATGATGAACTGGCAATTGGCGCCATGAAGGCACTACGACAGTATGGCCGCCGCTTACCCGAGGATGTCTCGGTGATTGGTTTTGATGATATTGCCCTGGTTGAACATCTGACGCCTGCGTTAACCACGATCCGCGTCAACAAAGAAGCTATCGGCGAGGTCGCTGTCAAAAGGCTTCTAGAACAGAGCAATGATTCAAGCGACACCAGTATTTCCAGTATCCTGGAAGTAGATTTGATTGAACGCGCTTCAGTCTTTCGCATTGAGTAGTTTCCGGCGTGTTCGGCTCTCTATCTTGTACTTCGCTTGTCCCCTGGGACTTATCAACTTTTATCCGACAAGGGATGATACCAATACGGTAATGTCCCCCCTTTTGCCTGAGCTGTCAACATGCATGAACGCTTGACAGTTCATCCTATCGAATAACGTTACGCATGGGTCCATTTTATTTAGACACGAAGGAGTGATTTATATGGATTTCTCAATGTCACGAAGACGCTTTATGGCGCAAACAGGTAAAGTTGCAATGGCCACAGGTATTGGCGGCAGCTTGCTTGCTGCCTGTGGTGAGAGCGGTGGAGGCACCAATTCTGGTCCAGTTACCCTTACGTATGGATGGTGGAGCAATACGCCAGCCAAAGATAATTCCATGAAAGCCTGGATCAAGGATTTTGAGAAGAGTCACCCCAATATCAAAATCAAGCCTGAAATCCTACCATGGGGCAACTACTGGGATAAGTTGAAGACAACCACAGCCGGCGGCAATGCCTATGATATTATCGGTATGTCGAGCGGTATGGCGGCTCCATATTTCGATAGCGGTGCTTTGGCCGATCTGACTTCAATGTCAGGATATAATAATTCAGCCGGCGCACTTAGCCCTGTAAGCGTTACTCTGAGCCAATGGAATGGCAAAACCCTCGCACTCCCAATCGGTACCTCGATCTCAGTCCTGGGCTACAACAAAGCGTTGTTCGATGCCGCCGGTCTCCCTGCGCCAGATCCTGTCAAAGCCATGACCTTCGATGAATTCAAGGCCATCGCCAAGAAACTCACCAAGTTCCAGGGTGGCAAGGCCGTCCAATACGCGATCAACCCCAATGATATCCTAGATTATGATATGTTTGTCCGTATGAATGGCGGTAAAGCCTTTGATAATCCAGTGAATCCAACCAAGGTGACCATCAATACCCCTGAGGGTATTCAGGGTCTCAAAGATTATAAGAGTTTGTTCACCGAGAAAATGGCGCCCCCATTCAATGAACTCACCAACGGACCATGGTCCTTTGACATTGGTGCCCTCGATACTGGCAAGATTGCTTTTGCACGTGTCGGACCCTGGCTCTTCTCAGATATGGCCAAAAATCCTAACTATGGGATTACCCCGATCTTTACGATCAAACAGCCTGTGATTACAGGTGGTGTGAATAGCCTGGCCATCTATAAGAACAGCAAGAACAAGGATGCCGCCTGGGAATTCTTGAAATGGGCAACCCAGACAGATCCTGAGATTAGCTTTGCCAAATTCAGCGATATTCCGGCTGAGAAAAAAGCCTTCTCACAATTGAATACCTATATTCAACCAAGCAAGTTCGCACCAACCATGGAAAGCGCCTTCCAGTCCTTCCAACCCAGTCTGATGACAACCAAAGATCAGCTTGCGACCACCATCAACGATATTATCACCGACATGATGGCAGGCAAAGTCACTCCTGAGCAGGCCGCGGCAAAAATTGAGCAGCAAGGAAACTCAATCCTGTCTGCTTCATAGTCTGCCGTTCAATCGTGTGAGTGAAGTCGCCTGCCAGGCTGAAGCGCTTCGTCAGAAAAGCTCAGGTTCCATGCTTGAGCTGTGGCGACTTCACTAACCGCGAGTGAGCGGCGTTCACGATTGCTTTTTAAAGGCCTAACGTTTCCCTATAACTGGACAGGCCAGGTAGAGCAAAGTACTGAACGTGTTCACACTTCAGTATGCTCTACCATGGCCCCTTCCTCACCTCTATTTCGGTGCTACTGAGAAGTGTTCTCATTCATCGATGAGTGCTTAGAAAGAGAACGTGCTCATGATAACGTCACAACAACATCAGCCAGGAGGTCCACCTTTACAGATACGTAAACAACCCGGTGTCTGGACCCGCCTGCGACGGAGCGATAGCCTAAAAGGCTATCTCTATATCAGCCCCTGGCTGATCGGTTTCTTGCTACTGGGACTCTGGCCTATAATCCAGACTTTCTACTATAGCTTCACGAAATTCAATCTTTTCAATGATCCCACCTTTATCGGGATAAAGAATTATCAGGATATCCTGACGAAGGATCCTATTTTTCTCCAGGCCTGCGTCAATATGTTGATCTATGTGGTTTGCTCTACGGTGATCAGTATTGCGGGTGGATTGGGATTGGCGTTACTGCTCAATCAGCGTTTCCCGGGTAACCATTTTTTTCGCACGGTCCTCTATGTACCAAGCTTGCTCGTTGGTGTGGCGATTGCGAAATTGTTTAAAGCCATCTTTGCCGCCGGCGAAAACGGCCTGGCTAATGAATTTTTAGGACTGTTCCATGTAGCTCCAGTCAACTGGCTGGGCGACTATAATCGGCCCTGGATTGGTCTGATTGCGATGATTGCCGTAAACTTCTGGTTTATTGGCGGCACCATGCTGATCTTCCTGGCGGGACTCAAAGGCATCTCCCAGACATACTATGAAGCGGCAAGAATTGATGGCGCGGGCAAATGGGCCATCTTCTCACGCATTACCGTGCCCTTACTGGCACCAGTGATCGTCTTCAACTCGATCCTGACACTGATTGGACATATTCAAGTCTTTGATACCCCGCTGGTCTTCGCGTCCAGCCAGGGCACGATCAGTACTGGCAATCCACTCGGCTATCACAATAGCCTGGCTGTGTTCTTAACCTATATCTACCGGAGTGCGTTCATCTCCAATAATTATGGCTATGCTTCAGCACTATCGGTAATTGTCTTTATCATCACCTTGATCCTGACTTTGATTGTGCTCACCACGATCCGCTTTAGTCACTATAGCGAACAGGATGCTGGTTAGGAGACAGAAAGTTTTCAGGTGACAGACAATGTTGTTTCTCTTACGAGAGAAAAGTAGCAGCATTTTCAATGATTGAAAGGCAATTTTATGAGTACCATCCCGAATACCCAGCGCATAGCTTCTGCACCACCAGCAACACAAACGAGCAATAATTTGCAACAACGCCGAGGTAAGCAGTTGATCCGTATCAGTGTCATCTGGACCTATGTTGTGTTAGGAATTATTAGCCTGCTAATTTTATTGCCCTTTTTGTGGTTGGTCTCTTCTTCACTGAAAAATGAATTCCAGTATTATGCGATCCCCATCCAGTGGATTCCAAATCCGGTAATGTGGTCAAACTATGTGGATGTCTTTTTCCAGTATAACTTTGCCCACTATATCTTCAATAGCATCTGGCTGGCGGCCTTTGCGGTCGTAGCCACGACATTCTCATCGGCGATCGTCGCCTATGGCTTTGCCCGCTTCCACTTTCCTGGTCGCACCGCCCTGTTCATCGTTCTGCTAGCGACGATGATGATTCCACAACAGATGTATACAATTCCGTTATACATCATCTTCAGAAATCTAGGCTGGGTCGACACATATCTGCCAATTATCGTGCCCCAATTGTTTGGCAGTGCTTTTAACATCTTTCTGTTCAGACAGTTTTTTATCAGTCTGCCCAAAGAAATTGACGAAGCCGCACGTATCGATGGCTGCGGTAGCTTCCGCATCTTATGGAATATGATCCTCCCACAGTCCCGACCGGTCATTGTGGTAGTAGCCATTTTCACCTTCCTCAATAGCTGGCGCGACACCCTGGGTCCATTGATCTACCTGAGTAGTGATTCCAATCGTACCGTCCCACTGGGTTTGCTCTTCTTCTCAAATCCGTTTAAGTCGGTCGATCCACAATTGATGGCGGCGACCCTCGTCGCCCTGGTCGTTCCTGTAATACTCTATGCCTTAGGACAACGCTATATTGATAGTGGCGTTGCCATTGCAGATGTAAAGTAGTGCCCGATTTCTGGTGTAGGTAGGTTCCCACTATAATTGCTGGCAACCTGCTTACCCCCGGTGAAAAATAATCAAGATTGCTTACTCATCTAGAGAGAATTTGTATGCCGCTAACAAACTTCGACAACAAACACAGTATCGTCTTTTCGGATCCTGCTTATCCAGAATGGTATTCACAATCGACCCTGTCCCCACTGCTGCCTGATCACGTACTCTTTGTGGATGCGGCAGCCCTGACAGACGCTTTAGAGGATTCCTGCGAGCTGTTTATTTCTTTCCACGGTCCTTATTTTCCTAAAGATGCCTGGCCCGCCCTGCTCGCATTCCTGGAGCGTGGCGGCAATATCGCTGTCTTTGGCGGCATGCCTTTTACCCGTCCTGTCCGCGCCGATGGCACCATTGAAGCCGAGCAGCAGGCCTATACCCGACAACTATTTCTAGGACCTTTCTTTGAACTGAAGCCAACCACAACCGAGTTGCAGCTCGACATAGCCACCGAGGCCGCATTTATCTCGTCAGAGCACCTTCATCTGCAAACCCTGGCGACTGGCAATTACTGGTCATTCTATCCCAAATTAACCCAGGTATCAGATCAGCAAATCGACCTTGGCTCGGCAGGTCCATTTGATACCATCTTGACCCCTCTACTCTATGTGGATGAGGCCGAGGCAGCATATGGGAAAAACCACTTTGCCACTATTGCTTCATTGCTCGACCAGCAATCTGGACAATTTCGTGGCGGTCGCTGGCTGCTTTCTCCCTGGAAGCCTGCTGATATCAGGGATTGGCTGGCACTGGACACGACGATCCAAAAGCTCATCCAATTAGCCACCCAGGGGTCAACCGTCCTGCAGGCACGCTCACTTGAAGCATGTTATCAACCTGGAGAGACGGCAACCATCGTCGTATCCGCCCGTTCACAACAGACACACCACGTCACAGCCACCCTACACTCACCACAAGGCCAACTCTTACAAACATGGGAAACCCGGCTAGCCGCATCTACTTATCTACAGGAAAGCAGATTCTCCCTGCCAGAGCCTCTCCATGAAGCAGGTCTGTACCAAGTCAGAGCGTGCTTTGAAAACGAGCAAGGCATCCACTGGCAGGAAATCACTGGCTTCTGGTACTGGGATAAAAAGTTAGTTGAAGCCAGCGCACACCTGGGTCTGGAAGCGGGAAGAGATTATTTTTATCAGCAAGGTGCGCCATTTCCCCTCTACGGCACGACATATATGGACAGCAATAGCCAGCGTAAATTCCTGATCCAACCTGACGCGGCCCGCTGGAACAACGATTTCGCCCAGATGAAGACGGCAGGCGTCAACGTTATTCGTACCGGCATCTGGACTGCCTGGCGCGACCTGATGCCCATCCGAGGGCAAATAAACGCTTCAGCGTTGCGCGCCCTGGATGCGTTTGTCATGACTGCCTGCACCTATCAAATCCAGGTTATTTTCACCTTCTTCACTTTTTATCCACCGCTCTTTGATGGCGTGAATCCCTGGCTTGATCCGCGCTCATTGCAGGCACAGCAAGATTTTGTCTCGCTACTGGCTGGCCGCTATGCTGGTGTACAGCTGCTCTCATGGGACCTGATTAATGAGCCAAGCTTTGGAGCACCTGAGGCTATCTTCAGTGAACGCTCCGTTCCTAATTATGATCGTTTTGAGCTGACCGCCTTCCAGGACTGGCTGGCCGAACGCTATAGCATAGCAGAACTTCAGCAACGCTGGCGACAAACGCCTGCCGATTTTGCCAGCTGGGACCAGGTTTCATTGCCGGTGGCGGAAGATTATGTGACAGATCCGCGCATAACCAATACCAGGAATATGCTCAAAGTCATGGACTATACCTTCTTCTCTCAGGATATGTTCACACGCTGGGCCAGCATAATCTATCAAGCAATCCGCGCCGCTGGTAGCACCACCCTGATTGGAGTAGGACAGGATGAGGCCCGCTCACGTATCTCACCACAATTTTATGCGCCAGCCATGGACTATAGCACGACTCATCCCTGGTGGAACTACGATGAGATGCTCTGCGATATGTTGTTGGATAAACACATTGCACGTCCCAATCTTATTCAGGAGATCGGCGTGATGCTGGTGCGTGATGTCGATATGCGGCCATTGCGCACTGAAGAAGAGTGCGCGGCCCTGTTAGAGCGCAAACTGATTACCGGACTCATCGCGCGTGGCGCTGGCCTGATTCAATGGCTCTGGCATACCAACGCCTACATGACCAGCGACAATGAAAACAGTATCGGCCTGGTACGCACCGATGGAAGCGCCAAACCAGAGTTACGCGTCTTCTATGAGATTGGACGCTTGATGCAAGAGCTTTCTGGCCAGATCATCGAACCCGAAAATGTACCGGAGACCTGGGTGATCATTCCCTATTCACAGTGGTTCTTGCGACCTGCCCTGGGAGTAGAGGCGACCCAACAAGCAATCCGCATCCTTGGTTACGATCTGGATACTATTCCACAAATGGTCGGGGAGCATCAGCTTGCCACCCTGCTCGACCAGGCGCAGCAACCACAAACAATCATTCTTCCAGGACTGCAGTACCTTAGCACGCCAGCCTGGCAAGCCCTGCTCACCTTTGTCGAGCGTGGAGCCACCCTGCTCGTCAGCGGCGTCCTGGGACAAGACCAGCACAACCTGATCGCCAGCACCGAACTCGAAGATCCGGATAACCAGGAACGACCCACTATCAGCCCCGTTGCACGCTATGAGCAGTTACAAGGCCTGGACGGACAAAGCTATCAATTTGGCTATACTCATGACAAGATGGCCTATATCAAAAAAGCCCACAACAGTGTCCGTAAGTACACCCGAGGACAAGGACGCATAGTATGGTCCGGCATCCCTATCGAGCAATCCCATCACACGGCCAGCACCCGCGCCGTCTACCAACAGGCCCTGGGCATCGTCAGCCATAGCCAACAGCAAGACAGTCCCTATCTCATCGCCAGACAACCACTCAAAAACGGCACACTCATCCTGATCGTCTCAGAACACTCACAGGAAGGACACCTTAACCTGGATCCAGATCTGAAGGTTAGCATTGCCCCCAACCGGGCCGGAGCCATCCTCACCCGCAACGATGGCACCACCACCAGCTACGGCGGCGTCCAGATCCTATAAAGATACGATCTACTACTATTTCACAGAAGGAATGGTATGGGTGTTTTGCGGGCTGTGCCCGCAAAACACCCATACCATTCTCTATGCGAGCGCCGCAGGCGCGAGGAGGGACGACTTTTACATAGTCCCGGGCGAGGTATCAGCACTAAAGTTACAAACACAAAATTCTGTTATAATAAAAAAGCAGCATAAAAATATATAAAATTACCATATGCATTCATACTTCATCGAAACAAAGGAACCCATTTCGCTATGCCAAACAAGCAAGATATCAGCAACCGCGCAGATATAGCCACCATCGTGAGCGCATTCTACCAAAAAGCCATGCAAGATCCTGCCATCGGACCCTTCTTTACTGAAATCGCGGCCATCGACCTTGAGGAACATCTACCAGTTATGTATGATTTCTGGGAAAATCTGCTCTTTCAAACTGGCGGTTATCGTGGGGGTATGATGTATAAACACATTATGCTCGATCGCCAGCAGCATCTGACCAAAGAACACTTTGCGCGCTGGCTGGAGCTATTTGAAGCCGAGGTCGATACCCATTTCACTGGTCCCATGGCCGAAGATATGAAGAAACGGGCGCGCTCAATCATTCCATCCATGCAACTCAAGATGCGCCCAACGATGCTACCACTAACCGAAAGACGCTAGACATCTTGTGCCAGTAACTATTCGGGACCTTGCGAGATCACATGCCCTCGCTCGGCTTCGCAGAGCAAAAAAATCTCGTGTCCGGGTAGAAAATTGTCAGCGCCGCCGCCAATTTTCCACCCGGACACGAGAACAATGTGGTTGATGCCTGCGGCATCGACCAGTACGAAGTAGTTGCTTATGACATTAATCAGGCAACAGGCAGACTACCGCGGTACAATTATGGAAACCGCTAAACTGCCCTTCGGCGCGCACAACCTGTCCATGCGTATTACAGCCAACATAGCGTGTAGGACCCAGCAAGTGTTGTACAGAATCTAGCTCGGACTTGAATTCCTGACCCATTTTCAAGCGTGTGGCCACGCAATCGAAGAAGAGTGCCACGGCTGGTTGTTCACCGCCCATCTTCTGGAGCGCGGTCTTGGTAGCGCTTTCGGCTGCTTGTTTCGCCGACTGGATTGTGGCTCCCATGATGCAAATGGTAGAGCCAGTTGGCACATCAGCCGCACACACCACACTTCCATCAGGCTCGATAACCAGAGGCACACGCAACTTGTAGCCAATGCCCATATCGATGCCAACCAGATTGTGCAAAAAGAAAGAGATCGGCGCCGAAAGATCTAAAGCCTGTCCGGTCGCATGGGCATGAGCCTTAAATATCTCAACCGCTGGTTGGTCATCGACGCGAATGATGCGACTCCCATCCGACTCCGTTACATAGAAGGGCTGGCTATTTGGAGTCCAGCCATGGTTAGAACCAAGTCCTAAGGGCTTTTTCGAGCAGATCTCCAGGGCCACCGCGGCATCCTTGATCACCTCAGTACCATAAAAGACAGGTGTATACTGAAATTGAGCGTTATCACCGGCTCCTCCGCCCACAAATTGATAGGTTCCTTGTGTGAGCAGGGTAAGTTCTTCGATCAAGTTATCGGTATGACCAGCCATGGCGTCTGCTAACAGTATCGCGGTATGAAAAGGATATTCTTCCTCAAGTTCCTGACCACGAAAGCCTGCCGCCAGATGTTCCGCGGCGTCCGCTACATCTGATCGTATCGACTGCCCGAGCGTAGCGGTAAACTGCATCGTTGGAGAGCTAAGCGCCAGGGCACAGGCCAATCCTTCTCCTTGTTCAGCAGAAGTGAACTCACCAGCCGAGGAGCATCCCACCAGGAGTTGGGGATGACAGGTCTGATTGAGCGCAGCCAGTAGCGCGCTATGATCATAATGAGGCGAAGCAAAAAGCAACACCACTTCAGGAGAATCCGGCAAGGAGGAGAGTATTTGTTGGCCCAGGTCAACGCCCCCTTGATGGCTTTCGGTTAGCTTTGTCGATACAATTGCTGTTTGAGTCATCTTACATCCCTCTTTCCACTATGTGCAATTTCTTGCCCAACGCATTGTAATCGTGCCACCTGCTCAAACTCGAGCTCTAGCTCACCGCGCACACGTCCTTCCGCCTGCTGACGCGTCAGATTATAGTGACGGCTAGCGAACAACACACGTTTAACATACACTTTTTCCATCTCCGCCCGTTGCCAGGCCAAAGCTGGCATGGTACGCAATTTGATACATGATAGGGAATAGAAGTCACTTTGACTAAAAGCGAGGTTTAATAGCAAGGCATAGTCATGCACCACTTGCCAGCTAAAAGGATGCTTGAAGAACCCCGGCTGTGTACTGGAAACCATCAAAACGCCCGCCAGGTAATTACCACGCATAATCGGTTCAGCACAGGAACTTTGCTCATACAGATCTATATCGATAGGCCGATATTGTTGTCCATCAAGCGTGTCCCAGCGTTGCATGCGTTGCAATTCAGCGGCCCAACCGCCTAAATGTGTCCTGCCCCAGTAAACAGGATATTGAGCATTCATTGGCCAGGGAGGAGTTCCGTATAACGAGGTTTCATAGAGGCTATGGACACCATCCCCATGATCAGGCCCAACCTTTGCATAGCGAATAGCGATCCCTTGCTTACGCTCATCGAAATGGACAAGCATATATTCAAAAATCGCTTGCGCAATTTGCCATTGTCGATTCTCATCTTCGACATTCGCCAAAAGCTCAAATACTCGCTTATAAAGATCTTTCTGAATAGCAATCCCAAGAAAAGGACATACTTCTTTATTTTTAGTCACAGGCTTCTTCGCCATCTCCTATCAGCAAGAATATGTTCCATTTATGAACTATACCATATTACTGTCTGAATGTCGAAAGATACACTAATTAAATATGCGCTTCAACCATGCATCTACCTCATCAGAAGCCATTTCATGCACCAGATTTACGCGTGAGGCCAGAGATTCATGTAAAACAGGATACATATTAGCAGGCTCCCATTGAAAGGTCATGAATTTTTTCTCGATCATCAGAAATGGTATGCCATCCAGTTTTGGCAGATCATAGAAGCTAGCTGATCCAGCGAAAAAAAGGCCGCCAGGATAGTTAAAGCCAAACCGCTGATAGTCATAAGATCCCCGGGCACTAAGATAATCCTCTTTCGTGAGTTGATAGTTCTGCGCATAGCGGACAGCCTCGGGTTCGGTAGGCTCAGCATCCAGGTAGCCTGGACCCGTATGTTGGAGAATGGTGTCCTGAAGAAGCGCATAGCAATGATACATCACATCTTGTACACCAACCAGACATACGAGAAAACCACGTTTATTGAGTTGATCGAGAACCACAAGTTCCTGATCATCCAATAGCGATAACGTCCGCCTCAAATAAAAGGGGATTTCATCAGTATCAGCTAATTCATGCATCACATCCAGCAGATCCTTGCGACGCTGCCAGTACATACGCGCCTCTTTATCACGGCACAGCATCGTCATAGCCGCTGGTATGGTGAGAGGTAGGGCCGCATGGGCACGCATAGCCTCCGGGAAATGCAAAAACATTTCGTGGGCACTCAAATGCTCCTTCATACGCACATAATCTTTCAAACAACACAGTTGGCGGACCAGTAAATCTAACGTCCCATTCACAACGATTGATAGATCCCCTCCCATCTCGACCAGGCCACCACAAATCATCGCCAGCATTCCCGCACGAAAACTGTCGGAAGCAGTAAGAAGAGGGGCAAGATCATGTAAAACAGCATCTTTATCAGAAACCGACCGAATAGAATAGAGAAAAGATTGTACTTCTTCTCTAGCAAATACCTGCTTTCCAGCCTGTAATTCAGCCAGCTCACTCGGTTGTTGTAAGAATGTCATAAATGTAGGTCTACTATACATAAATACGCTCATTTCTAATCAGTACTTGATCTCAGTGTGAAGTCATATACAGAGATATAGAATATACTATCTAAGTTTTTTTGTGAAGAGTATCTATCTAACACCATATGCAAGTTTTCACATACCCACTCTTTTGAGGAGGAACATGGCGAGGCGGTCGCGACCGCCTCGCCATGTTCCTCCTCAAAAGAAGCGAGAGCCATAGGCGCGAGGTGTGAGGGATAAAAATTGCACATGGCATTATTTATTAATTTTCCTTTATTTACGCGACGATACCTTGATACCATGCATACATAGCACCTATTTTGGGAAGAGGGACTGGTCAGGAGGTGGGATTATCGCACGCTACGTAGAGAAACACTTTCAGCCTTAAAGGTTACGTATTGTACCACTTTGGCTTGTATTTCCGTATTAATTAATAGAGACTGTGATCTTTCTCTTAAAGGTTAACTAATTGATGGCTTAAAAAGTTATATATTAACCTTTTTACCACTTCGCATAAAATTATGCGAGGGGATACAAGAGGGATTCGGTTTACTCATTTTTGTAAAATAGAAGAAAAAGGTGAAGATAACATGGCAAAATCCACACTTCCATTCAATGACACAACTGATACAGATCCACAGGAGCAGTATTTCCGTGTGACCGATCAGATTCCTGAAGAGGTCTGGTACTGGGCTGCACTGGGCTCAATTATCGCTTCCGCGGTTCTGTTCATCACTAATAAGAGAGATTGGAGCATCTTTGTGGGTCAGTGGCCACCAGCATTCTTGCTGTTCGGTCTCTTCCACAAATTGCTGCGACCTTCAAAGTAGTACGCTACTACAGCAGTACTGTTTAAAACTCAACACACACAAAGAGACGTTCCAGGTTTTCAGGACCTGGAACGTCTCTTTACTTATCTTGAGCCAGTTACTCTATTCTTTGCCAGTAACTTTTATAAGTGTTTCTCTAACACCCTCTCGATAGCTTGTGCCATGGTTTCGACATCAGGTGTATCTTCATAGCGTACACCGTTGATAAAGAATGTGGGTGTGGCCGGCACGCCACTTTGATCGCCGCTTTCCATATCCTTACGTATACGCTCTATCTGATTTCCGTCCGTCATTGCTTGTATAAACAATGCACGATCAATTCCTAGTTGTTCGGCATATTTGACAAGATGTGCATCATCAAGTTCGTTTTGATGATCGAATAGAAGTTGATACATCTCCCAAAATTTTCCCTGGCTGGCTGCGATTTCTGCGGCTTCAGCTGCATGTTCTGCGTTTGGATGGGATTCCACTAAAGGATAATTTCTGAAAACAAAGCACAATTGGTCCTGAAATTTCTGTTGGAGCTTTTTAACGGTACTCTGCGCCTGACGGCAGTAGGGACATTGAAAATCACCATATTCGACCAGTGTAACTGGCGCGTCCAGCGACCCTTGAATATGATCGTGCGAGCTTACCTCTGGCACCAATTGAATAGCATCTGACGTATTCTCCATTTAAAAATCACTCCTTGCATCCTATACTCTATTACATACTAGAAAATTAGTCGCAAAATATAGCATTATTCATCTGCTCTTCTGCATGCATACCTGACACGACAGAACATCCATATTCGTGACAGTTTATGGCAAACCTGGAATCAAGGCCAGCCTCACACCAGAAGAAGTTCATCTATACGCAAGGTTTTTTTAAATCTCTGTAATTTCTATTACAAAATATCTATACAAAAATTTATTTTTGTTCAGAGTTGGTGAAGCCCACCTGAATTTTAATCATTTATTTTTCGTAGTTAAGTAATAACTACTGGTTACCTGCCTCGATATCTATAGAGTTGAACAAATTGCTATCACGAGTTGTACAGCAAGATTGTGTGGAGAAAAAATGAGCAATGTAACATTAAATATTATTCCACTTGACCTTCAAAGACACGAAGAGGTTGGTACTCTATTAGAAGAGTATAAAGAATTTCTCTTCGACAAAGCAGAAGGGACAACAGAATCTTACTTACGGACAATACGTCATCTGATCGGATGGCTTGCCTCACGTCCTGAAAATAATGGGCACTTCCAGCCCAGGCAATTAGTCAAACCGGCCGTTGAAGCGTACTTGTCCCATTTAGAGTCAGAGGGCTTGAGCATTCATCACCGGGCACGCGTCAAGTCGACGATCAGCAACTTTGCCAACTTTCTCATTGAAGAAAAAGGACTCCTGCAACGAAATCCTACTCGCGGTATAGATCTTCCTTCTATACAGCATTCCGCTTCACAACAACTCTCGCCGGACCAGCGCACTATTCTACGTTCGCTGGTTGAGCACAAAGGAGATTATCGGGGACGGGCGCTCTTTGCGTTGGGATATTGGGCTGGATGCCGTGTCAGTGATATCTCCTGGCTACAAATGAGTCATACGCATGTTGGTCCCAAGGTAGGCTGGCTGCGTGTGGGATATAAAGAAAGTCGGGAACGTGACATTGATCTATTAAACGGAGCACGTCAGCCACTTTATGAGTATCTAAAAAATTCGAGTAATCCACAGCGCACCTATGTATTCACTTCTCAGCGCAGTGAACGTTTGACCGAAGAAGGCATTCATTACTGGTTCCGTACCCTGAAGAGCCTGGCCAATAAGTCGCAAAGGGAAATGATCCAGGATCTTACCTTCAATGATTTACGCCATGATTTCGCCTATCGCGCTAGAGAAGCAGGCTGGTCGCTGGAAGAGGTAAGGGATTATCTCGGTCTGGTTGCGCATAAAGGGGCTCTATCTACCCTGTGGTAAAAATCCATCTTGTGAAAGAGCGTCAACGTGAAGGCTCGTATGTCAACGTAGCTTCTCACGCTGGCGCTTGTGCATGAATAGCTGAAGCATGGACTGTTTTTCATATGGAGTTGTGTCCATCATCAAAATTTCACCGACGGGTTTCGTCATTGGCAGTGTCCATTCATGGTTGAAGTCACCTGGTGCCTCTTCTTTGGTAAATACCCCTGAAAGTGCCTGATGAGCATCTGGATTATTACTCAAGTAGTAGAGTGTATCTTTGTACACCAGGACTGGTTTTAATAGTTGCTCTCTCTGTATATCTAGAATATTACCAAGCAAACTGGCACGGGCCGCCCCTACGACCTGTACTTTTACCTCTGGATGTTTATACGCGACACTGCTCTGACTCTGATTTAAGACGCCCAATCCGACCGTAGCCAGGACAATATCTTTCATGCTCCATTCCGCATATTCGCGACAGGCGTTATGGCCCCACTGGGATTCATCTTTAAAGCTCTGCCATTTTTGCCAGATGAATTGGGCCCAGGATTGGAGCCAGGGTTGGTATTGCGCTTTCCCTTTGATAATGGGATAGACCCAACCCTCGTGGACGGTCACCTCTTCACCAAGGTCGTAGAGGAATTTGACAATTGGCGCGGCCACCCATTCAGCGCCTTCCCATAAAACAGGGGGAAGGTTACGCAGCATTTTCTCCTGGACTGAGATACGCCAGACGCCAGGATAGGATTGATTATACTCAGTACCAGACATATGGATCGGCTCACCAAGACCAAATTCTTGTTGTAAACATTCATAGAGATAAGCCGTATGTTTTCTATATTTATGCAGATAATGCTTCTGTAATTCATGCGTGCTCAGTGATCTCTGCCAGATGATATCTTGCGCAGCATGCTGGTCAAAATGACATGCGGCCAAATCGGCGGCCCGTGGAATTTTCGCGTCCAGTTGCCCTTCATTCAGCAAGTCAACTAACTTCCAACCAATTTTTGCCGGACTAGCAGCGATCCGTACCTTCAAAGCTTTTTCCAGGTAGGCAATTGTCCCCAACAGGTATGTTGGATTATTGGTGGCCCCAAAATTCCATTTCGTATTATAGGGAAATACAATGGTAACGTGCTGCCGATCAACGCCAGCGTCTTTCTGGCTGGCCGTAATAGAGATGGCCTCATTCCTTTTGCCAGCCGGTAACTTGCTCCCTTCGGGATAGCGATAGGTGGCACTGACCGACCATTGTTCACGCGCAGCATTCACAAAGGCTTCATCAGGTATCACACCCGTATCCCTGGTAACCCAAAGATAGCTCAGTCCCAGGGACAGCGCTTGCTCACAGAGGCAGGCTAAAGTGGCATCCAGCACCTTCTGGACACAATCAAATTGATTGACTTTTTTAATGAAGAGCCCATTTTTACAGAATATTCCATGCTTCATATATATCACTTCAAGCTGAATCAGACAGCAACTGCTTACGCCTAAAATATTTAACTATTTACATGTAAAACGCTTTATATGTCCGTTGAAATATCTCAGGAATAGAGCTCTCATGACCATATGATCACAGAGGATCAAAAGGATAGAAGAGAAAAAACCTAAATGTACTTCTCTATCTTCTCTACCAATTCATCCAATTCGAAGGGCTTGCCAATAAAATCATCGGCACCCGCCTCTCTGGCAATCTTTTCAGTGTCTTTGTTAGCCGATATCAAAATGATGGGAAGGTTTTTGGTGGCTGGCTGACTCTTTAATGCTAAACAGATATCCCGTCCATTCCACCCTGACATCCAGATATCCAGTAACAGGAGATCAAATTCATCATGTTGAATATCGTGTACTTTCGCACCATCAATGGTGGTTTCCACCTCATAACCGAACTCTTCTAGTATTAAGGTAATGGCATCGAGGATGCCTGGATCATCATCGGCTACAAAAATTCTTTTTTTACGACTCATCGAATTACACCCTCCCCCTCTCAGTTCTACCCTCAATCGCTAACATACTATCCGCATGCTCAAGAGGCAATGAGAAAGAAACGGTCGTGCCCTTTCCTTCTTCACTCTCCACCCAGATTGAGCCATGATGCCTTTTCACGAATTCAGCAGAAATATAGAGACCTAATCCCAGACCAGGATAAGTAGTCTGATTCTCTCCTTCAACACGGAAAAAACGCTCGAAGACCTGTGTATGACGCTCTTTAGGAATCCCAATACCAAAATCCTGAATAGATGTCACAATATCATTCTCCTTGCAAGTTGTTCTAACAATAACTTTTTCTGACTGTGGAGAATATTTAATTGCGTTCGTTAATAGATTAATCAAAACTTGTCCGATCCGACTCCGATCACCACACACTATCACAGCTTCCGCTAACTCCAACATAATGGTGTGCCTGGTAACGGTACGCTGAATGTCTTCAGTGATCTCATAAATCAAATCATTGAGATCAAAGAGAGCGTTTTGAAAAATCAGTTTGCCACTTTCTATTTTTGTAACATCTAGCAGGTCTTTGATCAGACCCGTCAATCTGTCTAATTGCCCATCCATTTTATGCAGCAACTCTGATGAACGGGTATCCCCACTGTGTTTAAAACGACGTTCTAGCAATTGGGTATATGCCTTCAGGCTGGTAACAGGCGTCTTTAGTTCATGACTGGCGATGCCAATAAACTCATCTTTCTGTTGCTCAAGCCGCTTCTGCTCGGTAATATCTGTGCTGGTACCAAACCACTGCACAATTGAACCTCTCTCATCGCAGATTGGCATCATGCGTGTAAGGAAAGGGCGAAAAACAGTATCCGCCCCTCTGAGAGGAAAGACCATCTCAAATGGCTCACCACTGGCGAGAGAATTTTCCCATCGCTTACGCACAGAGGGAAATACGTCTGGATCATGAACGCATTGCCAACCGTCTCGATCCATCTGTTCTGGAGTTGTTCCCGTATAAGTATACCAGCGAGAATTAAACCAGTAGATCCAGCCATCGGGAGTAGCCATCCAGACAAGATTGGGAATATTTTCGGCCAGCGTTCTAAAGCGCTCTTCACTTTCTTTGAGATGCTGCCGTGCTCTCACCTGCTCAGTCACTTCAAAGGCATGGATCAAAATATTTTCGACCCGGTCATCTTCATCTTTAATGGGATGAGCTACAAAATTGAAATATGCCTGCGTTGAAATGCCATCGTTGGTTCGCTCAAAACTGGCCGGATATTCATTAGCGACAAAGGTTTCTCCCGTCGCGAAAACGGTATCGAATATTTCATAAATTCCCTGTCCCGCGACTTCAGGGAAGACATCCCGAAAGGCACGGCCAGAGAGCTCTTTTTCCGTCCGATTAAAGACCTTCTGGTACAGTGGATTAGCCAGGGTGTAGACATGCTGTGGTCCTTCTAACACCGCGATAGCCGCTGGTGCCTGCCAGAATAAACCATATAGGCGCTCACGTTCAATCCGGACCGCGGTTTCGGCTGTATTACGCAATCGGACCATCTGCAGGTGCGTCCCTACGCGCGCTAATAATTCACGGGCACTGAATGGCTTAATCAGATAATCGTTCGCACCCGCTTGCATACCCTCAATCTTCGCTTCTTCTCCCGCGCGCGCCGACAACAAAATAATGGGTAGGGTACTGGTCTCTGGATCACTCCTGAGCGCATTCAGTAGCTCGACCCCATCCATTTTTGGCATCATCACATCGGTCAAAAGAATATCTGGCCGATATTCTTTTACAGCTCGCAATGCGGCTAATCCATCGGGAACAGTTTTCACTTCGTAATGCTGTTTCAACAAGCGGCTAACATAGGCGCGCATATCAGCATTATCATCAGCAAACAGAACACGTCCGCCTGGCTTCTGTTCGGCAACGACAGCGCCCTGGTTATCAGGTGCCGGAGACAGCGTATCCATAGCTCCCGAGACAGTCAATGCATCATCCTGCGAAGGAAAGAGCCAGGTGGCCTCACTGAGATATGTCTGGGTATTGACCGCTGTTGAAGTGGACGGAGCAGCCTTACCAATATGATCTTGTGGCAGGTGGGCCATGCCTAATGGCATAGTGACGGTAAAGGTACTGCCTTTCCCAAGGACACTTTTAACATCGATGCTTCCTCCATGGAACTTCACCAGTTCTAGCACAAAGGATAATCCAATGCCGGTACCCTCATGCGTCCGTCCTTCAGTACCACGAACCCGGTGGAAGCGCTCAAACATATGCGGGATTTCAGCTTCAGGAATGCCTACACCTGTATCACTCACCGCCAGGGTAACAGCCTTATCATGCTGCCGCAGAGTTACGGAAATTTCTCCCTGGAGTGTATATTTAAAGGCATTGGAGAGGATGTTCAGGACAATTTTCTCCCACATCTCCTGATCAATATAGACCATTTCTGAAAGAGGAGGACAATCTACCGTCAACTTGAGGCCAGCTTTTTCAATCACCGAACGGAAACTACTAGCCAGATCTATAGTCATGGTTGACAGGTCCGTTGGAGTATAAAATGCTTGCAAGCGCCCTGCTTCAATACGCGAGAAATCCAGCAGCATATTGACCAGCTTTAACAGGCGCAACGCATTGCGATGAATAATCTCCATCTGCTCATGCTGCTCTACATTCAAACCAAATTGACCCGAAAGGGCCTCGCGCACTGGTCCCAGCATCAACATCAACGGAGTCCGAAATTCATGCGAAATATTACTGAAGAACAGCGTCTTGGCACGATCAATCTCAGCCAGTGCTTCAGCCCGCTTACGCTCTTCTTCATATGCCTGAATATTGGCAATACTGGCCGAGATCTGACCCACGATCAGACGAATAAATCCTTGATAGCCTTCATCAAATAAACGTAGGGGATTAAGACCGACGATCAGAGCTCCCAGCTTACCATTCTGCCCCGATTGCGCAATCGGAATAACGGCGGCTTGATGCGGAGGAATAGTCCAGGCACCCGTTGGTAAGTGCTCAAACAGACTATCCAGTTTATCAATCACACATTCCTTCTGCATTTTTATGGCTTCAGCAAAAGGCCAGTCCTGGGTGGCATCGAGCGCGATCCTATCCGGCATGAGGGCATGATCAGCAGGAACACCAGAGCTACCTGCCAACACAGCCGTTTGCTTGTCTGGATCCAGCAGGTATAACATGGAGAAAGGAATATCATGCAGATTATGTTTCAGGCTTTTCACACTGAGATCACAAATCTCATCGATGGTCCGCGCCTCAGTAGTTGATGCCGCCAACAAGCGCAACAGACCTAACTGGCGCTCATTAATGATGCGCTGTGTATCATCGGTATTGGCACAAATAATACCACCCACACCACCATCATCGCCTGGTACCGGGCTATATGAGAACGTATAGTAGGTCTCCTCACGATAGCCATAACGCTCCATAATCAGGAGCAAGGACTCATCATAGGTACCTTCATTGGTTTGTAATGCAGTCTCAAGACGTGGCTCTATTTCGTGCCAGATCTCTTGCCATACCACCGAAGTAGGCTGGCCAAGCGCGCGTGGATGCTTGCCGCCCATGATCGCTTTATATGGATCATTATAGAGCGTAATCAGCTCCGACCCCCACCCGATCCAAATAGGCTGCCGAGAGGTAAGCATGACACGTATAATTGTTCTCAGGCTTTGAGGCCAGAATTCAACTGGACCAAGTGAGGTCTTTGACCAATCAAACGAGCGAATGCGCTCACCCATATCCCCACCACCCGCCAGAAAATCAAAGGATGCAGTTTGCGGCATATCTGGTTTTCCCCTCGGGATCTCTACGTCGTTGTATTGTTTTATGAGAAATCTTTGCAGGATGAATTTCTAAAATCTTCATCAGTCTATCATATTCTTTGAACAAGGGGAAGCATAGCAGCTATCCAGAAAAGGGAGTTGCGCCATCGTTGGAAAACTTCTGCGCCGTGCTCATAATCATTTTGAAAATAACCCTCAGAAAATTTCAGATAGTTTCAGGCATTATTATAAATCATTTCAGATCTACTATGGCCTTGATCCGCAGCATCACTACCAATTTCAGAAAATTTCAGCATACATTTGCCCGTTTAGCTGCAAATAAATTTCATGTAATCTAACATATTCAGTGTGACTATCTAAATCAAGGCTCCTTATCTATGAATAAGCATATGAATTAATCTGAAAATACCACTGAAATTGCCCCTTACATGTCTTGACTTTTTCATTTTGTTGATGCTATACTTCTCCTGGATCTCCAAATCTTCCAGGACGAAAGGTCAAACAAAGCTTGAAAGTTTCAATTCGCCAGCAAGATATTGCGCGTCACCTGGGTGTTTCTCTTGGCACCGTTTCCCAGGCATTACGCAACTCGCCACAGGTCTCATCTGAGATGCGTTTGGAGGTTCAACGGGCTGCAACTGAACTTGGCTATATTTATCGTCCACGAGAAAACCAGCAAACAGACATGACCAATCTGGCATTTATTAGCGGCGCCCAACCAAACAATTTTTTCTATACAGGTGTCTTGCAAGGTATAGAAGAAAGCTGTCGCGAACGTAACATCACGTTGCATTATTCATCACTAAAAGATATCTCACAACCCGACTTACAACGCTACCGGGCTAATGATGGTCTATTAGTGGCAGGATATGTAGATCAGCGGATGGTACGTGAGTTGAAAAATCTAGGTTTGCCAATGGTGCTGGTGGATACCAATCTCTCACATCTGGGACTGGAACGGATCGAGATTGAAAACTTTGGCAGTACGTATCAGGCGGTTGAATATCTGGCAGCGGCAGGTCATCGCAACATTGCATTTTTATGTGCCCCTCCACCAAGCCGTTTCTCTAGCTTTGATAATCGTCGTGGAGGATATTTTAGCGCAATGAGCGATCTGGGACTGGAAGCATTTGACATTCATGGTCTGACAGATCCAGTCCTTAAAACCAGCGAACAGGTCATCACACGGTGGCTAGAACAACATGGAAAGCCCGCCTTCACCGCGCTGGTGTGTTGTAACGATGAAGCAGCCATCGGCGCTTTACTGGCCTTTGAGCACCATGGTATTCAGGTGCCTCAGGATATCTCGATCATCGGTTTTGATGATATCGAGATGGCTCAAGTCGTGCGTCCAGCCTTAACGACCTTTCATGTTGACCGCAACTTTCTGGGCAGTCTGGCAGTAAACCAGCTGGTCGAGCGCTTTCAACAACCAGATAAACCTGTCGCCAGCATCCTTCTCGAAACATCTTTTGTTGAACGCGCATCAACACGTCGCCTTATCTGATTTTTCGCAACCATTTTTATGAGACACGCGTATTTCTCTGGCATTCATGGATGTCAACAGGTCAAGCTGTTGACCTGTTTAACATGCTCATTGACCAAAAAGCATCCGCTGGCATCAACACTTCATACATGGGAAATGATGTTATGACAGGCGTAGGACAGGTCAACAGCTTTATAACCCGGCTGTCAAACCAATGATTGGTGATAGACTCACGGGTCAATAGACTTCAGGTACTCACCAGTCTGGTTGATAATATCTGACCAACCATCTTGTACAAACGAGGAGGTAAATCAGACAGTTTATTCCAGTGCCTGAATGGACAGGTACGAAGAAATCAAACATTGCTTTAAGGAGGAAGTTATGTTGCTAAACAGAAATGATTCTGCTCATCAGCAAAGGCAAGACCGAGCATTGATGCCACGCCGCCTGACATCGCTTATACTCATCAGTGTGGTGTTGCTGACCACAGTCATCGCGTTTTTTGTTCCCGGCACGCGGACTATATTTGCGGCCGGCAATGGCCCGGCGTTGACGGTGGATGCGCAATCGAATCGTCACACAATCAGTCGAGATATCTATGGAATGAATCTCTATGCTGTTGACGAGAATCTGGCCAAAGAGCTGAAACTGTCAAACGAACGCATGGGTGGAAACAATACCTCAACCTATAATTGGCAGATTGATTCCAGTAACGCTGGCAATGACTATTTTTATGAGGGCGGTGGTGATGGCGTGTATATGGGAGGGAGCAACGCCGGGACAGGTAGCGGAAATGGGGCATCGGTAGACCGCTTTGTCAACAACATGCAGGCCCAGGGCACAAAGGCAATGATCACCATACCCATGCTACCCTACCTCACCAAGACCAGAGATATGAATTGTTCCTACCCCAAGTCCAATTATCAACCCCAGCAATACTATTCGAGCGAAACCCTACCAAATGGGGATACCTGTGGCAATGGGCATGATACCAGTGGCAATCCCATTAATGACAACAATCCTACCCTGAACTATACCGCCAATAGTCCTGATATCGCGAAGGCCTGGACCCAGCATCTTGTTCAAACCCATGGAACAACGGCGAACGGAGGCGTCGGCGTCTACGAGATGGATAACGAGCCATCGATCTGGTATTCGACGCACCAGGATGTTCATCCAGGGTACACGGGCTTTGATGAACTGGTTAACGTGACACAGGACTACGCAAAGGCCGTCAAAGGGGTTGACTCTAGTGCGGTGATCGCTGGCCCTGGCGACTTCGGCTGGTGGGGCTATATTGGCGCACAGGCCCCGGCAGGCGATGGACAGACCGACCACAATAACCTCTGGCGTGTTCAATATTATCTCCAACAGATGAAAGCCTATCAGGATCGTACCGGCACCCGCCTGCTGGACTACCTGACGGAGCACTACTATCCAAACACCCGCAGTCAGTTCTGTCTCAGCCTCTGCGATGCGGGTAACAGTGCGAACCAGCAAGAACGCCTGAATTCAACACGCTCATTGTGGGATCCAACCTATGTGGATAATAGCTGGATCGGTGATCAGTATGGGGCGATTAATCTCATTCCCCGTATGCACGATTGGGTCAATACCTATTATCCAGGTACCAAAATTGGCCTGACAGAGTACAACTTTGGTGGCAATGAGTCGCTGAATGGCGCCCTGACCGAGGCCGATGTGTTAGGCATCTTTGGCCGCGAGAACCTGGACTACGCAACCATGTGGGGTCCACCTACCTCCGGTCAGCCTGCAGCTTATGCCTTCCGCATGTATCTCAACTATGATGGCAATGGCAGTTCCTATGGCGACACCTGGATCAATTCGAGCAGCTCAGACCAGAGCCAGTTAGCAGTTTATGGTGCCCAACGCTCTAGCGATAATGCCCTGACATTAATGGTTATCAATAAGACAGGGAACGATCTCACCAGCAATCTCGCCTTATCCAATGCAACTCCCAGTGGGAACGCGCAGGTTTATACGTATAGCGGCGCGAACCTCAATACCATTGTGCATCAGCCGGACATGGCGGTGAAAGCGAATGGCTTTAGCACAACCTATCCTGCCAACTCGATCTCTATGATTGTGATTCCTACTGGCACTTCCACAGGTGGCGGTGGTGGCACATCCCAATTCTCAACCGGGCTTGAGAATGGCAATGTTCAACCTTCCTGGACAAACACCGTTGATGCTGGTAACTGGCCTCTGGCAGGAGCGGTCAATGTTACTGGTGTATGTTGTGGTCTATCTAGTCCTGAGCTAGGAGTACGTAACGAAAACGCTCATGGTGGTTCAGCGGCTCTAATGTATTCGGGATCATCCACCAATGCGTTCTCCAGCAACTATGCCTATCTTAAGTCCTTTGACTTGAGTAGTCAGAATGTCGTGGTCGGGTCAAATACGACGCTCTCCTATTGGATCTACCCACAAAGCTCTGCTAGCTCGAATCTGGTTCATGGTAACAATAGTACCTGCGTCGCAATCGACCTGATTTTTCAGGCCAACAATGGTAGTAGTAGCAATCTGCGCGATAGCCAGGCGGTTGACCAGAACGGCAATCGCGCACATCCGGCTTATCAATGTGGGAAGTTAACACAGGACACCTGGAATCATGTCACCATTAACCTGGGAACGCATAGCAATGCACTCAAAGTTTCACGTGTTGATGTCGGTTACGATAATCCCAATAGCACCGGTGGCTACCGTGGCTATATTGATGATATCAGTATTAGCGGATAAGACATTCTATCATCAGCAGTAACGCCCGTGAGAGTGAGCTAAGGTTTTATAACCTTAGCTCACATTTGTCTGACAACCTATGCTGAAAACACGGTTTCCTCTGTTTGCTCTCCTTTATCTTCTGGACCCGTAGTGCCTTGTTGTTGTTGATCAGACGGCAGGGCTTTTTTCAACACAAAACGAATACTTAATCCCTGCACCAGGAGCGTAAAGAAAACAACCGCATAGGTTGAAACCAGGATCAGCGTTCGTGCGGGAACCTCCAAAGGTATGGACAGCGCCAGGGCCAGGGATAAAGCTCCGCGTAATCCACTCCAGAAGATAATCAAGCGCCATGAACGTGGTACATAGCGTCCTTTTTCAAACAGGTTATTGGGCCACTTAATCCAGGAGTGAACGGCCAGGATAAAGACCAGAAAGAAGCGTGCCAGCAACACAATTCCAACCGCCAACAAAGCCACAAACCAGGTGATGAAACCGGAATTACTCAGGAAGATGTTCGCAAATGAACGGAATTGGACACCAACGAGCAGGAAGATCAGTGCATTACCCAGAAACGAGGCAATATCCCAGACGGTATCTACATCGCCTTTGGTGGCTTCAGACATCGCGGTATTGCGACCATAATTGCCCAGGACCAATCCCAACACAATGACGGTAATAATCGCGGAGAGATGTATCGTGTCAGCAACCCAGAAAACGCCATAGGCCGCGACCAGCGTAATTGTAGTCTCGATCTGTGGATCATCGATGCGCTTTAGTCCCTGGCTGATCACAGCTCCAGCGATAATGCCAAAGGCAATACCACCACCCGCCTCTATCAACAGCTGCAATAATCCTGTGCCAACAGCGGACCAGCCAGTGAGGGACTGATTATGCACCCCCAACAATACAAACATCAAAAAAACCTGATAGAGTGAGCCAGCCACCCCATCATTAAAGAGGCTCTCACCCTCAATAATATTTGAGAGCCGCTCATTCACATGCAACTGACGGAAAAGTCCTAACACGGCCACAGGATCAGTTGGAGAGAGGATCGCGGCCAGCAGGAAGGCCGTCATCCAATCCAGTTGCACGATAAAATGTAATAATGCAGCAATAATCACTACGGAGATCAGCAAGCCTGGTCCAGCCAGGAAAAAAATCACGCGCCAATTTTTACGTAACAGGTCGAGCTTGACGTTCCAGGCCCCTTCAAATAATAAGGCCGGTAGAAAAACATAGAGGACCAGATCAGGGGTCAGTTGTACCTCGGGAGTCAAGCCAAATAGTCCAACAACCAGTCCCACGACGACCAGACCCAATGTATATGGGATAGAGAGCCTGCGTGCCACCAGATTGGTTACCAGGGCAATGGCGAGAAAGAGCACGAGATCTCGAATTAAGATAGGCAGTGTTAGCATTATGTTCCTTTGCTAACCTTTTTTACAATCAATTCGCCCCTGTCTATCTTAAAAAGGCAAAAAGGAAGACCGGCCGCCGACCAGTCTTCCCGGCACACCAATACTATTCTCCTGGTATCTTCTCCTATAAGTATTGATAATGTCAAGCACGACTCATACAAAAAGAGTTCGAAAGGTTTCCCCTTCGAACTCCGTCTGGTTTCTCAATACTAGCGATTGTTGTCTGTAGTGCGATCATCTAGAGGAACGTCGCCCTGTTGATCCAGCTGGGCCTCTTCACGGCGAACCGTATCACTGACACGCTGATTCTCCTGCACGTTGCGCTTGCCAATGGCAACTTCACCGGTTGTGACGGTATCTTTAGAAACATTAACTTGCTCAGAGCTCACAGGTACACGGATATCCTCATCCTCGCCGATTGGAGTCGTATTATCGACCTCACCATTGGCTACCGAACGGCGCTCAACGTAGACCTCTTCGTGAGAAACTGGCACATCAATGTTCTGCTCCTCAGAGACTACATTTTTACGTAAACGAGCTTCACCAGACTGAACACGATCTTTCCCGACATTCAACTGCTCTTCACGCAAACGCATGCGACGCTGCTCATCGTTGTTATCACCTAAGCGATCAGTAGCATCTGTATCATATGTGTTGTTGTTGTTTTTATCATATTCACGATCGTTCTGATTCATAACATCTCCTCTATTATTATTATACGCACGATTATCCTGGTATGTATCATTTACAGTATTATCATTGCCATACACGCGATCGTTCTGATCTACATTGTTAGCAGCTGCATCGGTTGCATAGGCGTCGGTATCACGGGTGGTGTCATAACCAGTTGCGCCCTGCGTTGCATAGGCATTAGCATCACGGGTGGTGTCATAACCGGTCGCGCCCTGCGTTGCAGTCGCATCGGTTGCATAGGCGTCGGTATCACGGGTAGTGGTACCAGTGGTGTCATAGGTAGACTGATTTGCATTCGCCTGCGTACCGTAGATGCGTGCACCGTAACTTTGCAGAGTGCTTAATGCCTCCTGTTCACGTCCATTCGCATTTACAGCAACAATACCACGGCCAGCACGATGCTCATTCTGATAATAATCAGCCTCTTCATTAGAGAGGCCCGAATCTTTTAGATCGGCAGCGGTATCGGTATCTTCGCCACCAAACAAGCGTTTCAATTCAGCGAAAAACCCGCTAGAAGTGGCACGCTTGGAATAATAGATCTGGTCAGGATCAATACCAGTCTGTTCTAATGCATTGATCGCATCATCAGCCATAGCTGGTTCGTCAAAGACACTAATCAGTGTTGGTTTTATCAAAGACATTTTATATCTCCTTTTGTGCCATGTAACTATTTATGTATAACTCCACGTCTACGATTACAGCATCCATGTTTATTACAATTATTCAAATTTCTTCAAGATTTACAGTAAATTTTCTTTACTGCTTACATTACGATCCACTTGTGACATGCGATACAGGTAATTCATTAGAAAATATTAGAGCTGCTGGGGTTATAAAAAGGCGTTTTTATCACAAACCCAGAAGTTTAGCTATGCTTGTTTAAGCTGCATAATTTGCAGTGGATCTGTTCAGAAAAGCAGTTCTCTACCTATGATTCTCTACAAAGACCTCATCTGTTGCTTAAGTAATTTTAATCAATAACGTTTTTTTCTTATGTTCCTTTTTTCTTATATTTTATCTGCAAAAGACTGCAGATAAAATAACAAGCGACATGGATTGCAAAATCCATGTCGCTTGTTGAATACTATTAACAGACACGCACTTTAATCTTTTACTCGTAACACATTTCCCGCAGGTTGCTCATGAACAGGAACGTTTCCATGCTGACTGATGGAAGCTTCTTCATGTTTCACGGTCTCTACAAATTGGGTATTTTCTTGCTGCACCTTTTTATGAATTATGATCTCTTCCACGACGACTGGTCGCTTGTCAAAGATAACTTGCTCCTCATGAACAAGGATTCTGATTGTGCCGCCATCGCGTAAGGTTTCAGTTGTATCCCCATTAGCCAGGGCAACCTGCTCATTCAGGGCTGGATCGTTATCCAGGTTATCATTAGCGGCGTGTGGCGAGGCAGCTGTATTTCCTCCTGGGAGTCGCTCAATGGTTACTTCTTCGCGAGTCACAGGAATAGTAAAGGTCTTATCCTCGGTAATCACACGTTTATGAACGCGAATTTCCCCTACCTCAACCCAGTTCTTTTGGATATTTACCCGCTCTTCACGCAGCTGAACAACGTGTTCTTTTCCCGGCTCCGTGGGTATAAACACATTATAGGCACCATAGCGATGCAGGATATCGCGACATTCTAGAGGACGATTATGTGCCTGGACCATAATGAGTGTGGAGCCAGCGCCAAATTCGCGTTGATAGGATTGCAGTTGATCTTCTGGCAAATTCAGGTGCTCCAATATACTGGCATCTTCATCTGCCTGAATGTTTTTATCCGCAAAATTTTTCTTAAAGGCAGACAACATGCCCTCTGAATGCTGTCTCACCAACTTTATCTCTCCTTGTTGCCAGCCTGAGCGTTGTAATTCAGTATATGCTTGCTCAGCAAGACTCTGGTCTCGAAAAACACCGATAATAGTTGCAGGAGCTTCGGTATTCATGTTCTCTTTCCTCTTTCTTTCTTTCTTCCTAACGTAGCCTGATTATCTATCTTTTATATATCTAAAAATCTGCTTCAAGAGCTGCATGCTTATCCTTATATTCCGCTCTTTATAAAATTTTTTCAGCTATACAGGTCTTTATACGAATAACTTGAAATAAAATGGGACAGACAAGCAAGATAATATGCTGTCAGGTTGCTTTTTCACTTGTGCTAGAAAAGAGATTTGGATATCATAAGACAAAAAAAGGACGGCCATGGATAACGCTTTCTGGCGCTCGATCGCCACGAATAACTTTCAACTTCCCGCGCCATACACAGTAGAGGAGCTTGTACCAGAGCTTTTAGCGAAGCTAGGCGAGGTAGATCCTGAACTGCGCGATTATTATATCTACACGACGCTCGAAAATTGGATCTTACACGGACTCTGCTCACAGCAATTATTGCGTGGTATGCTCACTCAGCTGCTGGCCAATTTGCAACAGGGACTGGGCAATACAGGAGATAATACCGTCTTGCTACGTTCTTTCTCGGCTCTGACCATCTCAGATATTCTGAAATATGACAATACCAACCATTTCCTGGCGCGGGAAGAAGTACTGGATATTTTAGAGCAGGGCATCACGTATTTTATGCGCGAACAAGATCTACGTGGCTATGAGACGGGGAAAGGCTGGATCCATGCTCTGGCTCATGCGGGTGATTTACTGGCTGTGCTGGCACGTAACCACCATCTGGGGGACGCAAACCTTGAACGTATCCTGATGGCAGTGGCAGAAAAAGTCACGGTTCCTACGACTTATGCCTATCTTACCCTTGAAGAAGAACGTCTGGCACTGGTGGTTATCGCGGCGCTGACACGCAAGGTCATCCATCCTACCTTCTGGTCCTGGTGGTGTCAGCCCATGGCTCAGGTGGAAGAGCCATTACAATGGGAGAATACGGTGCGCTTTGCGCAACCACCAGAGATCTACGCCTACCACAATACAAAGATGTTTCTGCATAGCCTCTATTTTCAACTCACTCTGGCTGGCTATAAACTGCCGGGCGTACAAGAACTCATTCACGCCATCATTAAAACCCTGAATCGGCTCGATCCAGGCTTCTTTTCTGTAGATGTTATGAAGATTATTGATGCAGATATCAACACCGACAAGCTCAGATAATAGTAGCAGTGGAACCATTGATGCTCGCATTCATCAGTGAGCTTACAGACGGCCGCACTCGGGCGCTAAAGCGCCCATGATTCTTTTAAATGTTGTGGACATGCGTGTGCTGCGCACACGCATGTCCACAACATTTAAAATTGTTAATGCAGCACCGGCGCATTCGCGCCAGTACTGCATTAACAATAAAAGATTATGGGTATAGCTCTACCAGCGAGCGTCAGCCGCAGCCTGTGGGGAATCGCTCACAATCTGCATCAATTCAATGGCATTACCATCAGGATCATTGAGCCAGTACTGGATATTATGATCCATACCTCTGATAGGCTCACCGCTGATCTCTACGCCTCGCCCCTTAAGCTCCTCTAGCGTAGCGGCCATATCATCGACCAGCAGACAGAAATGATTATAGCCAACGTTATTGCCACGTGGACGATTTTCACCACTTCCACCGGGAAACAGCTCGATAAAATTGCCAGGCGCAATCTGAAGATAGACAATCCATGGCGAGGGCGTCCCCTCACGATCCAGGCGAAAGGCTTCACGTAAACCAAGCTTCTGACAATAGAAGTCCAGTGAGCGTTCAAGATTGGAAATATGAAAAGCCGTATGTCCGATACCTGTAATCATAGTAATTTCCTCCCTATATCATCTACCATGAAACATATTTACTTCTCTATTTAAACACAATAAGGGAGTAGAGGGCAAAAAAGCCAGTCTCTCTTCAAATATCATTGTTTTCGTTACAAGATAGACTCACATGTCTATAGATCAGATACTCACACAGATACTGGAGTAAGGATAGCAACGCCATAAGCAGGTAATTGCAGCTCTTGTTGATACACTTTTTCGGTGATGGTATCACGCATAGGGCGGGGCAGGCAGATGCATTGCTCTGTTTGTAGATGATTGAGCAAGAAATAGTAGAGCTGCTCCCCTTCGCGGCGTGTAACTTCCACTCCCTGGGGTACAATCAGAGGTGCAGTGAGTCCAAGCTTTTGTTGTAATCTTGCCATTAGTGCGTCGAGGCATTTAGCGTTTGGTCTGGTGGCTACATAAAGAGCAGTACCATTGCCATAGTGATGTTCAGTGATAGCCGGCTGGCCAGCGTAAAAGTCCTGACCGAACACACTGAGCGCCTGCGCGCCTTCTAAATGCACAACATCACACCAATGATCACAGCTATACGTCTCGCCCCAATCGTCTTCGGCCCTTAACCCAACGATAGTATTTGTTTTGCTATCCGGTAAGGGATCAAATTCTTCGACCCAGATTCCGAGTGTACGACGCAAAGGACCAGGGAAGCCGCCCAGCCAGGCGCGATGAAATTGATCGATCATACCACTAAAGTAGGTGGTGAGAAAGGTTCCTCCCTGTTCTACATAGGATTGAATGGCTTCTCCTTGTTCCTGACCAACCATATTAAATAATGGGGCCAGCACCAGCTGATATGGGGTCAGGTCGTGATCGGGCGAGATAATATCCACCAGAATATTGCGCTGCCAGAGTGCCTTGTAATAGCGCTGTAATTCTTCAAGATAGTGAAAACGCCGGCTGGGAGTATGTTTATTTTCGACCGCCCACCAGTTGGGCCAGCTCATCAATAAAGCCACACGGGCCTGTAGTCGTGTCGCCAGGAACGATGGCTCCAGGTGCTGTAATTCCGCGCCCAGCGCGGCTACTTCTTGAAAGACGCGTGTCTCTTCGTTGCCAGCATGGCTAACGATCGCCCCATGATACATCTCACGGCCACTACGCGTCTGCCGCCACTGAAAAAACATAACCGCGTTTGAGCCGTGCGCGACAGCCTGCAGGCTCTGCAAACGCATCACTCCTGGCCGCTTTAAGGGATTCTCAACATGCCATTGCACCTGGCTGGGTGTCTGCTCTAACAACAACCATGGTTGATTATGTTTTAAGCAACGCATGAAATCATAGTAAAAGGCCGCCATATCGGGAGTCGAATTATAGCGCGGATAGGAATCCCAGGCAATCACGTCCTGATGAGGTGCCCAGCTAAAATAATCTATGCCTCTGGTCAAACCATGAAAGTTGGTCATGACTGGAATATGGGGGGTGACTTCACGCAGGATTGCAGCCTCACTTAAATAGCCCTCTAAATTCATATCGGATAGGAAGCGCTGATAATCGATTTGTAGCGCAGGCATACTGCGCTCACCAATACTTATGGGTGGCTGTATCTGTTCCCAGGAGGTGTATGTATGGCTCCAGACAGAGGTGATCCAATGGTGATTTAATTGCTCCAATGTTGCATAGCGTTGCTGTAACCAGCTACGAAAGCGCATGGCACAGTGCTCACAATAACAGGCCGGACCATATTCATTGCTGACATGCCAGAGTGATAGGGCCGGATGCTCTCCGTAGCGCTCAGCTAGCAGGCGTACGATGCGATTAGCATGCCACCGAAATTGCTCGCTGGTAGGACAATAATTCAGTCTCACACCATGCCGCTGGCGCAGTCCCATCTCATTGACCGGCAAGATAGCAGGATAGGCCGCCGAAAGCCAGGCTGGCTGGGCGGCGGTCCCTGTACCCAGGCACACATAGATATGTTGCTCAGCCAGGAGCTCAAAGATCTGATCCAACCAATCAAACGTAAAGACATCCTCGGCCGGTTGTACAGCGCTCCAACTAAAGACACCCAGTGAGACACAATTCACACCCGCCTTACGCATCAAGCGCAGATCCTTGAGCCAGATGGCATTACCATCTTCTTTAGAGATCCACTGTTCTGGATTATAATCGCCCCCATACAAAATGCTTGACCACTTAAACTTGTTCAAAGACTGCACCGGTACTTGCTGTTGCATACATACTCCACCCTTTAACACTACGATCTGCCAATTTCATGCAGCCAGATCTATCTCTAGCACAATCCATATTTTTTAGTATATGCCTCGACAAAAGTAGCTGTTCAACGCGGGTGAGTATAGCACTGGAACAAGCGAAAATACTGCATTACAGTGAGATTATAGTGTAGAATCATACTAATGCTTATATTCGACGAAGAGTGATAGGATAGATAAACTATGAGCGAGTTTTCACAGACACAAACCTCGCAGGAAGCCAACTCACACCCATTGTCGTCACATCTCTCAATTACAGCGATCCACTTTGAGCATCTACGTGATGCACTCGGCATCGGTACCGAGCAGCCTCGCATCTCGTGGATTACCACTGCTTCGGTTACTGGCTGGCAGCAAGCTGGCTATGAAATTGAGGCCTACGATCCGGCTGGTCAGGTAATTGGGCAGACCGGTCACATCACATCCACGCAATCTGTCTTACTGCCCTGGCCATTTGCCCCCCTCACATCTCGCGCACGTGTTTCCATACGTGTCCGTGTCTGGGGTGAGAATAATGAGGCATCGGATTGGAGTCCACTGACTACTGTTGAGGCTGGCCTGTTGCATGCAGAGGATTGGTCGGCACAATTTGTGACCCCTGAAAAAGAAGAAGACACGAGCCATGTCAGCTCACTGGTGCGGCGAAGCTTTAAGCTTCGGGGAGCGATAGCACAGGCCCGCCTCTATATCAGCGCCCTTGGTGTCTATGAAGCCTGGCTTAATGGGGCCGTGGTTGGTGATCATGTGCTGGCACCTGGCTGGACCAGTTACCGGCATCGACTCCGCTATCAGACATTCGATGTCACAAATCTTTTACAGGAAGGTGATAATACCCTCGGCGCTATCCTGGGCGATGGTTGGTATCGCGGTCGCCTGGGCTTTGGTGGTGGTCAGCAAAATATTTATGGCGAGCATGTCGCGCTACTGGCCCAACTTGAAGTTATCTATACCGATGGAAGCAGTGAGCGTATCATCAGCGATGAAAACTGGCGCAGCGCAGCCAGCCCGATCATCGCCAGTAATATTTATGATGGTGAGACCTATGATGCCCGCCTGGAACTGGCTGGCTGGTCGGAAGCAGATTTTCATGATCAGGGTTGGAGCAATGTGCGGCCCCTGGACTGGGATTTTAATACATTGATCGCGCCCTCAGGACCACCGATACGCCGAATTGAGCTTATCTCACCGGTCGCGATTACCACCACCCCATCCGGGCGCACGCTCATTGACTTTGGTCAGAATCTGGTTGGTCGGCTACGTATCACGGTCCAGGGTGAACGCGGGCAGACGATTACGCTTCGTCATGCCGAGGTACTGGAAAATGGTGAGTTGTGTACCCGACCGCTGCGCGCCGCCAAAGCCACTGATCACTATATCTTACACGGCACAGGAAGCGAGGTGTGGGAGCCACGCTTTACATTCCACGGATTCCGCTATGCAGAGGTAGAGGGCTGGCCCGGCACGCCAGATCCCGACGCCATCCGTGCGGTCGTCTGCCATTCAGACCTGGAACGCACCGGCTGGTTTGAGTGTTCAGATCCATTAATTAATCAGCTTCACGCCAATATAGTATGGAGTATGCGGGGCAACTTCCTGGATGTGCCAACCGATTGTCCACAGCGGGATGAGCGACTAGGTTGGACCGGCGATATTCAAATCTTCGCGCCTACTGCCTGCTTCCTCTATGCTAGCGCCGGTTTCCTTAGTTCCTGGTTGGCCGACCTGGCTGCCGAGCAAAGTCCCGATGGCAATGTGCCCTTTGTTATCCCGAATGTATTGGAAGGTCAGAATCCACCAGCAACCGCCTGGGGTGATGCCACGGTCATCGTGCCCTGGGTCCTCTATCAGCGTTATGGGGATAGCGATATTCTGACCCGCCAATTCGCCAGTATGCGCGCCTGGGTTGATCTACTGGCTCGTATCTCAGGTGAGAAATATCTATGGGATTATGGTTTCCAATTTGGGGATTGGCTTGATCCGATTGCGCCACCAGATAATCCCGGGGCAGCTCGGACCAGCCCATATGTGATTGCCACGATCTATTTTGCGCACTCGGCAGAGTTGCTTGGCCGGGCCGCGGGCATCATTGGCCGTACGGAAGAGGAGGCGCATTATCTTGGTCTGGCAGACCATGTGCGCACAGCCTTTGCGCGTGAATACGTTACCCCTAATGGTCGAGTTATCAGCGACTCCACGACGGCTTATGCGCTTGCTCTCCAGTTTGGCTTACTACCAGATGCCGAGCAACGCCAGCATGCGGGCGAACGGCTGGCCGAGGTTGTGCGTAAAGACCAGTATCGTATCAGCACTGGCTTTGTGGGCACCCCACTAGTCTGTGATGCCCTCTGTAGCGTGGGAGCCTATGATGATGCCTTTAAGTTGCTCACCCAGCGCGAATGTCCTTCCTGGCTTTATCCAGTCACCATGGGAGCCACAACGATCTGGGAACGCTGGGATAGCATGTTACCTGATGGCTCGATTAATCCAGGTGAGATGACCTCATTTAATCACTATGCACTCGGTGCCATCGCCGACTGGCTACACCGTACGGTCGCGGGTCTGGAGCCCGCCGCACCAGGATATCGCCAGTTGACCATCGCCCCCCATCCTGGTGGTGGCCTCACCTATGCACGCGCACGCCATCAGACACCATATGGAATGGCAGCATCTTCCTGGCAAATTCAGGATGGACAGATCGAGATTAGCGTCGAGGTTCCAGCCAGCACCAGCGCCACTGTCATACTACCAGGCAAACAGGCTGAAACCATCCAGGTAGCCTCCGGCACACACCGCTGGACCTATCCCTATCAGCCTGCAACCAGCTGAACAAGTCCAACTTTTGGGCAGTGGGACATTGACAAGCCCGAACACAAACAATAGAATGCGTAAGCATAGGATTGCAGATTGTGTAAGTTATAAGCTGTGAGCTTTAGAAAAGGGTGATGGGGGCATATGCAGGTAATCTTCGCAGGTGGCGCCGCCGGGGTGGGAGCAAGTTGTGTGGCGATACAAATTGCTGAACAATGGATCGTAGTTGATGCAGGTGTACGCGTAGATCGATCAGCCGATCCCTTGCCAGATCTGGCACTGCTGGAGGACAAAGATGTAAAAGCCATCTTTGTGACACACGCCCATGCAGACCATATCGGTGCCTTACCACTATTACACCGAGCGTTCCCCCATGCTCCTATTTTTACATCACGGGCCACCCATCTCTTGATGGAGATCATGCTAGCGGACGCTTTAAAGATTATGAACAAACGCGCGGTAGAGGAGATGGAGATTCCACTCTATCCCGCCACGCTGGTTGGCAGTATGTTGAGCCGGGTACGGCCAATACCGGTTGGAGAGAGCTTTACCTTAACCGAACTACCAGAAGTGACCATTCATAGTAGCAGAGCCGGCCATATTGCGGGCGCGATGAGTCTTGGCTTTGCCAGCAAACAAGAGAGTATCGTGGTATCAGGCGATATCAGCATGACGCCACAACGCACGATCCTGGGAGCCGTGCCACCCGCGCTTGAGCGGCCCGACCTGCTCATCCTTGAATCAACATATGGCGCCAGACTCCATCCCAATCGGCAGGCCGAAGAACAACGTATGGCCCTGGCGGTCGCCGACGGACTGAAAAATGGTCATGTCTTGCTCCCATGCTTTGGTCTGGGCCGTGGTCAGGAAATTCTGCTCCTGCTACAAAGTATGCAGGAACAAGGAGTTGTCCCGGTTTTTCCAATTTATGTCGATGGACTGGTACGGCGCGTCTGCTCGGCATATCAATTAATGCCTGAGGCCCTGACGCCACGACTCTCACGCCAGATCCGTAAAGGCTTCTTGCCATTTCAAGGCGATAATGTCAGTTTTGTACGCGATGCCCGAGAGCGACAAACGATTCTGGATGGACAACCCGCCTGTATTATCGCCAGCTCCGGTATGTTAACAGGTGGTCCCAGTGCCTGGTATGCCGCCAGACTTGCCAGTAATCCCAATGCATCGATCTTGATCACCGGCTACCAGGACGAAGAGTCGCCGGGGAAACGCCTGCTGGATCTTGCTGAGCATAAGAAGGACACGCTAGAGCTTGAAGATCAGCAGATTACGGTCCAATGTAATGTCGCCAAATATAGCCTCTCGGCCCATGCTGACGGAGGCGAGCTGGCCTCCTATGCCGCCCACCTCAAACCCCGGCGCGTGGCCCTGGTGCATGGAGATGACGAGGCCAGACGAGCATTACTGGGATTGCTGGAAGAGACTGAGGTGCTGCTGCCCAAAAATGGCCAGACATTGGACCTGAGTCCACGCCAGCACAAGAAAAAAGCAGCATCTCTCCCCCATGTAGAGAAAGCCAATACACCTGTAAGCCTGCCTTATGGTATCGGAGAGGATGGTATCTTTAATGCCTCGCATCTGGAGCAGTTGTGGAAGGCGCTGGAACATGTTCCTTCTTACCAAATCGTGACGTTAAGAGAGCTGGTCAATGTCTGGTATGGAGATCGGGCCATCCCCGAACATGCCATGTGGCTCTATGATGTGTTGGAAGAAGAACAGCCCTACGATGAACCCTATTTTACGCCAGCGGCTGAGATCACCGAGGCGTATTATGTGCGCCGCACGCAGGAGGATGAACAGGAAGATCGCTTACGTAAATTACTGGGCCGTATCATCTTACTACGCACCAGCCCGGGCGCATCCAAGCCGGTTTTATGCCGGGCCATTGGCGAGAGAGAGACGCTACGCGTCTTCTTCCCTAGAGGCGAATCATTTGATCGCACCCGGTTCCCATTGCGCGCCCTGCAAGAAGTTGTTGGACCACTCCCTTACCTGGAAGGTGAAAGCGAAAAAGAGGTCTTGACCACCTGTGTGCGTAATGCGCGCAGAATACGCAAAGGGATTTCAGCCTATGCCCTGGCCCAAAATTGTCAGGAAGGCGAGAGCTATACCTTGACCGAACTCTGTGAACTGGCTGGGATCTCTCAGCATAAGGTCGAAGAGCGGCTGGCAGTCGCCAAATTATTACAGCAACATCCACGCTTATTTGAGCAGCAGGACGACATGGTTGAGGGCCAGGGACCGATCCACTATGCACTGGCCGCAACATGGCGCGAAGCCCTTGAAGCGCCTGAACAGCGCGAACGACCAGATCAAAACTGGATCCTGAACACGATCGAGCGCCATATAGGGACACCGTCTGACCTGATCCGCCGCAGTATCGACGGCGAAAGCGGAGATGTCACCCTCACGTTTCTTTATCCCGAAGGTGCCTGGGAACGCTACCACGAGCTCCTTGATGCAGCCGCCGAAGAGGCCGGTGTGAATATCGACATCTCGCCACAGACCCCACTCAAAGAGATGAGTAATTTCGCTCAGCAACAGTTGCCAGCCGGGCTCACCATGCAGGGCAATCCCTCTATCTTTCTAGAGCAACGCATGATCCGCTTCACCTGTTCAGGAACTGCCAGCGCGGAAGAGATGGAAGCAGCACAACAACAAGTCATGGCTGAAACCGGTTGGACATTGGAGATCAATATCCTGTCAGGCGGTAGCCAGTCAGTACCAACCACTGGCAGTGTGAGTAGCAGCGTGGTCGCAACGACAGCGCTCCCCGGTACAGTTGTACAGGAGCAGCAGGCGATTAGCACAGCCCGAGAGCTACTTGGTCAATTACCAGGCTTCCTGAAAGTGGGCCTGGAAAAAGCCAGTCTTACCTTGAGGATACGCTTCGAGTTTCCTGAAGTAGCGCAGCTGCGCTACAGTGCGGTCTTTGAACAGATTGAGGCGAACACAGGCTGGAATACCAGACTCTACCCGCTAACACCCACCCAGGAGGCTCTCGTGGCTATGGCGCAGAGCTTATTGCCAGATGGCCTGGAAATCATCGGCAAGCCCTCAATCTACTGGGATCGCAAAACCGTAGGTATCCTCTGCAAAGGTAGCGCAGAAGTTACGGCGGCCTACGAAGCCAGAAATGATTTCGCGGCCGAGACAGCCTGGACCTTAGAACTACAGGGCATGAGTTTGCAGTTGGCGCCAGTAACGGGAAATGGTCAAAAGCCAGCAACGGTTAACACAACACATGAAGCAGACAAGACACACGATGCTGTCGCCACTGAGCCAGCGCCCTCACAGGACGCACAGCAGCTATTAGTCGAGATGGATCCTGAAACACGGGTCTCACAGGTACAGGCCATGGCAACAGCCGGCCAGCTCCTCAGCGACGCCGAAGATCTCTATCAGATCGGTGTAGACGCCAAACGAGGCTGCCTATGGCTACACTTTCACTTTCCACAAGGTGCACGTGTCCACTACGCCGAGCGCTTCAAAGAGATCACTGCCCAGACCGGCTGGAGTGTAGAGCTACACGAACGGGTCCACCTGAAAGCTCTCATTAACACAGCCCGCAGGCTCATTCCCATTGAAGCCAAAATCATTGGCAAACCCGCCATTGATCATGCCCACCAACGCATCACATTCACCGGCATGGGAGCCATGAGCAAATCTGCAAAACAAGAAGCGCAACGCGTCTTCACAGAAGTAACAGGCTGGCAACTAGAGCTCAGAATGGGTACCAGCGAAGAAGGTGCCAACCCTACCCAATATGGTCATGATCATGGATAGCGATCTGGTTTTGGGCGATAAAATATGTGAAAAGGACAAATCATACGTCGAGTAGCGCCACACGCAAGGCCCAATCCATCTCACGTAGGGATGTGTTGCCTGGACAGGATCACGTTGAAGCGACCGAACCGTGTGGCGAGGCGACGGCAACCCGCAAGGGGATTGCCCTACATCTTCCGTTTTTCTTGTTTCGTTCTCTTAAATATACCGTGATGTTTCTTCTCTTCCTGTATGATAAAGTGACCTGGAAATGAGTATTGTAGGGCAATCCCCTTGCGGGTTGACGTCTCCTCGGCCTACGTCAAAGTCCCTGAGCATGACCATGTCGGGCTTCCATATCGTTAAGTGAGATGGATTGGGCCTTGTGTGGCGCTACTCGACGTACGCTCGGCTGGCTCATGGCGCCACTCGACGTATACAGCGCCATGCCTTAAAAGCTCTATCTTACTCCAGAAACCCCTTATAATTGCGCAACGCCATCTCTGCTTCCAGTTGTCTGACGGTATCGAGTATCACTCCGATGGCAATCAGGAGTGATGTACTACTCAGCAATTGGGTTCCACCTATGCGCGTAAAAAATGGCAGGATCGTAATAACGGCCAGAAACAATGCTCCACCCAGAGTGATTTTATTCAGGATAGTCATGAGTTGTCTGTTTGTTGACTCACCGGGACGGAGCCCTGAAACAAAGGCTCCTTGCTTCTGTAGATTCTCAGCAATCTTCTGCTGTTGCCAGAGCACATACGCATAAAAGTATGTAAAGGAGAAAACCAGCAGGGCATTCATTCCCCAGTATATCCAATTAGATGGATTAAAGATCCAGACTGCTATCCAGTTGGTGGCTTCACGCAGCCAGGCAGGAGCGGTTGAAGTGCCGATAGAACGGATCAGTATAGATGGGAACAGCAGGAGAGACGACGAAAAAATCAGTGGTACCATCCCTGCACTATTGATTTGCAGCGGAATATAGCTGGTCTTTGACTGTCCAACGAGCATATCTTTATTCACAACACGTCTGGTTGGATAATGGATCGGGACGCGCCTCTGTCCCATATACATATACACCATCCCCATAACCGCCAACAGGCACACCACTAAAAAGATCACGCCACTGACAACCGCTCCGCTACCTCCACTGTTCATAAGTGCCAGATACCCCTGCTTCAATGTTTGTGGCAGGGTCGCGAGTATGCCGCCAAAGATAATCAATGAAACACCATTTCCGATGCCTTTTTCATTGATCAACTCCCCTAACCAGAGCAGGATCATGACACCAGCAATCAAGACCAGGATGATAGCCAGTGAATCTAACATATACCTGGGATCCAGCAGATTAAAATGAGCCAGGACACCTTGCTGTTGGTACACCAGACATGAGCTGATCGCCTGTAAAAATGCTAAGGGCACGGTAACCAGACGCGTAATCACATTTAAGCGCATACGCCCCGTTTCACCCTGTAAGGCCAGATTCTGTAATGCGGGAATGAGCGGTTGGAGAAGTTGCATCACAATAGTGGCAGTGATATAGGGATACACAGATAAAGCAATGATCGAAAAACTATGTAATGAACCACCAGAAAAACCATCGAGTAAGCCAAATAGTTGACCTATCCCTTGTTGATTCGTGCCTGATGCAAAAAGTTTGAGCAGATTCTGCCGCCCTTCGGGCGAAAGGGGTACAGTAATAATATCGAGAACGCGAATAAGTAATAGGATAGCCAGTGTAAAGAAAATTTTATTGCGCACGTCACGAACTGCTAGCAGAGTGTGTAATTTCTTCCACATAGAAGTCTCCTTATGAGTCCTGTATCTGACCTTTTGAAGGCATCTTAAGTGATAAAACAACACAAAACCAGCACTGCTAGCAGCTATTACTGACAACCTCGGGAGCACAAAAATTCCACCATCAGTAGTGGGAATCTCCACCATCCAGCATGGGGATCTCCACCATCAATAGTGGGGGTCTTTTTCTGCCAAATCAGCAGAAAATGGCGCTTATAGTGGGTCTGCTACTGACACTGGTTTACAACTGGTGTATGCCTGGATAATCTCCGATGGTGGTACCAGATGCCAATAAGATGCCAGCCACTCGTTGCCCCACTGAGCTTTGTTGGTAGCAATATGGGAAAGACAGATGGGTGGATCACCAAGGATATGCTGTGCATGCAATTTCTGTAGAGCGGCCTCGATACGGGGCACAAAACGCGTTGTAAGGTTGGCTTTATCGACAGAGATCATACTGGAAGTGAGCAATTGCGCCATGTGTATTGGACGTTGATAATCACCACTGCGGGCCTGTTGACGCCAATGCTCGACCAGATAAAAAGCGAGCCGCAAAGATAAATAATCATTGCGCGGATGAAACTGAAAGATTTGTCGCTCGACGCTGGCGAAAAACAGCGTATTAGCGTTTTGGTAAGCGTTAATCCACTTGCCAGGCTCTACCAGATAGCCAATCACTTTGTTATGCTCCTCTACCTGCTGCACCTGTAGATAAGAGGATGCCAGCGGATTGCTATATATTTGACCCTGGTGCCGTATATGCTGTTGGCCGTGAATAGTATAGTGAGACAATAAACGAATCTCCGTATGGATCTGCTGTTTTTGTTTCGTCTGATATCCATCCGAAAAACGCTTACTGGCACCTGCATAAGCGATGCGCTGGTGCTTTTGTATCCCTCTCCAGGCCAGAATCTCTTCCACCTTGATAGGCACCCGTCCATGAGATGAAAGCTGTGCATCAGCATGTCTGTTAATCCACAATCCCATCAGGATGCGGGCAGTAAGTAGCATACTATCACTATTTATCCCTGCAACTGCCTGGGGACCCTCATAATGGATAGAGAGCGTATTTGAGGCTCGATAATACATTGTATTGGTAACGGAATCGCGTTGCCAGCGTGTGGGCACGGCCAGCAAAGCCTCTCTGAGCGCCATATCTTCGCGAAAATTAGGGAGGGGAAGGTATTGATCACTGTTCACATGTGGAACACGCATAATCAGGGTACGGGCATCTGGCAGTTCGGATGGCTGGTGAAATACTAGAGCATTATCATCTGCGACTTCAGGAAGATGTGGCTGAGAAACAGGAGAAGGTTGTCGATTACCCCCAAACACAGCCAGGGCCACCTGGGGATCAAATTGGATACCCACAAGTGTCAACAACAAATAGACCAATGTCAATAATTTCAGCAGGTGTGCATAGTGATGATTCTCGATAAGAGCCTGCTTGATAACTGAATTATTCATAATCATATATTCCTATAAATAATCTGCAATACTGATATACATTATCTTAATCAGATGCTTTTTTCACATGCACCGTCCTGACATTATAAGTGAACAACAAATATTTATGCAAGAGATTGATCAATAGCCCCCGTCATTTTTTCATTCCCCTTTACAAGTTCTACTGAACACGTTAAGATAGAGGAAACAGACGATGTTGACTAAATATATCAACTTAGTCACTTACAGGTAGAAAAGATGTACTGCTAAGAATATGTTCTTTGCCCATAGATAGTAAGAAACGTTTCGTACTACACATTCTATAAAAATAGGTACACTATAGAGATGCGAAACGACTGGCTATCAAGGAAAGGATGCGAGCAATGACGACGACTGATGCCTCTAACCGCCAAAGTACCGGGGGGTCGAAGTACACAGGTCCAATTATAGATACCGATGTACATGAAACCTTTACGAAATGGACCGATCTGGTGCCGTATCTGAAGGAGCCCTGGCGTGGCCTGATTACCAATGGTGCCTGGCAGGGTACGGGCAATCCACATGTGCACTGGGCTGCGAATGGAGTCAATCGCGGCGATTCACAACCTGCTGATGGGGCTCCGGCTGGCTCTAATTATGAACTGCTGCGTGAGCAGATATTGGAGACCTATCCGATCACCCATGCCATCCTGACGGGACAATTTATGCCGGCGGTGATGCCGATGCAGTTTGAGTTCGCGACGGCCCTGGCCAATGCTTACAACAATTTTGTGAGCGATCATTGGCTGGCACGCGATACACGGCTACGGGCCAGTATCCAGTTGGCACCGCAGGATCCACAGGCGGCGGCGCGTGAGATTGATCGCCTCGGACCAGATCCTCGCTTTGTCCAGATTCTATTGCCGATCGGACAATGGTCGTACGGTGATCCTTTCTATAATCCTATTTTTGAGGCGGCTGCCCGGCATAATCTGGTGGTGGCCTTCCATCATACAGGCGCAGTCGAGAGTGCCCTCGGCAAGGGTCGCTACTATATCGAATGGCATATCAATGTACCACAGGGCGCGATGGCCACACTGACCAGTCTGGTAGTGAATGGCATCTTTGATAAGTTTCCCACCTTGCGCTTCTGTATACTGGAAAGTGGCTATAGCTGGCTTCCTCACCTGCTCTGGCGCATGGACCAGAATTATCGCTCACTCCATCTGGAAATTCCCTGGGTTAAGCAACTGCCTTCAAAATATATTCTGGAGCGCGTCAAATTTTCGACCCAGCCAACCGAGGATACCAGTGTCGAGAATTGGTTGCGCCTGCATGATATGCTCGGCACCGATAAATTGCTGGTCTTTGCCACCGATTATCCACACTGGGACTTCGATTCGCCTGAGGAGTCGGTACCACGTGCTCTTCCTGCTGATCTACGCCGTAAAATTTTCTATGACAATGCCCAGGAACTCTTTGGCTTCCAGGATTAAAAGAGAGAGAGCAAGAGCAGATGCAGTATCATGTCTGCCACGAGTCGGATATACCTCGTGGCGAAAGGCGCAGCTATACCGTCAAGAATATTCCTATTACTCTTATCCATAGTGAGCATGGTGAATTCTATGCCATCTATAGCATCTGTCCTCATCAGCGTGGCCCTCTTGGAGAGGGTACGCTGACGGGTCTGACGGAGGCCAACCAGCCCGGCGATGAGTTCGGCTATAGTCGGGCCGGCGAGATTATTCGCTGTCCCTGGCATAGCTTTGCCTTCGATGTTACCACTGGTAGTTGTCTGACCGCACCTGATAAGTATCGTGTCCGCACCTATCAGGTCAAAGTCGATAAGCAAGAAGTCTTTCTCGAAATTTAGTTTTCTGTTCTTATTTTTATTCTATATGTCCGGCCAGTTGAGGATTTCGCAAGCTATTTTTAGTACGCGAAATAAATTATCCTCGTGGCCCATGGAAAGGCGAACTTTTTTTATGGGTACGAACACAGATCCGCAGTCCACCTTCCCTTCCACTTCGTTATTCTCTGGCTCGAAACTGACACGCCGCACATTGCTTGGTAATGGCGTAAAAGCAGGACTGGGAGCCTCGATGCTGAGTCCTTTACTGGCAGCCTGTGGAGAAGATTCTGGCTCCACGCCAAAGGCGAATGGACCAGTAACTATTCAGTATGCCGCCCTCAGCGATCAGACTGGCGAGCAGGCAGCAGAGATTGCTCGCTTTAATGACCTGCACAAAGGGAAGATCAAAGTCGAGTATCAACAGTTACCTCCGGTAGCTACTGATCAATATAGCAAGTTTGTCACCAGTTTCCGTTCTCAAGATGCCACCCCCGATGTGGTACATATCGATGTAACCTGGCCTGCCCAGTTTGCCAGTTCAGGGTGGTTAGAGCCACTGGACCGCTATGCGTCCGCCGATTATTTAAAACAGTTTTATCCAAGCGCCGCAGAAGTAGCCAAAATCGATGGCAAGATCTATGGCATTCAGCGCTACCTGGATATCGGTCTACTCTATTACCGTACCGACCTGGTACAGAAATATGGCGGACAGGTGCCTCAGACTCGTGCTGAAATGGAGAGTTTAGCCGCCAAGATTCTGGCTGGCGAAAAAAATAATGGGATCCAGTATGGCTATCTGATGCCGGGCAAGAAGATTGAGGCCATCGTTGATGAGTGGTTGGAGTTGCTGTGGGGTGCCGGTGGCGATATTGGCAAACCGGGTAGCTTGAAAGTCGATGATAACACCAGCATCGACGCACTGCAATATCTGCATGATCTGATCCACACAAAAAAGCTCTCACCCACAGGCACCAATACTTACGCACCCAACGATATCCTGAACCTGTTCAACAACGGGCAGGCGCCCTTTATGCGTAACTGGACCTTTGCTTATGCGATTGCTAATGCAGCCAAAACATCCAAGGTGGCTGGCAAGGTTGGTATCGCGCCAACCCTGGCGCTCAATGGACAAAAAGGACAGGGCTGCACAGGCGGTTGGGTGCTAGGCATCAATGCCAACTCGAAGTATAAAGATGAGTCCTGGGCCTTTATCGACTTTATGCTCAATAAACAGACCCAGAGCTCGCTAGCTCAGAATGCCGGTCTGGTTTCATCGCGTCCTGATGTGCTGAGTGATCCAGAGCTACAAAAGAAACATCCACAATTCAAAGATCTGGCCACGATCCTCAATAGCGGTCATAACCGTCCGCAACTAAAAACCTACAACCAGTTCACCACACCATTGCAGGCTGCCATCAATGGTGTGCTCAGCAATCAGCAATCGCCAGCGGATGCGCTCCACGGCGTACAGTCGCAAATCGCCTCTTTGTCTTAATAGCTATTGTTTGATGATCTATCTCCTGACAACCATCATTGTGGCGGCCAGGAGATAGACGCCATACGCACACAATCTCTAATATGTCGTATTTGTACGCAAGAGGAAAAAGGATAGGAAGAAGCCTATGGCTGTCGTTCGTTCACGCTCAAAGCGAAGTATTCTGGAACGCCGGGAAGAGCGCCTGGCCTGGGCAATGCTTACGCCGGTATTGCTCGCGTTACTGGCAATGGGAGTCTATCCCGCGGTCAGTACCATCTGGTATTCGCTGCAAACAGGCGGTTCCTTTGGTAAGGGGATGTCTCTGGCCGGCTTCACCGGCTATGTGCGTCTGGCGCATGATCCACAATTCTGGAGTGCGCTCAGATTTTCCTTGCTCTTTAGTCTGATCACGGTCGCTGGTCAAATGATCTTTGGTACAGCTCTGGCGCTCTTTGCCAATCTGAAGTTCCGTGGTCGCTGGTTGATCCGTACGGCCATCTTGCTTCCCTGGGCCATTCCAACTGCCACCAACTCGGTGATCTGGGCCTATATTTTCAATGATCAATATGGACTGATCAATAGTCTTTTGTTACGGCTGCATATTATTGATCATGCCCATCTCATTAACTGGCTGGGCTCGGCTCCGCTGGCCACAACGCTGATCTATGTACTGGCAATCTGGAAGGCCAATTCGCTGGTCGCGCTGCTGGTACTGGCCGGATTACAGGCAATACCAGAAGAGGTGGTGGAAGCATCACGCGTGGATGGAGCATCCGCGTGGCAATCAATATGGCGTGTGACACTCCCACTGGTACGTCCAACCCTGGTCGTCACACTGGTGCTGCGTACCATTGAGTCACTGCAAGCCTTTGACTTGATCAGTGCCTTTACCAACGGCGCTCCTGGCAATGCGACACAGAACTTAGGACTCTATATTAATCTACAGATTCAGCAGTATGGCGATTTCGCCTATGGCTCGAATATCGCGATTGTGCTGATGCTGATCACCTTCGCCTTTATTATTATCTATCTGCGCACCCTGTATCGGCCTGGCGTGAATTAACAACAGGAAGGAAACACATCTGTTATGGCACAAACTTTGCAAAAGGGACAGCAACAGCAGATAAGGACTGGCTCAAGTACGCCAGGAGGGCGGTCACGGGGTTCGCTATTGGTGGCGTCCAGAACAATCATTTATCTGGTCTCGGCCATTATTCTCGTTATCCAGTTTTTCCCTTTGCTATGGGCCCTGTCAACATCATTGATGAGCGCGCAGGAAACCACGTCAGTTCCGGCCACGCTTATTCCTGGTCATCCCACTCTTTCCAGCTATATCGAGGCGCTCCGCGGTGATATCGGTCGCTATTATGTGAATAGCGTCATCACCGCCCTGGTCTCAACAGTGATTACCATGATCATGGCCACACTGGCGGCCTATGCGTTTGCCAGACTACGCTTCCGCTGGAAAAACGTCATCCTACTCCTGGTCCTCTTCTTCTCGCTCTTCCCTCCCCTGGTCCAGGTTATTCCTATTTACCAGATACTACAAAGCCTGCATCTCCTCAACACCTTGCAGGGACTGATTCTGCCCTATTCAGTCTTTGGCTTGCCGCTGGCCGTGCTGGTATTGATGGCATTCTTCCAGGATGTGCCAGTCGAGCTTGAGGAGGCCGCCATCGTTGATGGACTCTCGCGCTTCCGGGCCTTTTTACAGATCATCTTACCAGTCACAATTCCAGGACTGTTTGCGACAGCTATTATCGTTTTTGTGGGCAACTGGAACGAATATCTGTTTGCCTTAAACTATACTAGTACGAAGACGTATACACTGCCAGTCGGCATTGTAACGATCAGCCAGACGGAATTTACCACCAACTTTGCGGTGCTTTCAGCGGCCACAATTCTCTCGGTGGTACCTCTGGTCATATTGATTATGCTCCTTGAGCGGCGCGTTGTCTCTGGCCTGACAGCGGGTGCGCTTAAGGGCTAGGAGAATAACGATGCAAATCCCACCTCAGTTGATTCAACGTCTCTTACGAACTGAGGGATATTTCGCGCGACAGCTTGGCGCGGTCGAAGCTCTCCCGGGTGGCCTGCTAGCCACCCTGGGGACCATCCCTTTTCGTAACCTCGGCGATGAATCGCGCCCCATCATTCTGAGCAATGAACCCCTGCTTGATCAAATGACGTTTACGAATGTTCCCAATCGGCCGCCGGATATACTGCCTTTTGAGAAACAGATCGAAGAAAATCTGGCGTTACGCGTTGAGATTATCTCCAACACCTGTGTGCGCCTGCGCCTTGGACCACCTGAACAATTGAATGAGGCCCGCAACTTCGGCATGCTCCTTGCCAACCGTGAACAGACACAGCCACATGTACCCGCATTAGAGCAATCAGAAATTGAGAGCACCGTAAACACGGCGGACTTCCAGATACGCCTGCAACGCGATCCTTTTGCTTTTGCCATTACCCATAAAGCGACACAGCGTACCTGGTCTACGGCAACCGATGATCGCGATGTACACGGCCTCCTCTGTACCGCGCCGCCAGGAGTCGCGACCCCTGATGAGGGCAAACAGGAGACCTATTGGAGTTGGAGCCTGACTCCTGATGAGCATCTCTATGGTCTGGGTGAACGCTTCACCAGTTTTGATCAGCGTGGACGCGATCTAACCCTGTGGACACAGGATGCCTGGGGCACGACGACGGATGCGGCCTATAAGAATATCCCGTTCTTGCTCTCTTCAGAAGAGTACGGCCTCTTCTTCCATACACCGAGCCGTGTCCAATTACATCTCGGTACGACCTCGGGCCGCGCTGCCCGCGTACAGGTCAGTGAGGAGGTACTGGATCTTTTCTTGATTTTTGGTGCCACCCCAAAGGAGATCCTGGCTGAATATACCCGTTTGACCGGACGCGCAAGCATGCTCCCACGCTGGGCCTTCGGTGTCTGGATGTCGCGCTGCCGTTATCATACACGTACAGAAGTTGAAGCCATCGCTGAGCGTTTACGCGCCGAAGAGGTGCCTTGCGATGTGCTGCACCTGGATCCCGCCTGGTTGGAGCGCCCGAATTTGTCCTGCGACTTTGTCGTGAGTGAAGAGCATTTTCCTGATCTCCCCGGCATGATTAAACAACTGGGTGAACAAAACTTTAAGATCTCACTCTGGGAGCTGCCATATATCTCATCCCATGCGCGGCGCTTCGCGGAGGTAGCTGAAGCTGGCTATTTCCTGAAAAATGAGGCCGGTGAGCCTATCAGTGCGGACTTTGGTTCGCCGCCAGCGGATGGTCATATGCGTGCGGTACTGGACTTCACCAATCCTGAGGCGCGAGCATGGTGGCAGGATCAACATCGTCCCTTACTCCAGGCTGGCGTGGCTTGCTTTAAAACGGACTTTGGCGAGGCAGTCCCGCGTGAGGCACGCGCTTATAACGGTATGGATGGCGAGACCTTACATAATCTCTATCCACTACTCTACAATCAGGCTGTGCATGAGATTATTCAGCAGGAGACTGGCAGGCCGGGCATGATCTGGGGCCGCTCTGGCTGGGCTGGCATCCAGCGCCATCCGGCACAATGGGGTGGTGATCCAAAGACCGATGTCTGGTCAATGCGCTCCTCGCTACGCGGTGGACTCGGCTATGCCCTCAGCGCTCCAGGTATCTGGTCGCATGATATCGGCGGCTTTTATGGTCCACCACCATCGCCCGAACTATATATACGCTGGACCCAATTTGGTATGCTTTCGCCGCTAACGCGTGCCCATGGTACCACGCCGCGTGAACCCTGGGAATTCGGAACAGAGGCACTGGCCAATTTTAAACGCTACGCCCGCCTGCGTACCCGCCTCAATCCATATCTTTATAGCATGGCCTGGCAAACGCACGAGCTTGGCTTGCCACTACTGCGACCACTGCTCCTAGAATTTCCGGAGGATCCTGGGACCGCCCGGGTGGACGATAGCTATTTGTTAGGTGAAAGCCTGCTGGTCGCCCCTGTTTTCAGTGAAGCACGCAAACCCGTAGCACGCCACATCTACCTACCTCAGGGCGAATGGATCGACTTCTGGACCGATCAGCGCATCGAGGGTGGACGCTACATCACCCGCCAGACAACATTGGATACCATCCCCGTTTATGTCAAAGCAGGCACCATCCTACCACTGGGTCCAGAGCGCCAGTTTATCGGCGATAACGTCCCCGAGGACATTACCTTAGAGGTCTATCCGGGCCAGGAGCATACAACAAAGCTTGTATGGGATGATCAGGGCAGTGCCACCCGATTGAAATTGAGCCAGCAAAATCACCAATGGCAGTTATCAATTAGCGGCGACCATGAATGCCATTGGACGGTCCGCTGGCACACTGCCAATGCAATCCATGAAACAACCATCGGGCGTTATGCCAATGCGGAGATTACTTTAGCATAGCGTTAGTGGTTATCGTTCCCTGAAGAGGTGGCTGCGCATTGGCGCTACATTCGCCTCTTCAAAGCGGTTTTATGCAGGGATACAATATAAATCAGCGGAATGAATAGGTCATTTATGTTGTTTATATTTTCATCAGGCCTGAGTGCAGGCGCCTTCTATCATCACAGCCAGCGCCTTATCTGGTGGTCATCATCGGGCAAGGCACAGACAAAGGAAAAATCACTACCATGAGCGATAACGCAATCAAGGTTGAAAATAACACTAATGAAGAACAGTACGAGATCCATCTGGATGATGGACAGCTAGCGATCCTGGCCTATGAGCGTGAGGGTGATCGCATTACCTATCTGCATACCAGTGTGCCACCCGCCTTTGAAGGTCATGGTCTGGCCGGTAAATTGGCACAGACGGCACTGGAAGACGCCCGTTCCGCGCAGCTCACAGTCGTTCCTCTCTGTCCATTTGTCTCCCAATACATTAAGCACCATCCAGAATACCAGTCATTGGTCACTAAAAAAGACTCATAGCTCTTATGGAATAGGTGCTTGATACTCGCGAATAGTGCTTACAATCGCCGTATGACATGGTGTAAAAAATGTGTTACAACACATTTTTTACACCATGTCATACGTACTACGCACGCAAGTTGGTGAGAAAGAGGTCAATTTGCGCGCTATGCTCACGTTTATGTCCATAATACATGTAGACAATGACATCATCTAATGAATAGCTGGCACCATACCAGGGAAGCGTGCCTGTTTGGCGGCACAGCTCTGGCGGGATCAGCGCGAGTAGCGACAAACTTTTAGCATGAGACTCGCTTAACTCGGTCAGCACAAGTTGATAGCTCTGATCTTTCCGTTTGCTAACCTCGCTATCATTAAACTGGTTACCAGTATCAATAAATGTTTGTAGCGCTGTACCTGAACTGGCATTAACAAAGCCAGCTAAGATATCCACAAGCACCTGCTCAAAGGAGGCTAGATGGGCAATAATGTCTTTAACAGACCAGGTACCACAGGCCCCAGGCAAATCTTGAGAAGAGGCTGGAATGCTATCGGTGGATTGAAGAAATGTGCGCTGACCATAGATAAGAATATCTGCTGCATGCATGGATAAACTTCCTTACTGATCTGCTGATCAAGAACTTCTCATTACCGTAAACCTTCAAAGAGATCATCTTCCACGTGACGACCACCATTGACCTGGCTAAAAACACGATAATAACGCTGGACATGACATAATTCCTGCCTCTGTTCTTCCGAGAGCAGAGCAAGCTTGTGCTCAAGCGTGGCATACAAAGGTAATTGTGTGCGATGACAGGCAATGGCCTGCAAAGCAGTTGGCCAGTAACCTGCAATATTTATTTTGGTGGTTACTGCCCACTCCGGCCAGGCGACTCCACTACGCGGTTGCTCATCGATATGCATTACCATATCCCCGAAAACTGCCTGATAAGCATCCAATAAACCTTGCGTCGCAACCATATAGTAAAATTTCGCCACCCGATGGGCCGGGAGGCTCTGGTAATAGGGGGAAGCGGCATTGGCTGCTTCAATAACTGCCGCAGTAGCAAACTGGGAAATGGCGATATGGTCGGGATGTCCGTAAATGCCATCAGGACCAAAGGTGACCACGACATCTGGCCGCACATGACGAATATGGCCGACGATTTTGCCAATTGCTTCGGCAGGATGGGCCTGATCGAGCTCTCCATCAATATAGCCTAAAAAATCAACGTAACGAATGCTCAGTACACCAACAGCATCTAGCAATTCGTCTTCGCGCTGTCTCCCGAGCGCCTCTAAACCAGGATAGGCCTGTGGATCACCTGGCCAGCCACGTTCTCCACGTGTGGCGGTGAGCAATGAAATTCTGATACCTTCCTCTGCATAGCGGGCCAGCATACCACCATTACCTAAAGCTTCATCATCGGGATGGGCCATGATGGCCATTAGCCGTAGCGGTCTCGCCATGGTCGTACCTCTCTTCCTTGCGTTGCATTATCAGGAGGGTAAGAAGAACGTAGTGACTCTCCTTACCCGCTTTTCGGCTAGTGCGCCGGTTTCCCATAGAGGTGACCACCCTGGAAATCCAGTCCCACATACGGTTCGTTTCCTACCACCCAGGCATCATGTCCTGAAGCTAGCAGCTGAGCATCACCAGGTCCGATTTCGCTCTCGCTGCCATCGTCCATACGCACATGCAGGCGTCCAGAAAGGCAGTAATTGAAATGCGGCACCTCACAACTCGCGGTTCCCGCCGTAGGCTTCACATGCTCCGACCATCTCCATCCTGGCTCAAAGGTCAATTTCATCAGAGAGATTTCCCCGAAATCAATAACATCAACCCTGGTTTTGGGTAATGACCTGACCTCATCCGGCGTATTTAAGCTTTTATTGACCATGTTCTCCATCGTGTATCCCCTTTACTTATATAAAGATATCTGGTACGTGTCCAAGCTGGAACAGTTCTCGGCCGACTCTTTAAGTGTAGTCGGAATGTGGTATTTTGACATCGTGGACGAACACGGAGATTATAAAAGGGAGAGTACGTAGAAATCGGTAGCAACTGATACGTAGAAACTTCAGGCATAAGCGGATCAGTATGCTATTTTGTCATTTATTGATCCAGCTTAAGATCTTTTTCTTTGACCCAGCTAGCAATTTGTCGACGTGAGGTGAAGTTCAACTTGAAAAGAATATTGCTGACATGCGTTTCAATGGTACGCTCACTGACGACCAGGGTACTGGCAATCTCACGGTTGAAATAGCCCATGGAAATTAAAGCCGCCACCTCGCACTCTCGTCCGGTCAGTCCATCCATATGCTGCCTGACTATCTTTTTGGGGGTCGGAGGAGAGATAGTCAACAAGTGTGCCAGTGCCTGTTGTAAGAAGGTATGTTGGAGGGATTCATCAGCTATGGTGGTCGCCAACTCCTCAATTAAAAGCCGGGCTGTGGTATATGCTTTTTCTGCATCTGCATTTCTTTTCGCAGCCTTATAGAGATTTCCAAGAGAAATACAAAGAGGCCATTGACGTGGTCGGGATCCCATGCGGATCGCCAATTTCTGCGCGCTTAGCCAACATTCCTCAGCCTCACGAGTGCGCTGTAGAGCGGCTAAAGCGTCTCCACGCAAAATGAGTATACGCAGACCAGTATGTTCTCCATCAATGGTACCGTCAGCGTTTAACAAGCGTTCAACATAGGCCAGCGCCTGCGCGGGTTGTCCCTGGGCCAGGGCCAGTTCGATTGCGGCACACCAGAGTAGCCGCTGCGCCATGGTCTGCGTTGGCATATCAGCCTGAAATTTCAACTGTAATAACCTGGCAGCCTGAACTGGTTCCTGGCGGACCAGTAATAGAGAAGCCAGATAAGCGGTAGCGATATGTATCCAGAGCGCAGAGCCCGTCTCTTGAGCGAGGTTAAGAGACAGCTCAAAGTGCTCCTGCGCCTGGGAATAAAGGAATAGTGCCGCATATATCCCCCCAAGAACCGTGTGGGCAGCGGATTGCCATTGCCGATGCTCAATCTCTTCGGCAATCTGTAAACTGCGCTTCACAGCTTCCAGTGCATCGGTATATTCACCCTGTGAGCCCAGACAGAGAGCCAGTTGAAAAAGGGCATACGCCTCAGCTGAACGCTGTCCGATCTCTATAGCGATTGCAAGAGCCCGTCTGGCATCATATAAAACTTCAGGCAAAGTTGCCGCCGCTATCATACTGTCAGTCTGGAAGGTTGGACCACGCAGGATCATGGTGGCCAGGCTGGAGGTCAGGGACTGGCGCTCTCCACATGCTTCAAAAAGTTGGATAGCTTGTTGATAGTAGGCTGTTCCTCCGATCAAGTCTCCACCGAGATAGCTTACCATGCCAAGTAAATCCAGGGTCTGACCAATACCAACGGCATCTTGCAGATGTTCAAAGATAGAGAGCGCCAGGCGATGCTGCTGGAGTGCCTCCTGGATCTGTCCAATATTGAGTTGCCAGTTCCCCATGCGATTCAGGCTCCGTGCATGCAGGGCTGGATCATGCAAGGTCTGTGACAGTGTGAGCGCCTGAAGAAACCAGGTTTCCGCCTGACGGTAATCACGCTCAGCCCACAAAAAACCCAGATCAAGCATGCTTTGCCAGCGAGAAACTTGCTCATCAAGCAATTCAGCCGCTTCTAAGGCCAGAAGATAATTTTGCCGGGCCTGCTCAAATTCTCCCAATGTCTCATAAGCCTGTCCACGTGCCCGATAAAGATCTGGAACTGGATGAGCAGAAAGGTGTTGGATGGCCTCAATGGCCCAGCTAAAATAATCGATGGCCGCCCGATGGGCATAAAGCTGCAGAACTTTTGCGCCAGCACGTCTGGCATACGCTAGAGTCTTTTGCCAGTTGTGTGCCTGATAAAAGTGATAGGCCAGATCCTCAACATGCACATCCGTATGTGGATCTGCCAGGCGTTCCAGTGTCTCAGCAATCAAATTATGAAATTTGATACGCTCACGTGTGAGCAGTTGTGTATAAATAGCCTGCCGCGTCAATGCATGGCGAAAAGCAAATTGTTCTGCTGAGGCTTCCACCACCAGTTGAACCGCGACAATCTCTTTCATACATACCAACAGTTGATCCTCTGTATACGCTGTAATTTCCTGCAACAGGCTAAAATCAAATTGCCGGCCTGCTACCGCAGCCAGCATGAGCACATACCTCGCGGAAGCCGCCAGCCGTTCGGTGCGCCTCCGTACCGTTTCCTGCACGCTCCTGGGAATTTGTATCTTGTCGATAGCTGTACGATTCCAGTATCCATGAATGTAAGCAATATCGCCTGCTACAACCAGAGAACTAATTGTCTCTTCCACAAATAAAGGATTCCCCTCGGTCAGGGTGTAGAGGATATTCAGGAGTTCACCATGCAAGAAGCGGCGCATGTCAAGCGCGGTATGCTGTTGCTCAAAGATAGCGGAGAGCATCACATCAACATCGCCTTGCAGCAGTGGAGCTAAAACAATCTCATGGCCTGACCGTTCTCGTTCAAGCTCGACCAACCAATGGCTGAGTCCTGGATGGATCTCATCATGCCGATACGAAACCAATAAAAGCAAAGGAACCTTTTGCGCCCGTCGCATTAAGTAATGAAGAAAATCCAGACTGGTATCATCGCACCAGTGAATATCTTCAATAATTAAGAGCAGAGGATGACGAGTGGCTTGCTGCAAAAAAAAAGTGGTGAGTATAGCAAAGAGGCGGCGCTTCTCTTGTTCGGGTTCAAGTTGAGTACTGATCGATGCCTGAGCTGGCACAAATTCTGGTAAGAGCGGAAAAATATCACTGGCCAGCGATCTCACGGCCAGTACATGCTCGTCAGCTGACGAATGTGCCGCGAATGCGCGCAGAAGGTCAAGCAAGGGAGCATAGGGACAGGCATAATCGGCTGGAAAACAATGCCCTTCTAGCACCAACATGTGTTGAGTCTGGGCAAAGAGCCTGGCTTCGGTGATCAAACGAGTTTTACCAATACCAGCCTCACCACGGATTAAAACCAGATTGCTATTACCTGTGCCAGTCTGCGTGATAAGCTGCTGTAAAGATGCAAATTGCTCTGCCCTACCAACCAGCGTAGGACAGACAATGGGAGGGATGATGGCTTTTCCCATGAACTAACCGCCTTTGGGATATCTTTGCCTAAGATATCATCGAATGCATTTCAAATCTTCCTTCACCACCTAAAGCCTGTAAAATACATCGTTGACATTGTATCAAAAGAAACCTATCTCAGCAAGAGACTCTTGCAGATCAATAGAAGCATTGACACTTTGCACCGGCGGCGCTCGCTGGTTTTTGAAGCAGACAATGGCGAGACGGTCGTGGCCGTCTCGCCATTGTCTGCTTCAAAAAGATTTGCCGCTGTCACTAGTTATGAGGCAGGATAGGCTTCTCGCAAACGCTGCTTTAGTTTCTGCTTGATCTCTTGCGGAAGAAAGGCGGCTTCTAGCGCATGCAGATTGCAGGTGAGGAAGTGTTGTGTGTCCCATTGGAAGTTAGCGTGGAGCTGTTCATACTCGCGTTTCAAGGTGACCGGCGTAATCATGCGGCAGTCAGTGTTAATGTTCAGCGAGACGCCTTGCTGATAAAGATAGTCAACGGGATGGTCAGCATAGATGTCATAGATATTTGTTTGCAGATTAGACATCGGACACACTTCAAGATGGATCTTTTCAGCGCGCAATTTGTCGAGCAGATTAGGATCTTCGCTACTACGTACACCGTGGCCGATGCGTGTGGGATGAAGATGTTCCAGGGTCTCCCAGACACTGGCAGCCCCTCTGGCCTCACCGGCATGCGCGGTACGTGCCAATCCATGTTCAATGGCATATTGGAACGCTGGAATATGCGCATCCAGGGAATAGCCAGCCTCATCGCCGGCCAGATCGAGTCCTGCGACAGTGGTGCCCTGGAACTGCTCGACCAGGCGAACCGTCTGCATGCTCTCTTCAGTGCTAAAATGGCGCAGGGCACAGAGGAGCAGGCGGGCTTCAATGCCAGTCTCAGTAATAGCTTCGCTGGTGGCAGCCTCGACAATGCGCACAACATCTTCAGGGGAGAGTCCTTGCTCGGTATGCAACAAAGGTGCAAAGCGAATCTCGGCATAGATAACATGATCGCGTTGTAACTGGGCAAAAAGATCCTTTACCACCAGGCGCAGGTGCTCAGGAGTCTGCATCAAGGCGATACCTTTGGGGGCACGTTTCAAGAAATCTACCAGATTGATACACTTATCGGGAGCGACAAATTCACTCTGATAGATTTCTTTGGTTACGGTCGGATCAATGGCATGTACCACATCATAGCTCAACGAACAATCCAGGTGCAGGTGCAATTCAACTTTGGGATAAGCATAGAGATCCATTAATGTTTCTTTCTTGGGAATAGAGAACGTGGTCACGGTATCTTGCTCTGCGTCCATGGAAACAGAGCAAGATACCTGCTCATCATTTTACATCAGGGATCAAGCGTACGGCTTCCCCAAAAGGAACGTTTTTAGCATCAATGCCACCTGATGAGATGATCCATAGAACTGGGAGAGAGGGAGCCTCAGCTGGAAAATACCCATAACCATCGGTAAAGTAGACGCAGATACCAGCATCAAAAGCTGATGTTTGCGACTCGACAGTAGTAAAAAAAGGACGAAAATCGGTGCCGCCACCTCCAACAGGCGCGGGAATCTTTGAGTCGGGGGTCAGAGTATATGGGCCATAGCAGCCCGCATCGGCATAATAGAGTTGAGCCTCCAGGTGGGGATACGCACCCAGGATACCCTGTACTTCACCTAGAAATTGGGCTATCTCAGTCGAGCCAATCGGGCTACTGGTATCAACGGCAATATAGATATGCAGCTTTTCACCAGCCAGGCTGTCGAGATAGAGTCCTTGCCCAATGAAGCGTCGATCGAAGCCTTGAAAGTCGACTGGCGTGTGCACTAGAAAACGCCAGAGATAGGAGCGCCAATCGAGCTGGGCTGGATTGATATGTGCAAGCTCACGTTGCAGTCCAGCGGGCATATTCCCATGTCCCAGTACATCAGTGATGGTACTGGCCTGCTGCAATGCCTGCCGCCAGTGAACTTCTAATTCATGATATTCAGCCGCCGAAATCGCTCCTGCCGGCAAATCTAATAAATCTGGATGCTCTAGCGTGAAGGCATCTCCCACATATGACTTTTCAAGCAGATAATAAATTTCTTCGACACTCAAATGCTCTAGCTTGTGATCGCGAATGATACCTTTGGGCAACACAAAATCTTTCTGCGCCAGAATCATGCCATTGACCACGATATCGGCCGCGATATTCCAGCGGATAGGATCCCGCGTACCACGACGTGGCACATGTAACAGGGCTGCATGCAACACCTCATGCACAAACACGCCCAGTTGCTCAGCAGATGATAAGCTTTGCCAGAAAACTGGATTAATAAAGATATCTCGTCCATCTGTGGCTGCTGTAGGAATACTATGAGATTGCCGAATAGAGGCAAAGAGAGCCAGCGTCGCGAAAAAAGGCGAGCGCAAACGCAGCTGTATGATCGTGGCCGAGATGCGTCGTTCAAATTGATTCTGTTGCATCATTTCACTGCTTCTAACATTCCCATGTAGTCCACAAACATCTTTTGCAAAGTCGGATCGCGTTGAGTCAGTGCTGCCAGCTTGCCAATTTCATTACGGGCTTACGCCAGACGGAAAAGATCGGTGGCAAAAAGCTGAATCCATTCATGGCCCGCACTGGCTGCCATCCAGCGAAAAGCCTGATAGCTCTCTTGCAGGTTCTTTGCCCTGATAGTCAATGCCGTGGTCATAGCATAATGCTGGGATGGCTCCGAAGGAAATACGATATCCTCACCATGCCTTGCAGCACCACTTCAACGTCTGGTAGCTGATTATACAGTTTCACAAAGGAAGCCAACTCACTGGCGGCTCCCATACCAACAACATAGGAGATATCCATATTCAATGCATAAAGCTTATTCGCAATCATCCAGGAACGAGGAGAGGGCCACGCAGGCTGTTGCGGATCTAATTTATGTAAGAGCGCCGGCCTGAAAGATAAGAAGCCCAGAATATGCTCATGGATCGTATTTTGCAAAGCATAAATTTTAAAGCTCTCAAAATGTGGTTCTACATTTAAGTGAATAAAGCGATTCGCCAGTGGTGCTGGCATATCAAAGACTGAAGCACGATCCTCTTTACGGTTTCCGGCCGCCCCGACAAACCAGTCATCAGGCACTGTATAGGAACCGACCCGACGATCTAGAATCAACTGCTGGGCCATACCTTGCATAGCAGGTGGAGCAAGATTCAATTCATCAAGGAAAAGGATGCCCTGACCCTCACGTGGCAAAAATTCTGGTGGATACCAGCGCGAAAGTCCATGCTCAGTGTCAGCCACAGGCAGTCCACGCAGATCCGTTGGGGCCAATTGAGAAAGTCGCAGATCGATCATTTGCATCCCATGCTCCCGAGCAATCAGATGCTGCATCTACCAGACGATTAAATATGACCGCTCCCAGCGGCTGCAATTTCCTCCATACGCTGGCTTTTTTCGTGGACTTCTCCTGCGTCAAAGTCAATGTTTTGACGCTAGCGACGCGCTGCAAACTGCTAGCCAGCGCTGATCGGTCCAACTTATCAACCAGCACAACTACCAGCAAAACCTGAGCAATATCGATCACGGTCTCATCAAGAGCCGTTGAGGAAACGGGTATAGTGGTGTCATAGATGATCAAATCGAGGAGGGCAGACTGTTGCTGCCGTTTATTCGCCACATGGCCAGCCGCAACAATACCATAGCTCGCCGGTAAAAGTTGCCGTAACTCGGACTTCATTACTTCCAGAGGATCAGACCTGAACACACCAAAACGAATACAGGAAAGAATGGCGGGCAGGTGTTTTTTTATATCAGTCATAGCAATCTATTCGTGGGTATAGACATACAATAATTCCAGTGACCAAAAAGGGTAGCAAGATCATAACAACATCATTTGGCGTTGTCAATGCAGGTCAATGCGCTCCCTGAAAGATACCTTCCCCGCAAGCTTCATACACAGAGAAAGCCGCAGGACAGATCCTGCGGCTTTCTCTGTGTATGTCTGGCTGGTAAATGTTCTATCCTGTAAGGTTTAGACGCCTGCGAAATCTTCTGTCAGCCAGATGCGACTGTGGGCGGTATCAACCAGTACATCAATGCCGATCATGGTACAACTGGTCGAGAGAATGTTGCGGCGGTGGCCATCATCGGGTGGCTGTTCGCCAAACATGGCTTTATTTAAGCCGACAGAGGCTGTGGTAGGATCACCATAGCCAACACCGATATTTTCCGCACCGGCAACCCAGTTAACACCAGCCTGACGCTCACGATCTCCAAAGTAGGGCTCGCCTGGAAGTTGATGGGAGAGTTGATTGGCGGCGGCCATCGTTTGATTATGATTATGCGCGCTTTGTACCAGTTGCGCACTCCATGTAAGTGGACCCAATCCCATGCTGGCACGTTCCTGGTTAATCAGGGTAAAGACTGCTTGCGCGGCTGGCTGCATACTATTGCCGCCGCCAGTTGAGGCTGGTGGCTGAGCTGGTACCATCGCAGGCGCGGTAGGTGCAGGTGGAGCCTGGGTCGGGACGATCACAGGGACTGGCGTTGGGGTTGGCGCTACTGTTGGCACAACCTTCGGCGTTGGAGTCGGCTTCGGCTTCATAGATATGTCAACTGGTGTCGCGGTCGGCTTCGCATTCCTGGCTACCGTTGGCGTCTTACCAGTCTTTTGAGCAGTGGGAGAAGGGACCAAATTTGAAGTATCCCCTTTTCCTGTGGCATCCGTGGGTGTGCCTTGTGCTCCACATGCTGTCAATAGCAGCATACAAAATATAGCACTCAGTACCCACTTCAAACTTTGTAGTCTCTTCATCACAAAAAGTGTCCTTCTAAAAAAATACTGTATTCTTACATTACCGTGTAGAAAAAACAAAGCTTTTTTAACACGGTAATGTAAGAATACAGTATTTGAGATATGCGGTGTGCAATACACGAGAGAAACTGGTACTTTCCTATTATAAATATGGAGGATCTGACAAAATCTTTACCAGCAAAAACCCATCAATACTGTAATGCGACATCCTTTGCTAATTGGTAATCTGTTGATATGCATCTGCAATCACGTCGATATTTAATTGAGAACCCCAGATAGCGCGGGCTAATAATTCGGCTGATTCGACCAGGCGCGGTCCTGAGCGGTTAATATACGCGTTCCCATCAATGGCATAGACACGTCCCTGCTTTACTGCCTGCAAGTTTTGCCAACCAGGATGCTGTTGGAGCAAAGGAATGTCTTGCTGTGTGCGCTCAAGTGTATAGCCACAGGGCGCGAGCACAATCACATCTGGATCAGCGGCTGCAAACTCCTCCCAGTTGATCCAGGGAGAATGGGCTCCACTGGTCCCAAATAGATTTTCGCCACCAGCATATCCCACCAGATCTGGTGTCCAGTTGCCAGCACCCATCAAGGGATCTAACCATTCCAGCACCGCCACACGTGGCTTGTAGCCCGCTTGCTGTACCAATAATTGTGTCTGCTCTTTCAAGCGCGTCAGACGTCGCTGATATCCATCTACCAGGCTTCTGGCCAGTGCCTCTCTCTCAAGTGCTTCGCCAATCAGCAGAACATTCTGCCAGACATCCTGCAAATCATATGGCGCCAGCGCCACAATACGAGGTCGTAGTCCAATCGTCTGCTGCAAAGCCAGCTCTACATCTTCCTGGCTCACAGCACAAACATCACATTGCGTCTGCGTCACAATCACATCCGGCTGCAAACGCTGTAATAGTTGAGCATCGATCGTATACACGCTCAAAGCAGCCAGAGCATTAGTTTGCGGTACATTACAGATAGTGGCAGCTTGCTTAACCTGAACATCAATTTCAGCACTACTGGTATTGGTATCGATCAACGTCTTACTCACCACCGGCAACTGGCGAATCTCAGCAGGATAATCACACTCATGAGAACATCCCACCAGTTGATCCACACAGCCCAGTTCCGCAATCATCTCGGTTGCGGCCGCCAACAGAGAAACTACACGCATCATTTATTCCTCTCTCTTCATGTCTATTTTCCTCAGCTACAGGTCATATTAATTCTATCCTTTGCAGTGTATAACATATGCCGGTACTATCAACAAACCCCAAAAAGTGAGCTCGTTTGTCATGAAACAAACGAGCTCACTTTTCTCAAGTGTATAAAGGTACCCTAATGAGTCATCCCAAATTTTTGGAACAAAAGTCCAAAACCGAGGTGCAGGGGCGGAGCGCCCTGCCGGGGGTGCTGACTTTTTATCACAAATCTAGTTGATTCGAAAGGAGGGAGGCGAGTTGCACTCCCTGCAACACGTTCTGGATATACATCCATCCCAGCCACAAGGTTTTCCATCCGGGTGGACCATCGCCTTTGCGACCCAAGTAGCCACCTTGACGTGCAATGCCATGCCAGCATTGCCGCACTGTCATGGTTTGTGCTGGATGCCCACTCAAATGAGCCACCACCAGCACAATGTCAGTGGGTATCACTACCCGCGCCAACTCGTCAGGACATTGACGCGAAAGCACGCGCAATTGCAACAAGCGCACGGCAATGGGGGCAATGATGCCCAACAATGTTCGCAATCCCTCGTAATCTCGAATCTCTCGTTCTTCCATATGGCATCCCGTTTTGAGACCTTGGTGATAGTCCTCAACAATCCAACGCCTGCGATACCACGCGACCCGTTCTTGAGCCTGAGTGGCTGTGGTGGTGGGAATCGAGCTCAACAAGATCCAGTCCAAGGCTTCAACCCTTTCCGGGGGATCAGGTTCCCATGCGCGGATCACCCAGATCACCAGCGGACGCCACTGGTTGGCTTCCCGGGTGCGGGGAGGCAACAGACGCACACACTGCCAACTCACTGCCAAAAGGACCTTGCGGGTCGGGTGTTTCTGACTACACTTGAGCTCCATCCACATGCTCGATCGAATGGGCATCTGCTTGACCATCTCCAGCAAATGCAGCGTTGGGCTACGATGATGATGCGATCGTGGAGGCACAGGTGCCTCCCCCTGTTCCACCAACAGATCAATACAGCGATCTTCATAGGCCCGGACGAGAAAATCACACCCCTGCTCTCGGCATTGGCGCATGAACGAAAAGATGTCACTGTAGCGGTCGCCCACATGAATCCATTGACAGCCAACAGGAGGCGAGCCCAGTGTGAGCACACTACGTTCCCATACCTCCGATTCCCGTTCGCGTTTCCAGCGTTGCTGTTTGCTCTCTTTCTCAGGGGCTGGCTGGCGCAAAAAGGGTTCTTGATGAGCCAATCCCAACAACTGATCATGCTGGGGGACAACAGCCAGGACGCTTTGCAACAGAAAGCCGTGATGCGTTCCATTTCCAATGGGTCCCAGTCCACGTGTCGTAGGATGAGCCTGGTAATCCATCTCCGTGGTATCCTGAATCAACAAGACTTGCCGATGCTGGTGGCAGGCTTGTCGTGTGTGCTCCCAATGGGGGGCAACCAGACGTTCATACGAGGTATGCGACGAATGCACAAATCGATAGGACGCTTGCAAAGCCGCCGGGTTCAACACACCAGGCAGAGACGCTTGTGGATTCTGCGCCAGATGAAACGCAAGATCGACGGCACGCTTCACACGACGTGGATCGCCCAGTTGGACCGAGCCAAAGGTTGCTTGGGCCCACTGCTGAGACGACAACAAGATTGCTGGGGACAACATCACCTTCTCCTTTCTCTTCGTTCTTGGCTATTCCAATGGCATGCGTACCAAGAATCGTGGCTTTTCTACTCCCACGATTCGACGACTAAAAATGTGATAAAAAGTCAGGAACCCCGGCAAGGGGCCGGCTGCCCCTTGCAACCCCGCTTCTCAGGCGCATTGAGAAAAAGAGAACACCCGTTCTTAAAAATCGGGGTGACTCATGTTTAAAATGGTTGCTTGTTTGGTTAGACTTAAAATGGCTAGTTTTTGGGCCAGATTTTTTCCAGGATGATGCCGCCAATAATATAGACGGTTACAAATGAAACGACGCCGCCGTAGACCCAGGCCAGGGTTTTTCCAACTGGTGGTTTTTTTTCCATTGGAGATGCCTCCTTTTGTGCTCACAATTTGTGTGCGGGCAATGCTTTTCTTGCTTTCATCTGGCGTTGTGAAGTCAGATAGAACTATAGGATATACGTATGGCAGGAAGGCGAAGTTATACCAGGATGCCAATATCATTCTCGCCCGTTGTTATCAGCAGGGTTGGCTTCTTCTCGCCAGCTACGGTAATCGACTGCAGGTTGTCTGGCAGAGCCACCGCCTCTATCTGTTGCCAGGCTTTCAGGCCGGACATAGGATACCAGACATAGAGGCCATTATTGGTGGCAACAAATAGCTGATAGTAAGGCAAATACTGCGTTATATCCTGCACGACAACTTCGGGGATGAGTTGCAAGCGCTCGCTACCACCCGGGCGGATAAAATCAGCCAGATGGACAACTCCCTTAGTGGTCCCGACCATTACCACATGATTGTTCCCTTTATACCAATCCAGGTACGTAATCTGGCCGTCCTCTAATGGAATTTGAACGTTATTATACAGTTCACCAGTATCAGTAGACCAGATATAAATTTCATTGCCCTGACTCGGTGCGGCAATGTATCTTCCATCATCAGACCAAGCCGCATTAGAAAAATGTCCTTTGCCGGTGGAGGCTTGAGCGTTCTTTATGGCGTAATGTTGTACCTGCTTCCAACCGGTTAACCGATCAGGATTGTTGGTTGCAAAAACAGTGATACTGCCATCTGATCCACCTATCAGAAAGCGGGTCTCGGTTGGATGCCAGACGACCGTCGCAATAGGAACAGACACATTAAGTTTTAGTGGCATCGCCTGTGATTGGTCTAAACGCAAAAGATATACTTCTCGCTCAGTTGCGGCCAGCAGAGCAGATCCATCTCTGGACCACTCGATAGTGTGTAGAGGCCCTTTGCTTTGCACCGACACTTTGCGTTGTAGTTCATAAGCGGCCGCTTTTCCTGGTCTCCAAAAGGTGATGGTAGCTGGTTGATTGAGGGCGGCAAAACGTTGTTGATCAGGCGAGAAACGTACAACCTGCTGCTTCGCCGTGGTTGAAATGGTAGTAAAGGCCCATGTATCATCGGGGGAAGAGGGTTGAGCTGCAGCAGTGGGAGCAGCATTATCTCTATCGGGCCCCATAATCAGGGCTGGTCGCGAACTAACATTGCCATCCCGATCCAATATATGCGATATCCAGCCCACAACATCAGTACCCATGATCAGGGCCAGCGTGGCCACGCCACCAATCATCATGCCTCGGCGCGTGATGGTCTTTTTGCGCTGGGCCGCCATCTGTTGCTGCATCTGCCCACCGGGCACATAGTAAGCCGATGAATAGTTCTGTTGATTTTGGCCACCTGACGCGATGTTTGGCTGATTGGCAAGCGGTACCTGGCGGATAAGCGGGCTTCTCTGCTGCCGCCTCTGGATGATTTCTTGAAGCTGTGTACTGACAACATCAATAGTGGTGGGGCGCTTGGAGGCATCCAGTTCAACCATCGTCAGGATCAGGGTTTCAAGTTCAGCCAGACCATCCTGCCCATAGAGCCGTAATGGCGCAAACGAGAAAGGATTAAGCGATGGATCGATACCTGAGAGAAACTGGTGCAGCAGAGCACCCAGACTATAGATGTCAGCGCGGGGTGTGGTTTGCGCCTTACCATATTGCTCTGGTGCAGCATAACCAGGAGAGCCAAACGGAATAGTATCCTTGACCTGACCGGGCTTGTAGAGACGGGCGATACCAAAATCGATCAGATAGAGCTCTCCCTGTGGCGTACGCATAATATTGGCGGGTTTAAGATCACGATAAATAATAGCGGGTTGGCGCTTATGCAAATAGTCCAACACATCACACAGTTGCACCGCCAAATCCAGTACTTCATCCAGGGGTAATGTGCGGGTATGGCTGGCACCGGCACTCCAATTATTATGCAGATACGCTTCCAGGGTCTCCCCTTCAATAAACTGCATCACCAGATACCAATGTTCCTGATCAGTAAAATGATCATAGATCGTCGGTACATGGGAATGTACTAAATCTGAGAGCAGGTGCAGTTCACGATTAAAGCCATCGGTCGCCTCGATAACCTGCTGTGGACTCAAGCCACTCAAATGAATCTGCTTGATCGCTACAATAGTATCCTGTGACTGTGTATCGACCGCCCGATAGACTGCACCAAAACCACCACTACCAATCTGGGTAAGCAACCGATAGCGATTCTGGAGCAGGGATTCAGTCGTATCTAGCTCCAATGGACCAGTCAGGGGACGTGCGCAGGCAAAACACATACTATCTTGATCCGCATTAACAGCCCCACAATACAGACAATAGCGCATAAGCCTCGCTCCAAATTCTTCTTTTCTATATTTTTACATAGATGCATGTCTCAAAATAAATGTAGCTAGCCCTTGCATGGCAAAATTGAATTCGTTATCATGAAGTAACTATTCAAATCAATGAGTCATCCCGGACTTTTGAAAAAGTTCTTAAAACCGGGGGTGCAGGGCCCTCCTGCACCTCCCGCATGAGAAGAGTGGAACTCATTTTTAGATTTTTCAAAAATCTGGGATGACTCATAAGGTTTTTGTTATCAATGGATTACCATTATTCAGTAAGAAGGTCGTCATGAACTCCCATTATAAACCTTTGTACACTATAAAAGCTATTCTACGCACAGTAATAGGACTGGCTTTTGTCGTTGCTTCTACGTTTCACTTTACGGCTGCGGAAACCCAGCTTAAAATTATTCCGCCGTTCCTACCTTTCAGACGTGCGGCACTGTATATTACTGGCATCTTCGAGCTTTTGGGTGGCTATGGTATGCTTTTCCCACGCTATCGACGCTGGGCCTCACAGGGTCTGGCGGCGCTCCTGGTCGCAATTGTACCGGCCAATATCTATCACGCATACATGTATTTCAAACATAGCAAGCCCTCGAAGGAGCGCTACTACCACTATTGCAGGATGCCGTTGCAAGTTGTGCTTATTCTGCTGACGCTCTGGTCAACCAACCAGGATGTTCCATCCAAGAGTTAAAGCTAACTTACAAATCCATTTATGCAAGGTAAAGGGAGGTAACACAATCGCTTCGCCACCTCCCTTTACCTTGCATAGTGCAATGAGAATTATCTGACATTCATTCCCTTTTTTCCATGCAAGAGTTTGCATAAGATGAAGGCAATAGCATAAGATCTAGGCGTAACCTGGAAGCCTGTTAAACATAAAGCATCCCACATAGGTAAACGGACAAAGTTGACAGCTAGAGTTGGATCGAATCGCAGCCAGGGAACGGCCAGAGGATACAATCATGCAGAATCCTAATCAAGGTCGGAACAACAATCCCAATCAAAATCAGTGGAATCCCCCTAACCAGTACGATCAAGATCCTTACCGACAAGGGGCCATGAACAATCCTGAACAAGATCCTTATCGTCAGGGCAACATGCCAGATCGCTCCGCAGCACCGATGGGAAATACGATGCAGAACGTTCCTACTACCAGGTATACAGTGCCCGAGGGGTATCCGTTCACAGAGCAAGAGTGGCAAACATTGTTGGCAACACCACTACAAGTCAGTATGGCGATGATGAGCGTTTCCCCATCGGGAATTATTGGCGTCATCCAGGAGGCCATGGCAGTCGGGAGAAGCGTCCAGGCGTTACAACACCAGGGGAATGTGACTCCGATGATCGGGCAATTGGGACAGCAGTTGACACAGGTAATTGACGATTTTCGTGCTGGCCGACCAAGTCCTGTTGGGGATATACGACAGATGATGCAGCCGGATGTAGCTCGCAATATCGCACTGTCTAACTGTCAACAAGTCACAAATATACTCGCAAAGGTATCTCCTCAAGACGCCAATGCATATAAGCAATTTGTGTATACCCTGGCTTATAATGTTGCGGCGGCCGGCCGCGAAGGTGGATTTTTGGGCCTGTTTGGAGGCGAACAAATCTCACCACCAGAGCAAAATATGCTTTCTGAGATCGCGTCCGTTTTGAGAGTACAGCGTTCCTGATCAACACACTTCTTGCGGCTATACTTATGGCTGTCTTTTTACAGACAGCCATAAGTTGTATTACTAGGCAGGAGTAAAGAACGTTCCAACTGCCAGGATTAAATAGAAGGCACACAACAGCAGTCCTTCAAGCCAGTTAGAGCGACCATCCAGGCTAATAATCGAGTATAATCCTGCTACCAGAGCAAACATTGCTACCTCTAACAAGGAAAAATTCAGATCCAGTGGTACCCCGATAACCACACCTGCCAGTACGAGTAGTGGCGCGGCCAGCAAGGCAATCTGGATTGAAGAACCAGCAGTAATCGCCATCGAGATCTCCATGTGGTTCTGTCTCGCTGATGTAACAGCCGAAAAATGTTCTGCTGCATTTCCAACGATTGGCAAGATAATCAAACCCACAAAGAAAGGATTCAATCCTATCTGCTTCGTTAATGGCTCGATCGAACCCACCAGTAGTTCACTCATAAAAGCGGTAATCACGGTCGCAATAGCTAATAAGCCAATAGGAAACCAGATATTGGTGTGCCATTGATGACTCAAGCCAGCAAATCTACCCTTATCTTGTTTCTTTACCTCAGTTGAAGATTTATCATTGTTATGTGGAGTTGTGGACATACGCTCAACAGTAGCATTATGTGTATCAGAACTATGTCCGGCGGAATCTTTATTGCTATCCGCCTTATGTGAGCCCTTTGTTGCCAAGTCCCCTTGAGCAGCACGCACCCCGAAGACTGAATAAGCGATATACGCTACGTAGCATAGCAACAAAATCACCGAGATTCCCAGGCTCATCTGATGCAACTGGTTTCCTTGAATAATTTTATCTCCCGGTTGGGTACTTTCACCCACCGTCGCCAACAGCGAAGGAATAGCCATGCCAATTACGGCCAGGGTCAGCATCGACGCATATTGACCTGTTTGCCGTGCGCTAAAACGCTGCTCACGATATTTCCAGCCCCCAAAGAACATCGACATTCCCAGTACCAACAAAGAGTTTCCAATAATGGATCCTGATAGGGACGCACGTACGACTTCTGGTAATCCTGCCGCTAATGCAGCCAGTCCAATAATAATTTCAGCCGCATTACCAAAGGTCGCATTGAGCAAACCACCCACACTTTGTCCGACACGTTCCGCTAACGCCTCAGTCGAAACACCAATTAAACCAGCCAGGGGAATCAGACCCAGTGCAGCCAGAATAAAAATAACCAGCGGTGAAGCATGCAGAAATTCCGCAATATATGCGGCCGGTACACCTAATAAAAGCACGTAAAGCCAACGAACCATATTCTTCTAATAACCCTCTCTAAAAAACAAAAAACACATATCTTTATGAGAACGTAAAAATTCTCTCCCGACCCAATCGCTACTTCATCGCATAGGCTATCTGGTTAAAGCTCTTTATTAACTGCCATAAAATAATTACTATACATCAACACGGCGTTCTATACACAATGTGACACATGGGTAAATATCGTTAATTGAATAGCCAAATCATAGGGTGAATTTGCTTCGAGTAACAACAAAGATACCAATTTAGTCACTACTCAGGTCCGCCGATACCTACGGTATCGACCTCACACTAAAATCTTTTGCTATGCAAAGCAGAGCAAGGGCGTTTGTGCTCTAACAGTCCTGAATAGTTACTGAAATCATTTATTGGCAGCGGTTCGCATAGCATAATACATTATAGTACTTATTGTATTCTCTTATACCATTTCTTACGTGTTCTTAGAAGAAGGGTTTTATTAAAAATAAAGAAAGTAAATAGGGAGTAAAATCTTGAGGAATGTGTTTCGCCGATGTTATTACTGTAGAAGTAGAAACAAACTTTTAAAAACTCCCGTGCATGTTTTAGAAAACATGCGGACGGAGAGGAGGAGGGTAGATATTTGTGAACGCTGCCGCACGCTTAGTCGGCATTGTCACTATTGCACCCTCACTCATCTCCCTGGCGACTGTCTGGATCAGGATAACATCATTTGGAATGAGTTTAAAAAGGTAAAAGCTGGCTATTGCTCATAAAAAGCATCATGAGGATGGCAATTGGGCTGCCAGGATATGCTTTTGCACTTTCCCCAGGGCGTTGCGCGGCAAGCGATCAACCACGACAATTCTGCGTGGTTTTTTATAGCTGGCCAATTGTTCACGACAGAAAGCGATGATAGAAGCTTGATCAGGTACACAACCTGCCTGGGCAACAATTACCGCCACAACTTGCTCACCCATATCAGCATCCGGCATCCCAATCACAGCTACTTCTGCAATATCAGGATGAAGTTCAAGTACATCTTCAATCTCACGTGGATAAATATTATAGCCACCACTGATAATCAGTTCACGAGCACGTCCAGTGATAGTATAATATCCGTCCTGGCTATACCAACCGAGATCTCCAGTTTTAAACCAACCATCAGCCGCCAGCACTTCTGCGGTCGCCTCTGGCCGCTGCCAGTAGCCTGCAAATACATGCGGACCACGCACCTCTATCTCTCCAATCTCATCCGGAGGGAGTACACGACGGGATTGCACATCAACAACACGTGCCTCCTGACCCGGAAATGGCCAACCGACTGTGCCTGGACGGCGCTCTCCTTCATAGGGATTTGTCAGATTCATAATCGTCTCAGTCATCCCATAGCGCTCCAGAATTCTTTGTCCAAGGATGCGCTCGAAGTCCTTAAATACTTGTGGACTCAACGGCGCCGAGCCAGAGACATAGAGTCGGAGCGCGTGCTCGGGCGCCCCCTGATGTTCAGCCTCGGTCAGTAAGCGAGAATACATCGTTGGCACACCAAAGAAGAGCGTGATCGAAGCATCATTATGCAAGGTGGACAACACATCAACGGCATCAAATTTAGCTTTTAAGATCAGGCTGGCCCCCATCAACAAAGTCCCATGGACACCAACCATCAGGCCATGGGTATGGAACAGGGGTAAAGTCAACAATAGACGGTCCTGTTGAGTCCAATGCCACGCATTAGTAACGGCCCGACTATTCGCCAGCAGGTTGCTATGCAGTAATAGCGCTCCTTTTGAGCGGCCTGTAGTACCTGAAGTATAGCCAATTACTGCTGGATCAGTGGATTGTGGCATTGGCAAGGATTGAGCAAGCTTCGCCGACTCTGACAGTTCAGCCGTCTGGGCGCCACGCTGCACAAAATCCTCAAAAGAGGTGTACTCATAGGTAGCCGCCATGAAAGTTGGCTGGCTGGCGTCTACTAGCACCAACATTTTTAGCGTCGGCACAGCCAGGACCTGGATCTCTTCGGCTCCGGGGGCGCTGGTAATACAGAGTCGTACACCAGCATCATTGAGAATATGGCTCAATTCGACCTTGCGATACTGAGTATTAATGAGCACCACAATTCCTCCGGCCAGTTGTGTACCCAGATAGGCCGTAATAAAAGCTGGCGAATTTGCTAGAAATAAGGCCACACGCTCACCTGCTTGTATGCCAGATGACTGCAAAGCGGCCGCGAAACGTGTAACATCTGTTGCTAATTGTCCATAACTCAATACCTGCGGCCCAAAAAAAAGCGCCGGACGCTCCGGGTCCTGTTGCGCATGCCAAAATACAGCTTCAACAATCGATTCCATCACTTCATCCTTCTCATTACATGCCTTTATAGCATAGGCTTCTACCGCTCATCTATCTGGCTTCATAGGACACAGGTTTGCCACTGCCGGGTTGAGCCAGGCATGTATCATGAGCATAGGCCAGGACACCACGCACAAAAACCTGCTGGATTTTACCGCTAACCTGTGTGCCCGCGAATGGAGTCCAGCCACACTTTGAGAGCATCTGCTGATCGGTAATCTCATATGCTTGCCGTGGATCAATCAAGACGATATCCGCGTCCTTGCCGACTTCCAGGGCACCTTTCCGTTTCAGGCCAAAGATACGTGCAGGATTCACCACGCAACGCTGGATAATTTCCGCTAACGTAACTTTTCCCTCAATGGTCGCATTGAATAGCAGTGGTAGCAGCGTCTGGACGCCTGGTATACCCGATGGTGCCTGGGCGTATGGCTGCTCTTTCTCGGCACGAGTATGGGGGGCATGATCGGTGCCAATCGTATCAATGGCGGCAAAATTACGCCAGAGGGCAGTTTGATCACTGACACTACGCAGGGGAGGATTGACTTTGCCAAAATTGCCCAGTCGATGCTGATCCTCTTCATTTAAGAAAAGATGCAGTGGGGTCACTTCGAAGGTGACCCGCACGCCCTTCTGGCGAGCCTCCAGGATCAATTCAATCTCTCTCTCTGTAGTAGTATGGGCGACATGCAAGACGCGGCCAGTCTTCTCTGCGATAGCGAGCGCACGGCTCAAAGCGATCTGAGCGCTCAGCGGCGGCCTGGACTGATTATGGTCTTGTGAGCCGAGCGCCCCAAAATATTTCAAGGATTGTTCATCTTCAGCGTGGACCACCAATGGCTTGTCCAAAGGAAAGGTCTTGAAGTGTCGATAGATTGGCGAGAACTCCGTGACCAGCAGTGAGCCAGTTGAGGAGCCCATATACAGCTTCATCGCAGCCACTTCATTGGCCAGAGAGGCGGCCTCTTCGATATTGGTATCGGTTGCCCCAAAATAGAGTCCATAATCTACGACCGCCTTGCTGGCAAGCAGGGCCGCTTTCTCATACAAGTGCTCTCGTGTATCAGTTGCTGGCTGCGTATTAGGCATATCAAGTACGGTCGTAACCCCACCGGCCAGGGCAGCGCGGGTGCCACTGAAGAAATCCTCTTTATGTGGACCACCGGGATCACGAAAATGCACATGAGAATCGATAAATCCAGGTAATACCAACAAGCCCTCAGCCTCGATCACCTGTTCATCAGGTTCAGGGATCAGATTTTCCGCCAGTTCTATCACACTCTCATCGCGTGTCCGAATATCCAGGCGTACCGGACCACTCGCCAGTACAGCGATACCATTGCGAATTAACATATACCTCCGACTCCTCACCATATCCTAAAGCAGCAGGGCTTTTTAATTTTCCTCTTCCTGGCGCCTACGGCGCCGGAGTCTGGTGTGGTGTGTGTTCTGTGGGCGGCCGCAGCCGCCCACAGAACACACACCACACCAGAAATACTCTGTATATGATTTGCCTGATAGTTACTCCCGGCTGAAAATTAAAAAGCCCTGCTAAAGCAGTGGGTCTATTCCCAAATTCATGGATTACCATTATACTTGAAAAGGTATTTTATTGCTTAACAAGGTTGAAAGATAGGAAGTCAATGCTGTTTAAAGCCATTATTCGTCCCACAATGTTTCGGACCTCCGCCAATGATCCAGAGATTTCCCACCACTGGTTAATGGATCAGATGGCGCGTATTTCGCATAATCAAGCTCTCCTCAAGATCATCGAAGCGACCAACGCCTACAAATCGCCTGCGTTGGAACGAGATGTCTTTGGCGTCCACTTCCCCAATCCAGTAGGACTAGCCGGTGGCTTTGACAAAAATGGGATTGCGCTACCAGCACTGGCCGCGCTTGGCTTTGGCTTTATTGAAGCAGGGACCGTCACGCGCCATGCACAGCCCGGTAATCCGCGCCCGCGTATCTTTCGTTTATTAAACGATCAGGCTATGATCAATCGTATGGGCTTCCCTAACGATGGTGCCGATACCATCCAGGCTCATCTGGCCCGGCAACCTCAGCCGAAAATTCCCATTGGCTGGAGTATCGGCAAATCCAAGGTGACGCCCCCCGAGGAGGCTATTGAGGATTATCTGTATTCTCTGCGTAAACTCTATGCTTATGCCGACTTCTTTACCGTCAATGTAAGTTCACCAAATACCCCAGGACTGCGTAAACTACAAGATAAAGAGCCGTTAGATCAGTTAATGCATGCGATCGTACAAGAAACACGGCAGATTGCCGAGCAAACGGGCCGTGGTCGCGCCAAAGCGGTACTGGTTAAAATCGCGCCAGATCTAAGCGAGGAACAGATAAGCGATGTGGTAGCGGTCTGTCTTGAGCGCAACGTAAGTGGTATTATCGCCACGAATACCACCCTGTCTCGTACAGGTCTAAAGCAACAAAGCACTGAAACAGGTGGCCTTAGTGGTCGACCATTACATACGCGCTCCCTGGAAGTTATCCGCTATCTCTACAAAGAACTGGATGGCAAACTCCCAATTATTGGTGTGGGCGGCATCTTTGGTCCCGATGATGCCAGGCGCACACTTGATGCTGGCGCCAGTCTGATTCAACTTTATACCGGCTTTATTTATGAGGGGCCCGGTATTATTAAAAAGATCAATCGGCAACTCAGCCATGCATAACAAAAGAGCATACAAACGGAAGGTACTTGCTTAAGTGCAAGTACCTTCCGTTTGTATGCTCTTTTGTTAACTGGGTTGTTGAAGAACCTGAGCCAATGCTGTTTTGACTGTATTAGAAGGGATCGCAAAACCAACGCCGTTAGCAGGTGTATTGGTCTCGGTATCAATTGCTGTCAGGGTTGGAATACCGATCAGTTCGCCTTGCTCGTTGATTAAGGCACCACCACTATTACCGGGATTAATGGCTGCATCAGTCTGAATGGCATTGTCAATAGTGACGCTTGCCGATTCGTTAATGCTACGATTGAGTGCGCTGACAATACCGCTGGTAACGGTCTGGGTAATGCCCAGTGGATTACCAACTGCGAGCACAGCCTGTCCTACAGTAAGTTTAGAGGAATCGCCAATTGTGGCAATTTGCATATTCGTAAACGGCTGAACCCGCACAATCGCCAGATCATCCGCGGCTACCGTTCCTACCAGTTGGGCTGGACGGGTTTTACCATCATTAAAAACCGCATCAATTGTCTGTCCACCATCTACTACATGATTATTGGTAACGATATCACCCTTGCTATCGATAATGACACCGGAACCAATCTCCTCACCCTGAGCAGTTTTCACTTGCAGCTCTACAACTGAAGGTTTAATTTTATCGATGGTTATTTCGCGCTGCGTCTGCACATTGGTCGAATCCAGGTTTGATGTGGTCGACGATGATGTGGTGGTCGTGCTAGTCGTACTTGTATGCGTCGGCTGGACAGCCACTCCATTGCCCGCATATTGCCAGCCAGCATATAAGCCAACGCTAAAGATCAGTAGTACTAACAGAGTCAGTATCACGATGGCACCAGTACGCACACCTTGCGGCCTCTTGGGAGGCTGAGAGTTGTTAGAAAACTGTGTAGCTTGCACAGGTACCCCCTCTGACGTTACGGTATTAGAATCCGGATACTCAAGCACAGACCCTGAAGGAGTCTGCCCCCAACGAGATAGCGGATAAGAATGTGTTAAATGGTATTCCTTAGGATCTTGATACATAATCTTTTCTCTCCTGTCTCTATATCCACGAATCTGTACCTGTGAATTTTTCTATGTATATTTTCAGATATCTCTTATCAAACAACGTTTCATTTCTCATTTTATGAAAAGTTCTGAACATTCCTGGTGATCTTACAAGTACTTTAGAGTTTGTTTCACTATTCATAAGATAGTCTAAAATAATCAAAAAAAATCCTTACAAATGTAAAATCAATGTAAGGATTCATTTTTATGGAGAAGTTGCAGGACTAGTACTTTGTCAACGTTCGTTTGGTGGGTTGTGCGCCCGCTACACGGGCGGCATGGAGGATCGGGGATCAGTGCTCCCGATCCCCCAGTCAAAGGGCTCGCGGTCCCTTGCATCCCCGCTTTCCTATTACATGATCTCTGAGAGGCTACTAGTCTTCTTACTCTTGAGGATACCCAGGAGAAGGATGGCAGCCAGCGTAGGGATGTACCTTCTTGTCGCAATTATGACGGATCACGATGCTCCGGTTATCACTAATGCGCTTTCTTTTGCCGTTCCCGCTCACGTAATTCGATACGCCGAATTTTTCCCGAGATGGTCTTGGGCACGGTATCCACAAACTCAATCTCACGTGGATACTTGTAGGGCGCTGTGACACGCTTGACATGCTCTTGTAATTCACTGGCGAGAACTGGCGTGCCACTATAACCAGGGGCCAGAATCACATATGCTTTGACAATCTCACCACGTAGCTCATCGGGACTGGCCACCACAGCGGATTCCGCAACCGCTGGATGTTCTTTTAAAGCACTCTCGACCTCAAAGGGTCCGATACGATAACCGGCGGAGATAATAACGTCATCCGCTCGTCCCACAAACCAGAGATAGCCATCCTCATCTTTATAGGCGCGGTCTCCAGTAATATACCAGTCGCCACGGATACTGTCGGCCGTTGCCTCAGGACTATGCCAGTATTCTTTAAACATCCACTTTGGTCGTTCAGGCTTGATGCGTACAGCGATATCACCTTCTTTATTCGCTGGCAATTCCTGTGCATTCTCATCGATCACACTCACATCAAAACCCGGTGATGGCTTGCCCATAGAACCAGGCTTGATAGTCAAAGAGGGAAAGTTCGCACATAACAACACCGTCTCGGTCTGACCATAGCCATCCCGAATCATCAGGCCCGTATTTTGTTCCCAGGTACGAATCACCTCTGGATTCAGCGGTTCGCCGGCCCCTACACAATGACGCAATGCCAGCGGTGGATGCGCCTTAAGATATCGCATGGGCTCATCCAATACCAGCATCCGATAAATAGTGGGCGGGGCACAGAGGGTGGAAATAGGATATTTATGCAGCATATCAATGGTCTCAATAGGATTAAATTTGCCGCGCGCATCTTGAATAAACATGGCGGCGCCCATAATCCATGGTCCAAACAGATTGCTCCACGCTGCTTTCGCCCAACCAAGCTCACTCACATTCCAATGCAGATCATCTTCATGCAGATCCAACCAATACTTGCCTGTGATTGTATGCCCAAGTGGATAACTGGTATGGGTATGAAGGACCATCTTAGGATAGCCAACGGTACCAGAAGTAAAATAAATCAGACATGGATCATCACTACTGATTTCGGCCGCAGCATACTCTGTAGTTGCAGTGGCAAGCGCTGCTCGATAGTCGGTCCAATATGACTGAACGGTAGCTACATTTTGATCATTGACCAGAATAGTATGCCGAAGTGTGGCACAATTTTCACGAATCTGGTCAACTTTATGCATCCCTTCGCTATCAATAATAATTCCCTGCACCTCAGCAATTTCCGCCCGATATTGAATATCCTGAGGCGTCAATAGTGTGGTGCAGGGAATCGCAATAGCCCCGATTTTCATCAAACCAAGGATACATTCCCACCATTCAGGCAGGCGCGGCAACATGACCAGTACACGGTCGCCTTTCTGGATACCCTGCTGCAGAAAGATCTGCGCAGCCCGGCTAGAATTTTCCGCGAACTCATGAAAAGTAATCGATCTTTCTTCTCCCTGGGATCCAATCCAGAGCATCGCCAATTTCTCGGCGTCCTGCGCCCATTTATCAATTACATCCACCGCAAAATTAAAGTGCTCCGGAACATGCAACTGGAACTGGCGCCTTTCGACTTCATAGTCAAGCATATGTGGATTTTTAGCCATGGCCATAACACAGACTCCTTACTTAACAGTGCTGCATTAACGAAATACAAACAACGGTGTTTGGTTGTGCCATAATCATCAAGCGCGTAACAATGGATAGGACAGAGAGCCGGCTAGCTGCAAAGGCAATAGTATTTTACTAGCATACCATGAAATCAAACGCTATTTCAGTCTTGATGCGCATCAACCTCCTGCCAGAACCAGCGTGACCAGGCACGAGCCAGAACCACATCGCCGCGCAGAATCTGCTGATAACGAATAAAAGCTTCGCTGGGTGCGGGAGTTTTCTCAAGCCAGGTTTTAATCGTCAATTTCTCGCCCAAAAGAGCGCTATCCAGATATTCGATATCATACTGCAAGGCATTCAGCACGGCATTATCTGGAGTCAGACCCACCCTGGCATAACTTTCCCAGGCCGCATTATCCAAAGCTTCAACATAGGCTGCATTATTCATGTGGCGCATCAGATCAACGTCAGAAAAGCGTACCGTCACCGCAGCACTTTCAGGCTCATTATCAGGAAAAACGGGGAAGGCCGGTTCAGGCTGCGCAGCAAGCGGTCCGTCGGGCAGCCAGATCTCCGCCGTGCCAGCCGGAAGACGTGTCGGTCGACCACGCTTATCCACATACACCCAGAGTGAGCGTGCAGTAATCACAGGCTCATCCTGACCATTACTAGCGATCCTGGCTTCATAGCCACGCTGGGCGGTAATACGACTAAAACTCATGCCATACGTCTGCATCTCCAACCGCGTATGCATCTGGACTGGAGCCGCAAAAGAAATAACGGTACGCTTAATAATCCAATAGCCATCGCCGGGCAGTTGTATATCTTCAGCATCCAATGCTGCAATGTCCTGCGTATAACGTAAAAAAGCGCTTGGAGTAAGATGTCCATAACAATCACCCTCATCGTAACGGGCGGTATAGGTGTGAGAATATTGCCGTCGCATATTATGTATAGTGATCCCTTCTTCATTCATAGCTTTGCCTTGATTATAAGTCACAACCATAGACCCCCGCCAGAGCAATCCTATTCCATCTCCCTTCTTTCCGCCAGGTGGGTATTCCGTTCTTGCATCAGCAAGCAAAGCGCGCCTCCATCTGATAAAATAAGACCAGGATGTAATTCTCCTGAGAGGACTTTTATTTATATGGCACAGGATAAGACAAAAACTATTATCGAACCTACAGATAATCTCCACATTGAGGTGGATAAACAGCATGAGGATATGCATATTCATCCTCCTGTGGCATTTGCAGATATCTGGCAGGCTAATCAATTTTTAAAGCCGTTGATTGAACATACTCCATTGGTGTATTCACGCGTGCTAAGTGAGCGCACCCAGGCTTCGATCCATCTTAAATTTGAACAGATGCAGCGTGGTGGCTCCTTCAAGGTACGTGGAGCAACCTATAAGCTTTCTCGTCTTACGGAAGAGCAGCGTCAAGCTGGCGTGATTACCGCTTCAGCTGGCAACCATGCTCAAGGTGTGGCCATCGCAGCAGCCCAGTTGCAGGTACCCTGTACTATTGTGGTACCCGAAAATGCGCCCCTGACCAAGGTCACAGCAACCCAAAGCCTGGGAGCCCATGTGATTCTTTCGGGTACGACGTATGATGATGCGGTCCAGCATGCGCTCACGTTACAGCAGGAATTAGGAGCCATCTATATTCCAGCCTTCGATGATATTGATATTGTCACAGGTCAGGCCACGTTGGGATTGGAAATGCTCACCGAATTACCGGAAGCTGATACCATTGTGGTACCCATTGGAGGTGGTGGCTTGATCTCAGGTATCGCGCTTGCCGCTCACGCACTCAAACCTTCAATCCGCATTATCGGCGTAGAGGCCGCCGGGGCAGCCAGTATGCGCGCTTCCCTGAATGCGGGCAAACTCTTAAAGCTACCAGCCATCGCGACCATTGCCGATGGTATCGCCATCAAACAACCTGGCAAAATCACGTTCCCGATTATTCAACAATTAGTTGATGACGTAGTGGTCGTGAATGATGAAGAGATTATTGATGCGGCCCTGCTCTTAATGGAGCGCCATAAGATTCTGGTAGAAGGAGCCGGAGCCGCCGGTGTTGCCGCGCTGCTGAATGGTACCATCGAACTGAAAAATCGCCATGTGCTGGTCCCGCTCACAGGTGGCAATATCGATATCAATCTACTGGGTCGCTTCACCGAACATGGACTGATAAGTGCCAGCCGTTACTTCGCCATTCACGCCAGTCTGGCCGACCGTCCGGGCGAATTGGCCAATATGCTCAATATTATCGCGTCTATGCGCGTCAACATTATAGATGTCCATTACCAGCGCGTTTCCAGTCAGATACCGTTCATGCAACATGAGGCAGTAATCACAGTCGAGACGCGTAACCGTGCCCAATGCGAAACCATCCTGAGTACGCTGAGGGCCGCACACTATAAAGTTGAGGAGGCTCAGGCCGTGCATTAGCCTGTCCTATCTATAAACAAAATCACCGATCATGAGTATATGATATACTTGCGCCCTCTATGGGCGCTTGTATTATTTGTAGGATTGTAAACCTGTTTCATAAAAAGAGGGAAAGAGATATTTTGTCTGTACCACCAAATCCTGACTTTGAACAATATCGTCAACAATTGCTCCATCGCAGACGCTATTATCCTATTTATGGACTGCTGCTATTGATTACTGGAGGTCTGGGCCTGCTGGGACTTCTATCTATGTACCTGGATAATCCTGGCTCATTGCTACCTACTCAAGCAGGTGGACTTCTGCATGATGTACTACTGATCGGCTTTCTAGCGCTGGTTATTGCAGGCATTGTACTGATTGCACGTGCCTATAAAGCCCCTGGCAATGCCGAGGTACAACGCTATCGCCAGGCGGCACGGCAACGTTTATTTTTGCAAGCCAACGGCCGTGCTATTCCCTGGTGGAGCTACATCATCATACGTGTGTTGATCATGCTGGTTGGCCTAATCTTTTGCAGTGGCGCCCTGCTGGTCTTTTTTAATTTTGGTGCAGGAGCCTGGGATGGCTGGATTTATTTGCTGATTGGCGTCTTCTTGATCAGTCTGGTCTTCTATTTTATTCCACGAGAACTACGCAAAATACCAGCCATCAGCGCCGAAGAACTTGCCCGTAACTTGATCGCTGGTGAAGCAACCACAGGAGAAGATCATAACGATACATTCTAGCAAAAATCTAGTACTCATGTAACAAGCTATATATAATTTCAAGGTCCATCCTTCCTTATTATAGGAAATGTGCTGGCTGGTAATATTTTTAATCTCTACATAATATGTGCTTAATTGAAGAGATGTAGTATAGGGGTCTGCTAAAATTATCGTCTGGTTACTGGAGAATTATCTGGTCCCAGCCAAAAACAACTATTTCCAGGAAGGGCACCTAAAATCGATGCATTTCATTGAACCATTTCACACGGCCGACGAGGTCTGGCACGCGCTTGAAGAGCAACAAGGCATGAGTGATGGAGAGATTATAGATCTCTGGCAGCATCAATTGCAAACGGCAGAAGAATTACGCTTGCGCGGAGCAGACAGTGAAATGATTATTGCCGGCCTGTTACACGATCTGGGAGATGGTCGCGTCAAAGATTCCGATCATGCCGCCTGGGCAGCTCATAGTCTACGTCCACTACTCAGCGAACGTATCGCATGGGTGATTGGGGCCCATGCGGAGGCCAAACGCTATATTTGCACCGTAGATACCAATTACTGGGCAACACTCTCTCCCGTCTCGCAAAAGACCCTGGTCAATCAAGGTGGTCTCATGTCTTCCGACGAAATCGTAGCCTTCCGCCATAGTCTCTGGTTTACGGATGCGCTCTTCCTACGCCAATGCGATGATGCTGGTAAAAAAGCGGGACATACGGTAAAGGATCCTGAATTTTATCAACAATTGCTGTATCAGGTGATCAACAAATAGCTTCTGGCCATTTTTTGGTCAACTTGAACTTATTCAGGAGCGGAGTCGGATCGGTCTACTGATAGTGCTTTCACGAATGATTAGTTGACAGGGAACTTCGATACGCTCAGGTGGGCCGGTACGGGTGCCATCAATACGGCCAAGTAAAAAGGCGGTTGAGAGCTGACCAATCTTATCTTTATCGGGTGAAATAGTGGTCAAAGCAGGAATGGCATAGCGACTATCCTCAATATCATCAAAACCAACAACCGCAATATCTTCAGGCACGCGATAACCCGCTTCATGAACGGCCCGAATGACGCCTAAGGCCAGATGGTCGTTAAAACAAAAGACTCCATCGGGTGGTGTATCAAGTGCCAGGAGTTGCCTGATGGCTCTGGCTCCATTCTCGCGATTAAAGAGGGGCAGACCCCTGATAATGAGTCGGGGATCGATAGAAATACCCGCTTCTGTCAATGCTTCTGTATATCCTCGCAGACGCAGGCGCGAGGTCTCGGTTTCATGCGAATCTGACTCTTGCACGCCCAGTGCGGCAATATATCTGCGACCAATGCTGATCATATGCTGCGTGGCCAGCCGTGCAGTGGCGACATTGTCATATGTGACATGATCATAGGGCACGTCATAAATACGATCGCCTAGCAACACGATGGGAATGGATCCCTCGCGGGGAGCCAGATCTTCAGGTTCCAGGGCGAAAGGACTCAAAATAACACCGTCGATAAGATGGGGCGTTAATCCCTGTACCACCTGACGCTCGCTCTCTCTGCCGGATGTGCTATCGATCAGAACCGTATATGCACGTTGCCGGGCAGCCTCAGTGATAGCATTGCCAATCTCAGAAAAGTAGACATTGCTCAGGTCAGGAATAGCATAAGCGATAATGCCCGAACTGCCTTTGCGTAAGTACCTGGCTGACAGATTCGGCTGGTAATGTAATTCTTCCAGTACCACCTTGACCCGCTCGCGCATCTCAGGCGTAACATAAGGATAATTATTCACCACATTAGAGACGGTACGTATTGAAACTCCCGCCCTGAGTGCCACATCTTTGAGTGTTGCCGCCAAAGGTTTCTATCTCCGTCTTTCAAAATCGTAATGTAATTCAAGCGTACCGATGCAATCCAGCCACACTCTGGCGCTGAAGCGCCCATCCTTCTTTTAAATGTGCGGCGAAATTGTGCACAAAGCGCACAATTTCACCGCACATTTAAAACCCTTGAAGCGCCAAAGGCGCAAAAACAACGAGAGGCGAACCACGCATTTCATGGGAGTCTGACGCGCTCTGATGCAGACATATGCTTTTGCAACGTTATCCATACTATATCATCGAGGTTGAAATGCAGTCAATGAAATTAAGCTCAAGTTGCTGCGTAGCATTGACAAACAAGAAATTTATATGTTATGTTGTTTGCAACGTTGCAAAACCAATCATCTGCAGATGCTTGCGCGCCTACTATTTGTGACAGAGTTGTGACAAAAAACGCAAGGAGAGAGCATTGGCACAGATCAAAATTGATGCATCTCGTCGCTCGGGTACGGTAGATCCTAAGATTTATGGTGGCTTTATAGAACAACTGGGACGCTGTATCTATGGTGGTATCTATGAGGAAGGGTCTCCTCTCAGTGATGAGCATGGTTTCCGTAAAGATGTCATGGAGGCTGTACAGGGGCTACATCTACCTGTCTTACGTTGGCCCGGAGGAAACTTCGTCAGTGGTTATCGCTGGACAGATGGCATTGGTCCGGTAGAGCAACGCCCCCGCCAGATGGAACTGGCCTGGCACTCGGTCGAGAGCAATCGCTTTGGCACCGATGAATTTATGCGCTACTGTGAAGTCATGCATATTGAGCCCTACCTGTGTGTGAATATGGGTACAGGCACAATGGATGAAGCACGATCCTGGGTCGAGTACTGTAATGGTACAGAAGACACCTACTGGGCCAATCTACGCCGCCAGAATGGACATCCAGAACCCTATAATGTAAAATACTGGGGCCTGGGCAATGAAGTCTATGGCAACTGGCAGATTGGTCATCTCACGGCCGAGGATTATGTTAAAAAGGCGCGTGAGTTTGCCAAAGTCATGAAATGGACGGATCCCAGTATTCAATTAGTTGGTTGTGGCGAGAATGGTTGGACGGCATGGGATCAAACGGTGATCGAGGGCCTGGCTCCCTTCATCGATTATTATAGTATCCACCTCTATACTGGTAGTACGGATTACTATAGCAATGTACTGGCGCCTGCACTCTCTGACTTTGCGCTAGACAATTGCCGAACCACCATTGAGCGTGTGCGCTTTAATCAAAAGATCGAGCATCCTATTTATGTAGCCTTCGATGAATGGAATGTCTGGTATCGTCATCGCAGTGCTGAAAGTGCGTTAGAGGAACAATACGATCTCTCCGATGCACTGGCCGTCTCCTCCTACCTCAATAGCTTTATTCGGCATAGCGATACAGTAAAAATGGCCAATCTGGCCCAACTGGTGAATGTCATCGCCCCTATTTTTACCAGCCAGGAAGGCTTATTCCTGCAAACTATCTACCATCCCCTACGCCTCTATGCAGAGCAAATGCAAGCGATTACACTGGATATACATGTTGACTGTAAAGAGTTAACATTGACAGCGGACACAGATAAGTCAGCCTGGGCGCATTCAGTGGCATCCCTTGGACCCTTTAAAGTTCTGGATACAACCGTCACCTGCGATGCCAGTGGACATGAGTTGGCCATTGCGGTTGTGAATCGAGATCTAGAGCAGGCCCATACCACCACCATCCAATTTGCTGATCCAACCACAATTACCCATGGTGTCGCCTACGAAGTCAATGCATCAGAAACAACCACGACCAATTCATTTGAACAACCAGATGCGGTCCAGGTCCATGAACAACGCCTGAACATTGAGAACTCTACATACTCTTATACATTCCCGGCTCACTCACTCACCATGCTACGTTTGCACATCGAATAACTTTTTTTACAGAAGGGAGTTGAGCCTGACATGTGAATGAGTCATCCTACATGTCAGGCTACTCAGTATAGATGGCCGGGTAAGGGCAATCAAGCTCTTATACAGACTGTGGTTCTCCAGCTTTTTCTGCTTCCAGGGCAGCATCTACGTCGGCTTTCATCCAACGGGATCCAAAGATACCAGCGAGACCCGCAAGAACCAGGGCAGGAGTGCACGTAATCAAAAGAGCCTGCCCGAGATCACGGCCCGCCAGGTTCTGCGCGAAATGTTGTCCGTGCGTGGGATCAAATTTCGTAGCCATGATACCAATAATTGCAGGTGAGAAGGCGTCTCCTAACAGGTGGGCAAACAGCATAGAAACTGCGATGGATGAGGAGCGCAGCCAGGAGGGTACAACATCTTGTGTGGCGGCAGTACAGGGGCCACCATAAATGGCCAGGAGAAAAACTGTCAGGAATAAGAAAACAGTGAAGACTGTGAAGTCTTTTGCTAGAACCGCCACCACAAACACTGGAGCACTCACCAGAAAACTCAGGCCACTGACCAGAACGCGAGCACCTGAGAAACGCCGCTCCAGACGATCTGCGAAAAATCCTCCTGAAAGATTACCAATAATACCTGCCAGAATGATCACACCACCAGAGTAAATGCCAGTGACTTCCTGGCTCAGGTTGAAAGTATCTCGTTGCTGCAAAAAGAGTGGCAGATAAGTGACATTGGCACTCAGCACAAAGAAAGCAAAGGTCTGGACAACAATCAGGACGATCAGTGTTTTGATGTGTAACAACTCCCAACACTGCTTGAGGACGCCAGCAAAACTGGTGGTTGGCCGTGCTGGTAGCGGAGGGAGCTCTTTTTCTATCGCGGGCAACACACCCTGTTCTGCCAGCAATAATGCTTCTTCATCGGCCTGATTACGTCGCGGCTCACGCATACGCCAGACTAAAAATGCTGCCACCAGACCTGGTAGAGCCGCCACTAAAAATGCTTGCCGCCAGAGTCCTTTAGCCCCTAACACACCACCTACCGCAAAGCCGATAAAAATACCGGTATATTGCGCCACTCCCCAGACACTCATAACACGGGCGCGCTGATCACGACGAAAATAATCGCTGAGTAGGGCTGTTCCAGCCGGATAATATCCAGCCTCACCAATACCGAGGACCATACGTGAAAGAAATATCAAGGTGAAGTTTGAGACCAGCGAGGTGCAGGCAGTAGCAATACTCCAGACGGCAACACAAAAAGCCGCAACATTTTTACGTGGTGAATGATCCGCCCATAATCCCAGTGGAATCGTCGCCAGTGTATATACGATCAAAAAAGCGGAAGCAATATAGCCTACCTGGTCTAAGGATAAGTGCAAATCTTTAGCAATGGCATTTGAGGCTCCGGTAAAAATATTACGGTCTAAAAAATTGAGTAGATTAATAAAACAAAAGAGGATAAATACATAGCGTGGATAGCGCGAACGTGGGGCTTGCTGTTTGGTAGTGACCTCTGGTGAGGATGAGAGCTCCTTCATAGTCTACCTCCGGGTAGGATTATTTCAAGTAGATACAATAAGCGAGGGGCGCCATCTCTACCATAACATACTTATAGATAGATTGTATATAAGTATTTATCAAAATGTGATTTTTCGTCCTTACTCTCCATATTTAATTTTCATGTTCACCATACTATCTATGCATGATTTTTCGCGCCTTCGGCGCTCAAGAAGTATATGATGTTGTGAAAAAAACTGTGCAAGAGCACAGTTTTTTTCACAACATCATATATAAGAAATACGGGTACTTCAACGCCCAAATATAAGCAATATAGCAATAAGAGGGCATCCCTATAACATGAGATGCCCTCTTATTGCTATACCAGATGTTATTTTTATGGTTTTAAAGCCATGGCCTGTGCGGTACTCATGGCGTTGACATTAGCGACAAAGTTCTTTGGTGTGCCAAGGCCAGTCACATAATCATAACCAGGATGGGCGGTACAATAAAATCCACATTTACCGTTGGCGCCAGATGTAATATCCCCGAACGAATCAGGTTTCGCTTTGGCCAGACCATAAAGCAATTCGTTGGTGATAGGTTTATTCACCAGAGCCGCGATGCCAGTCCAGATGGGTGATGCGACACTGGTACCTCGCTCACCTCTCCAGCGTCCCATTTCATAGATAGCAATTGGTGTACCACTAACGGCTGCGACATCAGGATTGCCACGATGACCATTGGCCTGGGGGATCCCATAACTTTGCTGATAGGCTGGCTCTGGATACAATTTGCTGAGCCCACCACCTGAACCACTCCATCCGATCTCTGTTGTACCATTCACAATGGTGCCACCAACGGCAATTACGCCAGGATAAATAGATGGTGGCGTGATCTTACCATAACCATCATCACCCGAAGCAGCAAACAGAGCCACATGATTGGGATTATTATTGTAAAGGTTTGCAAATCTTTTGCCATTCCCTTCAAAGCCATAACTCATATTGATAGATCTCAATCCAGGCTTTTTGATGATGTCGGCTGGTCCCCTGGCAATCGATGTATTATCAGATGACATGATATAAAGAAGAATTTTGGCTTTCGGGGCAATTGCATGCATGATCTCAACATCCAGAATACCTTCTGCCGGATCTGCTCCCTTTGGAATATATCGGCCACCCTGATTTTGGATGGTCAGGCAGCCACTGGCAACCGTACACGCAGGCAGGCCAAAACGTTGACTATAAGCGTTGAGATCGGACTCCATACTTGGAATAGATCCATCAATCACTTCAGCAATCAATTGTCCTTCACCACCATTAAGGCCAGGCAGGTTATACAACTTCCACAATTCTTGCGGTGTCAATCCATAAGCGGAAGCGGCTGACAGCTTCATGTGTTTTAAAGCAGTCATATCAAGAGTGGTATGTGTTTGAGCATTACTATGGCTACCTGGATCAGGAGATTGTAATTCATGTATATTGTCCAGATCAAAATTATACAGGTGTAATATAGCAGTAGGGAAAAGCAGAAAGATTAATACCGCGACACAAAATAGGCTCTTTGCGATAAGGCTCTTGCGTGTTTTAGCTGCAGCCATATAAATATGCTGATTACAATTTGCCGAGGGAGGACATTCTCCACATTCATGATGATACTTGTCATTACGTAAAATCAACATGGCAACCTCTTGTCAGTATAGATGGGCCTCATTGATGTATAAAAATAGCCATCTTCTGCTGAATACACATGAGGACAAAACGCCTGTACGTATCTCAGTTCACCAGTAATACGCACACCCAATAGCATAATCTGCTGCCACCAGACATTCCTTGAATAGCGACAGAAGAAACTCCGCTTGCTTATTGTTGAGAATAGCATAACATGCTTTGTATTGATACATACTGATACAAAATAAAACATAGCCATAATGGGCTAATGAGCACGACATATGGATTTTATGCTGGAGATCTTATGCCTGTTGAGCATGCTGGAGATAGTTTTGTAGTCGATGCTCGCTCAATAAATAGATAGGACAGGTGCAGGTACCTGTCCTATCATACAAATCTCGTCGCGTATTACCATGCCAGAGCAAATTTCGCCTCTATTTATAAGGTTTGACGCCCTGTGCGTTCATTTCGGTAACAAAATTCTGACGCCCCGGAATAAGCTCTACTTCATCACTTTCGGATGTTCCTACTATTTCGCTTGCCAGGAATTCACTCAGTTGTAGAATGGTGATACCCTGCAATAAGAGTACGACTGGCACGGTGATGGCGATATCGGACTCAATTTGATTTTTGAGTTCAACGGCCATCAGTGAGTCAATGCCTAGTGTATGCAGCGAACGTTGTATGTCAAGTTTTGCCACGGGAATACGCAAGATGCGCGCAATCTGTTTGCTCAGATATGTCTGTAGCAACTCCTCTCGTTTACGTTCTGTCTCTGCAAGTAACAGATCAAGCGTGAATGTCTTCTGCTCCTGTACAGCTTCGGCTGTGCCAGCATAAACCTGCTTACGCTCTAACAACCCGGCGAACATAGCGGAGTTACTCACCGAAGGATAGAACTGTTGCCATTGCACAATATCAAACGGCATAGCACCTATCTGTTCTTTCTGGCTACGCAACAATAAGGCCAGGGTCTCCAGACCCTGTTGAGGTGGAATGCTCTTGATACCCCGCTGCGCCAGTCTTCCACCACGATTGGCCTGCGCCGCCGCCAATCCAACTTCTGACCAGGCTCCCCAGTTAATACTCAGCGCGGGCAATCCCAACGCTTTACGATGATGCGCCAGCGCATCCAGGAAAGCATTGGCCGCCGAGTAATTACCCTGACCGGGCAGGCCAATCAAGGATGCGGTCGAGGAGAAGAGCACAAAGAAATCTAATGGCACATCTATCGTCTGCTGATGCAGATTCCAGGCACCCTGTACCTTGGGGGCCAGTACCTCTTGCAAACGCGCTACATCGGTCTGTAAAAGAATCCCATCCTTCAGAATGGCGGCCGCATGCAGGATACCACGCAAGGGCGGCATTGAGGCTTTGACCTGACTGAGCATGTCAGCCACCTGAGACACCTGGGTGATGTCAGTCCGCGAGACAAGAATGTCAACATCCTGGGCTTTGAGCGCGGCCAGTAACGTTGCGGCATTTGCGGAAGGCGCGCTTCTTCCGACCAGTACAAAATGGCGTGCTCCCTGCTCAACCATCCATTGCACAATGGTCAGGCCCAGTCCTCCCAGTCCACCAGTAATCAGATAGCTACTCTGCGCGTTGAATAGATCTGCGTCCAACGCAGTATAAACAGCATCTTCAACTGGTACAGCCTCAAATGAGATAGCAATTTTGCCGATATGTCTGGCCTGGGCCAGGAAACGAAATGCCTCAACCGTCTCTGTCAGAGGAAACACGCTGGTTGGCAATGGCGTGAAAGTACGATTTTCAAATTTATGCAAGATCTCGTGCAACAATGGTACCATGATGTGTGGACGCTCTCTTAAGAGCAGGGATATATCGATGGCGGAGAAAGACAGATTTCTTTCAAATGGAGAGAGGCTCAATTGATTGTTGAGCTGGATATCTTTTTTTCCCAGCTCAAGGAAGCGTCCATGATTGGCGAGGAGTGAGAAACTTCTCGTCAGGGCTTCTCCTGCTAAAGAATTCAACACAACATCAACACCCTGGCCAGCTGTCAGCGCAAAAATCTCATCGACAAAGCTCAATGAACGCGAATCCAACACATGTTGAATGCCCAGCTCACGTAAAAATTGCCGCTTCTCGGGGCTACCAGCGGTCGCAAAGATTTCAGCTCCGATCCACTGAGCAATCTGTACAGCGGCCAGACCCACACCACCACTGGCTGCATGGATCAAGATGCGCTCTCCTCTGGTCAAACGCCCTACATGGCACAGAGAATAGTAAGCAGTCAGAAACACAAGCGGCGTGCTCGCGGCCTCGGCAAAATTGAGCTGACGTGGTTTGGGCAAGACAAATGTGGCAGGCTTAAGCACAAAACGACTAAAGCATGCTGGCGCTCCAACCGCGATCACCTCATCACCAATCCGAAACCCCTCCACTCCTTCTCCCAGAGCAGTAATCCGTCCCGCACACTCATGTCCAAAGTGGACCGCTCCATCCTGGTAATCCAGCATCCCAAGAGCAAAAAGAACATCCTTAAAGTTCAGTCCTGCCGCGCTAACCTGGATCTCAATCTCTCCTTTAGCTGGCTGTGGACGCGTCGCCATGCCGAGACGTAGATTATCCAGGCTGCCGGGAAGAGGTACCTCAATGCGACAGGGCCTGGCCTCCGCAAGCAAAGGATTAGGTTCATTAAACGCATACGACGATGGACGCGTATTGAGGCTGCCTGGCTCGACCTTCTCTAGCCGCGCCGCATAACGCTGTTTACCCCGTAACGCTATCTGGTCCTCAGACTCATCAGCATAAATGCTCTGGAATAAAGACTGGATCTCAGTCGTGCGGATCTCTACACTCAGATCCACACGGACACAGCGTAGCTCGGGATGCTCATAAACAATCGTTCTTCCCAATCCCCATAGGGGAGCCTGGGCAACAGCAACAGGTGGGCACTCGGAACCGATGGCCTGTACGCCATTGGTAACCAGCCAGAGGCGTGGTATCTGTGACCAGCCAAGCGCCTCTATCGCCTGGATAATGTGCAGAGTACTGGCGCATCCCAACAATTCAGCCGCTTTCAACTGCTCCGAGGATATCTGTAGAGAGGGAGCCGCTTCCAGGCTCCAGAAATGGAGAATGCCATGGCAGGGCGGCAGTTCTTCAGCTTCTTTGATCGTCGCAAAGAAGTGATGGAACTCCTCTGGTCGTGTGGGATGCAACTGATACTGTGCCAGGTGGGTCATTTCTTGATACTCATCACCAGGATAGACAAATACAACCTGATCACCAGACATCTCTAAGAACTCAGCTACCTGCTGCGCTACACCCACACGATCAGCAAAGATCAGCCAGCTACCTCGGTCATGATCGGTGGCCTTTTTCTCTTGCTTCTCCTGCATGCCATGCCATTGAATTTCATACAACCAGTCGGCAATCTCTTCTTGCTTCTCAGAAGAAGCATCTACCGCTAATCGTTGCAGGCAGACATCACTGGCCTCAAGTACCAGTTGTCCAGCTTCATCCAGTACTTGCCATGATAGTTTGTACTGATTGGCACCTTCTGGCTGCTTCAGCACGACGCGAGCATAACTCCATAAAGCTGTGCGAGCCTGCTGATACATCTTCAAGTGTCCAATGCCAACCGGCACAATTGGCGCTCCTGCCTCTTCATCATCCAGTACATAGTGCGGCAAGGCAGCCAGTACAGCTTGCAGGCAGGCATCGAACAGCGCTGGATGAAATTGGTATTTATCAATATTAGCCCGCAGGGCTGGCACAATCTGTACCTGGCAGAGCGCATCATCATAGCCTTGCCAGATCTGCTCTATTCCCTGGAAATTGGAGCCATACTCAAGTCCCTGCCGCTCCATATTACGATAATGTTGCGCTCCAGAAAGTGTACGCGAGCACTCTTTCTGTATACGCGCCACATCTAAAGCATCGACAAACATCGATTCTTGAGCCTGCTGGTTTAAGAGGAGTGTTCCACTGACATGTAATTCCCATTGACTATGGGTAGTGGAACTTTCACCTTGCAAGCTGAAAAATTGGAACGAAGCCAGACCTGGCATGGCGGGTGCGATAATAAGTTGAACATGCTGGACTCCATCGTCGGGAAGGAAAAGGACCTGTTTAAAGGCAATATCCTCTATCGCGCAATGATCGACGCCAAAAATCTCTTTTGTAGCGGCCAGCACACATTCAAGATAGGCTGTGGCAGGCAAAACAACTCTGCCCTGAATACGATGATCGGATAGATAAGGGAAGAGCATACTGCTCAGATCAAACGCCCAGACATATTCGCCAGGCCGGGCCGCCGAGGTCAAGCAAAGGTCATCAAGCAGATGGTTAACAGTTTTTTGGGCACGCAATCCATGTGTATGTGCTAACCGATGCTCTAACTCATGTTCACTTAACCAGTACTTTTCACGCTGCCATTGATAACTGGGGAGCGATACATATTGTCCTCTGGTAGCATAAAACGCATCCCAATCAGGCGCAATACCATGAACATACAGTTCGCCGAGGGACTGGAGCAGGATCTCTCGTTCATCCATGTCACGACGTAGGGAACAAATAACGCTCCCATCTGATTTTTCTACCTGGAGCGCTTTCTGCACCGCAGCCATCAGAATAGGATGTGCGCTTATCTCTAAAAAGATACTATACCCGTCCTGAAGTAGGCGTTGCACAGTCGAAAAAAAGAGTACCGGCTGCCGCAGGTTCTGAGCCCAGTAGCAAGCATCCAATTCTTGCTCTGCTTCGAGGGGAGCTCCTATCACTGTTGAGTAAAAAGGGATCCGTGCTTCCTGCGATCGTATATTCATCAGGGACTGCCGCAATTCAGCTAACAATGGATCCATCTGCGGACTGTGAGAGGCAACATCGACTTTGATCAAACTACAATATATTTTTTGGGCCTGGAGTTTAGACATAAGTTGCTCAATAGCAGCCACATCGCCAGACAAGACGGTTGAGTTTGGCCCATTACTGGTGGCAATTGAGATCTGCTCTTCCTTGCCGACCAGCCACTGCTGCGCCTCCTCCAACGAGAGATCGACGACAGCCATACAACCCTGTCCGGCAACACGCTTCAAGAGCAGGCTACGCTGGCAGATAATTTGTAGCGCGTCTTGCATACTCAGCGCGCCTGCGACAACTGCCGCTGCCACCTCTCCCATGCTATGACCGATTACCGCATCTGGTTGAATACCCCAGGCGTTCCAGACGGCGGCAAGGCCCAGTTGGATCGCCATGAGGGTGGGCTGTACGATATCAATGCGCTGAAGTAACAGGGGATCTTCATTTGTGGTTACGATGTCTAATAATGACCAATCCACATAAGGGCGCATCATCAGCTCACATTGCTGGAGCGTCTCACGAAAAACTGGTTCCTGCGCTACCAGGTTCCGGCCCATCTTTAACCACTGTGAACCCTGGCCGGGAAAGACATAAACAATTTTAGGTCTACGCGCAGGAACACTGCCGCTGCCGATGCCCTGTTGATCTTTTTGTTGGAGAAAGGCCTGTAGCTGCTCTAGAAGATGGGATGTGCTTTGTGCGAACACGGCCAGACGCTGATGATGATGGCTCCTACGACAACTGGCGGTATAACATATATCTGCGAGCATAGGCACAGTGGTGTCGGCGGACACCATAAGTTCTGTCTGATATGCATATGCCAGCGCACTTAGTGCCTCGGGAGTTTTAGCGGAGAGGGTAAGTAATTGAGCCTCTTCTCTCACTTCCTGATGAGTACTATGTATTAAGAGTGGCGCTTGCTCTAATACCATGTGGGCGTTGGTGGCGGAGATACCAAAACTACTCACTCCGGCCAGGGCCGGTCTACCAGCACGCTGTTGATAGTGCTCCACCTGCTGTGGCACGCGTAAGTTAAGTTCCTGCAATGGCAAATTGGGGTGCAGTTGTTGTAAATGTAAGTTGGGGGGGATAATACCATGTTTAAGCGAGAGAGCCACCTTGATCAGACCAGCGATACCAGCCGCGCCTTCTGTATGGCCAATATTGGTTTTTACAGAACCAATCAAACAGGCTTGATCTGCTGAACGCTTCTCCCCACAAACTCTTCCGATCGCAGTAACCTCTACACGATCCCCAACAATCGTACCAGTCCCATGCGTTTCCACATACTGTACCAGTTCGGGAGCCACACCCGCATCCAGATACGCTTTGCGCAAAACATCTTCCTGCGACTTCTGCCCTGGTGTCACAAGTAAGCCACTGGTACGTCCATCGTTATTCACCGCGCTTCCCCGGATTACACAGTAAATAGGATCGCGATCGGCCAGGGCCTGAGACAGGGGTTTCAAAATGACGGTGCCTACACCTTCGCTACGTACAAAGCCATCGGCACGCGCATCAAAGGTCTTGCAACGTCCATCTGGCGAAAGTAGACCCATTTTGGAAAAGCCTAGCCCCTGTTCAGGCTCTAAGACCAGATTTGAGCCTCCGGCCAGGGCCAATGAACTTTCCCCGTTCCAGATACTCTGACAGGCCAGATGTACCGCCACCAGTGACGAAGAACAGGCCGTATCAATGGTCATGCTCGGTCCTTGCAGATCCAAAACATAGGACAAACGCCCAGATGCCACCGCCCGAGAACAGCCAGTCATCATATATAAGTCAACGCTCTCACGATCCGCAAAAGCTAAATCCTCGTAATCGTTGGTTGACATCCCGATAAAGACGCCTGTATTAGAGCCAGCCAGTTTTTCCACCGGCAAGCCAGCATCCTCAAAAGCTTCCCAGGCCACTTCTAGCAACAAACGCTGTTGAGGATCCATACGTGCCGCTTCACGGGGCGAGATGCCAAAGAAGTAAGGATCAAACTGATCCACGTCATCAAGGAAACCACCCCAACGTGTAATCAGTTTGCCTGCAGAACCAGGAGTTGGATCGTATACCTCATCAACATCAAAACGCTCAACTGGTATCTCTTTAATCGCATCTGTCCCCTCGAAGAGGAGTTGCCAGAAGGCTTTGAGATTATTGGCTCCGGGAAAGCGACATCCCATACCCACAATAGCAATAGGCTCTTTTCCTGGCACAGCATTCCTCCTTTTAACACCAAAGCAATCACACAAAGAATGTAGAACATCACTTGAAATATATTACATTTCTTATGGACACATGCATGCATACAACAAAAAGTATAACCATAAGACAAAGTAATTACCAGAGCATGACAATGCATATTCAAACCATCAATGCATGTTTGAGCAAAATTAAACATTTACTTACTTACAATGTGTGAACCAGAGAGGATAACCTGGCAACATTGCCATGGAGGTGTCATACATTTGCTTACATTTGGTGAAACAAAGTTGCAAGCGGGTGGATAGCGTCTTAGTAGCTACCCTTTTCTTGCGTCCTACGATGTACGCAGGAAAAAAGAGCGCGATTATATGAATTCAAGTTACATCTATATGTTCAAGCTATAAGAAAAAATGTTTAAGAAGTTCTTAATAAATTCGGGCGTAGTTTTAATGACGACATCTCGCTCCTGCAGCGCTTGCTTGTTTTAGAGGAGGAAAATGGGGAGGCGGTCGTGATCGCCTCCCCATTTTCCTCCTCTAAACGTTGGTATGGGAGAGAAATTTGCATAGGACGTTAATAAGCTTTCACTGGGGCATCTGGCAACCAGAAGGTAATGGTTTGTGATGGTTGTAAGCGATAATGTTGTGGCCCTTTGCTCTCTATAGAGAGTGGCAGGAGTTCTGTCTGGATGGGAAATGGCACGATCAGCACCCCTTCGCCTTCGATGAGTGTCTGTAGAGTGATGCGATGTCCTGCCTCTTCACGTACTGAGTGAAATATGAGGGAACCACGCACGGTATGGAGGGTGGTGCTCAGCGCTGCCAGATCAGCAAGTTGGGGTTGAACACTGTAGTGAGTAAAACCAGGACTGGTGGCGCGTAAGCCAATAATTTCAGAACTAAGAATATAGAGCGGCGCTACAGGACAATGGCTCCATTGCGCGGTTGAATCGGCTGCCGCATCCCAGAACTCTTGCAGGGTATTATTGTATTTGACGGATTTCATGCTGGCCCAGCGCTGTCTGAAATCTTGCAGGATGCTGTCAGTGCGACCATAACGTCCCAATGCCCAGTAGCGCCAGCCCGCATTGGCGGGATAAGAGAATCCCATGTCTGCTGGACATTCTACCAAAGCTTGCAGTGCGGCTTGATAGTGGTTATCTGGACACTGTTGGAAGAGTATGGCAGTGGCCAACGAGCGGTCACAAAGACGTGGGCCAGCATCTTCGTCCAACCATGGGAGGTTGTTGACAAAAATATTGCGCTCATGACTCCAGAAACGCTGTATCGTTGCGGTTAGCAAGGCTTCTGCCAGTTGGCCTGCATGTTGCGCAAGCTGCTGATCTTCAAAAGCATGAGCCAGTGGCACCAACGCATACTGCAGCATGGCAGCCGTGTAAAGATTGAAGGCACATTGCTTGTGGCGTTGCTGTTGATAGGCTTCGTGATCGATCCAGACTATGGTTACGGGCATATTTTCTACTGGCAACAAGTTATGTGGATCGTTTGTGCGCAGTTGGTCCAGATAGCTTGCCAGTAACTTGAAATGACCATATGCCATACGCACTGCCTCTAGATCGCCCGTCTCCAGATAGTGGTACCAGGTATCAAAGACAAATCCAATGCTATGATCAAGTATTGGTCCCCATGGCGAGGTCTGGACCTGACGTTGCGCGATACGAACCAGGCGATCATAGGCGGGCCAGCTATCCAAAAAATATCCCTCATGGGTCTGACCCGCACTATATGTGTTCAGGAAACGTGTGGGTAGGCGCGTCTCACCAAAGAAACTGCGAATCGCCCAGAGTTGATGGCTACCATCCCCACTATATTGCTGACGCTCACGCCCCATTCCATCGACACATGTTTCCTGAGCGCTATTATAAATAGTATTGATGCTGGCGGCGAACAGACGTTGAAGCTCCGGCTCGGCACAGGTGATCTGCGGTATCTGTGGCCACGCATATTCACGGCGACGTACACCTATATGTGTAATAGTAACGGGTCCAGTCATATTGCGGATGTGCAGTTGTAGCCAGCGTAACGACTCGTAGTCAAAAGACTCAAAGGTATTTTGACCAGCCCGGCAAATAAAGCGCGACCAGGAGTAGAAATGGTTATCCAGCCATTCAGTATGTGCTGGATCATGGGATTCCTGGTGGATCACTTCAACGATGGTGCCTTCTGTAGCTTCAATCGTAAAATAGGGCCAGCCAACCAGTTGCTCAGTCCATTCAAATGTGAGGTATAGGGCGCTATTCTCTGCTTCGGGTGCAAGGCAATGCCAGCGCTCTTCTTCTTGGGCCTCTACCACCGTGAGATCTCGACTGATGGAGAATGCCTCTGGCGTGCGCATCTCAAACCAATCTAAAGGATCACGTCGCCAGTGTACATAACCAGCACTGGTAAGCTTGAGGGGAGATACCTTCTGTTCGTTTAGCAAAGGGATCTGTCTGGGTAACAAACTACTATTGCTGGCGGCTGGCGCGGAATCGGCCAGATAATCTTTATAGCTACCACAGCCTGCTGGCTTATCTGCTGGTGCATCTAAAATTTGCGCCGGCAGCCAGCTATCATCAGGCATGTAAGTAGATACATTCCAGTCGACAGGCTGCAAGCGGGCATCAAATTCCTCTTGCAGTGCTCGTAAATACCAGCGTTTATATTGTCCAGGTTTATGCGCTCGATCTAACAAACTCAACCATGTTTCATCCGTCACAAGCTGCTCTTGCCGACCATCTTGATAGGAAAACGCTAATTGTAAAAGCAAGCCGGGCTTGCCACTGATCCAGGTGCCCTCACCATGTCCATAATAAAGCACCTCAACACCGATAACATTGTCGCCTTTGTGCAAATAGACAGTAATATCTAGAGGATCCACCTCGGAGAAACGTGGATCTGCCGGTGCCGGACCCCATTGTACACGCTGTCCATTCACACTCAAGCGATAGCGACTATCGGCAATCACCCAACCATGGACACGCAGCGGTAACTCCGGCAGCGTAAACGATCTGCGAAACAACACAAAGGTATTTGGTAATGTACGGCGAGAAGGAAACCAGATCCAGCGAGCAGGTGCAAGATTCATACACTATTTATCGCTCTTGACAAGCGAACTCTCCTTTTATAGAATAATGTCCTGTGTAGACTTATCTGCTATATGCAGGCAATTTGCAAGTCTTACGATAGACAATTGATATTGATATATTAGTATAACAGTTCTTGAGAGTATTGTTCTTCCTCACCCTCATAATGGTATATCACCAACCATGATAGTTGAGTCCATCAGCTCTTTATAGCCGTGTTTAAATTAGTAATCTGGCATCATTTGTTTTTTGCATGGAGGTATGACATGGAAGTTACAGCAATACAATTAATTGTATGGATTGTAATCGCTGCTCTGGTTGGTATTCTGGGTGAAGTTATTGCTGGTCGACGCGCACCAGCCGGTATCCTGGGTGCGGTTATGGTTGGCCTGTTCGCCATCTTCTTGATCGTGGGTTTCTTCCACTTTCATATTGCGGGCGAACCAAGTATTGAGGGCGTTCCTCTCGTCAGTACAATTATTGCTGCAATTATGCTTGTCGTTGTCTGGAGTAGTATCTCTTATCGACGTCCATAAATAGGCGTCTCTTTTCTATTCACGGCTGCGGATACAATGCGACCGTCACATGATTGATCGTGTGACGGTCGCATTGTATCCGCAATAACCTTAGCTCATCCTATCTGGAACAGGCCATCACTTTTCCATACCTTCCTGTTCATGATCGACTTTTGATGGAACAGGTTCTAGATCAATCAGTTCACGTACTTTGGCCACAAGGACATCAAGGTCAAAAGGCTTTTGTAAAAACGCACTTCTAGTATCCAGCAGTTCACGTCGCTTCAAGTCCATTTCCTGATAGCCACTGATAATCAATACTTTGGTATCCGCACGCTTCCTGCGCACATATTCCTGAAATTGCCTACCCTTCATTTTGGGCATCATAATATCCGCAATAACGAGAGAAATGGATGAGGCATGTTCGTCAAAGATGGCCACGCCCTCCTCACCATTACCGGCAAGCATGACCGTATAGCCATAATCTTCCAGACTCTCGCGCACAACAATCTGGATGTCAGGATCATCTTCCACCAGGAGGAGTGTTTCACCACCACGCTCGATCTTGGATCCAACAAAAGGCACATGCTCCTTGAGCTCTTCCGTTGTAGGCTCAACCGCCGGAAAGTAGAGTGAGAAGGTACTCCCCAGCCCCGGTTGACTATGCACACGGATCACGCCCTGGTGTTGCTTCACAATACCATAGACGACAGACAGGCCAAGTCCTGTTCCCTGGCCAACCTCTTTCGTGGTGAAGAACGGTTCAAACAAACGAGCCTGCACCCGTTCATCCATTCCGATGCCAGTGTCACTGACCTGTAGTAAGACATAAGAGCCAGATGGCAGATAGGGATGAATAGGCAGAGAGCCCTGAGTAATCTCAATTTGTCGGGTAAGTAGTTTCAGGTTTCCGCCCATAGACATGGCATCGCGAGCATTCAAACACAGATTGACCAGTATCTGCTCCAGTTGAGTAGCATCCGCATAGATTGATCTTAAATCTGGATCGGCTTCAAAATCAAGCTGCACACTCGTTCCCAGCAGGGTTTGCAAAAAATCGAGGTGGTTCGTGATCTGTGCGTTCACATTAAGATATTGGGGCTCCATCGGTGTGCCACGGGCGAAGGACAGCAGTTGTTTGATCATGCGTGTCCCCTGCTCTGAGCGGTGATGAATATGCTGGAAATAATCATAAAATGGGGAGATGCCAGGTTTGGTTCCCCTCATTCCGAGATCGGAAAAACCGGTAATTGCTGCCAGCAAATTGTTAAAGTCATGGGCAATGCCACTTACGAGCAATCCCAGGCTCTCCATCTTTTGTGCTTGCTGGATCTGCATGTGCAATTCTTCGCGCTCCTTCTCCAGTCGGACACGTTCCAGGCATTCGTTAATGGCGAGAGGCAGGCGATAGAGATGGGCTTTGAGTACATAGTCATTAAGACCCTGTTTCATGGCCTCCGCGGCGATCTCTTCGCTCCCTGTATCAGTGACCATGATCACTGGCAAGGATGAGGAGTGCTGCCGGACCGTCTTGAGGATCTCAAGTCCTGTACTCCATTTAAGCTGGTAATCGGTAAAGATGATCTGATAGTCCAGAGGCTGGAGCGCCTCCTCAAAAGCTTGCTGATGGATGACCTCTACATAGGTAACATCCGAGAAGACCTTCTTAATCGCTCTCTTGATCAATTCCCGATCTTGCGGATTATCGTCAATAAGCAGAAATCGCATGTTCACGCTCCTCCATGTAGTTCTATCCAGAAGATGCTGCCTTTCCCTGGAGTGGAGGTGACACCAATACGTCCGCCCATCAAATCTACCGCCTTACGCACCGTAGCCAATCCCAGACCCACTCCTTCATAGACCTCTACACCGTGCAACTGAACAAAAGGCTGAAATAAGCGCTGCTGATCCTCTGAAGAGATACCAATACCATTATCTTCGATCTCTAATCGACAGATTTGCTGGGAAGTGCTTGCTCGAATCGCAATCACAGGTCGTTCACCAGGTGGCATGAACTTGAGGGCATTAGATAACAGGTTAGTCAACGTCAGCGAGAGAAGAGTATTATTGCCTTGCACATCCGGCAGGCGGCCATCAAGCACAATCTGAGCCTGACGCTGCTGGATATCTGGCTGCAAGCGGCGCAGACATGTTTCAACAAGGGATGCTAAAGAGACAGATTGCATCTGGCGATTGCTGCGCTCAACACGCGCAAAGGCCACCAGGCCACCAATAATTTCCTCCATCTGCGCGGAGGCAGAGTGTATTTGCAGCAAATCTTGCTGCCCCTGCTCTCCTATATGCGCGCCTTCTTCTTCCTGCAGAAGCTGCGTAAAACTTTTGATGGCCCGCAATGGGGCACGTAAATCATGGGTCATCGCGTGAAAGAAGGACTCCAGGTCTTCATTGCGCAATTTGAGGTCTTGCGAAAGCTGGCGCGTGCGTAAGAGCATTTCCACACGCGCTTGTAATTCCAATTTCTCGATTGGTACCCTGATCAACTCATCAACGGTCTTCCAGAGGTGCCGGGTCAGCAATTCAGCTTCGCGATTAGAAGTAATAAGCACCACCGGCAAAAACGCAGGATCCTCCATGGTTTTACGCTGGCGTATTTCCTTCCAAAGGCGATCCAGGGCTGGTCCATCGATCAAACAAAGGTCAAAAGGGGCCGCAGGTATCGTACCTTGTTCAGGCGAGAGCACTTGATAATGTTGCCCTAGCCAGTCTGAGAGCAAGGTACGATTCGTTTTATGATCAAGTAGCAGCAGGATGTGGTTCATCAGATGCTATCCTTCCAGAATGCTCTGGACTACGCCAAGCAAATCCTTCACCACAAGCGGCTTGAACATCACACCTTTGGCTCCATGAGAGAGGCTAGCCTGCTGGACGGCTGCGCTCTGGTTGGGTGAAAAAATCAGAAAAGGAATCTTAGCGGCACGTAGCTTCTCACAGCGTGTCCAAATCGCCGCATCAAAACCAGCAATGTCAATCAGGCATCCAGCAATGCTATCTTGCTGGGTCAACGCTTGATCAAATTCCTGATAATTGCTCGCAGTAAGTGTATTATAGCCTTCTTTTTTCAGGTAATCTGATAACAGTTGCAGATTGCGTGGCAAACGATTGACGAGCAGTAATGTTCGTGGGGAGGTTTCCACAATTACTCCTCCCTGTTTGCATCTTTAATAAAAGAGATTCTGCCAGTCAGAATACCTTGCAGATTTGTCATCGGGCGTCCCACCTTGATGCCGTAACGCGTCATTTCAATTTCACGTAAGGTTCGTTCGAAATTCGATAGACGCTTCTTCAGCACGCCAATCACCTTGCGGATTTCTCCTTTGAGTTCCAGATAGCGTAAAAAGACGATATTATCGGCGAGATAACTGATCGCCAGATCGCTCACCTGGAGTTCTCCAGCAATAGACTGGACTTCGTTCACCAATATGACGGCGGTCCCCATGTTTTGCAGGTATTTACATAATGCGTGCAACTGGGTAGAAACATTGCTGCCACGTAACGATACGCTATAGCCAGCGATACTATCGATCATCACAATAGATGCCCGGTGATGCTCTACCTCTGTACGCACCATGCGCGCAAACTCGTCAGGTGTAAAGTGGAGTGGCTCGATTTGTACGACTGAAAGTGTGCCACGCTCTACCATCGAGCGCACTGGAATATTCACAGACTCACAGCGCTGCATTAACGTCTCTTGCATTTCCTCAAAGGTATACACGACGGAGCGTTCACCACGTCCGGCGGCTTCTTTCATGAACTGCAACCCTAACGTTGTCTTGCCAACTCCAGTCGGGCCAGTCAAAATTGTGATGGTGCCCCGTTCTAATCCTCCATGGAGCAGTTCATCTAATTCTGGAACACCAGAAGCAATCGTTTCCTTCACAAACTTTCTGTTATGTGCCTCTGGCGAAAGACGCGGAAAGACGAGCATGCCAGCATCGGTCAAACGTATCGCATGGTCACCGCTGCGGAAGTCAGACCCGCGAAACTTGCTCACGCTAACACTTCGGCCTTCTGGACTGAAATGCAGATGCATCACGCCATCACTCATAAATTGTAGATCGTCATCGGGAACAGCAATCGTGCCTTCAGAGGTAAAGACAACGGTGGCACCTTGCTCAACCAGGAAGCGTAAAAAGGAGAGAACCTGTTTACGGAACTGGAAGGCATCGGTAGCCAGGTAACGGAATTGGGTCATCGCATCCAGGAAGACACGCTGAGGTTTAAGCTCTCCAATCTGATCAAGGATCTGCTGGGTCACTGGCTCGCGTTCGACTTCCGCAGGAGAAAAAATATCATAGGTCTGCATTTCTGTGAAAAATGCGGCATTGGGTGAAAGATCCAGAAAACGTACCTGATCCAGATTAAAACCGAGTGCCTCGGCATTGGCTCGTAATTCTGTTTCTGGCTCACCCATGGTGATAAACAGACAGCGCTCTTCCCGAGCGATACCTTCCGTCAAAAAGTGCAGCCCAAGGGTCGTCTTGCCACAGCCTGGACCACCTCGTAACAGATAGGCACGCTTTTCAATAAGACCTCCGTATAAAATTTCATCGAGACCTGCAATACCAGTCGAGACACGGGGCGCTCTCTCAAGAGAATGCGGACGCTGCTGATTCTGGGCGGATTTTTTTTCCTCAACGGAAAGAGATGTTTTACTATTAGTCACACCCAATTCTCCTTTATTCTTAGAAATATGCAGTAGTGGCCAGATGCCACCTTTGCTCGGTATCCTGCGATGACGTCATATTTATCTATTCCTGAATCCTCATAGGATAGACAGGCGGCCGTTCACAATCAGGAAATGAACAAGGCCAGTACCGGGAAACGCTATCAATGCTTGTCTGGCAACTTCGAGAAAGGCTAAGGCTGATCCCTTACTTTACAAGGTACGAACTGACCTGTACTGGAATACTACATACATACTATCTGGAACAGCTACGCAACAAGTAAAATCAACTCCGCTCCATTTGAACCACATCTATCATCGTCTACAACACACGTCCGCTCTTCATAATAAAATTTTAGCCCTGACAAAAGCAGGCCAGGAATATTATAAAATATCTGTCATCAATCGGGGGGATTCTAGAGACTCAGGACGGGCTTATAATCAGTATCTCCCATTGCGAATCCTCCTTCGCTATTCGTGAAGAGAAGTATAGCGTTTCCAGGAAAATTTCTCAAGTTGTGAAAACATGTAAATCGAATATGATTTGGCGTGAAAAGCAAAAAAGGACAGCAAGGATATATCTTCTCTCTCTAGACAAGCGCGTAAGGCTCTGCTATGGTATAACTATGAAAGCATCACTCTTCTTTCTGGGCGGCACGCTTGTATTACAGGGCATTCCCGATAATTTTAAAGTGCCGGCTCCATTTCAGTTCGTTCACCAGCGCTGGCGCTGTGAAGCCTATCATTATCCTCTCGTGCTTTCATGGCTACAAGAAGAAAAAATCCGTAATCAGGTGCCACGTTGGCAACGACTAAAGTTGTCATTGCATAATCCACGCGAGCCTCACGATTATCAATTGGCAGCGCTGGATGCCTGGTTAGCAGCAGATAAACGTGGGAGCGTGGTGATTCCCACCGGAGCAGGCAAGACGTTTATTGCTTTACATGCAATCAAGCAGGTTAATGCCTCAACGCTTGTGCTGGTACCAACGGTTAGCTTGCTCTATCAATGGTATGTAGTATTGACAAATATGTTCCAGACCGAAATTGGTGTGTACTATCATGCGGAAAAGCACGTTTTGCCAATTACAGTAACAACCTACCACTCAGCCGGAGACATGCTTGCGGAACATGGCAACGAGTTTCGCTTACTGATCTGTGATGAGGTTCATCATCTTCCGGCGAAGACCTGGGGCGAGGCGGCCTTGATGACACCCGCACCTTATCGACTGGGTCTGACGGCCACATATCCAGAAGATACTGAACAGAGCGGTGAGCGCTGGCGCCTGGATGATCTGCTAGGCCCAATTGTGTATACCAAACGCATTGATTCGCTATTAGGCAAGCAACTGGCGGACTATCGTACGCAACGGATTCGGGTCAATCTGAACGACAAAGAGCGCACAGAATATGATGCTACCTACGCTATTTATAGCTCATATATTCGTGAACAACGCTTACGGGGTCGCCATGGACCGCATTGGCTCCAGGAACTTTTCCGACTATCGGCGTATGATCCACAAGCGCGTCAGGCGCTCCTGGCACGGCAACGCATCTGGGAGATTATTGAGGGCTGTCAGGAGAAACTTGTTATGCTGGAGCAACTTTTGCGCGAGTATGCACAGGAACGCATTTTGATCTTCACGGAGTCTAATACACTGGCGTACAACCTGTCACGGAAATATCTTATTCCTGCTATCACCCATGAAACTGGAGTGGCTGAACGAAAACATATTCTTGAAGCGTTTCAACAGGGCCACTATCGAGCACTGATTACCGCCAAAGTCCTCAATGAGGGCATAGATGTTCCTGAGGCTAAGATTGCCATCGTATTGGGTGGGAGTTCCAGTAAACGTGAGTACATCCAACGACTCGGTCGTATCTTACGCAAGCAAGAGTTAAAACAAGCAGTATTATTTGAGCTCTTGGCGCGCAAAACCATCGAGGAAAGCAAAGTTCAGCGCCGTCATGTTCCTAAGGGGATAGTTGATGTTAACGAGTGACTTGATCCGGCCACAGTTACGCTTGCAGGGTAAAAATATATCCATTGCCATGGTGAATCAACAGGATCCTGAGCGACAAAAGACGGCCAGTGAAGTGATCGATCTGTTCCGATCCCATCTCGGGCGTTCACAGGAAGTCTGGGAACAATCTCTGAATGCCTATATCGGTGCACGGATCGATTATATTTTTGTGCGCGGCCTGGCGAAAGTTCTGGTGGATAACGCGAATTTTACACCAGTACAGGCTACATACGCTCCTACAGTCGTTCGTGAGACAATGTTTGCTTATGGACCTGTTTTTCCTGATAGCGATATGCTGCATCCAGTTTCACGTGATAGCGTGCTAGAATCGGTCGCGCAAAATCTTCAGCTGGCCCGTGAGGATGTTGAAACATTGCTTTTTGCCGATCGCCATGCCTCCTATCTCCTGACCGAGACTGGACCCAGCTGGACCCCAACCATGCTCCTGGCACGCTACAACCTGGAACTGGCACGCGGTGTGCTCTATTGGGCCTCCCACCTGACAATCGAGATTGCGGATAATTACAAAGATATCTGGAAATTCATCAAATTATTCAAATTAATGTTTATTGCGCAGCCACTATCTAGCGGAGGCTATCGCATTGAGCTTGATGGGCCTATCTCACCATTCGTGGGGGCGACCCTGCGCTATGGACGGCAGATGGCGGCCTTTTTGCCGGCTCTTTTCCTCTGTGAGCATTGGTCTATGCACGCTGAGGTGTATCCACCACAGGGTCGTGGAGCAATGAACTATCAGATGGATCATACCAGTAATTTACAGTCCCATTTTAAGCGTTCAGGAGAGTTTGATAGCCGCCTGGAAGCTGACTTTGCCGCTGAATTCGCGGCTAAAATTGGCGAGCGGCGCGGCAAATGGAGGCTCCTACGCGAAAGCGATCTACTCGTCCTTGGTGATACTGTCATGGTGCCCGACTTTGTCATGGTCGATAATCGTGACGAGAGGCGACGTATCCTCGTCGAACTGGTCGGTTTCTGGCATCCCGATTACTTGCGGCGCAAGATTGAAAAAGTACGCGCGGCCAACTGCTCACATCTTCTCCTACTCGTCTACAAAGGTCTCAATGTCACAGAAGAAGACTTCCAGGGTGTTGCCAGTGAAGTCCTCTTCTTTCCCAATAAACCAGTCCTGAAGGACGTCATGGCAACAGTAGAAGAAATGGCCCTGCGTATCTACGGTCCAGCATCGACTTAAATGCTAACCCATCCATCACCACGGATAGGTTAGCAGGCTTATTTTCCGGTCAGGCGGGCAACAACAGGAGCAAAATTTTCGAGCTGATTTTCACCAACTTGAATATAGGAGAAGCCAAGTTCTTCACGCTGTTTTAGCAAGCTCTCAATAGCCTGTTCGGTACTCAGCGGCGTTGGCTGGATTGGCATCGGTGGACCATTAACTAAACGCGCGACCTTGACAGGGCTATCTGTAATCACATAATTAAACACTGCCTGGGAAAGCTCCAACTGCTCAAAGCGCTCTCCAGCAGCTTCCCGCAGCCAATCGATTTTTTGTGCCATCGATACATCAGTTGCACCGCTTCCTTGTGGCGAATATTTAAGGTTCGGCGAGATGATATCGGCCTGGCGCGCAGCAATAGAGAGCAAGCGCTTGCCCGCGCTGCCAATGAAGATGGGTGGATGCGGCTGCTGAACTGGATGCGGGAGTCCCGGCAGGTCGGTAATCGTATAGTATTTGCCGCTAAAATTGACACGCTCCTGACAAAAGTATTGCTTGATGATAGTGAGCGTTTCTTCAACACGGCCAACACGATCACCAGCAGATTCAAATGGCAGCCCCATCTGCGTATAATCCATAGGACCAACGCCCGCGCCAATGCCAATTTCAAAGCGTCCATCCGAAAGCAGATCTAACGTGGCTATCTCTTTGGCCAGGATGGCGGGATGGCGATAATCATTACAAAAAACATAGCTACCTACGCGCAATGAACTGGTTGCGGTCGCGGCTACACTCAGAGAGGCAAAAGGAGCCAGCCCCATCTGCGCCCGATCAGGCAGTAGCAGGGTCGAGTAGCCGAGTTCCTCAATCAGACGTGCATAGGTAATCCAGGCCTCACGGGAAGCGGCACTTCCACCAACAACTCCAAAACGAAATGGTCGTTGCATCATGCTTTTTTCCTTTTCGCTGCATAAATCCTTGAATAGGATAGGTACTTTACAACAATCTCAAAACGGCCTTATTATTAGCCAGACAATCTATACAAATTCTCATTTAATTTAGATATACAGACTATACAATTAAATTACGAGAGGTGTCAAGGTTTTTTATGAGTCCTCGTCCATATCGACTTGGTCAACGGCAGGCGAACACGGAACAGACCAGAAGCCGTATCATTGCTACGACCCGTGAGTTACTGATGACTCATGATGGTTTTACCCATTTTTCAATAGAACTGGTGGCCCGCCAGGCCGATGTGGCACGCATGACGGTCTATCATCAGTTTGGCTCTAAAATAGGTTTACTGGAGGCATTGTGTGATTCACTGGCTGCAAACGGTGGGATGGCCCAGGTGGCTGGCACGTTCCAACTCCCAGAGCCACGTGATGCACTGAAGCAATATATCACTATTTTCGGTCATTTCTGGCATGCCGATCGGCTAGTAACACGGCGGCTCCGCGCCCTGGCTGGGCTGGATCCAGAATTTGAGCAGGTCATTCACTCACGAGATGAGCGACGGCGGAGAGGGGTTGGAGTGCTCGTCGCACGTATACAAGAGCGCTATGGGTATCCTCCCCCTGAAAAAGCCGAAGAAGCTATTGATGTACTCTTTACCCTCACCAGCTTTGAATGTTTTGATAGTCTGGCTGGCAAGACCCGTAATCCAGAGGAAGTTGCCCCACTGGTGTATAAATTAGCATGGATAACGCTAGAGCAACTCTCATAGTACAAACATAGCTACTTCCATATACAGTTTATGCTTATGTATTCAGGCATGTACAAATAATACATCCTGAATACATAAGCATAAATGCAAGACCCGTGAACAATTAATCTACGGATTTTTCAGAGGCACACTCTAAGAGCGACATCGCAATAGGCAACGCTTCCACAGCGTCATTATGCCATTGATAGTAGCCCAACCAGAAGTGGGCCTCCGTAATCAGATCGCGTACACTTCCAGCGCGCAGTAAGCGGGCAATACGCTCCTCATTATCTTCTCCTTGCTTCTGTAAAGGAGAAATAAATTGCTCTTCCATCTCGGATTCGTCGGACATGTTTTTTCACTTTCGTTTGGTTGAAAATCTTTCTTCTGAATAGTCTCTGAAAAGAATACATGAAAAAGCTGCAGACTTCAATACAGCTAACGGGCGGCTTCTACTTTCGCAAATAGCTTTTCAAATAAAGTAACTATTTCGTCAGTACTCAGGTCCAACGATGGATCACCGACGGTTAGTTCAAATTTTTGGTAGGCTGGCAGTTGGGTGGCCACGAGAGGTCCAAAGAGCCAGGTACCAGTCTCCTCAGCGATGTCGAGGGCCGCTTCGGTCAACTGCTCACGGTCGCCGCGTATAAAGACATGCATCATGTTGGTTTGAGGAACGGCTGGCAAGATCTCGATCTGAGGAAAGCCAGCCAGCGCGGCGGCAATGGCCCTGGCTTTTTGATGATAGGCGTCCATCCGTGATAAGCGTTCAGTCAGGCCTTTCCGAGCGGCTAAGACATAAGGATAAAGCCGGCTCAGATTACCACCTTGACGACGTTGCCAGATACGCGCCTCGGCAATCATCTCAGCAGGTCCAGCTAGAATAGCTCCAGCAATACCGCCCAGGATCTTATAGAAAGAGACATACACACTATCGAACAGGCCAGCAATTTCAGCATAGTCGCGCTGATAGTAAGGTTTACATTCCCAGAGACGTGCTCCATCCAGGTGAGTAGCCATATTGTGCTCACGAGCCCAGTCAATTATAGCTGTCAATTCATCCCAACTGGAAAGTTGTCCACCAATTTCACGCTGCGGCAACTCCAGCAACAAAGCGCCCAGCGGCTCGGCAACGGCTTGCAGATCATTAAGGGTCATAAGTTGATAAGGAGAGCCAATTAATACCGTCTCTAATCCATGCAAGCGTTGGGGGGCCTGAAATTCATGCAGTTCTAGATGCGCAGTTGGATGATAGCCAACCCGTGGCAGGTGGCGACGATCAGTCCAGATACGCAAAGCGATTTGCTGACACATCGTACCACTGGGCATAAAGACGGCCGCCTCTTTACCAAGCAATTGAGCTACCTCAGCTTCAAAATCCCGAATAATTTCTCCGCTACCATACATATCAGGAGCTTCACCGTCCCGCACCGTCTCAGCCAACCCATGCAAAATATCTGCTAACGGCTGCGGATAATGTCCCGCCAATGAGCGGCTACACGCATTCCGAATCTGCTTTAGATCTCGTTCCTTCGTCATAATCGCGATCTTTCTCGTTCTCTGGAATTACACTACCAGCATATAACAATATATATCTTTATGCATTGTAGCAGAAGTAGGAATCGTTAGCCATGTAGAAACAACAATCTATTCAGGCAAGCTACGCTGATCCCGCAGGCGTTCTACCTGTGGACGCAACACACGCTTATTCTGCTGCGGATTGACTACCGAAGGATCTGGCACCCATTCCAGCAAACCTTTGTCCATGGCCCGTACGATGCGCATCCGATTGGCCTGGGTATTCTCACCAAACGCCAGCGCCGCCGCAGTACTGATTGTAATCAAATCGTCTGCTGAGATCCACCAGCGCGTCCGTGAGAGCAGAATACCGGTATCCGTTTTCCAGAATGCGTCCGGCAACTGTACATGGATCTGTAAAGCATTACCCGTCAACGTCTGCATCACGCGATCCAGCGCGGACTCAACCTGATGCATCATCTCTACAGAACGCGTACATTCCCCGTTAGCCACCTGAATCAATAATCTGAGGTCATCGCCCAAAGTATCCTGGTTCCCACCCGCCAGTCCAGTCTGCATCCCCAGCACCACCGCAAGTTCCTGATAATGCTGCCGCACCTGTGCCATAATCTCGTCCACCAGCGTTTCATTAAAAAGAGCCATGTAATCGCCCACCTTTTCATCTTTATAAAATTGCTCAACCGCCTACATTATAACAATACTAACGTTAGTTAACCAGCAACATCTTGTCATGGCGGTCTGACAAAGGATTTGTGGATGCAGTCGAAATTTCGTTCGAATTTGTCATTGAAAGTGTCGATTTCACCAGTATCCATTCGTTATTCTCACGAGAACAACAATTAGTGTTGGCCTCGTACAAATATCAGGATAAGATCCTGGGATTAAAAGGAGTCTGCATGCGCTATCTAGTACTCATTTATGGCAACGAAGCGGAACTAGCAAATAGGAGCCCCGAAGAAAAACAGGCAGAGATGACTGCATATAATGATTTCACCTCAATGATCCAGAAGCGTGGAGTACAACTTGGTGGTGAAGCTCTGCATCCAACCTCTTCCGCTACGACGGTACGTGTACGCCAGGGCAAAGTTTTGACGACCGATGGTCCTTTTGCTGAGACAAAGGAGCAACTGGGCGGTTTTTATATCATCCAATCAGAAAACCTGGATGAAGCCATTGAGATTGCCGCTAAAGTACCCAATGCGACTGATGGCTCTATCGAGATTCGCCCGATTGTCGAGTGGAATTAAATTTGTAGCCAGCGTAAAAGGAAAAGGATGTAGCTTTATAGGCTATATCCTTTTCCTTTTACGTGATGATACTATCAATGGTAAGTAGATATGTTCTACAGGAGGCACACTATGGCGACCGATGTTCAGCAACAACTGGATCACATCTTTCGGCAAGAAGGCGGTCGTGTGCGTGCAACCTTGATTGCCCACTTACACGATTTCGAATTGGCCGAGGACGTTCTGCAGGAGGCCTGCCTCAGCGCGATGGAACATTGGACACAGGATGAGATACCGGCAAATCCTGCGGCCTGGCTCCTGGTAACCGCCCGGCGTAAAGCGATTGATCGTCTACGCCGTATGCAGGTATTGGCCCAGAAACAGGCCGAAGCTCAATTACTGGGCACCCTCTACGATGATGCGACTACATTTGGAACTGAAGATTTCTTTCCCGATGAACGACTCAAATTGATCTTTACCTGCTGCCACCCTGCCCTCAATCAAGATATTCAGGTGGCCCTGACACTCCAAACGTTAGGTGGACTCTCAACTACAGAGATTGCCCATACGTTTCTGGTTCCTGAAAGTACCATGGCCCAGCGACTTGTGCGCGCCAAGCGCAAAATTCGGGATGCGGGCATCCCTTACTCGGTACCCCGGGTCCATCAATTGGAGGAACGCCTCAATGGTGTGTTGATGGTGCTTTATCTTATCTTCAATGCAGGCTATATCGCCAGCGAGGGCCAGACGCTGCAGCGCAACGAACTCTGTAGTGAGGCCATACGCCTGTGCAGAGCGCTAGCATCGCTGTTGCAACAGGTCCCGCATACGGCAGAACATCCTGAGGTCGCTGGCCTGCTAGCATTGATGCTGCTACATGACGCCCGGCGCGAAGCACGCAGTGGTCCCGCCGGAGAGCTAATCATCCTTGAAGAACAGGATCGTAGCTTATGGGATCAAGCGCAGATACAAGAAGGTATCATGATTCTGGATCAGGCCCTCATGGCTCGAAAACCCGGTCCCTATCAGATTCAGGCGGCTATCAGCGCTTTACATTCCAGAGCCAGCAGTCCTGAAGACACTGATTGGATGCAGATCACGCTACTCTATGCCGCGCTGATCAAGCATAACAACTCACCCGTAATCTGGCTCAACTGGGCGGTGGCGATAGCCATGGCCAGTTCTCCTGAGCGGGGTCTCGAACTACTCGCAGAATTAGACACAGCCAGTATGCAAAACTACCACCTCTTTCACGCCGCCCGCGCCGATCTGTTACGTCGCAACAAAGACTGGTCTGCCGCCCGCCAGGCCTATCAGCAAGCATTAAGTCTGACGCAGAATACTGTCGAGCAAGCCTTCCTACGGCGACGCCTCAATGAAATGTGCGAGAATGGCGAGTAACGCAATTACGCTTTACTATCACAGCACATACTCTTTCAACGATATGCATCAAAATCACAAATACATGCGTACAATATTGACATATAAACTATACTTGAAAAGAGCTAAAAGTAAGTATAGGAGCTAAAGAGACATGAATAGTCCACAAAAAGTAAATGATGCGCCTGTGATCAATATTGTCGGTGAAAAGGTGGCGTTGGGTCCTATTCGTCGGGAATTGATACCGCTCTACCATCGCTGGATCAACGATTTTGCCGTCCTGCGTACCCTGTATATTCCTCGTCCCTCCACCATGGAGGAGATAGAAGCCTACTTTGAGAAAGATGTAGAGCAAGAAAAAGTGCGCCATGCGGCCTTGTTTACCGTCTATGATCGTGCCACGATGACGCCGATCGGTCGGACCGAACTGGATAACATTAATTATCGCGATCGCAGTGCCGGCTTTGGGATTGAAATCGGGGAAGCCGAATATCGTGGTCGTGGTTATGGAACTGAGACCACGCGTTTAATGCTCGATTATGCCTTTACGGTTATTGGTCTGCACAGTGTTAATCTTGAAACCTGGGAATATAATCTGGCGGGCCAGCATGCCTATAAAAAAGCTGGTTTCAAAGAATATGGTCGGCGGCGGCAGGCCAAATTTATGCGCGGCCAGCTCTGGGATATTATTCATATGGATTGTCTGGCCAGCGAGTTTGTCAGTCCTATCTTACATAAAATTATGGTGCCAGATGAGCCACGAACATAACTCTTGCAACCAATATGTTGAAGTACTGCTGCAATTCATAAAAATGGCGATCGTCACTGTTAACAGTAACGATCGCCATTTTTATGCTTGATGCTGCTACCAATCCTTTAAAGGATTGACCAGTAGTCGGCGGCATCATCAGCGTTCTGCTCGGCATTGGTGGACGTAGAAACGACTGATTCGGTATCTGGTACAATTGCCCGCATACGGCCAGTTGGCTGACGTACGGGCGCATTCTCATACGCTGAGATGGATCCCAGACGCGTGGGTGCCTGCGGCGCGGCTGGCGCTTGTGGCTGCATACGTGTAGGTTTCTCAGCCTCTGGCTTCTGTGTCACCTCAGGGGCGGCAGGGGTCATAACCGCAGGGACACGCACAACTGGTTGTACAATACCCTGATTCATCATCTCATAGTATTCGGTCAAACGTAAAGCTATCAGTTGTCCGGGATTATCAATCATATGATGCTTGACAGCATCTTGCCTCAATGCCTCTAATGCTTCAGAGTCCTTCAACAGACCAACTGTGAAATGTAGGAATTTCTCTGATGAAGATTGTGTCATATGACTAAACTCTCTACTCTATGAACTAAAATATACGAATATTGGCGGCGCTTCCATTGCTACTGCTGGTAGCACTTCCGGTCTGCACTTTGCGTATCAAGAGACGACCTGCCAGTGTGCAGTACCCAATACAGTTTGCATGCACGGGATCATCAGGCCGGGAGAGATGAGGAATACGTTTTTTGAGGAAGCTGTAAAAGTAGAAGACGCCACCACCAATATTAAGGACCGGCTTAAAACTGGCTGCAACGGCGTCACGATCGCTCTGTCGCCAGGCGGACGCCACAAACGACACGATCTCACTACCAACCTGTGCGACTGCTTCCTTGACCAGACGCTCTAAATCATAATGACCAATCGTCTGACCATATGAGGAGATCTCGGGATAGCGCGCAATCTCTCCTTGTTCCTGGGCCGCGTAGGCATGCATGATCTCACGAGACTCAAACAAGGAAAGCGGTCGATCGTACTTATTCTCAAAGGAATCCATCACCATCTGGGTAGCCATTTCTACCCCGACTGGTTTACCTTTACAATATTCGACCACGGGCACCTGGCCACGGGCCACATAAAGATCGGTGGTACGTCCACCAATATCAATGACCGCGCTCTCAGTCATTTTATTGCTTGAGCGCTCGTTGTAAGCGATCAGTGCGCCCGCACCTTCCATCACCACGGTAGCCAGTTCGACTACAACACGGCGTGGGGTCGATTCATCATTTAATGTGAATGTATAGGTTCCATCCAATGATTCTTTGATTGCTGAACGCAGGGCAGCATTTTTGATATAGGTTTCAGCGGGTAGGCCGGTAACAACATAAATACCAAATTCAGCATCAGGAATCAAAGTTGCGGCAATGGTGAGTAGACCACGTAAACTGAAGCGGCTAGCATAGCGTTGAATATCTCCACGTCCATGGTAAACTTCGACTGCCTGCTGCAATGCCAGGTCGCCAATTGCATAGGCCGCCTCTTCCTCCTCAAACTGCATTACATGCACATTTGATTGATCGACATTGACACCCAGATTGCGTAATGCGGTTGTGTCAACTTTGGCAAAGGCGGTCGGTATACTCAGCGATACGGTCTTCCCATTTATGACGGTAACACCACCTATTTCGGCATTACCAAAATCATGTCCGTAAGGGTACCATTTCATCGATTTTGAGCTCTCTTCTGTGACTTCTAAATATAAAAATAAGTGATACAAGTCCACCAGTAAAATTATTATTTCATTTAAATTTTGCAACGAGATGGGGTGAGATGCATAACTTTTTGCCCTTTTATGGTACTAATGTCAGTTAATGGCTAATATTATATAGAATGTCACTCGCTGATGGCTCGCGCCTACGGCGCGAGGTAGGGGAGTTGAGGGTAGCGGGCGGCCGCAGCCGCCCGCTACCTTCAATGGGTCAGGGATGGCATGAGTGTCATGATACCCTCCATGGGTCAGGGATGGTATGAGTGCCGTGATACCCTCCATGGGTCAGGGATGGTATGAGTGCCGTGATACCCTCCATGGGTCAGGGATGGTATAAGTGCCGTGATACCCTCCATGGGGTAGGGGTGGATGAATACAGTTGTGTATGGGGTTAACACAATTGTATTCATCCGGGGGCTGGGCTATCTAGCTTTCCATTTGGGTGCGTTCGGGACGGAAGGCTGGCATGCAGAGGGACCAGTATTCGCATTGGGTTTCTGCGCTGGCGTTGCTGTAGATGACGCGGGTACCGCGACTGACCAGACAGGTTTCGCCGGCTCCAATTTCGACGCGTTGACCGTCGGCTTCGATTGCCAGTTTGCCCTGGACTCCGATGACGACTTCATCAAACTCGGCGATCTGCGCAGGCTCACGCCAGGCTGGCGGCGCGAACATGTGCGCCAGACTAAATGCGTCTTGCGCGGTATTCAAAACGCCAAAATGCTCATCTATGATCTTTCCATCTTCACGTGGGAAAATGCTACCGTGTTCTACTTTCTGTAACATAGTATCTCAACCTTTACATCTTTCTATTTTTGCTCTCAGTTCTATAATATCCTATCCTAACAAACACGCGTCAACTCGCATTGAACATGCCCCTCATATATCAGATAGGGTGGCTAGAATCTAGCACTATAAGAAAATTATTGAGCACAAAGCCTCAAGCAAAGAGCTTCTTTGCAGCGCTCGTTAGCTCCTAGCTATTCTATAGTATAAGCGATAAAGCATAGCTATTCAGGATACTTTCGAATTCAAATATCTCTGCCCTGCTTCGCAAGGCCAAAATCGGGGGTGCGGCGATTTTATCCCAAAAACCCTTTTCCTCCTTTTGGGCGCCGCCTGCTGCAGTGCCCAAAAGGAGGAAGAAGAGAAACGAGGAGTCAGAACGCTCGTTCTTTACATTCGAGGTAACTCGTAGTGTGATGGATCAAGCTTATATGGTTCAAAGAAGAGGAGGGAGCCACTGGCCCTTATAACATGTGATTTATGCAAAAGCTATTATGTTCACCTTAGTGACCGCAGGTGATCGTGAAGATCTCCCATGATCCAAGTCTTGTCGCATCAGTGTGAATGGTTTCGCTCTTTCTTCCACCTCCGTCTACAGCGGTGACATAGTTTCCGTTGCTCGTTTGGATGGCGTACTGGTTGGCGCTAAAGAGGGTAACCAGTTGGAAGATCTCCCATGACCTGGTGACCGTCGCGTTGGTATGGATGGCGTCGGTAGACCCAAGACCCACACCTCCACCGTTTACAGCGGTAAGCCAGTTATGGTTGCTCGTTTGGATGGCGTATCCTGTGGTCCCAAGGCCAACTATGGAGAATTTCTCCCATGACCGGATACTCGTCTCGTTGGTACGAATAGAGTCTGTTGTACCTCCACCTCCGTTCATTGCGGTAAGGAAGTGCCCGTTGTTCGTTAAAAAAGCACAACCTGTGGTCGTGCCAGTAGGTGAGATGAATGATGGTTGGGCAGCGCTTGCCGATGCCATATTTGTCAGGCTCAACAAACAAATCATAACGGCAGTAGTAATGCCTGCAAGCCGCACAAGTAGATTCTTGATACTCATATTTCTTCTCCTTCAAGTGTAATCAGTTGCTCTGCATATTCCTCTTCATTCCATATTTGCTATAGGCCTAATATACCTGCAACAGCACGTTATGCTCATCGGTAATCTTACCCATTTTTTTGTTACGAGAAGGTTTATCTGTTTCTCGCCTAATGGTCGTTAAGCGTTTCTCCCATCAGGGTCACAATATCTCAATAAACACAACCGATAAAATTGTTGTGCTATGCGTTGATAGGTTGTAACTTGAAATCGAAGTAATACTAGAAATATGTTTTTAGCTGCTATTCTATTACCACTCCTGCCGTACCCAATGTGCAGCAGCACCAGGTAAGATAAGAAGAAGGTTAAAAAAAGCCATAGCATCCATAGCTATAGAAGGAGCAAGAGATGTTACGCACACGCTTGACCGAAGAGTATGGGATCGAGTTGCCGTTTGTGTCGGCTGGAATGGCCTTTATTGGAATGCCTCCACTGGTAGCCGCCGTTTCTAATGCGGGCGGTATGGGTACGCTGGGCGCCTCACTGGTGCCACCCGATGACTTACGTACGCTGATCCATATGACGCGGTCAATGACCACACGCCCATTTGGGGTCAACTTCATTACGCCATTTATTGGCGAGCCACACATAGCGGTATGTATTGAGGAAAAGGTCGCAGTCGTCAGCTTTTTCTGGGGCGATCCTCCCGAGACCTTTATTCAGCGTTTGCATACAGCGGGCATAAAGGTATGGATGCAGGTTGGCTCGCTCGCCGAGGCACGCACGGCTGTTCGCAGTGGCGTCGATGCCGTGGTCGCGCAGGGATCGGAGGCAGGAGGACACAATCGTAGTACAGCAACAAGCCTTACGCTCATCCCCGCTGTTGTGGACGCTATTGCTCCTATTCCTGTTATCGCGGCAGGAGGCATCGCCGATGGGAGAGGGGTAGTGGCGGCCCTGGCACTCGGTGCGGAGGCGGTCTGGGTGGGCACACGCATGGTGGCCAGCCAGGAAGCATACGCCAACGAAGAATATAAGAAGCGCATCGTCGCAGCCGAGGGGGCTGATACGGTTCGCACAACGATCTTTGGACCTGAGTGGCCCCATCAACCGATGCGCGTTATTCGTAATCGTGTGGTTGAAGAGTGGGCTGGCCAGGAGACCAGAGTTGTCTATGATCCTAATCCTACGACATTTATCGGGCAGACGCGCATTGGAGGCCAGGAGGTGCCGCTACCAAAGTTCTCAGCGCTCCTGCCTACTCCCGATACCACTGGCGACTGGGAAGAAATGTGCTTTACCGCTGGCGAGTGTTCCGGGTTGATCAATGAGGTTAAGCCTGCCGCCGATATCGTGCATGAAATGATGGAGGAGGCAAGGCAGATTATCAGGTACCGCCTCAACCATGTCCTGCATTCGCCAGATGGACAGGCCACTTCTCCCAATGCTTAAAGGAAAGAATGACTCCCATACGCATTATGCATAATAAATGCTCTGGTCAGAGGTTTATTGATAATGTATGATGAGCTTAAAATAAATGCCACGCTTTTTCATCCATGGGAGGACATATAAACAAAAATGAAAGTAACTGTTTGTGAACTACCCGATAATCGTAATGCGTTTGTATCGGCCTGGAAAGATCTGGTCGCTTATGTGCAAGAGCAGCAGAGTGATCTGCTGCTCTTGCCAGAGTTACCATTCGTCAGGTGGTTTGCCAGGACACCTGAGTTTGATGGGCAGATCTGGCAGCAAGCACAGGCTGAACATGATGCCATGATGGATCAGTTACTATCTCTGGCTCCAGCCACCGTTCTGGGAACACGTCTGGTGACTGAGGAAGGACACCATTTTAATCGAGCCTTCACCTGGACTGAGACAGAAGGATATCAAGGGATTCACGATAAATATTATTTTCCCAATGAGGAAGATTTCTATGAGCGTAACTGGTTTGATCGTAATCAACGCGATTTCTCATTGGCACATGTGCAGGATATGCAGATCGGCTTTTTGATCTGTACAGAAGTAATGTTTAATGAGTGGGCCAGATATTATGGGCGGCAGGGAGCGAATATCATCGCGGTACCACGTGCGTCTTCGCTGAATATTGAGCGCTGGATGGTCGCGATCCGTATGGCGGCGATTGCCTCCGGAGCCTTTGTGCTCTCGTCTAACCGCGTCGATGAACACTTATTTGCAGGCCATGGCGTCATCATTGATCCCGATGGTGATGTTCTAGCAACCACCTCTCGGCAGACACCATTTGTCACACGTAACATTGATCTGGCCACAAGCGCGCAGGCCAAACTGCTCTATCCAAGGGATGTGCTGGAATAATAGTCAACGCATCGTCACCTGGAACAGACTATTTGAGTTGTCATAAGCTACAGGTGCCTATCTCACGATATGCTATACTTGACGTTAGTGCTCAATGAGATAACAGCTTGTAAGCTATGACAGCTCAAAAGGAGGCGTCATGGAGGTCACCTCATCTTCACCAGACACGACCCGGCCAGGCAGAGGAGCAGACTGGCTCTCTGCTAGCGAGTTACGACTATTAGAGATTATTTGTGATACATTTTTTCCATCCCTCACTCCCCCGCCAGGAGCCTCACCAGCTACGGTAATGTACTATCAGAGTAAAGCCAGTGATTTACATCTGGCGCTATTGATTGCGGAAACGCTGGGACAGGAAAACGAGGAATCCCAGGCCGATTTTCACCGTTTGCTGGCATTACTTCAAAGTCCTGCGACTGGATTACTGCTGGCGGGAAAATTTGGCGCGTTTAATGAACTGACACAGGAGCAGCGAGAAAAATATTTACTGGCGATGGCCCATAGTTCTCTGGCACAGCTACGACAGGGATATCAAGTACTGAAACGCTTGAGTGGCTTTCTCTTCTTTGCCACGCCTGATCCACACGGCCATAATCCCAGCTGGGAGGCACTGGATTATCAAGCAGCTGAGCCTCCACCATCTGTGCCACGTCCACTCAAGCCATATGAGATCACACAGGATAGTATCCTGGAATGTGATGCGGTCGTAATCGGTTCTGGCGCGGGTGGCGGCGTGGTAGCAGGTGAACTGGCTCTGGCCGGCAAAAATGTCATTGTGCTGGAAAAGGGCGGCTATCATAGTGAGGCCGACTTTACGTTACAGGAAGCCCAATCTATGTCCGACCTCTATCTGAAGAGTGGCTCCCTCACCACTAAAGATGTTGGCGTAGCCATTCTAGCTGGCAGCACGTTAGGTGGCGGAACTATTGTCAACTGGGATACATCGTTTCGGACTCCACCCGCTATTTTATCCGAATGGGAAGAAACATCAGGCCTCAAGGATGTATTTACTGGACCCACTTTACAGCAAAGCTTCTCGGCTATTGAGCAGCGTATCAGTATCAATACTGCCAATAGCGCGCATAATCGCCAGAATCAGTTACTCTTTGATGGAGCTAAAACACTTGGCTATCATGCGGACAGTTTACGCCGCAATGCGGTCGGCTGTGAGCAGCGCTGTGGCACCTGTGGCTTTGGCTGTCGCTATGGCTGCAAACAATCCACTTTAAAGACCTATTTACAAGATGCTTATGAGCAGGGGGCCCGCATTATTGTCCATTGTAGTGCTGAACGGATCCTGCTTGAGCAGAACAAAGCTGTGGGCGTCAAGGCTATCGTTAAAGATCCTGAAACAGGCAAACATCATCAGGTAACGATTCATGCCCGCACAGTTATTGTGGCCGCCGGAACCCTCCACTCACCAGCCATACTGTTACGTTCGGGTCTGACCAATCAACATATCGGCCAGCACCTTCACCTGCATCCAACCACCACTATCGCAGGACATTATCCAGACAAAGTGTATCCCTGGCAGGGAGTTATGCAGTCGGCATACAGTGATGAATTTGGACATTTACATGGTAGCTATGGCTATAAACTAGAGGTACCGCCCACCCATCCTGGTCTCCTGGGCATGGGAACAGCCTGGCACGGCGCCCGTGATTATCGCAAAACGATGGCAAAGATAGCTCATCTCGCTACGTTCATCATTCTAACCCGCGACAAAGGCGAAGGCAAAATTACCCTGGATCGTCATGGAGAGCCGGTCATAGAGTACGTTACCTCAGTTTTTGATCGCCAACATCTTTTACATGGTATGCGTCAGGCTGCCCGCATCCATTTTGCCGCCGGCGCTACCGAGGTTGTATCGATTCAAAGCAAGCGTAGCCAGCTTTCACGCCAGCAGATTGATGCTGATAGCAAACGCGCCTGGAACACCTTTGATCGCCAGCTAGAACGTAATGGTCTGGGTGTCAATCGCTTGATCGTCTATAGCGCCCACCAGATGGGCACATGCCGTATGGGCAATGATCCCACACAGTCAGTAACCGACGCCCATAGCCAGGTCCATGGCATCCAGGGCCTCTTTGTCTGTGACGGCAGCGTCTTTCCAGCTGCCAGCGGAGTCAATCCTATGCTCAGTATCATGGGTCTGGCCCATCAAGCTGCTCAATACATCAAAATAACACTCTAGAAAAGAAAGGATGTAAAGGGCAGCCAGCCCCTTGGCTGGAGTCGGAGCAGTACCCCGACATCCCTCTCTCTGAATTAAAAAGCGGGGATGCAAGCGAGCATGCCGGGGGCATGATCAAGCGGCAAGCCCCTTGACTGGGGGTTCGGGGGCCGTGCCCCCGGCATCTCTCCCCCCATACCGCCCGCGTAGCGGGCGAACAACCCATCAAACAAACTTTGACAAAACACCAGCCACCAACGTCTGGTTGAGTAACGAACATAAGCCATCAGTCGTGCTATCAGACAAGATGTTCTCACACAATCACTGATAGGAGCCAGATGATGGATCTACAATTACAAGGCAAAAAGGTACTCGTCACAGGATCTACAATGGGCATAGGCAAAGCTATTGCCGCATCCTTCGCACGTGAAGGAGCCTTTGTTATCCTCAATGGACGTTCAGAACAATCGGCACAGAAAACCTTGCAAGAACTTCAGAGCAGAAATCCACAGGGAACGTTTGTGACCGTGGTAGCCGATCTGAGCACCAGCGCAGGCTGTCAAAAAGCTATTCACGAACAGCCAGACATAGATATTTTGATAAATAATATGGGCATCTTTGAAGCAGTGGATTTCTTCGATACCAGCGATGAGCAGTGGCAGAAAATATTTGAAACCAATATCATGAGCGGAGTGCGGCTCTGTCGCTACTACCTGAAGCACATGATGGAGAAACATTGGGGCAGAATCATCTTTATTGCCAGCGAATCAGCCGTCTCGCCCGCACCCGAAATGGCCCATTATAGCGCCACCAAAACCATGCAGCTCTCAATTTCACGCAGCCTGGCAGAGATAGCCAGAGGCACCAATGTAACGGTAAATACAGTACTCCCAGGTTCTACACAAACAGAAGGCGTCTCCGATTTCATCAAATCATTGTTTCCTGATGAAAAACCAGCAGCAGCCGAGCACAAATTTATGCAGGAAAATCGTCCCACATCACTAATAGAACGCTTAATTCAACCTGAGGAAGTCGCGGCCTTTGTCACCTTCGTGTCCAGTCCTCTTGCCTCAGCGATCAGTGGGGCCGCGCTACGGGTAGATGGTGGTCTTGTTCGTAGCATTGTTTAGATTAAATGACTCGCTTATTTTAGCGATAAAAAATGGAGCGCTGGCTGTGGCCAGCGCTCCATTTTTTATCCTCTTAGATGTTGCTATGTAGAAAACTTGTACCGGATAACAGGTACAGCAAAAAGAATGCAACCACTTGACAAGTGCCTATTTTCAGTTTACTATATCACTAACGGATATATCCGCAACAGATATACACAAACAATTGAAGCAGGAGAGAGGATTATCAAAAAGAACAAAGGCGAACCGGAATCCCTATTGCCACTGACACCTGCGGTCTTTCATATTCTGCTGGCGTTAACCGATAAGGAGCGCCATGGCTATGGAATCATGCAGGAGGTCACACGGCGCACCAATAGTCAGGTGCATATGGGTCCAGGCACGCTGTATGGCTCGATCAAACGTATGATGGCGGATGGCTTGCTAGAGGAATCGGGCACACGACCCGATCCTGATCTGGATGATGAACGCCGTCGCTATTATCGCTTGACCGATTTTGGTCAGCGCGTTGTACGCGCTGAAGCCAGGCGGCTGGAACAATTGGTCAGCATCGCTCAGATGAAACATCTATTACAAGGAGAGGCTTAAAAGTATGGCGTCATTCCACTGGATGCAATCCTGTTCCGAACGGCTCTATCAATGGCTTCTCCTGGCCTATCCATCTGAGTTCAGGCAGGAATATGGACAGGAAATGGTCCAGACCTTTCGGGATTGCTATCGCGAAGAGATAGACGATGGCGGAACATTGCGGCTCTTCCCTTTCTGGAGTACCGTCTTTTATGATTTTGTGAAAAGCGTTACTATTGAACAATTTCTTCAATTAAGAAAACTGGTTCTACACGATAAGGAGTATCATATGCTTAATGCCCCTCTACAATTACAGGTTGCACAGCTTACTGATATCGGTCGTAGCCGTCCTACAAATGAAGATAATTTGCTTGCAGTATTACCAGATAACGCTTCCATTATGAATGATAAGGGCGCCCTCTTCGTCGTTGCAGATGGTATGGGTGGACATGCATATGGCGAGCTCGCCAGCGAACTGGCCGTGAACACGATTCGCGAGGTCTATTATCAGGATACCTCAGATGATATTCCAACAGCACTCGGTAACGCTATGCAGCAGGCCAATACCGTCATCTACGAAATATGTCAGGCCAAAATCAAGGAAAATCCTGAACTACAAGGTAAAAGCATGGGCACGACCTGTGTCGCGATGGTGGTTAAACAGCACACGCTCTATATCGCCAATGTAGGCGATAGCCTGGCTTATCTGATTACGGATCAGGAGATCAAGCAACTGGCCGAAAATCATAGCCTGGTAGCGCAGGAAGTATTGAAAGGAAATATGACTGCCGAGGAAGCTTTAACAAGCCCTTCTCGTAATGTTATTACTCGCTGCCTGGGTACCAAGCATCAAGAAGAGATCTATATCAGCGATCCCATCCAGGTCAAAACAGACGATATACTGGTGCTCTGTACGGACGGCCTGCATGGTCAGATCTCAGAAACAGAGATGCGCTTGATTGTGGAAAATAATACGCCGGAAGAGAGCTCAAAAAAATTGATTGAGCGCGCCAATGAAACCGGTGGACCCGACAATATTACCGCTATTGTCGTCAAGATCGCTTAAAAAAATCTATAAAAAAAGGAGTGATCAGTCTTTGACTGACCTCTCCTTTGTTAGTTCGCAAATACCGCTAACTAGTAGCGACCACCGCGATAACCACCCTGATCACGACCGCCACGGTCATTGTAACCACCACCGCGGTTACCACCACCACCAGCAGGACGCTCACGAGCTTCGTTTACCGTGATTGTGCGGTTGCCCAGCATAGAACCATTCAGCTGATCGATCGCGGCGCGAGCCTGATCATCATCTTCAAATTCTACAAATCCGAAACCTTTGCTACGGCCTGTCTCACGATCTGTGATAACTGTTGCAAAAGTAACATTGCCAATCTGACCAAACACATCACGCAGTTCCTGCTCATCGGTCTGATAAGGTAGTCCACCAACATAAAGTCTCATATTTTTGTGCTCCTGTGTTGACATCTCTCCACAGATTGACGCTCGAAGAAACCATTTCTCACAGAAGCGCTACAATTCTTTTTGATGTCATACACTATATACAACGTCCACACTGAATGATATATTCCCCGATTTCTTCCAATTTTGACATCTTTTTTTAAAATGGCAAGATCGGAAAGGGAATTTACATGATGTTTTATCCAAAACTTGAAGCAATCGCTCTTTTTCTAGATCAGTATCTAGAGGTTACGCGCTTTCCTGCTGATCAACATGGTATCTACCGATCAGGCAAAGATCCCATTCGCCGCATCGGGCTGGCCATCGAACCATGGGCCGGAATTGGACAATGGGCAAGCGAGCAAGAGCTCGATGCGCTTTTTCTGCACCGTCCCTGGAAAATCAAGTTAGCAACATTTCCATCAGAGATTGGCATCCTGGCCTACCATCTCTCCTTTGACCTCATGCTCACCTTTGGCTTCAATCCACCTCTGGCCACACAACTAGGAATGCATAATCCAATCCCATTTGCCTTCAGAGACACGATCCCTTATGGAATGTTCGGCGATATTCCTACAGTATCCCTTCATAGTTTTGTCTCAACACTTACAAACACGTTCGCCATTCCCCCAGAGACACACCAGCTACATGCCGAGAAAATTCAGCGCATTGCCATCGTAGGTGCGATGAATGACCAGCTCATCAGGGAAGCCGCCGCCCAGGGTGTACAGCTCTATATCACCGGCCAATTCCGTCAACCCGCCCGCAAGGCGGTCCAGGAGACCGGCATGGCCGTAGCCGTGATCGGCCACGCCACTGGTGAGCAATGGGGGATACGTGCACTAGGTACATTGCTACAAGAACGCTGGCCCGACCTGGGCTGTATAATTACGCAGCCCAATCAAACACATTTTTCCCGCTTCACATCTAATTGATAGCTGAAGCATCAAACACATTTTTCCCGCTTCACATCTAATTGATAGCTGAAGCATCAACCAGATTTTTCTTGCTGCAACTCCAATTGGTGTTGTAGAAAAACCAGCTTGTCAGGATTCAAAATACTGTACAATCCCACAATAGCATCATCGAGAATATCAAGGATCAACACCCATTGGAGCTGTGAAGCACTCCAGCACACAAGCGCTGGTGCGCCATTCACCTCCTCGATGCTGAGTAGATCGTCAAATGGCACCTTGCGCATCAGATTCAGGAATAAGCGGGCAACCATGGCTTGACCGGCAACAGGAATCAGACCAGCATGGACTTTACCACCACCATCAGACCAGGCCGTCACATCTCTGGCCAGCAGCTTCGTTAAGGCATCCAGATTGCCTGACTGGCAGGCGCTAACAAACGACTCCATAAGTTGGTGCTGTTTTTCAGGCTCAATATTCACGCGCTGCCGTTTCTCTGTAACATGGCTTTTGGCGCGATGAAAAAGCTGGCGACAATTCGCCGGACTTTTTTCAAGGATTTCAGCGATTTCAGCAAATGAATAGTCAAAGACTTCATGCAACAAAAATACAGCCCGCTCTGGAGGGGTCAATGTCTCTAGCAAAACAAGAAATGCCGTAGACACAGACTCTTGCTGCTCAATATTCATTTCCAACGACTCCCCAGTCGCCAATAAGGTGAGCATGGGCTCTGGTAGCCAGATGCCGATATACTCTTCCCGCTGCACCCGGGCAGATTTAAGATAATTGAGACTGAGATTGGTAACCATCTTCGTTAGATAGGCTTTGGATGACTGGATAGAGGCAGTATCTACCTGCTGATAATGCAAATATGCATCCTGAACAATATCTTCAGCCTGACTTGCACTCCCCGTCATCCTATATGCAATCGAGAAGAGCAGCGGACGATATTCTTGAAATTGCTCCATAGACTTGTGTTAAGTATTCTCCCATAAAATTGCTTCAGATGCTGACACATATCTGGATCATAACATTTACATATACTTTTTCACGGAAGTGAACTCACTTATTGTATTTCGTTTGGTACAAAAAAGTGCATATACGCACTTTTTTGTACCAAACGAAATACAATAAAACGATTGGGCGCGTCTGCACACCCCAGACTGGCATCTGCCTCTCTAACAATCATCATGCTCAATATTATCATAAGCCATGAAAAACAAAGGTGCAAACTAGCACAAAAAGTTTTATCCCCCTTGTTGTCACATTTTCATAAGTTGACTTGTCTCCTTTCTAGTACGCTGTTAACGTTCACACGCACAGCAGAAACACCAAAATGAATATTCTAGCCATATTGAGGAGAAGAAGAAAAATGAAAATCTTTATTACAGGAGCGACGGGTGTACTTGGAAAATTCGTAATCCCTTTGCTTTTATCATCCGCTCATCAGGTCTACGCGTTGAGTCGATCGGAAAAGAATATGGCCGCCATACGGCAATTGGGTGCGGAACCCATTACAGCTGATCTCTTCAACAGTGATGCGCTCACCGGAGTTTTAGCGTCTACACAGGCTACGGCTATTATGCATTTAGCCACAAAAATTCCACCCACGGCCCAGATGGGAAAGGTAGCGTCATGGCAAGAAAATGATCATATCCGTCGCGATGGTGCACGTACACTTGTTGCTGCCGCTCTGGCAACCGGGGTACAAACCTTTATCTATCCCAGTTTCTACGCTGTCTATCCTGACCGCGGAGAGCAATGGATCGATGCACGCGCTACCCCAACACAGTCGCATGTCATCCAGCAAGCCACCATCGACGCGGAAGCGGAAGTGGCACGCTTCACACAAGCCAACCGTCGTGGAATCGTACTACGCATGGGAAACTTATATGGTCCAGAGGTGCCATCCACACTGGAACAATTCCAGATGGCGCAAAGGGGTCTGGCGGTACTACCAGGATCCGGAGATGCCTATCTCCCCTACATCTGGCTAGAAGATGCTGCCCGGGCACTTGTCGTGGCTCTAGATGATACGCCAGCAGGTGTCTATGATATCGTGGATGATGAACCACTCACACGCGATGAATTTGCAGACGCCCTGGCACAGAGTGTCGGAAAACGCCGACTCCTACGCATCCCCAATGCCATCATGAAATTGATGACGGGCGCGGCCGCGAATATGATCAATCGCAGTCAGCGCATCTCCAATCGCCACTTTAAAGAATTGACTACCTGGAAACCAGCCGTTCCTAATGCACGGCAAGGATGGACATTAATAGCGGCAGCAAAGAATACACACGAAAGGACGGCCTCCCATGTCTGAAAAATTGTTATCCCATCCAACGCATCAACGCATACCACTGAAGATGGCAACCCATCCAGATGAGTATCTTCCGGGGAAGCAAGAAATGCCTGTGGTGCTTACCACGCTTAAAGATATGCTGCAATGGTCAAAGAACTGGGCACGCTCGCGTTCAGTATGGCCCTTTTCCTATGCCCTGGCTTGCTGTGGCATCGAAATGATGACGGCAGCTTCAGCTCCGCAGCACGATCTCGCACGCTTTGGCTCTGAGGTCTTCCGTGCCAGTCCCCGCCAGGCGGATCTTATGATCGTTGCGGGCACGCTCTCGGTCAAGATGGCTCCTCGCCTGCGCTTACTCTGGGAACAAATGCCAGAACCCAAATGGGTCATCAGTATGGGACAATGTGCCAATTCGGGAGGAGAATTCTATGATAGTTACTACACTATTCAGGGAGTTGATACCGTTGTACCGGTCGATGTCTATATTCCGGGCTGTCCTCCGCGTCCCGAGGCGCTGATAGAAGGAATACTCAAACTACGCGAGAAAATCGAGAAGCAGGGGCTTACACTTCAAACGGATCTTGCATAACACAGTATTGTGCTAGCGACAAAAACCGGGCCAATTGATTGGCCCGGTTCAGGTGACTACTAGCCATGACTTGCAGGTGGACGGCGTGCGAACACTTCAAGCTCACGCTGCGCCTGCCAGTTACAGATCTCTTCAAGATCAGCCACAGGAACCTGCGTATAGGGTAAGGTGTGCAGATATCCTGGAGGTCCAAACTCTGGTGTAAATGTAGATACCTTCATGCCTTGCTTTTCCTGTGCATTCCAGATGATATTCCACCAGACTTCATGGGCTTCAACATAAGGGAGATATTCTGGCGCGCGTGGATCTGGCACCTGGGGTCCCTCTTCATAGCCGACACGGCCATGGATATGGATACAGCGTTCCGCGCACTGCCTCACAATATCCAGCTGATCATCTAAGAGCCGTTCACCAACACAGACCCAGTGACTGAGATCGCAACACAACTTGAGCGTCTCCACACGCTCCAGAACCTGCGCTGTGATACCTGGATAAAAAAAGACCCGTCCACGATGAGTCTCATGGGCCACCGCCATACCCAGATCCGCCTCAATTTTTACCGCCTCGCGATAGAAACGCAAGCTCTGATCAAGGCTCCATACATCCCTACCACTATGACAATTCACCTTTTCCGGTTGAAATACCTGCGCTTGCTCAAGCTGCCGGCGGAAATCCGCGAGATGCTCCTCAATAGTATTTCCATTCGTGAAGATCTGTGGAATATAGGTTAAAGCGTTTTTCTGCAAGAGATCCTGAAAATGTGTAACCTGATCAGGCTCGGGCAAGCCATTTTCAATAGCCTGATACCCCTGAGACTTAATACGTGGGAACAGATCCTCAGGCTCACCAGTTAACCCCCACAGATGACGAGCTAAAAGCAATTGCATACAATACGTCTCCTTCAAAGCGAGTGCACTATATAATAACAAAAAAGTAACTGTTTTCCTGATCGAAAAGTCAGTTCTCCAGATTATAGCATTAATCAAATGGCGATAATAAAGAAGCCAGTAAGCAAAAATTGCTTACTGGCTTCTTTATTCAATCACTGCCGATTAAACCGTTTCGTGTAGAAGCTCATTCGAGGATGTATTCACAACAACTGGACTCTGATCTACCACGTGTCGCCTCCAGGGCCACTCTACCTGTACACACAGATAGCATAGAACGGAGAAGAGTACGGCAATAATGGTTGTGTGCAGCAGAGAAACCAGGAGTTGAGCTCCACTCAGGACGGTAGCCATGCCGCTCAACGCCTGCAGGGAAACCAGGACAAACGCCCATAGGCTGCCCCAGATTAAATCACGTCGATCACGAGCCACGCGAATCATGACGACCATTAGAGCCAGCAATAAAAACCAGATGCTCCCAGCCGCATAGCGATGCATAACCTGAATGCCCGCTGCCGTAAAGATATTAGGAAAGTAGGTCGCACCACAGGTTGGGAACTGCTGTCCACAGGCCAGGGTCGCCGATGAATGCCGTACCAAGGCTCCTGTATAGACCACAACATATGTATAGGCAGCCAGGAGCCAGACAATAATCTGCATACCTTTAGAGATTGGCGCAATTTGTTGCGCCGTACGCTCAGGAGCACCAGGCACAACATGCTTTAATTGCATGATGCGCATCGTCAGCAGGATAACACTGGCAAAAGAGATCAAAGAAAAACCAAAATGCAAAGAGAGCAGTCCATCTTTGGCATACGTACCTTCATAGACCACGGTTAACGCGCCCAGAATAGCCTGCAACACCACAAAGAATAGACTCATAAAACCAAATAATTTGACGCGAAAATCTCGTCGATACATCAACCAGGAAATAACGGTCAGTGCAAAAATCAAGAAGCCATCGGCTCCCGACATAATGCGGTGGCTATACTCATAGACCGTCGCAATGGATACAGACTCAGGAATCAGTTGGCCATGACAAAATGGCCAGGAATTACCGCAGCCCTGGCCTGAAGCGGTCTTGGTGACGGCAGCGCCCAGCAGCAACATAAAATAAGCACCAATAGAAGTGATAATTGCCAGAATGCTCAGCAAACGATATTTCAACGGAGTGATAGTTGTCAGGTTGCTCAGCACACGATTATTTAACAATGCATGATCCTCCCAAATAAATTACAGCAAGAAAGCGCATAGCATACTCCTCTATCCATCTATCCCTTACCCCACAAGGATACCTTGTCAGCCGAGGATCAATGTGTGTCAACCAGACATGGCAACAGGCATTGCATTCCCTCCATGTCGGCCCATGCTCTTTCTCAAGCGAATCTTCCTTCATATTATAGGGGATATTTGCCATCTATGCCATGTATCCCAAAATTATCTACAGGGTTTTAAATGTGCTGGAAAATTGTGCGCATTGCACACAATTTTCCAGCACATTTAAAAGAAGCATGGGCGCTTTAGCGCCCGAGTGCGGCTGGCTATACCCTCCCAATGCAAATAAAAATCAAACACTAGAATTGATCATCCCTACCTTCACCCAGGCGGGTGATGTTTACTGCTACCCTTCAAGTATAAAATTACTACATGCTAAAAATGAGAGAAGCGCAACACACACTTGAGAGAGGTAAAAAAGATGGAAAGCACAACAAATCTTATGCAAGCTCAAACAAATAACCATAAAAAAATCATTATACGAGGTATCATTATTAGCATAGTCATTAACGGCCTATGCCCCTGGCTCATCTATAATGGACTGATTAACTACCTGCATGTCGCACAAATGCCAGCCTTGCTAGCTACCGGTATACCTTCAATAATTGATAGCGTGGTTGGCATTATCAAAAACCGGCGCATCGATTTTATGGCTGGCATAGCCTTTCTCTCAATCATCACATCCCTGCTCGCCATTTCCCTGGGTGGGAGTCCCAAACTCTACCTGGTACGTGGTTCATTGCTCGGCATGATATCCAGCGTAATTATTCTCGTTTCTTTCTTCTTCCCTAAACCCGCTACATACTATACCTTGCGCTACGTTACCACAGGCAATTCAGCAGCGTTAATTGAGAAATATGAGCAAAAATGGCAACAAGATAATATATGGCGTCGCATGTTGCGTATGCAAGCACTCCTCTGGGGTACAGGTCTTTTAAGCGAAGGCATTGTACGCACATACCTGGCCTTCACATTGGATGTGTCCAGATTTCTGGCTGTCTCACCATTTGTCTTCTATGGCTTCTATGCAGTATTAATGGTTCTCTCAACAATTGGCGGCACCCTCTTCTCATATATTGAAACAAAACGCAAAGCCACAACAGATCACAGCAAACCAGAACATTAAACCATAAATTACCACAAGGCAATTACAAGTGCGCTTGCTTTTATAGATAGAGGTAGCCGGATACAGTCACCCTTGTATCCGGCTACCTCTATCTATAAAAGGTTGACAATCAAGGCATCACGGTTTAGACTTTGAATAGTAAACGTTTTCTTTTATAAAAAGGGGAGAAAGGTAAGATTATGGCGACCAGAAGAATTGGGATTATCATGAATGGTGTCACAGGACGCATGGGTACTAACCAGCACCTGATCCGCTCAATTGTGGCGATCCGCGAACAAGGCGGGATTAACGTTCCAGGTGAAGATACAATCTGGCCCGATCCGATTCTTGTTGGCCGTGATGAAAAGAAAGTGCGTGCCCTGGCACAGGCTCACGGGATTGAGAGATGGAGTACGAATTTATCCGCGTGCCTGGCTAATCCTGACGACGTGATCTATTTTGATGCCCAGACCACAACACGCAGGGCTGATGCGTTGCGTGCAGCGATTGCTGCCGGTAAACATATTTACTGTGAAAAGCCGATTGCCACGGATGTCGCGACGGCACGCGAACTGGCACAACTCGCGGATAGCGCGGGTATCAAACATGGTGTGGTACAGGATAAGCTATTTTTACCAGGACTTTTGAAGCTCAAACGTGTGATTGATAGTGGCTTCTTCGGTCGGATCCTTTCGATACGTGGTGAGTTTGGCTATTGGGTCTTCGAAGGAGATTGGCAGAGCGCCCAGCGCCCTTCATGGAATTATCGTAAAGAGGATGGTGGCGGCATCATTGTTGATATGCTCTGTCACTGGCAATATGTACTGGATAACCTCTTTGGCCGGGTAACAGCCGTATCCTGTCTGGGAGCAACCCATATTCCTGAGCGTATCGACGAACAGGGCAAAAGCTATGAGTGTACTGCCGATGATGCGGCTTACGCGACCTTTCAGTTGGAGAATGGCATCATTGCCCACTTCAATTCCTCCTGGACAGTACGTGTCTATCGCGATGAATTATTGACGCTCCAGATCGATGGCACCCATGGTAGCGCGATCTCCGGCCTGCGTGAATGCAAGGTCCAGAGCCGTGTCAACACGCCACGAGCCATCTGGAATCCTGATGTGCCTAATTCCATTCGTTTCCAGGACAACTGGATGGATGTGCCAGACAATGAGACCTTCACAAATGGCTTTAAGGCACAATGGGAGCTGTTCTTGAAGCATGTGGTCTATGATACACCGTTTCGCTGGGATCTGTATGAGGGAGCCAAAGGCGTGCAATTAGCCGAACTGGGTTTACAGTCCTGGGCCGAGCGGCGCTGGCTAGATGTACCAGAACTTACCCTTACAAAGGAGTCCTGATGATGGCGAGGAAACTTGTATTACCCCAGGCCGATGGCTCCTTGCAAACGTATACAGCCGGTCCTGCCAGTCATTATGCGAGTACAGCTCCGATAGCGCATAGTCGCGTTGCATATGCTGCTGCCCATGTTGTGCTGGATACGCAAAGCGCACAGCCTAACCAGATTGATTGGGAGGCAACATTGGCTTATCGCCATCATCTCTGGTCACTGGGACTGGCCGTGGCGGAAGCAATGGATACATCTCAACGTAGCATGGGACTCGATTGGCCAGCGGCCAGTGAGTTGATGCAGCGTTCACTGGCTGCGGCTAAAACACATCCAGGAGCTCGTATCGCCTGCGGGGCTGGTACAGACCAGCTGGTATTTTCAGCAGATACAACCATTGAAGATATCAAGCACGCCTACGAGGAGCAATGTCGCTTTATCGAGGATGCCGGTGGGAGGATCATTCTTATGGCCAGCCGCGTGCTGGCGGCCAGGGCACAAACACCTGAAGACTATATGCATGTCTATGACCATATCTTATCCCAGGTTGCACACCCGGTCATCATTCACTGGCTGGGTGCCATGTTTGATCCCGCCCTGACCGGTTATTGGGGATCGCATGATCTCGATATAGCCATGGAAAACTGCCTGGCTATCCTGCAACGCCATGCCACTAAAATTGATGGCATCAAAATCTCGCTCCTGGACGCTGAGCGTGAGATCGCTATGCGCCGCCGTCTCCCAGCTGGTATCAAGATGTATACCGGCGATGATTTTAATTATGCGGACCTGATGCTTGGTGATGGACAGGACTATAGCCATGCTTTGCTGGGTATCTTCGATGCAATCGCACCCGCTGCGGCTGCCGCTTTACAGCAGCTGGATGCTGGCAATATTGAGCGCTATACCACGATCCTTGAGCCCACCGTTCCACTCTCGCGCCATATCTTTCAGGCGCCAACCTTCAACTATAAGGCGGGCATTGTCTTTCTAGCTTATCTCAATGGTCATCAAGAACATTTTAAGATGATTGGTGGATTAGAAAAGGCTCGCTCGATCCAACATCTGGCTCAACTCTTTGTGTTAGCAGACCAGGCCCACCTGCTGGTTGATCCAGATCTGGCCAGTGCCAGGATGCAAGCAACATTAGTAGAAGCTGGCATCACACAAGAAGGAGCACCATTTTGATGCAGGAATTAACCAACCTGACAAGATTAAGCTTAAACCAGGCTACGATCGATAGCTGGGATGCACGCGCGGCCATTGAGGGTTGCTTGCGTACGGGCATTCCTTCGATTGGCCTGTGGCGCGACAAAGTAGCGAAAACAGGATTGGCCGAGACGGCGCGTATCGTACGTGAGAGTGGTATCAAGGTCTCCAGTTTATGTCGTGGCGGCTGGTTTCCAGCGGCCACGGCCGCCGAGCGACAGGCCAGAATTGATGATAATCGGCGTGCCATCGAAGAGGCTGCTGAACTGCAGACAGCGGTACTGGTACTGGTATGCGGACCCGCCCCGGATCGCGATATGCAAGCCGCCCGAGAGATGGTAGAAGATGCCTTAATTCAACTGCTCCCCTATGCCCGCAAGCATAACATTGCCTTAGGCATCGAGCCGCTACATCCTATGTATGCAGGCGATCGCTCGGTCATTACCAGTCTGGCCGAAGCCAACCAACTCGTTGAGAAACTAGATGATGCCAACCTCGGTGTGATTATCGATGCATTCCATGTCTGGTGGGATAGCTCCGTCTACGAACAAATCGCCCGCGCCAGCGGGCATATCCTCGGCTTCCATGTCAGCGACTGGTTGGTCCCGCTCCCTGATGTCCTGCTTGGTCGCGGCATGATGGGCGATGGCATCATCGAGCTACGCAAACTACGCCACGCCGTCGATACCGCCGGCTATCATGGTCCTATCGAAGTCGAAATCTTCAATCAAAGCATCTGGAATATGCCAGCAGATCAGGTCCTTGATCTAGTATCCAAACGTTTCCTTGCACATGTATGAACCATATATCTGGCTTAGTAGCGCTACTCATGCGGCAGACTAAGTAACGTCATATACAAGTTTTGCCTCCCACATACGACCAACAAGTCTATCTATTTCTCTGCTCAAAAAGGGCGTATGTGGGAGGCGGTAGCATGGGCAAGCTGGATGTCGTGCTTGCCAGCTAAAATCATATCAAACAAACGAACCGCATCGGCCTTTGTTTCTTCGCCCAGATCATCTCTTAGTAATACATCCTGGGCACAGGCAATTATATCCTGGACAATCCGTTCCCAGCGATAATAGGTGAGTGCTGTCCAATCAATTTCCGTCTGGCCGTAGCCTTGAAAAAAAGGAGTTGAAGTTTGCGGCATTGGATCAGGTGCGGGTAATTCGCTCACAAAGATAAAATCACGCTCTTTAGGCGCCAACATCACCACATCCCAATCAATCACAAACACATGTCCTGCTTGATCCCGCAAAAGATTGGCAGGATGCAGATCGGCGTGGCAGAGTACATATGGTCCAGCTTGTTTTTGCAGCATTAATGCTAGCTTTTCCAGGGCAGAAAGCGCGCTATGAATAGTAGCTCGATGGGTCAGCCAGGAGGAACAAAGGGCTTGCGCCGCTGCACCATCATTACGATGTTCCTCAAGGTAGTGGCTTTCAAAATCGTGTATCTGTCTGGCATACTGCGTCGGATCAAAGGTTTCCTTACGCAGTGACTTCAAGCAATAAAAAGGGAGCGTAACCTGATGCACTTGTTTGAAGACAGCACCCAGTTCTCGCCAATGCTCAGTAGTCATCCCGTCCCAACTTGTATCTCCATCAACAAACGGATAAAGACAGACGGTCCAATCTCCGAAATGGGTCCATAAGCTATGCTGTAAGGTCGGAAGAGGAGCCACGACGGAAGCGATCCCCTGATCGTGCAGATAACGAGGAATAAGACAGCTCGCTTCATACAATAATCCCGATCGAACTTTGAGCAAACGAGGAAGACCATCTGTACACATCACACGATATATGCCTGCCTGACTATCGAGCCCAAGCGGAATAAACTCGAAGGATGTGGACGTCAAACCGTACTGTTCCTGTAAACAGGAGCGCAGATATTCCTCAGAAATGCTCAATTCTTCATGTACAGACACTAAAAATCTCCATCAGCAACTTGCAGACATATCAAGCCTAAAGATCTCCATAAGTCGACAACCGAGTTTCTATCATCCAGACAAAATTGGATAGCATATTTCCCTTGAATATGCTCTCGATAAATATCTTCTTTGACCAGAGAATCCTTGCGATTGTCGTCGTCTTGCCTCATCCACAGTGAGGTATAAGGAATAGTGTGCTGCGCCAGCCAGTTCATGGTCTGTGGACGGTGAGACTCTTTTCTACCAGACACCAGTAAAACATGCACGGTCTGGCTATAAAAACGCACAATAGTAGCAATATGTTCATTGACCAGATCTTGCTCACATTTTGCAGCGTCATATGGATTTCGACCATTTAAGACCGCCAGTGTTCCATCCAGGTCGCAGATGATGGCTTTGGGTAGTTTAGGATCGTCGTTGATAACGGGTGGAGCTACCTGCAAGAAATCACGATACATTTTACGAATAACCTGTTCACCAACATAGTTTGCACGGTGACGATCTCGTTCAATACAGGTTTCCAGCGGCACATCAGTAAAATCCTTGACCTCCACTGTCGCTTGCCCCTTTACCAGCTCGCGTATGGCCTGCTCATGCTTTGGATGAAGATTGGTATCATCAACAATCGGATGATATCCCTCTTGTAAAGCCAGCAGAATAAGATTATCCCTTACGTTCAGGATAAATTTTTCATTACTCTTGCTCCAACGACCATTATCCACCATTGCTCTAAGATCATCTTTAGAGATTCTTTTGTATTTGCCTGGATGGTCATCTACCAGTTTTTTGGCATAGGTAGATTTACCTGAAGCGGGCAAACCTTTCAGGAAAAGCACTGTTTTCATAGCTCATCATCAATCTTAAATGGCCGGGATGCAGCTGGATAGATAATTTTCCAGATGGCATCCTGATATTTTTTGTTGTCTAACATTGAGAATATCACGCTACGGTATTTTTTCGTGGCAATGATTGCCGCCTGCTCTTTTCTGGTCGGCAGGTCTTTTACCTGCTCAAGCTCAAATCTGCATTCTTGCTCAATTGCCTGGAACTGTGCTTGCAGATCTGCACAGGTTTGTTTCACCCAGGTATAAAATTCGTCAGGCACACGATCTAACAGCGGCTCTAGCGGTTCATTATCTTTCAGGAGTTCCCAGAGGATGCGCGCATTAATCTGCGTCATCAGTCGATGCAACCGCAGATATTCAGCGAATTTTACTTTCAGGCGTAAACCGCTCTCAAAACGCAGCACAAATCCTTCTTTATTGGCTTCCTCTAACTGCCTGAGGACTGCAATATCAGTAATACCATCATAATATTTCACTATAGGAAATGGCCAGCTGGTAGCATATTCAGGTTGATGGATATCTTTCTCTTCACCGGTTGCTGTATGAATAAGGGCCAGCAAGGTGATATCCTCAGTCTTGCCATAATCAACCACGATCCGATTTCCTGGATAAATTACCTCAAAGAGATAGGTATAAGCGGGTAAAAATGCAAAATCTCTATAGCGTTTTTCGATGATTTCATTGGCTTTTAGCGCCTGGTCGCTATTAAAACTTCCACGGGTAGCAACAATGCGTTCCCCTTTGTAGGTGCTCACAATAAGCAAACTACCATCCATTTTCTCGGTGGCCTTAAACGGCTCCAGTGGAAGTGGTCCCTCATGCTGTTCCATATTCATAAATTTACGGAACGGCCGGGCAATAATGGTCCCATCAGGTTCTGTGATCAGACCACGAGCCTGCAACGTCACCTCATCCCATGCCTGCTCATACTGGCATTTAGGAGTGTAGTTCCAGATAATCAAATCATGCTTTGAATGAGGGCGGCCCGTAATTAATCCTTGCGCCCGCCTCTCCTGAAAAGATGCTACATCAATAACACTTAATGCATTTGCCACATTGCACTCTCTTTCAACATAGCTAGTGTTTGCTTCCTGTTCTCATTGTAGAACATGCAGCCAGCCGCACTCGGGCCCTAAAGGGCCCATACTTCTTTTAAGTGTGCTGTCAAAAAAATGAGCTGTGCTCATTTTTTTGACAGCACACTTAAAACCGTTAGAGCGCCAAAGGCGCGAAAACAGCGCTCGGCGGGTCATAGATTTCGCAGGAATCAAACCTGCATAAAAAGTTCTTTATTTTGTTAGCGAGTTACTATGTAATGCGATAACTCTTTCCTTTATTGTGCTGCTTTTGAAAGCAAGCTTACCTGTAACAAGCAGATCTGTCAATATAGGCATTGCGAATCACGAAAGGAGCAGGCAGTAACAGATAGAAGTTTCAGCCACACATGTTGAAGCACATACATAACAGCTATGTATGTGCTTATCACAACGCCATATTCAAGTCCGCTGAGTTCTCTCTCAGTTACTTCACGATTGGATGCTTCTGTTTCTGGAGGGAGTTCATGACATGCTGATCAAGGTTCAAGTGTGCCTGGACCAGTTCCGGTGGCGTCAGGGCCATCCATTGGTTGAGTGATACGTCGGCAAAGTGGTCGCTCTTAAACATTTCAAGGAAGCGCAACGTTGTGTTGCCTGTATTTTCAATATAGTGACCCATGGCGAATGGGACGTAGCCGACATCGCCAGCCTGATAATCAAAGGTTCGTGCGCGGCCCTCCGCAGCAAAGACGGTCATGCGCCCACTGCCCTGGACATAGTACTGCCACTCATCATTATTGGGATGCCAATGCATTTCTCGCAAACCGCCCGGTTCGATCTCAACTAACGCGGCCGCAATGGTCTTTGCTACAGAGAAATTATGCGAATCGGTGATGCGTACCTTTCCCCCTGGCGTAAGCAATGGCTGCTGAGCCAGCATATGATGGCTAAATGTTTCAGGCACTGGTCCATTGGGACTAACAACCTTGTCGGATACAAGTGATCCGGGCACCTGGCTCTGGAAGATGTAGCGTTCATGCTCGGGCAATGTCGCAAAATCGCTCTCAGGAACGCCAAAGTTTTTAGCCAGGATCTCTCGTGGTGTGTGGATGAACCAATCACTGATCAGAAATGTCGAATTTTCGCTGAAAATGCCATCATCAAAGACCAGAAGAAATTCACAACCATCCTGCAATCCTTGAATCGAATGCGGGATGCCAGCAGGAAAGTACCAGAGATCACCTTCACCTACATCATCAATGAAGTTACAGCCATTTTGATCTACGGCCGTAATACGAGCATGACCATTGAGCATATACGACCACTCGGCTTGCTTGTGCCAGTGCATCTCGCGTACACCACCAGGGGTCAGGCGCATATTCACACCTGCCAATGTGGTGGCCACTGGCAATTCACGGACCGTCACTTCCCGCGACCAGCCCCCGTCGCTCAAACGATTATGCGCATTCCCAAACGAAAACTTGAGATTAGGTAATGTACCATAGTCGGTACTGGGTGGAGTCAGAGTGTTCGGATTAAGCCGATCCAATACAACATTCCTCGGACCTGGATCAGTCGCACCACTCCCATTGCGTATCGGCTGCGGAACCTGTTTTAAATCTGCCGTTCCCTGCTGAGTAGAATCACTCATTACATGTTACCCTTTCATCATTAAAGGCTACAAGCAGTTTTATATGTCAATGCCAACAGTCTGAACACGCCAAATTTCAGTCTCTGGTTACATGCAAGGCATATTTGACCAGCACAAATTCGCCAAACCTCCCCACAACCTCACAGGTACAATTGCATGTATCAGTATACTATCTAGTAGGGGCAATAATTTTAGAGGACTAGGGGGAAGAAGCATTATGAACTGTCCAATATGCAATGATATTATGAAAATTGTACGTAAAGATGCCAGCTATAATCGTTCAAAACCCGCTACCTATGATCGCACACTTTTCCGCTGCATCGATTGCGATACCTGGATCAAAATCGAGGTGCCGATGAAACAGATCCAGACCGCAAAGATTGTTCAACCAGCATCCTGATGCTACTGCAGTCGCTTTTGTTCTGTTCTATAGTAGAAAAAAAAGAGGTATTCTTCATCTTATAAAATTAAAAAAAGAATACCTCTTAGTTATCAGTACTTTAACAAATACGCGGTAAAGGATCACCTACCAGCATATCCAGGACACGGGTACCACCGATATCGGTACGCAGGAAAACCATACCAGGAGGGTCCGCCTGGACGGTTCCTATGACCATGGCTTCTTTTCCCAGTGGATGCGCACGCATAACCTTGAGGGCTAGTTGCTCGGCTTCTGGAGCGACCATCGCCAGCAATTTTCCTTCGTTGGCAATGGTCAATGGATCAAGTCCCAGGATCTCGCAGGCACCCCGTACACCAGCATGGACCGGAATGGCCTGTTCGTCAAGGGCGATCGAGAGTTCAGAGCTCAACGCAATCTCGTTGAGCGAGGTGGCAATACCACCACGCGTTGGATCTCTGAAACAGTGGATTGAGTTTCCTACGTTGTCTAACAGGGTAGCGACCAGCGTGTGAAGTGGGGCACTATCACTCTGCACATCGGTCTCGATATCAAGTTCTTCACGGGCCAGCATAATTGCCACACCGTGATCACCGATTGCGCCGCTTAAGAGGATACGATCGCCCACCCGAACCTGTGTCTGTCCTAATTCGGCGACAGCCCGTATAGTACCCACACCAGCAGTATTGATAAAGATGCCATCAGCCTTCCCGCGCTGCACAACTTTGGTATCACCCGTCACAATTAAAACGCCGGCCTCGCGGGCCGCTCGGGCCATCGAGTCCACGATACGCCGCAAGACATCGATTGGAAAGCCTTCTTCAAGGATCATGCTGACCGAGAGATAGAGAGGATCCGCCCCAGCCATGGCTAGATCATTGATGGTTCCATGAACGGCCAGTTGTCCGATATCACCGCCGGCAAAGAAAAGTGGATTGACCACATAACTATCAGTAGTAAAAGCCAGGCGTAGTCCACCCAGCGTGAGCGAGGCTGCATCCTCCATGCGATCCAGCACAGTATTGGCAAAAGCGGGTGCAAAGATACCTTCAATCAAATTATGCGTGGCCTTACCACCACTGCCATGGCTTAAGGTGACATGCTCATCACGCAGGTAGAACTTATGACGGCGGGCCTGCCGACTACGCTCAATCTTTGCCAATACCTCATCGCTTTGTGCTGACTGCAATTCCATAACTCAAACCTCCCGGCAGGCTAGACATACTACACATACTACAGACCCTGTGTCTGTGTGACAGGAGCGATATGCAAGCGACCACGTTCAGATGCCATAGAGAAGCGTCCATAGTTAAAGTAGGCGGCACAGGCACCTTCTGGTGACACCATACAGGTACCAATTGGAGTCTCAGGGGTGCAGGCAGTACCAAAGACTTTACATTCCCATGGCTTGATTACACCTTTCAGTACCTCACCACACTGGCAAGCCTTGGGATCAGCTACGCGTAATCCTGGTACAGAGAAACGTAATTCAGCATCCCAATCAGCGAATTCAGCACGGAGCTTTAGCGCACTTTGCGTGATAAATCCCAGACCGCGCCACTCAAAAAATGGTCGCAATTCCATAGTGCGGGCCATCGACTCCAATGCCTTAACGTTGCCCTCCGGCCGCACAACACGCGCATACTGATTCTCCACCTCAGATCGCCCTGTACTGATCTGCTGGACCAGCATGTGTACGGACTGAATAATATCCAGCGGCTCAAAGCCCGCAACGACAATCGGTTTATGATGCTGCTGCGCGATAAATGTATAGGGACGTAGACCGATCACCATAGTGACGTGACCTGGTCCTACAAAGCCATCCAGACGCAGATCCGGCGAATCCAGGATAGCTTTGATAGCGGGTATGATCGTGACATGGTTACAGAAGATCGAAAAGTTCTCGATCTTCTCAGCCTTTGCACGCAACAGGGTCACGGCAGTCGAGGGAGCGGTCGTCTCAAAGCCGATCGCGAAGAAGACCACATGACGATCTGGATACTGGCGGGCCAGTTTGAGCGCATCCAATGGCGAATAGACAAAGCGTACATCCGCTCCCTCGGCCCGGGCATCTAATAGGCTACCATGTGAACCGGGCACACGCATCATGTCGCCAAACGTCGTAAAAATGACATTGTCCATCTGCGCGATAGCAATGGCATCATCCACACGACCCATTGGCAACACACAGACGGGACAACCTGGACCATGAATCAAATCTATGTTAGGGGGTAAGATATCCTCAATACCATGTTTATAAATCGTATGGGTATGTCCACCACACACTTCCATAAATTTAAGCGGGCGTCCAGCACTAAGACGTGTAATCTCGCGCGCAATCTGATCCGCCAGATTTGAGTTCCGGTATTCATCAACATACTTCATTGTGAATTGTTCCTTTCACGCGCTTCCCCGCCAATCATCGGGAGCTAAGTTTCTTTCAGTAGAGCCTGGATAATTTCTAATAAAGTATGATAAACGCTGGCCTGAGCCTCCTGAATACGTGGGATATGGTCGCAGGGCGCGGTAATACAAAAGTCTGTGGCAGGTGAATGCGCTATCTTTCCTCCATCGTAACCACTCAAGGCGATCGTCAAAAGCTGCTGCTTTTTAGCCTGCTCTATGGCTTGTAAAATGTTGGCAGAATTGCCACTGGTCGAGATACCTACAGCGATATCGCCTGGCTTTCCCAGCGCAATCAACTGTCGAGCAAAGATAGAGGAAAAACCAACGTCATTACCGATGGCGGTGATCACGGCAATATCATTGGTCAGAGCCAGCGCCGGCAAAGGTTTCCAGTGCGCATAGGGAGGATTGATCAGCTCGGCAGCCATGTCCTGGGCATCGGTCGTGCTACCACCATTACCAAAGGCAAACAGGGTCGCGCCTTTCGCAAAGGCTAGTGCCATCGCCTGTCCAGTCGCCATGATTGCAGCGGCGGACTCCTGAAACACCTGCCGCCGCAGCGCCACAATCTCATGGCACTTCTCCAGTGTCGAATGTCGCACCTGTGCAATCACATCCTCACGCGAAGTCTGCTCACCCTCAAACAAATAAGGATAGAATAGTTGATCGTACTTACTTCCTTCTTGAACCATCACCATCGGTCCCCTCTCTCTTTATGGCCAATCCACAGCGCTCAAGGGCCACGCCACCATGAACCAGGACAATGTCTCCGGGCCCGACGACCTCCAGTAAACTGATATCAATCTCCTCTGTCCCGCTATCAATGGCAACCAGGGCCGTCGCATGCTCAACATCAACCTGCAGCACAAGTAACTCAAGCGCTTGATCAGAACAGGTCACGCAATGTTCAGCTCTCTCTGAACTACAGCCCGGGGCTGCTAAAGTTGGATCAAAGAAGCGGGCAGACTCAGGAGTAGCAGACTGCTGTTGTGGATTGGTGTTCATCGTAACACTCCTTCGTGCTCGAAAAATACATGGACAAGTTCCCAGAGGACGTGGTAGAGCGTCTCATGCGTCTCTTGAATAGCCAGCGGATCATCGCTTGGGACCACAAAACAGTAATCCAGAAAAGCCTGATCGTTCGCCGATACTAAACACTCAGGACTAACTGGACGCACATGAGTGGCCATGATGCCACCGCTACCCCCACAGAGTCCTAGAGTAAGCAGACCAATATGACGGGCCTTACGTAATGCCCTGTTTACGTTGGCACAATTGCCATCCGGTGAAAAGCCCACGGCAATATCCTGTGAGCGCGCCAGGATATCAATATAGCGGGCAAAGGCGTCGTCTTGCTGCGCACTACCGATCGACATAGCACTAAGCGTGGCACTATCGTTGGTCAGGGCCAGAGCTGGCAGGGCACGCTTACCAACGATGACAGGATGCACAAATTCGACCGAGATATGCTGGGCATCGGTAGCCCAGGCACCATTGCCAAAGGCCAGTAAGCGCCCACCTTGATGGAAACGGCGCGCCATAGACCAGCAGGCTTCGGCAATACAACCAGCCTGGGCATGAAAGAATGCCTCAGGTACAGTAGTGCTCAGTGTCAGCCGCGCATCCAGCATGGCGGGAAGGTCAACTCCCATCTGGCCCATCCTTTCTTCATTCGATCTGACTGCTGTCAAACATAGCCAGCTCATCTTTATATGGCGCACCCATCAACTGAAGAGCTTTCTGCGTCTCGCGTGCTTCCTTCTCATCAATCTTGCTCATCGCAAAACCAACATGTACCAGCACCCAGTCACCAACGGCAATCCCTTCAGGACGTACCAGAGTGATACTTACATTGCGCTTTACGCCAGACACGTCTACTTTGGCGATATCAAAACGCTCATCGACGATTTCGACGATGCAGCCAGGAATTCCAAGACACATCACTTTTCTCCTTCACTCTCAAGCACGACCACCACCAATATGCAGGGCTAAAACTCAATGCGCTGCGGCAGAGGATGAGCCTGCCTGCCTTTATGTCTCAAGGATTGTAACCAGTCACACCAGGTATCCAGCCCTTCCCCGCTTCGGCAACTTAATTCAAAGATCTGCAGCTGTGGATTAACAGCCAATGCGAAACGTTTAACCTTCTGCACATCATAATCGACATAAGGGAGCAGATCAATTTTATTAATTACCATCACCTCTGAAGCCGCAAACATGGCAGGATATTTAGCTGGCTTGTCATCACCTTCGGTTGTGCTTACGACAACCATTTTCATATCTTCACCCAGTTGCCATCCCGCCGGACAAACCAGATTGCCAACGTTTTCGATAAAGAGAAGGTCGATCAGTTCCAGGATTAACTCATCCAGTGCCAGCAGCACCATATTCGCTTCAAGATGACAGGTTCCCTCGGTAATGATCTGCACGGACTGGGCGCCAGCGGCTTCGATACGTACAGCGTCGGTACACGTCTCGACATCACCTTCAATCACCCCAATCCTTAACACTCCATCCAGACGCTTGATGGTCTGCTCCAAAAGCGTGGTCTTGCCAGCACCAGCCGAGCTCATCATATTGATCGTAAACAGCCGTTGAGCAGCCAGCCGTTGATGAACTTCGTGGGCAATGCGCTCATTGGCTGCCAGAATATTCTGTACAATGGGTACTTTGTGCATACGCGCTCTCCCCTTCCTCTTCTGAAGTCGGCAGATCAATCTCCATGTCCTGAATCAAAAACTCCGTACCCGAAAGTACATCTGCTTCCCAGCATGCACAGCTCGGGCATTGCAGGATATACTGCACCACATGAAACTCGTTCCCACATCCTCGACAGCGAGCACGATGTGGAATATGCTCGATCTTCAGTTCTGCTCCAATCAATAATGGCTCTGAACTGGCAATAGCCTCAAAACAGAAGGATAGAGCATCACTAACAACCCCATTAGCCTCACCGATCCGCACATGGACACTTTTCACATGACTGGCATGATGCAGAATAGCTTGCTCTAGCACGGTTCCAGCAATTGCATCGGCGATAGAAAGTTCATGCATAACAATCCCTACTGTACCCAAAGACAGGCTGTGTTTTTCTTTCTAGTAACGTCAACATTTATTACATTGCTCGCATACGTAAATAACGCTTGATATCGGGAAGTTGACTACCGATGACCAGCAACATCAACATAGCCAGCACAACTAGCAGGGACAGCAGGTTAAAGCGAATGGTAATCATCAGGTTGCTCCTTTCGAGGTTACCTCTACTTTCTTAGCAAAGCTCAACTCTGCAACAAGTTTATCTAACATCGCGATTGCCGCAGGAATCATCGCCTGCACTGTAGGACTCAATCCCACAGATATTTCATCTTCTTCAGAGCCTAACGACTCAGGCTCACAACCGACCAGTGATGTATGGATTGGCGCGGCGCCCAGACTACGTGCAAAAGATAGAATCTTTACCGGATCTAAACTGTGGGCATCCAGGAAGACACCTCGCTCTCCCGCCTGTGCGATCAGTTCCAGATCGGGCTCGATCAGATACAGAGTGCCTGGTGGACGCCCCCAGGATACCGTATCGACCAGTACAAGCTCATCAAAATCCTCTAGCAAGGTATAAGCCAGATCCATACCACGAATGCCAAAGTCAACCACCTGCACATGTGATGGATAGCGCCGGATCATAAGCTGACGTGCAACCTCAACGCCAAAGCCATCATCGCCAAAGAAGATGTTGCCAATACAGGCAATCAGGATCTTTCTAGGAGCTACGCTGCCAGTAACGGGATCCATCAGGACGCCTCCGTCAACAACTCAACTTCGTCCGGATAAAAGAAGAAACGATGGCCAGGCAGGATACGCTCATCTTCCTGCTCGCGACCAGGATCATCATCCAGCGTCACCACCAGATACTTGCGATTCTCAAAGTCCTGCTCAATCAGCTCAATACGACCCATTCTGTTCTCCAATAGCAGATCAAACGCGTCCGCTTTGGCATGCGGATGGAGCCGTACATGATCACCCTGTCTGGCCACGCCACCAATGACGCCGACCACTTGTAGTCCAACATGCTCATTCATAATCCATTCACTCCTTCATCACCTGACGGATGACCATCGTAACGACGAATAACACCATGGAGCTTCAGCAATTGCTCCGCTGATAGGGCCTCGGTACGCTCAAGGATCTCGCGCGCCCGTTGATCACCATGTCTAAGTTCCTCCTTCTCATCATCGGATAGCGTTAACATGCGCAGGGTCAACATCTCATCTATCTCGGTACCATCAAAGAAGGAGCCAACACTTTCGGGCGCGATTTTAGGATAATCATACAGAATAATGGGAGAAGAAAGCATGGTCCGCACTTCACCTTCATCACCAATCAAGACCGGCCAGGTATGGCAATTCTGGCAACGACGCGCCGCCTCAAGCACATCATCAGGCGGGTCCAACAGCGAAAAGAACGTACCTTGCTCAAGCTGTATGATCGTATGCGTTGAGATCAATGAATGGAGCAGGATAGCTTCGCGCCGCTGCGTATCGATATTACTCTGTGGCGTCAGATTCTCGATGACAACCACTAACTTATAGACATCTGCCCCCACATGGTGCACTGAGATATGCAGCATGCCCTGGATATCCCGCTGCTCACATAGCGATGCTTCTACCGGATCATTTGATAGCGCGGACCTGCCAGGAAAAAGGATAGCTTGCTTGATTGGCTGCACCAACAAGCGCGCCAGTGAGAGATCAGACAACACAACTTCACGCGCTACCCCCTCATCCCATTCCTCATGCGCCCCATCCAGACCGGACTGACGCTGGATCGCATGATTGTGGATGAGATGTAGGCAGCGAACCTGCACCATTAAACGCGTCTGCTGGGGGCTACCACGAAACAGACACTCGGTACGCATTGTCCATGGTTCATGACCCCCCTGCGCCAGGCTATATGCCTGTGGATAGACAACCCCAAAATTCCAGCGCTGCCGATTTTTGAGCGCGGAACGGCGATAAGGATAGAGCAGATATCCTTCATAGAGGATGGCATCAGCGATCTCTTTGATCTGTGCTAGCTGCATGGCTCTACTTCCTGGCTGCCAGCCAATAACTGGCCGATCGCTTCCTCCCAGGTTGGCAGTCCATGCTGGACTTTGTAGTGATATAACTGATCAAAGACATCTCGCTGTAAACGTAGCCAGTTGGTATCGGGATAATATTGCTCGATCATGGCTTGCCAGAGCGAGATCGGTAGCCGAAAGGCCGCTTCCTTGGACCAGGAGACACGACTAACCTGTAAGTTCGCCTCTTCATTCTGATAAAAAATGGTACCGCTAAATAAGAACAGCAGTGGAACAGTACCATCCTGCAAGGCGGCCAGATACTTGGTGCTGACAACTTCAAGATCGTAGGTACAGCTTACTGGCAAGGTCATGGTAATGCTATCGGTGAACGCGGGTACAACGGTACTGATATGTTGCCACAAGACGGTATGTAGCGTCTGGCTCCAGCGCTCGCTCGTTCCAAACACATCCTGTAGCCGCTCCTGCTCTTCCCGGCTATAGCGACGCTGCGGTGCAGTAATCTGCAATTGGCAGCGTAAAGCAACACTAAAAACAGGTTGTTCAGGCATAGTATTGGTGATAGTCAAGGTAAACCCTAATGTGGGCGTGGCGGCAAAGGCCATGACCTCAGCGCCAGTAACCTCAAAGTTAAGATCTGGCATGCATTGATCCTTTCACCGTTAAGGGCTGGTTCCACACATGAGACTGCACCTGTATCGCCTCAAAATAGTCCGCGATAATCTGCCATACGGCCTCACCACCACTAAAGCCATGCCAGGAACGTCGCAGCAAGCCAACCAGTTGATAACAACTATCGACCGGCACCAGATAATAGCTATAAGGTGCTCGGATACGGTTGATCAGCAGGGCTTCAACATCCAACTCCATAGTATCCAGCACAGGATTCGCCTGTAATACAGGTTGCCACTGACTGGCGTCCAGTTCAGACTCGACCGCACCAGCAGGTCCAGGATAGAAAGCCGACACATGCCTGTCTGGTTGCGTCGACTGAATCAAGAAGGCCATATTAACCGGAATCAACAGGTCGCGCCAGGCACTATCAGTGAGGACAAAATGTGTTAAGGCCAGATAGCGTTGTGGGATCAAGCGATACTTACCGCCAGCGGACCCCTCACGCGTCATCAACAAAGAACAGGCACTACAGACACACACAACGTTGCGTTGTCGACCATCCCAGAGATGTCGATGGCTAGCGGCCAGCGGCTCACGGCATAGCTCACAGTGCTCCATGGACGGGCTAGCAGGAGCAGCGGATTCTTGCAGCAACTGGCGCAACCTACGCATAAGCCTTAATCCTCTCCTGATCCGCTGGACACGACCGTCTCGGGGCTACGATGGCGCGCAGGTATAAATTTGACGGGATGCACCATGCACTGCTCAGTTTCAACAGCCACGATATCATCCAATTCGGGGGCTGCCTGATAAATGGCCTCCTCAATACTACGTAACAACTTATTATTTGAAGCAGCGCAGCCCTGGCAACTGCCCTTGAAGTTAAAATAGCCAATCCCGGCTTCGATACGTACCAGTTCAACGTCACCATCATGCTTCTTCAACAAGGGACGTTGTTGCTCCAGGACACGCTGGATACGCGTCTGCATATCGACAGGATGCAAGCCATGCAGCAAGAGTAGCGGCCCTACCAATTCATCCTCGCCAAAGGCTGCAATCAACGCGGGACCATTGTCTTGTTGCTGTCCGCTCAACTCCAGCATACGGGTCAGACAGTCGCCATACATGGTCAGGATACTTTGCACCAATTCCTGCGCCATCGAACGGGCGCGTGGATCAGAGAGGGTTGCCAGATCCTGGATCAACGCCTCAATGTGTTCGGCCCGCTGTTGCTGCTGCGTATCTAATTGCATCATGGCACCTTTCGTTGGGAGCGAGCCGTTCGCTTCTTCTGAGGTGAGAAGAAGCGAACGGCTCCTACATTACCTATGCATACTCAGGGCTGCACACCAAAGGTTGGCGAGTGCACAATTTGCAGTTCTTTCCCTTTGCCCAGGTACATATGCACACCGCATGGTAGACAAGGATCAAAGCTACGCACGGCACGCATAATATCAATACCCTTAAAATTGTCCGGTCCATTCTCTTCAAAGATGGGGGTATTCTGTACCGCATCTTCATAGGGTCCTGGCGTTCCATAAATGTCGCGTGGATTGGCGTTCCAGGGTGTTGGAGGATAGGGATGGTAGTTGGCAATCTTGCCATCGCGAATTACGACGTGATGGGAGAGTACACCTCGTACCGCTTCGTGGAAACCACAGCCAATGGCCTCCTGAGGTACCTTGAAGTCTGACCAGGTTTTGGTACGTCCAGCCCGTACTTCTTCTAAGGCTTTTTCCACAAAGTAGAGCGCCGCCGCCGCCGCATAGGCCTGGAAGTAGGTGCGCGCACGATCCCGCTCCAATGCATTACTCCAACGGGGAATATGCCATTCCAGATCCATAGCAGGTTTCAGGGCCGTCTTCGGCAATTTGATCTTGACACTATGACCGGTCGCCTGAACATAACCACCGATATCAACCAGGCCAGCTAGCGCGGTCGTCCAGAGGCGTGCAATCGGACCACCACCAGTATCGAGCGCCAGATATTTGCCGCTACGCTCATCATACCAGCGTGGCGACATAACCCAGCTATAGTTGCCCTGGAAATCGCGCTTCTGCGGTCGTGGGAGCGTGGTCTGATTCCAGGGATGACGTCTATCAATGGGATTGCCAAGAGGATCTTTATCAACAAACATTGGCTGGTCTTGCCAATCCTCATAGAAAGAACTGCCCAACAGGATACGCATGCCCAGATTGATATCAATCAGGCTCGTCGTACGCAGTTTGCCATCGATTACGATGCCCGGCGTGACAAACATCGCCTCCCCCCAGCGCTCCATATTGCGATAATCATAATCACACACATTGGGATCCTGGAAGGAGCCCCAACAGCCCAATAATACCTGCCGCTGTCCGACCTGCTCATATCCTGGTAAGGCCTCATAGAAAAAGTCGAACAGGTCATCATGCAAGGGGACAACCTTTTTCATAAATTCGACATATTTCATTAAACGCACCAGATAATCCGTAAAGACCTGGACGGTCGCTACCGTCCCCACACCACCTGGATACAGGGTTGATGGATGCACATGACGCCCTTCCATCAGGCAGAATTTCTCACGTGTCAAACGGCTCATCTGTAAGGATTCGCGATAGAATTCGCCGCTAAAAGGATTCAGCGAGCGCATGATATCGGCGATAGTACGATAGCCATGCAGGTGCGAGTGTGGGGCCTCGGTATGTTCAGCCTTTGCCAACACACCAGGATTGGTCTCTTTGACCATCTGCTCACAAAAATCGACACCAACCAGATTATCCTGGTATAGGCAGTGATCAAACATATACTCGGCCGCCTCACCTAAATTGAGGATCCATTCACCAATCGGCGGCGGCACAACACCAAAGGCCATATTCTGAGCGTAGACCGCGCAGGTCGCATGGTTGTCACCACAGATACCACAGATACGGCTGGTAATAAAATGTGCATCACGCGGATCTTTGCCTTGCATAAACAGGCTATAGCCGCGAAAAATCGAAGAGGTGCTATGGCATTCCACCACCCGACGCTGCTTAAAATCTATCTTGGTATAGATGCCCAGGCTTCCAACGATACGTGTGATCGGATCCCAGGACATCTCGACCAACTGCGGTGGAACCTTACCGAGGTCTGTACGTTTGATTTCAGTGCTCACGGTATCCTATGTCTCCTTCTCCATTGCATGCATGCAGCAGCGCTGGATATCATTTCCACGTCGGTTGATAGCCTGTCGTGAGTTTTTTACCCTTGTGACGCCATGAAGGTTCCTTGTTCAAGGTATCATTGGTAAAATGACGCAGGGTACGGATCACACGTCCATATGAACTACTGACACCAGACGAGAGTTTGCCTCCCGGTGGCTCATCCATGAAAGGCATAAATTTATCGGGGAAACCAGGCATGGTACAGCCAATGCAGATGCCACCCACATTGGGGCAGCCACCAATTCCGGCCATCCAGCCACGCTTGGGCACATTACACTGCACAACAGGTCCCCAGCAGCCCAGTTTGACAATACAGGTTGGAGAACCATATTCTGTCGCAAATTCGCCCTGCTCAAAGTAGCCAGCGCGATCACAGCCTTCATGCACCGTCTTGCTAAACAGCCACGTCGGGCGCAACGCTTCATCCAGCGGAATCATCGGCGCCAGACCCGCCGCCTGATACAGAAGATAGAGGAGTGTCTCCATAAAATTATCAGGTTGAACGGGACATCCGGGTACACAGACGATAGGAGCACCGGACTGCGCTTTCCAATTCCATCCTAGATAATCAGGCAGACCCATTGCGCCAGTTGGATTACCAGCCATGGCATGGATGCCACCATAGGTAGCACAGGTGCCCGCAGCAACAACCGCCCAGGCTTTCGGTGCTAAGCGATCAATCCACTCATTTGTCTTGATCGGCTGCCCGTCATCGCCCGTACCCAGAGCTGCCCAATAGCCCTCAGGCTTAATCTTTTCATTCGGGATAGAACCCTCAACGACCAGCACAAAAGGATCCAGTTCGCCACGCTCAGCTTTATACCACCAGGACATGAAACTCGCACCAGTCTCAAAGGCCAGTACAGGATTGTGTAAATGCACTTTCGGTAAACCGGGGATGACGCCTAACAGTACATCCTCGATACTCGGCTGACTCGCAGCCGTAATCGAGACCGTATCTCCATCACAACTGAGTCCCGCCGTCATCCAAATGATGTGTACTTCTTCCACACGTGTTCTGGTGACCATGGTATACCCTCTTGATCGTCACACTTATCTACTCACACTGGAAGGATTACAACTACAGGGGGGAGAATCAGGATAAACACAAGCTACAAAATAGTTCGCGAGCAGAAAAAAGAGGAGGTTGCTCGACACCTATATTATCCTAAGCAAGCACACAAAAAAACATTACACTCGATCATTGGAACCTGTCAAGAACAAAACGTGGGACACCCCTTCACACCTGGCGTGAAAGGGTGCCCCATACTGCTCAACTTCAGGCAAGTACAACCTTGACATCTACAGCGCACATACCCTGTGCATCGATCATCAATGGATTAATATCAATCGATTGAATAAAGTCATAGTCTTGCATCAGATATTCAACTGCCTTTATGACCTGCATAATAGCTTTCATATTCGCAGCTTTCTGTCCACGCGCCCCTTTAAGGATTGTATAGACCCTGGTCTCTTCAAGCATTTTCTGTAGCTCATGACTTTCAACGGGAGCAATACGCCTGGAGATATCATGCAGGATTTCTGCATAAATGCCACCACTACCAAAAATCAGCACCGTCCCAAAGTTAGCATCACGGGTAGCACCAATGATCAGTGGAATGCCCTGTCCTACCTGTTGTTGAACCAGGATGGTTGCCTCTGGTATCTGCTGCTGGCGAATAATCTCTTCAAGTTGCAGATATCCTTCGCGTAACGCAACCTCATCCTTCACATTGGTAATGACCCCACCAATATCAGATTTATGCAGTAGCGAGGGAGCGGCAATCTTCAGTACACAGGGATAGCCGATAGACGAACGCAGGCACATAACGGCCTGATCCACACTGCGACACGCATAGGATTCCGGTACGGGAATACCATAGCGTCGGGCCAATTCATCCGCACTCTCGGGTGGCAGGGCCGGTGCCTGGACAGCGCGAGCCTGCTGGTAAAGCGCGAAAATAGCCTCTTTATGCTCCTCAGCATAGGGACTCGCGCCAGCGGTAGCCACAGGTTGGTTTTGATTATATGAGGCACGTTTACGATATTCAGCATACCAGACCATGTGAGCCAACACATTGACGGCCGTTTCAGGAAAATGGTAGGCAGGAATCTTTTTTTCGGCCAGCAGCTTTAAACCTTTTTCGACCAGGGTGCCGCCAATAAAAGAGGCCAGGATCGGCTTACCATACTTCTGCATCTCACCGATATAGGCCGCCGTCTCCTCAATCTCGGTCATCACCTGTGGCGTCAGGATCACAATCATTGCCGAAACATCTTCTTCCTGCAGTACCGCCTCCATGGCCCGCAAATAACGACCCGAGAGCGCATCGCCCACGACATCAACCGGATTATGGATACTCACAGTCCGTGGCAGAGCATTACTAAGCGTATCCACGGTATGGGTACTCAAATTGGCCAGTTCCAATCCATCCTCCATCAAGACATCAGTCGCGATTACGGCCGCTCCACCAGCGTTACTGACAATCGCAACCTTATCAAAGGTAGGCAATGGTTGCCAGGCAAAAGCTTTCAGGGTATTAAATAACTCGCCCACCGTATCAACCACGATATAGCCACACTGCTGCAAGGCGGTCCTGACAACTTCATAACCACCAGCCAATGCACCAGTATGCGAGCTAATCGCAGCTGAGGCAGCTGCGCTTCGGCCCGGCTTCAATATGAGCGCCGGCCGCCTGGCATTATATTTCTGACCAATCTGCATAAACTGCTTGCCATCTTTAATATCCTCAAGATAGCAGGCGACCAGACGATCGCTTTGCATACGCTCTAAAAAAAAGTTCTCATCCAGATCGGCTTTATTACCGATCGAGACAAAATAGTGCAGGCCCAGATTATTAGCACTGATCCAATCCAAAAACGCCGTACCCAGGGCGCCAGATTGCGAGATAAACGAAATGGCGTCATATTTAGGAGAATTGGCAGCGAACGATGCATTCAAATTACTACCTGCATCGATCAGGCCCAGGCAATTAGGACCCAGTATTCTGGTCTTTGAACCAGCAATAATCTCTAATAACTGCTGCTCCAGTTCAATACCGGCCCCACCAATCTCCTTAAAGCCTGCCGAAATAATCACGACCAGCGCAACCTCTTTTTGTACACATTCCCTAAGAGCCTGTGGTACAGCAACCGATGGAACAGAGATTATCGCCAGATCCACATGCTTTGGAATGTCAGTAATAGTTGGATAGGTCTGGATGCCGAGGATCGTTTGGGCATGCAGGCTCACAGGATAAATAGGACCATTAAAGCGATAATCAACCAGGTTCTTAACCACGGTATACCCTAATTTGTGCGGGTTACCTGAGGCGCCAATCACGGCAACCGAGTTGATATTGAAGAGCTCTTTGACCATAAAAATCGTATCTCCAATGGTAAGTGGCTGAAACAGAGATACACATCTACAAGGTACAACGGCAGAGCTACGCCTGAGACCAGACATCACTCCCGCAAGAGAAGCAGTAGCGCGCACCCTCAACTTCTACATGTGGGGCTCCACAATGAGGACACGCTTTGACTAGCGAGGCTCCACAATAAACACAATAGTGCCAGTTTGCTAATACTTCGTGCTTACATGAGAGACAGAGTTTGGTCTGGGCCGCAGGATGGATTGCATAACTTTCACTGAGCACCACACGGCGATTAAAATGTCCAACCTCCATCAGTTCTGGATCGAGCAGTTCCGGCTTATAAACGGTTGCAATTACAGCTATTGGCTTCTGCCAATCAAGGGCATCCAATTCTACCAGTAACTGTCGCTGCAAAGCCATCCGATGTTCCTTGCTCTCCAAGCGTAAAAGTGCATCCAGGTCCTCGATAAAGAGCAGGCAAGGAGACCAGGTTTTAGCCAGTTCAAAAGTAGAGTGTAACAGATTACGCGCGGTCTGCGTGAGATTATCGCGTAAAAAAGCTGGATATTCGTGTTCAAGCCAGACCAGATCTTCAGCATCCACCATATTTACAGCCAGAGCATTCATCAGGTTTACCAGCTTAGACAGAGAAAGCGAGACCAGCGAGACCACCGCCTCGCCGGCGATACCATGCACCAGTAACGTGCGCTCGGTACAGGGATGTCCAACCAGCAAGGTTTCTTCCAGGGCCGTGGTTCGTGAACGTTGATAAAGTTGTGGTCGGCGCAAGTAAGCGACCAGTTCACGCAACTCTTGCTTGGCAGCATTCGCCCCTAGCACATCTTTAAAAGTAACGGTTGGACGCTCACACGTCACCATCGGCAAATTAGAGACATGCTTACCCAGACGCTTATGCTCCCGAATCTTGATCTGGATTAGCTGATCCATAGCATTAGTATAAGCAGCCCCACTCTCTTCCGTCAAATAGGACGGGATTACATCCTCGGGTGAAAACATCAGCAGTAACAACGGCTGTACTTGAGGGTGACGTAAAACGCTCAGTAGAATGTGATCGGAGCGCAACTTCGGACTATGTCGCTGCTTCGCAAAGGCAATGGCCCAATCTAAACACTCCTGCGCTTCTTTGGATGGATGTATTTCATGCTTTAGCTCGCTTTCTGGCAACACATTTCCCACCACTTCGACCGCCATGCCACGCAAAACACGAATATCCATACCAAGCAGACTAAAAATATTTTCGTCCAACTCATCTTCAAGGCGCAAAATACTCAAGAAAAGATGCTCTGGATGATAGGTTGTAGCATGCATATGAAATGCCTCACGTTGAGCGCCCTGCAAAACGTTGTTGGCTGAGGGAGCAAAAGCGATACGTTGCTCTTTTATATCTTTGGTCGTCATGGCTGCTGTTCTCCTTCGTTATTACGCTAAACACACTTGATATGCCAACATATCTCAATCTGGCTAGCCGAAATAAGTAGAAACGTAGCAAGATGCTACCCACTCTTATTATTTATCATACTTAGCGCACCACGTCTCAAGCGTATAAATTGTAACACGACATGAGGGAAGCAATGGACGATATCAGCCAACACAAATGTTCATAAAAAGAAGGTCCTAAATTTACACATGCCACACCAGCGCCAGAATAGAGAGAGAGGTGGGATGAGGGCGGAAGTGATAATCATCTCGAATACATGTCCAGGCTTACGTGAAGTTTTTTGCAGGCGCTGGATACAAAAACGGGCAGTCATATAGATCCAGGCACAAAGAGCGATGCCAGCCAATAGCCAGAGTTTAGCGACCACTCCTAGAAGTATCAGGAGCAAGACACCCAGGATACAGTAAAAGTTCCAGGGTGGCTTCGTCTGGATGCGCTGGCGGTAGAGAACAGGGTGTTTTTTGAAGAGCAAAGCATCATACATACTTTTCTGTTGCTGTCTTAAGCTACTACCCCAGCGCGTCAGCCGAACGGGATGCAGAATAATGGCCTCAGGGACTTTGACGCAGAGCAGATTCTGTTCCAGACACGTGAAATAGAGATCACTATCCTCACAGCAGGCTGTTTTGAAACGCTGATCAAAACCACCAACCAGTTGCAATGCAGAGCGCCGGTAAAAACAGTTTGCCGTAACAAACTCTGCCTGGCTTAACAAAGAAACACTATATTCATAATCAGTATATTCATGCTGGAGTGGTACGACTATTTTGCCAGAGGCGGCGGCGATATCATCTACAAAAGCTGCGGCACCAGCCTTGAGCCAGTTTAACTCAGGAATACAATCGTCATCGGTAAACGCGATAATATCCGCCTGTGCCTGGCGCCAACCCGCATTACGAGCCGCCGCAGGTCCATGTGCCGTTCCAGTTAGCGCCAGATAGCGAACACGATGCCCATCAACCAGAGCCTGCTGGGCACAATCCTCTACCTGCTGCCGCGTTTCCGCGCTATGCGCATCATCGACAATAATAATCTCATAATCGGCTGGCGCGTAATCCAGGCTGAGCAGTGCCCGTAGGCACCGCTCCAAAAAATCTGGACGCTCATATGTTGGAACAACAACCGAAACCTTGATGGTCATAAGCCCGCCTATAATTTTTAAGGATACGGAAGCACTAACGCTCTGGATCCATATTACGCATTTCCTCATCATCTGGACGAGGGCGTAAAGAAGGTGGAGCATTAAATTCGCTATATTTGACCGCCGCATTCGATGCACCATCGCGTAACAAGATCGCCATAGCAGCATCCTGATCATAGGAAACTTTGACCGTCACGATGGTATGGCCCTGTTCTAAAGCGCGCTGGTAAAACTTGACATCTTCCTGTGAAAAACCGATGCTGGTCAGGATGCCAATGGCTCCCCCGGCGGTTGCGCCAATGGCCACGCCACTTAATGTCGCCAGTACAATGCCTCCCGCGATCGCTGGTCCAAAACCAGGAATCAAGAGAGAGGCGGCCGCGCCCAACAATCCACCCAATACCCCACCACTAAGCGCGCCGGTAGCGGCGGGCTTGCCAACATCCTCTATCGTTACATCAGACTCGGCAGCCACGCGCGCCAGGAAGCCCAGACGATCATCACCAAAACCAGCCACTTTAAGATCTTCTATCGCTTGTTTAGCCTGCACCTGGCTGTCAAAGACACCAACCACGATGGAATCCTGTGTCATTGCCATAGTACACCTCCTTAAAACACAATGGTATGCATTCTATAGTAATCTTACTCGGGCAACGTCCTCACTCTTATAGACACGGTCATCCTGATCCTTTTGAGACAAAAAGCCATTTTGCCAGTAGAACTTCCACTCCCAATGTCAATAAGAAATTACATCGACCATGACACTTTTCTTGTGCCCAATCGTGCTATACAAATACAGTAGGGCTACGATGTTTACTGTATCTTCTTGTCCATAATAAAAGCACCCAATTGGCTCTGACATTCATGAGTTTCTAGATGTTACAATAATAAACACAATCGATCTCTATCTGAGTTTGATTGAGCATTACTAACACAAAAATGGTAGGATATAGATGTTCAACAACGACATACAAAAATGGGTGCGCAATCTCGCGGCACAAATTATTCGTCCACTGGCCAACCTTGGCATCTCACCCAATACCTTCACATTTATTGGACTGATTCTTAGCGTGATTACCGCGCTTGTCATTAGTCAAGGCTACTTCCTTATTGGTGGGCTACTGGTGCTCTTTACCGGCATCTTCGATCTGTTTGATGGTGCGACCGCACGATTGCGCAATATCGCTACGATATTTGGAGCCTTCTTTGACTCTACATTGGATCGCTATTCAGAGGCGATCATTCTGGGAGGTATCCTCTTCTATGCCCTACTTAATCCCACTATGCAGGATCATTTCTGGTTTACAGATCATGTACAGCTGTGGATGATCGCGTTAATCTATATTTCGATCGTGGGCTCGCTCATGGTCAGCTATACCAAGGCACGCGCCGAAGGTCTGGGCGTGGAGTGCAAAACCGGTTTGCTGGCACGGCCCGAACGCGTAATTATCCTGGCGGCAGGCCTACTCTTTGGCCTCACGATGTGGGCCCTACTAATCCTGGCGGTCTTCTCCAACATTACCGCGGTTGAACGCATGTATGCGGTCTATCGGGCCACGCAGGTCACTGATAAACAGGCACTAAACGCACGCAGCAGACAGCAGCAACCACTTAAAGTGGAGCCAAACAGTACACCAACGCCTACGCCAGAGGAACTCCATTAGTTTATCTGCCGCAACTGGCTGGCTACAACAGGAAAATAACGGCGCGGCAGTCAATGCGGCGAAAGATGCAGGACAACTTTTTGGTGTGCCCAACCGTGCTACATAGAGAAATCTGAAAAAGTTCAGACACACAACTTTCTATTCAAGAGGATACAAGCTGAAAGGGTGTAAATAACTAGCATGGGACAACTCGATCAAAAAGTTGCCATTGTGACCGGATCGGATAGTGGCATCGGACGTGGAATTGCATTAGCGTTCGCCGCAGAAGGTGCAACGGTCGTTATCAACTATGCCCACGCCAAAGATAAAGCAGAAGAAGTTCGGCAAAGTATTGAGAAGATGAACGGCAAGGCGTTGGTGATTCAGGCCGATGTCTCAAAATATGATCAGATCAACGGCTTAATCCAACAAACGGTTGAACAGTTTAACCGCCTTGACATCATGGTCAATAATGCAGGCATGGAAATTCACAGTCCATTTATGGATGTGACCGAGGAGCAGTTTGACCGTGTGCTGGGAGTAGATCTCAAAGGTACGTTCTTCGGCGCACAGGCCGCTGCCCGTGAGATGGTAAAGCGCAAGATAGCCGGACGCATTATTAACATCTCATCGGTCCATGAAGATCTACCAATGCCAGAGAACGTTCCCTATTGCTGTGCCAAAGGTGGCGTACGTATGCTCATGCGGACTATTTGTTTGGAACTGGCACCTCACAACATCACTGTCAACAACATAGGTCCAGGTGCTATTGATACCCCTATCGACGCAGATGTCAAAGCTGATCCCAAAAAATACCAGGCTCTGCTGGATGAGATTCCTTTACATCGTATGGGTCAGCCTGAAGAGATTGGCAAACTGGCTCTCTACCTGGCCTCCGATGCGGCAGCCTACGTTACCGGCTCAACCTTCTTTATCGATGGCGGCCTGATGCGCAACACTGCTGGCTTATAAAACTCTCACAACTTGCTCTGCTTCGCAGAGCAAAAATTTCATGATGATGTTGTAGGAGCTTCTCGGCTGAGTCGAGAAGCTCCTGCAACATCATCATGAAATGTAAAACCTGATTGATGCCACAAACATCGACCAGATCTGCCAGAAAAAATTTTATCCATGACTTGGAATTGAACCTCTACGGATTTTTTTGCCCCAGAATTTAACCAGGGTAGCGTCTATAAGGATACAAGTAGCCCAAAAATGCTACCGAAAAAAGCAAATTTCATACATTTTTTCAGCACAATGGCGTGAATTTCCTTGAGGGATAATCGCTACGCCACACACAGATTTTTTCTTACAACCTTGTATTCATGGTGCTCTATAAAATCTGCATGAAGGAACAGATATGTCTGACAAGTAGACAAAAATAGAGATCAGCACACATCTTATTGTTCAAAGGTTACGTATACAAAGAAAGCCTTGTATCTGTGTTGTAGGGGAGGGAAAAATGCCGGAGCAGCCACTTATAAAAACATACGAACAATCCAACACGATTAGCCATACTATAGGTAAAACATTGCTTGTCGTAGAGGACGACGAGAGTATTGGAGAAACGATTATTCAAGTGATTGATAATGAGACTGATTATCACGCAACACTGGCCATCGATGCCCGCCAGGCACTTGAAGTAATCAAACACCTCAAACCTGATGCTATTCTATTAGATTATCAACTCCCCTATATAAATGGTATCCAGCTTTATGATCAGCTCCATGCACTAGAAGATTATAAATACATACCAGTTATACTGATGAGTGCCAATCTACCATATAAAGAAGTTCGCCAACGCCAGATGATCACCTTAAAAAAACCCTTTGAATTGGACGAACTGGTTGAAATTGTGCATCATTGTCTGGAAGGATAAACCGCCTGAGTCTTTCAAGTGAGTTCAGCTTTGCTAAAAGGAACATTGCCATGAAAAGACTCCGGACTCAGTCCTGCAGGCCAGAGTATACGCTCAATAACATGCACGGCACCATTGGCGGTCAGGATATCAGCATAGAGGACACGCGAATTTTCTACCAGAAAATCATCTGCCAGCGTAACGTGTAGAGGCTGGCCGGATAAGGTGTCTAGTGACAAAAATCGGCGCTGCTCTTTGTTAGCAGTTGCTTGCTCCATTACTGGCGCTTCTTCGTTTGCTTGATGAAAGAAGATCTGTAGATCGGCGTACTCTACCTTAAGCGGCACAATATGAAAATCTAGCAAACGACGCAGCTTATCGATGTCTTTGAACAGATCAAACGGGGACTTCTTATCGAGCATGGAGAAAGCTTCGTCTGGCGGTGCAAACAGGGTAAAAGTATCCGCATAATCCTCAAGCTCATCCTCTAGACCGCACGCTTCAAGCAGCGAATGCAGAACATTGAAAGTAAAAGGGGTGGTCCTGGCCAGCAAAATATCACTGATATCCCACATATCAATCCTTTCTAACAGAATGCACCTTTGCGCATCAGTTATGAATATGCCTCGCGTTGATCATAATGGGTACGCCCCTGGAACGCCCATGAAGGATAATAGCGCCGCATATCCACTTCATCTGGTTCGCCAGTTTCCTGATTGTATGCAATCTCCACCATTTGATCGCTACGCCAGGGATTAACCGGGCGCATCCCCGGTGGCGGTAGCTTACGCATGGGACCAGGCTGCGACGTTGGCCAGATTGGATAAATGGGTTCGATTGTTTGAGTAATACTAGTTGGCAATAGTAATACGACTGGCTGCTTCTTTTGAGGATTATTCATGCTACTATCTCTCTCCAAACTATACTATATCTGCAAACATCCATTCGCCATAACCATGGCACGTTCAGATCCGATTGAATGGTGACAACAAACTTTGCTACAAAAAAAGGCTGCATATTACAACCACGAGAGTTGTAATATGCAGCCCCAGACGTGTACGTACACCCATAGCTATGGCAGGAATTGATTCGTATAGAGGGAATTCAGATTCAAACTGGTAACCGGCTTGCCATTCGCATCTTTCACACCATCAGCATGCAGAATAAACTGTGGGTAGCCCTGCCAGGCAGAGGCATCTTGCTGTCCCCAATGACGACCGCTATCGGCATAGCGTGGGCTCAGATACTGCTGACTATCGGTCACATAAGCTTGATCAGGAAAGGTGCCTTTGGGAACCTGCTGCATCAAGATGTTCGCCGCATCCTCAGCATGGGTACGAGCATATTCATAGCCACGGGCCGTCGCCTTCATAAATTTGCGCAGCAGTTCCGGCTTATTTTTAATCTCGTTGGGACTGGCAATAAAGTTTGGCGTATAGTAGTCAGCGATGCCATATTTAATGATGGGAAAGGTTGTGAGCTGTACACCCTGATGCTTGGCCTGAATACCTTCAGCCCCATCAAAAATCCACACAAAATCAACGCGATGGCTCTCCAGAGCTTGCAAAGGATCGATGTCCAGCGTCACACTCTTGATATTGCCCTTACCACCATCCTGCTTAATCATCTGGCCAATCACAGCCGACTCATAAGGAGCGCCAAAGGCACCATAGGTCTTACCATCCAGGTCCCGAGGCCGTTTGATAGGAGAACTGGCCAGCACGGCCAGCGAGGAGGTATTATGCTGCACAATCGCCGCGATCGATACTGCTGGTTGTCCAACCGCTGCATCCGAGACAATCGATTCTGTTGAACTAATACCGACATCAACCTTGCCATTATTGATCAGCACATCGGGGGTCACATTCGAAGAATATGGTTGGATCTGAAGAGAAAGGCCTTCTTCCTCATACCACTTCTTCGCCATGGCCACATAGACACCGGTATGATTGGTATTGGGAGTCCAATCCAATGCCAGCTTGACTGGTGTTAATGGCTGTTTGGTCGTATTGGACTGTTGAGGAGGATTACTGGCCCGCTGCTGGACCAGGTAGAGACAACCAATAATAACGATCAGGAGCACGGGAATACCAAGGCTTAAAAATAAGCGAGTGCGTGATTTCATATAAATAAGTACCTTTCTATGTAGTGGTTTGGCTTAGCGTGTTTGCCCAAAGCGTTGATGCCAGGGCAGAGCTATATATTCAAGCAGCGAGACCAAGCCAAAGAGCAGTAAACTTAACAGGGCGGTCACGACAATAGCAGCAAAGACCAGCACGATTGCATTTGAGCTTGCCGCTGTCTTCATGTACAGTCCCAGGCCTTGTTCAGCCGCCACATATTCACCGACGATGGCGCCCGTAACACTATACGTGGCTGCAATACGTAGTCCTGAGAAAAATGCTGGTAAGGCACCCGGCAGCCGTACCAGCCATAGGATTTGCCAGCGCGAGGCACGCATACTCTGCAACAATTTCATCAAATCAGGATCAGTACTGGCCAGTCCATCCGCGCAGGCTACGGCTATCGGAAAGAAACAATACAGGGTCACCACAATAATCTTGGGCGTCAAATCCAGGCCAAACCAGATTACCAGGAGCGGTGCCAGCGCCACCATTGGAATCGTCTGGGAGGTAATCAGGAGCGGATAAACGGACCTGCGTATCCATGGAGAGAGATCCAGTAATACAGCCAGCACCAGACCAAGGACGGTGGCGATGGCCAGTCCCAGTACTGTCTCCAGACTGGTTTGGAGCGTGTGGATCGAGATGACATCCCAGTTAGCGATGAGCGCCTGCACAATCGAGGTTGGGGTCGGCAAGAGATGAATATTGACCAGATTGACCCGCACGACCAGTTCCCAGAGCAGAAAGATGCTTATGGCCAGCACCACAGCAGGACCATAACCAGCCAGACGTTTAAGACTCATAATGGCTGCTCCTTCACCAGGAGCGAGATGAGTTCCTGCTCCAGTTCCACCGCACGCGTTTCGGCCAACATCTGCTGTCGACGCGGCCGTGGTAAATCAATATCCACAATCCTCAATACTGAGGCGGGGCGCGCACTCAGTACATAGATACGATCCGATAATAAGATCGCTTCCCTGACATCATGGGTGATAAATAGCACGCTTGACTGAAAGCTCTGTAGTAATTCTAGTAACCACATTTGTAAAGTGATGCGAGTTAAGGCGTCCAGCGCTCCAAACGGCTCATCCAACAACAGAAAGGAAGCATTGAATAAAATCGTGCGCAACAAAGCGATACGCTGACGCATACCACCGGAAAGGGTCACAGGATAACTCTCCGCAAAGTCCTGCAGGCCAAAGCGCTTCAATAGCTCATAGGCTCGCTGCTGAGCCTCTTTACGCGGCACACGGCGTACATCAAGTCCAAGCATGACATTCTCTGCCACGCTACGCCAGGGCAAGAGTAGTGGCTGCTGTGGCATATACCCCACTTTGCCGGCCCGTTCGCCCTCCCAATCTCCCTCAATCGCCAGAGCACCGGTCGTAGGAGTATCTACACCCGCCACGATATTAAACAGGGTGCTCTTACCACAACCACTTGGACCAATCAGCGAGACAAACTCTCCCTGCCCTACCGTCAGATCAATCGGGGCCAGGGCCTCCACCTGCCGACGTCCATCCTGATAGGTTTTAGTCACACCCTTGATGGCCAACTTTAATCCATCTTTTTGTGGGTCATGCATCATAATTCCTCAGCATAGAAATGACACCACCTCTTCTACATATCGGCTCAAAGCACACAAAAAAACGCTACCCCCAAAACGTAGAGTAGCGGCAATCATGGGTGTGCCATCGGCCAAAAAAGGCATAGATGGGATGGAATCCCAACCGACAGACAAACTGATGATATGCTACTTCCCTACGCTGGTATTATCCAGATCAGGTTCAAGGGTCGGTACGCTTAAATGCGTCCACCTCTCAGTCCGTAGACTCCCCTAGCAGCAAACAGGCTTTATTCTATTGAGCAAATAATGTGCATTGAAATAGTGTTTATGTATGTAACGTGTGCTTTGAGTATACCGCATGAATACAATTTTGTGAAGGGATTCACCGAGAACGACATAATCTGGCCAGTAACCATAGTTATAGAGTATAGAGACCGTCTGGCAAATGCCAGGCGGCCTCTATACTCTATAACTATGGTTGGGGCGACTATTGACCGAGGGCAGCAATCAGCAACTGTGCAACTTTGCGGCCAGAGTATTGTTGCTGGCCTGTAATCAATCGTCCGTCACGAATAGCGAATTGCTTGAAGAGGCCGGCCTGGATATAGTTTGCGCCCCGCTCTTTGAGAGCGTCTTCCAGGCGCCAGGGCATAATTTTGGTACCGGCCGCCTTGTCTGAATAGTCTTCTTCAACATTAGCAAAGCCGGTGATAGTCTTGCCAGTCACCAGATAGGAACCATCAGAAAGGGTTGCATCTACCAGGGCGGCTACGCCATGACAGAAGGCGGCAACAGGCTTTTCAACCTCATAAAAGGCACGAATAGCTGCGTGTAGATCCTGATTATCCCGGAAGGTGAACATTGGAGACTGTCCGCCGCTGATAACAAGCGCATCAAAAGAGCTATAGTCAAGGGTAGACAGTTTGGGGGTGTCCTCCAGCAGCGCTACCAGTTCGGGAGTATTGAGGAATCCCATACTGATCAGATCATCGGCCGACCACTTACTTGGATCACGGGGATCACTGAGTTCATCTACAGCAACCTTACCACCATCAGGACTGGCAATGGTAACTTCGTATCCTGTCTCGGTAAATTCATAATAAGGGTGCGAAAGTTCGGCTGCCCAGAAGCCAACCGGCCAACCTGTTGTAGTAGAGGTGGTAGGATTCGCAACTACTTGCAGGATACGTAATGGCTGTGTACGTGTAACATCGACAACAGCATGATGTGAACCACTATTCTTCAGTGTGTTTGCCATGATTCATACTCTTTCCTTGATGAGGCTTTCACCAACACGATAGAAAACATCCATATTTTCAATGTTATTTATCTGTTAGGACTTTAAAGGCAAGATGACGGCCCTTTTTCTGCGCCAGGGCCAGTGTAAACCAGAGGGATGCAATCGAGTCGAGTAAACCCATCTGCTCATTGCCACCAAGATAAACAGGATTCAAGCCGACATCAGCAATGAGCTGCTCAACGCTCGCTTGTGCAGCATCCTGAGGGCCACAGTAAAAGAGATCAGCCTGTATGCCAGCAAAGTTAGGCGCGGCGAAATTCTCCCAGCCCAGCGAATTAAAAGCTCGATACACATGGGCCTTTGGCGCGTGACGCTGGAAATGCTCCAGATTGTGCATCGAATCCTCGCCCATACGGTTAGCGGCATCAATAATGATGCGACCATCCAGGCGCGTAGCATAATCACGTGCGACAGACTCAACGACGCTACCTGGCAAAGCAATCAGGACCACATCTGGCTCGCCCTCAAGCGCTTCCTCTGTTGTACCAATTGCAGCCCGTCCTCCAATTTCAGCGTCGGCGCGCAGGGTCTGGGCATTCTTCCCATTGGGATCATTTACCCCAAAGTGTACCTTGTGGCCCGCGACAACCCATTTCTTACCCAGAGTGCCACCAATATTGCCCGCACCAAGCACAGCAATAGTTAGTTGTTTCTCAGACATATTATCTCCTCGTATCTTTTTACTATCCCGAACAGGCAAGACATACTATTTTTGTCCGTTCATTTTAAGACAACGTTTGAGTTCAAAGATTTATTCCAGCATAAAGATATGATACAATACCCATGTAAAATACGGCTGAGTATTGAAGGACGGTGCAGGGCTATTATGCAAGAACAAGAAGAACATCTATCCTCGCCAGGGGCGGATGAGAAGGATTATCAAGGGCCAAAAAAGATGACAGAGACCGATCACCTGAAGGATCATGTGGATTGGGTTCTTGAGGGATGGAAGCAGGAACTACCAGAGCTTCCGGTCGCGCCGGTGGGGATTATTACGCGTCTTGACCGTTTACAAAGCTATCTGCGTTCCGAGGTTTCCAGCCTCTATGAGCGCTTCGGCCTGACTGGCCCTTCGTTCGCAGTCATCGCCACCTTACGCCGGGCGGGCAAACCTTACCAACGCTCACAGCGCGCCTTGATGGATGCCTTGCAATTGACAGGAGGCACCATCAGCGTGCGCATCGACCGACTGGAACGGGATGGCATCGTCGAGCGTAGTGCAGATCCACACGACCAGCGCGGTGTGCTGGTACAGTTAACGGAAAAGGGTGAGCGTCTCTTCGATCAGGTTGCGCCGCTACACCTTGCTAATGAAGAACGCCTGCTCTCAGCGCTGGACGCCCAACAGCGTGAACAACTGGCCGGACTCCTACGCATACTCCTCCTCAGCTTCGAACCGATCGCCGCAGAAGATCCACACCATCCCTCGCACTGGATTGGTGCCTCACTGGCATCTGCGCATCATGCCCGCAAGATTCGCCTGGCCGCTGGTCTGCCAGATATCGCAGGACTACTGGTGCAGAGCGTCGTGATCCCAGGTCCAGCGGCTACCGCAGGTCTGCGCGAAGGTGATCTGATCATTTCCGCCAACGGCCATGAAATACGCTCAATCGAAAGTCTCTATGAGCAAATACTTGCCATCTCCCCTGACACAAACCTCACACTAGAAGTCCTACGTGGCTCTGAACAACGCCAGGTCCAGCTTATTCCTGCCAGGCTGCCTCTCATTTAAAGCATTAAAAGTACAAAAAAAAGAGCCAGATTGCTTTGATGCAATCTGGCTCCCAACATACATTGAAGAATTATTTTGTAGTGACGCTTACGCGCTTACGGTCTCCTCGGAACGAACAACGATCTTGCCGTCTTCAACCGCCAGCAAGGCCTGCTGACCACTGGCGATGGTACCATCAAGAATAGCATCGGCCAGGGCATCGTCGACATAGCTCTGGATGGCACGGCGCAGTGGGCGTGCTCCATACTCTTCGTCGAAGCCTACTTCCAGCAAGAAGTCACGAGCTGTATCGTCAACATTCAATGCAATCTGCTGCTCTTGCAAGCGCTGACGCACCTGATCCAGCATCAAGTCCACGATCTGATACAGATTCTCACGGTCCAGCGTATGGAAGACCACGATCTGGTCGATACGGTTGATGAACTCAGGTCGGAACGCCTGCTTCAAACCGTCCATTGCTTTGGAACGCATCACCTCGTGCTGCTCATCTTTGGCATTATCACCCTTGCGGGTATTAAAGCCCATGTTGACCGCACGTTTGAGATCAGCACTACCAGCATTACTGGTCATGATCACCACAGTATTCTTGAAGTCGACCGTGCGACCCTGACCATCAGTCAGACGTCCATCATCCATGATCTGCAACAGTGAGTTAAAGACCTCAGGATGAGCCTTCTCTACCTCATCCAACAGGATCACACTGTATGGACGGCGGCGTACCTGCTCAGTGAGCTGGCCACCATCATCATGACCGACATATCCCGGAGGGCTCCCGAACAACCGTGAAACGGTATGGGGCTCCATGTACTCCGACATATCTAGCCGGATCATATGGTCCTCACCACCAAAGAGCTCGGCTGAGAGGGCTTTGGCCAGTTCGGTTTTACCGACACCGGTTGGTCCCAGGAATAGGAAGGAACCAATGGGCCGTTTGGGATCTTTCAAGCCGGCACGTGAGCGACGGATCGATTTAGCAACCGCTTTAATGGCCTCGTCCTGTCCAATCACCCGCTTGCCCAGATCACTTTCCAGGGTCAGCAGATTCGTCCGCTCACTGTCCAACATTTGTGTCACTGGCACACCAGTCCAGGTCTCAACGACTTGCGCGATTTGTTCAGCAGTCACCAGTAACGAAATGGTGGTATCACCATTCTTACGAGCTTGCTCCAATTTCTTCAAGATGACAAACTCTTGCTGGCGCAAGCTGGCGGCCTGCTCATAATTTTCAGCTTCAGCGGCAGCTTCTTTCTGCTCCTGTACCTGAGCTAGCTCTTTTTCCAGAGCGGTGGGATTAACCAGACCTTTTTCATCAGCTTCCAGCACCATTGCAGAACCCGCCTCATCCATCAGATCGATGGCTTTGTCAGGCAAGAAACGATCATTGATATAGCGATCGGAGAGCTTGACAGCGGCTTCGATGGCGTCATTGGTAATACTCACGCCATGGTGCGCCTCATAATTTGGACGCAGCAGGTGTAGCATCTGAATAGCCTCTTCAACCGAAGGCTCATCTACTTTCACCGGCTGGAAACGGCGCTCCAGAGCGGCATCTTTTTCAATATGTTTGCGATACTCATCCAGCGTCGTAGCACCGATACAGCGCAGTTCGCCACGGGCCAGGGCTGGCTTGATCATATCTGCGGCACCCACCGAGCCTTCGGCGGCACCCGCTCCCACAACCGTATGCAGCTCGTCGATAAAGACAATGATCTCAGGAGCATTACGCAGTTCTTCGAGAATCGCTTTGATGCGCTGCTCAAACTGGCCTCGGAACATAGCACCAGCGATCATACCGCCAATGTTTAACGAGACAATGCGTTTATTCTTCAGGTTAGCAGGCACATCGCCACTAGTAATTTTGCGGGCCAGACCTTCCACGATGGCGGTTTTACCCACGCCCGGCTCACCAATCAGGACGGGATTATTTTTCTGACGACGGCCCAGAATGGTGATCATCCGGCGTAGCTCACGTTCACGTCCAGCGGCTGGATCTAATTTGCCTTCAGCAGCCTCACCAGTCAGGTCACGACCATACTGGTCAAGGGTTGGAGTCTTACTCTGCTGCGCTGATTTTTCGGCGGTAGCAGTATTTACACCCCCTGCACGAGAGGCAGAGGCGAAGGATTTATCATTATTCGCGGCAAAACCAAAGGGAGCACCGGCGAAATCAGAATCTCCAAGACCGCCCGTCTGGTCTAACGCGTTCATTAACTCTTCCACACAGGACTGACAAAGGAAATGGGATTCACGTTTACCATCTACCATTGCCTCAACGCGCACCTGTGCAGGATTTTTCTGACAGCGTTCACATTTCATGAAATTGAATGCTCCTCACTTATATATTTGCAGCGGAAATCTCGTTATGGGATCTCCACGAGATATGCAATTAGCAGTGATTGAATGGCTAGTTTTTCATGATCAGGATATTCATTAGTCTCCTGGCACTCATACTGGATAATTGCTCGTTCACATATTATAACGGTATGCGAAAAGGGTTTATTCCCACTTTTAGCACTCTTATTTAAAGATTGCCAGTTGGTTATGATAACAGGAAGTTTGAGCTGCTTATTCCCTTTTTTTACTAATAATATGAGAGGTGAATCATTGGCCTGAAGCTGCACGTTTACGGTGCTCACCTGACGATGTTGGTGGCAGTCCACAAATACAGAGTAAGAATAAAAGGATAAAGCGAACAAGGTTGCTTGTTCGCAATCTTGTTCGCTTTAACACTGATTTGATAAAGGATATTTTAAACGGCTGGTACGTTAGGCCAGAACTGTTTCGGCTAATTGGACGGCAATCTTGCCATCGATCATGGTCAGAACAGCTTGTTTACCACTGGCGATAGTGCCATCAAGAATAGCATCGGCCAGGGCATCGTCGACGTAGCTCTGGATGGCACGGCGCAGTGGGCGTGCTCCATACTCTTCGTCGAAGCCTACTTCCAACAAGAAGTCGCGTACTTCGTCATTGACAACCAGCTCAATCTGCTGCTCTTGTAAGCGCTGACGCACCTGATCCAGCATCAAGTCCACGATCTGATACAGATTCTCACGGTCCAGCGTATGGAAGACCACGATCTGGTCGATACGGTTGATGAACTCAGGTCGGAACGCCTGCTTCAGGCCTAGCATTGCCTTGGAGCGCATCACCTCGTGCTGCTCAGTTTTAGCCTCTTCGCCCTTGCGGGTATTAAAGCCTATGTTGACCGCACGTTTGAGATCAGCACTACCAGCATTGCTGGTCATGATCACCACAGTATTCTTGAAGTCGACCGTGCGACCCTGACCATCAGTCAGACGTCCATCATCCATGATCTGCAACAGTGAGTTAAAGACCTCAGGATGAGCCTTCTCGATCTCGTCCAACAGAATCACGCTGTATGGACGGCGGCGTACCTGCTCAGTGAGCTGGCCACCATCATCATGACCGACATATCCCGGAGGGCTCCCGAACAACCGTGAAACGGTATGGGGCTCCATGTACTCCGACATATCTAGCCGGATCATATGGTCCTCACCACCAAAGAGCTCGGCTGAGAGGGCTTTGGCCAGTTCGGTTTTACCAACACCGGTTGGTCCCAGGAATAGGAAGGAACCAATGGGCCGTTTGGGATCTTTCAAGCCGGCACGTGAGCGACGGATCGATTTAGCAACCGCTTTGATGGCCTCGTCCTGTCCAATCACCCGCTTGCCCAGATCACTTTCCAGGGTCAGCAGATTCTTCCGCTCACTGTCCAGCATCTGTGTCACCGGCACACCGGTCCACATCTCAACGACTTGCGCGATCTGCTCTGGCGTTACCAGTAAGGATAGCGTCGTCTCTGATGCAGAGCGGGCTTTTTCCAGTTTCTCCAAAGTCAACAGTTCCTGCTGACGCAGACTAGCAGCCTTTTCGTAGTCCTCAGCTTCAGCGGCAGCCTCTTTCTGCTGCTGCAGTTCAGCCAACTCTTTTTCTAGAGCCGAAGGGCTGACCAGACCTTTTTCATTGGCTTCCAGCACCCTCGCGGAACCCGCTTCGTCCATTACGTCAATGGCTTTGTCAGGCAGGAAGCGGTCGCTGATATAGCGATCGGAGAGCTTGACAGCGGCTTCGATGGCGTCATCGGTAATGCTCACGCCATGGTGCGCCTCATAATTTGGACGCAATAGTTGCAGCATCTGGATGGCCTCTTCAACCGAAGGCTCATCTACCTGTACCGGCTGGAAACGGCGCTCCAGAGCGGCATCTTTTTCAATATGTTTGCGATACTCATCCAGCGTCGTAGCACCGATACAGCGCAGTTCGCCACGGGCCAGGGCTGGCTTGATCATATCTGCGGCACCCACCGAGCCTTCGGCGGCACCCGCTCCCACAACCGTATGCAGCTCGTCGATAAAGACAATGATCTCAGGAGCATTGCGCAACTCTTCGAGAATGGCTTTGATGCGCTGCTCAAACTGGCCTCGGAATGATGCACCAGCGACCATATTACCCATATTCAGTGAGATGACACGTTTGCCACGCAGGTTAGCGGGCACATCACCACTATTGATTTTGCGGGCCAGACCTTCCACGATGGCGGTTTTACCCACACCTGGCTCACCAATCAGGACGGGATTATTTTTCTGACGACGACCCAGAATAGTGATCATCCGGCGCAGCTCACGCTCACGTCCGGCGGCTGGATCTAATTTGCCTTCAGCAGCCTCACCGGTCAGGTCACGGCCATATTTATCCAAAGTTGGTGTTTTGCTCTGCGTCTCTGGGCGCTCAGCGGTCGCAGTATTCACTCCATTGGCACGAGCAGCCGCAGCAGAAGAAGTATTGTTGTTATTGGTAGTAAAACCAAAGGGAGCACCCGAAGTCTCGGGGCCATCAAAACCTTCTGCCTGATTCATCATGCTCATCAGTTCTTCAACACAGGACTGACAGAAAAAATGAGATTCACGGCGTCCTTCTACCATCTGATCAACACGGACCCTGGCAGGATTTTTTTGACAGCGTTCACATTTCATAATTTACGTATGCTCCTGATTCTTTTTAGTATATTTTATAGAAAGAGAATCAACTTCTTGCCGACTCCCTCGCGTGAAGATTTCTCAATTGCGTCCCTGACTCCAGTCATAAACCTGTCAGGATCTAGCAGTCTCATTAGCTAATTGCTAATTCATCTATAATAACGATGCGGCGAATCTTTTTATTCCCACTGTTAGCATTCTCCTTGTGAGATTGCTAATCACTTATAATAACACGAAGCTCGAAGCTCTTATTCCTTTGTTAGCAACCTCATGGCATGATTGCCAATCACCTATCATAACACCCAGCAAAGTGCTCTTATTCCCACATTTAGCAATTCCAAACGTCGACTGCTAAAACGGTAAAGAAATATCCAGAAGGACAGTATTTACATTTTGAAATTGCAGCGAACGAGCCTATGCGTCCGTGTATAAAGGAATGTGGTATATAGTAGTAACAGGGAGGGAGATAGATTCATTCCCTTCTGTAGCGAGAGTAGCGAGAAAGGAACGGCTATGAGTACACGCGACTTAGGAAAGCATATGGTGGAATTACATGAAGAGGGCATGCTCGCCATCACAGGAGAGGGCGTGCGTGTGACACTGGCTCCCCATGAGGCTTTAGATTTCTTACACTGGCTCACCCAGCATCAGAAAACGTTGGAAGACATTGCCAGAACTCATGCGGACTACGAAGTGCCCGAAATCCTACGGGAAGAGACCAGCGCACCGATATCTGATTCACCCGACGATCGGGAACTGCCCGTCGATGAGCCGTAAACAATAGTTTTGCCTGCCAGTGATCATTTTCCCAGGCTAAAAAATTGCAAATGGGCTACAATAGGAGAGAGAACGCGGTAATAGAGAGGTAATTCTCTCTCTTACTGTTTGTAAAGCCCACAACATAGATACATATCTCTGTCTATTTCATGAGTCAAGGAGAACTGGCACGATGCCTAGAACAGACCAACCCAACAGTACACGTCGCCTTTCGGTTTCTACCTGGAGCTTACATCGCACGCTGGGGGACTACGCCGTCTATGGTCCTGACACAGAAAATCCCTCCTCGTTAACCGATACAGATAAACATGGACAGCTCACTCTGCTGGAACTGCCAGCACGCCTGGCGGCCTTTGGTATTTCGACACTGGAGATCTGTCATTTTCATCTCCCCAGTCTGGATACAGGCTACCTTAAGGAATTACGCGCAACCCTGCAGCAAGAGCAGATTGAACTGTTCTCGCTCTTGATTGATGAAGGCGATATTACCCATCCCACCAACGGCGAGCGCGATCAGGCCTGGGTGAGCTCCTGGATAGAGATCGCAGGACAATTAGGAGCCAAAAGAGCGCGTGCCATTGCGGGTAAAACAACACCAACAGCGGCTAATCTACAAACCAGCATCCAGCGACTGCGCCAATTAGCCAACCATGCAGAAGAACAGGGTGTACGGCTAATGACGGAAAACTGGTTCGGCCTGCTCTCACAGCCGGTCGCGGTCCGTACAGTCTTTGAACAATTGGAAGACCACGTCGGACTCTGCTTCGACTTTGGCAACTGGTCTGGCCCCACCAAATATGAAGCCCTGACCTCAATCGCGCCCTATGCTGAGTCCTGCCATACCAAAGCACACTTCTCAGCCAACGATGAGCTCGACAAAGACGATTACATCCGCTGTCTCGATATCACCCGTGCCGCAGGCTTCTCAGGACCTTACACATTAATTTACGACGGTCCTAATCCTGATGAATGGCATGGCCTGAGCAGAGAACGCGAGCTTGTGACACCCTATCTGCAGGCATAACAGCATACTATCCACCTCCCTAAAAATTGCAAGCAAGACGCCCTCTTACCTGGTTTCATGGTAAGGGGCGTCTTGCTTGCTGATGAGCATATCTCAACATTGCCTGAAGCGGCCTGTCAACGCAACCAAGGCGATATGCCGGGTGCATCTGTATAACTTACCCTGACTCATTCGTGTCAGTTAAAGATAATATTCTGCCATAGCAGGATAAATACCCGGCAGAAAAAGCATTGCTAAGATAATGCAACCTATCACAACAAAAGAGAGAGAGTCATCTTATGAATACTAGCGAGAAACCAACCAGCGTATTACCAGCTGGAACACCTGCGCCGGATTTCACCCTACCAGCCGGACCTGACAAAAAGGTATCGCTAAGCGACTTCCGTGGCCAACCGGTGGTACTGGTCTTTTATCCAGCCGACTGGAGTCCTGTCTGTGGCGATCAAGTGGCTTTATATAATGAGATACTCCCAGAGTTCCAGAACTTCAATGCACAGATCCTGGGTATTTCGGTTGACAGTCTCTGGTCCCACAAAGCTTTTTCCGAACAGAAGCACCTGCAATTTCCGTTGCTAGCAGATTTTGAGCCTAAAGGCCAGATTGCCAGACAGTATGGAGCCTATCGCCAGAACGACGGCATCACCGAACGAGCACTATTTGTCATTGATGAGCAGGGCACAATCCGTTGGAGCTATGTCTCACATCCCGCCATCAATCCAGGCGCCGATGGCATTCTAGCGGCGCTAGCAGAGGTGTCAGGACAACAGGCAGCTGAAGGCCAGTTGATCGTGCCAGCCAACGAGCATGATTATACCCAGGGACCTGCGACGGCCCCGGTCACGCTGGTAGAATATGGCGATTACGAATGTCCAGATTGTGGAGATGCCTATCCAGTGGTCAAAGAAGTACAGAAACGGCTGGGAGACAAAGTACGTTTTGTCTATCGCAACTTTCCTTTGACCCACCAGCATCCTCATGCCCAACACGCGGCAGAAGTTGCCGAGGCAGCCGGTGACCAGGGTAAATTCTGGGAAATGCATGATCTCTTATATGAGCAGCAGCATAATCTGGAGGATGAGCAGTTGTTGCAGTATGCAGATCAACTTGGGCTGGATCGCGAGAAGATTCGTCAAGCCCTGGAGAATCATACCTATACAGCACGCATCCAAGAGGAGGTCAGCTCCGGTAGCCGCAGTGGTGTTAACGGTACGCCAACCTTCTTCATCAACGGCCAGCGCCACGATCAAGCCTACGACGTCGATACCCTATTGGCGGCATTGAATAAAGCCATTGATGTCAAAAATGCCCGATAGCCAAGTCTAACATAGCAGGCAGGATCACCTCCTTTATTAAAATGTTTAAACGTCAGACAACGGTTTTTCGTTTTCTGACGTTTAAACATTTTAATAAAGGATATAGAGTTTCGTACCGCTTGCCTACTCCGGCCCGGCCACGCCGATCAGATGTCCTTCAGGATCGGTGAAGTGGCCAATCACCAGGCCTGCTTTCGGGTTACTGCTGGGGCCCATCTGACGCGTCCCGCCGAGGCTCTCAGCCTTCTGAAGCGCAGCCTCGACGTTGGGAACGCCGACATAGAAGAGCGAATAGCCCTCATAGTCCTGGCCTCCACCGACGCCACCCGGGATGCCAACCCCGTCACTGGTTGTGCTTTGGCTCACAAAACCGTAATTCCCCGCCTCCGAGACAGCCTCCGATACCGGCGAGTTCGTGTCAAACGTCCAGCCGAAGAGCTCACCATAATAGCTACGAAGCTTCTCCGGATCCTTGCCAATCACCTCAAAGTGCACAACTGGTTGTCCCATAATTGGTCCTTTCTACTCAAACACCCGTCGCCAATGGGTGATCTTACCTCAAGATAACATGAAGCCTTTTAAGAGTAAGTATATACAAGTCTATCAGTAATCGATTGGAAAAACTTCTTCTAGCTTGCTCTTTCCTACTTGCACCTGTGGCACTCACTTACAGTTTTGGCAAAAAGTGCAGGGCATTGGTTGGGTTCAGTATGTGCTTAGCTAACGATACCAGCAAACGATGGTATCACCAGTGAGGATATCGGATTGTGAACTGGCCAAAAACAACACAATTTTGGCCATATCTTCAGGCTGCGCAATGCGTTGGAGTTTGGAGAGACCTGTTTCGTCGTGCACGTCGCGCGTCGCCAGGAAGCGTCCGGTATAGGTGGGAGCAGGTGATAGGCAATTGACGTTGATCGCATGAGGACGCAATTCTTCAGCCAGGCTACGGGTATATTGGGAGACCGCAGCTTTGGCGGCCGCATAAATAATACCAGTATTGACGGCCACATGGCCAGCCGCCGAGCCAACATTGACGATTTTTCCGGTCCCACGTGTACGCATATGTGCGCCCACATATTTACAGGTAAACATGGTCGTCAGGAGGTTGCGCTCTACCACCGAGCGAATATCTTCAGCGGAAATATCCAGCGCATCATTAGGATCAGGACGTGGGGTGCTGGCACCGATATCACCACCAGCATTGTTGACCAGGATATCGATCTGCCCAAAGGTTTCCAGCCCTTGCTGCACAAAGCGTTCTACCTGAGCGGCATCTGTCAGGTCGGCCGTAAAAAACGCTGCTCGACGACCCAGGGACTGAATTTCTTCCACGACAGCCTGACCGGAAGGAGCTTCACCAAACTGCGAGGCCGCCCCGGCATTGATGTCGTGGATAATCACATCTGCTCCCGCCTGAGCTAGATACAAAGCATAATGGCGGCCCAGCCCACGACTTGATCCAGTAATCAGAGCAACTTTACCTGCGAGTTCTTCAGTAGCCATAACATAATTCTCTTTTCTAATATCGAGACACACATTAGAAGTCAGGTCTGGCTTAGCGTATTTCCGATTGAGCAATTTTCTGCGCGGTAGCGGGATCATGCAATAGAGATGGCAACCAGGTTGTCCTGGCAAAGAGGAGCTGTAGATAGGCAAGGCTGGCAATCAACTGGCGCATTTCATAGTGAGCAATGACATCCGTGGTAGCTCCTAGCTCAAAAGGGGTCCTCCACTCACCAGGAGAATGGGCATGTTCCTGCACAAAACGCCAGAGACGCACAAATTGGGAGGCTGAACGCGGTGGATATTCGGGCCAATAATCATCGGCCAGCACACGTACATGGCGGGCTTCTAACGCACCCAGTTCGATCGCCATTGTCAGATCGGGCCTGGTTTCATTCAATAGCGCCATAATGGCAGGAAAATCGATCACACCCTGTCCCAGAGGACAACGCACCAGCCGATAGCCTTCCTGATCTGGATAGATCCAGTAATCTTTGAGATGGACATGCTTGACATAAGGAGCAATCTGCCGGGTAAACTCCAACGGCTCTTCAGCTGTTGCCAGTGGATTGCCTGTGTCAAAGATGATACCAAAGTGGGGTGATGCAATTGTCTTACAGAGCCAAAGCAACTCTTCTGAAGCAATATCTTGATGATTCTCGACCGCCAGATCTATCCCTAATTTGTCAGCGACCACAACTGCTTGCTGCAAACCGCTCAACGCCTGTTGCAGATAGGCCTGCCAGTGTCCGGCCATCTCACGCCGATCACCACCCAATTTCGCGCCACCAAGCAAGGTACGTACGCTACTGGCGCCCAGTTGGTCGGCAAGTTCAAGCACAGTAATCAGATGTGCAGCATCAAAACCATACGTATCCAGCGTAATAAAAAGCTGTCGCTCCTGCGCATACTGCTTGAGCGCACCAATATCAACGCCATCCAATAACACAAACGGCAATTCCACGCCTTCAAGGCCAAACTCTAGCGCTTGCTCCATCAATTGCTGAGGACTAAATGTGGGACGTTCAGAGGCGGGATGAATCCCCATACTAAAGGTAGTACCATAGACAGAGAGCCCAATACGCATAGCAACCTCACTTTCAGCTCGTGGCAAAATCTCTATGACGCTAGCAAACAGCTACTCAGCCGTCCAACCACCATCAACCGTCAAAGTGGCGCCAGTCATAAAACTTGAAGCTTCGGATGCCAGATAAATCATGGCCCCGCCCAATTCTTCAGGTCGTCCCCAGCGCTTTAAGGCAACATGGTTGAGGAAATATTGATTGGTCTCAGGATTTTGTATGACGGGTGTATTCATTTCAGTGGCAAAAGGACCAGGACAAAGCGCGTTGACGGTAATATTATATGGTGCTAATTCGAGGGCCAGTACTCGGGTTAACTGGATAACACCACCTTTACTGGAGCAATAGGCACTCCGTTCGGGCAAGCCAACCATACCAAGCATTGAGGCCACATTGATGATACGGCCTGAGCGCTGCTGCTTCATAAAAGGCGCAACCGCCCTGGCACACAGAAAGGGAGCCTTTAAATTGGTATCCTGAACGCGCTCCCAACTCTCGATATCAAACTCTTCCAGCGGCTTACGAATATTGATGCCGGCGTTATTAATCAAAATATCGATATGTCCAAAGTCATTTACAATCGTCTGAACCATATGTTCGACCTGCTCCGGACGCGTTACATCTACCGCTAGACCAGTAGCACGATGGCCATAGGTATGAGCAATTTCGGCTGCACTGGCCTCAGCCCGCTCCTGCTGTCGACTGGTAACAATAACATCCGCGCCCGCCTCGGCCAGCGCCTGCGCCATCACTAGACCAAGGCCACGATGGCCTCCAGTTATTAATGCCACACGTCCTTGTAGTTTGAAGAGATCTAAATACATTTTTACACCTTCTATCATCGCTATGTACCACAAAACAAGCAGATCAGAGGGGAGGATACTCTGGCAAAATTGGTAGGGGACAGTTCTTTCTGAATCAATTTCCTCCTCGAAACTGAATGAATACTGTTAAGTCTAAGGAGTACAATTGCGTGTGTCAAGGCAAAAGTGTCCATAAAAAAATGAGATCACTGGAGATAATCCAGTGATCCCACATATCCCAAAGGGGAATATACAGCAAAGGAAGCTTAATCGTTAGCTAATTCAGCCACAGCTTCAACCTCAGGTGCGACTATTTCAATATGCTCCATCTCCGCTGCCGATACAGCCGATTTTGCACGAATCAATGATACACAACCAGCAACCAGACACATGGCGGCAGCAATATAGAAAGCGATATGCAGGCCATCCACAAATGGTGCCGACATCAGATTTGGAAAGAAGCTCTTTCCTAACAGATTGTTCTGGCTGGCCTGTGGTAAGTTATGCAGTACAGCCGGTGGCAACATTGTCTGCATAGGATTGTAGCCCAGGAAGGCTGCAAAGAGGGCCGCGACAGGTGGTAGGTGTGCTACCTGCGTCGACACGTTAGCGGGCAAGCCTGCCTTTGTTAAGCCACCAAAGAGGGCCGCTGGCAAGTTAACAGCCAGTCCGGCAGTAACAATGCTAAAGAACATACCCATACTAATGACGGTAGCGGCATTCTGGAATGTACTGCGCATACCCGAGCCTGCACCACGCTGCGAAGCTGGCACACTATTCATGATTTCAGTGGTATTTGGTGAGGCAAACATACCTTGTCCAATACCCATGATAAACAGGATAAGCGCAAAACCAGTATAGTCAAAGTTGGTGGGCAAGAAGGTCAGCAGCAAGAAGCCAAGGGCTTGCAGGAACATACCAACCGATGAGAAGATACGTGCACCGAAGCGATCCGAGAGCCAGCCACTTACCGGACCCATGATAATAAAACCAATCATCAAGGGCAGCATATAGATGCCAGCCCAGAGTGGAGTATCCTCAAAATTATATCCATGCAACGGTAGCCAGATACCTTGTAACCAGATGATCAGGATAAACTGTAGACCACCGCGAGCAAGGCCAGAGAGGAGTCCACTAATATTTCCATAGGTAAATGTACGAATCTTGAACAGTGAAAGCTGGAACATAGGATCAGTAACATGCATCTCGATCCAGACAAATGCGACCAGCAGGACCGTGCCAATAATCAGGGCAGCAATTACCAGCGGATTCCCCCAACCCATGGCTGAAGTACCATATGGCTCGATACCATAGGTCATACCAATCAACAAGATCGTCAGACCCAGGAAGAAGGTGACATTTCCTAACCAGTCAATGCCTTGCCGTCGTGAACTAATCTGTGAGGTCTCACGTAACTTCAGATAAGCCCAGACGGTACCAAAGATACCAAAAGGCACACTGACCAGGAAAACATAGCGCCAGCTAATCACTGAGAGCACACCACCCACAATCAAGCCCAGGATCGAGCCCAGAATAGCAACCATCTGGTTGATACCCAGAGCCATACCACGCTGATGGGCGGGAAATGCATCCGTCAGAATAGCGGTACTGTTGGCCATCAAGAAGCCTGCACCGACGCCTTGCACGAGGCGGAAGAGGATCATCAAAATGATTGCAGTATTACCAGAACCTGGTGTGAGGAATAATAAAATACTTCCAACAGTAAAAATGGCAAAACCCAGATTATATAATTTGACGCGACCATAAATATCACCGATACGACCAAAGGTCACGACCAGGGTCGCAGTAATAATCATATAACCCATCAGCATCCATAACAGGTAATTGGTTTCACCGGGAGCGAGAGGATTCACACCAACGCCCGTAAAAATGGCTGGCAAGGAAATCAAAACAATACTGGAATTGATGGTTGCCATTAACATACCAAGCGTCGTATTTGATAACGCGATCCATTTATAATTAGGACCAATTGGATGGGCAGACCTGGCAACTTGCGTTTGAGACATAGCTTATCCTTTTACTTTTGACCACATTGTAATCTCTGCACCGCACTGTGACACCACCACTTATTTATTACAACACAACAAAAAAACCGCAAAGAAGGTAAAAATAGATGTACAAGAAGGAACAAGAATGCTATGTAGTAATGCGCTCATGACAGTCCTTGTCATTTTATAATTCATGCGCCTGACATAACATCAAGAAGGTTGTATAAAAATCTGCGTTTTTATTACACTTTAAGCATACCCTTGAATGTTCATAATTTCCAATATATAATTTGCTATATAATCATTCGTTCCTGGCTATAAGGCACAAATCAAGAGGACATCATCATGGATCTACTCCAGCTAAAATATTTCCAGACCGTGGCCCGCCATGAGCATATGACGCGGGCGGCAGAAGAATTAACGATCGCGCAACCGTCACTCAGCAAGATGATTGCCCATCTGGAGAAAGAACTTGGTGTGCCGCTTTTTGACCGCCACGGGCGACAGATCAGGCTCAATAAATTTGGGCAGACCTTTCTACGGAAGGTTGAACGTGCTTTTTTCGAGTTAGAGGAGGGAAAACGTCAGATCCACGATATGGCAGGTCTGGAGCATGGGCAGATCTCAATTGCCACCGTCAACGTCAATCTGCTGGCGGATATACTCACCAGTTTTTGCAGCCTGTATCCCGATATCAGTTTCCGGCTCTACCAGCAGCCAAATCTCACCATGCTCGATCAACTGGAACATGGCGAGATCGATCTCTGCCTGGCCTCCCCTCCGATCCAGGAACCACGCATCAACTGGATATCTTTAATGACCGAAGAGATTTTCCTGGTGGTGCCCCACAAACACAGACTGGCATCCCAGAGCAGTGTGCGGCTCAGTGAAGTTGCCGATGAAGCCTTTGTCAATCTAAAGCCAGGCTATGGGCTAAGGGATATTACCGATCAATATTGTAAGCAAGCCGGATTTGTACCAAAAATCATCTTTGAAGGTGACGAGCCTGCCGCCATTCGTGGCCTGGTGCGAGCTGGACTCGCCCTCACCTTTACATCCGCGGTCAGCTGGCAGAAAATCTTACAACAGCCAGATCCATCCATCTCGATCCTACGCATTGAAGAACCACGTTGCGAGCGCACCATCGGTCTCGCCTGGTCCAAAGAGCGCTATCTCTCAACCGCCGTGCGCGAATTCCGCCAGTTTATTATCGACTACTTCGCCAGCAATGGAAGCTAATCCGCACGCACACTCTATATACAAATACACGCTAAAATATGCCAGGTAAGTACAAAACAGTAAAGGCAGGTCTTGTCCCTGCTACTGGTACACGCATGAAATGTCCCTTAAATACGTGTTCACGATGAGGCGAGCACAGCCAAACGCGTCCGGATTCTGGCTTGTACCTGGTCATACGTTGCACTGGCGCAGGGACAAGCCCTGCCTTTACGCCTGGAGCGGGGCCTCGCGTCTGCGGCGCAGCCACGAGGCATGTGAGAAAGAGTCAGTATAACTATGTGTTGAAGCTAAAATCTACTTATTATGAGAGGTGAAGGGGGATAGAGAATTGATCAAACAATACCGCAGGCGCTTTCCAGGATTCTTGTGAACGGGGGACGGTATAGTATTCGCCCAGAATTTCACGTGGAGTGGCGGTCATTTTCAGGTATCCATGCCGATCATCACTAAAGGTGTGGATGCTTACATCGGGCCGATCAGGCAATTGGTAGGGAAATTCGATTGGTGTGGGAGGCTCTTTAATACTTTTAAGTATCGAGTGGAGGTTCCAGTATCCTCCCGATCCGGCGACCAGATAAGTGATAAACCTATCATTGTATTGGCGGGTGAAGCGCTGGTAATTATGCACATGGGCGGTCAAAACCAGATCTGGAATACGGCTGGTTGTCTGCATTGCTGTATCCAATATGCCTTCCATATACTGGCTACCAGAGTGATGGTTATCAGCCGAGTAGATTGGATGGTGTGTTGCGACAATCAGTGCCTTATCCGCAGGCGCCTGGGTCAGCTCATTATGGAACCAATCAATCTGCGTAGCATCTAAACGACCACCTTCAGGCACGTTTGTATAGAGTCCGATAAAGGTTGCAAAAGGCGTATTCAGGGTCCAATAGACGTTGGGCTCGGTCATGGTATCACGGGGCGCATCCCCTGAAGATGGAGCAAGCTGGGCTTCGCGGGCACAGAAATTTGTCACAAAGGCTTGTAATGAAGGAACCGATTGATCGATCAGATCGCCATCATGATTACCGGGGATCGCAAAAATCGGCGCAGAATAATGGGAGTTTGGCTCATAGAACTGAGAATAATACTGATTCTCTTCACCATAATAATAGACAACATCACCCAGGTGATAAAAAAAGGCCGGTCGATCAAGTGGATCGGGGGCAAGGAAGTCATTCTCCATATGTGAGACTACCAGTTGCTGATCCTCAGGCCGTTTGACACCACCAGTATCACCAATGGTATGAAAGACCATCTTTTGGCCAGCGATAATAGCTTGCATCCGTTCCGCTGGCAGAATATCTTCTAAGGCGACATGATAAGGGGCTTTGCCAGTTGGCGGCGGCAAGGGACGAAAAGGCTGCGTGGAAAATGAACGATGACTGAGATTGATTTGTGTGCCGTGAGGATTGGGCGCATCAGCGCCAAAACGCCGGTTATCCGGGTTATTGGCATCAGTACTATTCATTGGTTACTTTGCCTTTCATGAATCACCATGAATCACAATAAATTTTTACAGTCATGATAAGTATAAGATTACTTATTGTAAAAATCAACATTTCAAACAAAATATTCAATGAAATAGATATTCATACCGGACAACAACAATTTTGACATCTATACGTCATGAGATAATGGTTCAGTACAACCTGAAAATCTGACACATATAGCCCAGAAGTCATAGCTATCATCCAAATATCCTGCATTTATGTGGCTTTTATGGTATAATCGCAAGAGAATTTGTCACATATACACATGACCCTGTCTGTGATGCATTACAAACACGCAGACAGAGGTGACACTTACTACGAACCTTTCACGCTTTCATTGTGATGGTACTTCATGCATATCCGAACCAACGCTACGGGAAAGGAATGAAGAAAGCGCAATGAAAAAGGCATAATGGCACCCGCCAGCTCCGTATTGCCAGAAACATATGCTTCATTCCGCATGGATTGTAAGTAACGGGATGCGTTTGCGTATAGAGCAAGCGGATACTACCAGATAGATATATACGGTAGTGTAGCTCTAGAGTGCCATGCAGTGTCACGAAAGTCACCTGTAATACGTAGTAATGTCAAATGAACAGAGAAAATTTGTGACGATGTAGCCGCAATTCCTCGTAGTTGTCGAGTATCCTTGCCAGATTCAACACGGTGCCATAAAAGTATTAACAGTGCCGCGACCACGGCCAGCTCCCTTACGGGCTGAGTTGGGTACGCGAGCATGCTGGTTTGTAGTTTTCAAATAGAGGTATGGAATGGGAAGATTAATGCACAAAAATGTGTTATCATATATGAGATACCATGATACACACCACTGTATGTGCATGAAAAAGGCACGATGTTGAAAACGCACTCCTAGATTTCTCCAACTACGCTCGTTCACTTATACGATCACCGTTGAAGTCATGTGCTCATGGCTTTCAGTTTTTTTCAATGTCGGTCGTCTATCATTATTAACGTGGGTAGAGAGTGCTGAGACAGTCCATCTGGCTTGAATATCACATCTACATGTATTTATCGCAGTAATTATTCTATATAATGGAGATACCTATGGCGACTATGCTTAAAGAACAACATAAAGAGGGGAATCATGCAGCGCTTCCATTTGAGGTGGATGATATGCAGATATCCCCCGATTACGATACTATCGGTGATATTCATGATCATGATATAGATAGAGAAGTTTTCCTGGAAGAAGAGGACGAGGATGAGGATGAGCTAGAAAGTGACCGGGAGGTCCAGGCTCACCTGAAAAGCCACAGTCTGCTGATGCCAGGTACAAGTGAAGTCGATGATTCTGTTGCTATGTATCTGCGTGAGATTGGCCGCGCCCCCCTGCTGACAGCAGAGGAAGAGGTACGTCTGGCTCAGGCAATTGAACGTGGCAAGATTGAGCGCATGCGTGCGGAACATCTGAACACTTTACCAGATCGCATGATCATGCAAAAGGCAGAAGAGGCTCATCGGCACTTGATTGAAGCTAATCTACGCCTGGTTGTGAGTGTCGCTAAGAAATATACTGGCCGTGGCATGTCTTTACAAGACCTGATTCAGGAAGGCAACACTGGCTTGATTGGTGCTGTCGATAAGTTCGACTATACGAAGGGCTATAAGTTTAGTACCTATGCTACCTGGTGGATTCGTCAGGCGGTTAGCCGTTCAATCGCCAATCAGGCGCGCACGATTCGCCTGCCAGTACACCTGGCTGAGACCATCAATCGCATGGGCCGTGTTAGCCGCTCCCTGGTACAAGAACTGGGTCGCGAGCCATCACCACAGGAGATTGCGGATAAGATGGGGATCTCTACTGAGAAGGTACTTGAGATTATCCATGTTAATCAGAAGCCGGTCAGCCTGGAAACACCAATTGGTGAGGATAGCGATCGCAGCCTTGGTGATTATGTTGAGGACGAGACGACAGCGACACCAACAGAAGGTGCGGATCGTCAGCTGCTGAAAGAGCAGATCAATAAAGTCCTGTCTAATTTGTCCGAGCGTGAGCGCAAGATCATCCAGATCCGTTTTGGCTTTGTAGATGGTCAGAGCCATTCATTGGAAGAAGTTGGCAAAACGTTTAATGTTACCCGTGAGCGTATCCGCCAGATTGAGGCGAAAGCGTTGCGCAAACTACGCCAGCTCAGCACCATGCACCATCTGCAGGACTATCTGGACTAAGTTCTGCAACGGCAATTTTCTCTGCGGTTATGCAGAGCATATGTCCATTCATGATAGTCACTGCGAAAAATGAAAGCACCGCTTATAGGAATAGATAAGCGGTGCTTTTTTATGTCTCTCATATGAGTTTGCTGCCTGGCCGCCTGTTACTAAATCCCATATGCCAGCGTGAAAAAAGCACCTGACGGTATATCTGTATAATAAATTCTAGCATATGCTTCAAAACACGTGCTGCGCGCTTGTGAGGATGGACTCATGGAGAGAGAACGATGGTGTATACATGTTCAGGGTATTGTGCAGGGAGTAGGCTTCCGACCTTTTGTGTATGCCCTGGCATTACGGCGACGGCTCAGTGGTTTTGTGCTTAATAATAGCCAGGGTGTGGTGATTGAAGTTGAAGGATCTACGGAGGTGTTGCAAGATTTCCAGCATGCCCTACAGGCAGATTTACCTCCTCTTGCGCATATTGATACACTGCAGATCAGCCACATCGCCAACAAACAAGAGTCGTCCTTTGTGATTGTTGAGAGCGAGCGTCAGGCAGAACGAAATACGCTGATTTCTCCTGACAGCGCTATTTGCCAGGATTGCTTGCAAGAACTTTTTGATCCACAGGATCGACGCTTTCACTATCCTTTTATCAATTGCACCAATTGTGGTCCACGCTTTACGATTATTCAAGATATCCCCTATGATCGGGCCAATACTACCATGGCCCATTTCCAGATGTGTCCTGACTGTCAGCAAGAATATAGGGATCCACTCGACCGACGCTTCCATGCACAACCTGATGCCTGTGCTCTGTGTGGTCCACAGATACGTTTTAGCACAGCCACAGCAGCTGACAGTCAGGATAGTATTGAGCAGGCGGCGGCTCAGCTAGCCCGGGGAGCGGTCCTGGCACTCAAGGGGTTAGGAGGATATCATCTAGCCTGCAATGCTCTGGATGAGAGGGCTGTCCAGCGGCTACGCCAGCGGAAACGGCGGGAGGCCAAACCATTTGCGCTGATGGTCGAGACATTGGAGGTGGCCCGGCAATTTTGTTCTATTTCAGATGATGAAGCGATATTACTACAATCATATCGTCGGCCTATCGTGCTCTTACAGCAGCATTCAGGCCTGCAGGTAGCATCCGATGTCGCTCCCGGCCATAATACACTGGCGCTCATGCTTCCCTATACCCCCCTGCACTATGTACTGTTTGAGCAGTGCCGCCGCATATTCTCTACGAGCCAGCCGGTAATATTGGTGATGACCAGCGGTAATCTCAGCGACGAACCCATCGCTTATCGAGATGAGGATGCGCGGGAACGCCTGGGACCAATCAGTGATGGCATTTTATATCATAATCGGGAGATTTTTATACGCTGTGATGATTCTATTGTGCGGCATACAACAGCAGGACCACAAATTTTGCGCCGCGCGCGTGGTTATGTGCCAGAACCCCTAACACTCCCCTGGCCAGTCCCTACACCAATCCTGGCCTGTGGCGCACAACTGAAAAATACCTTCTGTATGGCTAAAGACCAACAAGCTTTTGTTAGTCACCATATTGGTGATCTGGAGAATCTTGAAACGTTACGTTCCTTCAAAGAAGGAATTGCCCACTTCCAACGCCTCTTTGACATTACACCACAGGTAGTTGTCCATGATCTCCATCCAGATTACCTCTCAACGCGCTATGCCACTGAACTAAACCTGCCTGCGATCGGTGTGCAACATCATCACGCGCATATTGCCAGTGTCATTATTGAGCATGGCTTGACCGAACCGGTCATCGGCATCGCGGCCGATGGTTCAGGCTATGGTCCTGATGGAGCAATCTGGGGCGGTGAGATCCTGATGGCCGATCTGTGTCATTTTCAGCGCTGCTTCCATCTGGCATATATGCCGCTACCAGGTGGCGAGCAAGCAATCAAGCAGCCGTGGCGTATGGCTGCAGCTTATCTCTGTGCAGCCTATGGATCCGACTTTGAGCACATACCACTGCCATTTATCCAACAGCTGGATCATAGCACCTGGAAAACGCTGGCACAGATGATTGAACGGAAATTACATTGTCCAGCGACCTCTAGCCTGGGACGACTCTGCGATGCCGTTGCCGCCTTAATTGGTCTACGCTCACACGTGCAATATGAGGGGCAGGCGGCCATTGAACTGGAACAGCTTGCCACAACATGTCCAGCGTCATCCCATCCTTATGCATTCGATCTCTTAGCCCAGACCGGACAGATAGATGTTCTACCAATGATCCGCACTATTGTCGACGATCTTCTCAAACATGTGCCACCAGCCCAGATTGCGCGACGCTTTCATTTTACGGTTGCGCACTTGCTGACCAGCACTTGCGTTGAAGTAAGTAAGCGGAGTGGTGTCCAGAAAGTAGCCTTGAGTGGCGGTATTTTTCAAAATCGGCTGATACTAGAGGAACTCGTACAGAGCTTAGCAAGCCAGAATTTTATAGTCTACCTCAATCACAAGGTACCTACAAATGATGGAGGGATCAGTTTGGGACAGTTAGCGGTTGCAGCAGCCCAATTAAATGAAGGAAAAAAGATGGAGAGAGATAAGGAAAAGATTTTTCCAAATTAGCCAATGTTCTATTGGACCGCCCCGACACTGAAGCAACATTTCAGGAGTTGATCAGTGTCGGGGCATATAGAGATGCCATGTACATAATATATCTACATGATATCCTCTAAACTTTTAGTTGTTGTGGTGGTGATGATGATGGTGGTGGTGGTGTCCACCGCAGCTGCCGCCACAACTTCCGCCACAACTTCCACCCCAGTCATCGCAACTTCCACCCCAGTCTCCACAGCTGCCGCAACTGCCACCAAAGCTGATGAAGACACCACCACAACTTCCACCCCAGTCGCTACAGCTGCCGCAACTACCATGACCGCCACAGACTGACTGTAGCTGTAAGTCAGATAGTTCCTCTACATCAACATTTTCCAAAAATTCTGGATAGGATCGACAACAGGCCTGGTCATTTTTGCTGTTAAACATTACTTTAGTCCTTTCATTATAGTATCAAGAAGTCTCACTGGAAAACTCCAGGTGGCTATGTGCCACTTCATATGTACCTTAAAATGATTTGTATGTCAAGACTATTATAATCGACGAAATCCTATGCTTTAATCATAATTTAATCTAAAACATGTAATGAATATATTTATAATTTCACCACCATCACAAGAAAGACTTTTATAGTGTAGATGATCGGCAAAAAGAACCGTTGGAGGAGAGGATCGAGGTCAATTAGTTCTGTGGAAGAGGGGGAGATAGTGAAATCAAAAGCCCAGCCAGAATTAAAACTCCTGTTAAAGCAATTGCCTCGATGATCCACCAATCTCTGCTACTATATTTTTTTGCACGCATAAGTACAACTATAGTTGACAGAATAAGTAAGAAAAGGCAGATTTTTGTGAGGACAATCCTTCCATAAAAGGTTGTAAAAAGATTAGCGAGACGAGCAACGTGAAGCCAGGATAATAAGATGCCTGAAATAAAAAGTTCAGCGACAGCGGTAGCACTTAAATGTCCAAAGCGCAGTAAGAGTGCAGTACGCTGGGAAGACAAAGCTTGCACATTCCACAACACGATCAGGCCACTCAGTCCTCCCAACCAGAGTCCCATGCCCACAAGATGGCCGATATGGGCCAGCAAACTCAGCCAGAGTGAGCTAGAACCAAGCGCATGGCTACCAATACTATCAATCAAGGCCAGCACAATACCTAAGCCACAGGCAAATTGGATGCCGCGCTTTGCACCTTGCTGAATAGCACCAACGACGCTCCATAGCAAGAGCGCCGCCCCCAGACGCAAAGAGAATAGCCAACCAAAACTGGTCGCCAGTAATCCACCAATACTATCCAGATTTAAACCCTGGCCATTAGTTAATGCAAGCGCCTGGGCTAACAAGTTCAATGGTTCAGCTAAAAGCAAGGCGAGAATGCCTATATGTACCAGTCTAAACAAGCGTTGTTCGATTATATCGTCATCAGGAGTATCAAGTGAGCCGACTACCAGCCAGAGGAAAGCCAGCACTCCAAAGGCAAGCGCATAGCCAACAAAATGGATCACATGAGCAAGCGTCTGTAAAACCGCAGACAAGCCGCCAGGCTGATCCTGTGCCGTCGTATTGGCCCATGGACCAGCCACACGCTGCAGGCTAAAAATATAGCTACCATTCACAGGCTGGGAGTCCTGTGAGAGCACCTGCCAGTTCACCAGATAACTTCCTGGCTGATGCACATCAATAGACATCTCAACCTGATTACCTGTAATCTTCACTGCACCATGCGCGCTTTGCTGGCCGGTAGGAGATAGAAGAGTAATAGTCTGACCAAGTGGTTGCACGGGTTCGGAAAAAAGCAGGCGCACAGTAGTAACAGAAGTCTTCGACAGACTCCCTTCTGCAGGATCCGCGCGTATGAGAGTCGCATGCAAAGCTGCAGCCAGCACCGATGCTGGCTGCAACATCCAGATAACAGCCAACACAGAGCATAGCCACAAAAATCGCCGCCACAGGAGGCCAGTTCTACTAACAAGCGGGACGCGCATACACACTCTCATCCATTTCAATCGCACAACAACGCTTACGTTAAGAGATACCATCTACCACAGGTGCATCGGCCCGCACGAGAGTATCGGATACAACCTGTTTACGTACACGCGGACGCCGACCAATACGGATAACCATCCCCGAGGCACAGAGGCATAAAAGTCCTGCAGAGATAAAGCTAACCTGATAGGAGCCAAGCCAGGTACGCAAGAGTCCTGCGGAGAAAGCAGCGGTAGCCGCACCGAGCTGATGGGAGGCAAAGATCCAGCCATACACGACACCAGCATTCCGTATGCCAAATATTTCAGTTGCCAGACGAGCAGTTGGTGGGACGGTCGCCACCCAATCCAGACCATAGAACACGATGAATACAGCCAGGTAAAGAAAGGATGAACCCAGAGCATAAGGTAAGAGTAGGAGTGCGCAACCACGTAATCCATAATACCAGCACAAGAGCCAGCGATTATCGACACGATCCGAGAGCCAGCCAGATACTGTGGTACCAATCAGATCAAAGATACCAATCAATGCCAGCAGGCTGGCTGCGGTCACTTCCGTAATGCCATGGTCCATCGAAGCGGGGATCAGATGGGTACCAATCAAGCCATTCGTGGTAGCTCCACAGATAAAGAAGCTTCCAGCCAGCAACCAGAAATCAGGAGAACGTAAACCGAGGATCAGACCTTGAATGGCTGTCCGGAAGGGATTCTGTGCTTGTGTTGACGCTGGATCAGTAGCTTCCACCACATCCGATCCATACGGTGGTAGACCCATATCCTGTGGTCGTTCACGCATAAAGATGGCTACAAGAGGAACAACAACCAGAGCGGCGGCCGCGGTGGTCAGCGCGGCAGAACGCCAGCCAAAGGTAACGGCCAGCGAAGCCAGTACAGGCAGGAACACCAGTTGTCCGGTAGCATTACTGGCGGAAAATAACCCCAGTACCAGACCACGGCGTTTCACAAACCAGCGATTGGCAATAATCGTGCCCAGGACAGAGGCAATCGCACCAGTTGCCAGTCCAACCAATAACCCCCACAAGAGATCTAATTGCCATGGCTCACGCATAAAGACAGTGGCACCTGCGGCCAGAGCAATCAGTAGCAGGGCAATAACCATCACACGCCGGATGCCAAAGCGCTCCATAATAGCTGCCACAAAAGGACCACTTAAACCATAAAAACAGAGATTTATCGAGACCGCGAGCGATACTGTAGCAGGACTCCAGCTAAACTCATGTTCTAAAGGGACCAGTAATACACTGGGAGTTGAACGCATACCAGCCGCCGCCAGCAACGCCAGGAAAACCACGCCGGCGATAATCCAACTATAATGAAAACGGGCACGAGAGAAGAACTGCATGCTTTTTCCTTCTATGGTAATTTTTTTCTAAAGGGCCATCATCACATAATGTATATACAATCAATTTAAAGCACAGGTTTAGCAGAACAATGGGCTGCTATCAACAAACTGGCAGCCTCCTCAACTCCACTCGCAGGTCCTTCAACCCCAAAAATGGGAGTGGTTACAAAGACCCCTTCCATCAACAACATCAATTGATCAGCGAGCATATCTGGTCGAGCAGCATTCGTCTGGCGGCAAATGGTCCGCAAGCGTTGCAGTACTTCATGCTTGGTCGATTGTGGTAAAACATGTCCCGGATGAGCAATATCTGGAAATTCGGTTGAGGCGTTGATAAAAGCGCAACCCCGATAAGCAGGGACAGAGACTTTCTGGCGTAAGGCCTCAAAAAGAGCCATCAGTTGTTCTTGTGGGGAGCCTGCAAACGGCTGAACGGCAGCATCAAACCAGGCGAGAAAAACCTCTTTACGTGCCTCTAAATAGGCTGCTATCAATGCATCCTTAGAACGAAAATGATGATAGAATGTAGCCTTGGCTACATGCGAGCGCTCTATTAATGTATCAATCCCAACCGAACGAATACCTTCATGATAAAAAAGCTCTGATGCAACATGCAAAATACGCAGGCGAGCCGATGCCACAGATATATCCTCATGCACATGCTCTTTTATATTCTCACGAGCCATCACTACCTCCAGACAAAGAAAATACCACTAGACAGACAGGTCTGTCTATACAATAACATATAAAGGAACCGGTAGTCCAGGGAGGAGGTCGGAATATCAGTAAACTCAGTTAGCCTTTATATCCCAGATGAACAGATTCCCACTGGTGTCGATAGATGCGAGACGATCAATGGTGGAGTTGGGGACCCAGACAACAGATTGGACGGGGGTTTTGTGACGTAGATAGGTACAGACGAGATGACCATCGTTCGTATCACCAGAAACGTTCCAGATCTCAACATGACCATTAACATTCGTCGCCGCCAGATACCTGCCATCCGGCGACCAGGAGATCGCGCCATCCCAGTCGTTATTAAGCAAACTCCTGGTATTATAAGTACCATCAATTAACGTAATATGATCATGAATATGTACAACGCCATCGGCCAGAGTGTAAGCCAGTCGCGTCCCATCAGGTGACCAGGAGAGGGCGATCACACGTTGAGAGAGATTTATGTAAGGGATGGAGGTTTGAGTGAGCACAGATTGACCTGTATGCATATCCCATAGCTCAATTTTCCAGCTGCTCTGCCCATCACGATCTATGGCAGTATTGACTGAGGCCAGAATGCTCCCTGTATCCGGCCAGGAAATATTGGTAATCGTCCCTTGCTGGGCTGTATAACTACTGACATGTCGTCCCGTAGTAGTATTCCAGACAGAAATGGTAGTAATAGCCCCCGGTTCATTTAAGGCCAGTGCAACATATTTACCGTCAGGAGAAAAGAAGGCACGCGGAATTTGTGAGGTAGTTGGAAGTGAAAAGATTACTTTCTGATTATCCTTGCGTACAAAAATAGTACTATCCTGGAATTCTACTGTATAAAAAGCATTATCTACGCGCGCCAGATCCAGAATACGGGCTGGTGTATGATATAGCGTAACAACCTGCCTGAATAAAGTATCAGCAATACCAACAGAGCCCTGTTCATCAGACCAAGCAAATTGCGTTTTTCCTAACCACTTAATACGAGCGCTGCCACCAGTCACAGCATGATAATGCATCTGATCAATGATTGGATTGATAGTGGTGGGCGCGGTAAGCGGTACTTTCAAAGCGAGTAGTAGAGCGACGATACATGCCAGAGAAATCATGATAGAAATAATACCGTGAGAGGCACGGCGGATATGACTTATCACTATAGGAAAATTCAGCCGTTGGTGATGATCCGACAAATAGGAAGTGGCAAAGGTATCAGTGGAGGGTGGTGGCTCACATGAGGACACAGGAGGCTCAATCACCAGTTCTTGCGGCCGTCCAAAAACTTCAGTAGCTGGTTGCTGCAGAAGAGCTTCCGCCGCCTGGTGGACATGACTGTCTTTATCAGCCATTGCCTGCTGCAAAATATCCATAGGGGTACGATCCCCTAGTGCACCCAAAGCCATTACAGCAGCCTCGCGCACGATCCATGAATGATCCTGTAACGCAGAGATCAGAGGCTCCAATGGCGCCTGGATACCTAATTTGCCAAGGGTGGTTACAGCCGCTGCCCGCACCGATTCGTCTTGATCACCTAACGCATAGAGTAACTGATCAAGAGGGACGCGTTGCACATGCTTGCCCAGAGCCATAAGCGCACAGGAACGAACATGCCAATCAGGATCATACAAAGCAGCCAACAATGGATCAAGCGAGAGGTCATCATTAGATTTACCAAGTACCCGTACTGCCGCTGCCCGCACAGCCTTATGCTCATCCTGCAAAGAACTTAAAATATCAGCCAGGGGAATTTGCCGCTGACCACGTTCAAGAGACTTCAATGTCTCGACACGAATAGTCCAATCGCTATGCCGCAAATTCGCGACAAGTTGCTCGGTGGATAAAGTGCATACCAGTGGTGATCCAAGGCCCAGGTAGGTTAATGGTGGCAAGGGTGAGTCAGCGTCCTGTCTTTTTTCTCCACTCCTTATACTCCTGCGCAACGACAATGCATCAGGTGGCTCCTGGTAATCACTATCATTTTTTTCCATCTACTTACCCTACCATGTTCACCCGCATTTGCAATGTCTTTCTTAACTGCTGAATACCGCGGCGTACATATACTTTTACTGTACCAAGTGGCTGATTAAGTACATCAGCCACTTCTTGCAAGCTTAACTCTTCAAAATAATAGAGACTTACAACCGCCTGATACTGGCGTGGCAGACCAGCCACCAGAGCCTCTAGCTCCTGTCGGCGCTCTGCCTGCTCAAAGATCTCTTCAGGATTAACGCCGTTCTCATCATCGATTTCCAGCCCCTCATGCTCAAGCTTCTCACCTAAAGCTATAGATAAACCTTGCTGCTCTGGCGAACGACTAATAAAATTATAATAGAGATTCCAGGTAATCTTATAGAGCCATGCACGTGCTTTTAAGTCCTGGCGTTGTCGAATCGAGTAACGCTCAAGTGCTACATACGCTCGAATAAATACTTCCTGCACCAAATCTTCTGCATCCAGTGGATTACCGATACGTGATGCTGCAAACACCTTTAATTGCTGCCAATAGAGTGCAACCAGCTTTTCATAATAAGCATCCACGTCATCAGCAAACTGAGCCAGGCTCTTTTCAGCACTCACATCCATAACACTCCAGCGTGTTCTTTCTATAGGAGAAAACACAATACTATACTTTCTGGTTACACTATCCGCTTCAAAAAGGGAGATCTGAATGCAATAAAGATAAAAATCCCTCCCACAGAAACGGTAGAGCCTACTACTAATACGAAGCGTCAAGATGAAAAAGCTACAAACGGTAACAGGTTAAACTGCACCAGCATTGAGCCTCAGGCAGGGAAATGCCATGGCAAATCACGATCCGTATATGCTTTGTGGCGTAATGAAGGATATGTGCAAAACAGAAAAAAGAGAAATCAATAAAAAGTGGCTGCGAGCCAGCCCGTATCTAGTGAGAAAACTTAAAATCACAGCAATAATGGAAATGCTCGCAGCCATTCTACAGAAGACGATTTCATCGACCCCACTTGCTCAAATTTAGCCTAAGATCAGACGTAAAAAAGGAACTGCACACAGCGCCTAAAATCCTTCAGCCACAGGATCTGAGTATTGGGGTGTTCCCCAATAAACCAGTTTGCCACCAATACGCATCAGTAGAATGCCAGTTTTTCTCAGCATTAATCTGGGACCTCGCTTCCACGAAAATCGTCTGGAGGAGGCAGCCAGTGTTCGCCTTTCACTTGCTTCTTTCATAAGCGCACGCAAGTACATCCATGAGACGATCTGATTATTATATGAAAACATATAAACGAGCTTCTCCTTGTTATAGATGCAAATGACATAATTTGTACGGTTGTCCTATCGAATCAGCCCTAAAACAATGCCCTTCAGAACAACGAACCGCCCATATCCACGATCCTGCCACGCACTTCACTCCAATGAAAGACATGAATATGGTATATCACGATCTATAACTAGAACAGGTCTCAAATTACTTTTGTTACTCTACTAATCACAAGACGATCCATACCATAAATATTGGACAGATAAAAAGCAATACATGGGTATATGTTTAGCATCATCTGCAAATTTTGCTATCTGCTTTCCCTGCTTCGCAGGGCATAAAATTGTCGTGTGATAGGGCTGAAAATTGTCGGGCTGCAGCCCGACAATTTTCAGCCCTATCACACGACAAACCTGGTTACTTGAGGGTGATGCTAGCTAACGCCATGTGCCAGTTTCCACATATTCACTCTTGTTGAGGAGGAACATGGTGAGGCGTCCGCGGACGCCTCACCATGTTCCTCCTCAACAAGAAGCGAGCGCTGTAAGCGCGAGGTGTGAGGGATAAAATTTGCACATGCCGTTAGCTAATTTTTTGCGCCATGCCTTTTGATGACGCGTTCATTCGCGGCCATAATCTTTGCTTGCTCTTCAACTTCTGCCACAACCTGATAGCCACTATAGAGATAGGGCTGAATAAAAAAATCCTGTGCCAGCAAATGATGGATGCCATAATGCGGGTGGCGATGATGGATATCGCAAAGGACCATAATATTATCCTCTGAATCGATAAACTCTTCGAGGGTCTGATGATCTTTAATCTGTGGGAAGGTAACCCGTAGCTTTTTGGGATCGCACGCATTCAGCAGACTACGCTCAATCGGATAATGATGCGTCTCAATATCTTTGGCGTGAAAAGGATTCTCTCCTGGATCTTTTAGCGTTGATTTACGCACGCCACAAATCGCACAGGGAGTATCCAATTTATTGACAAGACGATTATGGGTACGAATATAAATAGGAGTGGACTCGCGAGGGGGATGAGGTGGGGTCATTTCAATCTCGGCCACATCAAAAGAAGTGGCATGGACATGGGTCAGGGTTTCGACCACCTCATCACCAACTTGCTCAATTTTGGTAACCTTGATGTCTTCCGTCACCTTCTTCTGACGGCTAGCAGTATGAGCACCTCGCTGCGTATCCACTTTTACATCCTTCACAATATCCTCGTGGATATGGGTCGCTTTATTCCCTTTGCTCGAATGCTGAACCTTATCTACCTTAATCTCTTCTTTGACATGCTCATAGATATGTGACTTCGCATGGTGGGCAGCCTGAGGCGTCAAACTCAGATGATCAAGTCCTGGTATAGCTTTGAGAAGCTTATTAAAACGTAGTGGTCCAAACATAGAGTTCTCTCCCAATAGATTATTTTGCCATATACTCAGTTCAGGTGACATGTTGTAATTTCATTCATCATAAAATGGAAAAAGCCCTGTGTCAATTCAAAATAGAGCTCATCCACAAAAGTACTTCATCTATGATGGCACTCCACTTCTCTCTCCATTGCCTCCCGCGGTCAGGCGGAAATGATTATGCCATACGAAAATTTCACTATCATCCGGTAAGAAAAATCTATAAGGAAGAGTTCCAATGATGTGTGATAATAGGGATAGCGTTTATAGAGTCTATATAAGAGGAAACCATGCAAGAAAATTCATCATCATTGTCTGAAACGTCATCTGTAGCGAAAAATAAACATCTATCAACAAAAATAGTCAATAATATTCCACCACAAATCTTTGCGTTGCTGGCAATGGTCTCGGTCCAGATGGGAGCCTCGGTTGGAAAAAGTCTATTTCAGGTTATCGGACCATTGGGCACAACATTTTTACGCCTTGGCTTCGCAGCCATCTTCTTCATGCTGCTGTGGCGACCCAATATTCGCCAATTAACACGTAAGAATGTCTTTTTAGTGGTTTCCTTTGGTATCGCTATCGCTTGTATGAATAGTGCCTTTTACATCGCCATTGATCGGATCCCACTGGGAATCGCGGTGACACTTGAGTTCGTGGGTCCATTAGGCGTTGCAATCATTCAGTCCAGACGGTTAAAAGATGTACTCTGGGTTGTGCTGGCTGCGGCTGGCATTCTCCTACTGGCACCACTGGGATCAAAGATGGAGATAGATCTAATTGGAGTTGCATGCGCATTGATCGCAGGTATCTTCTGGGGGTTGTATATTATCTTTAATGTGCAGATCGGTCGCGCGTTCGCGGGTGGACAAGGATTGGCACTATCGATGGTTGTGGCAGCCTTGCTTAGTACTCCAATTGGCATTATCAGTGGAGGAGCAGCAGTTTTCGCGCCTCAGAACTTATTAAGCGGCCTGGGAGTCTCTGTCCTCTCCACCATGATTCCTTTTACCTTGGAACTTGAGGCGCTCCGACGCTTACCATCACGCGTCTTTGGTATCTTTATGAGTGTTGAGCCAGGTATAGCGACCATCATAGGCTTTCTGGTACTGCATGAAGTGATTACGTTCCGTGAGATCATGGCCATTCTATTGATCATTACCGCTTCAATTGGAACCTCGCTGGAAGGCAAAACCAAGCACTGATACGCACAAACCCATGGGCATATTCTAGCGGGATATGCCCATGGGCCAATCTTTTTTTTATAGCCGAAAGAAGCTCAGCCAATCGAATAAAGCCGTACGGCACCCTTTACGATCACTCAAATCGTGCATCGATGAAACAAGAACACGGCGCTCGGCAGCACTAGCCTCGTCTCGGGTCGGTACTGGCATTAAGCGAGCTTTGAGATTGTGCTTTGGGCGTAAAGTAATTACAGGATTAAAGCCGGGTTGAAATCCCGCAGGCATCTCTGGCTGAAAACGCTGCATAACCATCGCCAGAATCAGCCGTCCTTCCAGTTGGGCGAGCGGCATCCCAATACAGGTACGCGGACCACCGCCAAAAGGAAAGTAGGCACCTGGAGGAACCTGCTGTCCATGTTCAGGATCCCAGCGTTCCGGTCGAAAGACCAATGGATCTTTCCAGATCTCTGGCAGACGATGCATGATCCATTGACTCATCATGACACGCGTACCGGCCGGAAAACGCACACCATCCAGTTCAAATTCATCAACGGCAAAGCGGCCCTGAATCCAGGCAGGTGGATAGAGGCGCATTGATTCGCTCAAGACCCAATCGGTATAGGTCAACTTTGGTATATCTTCCAGAGTGGGAGGACGATCTCCTAACACGGTACGCAACTCTTCCTGTAATTTCGCCCGTATATGAGGATGCTCGGAAAGCAAATAAAAAGTCCAGGCTAACGAAATCGCCGTCGTCTCATGGCCAGCGGCAATAAAAGTCAATATGTGATCATGGATCTGCTTATCAGAAAGCAATTGACCGGGAACAACTCCATCTTCAGTCTTCAACAGGAGTGAAAGCACATCATTGCGCTCAGTAGGATCGCTCCGCCGCTCGGCAATCAATGTATAAATGGACATATTCAACTTGCGCATAGCAGACAGGCGCTTACCATAAGCGGTCACAGGATTATCAATGCGTAGATTAAACACGGTATCCAGAATACCAGCCTGGCTTCCAATCATATCATCAAACGTTTTGCCCAGGGCCTCCAATTGGGAGGCAAAGTCTACCCCAAACAAACATTTACCAATAATACGTAACGTCAACTCCTGCATACTTTGTGTCAGGTCCACGCTATCCCCGATATGCCAGGAGGATATTGCCTCTTGCGTATATTGCATGATTGCGGAAGCATAACCCTCAACCTGTTTCTTATGGAAGGCAGGCTGTACCGCACGGCGCTGCTGGCGATGTTTCTCCCCATCGATTGTCAGCAAGCCCTCGCTGGCCGTGGTTTCATCCGGTTGGGAAATTTCACGTGAGGTAAAATTGCGTGGGTGCTCAACCAGCACATAACGCACATACTCAGGTTTAAAAAGGAAGACCAGCGGCACACGTCCCAGATAAACGGTAGCCATATCTCCATATGTACGCTGAAGGTGCTGCAGATAACCGAGCGGGTCCTGCCGAAAAGACAACATGTTCCCAATCACAGGCCATGGACGGGGTCCTGGAGGAAGTGATGGTGTGATGTTGTCTGTTGTATCTTGAGCTACTGTTGTCATGAAAATTCTCTCTTCCAACTCTCAATGCACATACTCAACCGACTACCTTCTATCATAGAATATTAGCGGTTAATTAAACAACTATGCACGCTATCAACGTCCATGCTCGATAAATATCCGGTAAATCCTTTCGCTTTCCCCTGGAAAAATAACCACAGGCATACGTATAATAATATGAGCAGATATGAATACATATATATTTAACTCCGCAATGAAGCGGAGTTCAGAGCTATGCTAAAGGAACGGGCATCATGACGGATCATATTATCTTTATCCACGGAGTTAATACACGAGAAACGAAAGTAGAACCGACCTATGCGGATAATCTCATTCATCTATTGCTACACAAAAATGAAGCACAGAACACACAACTCGATCTAAATATGATTCCGCTCTACTGGGGGGATGTCACCCAAAAAGACGAAGCGATGCTACTGGATATATATCAGCGCTCTCCACTCTGGAAAAAGATGAACTTTACCGGTATCCGTGGCAATCAACTTTTACAGTTTACCGGCGATGGCGCCCTCTTTATTAGCCGCTATGCGGGCGTAAGGGTAATCGAGCAGTTACGCCAGCAAACGATAGCCGGGCTATACAAAAATGGTTTACATGGTATAAAGCCAGGCGATCGACTCCACCTGGTGACCCATAGTATGGGTACGGTTATTCTCTTTGATGCACTTTTTAGTGCCCGCTGGGATCCCGAAAAGACTTCTGACTATCAGGGAGTTCAGCAGATTCGCCAGGCTATCTTTGGCTTAAGCGCGCCCATGGAGGCAGGTCTGCCACTGTGCAGTATTCATACAATGGGCTCGCCGATCAGCCTGTATAGCTTGATCATGGTAAAAAATAGTAATGGTGTAGATGACTCGATACCAAACACACACGATATTACACCAAAATTCCAACAACTCCTGACAGCATTACACAGCGTATTAAAGCGCAAAATTCCCTGGCGCAACTATATCCATCCAGGCGATCCTGTCGCCTATCCACTTGAAGATTTGTTGTATATGATGATTGATCAATCCAGACAACTGCTCGATGTCAAAGATGTGCTGACACAGGAACCGGGCCTACTCGATCCATTCCTGAATAACGCTTCTCTGGGAGAGTTAGCCGAGATCGCTCTGTTTGGTGGCAGGGCCCATAACAGCTATTGGAATAATGATCTGGTTGCCAGTGAAATTTTTGAGGTGGTACAAAAATCGGCCCTGGCCATCTCTTGATACAAGATAAAGTCGTGCTCTCGTTGTATTGAGAGCACGACTTTGCACTGCGAGTTCAATCAGGCCGGGCCAGCCTTAGCGTGTTTTCAGTAAGTTATTGACATCATCAATCTGCTGGGCAATCCAGGTACTTAGATCGTTGTGTTCAACTTCCTGACGCGCACTCTCGGCCAGTCTTTTGCGTTCACTGGCTGGCAACGTCAAGGCCTGATAGAGCGCTTCGGCCGTCTCATTACTATTGGATGGAGAGATAGCAATGGCAGCATTCTCTAATTGTTGGAAAGCTCCACTGGTACGCGAAAGCACCAGTACACCATCAGTGGTATTCACTGCGGCCCCTTCCTTTGCCACTAGATTCATACCATCAATCAATGAATTAACCAGCAAGACATTGTAAAACTGTAATGCGGCCAAGGCAGCAATACGATCATTCTGAATAAAAGAATGAATCGGCGTCCAATCTTTCCGTCCATACTTGCTATTGATATCTTCAATCGCCTTCATGGTTTCGTCCTGATACTTACGATAGAGCGGCAAAGATTGGCGCGAAGGAACCAGAAAAGCCAGAAAGGTAATCTGTCCATGCAGATCAGGATGTTGTTCGAGCAGCGTATCATACGCCTGGAAACCCTGGACGATATTTTTCGTGGGCTCAATACGATCCACACGCATAAGCGTGTATTTATTCAGGAACGGCTTGATATTTTCAGTAGCACGCTTGCCAGCTACCCCTTGTAACAGGTGCCGTTCATCGGAGACTGAGATCGAGATAGGATAATCACGAACAAAGGTCTTATGGCCTTCAAAAACCACAAAACGCTCGTCCATATCGACTTCAGCATCCTCAAAAAACGCACGCACACCATTAAGGAAATTCTGTGCATCTCCGCGTGTCTGGAAACCAAGAATATCGTTACCCAGTAACCCTTGATGGATCTCCTTCGTCATCTCAGTTGGTAATGATGAAGCCCAATAGCGATTTTCAGGCCAGGGAATATGAATAAATTGCTGCATTGCCACCGAGGGATGGCGCTTACGAATCATAGCCGAAGCCAGATAAAGATGATAATCATGCAGCATCACCAACGCCTTAGAATCTTTACTCTCAATTTCAGCGGATACTGCATCAGCAATGGCCTGATTGACTTTATAGTAGCCCTTCTCCCAGGCATCTTGCATCTGCTGCGAAGTAAAAACCCCGTTTGCCTGGTCCAATAAATAGTGTTGGGTAAACCATAAGACACGATTACTCATCATGTCATAGTGCTTACGATACGTAGCTTTGGGCACGGTAACATAGCGTAACCGCACATTAATATCGCGGATCGGAGATGGCATCACACCATCTTCAGCATCTTTTAATGCCTCGCGATCACCCTCAGTCATTGCCAGCGCTACCCAGGTAGCATTAACGGCACTAACAGTACTGGTCAGTGCCGTTACCACTCCACCCGAACCACGCCGGGACTTGACGGTACCTTCTTTCGTTTTAAAATATTCAACAGGTCCGCGATTCGTCGCGATGATAAGCCGATCAGCATCTATAGATAATTGATTTTTTTCATGTTGTGGATTTTTCTTTGTAGCTGTAGGCATAGCCAATCCCCACCTTCTAGTGACACCAAATTCTTGTCCTTATTCTTTCACGTATCACATATATAAAATGTAACACACAAGTAAAAGAAAGATCATTATAAAGATCACAGCGTTTATTATACAAAAAATAGCTAAAGAAAAGCATAGTATTCTTGCAATATTTTTGTATGAAAAACATTAAGTGCATATTAAAAGAAACATGTTTCTTTTAATATGCACTTAATGTTTTCTAATAGATAGAAAGGATAAAAGACAATCTATCTTCTCTTTAACCACCATCCTCCATAAGAGAAACCACGCGCCTGCGCCGCGGCACATTCGAGGTTTCTTGTATATGCACAACTTTTGGCTGACCTACTTCCCCATAAAAGCGTTGCACCTTAATGGCAAAAAAGGTCACAAAACAAAAAAGGACGCTCCCGCAACCGGCCTCCCAGTAAGCATTAATGGTATTTAATGCCTGGATGGTCGTATCCTCTGAAGGCATCTGGGAATAGCTGCTGTGCGTGAATGGAAAAAGCAAGATGAGGACGCAAATGAATGGAAATAAACTGAGCAGCATCAAACCCTTGTGCTTTAAGCCTACAGGACTTTGCCAGAGCTTAACAATAAAAATGATCACAAATAAGACCGCTTCACTTGCAACGATATAGCGTACCACGTACAACATATGATTAAGCTGAAGTGTACACACTATAACAATTGAACAGGCGAGAATAAGTAGGATTAAAAAATTATCCTTTTTGAACATCCTGGACGACCTTCCGCTCTGTACTTGAGTTACACATGACTTTTGAGTATTATACATCCTTACTATACGTTTTGTCTTGTCTATCGCTTCTCACTTTTGGTATATCCATCTGGCAAAATAAAATCTGTAGCCGTTCCAGAGCGAGCAAAGGGTATTCTCCTTTATTGACTCCATAAGGGAAATCATGTAGGCTAAGATTGTATTTGAAGCTGGCGCATATCAGGATCGTTGCACTTGCACGTAATCGGGCGCTACGCGCGCCTTTAATTTTGTTGTTTTTGAGAAGCCATAATGCGCAAATGCGCATTATGGCTTCTCAAAAACAACAAAATTAATAAAAGACTAAACATAAAAAACAGTAATTTGGTGCGTTGTTAGTGCAAAAATTCAGGTGGAGCAGGTATTTTTAGAGAAGGAACGTTAATGAAACTCTTCCGTGCATTCTCAAATCGATCTTTTGTGTTGCTCTGGACAGGACAGATCATTTCCCGACTAGGTGACAGCCTGCACACTATCGCGTTAGCCTGGTGGGTATTAGAGAAAACCGGCTCTGCGGCAGCGATGGGAACTGTATTGATCTGCTCTACAATTCCGATGCTGATTTGCCTTCTCATTGGGGGTGTGGCGGTAGATAGATTACCTCGGGTCAGCCTGATGCTTACATCGGACCTGATACGTGGGGGTATAGTGCTCCTGATCGCCTTCTTATCATTCCAGCAACGGCTAGAACTATGGCAGATCTTTGTGATGAGCGCCCTGTTTGGGACGATACAGGCATTCTTCTATCCTGCCTATACAGCATTGGTGCCTGACCTGGTACCAGTTGAGATGCTCTCAAGTGCCAACTCGCTGAGAAGTATCAGCGTTAAAGCAGCTGGACTTATCGGTCCCGCCATCGCGGCTACCATTATTGCCATAGGTGGCACCTCGCTGGCATTTGCAGTGGATGCATTGACCTTTCTCATTTCAGCTATCTGCATAATCATGCTTCCACGCGTGCCGGTGCTGACACAGCCAATGGAAAAAGAAAATGGAGTAGTGCAAGATATAGGGAAAGGGATCAGCACTGTCCTGAACTCGCCCTGGCTCTGGGTTACACTGGTAGTTGCCAGTGTCAGTACCATCTTTCTGGATGGTCCGGCCGAGGCGGCCCTACCTTTGCTAATAAAGCAGCGCTTTGGTGTACAGGTGGGTCTTTATGCCTTGCTCAACTCACTATCAGCGCTGGGTTCTATCATAGCCGCACTCGGGCTGGGCCATTTAAAACGGCTACATAAGCGGGGACTGCTCACATATGGGGCATGGATGCTGGCCAGCCTGATGCTACTGGTCATGGGACTACCTCTACCGGTGGCTGCCATAAGCCTGGCCTTCTTTATCCAGGGTGCCTCCATCACGACCCTGGGATTAGCGTGGATAAATAGCTTGCAAGAATTTGTACCCGCCAATCTACTAGGACGCGTGGCCAGTATTGATATGTTGGTATCCTCAGGACTTGTCCCTATTGGCTATGGATTGGCTGGTATTGCCGCCGATCGTATCGGGGCGGCACCAATCTTTATCATCGGTGGCTCAGTCGCCACGACAGTCATCGCACTCGGCTTACTACATCCTACCGTCCGTGCAGTAGATTAATATATTCGTAATAACTACCACAAATGGCTATGCATTCTTTTCTGAAGCAAGAAGAATGCATAGCCATTAAAGTGAAGTAGCTACTCGCTCTCCACTATTTCAGTACTTTCAAACCACTGCTGAAGCTCCTGCCGCTTCATATCCTGACTGGTACGTGCTGGCACAAGCGGTAAAGCCAGTACCAGATCAAAGTTGTCATCGCCTGCGATGCGATTGAAACGTTCAAAATCACAGCCCAGGCAACGATGTACCAACACATACTCGCCATTTGGGCGCTGGAAGTAACCAATAGGGGCCATCCTTGAGCCACACTCATTTAAACGGTCGCCTTTACTGGTGTCCACATGACGGGAGTAGAGACAGAACGGACAGTGGTTCCGGTGATAGCCTCCATAAGGCAACGGACCAATGAAGCGGCGACAATTTCGACACTTAAACACATCTTCTGTGGAGCGGCTATGCCGATGCTGACGTGCTGTTTTATGTGTGGCATACTCGGAATAGGAATTATATGCATCTTTGCGTGTTCTGCGCAATGGTAGTCCTCATCTCTTTTATAAGCAAAAGGTGAATGGTAGGTTGTTCGCCAGAGCGCCATCCCTGCCTGTAATGCAGTCATTGCGATGGCGCAAAAAGAAAAGAGGACCGAATGTATTGTCATATAAGTACCCATGGAAATAACTTCCCTTCTAGTCTAGAGCCTTATTTAGGCTATAAGAAAATGACGAGTGTGTCCTGTTGCAGGTTATGCAGACAAATTCTGGCTGCAGACATGCTGTTATAAGGCACAGGAAAAATGTGATGTAAGGAGTGCACATGGAGAGGTTTGTGGAAGGGTATGATAAGGGTATTTGCTGTTGGATATTTCCTTTGTGAGTACACGAAGAAAATATCACATGCTAAATAAGCAGGTGGAACAACCTGCAAAGCTAATCACGCTGTACCGGGGTACTCGTATGTAATAGTTACATAGAATACTCTGACTGTACAGGTTTCTCTAGCTATTTAGCGCTTACCCGCCACAAACATGATCGAGAGGACTTGCATAAAAAAAGACCTTCCTAGAAGTGAATTTCTTTTTTTAGTATACTGAGCCATAGATAAGTTGTCAAGCTTTTTTGGATGGATATCAGGGCTTTTTCATGTTCCTTTTTGGCGCCTGCGGCGCCGAGTTAGGCAGGCGTGGAGTGTATGTGGTGCGCGGCTGCAGCCGCGCACCACATACACTCCACGCCTGAAATAATGGACATCTGATCGCTTGCTCGTGATCACTCTGCGATCTCTGGGCAAACATGAAAAAGCCCTGGATGGCTACCAGGGCTTTTTCATGTTCCTTTTTGGCGCCTGCGGCGCCGGGTTGGGCAGGTGTAGAGTGTATGGTGGGCGACCGTGGCCGCCCACCATACACTCTACACCTGAATAAGGTCTATTTCAGCGCTTGCGCTGGCTATTTGGTCATATAGATGTCGGACCAGTCGCCAAAGTAGAGGCCGTTGCTGTTGAGGGTTAAGCCGTGAACTTTATCGGGGATGATGGCCGCTTGAGATTGGTGGTCAATTGGCAACCAGCCGACGTTGTCGATGGCGATGCGCTCGGCTTTGGCATATAGGGCCAGACGAGCATCACCGGAGGTCTGTTCGGCCTGGGCGACTGTTTTGTCGAACTCTGGATTGCTCCAGTTACCATTATTGTTCGCTGAGGTTGACAGTAAGCTGAGATCCAACCATTCATAAGGATCTGGAAAGTAGACGCCCCACTGCGTAAAGCCAAACTGCACTGTACGCTTGGTTGTGGCCGCATTATAGGTCGTCAATTCCATACCGTTCAACTTAACCTTGACTCCCAGATTCTCCTGCCACATCTGCTGCAACGCTTCTGCCAGTTCAGGCGGAACCTGAGAAGAAGGATAGGAGAAAGAAATGGGTGGAACTTTACTGAGATCAGGATAGGCAGATTTCATGAGAGATTTAGCTTTAGCTGGATCAAAAGGGATACCAGGGTAGTCAGCCTGCGCTCCAGGCATACCTGGAGGTATGATCGTGCTGGCGGGGGTCACAGTATCATGGAAAACTACCTTTGCCAGCGTCTTTTTATCGATGGCAGCGGCAAAGGCCTGACGCACTGCAGCTTTATCAAAAGGCGCGGTCTTATTATTAAAAAAGAGGAGATCACTCTCTAGTACGGGTTTACGTACAAAGCCAGGTATGTTCTGAGCCTGCAGTTGATCCGTTGAGCTAATGCCCCAGGTAAAGTCAAACTGACCAGCCTGATATGACTTGAAGGCGGTTGGGATCTGACGCAAAAAGGACATCTGTACTTCTTTGAGTCTGGTCTTTTTACCATAGTAGTGAGGATTGGGAACAAAAGTCATTTTTGCTGCATGCTGCCAGGATTTCACGACAAATGGGCCGGTACCAATGGCACTACCAGCTACGTTATTGACCCAATCGGCCTGTCCATATTTTTCGATCACTTTTTGATTAAGTGGATAGAAAAGCGAGACCGTCAGTACCTGTAGAAAGTAAGAGGTTGGTCGTACAAGATTAACCTGTAAGGTGTGGTCATCCAGGGCTTTAACACCGCTAAGTGTTTTGCTTTTACCAGTGATGACATCATTTGCGCCTACAATCGCCTCTTCCAACACTGGTGCATTAGGAGATTTCACCTCTGGTAATAGCGCACGCGTCCAGGTATACACATAAGACTGGGCGGTGACGGGAGTACCATCAGAGAAGGTTACGTCAGAGCGCAGGTGAAAGGTGTAGACTTTATTATCTTTCGACACGTCCCATGAATTTGCCTGATCAGGCAACACACGCAAATCTTTGTCGTGCTTGACCAGACCGGTCAGGATCATGTTAATGGCCAGATTTGAATTTGAGTCCGGACCACTGGCCGGATCAAGCTTACCAATATCGGCAGTTCCTACGTTAGGAAAACGCAGAACTTGATTTGCATCAGGAGTGGTGCTTCCTTTGTCAGGTGTACTTGTTGATCCACCACAGGCACTAAGCACTATTGTGAACACAGCCAATAAAAACAAAAATATCGAATGCGGACGATTTTTCCGCAATGAGGACATCATGCAGACGCTCTCTTTCTACTACTTAACAAACCGGAATATTCAAGACAATCAATCAGTTATGCAAAAGACAGTGTAATATAAAACACAAAAAATGCTGGTATTATTCCAGCTTTTACTAGCCTTATCCTGCACCTCACGTTGCTTTGTGTCAGTATAGAAATGTCCTGACATGTGTGAAAAGAAAATTATAGAAGCTGATAACTGTGCTATAATATAAGTTCATATAAATAGTAAATGACTTCTCATGCTTGAAGATGGAGAAATAATGTCCAGGCGAAGCACCCACAACCAGCATGCTGCATCTCAAACCTCCTCAACTCAACATATCGCCGGCATGGACACACAGTCAATGACGCTTGTACAAACAAAACTTCAGCTTCCACATCTTCCTTTACGAACAATCAAACGAGATCAGTTGTGGAAACATCTTGATGCGTCCATGGATTATAAGATAAGTCTTGTGTCTACACCGGCAGGATTTGGTAAGACCACGCTGGTCAGTCAATGGATTACCGCTCGTAATGCTACGACCGCCTGGGTAACCTTAGATACTGATGATAATGATCCACTGCGCTTCTGGCGCTATCTCATCGCTGCCTGTCAGAGGTTTCTACCAGAATCAGAGGCAACAGCCCTATCTTTATCTTTACTCTCCCCGACCATAGCCACACCTTTTACGTTCCCTACACTGGAAAATGTGGTGACAAGCTTGCTGAACGAATTGATGCAACTGAATCAACAGGCCATTCTGGTGCTTGATGATTATGCCGTGATCACAGAAAACATCATCCATAAAACACTGACTACCTTCCTTGAGCGCTTGCCACCGGCTATCCATGTCATACTCATCTCACGTAGCGAACCACCATTACCATTATTACGCTGGCGAGCCAGGGGCGAGATCTACGACCTGAATACAACCGACCTGCGCTTCTCAAGGGAAGAGATAGCAACTTTTTTTGAGCAAGAACTGACTTTATCCCTTTCAGTTCAGGCGCTCCAACATCTGGACACGCTCCTCGAAGGGTGGGCGGCTGGACTTCGACTCATCGCCTTAAACTTACGCAACAAACACTCTGTACAAGAAGTCGAACAATATATCCTCAATTTAAGCGCAGAACAACGCTCTATTCAGGCTTATTTTGTCGATGAGATACTCGCTTCCCAGCCAGAAGCGGCACAATCATTCCTGCTACAGACAAGCATTTTGAGTCGTTTATCTGCCTCTTTAGTTGACGATGTAATGGATAGAAGTGATAGCGCTACGCTTATCACCAGCCTGGAACTAGCAGGATTATTTATAGAAGTACTTGATATACCAACAGAAGTAGAACGCTGGTACCGCTATTCAAGCTTATTTACCGAGGTACTACAACACGAAGCCCGCCATCGTCTGGGTGAAGATACACTAAAAAAGCTAGCGAGTAAAGCCAGCCAGTGGTTTGAAGAGCATAATATGCATATCCAGGCTGTCGAGATGGCCTTACAGGCTCAAGATGGTGAACGTGTCGCACAATTAATGGAAGAGAGCATTCTCACAACTCATTCCAACACAAGCGAAAAAATTTATACTGCTACCGATTTCCACGATTTCTGTCGTTGCCTGGAGCTCTTGCCCGAAGAGGTACTGGCCAGGCATCCACACCTCTGCTTTAGTTATGCAAATGCCCGGCTCTATACATACGTACTGGGTGAAGTGCCTTTGACGGCTGAAAACATGCAGCGGCTCGAACGCTGCCTGGATATGGCTGAGGCAAGTTGGCGTAGTTCTAATAATACTATTCACCTGGGTGAGGTGCTGGCCTTCCGAGCCCTCATCACGCAACAGTATGGATATATGGAAAAAGCACTGCAACTGGCCAAACAAGCTTTAGACTACTTACCAATAGAACAGTCTCAATGGTATATGGCTTGTCGGGGAGTATTGGGTGCGGGACTGATAAGTACAGGTCAGTTACACGAGGCCCGGCAACTCTTTCAACACCGAATGTCCATTAATAATCGTGCCTTTACACGGCCAGGCGTCATTTTGTTCAGTAAGATCTGCATAGAGCAGGCTGAATTCCGCCAGGCTACAGCCTCTCTGGAACAAATTCTGATTGAGGCACGAGAAGACAAGGATCGGGATGACATAGCCGATGCGCAATTAGGGCTGGCTAAAATTTCATATGCACAAAATGCACTCGCAACGGCACAGCAACAAGCACAAGAAGCGTTAGAATTAGCCAGACAATTGGTCCATGAAGAAGCTATCATCCACGCAGAAATGGTCCTGGTAGCCATCCAACATGCTCACGGTACAACGGTAGCAGCGCTCCAGCAACTTATGCATAAACTGGCATGGGTTAAACCCAATGGCATCCCAATGCGTAGCCAATTTTTTTACGAAATACTCGCCGCCCAGGCTCAACTGCAATTGGCGTCAGGCGATCTCGTGGCCGTCGAACGCTGGGTTCAGAGCCGCAAAGATTATGCCGAAAGCTTGCCTCGTGTACAGCAAGAAAAAGAGGAGTTCCTGATGGCTCGCTGGTTCATTTCACAAAAGCAAGCACAAGACGCACTGGAACTCCTCACCCCGATACTGGATGCAGCTAAACAGGCTGGTCGTATTCGCAACAGTCTGGAATGCCAGTTAATGATGGCTCAGGCACATGCCATGCTCAAACAACAGCAAACAGCCAGGAGTCTGTTACTAGAGGTTGTAGCCCACGCCGGTCCAGAAAATTATCAACGTCTATTTCTGGATCAAGGTCCAGCTATGGTCGCACTGCTACAAGCGCTCCTACCTCATATCCAGGCAACCCACCAGAGTGTCTTTGTCAAAAAAGTATTACGGGCATTCTCAAACCCAGGCTCAATCAATAACACATCATCATCAGTCCTTATTGAAGCACTCAGTCCCCAGGAACAACGTGTGCTGCGTTTACTGGTGAGTGGGCGCAAAAATCCAGAGATTGCGGCTGAACTGGTTGTCTCGACAAATACTGTTAAGACCCATATTCAAAATATTTATCGGAAACTCAACGTTGAAAACCGTGTTGAAGCCAGTGAGGTTGCTCGCCAGCTAAACTTGCTTCAAGAGTTCTCCTAGAAACGGAATACTATCTATGGATAGCAAACAATTCATCCAACAAGAACTAAACACGCAAGAAGGTTATGCAACATGGGCAGCTTCATATGATCAGGAAGACAATGCTTTAATTGCTCTTGAAGAGGCGTTCGTGGACCAATTGCTGGAACAGGTTACCTATCATAAAGTGCTCGATGTCGGGACGGGTACAGGTCGTTATGCTCTGAAACTGGCACGCAAGGGGGCCAAAGTTACGGCGCTAGACCAATCACCTGAAATGCTGGCAGTTGCACAAAAAGCAGCACAGGCGGAACAACTCCCCATCGATTTTCAGCTAGGCTCGCTCAATAATGATCTTGCTTACGCCAGAGATGAATTTGATCTACTAATAAGCGCGCTGATGCTCTGTCATGTTCAAGATATCCAGCATGCCATCACAGAATTCGCGCGTGTCGTCAAAGTGGGTGGACACCTGCTCATCACCGATTTTCATCCCATGAGTGTAGAGAATGGCTGGCGTACACAATTTGTTCAGACCGGTGTAAAATACCTGCTCCCTACTATGCCCCATTCCGTCAATGATTATCTCAATGCACTTACAAATGCAGGGCTGACTATTCAACAGCTGATAGAATTACCTGTCAAAGACGTGCCAGCAGGTTATATGCCCGCAGAGATTATGCACGCAAACGCCGATCAGCTCTTTTGCCTGCTCATTCTCGCACAAAAATAACCACGGATACCTATGGCCGAATGATACGATTCCTCATAATTAAAGCAGAAAGAACGTATCACCGGCCACCTCTAATCAGCTTACAGCTATTCTTCTTCCGGCTAGCCTACTGTAATCATTCTGAGGTTCACCTACCTGGGTGATGTTTGCCTGGCGCCTCCTCCACTAAACTTTATCCATAACCTACATGAATAGAGCAGAAGATGGGAAGGTCTTATGAAACAAACGAGTGCACAATTTCAAGAACCATCGGAGAATATGCCGATTACACTACCAGGATCAGCTTTAGGCATTGTCTGGTCCTATACGTATGGCTATGAGGATGTAAAGGCGGAGATCTTTATGCCGCAGTTGCGACAGATCGGAGCTGGCATGACACGCATCCTTTTTAGCTGGAATCAATTGGAACCAGAAGAGAAGCGCTTTGATTGGCAGTCACTGGATACCTTTTTACAGCAGCTACAGGCTCCTGAAGAGGCATTGCTCACGCTGAATTCAGCCTCGCTATGGGCAACCAGACAGGCAACAACGCTGCTACCGCCCTCACCCGCAAAGGATTTACAAACATATTATCGCTTTGTACATACGGTGGTCAGTCATTGCCGTGGACGCATACGCTACTGGCAAAACGATAACGAACCGTCTAGTCCACTTTTCTGGGCAGGCACAGTCGAAGAATTCATAGCACAGACAGAAGTTTTTTACCGCGCCGTCAAAGACGCTGATCCAGACGCTATAGTTGTCCTGGGCGGCTGCGATGGCCTTTTTGATCCCGATCAACCAGACGCCGATCCATGGAGTAAGGCTGGCCTGGACTTCTTTAAGCGTGTACTGGCTGAGGCTGCTGATTACTTTGATGTCTTTGATCTCCACTCATATATGGATCCTTATATGCTGCCCGCCCAGATACGCTATCTTCGTCAGCAGATGCGTAGCTACGGCTATGAGAAGCCCATCATTATCGCAGAATACAATGGTCCTGGCTTTACCAGTTTTCCGGTTAACTTGCAGTATATGCACATGATGGGTGACTGGATCACAGGGGCGACCAGTCAGGATACTGGAGGCCAAACACAAAAGATGCAGGAAATTCAACGTACTATGCATGGACTCTATGCACAAATAGCGACACTGGCACCTCAGACACAGATGTTTTTACAGGATTGTTCACCTGCACTGGAACAGAAACGCGCGCGCATCAATTGCCGTGAACTGGTCATCCGCTCTATCCTGGCTCTCTCAGCAGGAGCTCAGAAGACCTTGTATTGGAATTTGTGGGCAGACACGGGCGAGCGCTATGAATTCATGAACTTGATGTTTGGTAAGCATAAATTAATGGATTATGAGGATGGTGAGCTAAAAAAATATTATCCAGCCGCTCAAACATTCCAGCGCATGGCCGCTGCTTTAGCTGATGTACAACAAATCCAGCGACTCTACATCCCAGAAAAGCCAACCATTTATCTCTTTACAGTACAACGTCCTCAACGCTCGCCGCTCTTTATACTCTGGGAGAAACGCGATACCTTCACAGGGGAAGATGCTCCGGCTACATCATTTACCTGGACCAATCAGGCGACTCCAATCACAGCAACAGACATACTTGGGGAAACGATTGCACTGGAAACATTTCAAGGCCACACAATCCTACCGATCAAAGATACACCTGTTATAATTGAATGCCAATAACATCATGAAGTAAAGCGATACGATCATATCCGAAACAAAAGTCCCTGTTTTAATAGCAGGAAGGTATTGTTGGCTTATTAGCGGCACTCTTCCTGTTACATCATCAGGTGGAATGCTTGCTGATTGAAATGATAGAGTATTGTACTTCGTAATACTCTATCATTTCAGGCATAAAATTTCGTTAATGTGATGCTGGATCACTCCCAGTAAGTGGCAAACCGGGCGTCCCATTGCGATGGGAATGTGTCCTATGGGTTGTAGGAGTATTTCCCTCGTTATTATACTCGGTATGGTTTCTGTCATCATTATTATTGTTATTATTATTGCTAACATCGTTGCTGCTTTTGACAGTTTTGTTGTGATCAATCTCCTCATGCTGCTGATTTTGTTGCGCCTCAACGAAAACAGTATCGGTTGCAGTACTATTCACCCCTCTGTTTCCTGGTGTAGCCACAGTGGCTGTATCAGTAATAGCAGGGACGGCATCGGAGGTCAGGATTGCGGTGATAGTAATCGGAGGTAACGACTCACCAGCCCTAACCGGGTATGGTCCCACAAAGGTCGCTGTGATTACCGCTGGACTTGTTGTTGAACTAATTGTAAAGGTCCAGCCAGATCCAGAGGCTTGCAAATTCTTTTCGCCGAGTGGAATAATATCCGAAACGGTAACCTGGTTTGGTGCTACCACAGGACCTGCAGTCTCTGCGTTAGTAACTATGAGCGTATAGGTAACCGTATCACCAACCTGAAACACATAGTCATCAGCGCTATGTTTATCGTCGTTACTGCTCTTGTTGGTGTTCTGATGCATCTTGATAATTGACAGATCGGGTATACGGGGTGGAGCCGGCGTGCCTGTTGGTGTTACCGTTGATGTTACTGTTGGCGTTCCTGTCGGCGTTACCGTTGATGTTCCTGTCGGCGTTACCGTTGATGTTCCTGTCGGCGTTACTGTTGGCGTTCCTGTCGGCGTTACCGTTGATGTTCCTGTTGGTGTCACCGTCGGCGTTCCTGTTGGCGTTACCGTTGATGTTCCTGTCGGCGTCACCGTTGGCGTTCCTGTTGGCGTTACCGTTGATGTTCCTGTCGGCGTCACCGTTGGCGTTCCTGTCGGCGTTACCGTTGGCGTTCCTGTCGGCGTTACCGTTGATGTTCCTGTCGGTGTTACTGTTGGCGTCACCGTCGGCGTTCCTGTTGGTGTTACCGTTGATGTTACTGTTGGCGTCACCGTTGGGGTTCCTGTCGGTGTTACTGTTGGCGTTCCTGTTGGCGTCACCGTTGGGGTCGGCGTCGCACACACAGCTCGATTAATAACGTTAGTGTCTAACGTCACGGCGCCATTGCGGGCATAGAGGCTGCCGTTAGAGGTAGCATTTGTTAAGAAGGAGATAGAGGTGAGGGCCAGAATGTTTCCAGCAAAACTCGTGGTCGTTCCTATCGTTGCCGAACTACCAACCTGCCAGAAAACATTACAGGCTTGAGCACCATTAATCAACACCACATTGGCATTACTCGCCGTAGTGAGGGTACTACCTATCTGAAAGATAAAGACACTTCCAGGATTTCCTTGGCCATTGAGGGTAAGCGTTCCGGTCAATTGGGCAGAAGATGAGAAACAGTATACCCCCGATGTCAGGGTGAGGCCACCAAGATCCTGGCCCGTCAAATTCACATTGCAGGGTTGTCCGGCCGCATTCACGTATGCGATCGCCACATCATTCTGAGCTTGCAGTGCCACCGCATCAGCGGCATGGATAGCACCATTCACAGTTCCAGGCGGAAAACCAGTCACGGCGCTCCCCGGGCTCACGCCAAGATCTCCATTCACAACCGTCGGACCAGTATTGGTTACCGTAGTGCCACCAAGTACGGCAAAACTGGCAGCCGTTCCCAGCGGCGGCTGGGTAGCGTAAGGGCGGGCATAAGCTTGTAGACGAGCAATTGATAAGGGAACAAAGGTGCAAAACAGAAAAAAGAGCACCACACCTGCTAGAATGAAGCCTATATTTGACCCAAAAAATCTTTTCATCAGTCCACTTCTCCAATTAATGTATTTTTTTACTCCTTGAATACAAAAATGGGATATCCTCCAAATAATTGAGCCAAAGGAGTCAGAAAGACATCCGAACCAGAATAGCACCCAAGAGCAAAGAGCAAACAGAGTATTGATTTCTATTCCCTACATAAAGTGTACTGCAACATTATGTTCATCAAATATCAATATAAAAATCTGTAACTATTCAGGACCTTTTCAAGATCAAATACCCCTGCTCTGCTTTGTAGAGCAAAAAAAATCTTGTGCCGTTGCAGAAAGTTGTTGGCACTGCCAACGATTTTCTGCAACGGCACAAGAAAAATCTGGTCGGTGCCTGCGGCATCGACCAGTCCTGAATAGTTATGCATGTCGGGTCATTCTCTGGGCCAGGATGTTACCGATCCATTGAATAATTTGTACAAAAACAATCAACAGTACAACGGTAACGACCATCACCCCTGTCTCAAAACGCTGATACCCATAACGAATGGCCAGGTCTCCCAGGCCACCGGCACCAACAGCGCCAGCAATAGCTGAGTACCCGACCAGACTGATGATAGTAATCGTCACACCCAGGATCAATGAGGGTAACGCTTCAGGAATCAAGACTTTAAGGACGATCTGCCAGCCATTGCAACCCATAGCTTTAGCGGCCTCGACAACTCCTCCATCAACCTCACGCAGCGAGGTTTCGGCAACACGGCCGAAGAAAGGGATGGCCGCAATCGTCAAAGGCACAATGGCGGCATTGGTGCCGATGGTCGTACCAACAACCAGGCGTGTAAACGGCGTAATCGCTACCAGCAGAATAATAAATGGTAGCGATCTACCGATGTTGACAATAAAACCCAGAATCTGATGGAGCCAGGAAAGATGTAAAAGACCATCGCGATCGGTCACGACCAATAATACACCCAGTGGTAAGCCGATCAACACCGTAAAAATGGTTGAAACAATGACCATCAGCAATGTATCCTGGGTAGCCTGCCAGAGATCGGGCAGTAGATATGACCAGTAACTCCAATCCATTACTCATTGACCTCCACACGTAATCCAAGATTGCGCAAATAGTTTAGCGCTGCATCAAACTGACCGCCGACAAATTCTGCCTGCAACTGCCCAATGCGTTGCTCGCCAAATTTTTCGATATTGCCACTTAAAATGTTGACATCAACATCAAACTGACGAATCACATTTGAGAGCACCGGCTCATCCGCGCTCTCACCAGCGAATGAGATCGTCAAAACCCTGGCTCCCGGTTGAGCCGCATAGCTCTGAGGACGAGGGAAAAGACTTCTGGCCAGGCGGGAATCTGGCTGGGCTGCCAGGTCACTGACCCGTCCCTGCTCCACCACTTTACCAGCCTCTAAGATGGCAACGCGATGGCAGATCTGTTTCACCACACCCATCTCATGGGTAATCAACAAAATAGTCAAACCCATACGCTGATTAAGGTCCTGCAACAGTTCTAAAATTGAAAGTGTCGTTTGAGGATCAAGAGCCGAAGTAGCTTCGTCTGAAAGTAACACATCTGGTTTTCCTGCCAGGGCTCGAGCGATACCGACACGTTGCTTCTGACCACCAGAGAGCTGAGCAGGATAGGCCCTGGCACGATTCTCTAAGCCGACCAGCGCCAGTAATTCCTTTACGCGCTCCTGCCGCTGGGCTCGATTATAGCCCATCACCTCTAATGGGAACGCGACATTTTCAGCGATCGTACGTGAACTTAAGAGATTAAAATGCTGGAAAATCATACCAATACGCTGACGTGCCTTGCGCAAAGCAGGACCGCTTAGCGAGGTGATTTCCTGTTCATTGACCACAATTGAGCCAGAAGAAGGACGCTCCAGTAGATTTACACAGCGGATCAGCGTGCTCTTTCCGGCCCCACTCTCTCCAAGTACACCAAATATTTCTCCTTGCGGCACCTCTAAATTCACAGCATCGAGCGCAACGATAGCCTTTTCACCACGACCATACACTTTGCTCACATCATTAATTGTTATCATCACAGCTTCTCCCATGCAAATATCTGATCTTTACGTCCTCTCAATTTTTTATGCATAAAATTTCGCGCCTTTGGAACATAAAAAATTTTTTACTATGGTGCCGTACACCATGCATGGAGGCGCATGATATACAGCACCATAGTAAAAAGGATGGGCGCGTGAGCGCCCGAGTGTAAGCAACAGACAACTTAGAAAGCAGGTATGACCGAACCTTTATATTTGTCTTCAATGAATTTTTTGACTTCAGGAGATGTCAGTAATTTGGCTAATTTGGTCACACCAGGATCATTCTCATGACCTTTTATGACTGCCAATACGTTGGCATAAGGATTGCCCTGGCCTTTTTCCAATGCCAATGCATCTTTATCAGGATTCAGACCAGTCGTAATTGCATAGTTACCATTGATCACAGAAAGGGTCGTATCATCCAATGAACGAGGTAGCTGGGCGGCCTCTAGCTCCTTGATCTGTAGATTCTTAGGATTAGCTGCAATATCGTGGATGGTTGCATCGGTACCCACGCCATCTTTTAGTGTGAGCACACCATTATCAGCCAGTAAATGTAGCGCACGACCACCATTTGTAGCATCATTAGGAATGGCGACCACGGCACCATTGGGAACATCCTTTAAGGTTTTCACTTTATGCGAGTACACACCAAGCGGCTCAATGTGTACTTTCGCGACCGAGACCATATTCATGCCATGCTGCTTATTGAAATCTTCCATATATGGGACATGCTGGAAGAAATTAGCATTAATCTGGCCATCTTTGAGCGCGAGATTTGGCTGCACATAGTCGGTAAACTCGACGATCTGGAGATCCAGACCGGCTTTAGCTGCCAGTTTATCCTTAATGTAACGCAGAATTTCAGCATGAGGAGAGGGGCTCGCACCCACTTTGATCGTGATAGGTCCATTGCCATTGGAGGTACTTGCACTCTGGCTGGATCCCCCACAGGCAGCAAAAAGTGTTGCCAGGAGCGCACACAGAATGACCAGGTTAAGTTTCATCGAACGCATAAGACAGGTTTTCCCTTCTGACAAAAACAAGGTTGGCCAGTTGGCCAGCCCTGAAGATAAACCTGTTGCATGCGAGACACGTTAAGCATGTGGATAAAAGCAGAGTTGTGGACTTTCCGCTTCTCACTATGACTACTCTCATCATCAAGAGTAGTTATCTATATACAATAAAAAAGGGACAATTCCGGATAAGTAGAAATACATTCTCCTCCGAGAATAGGGAAAGTGAGAGGGGTTCTCACTTTCTATCACAACCTCTTCTTCTACTTCTGATCAAGAAATATCCACTTGCAACGTTCAGCCTCACGCAACAGATTTCTGAATGTATAGAAAATCTCTACAACACCAATATTGGTAAACGCCTATATATCAATCATAACAATCTTGATAAATTATGTCAACTATATTATCCTTGCTATTAAATAATACGAAATTTTGCCGCATAGAGGATACGCGGGAAAAAATTGAGCAACGAGGAGAGGATCAGATCCATCAGGACATGACTTTTTACGCTGCAGCGGTTATACTCTCCACAGAAATGTGAATATACATACACGCTCGTAGTTTACGATTGCGTAAAAGTTATCCTTTTTGTAAAACGGAAATCTATGAGTGTGAAACAGAGCGGTACATTTAACGGAGAAGATAATGAATCATCCAACCAATAAAATTACTGGGCCGCACCGTGGTCAACCAGTGCTGATGGCGGGTGAACAACTGGAACAGGCACGCGCAGCAATGATTATGATCCATGGTCGCGGAGCTTCAGCGCAGGATATTCTGGGATTATCGGCGGAACTACCACAGGCTGGCTTTGTCTATCTGGCGCCTCAGGCGGCTAATAACACATGGTATCCCAATAGCTTTCTCGCTCCACTGGCCAGAAATGAGCCTGGACTCTCTTCAGCGCTCTCGGTGATCAGTCAGCTTCTGGAGAGTTTGACGGCGGCAGGCATTACACCCGAGCGTACCATCCTGTTGGGATTCTCACAAGGAGCCTGTCTTTCACTGGAATATGCGGCGCGTAATGCACAACGCTATGGTGGTGTTGCAGGCCTCAGTGGTGGCCTGATCGGTCCTAATGATACCGACCGCAACTATCCAGGCTCTCTGGCAGATACGCCTGTCCTACTCGGTTGTAGTGATCGTGATCCCCATATTCCTAAGGAGCGCGTTGATGCATCCGCAAAAGTTCTCCAGGGTATGGGGGCACAAGTTACGGAACGCATCTACCATAATATGGGCCACACCGTCAATGACGAGGAAATTGAACTGGTAAATGCTATGATGAAACAGTTACTAGAGGCATAAACCCCTTTACTCATCCTGTTTGTAACCAACACTTTAGCTGATCTAGAGGAGGCTGCGTACGAGAAGAGCCAGCCTCCGCTTAGCGTTGGAGGATTTCGCCACTTTTTTCACCATCCCCACCAGGGTCTGGTGCATTCTGGCACAGTATACGGCAAATCTCAGCGTAACAGCACTTCTCTACCTTTTCTCGCTTCCACAATTTATCTTATTCTCCTGGCTTCTACCTGTTAAATAAAGAAATAACCAGCACACAAGGCCAATTTTCGATGCTATAGAATTCCTACCTGGTAGCGTTGATTAGATAGTAGGATTCATATGCAAGCAATGGCCTTTATAAACATCATAATTCTCAATTTATAGTTGATTTGAGGAGAGAACCATGCCAGAGAACATACAGATACCATGTCGCTATTGTGGCACGCCAATCGCAGCAGGACAACGTTTTTGTGCCAATTGTGGTAGGAGTGCTGAAGGAGAGACCAGCAGGCAGACCGCACGCTCGGTAGACGCTGAACCTACAGCACTACCAGGTGGATCCAGTTTTGAAGGGCGAACCCCTCCCCCTCCTCCAATGGGCAGCTTTGAAAGCAATCAGCCACCTGCTTATCGTGCGGATACTCCCATCTATCAACCACAGCAGAATTACCGCTCTGATACCCCAATGCAACAGGCACAGATACCGAGCTATGCGGCCGCCCCGCCGGTCAAAGATTCTTCGCGCGGTGTCCTGAGACAGGTTGGCTGTGGCTTACTAGCGACTATCCTGATAATTCTGGCGCTCTGTGGAGGAGTAAGCTACTTTGCTTATACCCAACTTACAAGGTTGGCCTCCAATACATCCACACAAACGAACAAGACCAATAGTACTTATACGGACGGCACAGCGCCAGCCCCTAAACCTGTGGTTACAAAACTTAATACCAAACCAATCACCTATGCCAGCGTCAATATGATTATTACGGATGTTCAACAGGCCTCAAATTTCACAGATGATACGAACAACACATCTGGAGTACTACGCATCGACCTCAGTGAGGAAAACACTTCCAGCCAGGGTTCATACTACTCGTACGGCGATGCCATGCTCCTGACCTTACCCGACAATACAAGCGTTCATCCACTGGCCGCCAAAAGCTCTCTGGGGCCCGATGCCTCCATTAAACGCACCAACTGGGTGGATTTCGCAGTTCCGATCACAGTCAAACCAGATCAACTTGTGCTGAAAATTGGTACCACCACCGAGTCACAGATCGAGATACCACTGAAGGCTGATGCTGATCTGGCTAAATATCAGCCTGTCACCACGACACCTAATAAACTTGTTCAATATGCAGGCGCTAATTGGACAATTACCGATGCAACCAAGCAACTCAGCTACAATGCCAAGCAGGTAGATAAAGATAGCATTTTTGTGGTGGTAAAATTAAAAATTGATAATACTTCCCAAAAAGATATCTATCCATTTCCTGGCGATACCATGCGTTTGCGCGCTGGCGGCACCACCAATAAACCAGATTCTAATACGCTGAGCTCCAGTATTGCGTCTGGCCAAATGAATTCACGTGGAGAATGTGTCTTTATTATGCCGGCAAATAGCACCGACTTCACATTTGTATTACTCCCCAACGAACTACTCAACACTACCCAGGAAGTTACCACCACATTTCAGATCAAGTAAAGCATAGCATCAACGAGCGTGGTTGGCCAGTTCAGGCCAATCACGCTCAGGGCTTTTTAATTTTCCTCTTCCTGGCGCCTACGGCGCCGGAGTCTGGTGTGGTGTGTGTTCTGTGGGCGGCCGCAGCCGCCCACAGAACACACACCACACCAGAAATACTCTGTATATGATTTGCCTGACAGTTACTCCCGGCTGAAAATTAACAAGCCCTGAATCACGCTCGTCTTTTTATCCAATCAGGGCTTGTTATTCGATATATTCCTATGTATAATTACTTTGAGTATCAAAACAATTGAGTATCAAAGGAACAGATATGACGACCGAGCGTTTAACCGAGGATCTGCTTTTACTGACGCGGCTACTACGTCCTTCACGACATACAGATATGACGCAGCAACAATACTGGTTGCTGCGTCATCTGCGCTGTCATGAGCCACAGGGTATCAGTGAACTGGCACAGGCACTTGGCATTACGACCGGTTCAGCTACCGTTGCCTGCCAACGTCTGGAAAAGGCAGGTTTGATTACCCGTCGACGACAGGAGGACGATGAACGCGTGGTACACGTATCGTTAACTGAGCAAGGACGCCAACAGATCGATGCGGTACGCCAACAAAGACGTGAAGCCTTAACGCATTTGTTACAGGTACTAGATGAGCCTGAACAGCAGGAGTTACAGCGACTGGTCGAACGTTTGCTGGATGCCGCGGAGGCACAAGGATTGGGAGAAATGAAAAAGCATGACAGCCATCATTGAAGTATCTCATCTGGTAAAAAAATTTGCTGATTATGCGGCCGTCAATGATGTGAGTTTTGAGGTAGAGAAAGGTGAGGTGTTTGGTCTACTGGGTCCAAATGGAGCCGGTAAAAGCACGACGATCAAAATGCTCACGACGCTACTCACACCCACAGCTGGCCAGGCACGGGTCAATGGCTTTGATATTATGCATCAAACCACAGCGGTCCGCCATAGTCTTGGTTATGTCCCTCAGGCCTTATCAGCCGATGGGAATCTGACCGGCTATGAGAATTTGCTGATCTTTGCCAAACTGTATGATCTACCTCGCGCCGGTCGCGATGCCCGTGTCAATGAAGTCCTCTCGTTTGTTGGATTAACGGATGCTGGCTCACAGCTTGTGCGTCACTATTCAGGTGGCATGATTCGCCGTCTGGAAGTGGCCCAGGCCCTGCTCCATCAGCCACAGGTACTCTTTCTGGATGAACCAACCGTGGGGCTGGATCCAATCGCTCGTCAGGCCATCTGGGAGCATTTGATGCAACTGCGCGAGGAATCCAATATGACGATCTTCTTAACTACCCACTCGATGGAGGAGGCCGATAGTCTGTGTACCAGGATCGGCATCATGCATCGGGGAAAAATCGCGGCTATCGGCACACCAGATGAATTGAAGGCGGTTGTGGGTGGTGAACATGTTACCTTGAACGATGTTTTTGTCCATTTCGCAGGCGATGCACTGGAGTCAGGAGGAAGCTACCGTGAAACTTCACGAACACGACGTACAGCACGAAGACTTGGCTAGGACGAATGCGCAGGTCCTTTCAACACATCAAGCGCAATCTCCCATTGCGATACTGACAAACTTTGTCCGCAAGACCATTACCATTGCTGAATGGGAGGTACGCAAGATACGCCATGATGCCACGGACCTGGTGATGCGTGCCATCCAACCAGCGCTGTGGATTCTTGTCTTCGGCGAAGTATTTACGCGTATCCGAGCCATTCCAACCGGAAGCAGCAATGTAAGCTATCTAGAATTTATGGCGCCAGGAATCCTGGCCCAAAGCGTCCTCTTCATTGCTATCTTCGCGGGTATCGCCATTATCTGGGAACGTGATTTGGGCGTCATCCATAAATTCCTGGCCAGTCCTACTCCTCGTGGCTCCCTGGTCCTGGGCAAAGCACTCTCCTCAGGGATTAGAGCCCTGCCACAGGCGATTGTGATTTATCTACTGGCACTTATCCTTGGCGTTAAAATGAACTTTAATCCACTGGCATTGCTAGGCGTCCTACTTTTTGTGGTTGTCGGTGCTGGCTGCTTCTCAACCTTCTCGCTGATCATAGCCTGCCTGCTCAAAACACGAGATCGCGTCATGGGCATCGGACAGGTACTCACGATGCCCATGTTCTTTGCCAGTAATGCTATCTATCCCATCAGCATCATGCCAGACTGGCTACAGGCTATCGCCCATATCAATCCACTCACCTATGTTGTGGATGGACTGCGCTCATTGATGCTGGCCGGGACACCTCTGAATATAATCAATGTCGGTCGCGACTTTGGTATTCTCCTTGCCGTAACCATTGTCCTCGTCTCGCTGGGAGCGATGCTTTATCCCCGCATCGTCCAATAAAAGAGAGTCGCACATCCTGAACGTTTTAGCTCTGATAGTGCGGTGGCAATTCCAGCTGAAAATGGGATCCCAGCAGCCCTAGATCATGCCGATCCTTTTCAGCTGGTTCATAGCCAGAATGACATAAGATTTGAGCCTCAGCATCTATACAAGGCACAGCCTGCCCATCAATTATGCCTGTACCCTCAAAACAGTTAACAGGATAATGAAATAAGCTACTATCTTGCAGCTGCTGCACACCGTCGCCTTGCTCATCAATAAAAATCGGATGAAAATCAATACTATGGCCCGCCTCATCCTGCATCACAAAACGCGTTGGAAATTCATCCTCAGTAATCCGATATCCAGCTTTCTCCAAAGTACCATGCGCCAGATCCGCTTGCGTTAACAAGACCACCACATCCACATCCATGTGCTCGCGTGTCTGCTTGCCCACTAACGCATCTATCCCCCAGCCACCATCCAGCCAGACAGAAACTCCTGCCGTCTTCAACATGGTTAAGACAGTCAATACATCATGCGCATACATCATAAATATTACCTCTGAGATTCTTTTTATAGGCCTCAGCATATAGTATACAATGGTACGCAATAAATCTCACATCATCTATATTCTATCAATTTATACAATAAACACAATCTACTCACATCGTTTGCCTCTGCATCGCATTTTTCAACCATTTGGAGGATACTCTACCCGCAGGTAGCATGCTATATTTCCACTGAGAGATAAGGTAATTCTTAGCATAGAACAAACGAGGAATGGAGTACCAATTTTTAGGGAGAGCAACCATGCAACGCTACATTAATTCTATCCGCTCAAGCACAACCTGGTGGGTCGTGCTCCTGCAAGGAATTCTTGCTATCGTTATCGGTATACTGATATTACTTGGTCCGTTCAAGTTCGCCATCTTCATGGTACGTTTACTGGGAGCTTACCTGTTTGTCTCCGGATTGCTGCAATTTTTCAATATGTTCCGTCGTAAAGAGTATCCAGGGCCAGAAATTTTGTTAGCTTCGACAGGGCTGCTGGCAGGACTGCTGATTATGCTCTTCCAACTCTGGAGCGTGGTCCTTTTGCCACCTATCGCACTACTCATAGGGGCTGTACTGGGCATTGCTTATGGCATTATGCAGATTATCCAGGGTTTCACTGGTGAGGGCATAGATAATGTTGGGGTTGGCCTCCTCAGTACAGTCATCGGGCTCATTCTGCTTACACTCATTGTACCTGTAGGGGCTCTTTTCTCAGTCTCACTTGCCGTACTGCTATTAGCCACACCTTTAATCGTGGCTATTTGTGGGATTGTGATTGGAGTTTTCTTGATTGTGCGGGCCTTACGTATGCACCGTGAACCAGCTATTAGCGAGCGACCACCAGTCATGGAGGCGGTGCAAGAATGGTCTGAATAAGGGTACTTCTTGCCTGTAAATCTCCTGAAAAAAGGATATTGAGATGACAAATGATGTCCGCCAGCCAGCGATGATACCTTATGCGCGCAACATCCATACTACGTCAGGGCAGGGAAAGCCAGGAATGGCCAGCTATACCTATCTGGCAACCACCGAAGATACCATGGGACAACTTACTATGGGTGAAGCACTTATACAGAAGGGATGGGAGCCACCGCCACATACCCATACAAGAGAGGATGAAGCATTCTACATTTTAGCTGGTTCAATCACCTTCTATGTTGATAGCCAGATCATTTCCGCTTCAGCAGGAAGCTTTGTCTGGTTACCTCGTTATCTTCAACATTGCTTTGTTCTCAACACTGAAACTGCACGTGTACTTATCCACATTATGCCAGCCGGTCTGGAGCGCTACTTTGCCCTGATGGACCAGTTATTTCAGCAGGAACACGTCCAACCAGGATATCTCACGCCCCAGGCAGCCCAAAAGTGGCAGGAACTTTCACAGCAATTTGGTATTACTCTTAACTTCAAAGAGAAAGGCCAGCAATAATAGCACTTGTTTGTCACCTGGCAGAAACGTGCTGAAATTATTATGTGACACAAAAACGTGCGATACCTCTATAGTTTTCATGTAGAGGTATCGCACTAAAGCAGTCAGGCTTGATGATTACCTGGCAGTAGGCTCAATAGTGATATAGACGCGATCAGGTGTTTCATCACCAACGATGCGCAGGAATGCCTCGCCATATTTACGTTCCAGGGCCGCACGAGCAGCGGGACGCTCTTCGAGCGCGGCATCACGGCCAACACCAGCAACTTCTGGTTCACCGAGCAGATTACCAACCCGATCCGACGGCGTCATGGTAACACGGCCAGTTGCACGCACGCGCTTGATCTTGCCCGCATCCTTAGAAGTAGTGATATACACTTTCCCATCTTCATAAGCAAACCAGACAGTAGTCGGAACCGGAGTCCCATTTTTACGATAGGTAGTCAACACCACAAAGTCGTGTGTCGCCAGAAAAGCAAATGGATCTTGAGTATGAATCTCTTGTGATGCCATAAATACAAAAACTCCTCTATACACATACAGGAAACCAATAACCTCTGTTGGCTGCTTGATTCCCCTTAATATACGAACAAAATAAGCTCAATCAACAGACGCCTCCAAACTCAACTATGGATAACGCCAGCAGTAATTCAAACATAATAGTAACGCCAATTATTTCATTTCTGTCAGACTAGTGCTTTGTGTACCCGCTACGCGGGCGCGAGGAGGAGGTTACGGGGACACAGCTCCCGAACCCCCGGTCAAGGGGCTCGCCGCTTGATCATGCCCTCAGCATGCTCGCTTGCATCCCCACCTGATACATGAGCCGAGTCGGACCACTAGAAACATATAACTATTAATGAGGCGGAAAATGGCGAGGCCGGCGCGCCGGCCTCGCCATTTTCCGCCTCATTAATAAGTGAGCGCCGCAGGAGCGAAAAGTCAACCATAAAACTTGCACGCGGCATCAGATTAAGAAACTTGATGAGACATAGCGTATAATAAAGGTACAATGACGATTGGTGTTTACCTTCCCTGAGAAAGGTCAAAGAGATGACACAGAAAGTCTATCGCACCGAATTAACACCATTGAGTTTTCTTGAACGTAGTGCTTTGATATTTCCTCATAAGACAGCTGTCATCCACGAAACGCGCAGCTATACCTATCAAGAGTTCGCAGAACGTGTGTATCGACTGGCATCTCATCTACGTGCGCTAGGTATGCAAAAACACGATCGCGTCGCCTTCCTCTGTCCCAACATTCCAGCCCTATTGGAAGCCCATTATGCCATTCCAGCCGCAGGCGGAATCCTGGTTGCGATCAATAATCGCTTGAGTAGCCATGAAATTGAATTTATTTTACAGCACTCTGGTAGCAAATATCTGTTTGTCGACCATGAATTTGCACCTTTAATTGAAGAACTTCCCCTGGAATATCTGGCTCAGATTATCCGTATTGAGGATACCGGAAGCTCAGAAGATCCTTACGAGCAATTTCTGGCGGCCGGTTCTCCTGAACCAATTGAGAGTTGGCTGGAAGACGAAGAGGAGACCATTTCCATTAATTATACCTCCGGTACCACAGGCAATCCCAAAGGTGTGATGTACACATATCGTGGAGCTTATCTGAATGCGCTCTCTGAAGTTATTGAAACAGGCATCAATAGCAGTAGCATCTATTTATGGACATTGCCCATGTTTCACTGCAATGGCTGGTGTTTTACCTGGGGGGTGACAGCCGTTGGCGCCACCCATGTTTGTCTGCGCAAGGTTGATCCCAACCGTATCTGGGATCTGTTTGAGCAGGAGCAGATTACCCATTATAATGGAGCACCAACCGTACACATCTTCCTGGTCAACCATCCTAAAGCTCATCGCCTGGAACACCAGATTACTGTTACCATCGCAGGCGCGCCTCCATCACCGACACTCTTAGGACAACTCAAAGAGCTCAATATCCGTCCCATCCATGTTTATGGACTGACCGAGACATATGGTCCTTATACTGTTTGTGAATGGCAACCAGAATGGGAAGAATTATCAGCTAGCGAGCAGGCTCGTTTGCTGGCCCGTCAGGGACAGGGATATGTGACGGCGGAGCGCGCCCGCGTGGTTAGTCCAGATATGCAGGATGTGCCACACGATGGACAGACCATGGGTGAGGTACTGATGCGCGGCAATAACGTAGCTAAAGGCTATTTTGAGAATCCTGAGGCTACGGCAAGATCTTTTGAAGGGGGCTGGTTCCACTCTGGCGATATCGGTGTCTGGCATGCTGATAGCTACATTGAGCTGCGGGACCGCGCCAAGGATGTCATCATCTCAGGAGGCGAAAACATCTCCACCATCGAAGTTGAACAGATCCTTGTCCAACATCCAGCTGTCCTGGAGTGCGCGGTAGTGGCGATTCCAGATGAGGTGTGGGGCGAGCGGCCCAAGGCTTTTGTAACTCTTAAACCAGAAAAAACGGTAACTGAAGAAGAACTGATCGCCTTTTGTAAAACGAAGCTGGCCCATTTCAAATGTCCGACCGCCGTCGAATTTGGCTTGCTACCCAAAACTTCGACCGGCAAAGTTCAAAAGTATGTCCTGCGCGATAAAGCCTGGGCGGGCAAAGAGAAGCGTATCAATTAACAGGATGTAAGGAGCACTACAATGGAATACCAATTAATAGCTGTAAGTTATGAAGATAGTCTGGCCACGATTACGATGAATAATGTGAAGCGGCGTAACGCGCTCTCACTGGCACATATGCAGGAACTGATCAGCGCTTTTCGCGAGGTAGGTGAGAGCCAGGCCCGTGGAGTGATGCTGGCAGCCAATGGCGCGGTCTTTTGTTCGGGACATGATCTCTCGGAAATGGTGGATCAAGATCTGAACTTTATGGAGCGCTTACTGGAAACCTGTACAACCCTGATGAATACGATTCAGGAGATTCCACAGCCAGTGCTGGCACGTGTGCATGGGATTGCAACTGCAGCTGGTTGTCAGCTGGTCGCGACCTGTGATCTGGCGGTAGCCTCACATAATGCCAGCTTTGCAACCCCCGGCATCAAAATAGGCTGGTTCTGTACGACACCGATGGTTGCCTTGAGCCGCAATATCGGCCGCAAACGTGCGCTGGAGATGCTGCTGACAGGAGATCCCATTGACGCCCGGACCGCAGCTGACTGGGGATTAATCAATCGCGTGGTTGCCCCTGAACAATTACATGCAGAGGCGCAAAACCTGCTTGCGGCAGCTACCAGCAATAGTTTTAACGCCCGTTGTATTGGCAAGCAAGCTTACTATACACAAATAGACATGCCACAGCCCCAGGCCTATCAATATGCACAGGGTGTCATGGCATCGGCCTCGCAGATACCTGACGCCAACGAAGGTATGCATGCCTTCCTGGAAAAACGCCAACCCAACTTTGACCAACACGGTGAGTAAGAGAAGCTATGTATCCAGTATGTAACACAAAAGTGCGGGTGGTGACCACCCGCACTTTTGTGCAGTTATTACAATAGAAAAGCAGCATGACGAGAGCATGAAACTCTGACACTATTTCTGTCATCAATTTGTCATAAAGGTTACTTCATCATTATCTGACTTGCCAGCAACTACAGTATCTTGCAACAGTGGCAAACGAATTTCAAAGGTTGCCCCCATGTTCACCTGGCTGTGTACCTGAATCTGACCATCATGCGCCTCAACAATCCATTGTACAATCGAAAGGCCGAGTCCAATCCCGCCAGATTCCTGGCCGCACACCCTTGTTGTTGAAGCATCATGTGGCTTGCGCGTACGAGCTTTGTCGGCACGGTAAAAGCGTTCGAATAAATAAGGGACATGCTCATCAGCGATACCAGGACCATCATCCTGCACACGCACAACGGCCCAACGATCCTGTTCGCAGGACAGCTCAACATGCACACGCTGTCCGATTCCACTGGTATACTTGATCGCATTTTCAATCAGATTGATCAACATCTGCTTAAGATACTGTGTGTCACCCTGTACAATGAGTTCAGGTAGCTCACCAGTGGCCAGATTGATCTGGTGCTGGCGAGCCAGGGGTAGCAAGCGTTCAACACTGGCCAGAGCAATATCACTTAAATCCAGAGCTTGTCGCTGCAATAGCGTCTGCCCGCTATCGGCGCGTGCCAGCAAGAGCAGACTATTCACGATCTGGGCCATCTGCCCATTTTCTACCTGGATAGCTTCAAGTACCTGCCGATATTCCAGTGGGGTTTCGAATTGGGTTAGAGCTCGATTGATCTCCAGGTCAATGATAGTCAGTGGGGTACGCAACTCATGGCTGGCATCGGCTGTAAACTGCGTCTGCCGCTTAAAAGCTGCTTCCAGACGACCCAACATTTGATCGAAGGTCGCCGCCAGTTCACCAAACTCATCTCGTCGCCGCAAATCCAGGCGCCGACGTAGATCGGTTGCATTAATCTCTCTGGCAGTACGCGTAATCATTTTGACAGGACGCAGCGCCTTTCCAGCCAACCAGTAGCCGCCAATAGCTGCAGCCAGCAATCCCATAGTGCCATGAAAGAGCCAGATGCTCACAATCGAGACCGCAAATTCTTTAGGTAAACCAATAATCATGGTCGCTACACGTGTATTTTGATTGAGCAAAGGCGTAATCAGGACCCGATACTGACCATCCATATTATGCCAGTTGGTATGTTGAGACTGTGGGATGGAAACATCAATGGTAGGTTGGTTATTATCCACCCTATTCTGCAACTGCTGTACGGCGGTCTGTGGTAGAGTACCCTGTTGATCAAATACGCTTTTATCGGGGCGTAGCAAAAGTACAAATTCTCCCGAAGATAGAGGTGTATATAGAGTTCCCGGTGACTTACCGTCCGTGATTGCTTGCTGATAAGTGCCAGAAATTTTCCGGGCATCCTGATATAATTGTATTTCTAAACGACTATTTACTGTATTAACGTTGAGGAATGTCTCGGTAGCATAGAGACTACCACCGAATATAATCATTATAAAAATCATGATGCCCAGATACCATAAGGTCAGGCGCACTCTAACGGTTGAGCTAAATGTGTAAAGAACAGAAAAGATATTTCGCCGTTTCATAGCTTCCATGAGCTCCTACACTTGTGGTGGGGCCAGACGATAACCGATACCACGAATAGTTGTCAATAACTTGACTTGAAAAGGATCATCAACCTTGCGGCGCAGACGCCGCACATAGACATCTATTACATTTGAGCTACACTCAAAATCATAATTCCAAATATGCTGCTCAATCATATCGCGCGTCACGACTTGATTAGCATGGTACATAAAGTACTCTAGTAGCGCAAATTCTTTGGGTGTTAGATCCAGTACACGTCCATCGCGTTCCGCGCTATGTGTAACTGGATCAACAATCAAATCGCCTATTTCTAGACGCCCACTGGTATAGGGATGATTACGCCTGAGTAGAGCACGCAACCGTGCCAGCAACTCACGCATAGCAAACGGCTTGGCCAGATAATCATCTGCGCCATAATCTAGCCCGCGCACCCGATCATCGACGCTATCACGAGCAGTTAACAGCAGAATCGGAGTATGAATGCGACGGCGGCGCAGATCTCGACACACCTCCAGGCCGTCCTTTTCAGGCAAAAGGATATCCAGAATAATCAAGTCATATGGCGTCAATTCAGCCAGATCCTGACCCTCTTGCCCATCAAATGCGGTATCAACACTATAGCCCTCATGAGCAAGATTCATTTGCAACGAACTATTCAGGCGATGATTGTCTTCAACTACCAGGATGCGCATAGGCCAGGCTTCCTCTCACGCTATGGATCTCAATAAAAATCCTGCTGTAATCCTCATGATAATCATTATTGCATAACAAGATGACAAAACAATGACAAAAATTGGTAGTTAAGTTCATAGATATGTCATGTAAACCAGCTACACTAACGCCATAGCTAGAAACAAGCAGATTACATAATAAAAAAGAAAAGGATTTTATATGACAACACGCATCATACAAATTATTGTAGGCATCGCTGGACTGGCGGCTTTAACCCTGGGGTTACTGTACTGGATTGCAAACATTAATCTGGCCAACATCCATATGCTGTTTGGCCTGCTTGTCGCGATAACGTTGCTGGTCATGAGTAGTATTGCCGTAAGTACGCGCGCGTTGAGGTTGCAGGGGATAATCGGCATCATCTATGCACTCCTGGTACCCGTCTTTGGTCTTACTCAATCCACGATCCTACCAGGCTCACTCCACTGGTTGATCCAGACTGCCCATATGCTCGTTGGTATTGGTGCTATGCTGTTTACTGGCTGGATGGCGACTCGCTATAAAGTACTGAAACAACCAACCACCCAATCAGATGCTGCAACACAGTTCGCTCGTTCTGGAAGTAGATAATGAAAAAAAGAGTACTTGCACTCCTGGGGCTATGCATCACCACAACATTGCTGCTGGTAGCATGTGGAACAACTACTGCTGATAGCGGCAATGCAGCCAACCAGGTTCATATGGATAATACCAGTTTTACCCAATTAGCGATAACTATTCACAAAGGAGATAGCATTACCCTGGTCTCCGATACCATTATTGGCCACACTATCGCCAACGGCACCTGGAAAGATGGGAGCGCGCAACCAGGCAGAGACTCAGGCGCGCCAGCAATCAACAATATCACCATCGGCGGCAACAACTCCGGCTCAGTCGGCCCATTTAATACAGCAGGAACATATAAACTCTATTGTACCGTCCATAGTGGAATGAATCTAACAGTTATTGTCAACTAAGTCTGTAAAACACTATAACACACTGAAAAGTCCAGCTGGCCTGTTGAAGATCAGGCCAGCTGGACTTTTCAGTATCACCTGCTCAATATATTTATAAGAAGAAGACCCGAGATCCTTTTCAAGAGCAATATAAAATTGACTATAATAGATATTGACATTTCTGATGGAAATAGAGGCACTGGAAACATAATGGATCTTCATCAATTACAGGCCTTTGATCAAGTTATACAGCAAAAAAGTTTTAGTAAGGCCGCGCGTCGTTTGGGTATATCACAACCCACAATTAGTCTACGTATTCAGGCTCTGGAACAAGAGTTGGGGGATACATTATTTGTTCGTGGTGGAAAACAATTGCAACTAACACAATTGGGTAGAAATTTCATACCATATGCACTTCAGGCGCTGACCGCAATGACATCTGGCCTTCAGGTCGCTCAAGACACTATTCAAGGCAGAAAAGGCCAGTTTATGCTGGCAACGCTACCAGCATTGACAACCAGTTTCTTTGCAGCAACCCTGGCACGACTACGCCATGCTCATCCAGCTTTAGATATTGCGGTCCATACAGGCCATACACAACAAATTGTAGAAATGCTTCACGATGGCCTTGTCGAATTGGGGTTGGTTGTAGGACCATTTTTTTCACCTGCTATGGTTCCTATTCTGCAACTTAAAGAGCCATTGATGGTTATCGCCCACGCTAGCCATCCACTTGCTAAAAAAGAACGGGTAACCCTGGATGATCTGCAAACCGCCAGCAATCCTTTCTTCCAGATTGATTGGAGCCTGGAAGCACGTTACTGGCAAAGAAATGTTCAATCCACCAGGCTAGCAAACATCGAGGTACCACCCCATACAGCATATGAACTACTCATGAGTGGCATTGGTACCGCTCTCCTGACACACTCATTTGCCCACCATGGAATTCAAGCAGGCAACCTGGTCGAACTTCCGGTAGACGACTTACCTGCACTGCAAAGAGAATGTGTATTAATACGCCATGAACGCGAAGCATCTCTCTCGCTCGCCGCCAATGACTTTATTCGCATCTTACGCGAAGAAACACTGCTATTGTGATAGTTAACTGCATTCTCAGCATAATTGCCAGGATTGTATATAGTAATAATGATACGCTGGCAGAGTTGCCAGATGGAAAAGAAAGGATACGGTATCAATTTGGCTCAATATAGTTGGGCATCCTGCCCTGTTTCTACGCGTGTACAGGTCAATACGTTTTGTGAAGGTTTACAAACCATGCTCACCACAAATCTTATAGGGATCTATCTCCATGGATCTTTAGCGATGGGATGCTTTAATCCTGAGCGTAGCGATATTGATCTGCTGGTCGCCGTTCAGCATACACTGAGCGTTTTTGTCAAACGCCAATTGATTACCCTGCTGCTGGAAAGCTCACAACAACCTCATCCTATTGAAATCAGCTTTCTGAATAATGAACAACTCAATCCATATCAACATCCAGTACCCTTCGACCTGCATTATAGCGAAAGCTGGCGTGAACACTATCAGACAGAGCTTATCAACAATACCTGGCAACGCTGGAATGATAGACAAGCGACCGATACAGATCTGGACGCTCATCTCACCATCCTTCGCAATCGCGGCATTACCCTCTATGGACAAGAATATCAGATAACATTCCCAGTGATTCCTAGTAATTACTATGTTGAGTCCATCCTTAATGACTATTATGGGGAGCGCGCAGAAAAGCAACACAATTCAGTGTATTTTATCCTCAATGCGTGCCGTATCCATGCCTATCTTCAAGCCAGACATATTTACTCAAAAGATGAAGGAGGAATCTACGGCCTGACCACATTTCCCGTGCAATTTATTCATCCTATCACTCAAGCACTTGATATCTATCGCGGTCGTATACCTGCACGTCCATTTGAAGACGCAATCCTGGATACCTTTGCCGACTATATGGACAACTATATACAGGCATGGCAACAAGCATAAACATCTCAATAGTTCTTACTTCCTGTATCCTGGACATTAAGTGATATTGATAATTGCATTTCAAAAGCTGGCGGTCCAATGTATGTCAGAAACAGCTTAACTTGCTCCCCGAATCAGGTATCTAAGTCGGCATCTAGAGCCAGCAATAGTAAAGACGCAGTAAAATTGAACGGAAACTGATGCATCTGAAAATACCGCTCCTGTTGCTCCTAAATACAATTGCTCACATTGCAACATAAAAAAACAAACAGACATAATAGTAACGGATGTCATTATCGTCATGAAGGATAAGGAGCCAGGTATGTCTTTAAAATCTTCAATGCGAACAGGAAAAACGAGAGGTGCTGGTATCTCTGTGCTAACGTTAATCCTCTTACTGGTAAGCTTAGCAGTATTCCCAGGCGCGGCCTATGCTAAAACCAAGGATGCTAGCGTAGGGTATGCCAGCCTGGCTCATAGTCCCACTGGTAACGTCCATCTTAGTTATAATGCCACCACGAAAACGTTGACCGTCACTACCACTCTTATCGGGCTAGCTCCCAGCAGTATTCACCCGGCCCATATCCATGAAGGCAACTGCCAGAATCCAAATGATCCCGTCAAGTATAGTCTGCAAAATGTAGTCAGCGATATGACAGGTCAGGCCAAAACAACGACCATAATCAAAAATGTCCCTGATGGCATACCCGCCAGCGGTTGGTTAATCAACGTTCATAACGGGCCGAAACTCCAGCCGGAAGATCAATATACACCGATCGCTTGCGCCACTATTCTCAATACCGATGCAGCCAACGAAGTCAGTGCCCCCTTGGGACCAACCACCAGTCCTAACGAAAATGCGATTGGGAATAGTAAGCTCAGTGTTGAAGGTAAAGTCCTGACCGTCACTTTGAATGTAAGTGGATTAGCGCCAAACAGTACTCATGCCGCGCATATTCATGCCGGAGATTGCAACTATACGAAACAGATCCTCTACGATTTAAGTCCACTCCAGGCCGATAGTCAGGGAAACGCCACAAAAACAATGTCATTCAATGGTGTCGCTGGTATCCCTGCCACTGGCTGGGACATCAATATTCATTACACAACCGATCTCTCAACCCAGACCGGTTTCAATCCAATCTTATGTGGAAACATCACAACGAGTTGACGCTACCATCCTTGTATGGTACAGAGGGCGATTCTCCTCTGTACCATACAGAAGTACTTTTCTGCTAGTATTAAGCGAAATATACAAATAGTCCCCAACCCACGTGCTATGCTATGGACGGTGGGACAGGTAGCGTGCATGTTGACACGTTTTCAGAATAGTATTTTTTGCTTTATTGCTCGACCACTGTCCTTTTGTGTCCATAATATCGATGAAGGAGAATGCAAGGCTGTGAAGCAAAGAAGGCGTTTGTTCCTTGCCGGCGCATTGCTATTGTTGTGCATACTGATCACTGCGACAATTTTTATTTATCCTGCATTATCGCAATCCTCTAACAAGGTTACAACAAAACCGGTCAGTGGTAGTACGCCAACCAGTATAGCCAGGAGTCAAAGCAATCCGAAAGATCCAATGAAGGATATGCATTTACAATTAGCTCCTCACCCAACGACCGCCCCCAGAGCTCTTCCCACACCAACACCAGTACCTGTAACACCAACGCCAGTACCCACAGCGGCAAATGTAGGGACGAATCCAGCACCACCTACCAGTAGTGCCGGTTGGAGCTTGATTTTAAATGACGATTTCAATGGTAGCAGTCTCAACTCTCCCTGGGGGACCTATAATGGCCCGCATGGCGGCGGGAAAAGCTTTTATGATCCCAAAGAGGTACAGGTATCAAATGGATTGCTTCATGTAGGGGCGGAACGCAAAACCACCAGTGGCTACGCTATTACTACCGGTGGCCTGGCTGCATTCGGCCTGGCACAGGTCTATGGAAAATATGAGTTTCGAGCCCAACTACCACATGGCAAAGGCCTTGATCCATATACGATCCTCTGGCCTAACAGCCAGCAAGCAAATTCTGCACAGGTCGATCTATTTGAAAGCCCACCAGTCAACAAAGATACGCTCTATTGTACCAACCATGGAGTCGATGGCACGTCTGATCAGGTCCAGGCCCATGGCAATTTTGCTGATGCCTTCCATGTCTTCACTTATGAATGGACACCTGGACGTATCCGTTTTCTGGTAGATGGGGTTGACCAGGGTTCATTAACCAAGAACATTCCCAATTTCTCAATGTGGTTTGGGATTGCCATCAGTTCAGGAGACGCATTCACAGGCGATCCAGATCCCAACACGGCCTTTCCAGTCTCAATGGATGTAGATTGGGTACATATCTACAAATACAATGGCTAACGCCAATCAAGAGCAAAAAATTTGGGTGTGAGGGTACAGAAAAGTGTCGGCTGAGCCGACACTTTTCTGTACCCTCACACCCAAAAGCTGGTCAATGCCTACGGGTTTTATCATGCTCAAAGCGTGCATAGCTATGGACATGTGGCTTTACACCCTGGATATTATGAGGCTGAGCAGCTTGTACAAGTAGTGTACTTGAAGCTAAATTATTGTCAGTAGCAGGATCGCCAGGAATATCAACCGCAGCCGTTGAAGTGAGGATTGGGAGCGCGTCATTTGTGAGTTCGCCCGTGATGGCAATTGGCGCGAGATTGATAGTGGAATGGGACCCGATTTTACCTATATATTGTGCATGCATCACGGCTGGACTGACGGTATCACTCAAAGTAATCAGCCAATCTTTACCGGTTGCCTGCAAATTGCGTAATCCCAACGGCATCACCTCATCGACAGAGATGCTTTTGGAGTTGGGGATAGCCTCGGCGGCTCTGGTCTTAGCTACAACGATGACAAAATCCACTTTATCACCAACCGTGGCATGATCACCATAGAGATTGGTATGCACAAGCATCAGATCTGGACCAACACTAGTTGTAGGAGTTGTGCCTGCAGTGCCTACAGGCGGCCCCGCATGGGTTAATACTACAGTGGACACAGGCGTCACTGGGGTAGGCATCACAGACGGCACTGGCGTGCTGACAGGCAATTTCGTCTGAGTAGGCTCTGCGGGAACCGTTGCTCCGACCACAAAGGAATCCACGATGATATTCTCAGGCGCATCCACAATATCGTTGGAAACCACCACCGATGCGTTGGATAATAAGGGTCCAGCGGCACTGGTGATCACACCACTAATTGTAATTGGCGGCAAAGTTGTACCAGCCACAATTGGATAAGGTCCATTAAATGTAGCCACTATGGCAGCCGGCCCAACGGTACTCGATGCAGCAATAGTCCAACCCGATCCAGTATAAGTTATATTGCTAAGACCTACAGCAACAATATCGACGATCGACACGACCTGATTTTCATTGCCCTGCATATTACTGACACTCAACACATAATTGGCTCTCTGCCCAATGGCATAATGATTATCAGCCGGTGCATCAGGTCGTGCCATGACCAGACGAAGGTGCGCACTCATCAGAGGCGCTTGCACAATCTTCGGCAACACAGTTGTTACAGCGATCGACGTTGGGGTTACATGCGGGTTCAGTATTGCCGTTGCCACTGGTGTCACAGTTGCTTGGAGGGAAATACCAGACCTCCTATGTATTTCTGGTTTTATATATGGGGTAGCTCTGGGAATTGGACGCAACATTGGCGTCCTGATCTTGTCAGGGATCACCTTGGGATGTGCTACACGCGTGGGCGTCACAGGCAAAATTCTTGGAGTAGGTGTAGGTACAGCAAAGATTTTGTGTGGCACAGGTGTCATGATTACATGCATCGTAGGTATCACAGTTGCTTTTGCGGCTAAATATTCAGTCTTTTGTGCACCTACAAATAGCGTAGTGGTCGTAATATCTTTATCGGTATCTTGATTTTCAAGCCCATCCACAGTTGCGGTACTGGTAATAGCTGGCTCAGCATCCCGAGTCAAGGTGCCAATCACAAATATTGGTGGCAGGTCAGTATTGGCATCAATAGGCTTTGTACCAGTATATTTAGCAGTCAATACAGCTGGTCCGATGGTATCGCTCAGAGTGATCTGCCAATTCAAACCACTGGCTTTAAGATGGGTTAAGCCCAGCGGGACAACATTCATCACGACAATCCCAGCCTGCCTGGTATCTGCAACCGTACCCTCTCCATTTCCTACTACCAGGCGGTACACAATGGTTTCTCCAACTTTCAATTGGTTAGCTGTAGGATTTATGTGCCGAATATAAAGAGCAGGAACAGATGGCTCGAAGGCCTTTGTCGCATTTCTGGCAACGGCCGTTACTAGCGACATTGCAGTTGCGGCTGTCTTCAGTGGTTCTGAAGGAGCCAGAACGGCGACAGTCGCAGTTGCAGCTACCATCGAAGTCGCCTTTGCAGGTATGACAGGTTGCTTATGTTTTAACGTATGTTGTTTATCACTATTTTTGTTGGCTTTATGTAAAGAAGCTTGCAGCTTTCCATGAGTATGCTGATGGGAAACACCTTTTTTTGTCTTCAACACATTGTGTTGCTGCAATGGTCCTCGGGCAATCGCTGGTTGAGATTGCAAGCTACCACCAGCCAATACTTGACTCCCCATGAATAGCAGGCAAAGGAAGCTGATAAAGCAAAGGGAAAATCGGGGGGAGTACCCTGTCTTTAAGCTGGACTTCACTGATTCTGGTCGCTTCATTACAAATTACACTTTCTACTATTGTTAGGCGCTGGCACCACACAAAAATCCTACAGGTATTTTAAATGAATGCTAGCATGTGACTCATTATCTAGTTCATATTTAGTATAAGGAGAAACTAAAAACAAAAAGAAATAATAGCCACTAAAAATGCCTCTCAAGTAAAGCCATTTCTGCTATAATGAAAAGCCAAAAAGCGTTTAACGGATGGGAAAAGTTCTATGCATATTGTTATCTTCGCAGGCGGAAAGCTCCGTCCAGGGCCCAAAGTACAGGCGGTACTACAAACTGCCGATCTCATTATTGCTGCGGATAGTGGAGCGGCTACCGCGCTCGATTATGGGCATATTCCGGCTGTGATTCTGGGGGATTTCGATTCGCTGCCTGAACATCTGATAGAGGAGTTACAACAACAGGGCAGTCAATTAATCAGAGCTTCCGTGCATAAAGATGAAACCGATACAGAACTGGCATTAATAGAGGCTCGGCAGCGTGGCGCCAGCACTATTACAATTCTAGGGGCCTTTGGTGGTTCACGTATTGAGCATAGCCTGGCCAACGTCTTTCTGCTGACCGGATTCCACGATATCCCAGTGCAGATCATTGATGGTCCCTCTACTTGCTGGCTGCTCAGTGGACCCGCCAGCAGCAGCATTAGCGGACAATCAGGGGACTTTGTCTCGCTTTTCCCTATGACGATGGAGGTCACAGCGATCACCACCGCCAACCTGGCCTATGCACTCAAAGGAGAAAACCTGCGCTTTGGCACTCCACGTGGCATCAGTAACGAACTCCTGGAATCCCAGGCTACTGTCACAATTGATCAAGGTCAACTACTTATCATTCATACCAGCCGTGAACAGGAATAGATAAAAGAGCACCCGGCAATGATGGATTCTATAATCATTGCCGGGTGCTCTTTTATCTGTGCGCAAACGATAAACGCTTTATTTATCTTCAAGCTTCAATATGAACTTGCGCAGTTCATATCCGGTACTGACGTCGTTCCAGGTAAGGGTAGGGGCGCGTTCAATACTCAGGTTGGGTAGGGCCAGGAGACGTTTCAGGAAGATATCGGTCTCTTGAATGGCCAGAAATGAACCGGGACAGCGATGAGTACCATCACCAAAGCCCATTAACATCGAAGCCACACGATCCCCTTGCAAGTGCCGTTCGGGACAGATGGACAAGGGCTCCTCACCCACAACAGTCTGGTCAGCATTGGTAGCATAGATGTGGAGGTCAATTAATGCACCATTAGGAATTACGAAGCTCTTGCCCTGACTCTGTACAGTCACATCAGCGGTAGCGCGACGATACAAATTGCCAACCACTGGCTCAATGCGTAGCACCTCATGCAGCATCTCGGTACGCTCATCCTCTGAGCCGCCCAGATAGCGATCACGTAGCGCTGGATGCTCCAGAAAATGCCAGGCCGCCATGCTGATAAATTCACGTGTGGTAACCATACCAGCCGCCGCATAGGTTACACATTCCGTCAGGATTTCTGGCTCGCTATATTTGAGACCAATCAGATGCGAGATAACATCTTCCTGCGGTTTCTGTTTACGCGCCTTAATAGCAGGCTGCACATCCAGGAAGTAGAAGGAGAGCATCTGCCGCTGTCCTAACAACTGGCGTATCTTATCAAACAGCGTTGGTTTGGACTTTGCATCAGGAGCTGGTCCATTAGAGCTCTGATGAAAGAATGCATCCAGGCGACGATCCATACCTGGTAAGCGGCTACTGGTCAGACCAACCACACGCGCCGCCACCTGTACGGCCAGGGCCAGGCTCAACTGGCTCAAATCAACCTGCTTCTCACGCTTCACCTTCTCCACCAGTTGATCCGACAGGGTTTCCATAAATTGTCGATACTGGGTACTCACTGTTTTTGGCGTAAAGAAGCGGGCCGTTTGCTTACGCTGCTGCTGGTGAATCTTACCTTCTTGATAAAGGATGGGTTTATTCTCTAGACTTTTGACATCCGCGATCTGATCAGCATTAAATCCTGCCTGCCGTGTATCACCGCTCCGCAGAATAAAACGTGCCTCCTCAAAACCGCGTACATGCCAGACGCCAGCTTCATCACACTCGATAGGCAGGTCAACCGGCTCAACGGTCCGACCTGTCTTCTGACGCGATAACGCTTGATGATCGATAGGACAGCGCCCCGCGCCATCCGACGCCTCGGGCATGGTTGGAATATTCTGTGCCATAAAGACCTACTTTCTTAGCAATATTTTTATGATATAGTTGCAAACATTCGAAATTATATATATATTATGAGACATACTATATCATAAAAACCAGCAAAAATTCAAGAGAAACGCCAATAGATACTGTTTTTGGCACATATATCAAGAATTAATCGGCAGCAATATTCTGTTCATGAATGGATGTGATATTCTAAGTGGACATGCATCATACTGATATACGGGGGAATCTATGGATACGCAGGATCGCCGGGTGAGGCGCACGCAACATTCACTGGCTAAAGCATTAATCGCTCTGACACTGGAAAAAGGGTACGATGCGGTAACAATCCGTGACATTACTGAAAGAGCTGATATCGGCTATGCAACGTTTTTTCGCCACTATCGCGATAAAGACGGCTTGCTAAAAGATGTATTGGATGTTGTACTGACGGAATTCATCGATCTATTGCGCAATCAAGGCACAACTACAACTGGTCCACTTCTATTTCGCTATGTTGAGGAACATCATGAAGTGGTACATGTACTCCTGAACAGTGGCTACCTGCGTCAGCAACTCATCGCGGCTGCGGCACAGACAACCTTCAATGAACATAGTGGCCATACCCAGAACAAAATCCCACTAGAAATCGCCTCAAATCATGTTGTTGCTTCTAGCATCGCACTCATTGACTGGTGGCTCGCGCATAAGATGCCCTACCCAGCAGAACAGATGGGCAGTATCTATGAAGAACTGATCATAAAGCCAACAACTGAACTGGCCTTCCTGCCCAAGGATTGAAACCAGAGCAAAATTATACTAGCGTTTTACGTACTTTCGTGCCTGATCTGGTATAAGCCTCAGGCGCATAAAACTATTTTAACGGAAAAAGCCAATTTATACAATATGATCTTATATTATGCTATATAGCATGTTAAAAATGTACTCACTTGAGGCAGTTTTATAGAAAAACTGGTATAATAATAAGGAAGGGGAAATCCATAAGATGGTGGCTGTTTAGTTGTGTTTTTCTGGCCTACTTAACAGGAAAAAAACACATTTTTTTTACTGTGGTAATTCACGATGCCTGACAAACAAGGGAGAAATCTATGGTTGAGAAAAGAGTGCAGCAAGGACGTCGTGGACAACAGCATATGCTGTTTGCTCAGCAACAAACAACCTATGCCTGGAGAAATGTACAACTCATTGATCGCGGCAGCATTATTATTGTGATGCAAGAAGAAGTCCGTGTCCTTGGCAGCAGACAGGACAGCGATTGCCTCTATCTTAGCTATACAGATCCAGTCAGTGGCACCAAAACTGAGCAGCTTTTTAACCTCACAGATTATGTTTACTTGAAGTTATAATCCTCTTAAGAAGTTTATTAAATCCATATAGATAATTTTTTTAGCCATATAACTCTATGGATAAATTTAGCATCTCATTTGTGCAACCGCACACGGGCCCTAAAGCGCCCGTGATTCTTGTAAGTGTGTTGTAAAATCGTGTGCAAAGCACACGATTTTACAACACACTTACAAGAAGTTTTAACATTTAAAATAAAGAGTTTTAACAGTTTAAAATGTTGCAGCCACTGAGGATTTTTTACTTCTTTGGGTTTCCTTTAGTGTTCAAATGGTTTTATATATGTTGTATGAGAATACCTAGTAGAGCTGAAATAAGGACTACAGCCCAGGGGGGCAACTTCCAGATGACGAGCAGGCCAAATGCGAGGAGGCCGAGAGCGAAGTCGACTGGAACATGAATAGCGGTGGTCCAGATCGGTTGGTAGAGGGCTGCGAGGAGGATGCCGACAACGGCCGCGTTGATGCCTCGTAACGCAGCCTGGAAGGGCTGATAGGTGCGTAGCTGGTTCCAGAAGGGTAGAATGCCGGTTACAAACAGGAATGAGGGTAGGAAAATAGCCACCAGAGCAATGATACCTCCAAGCCAACCATTGGGGCTGGGATGTGAAACAGCCCCGAGATAGGCAGAAAAGGTAAAGAGAGGTCCTGGTACAGCCTGAGCGGCCGCATAGCCTGTAATAAATTGATCATTGCTCACCCAGCCCGCAGGAACTACTTCACGTTGCAGTAACGGCAAGACCACATGACCACCACCAAAGACAAGCGAACCAACCCGGAAAAATGTATCAAAGAGTGCCAGCCCTTGATTGGGCGCGATAAGCCGTAGTAACGGCAATCCTATTAATAAGGTGAAGAAGATTACTATACTACATACGGCCAGACGCCGGGACACCATCAAGGTTAATTTCGAGGAGGCTGGTATAGCCATCTGGTGAAAAAGTCGCCAGCCAATCAGACCAGCTAGCGCCAGTATGATCAATTGGGCAATGGCTACCGGCCAGAGGAGGATCACAATCGCTGCCACAATGGCGATTGTGGCCCGTGGTTTATCAGGACACAGCGTTGAAGCCATACCCCAGACAGCCTGCGCCACAACCGCGACAGCAGCGATCAAGAGGCCGTGCAACCATCCTGTCTGAGCACTAGCATGGAATATTGTCGTCGCATAAGCGAAGAGCACCAGAGCAAGCGCTGAGGGCAAAGTAAAGCCTAACCAGGCAGCCAGACCGCCCCATAGACCGGCACGGGTCATACCCAGTGCGATCCCCATCTGGCTACTCGAAGGTCCTGGGAGAAACTGGCAGAGCGCCAGAAGGTCAGCATAATTCTGCTCATCCAGCCATTTACGGCGCACCACAATTTCCTGCCGAAAATAACCGAGATGGGCCACAGGACCACCAAAGGAGGTCAGGCCTAACCTGATGAAAACGCCTAAGACCTCAAGAAACGATCCATCAGAGGATACCTTTGCTTGTACAGGATCTGCTGTCTCTTCAGTATACATAATATTCCATTTCATCTATATAGAATATATAAACTTCGTCACTACCAATTATGGTAACGCCACATGCAAGTTTTCAATGGGCACATGTATAGAGTACAGTGGTATGTATTGAGCAGTTGTTTGATACATACCACTGTACTCTATACAGATGGAAACATGAAAAATACTATTGCTGTATTTTTTGTAGGGCAGCCTCATAAAAACCAGCGTGGCGTTGAATCCAATCAATTCTGCGTGCTTCTTCGGGAGCAAAAAAGCCGCGCCCATGAGTTTCGGAAGTGCGCTCAAAGTCCTCAAGTCCTGTTATTTGTCCGGTATAAAATACCTGATAGCTATCTGGATAAGGATAAGCATAAGGATCTGGCTTTGGGCCTAGTAAGCGCAGACGTTGATAACCCAAAAGTTGCAGTGACCCCACATGGACTCCGGTCTCTTCATACAGTTCACGCCGTGCCGCCTCTTCCACCGTCTCACCTGGTTCAACATGCCCGCCTGGAAGGTCCCAGCCTCGGTCGGTCAACTGACTCATCACGATTTCTTCACCTGAAAATGCCAGCACGAACGCCGTCGCAATCGCATCAAGAGGCGGTAATACCGTTGACAATATAAGCGATCCCTCATTCGGCTGTGGCAACCAGGCAATATCGCGCTCTACTTTTAAGACATTACCAATTTGTTCCATAAAACACCTCTTTCTACAACTTCCATTTTAGCATGTGTTACCAAGAAGAGACCAACAAACATTTACGGGCATTTACCTCGCTTGTTTTTAAGGAACGCCATGTGCAAGTTTTATCCCTCACACCTCGCGCCTACGGCGCTCGCTTGTTTTGAGGAGGAAAATGACGAGGCGGTCGCGACCGCCTCGTCATTTTCCTCCTCAAAAGAGTGGGTATGTGGAAAACTTGCACATGGTTTTTAAGGAACAAATGGCGAGGTGGTCACGACCACCTCGCCATTTGTTCCTTAAAAACACCAGATGTGCGTGAAAAGCATTTCTGGCGTTATTAATGTTATTGGATTATAAAGAGGATCTATCACTGTATATGATAGATCCTCTTTTCACTAAAGGAAAACTTTACTGAGGATCCCGATGACCACCGGTCATGAGGATACCAAGTTCTTCTTCACTAGCTTCTGGGGAGACGATATCGACGATTTTGCCTTCATACATGACGGCAATGCGGTCCGATAAAGAACGAATTTCGTCAAGTTCAGCGGAGATAAGCAGGACAGCCTTGCCAGCATCACGCTGGTCGATGAGCTGACGATGAATAAATTCGATGGCGCCAATATCAACGCCACGCGTTGGTTGTGAAGCGATCAATACAACTGGATCAGCCCCTAATTCGCGAGCAATGATCAGTTTCTGCTGATTACCACCTGAGAGCGTACTCATAGCAGCAGTAGCCGATGGGGTACGGACATCAAACTCTTTAATTAACTTCTGGGCCCAGCCAGCGATATGTTTGAGTTGCAAAACCAGTCCACGCCAGGAAAATTGCTGCCAGCGATGCCGGCCCAGAATTGAATTGTCCTCAATCGATTCGGCAATCACCAGACCACTTTCACGACGATCTTCAGGAATATGCGACATACCAGCCACACGCACACCACGCGCACCTAAGGTGGTGATATCCACCTCGCGGCCAGCCTTCCCATCCTTTACAGCCGTCAGCGTGATCTGTCCACCGGTCGGCTTGCGCATACCGGTCAGGACCTCAACCAGTTCTGTCTGTCCATTGCCTTCAACGCCAGCGATACCAAGGATCTCACCAGAATGTACATCCAGACTGACTTTGTGCAGGATCGCTAAATCACGGTCAGATTGTGCTTCGAGTTCATGGACATGGAGTACCACGGGACCCGGATTGGCCGGCGTCTTCTCAACGCGTAGCAACACATCACGACCAACCATAGCCCTGGCAATCTCACGCTGGTTGGTTTCCTTTGTGATCAGTTCCCCAACGTTCTGCCCACGACGCAAAACAGTAATCGCATCGGTAACAGCCAGCACTTCACGCAACTTATGGGTAATAAAGATAATGGTCTTACCCTGCTTCACCAGGTCACGTAACACCACAAATAACTCATCTGTTTCCTGTGGAGTCAGCACACCGGTTGGCTCATCCATGACCAGAATATCAGCACCGCGATAGAGCATCTTTAAGATCTCGACACGCTGCTGCTGTCCCACAGACAACTTTTCGATGCGTACATCAGGATCGATAGGAAGACCATAGCGCGCGCTCAAGGCCAGGATATCCTCACGGGCACGCTTACGATCATAGGCCGCACCAATGCCTCCTGGCTCGCTACCCAGCACAATATTTTCCGCTACTGTCAGAGGAGGAATCAACATAAAGTGCTGGTGCACCATACCGATACCCAGGCGAATCGCATCGCGAGGTCCCGCGATATGCACAGGGGTACCATTAATCAGCACCTCACCACTATCCGGCTTGACGATTCCATAGAGGATATTCATCAAAGTAGACTTACCAGCGCCATTCTCGCCCACCAGGGCATGGATCTCGCCCTTCTTCACCTGCAGGTTTACATGATTACTTGCGACCACACCAGGCCAGGCTTTATAGATATCGCGCATCTCCACGGCATATGGAGTCGATTTCTCTTCAGATCGCGCGATTACAGTACTCTCTTGCATAATCTGTCACTCCTACTCTGAAGCTGGCTCATAAGGCACGCCATCCGCAGCGGGGGCTGTCGTACGACCAACCAGGCCAACCAGGGCCACCAGGGTCAGCAGATATGGCAGGGTACTCAGCAAATTGGCCGAAATACCTGTATCCTGTAGACGGGGGCTCAAAGCTTCACCAAGGCCAAACACCAGACAGGCGGCAGCCGCACCAAACGGCGTATATTTACCAAAGATCATCGCGGCCAGTGCGATATATCCCTGTCCAGCCGTCATGTTCTGATTAAAGATACCAGCAATACCCAGCGACAAGAAGGCGCCGGCCAGACCAGAGAGCAGGCCACTGCTGACCACACACGCATAGCGCACCAGACGCACATTAACACCAGCGGTATCCGCGGCATGAGGATGCTCACCAACCGCGCGAATACGCAAGCCGATATTCGTGCGGAACAACAAAAATTGCGTTGCCAACAATATAACTACAGCAACATAAAAAATAATATTTTGTTGGAACAGTACAGGACCGATAAAAGGAATATTTGCCAGCGGTCCCCATTGTAATTGTGGCAAGCGCAACGCATCATCAAGCGCTTTAATACCTTGTCCCTGGGTCTGAATAGGCAACAGGAAATTAGTCAGGCCAAGGGCCGCCAGGTTAATAGCAATACCACTCACAGTCTGGTTAGCCATAAAATGAATAGAGACAACCGCATGCACCAGAGCCAGCAGTCCGCCAGCAATAACTGCACCCAGTACACCCAACCAGACGTTATTGGTAGCGATAGCCATCATCACCCCAACATAGGCACCGATCAACATCAGGCCTTCCATCGCAAGATTAATCACACCGCTACGTTCTGAAAGCACAGCGCCCAGAGCAGGTAAGAGGAGAAGCACCGCAAACTGCAAGCTCGCCTGCCAGAAATCCGCTGATAGCAAGACCTTCCCTAATATTTGGAAAAACACAATTATTCCTCCTGTCCCGATGATGTGGGCAATCCGGTCTTTTCTACGCCCTCACCTACTACTTTATTACCACTCACAACCGCCTCTTGCGGGTCAGCCGTCCCCTGTTCTTCTGGAGGCTTAACCTTGATCATGCCAGGAACCAGTCCAGGTCTGGAGCCTCGGCTCAGAAAAGTGGGGAGGAAACGCTGAAGTGAAGGTACGTACTCAACCGCGATACTAAAGAGTACCAGAGCCTGCAAAATGGTGATGATGTCACCCGGCACATCCACATAACTCTGCAAATAAGGTCCTGCTTGCTGTAAGCTACCAAAGAGTAAGGAGGCCAACAGGACACCGGTTGAGGTAGTGCGACCCAACAAGGCAACGCCAATGGCATCAAAACCCGTGGAATCCACGGCAAAGGAAGAACTAATCAATTGGTAAGGCGACTGACCCATCAAGCGTACAGAGCCAGCCAGGCCCGCAAAAGCGCCGGCGATAATCATGACCATGACAATATTTTTGCGCACCGAAATACCCGCGTAGCGGGCCGCCTTAGGATTCTGGCCGATAACCCGCAATTCATACCCAAAGGTCGTCCGGACAGTCACAAACCAGTAGACGAGCATCGCGACAAAAGCAATCAGCAGGCCAACGTCCACTGTATATTGAGCTGCGTCAGGAATCTGCGGCAAAAACGTACCGAGAGTCTGGTTATAGAAATTGGCAAGGGAAGGTATTGTTGCTTGCGGCGCCATAGGAAGGGTCTGCTGCGAAAGTTTCGGCGCTTGAAAAGGTCCTTCTACCAGAAAAGCACAAACATAGAAGGCGATCCAGTTCAGCATAATCGAGGTCACCACTTCATGGGCACCACGCCATGCCTTCAGGACACCTACGAGGCCTCCCCAGATGCCACCCGCGACCATGCTTCCTAGCAGCATAAGAGGGACCAGCAACCATCCTGGCAGCGATGCTAATTGGATACCAATAGCACCCGCCGCCATCGACCCAACCGCTAACTGGCCAGCAGCACCGATATTAAATAAGCCTGCGCGAAAAGCGATCGCAACGGCGAGGCCAGCAAAGATCAGGGGGGTTGCCTTCGCAAGAGTATAAGAGATACTTTGGAGACTTCCAAAGGAACCCACAAGCAGATAATAATAGGTTGAAACGGCAGTGATAAAACGATTATCCAGCTGTCCAGGCGTGGTAATCATGATGATGATACCACCAAGAATAAAGGAAACCAGAACTGCAATCAATGGCCGCCCTAAGGCTGCCCTGAATTGTTGCATCCACCTGGCCAATCGAGACGCAGGAGCAGATGTCCTACGCTGCACTGTTGGCATTGCCATACGGCTCCTCCTGCGCAATAGAAAGAATAAGAAGATTTGCAATGACAAATAAGACTGAACTGTATCATAACATTGAGTTGCGGCTGAGACAAACGCAACCACAAGCAAAATATACACTATGCATAAATTGGATCGGGCAACAATGATCCTTAGCAATGGGCTTTCACTAACATGCAGATGGCGCTGCCTTCTCTCTAGAGAAAGAAGATCAGCGCCAATCATGCCAATGTTAACAGAAATGCGGCTAACTACTTCTGTACGGCATCTGGCACAGTTATGGCACCAGATTTGATATCCGCAATATATTTGTCAACCACAGGTTTGATCTCAGCAGGCAAGGAAGAGCTGAGGCCAGCCAGACCAACACCATCATTGGTCAGATCAAAAGGAGCAGGATTCGGAGAGAATTTGTTCGCCTCGAAATCTTTAATGGTCAGATAAACAGCCTGATCCACGCGCTTGATGGCGCTAGTAATCACGCTATCGTTGACCTTAGATTGATCGCTGTCAACACCGATACTGTAGACACCTTTGGCTTTGGCTGCCTGTAAGGCACCAACGCCACAACCACCAGCAACCTGGAAGATGATATCAGCTTTTCCGGAGCTGATCTGGTTGTTGGCAATATCCTGACATTTAGCAGTATTGTCAAAGGACTGGGAGTAATTGATTTTTACAGTTACCGCAGGATTGACTTTTTTAGCACAGTACTGATAGCCAGCCAGGTAGTGGTCAACTGGTGGGATCGCCAGACCACCAACAGCCGCGATAGTATTGTTACCAGACAACTTGGTGAGTTTGCTCTTACCCAGCAGTTCCATCTGCCCGGCGACTACACCAGCCAGACAGCCAGCCTGCTGCTCTTTGAAGGACAAAGGAGCCACGTTTTTCAGCGGATCGCAGTTGCCCTTAGCATCTGTCGCACAGGAGTCAATCAAAGCAAAGGATTTGGTAGGATTGGCTTTTGCCACCTGATCCATGGCTGTCGCCATCAGGAAACCTACACCGATTACCATATCAGAGGTCTGGGCGGCACGAGTCAGGTTGCTAACATAGTCGTTCTGAGATTTAGATTCAATAACCTGACGACGGAATTTTAATTCGTTTTGAGCTTTTGTGTAACCAACATTGGCCGACTGGTTAAAGCTCTGATCGTTCAAGCCACCGATGTCCGTGACCAGTGTCACAGTCTTCGGCGCAGGGGTGGAACCGCCACCATTGTTATTGGTAGCAGGGGTGGTAGTACCACAGGCTGACAGGAATATCCCGCACAACACAAAGAGCGAGATAATTAGGCTAGGAGCGCCAGACCTTCTCATAGAGGTAGGATCCTTTCTTTGTCTCCAAAGAGATTGCGAAAAAATAAATTCAAAGTTCGTGCAATGTGCTTACTGGACTTGTTATGTGTCTATAAAGTAATGAAGATTCCGTCTCTTTCTATGCCCAGATAGATAGTGCGCGAAAGAGATGTTTCCCATCTTTATAAAGCCAGGGGACAAGGCATGCCACCACCACAAATACATTCGTATCCTGGACATAGTTATTCCCGGCGACAAAGAATGAGGGGTGTTTGCGTTTCCCAATAAGTATATACGTACCGATGTGTATATTTCTCACCAGTAATATAACAAATTTATGGGTGATAAAGCACACTTTATACCAAAATTACTACCGCCTGTTTGCTTAATCGGACATTTGCTTGCCACTCCTATCAGGCGCCTACAGCACTCGCATATTTTTGCTTATGCTACAGCAGAAAGTTTGTGTTGGACACTTTCTGCTGTAGCATAAGCAAAAACGCTCCCTGCCGTTGGCGAGGAGCGGGGAGTCTGACAGAAAAGATTGACTATTCCTCCAGGGATGAATTAGTGAACTGGCCAGAGTTGGGGGCAGATGGCCGGGTCGGTATAATCTGGATATTGCTGGCCTTGCTGATTGACACTATGGCGACAGAGTTGATCATTGTTGTGGCGGGCCAGGGTTCCGTTTGAATAGTGATATTCCTGATAGTGATTACCCTCGTCTTGCAAATGTACCGCAATGGAGCGACGTGGGTTAGCCGTAAAATTGGGTCCACTGCCATGAATAGTCAAGCATGAATGGAAGCTTACCTGACCCATTTCAAGCTCGACAGGAACTTTCAGGATCGGATGACCACCGGTATTAAACTTTTTTTCAAGGCCTTGAAGGTCATTGCTGAAAAAGTCCAGTTGATCAGTGTTATCGGGCCAATCCTGACTCTGATCAATCATGGTAATGGTTCCCATGCGTTCATCACAGTCATGAAACGGAATCCAGGCAGTCAGCATTTGCGTTGATGAGCATGTCTTCCAATAACCACGATCGGTATGCCAACCAACATTTGTCCCTTTTTGAGGATCACTGCTTGGCTTGTATAATAGCTGATCGTGCCAGAGCCTTATAGAGGATCCAGATAAACGTGCGGCTACCGCTGCCAGTAGAGGTTTACGTATCAGGGTAGCTAATTCCCTGTTTTGCAGTGAAGCATAATCATTCTTGCGCAATACATTCCCATGTTCAGGCCGCCAACCACGTACATCTACGGGCAAAGTAAAATCACGCTCACCTGCATAATAGCGTTCGCTCCCAGCCAACGCCGACGCAATTTCCGCATCGGTAAACAGCTTCTTGGATTTATAGTAACCATGAATACGATAAAACTCTACATCCTCATCAGTAGGTAATAAAAGTATTTCTTCAGCAGTCAGTTGCATCCAATATTCTCCTTGCGCTATACAGCTATGTCACGCTTGCGACATTTTTAACTATACGCGGGGAAACGTGGATTGTCTTTCACCAGTGCGATCCCATTTTTAAAGATTTGACTCATTACCCCTACCACTCCACTAAGACGCTCAATGATCATCTTGCCGATATGAGTCTGAATGTAAGAGAGATTTGCGATACTCCTGAGGTGACATATTTGTATGGCGCTTAAAAAACATACTGAACGTATGTATTGAAGAGAAATGGAGGCGTTCTGCAATTACGGAAACGGTATCTGGCGTTTCTTTTAAGTATATTTTAGCCCACTCCAGCGCAATTGACCGCATATAATATCCGAGTGAGATACCCATCGCATGTTTAAATTCACGTGCCAGATGCGAACGGCTCATATGGAATTGCAGCGCAAGGGCATCTATAGTTGTATAACCGCCAGGATCTGAATGAAGATAATACAATGCCTGCCGCAACACTGGGCTCAGCGGTACAGGTGGCTTATTTTCTTGCCGGGTTGCTTGCGCATAAATACGTAGCAAAGAAACCAATAATTGCAAAAACAAACTCTGCACCATCTCTAGCGCATGAGATTGACGCTGCTGCAACTCATCAAAGAAAATCTGATCAAAAAGAGCTTTGATCTGTTGGCTGGGATCAGGTGCGACACGTTGAATACCTAATTGATAGTACTCCAATTCCAGCGTACTTAAACGCGCTAACTGGAAACCTACATAATATAAGCAAAATTCAGCCTCACCAGATGCAGCCCCCTGATGAACCTCACCTGGACGTGTCAGAAACAGATCTCCCTGCTTGACAGTATAAGGAACATCTTCAATGGTAAACCAGCCCTGGCCCTTATCCACATAACACATCTCGAAATGATCATGAAAATGAGGCCTCACATGCCAGGACTCACTTCTTGCCACCCCAATGTAAAGAAGATTCTCTAGCAACAGGGAAAAGGGTAGATCAAAGCGTATCTCTTTATGCCATATATATACCTCAGAACTGCGAGGCATATGGGCTTTCTCTGGCTGTATCCGCATAAATGGTCTTCCAACCTGCATTTTTCCCTGATCTTCAATGATCGCGGGTCAGCACATGAACAGTAGCTATAAAATCAAGTATAACTCAGGAGGAACAAAAACTGCCAGTACAGGTTATTTTTACCCCACCGGTCCTTTTGGTACATAACATGAGCAGGTGATGCGTTGTTTGTAGTTGTAATAGATGCCACTATGTCATACAATAAAGCGCATACCTGACCCGACCAGCATTCAGAGGGAAGATATGGGCCAACACCAGCATCCCAAAAAGATGGCCGCTCATCCTGGTTTATGTGGAGTGCATAATACAGGTCCTCAGAACACTGTATATAGCCAATCTAAACTAAAAGCATTTCTATAAGATACTATTCTCGATCCAAAAATTGCTTTCTGATCGTATACTTTTTATACTCATCTTTTTCTACAAAGCTGGGATGCAAGGAGTGTAAAATGCTCATGCAAGAGCTGATAAATATAACAATAGGTCACTACCATATTGAACGTGGTCTCGCCAAGGGAGGGATGTCAGAAGTGTATCTGGCCCGGGACCAGCGAACACAGCAAATTGTGGCGATGAAAATGGTACGCCGCAGTGCTGGCGAATATTATGAACGCTTCCGCCGTGAGGCGCGAGCTATGTCACAGCTTCACCATCCACATATTCTCTCGGCCATTGATTACGGCGATTACGAAAACTGGTCCTACATGGTCACACCTTATATTGAATATGGAACCCTCAGCCGCCGCGTCTCTTCTGAAGGTCTATTATCGCTAGATGAGGCCAGCGATATTCTGGAACAGATCGCTGGCGCCCTACAATTTGCCCATGAAAAGGGCATGCTCCATCGAGACATTAAAGCTTCCAATGTCTTGCTAAAGGACGGGAAGTATGCCTACCTGACAGATTTTGGCCTGGTCAAAAGTATTGAAGATAATTATAGCCTGACACGCTCAGGTTTTCTGATTGGTACGCCTGAATATATGGCGCCAGAACTAGTTGAAGATGCAGCCTCACCGGCCAGTGACATCTATGCATTGGGGGTGCTGATCTATCAAATGGTCACCGGAAATGTGCCATTCAGAGGACCAAATCCGGTCACGATTGTCATGAAACATATGCGGGATCAACCGGTGCCGCCATCACAAATCAATTCAGCCGTCACCCCGGATGTTGAACGCGTTATATTACAGACATTGGAAAAGGATCCAACTCGTCGCTTCCGCACACCTAAAGCACTTGCAAATGCCTTTCATCAGGCCTATAAAGTCGATGCACTACCACAACCAGTCGCAGGCATTCAGAGTGTCATGCCAAAACTCCCACCCTCGATCCAGGTCGTGCCCCGGCAGGCATCCGTCCAAACGCCACGGTCAGGCATACCACGTATCGTCTGGATCATTGGCGCAGCCCTGGTGATCCTGCTCATTCTCATTGCATTACTCACCAATATGAAAGTCATAGGACAGGCCATGCCTGCTGTACACCCAACAGCCACAATAACAGTGACCACGACAGCAACGCAAAAGGCCACAACTACCACGATAATCAAAACTGCTTTCGCGCCTCTGGCGCTCCAACAGTTTTAAATGTGCTGTAAAATTGTGTGCTCTGCACACAATTTTACAGCACATTTAAAAGAAGAATGGGCGCTTGACACTGTCTAAAAACTGACTGGCAGGAGATACAAATTGGCTCCATATAAATGTGTGTTTCTTGATTGGGCATTTACTTTATCCAACTCACTTTTCTGGAATCATCTTGATGATCCAGAAAATCCTCACTATCCAACCTTCCAGGCTATTCAGGCAACGCTCTTCGGCAAAAACAGCTCTTTTAGTCAGATGACCGATTGGATGCGCGGCGAATTGAGTAGTGAGGACGTTATCGCTTTTATCTGTCAGCAAAATCCTACTTTTGATCCACAACTTCTGTTACAAGAACTGGCCTTAAGCTGTAGTCAGATGCAATTTGTTTCGGCAGAGATTCCAGCGTATGTGCATCAACTCCAGACAATGGGCATCAAAGTTGTAGTAGCAACTGACAATATGGATACTTTTTCACGTTGGACTGTACCCGCATTGAAACTGCAAAATATTTTTGATGATGTCTTGAATTCTTATAAACTCAAAGGGCTGAAAATGGATAAAACTGCCGACGGCAAGAGTGTCTTCTTTGGTGACTATTTACAGACACACCAGATTGGCTACGGCGAAAGCGTATTGATTGATGATGGCGATGAGCAATATGGTCAGATTATTAGCTCGTTTGGCATTGACTATCGGCAGATTGAACCACGCGTTGGATTAGTACCAGAACTCCAAAAGTTGTTGAGCTAAAATCACACAAAAGTACTGACACATTACTAATTCTCACCTGTTAGTTCGTCCTAAAGAAATACTATTACTCTGAACAGATATGTATCGTCAACAGGACATGTAGATGTACTTATCTATTCAGGCTTGTCCACAGGAAGATAAGCATTAAATTGGCTTATTTTCTTACTTAAAAAGGAGCCAACGATGAAATTTTTTAGTTTTCCTACGGACACAATGGTCAATACAGGGCTGCTTTTATTGCGCCTGACATTGTTCGCGGTCTTTATTGTGCATGGATCACAAAAAGTACTGGGATGGTTTGGTGGTCACGGCTTCCAGGCAACATTGACGGGTTTTACCAATGGTATGCAGATTCCACTCTTTCTCGCAGTAATCGCCATTCTCACAGAATTTTTGGCACCCCTGGCACTACTGCTGGGACTCCTCACCCGACTAGCAGCGCTAGGTCTGCTCTGTGTTGTAGTCGTAGCGATGACGAAGGTTCATCTAGCCAATGGATTTTTTATGAACTGGGCCGGACATCAAAAAGGTGAGGGTGTTGAATTCTTTATTCTTGCCATTGGCATCGCGCTAGCATTAATCGTTTGCGGAGCCGGCTCATGGTCACTTGATACTCTGATCGCGGGACGCAGTAAACAGACGAAAACCGCCAGTGTGGTAGGAAATATATCCACAGTTCCTCAAGGGCAGACATACACCAGCGATAAAGCCTGACCCAAAAAAGTAAAATTGTAGGCAAATCACGATGGGCAAAGGATAAATGCTTATCCATCATCCTTTGCACCAGCATAAAACGAGCAAATTTCTTTATCGATATTAACGCTTATACGACTGTGCCAACGATCAAAGCAGCTGGTAGATCAAAACTATAAATACCATGTTGCTGCTCTATATGTAGATGTTGGCGCACATCAGGGCGCGCGGTAGCAAAGAGCTGCAGGATACGTTCAACATGCTGGGGCGAGGTGCGCTGACGTTGTGTCCAGGTCGGCACATCCATATGAATACCCCAGCTATGCTGGACATGTGCCTCGATACCCACAGCTTTTAGCATCTCTAGCCAGGTGGAAACAGCATAATTGCGTACATGCGAAGGATCGCGTAGGACCTCAATCTCGTGGATAAAGGCATCTAGCTCTGCATCTTCAGCTCCAATGCTATCAATCAGTAGCAATTTACCAGCTGGCTTGAGGAGGCGTTTCCATTCACGTATGACCTGCGGAACATCTACAAAGTGATGGGCCGCCAGGCGGCAGGCAAGCACATCCACGCTATAATCTGCTAGAGGCAAATGATGGGCATCACCTTCGACAAAGCGAATATGCTCAATATGCATATCCAGCGCTCTTTTGAGCGGCCTCCAACATAGGAACAGTAAAATCGATAGCGATTACTTCATGAGCATGCGGAGCCAACGCAAAAGCCGCATGGCCAGCGCCGGTAGCCAGGTCCACTACAACTTCAGAGCCCTTGAGTTCTGCCGCCTGTACCAACCAGTCAAGATCAGGCCCCTGCGAATGTACGGAACTACCGACATAATCGCTGGCTGCCACTCCAAAGCGCTGCTGAATCAGTTTGTTCTGCTCATTATTGCTGAAATGTGTCATAACAACATCTTCCTTTTTACCGGGTGTGTCAGTTGATCTTTGTGCATCCATATATAAATTTTCAGTTCATGCCACTAAAAAAAGTATAAATGCCACCAGTTGATATGTCTAATACTTCTTTGTATAAAAACTGATACGCTCAAAGCATCAGCTCGACCTGGATAGCATGAATAAACTCATGCGAGCCAGGGAACTCAAACCTGATAATAGTCAATTCTTTTTATTGACAGCGAATTTATGACAGTGGTATAATCCCTGACCGGGTGTGAGGCAATAAAATATTTGCATGTCGTCAACACCCATTTCAATCGCTGAATGAGCAGAGAAGCTTAGATATATCTCCATATCTAACTTCATATAACAAATACGGGTTTTTCAACCGGCAGTATCGGCTCACTCTAGCTAGACCTCGTCTATGTTATGAGCGTAAGAGCCAGCTTTTTTTTGTCAAGAAGGCTGTCGTAAAGAAAAAAAGACATGGCTCTAGCGCTATGTTCACAGGGAGGACCCGTTGTGAAAAGGTTTACTGCCAGTTTGCTGGTCCTGATGGGGGCCGCCTCATTTGGTGTCTTATCTACCATTGTAAAAATAAGCTATAGTCAGGGCTTTTCTACTGCAGAAGTTACCAGCAGCCCACTGCTCTTTGGTTGTGTAATCCTCTGGCTCCTGGGTATTCCCTCCTTCAAAGAGCTACGTCAGCTTTCTTTTGCCACTATCGGTAAATTGCTGGCCAGTGGCATCTTCTCAGGACTGACAGGTGTCTTTTATTACCTGGCTCTGCAATCGTTGTCAGCATCGTTAGGGGTTATCTTACTCTTTCAATTTGTATGGATGGGCTTTTTGCTAGAATGGATACTACAAAAACGCCGTCCGAGTGGTAAACAATGGCTATCAATCGCTGTTGTATTGATTGGAACCGTTCTAGCAGCTGGCTACGAAGCATTACATTTTGAGCACATCAGCCTCGCGGGGATCCTGCTTGGACTACTGGCAGCCGCCAGCTACACCGGCAATCTTACGGTCAATGGTCGCGTGGCACTCAGCGTCTCACCAATCCTGAGAAGCACATTGATGGTGACAGGAGGAGCGGTAATAACCCTGTTGATTTTTCCACCACTTTTCCTATTCAATGACTCGATCGGACAGGGACTCTGGATCTACGCCTTACTATTAGGCCTCTTTGGCGTGATTATTCCACCGTATCTCTATGCTCAAGGCATACCAACCATAGGATCAGCGATGGCTTCAATTCTGGGCTCAGTTGAATTACCGATCGTGATCATCACATCAGCCTTGATTTTAAAAGAACACATTACAGTTATACAATGGCTGGGTGTCATCTTGATCCTGGTCGGCATTTGCATCTCCGAACAACGTATCATTAGCCAGAAAACGTTCAGGAAACGCCTGCAGTACAGAAATTAAAACATACTCCATGAAGATGCCCGTATTTTCTCAGTAAAATACGGGCATCTTCATGTGAAATAGCTCTAGTATTTCGTTCGACCCTGTGATACAACTACCAGAGATTGAGAATGAAGTAGTTTATTTAAACAAAGAAAGGAGCGAAAAATTGAATCAGAATATCTACGACAATATTCGTACACGTGTGATCGTCCTGGAACAAGAGCGAATATTATTATTGCATGGTGAGAACACCTGGAGTTTACCCGGAGGTGGATTAGAACCATATGAAAGCCTACTGGAATGCGCGGTCCGCGAGGTACGTGAAGAGACAGGCATAGAGGTGGAGGCTACCAGTATTGCATTTTTAGGAGAGTGGGTCTATCCTACTCATGCGCCATGCCCGCATAAAAGAATGCACTATGGCTATACCCTTGAAGTTCATATTTATGCCCATCCAACTACAACGGCCCAAACCCTCCAACAAGAAGGTCCTGAATTTCCAGTCCCTGTCTGGATCCCACTCATAGAGGTAGCTTCACTGCCCTTAAGGCCGAAAGAAATCAAAACTCTGGCCCAGGAGCTGCTGGCAGGCAAGAGTCTGGTTGGAGTGCCAGCAATCATCCAGCACATAGAAAGCCCCCGAGCGACACCTCCCACTGAACTGGCCTATACAAAAGTGGACATAGCAGGCATCACAAAATAATGACGCGATAGCACACAAATAATCTCATGATTGCTAGAAGTTGAATAGCTATTGTCCATGTAAATTGGACGAGAACAGTGAAGTAGATTACAGAAACTTGAAAAAATTTGCTATATATTGTATCTATATATCATTGATAAAAATCTATAACTCAAGTATTGACAAATGATCGAAAAACCATTGCTCTAAAAAACAAACATATAGTTATCTACCAAAAATTTATTTCGTGAAGATTCCATAGTACGGAATTACTATAAGATAAAAGCGAAATAGACCATGCTCAATTATTGTTATAGTATGTATATCAACTGGTGAGTCCATTAGATCATGTTTGCTAAATCGATACGCATCATCCTTATGATCTTGAGGGAATTATGACAAATACAACTACTGAAGTACTTATGAACGAAGAAGAAATAACCAACACACTCCAAGAGAATAATGATGTGGTACAAGAGGAATATACTCAAGCCACACCAATTGAAGAGCTAAATATTCCAACTGCAAGTTATGCGAGCCTACAAATACAAAATGGGCATCTACGAATAGCCGAAGGAGATACTGGTCATGCTGTGATCAGTTACGAAAAGGCTCTACTTGATGCTGATCCCAATGAAGCGGCTCTCACCTGGCTGAAACAAAATGCCGATGAGCGTAATTTGCAATTCATCGCAGCCTCTTTACGCCAAGATGATTTTTCAGCCGATCTCGGTGCAAAGTTATGGATGCAAGCCGATATTGTTCCCTTGAAAGGACAAGCTACGGCTAATGAGCAACTAACTGCTGAAGAGATGATACAAGAGGTGCGACAACAATTCGACCAGAATGATCTGGTTCAAGTCCCATTGACTGCTGAACGTGAAGTTGTGGTGAGTGAACTGGTCACGTTGGAAGACTATCGTAGCGCCGTCACATCGGAAGACTTTGAACTGGTCACACAACTGGCGAAAAAGTTTGAAGGGAAGAAGTTGGTCTTCATTAACGCCACACCACAAGGTGGGGGCGTAGCTTTGATGCGCCATGCCTTGATTCGCTTGCTGCGCTTACTAGGAGTTGATGCACACTGGCACATTCTCTTACCAAAGAAAGAGATCTTCGACATTACGAAGACCAAAATTCACAATGTGCTACAGAACGTCGCCAGCCCATCAACCAGGCTAACAGATGAAGAAAAACAACTCTATCTTGCCTGGAGTAAAGAAAACGCTCAGCAACTGGATCCAGTCTTTAGAACAGCTGATGTAATCGTCATTGATGATCCACAGCCGGCAGGATTGATTCCTTACATTCGAGAAGCTAATCCAGACTGCAAACTGCTCTACAGATCCCATATCCAGATCGTCGCCGAGTTGGCTACCAGGGAAGGGACACCACAGCATACAACCTGGAGCTTCCTGTGGGACTTTATTCGTCAGGCTGACTTTTTTATCAGTCATCCGATGAAGATGTTTGTGCCCGACGATGTTCCAGCTGAAAAAGTACTTTATATGCCTGCTACCACGGATCCCGTTGATGGTTTAAATAAGCCATTAAGCGAACAGCAGATGGATACCTATATCAAGCATTTTAACCGTATCCTGGAGAATGAAGGTCAAACACCCCTGGACAGCCAGCGACCCTATATTGTACAGATTGCTCGCTTTGATCCTTCTAAAGGTATTCCTGATGTGCTGGATGCTTATCGCCAACTGCGCAGTAAACTGGAAGCAGAACAGAAAACAGTTCCACAACTCGTGATTGCAGGCAACGGCTCCATCGATGATCCAGACGGAGTACCAGTCTATAGCCTGATCAAACGTACTCTGCAAACTGAACCATATGTTCATTTCGCAGATGATATCAAAGTAGCGCGCCTGCCTCATCGTGATCAGATTCTAAACACGCTATTACGCAGAAGCGCAGTAGTCCTGCAGCTCTCGATCAAAGAAGGTTTTGAAGTCAAGGTAACCGAGGCCCTCTTAAAGGGCAAACCGGTTGTGGCATATCGTGTTGGTGGTATTCCTCTACAAATCCAGGATCAAATCACTGGTTATCTGGTAGAAACAGGGAATACGCCCCAGGTGGCACAACACATATACAACCTGCTGACAGATGAGATGCTCTACAATAGCATGAGTACCGCGGCAGCCACACTGGCCAATCGCGATTACCTGACCGTCTCGAATGCTATCTGCTGGCTACATCTGGCCACAGAATTACTGGCGAATGAAGAGATCGAAGGTAACTATCAATGGGTCAAAGCGCTAGCACAACAGAACGCTGAAGAGTTAGCCGCCTGACTGCCAACAAGACTAACAACAAGATAAAAAGAAGCTTCCTCTCATGAAATCAGGAAGCTTCTTTTTTTACGTACGAGCACAATTTTATGCCTGGCCGAGGCAAAAAGAGGTGAAGATGATGGGTAGATGATGTGGTGATGATGTGTATTAAAAACACCTGGCCGCCCATACTATAAGAGAAACGACAATGCATCTATATATGTTTTAACCTGATCTTATAGAGGAGAAAATGGTGTGTTATGAAAATGATCGCTCATCTCTGTCGCATCCTGTGTCTCTTGTTTCTATTATCGTTGTTAGCAGCCTGTAATAATAGTCCATCTATAAATACGACAACTATCACACAACCAACCGCCACGATAACTACCAAAGAGCCAACCCAGCAACCACTTTCGGCAAAACAATTACTCGAAAAAAGCCAACAGGCCATGAAAGATATTCATTCGGTCCATTTCACACTCGACGCCAAACATCAAATCAGCAACAATCAAACGACGCCAACTGCCAGTCTATTACAGACACTCCTACCTATGCCCGGCACCTCCAACTACAATATGTGGAGCCAGGGACAAGGGGATGAAACAGATGGCACAATATCACAGATCACATTACAAGAAAAATCGGATGGCAAGCTCTTTCAAGCCCATTCTGGCGCAACCTTTAGCCTCAATCAACGCATACAAGGCGACAGCGTATATATATTAGGAGGTCTATACAATCACGAGAAATGGTATGTGATTGATAAAAAAATCTTGCAACAGACACCCTCTACCCAGGTCTATGCAGTGGCAGGCATTGCCCAGGTTCGTTCGCTGCTCGATCTAGCGCTACAAAAAGGACAGATCAGCGACAAAGGGAAAGAAAATATAAGTGACCGCCTCTTACGGCATATCAAAGTGAGCTTTACTGGAGAAGGGCTAGCCGCGCTACAAGACTTAGATGTCGAAAATAAATCTAGCAGGCAAGAATATAATAATGCTCAGACTACTGCTGGTAGTACAGATTTTTGGATCGACGAAGATACGGGTTATGTCTATCAGCTAAGCAACCTTATTACTACTACCTTGAGTAATGGCATCCCAATTCAACAAACACTCAAATTTAAATGTCAAAATTTCAATCAGTCAATACGGATTGACATACCAGTAAATGCTATTCCGGCCAGCGATTTGAGCCAGATCTATCCACCAGCCCGTGGTTAATAGGCTGACCCCTCTCATCTGTTGATAAGCGCAGTTAAAAGATAATGGGTCCACAAGCGTAAGTTATCAGGTGAGAGGAACCCAGGGCTGCCACAAGCCGCCTTCGTACCAGGTTTGTTGCAAAACATTGTTGGCGGTCCGCGCAAAAACATCAATGCGACCAGTGCCCCATGTGGTGGTGGTGGGACTGGTCGTCAATACGCCACTGAGCGTCTCCCAGTCATGCCAATTGCCATCATAACTACGTCGCTGCAGGACATTACCAGCGCCACGTACAAATATATCCAGGTGGTTTTGACCGATAGAGACAGCCGCCGGATCTGATTCAAATGAGCCGCCCAGCGATTCCCAGTCATGCCAACTGCCATCAAAGCCACGATGCCAGAGCGCGCTATCGGAACCACGCACAAAGACATCCAGGCGATTTGGTCCCCAGGTAGCGGCCGAGGGACTTGACAGGAGCACCCCATCCAGCCGTTCCCAGTCATGCCATGTGCCGTCAAAGGCTTTATGCCAGAGCGCATTATCGACACTGCGCGCAAATATATCCAGGCGATTTGGCCCCCAACTCACAGCCGTTGGATCTGAAGTCAATGCGCCACCCAGCGATTCCCAGGGATGCCAGCTGCCATCGTACCAGCTATGTTGTAAGGTATTATCCACACCACGCGCAAACACATCAAAACGGCCAGCTCCCCAGCTTGTCACCGTAGGATCAAAAGTCATGCCAGCAAGGGCCTGAGTCCAGGGATGCCAGCTGCCATCATAATGCCGTTGCCAGAGAGCTCCATCTGTGCCACGCACAAAAAGGTCCAGTTGATTTGGACCCCAGGTAGTAACAGTTGGGCGTGTAGGACCAAGTACCACCATATTCTGTGGAGTGGGTGTGGCCGTGGGAGCCTGCGTAGCGGCGGCGGTGGGAGCAGCGGTTGGCTGCTGGTGAGGTTTAGGCGTCGGGGCGGATGATGCCGCGGGTTGAAAAGCGTTCTGCCAGTACATTGTCGCAATCACGCCGGTCAGACCGGCTACTCCAACGCCTACCGCCAGACCACCAAGTACCATTCGCCGTGACATCCCTGCGCCATTCGCTGACATGCCAGGTGGCGGTATAGCCGGTACCGACTGCGTCTGCACTATCTTACGCGCCGCCGGTACCGACTGCGTCGAATGCAAACCATTGGAACGATTATATAGAGGAGGGAGGGCCTCCTGCGGTGGATCGGGTGATAACAAAGGAATAGATAACAGCTTTTTCGCGGCCGGTACTGCCTGCCTGGACCAAAATTGCTTTGCCGCTGGCACCGTCTGATCTATCCATAAATGCCTGGCCGCCGGTAGCGTTTTATCTAGCCACAAATGTTTGGCCGCCGGCATCGTTTTATCCACCCACAGATGCTTCAAGGAAACAATCACCGATTGTTCCTGTTCTCCAGAAGCTACATCGCGGACATCAGCATCTGACGCAACTACAGGCATAAATGCCGAGAGACGCAAAGGTCTGGATTTATTTTCGTCAATATCACCTCCCACTTCCGCAGGCGCGGCATAGTCTGACAGGCGTCCTGTAGTACCAGCCGCATGCGCAGGTAACTTCAACGAGACAGCAGGCACAGGTGTTATCGGTTTATCGCTAGCTGGTCGCACGGGAGGGGCTGACAATAAGCCAGGCTTATCAGAGCCGGGCAAACGCGTCCGCGCAACAGAAGGGGGCAGGTTAACCATGGATTTATCTGGACCAGGAGAGGGCAACAATGGTGGTGGAGTCACAGGCGCTGGAAACGGAAAAGCTTCTGTTTTATCCGCGGAAAAAGAAGAGACAATCTCGACTTTCCGCGCTGACAATGCCTGCTCAAAAGCCGTTGCAAAGTCCAATATTGAAGGATAGCGCTCCCTCGGCTGTTTGGCCAGTGCCTTCATTATCACCTTCTCAACCTCGGACGTGACTTCTGGAGCCTTATCCGAGAGAGATGGAACAGCAATATGGACATGTTGCAGAGCAACCTCCATATCAGAGCCACTAAAGGGAGGTGCACCACACAGCCATTCATAAGCGACAATTGCTAAAGAATATTGATCGCTCGCGAACACAGCGTCCGCGGTAAATAATTCGGGCGCCATATAGGTCGTTGTACCAATCGCCGCGCTCTGTTTCGCCCGTGGCACCAGTGAATTACCTGGTATGCTCTGAGTTGCGACAGCAATGCCAAAATCACTCAGCAACAATTGCTGCTGCTCACCCAATAATATATTCTCGGGCTTCACATCGCGGTGAATAATCTGTTGCACATGAGCATATTGTAAAGCCTGGGCCATCTGTTTAACATAGCCAACCACCGTCGCAAGCGGAACGATACTTCCCATCGGATGCAAGCGGCGCAATGAGCCATAGGGAGCATAACCCATCACCAGAAAAGGCACGTCATGCTCAATGCCAAAATCATGCACAATCGTAATATGGGGATGACGCAAGCGAGCGATAGTACGCGCCTCAGCCAGAAACGACTCAAGAGCATCTCGATCCAGTTGGACACGCAACACCTTGATAGCCGCCGATGTCTTCAGATAGATATGCTCACCCAGGTATACATCGGCAAAGCCACCCTGACCAAGCAGTTCCAGCAGCCGATAATTTCCTAGCATCTTACTGCCATCATAAGCCATCGCGATATTTCTCCTCCCGCCCAGACAATATATAAGTTCGATAAATTGCCACCAGACAACTCTCCCTAAAAACGTATCATTCCCAACTATACCTATATGAGGCGAGAGTCGAAATTGCATAGGCAATTTCTCTAATGCATGAGCAATGCTATTTTACCATGAAGGAACGCTTACCCATTAAACTATAAGAATTCAAAGCGAAAAGTACTACTTTGCCGATCGAATAATGGCAAAACAGCTAATTATTATGACGCTAATGGAGATACAATGCGTCCTTTTGGCGCTACATTCGTCTTCAAGAGAAGAGCAAGAGAGATGCTGAAAGGGAAAAAAGCAATGACTACTATCACAGAGCAAGCATGGGATGCGTTTCACGCGCCTCTGTACCACTTCATTCGCCGCCGTGTGGCGGATGAAGCCAGCGCAGAGGATCTGTTACAAGAGGTTTTTCTCAAAATTCATCAACGAGGAGAAGATCTGCGGGATGCTCGACGCCTGGAAAGCTGGATCTACCAGATCACGCGCAATCTTATCATTGATTATTACCGAACCCGCCACCAGACGATGACATCCCTAGACACAGATGCGGAGTTGGATCTGCCAGAGGACCTACCAGACGATGATATCGTAAGCGAACTGCTCCCCTGTGTGCGCGCCATGGTCCTGGCCTTGCCTGACCAGCATCGGCAGGCATTGATCCTCACAGAGTATCAAGGACTGACGCAGAAAGAACTAGGAAAACGGCTAGGTATCTCGTTTTCTGGAGCGAAATCACGCGTGCAACGGGCCAGGGAAAAGCTCAAGCAGGAACTACTGGCTTGTTGCCATTTCGAACTAGATCGCCGTGGGCACATCCTGAACTATCAACCGCGCTGTGACTGCTGTGAAGCGGACGTCTGTTGTGACGATACGAATACCACCAGCACACCTCACCCTGTGCGTCCTTTTTTGTCGAACTCCGTCTCTTCTAGCAAAGGCAAACGAGAGGAGCGTGGTGCTCTTCTCGCAGCTAGAAATGGAAAGGATCACAATGAATACCATTCCTCAAAATGATGAACAGTTGCGACAAGAGGTGAGCGCAAAATATGCGCGAGCTGCTTTACAGGTGCTGGGTACTCCAGCGGAACATGCGCCATCCTGTTGTGGGCCAGACTGCTGTGAGCCCTCTGAGAAGATAGCAATACAACCAGTTCAAACGTCATCTTCCTGTTGTGTGTCAACCTGTTGTTCCTCCATTACCGATCAGGGAGACCCGATTACGACTGATCTCTACACACAAATGGAACTGGGCGGGATACCCATTGCAGCGGCTCTGGCCTCGCTTGGCTGTGGCAATCCGACTGCGCTTGCTGAGTTGAAGCCTGGTGAGACAATATTGGATCTGGGCAGTGGAGGGGGCATCGATGTGCTACTTTCGGCCCGGCGCGTCGGACCAACGGGATTTGCCTACGGTCTGGACATGACTGATCCTATGTTGGAACTTGCAAAGCACAATCAGAAAGATGCGGGCATCGAGAATGTCCAGTTTTTGAAAGGTATTATTGAGGCGATACCATTGCCTGACAACAGCGTGAATGTCATCATCTCCAACTGTGTAATTAATCTCTCAGCAGACAAGCGTCAGGTACTGCGTGAAGCCCACCGCGTTCTGACACCTGGTGGCCGTTTTGCCGTCTCCGATATTGTCGTTCAAGGTGATCTCCCACCCGCCATCCGCCGCGATATGGAGTCCTGGGCTGGATGTATGGCCGGGGCACTTGAAGAAGATACCTATCGCTCGTTGCTACAAGCAGCTGGATTTATCGATATCGAGGTTGAGGTCACACGGCGCTATTCTCTCGCTGACATTGCTTCAAATGGAATAAATGCCACTATAGCCTCCCTCTCGCCTGAAGAACGAACGAGCGTTGATGGACGATTTATCAGTGCCTTCATTCGAGCACGCAAACCTGAAGAACAGGAGGTATAAGGGGAAGTCAGGATGATAGATCAATTAATGGGTGGGGAAGAAAAACGCATCGTCTGCTCCAGGCGCTCAACGACCCAATGGCACCACACCGCATATTCACGCTCAAAACCAAGGTCACGTTGCAAGATAATATATTGAGCGAATGTAGGTGAGGTCGGATCGTTCAAGGCCTCAGGAGAAGCCTCAAGGTCACGTTGCACTTCTTCATATTGTTGAAGCTTGGCGAGATGATATTGTTCATGATAACGAAACAATTCTTGCGCCGGCTCTGGATCCACCATCCAAAGCGAATAAGCTTTGATCACAAGCTCATCACGAATAACAGGAGGATCAACTGGCTCGGTGGCCCATATCCGCAAAAGAGCACGTCCATCATCGGTAATAGTATAGATTTTTTTGTCAGGAAAATCATGCTGGGTTACTGCTTGATAGGTAACCAGACCCTGAGATTCCAATCTGGATAATTCAGGGTAAATCTGGCTATAGCGTGCTTCCCAGAAAACACTAATGGGAGAGCGCATCAGGCGGCCAAGATCGTATCCTGTATAGGATTTGACCGCTAATAAACTTAGCAGAGCATAGCCAAGCGTTGTAACAGCCATTTCTCTATAATACCCACTTTTTTTTTGAAGTAGTAAAAGATACGCGATACCTTTTACTACTTCATTGTACCAAAGGTAAAAAACCAGATGGCACTAGCCACGAGTGAGTGGCGTTCACAATTATTGTATCTGGCTAGCTACTATTGCAGGAGTTCTGGCTGATCCTGATAGAGTTGCTCCACCGATTGTGTACGCGCCTGCTCGATTTTATGTAAACGTTTAGTGAATTGGGTAACGGCAAAATCTACATAGTCTGTCAGCCGGAGGCCAAATCTATTCTCTTCTCCCGCTGGCAGAGAATTATCTGCTTCTTGAATAACGCCCAGAGCATATGGCAACAGTTCATTCATGCGCTGCTCAATTACATCCCACACACTTGCATCCTCAGTTACTAGACGTGAAATTAAAAAGATGCCATAAGCGATATGCCGCGACTCATCACGCTTCACATATGTCACGCCTTGCTTCAAACCCGGCATAATGTGATTACGATCGAGCATATCGAAATAAGCTTGATAGCCAGTTTCAGCCAATACCCCCTCAACAATCATATTATACGTAACAGCGGCGCGCGCCTGAGCCTGTACAGAATGATCAGTGCTCAGGGCACCCATTGTTTGAGGAAGTTCCTCATAAAATATTTTTTTATAACTTGGCGTAAGGTACCCATGTAAATCTTTGGTCGTATGGGTTACATCATCCAAGAAACGTCGAAAGAATTCTGTATGTTTGGCCTCCTCAAATAAAAAGGTTGTCAAAAATAATTCTTCCTCCAACCGTCCCTGCTGAGCCACGGCAGAGATAAGCGGCAGGACATCTAAGGTCACGCTCTCCTCGCCCGCTTGAAAAAGAGAGGTCAACGTCAACATTGTTTCCCGCTCTTCAGGACTACACTGCTGCCAATCCAGAGCATCCTGCGTAAAATCGATGCTAGCTGGATCCCATATGCCTAATCTTTTCGCTTTATGGTAGAGACGCATCGGCAAGATATCCTGGCGCAGCCCCTGGCTACTTGTCGTTTGGAAAGAGGAATGTTGGAAGGAAAGTGCCATCTGTGTACCTGCTTTCTCTTTTACTACCGAAAACACACACTAAAATACAAGAGCACCAATATAATTATAAACTATTTTCTTTTAAATTTTTTGTTCTTATCTACGGTACTAGAAAATCTTGCTGTGCAATGAGGAAAAATTGGAAACTCCTTAAACATATTCTATTAAGGGAAACGCTGGAACCAGTGTAAACTGAGGAAACCTGCAAGCAGAAAGAAGAGGACGCCAACAGCACAAAAAATGGCGGTGATTTCAGTTGGCTCTTTAATCCAACTGATCTGTTTACTCAGATCAGCATAAATGCTTAGTAGCGTCCTGGTTGCTCCCGCATAAAAGTAACGGCCCCCTGTCTGACTGGCAATTTCTTTCAAAGCACCCTCGTCTACCCCTCCGCTTGCTTTGCCATCAGGACCAGGTAGGGTGCTGCGCTGGCCGATACCGACAGTGTTGACTTTAATACGTATCTGCCTGGCCTTTAAAGCAGCGATATGAGGATCTATGCCCATATTATTAGCGCCATCTGACAGGAGAACAATCGTAGAGGGAATAGGTGTCCCTTTATCATCCCGAGGAAATTGCTGTAATTGATCTAATGCTGCATTCAAGCCATCGCCAATGGCAGTACCACCACCAGGGACTAAAGTATCAATCGAGCGCTGCACCAGTTGATGATCTAAGGTCAGGGGTGCTCGCACGGACGCAGCATTATTAAAACTGATCAACCCAATCTGAATATTATCGGGCAGGGCAGAGACAAATGCATGCGCAGCCTGACGAGCAGCCATGATGCGACTGGGAGCCATATCAGGTGAATTCATTGAACCTGATACATCAAAAACGAGCATGACATTGGCCCGATCACGTGCAACAGCGACAACCGCCATAGGACGAGCCAGGCTCAGAACAAATGCGCTCAGCGCAAGCACAAAGATCAGGGGGGGAATATGCCGTCGCAGCCCTGGTCCTTTACCCACAATGCTATGGAGCAAGGAGAGATTGGTAAAGCGCACTGCATAGGCACGGCGCCGCTTTTGCGCGGCCAGATAAAGCCAGATGAGCAGTGGAATCAATACCAGAGAAAGCAGGCAGAGTGGCCATTGGAAGCTCATGAAAGGTCTCCTTTCCATGGAGAGGCAGCCGGAACCAGCGGGACAGCGTGGGACATAGAGGATTGAGGCAAAGGGAATTTGCGTGTGCGATTATGCTGTCGCCTCTGCAAAAAATGTACCATAGCTGAAATAAGATCCTGATCAGTTCCAATCTGGAGTAATTCTACCCGACAGCGGGCCAGGCTCATACGCAAATATTCTTCCTGTCGCAAAGCCGCCTCGCTAAAGCGGGCGCGCAATTTAGCATCGCCAGTATCCACATAAAGTTGTTGACCGGTCTCAGGATCTTCCAACCAGACCAGGCCTACATCTGGCAACGCGCCCTCTCGAGGATCCATCAGGCGAACGGCCACAACCTCGTGGCGCTGCGCAAGCTTGCCAAGTGCCAGTTGCCAGCCATCCTCAACCAGAAAATCAGAGACAATCACGATCAGCGAACGTCGGCGGAGTACCACATATGCTTTGTTCAAGGCCGCAATAAGATTTGTTGGACCCGCACAGTCAGTTTTTACCGCCTTCAGGCGCGCTAATAAATGGAGCAAATGCAAGCGTCCTAGAGCAGGAGGAAACACGGCCAGCGGTTGCTCGGCAAAGATAACCGCACCCAGGCGATTGCCAGCGCGATTCAGCAATTGACCAGCAATCGCCAGAAAATCAAGCGCACAATCACTCTTAAGGCATTGAGCCGTTCCCCAACGGGTGGAAGCACTGACATCAATCAAAAACCAGACATCGACCGCCCGCTCTACATGCGCCTCGCGGACCATCGGCTGTTCAGTGCGCGCTGATATGTTCCAATCAATGAAGCGAATATCATCGCCGGGTTGGTATGCCCGAATCTCAGAAAATTCTACGCCGGGACCCAGAAATTGCGAATGCTCACTTCCACCCAGATGGCTTGCCAGCGGGCGCAAAAGGTGCCAGTTCAAACGCTGCAACAAACGTTCAGGAAATTCTTGCGAACCCCGGGACTGATCATCAAGCTCTGGCACAGAAGATGCGGTCGAGAGACCAGAAAAAAGCTGACGCCACTTTTTATCACCCCACATAGCGATCTCCCAGATCAATGTGCGGCGGTGGAAAACGCTGGAGCAACTCGGCCACAATCATATCGGTAGTTAAGCCATCGGCCACCGCCTCATAGCTTAAAACCATCCGATGGCGCAACACATCTGGTACCAGATCAGCCACGTCACGTGGCAACGCATAGGGTCGGCCGCGCATAAAAGCCAGCGCACGCGCTCCAGAGACCAGATTAATCGAGGCACGCGGACTGGCCCCATACAGCAATGCTCCATGCAGCCGTGCTAATCCATGCCGGGCAGGCTCACGCGTAGCATGTACCAGCGTCGCCGCATAGAGCACCACATGCGGATCCACATACACGCGCTCAACCTCCTGCTGAAAGTGGCGCAGCCCTTCAGGATTCAGCAATGTCTGGAGGACAATATTCGCGCCGGTCACACGCTCAACGATCACAATTTCATCCTCATAAGAAGGATAGCCGACCAGCACTTTAAACATAAAGCGATCCAACTGAGCTTCTGGTAGAGGATAGGTGCCATCAGACTCAATCGGATTTTGCGTGGCCAGAACCAGAAATGGATCAGGCACAAAGTGGGTCTGCTTGCCAATTGTCACCTGATGCTCCTGCATCACTTCGAGCAGAGCCGATTGGACTTTGGCTGGCGCACGATTAATCTCATCGGCCAGTAGTAGATGCACAAAAATAGGTCCAAGTTCAGTCACAAATTCAGCATTTTTCGCATTGTAGATACGTGTGCCAATCAGGTCAGCCGGCACCAGGTCGGGCGTAAACTGGACACGCCCAAAATTTCCTCCGACTACCCTGGCTAAGGCCTTAACGGTCGCCGTTTTAGCCAGACCAGGTACCCCTTCCAACAAGACATGGCCACGTGCCAATAAAGCCACCAGTAAGCGCTCCAGCAAATGATCCTGTCCCACAATCAAGCGCTTAACTTCAAATAGGACAGGCTCGATTGGCGAAGGTTGGGTGAGTTGAGGTGGCGGCACAAGCCGCTGAGGATATGTCATAAATGTGGTCCTTTTTTGTTGACGTTTAAACTAATCCGTCCTACCAGAACTTCAAGAGAAGTTCCGTTCAAAGAAAGATGATCGATGTTGGTGCGCACATCTGCATCAGGATGGAACAAGTTGAGGCACTTTCGGCGTCTTGCGAACTGGTGCATACCGCTTCGCCTTGCGTATCGTGGCTCCTTTGATCCGGCCTTTCGCTTTTCCGCGTGCTTGTGGCGATCTGGCAGGGGTACCCAAACATACCAACAATTTGGAAAACCCGCGTCGCACTTGTTGTGGCGTGGGTGGGCGCTGCTTGTTTTCCCATGGGTGCAGATGCGCTTGCACCAAATCTCGACCCACCACCACATGGTTATGCGCCATCGCGACCACCTGGCTCCAGCGTTCAAATTGCTCGGGAGTACGCAAACGCGGTTTCTCCCACAACAATGCCTGTTTGTCAAAGCGATAGCCGTGTTCCTGACCAAAGCGCCGTGCATAGCCCAACGCGATGTCGGCGAGATCTGCATTGGGATCGCCAATCCAGACAAACCAGCTGATGCGCGGATCGCGCTCCTGGTTGGTAGCATGTGGTCGCAGCACACGCATCACACTCAGTTCCAGCCACCGTGCCTCCTTGACATGCAGATGCTTCCACCAGCTGATCTCAACAGGACGACCTTTCAGATCGGTGCATTCCGCCTTTCCATCTGGCTCGCCATGGGTCGCTTCATCTTTGGGTTGCAAGATCGCCCCATCTTTGCACGGCGCTCCTCGCTTTCCCGTTGGTGGGGGCGCCGGTCGATAGAAGCGACGATTGCACTTCAGACGGCCCAGCACACCGACTGGCAAAGTGCTACAGCGGCACCACAGCCAAGTCGAATCATATCCACGATCCAGCGCCGCGATACTGTGAACTGGCAATTGCGGCGCCAATTCCGAAAGTTGCGTGAATGCCAGTTCAATGGCAGTGGTCGAGGAAGCGATGCGTTGCTGGTCCAGCAGGTAGGTCCAGCTGCTGGGTTGCTCAGGCAAGGCTACCACCGTCGAGAACTGCCAACCGTAGGTGATCGCTTGCTTGCTCTTGGGCAGATTGTGCACCGGTTGGGCCGTCCGATCCGCCGAGGTACGAGCCGCTGGTCGAGCGATACTGCTGGCATCAATCCCAATCCAGAGTCGACGGCCCTGCGGGGGCGCGGGCAGATAGCGCACAAAAACCTCTTGCAACCGCTTGCGATCAATGCGCCCATCTTCAAAGGCTTCGTAGACACTCGACCAATGCCGTTGGAAGCGAGGATCTTGCGACAATTCGGGCAACGAACGAGCCTGGGTTTGGGTGATCAGGGCATCCATGGTCGTAAAGAGCGCATCTTTGGCTCGCTCACAACAATCATAGATCTCGTGACGAAAGCGTCTCAATGTGTTAAGGTTCATACAAGTAAAGCTCCGTTTTTGTTTGATTTAGTATCGAAACTTTACTTGATCAGGCCGCCCTCCGCAAGGTTGGGGGCCTTTTGTCTAAATTAGTTTAAACGTCAATTTTTGGTTCTGCTAGCAAATACATTCTGGTGCCCAATGCGGGTTTTTAACGCTATCATTAAAAAAAGCTGAACTGCTATATACTATACCTACTCATCGGCAAAGGGGTTCATTTATATAGTTGTTTTTTTTCGTGATATTTTTCTTTGTGTGCTACCACACACCTCGCGCCTGCGGCGCTCGCATAATATTACAGTTCAGACACATGGAGGACCCGCTAGATGGCCGCGGCCATCTAGCGGGTCCTCCATGTGTCTGAACTGTAATATTGAGTTCTTGAGTTACCGCAAAAAAAACAGATGCGATTAACAACGACCCCCATTTGTCTGAACTGTAATATTGAGTTCTTGAGGGAAACCATCAGGGAGCCTACTACGTGTAAAGTCCAGTGATAAAGATGTTCTCGTCCATACAGAAAGAGGAGCCTGAACATCACTGGATAAAACATAAAAGAAAGAGGACAATTATATGTCAACGCAAAATTCTGAGCGCGTCATAGATTATCTATTAATAGGTGGTGGCTTAGCAGCCGCAACGGCCGCAGAAGAGATTCGCAAAAAAGATAATAAGGGCAGTATAGTCATAGTGACACAGGAACACTATATCCCTTATAATCGACCACCATTGTCAAAAGAATATTTGCGCGCAGAGATTGATGCGGATGGTATCTATGGTGAGGGGGGTGTCTATGTCCAGATGGCTCCATGGTATAAAGAGCAACGGGTCGAGGTAATAGAAAAGACGCAGGCGACCGCGCTGGATACCCGGGCACGCACTGTTCAACTCGATAATGGACAGACGCTAAAATTTAGCACCTTATTGCTTGCTACAGGAGGACGACCACGTCAGATCAATATTCCTGGCGCGGATCTGCCAGGCGTTCATCTTCTACGTACTCTGGATGATTCCAATGAACTGCGTAAACTGATTGGTAAGAACAAACATATCGTCATCATTGGCTCCGGCTTTATTGGTCTGGAGGTAGCAGCCAGCGCGTTAACAAAGGGCGCAAAAGTTACGATCATAGAACCACAAGAACGTATCTGGTCAAACATCGTTTCACCTGAGGTATCCCAGTTCTTTCGCCAAAAATTTGAGAAAGAGGGAGCAACCATGCGCTATGGTTATGGCGCAACCGAGTTTGTAGCCGGCAAGGATGGTAAGCTCGCCAGTGTCCGCATTACTTCCACCGGTGACAAAAATAAAACAGAAGATATTCCATGCGATTTTGCCGTTGCTGGTATTGGTATTCAACTCAATATTGAACTCGCGGAATCAGCAGGACTGGAGATCGACAAGCGTAATGGCATTATTGTCGACGAACATCTGGAAACTAAGGTCGAGGGCATCTTTGCCGCAGGCGATGTTGCCGCCTATCCAGATCCGATCTCCGGTGTTATGCACTTTGAGCACTGGGATAATGCCATAGCCTCAGGCCAGATTGCCGGCGACAACATGGTTGGAGCGGATACCCCTTACCGCCATATTCCATACTTCTTCTCGGATCAGTTTGACCTCTCAATCAACATGGTCGGCTACCCATCCAGTCGGCACCAGAGCATTATCCGCGGAGATATAGCTAAGGGTACATTTACGGCCCTCTACCTGGATAAAGGTGTGCTACGAGCCGCCTTGATGGTTAATGATGATAGCCAGATGGACCTCTTGAAGGAATTAATCATCTCTGAGGTTACTGTTCCTGGTAACGGGCAGCAACTTGCCGATAGCAAATTTGATCTGGCCAGCCTTAAAGCGTAATGAATTGCCACTAACGGGGCGAAAAAACGACGCGACTCCATACGCATGTGTATTGGTAGCGGCGTTGTTTTTTTCGCCTGACCATAGACCAACAAAATTATCACATTTCATCTTATCTGTTAAGGTACTTGCTACAATACAGATGTGTGGTAATCCCGTTTTAAAGAAGTGGTAGGTGGTCTATGGCAAAAAAACAGCGCATCATTCTGGCGATATTTCTTGTATGCTGCTTCGGCATCACCAATATATTTTCTACTACTGGAGCGCAGGCAGCCAGAATAGATAAAAAAGCCTCAACCCTTAATACAATTGTCGATCAGATAACCCGACAGGTACTGCTTAACATGCGTGCAAATGGCTTTAATGCCAATGCAAAAACAAAGGGGCTTGTGACAGGGGGGCTCTACGTCAACTGGCAAATGAATGATCCTACCCAGACCAATAGACTCAATGTGAGCACGAACGATGATCCACCCGGCAGCCACGATAGCCAGACCGATCTTTATTATCTGAACAGCATGGCTGAATACAAATATCTCCATCCTGGCGATAGCAGTTATGATCAAGATATCCAGAAGATTTCACCTATTGTGCACTATGAGTTCTTTAACTATAACCTGCCGAAAGGCTGGATCTATTTCTATTTGTTGCGCACAGGGCTATTTCTCAACGATCTCACACTGATAAATGAGGCCAATATGGCGGCCACCAACTACTACAATAATTGGTATGATACCAATCTTAATCTCCTCTACAATAAAGCCCATGAACCTGGTGTTTACAGTGTTGAACATACCATTACCGCCGGCGCAGCCTTGATTGATGCAGGTACGCGCTGGAATAATCCTCAGTGGTTACAGGCCGGCAAGAACACATTGAATATCGCCATGGCAGCATCCTACAATTTACGGGCCCATCTTTTTTATAACAATATGTCGGTCAACGACAATGGCACACAGGTAGTACTCAATGATCAAGCCAAACCTGGCACACAGGGGAGCATCGTTGAAGCCTTGATGGATGCTTACACCATTACACATACCCAGCAATACCTGGATATTGCGGACCAAGTCCTGCAAAGCCTGCTATTTAGTAGCGGCCTCTGGGATCAAGACAACGGAGGACTCTATTTTGCCCTGGATTTAAATAGTGGCAAACTAGAGCAAAAATATAAAGAAACCAGATCACAGGCCCATACGCTGATCGGCCTTTACCGCTACAATCAAATATTACGGCAGCTTGGCAGACAGCCAAAGTATCTGGATAAGCAGCAACAACTCATCAATCTACTAACCGGCAGTTTTTATGAACCCAACTATCATGGCTACTTCTACAGGCTTACGCCAACGTTTCAGAACTATATTTCAAAAAACGTTGATGGCCAGCCACAAAGCGAGAACTACTTTACCACCGAAGCAATGGGCATCGTCCTAGACGCACTGCAGCAGACAGAAATGAATATTGTTCCATTCTAAGCCAGAGAAAAAGGGGATCTTCAAAAATGCAAACAAGCAGAAGATCCCCCGGAGTATGCTTACAATCTCTCTTTTGGTCCATCCTTCTGAAAGAAGCCTACCACACCCATCACAAATCCAATCACGACCAGGAAGGCCTCGATACCAGGAAACAACTTGATCACAAAAAATGGGTTGCTTGCCGATATATTAAATAATGCCGGAGCAATACTGGTCCCCAGACTGACCGCCAACAACATCAACAATATTCCCATTAGCATCAGTTTGGTTGATTTCATACTTGGAAAGACCTTTCTACTATAAGAAACAAATAAGAACTGGATAAAGCAATCAATGCAGTCAGGCTATGTCCTTTATGTAAAATCATTTTAGAAATAATCTGCCTGCATATATAACAACTTATATGAGAGCCTGATCAATTATTGAATGAACCATTCGTGCTACTGCCAGCTAGCCATTCTGTCGCATTGAGGATCAGAATATCATCCTGAGCGGCTGGATCGTGCCAACCATCAAAGCATTTCTTGTTGTAAGAACAGCTGCCATCATCGATAGCCGAACTATCTCCAATAGCGACAATGCGGCCACTCCCATATGCACTTCGGGTTACAAATGCGCCATGCTCGCTACCAGCACTGGCTCCTTTACGATAGATCACACCACGAACAGCGGGATTCACCTTGGGATACAGGCTCTCAGTCGTCCCATCACGGATAATACTCCCTTTCGCTTGACCAAAAGGACCTTTCAGCAGCGGGTCAGAGGTACTGGCCAGAACACGGGGGTTATCATAGTTGATATCTATCTCATCAAATTGAAAACCAAAGGCATTGCGGGTTGTACTTCCAGTATTCATCACATCATTCAAAATAGTGGGCGAATCAGAGCCATAGTGGTTACGATCACTACCTGCATGATCGGCAATCACAAAGAGACCTCCACCCGCATGGACAAAATTCAGTATGGCCATCTTCTCAGAACTGGTAAATAACTTATTTGGTTCAGGCAAGACCAGCACATCAAAGTTACCCAGATCAAGCGCATTACTGTTATTGTGGTATGTCAAAGGACGGGTATTGGTCTTTAAGGCATATCGATTGGACTGCAGCAATGCTACACCCCAGGCGCTAATACCACCAGTCCAGTCATCTTCACGAGTGGGATGCGCGTTCTCTTTGAGAGGATCAGGCATGCTGGTGCTGATAATCCAATCCGCGTTCCCAGAAGTTTCAGCATGGGCGGCATCAAAAAGGACACGGCGGGTTCCTTTGGCTGTACTGGAACCAGCAGTACTACGGACATACGGTGTGCTATCAGCACCCTGCCCATTCTGTGAGCCATTACTTGAAGAACTTCCATTTGAGACACTATTTGAGCATGCAGCCAGACTGGCTAATACCAACAGAAAAATACCAGTCAGCATAAGCACGCGCTGATAATACTTCATCAAATTTCCCCTTTCCAAACATACCATCCATTCTCTAGATACCGTTGAAAAGATATCATGAAGGCAATGGATGGAACAAGTGGTACTATTGGTCCTTAAAAGGAGAATATGATATATTTCACCTAGAACATCGATTGCTTGAGAGGAGACCAGAAGACATGGCGCTTGATAATGATGAGCGTAGCCAGAATAATGCCTTATTAAAACAGCATGGCTATCGCTGGGCTAAGGAGAACAACCAATGGATTCTTAAGGATCCACAAGGAAAGACGACCACGTCCGAAAAGGCATTACAGATCATCAAGAAGCAACAAAAGGCCGTTTCTACACCCGTGGCGACAGCAGTGAATCTAGCCGAGCGACCAGCAGTATTACGCTGGGCCCAGCAAATTGTCAGACGTCAACCTCTCATTCTCGATATTGAGACAACCAACATAGCAACTGTTGATGAAATTATTGAACTGGCGATAATCAATCTGGCTGGACAAGTGATTTTCAGTTCGCCTGTGAAACCAGGCCAACCTATAGGGGCCACAATCGGCGACATCCACGGAATTGCCACCAATACATTGGCACAGGCGCCAACATTCACCGACATCTGGCAACAAATTTATCCATTACTCATCCAAAATGAGCTGATTATTTATCATGCGGCCTTCTATCTGCGTGTCTTACGCCAGACGGCCACACGCTACCAACTGGCCTTGCCTGCGATCGTCTCACATTGCATGATGGGCAAATATGCCTTGTATGCAGGTGTCAAAGCCTCAGAACGCGAGTATAAGATGCACTCGTTAGAAGAGGCATGCAGCGAGTTTGGCATCTCAACAGGAACACAACGGGCCAGCGATAATGCAGAGGCAATCAGACAGCTGTTATTGGTCCTGGCAAATATCAGTGCTTGATGTCTGCCACATAAAACAAACAGTCAGTCGGCAGGAGAAAACAGAAGTGTCTTCAACTACCAACCGACGATTGTAAAACCAGCGTGAAGGATCATACGCTGGTTTTACGATAACAAACCAGGGTTAACCATAACGCTTATTGTGGAGGAGGTTCCTTGGGTTTACGTTTGCCAAACAGACCCCCTAAAAGGTCACCAGCCCCACTTACAATACCACCGGCGCCACTCTTGATACCACCCAATCGACTTTCTGCCTGCCTCTCGAGGTTATCTAACACATCTGAAGAAGCTTTCTTCGCCTGACCTACAAACTGCTTGGCGCCGGGGATTTTCCTGGCATATTGATCAATCGCCTTATCAATCCGTCGCTCAGCCATATGACGTGCCGCATCAAATTTTCCAGCGTCCTGGGGATGAGAATTTGCGTTTTGTGGACTGCTATCTCGTTCTGGCATGATTCACAATCCTCCATTTTTAGCGACTATCTGCCTGGCAGAAAAAGTGAAGATAACCTGTACAATGTACGCTGAACGATTTCTTCTTACGATATCGACATATCTATGATGTTTGCCTTCTTCATTCAGGGTCATTTCATAGCTAAGCAAGCTAGCATATTCATTTTAGTTCATAGCTATTCAGGACCTTTTCGAGCACAAATGCCCTTGCACTGCTTCGCAGAGCAAAAAAAATGTAGTGTGAGGTGGCAGAAAATTGTTGGCTGAGGCAACAATTTTCTGCCACCTCACACTACAAGAAGTATCGATTAAAAAGATTTAGTCAGCCTGTGGAATGACGCAATTGTCACCTTCACAATAACCAGCATCAGCGTTAGCAGCACCGACACTGATAAGTGGATGGGACTCAGTCCAGGCCTGTGTTAAAACTTGCGTAAAGACCTCGGTCGGTTGAGCGCCAGAAACACCATATTTTTCATCAAACGCGAAGAATGGCACACCCTGAATACCAAACATACGGGCACGCTCAATATCAGCATCTACATCATCCTCATAAGCGCTACCAGCCAGCATAGAACGAGCCTCCTCGGCATCAATACCAACTTCAGTCGCTAACCGCACCAGAGTCTCGGTATCGCCAACGGCCGCGCCCTCGGTAAAATAAGCCCGCAGCAAGCGCTCTTTTGCCGCATCCTGCACATTATGGCTGGCGGCCAGATGAATTAAACGATGGGCATCAAAAGTATTGCTATGATGGATTTTATCCAGATGATATTCAAGTCCCACCTCAGTTGCCTGATCCTCCACACGCTTATTCATAGCCTGAGCTTGCTGAACACTCACCCCATATTTTTGCGCCAGTATCTCTGTCATCTTCTGATCAGAGTCACGCGGGGCTGAAGGATCCAACTGATAACTACGCCAGATAACTTCCACTTGATCTCGGTGCGCAAACTGATCCAACGCAGCTTCGAAGCGACGTTTACCAATATAACACCAGGGACAGGCCACATCCGACCAGATTTCAACTTTCATCAATAGAACCTCACTTTCTGCTTATCACAACAATATTGAGATCAATTTTATTCTTTATGCTGAAATACTTAAAAATATACACACATGAGCATTTTTGTCTTCTAGCTAGAGGTACCCTGATAAGAGAAGTCACTCAGATTTGTTTCAGTACAAATTTGAGGTATTTCGCAAGTACGATTCGTATAAATACGGATTTTTTTAAAGGAGAATTTACCATGGCTACAGCAGAATCAATGAATCTTGAAACACACTTGAAGAATATGAAGTTTCCTGCCAAACGGGAAGAGGTTGTTAACTTTGCCCGCCAGCAAGGTGCCAGCGAGCAGGTTTGCAATGCATTGCGTCAGTTGCCTGCTCAACAGCAGTTCAACTCAGTAAGCGAGATCAACAAAGCTCTCAATGCTGAGTCTGGCGATCACAACAAAGCCCAGTCAGGCAAACGCGAGTTCTAGTTCCTGCATACGATATCAACATACACAAAAAAAGCTCCTGCTACACACTTAGCTAAACAGCAATTTCTTGTATGGGCAATCGTAAAAAGGGATCATGGTGCGAAAAGGTATGTCCTATGCTTTTTCTTGCAGCATGGTCCCTTTTCATGTCGATCGCGCCACCCATGAAAATAAAAACGAGCACCATATAAAGGATGAATTGAAGGTGTGCACGTTGTTCTTGTTACATGACAACGTTTGCCTGATAAAACTGTATCGCTTAGAGCAGATAGGCGCTAGCACTATTTCGCAGGAGAAAAGATATCCATGCCAGAGATCGATGGGGACCACATTTTCGGTTTTGATACATTAGCCCTACATGCAGGACAACGGCCCGATCCCACTACGGGGGCACAGGCTGTACCAATCTATCAAACAACCTCATATATTTTTGATAATACCGACCATGCCGCGCACTTATTTGCGCTACAACGCTTTGGGAATATCTATACACGCATCATGAATCCAACCACGGCCGCTTTTGAGGAACGTATCGCGGCTCTTGAAGGGGGCACAGGAGCAGTAGCAACCGCCTCAGGTATGGCGGCCCAGATGGCTGTGATGATGACACTTTTACGTCCAGGCGATGAACTTGTCGCCGCCAACAACCTTTATGGAGGCACGCATACACAGTTTGATCTGACCTTACGTACTTGGGGTATTAACACTATCTTTGTGGATAGCACCGATCCGGAGAATTTTCGACGCGCTGTCACCTCAAAGACACGGGCATTCTATGGCGAAACCATCGGGAATCCAGGTGGAGATGTGCTGGATATCCGGAGCGTCGCTGATATCGCCCATGAAGCGGGTGTACCATTAATTATTGATAATACCTTTGCCACTCCCTACCTCTGTCGTCCATTTGAGCATGGCGCGGATATTGTGGTCCATTCAGCCACCAAATTCATTGGTGGACATGGCACATCTATTGGTGGTGTCTTGATCGAAAACGGCAAATTTCCCTGGGATAATGGGAAGTTCGCCCATATCGTGGATCCATCCCCTGGCTACCATGGCGTTCGTTTCTATGAAACCTTTGGCGACTTCTGCTTTGTTATGAAGGCCCGCGTTGAAACGGTACGCGATACCGGTCCCAGCCTGAGTCCATTCAACTCGTTTTTACTGCTTCAAGGTCTGGAGACCCTCTCACTCCGAATGGATCGCCACTGCCAGAATGCATTACAGGTTGCGAAGTTTCTCCAGGAACATCCAGCCGTCAGTTGGGTACGCTATTCTGGATTACTCGCTGATGCCTCACATAGTCTGGCACAACGCTACCTGCCCCGTGGTGGTGGTGCCATCTTCACCTTCGGCGTAAAAGGTGGCTATGAAGCTGGCAAAGCCGTAATTAACAACGTCAAACTATTCGCGCACCTGGCCAACGTTGGTGATGCTCGCAGCCTGATCATTCATCCAGCCAGTACAACCCATCAACAGTTGTCAGAAGAGGATCTGATCGCAGGCGGAGTCACGCCCGATCTGATTCGTCTCTCCATTGGACTGGAAAACATTGAAGATATCACCTGGGATCTAGAACAGGCTCTGGGAAAAGCGGCGGCGGTAGCGAAGAATGCAGAAAAAGGAGCATAATCATGTCCGAGACACCCGCCAACACAGATACGCCAGATATGTATGATCGTCTGCAGCTGCTGAAACAGTATCGCCATATTGCGATCGTTGGCCTCTCAGCCGATCCCTATCGACCAAGCCATTTCGTAGCCATCTACTTGCAGGCTGAAGGATATGATATTATCCCGATCAATCCACGCTATGCCGGTAAAACCATCCTCGGCAAACGTGTTTATGCATCGCTGGCAGAGGCACAGGCCGCTGGTGAGCAGATCGAGATCGTGGATATTTTTCGCAAGGCCGAAGATACACCACAGTTCGTTGAGGAAGCTGTTAAGATTGGGGCTAAGGTACTGTGGCTGCAATTGGGCGTGCGCAATGAAGAAACAGGCAAGCAGGCCCGTGAAGCCGGCCTGGTCTTTGTACAGGATCGCTGCGTCAAAATGGAGCATGCCCGCTTCTTCGGCGGCTTACACACCATCGGCCTCAATACCGGCGTGATCCTTTCACGAAAACTGTAAGAGTAGTACGAAATATTAGCACAAACTGCCTCCTTTCCAACTATACTATCAGAAAGGAGGCAACTATCCACTCGAAGACTAAAGGAGAAAGTGAGCTATGGAGAATACGATAGACGATCGCATGCCGGATCTGGTGATTGACATTTTGCAACACTATCGCCATATTGCAGTGGTGGGTCTTTCAGCCAAACCACGCCGTCCCAGCCGCGATGTGTCAGCATATATGCAGGAAGCCGGATACGATATCATTCCCATTAATCCGGTCTATGCCGGTCAACAAATCCTAGGCAAACGCGTTTATGCTACCCTGGCAGATGCACAGGCGGCTGGTGAGCAGATCGAGTTAGTCAATGTTTTTCGCCGCAGCGAACAGACACCACCAATTGTTGACGAAGCCGCCAGTGCTGGTGCCAGCGCGCTCTGGCTACAGCTCGGCATAGCCAACGAAGAAACCAGAGAGAGAGCTCAGAAAGCCGGATTACTTTTTGTACAAAACAGATGTATCAAGATTGAACACGCACGCTTCTTCGGTGGCTTATCCATCATTTAAGTCAGCATACCTGCTATCAAAATGGTCGTAAGAACAAATTCATGAATAATGACAAAGGTGTCACATACTATGAATCAAACACGCTCCTGGCTGGTCCTTTTAATTGGGGGCTCCTCTGGTGTTGGGAAAACGCAGCTGGCTCGCCAAATGGGAGTACAGTTAGGAATCCCCTGGATGCAGGTTGATGATATACGTCTCGCCTTCCAATATAGTCAGGTCACGTTGCCACAACCACACGCCACAAAAGATCTTTATTTTTTTGCAGACACGACAGATATCTGGCAACAACCAGCTGAAATCCTACGTGATCGCCTGGTCGCGACGGGACATACCCTCATGCCAGCACTGGAAATAATCATTGCCAATCATATAGACACCAACGCCCCACTGATCATTGAAGGAGATGGTATTCTCCCAGAATTACTGGCTCGTCCACAACTCAATCGCTATAAAGAAAATGGACACCTCCAGGCTGTTTTTCTATACGAATCACAGGTAGCAGTCCTGCATGCCAATATTAAGGCTCGCGGGCGTGGTATCAATCGCGATAGGTTACAAGAAACAGAGAGGGAAGCGCAGGCAAAATGGCTTTATGGACAATGGTTGAGACAGGAAGCGCATAAATACAATATATCTGTAGTGGTTGCGCGTCCATGGGAGACCCTGGCAGAACGCCTCATTGAGATATACTCTGGTGATCAATTGCCACAAAAGAGTGATCGAAAATGATCTGGATCGTAGTGGTAGTATAGAGTAATAGAAAAAACTTGATCGTTGAAACTGGACAAGTTTTGAGTTTAGTACTCTATCAATACTACAATAACAAAGTCATAAGCAGGACCACCATTCCGATCCTTTATATAACTTTGACAATAGATCCTGAGGGAAAGAGGGCAATGAAGAAAATTACACTTTTGTATGCTGAATCTCAACCAGAAACACTCCAACTGGTGCCTCATTTGAGCAAACTTTTGCAACATTATGGCTATGAGTCCTATCTGATCAACATCACCGATAAAGAACAACCAATCCTGGATAGCGAGTTGAAGGCCAGCAAGATGATGATCGTGCTGGGTGGTGATGGATCGATTCTCCATGCTGCCCATCTTGAGCAGGCACAAGGCACACCAATTCTGGGCATCAACTTTGGACGCGTCGGTTATTTGACAGAGTTAGAACCGGATGAGTTAGAACAAGAGTTGCCCTATTATCTTAATGGCGACAAATCGATCTGGATCGATGAGCGTTCAATGCTCCAGGCAACGATCGCAAATGGTGAGGAGCAACAAGAATTTCAAGCCCTCAATGATATCATGATCGCCCGTGGTACCTGGCCTCGTGGTGTCTATGTACGCACCTGGATTGATGAGCTATTTTTCGATACGTTCTATGGCGATGGACTCATTCTCTCCACGGCGACCGGCTCAACGGCCTATAATATATCAGTTGGGGGACCTATCCTGCATCCCAAAATTGAGGGCTGTATCCTGACGCCGATTGCACCACATCTGGCGTCTAATCGGGCGGTGGTTATTCCATTGCAATCCACGATTCAATTACAAATTGCGACGAATTCACAGGATGGTGTTTTCTCTGCCGATGGACAATGGAATTGCGAACTTAAAGATGGGGCGGTGGTCACCATTCAAAAAAGTCCGAACATCACACGCTTTATCCGTCGCAAACCCCGTACCCACTTCTACCAGGTCATTCGCGGTCACCAAAATGATGGGGAGGATAAAACCCTATCTTAGATTAAGACAGGGTTTTTGGTCTCGGAGGGATCTCGCGCCTACGGCGCGATAAGAAGTGGTATATGGTGCTGAAAAAGGCGCTCAGCGCCTTTTTCAGCACCATATACTAAAGAGGATTGGGTGGCTTTATGGGATGGGGGATTGGATGGTGAGGGCTATTTCATTTTCAAGTAGAAGTCGTGTAGAGGCAATGATCAGACTCACAATATTTCATAGGTGGTGCCGCAGGCGCCAAAGAGCAAAATGACATAGCTCCGTTAGTTGGTTTTGCGGCTTGCATTTTTTGTGGTGGGGCTTGTATAGTATAAGATCATATGTGTAGTATTCAAGGACAAATTTATGTACAGCATAGCTGGTTCTGTTCTGGAATCGGGGTTGGATGTGTCAACGCTATTCAGTGGGACGACAAGGTTTACTTTGTATGCGATTGGATTGAGTGTGGCACTTGTGGTGGCTTGTTGGATCGCATTTCGCCAGCGACCAAAGGATGGTCCATGGCACACTAATACCTGGCTCTTGCTTCCCCTGGCAATCCTATTTATTAGTCCGGTGGCGCTCTTTCATATTCCGATTGTGCTGCTCATTCCACTCTATCTGGTGCTACTGGTGGGACTCTACTTTCAAAGTAAGCGGGCATCTCAGTTGTGGTATCGCAATCCTTTGCTGTTGATCTTGATTGCGTTGGTGATTGTTGTTTTGTTTAAAGGGACGTTACTCACGGTCTTCATCCTGGGTGCTGTTGTACTGGGTAGCTTGAACTTTATTGTGAGGAAGCTTTTTCCTAAATAATGCCATGTGCAAGTTTTATCCCTCACACCTCACGCCTACGGCTCTCGCTTGTTCCTGAGGGGAAGATGCTGAGGCGAGGCGGTCACGGCCGCCTCGCCTCAGCATCTTCCCCTCAGAATTTTGGGAAATGACAGATGGCTTTATAATAAGAAGCAGCCCTCTTGTTGAAGAGGGCTGCGCTTGCATATCTAGAGAATTGGTAAGGCGATTTATTCGAAGAATTGCAGGTACTCGCGTTCGGCATCCCACATTTCGTCGAAGAGGGAGCTAATTTCGGCTGGTGAGCAGACGGCTGCGGTCAGTGGATCAAGCATTAAGGCATAACGGGCGGCTTGCTTGTCGCGCTTGAGCAGGGCTTCGCACATCAGCGAATGGACACTCATGTGGGCCTTATTCAGGGCAGCCAGTTGCTCGGGCAGTTTGCCAAAGTGTGTGGGCTGGATACCATTGCGATCCACCAGACAGGCAACTTCGACACAACCATCTGGCAGGTTATCAATCAAACCGGTGTTACGCACGTTACCGTAGATAACTTTGGGGCGATGCTGTGATACGGCCTCAATGATATCTGAACCATACTCGTGACTACGCTTGAAGGGCAACTCTTTGGTACCATCAACCAGATCTTTGATATATTGCTCATTGTTGGCACGCCAGGTTGGCCAGTTGTTCGCATAGAACCCGGTTTCACCCAGATAGCCAGGGCGGCAATATTTTTCAATTAACTCTGGACGTTTGCGGAAATACGGTACATATTCGGAAAAGTGTCCACTACTTTCAGTCACGAATGCGCCAAAATGGAGCATGATTTCGAGGCGCACAGGATCTTTCTCGTAAATCTCTGACTGCTTCATGCGCTCACGCAAGCGTGGGTACATATCTTCACCATTATGGCGTAATACGGTAAACCAGGCATTGTGGTTGATACCCGCACAGCGCCATTCCAGTTCTTCATATGGCACATCCAGATAATCAGCCAGTTGCTTGGAGCTACCCTGAACGCTATGGCAGAGACCCACGGTCTGCATCTTTGTACCTGTCAGGGCAGCAAAGGTGAGGATCGACATGGGATTTGTGTAGTTTAATACCAATGCATTGGGACACAGTTCCTCGGCATCATGGAGGATATCCAGCCAGGCAGGACCGGTACGCAAGGCCTTAAAAATACCACCTGGTCCAATCGTATCACCAATACACTGATCAACACCATATTTCATGGGAATATCAAAGTCATAACGTACATTGGCCATGCCCGCTACTTCAATGGTATTGATGAGGAAGTTGGTGCCAGGCAGCACATCCCGACGCTGGGTTGAAGACTCCACCTTCCAGTTACGGCCACTATGAGCCACTAACTTCTCTGCAATCTGATGGGCAAGCTCCAAACGTGAAGCGTCAATATCCACCAGTGCAAATGTACCCTCGTTCAAGCCATCAATATGCAGAATATCCGTCATCAACTGGCGGGCAAATACTGTACTACCAGCACCCATAAAGGTAATTTTTGTCATCGTTGAAAAACTCCTTGCTCTATTAGAGCCAGTTCAAGCGTTAAATGTTATCAGTCCTCCGACACCACCGGGCGCATGTATACCGACCAGAATCGACTCATGCCTGTAGAAAAGCCGGTCCAGTCGATGCGCGCACGATTAATTTTGTGGGAGTAATGATAGGTGATAGCCGACATTCCTCTTGCTTATCATCTGTTTCGATCATCTGGATAAGACGTTGTACAGCACCGTGTACCATCGCTGAACGATCTTGCCGAATAGTGGTAAGTGGGGGTTCAGTATAGCGACAAAGATCAACATCATCAAACCCGATGACAGAGATATCATTGGGAACATGTAATCCACTTTCATGAATGGCACGCAAAATACCAATCGCCATCAGATCACTGCCCGCGACAATGGCAGTAAAATCTCGTGGCTGGCGCTCGCGTAACAATGTCATGGTAGCCTGATAAGCCTCCTCCGTATTCCAACCGGCAGGATAGATTAACTGCTCGTCAACCGGTAGTCCTGCTTGCTGCAAGGCCTGACAATAGCCAGCCAGACGCTTCGAGCCTACAGGACCATCCGTACCAGAAATCAACGTCATAATACGCCGATGGCCCAGGTGGATAAGATGCTCGGTCGCCTGACGTGAACCATCCAGATTATCTGAGGTCACATAGGTCGAATGCACACCCTGACTGATACTATCGATAAAGATCGTTGGTATCTCCGCCTCAAGCAATGTCTGGATACGGACATCGGTCGGATTCATCGCGATGGCAAGAATACCCGCGATATGACGTGTCTGTAAGCTACGAATATAATTTTTCTTCGTGGTAGAAGCTGAATGGAGCAATAAATCATAGTGAGCTACTGCAATCTCCTGTTCAACGTCCCGCAACATATCCAGATAAAAATAATGTTGCGTCTCGCCAAACCGTGAGAGAACAGTTGAGTTGTCATTCCCAAAGAAAAGACACAGCGCGATTGTCCGTGAACGCTGGCGTACCAGACTTTGCGCAACGACATCGGGCTCATATCCCAGCGAAACAATCGCCTCCTCAATGCGCTTTCTGGCCTCCGCACTTACGCGCGGCGAGCCATTCAGTGCCCGTGAAACTGTGGCCCGCGAAACGCCTGCCAATCGGGCAACCTGCTCACTTGTAACCATTCCTCTTTTTCCCCCATAAGTGCATGTACACGTGTACATATAGCATGACATGCAGAAGTGATTCTGTCAAGGGCTACACGAGCAATAAAGAATTCTAACAAGGGTTTTCAGCCGTAGATTGGATCTGGTCAAGTTCAGATGCTGTCGCAGGGGTGGAAGTCTCCACAGGTGGAACCAGACGTTCGGTGATACGCATTTTGTTGAGCAGGTTAATGCTGATCTCTACCGCGGGACCGATACCTGCGGCAAAAATTATGGTGCCAAGACCAACGGTACCACCCAGCAAAAAGCCTATCAAGAGCACACTACACTCAATGATGGCACGCACAATCCAGATACGTAATTTTGTTAATGTATGCAGGCGCAGCATCAAACCATCCCGTGGGCCGGCTCCCATATGAGGTGCAATATAGCAAGCGGTCCCAAAACCTATCACCAGTACGCCCAATACATTGACCAGGAAACGCACCAGCAAGGAAGCATGGCTAAGATCAGGCAACCAGTTCAGGCGTATCTGCGCATCTACAAATAAGCCAATCAATAACATATTGCATACAGTTCCAACACCAGGAATCACTTTTAAAAACAAGCAAATCACTATCAGCGTAGCGCCAACAGCAACATTAGCCAGACCAAAGGAAAGGGGAGAATGTAAGCTAATACCCTGATGCAGTACATCCCAGGGATCCAGGCCAAAACTGGAGCGGTACAGACAGACGATGCCAGTAGAATAAAGAAAGAGTCCAAAAATCAATACGACAAAACGTAGCACATATGTCCAGGAGAAAATTGTGCGCCAGGAAAACGTATACATCAAAATATTTCCTTTTGTGTAGATTACCAAAAATCATGAGTATAAAAACTGTATAGCTCTTCTTCTAACTATAAAAAACTCGGCGTGAGGAAACAACAGCCAAAGCGCTAGTGATAGAACAGCCAATCCACCTGCACTTCATTTCCTCCCCTTCCATTTTTTACTGAGATAGATGATAATACATACAATTAAGCAAAACGCAAAGGAAGGTCGTGCTATCAATGTCTACAAAAGTGCGTACAAACGTGAGCGGCTTACTGTATTCGTTAACTTTGATCATTTTAGCAATTGTAACAACAGTAATTGCTATCGCTATCTCAGAGCGCAACTTTCATAATAGCCTCGTCAATCTAAGTACCTTTGCTGGCGCAATTGTCGCAACTATTATACACACGTTTCTGTGGCTCTTTGTCATTTTAAGTCCACGCAAACCAACCCGCCTGCGAGCAAGCCTGATTGGACTGGGAACGGGCTTACTGATTTATCCTATTGCTGCCAGCACCCTATCCCTCCTTCTGGCGCATCAGGGCAATCTTGCCACCTGGGCCTGGATTGCTCTACTTATGCTACTCTCCAGCGGCTGGCTACTAGCTGCACTCTATACCATTGCCGACCTGTTTATGGTATCGCGCCTGCAAAAGCTCATAGAGCGCTTACAAACGAACTCAGACACACGCTAAACAGCTTTCCTCGAGTGGTTCAAGCAACACGAGACTCCATATAGCTTTTCATAGCTGCCAGTATCCGCGTATTCTCCTGCCGCATGCTATGTAAAAGCAAACCTTGCGCTAAGATAAAAATGCCCTGCGCCTGTATCGTACATTCCCTGGTTATACTTGTACCTTTTGCTACTGGTTCAAGCGTGTAGTAAATAGTAATAGTTAAACTATTCTTGAAAAAGGAATGTAACTGAGGATTGGTTGTCTGGCGAAATACAATACGTTTACCTGGCTCTAATACTGTTATTTCACCATACATAATGCTGGCTTGACCACGATCAACATAGCTTGAGCCAACCTGAAGCGGGTAGTCAGAGGTTAATGCCGTCTCGCTATACAACGTTGAGGATGGTAGCCAGGCTTTGTAACCCGATAAATCCAGAATCAACTGATAGAGTGGTTCTGGCTGGCGTTGGATAACTGTTTGAAAACGCATTTTTGGCATTGGCTTTTTCTCGCTTACTCACTATAGAAAGATTCTTGCTACTGCAAAGGTACCATAGTTCGCTCGTATTAATCCACTATTGAAGCCTGGGCATATGGATGAAAGGAAAATTTGGGTTTCCCAACTCCACAACTCATTAGAAGCCCATCAATGTAAATAAATGTAAAATATTGTAAATTTATTTACATTTATTTTGCGGAACAGTCACTTACAATCGGGCATTATTGCATGTTTTTCGCGAATTAAAAGGAATTATCGGCTCCTTCGCAGATATTTTTGCAAAAATTCTCTTTTTTATTGCAAACAGTGCTTGACATTACTAAGGTTTTTTCTGTATACTCAACACATGCGTTTACGAAATGTTTACATTGAGGGCTAAATGTCAGGAAGTTTAATCAATATTGCTGCCAGGGCGGGAGTCTCAATTGCCACGGTGTCACGTGCACTAAATGGCAAGGATGGTGTCAAACCAGAGACACGCGAACGAATATTGTCTATTGCGCAAGAGTTGCAACAGACAAGCTCTTTCGCTAATCGCGCCATGTCAGCAACAAAGACGGCGACAATCTGCTATGTCGTCAATCAGCTGCATAGTCCTGTTGAGGATGATCCATTTTATCCGATCATTATGCGTGGGGTTGAAGAAGAGCTGGCCAATCATGGGTATCATCTTCTCCTGACGACAATCAATGGCAGACAGGTCGACTCGGTTGAGACATTTAAGCCAGTGGCCGAAGGTCGCGTCGATGGCTTAATCCTGGCAGGTCCAGATATTTCGACAAATTTCATTAGCGAATTAAAACAAATCGGGATGCCAGTTGTCCTTATCGATAACAATCTTCCTAGCGCAGCCATCGACTCGGTAAATATTGACGATTTACAGGGCAGTCAATGGGCAACCGAACATTTGCTTGCGCACGGACATAGCTCGATTGTAGCTTTGTTAGGACCTGAAACCTGGTTTAGTTCTGCTCGCCGCGGGCTTGGCTATCAACTGGCCATGCAACAGGCGAAGCTCACACCGCATATTTTCCGAGCCGAGGACACAAATATGGAGACGGGTATGGCCTTGATCAAAGAAGCCTTAACCGCCCTCCCAAAACTGTCCGCGATATTTACTGCCAATGATGCAATGGCTTTTGGCGCAATTCGCTGGTTACAACAAAATCAGTTGCGTGTACCTGAAGATGTTGCGGTCATTGGTTATGACGACACTTTATATAGTGCTCTAAGCTCACCAACGCTAACGACAATGCGCGTCTTTAAGCGTGAATTGGGCATGCTGGCGGCACGGCGTATCTTGACCATGCTGGCAGAAACAGAGCAAGAAGAACGGCATACAGTCCAAACCCTGCTGGCTTCTGAGTTAGTGTTACGCCACTCTTGTGGCTGCTAGTAGTCTGTCAGACATCATTTGATAAAAAAGCAGGGATGCAAGGGGCGGCCGGCCCCTTGACTGGGGGAGTCGGGGCAGTGCCCCTGGCACCGCCCCTCCCGCCCGTGTAGCGGGCGCACAACTTATCAAACGATGTTTGACAAAGTACTAGCCAGACTCGGAAAAGCATTATGCATAAAGATACATATCTGGACAAATCATCTCAAGCTGTTGTCCTAAATGCATGACAAGCAGTCATGTGTAAGATAGCTACTTACTTTTAAAGGAGATTACTCAGCAATGAAGCTAAAACAAACGCTGGCTCCCATGATCATTCTACTTGGGATGCTCATTTCGCTGACGGGATGTGGAAACGGTTCCAGTGGAAGTTCCAATAATGGGCAGATTTCTTTCTGGGCGGCCTCAAATCCTCCACAGCTGGCATTCTGGACCCAGATGGCGAAAGAATACACCGCGAAACATCCTGATGTAAAAATCAACGTCAAGCCAATTCCAGAATCCCCTTCATCAGAGGCTGGTCTACAGGCGGCTCTGGCGGGTGGTACCGGTCCAACCGCCTCGGAGAATATTTTCACTGGCTTCGGTGGACAGCTCCAAAAGTCTCAGGCCATTGTTCCCCTCGACCAGATGCCCGGTTGGAATGATGTGCTAAAAGCACGCCATATGGAGACAACTGTTCAGAGCTGGAAGTTCAGCGATGGACATACCTACATTCTGCCAATGTATTCCAATGCAATGCTCTTCGGCTGGCGCATGGATATCTTAAAGCAGGTCGGCATCACTAAGGCTCCCCGCACGTATAGCGAAGTGCTAGCCGCTGGTAAAGCCTTGAAAGCCAAATTCCCCAATAAGTTTATCTGGGCACGTGATGCGCTGGTCAAAGATACCTGGTATGAGCGCTGGTTTGACTTCTTCACGCTGTATGATGCCGCCAGCAATGGCAAATCAGTTATTACTGGTAACAAAATCACAGCTGATGATCAGGCGGCCGTCAGTACATTGGGTTTCCTCAATGATATGGCCAAACAAAAATCTTTGATGACCCAGACAGCAACCGATCCTTTTGAGACTGGTCTGGCAGTGGCCGATGTCATTGGTCCATGGCGCTTTTCAGTCTGGGATCAGAAATACCAGAATTTGAAACTGCATGATAGCTATGAACTGGTTCCACCTCCAGTTCCTGATAGCATGGCAAGCAGCGTCAATGATACCAACACCAAAACATTTGCCGATGCTAAAGGTATTGTCATCTACAAGCAGGCTTCTGCTGATCAACAGGCTAAAATCTGGGATTTCGTCAAATGGACGCTCTCAGATCCAAACCACGATCTGACCTGGATTCAGCAAACTGGTCTGCCTGCGGCTCGTGATGACTTAAATACCAATCCGACCTTTAAGCCATACCTGGACAAAAATCCCCAGCTGGCACAATATGCGAAAAATATTCCCAATGGCGTGCCACCTCTGACCATTCCTAGCTATACAGATATCCAGGTTGCGCTGGGGACCAACGCGGTCATCCCGGTTGTGCAGGACAAAACAACGCCTGACAAAGCCTGGCAAGACTGGAAGTCAGCGATCCAACCATCATTAAATAAATAGTTCCTGATTTAGTGGGTGGCCTCTAGAGCAGATATGCAAGTTATGCTTGAAAGGCAATAGAGGCCGCCTTCCCTCACTGCTCAGCTCTGTGAACCTTCGGATGCTCTTCTTTTCAGGCGCGGCCAATATGCCGGTATACGCTGGTCCGCTCTTAGTCCATCCCTGCGTCCGCAGCCTGTCTTTAGCAGTGTTTTCAAAGGATGTTGCTATGACACAAACGTCACATATACATAACGAGAGCAGCGTGGTTGCGGCAGCACAACCAAAAGCGGTGAAAGCCCGACAGGGCAAACACGAAAAAAGGAACAACTGGTTGTACATCATCGCGATTCCTGTGCTGCTGATTATGGTACTACCATATATCTATCTGCTCCTCCAATCTTTTGCTGCCTGGGATCAGGTGAACAATACCTTTATTCCAACCTCGTTTACCCTGCGCTCATATGAATGGATCTGGACAGGCGGGGGTTTTACGCCCCAACCCTGGCTGAGCGCGCTGTTCAATAGCACGCTGGTCACGACGGTAGATAGTGTCTGTATGGTTGCATTCGGTGCGATCGTTGGGTACGCGCTCTCGGTACTGGAGTTCAAAGGGCGCAGAATTGTTAATAACTTTATTCTTTTCCAGATGTTCTATCCAGCAATCATTTTGCTGGTGCCAACCTTCCTGGTCATTCGCTTCGCCGGCCTCTACGATACGTACTGGGCCATGCTGATCCCAAAAGCGCTCAGTTTATGGGCCATTTTCATGTACACAAACTTCTTCGGATCCATTGATAAAGAAGTAATTGAAGCCGCCCGTATGGATGGTGCCAGCGAAATCGGAATTATTTTCCGCATCATGCTCCCTATCTCACGCTCAATTACCTCGATCATTTTCCTCTTTGTCTTTATGGAACGTTGGACCGAACTGATGTGGGACTTGATCGTCGTCAAAGATACGACCAAACAGACCTTGAATGTACTCCTGTCAACAATGTTTGGCCCGTATGGTTCCTACCCTGGACCACTCTATGCCGCCGCTACCTTGCTCACATTCCCAATACTCATACTGTTCATTTTGTTCAGCCGCAATTTTGTTAAGGGCGTCCAATTCGTTCTGCGCTAAGTTGTCCTGCAGCAAAGAGAGATAGTGTTTGATTGCTATGAAATTCATACTCCGCTTATCGTTGTTTTCGCGCCTCTGGCGCTCCAAGGGTTTTATGTGTGGTGTCAAAAATTGAGCCTTGCTCAATTTTTGACACCACACATAAAAGAAGGCCGGGCCCTTCAGGGTCCGAGTGTGGTCAGTCGCATGTTCCTCGATAAGAGTGAGAACCGAACACCATCAAAAAAAAGTGTTTTCAATAGAGCAGAAACAAAGGAAGTTTGACTGATGAGCGTAATGCCAATGAAGCGGAAAAAAGCAAACCGCTCCGACATACATAAAGAGATCCAGGGCTGGCTCTTATCAAGCCCGTATCTCATTTTTACCTTGATCTTTTTCTTGATCCCACTGGTTTATAGCATCTACCTGGTCTTTCAAAGCTGGGATCTGATCTCACCAACGCCAATCTTTGTGGGGCTGGATAATTTTAAAGAGGCATTTTCCAGTATCCGTGTACGTCAGGCTTTCCTGGTCTCGTATCAGTTCATGGTCCTGTTTATCCCTTCAGTCATGATCGGATCAATTGGGCTTGCATTGATCATTCAACATATACCCAGGTTTAAAGCACTCTTTTCCGTAGGCTTCTTCCTGCCCTATCTGGCGTCAGGTGTGGTCTCCTCGTTGATTGTGCGTGGCCTACTCTCGTATAACGGTCCGGTCAATACATTCTTACGTTCAGTCTTCGGCACATCGCCTGACTGGTTGGGGAATGGAGCGAGCGCCATGGCCGTCATTGTTGGCATGCTGGTGTGGAAATTCGCTGGCTACTACTCATTGATCTTTGTAGCTGGCCTACAGGGTATTCCTAATGAAGTGTATGAAGCGGCCTCGATCGACGGTGCCAACGCCTGGACAAAGTTCTGGCGCGTGACATTACCCATGCTCTATCCTTCGCTCTATACTGTTTTAATTCTGGCAGTCGGCATCTCATTCTCAATCTTTACCGAGCCCTTTACATTGACACATGGAGGGCCACAGATGGCGACCCAGACCTGGCAATTAGAAATCTATTATCAAGCATTTGACCAGTTCCGCTCTGGTTATGGCGCAACTGTCGCGCTCTTAAACGCCATTGTGACGCTAATTTCAATCGTTATTATTCGACGCCTGACTGAATACTGGGGTCATCGTTACGGTGCAAATTAGCCACAATACAACATTCATCTAAATAAAAGGGAAATAGAATATCATGACAGATTTAGCTAAACGCTTTACAGCCAATCCAATCCTTCATCCTCGTGATGTCAAACCTAGTATGGAAGGACTGGTCGTTGAGTGCCTGCTCAATCCAGGTGCCTTCACCTTTGAGGGCAAGACGTACCTGCTCCTGCGCGTCGCTGAACGGCCGGAGCAGAGCAAGGATACCGTCAGTGCCATCGTCATTGATCCTGCTGCACCTCAAGGGATGAGAATCCTATCCTGTAAAAAAGGCGATCCTGAACTGGAGTATCTCTCTGATCCTCGTAGCTTCACCTATCAGGGCAAGACCTATCTCACCACCCTCTCACATTTACGCCTGGCCTCAAGCGAAGATGGTGTGCATTTCACGATCGCGGATAAACCAACGCTGATTGGTGAGGGACCATTGGAAACCTTTGGTATTGAGGATTGCCGCGTTGTCGAGATTGAAGGCACCTATTACCTGACCTATACAGCTGTTTCTGCTGATGGTTATGGTGTTGGTATGATCAGCACACAGGATTGGAAGCAGTTCCAGCGCCACGGCTTGATCGTTTCACCAAATAATAAAGATAGCGCCATCTTCTCAGAGAAAATTGGTGACCACTACTTTGCTCTCCATCGTCCTACACTTGGTCCTGGACTGGGAGGCAACTATATCTGGACCGCGAGTTCACCCGACCTGAAACATTGGGGTCATCATACCTGTATTGCCAGAACACGTCCTGGCAAATGGGACTCAGTCAGGATTGGTGCCGGTGCCGCCCCCACACGTACCGAGGAGGGCTGGTTGGAGATCTATCACGGAGCTAATGAGGAGAATCGCTACTGCCTGGGTGCTCTCTTGCTTGACCTGAATGATCCAACCAAAGTTATTGCACGTTCGGAGCAGCCAATCATGGAGCCAACCCCTACATATGAGACGAATGGCTTCTTTGGGAGCGTGATCTTCACCAATGGCGTGATCGAAAATGGCGACGAACTCACCGTCTATTATGGAGCCTCCGATCTAGTAGTCTGTGGCGCAACCTTCTCAATCAAAGAGATTCTGGCAAGTTTACACTAGGAAATTACATACTATGCAACAATCAGGTTTGGGCATTGTAGGCTACGGCGGCTTTGGCGAATTTACCGCCAAAGCCTACGCACAAATGCCAGAGGTAAAGATCGTTGCGGTCACGGATGTAAATGCCGCCCGCCGCAATGAGGCAGCCTCAATCTATCAGGCCACGGCCTATGAGACATATGAACAGCTATTGGCGGATCCAGCCGTAGATATTGTGGTGATTAATACACCTCCCTGGCTACACGCCGCCCAGGCACAGCAAGCAGCCCTGGCAGGAAAACATATCTTTCTTGAGAAGCCACTGGCTACCGACCTCGCCGATGCCGATGCGCTCATGCAGATCCTACAGGAAAAGCAGGTTCGTTTAAGCATCGACTACGTCCTGCGCCATGTGCCAATCTACACTATCCTGCAAAAACTCACTGCCAGCAATCTGCTTGGCAAGATCACCTATATGCGACTGGAAAATGTAGCCTCAAATGAGGCGCTCCACGCAGATCACTGGTTCTGGAAACGCCAGTATAGTGGTGGTATCTTCATTGAGCATGGGGTACACTTCTTTGATCTCTGCAATCAGCTCAGTCAGAGCGAACCGGCAGATATCTCAGGACATGCCCACACAGCTGAAGATGGTCGACAGGATCGTGTGATGGCGGCGGTCTCCTACAACAATGGCATTCTAGCCAACTTCTATCATGCCTTTGACCGCCCTGCCATCCTGGAACAAACCGTACTGCGCGTCGTCATGGAACGGGGTACCGCAATTGTTACCGGTTGGATTCCTGATCGCCTGGAGATCGAGGGCACATTATCCAGTGAGCATTATGCGGAATTATCCGAACTACTCGGGGTAGAATTGAACATTACCACCGTACCTGCGCCCGAAGGCATCACAGGTGCCACGGCTGGAGAAATAGTGACAGCTCAAGTAACGCGAGAAGATCGTACCGCCGACTACTCACAGGCGGTAATCGGTGGTTTATCCGAGTTCATCCGCAGTATCCAGGATCCCGCCTATCAACCACAGGTAAGCCTCCAGGATAGCTATGCCAGTTTCCGGCTGGCCTATCGAGCCCAACAATCGATAGATCAAGGTCATAACCTCGCCTATTAATCAATCTTGTCACATACGTATGGGTGGTACGCAGAGATAATCAGCATACCACCCATGCCCCCAACGTAACGTAGCGGCAGGTCTTGCACCTGCAACCTGTTCACGTACGACCATGCACAGGATCAGTTGCGCCGGCGTAGATCCCATGCCAATGGCTGATTTATGCTTGCCAATTGCATAGGATTGCCACTTGATGCGCTCGCTTGTGCCAGGAGCGTCTTCTGCAGCCCCGGCACAGGATCTGCAGCACAGACTTTAGCGGGCTGATTATTTGTCGCGACACAGATAGCCGCCGTTAATATATTGGCCGCACCGATAACACCACGGGAAAGATCACTATTCGAATCAGTAACCTGATCCGAAATATTCTGATAAGATTGGCCCGTCAGTACATTCTCTGGATAGTAGGCTCCCGAGGAAATAAATTGATTGCCGATCGACATAAACGGGATACCTGAATCCTGTACATAGGGTGGCTTCGCATATTGCTGCACGATGGCTTGATCGGCAGCAGATAAAGATTCTAGTTGCTGCGGCGTGGGATAACCATTATCAGCCGTCTCTTTCGATTCAAAGTTGATATAATCACTGCTATAGGTCGATTTATAGAAGGTATAGGTGGGTACCTGCCCTTCTCCTGAGAGGATAGGTGTCAGATTATTAAATTTCCCAAAGCGGCTTAAAGCGGCAATAACGACCCAACGCTGGGCCGCGCAATGGGGACAATATTCACCGCCCATATAAAACACCTCAGGTTTGCCATCTGGTCCTTTCAAAATAGGTGTGCTCTTAACAGGAGAAAGATGGCCACTGAAGGTGCCTTTGTCGACACGGGCAAAAATATTCGCATCGACTGAGGTAATGGTTTTAAGGGCTTTGTCACTACCAATTTGTGATTGCTGCGCTTCATAACGAGCGACAAATAAAAAGGCTCCCACAATCACGGCCACCAATAGAACGATACCTCCAACCAGCCACCAACCGGATTTTGAAGTCTGCCGCTCACGGCGTCCACGAGATTGCTGCGTCCGTGCCTGTTGATCACGTTGCTGACGCTGTTGTGCCCGCCGCTTAGAGGCTGAGACGGGTTTTTGTCTGGACATGTATCCCCCTTTTATCTACTGCGATAAATATCCACATATAAATATATCGTATTATAGCAATGCAAATATGTACATTACCAGAATACGACCAAAAGTCATTTTGCCACTTATTGAACAAATAACACCATCAGAGCTGAGTAGCTTGCCATTCCTGTTTACTCAGGCTCCAGCGCAACATACCATCCTCAGGCTCCAATTCATGCAGGCCTGCCTTCTGCAGGACACGGATCGAACCTTGATTATCCGGCAGACAATCGGCAATCACTTTTTGGACATCGCCACGCTCAAAAGCCCAGGCAATCAATGCACGAGCCATCTCGGTCGCATAACCGTGATTCTGGTAAGCGGGCAAAATATTATAACCCAGATCTACCGTTCCCGCTTCATCAGGCCCTCCTTTCAGTCCCATGGCACCAATCAAAACTGGCGGCTCCCCTACAAGCAAAATCGCTCCATCCCATGCTTCATGGTGTGGCTCCCGGTCAAATCCACTCAGTATAAGCGGTAGCACAGGAGCAAAATCCTCGCCCGGCCAATTTGCTGGCACAGTTGCCCCCAGCACATGAGCAAACTCAGCACGATCCGTTAATATTAAACGAATCAAAGGGGCAGTCAAGGGAATCCACTCTAACCTGGCTGAACTTACATACATCTGATCACCCTCCCTCAAAATGAATGACCCTGCAAAATTATTGATGAATTTCATACCTGTTCAGTTAGGCAAGCTCATACGATAACTTTTGCTGTGCACAGAGCAAGAACATTTAAGCGCAAAAGGATGCTGAACAGTTAATAAATTCCATCATAAAGAACTACCGAAGTATACTACAAAAACCACAGCATATAAACGAGCCTCATAGTCAGTTTCCTAATAATCCCTTGCGGTAAGCGGCTGGAGAAACTCCAGTATGGCGAGCAAAGATGCGCGAGAAATAGTAACGGCTACCAAAGCCATTATTAGCTGCGATCTGCTCGATGCTTGCATCGGTCAAGAGTAATTGTTGTTCCGCCCGTTTGACCCGCTGTAACTGAATATAAGAATTAGGGAGCTGCCCCACACATTCATGAAAGCGGCGTGTAAAATAGTCGACATTCATATGGCAAATTTGAGCCAGATTCTTACATAATAATGGATCAGCTAAATGCGCGTCAATATGCTCCAGAGCAGGTACAACAGGCTCCAGGGCCATTATCAGTTGGGAGTAACGCTGTAGCTGGTCGGGAGACAGATATTGCAGGTACAGTGTCAGACCTGTATATAAAATAGCCTTAAGTTGAAATTGCTGCACCAGCATTATACCGTCCTGCGTATCCATCTCCGCGATTAAATTCCTGACGCTCTGTTGTAAATGCCAGGAATCGGGTAAGCAGATTGGAGCCGAAAATATCTCTTGATAAATGGTTGAGGAGAGTCCAAGTACGTCAAAATGCACAAAAAAGTGCCTGACTGGCTGATCCAACCGGGTACTAAAACGTACTTCAGCTGGAATAATATAGAGCTTCCCAGCCTCTAGCGGATAAGGAGTACCCTGGAAATCGAGCTGGGCACCAGCACGGTCATTCATGTAAAAACGCCAGAAATGGCTCTGTACATCTGGCAGTTGCCACTGGGGAGGCTGCAATAACACAATGTGATGGTTGAGTAATCGGAGATGAATTGTGTCAATCATAATTCCTTAATTACATATATATTTTCGTGTGCTTGACCATGGAAAGCAGAGATGTTCCCACCGCCAGATAACTAGCATAATATTATAACATTTTAAGCACAAAGTGCCGCCAAAAGTCGTTATCAGACACAAATTGCTCGGATATAAAGATAGGATTTCAGGAGTCCAGAAGGTATCTTTAAAGCAGATCAAGATCATAGTGTGCTTCAAATAAAATTACATGTGAGCTCAAAGAGGAGGTATTGAAGATGAGTGAGGTTCGGCAACAGATATTGATTCTCCACCTGGTTAATTCTGATCTGGCATCCAAAACGATTGCCTGGTCACTATACGATGGTGCCAGTTCAGATGAGGATCTGCCAATGCAGTCAGGGGATGAGCAGGAACCACCTTATGGTTCAGTGCTGGCTGCTATGCGTGCTGGCTGGAATGTGATCCAATTAGCTACCCTTCCTGTGCCCACACCCGGGCATGAACACGAAAGCAATAATCTACCCTATGAATATGTGCTGGAACGAAAGGTGACCATTCATGAGTAAAGTAGAACGACACCACCTGCTTACAGCCGAACAAATGGCACACTTTGTCACTGATGGCTTTCTGATGGTTGAGAATGTTGTACCTCAGCATTTAAATACAGCCGTTTTAGCAGCAGAGAAAAGCTGGCAAAGCTCTGGCTCCAACTTCTGGCACCAGACCGAGGTCTTACGCCAGGTCTTTGAGGAGCCTCAGGTCAAAGGCGCGATTCAAAGTTTTGTCGGCGTCAATCCTGGCTATGATCACTCGTTTCTCCATGTGGTTCCAGCGCGCCAGCTAAAGGCACAGGAGTGGCATGCCGACTCGATCATTGATGTACGCCCATATGCATTTGATGTGCAGGCCTTCTATTTCGCACACGATGCGCCTGCCGAAATGGGACCAACCCTCGTCCTCCCGGGTTCACATCTCCGTAAAACAAACACATCCAGTATTGCACGCTACAAAAACATCGTCGGACAACGCCAGCTGGTAGCTAAAGCCGGTACCATTGTATTTATGCACCATGGCATCTGGCATTGTGCGCAGCCAAATCGTACCGACCAGACACGCTACGTTTTCAAGCTCAGACTACGTCCCGGACAGGTACAGCGTGGGCTTTTTAATACCGACGACTATAGCAGTCCAGAGGTGAGTCAGATCATACGCGAAGGCTATCAAACGTGGCAGGGAAATGAGGCCCGATTGGAACATATGCAGCGCGCAAGACTCTGGCGCTACGTCACAGGAGACGATAAGGTTGATGTCTCCTTTGAAAATGCGCTAACCAGAATGTCAATTCTAGCCTGATCGCCCATCCAACCAATAAAATAAGCGTCCCTGCTTCATTGGCAGGGACGCCCTGGATACGATGATGTTATAACAGACTATAAACCCAGGTTCCATTGAGCAACGCCAGGGTTGTCAGTAAAGTCATTAGAGACTGGAGTCCAGTCTAACTTTAGACCATGATCACCAACAGGCGCTTCAAATATCAGATCACCTTCAGCTGTAGAGCCAACTTTCATGTCACCAAAACTCAACTGATCTGAATATGCACTTGGAACAAGGTACGAATGGGTTACTCTGGCTCCATTAGAACTAATCAGATGAAAATCAAGCGGATTATAATGCCCCTTAGGATTGCTTTTATCCACAATTTTGACATGTACAAGCACAAATTCCTTGCCAGCTTTGGGTTGGGAATATGTATCACCATCAATATGCTTGGCCAGAGTCATAGTACAATCAACGCCCTGCATGGCAAGGGTATCACCAATTTTAGCATTATTCGTGTTTGATGTCTCAGTATTGGTCGTTCCCGTTGAATTTGAAGTATCAGCGGTTGGGGTACTACCTACTGTTGGAGTACTATCTGTATTTTGATTGTTATACACACTTGTAGGGGTGGCAATTGTTTTTGCAATGTTGAAGACTCCATTAGCAAAAACGGAGCAAGAAACGATCAATGCGACCAGCAGTACCCCAACAACACCCAGCGTAATCCAGAGCCAGGTCTTGCTCTTCTTGGGAGTTGGCGGTGGATAGCCTGGACCTGGAAACTGGGGCACATTATTGGGCGCGTAAGGATTAACAGGCGGCGGATACATACCAGACGAGTTAGGTTGTCCACCAGCTTGTGGATAAGCATTCGGAGTGGAATACGGTGATTGATCCCCATAAGGAGATTGGACAGGATACTGGGACGCTCCACTTCCTGGTGTTTGTGGTGGCTGATAACCCGGGCCAGGATAAGCAGGGGGAGCCGCCTGTGGATCATAGGGTGTTGCAGCCTGTGTGGGCTCATACGGCGGATATTGCGAATAGTCGTTTTGCCGAGGCTGCTCAGGATTTTGATTCATATAAAAGAAATAATCCTCTCCAATAATAACAAAGCAACATGAGTACCCAACGGCTCAAGTGCGTATTCTCATGTTTCAATTAATGCATAGTATAACTGAATATACCATTGAAGACAAGCAGGTGCAATGGAATGGTATTAGATAATCTTCTCATTTATTATGCGGTATTGTACCATTTTTTCAAGCACCATCTTTCTGCTATCTATTCCATAAGAGATGGTATAAAATGGAAAAAATTCTTCTTTGAGGTGAAAGCATTGGTGTCCGAAATTCAGTGGTGGCAGGCTCTTTTGTCAGTGAACAACACGCTGGAAGATATTTCAGCCGACTATACCTTGATTGGCTCCTCCGCCCTGTTCGCACAGGGTATACTCCCTATCAGCAGAGTAGATAAGCTAGAAATTTCGCTCCAGTGGGATCTGATGCCACTGGCTTATGAGGCGTTGCACGCAGATAGTGGGTTAGAGACCCAGGCAAGTGCTAAAATTTTTCGCGTCTATTATCAAGATTTAGAAGTAGTCATAATTGGCTACCTCAATACAGTCGTCGTAACCGATCCGGATCGTCTGGCAATAGAACATGATCATAAAAAAATCTGGGTGAAAGCGCCAGATTCTTATGAGCAAACATTAGCCGCTGATAATCCGGATCGACAGGCAATCAAATTATATATGCGACAATTGCAGCAACAGAACAGCCAGCTTAACCAGGCCGCCTGGAATCAGGTGGCCTATGATGCCTGGGTTCATCGCCATGGAACGCCTCAAGCCATGGCGGCACGCATTCAGAAAGATCCCTGGACACGTTTAGCTTCCCTCAGCAAGTATTTGCCAGTGTTACAGGACAAGACAATCATCAATCTCCTGGGCTCACATGGAAGTAAGGCCATCGCGATGGCACTATTGGGGGCAGATGTAACAATTGTAGATATCTCACAGGAGAATGCCCAGTATGCGCGTGAAGTAGCTGCTGCGGCTGGCGTAAAGCTGCGCTATCTAGTGGCAGATGTGCTCAATCTCCCCATCGAGGAACAGACAGGTAGCTATGATCTCGTCTTTATGGAGCTTGGTATCCTGCATTATTTTGTGGACCTTACTCCATTAGCGCAACTGGTTCAACAGCTACTCCGTCCAGGTGGTCAACTGTTACTACAGGATTTCCATCCGGTCTCGACAAAATTGATCACTTCAAAAGGTAAAAAGCATAAAGTGGACGGCAACTATTTTGATAAAGGTTTGCATACCAGTAACGTTGCCTTTAGCAAACATCTACCTGAAGGGGCGCAGCAGGCACCACAACAGGTCTATCTCCGACAATGGGGACTTGGAGAGATAGTGACCGCCTTTGCAGCCGCCGGACTCTTTATTCGCCGCCTGGATGAAGAACCCAATAGCAAGATCGATGATATCGGCATACCTAAAACATTTACCCTGCTTGCTGAACGTCCGCTCTTTCAGCTCGATGCACAGCACTAGCGTTGAAATAGCTCGGGACGCCGGTGCGTTAAGGCTGGTACCATCTGGCGTACAGCAGCCAGTCGCTGCAGATCAAGTTCACCATAAATGACACACTCGCCCTCGGTTCCTTCACCCAGCACCACACCCAATGGATCAACTAGCAGCGAGCGCCCCAGATATACATTGCCTACCTGATCACAGGCAAACATATAAGCGGTATTCTCAATTGCTCGCGCCGCTACCAGATGCTGCCAGTGCAGCTCTTTGAGCGCCCCAATAACCCAGGCGGAGGGCATCACAAAGAAATCCACTCCCTGCTCCATCTGATAACGGGCAATTTCAGGAAAGCGTAGTTCATAGCAGACAAACAATCCCATGCGACCAAATGGCGTCTCAAGCGGGGTAAATAGTTGTTCACCACTGGCAAAGACCGCCGACTCTTGAAAGCCAAAGGCATCGTAGAGATGGGTCTTACGATACGAGGAAACCAGGGTACCCTGATCATCAATAATGACCGTGGTATTATACGTTTTATCTCCCATCTGCTCGGCCGTCTCCAACATACCACTGACCACCCAGATACCGGCCTGCTCAGCCGCCTCACGCAAACCGGTCACATAAAAATCATCCAAACTTTGCGAGATACTACGGGCGTAAGCAGCATTAAATTTTTCTTTAGCGAGTAGGGCCATAAAAATTTCTGGAAAGATCACCAGTTGAGCGCCACGAGCGGCGGCTCGATAAATAGTATCTACCGCCTTCGCCAGATTCTGTTTTGGGTCTACCTCGGACTGCAACTGGGCCAGTGCAATGCTTGTCGACATAAACATATTCTCCTCAGTAGTGGAAAAGTGTTAGCAATGCTGCCAACACTTTTCCGCTACGATAGTAGAAACATTTTTGTTTTGCTTCACTAATCATTGTCTATACGAAGTCACAGTTCTTGCCAATCAAATATTACACCCATTGCGGTCGCGCGCTCTTCACGCAGCAAACGATAAGCTTCAGGGGCGGCCGTGGGTGCAAAACGGTGTGTAACCAGGTCATTAACGTGCATATCCCCACGTTCCACGTACGTAAAAAATAACTCACCCATACGCAGATGAGACCAGTAAGCATGATCGGTTGAAACGGATGGAGGATTGCCATCATGGGCGCCAATAATACTCAGTCCACGTCTGATCACATCACCGGTCAGTTGCTGAGCGGCTGGCGAGCCTGTATCTCCAAGTATAATGATCTTACCAAAATTGCGGGCCAGACTCAGAGCATGACTAAAGACGGGGGCTGCGCCAGTGACATCATAGACCACATGAACTCCCTTCCCCTCTGTTAACGCGAGGACATGCTCACGTGCCTCGGCGGCCCCCATTTGCAATACAGTTGTAGCTCCATGGGCACGCGCCATCTCTAAACGTTTCTCAGCCACATCAATTGCAATCACCTGCTGAGCCCCCAACAGCCGCGTATACTGCACCACCAGTTGTCCCAATAAGCCCAGGCCAATCACGACCACACTATCCCCCAGTTGATGTTGAGCACGACGAATTCCGTTCTGCACAATGGTCGCCAGATGAAACCAGGTCGCATCTTCATCTGAAACCCCTTCAGGAATATGATAAACTACCTCATCCGGTCCCACCACGTGGTATTGACTATGCGGGAGGCGCAAGGCTACACGCTCACCTTCATGTACATGCTGCACTTGCGTACCGACCGCAACCACACGTCCAACCAGACTATAACCGGTATGGAAGGGATACTTCACCCACTGATCCCAATGAGTACCTGGATCAAACAGGCGCCCAAGACAGATACCTTCGGTACCCGTACTGATTAATGATTTTGTCGCCTGGACCAAAAACTCATCTGGCTTCAACTCACGTATTGGCTCCTCATTAACCTCCACCTGATTCTTACCAGTAAATACAATATTTAAAGATTGCATGCATTGGCTCCTTAACAGTTACTCGTCGAGCATATCTACAATAATCTCTACAACTATAACATGTTCATTCAACCTGATGCATACAACCTTTCTGCTCTTTGATTGAAACGCTTATGCTACACCGGCAAAACGCAAGAGATCAGCCATCGTGAAATCCTGAGGAGTGGCAGCCGGCAAGGTAGGCGACCAACCATCTGGAGCATGCCAATAGGAGGTAGGATCACACACCAGGAGACCAAGCAAAACTTCAGCAATAATACGACCACCAACAGGTCCCATTGCCTCGCCACCAGTGTAAACTTCAGCCTCTTTAAGCAGGTAGTACCAGAGCGGGGTCTCACCTTCCCACCCCATAGCAGACAATCCTATCTGGTCTGCGGTCAATGGAGCCACATCCATCAAACGAGCAATAGCCTCACCTGAGGGTAAACCAAGCGCCTCTCCCCGTTCAAGATCGCGATACGCCAGAGATTTCTGTTCTGGAATATCCGTATCACCGACAACACGGGCAGGCAACTCAATCAGAGGATGGGCCAGCTTTGCATCAATACGCTTACTGGCCTGCGGTAGGGCCGCGCCAGGAATCTTGAAGAAATAAGACCACTCTAGCGTCCGAGCCTGATCCACAGGACATGTTCCTGCGCAGTCGGGAAAGACCTGGCCGCTGGCGCCACGGCTATTTAAGAGATAACGCGACCGAATCTGGCTATGCCCAAAGCGATACGCCGCATCCGCAAACTCTACGGGAATAAATGGATCTTCATCTGGTTCAGGAGTAAAAAATTGTGGACCTATTTCGAGAATATTCTCCATCAAGTCATCGCCTACAGTCAGAGGCAAGAATTCATGGACAATAATCCATTGATAATGCCAGCGTACCAGGCGCCGTGCCTCATCAAAGATTGAGGCGGCAGGTACCTGCTGCAAACGTAAGGCGTCAACCACCTGATTATGAAACTTGAGCAGCGCCAGATGAAGTTGAGAAATAAACAGATGCACATCATTGCGCGGATCCGCTACCAGTGCTCGCCCCTGTCGATTTCGCGGCACATCATTTAGCGCACCAGAATCATTGATGCCCAGCAAAAACTTATCGGCATCATCCAGATCATACAGGAAAGGATCGCCCGAAGGTCCAGCACCATACAGGCACTCAAGATCCAGGCGTGGACGGCGAAAATTCCGCAATTCATTGAGACGCGCATGATGCAGTAACAGACTACGATCAGCAGTAATATCATGCGCAATAAATTGCCCCAAAAAAGTAAATCCAGCTGGAATACGTGGATTATCAGTTGAAGTGTCCTGCATATCTGGTGAAGGAGCTGTACTGGCATCCATCACCGAACCAGAGCGTCCAAGCAGTAAAAGCACCTGCTCATCCACCGAAAGGGCAGGCAACTCAGGAAAGAGACGTCCATATTTACCTTGACTCTTCTCTACATCCTGCGCATGTGGCGAAAGCGAACTTTTGAGATGAGGACTAATCACGCAACTATGTATACTCATCTGTACTTCCTTTCAAGGTATGATCACGACAGCAACAAAGCAATTTCCAGCCCACCAATCTCATCCCCAACCTACAGCTAGTATATGGCATAGCAACATACAATTACTAATTCAACCATTGCCAGCAAAGCACTTTATCAAAGCACATCAATATTGCTCTTATTCCCACATAATTTATGCATTCAGGTTGAAACCCGGCTTACCATCTTATATAATCTTGCATAGATTAGTTATAAATATAAATGTATCAATTTATCTGGCTCGAATTTTTGCTTGTGTGGTGCCAGAGGTGCGCACACTTCTGGCACCACACAAGCAAAAATTCGAGCCAGAGGCGCGCAAACTCAGACTTGAAGATCGTGAAGATCAGACACACCCGAAGGAAAAACACTCATGGACGAGAAAGACATAGTAAAGATACTTTTTCTAGCCGCCTCTCCTACCGAAACAGGAAGATTGCAGTTAGATCTTGAAAACCGTACTATTAAAGAAAATATTCGCCATGGCAGCAATAGAGATCATTTCAAAGTTGAAAATGAATGGGCGGTAGAGGATAATACACTCCTCGAATTCATGAACATATATCATCCTAACATTGTCCATTTTAGTGGTCATGGTACAGAGACAGGAGAACTTCTCTTAGAAGGCCCAGACCGAACCATCAGACCCATCCCAGGTGTAACATTACAAGCTCTTATGCGCAATTTTATAGATAGTGTACATATGGTCGTGCTAAACGCATGTCACTCATATCAAGAAGCTCAGATGCTTGCTCAGGATATTGATGTGGTGATTGGGATGAATTATGAAGTTAGCGATCAAGCCGCTATCGAATTTATTTCTCGTTTTTATCAGGCCTTGAGTTTTGGAAATTCACTACAAAATTCATTTGATCAGGGTATCACTCAACTTAAAATTAAAAATATCCCTGAAGAGCACAACCCACAACTATTCACACGTCAGGGTATTAATGCCAGCAAAATTACATGGAAAGATCTTATCAAGCCTCCGGTAGTAATGGGTAGGGCCAATAAAGCTGAAGGTCAGGCAACCTCAACAAATAGACAAATATCAATATTTGTCTCATATGCGAACGAGGACAAAGAGATTTACGAAAGATTAGATAAGCATTTTACTACCATGAAGCGTTTGGGCATAATTAAACTCACGCGCTTTGATAACGCCCTGGCCGGCCAGTTCAGTGAGCAAAGATTAACGGAATATTTAAATGCTGCTGACATTGTGCTCTTCCTGGTAAGCCCGGATTTCATTGCATCCGATAGCTTGTACGAAAACGAACTCAAACCAGCGATCGCAAGGCGCGACCAGGGCTTGACCTGGGTTATCCCTATCCTGATCAAACCAACCGCTAATTGGGAAGAGGATAAAAATTTCGTTGGTCTGCTGGCACTTCCCCGCAACCATAAACCTATTTCCGCCTGGGCTGATAGAGATAGCGCCTTACTTGAGGTGGCCCAGGAGGTGCGTAATGTGATCAATAAAATTACCGCCAAAAAGGCTTAAGCGGCAAGAGGTTGAGCAAAACTCAATCCACCCACTGCCAGTTTAGTCCAGATGAGATACTTGCTCGTGAGTATAAATAGACAGCACAGTTCCTGTGCTATGATAATGAGCACATTTGTACTCGGAGGCAAGAGAATAATATAGATGAATACAGCTACATCTCTAGATCAAGAAAAGATCGTTCTGGAGGCGAAAAATTTGCGCAGGGTTGTCGATGGAGACAAAGCGATTGTCAATGATATTTCACTGGCAGTACATAAAGGTGAGACATTAGCAATCGTCGGACCTTCTGGCTCAGGCAAATCTTCGTTCTTACGCTTGCTTAATCGCCTGGATGAACCAACGAGCGGGACAGTACTGTTAGATGGCGTGGACTACACGACGATGTCACCACGGGTACTGCGTCGTAAAGTTGGTATGGTTATGCAGTCCGCTTACTTATTTCCAGGTACTGTCACGGACAATATCACCTTTGGACCACGCTCACGTGGGGAGCAGGTTTCGGAGACGCGCGTCAAGGAATTACTCGAGCATGTACAACTAGCCGGCTATGAGAAACGGGATATCAACGGCCTATCCGGTGGTGAAGCCCACCGCGTCTCACTGGCCCGCACGCTTATCAATGATCCCCATGTCCTCTTACTCGATGAACCTACCTCAGCCCTGGATGAGGATGCCCGTGCGAGCGTCGAGCAGCTGATCAATACGATTATGCATAGCCAGGACTTAACCAATATCATTATTACCCATGATATGGCACAGGCGGCCCGGCTGGCTGATCGTGTTGCTGTGATTAAAAGTGGAAAAATAGAACGCATCGGAACGGTAAAAGAGGTCTTACATGACACTATTGCATGACATACTGACATCTATGACCTCACCCCAGGTCATCAATGGTTTAATCCAGGTTGCCGCAGCCTCAGTGCTCGTACTTATAGTTGTACTCATCGCTTCATTCAATCGCGTGAAGGTAGCCCGAGAAACCATCACGTCAATGATTCGTGGTTTTGTGCAGATTCTGCTGGTCGGCATCATCCTGGTCCTTATTATCAATACCTCTATCGTCTTTGGTTATCTGGTCCTGGCCATGATGAGCGTCTTCGCCGCCGTGCTATCGCATAAACGCGGCAAAGGCCTACCAGGCGCCTTTAAAATATCGCTTCTGGCCATCGGCATAGGTTCGGGTATCACTATCATAGTCATGGCCCTGGTAGGAGTTATCGAGCCCAAAATCGCGAATCTGATTCCGGTTGGCAGCATGATTATCTCAAGCTCGATGCGCACCAACTCACTCGCCCTCAACCGTTTCCGGGCCGAAATCGAATCCCATGTAGGGCAGATTGAGGCTGGTCTGGCACTAGGGGCGCCACCCGCAACCGTCATCGAAACCTATCTGAATAATACAGTCTATGCCAGCATCATTCCTGCCGTAGATACCTTGCGCTCACTCGGCATCGTCTTCATTCCAGGACTGGCCAGTGGTATGTTGCTCGCCGGAGCCAATCCAATCTACGCCGCCGAATATCAGTTTGCCGCTATAGCTATGCTCTTTGCCGCCAGCACCCTCACCGGACTCATCAGCGGACTTCTCCTACGCACCACCATTTTCTCATCCGCTGAACAACTCACACTACGGCCAAAAGTTGCAAAAGCCGCATAAATAAACATTTGTTTGTTTCCTAACATGCCAACACCACATAGACTAGACAAAAAACATAGCGAAGCCAGGAGAGTTGCTCCTGGCTTCGCTAGATTGAATAGTATGCAACTGGAAGAGACTAGTCTAGTGCATAATGGCAGGGCTGAACGATTCCGAGCCATCATTCACGCCTTCAGTAACGCTATCAGCATTGACTTTACCACGACCGCTACGTAAAGGAATTTCCTTCAGGAAGAAGACCATCAACAAGCCAGCAACCATAAAGCATACGCTGAAGATAAAGACATTATGAATACCCTGAGACAAACCTACTTTTACAGCCTCCAGGATCTGATCATAAATCTTCGTACCCCCAGGAAACTGCTGAAAACTATGCAAGATCTTTTCCTGCGTATCCTTCGAAAGCAGAATATTAGGATTGTCAAAAATGCCCAGCACGTCCTTATGATAGCGCTCCTGAACAGTTGTAGCAAACTGCTTTACCGATGCCGGCACAGCACTACGGAAAGCTGGCTGGTAGGCAGAAGTCATCACAGATCCCATAGCAGACAAAGCAATCGTACCACCAATCTGACGGAAAAACGTCAGAGCAGAGGTTGCCTGCCCGATACGGTCAGGTAGTGCATTCTGGACAATCAAGGTATAGAGCGACATACCACAACCAATGCCAAATCCCATCACCACCATCGAAACCCAGAGATCGTTAGCCCCCGAATTGACATTCAGGCGTAACAGCAAAGATGCACCAATCACACTGATAACCATACCAACAATAGCGATAATTTTATATTTACCAGTGCGCGAGACCAGCAGACCAGACAAAACACTGGCTGCGATCAAGGACAACATCATAGGCGAGAGCAGCAAACCACTATTCGTCGCCGAGATTCCCAGGATGCCCTGTGCGAACAGAGGCAGAAAGTAGATCGCGCCGAACATCGCCATACTGGTAATCATTGCAATCGCAATGGAAATGGTAAAGATGTTATTTTTGAACAGGCTAGGATCGATGATTGGTTGCTTTCCATTACGTTCAAGGTAAGCCTCGTAAGCAAAGAAAGTCACAAAACCCACCAGTGACAGCCCAAACAAAGCAATAGTCTGGATTGAGAGCCAGGCATATTGAGTACCGGCCCAGGTAAATCCAAGCATCAATGGTACAGTACCAACAATCAGTAAAGCCGCACCTAAGTAGTCAATCGAGACATTCGTCACTTTTCTACGCAGAGAAGGCATCAAGAAGATCAGTACTAATAGGGCCGCAATGCCTACTGGCAGATTTACATAGAAAACCCAGCGCCAGTTGGCATTTTCAGTAATCCAACCACCTGCTGCAGGTCCCACAATCGAAGAGAGACCAAAGACACCACCGGTCAAACCCTGCCATTTACCACGCTCACGAGGAGGGAACAGGTCGCCGATTACCGCAATCGCAATTGGCATCAAAGCCGCCGCGCCCAGTCCCTGGAACGCACGGAACAGAATCAACTGATTCATAGATTGAGCCATACCACAGATGGCTGAACCAACTAAAAAGAGGACAACACCCACCAGGAAAATCGACTTACGTCCAAACAAGTCAGAGAGCTTACCATAGATCGGGATCATCACGGTGGAGGTCAGCAAGTAAGCGGTGGTCACCCAGGTATAGCGATCCAGTCCATTGAATTCCGAGATAATATGTGGCATCGCAGTCGAAACAATTGTCTGATCCAGGGAGGCCAACAGCATCACCAGCAGCACACCAGCCATAGTTAAAAGTGTCTCACGTCTGGTATAGCGTGGAGCATCGGTCGTATCTACCGAAATCTCACCAGAAGTATTGGTTTCTAAAGCGCTCATCAAGCATCCTTATCAATTCGTAACTATTTCATCAAAAAGAGGTCACAGAAAGGCTGATTAAAACAAAGTAGGTAGGAGTAGAGGCAGTAAAGCACCTATCTCGCTGTAGGGGCCTTCATTGGCACAAAACAATTACTTATAGAGGCGCCTGGTTAATTCCTGACCATATATTCCTTGCCTGACCATACAGTCATAATTTTACGATGCAGTCATGATAAAGTCAAGAGGGATCAATGAAAACGAAAAAACTCATAGAAAGAGGCTCGTTTCACCTATGAAACGAGCCTCTTTCTATGAGTTTTTCCGATGTAAAATCACAAGATAATATTATTTTGCGGCGACACTGGCATTTTCAGTAACCATATCTACTGATGCGGCATTTAAAGCGGGCTCTTTGTCTTTTTTCAGGCGACCATACAGGTAAACAAGGACGCCAGCAAGAACAGGAAACAGCATCATCAAGAAATAGCGAATCCCTAATTGATAGCCACCAAAGCGGAAAAACACCAGATTCATGTACGTTAGTAAGGAGCTCGCGGAAAACACCAGACAAAATACGAGCAGTGCCCTTGTCAGGCGACCTTGAGGGAATGCCAGGGTTAAGGGAGCCAGAGCAACCAGCCAGACCACATACCAGGAATAAAACCAGGGGGTCACGAGCAGAATGATTGTCATCGTAGCCAGGCTTCCAATAACAAGGGTCCGCATCGAAGGTGAACGCCAGGCATACCAGGCACCAACCAGGATAGTCACACCCATCACCAGGATATCGACTTTACTCCAGAAGCCACGATTTGCCAATGCATGGGCGGCAAAGCCAACCAGCGAATTCGATTTCATAGTCGGGCGAAGTTGCAGCCAGTTCATAGCCACACGCATTAAGGAGTTCTGCGCCCCACTAGAGGATGGTGGCGTTCCAAAACTGCGCACGATCTCTCCCAGACCATGACCAATCCAGAAGGGCAAATATGCCAGCAGCGCAATACCAGCGAACAAGGCACCTGCGATAACCACATTCTTAATAGCCGCAAACCAGGGCATCTCACGCACCGGAGTATGTGGAGTTCCAAGGGTTTTGGCTGCCAATACTAACAAGAAAAAGAAAATCACAGGAATGGAGGTAAACTTCACCAGCACTCCCAGGGTGAGTACTACCAATGCGGGCCAATAATTTTTGACCTGCGTAAAACCGCGCTTATTCGCAGTAATACACAAATCAAAGCCATATAACAAAAGCGTACTCATAAAAACATCGTTGTGAGCACCCAGAGGCCCTTCAAAGAGCATTAAAGGATTGAGCGCGTAGAGAAACATGCCAATGGTCACAGTACGTTCTGAACGGCCTGTAGTGCGCAGGATACGCCCAATCAAAAAAGTGTTCAACAGATGGCAAGCCAGACCCAGAAAGCGATAAATATAAAAATATGGTAGGGGATGGTCACCAAAGATCAACGAAAGAGAGCCAGCAAGATAGACCCACACAGGACCATAAGCAGACGAAGCCTCACTCCATCCATCAATATGTGTCAGGAGATCATCAAATGCAACCTGTCTCGGGGTTGTAAAATATGGATTTGCTCCATGCGCCCCCACGAGATTGCCATAATCTGCATAAACAAAAAGATCCTTTGAAGCCATACCGGGGGTCAAGACAAAGATGAGTCCTGCGACAATTGCACCAATCCACATCCAGCGGCGTATGGTTGGTACCTGCTCAGGCTGAGCACGCTTCACAATAAAGTATGCTGCCAGCCCATATAGGACAAATGCCATGGCCAGCAACAAGAGAATCTCAATATTGCCCGTTAGATACAAAGCCACAGGATCCGAATGCGTGAAATGCATCGGCAGCCATCGTCCCCAACCAGTCAACCAGGGCAACGCTGGAGGAGAGAAACCACGGGGAGTTGCTATATCTTCAGTCAGGCCAGTATAACCAAGGTGCCCAAGGCGCGAAATGGGCGTGGTACTCAACAAAATGCATACGACAATAGCCAGTACACAAAAAATCATAAACCAGGGCCGAGCATACTTATGTCCTACTGACTGACTCGATGATGACTTTCCAGTTTCTATCGTTTTATTCATATAATCATTCTACACTCAATATGTCTACATCTTAAGATGCCCGCAACATTCATAGATTGCGCAAACACTACACTTGTCTAATACGAGATAAAATTACAGAGGTAACCATTTGACAGAAAAAGAGTACTAAACATGCTAACTCATTTAATTCTTTCACCATTTTGCGCGTCATATTTGCAAGCAACACGTCATTGACAGTATTATAACTTACAAGCCTGCTTGATGCTCACCCTCATTGGGGATGTAGCACGCGCTTATACTCTCTTTATAGTGGTTCTACCAACAAGCAGGCACCGCTAACATAAAGTCGCATCAGCAGGGCAAAAGGTGGTCAGGAATTCCATCAGGCACTATATTAAACAGTTATTGCATAACGATAACACAAACAATCATTACATATACAATACCTAAGAAAATGCGCCCGGTTGTAACTGACAAAAAGCCTGGCCCATAAATACTATAGATTGATGCACAACACCAGCATACAGCAAGGAGAACAGAGTCAGATAAGAGCCCCTAGCCTTCTATACAAACGCATAAATAAAAGTGAATAGATATTGAACACACAAGAGGTCAGATATTCTGATATACTACTTACTTATAAGCTCACAAAAAAGATTTATCAATTATCAGGATTAGCATATAAACTGGAATTTCATCCCAAAGGATAGAAAGTAACTATTCAGAACCAGTCGATGCCTCCAGTATCGACAAATGTTTGTGATGTCGTTGCGGAAAATGTCGGCAGTGCCGACATTTTCCGCAACGACATCACAAACATTTGCTCTGCGAAGCAGAGCAGGGGCATTTTAGCTCGCAAGGGTCCTGAATAGTTACGATAGAGGTCAAATTACTCTTATAAAATCGTATGCTATTTTTTATACGCCAGACTGGGATAAACAGTCTTTTTTTGAGGTATAAACGTGACGACACGAATTCTTGTCATCGAAGATGAGCCAGATATTTTAGAACTCTATCGCATGCTCCTGGAGACAGAAGGTTATGAGGTCTACACCCATGACACGGTTTATAATGATCTCACAGCCATAAAACAGATCAAGCCCCATCTGATCATTCTGGATCTGATGATTGGAGGCAAAGAGGCTGGCTGGAAATATTTAGAAATGGTTCACCAACATCCAGATACCTCTTTTATACCCTTATTACTAAGTACAGCAGGAGATCACCAACTCCGGGAAAAGATAGATGCCTTGAAAACACCTAGCGTCGATGTGGTATTTAAGCCATTTGATGTTGAAGAACTTTTACAGGTAATACAAAATTTGCTTGCACTCGCCCCTCTGGAGACCTGCTAAGCAAAATATATAATTATCTGAACTTACACATAAAAATGCGTAGCTGACCTACTACCCACATCCAGACTAAAAACAGACAGAAAAAGGTAATCTGGGCCACAAAAATACCTTTTCTATTGACCAAACCAACAAGGCTCGTGTACTATATCGTAAGAAGGGTACATAAAGTTTAGAAGAGCAAGGCGAGTTTTTAGACAGGGAGATATAATTGTGGCATCAATACTCGGTCTGGAAGGAGCGATAACGCTAGCCTTTATCAGCTACGTTTACCTGGCAGTATTTCTCTGCGGCATAGCAACCTTCCTGCTCGTTTTCTTCCTGCTCAACAGGAGAAAGAAAACGTTTTGTGGCATCTGCGCTAAACGCCTGCAAAACGACGATAACTTTTGTAATTTCTGTGGAACGGCAACCCATAGAATTGTGCTACCACCCGCCAGTATGGCACCTGTACAACCTTTATCTGCCTATGGTCAACAGGGAATGCATGGTTACAGTCCAGCGCCTTCCTGGATATCTCCGTTACACGTAGCGCAACACCAGACCCCGCAACCAGCTCCTAGAGCAGTATTCCGTCCTCCTACCACCCACATCCCACAGGCAAATTATGCAAGCGCAATAGAACAACCAGATTATAATTGTCCTCAATGCAATGCCGATCTTTATTTCAGCGATACCTTCTGCGGCAATTGCGGAGGCCGCCTGGTACCAGCGGTCAAGCAGATACAATATTAAGATAGTGTTTGTTTCCGCTCTTATCGTGGAGTGTGCAGCCAGCCGCACGCGGGCCCTGAAGGGCCCATGCTTCTTTGACGTGTGCTGTCAACAAGTGAGCTTCGCTTACTTGTTGACAGCACACGTCAAACCGTTGGAGCGCCGAAGGCGCGAAAAAAAATGGTATGCGGGGCATGGATTCCATGCAGATCAAACACTGTATAGAGAAGTAACTGGATGATAGCTATGGGTAGCCTGTCATCCAGTTACTTCTCTATACATACATTAGCTTTGTGGTGGTGGAGGCGAAGCACTAATCGTGGCCTTCAACGGTTGTAAAACGCTAGCGATACGTGAGCGATAGCGCCTCACAAGCCAGGTAATGATTGCAATTGGGACGATATAGATGCAAAAAGCCAGCAACCAGATCAGGAACGTCAGTATAGCCTGTCCAAAGTGCAAGGAAGCGGCAAACGCATCTGAGAAAACGCTACTAGCAGTCCAACCTGGAGTTGTGGCGGGTTGTGTCACCACACCCGGGATAATTGGTTGCAGACTTACAACCACCGTATAATAGGTAACCTGGCTGGACAATAGCTTTAAATGCGCTTCCGCATTCTCGATATTGCCTTCAACCTCAGACAACTTCTGATCAACAGTCACGATATCGCCAACAGACTGGGCATGGCTAAGCAGTTCTAACAAACGCGATTGCTCAACTTTATAATTTTTAATACGTGACTGGGTATCCACATAATCATTAGAGACATCCTGTACCGTCTCTTTAAATGCCACTAACTTGCCACCTGTAGCCCCCTGAAGATTGTAGTCACGCAAGTGGTTATACACTTGTGTATACATACTTGCCTGCACCGAAAAGGTCAGACTTACATTATAAAAATTGTCAGCCACCTGCGTATATTCACCGCCAGCCGAAGAAGAACGGGGATCGGTAGCGCCGATCCAGGTCTGAATATCGCTGGCAACTTTACGCGTATCTTTTACCTGCATCGTTACATTCAGCGTCTTAATCAAATACTGTGGACCTCCCTGCGCGGATCCTGCATCTGATTGAGAATTGGCCGAATTCGATTTTGCCGCCCCAGGCTGATTATTGGCCGTACTAGCCTGAGAGTTAGTATTACCACCACTACTAGACGGGCGATAAGGAGCTCTAGTGGTTGTAGAAGTGCCACTATTAGAAGCTGCGCTACCACAAGCAACTAAAAAAATCGCCAGCAGCAAAAAACTGGTGATAAACAATGAGGCTTTGTGTAGAGACATCCGTGTATGTTCCATAAGCCTACTCCTTCAGATTCATCCATGCCATCAGGCCGTCAGGTCCTCCACCTATCAGTTCGTCAGGCCAGATATATAATCAATTTCAACAGATGTTATAAAAATACGTCATTAAAACCATAAAGACTTATTCAATCTACGAGAAAGACGTCAGAAGCTTTGCAATAGTTCCCACAAGTGCTATCTATATTAAAATACGTTACTGCACGCCTATATATCTCATGATTATTGATAAATTCTCTACTTGTATTGCCTATAAGTAACTATTCATGTCTGGTTGATGCCGTGGGCATCAACCAGGTTTTTCGTGTGGTGGCGCAGAAAATTGTCGGGACAGCCAACAATTTTCTGCGCCACCACACGAAATTTTTTGCTCTGCGAAGCAGAACCAGAGCATTCTTGCGCGCAGGGGTTCCGAATAGGTACGCCTACAAATAAAAAAGGCTGGAAGAGAGTATATATCTCCTCCAGCTCATAACAAAGCTACAATCGAGGTGGTCCTTTACGTATGCGGTTGCGGCTTGCATCAATAGAGTTCCACTGTTCTAAGTCAGCTCCACAACGCATATCTTCCAACCACCAGGTCATACCAGCATCCGCCAATGGGAGAATAGTATCAGCATCCCGCCCAGGATCATCGCCAGTCGTGGTGCCATAATAAAGAAAATCGAATGGCTTAGCGGTGGCCTGTTGCTCACGTATATATGTCACAAATTCACGATACGTCGCGACATTTATATGCTTATCCACATTGCCAGCTGAAGGTACCACCCCATCCCAACGCGCCGCCCGACGCATAGGAGCCTTATGTGGCCAGGTCGCCGCCACCCAGATTGGAATGCCTCCAGGATGAACTGGTGCTGGCAGGAAAACAGTATCCTTTACCTGATAATAAGAGCCAGTGTAATTAAACGGCTTACCACTCCAAAGACCTACCAGAATATCAAGGGCCTCATCAGTCATGGCCGCCCGGCGTTTGATATCTGTCTCCTCGCCAAAATTATCCAGGGAAAATGGCTCGTTCCCAACGCCTACCCCGAGAATAAAGCGACCATTTGAAAGATGATCCAACGCCAGTGCCTCACGAGCCACCATCCACGGGCGTCGCCGTGGCAATGGGGTGACCAGCGGACCAAAGCGAATATGTTTGGTATGGGAAGCGATACCAGCCATAACAATCCAGGGATCAACCACGGCCATCTCATACAGTCCAAGTGAAATGTGATCCCAGAGAAAAAAACCATCCCAGCCAGCTACCTCAGCCTCCTGGGCCAGTTCAATCAATAAGCGAGGATCGGCAGCCACACTAAGATTGGGCATGTAAAGTCCATATTGCATCTGTACTTGTCCTTTTCCTTGCACTCAGCAAACAGGCATCGTATCTATGAGTAAGCAGATGAGTAAAAGAGAGACGGCTGTGGATTACTCGTGGACGGTTGCAAGTACTGCCAGGGTCTGGGCATGAACGTAGAGGAGTAAGCGCTCCCTACTTTTACGATCATCTAACCGCAGACACCAGGCAGACAGTTCATTAAACTGCACAGGTTGAGCTGAACGTGAGATCCATTGTGGATGGGTAAGCATAAAATGCTGGATCTCAGGATGACGATGAAGACATTTCCAGGCCCAGGTACTGGCCTCTCTATCGCAGCCGGGACAGTGTAAAGACAGCAGCAGGTCGCCAGCCAGAGCCTGCTCGATAGGCATGACGGTTAACATTGGCGCACAGAGTCCACACCAGGGACACGTGTGCCAGCCATGTTGCAATTGTGGAGTCAAATGCTGTAAAATCCAATGCTCTACTCGCTTAAGCGCCGGTTTTACTGAACGTACACCATGCAAAGGAATTAATCCTCTGGTCTCACGTTCAGCTTCACAACCAGGACAACGTGTACGCAAATTTATCCCACCATCAGGCAACGTTTCAAAGGTCCCTGATAGTTGATAATGACCACACTGACGACAAGGGATGCGCGCAGCATGCCAGTTAAGGTCTGAGCACGCTTCAGGCGCGAAACCAAAGGCCAGGGCATCATCACGGAACTCGCGTGCTAACAGGTCGCGTAACTGCCGACGAGCTCGATGTAAGCGTGTTTCCAGAGCACTTACGCTTAATCCAAGCCGTAAAGCCGTAGCACGCTGTGGCAACTCCGCCAGATAATATAACTCCACCGCCACCCGATACTCGTGTGGAAGTTGATCGAGCATACGCGCCACCAGACAACGCAGATCCTGACTGATCACCACATCCACAGGATCACTAGCCTGCTCATCCACCAGTTCTTCACCGTATGGCTCATCATGCTGAACTGGATCAACCAACCATTGTCCCAGTCCCTGCGTATGCCGCTGGAGAGCCCGTTTATGCCCTGTAGACCAGCGCAAGCACACATTGCGACAGATACCACTCAACCAGGCCTCAAAACGCTCTGGCGAGCGTAATCCATCCACGTGTGACCAGGCTTCAATTAATGTCTCCTGCACAACATCATCTACAGCATCCAGCGGAATGCCATAGGCAGTAGCCTGGCGTAAAAGGCGCGGTCGAGCCAACTCTAGCGCATCATCAGATCTCATCATCAAATACCTGTCTCTCTTCAATTCTGCTTTACACTATAGTCAGCATAAATAGAACTTTCCTTGCGTCAATTTATCAAAAGAGAGAAGCAAACAGCTTGCAATTACGATAAAGGACATGGACCGGTTGATTGACGAACAACCAGACGAGTTGAAAGAGAGGTATGCATGGCATCTAGACGAGCTTCAGCTCGATTACGGAAGAGGACATCGACACCAGTATAACCAACCTCATAACGCGGTTGATGAACGGTCGTCAAGGTAGGGGTAACAAAAGAGGCAAAGCTAGCATCACCAAAACCAACGACTGAAAGATCACCGGGAACAGACAGCCCTTGCTCGGCAGCAGCATGCAACGCTCCAACCGCCATATCATCGCTAAAAGCCAGGATCGCAGTCGGTCGATCTGGCAGACTCAGTAATTCTTTGGCTGCCTGATAGCCACCTTCAAGGGTAAACTCACTCTCGCGAATCAAGGTAGGGTCTTGTGATAAACCAGTGGAAAACATCACCGCGTGATAACCAGCCAGACGATCAATACTCATACACCAGCTGGCATCACCAACCAGAATGCCAATCCGCCGATGTCCTAAAGACAAGAGGTGTTTAGTCGCCGCCCTGGCACCACCGATATTGGCTCCGGTCACGGTAGGGATAGCATCGCTCAAAGGAGTACGAGGATCAATAACCACAAAGGGGAAATCAGCCTGACGGAGTTGGAGTAATTCGTCATCAGACTCAGCTGGTAACACAAACAGGGCCGCGTCAACCCCATCCCCCAGGAAACGCTCCAGTAATGTGCTATTAGAGCCTGAATATAGGGATGAAGAGCAGAGCACCAATTGAGCTTTTTGTTTATTCAAGGCATCGGTAATGCCATGCAGTATCCCCATAAAATGCTCATCATGAGGTATACTCACCCCGATACGCTGAAGAGGTGGGCGGGCCATGCCACGAGCATGGCGGGGAGTACTGTAACCCAGGTCCCGCACATGTGCCAGCACTTTATCACGAGTCGCAATAGAGACATCTGGACGTCCATTCAGCACCCGCGACACGGTTGAGATAGAGACACCCGACTTACGAGCCACATCCCAGATAAGGGTGCGGGACTCACGTATACCAGAATTTGCTTGTCTATCCTCCAACTAAAGCCTCAATTTGATCAAGTAATAGTTACCCTGTTAATCGCCGCAAATAAATTCCGGCTTGTACAAAGTCTAATGAGCATTTATTTGTTTGTCAAGCCATATTATTTTGCCCTGTCCAAAAGTCTTATTTTCACGCCTGCTATTGAACAGTTATAAATACATTCAAGCTTGCTGAGCATCGTGTGGCTTCTGTTGAGCCTTTTTTTGTTGCAGAAAGATACTCCACCAGAAGAGCCCACATACGATCAAGCCAACCAGCCCAAAACCCACAAATTTTAAGATGCGAGGTAATGTCAATGCACTCAATCCAAAGATGGCAGTCACGGTATAGAGAATGTAACACACCTGCCGAGCGTTCAGTCCACCAAACAGCAAACGGTAATGGAGATGTGTTTTATGAGAATATTGTGGCAGAAGATCGCGCTGCATAGGATTCTGGCCGCGCCGTATACGATTCAGCATGACCCAGGCAATATCCAGAATAGGAATACCAAGTATCATCAATATCAAGGCAAATTTGGCTCCTCCCATAATCGAGATCATCGCCAGAGCAAGTCCAAGGAATTGTGAGCCCGTATCGCCCATGATCATACGACTTGGATTCCAGTTATGAGGCAAGAAACCTGCCACCGCACCAGTAAAAATGGCGGCCAGCGTCGCAATGGTATACTGTCCTAGTTGAAAACTAATAATCGTAATAAATAGTCCTACAATAGATACAATTCCTGCAGCCAGACCATCCAGCCCATCAATAAAATTAATGGCATTCATCATGCCCACAAACCAGAACCAGGTAAACAAGACAGCGGGTATCGCCAACCATGACACAACCGGTTCTCGGATAAACAACGTCAGTTCCGGCTGCTGATACCAGGGTAAAGCAGCAGTATAAGCCAGTCCAACATGAACAAATGGATTATTGACGCCAAAGAACAAGACTCCATGGAAGCGCTGCAATCCCGGTCCCATCAAAATGAGAACGGCTACAGTCTGAGCCAGCAGCTTTGGTAAAGGCTTCATGCCTTTAACATCATCGTAGGCATGGACAGCCACAATCAATAGCGCAGCCAGCAGAAACAGCACATAAATAATCAATTCCTGTGATATAGAATGGCCCCAGATAAATTCTTGTTTTCCTGGTTGCACAAATAACGTTGGCAGGTAAAAGAGGAGAGAGGAGAAGAGAAAAGCCGCAAAAATAGCCAGGCCGCCCAGGCGTGGAAGGGATTTTTTATGAACCTTGTGGGCTACCACGGGTTCGAACCAATTATACTTGCGGCATACGGCCAATACGCAAAAAGTCAAAACATATGTCAGAAGGAATGCCGCCACCGCACCTAAAAAAAGCAATGAATGATTCGCAACCAGAAACTCTAAGCTCGCTTGAAACAACTTCATGATAGATCCTTACCAAACAGCATCAGGCAATGCTTGACTATCTCCTTTCTCCAGTATAGAAAATCTGCTGCACGAAAAGCTAGCATCTCCCTATAAAAGTAGTACTTACGGCGTCAAAAAAGCCTGGGCACGTTCCCATGGTGATTTGTTCCACCAGGTATCCATGCACAGGCTTGTTTACTCCTCGTTAACATAGCCAAGTCGGCGTGCTCGTTCGCATGCTTCTAAAGCCTCTTCATCGCGATCTAGCTGATCAAGAGCATACGATTTCTGCTTATAAAGCCAACCATCATTTGCATATCCCAGATTACGAGCACGCTCGAATGCCTCTAAAGCCTCACGGTAACGCTCAAGCTGATTAAACATCCAGCCTTGTTGCTCATATAACCAACCTTCATCGATTGCATCTAACAACAAGGCATATTTGATAAACTTCAGTGTCTTTTCATGGCGAGCCGCCCCAACGAAAATATCAACATCTTCAGGCCGATATGGTGAAACCAGCTCAGAAGCAAGAGCATTCACAGTAGTTAAAGAAGTTTGATCTGAATGTTGCATCATTTATTGTCCCTCAAACAGATTTTCATCCATTATAAACAAATGCATGCGTGCTATCAAGTGCACGCCTCTACTTATTCCATCATCATGACAAGATCTGAAAGTCATCACATCAAGTCAATCGATCATCTCAAAGCTCCCGATCATAATCATATTGTTCATTGTTCTGTTTATGTAGGTGTTCGTTGGCGTCATAAAATTTTCTTGATAAAACAGATACGCATGAACATTTATAATAGATCCACGATCCATCTCTTTATTCTTGACGTTTGAACATGCCAAAATCATAAGAAGATAGGAGAAAGTCGTGGATAGAGAAGCAGGAATATAGTTATTCTAGCATACCTTTTCAAGCTATGTTATTATTATAGGCAAGCGAAAAGCACAATTATCTTGATAACAACATAACAACGAAAAAGATAGGATGCGCTGTGGACGAGGAACTAACGCAAGAAGAGTACGAAGAAGAAACACTTTTTGAGACACGGCACCATATCATCATTCTAGTACGCCCTGCAATTGCGATGGCTTGCCTCCTGTTGATCATGATTGTCTGTGCCACCCTCCTCCCTTCCATTTATGGCGCCGTTGGTTGTATCTCACTCTTACTCCTACTGGCATGTTGTATTTATCTGATCCGCGAAATCATCCGCTACCAACAAGGGAACTTTGTCATTACAGATAAACGACTTTTTATACATGATCAAGGAGTTGCCCGCGAGTGGTTGCTGGATGAGATCGAGGGAGTGGATAATCTCAATCATCCACGCATCCCCTATCCGCTTTCAGCCAGACAACTACGCATCCGGGATAGTGGAGGAAAAACAACCAGTTATTCCGATATAGCACAGGCCGAAAAGCTCCAGCAAACAACCTACAATCTGATTGCCAACCAATCAAGCCAACCAGCCATAGATATTTAACTATGAACATGCCTGCAAGCATGTCTAGCAAGCATTTGAGCGCACAACTATACTGGATAGAGAATGTCATAACCAGTCGGGAGGGTTTTATGGAGGCGCTACAAAAATGCGGTATTACCATCAAGCAGTATGGAAAATTTCATGTGCGTGAGGTGCGAACAGGTGCCAATCAACTACCAGCAGGCATTCTACAAATCTCCCTCGAACACAATGCTGAAGAAGAAATGTTCATCGGCTATGTTCCCATCAACAATAGTAGTTTACCTCTGATACAACAGCGTATTCGCTTCTGGATCATGGAACAACAAAGTCAGTTGAATCAAGTAGAACAATGGATAAGTGACACGTTCGATCCCAGGACACTGGAAAAGCTACAAGAACTCAATACCATCCTCGAGATCAGGCACAAAGAAGTTCAACAAGCTCTCAGCGAAATTGATCTCGCCTATCAAGTCGGCTAACTTCTTTTGTGCCATGGAATTAAAATGCAATTGTGCATGCCACTTACTCACTCATGGCTCGCACAATTGCATGGCATCAAAGTTACACGCGTGCTAAGCGGCTCCACGCAAGGGAGCACCAATCTGATGCAGATGCACCAGGATTTCTTTTAATGATTGCAGAGGGTAGGTCTCATGATAAGGAATCTCATGCTCTTCACAAAAGAGCTTAATCATATGACGTGCCTCTTTCAATTTATTGCGAGGCATGCTGGGGAAAAGGTGATGCTCAATTTGATAATTCAAGCCACCATAGATGAAATCAACCACGGGATTGCCATAGATGTTACGTGAAGTCATGACCTGACGATGCAGGAAACCAATTTTGCTTTCTTTCTCCACTACCGGCATACCCTTATGGTTGGGAGCAAAAATCGAACCCAGATAAAAGCCTGTGGCTGCCTGGTTGATCATAATAAAAATGATGGCCTGCCACCAATTCATATTATATAGGATTGCCCCAAAGTACAGCACAAAGTGCGCAATCATCAAAGCCCATTCAGCAGCCTGATACTTGGCTTTGTTGCGTAAGAGAAATCGCACACTATTAATCTGTAGACTCGCAGAAACCGTCATCAGTGCAGGCAGAAAAATGAAAGCCTGATGCTTCACTAAAAATTGCCGGAACTTACTAATTTGAGAAACATCTTCCATACCCGTAAATTCAAGAAACGGAATCTCGATATCTGGATCCATATCTAACTGATTGGGATGACTGTGGTGAGTGTTATGTTTATCTAACCACCAGCCATAGCTCATACCAATAAACAGATTTCCCCCCAGCAAAGCAACCATGTCATGTTTCCAGGAACGATTGAACATCTGACGATGTCCTGCTTCGTGGCTGAGCAAGCCAATCTGAGTAAAAACAAAGGCCATAAAAACAGCATTAAGCAGTTGTAACCAGAAAACATGAACGGAAAACAGCAAGGCGACACTGAGAACCAGTAATGCCGTCAATAAAAGGATACGATATCCATAGTAAACAGGCTGTTTCTCTAACAAACCACGCTTCTTTATCATCTGCTTCAACTCGACGAAATCGTGGCTCGAGGTCTCAGATGACAAACTTGCCACTGCGGGACCATTGTCCGGCAAAGTGAGCAATGCATTCTTCTTCATTAAGCGGCTTCCTTAACACAAATTTGTGATACTAGTAAGGTCTATGAAACATCAACGTTTTGAGACCGGAATTGCTTTTTAAATTGTTGATTCGTGCATGCAACCTGCCGTATGGCTCATCTTGAAACCGTTCATACAACAAAATACACAAACATAATCAAACGCTCTTATAGAACTCATCATATATAGGAGAGAATAAAACGCAATTTTGTTTCACTCCATGACCCGAATAGGACATTTAGCAAATGAATCCGAAAAAAAAGGAACATAAAACTATGAAGTGTTTCAAATATTACCTTTTATAGAAAGACCCCTGGCAGGGTGGTCGTGGTCACCCTGCCAGGGGTCTTTCTATAGGCGTGTGGTGTCAGAGAGAAACCTGAGGCCAACAATGTCGTTTAAGAAGCCTGCCAGACCTTGATGGAGCCAGCATCACCATCTTTATTGGAGCCAGCATCACTAGAAACCAGATAAGTAGCATCTGGCGACCATGCGACTGCTTTAACGGGATGATGGTGCTCACTATATGTATAAACCTCATTCCCGCTGGTAGCATTCCAGATATGAACTGCAGTATCAGTTGAGACAATGAAAGCACCATCTGGAGACCATCTTACATGTGAAGTTGCGGTATTTGTATGTGTATCGATGGTTCCCACAGGCTTTTTAGGATTCTTTATATCCCAGATCTGAAGCGTCTTGGTGGCTGAAACCAGATATTTATCATCCGGCGACCAGGATATCGAAGTGATTTTGCCAGTAGTTGCATATTTAACGGCGTTTTTTCCGTTGCCTGCATCCCAAACAACTAACACCCCATCGGTACTGGCTGAAGCAATACGCTTACTATCCGACGACCAGGCCAATGACACAACATCATTTTTATGGCCGCGATACGTGAAAATAGCTTTTCCAGTTGCTGCATTCCAAACATCGACCCAATGAGTTGATGCCTTGTTCCCCGTGCCTGCATAGGTATAGGCGGTCGCAACCATTGTTTTATCTGGTGACCACTCCATAGCATTCACATGTAGCGATTCAGGTGAGAAATTTTTCTGGCCCTGAGTAGTATAGACAAATTTTTGCTTATTTGTCTGCACATTCCAGACAACGATCTGTGAACTGCCCGTTACCAATTGTTGTGCATCAGGTGACCAGGCAACGGCCGTAACATCAGCGCCATTGGTGTTTAACGTTACTGGATGAGCCCCGGTTAGCGCATCCCATATTTGTACATTTTTTCCTGCCGCTACAACACGGTCCCCAACAGGAGACCACGCAACCGCAGTCACGTTGTTCGTCGCTTGTCCATCCTGGCTAAACACAGTATTCCCAATTTTTCCACCAGATTGAAAAGCATTAATTGACTGAATAAGCAAGTTACCGGTGACAAACAAAAAAAGTAATACTGTAGCCAGGAGGGCAAAACGTAAAGCGTAAACACTCCCTCGATTGACGCGGGATAGCTTCTTTCCAGGTGTCATTACATCTTGCCTCTCCTCCATAGTTGGTAAAGTTTTAGCAGTTTGATCTCTCATTTTTTTCTCATTTACTTTTTTCAGTAGTAATAACAGAACACGTTTTCCATTATAGAATGAGATGTTCCAATAATACAAGACTTTATAGAACGAATTTAAACCCTAATAATAGAAGGTACTATTGGAGCCAGTAAATGTAACAAATAGGATCAACTGGGAGATACAAGAAAGAAGGACCGAAAAGAAAGAGCTTTCCGGCCCTGTTGCCTTAGCAAAAGCACTGTGAGGGCATATAATGAGATTCTTCAATATTACTGGGGGGATGCAGCACCACATTTAGAACAGAAAGGAGCTCCAGGCTTAAGTGCAGCTTTACAACGTGGACAATAGAGCTGCTGAGGCTTTAACGCTGTTCCGCACCATGAGCAATAAAGATCATCACTATCATTCATTTTCTGACAATGGCCGCAACGCTTCTGGCCGGGTGAGCTCATTGGAGGTGAATCTGGTTGAGGGGCTGAACGTGGGGTCTGAGGAGGTGGGCCAGCAGGCATAGGTCCAGCCCCCTGCTGCATCTGAGCCTCAACATGAGGAGGGACTGGTCCCATATGGACATCTGAACGCTGTTGTAATGCGACAGCATCTAGCGCCTCAAACAATTGGGATTCAAGACCAGCCTGACGCAGCACACCAGCACCAGTTGTAAAGAGCAACGGCCAGAAAAAGATCATCCCCAGCAGGCCTGATGCCGCTTTATCTTCCCAACGATGCTCTCCAACCAGAGCCACCACACCACCAGGAGCACTCCGAAAGATCACCGTCAACGCAGCCTGCATACCCAGAATGGCCTCAAAATCACCACCTTTGCGTAGCTGAACCACCATATGTCCCGGATTCCCAAAATGCTGAACCTGATATCCTTGCGCCTGAAAAATGTTTTCAAAATCCCGTATCATACGCTCAATACTCAGTCCAGGCGCTTGATAAAAACGTGTACTCATAAAACTTTCCTCTCATAATTTGTGTTCATTACCTTATATACGTTAGCAAAAAGCTTTATTTGCATTTCTAACAAGCTCATACAAAATTCCAGTAAAAACTTTTTGAGAGGCTGACCAGGGAGTGGTGGTCAGCCTCTCAAAAACAAGCGAGCACCGCAAGTGCGAGGCGTCAGGCATCAACCTAAATAACGCCATGTGCAAGTTTTCACATACCCACTCTTTTGAGGAGGAACATGGCGAGGCGGTCGCGACCGCCTCGCCATGTTCCTCCTCAAAAGAAGCGAGAGCCGTAGGCGCGAGGTGTGAGGGATAAAACTTGCACATGACGTTAAATATAACATCAGCAAAACACATATTTACCAGAAACCAACACTGCAAAAACAATCATAAAGCGACATATACCATAGCAACAGACTATTTATACTAAAAAAAGCCAGCACAATACACATATAAAGCATAAGGAAAGGCAGGCATGCAGCACCTACTACACTACACCATCCCCTTCATTCTTTTTCTACTGACAGGAGTATTTCTGCTAAAAGCTATCGCCCTGTCACAACCAGGACAGAGAAGACGCAATTTTATACACAGCATGTGGATCTTTCTTGCCGCATTACTATCGCTGAGCCAAAACGGCATCTGGCTTCTTCCATGCATCTTTATATACAGACTATATCCGACAATTTTGAGTATATTTAGAAAAAAAATACTTCCACACCACGTCCGCACTCCCCATCATAGTCAGTTTGTGTATCAGGAAGAGAGTCAGTCCTTGCATTATCAATATCTGACCTCCTACTACTCATATGATGAGAGACCACAAGCACTCTATCCTCAGGTGCTACCACCACAATAGATCAAGACAGAAAAAAGCTGATGAAGCTGGCTCCAGAGCCGGCTTCATCAGCTTTCGCAGTTTGATGGATGCTAAAGACATGGGCGCAACATGATAGGCAGATAGACCACCATGTTATCTTTCTCATCAATCAGCCTACATTATATTGACAGTGAAAGATCGGGCAAGTTCTTAGCGACAATCGTGCGAATGGCGATGGCAATCATCATAATCACGATGGCAATCATCATAATCACGATGGCAATTGTCATAACCATTGTGACGGCCACGATGGGACTCATGACGGTAATTACGCGAATCACAACCATGGCCACCGTTTACATTCTTCAATACCTGCTCATCCAACTCGAGCTCAGGAGCCTGGGCAATTGATGTGACGCTCTGGCTTTTACGGAACACGTTTGAAAACTTCATGTTAGATTCCCTTTCTTGCTTGTGACTTTAATACATACCGGCAACAACCGGCATTTTTTACAGTGCACTACTTGCTTCTAAGAACCACCCACTCGCAAGTGTATGTCTCCTATGTGCCATAGTATAATTTAGCTGCATTTGAAATACAGTTGTCTACTTCACATGTTTTTTGTGATATATATCACTTCTTGGATAATTCAATCATGAAGATATTTTATAACACAAGAAATGCCGGATTCAATGAGCGGATTAATGTGCGTATCAGCATATACAGATCAGAGTCATGCATGGTCACTGTTGACAAGAAAGGCAGAGCATATTAGGCTTGTATACGCACGTATCATGCTGCCCAATACAAGCTAGTAGAGGTAACGATCTATGCCACACATTAATGAGCGCATCCTGGAGCAAATTCGAGAGCAAACGGAAACCACGTGGCGCGACAGTAAACCGCTAACCTTTGACGAATTTCTCGCTCAGGATAAAGCAAGTTATATCTGGCAACAAGGGACTAAGTGGCTGGGATTAAGTGACGTGGAGTTAAATGCACTTGAGAAACAATGGTCACTGCAATTTCCACCGGATTATCGCTTGTTCTTAAAAATTTTACATTGTATGGATAAACCGGTCATCATCGCTAAGTATGATGCGAACATAAAAAAAATCATTCCTTCTGATGCTATTTTATTTCAAAACTGGCTAACGGATACGGAAAACATACAAACTGTCTATCAACAACTCAGGGAAGATCTGATTTATGATGTCTTAAATAATAACTTATGGAAATCTGGATGGGGAAGGAAGCCTGTTACTAGATATGGGCAGGGTCAACAGATAGAGAAGCTTATTGCGGAAGCTCCGAAGTTGATTCCGATTTATGGGCATTGTTTTCTTTTGGCGGAACCGAATGTGGCTGGAAATCCTATTTTAGTTCTGCACCAATCGAAAATGCTTATTTATAGTCCTGATTTTTATGCTTTTTTGTGTAAGGATTTTCCGGATTTGCTTCATTTAGATAAAAAGGAGTTGCAGCGTTTGCATATCGAAAGTCGTCGATTTAGTAAAGAGAGATATGGGGTGTATAAAAGGGTTCCTTTCTGGGGGGAGCTGATTTAATTGCTGACACCTCGCGCCTATGGTGCTCGCTTGTTTTTCGAGAGACCGACCAGAAAGACGATTACAACTGTCTATCTGGTCGGCCTCTCAACGGGTTGGGTCACGTATGGGTGGTTTTCATACATAACATGGACCTCCCTTCATTATGTTTACCCGGTCCGCGTGTAAGACCTATTTATTCGACAGGCACCTATAGAACCTTCTTGCTCATAAGTCTAATCGCCAGCAGAGCAATCCAACACCCGCTAACAAGGATACCAATCCGTGCAATGAGTCCTACTGGCCCCCCGTCCAACAATTTGAAGGTGAGGACGAAGACAACATCAGAGGCGAAGACCAGCAGGCCAGTAACAACCGAATACCAGACCCAGCCGCGCCTGGCAGGATCGGCGGCATCGCGCCGTGCCAGCACAAAACAAGCAGCAGCCAGCGAAATGAACTGAAGCTGGCCAAGGAGATTATGAAAGGTTCCAGGAACGGTTGCCATGCTGGACGCTCCTGCTGGGTACCCCAGCACCGGGTCAGTCTTTCACGATTGCTTTGGTGAATAGGCTCTTCATATTAAAGTCACGTCAGCAAGAAAGCCAGGCAGCAGCCAAGACTAGCCCCTCCACCACCAACCATTTGCAGTGACGGAAAGTTATGGAAGAAATCGGTATCAATCATCTGCTCTCTTCATACCGATGGTGATACGCACAAAGCGCGCAACAGGACCTGGTTGCGCCTGAACATTCAGACCCGCCTGTTCAAAACGCACACGCATCTGCGCTGCACTGTGAACACGTGGAAACTGCCAAACAAACCAAGTGGGTAAGGTGAAGTCAGCAAGAAGAAAGAAGCCGCCAGGTCGCAACACTCGGGCACCCTCACGCATACCGGCAGCCTGATCCCGCCAGTGATGAAAAGAGATGGTCGAAAGCGCTAGATCGACCGAGGCATTCTCCAGTGGCAATGCCTCACCGGAACCCATGAAAAAACGAGCCTCTGGGGTGAGCCGGCGTGCGACTTCCAGCATTTTGTGCGCCGGATCAACCCCAGAAAGGTGTGCCTCCGGCCAATATTCATGCACTTTCCGCAAGAGTCTCCCGCTGCCACAACCGATATCCAGCACACGCGCTGGTTTGAAGCGGCTGGCGGCTTGATGTAATACTGCCAAGTGAACAGGATCAAACAGGCGTTGCTGCATCCAGGAACGTTCGTACGTCGATCCCCAGCGCTCAAAGAGTTCAACATCAAGTGTGTGGTGTGTGTTTTTCATTGTCTGTTTTCCTTCTCCTTTCAAGTTTTCAGAATGGCATGTTTTTTACCGAATATGGTATTCTGAGGAGAGAATACAAGGGAGTGTGCTCTCTAGCAAGCACACACCAGGGAAACCATTCTCTACCGAACAACTGGGCCTGATTGTTCGTCAAAGAAGGAGGGAATAGGAGTGAAACAACAGAAAGCAGATCGTCGTTCCCAACGTACCTACCGCCTGGTAAGTTCCGCCTTTGCTGAACTCTTGGGAGAAAAACCCTACGAGGAGATTCTAGTACAGGATATTTTGGATCGAGCAGACATTGGCCGTACCACCTTCTATGCCCATTATTTCGATAAAGAGGATGTCTTGAGCAGTATGATAGCAGAGCAACTGAAGCTGTTCACGCACCAGATCTCCCATGCACCAGCAAGACAACGGGTTATACCCAGTCTGGAGTTGTTTGAGCATATCTACGACTCTCCGAATCAGCAGTTCCGGGCGCTGATGCGCAGCCGTGCGGGCGAGCCCTTGTGGGAAGCCTTGCAAACGGTACTGTCTCAAGCGATTGAACCAATCCTATCCACCTTCTTTGCAGAAAAGCGTTCCCCGTCGATCCCTCTGCCAGTGGTCTCACAGTACCTGACCGGGGCCTTTCTCACCTTGCTCAAATGGTGGGTCGCTGCTGACATGCCCTACCCACCAGAACAGATGGAAAGCATCTTCCAGCAACTGGCACTGCCCGGAGTGTGGACCATGCTCAAGGAAAAGTAAACAGAAATCGGACCCTGTTAGAGAAATGGGAAACCTTTCTTTGTTTCTCTTCAGCGATATATGAACTATTACCATTGATCATTTTTAGTCCTAGAAGTGCAACATTTTGCCTTCAAAATCGATTATAATAGAGTATAGAGATATATATATTCCTATCTTTATGGCCAATGTCTATGTAAAATTTTTTAATTTAACTGGATCCAGGAGGCACATCTCATAATGGTTTATAATAAGCCCGGTTGGCGGCGCTCGAAGAGAGTGCTAACAATTATGAGTGTTACCTTACTCCTTTTGATGATGCTGAGTGCCTGCGGCGATCCACAGGTTCAAAGTCAGGCATCAACGGATAAGGGCGAGTTTGATAAAGCTATTGCTCATGCGCAAAGTGTTGGGGTTCCTGACACTCTTCTCAATCCAATCCGAGCACAGGCAAATAAATTAAGTGGCACGCATGAACCAGTTACGCTGTTCTCCAGTCAGCCTGCCACAAATTATTATTCAAACGTTGCTAAAAACTATCAAACATTAACGTTACAGGTGCGCGGGCTTGAATATCAGTCAACCCAACAGTATGGACATCAAGCATCGATAGACTTAAAAAGCTTTTCTTCATTGCTCTCACAACGCCAGTCTCAGGGTTATGTCGAAGCACAAAATTTCGCAAATACGTTGACTCAGGTTCAACAACAGATGAATCAGGCGCAATTTCCCAGGCAGTTTATTGACGTGAGCCAGAAGGCGCAAGAGGCAACTGAATCATTAAAGCTTTTAGGTACGGCCAATGATAGCTTGATGTCATTTAAAGGGCTGATCAAGACATTGAAGGACTCTAATCTGGACACAACTGCGCTAGAGAAGCAGGCAGATGAAGATGTCCAACAGTTCCGAGTGGCGAACAAACCCAGCGATTTTCATCAGATCATCAAACAGCTTAGCGCACAGACGCAGACTGCTAATACAATTTCAACCCAGGCAGTGCCTTATCTGGGGCAGTACAGGTTGGGATTATATAAAACGTCCATTGACAAAGTAAAAAGTTTCGGTGGCAATCCAGATCAATATCAAAAACAATATGATAGTGATAAGGCGTTGCTGGATAGCGGTAATTTTGTCAAGTTCTCAGCTCAACTAGAAAAAGATATGACTGATATTCGCCTGCCACTGTTGCAGTTACAGGCGACCCACGATGTCAATCAATTAATGACTGATACAAAGAATTGGGGCCATGCCCATCAGTATCATGATAGCTGGAATGGCCAATCTTACGATCAGGCTTATGATTATTGGAATGGAACGCTCTATGATTTACAGAGCCAACTTTCTTATGCTCAGACGTCTGATGATTTCCAGGCCATCATCGATGGCGCCAAGGATCAAAGGACACTTTTTGAAGGTATGCAGACCGACGCGGGCGATACAAGTCCATATAACGTTGCTCATCAAAGCGACCTTACCTTGATGAAGGCGTTTAATGCAACCAAAGGAAAGGTCATTCTGGCTTCTTTGTATAATGGTGCTCTGCGTGTCTACCAGGATGGGAAACTGATACACTCAATGCAGGTAGTTTCAGGTATGCCGGAAAAACCCTCCCCTCCAGGAGTTACCACCGTTACGAATCGACAATCGCCAGCTACATTCAAGTCTTTCGAAAAAGATAAGAATTCGCCGTTTTACTATCCTGATACCAAGATCAACTATGCGATGATGTATCATACAGGCGAATATTACTTCCATGATAGCTGGTGGAGAGCCGATGACGATTATGGTCCTGGCAAACAGTTTCCACACTATGCACCTAATGCTAGCAATGAAGGCACACACGGTTGTATTAATATGTCATTGGATGAAGCAACCTGGTTGTGGAAATTCACCACGCCGACTGATCCTAATGGTGCCGATACAATCACTGCGATCGTCTATTAGTTCATACGATATTCATGTTCGGTGTCCGAAACCTTGTGTTTACGACACGCGCTAAAAGAAAGGGGTGTCTGGACGGCTATGACCGTCCAGACACCCTTTCTTGTTCCTATGATGAGAAACAACGTTTGCGAATCAGTTAGAGGGAATAATCGGGAGAATTACAGCCGAAGGATGCGCTGCGTCATGATAGATGCGCTGCTCAGCTACGGCTATCTCGGTAGCCATGCCCAATGGCTCACCAGTATTCTGGTTACGATCATATTTGGGAAAAGCACTGGACGTAATCTGAATACAGATACGATGACCCGCTTTAAAAACCTGTGAGACATTCCAGCAGTCAATAGTGTAGTGGTAGATCTGTCCAGGCTCAATCAACTCAGGCTTATCCATTCCCTTACGGAAACGGGCGCGCACCATACTGTCACAGAGGCGCTGGCGCAAACCGTTCGGCCAGACATCAATGAGCATAGCCATAAAATCGGTATCAGGAGCCGAAGAAGCGGCATACAATTCTACCTTGATAGGACCCGTTACCTCAATATCTTCTTCCAGTGGCTCGGTTGTATAAACCAGGACATCGTCGCGGCGTTGCAGTGATGCATAATCATCAGGACCACCGATCTGTGAGGATGTCGCATCAGTAATAAATGGAAAAGCGTCGGCTGGATCATAAAGGTATGTATCGACCTGCTCGGCATCTGGCTTCACACGTGTAAGGGTACCATTCCCAAACCGACTATTCGCTCGTCCCTGACTATGCATATAGAATGGTGTCCATTGCGTACGTGCCAGTGGCCACTCATGCTCATCACGCCATTCATTCCTGCCCATCACAAAAATCCGAACAGGTGCACCTACCTCTACCGTCTGCCCTTTTAAATAATGGTCATACCAGCGCAACTGCTCGGCCCGCAGATCAATAATCGCCTGTGGTCCAAAATCAACCGCCCCAAGTTTAGAACTAGCATTCGTATCGTGACCCCAGGGTCCCATCAACAGACGCTGATGGGCACGCGCCTCAGCGTTCGCTCCTCTGGCAGTCATGCCCACATAGTTTAATGGTGTACCAATCTGCTCATCATCATACCAACCCGAAATATGCAAGGCAGGCACCTCCACACGCTCAAAATGCTGCTGATAACAGAGCGGCTCCCAATAAGAATCTAATTGCGTATGCTGCATCTCAGTACGCCATGAAGGAATACGGCGTCCAACACGCTCGTCCATGGTCACTAAAGGCAAATGCTGATAGACCTGCTCCCACTCAACCACATCCATAGATTGTAAGGCACGTCCACTTACCAGATGTAGCCAGCAAAGATGCATGGGACTTGGTGTGCCTGTGGGCGTCTCAACAAAAGGATCCGATGGTGGTACAAGCACAACCATTGCCTTCAAATGTGGTGGACGTTCAACGGCGGTTAGCCATTGAATGCGACCACCATAAGATGCGCCAATCGTACCAACATTACCATCTGACCAGGGCTGCTCAGCACACCACTCGATAGCATCATAGCCATCGCGACCCTCATTAAAGTAAGGGACAAAATCACCATCTGAATCGCCACGGCCACGTACGTCCATCGAGACAAAAATATAGCCATGACGAACAAAGTACTTGGCATTTTCCAGGCTTACATCAGCCTTCATATATGGAGTTCGGGATAAAATAACTGGATACCGGTTGATCTTTCCCTGGTTAGCTACAGGCATATAAATATCGGCAGATAGTGTAATACCATCACGCATCGGTACACGCAGATCGAATTGAATTTGTAGCTCACGAGGATATGATGCCGCCATGAATAAGTTCTCCCTCTCTAATGTTCAAGGTAATTGCGACTGTCAAAATATTCTTCAATATATACAGTAAATCCTATCACCATTGCCAGTCTAAAAAAGGCTGGCAATGGTGATCCGTTAAGAGGGAAGCACAATTTGGGCTTTCACAGAAGTAGGTTTCATATGGGTTGCATACTCGAATGCGCTAATGCTCTCCTGAAAAGGAAAGGTATCAGTAATGAGTGGTTTTACATTCAATCTACCACTACCAAGTAAGGCCAGAGCACGTGGATAAACATGTGCATAACGGAAGACGGTTTCAATGCTGGCTTCCTTGGCCTGCGCCGCAACGATATCCAACGCCACCGGAGCACCAGGCATGCCAATAAAGACAACACGCCCAGCAGGACACAAAGGTTCGAAGACACTGGCAACGGAGCGCGCATTACCGCTTGCCTCAAATACGATATCCGCACCCCAACCATCCGTCAGCTTATGAACAACCTCAACTAGATTTTGTTTGGCAACGTTTACAGGTATAATCGGTCCCAGGGTCTGAGCTAATGCCAATTTTTCCTGCACGACATCGGTTATAACCACCTGACTACATCCACCTGCCAGCGCGGACAGGGCTGTAACCATTCCAATAGGGCCCGCACCCATCACCACCGCCAGATCACCGGGATGAATTTTTGCCTTGTTGGCCGCATGCATACCTACAGCCAGCGGTTCAACCATCGCACCCTCAGCAAAACTCACGCTATCGGGCAACTTAAATGTAAAGGCGGCCGGATGCACCACGAATGGTGTTAAGCAGCCATGCACAGGAGGCGTCGCCCAGAAGCGTACAGCCGGGTCCAAATTATAGATACCCAGACGGCTAGCCTTACTATTGGGATCAGGAATACCTGGTTCCATACAAACACGATCGCCAACATGAAGATTCGTCACCTCATCACCACACTCCACAATGGTTCCCGAGGCCTCATGACCCAACACCATCGGTGAGCGCACCACAAACGGGCCGATCGCACCATGTTCGTAATAATGCACATCGCTACCACAAATGCCAACTGTATGGATAGCAATACGCACATCCTGGGGTCCTAATTGGGTAGGAAGCTCAATGTCACGCAATGACAACTCATGAGCCTTCTCTAAAACAAGAGCAACCATAATAAACCTCATCTCTCTAGCAGCAGATCAGATGCTGATCCTACCTATTCCATCTGTTCAATCCACCTCAACATTCTTCTCAGCATCTCTGAATAATAGTATATGCATGACACAATTAGATACACTCAATTATAGCATTTAAACCAATTAACCTTCTTTAGTGCTATCTTTTCAAGAAAAGAAGTATCCAACAGACTCATCTTTCACAGAGTCCGTTGGATACTTCTTTTTCGTTCGCGTTCCAATGTGGGTGCATCATCTATGTGTATATTTATTTGCGTTATACCATCCATACATAGACAGAGAGAGAAAAACGCAAACGGACATTGAGAATTTCTACCGCGTGCACTGAGGATAGAAATAGAATTTCTACTACTCAGGCTAAACCATATGCTACCAACGTACCAGGAAAATCCTGGCGCCCATACTAGTGGTGACCGTGACCGTGATCGTGGTCATGATCGTGGTCATGTCCATATCCATGGCCATGGCCATAATTGGTCTGATATTCATAATATGGTGGATACCAACTATGGTGATACCAATCCCACCAGCCTGGAATATGATATTCATCACACCACACTTGTCCATATGGGCCACTCCACCAGCCTGGAGCATAGAGACCAGAACACCAGCCAGATGGATAAGGATAAACATAAGGTGGTTGAGGGTATGATCCTCCCACTAGAGGGGGTTGAGGATACGGCCCTCCAGGTTGAGCAGATTGGGTATGAGTAGGAGTTGTAGTTGCTGCAAGAACATGCCCGCTACCTAACAAACTTACGGAAATTGCAATAGTTGCGATGAATGCAACCAGTACATATTTCAGCATGCTCCACTTGCTACTTTTCTTCATGAACATTCCTTTCGATCCTAAAATGGTTTTTTAAGGAAACGTGGAATACCACATTATATTTCCCTCTCTACACTCATTATAATATTCGAAAGAAATAGACAATATTACATATATTTTGTGTGATATATGTATATGCTTCTCAAGACCCTAAGATTGGCAGGTGCCTCCCATGCCGATAGCAGAGCATTGTCAAACTTCGTTTGATAGTTTGTTCGCCTACTACGTGGGCGGGAGGGAGAGATGTCGGGGGCACAGCAGGGATGCGAAGGACTCGCCGCTCCTTGCATCCCCGTTGTGCTTACTGGCTTGAGGCAAGAAAATGGGTATGTGGAAAACTTGCACATGGCGCTAACTAATTTTAAGAGAGCATTACTGGTGAAAACTTCTGTTATGCTTCATGCATCCAGCGCATCACCTAAACGCATCAGGCGCTCACGGTACTCGATGCGTTGCAACCAGGCTGCTGGCCAGGCGGCAAAGCCAAGGTGCGCACCGGCGAAAGAGCCAGCCAGACAGGCAATGGAATCGGAATCACCAGAGCTGGTGGCCGCACGTTGAATAGCTGAAACAGGATCTTCTGGATACATCAAAAAGCACAGTAAGCCAGTTGCCAGAGCTTCTTCAGCGATCCAACCGGCTCCGGTGGCCAAACAAGGATCGCTCTGACGATCCATCTGCTCAATAGCAACCCGTAGACGTTCCAATACCTGCAAACACTCATCCCAGCCGCGCTCAATAAATGCCTCAGGAGATGCCGCCGCCGGACGCCGCCAGAGTGGTCCTAACCAATCCTGATGATAGATGCTACGCTGGCTCTGCGCATAAGTGATCAAACGTTCAGGTAGACCTGTAGGATTACCCCCATCAACCAGATCAGCAATCGCATAAGCGGTCAGATCAGCCGCTGCCAGAGCGGTAGGATGTCCATGGGTCAATGCGGCCTGAAACTGTGCAATGGCGGCCCTACTCTGAGCGGTCACGCCATCCTTACCAATCTTCAGCAATCCCACAGGAGCCACACGCATATTCGCGCCACAGCCTTTTGAATGGCTGATGGTCGCCTTATACCAGGGCAAGCCACAGGCAAGATAATCACACGCTTGAATACAGGTCATTCCTGGAGCGCGATTATTCTCAGGGCTCTCATTCCAGGCAATAAAAGCATCTCGTAGTGGATCTTCCAGGGTCTTCACGGTATATGGACGTTGGGCAACCAGTAAAGCTTCACCTACAGCTAAAGCCATCTGTGTATCATCTGTTACCCGAACTGGAAAAGTTGTCGATAAATCATGTGGGCCCGCAGGGGGATAGCGACGCACAATTTCTTCCACGGAAAGGAACTCTGTGTCAGCGCCTAAAGCGTCTCCATAAGCCAATCCAAAGAGACATCCTGTGGCGCTTTGTATACGCTGGACTCTATCGATAGGGTTTTGCATATATGTACATACTCTCTGATTTGACATAGCAAAGATGATAGAATGACTCTAATATAACATAGGAAGATTCTCATTGTATAGAGGATGCAATAATATCCAGTGTTTTTAATGTATTGCTCGAAGGTTCCATTGCACGCCGGCGCCTGCGACGCTCGCTGTGGGTAGTGACCGCAAAACGCGGCTATAGGCATTATGTACATAATCGGATTGAATTTTATTCTCAACTGGTGTGATTGTATTCTCAGCGGAATCGTGTATAGTAAGGATGGAAGTTGTTCCAGACATAAAAAGGATCTGGAACAGCGCGTTTTTTTATACAATCCCTTTTAACAGTTCATACCAGTAGCGTACAAGTGTAAGAGGAGATTCGTTTGCAGCTCAGAATTTACTTTAATCCTGCCGAACTTAACTTTGTTGAAACCTCCGCGGAAGATATCTATATTGTTATCGATGTTATGCGCGCCACCACGACAATGACGATCATGTTTGAACAAGGTGCCAGACATGTACTGGCTGCTCAAAGCCTTGAACAAGCGCTAGAAGCAGGTCAAAGAGTACCTGGCCGCATACTTTGTGGTGAATATCACACCAAAACTCCTGCTGGTTTCGATTTTGGCAACTCACCCGCTGAATTTGCCCGCATGGATCTTACGGATCAGGAACTAGTGCTGACAACAAGCAATGGCACGCGTGCCCTGTTTGCTTGTCCCGAAAAGAGTATTCGACTGGTCGGTTGCTTCTATAATGGAACTGCTGCTGCTTCCACTGCCTTGGCACTAGCACAAGAGAAACGCAGCAATATCGCGATTGTCTGTGCCGCTGAATATGGCTATTTTGCTCTGGAAGATGCGGCTTGCGCAGGCTATCTGGCTAAAGAGTTACTCAGCTTGAGCTCTGATCTCACGATCCACGATAGTATTCATAGTGCCATGACCATCTACGAAAATTATCCGCCCGCCGCTTTGCTGGAAAAAGCCCAATCATCCCTGGATTTACTGGCCCTGGGACAACAAAAGGATCTAGAATATTGTCTCAGTAAAAATAATAGCACCTGTGTCCCTGTTGTTACAGGCATTGAAGCCGAAACAGGACTTCTCCGGTTAGCATATCCAGTATCTGAATTGGTTAGTATTTAGCGCACTAATGCAATTGCAGCGCTCAAGCATCCACTAAAGTTCCTACACAGAGCAGGAAAAGACTACAGCGATGTATAGTTGTGTAGGGTCTTTTTTAGAACGTAGATCGGATGGAGAAGATATGAGCGCATTATTACTGGGTGTTGATATTGGTACTTCCAGTACAAAGGGTGTACTGGCACGGGACAATGGGGAGATTATCGCGACCAGCGAACGGCCTCACCTACTATCATTACCACGGCCAGGCTGGGCCGAGCACGATGCGGAGACTATATGGTGGCAAGATTTTACCGCGATCTGCCATGAGTTACTTCCACAAGCGGATCAGGATGTTGCCGCCGTGTGTGTTAGCGGCATTGGTCCTTGCCTACAGGTCGCGGATGCCAATGGCAAACCTTTACGACCAGCCATCCTCTACGGTATTGATACACGGGCAACCCAGGAAATTGCTGAACTCAGTGAACGCTATGGTCCTGATACCATTCTGTCACGTGGTGGTTCCGCCCTCACGACTCAGGCCATCGGCCCTAAACTACTCTGGCTGCAACACTATGAACCAGAAATCTGGAAAAAGACGCGTTACATGCTGATGGCCAGTTCATTCATCGTCCTACGCCTGACTGGCGAATATATCCTTGATCATCACTCCGCCAGTCAATGTGATCCTCTCTATGATCTTCAACATAACAACTGGATTACAGCATGGGCACAAGAGATCGCGCCTGGCTTAGAACTACCACGCTTACTCTGGCCCGCTGAAATTGCCGGGAAAATCACTGCGGCTGCGGCTAAAAGCACTGGACTTCCCGAGGGCACACCGGTAGCTGCGGGTACAATAGATGCCTGGGCCGAAGCTGCCAGCGCAGGAGTGCGAGAACCTGGTGATCTGATGATTATGTATGGTACCACGATGTTTTTTGTTGAGGTACTGAAAGAACTACATCCAACTCCCAGGCTCTGGGGAACCGCAGGAATTTTCCCTGGCACACAGACGCTAGCGGCTGGCATGGCAACGTCAGGCGCGCTTACGGGCTGGTTTCGTAACATTGTTAATGACCTGCCTTATGAGCAATTGCTGACAGAGGCTGCAGCCGTTAAACCAGGATCTGATGGCCTGGTTATCCTGCCTTACTTCGCTGGTGAACGTACACCCATCTTTGATCCAAAGGCGCGTGGCCTCATCAGTGGGCTAACGCTGAGTCATGGAAGAGGCCATATTTATCGCGCCCTCCTGGAAGCGACCGCTTATGGAGTACGGCATATATTAGAAACGATGCACGAAGCTGGTAGCACGGAACAACGTATTGTGGCCGTGGGAGGGGGCACTAGAGGAGGATTGTGGACCCAGATTGTTTCAGATATCACTGGTCGCAACCAAGAACTACCTGCACAAACCATCGGGGCAAGCTATGGAGATGCCTGGCTGGCTGCAATCGCTATTGGATTGGCTCATGAAAAACAACCCTGGACCAGGCAAGCTGCGCTTATCCAACCTGATCCGAAAACGCAACAGATTTACAATCAACTTTACACTATTTATCGAGATCTTTATCCTGCCACCCTCAAGCAAACGCATCAGTTAGCCACATTACAAGAGCAAGCGTAATGAACTGGCGCCATGGACAATTTTTCCAGTATCAGTTCTATGTGCGGAGAGATTAAGAAGTGAGCACACGCTCCTTAATCTCTCTAGATAGTTGCTACACATAGCATTAGCCCTCTGAATGAACCTGTTTCAGTCTGTTGCGATAAAGGGTCACGCGATACCTGATCAAGGTTGGTAATCTTCTATTCCAGGAGGTACTTATATTAACCCGCTGACCATTCACTAATAAAAACTGTGTTGTTTCATTTCTAAATTTAGTCCTGGACACAATTGTCTCAATATGCTCAATCTGGTCCCAGCGAATGCTCAGTTCTTGCCGCTTATTCAGAAAAATAAATCCGTGCTCGCACATATAAATACGCGCATGACGAAAAAGGCTGATCCTTTGAAGCAACATCCGGGTAAGAAGAACAAGCAACACCACAGTCAGCGTGGCCACACTTAGTCCCAGGACAATAAATCCAGGAGAAGGCAGTATCACACCTTGATAGCAGAGCATAAGCATCAAGATCAAAGACACAAAAAGCAGAAGCCAGAACGCGCAGAAAGCCAGCAAAGAAAGCAGTTGCCAGCCATCAGCACCATACCTGCGACCTGGACTGCCCAATTGATAATGTTCTGCGAGCTGATATGCCTCTGCTGGTAGGTTACGCTCCATAAAAACTTGTTCTCCATAGCTACCACAAATACTAAGAAACAGAATCGCCTCTGCTTATATAAACGAACCAGAAGTCACTTTGACCAATCCCGACAAGGGTATTTCTTTGTTTAAGCAGCAAATCTTTCAACTGAGATGTGATATACTGCTGTAAATAAAACACTATCTCACTAAGCAATAACAAAAGTCGAAGCTATTTACTTACTCAGATCGTCATTATTGGTGAGGCAGTAAAGCATCAAGGTTAAGGGATTACAGTTCCATTGCTAAGAAAGCGTCAGATCAACCATGCAAACACACTATCCATTCTTAGAACGCCTGCGTAATGGTCCTCTACTATGCGATGGAGGAATGGGAACCGAGCTCTATGCCCGAGGAATTTCCTACGAGCGCTGCTTTGAGCAGTTAAATCTCACCAATCCAGAGCTCATCAAATCCATTCATCTAGATTATGTGGCTGCGGGAGCCCAGATCATTGAAACAAATACCTTTGGTGCGAATCGCTACCGGCTAGCTGAACATGGACTCGACAATCAAGTTGTTGAGATCAATCGGGCCGGAGCCAAGATCGCGCGCGAGGTCCGTGAGCTAAGCGAGCAACCAATCTTACTGGCTGGCAATATTGGTCCTCTGGGTAGTCCCCTGGCTCCAATAGGTACCATTCAACCGGCCGATGCACGTGCTGCTTTTATAGAACAGACCGAAGCTCTGCTCCAATCAGGGGTCGATCTGATCATCATTGAAACCATGTCCGATCTGGCCGAGATGCGCGAAGCATTGATGGCGGTCCGCAGCATAACCGACCTACCAGTAGTGGCCTTGATGACCTTTGGTGAAGACGGCACCATTGTCAGTGGCGAAGACGCACAAGTCGTTGCCGAGACATTACGCGACCTCGGAGCGAACGTCTTTGGCGTCAACTGCGCCCTTGGTCCTGCTAGCATGTTTGATGTCGCCAAACGTATGTGTAGCTATAATAGCGACGATTTCTTTGTGGCCGTCCAACCAAACGCCGGGCTCCCTAGACGCGTCGGGAATAGATTTATCTATGTTTCCACACCCGAATATTTTGCCGAGTATACACGACGCTTTTTAAGTATTGGCATACGCATGATTGGTGGTTGCTGCGGTACAACACCCAGACATATCGCGGCGATGCACGAGGTCATCACAGAATTAGCCCCAACCATCTCACCAGAAATGGAAAAGCCTTCCAGCGCTCCTACCCTGGAAGCTTTTCGTGAGCGCATACAAGAGAGTGCCGCTCAAAATGCTGAAAGTGAGCCAGCCCCCACACAGTTAGCTGCTTTGCTCCAGGAAAGAAAATTTGTCATCAGTATTGAGATGAGCCCTCCTAGAAGCGTAAAATTCACGCGCTTCTTACAGAACGCCACGCTTATCCGCGATAGTGGAGCCGATACCATCAACATCACCGATAATGCCATGGCCCGTGTACGGATGAATAATGTGGCCGCGGCCCGCCTGATCCAACAAAACGTTGGCATCGAAACTATCGTACACTTTACACCACGCGACCGCAACCTGATGGCAGTCCAAAGTGATGTCATTGGAGCGCATGCCACTGAAATCCGCAACATCCTGGCCGTTACTGGCGACCCTCCCAGTCATGGAGACTTCCCTAATTCCACCGGCATCTGGGATGTCGATAGCATTGGCTTGATCTCAATACTGAGTAACTTAAATAAAGGGCTCGATGGCAACCGGCGTAAACTGGCGGCCGCCAGCTCATTCTTTATCGGCTGCGCCGCCAATCCAGCCGCATCGGACCTGGACATAGAGATTGAGCGCTTGCATCAGAAAATCGAAGGCGGCGCACAATATATCATGACACAACCCGTCTTTGATGCGGGAACATTTCTCTATTATATCAACAAATACAAAGATCAGTATGGAGAAATTCCGATACCGATTCTCATCGGCTTGCAGCCGCTACATTCATATCAGCAAGCAGAGAAATTCCACAACGAAGTACCAGGTATTGTCATTCCTGAAGAGATTCGCCAACGCCTACAACAGGCAGGCGAAGGTGGTGGAGCAGTTGGTCTGGAAATCATCAAAGAACTGTTCGACAAACTGAAAGCTGAGGTCCAGGGAACATATATTATGCCCCTTGATCGCTTTGAACTGATTGAAGACTTGATTCCCTATATTCGACAACGAACCGCACAATAAAAAATGAGAAGGTCAAAGCATCTACTACCTTTGACCTTCTCGTAAACGCAATTTAGGCTATACAAAAGACTACTCCCCACGGATTTTGCTATAAAGAACCAGATCGTGGAACTCGCCATTGCGCCACTGAGCCCGGCGCAACACACCCTCGCGTGTAAAGCCAGCCTTCTCCAAGGCACGCTGTTCAGGAATATTGGTTATATCGGTCGAAGCTTCAACGCGTCCAATTGGATATGTACGGAACAGATAGTCCGCCAACAATTGCTGGGCCTCTACCCCATAGCCCTTTCCTCGCTGTTCAGGCGCCAGACTGATACCAATATTGTAATGGAGACTAGAAACACCTGGACCATAGCGCACTGGATGATAACTGACAGATCCCACAAACTGATCATGCAGAGTCGTCACGATTAAAGTACCAAAATCTGTACTCAAGAGTCCGTCAGAGTCAAACGCAGACTGCAAATGTTGGTCCCGCTTCAGGCCAAAATAGTTATACTCACTTTCAAAATTCACATCATTAGCATGATCATGCAAAATGTCTAAATCTGAACGCCGCACAGGACGTAAGCAAACTTTTTCTCCACGTATCATACGTTTTTCTTCCTTTTATAGAATTTATACTTCAGCATATAACACCTGTATCCCTATGTCCATAAGATTTCAACCGGATTGCTGGCGCTTCAAGTAGAGCTGATAAGCATTCTGCAAGATACTCTAAAATAATAATCGACTCTGCTTAGTTCAACATTGAATTGGAGTACGCTAAGAAATATGGTTGAGAATGAAACGTCCAGGCGCATAGAGCCTTAAAAATGAAGTCTACGCGCCTGGACGAAAGAAATTCAATGGAAATTACGCCAGATGAATACGTATATGCATAAAACGACGCGCAGCATCGCGCAATTGGTTAGGGTCAGGTTGTCCAGCAGCATCCATCGTCACAGAATACGCTCTGGCCGCATTGGGGTTCACAAGTAAAAAGGTCTGTAATTCTTTTTCAGTCACCTCTTTATCTTCAATCACCTCGGCCGTACCACTGACCTGCTTCCCCTTTAAGTGGAGAGTCACCGGTGCATTGCCAACCAGATTTTTCCACCATTTATGGTCCGTAAATAGAAAAATAGTATTTCCATCCTGCCGATATCCCAATGGAATGGTAAAAGATTTTCCACTCTTGCGTCCAGTAAAAGTCAACAACAGGAGACTCTTACTAAATATACTGTGTAAAGGCGAGGCAAGCACGAATTTCATAACATTGTTCAAAAATTTGGGCGGATTGCGTGGCGGCGTGCTCGAAATAGCATCAGTCGACATAAAAGTTGACCTCCAGAAGAAAATTCAGCTACAACACTACCTGTATTCTATCATTAAAAGCGGTGAATAATGAACTATTTACAGACCATCATGTAGCGCGTGAGCCTTGCGCAACTGCTCTAAGGTTACCTGCGCTTCCGCCAGATGGGCGCCATTTAGATATGCTCCGCTTAAGTCAGCATTCGTCAGATTCGCTCTGACCAGAGTAGCGGAACGCAGATCCACATCACGTAAATAAGCCTGACTTAAATCGCTATCGCGTAGATCAGCTTCAGTGAGATTAGCACCGCTTAAATCGGCTCCCACTAGACGAGCGCCCCTTAATATCGTCTGAAACAAATCAGTTCCCGCCAGATTAGCACCACTTAGATCGGCACTCGAAAGATCAAACTCTCCCAGGCGTCCCCCACTTAGATCCACACCAGATAAATCCAGTGCGACATCAGGATGATCACTACGCCATGTGTTCCAGTCGCGCGGCAAACTTGTTCTCATCAACTCAATAAGATCAATTTTATCCATCGCTTGATTCTCCTTGGAGCAGGCAAATTATATAGTTAACATTCGACTATGTAGCAAAGTACAAGACCAGCTAAAGTGTCTTTAAAATGAAAATGATTATAGAAAACATTTTGAGCAACGTTTTCTTCTCTAAGCATACCACTCCAACAAGTTATATGTATTAGACATGGCTTACCTGTCTATTATACTTTACAATATAGCGAGAATGACGTTCATACGCAGCCGGCACAGCTTACACGATCAAAGCACATGTTCTGGAATTGATCACGTACAGCAGCACGTTTCGCTCACATAAGTGGGCGCGAAGGGGGAGCAACCATACTATGCCAGGAGCACGTTTACGCGATTTAGGCATCCCGATTGGAACTCATCCAACCGGACCATATAATGCAATCACCGATGTACCAGATATTCTGGTTGGACATGAAACTCTGATCTTTAACGAACCTGGTATCGCGCGCACAGGAGTGACAATGATTGTTCCTCGCGCCGGCCATATCTGGACGGATCATGCATTTGCTGGCTTCTTTAGTTTTAATGGTTGCGGAGAAATGACTGGTCTGCCCTGGGTAGAGGAATCAGGCGTTCTCCATACACCAATAGGGATTACCAATACCAACTCGGTAGGAGTCGTGCGGGATGCCATCGTAGCCTATCCCCTGGATATGAGCGATAAATGGCATGTACCACCCTCGATCGCCTCTAGCTGGCAAGGCTCGCTACCAGTGGTAGCTGAGACCTGGGATGGCTGGCTGAATGATATCGGAGCCTTCCATGTAACCAAACAACACGTTTATCAGGCTTTGGAGAAGGCTCAAACGGGTCCTGTGGCCGAGGGTAATGTTGGTGGTGGCACAGGCATGATCTGCCATGAGTTCAAAGGCGGTATCGGCACCTCCTCACGTCTCGTCACCTGCTTTGATCAACAATATACAGTTGGGGTACTCGTTCAGGCAAATTATGGGGCCCGACGCTTGCTGCGCGTTGATGGGGTACCCGTTGGACTTGAGATAGATTACACGAAAGTTGCCGATCCCTGGACAGCACCACCCAAAGGTGGCTCAATCATCGTCATCCTCGCTACCGATGCACCTCTCATTCCTACCCAATGTAACAGACTTGCCAGACGGGCAACAGTCGGACTCGCACGCGTAGGTGGAGTTGGACATAATGGCAGTGGAGATATCTTTCTGGCTTTCGCTACCGGCAATCATTTACCTTTGCAGCAGAATAAACCATTCGACCTCCAGATGCTTCCCCATGATCAGCTCGATCCTTTCTTTGAGGCCGCCGCCGAAGCAACAGAAGAAGCCATCCTTAATGCCCTGACAGCAGCCGAAAGTATGGTTGGTTGGCAAGGGCATAGTGCTCAAGCACTTCCCCTGGATGAGCTACAAAGGATCATGAAGCGCTATCAACCACAGAGATAACGCCATGCGCATGTTTTCCACACACCAGATCTTTGTGAGGGAGACAATGGTGCGGCGGTCGTGACCGCCGCACCATTGTCTCCCTCACAAACAAGCGAGCGCTGTAGGCGCGAGGGATAAAACGTGCGCATGGCGTTAGATAGAAACACACATATATATGGTACAAATTGTAGCCCATTTGGTCAACAATGCTAAACTCGAAAAATTTAGTACAGATCCGCTTCACAAGCCAGATTATACCCTTTTTCAGAACGATAAATGCTTGTATTTTGATAACGTGTTCCAATATACTTGTCAAAGTTAAGCCTCATGTGACGTCAATACAGTATAGGTTGTTTATGTAAGCCGTCTACAATGTCAATCATCCCGAACTGATCATTTGAGAAAATGGATACATTTGCGTCTGATACAAACAGACACATATAGTTGAGCTATGTAATTCACAGGAGGGACAGGCAGATGAAAGATACATTGAGTGGTTTTCTTACACTGGATGGACAAGCCGAGCCTTTGATCGTGCTGCATAAAGGAGCACGCTGCTACACACAATCCTTAAAAAAAGCCTTCCACGGCCTGATCCACCCCAACATAAAACCTGCGATAGAGGAGAAACAGACAGCCCCTCAACAGCCTTCCATCGCGAGAACCAGTTTACTTCATCCAAGCCAGAAGCAGCGCCTAAAAAGCAAAATCTATGTTGTGGATTATTATATAGAGGGACACGAGCAGCTAAAAGCATAATGTGTCACAGGCATGAGCCAAAAGATTGTCATGCGAACCCTGTCATTATTTCTCCTGGCCATCACTGCATCCAATGAAAACATTTACGCCTGTTTTTAATGGTTTGGCACTAAAAACAGGCTTTGAATTTAAGAAGCTCCCCTTGTAATCGACCCATCTCCATTGACATGAATCGCTATTGGCTTAAGCGGTCTCTGGGCTGGCCCTTTGACAACCGCCCCGGCACGCTGTGGATCAAACTGTGCATGATGCCTTGGACAAACCAGCTTCCCCGTTTTTGGATCATACGTCACCAGTACCCCTTCATGGGTACAAGCACGATCATAGGCGACCAACTTATCATCGGGCAAATGCAGCAAAATACTTTCTTTATGTGTTAAAGGATCTGTAAAATTGAGTGCAGCATTTTTCGCGGGTTTGTTACGACTAATGACGGGAGCGGTTTCAGCAGTAGGATTATTGGTCGGCTTACTGGCATTGGCTATACCTGGCAACTGGATCGTGCCATTTTGCACCAGTTTCAGTAAGCTAAAACCACCACCAGCCAGCACGGCGGCCGTAATTGTGCCATTGACTGCCATCACCACCCGCCGCCGGCCCATATCGGGACGTGAGGATGGCTGCTGCTCTTTAGGAAGCGCCGCTTGCTTTGAGGTAGTGCCAGCAGCCAAATCGGGCTCAGGCTTGATTATTTGCACAGGAGAAGATTCACGTGCCCATGCGGTGGATGGGAAAGGTCCTGATTGACCTTTCTCGGGAATAACTATAGTGGAAGCAGGTGCTTGCGTATTGGCTCCAAGCGGAAGCGATTGTGCGCGAGGAATACTCTGCAACTGCAAAGTATTGCCCGGAAAAGATGAGGACACTTTGTGGATATGGCTGGAAGTGATACCTGGCATGGCAACTACATTCTCACTGCTATCGTCAGGTGGTAGTGTATTGACCAGAGTCAAATGTATTTTCATCGGCAAAGGAGTACCAGGAGTCTGTACAGGCGGCCGGGCGGCCTCTTCCATGACATTCATCACCCGTTCGAAGGCGGAGACCAGTTTCCCGGCAGACTGCAGTCGTAACGCTGGATCGCGCTCAAGCGCTCGCTGTAAAGCAATATCTAAAGCGGGAGAAATCTCAGGCGCCACCACCTGGAGCGAGGGGATACGCTCCTCAACATGCTTTTGCACCAATTCAAAGGGATCTGTGCTGGTGAATGGTGGATGTCCACAAAGCATCTCAAATACCAGAATACCTAGCGCATACACATCTGCACGCGCATCAAATGCTCCCCCTAATACTACCTCGGGAGCGATATAGATAGGATTGGTCAACAAGGTGCCGGCGATACTAAATAAGGATGGATATTGATGAGCAACCTGCCCGATACCATTCATTTCCAACATATGGGCCAGGCCAAAGCCAGCAACCATAACACTATATAGCCCATCAGGACCGCCCTGACGCACGAGCAAGATATTTGAAGACTTGAGCGTACCATGGATTACATCATTGTTATGAGCATAATCCAGAGCCTCTGCGATCTGACGCAATAATGCCAGCATCAGTTCAGGGCTACAGCGCTCTTTACGCTTCAGGAAGGAAGCCACGGTCTCGCCCTCAATTAATGGGGTCACCAGATATGGATAGCCAAGTGCCTCACCAAAATCATAGGTAGGCACAATATAAGGATGTTGTAACTGCCTTAAAGCACCCGCCTGCCGCATAAAGCGTGTCATGAAACGCTCACGCGCGGCACCTTTACAATCAGAAGGAAGAATAAACACCGTGAGCATTACCTGCTGCTCTCCACCCTGCCCCTGAGCTATATAAACCGCGCTCAGCGTTCCCTGGCCAATTAATTGCTTCAGGTGATAATCCCCAATCTTCTGCCCCACGAGATCTTCCACAGGTAAGAGCATGTTATCCCCCCTTGATCCGCCATCAAATAATTACTGCAAGCTGCTCATCAGGTAAAGTGTATATACTGTACACATTGAGCGTCAATAGAATTGAGACAAGTATAGGACTTGTGGATAAAAAAGTAGCCTTCTACACCAGAATGCATCACAATACATTACAGTAGCAAGAGCCAGATAAGTTGGTAGTTTTGGGCTACACTATCGAGCATTCTCGAAATTTTAGAATGCCTTGCGCTATACTAGCCCTACGAGTTGCACTGAAGCGGCTGCAAATATATTGCGCGCAGTATCCATCCGAAATGCCAGTGGAGGCTGCACCGTCCTATGGAGATAGATATTGAAACGATCGCACTTCACGCGTGAAATAATAGAGCTCATCGTTATTACATTGTTGCTATTCGTCGTTATCCGTTTTATCATTCACGGATATCATATGCAAAGCGCCAATATGCAGCCTGCTATCAGTACCGATGCATATGTCATGGTGAATAGAACTTCCTATATGCTCGGCAAGCCTCAGCGTGGCGATGCAGTGGTCTTGCATTATCCACCTGACACCAATATTGATGTGATGGGCCGGATCATAGGTCTACCCGGAGATACCATTAAAACGGATAATCAACATGTCACGGTGAATGGCACGGTCCTTAATGAAGCCTATGTCAAAACACCTTTTAATCCTGAAGGGCATGAATGGAAAGTGCCAGCCGATGCCTATTTCATCCTCAACGATAATCGCCAGATGACAGACGACTCACGCAATTGGGGGCCGGTGAATCGAGATATGATCGTAGGCAAGGCAGTAGTCGTTTTCTGGCCAGTCAATACCTGGCAAATCATTAATAGCTACCCATCTACCTATACACAGATAAAAGACCAACCCTAAAAAACCTACAAAATCTCTAAAAAACTGCAGAAAGATAGAGAATTTTGCAGTTTTATCATTGCATTACGACGATACTCACGCTATGATATGGAAAGCTAAAATGCTTTTAAGCAAATATATAAGGAAGTCGTATGCAGTCATCGTTTCAATCAAGTCCAATACAGACAGGGAGAGAGCGTTTTCTAGCTGCTTGCCAGCAACAAGGAACAGACGCTACGCCTGTCTGGTTTATGCGCCAGGCCGGCCATGCATCAGCTGAGTATCGCAAGATACGTGCAGCATATGACATTTTAACCATCGCCCGCACCCCTGAATTATGCTCACAGGTATCACTGCTACCAATAACAGAATATGGCGTTGATGCGGCTGTGATGTATACAGATATTATCCTTCCATTCCCAGGGATGGGACTGCACGCCGAGCTCGATCCAGTTCGAGGCCCTATCGTTCATAATCCCATTCGCACATTGCAAGATGTAGAAGCGCTACAAATCAGTAGCGCCGAAGAGGCTACCCCCTTTGTGATGGAAGCGATTCGCATGGTCAGACGTGAATTATCCAATCGGCAAGCGCTTATTGGTATTGCCGGTGGACCTTTCACTCTCGCCTTATATATGATCGAAGGTATTCCCACCCGCGATTACAGTACAGCCAGAACATTGATGTATCAGGAACCTGCCACCTGGCACGCACTACTGGATAAAATCACACAGGTCTTGATCAGCTATGTACAGGCTGAGGTAAAAGCTGGTGCAGATGCCATTCAAATTTTTGAGAGCAATATCGGCCTACTTGGTCCAGTCACATATCAACAATTTGTTAAGCCATATGCACAAAAGATCTTCACAGCCATCAAACAGGCAGGTGCACAAAGCATTCATTTTGGTACCGGAAACGCCAGCCTTTTAGCGGACATAGCCGCAGTTGGTGGAGATGTCATTGGTGTGGATTGGCGTGTTGATATTGACAAAGCATGGCAAGAAATAGGTTTTGAGCATAGCATTATGGGGAATCTTGATCCCACGTTACTGCTTGCCCCATGGGAAACAGTACAGCAGGGTGCGGAAGACATACTACAACGTGTCCAGCAGCGACCTGGCCATATCTTCAACCTCGGTCATGCCATTCATCCAGCCACAAATCCTGATTATTTACGCCAGCTGGTCGATCTTGTCCATACACATACTGGCCGCAAAGCAAACTAAAAATCCTATATATACACCCGAACCCCTGTAGCGGGCATCTTAAATAAGCAAGCAAGATGAACTGAACAGGATGCTATCGTGCAGATTGGAGATATATAAAAGCAACTATATGAATACAACACCATCACCCGCAGCTATGCCTGCAACGACGATCAACGAGAGCCGCTTCTTACGCGCCTGCCGCCGACTCCCTGTGGATGCTACACCCGTCTGGCTTATGCGCCAGGCTGGTCGCTATATGGAAGAATACCGTGCGTTACGCACTAAACATCCAATTCTAGACATCATCAAAACTCCTGAGCTAGCTGCTGAGGTTACAATGCAACCTATTCGCGCCTATAATCTGGACGCCGCGATTATTTTTGCCGACATTCTCCCACCATTAGAAGGCATGGGCATCAGCCTCGAATTTGTCAAAGGCGAGGGACCCGTCATCCACAATCCAATTCGTAATCGGGCCGATGTGGAAGCCTTACATGTACCAGATCCTCGCGAAAGCTTACCGTTCACGCTAGAAGCAATCAAACTGGCACGTCAGGAACTTGATCCACGTGGTATTCCCTTGATCGGCTTTAGTGGCGCTCCCTTCACACTGGCCTCCTATGCCATTGAAGGTGGAAGCAGCAAAGCATATCTCCATGCCAAAGGCCTGATGATGAGCGATGCCCCCACCTGGCATCTCCTGATGGAAAAATTAAGTGAAGTCGTTGGCCACTACCTATTAGCGCAAGCCCAGGCAGGAGCCCATGCACTCCAACTCTTTGATAGCTGGGTCGGTGCCTTGAGTCCCGCAGATTATCGCGAATATATCTTGCCACATAGCAAGCATGCCATCGAGATCGCGCGTCAAGGGAATGTCCCAATCATTCATTTTGGCACCAACACCAGCGGCATGTTAGACCTCATTCAGGAGGCCGGCGGTGATGTGATAGGTGTAGACTGGCATATTGATCTGGACAGGGCCTGGGACAGCCTTAAACAGGAAACAGCGGTACAGGGCAACCTGGATCCCGTTACCTTGCTCGCCCCCTGGTCAGAAATTGAGAAACGCACACGAGAGATCCTTGACCGGGTCAAAGGACGTCCAGGCCATATCTTCAATCTTGGCCATGGCATCCTTCCAGGCACACCGATAGAAAATGTTCGTCAACTGGTTGATTTTGTCCATGACTATACAGCCGTTCAGTTATAAGTAGGAAGCAATCTGGCACCATAACCGCGCTCACCTCTTTAGATGGACAAAAGAAGAGACTTACGAGAATAGTCGTAAGTCTCTTCTTCTGTCCATCTATAATTGGTAAAAACTTCTTTAGCATAATTCTTCAACAAACATATTAATGATCAAGAAAAAGGTATAGCTGTTGTCGGCAGATTATTGTTCTGGTATATTGTGATATATGAGCTTAGCAAGGAAAAAGCTGCGACCTCTTAAAAGGAGATGGGTGCATTGAAAATTAGTAGAAAATCAGCAATTATCCTCATAACATCCGTGTTATCACTTGTAGCTATTGTAGTGCTTGCCATTTATTTATGGAATGTCAAATCAACGCCTGACGATGTAGCTGGTCATTTATTTGCTACCCCAAAGGCGTCACAACCCGGCAAGCCCGCGTTGGTTAAGCTTGAGCTTGTCACGGACCAGGCCTTTGGTAGTGAAGATCAATATGTGCCAAATAGCTGGGGTGCCCACAAGGACCGTATTGTGCGGACCGCAAAAGGTGATCTGTTCATGACCTACATCTCCCAGGGTGATGGACTCAATGACCGCCAGTGGCATCTGATGCATAAAGCGCCAAATGCAAGCTGGCAAGAGATTCAAGCTGGCAATGCAGGCACCGAGCCCATCAACATTGTTCTGGGCAAAAATGATAGTATCCATCTCTTCGCATGGCCGCAGACTGCAGGCAAGCTTCAACATTTCTATTCTACCGATAATGGTAAAACGTTTCATAGTGAATGGATTGCAGGCACATGGCAACAGGGACAGGAACAAGGATATAGCGGTGTCGGTGTCAATGATCGTGGTGATATGGTGATTGTTCAAACAGGAGAGGACAAACCAGGTAAGTTTCTGTGGGCGTACTTCAGCAGTGTAACCAATAAATGGACCTTCCATCAAAATATACTGGATCTCCGTTATACTTACGCATTCCTTTTTCCTGGTTATGATAATGATCTCTCGATCGTAGCGACTCGCGATGTACAACGCCACTTACTTAATCTGCCTCAGGGACAAGATGGGAATCCCTGGATATTTAACGAGGTCAAATATTTTCACATCAACGATATCACCCCCAAAGAACCAAAGATTGATCAAGTCCTGGTGAAAGAGGTCAAACCGAAAGACCCAAATGATACCAATGATCGCGATCTGACCTATGTTACCGATAGCTATGTAGATACGGCTGGTCGGATGCATATACTCTATTTGAACGAATATGATGGACCACATCAAGCGATCCTTGAAAATGGCAAAATCATTAAGGATGTGGCTATGCCTAATGTCACTTACGGACAAAAAGTTAGAATAACGCAGGACACACAAGGACACTTCTATCTCATTTCAATCGATGAGCAGGGGAAGCATCTAAATGTTTATCCAGGCACTCCAGAAGATACAGATGGAACCTCCATCGAGGCACCAACCAGTATAGACATTTCCCATTTTCCAGGTTGCTCAGATTATGATTTTTGTCACTCACCCACCTTTACCGTTCCACGTAATGGACATGCCTTATCAGATAGTATCGATGGTGTCTATGGTAATTTCAATAAAGAGGTCTATTTCCGCATCAATCTACGCGGGAACAAAACGGGGGGCGCACAGTCATTTCAGATGCCCAGACTTTTACCACTAGCATTATATGATGATGAGAAAAAACACAGCTAGAAGTTCAAACAGAGTAAAGCACCACGCTCCTGACCAGCCAAAGTGTCAGAATAGAAGTGGTCGCCTGCTGCGTATGATAAAGCACAGTTAATCTATATACATTAGCTGTGCTTTTTTCTCTCCCCAATTTTTTAATCCACGTATCATCTTATCCTTTTATACTGTCGGAAGTGCTCGGCTGTAATATACTGCAACTTTCATTGATTAAGTCAAATGTTGCGGATATGTTCTTCCAGATCATAGGACCAATAATAAGCAAATAGTAATAGCTTACTTAAAAGTAGCGGATCATTCCGTTTATACATTTGAGTCCTATTAGCACTTCCGGATAGTAATACTATTGGCAGCTAAATAATACTACGCTGTTAGTTCACGAGAATACACTATCCTACTTGCTACAATATACTCAATATGCACACGCCTTGCTCTGCTTCGCGGAGCAAAAATGTTTCTAGTGCCGCTGCGGAAAATTGGGCGGCTACCGCCCAATTTTCCGCAGCGGCACTAGAAACGTCTGGTTGATGCTTGAGGCATCAATCAGATCTGAATAGTTACGATAAAAAAAGTAATAATACGATGTGTAATTTTTTCAGTACCTTGTCTGCTTGCTATGCATCAGGGATATTGCACATTACGATAAATAGATAGATCAGCTCTATAAGAAAGCTCATAAGGGGGTTTGGGAATTTGAAGAATTCATTGTTTACAAAATTCAAAGGGAGTATAAAAATAACCGGCCGACCCAGAACCATACTCATCTCACTGGTGGCAATCATTGTAGTTAGCACATCCATTTTAATCTATGCGCAAAAAACACATTCCCAGGCACAACCAATCACAACACCAACTGCAAATGCTATCCCTACCCTACCAGGTGTTGGAGTACAATTAAAGCAGCATCCATCTATACCAACGCCGAAGCCCACCCCTAAACCCAAACCAACCTCAAAGCCAACTTCGAAACCACAGAATACTTCCGGGCAGTTAACAACTATTCAACCGACAATTCCAGGCATTCCCTCACTGGATAATCTGGATCAAGTCACCGACCAGGCCTTTGGTAATGAAGGAGACTATGTTCCTAATAGCTGGGGTGCACATAAATTGCGCATTATCCGCACAACCTCTGGTGACCTGTTCACCGTCTTCATTTCCCAGGGTAACGATACACAAAATCGTACCTGGCATCTGATGCATAGAGGACCTAATAGCAGTACCTGGAACGATATCAAACAAGGCAATGCAGGTACCGAGCCCATCAATATTATTCGTGGCATCCATGATGAAATCCATATTTTCACATGGCCTGGCACACAAGAAGAAGCTCACCATATGGTCTCCACAGATCTTGGTCAATCCTTCAAAGATGAAATCCTGCAAGGACAATGGGCCGATGACCAGGGTTATAGTGGGGCCGCCATAAATCAAAAAGGTGATATCGTCTTCTTTCAGACTGGCGATGATGTTCCTGGTGTTTTTTATTGGACTTACTATTCACCAGTCACCAATCAATGGACCTTCCATACCAGCCAGATGGATTATCGCCATACCTATGCCTTCTTTTTCCCTGGCTACAACAATGATCTCACCATGGTTGCGATGCGTGATGTCAAACGACCAATCCTGAATTTTCCAGATGCATCAGACTTTAACTACATCTTCAATGAAATCAAATACTTCTATATCAGTAATGTCAATAATCCTGTGATGCAGCAACTCAAAGTTACCGAGGTTCAGCCGCAAAATAATAATGATGCCGATGTAACGTATTTAACAGATGCATATATGGATACGCAGGGGCGCACACACATTCTCTATAACAATATGTATGATGGTGTACACCATGTCATCGTCGATCATGGAGTAATCACAAAAAATGTACGTCAGGATTTTACTGCTCCAAATAAGGTGCGTATCATACAGGATGCGGTCGGCCATTTCTATGTAATCACCATAGATGATCAAGGTCAGAATATTAATATCTATCCGGGAAGCGCCCAAGATACAGATGGGACCCAACTTACCGCTCCCATTCATCTGGACATATCTAAATTTCCAGGCTGTACAGATGACGATTTCTGCCACGCACCCACGTTTAATGTGCCACGTGGTGGTGATGCGCTCAGTAATTATCTAGATGGGGTTTATGGAAATCATGGGAATGAATACCATTTCCGCATCAATCTGCGCAGTAATGGGTAGTTAACATCATGCATACATTCTTACGTCTGCGGTGCTCGCGTTATTAGAAAGGGATGAGGTGGCTCGAGCCATCTCATCCCTTTCTAATAAAAAGTTATGGAGTAGGAAGCAGTTGTCGTCGCTCAGACAATACGGTTTGCATCGCTTCAAGAGCAATGTTATCCGCTTCAGATGTAATCCAATCCTCGACTTTGGGAGCAGTTTTACAGGGCTTGCAGGGATACATAGCACCATCAGTGAGCACGCGATAGCTAAAGCCTGGTATCGGTGCCGGTAAGAATAAACGCTGGGTAGTTACTTGAATAAGATTCTGCTCTAAATCAGACCAACGGTTATTGAAAACCAGGTTAGCCAGATGTGTCGCAATCAGTACATGTAACTGGCGTGTCTCCTTCATACCTTTATCCAGATGACCGGTATCAAAACCCTGATATGGAGCCAGGTACAACTTAAAGTAGAAGCCACCATTTTTGGTGTCTCTCAGAGGCGAAGCCTGTAAGTTATCCAGCATCTCTTTCACCAATGAGAGATAGGACTGATTATTGGTATAAACCCCTGTTCGCACCAGGGCCTCAATCTCCTGGCCAATCTCCCCCATACGCGCCTGGGTATCCAGCAATTTATGGTCGCCAAAGCGGGGATCACTAAGGATATAGATGCGTCCAAACAGATGATATTGCTTATTGTATGCCTGCTGAATCACCACATCAACCCCGTGCTTACCAGCGGTCACCCATTCGGGATGGTGAAAACGCGTTCCGGCATCCACCAGGGCCAGGCTAGTTTCCAGAGCATGATCAACCCGATAACCATCCTGCAAGCGGATCTTATCACTCCCGGCAGAGCTATCCACACCGCCATGTGGCAGGCCCAGTTTAGGATCAAGTAGTTTATACTCGGCGGTTGCCCAACCCTCTAACGTATGATTCCAATAAGCGGTATCATGGCTAAAATCCCGCATGCGCAACAGGGTAAAGTAGATCCAGCCTTTATTCTGAACGGTATTGCCCCACTCTTGTTGGGTAGTGGGCAAAAGACGTTTGATATATGCATCCATTGTCGTATCATCAGGATGGCGAGCTTTATACCAGTAGAGATTTTCTAGTAATCGTAGATCATTCAAACTATCCTTGCGGGTTGAATGACCACGCTGATCGCAATGATTGGGTCCACAATTAATCTGATTTACATCACTCTTACGCCAATTGATGAGGACAGTATGATTTTGCTCATCCCAACTATGCGCATTCATATCGTTCAGTACCTGTAGAACAAGAGCATTAAGATCATTGGTACGCTCACCAGATACCGGTCCGGTGGTTAACGCCTTCTCATGCGAGTCGACGACCTTACCTTCATTAGGATTGAAGGGAGGCTTGATAAACACGGTAAACATTAATGTGAGTAAAACTACTATTGGAAGAACATAGAGAATAATTGCGGTGGCCCGACGAGCCTTGCGGGAAGTTCGATAGCGCCGCCATAGAGATGGTTCAGACTCCTTTTGTGGTGGTCGCTCCTGTAATTGATGCATCTATTTTATCCCTTCTTAGAGCGCATCTTGCATCACATTGGAGAAAAATGAGAAAAAATTCCTCTCACATTTGCATGGAATCATTCCACCAAACATAGCTAAAATCTGATCCAAAAAACATGCTTACGTACAAATACAGTTAAGCTAAAGAATATAATCGTCAAAAATATTAAAAGTTAGAGAGATGCAAAAAAGAAAAAAGTTAAGGGGAACGCCATGCAATTTCAAGAAGCACGTGTTACAATAAAAGCAAGCAAAGATAGGTTTGCCCATCCCTAAGCACATGGGCCATCTTGTTCAACTGCACGAGCAAGATAGAAGATTCTCAATGAAGCGATAAGTATGCCAACGCAACTTGCTAGAAAGAGGCATTTAATGACAGCAAATATACGTGTCACCATCTGGAATGAATATCGTCACGAGCGACGCTCTGAAGAGGTCGCAAAAATATATCCAGAAGGCATTCATGGAACCCTGGCCAAAGTTCTGGCAGACAAGGGCTTCACAGTACGTACAGCCACCCTCGATGAGCCGGAACATGGTTTAACAGACGAGGTACTAGAGAATACCGACGTTATGATCTGGTGGGGCCACATGGCCCATGGAGAAGTAAAAGACGAGATCGTCAACAAAGTCCATCAGCGCGTACTAGATGGGATGGGTCTGGTTGTCTTGCATTCAGGCCATTTTTCAAAGATTTTCAAGAAGTTGCTCGGTACAGATTGTGATCTCAAATGGCGTGAGACCAATGATAAAGAGCGCCTCTGGGTTGTTGCACCTAATCATCCAATTACCGAGGGTATTGGCGATTATATTGAAATTGAACATGAAGAAATGTATGGCGAGCCCTTTGGTATTCCTGAACCAGAAACCCTGGTCTTTATCAGTTGGTTCACCGGTGGAGAGGTCTTCCGTAGTGGTTGCTGCTACACACGAGGACAAGGCAAGATCTTTTATTTCCGCCCCGGCCACGAAACACTTCCGACCTACCACAATAAAGAGGTACAGCAAGTTATTGGCAACGCAGTACGCTGGGCCAATCCTACCGCCGTCCGTAAACTGATTCGTGGTAACACCCCAGCATTGGAAAAATAACTTTCTCCAAGCCATGCTGGAAAATCTTGATACAGTTACGCTTAGAGGTAGAAACGTATGTGATCGCGCGTGTAGTCAGACACGTTTCTACCTCGAAAATACCAATGTGTTTTTTATAGAGTCACCTGGACAAAGGAGAAAGAAAGTTTATGCCTGAACAGGATAGCTATCAGTTTGCAGAGAACCGCTACGATACGATGCAATATCGTCGTACCGGCCGCTCAGGACTTATGCTGCCAGCAATTTCACTGGGAGCCTGGGAGACCTTTGGCGGATACCGGGGAGAAGAAATTGCTCGTGAGTGTCTCTATCGCGCTTTTGATCTAGGCATCACCCATTTTGATCTCGCCAATAACTATGGACGTCCTCCTGGCAATGCCGAGACGGTGGTCGGCAAAGTACTCAAGGATATGCCACGCGACGAGTTAATTATTTCTAGTAAAGCTGGCTATCGGATGTGGCCCGGACCTTATGGTGAGTGGCTCTCGAAAAAATATATCGTTGCCAGCCTGGATCAATCATTAAAGCGCCTGGGATTAGAATATGTAGATATTTTCTATGCCCATCGTCCGGATCCACAGACACCATTAGAAGAAACAATGGCGGCCCTCGATCTGGTAGTACGTCAGGGTAAGGCGCTCTATGTCGGCGTCAGTAATTTCCCTGGTGATCAACTGGAGCAAGCTGTCCAGGTCACCAAACAGATGGGACTGACACCGATTACCATCCATCAGCCACGCTATAATCTGCTGGATCGTGATAAAGAGCATAACCTCTTTGATCATACTGTTCGCAATGGCATTGGCGTGATCACCTTTAGCCCATTGGCACAGGGTTTCTTAAGTGATAAATATCTTGGCACAAATCTGCCAGAAGACTCACGGGCCGCAGAATGGTGGGGGCGTAAAGCCAATGAGGATGTTGTAACGGGTGACGAACTGAGTAAGATCAAGCGCCTGAACAAGATCGCCCAGGAACGTGGTCAAACACTGGCCCAGATGGCGTTGGCCTGGAATCTACGCTTGCCGGCCGTTACCAGCGTTTTGATTGGTGCATCAAAAGTTGCACAAATCGAAGAAAATGTAGCCGCCCTGAACAATCTGGAATTCAGCGAAGAGGAACTTAAAGCCATTGACGAAATTGTGCCACGAACCTTCTAGAGAGAGTCACAGGCAATTTCTATAATTACCAATACTGGATTTGGTAAGTTTTCTGGCAGCCCTGGGAGCGCAGGCGCCCCATTCATGTTTTCCTGGTTGGTGCAGAAATGGCGCATTCGCGCCTTTTCTGCACCAACCAATAATTTTTCTTGTGTGGTGCCAAAAGTGCGCAGCGCACTTTTGGCACCACACAAGATTACTTTTTGAGTGCCGAAGGTGCGAGGCTACAAATTGAAACCAAAGGATGCAGCACCAATCAAACCAACTTTACTATTTAAAACAACATAAATAGGAAAGTCTTTAAGCATCTCGGCAAAACGCCCCTTACTTGTGAAGGCGCGCAAAAATTCTGGATCCTCCAGGAAAGGCAGCATACGTGGAGGCAGACCACCACCCAGATAAATCCCCCCCGTCGCCAATGTTTTCAAGGCCATGTTGCCAGCTTCAGCCCCCAGAATAGATGCAAAAGCTTTAACTGTAGCCACACAAATTGGCTCCTGTTCATGAGAACCCGCCAAGCCGTCCGTAGAAGTTCCCATGGCCCCCTGCACGATCAAAGGAGTTATATCCTTTGTCTGCGCCATCTTATCCCTTAACCACGCGGGCTCATCAAACATGCCCGAAGTTTTCACGTATGCATAAATATTAGGAAGGCCAATACCCGAACAAACATGTTCATAGCTCACATGCGGCATACGTTCAAGTAAATAGATCAACATGCCAATTTCAAAAGCGTTGGTGGGAGCAAAATCCACATGCCCACCTTCAGATGGATGAACCCGATAGTGAGCACCATCCCAGGTCAAAGTCGCCTCACCCAAACCGGTACCAGGAGAAACAACAGCCAGTGTCCCATGGCTCGCAGGCTTACCAGCATTCAATATATGCAGGTCCGTCGAACGAAGAAGAGGAATAGCCGTAGCCATCGCCGCCAGATCATTTAGCAGAGTCACCGAAGGGATATTTAATGTCTGCTCTAGCTGCTTCTCCTCCATACGCCATGGAAGATTGGTGATTTTTGCCTTTCCCGCTACTACTGGTCCTGCAACACCAAAGACCGCACGCTCAATTTTAATATCAGACAGATCCACCTGCTTGATAAAATCATGGACTAATGCAGCCAGCGTAGCATACTGAGCACTAGGCAACTTTGCTTCGCGCAGCGGTGTACGAAGGTCATCCTTCGAGGCGTATAAAGCCAGATTGGTTTTGGTTCCTCCAATGTCACCAGCCAGTAACATGGTTAAGCTCAACCTTTCAATTAATACTGTGCAACCAGAACACTTTATTTTCACAGTCAGCGACAAAAAAAAAGGTCTCGTCACATTTAAATTCAAGCGCGACTAAATATTGACAAAGCACCATATTTAGTCGTCTGATAAGCATCAGGTACAAAAAAATAATAGTCAAATTTACGCCTGCTAACCTCTATTACAATTCAGATCAGCAATCGTTTAACATATCAACCAAATAATACCACACTATCCGCAGGAAAATTCGAGAAAAACAACAAAAGGGAAAGCTAATCAAAGATATCACTCCTGCTGTAAACAAAATAGCTCACTGCAATCAAAATCGCACAATAGGCAACAGTCAAGAAGATTTGCCAGGGCAACTCGCTTAAAGAGGCGATTGGCTGTCCTACAATCACGGCTGTACTATAACTATTCAGTGTATTGGTGACCACACCTGGAAGATTGCTAACAAAGGACACGATAGCATTTCCAACGGTCACACTCAGTCCTCCCACCAGACTAAAAAGGATGGTCGTCGCCAGGAACTCGACAAAAACATACCCGATCGAGAAGGCGATACCAGCCAGGACTGAACGGCCAATAGTGGCGGCCAGTACCGCAATCAGCATATAGAGAAAGTAACGTACTGATTGTGTTAACCAGGTTAAAACAACGCCCAGCCAGCCATTTAGAGGCAACAAGGTGGGCGCAATCCCAAACAAAGGACCAATCAGCATACCCAACAGGATTGAGAGTAAAATGGCTATCCCTACAAATCCCAGTACGAGCAGGCTCAGAGCAAGTACCTGGGCAGTAAAAACCTGGGCACGACTCAATCCGCGTGTCAGCATTTGCCGATGTAAGCCATAGCCATAATCACCACCTATCAGCGCGCCAGCAATAATACACAAAAAGATCGGAGCGAGTAAACCCAGATAACCCAGCATAAACTGTAAAGAGCCGGGAAAGACCAGAGCCATAATTGGATCGGCCCCAATGGTAGGTCCATGGTTATTACCAAGGAGAATATGCGAGAGAATAGTTATCAGCAATAATAGGGCATAGCCCCCAAAAAAAATACCCAGCAATATGCGCGTCATTAAGCGCCGCCGCAAATGATACAGATTCCATAGCACCAGTTGCCAGGTCTGGGCAAACCAACCATGCGTATAAAATTCAGAGTTTGATTTATCCAGTACAGGAGCAGACATATGTTGCGACATCAAGTTTACCCTCCCACTATAAAGAGAAATGCAAACGCTCTCCGATTACGTTTCCCGACACCAGCATTCAACATACAGGCCTGAAATTCAGTGTACATCAAGAGAAAGGTATCCAACATCGTCCAAAAGAATGACCCAGGACTTTTTAATTTTCCTCTTCCTGGCGCCTACGGCGCCGGAGTCTGGTGTGGTGTGTGTTCTGTGGGCGGCCGCAGCCGCCCACAGAACACACACCACACCAGAAATACTCTGTATATGATTTGCCTGACAGTTACTCCCGGCTGAAAATGAAAAAGCCCTGAGAATGACCTGCAGCTATTGACAAAGCAGTAAAGGTAGAGTATTATTAGTCCTGTTGAAGAAACCACCTGCATATGCAGGTGAGCTGGTGACTTTAGCGAAGAGGGTACACCCGTTCCCATCCCGAACACGGTAGTTAAGCTCTTCCTCCCCGATGATACTGCGTGGGAAAATAGGAAGTCGCCGTCTCACCCGCCTACGTGGGTGGTTTTTTTATACTGCAAGAGAAAGATTATTCAGCCACAAGCACAATTCGCCAGCGTTATCTACAAAAATCACTGCAATAGTTTTGTAATAGTATCCAGTACGGTAATCACATCAAATGGCTTGCCCAGATGAGAAGTACAACCAGCCGCATACGCTCGCTCTTGATCAGATTGAGAAACATGGGCAGTCACCGCTACAATTGGGGTCTCACGGAATGCTACAGTTTTACGCAGAGACGTCACGGCCTCCCAGCCACTCATACCAGGCAAAGACATATCCATTAAAATAAGATCTGGCTGATTAATGTTAGCCTGCTCAATGGCCTGTGAACCATTTTCAGCAAAAAATAGCTCATACGCGCCCTCTTCCTCAAGAATTTGTTGCAGCAATTCGCGCATATCTTCACTATCATCAACTATTAAAATACGTTTTTTAGATCTTTGCTCCATATAATTTTCCTTCTAAAGGTCCTACGTCTTATTTCTTTAGCCCTCATCCAATTGAGGATTGGGAGGTGTGATAGCTACATTTTGCTCAACAACAGATTTTATATGCTCACCTAAAAATCTGCTGTCATTAGCATGCACCAACATCATCAACATATCTGGTCGAGCCTGCTCAATAATCTGCAGCACATCCTGACTATCAGAGGTTTTTTGAACGACATAGCCAATTTTATTTTGTAGCTTTTCAACGAGCAGATGAATATTTGGCTCGCGATGCACAAGCAGAAGCGGCCTGACAACATTATTGGTAGCATCTGGCTGAGGAAGATCTACATTATTGGGAACATACTCAGATATAGATGAAGTATCTGCATCGATGGCGGCAACTGAATCACGATGCATGAGTTGATGTAACACTTCAATTAAAGCATCCCTCTCAACCGGCTTGACCAGATACTCATCAGCACCCAGAACGTAACCAGCCGAGCGATCCTCAAGGACCGTTAATAGGATAACCGGGATAGAAGCCGTCACAGGATTGGATTTCAATTGATGTAGCAGTTGCCAACCATTAATCTGGGGCATCATAATATCCAGGGTAATCGCCTTAGGACGAAGTTCTCGAATTACTTCGAGTGCTTTGGTCGAATCCTGTACACCCACAACTCGATACGGTGTCTGCTCTAACGAAGAGGTAATCAATTGCAATACATCAGGATTGTCATCCACCGCCACCACCAGATATGCATCCTCACCTGGAGGTTCGATATTATGTACCGCCTTTAATGTTGCTGAATCCTCCGCCAATGCCATATCCTCATTTGAATGAGTATGCGCTTCAAGACTCGAAACGGGGAGCGCATTCAGCCTCACATCCTGAATAAGATGTTGAGCACGTAAATGGACAGGAAGAATCACTGTAAAAGTAGATCCGACTCCTTCTTCACTATGAATTTCAACCCTTCCACCTAGAAGTGTGGCCAATTCACGCACAATTGAAAGCCCCAGACCAGTTCCACCATAAGTGCGACTATTACTATTATCAACTTGATAGAAAGCTTCAAAAATGTGCGCTTGCTTTTCAGCGCTGATACCTATACCGGTATCTGTTACTGAAATAGCAATTTGATCGGCTAAAGGATCGTGGACATTACTTAGAGATTGGCGTACCACCTTTACTGAAACCGATCCTTGTTCCGTAAATTTCAAGGCATTCGAGACCAGATTCAATACAATTTGCCGCACTTTACGCGGATCAGTCTCAATAAAGGTAATTCCTTCTTGAAGAGAAACCGTCAAATCTAACTTACGATCCACCGCAATTGAACGCGTCTCCTCTACAACCGAGGCAATTAATTCCGCTAAATTCACCTGGGCTGCATTAATATCCATCCGACCAGCTTCAATTTTAGCCAGATCTAATACATCATTAATTAACGCAAGCAAGTGCTGAGCATTTCGCAAGATGCGATCAACATTCTCACTCTGCCGTGGAGAGAGAGGTGACTGGCGGGTTGAACGCGTCATCATCTGACTGAAACCAATAATAGAGGCCAGAGGCGTGCGTAATTCATGGGACATCGTAGACAAAAATTGGCTACGAACCCGATTGGCCTCTTCTAATGCAGCATTCAAGACCGTTAATTCATCTCGCTGCTGGCGTAAAGCATGACTACTCAATTCCTGCTGATGCGCATATTCAGCCAATGCCTGGGCCTGCTGCTGAGTATGTTCATAGGTCTGTGTATTGCGAATGGCGGCAGCCAGATTACTAGAGACTACCTGAAGGACATTCCGCGAACGCTCACCCATAGCAAAGACAGAGCCCACCACCAGCACACCCAGCAAATCATTCCCCTGCATAAGTGGCAGATGATATAACGTCGAGGGAAAGACATCACCTATCAGCGTTTTCACCGCAAAAACATCGGCCTCCTGTTGCTGACGGTTAAGCCATAAAGGCTCACGGTTTTGAGCCACCAGGCCAACTAGCCCTTCTCCCATGGCAAAGACAGGCTGCCTATGCTCCGCCTGTAAGCCACGGGAGCTGAACAGCACCAATTGTTTCTGTTCTTCCTCATAGAGGTACAGAGCAGCAACCTGGACATCTAATAAACTAAACATGCGCTGGAAAAAGTGCTGCATTAACGCAGAAAGATCAAGGCCTGTAGTCAAACCAGTATTTAATTGCATCACTTGCTCTAGAATATCGCGATCCTTGAGAGCCAGTTGTTGCTCTTGTAAGGTCTCTGCCATTTGATTAAATGTATGACCAACTTCGTTGAACTCACTATCACTACTTTCTTTAACACGAACAGTCAGGTCTCCATTACCGAATGCAGTGGTGGCCTCTTTGAAATTGTTCAAGTGTTCACGCCAGACCTGCATAAACAACTTGAGTGTAGACCATAAAAAGGCAATCATAGCCAGCATAAAAATACCTAAAAATCCAAGCGCGCCCCAGCTCCACAGATTATCTCGATTCTGCAAAGCTACCAGTTCAGCATCACTGGTACGTTGTAACGAAGCCACAGCTTTACGGATTTCATCAAAGAGGCCCTTCCCCTGAGCATTTTTGTCGTCTGACCGGGCAGCTGCCAAATTTCCTTCTTTCACATTTAATAACTGAGGATTAGCGTAGAGAAGCATCCAGGCTGTAGATCGTTCTTGTACATGTAATAGAGCATTAGCAGAATTGCTAAAGTTACTTGAAGAGGTTGTAGCTTTGAGATTTTGTAAATAATTGGCATAATTTTTCTGGCCGCTATAAAAAGGCTCTAGAAATATTGGATTACTAGTAGCAATATACCCCCGTAAACCGGTCTCCTGATCAACCATGGATTGTAAGAGTCCATTCACATTATCGTGTAAAGCAACCTTTTGCTCACCCAATGCCTGTTGATGGGAGGAGACATAAATACCGGTCAGAGAACTCAACAACAAACAAATGAAAAAAAGTCGCATTGAAAGCAAAAAGCGCCATTGAAGCTGTGTAATCAAACTGCGTTTCGCACCTGGCATAATTTTTAGTCGCGAGGTATTACTCATGAATCTACTCTTACTCTACCCGAAAGAGAGCCTTATCAAACTCTCCTTTGGGGCTAGATACATCTATCTGGCACATTTCACACTCCCACAAAGCGGTGGAGAGACCACGAGCCAACCAATCAATACGATAGCTGAAATATCAAACTATTGCTTTTTCTTATCATACCTCATCAACACTGTAAGTTACAGTAGATCACGACAAAAATAAACTCATACGTTTTAAGAATTATGATGTGTAGATGATCCTATGTTATAATAGGCTGAAAAGCCTGATAATAACCATCCATGTTCATAGGTCAGATACAATATCCCTGATCCGAACCAGACATGAGCGCTGCACAATCCTTTTTTCCTTGCCAGCCTGACCAGAATTTTATATGAGCACAAGATCACAGATATAAAGCAAAAATGGACGTTCTTATTGTACATGCAGCATCCCCATGGATACAAGGACAACAGAACTCAACCAGTTGGATAAGTAAGATAGTGCAACCAGACTGCGAGGTAAAATTGGGGAAGGATCGGTCAATGCTTACGTCTGACAAAAAATCATTCAAGCCATACCCGAATAAGCACGAGGGGATGCATATGTCGGTAAAACAAAAAAATCACCTGCAGCTCTATACAGAAATCATTGAGATGTCACACGATGCCATCATCATTTGTGATGAAATGTATACCATTTTGTCATGGAATAATAAAGCCGCAAAGTTGTATGGTTGGAGCAACGCAGAGAGCATTGGACGAAATTACCGCGAGCTTCTATCAGCCCAGAGCATGATGGTAGATCAGGATAGCTACACAATCCTGTTAACTATCGATTACTGGCAGGGAGAAGTAGTACAATTCAACAAAAATGGGGTTCAGCTCATTATAAAGAGCAACCAGAAACTTCTACGGAATGCCGAAGGGCAGCCAACAAATATTTTAATTACCAATCAAGATATTACTGAGCAAAGGCGCACAGAGCAAAAGTTGCTTGAGCAATTATCAGTGGCAGCCAAAGCAAAAGAGATCGGCTTCTGGTCCTGGGATATTATCACCAATACTTCACGCATCAATAATCAGATACAAGCCAGGCTCTGTAACCTCTCTGTTGGCTCCCCAATCACCTATCGCCAACTTTTACGTGTGCTACGTCCTAAAGATCGTACAAGAGCCAGAAAAGCGATCCGCCATGCCATTGAGACTGGTGAAGAGTACAATGCTGAGTATCAAATCATAGATACCGATGGCATCAAACATTGGGTCAGCCTACAGGGACGTGTCATCTATGATGGTCAGGGGAAACCCATCAATATGGTGGGTATCGCCGCCGATATCACCGAACAACGGCAGAAGGAAGCCCAGCAGTACAACTCTAATCTCCATTTGCATCCGGTCTTAGAAAGCATTCGAGACGCCTTCTTCCATCTTGATAATGACTGGCGCTTCACTTATGTAAATAAGCAATCAGAAAAAATCTTGCAACGTTCTAGTTCAACGCTGCTAGGGCAAAGTATCTGGGAGAAGTTACCGTATCTTAAAGAAAGTATCTTTAGAGAAAAAGCAATCGAAGCCATCCAAACTCAGACAAATCAGCACTTTGAAGCATTTATTGAACCAGTACAACTATGGTTTGATATTCATCTGTATCCCACGAAAGAAGGGCTGTCCGTCTATTACAATGATGTGACAACATACAAAAATACTGAAAAGGCACTGAGTGCCAGCGAACAAAGATTCAAACATTTGATTGACGCCAATCTTATAGGCTTCACACTGGCAAACCTGGATGGCTATATTTTTGAAGCGAACGACAAATTACTCACCATGCTTGCCTATACCAGAGAAGATCTGATCAACGGAAAATTAAACTGGCGTCACCTCACGCCAGCCGAGTATAGAAATATCGACGATCAAGCGGTAAGTGATCTCAAGGCCACTGGTATATTTATGCCTGTGGAAAAAGAATATTATAATAAACGCGGACAACGTGTGCCTGTGCTTATGGCAGGGGTAACCATAGATAATGATCCCGCTCTTTGTGCTGCCATTATTGTTGATTTGACAACGCAAAAAGAACTGGAAAAACAAAAAGATACGCTCATGAGCATAGTGGGACATGAGCTGCGGACGCCACTCACCGCAATCAATGGGAGTATTCAGCTCGCGCAACGACGCATTCAACGCTTTGTTCAAGAGCGACCAGAAGAGCTACCTCCTGATGTGCAAATCATGATCAGTAAATTGCAAAAGTTACTGGAGCAATCCTTGCGCCAGACACGTGTACAGAACCGCTTAATTAACGATATGCTTGATGCCTCCCGATTGGCGGTTGATAAATTAGAGCTCGCACTTCAGCCCAACGATCTTATCCATATTGTTGAAGAAACCGTCGAGGACCTACGCTATACTGAAGGGAATCATCCTATTTATCTGATATTACCCGAGCAGAGGTATATACCGGTACGAGCTGATGGTGATCGCATCGGGCAAGTAGTTGCCAATTACGTTAATAATGCCCTGAAATATTCTAATCCTGAAGATCCAGTTACCGTAGAGATCACATATACAGATAAGGAAGCGCGGGTCTGGGTTCATGATCAAGGACAAGGTCTCTCTGAGGAGACGCAAAAACATATCTGGGACCGTTATTATCGTTCCACTGAAGCCCGGGATAAAAAAGGAGCTGGCGTTAACATGGGCCTGGGACTCTATATTTGCCAGGTACTGGTCCAGCGTCACCATGGCGAAGTCGGGGTCAACAGTCAGATAGGTAAGGGCTCATCCTTCTGGTTTTCACTACCTATCGATCAGACACAAACCACTCATAATGACCATCAGGCACCAAAGAGTAAATGACCACTTCCGTTTCACCATGAATAAGTTTCCCTTATGCCAACTGTTGTGAGAAGGAAAATAGAGCGGCGGTCGCGACCGCCGCTCTATTTTCCTTCTCACAACCAGGCGAGCACCGTAGCTGCAAGCTGTCAACGCTAAAACTTACACATGGCATTAATTATATAAATGCGCCTGCACATAACGACTGATCAACGACCAATCCCCATTCTTCGGCCGAGCAACATAAAAAGGTATATAAGCATCTTCCAATACATTTTGATTACTCAAGCCAATGTGGGCCGTTTTAACATCATTCAAATCAACCTTTAATGCCAATTGCATCAGATCAGCCATTGATAAATTGGTATAGATGGTTTTCTGTAAAGCATCCAAAGCATTAAACATGCTCGGCCACGTGGATACCTGTTTTACTTTTGCCAGCACAGCCTTAATAATAATCTGCTGTCGAGCCGAACGAGCAAAATCAGAACCTTCAGCCAGATTATCGGTAGCATACCGGGCACGTGCATAACGAATCGCAGTTTCACCATCCATATGCTGATTGCCTTTTGAGAAATGCGGATAAATCCAACTGGCATCCTGCTTCGCATCATCATTTTTTGGATATTTAGCCGTAAACGCATCTGGCACATAGACATCCACACCACCGATGGAATCAATCAACTCGCGAAAGCCATTAAAATCGATCATCAACCAGTACTTCACATCTAATCCGGTTACCAATTTGACTTTAGCAACCGTGGCATCGCTACCGGCTATACGCTGCGCGCCATTTTGTGAAGCATCCTCATAAATTTCGTTCATCTTGACGTATTTACCAGAATTGGGTGGATACTGTACATAGAGATCACGCGGTATCGAGATCAGAGAGGTATGATGGTTCTGCGGAAGCGTACTCACCACCACCATTGAATCTATTAAGTTCGCTCCGTCATGATTTCCACCACCATATCCCATCACCAACATATTTACGCGGTCGCTTGTCCCCATATAATTTGTCTGTGTACTCAAAGGTGACTGTGGAGAAATGGCTGAACCAAAGGCCAACACACGTTGAGAAACTATCGCAGACAGAATACATACGACCAGCAATATCCCTAAGCCAACCAGGCAACCCATACGACGGGGTCGTTTTGCCTGCATCTTTTTGTTGTTTCCAGGTTGTCCAGGTTGTGCTATTTGTGGATAGACAGGAGCACTCTGTGGAGGCACAGACATCGGCGGCTGCACATACATTGTTGGAGCCAGCTGATCTACCTGTGAAGCAACTGGAGCATGCTGCACCTGTGGATAAGCAGCATAGGGTTGATGCTGTCGATAATCAGGTTGCACCGAGTTATTTCCCAGCACCAACTTACCCTGTTGACCAGGTCCGGCACCTTGAGATGAAGGAGGTATACGCTGTGTTTTCTCATCATCAAAAGAAAATTTATTCAAAGCACTTTACCTTTTATAAAGATTAATGCTTGTATTAAGCATTAATCTACCAGAAAAATTTTTATATATTTTTTTAACTTCATAATATGCAAAACTAAAATTACTCTTGTACAATTATAGATAAATCAGCTTCTATCTGGTATGATCTAGTTCACAATTTGCAATGAATGCTACAAATTTTTCGCAATGTGTTCATTGCGATGAGTATATAAGAGATGGACACCTCACATAACTCACCAATTGTAATCTTGACATATTCCAGCACTACCACATATGATAAGCATAGATATGTCACAGAGACCTATTAAAAGTGACACTGGTCGGCGTTTTCAGATAAAGGGGTAGAAACGAGCATGTATGAATTGATTATCCTTGCTCGTCTCATGCAAAGACCAGCACATGGGTATCTGATCGCAAAAATCATTAACCACATTATTGGTCCATATACAAAAATGAGTAATGGCAGGCTCTATCCATTATTAGCCAGACTTGAAAAAGATGGCTTAATCACCATTGCCAGAGAACCAACGTTATGCCCTCATGGAGGACGGCCAATGCGGGCCTACGAGATTACCGAGACAGGTCAAAAGCGCTTTTATACCTTAATGTTAGATACAACGGCAAATCCAGGCGAGTATCAAAAGATTTTCGCCCAAAAAGCTTGCTATCTCCACTTACTAGAGCCGATTGAGCGGTTACACATTATTGACCACTACATTACCTATTGCCAGACCCATATTCACCATAAAACCAACGAAGCAGAAGACATACGCTTAAAGGCACCCGGGTGGGGCGACGAATGGGAATTTATGCAAGATCGTGTGATCAATATGCTCCACCACTCTACTAATCAATGGCAGTTAGAGCTAGCCTGGGCCACCCAACTCCGCGATCAGGAGGTCGCAACCATCTTCTCAGAACAGACTGAGAATACATCAACTTCAATCAATTAAAGGGTATTCATTCATGCAAAAAACAGAAAAGTCCCTCCCAATACAATCGGGAACACAGCCAACGCTAACCGTGCGAGGCAAGCCAGTACGACCATGGCTTGTAATGGGCTCGCTTATCTTCGGCTTCTTTATGGCGCTACTGGATGCAACCATTGTCAATATTGCCATTCCAACCATTCAAAGCAGTTTGAAATCCGACCTGACAACGGTTAGCTGGGTCTTAAGCGCCTATAACCTCGTTTTTGCTGTACTACTGGTGACGGTGGGTCGTTTTGCCGACCAATATGGGCGTAAGCGCTTGTTTATGATTGGGATGGTCATTTTCAGTATTGGTTCTTTATTCTGCGCCATGGCTGAAACATTCGGTCAGTTCACAGGTCTACCAGCCGTTAACTGGCTGATTGGTTTCCGTGCCCTACAAGCAATTGGAGCCGCCGGACTCAATCCTGTCAGTCTGGCAATTATTATGTCAGTATTTCCCACCGAGAAACGGGGAGCAGCTATTGGTATCTGGGGAGCCAGCTCAGGCATCGCGGCCGCTGGTGGTCCGGTACTCGGTGGTTTCCTGGTGGAAAATTTTGACTGGCGCTGGATTTTCTTTGTAAATATTCCATTCTGTATTGTTGGCTTGATTATGGTAGCTTTATTCGTGCCTGAAACCAGCAATCCACGTGTCAGCAAACGCATCGATATAGCGGGTATCCTCACCCTATCCGTTTCAATCTTCTGCCTGGTACTTGCCATCATTCAAGGCAACAGTTGGGGCTGGTCATCAGCAGCCACGATAGGACTCTTTATTGGAGCCGTGGCTGGCCTGATTCTCTTTATAGTTGCCGAATTATATCAGAAGGAACCCATCGTCGACTTTAGCCTGTTTAAAGCGATCAGCTTTACCGGTGCCAACCTGACAATGTTTTTCTTTGGCATCGCTATCCAGGGTACATTCCTGATTCTCGTTCTCTATTTTATCAATGGCCGTGGATATGATCAGCTTCAGGCCGCCTATGCTTCCCTACCGGTCCCACTGGCCTCAATGGTCGTTGCGATCATTGCTGGACGCCTGAGTAGAAAGATCAACCCCAACATCATAGCCATCATAGGTATGCTGCTCTTAGTGATTGGATTTGGACTCCTCTGCTTTATTAATGCAGATAGCAGCTACATCGACGTTGCCTGGCGTAGCCTCTTCCTGGGAACGGGTATGGGACTGATTTTCCAGAGTTTACCGGCACTCTCTTTAGAGGACGTACCACCCGCAAAATTTGGTGTAGGCAGCGGTATCTTTAATACATTTCGTCAAATTGGTTTCGCCCTGGGTGTCGCGATTTTGATCAGCGTCTTTACTGGTAGCATTCAAACAGATATCCCGCAAGCGGGCACCAATGCGATTGCCATTGTCAAAGCCGATAAAAATTTGCCCGAGCAAATGCAAGCTGGCATCATTACAGGTTTGAAACAGAGCAGCAATGCAAGCACGGCATCCGAAGGCGGAAGCGGTAACTCCTCATCTCAGCAGGTTGATCTCACGCAATATGTTAACAAACTACCAGCGCAAATGCCAGCCACCCAGAAAGCCGCGATCAAAACTGAACTGGCGCTAGTAGGCAACAAGATCAGCCATGAGTTCCAGAGCCAGACCACCAATGCCTTCATCAGCGCCTGGATCGTAGCGGCTGGTTTCGCAGTAGCAGGTCTCATATCAGCCATAGTCTCATTAATTCTACACCGTCCTCAAGCAGCAAGAAAAGCCGCGAACCAGGCAGAAAAACAGGATCCAGTCGCAATCATCGCAGACTAAATCTCACAGACCCTGGAATGACAACACAAGTACGTTGACTTTACTTAGATTGATGCCATGTACAAGTTCTTCCTGCATACACCTGTTATGATGGGGAAATAGAGAGGCGGTCGCGATCGCCTCTCTATTTCCCCATCATAACGCATAAACTCGCGCCGGCGGCGTGAGCAGTCAGCACCAAGACGCACCCACGGCATCAAACAGTTACAAATAAAATTTTATAAAAACTGACATCACGTTTTTTTTGGACATACATTGCAAAAATGTGAGACAAAAACACACAAAATAGTGCACCATACAAGGCACACTAGAAAAGAGAAATGAATGAGTGTATCAAAGATGGATACTACTCTCTCTTAACAGCTCCAGTGTTGAAGATTCCACAACAGTTCTACCAGGCTATCTTCCAAATAAGGAGCTACCTATGTCATTTGACACAACAAGCTGGACCATTGGTATTGAAGAAGAGTATCAAATCATTGACCCCATCACCCGCGCCCTATCTCCCTCATCTAGCCGTATCCTCTCCCTTGTAGAACCAGAGCAGCAAGAATTTATTGATACCGAAATGCAAAGTAGTCAGATTGAGACAGCAACCCCCATCTGTCACACACTTACAGAGGTTCGTAGTAGTATTACCCATGTACGCCAAGCATTACTCACAGCAGCCGCCAGGGCAAACTGTTGGATTGCCGCCAGCGGAACCCATCCCTTTTCACACTGGCAGGACCAACACATTACAGACAAGCACCGCTACGCTCTCATAGAGCAGCGTTATCAACAACTTGCGCGTGAACAAGTTATCCTGGGATGCCATGTACACATTGGTTGTCCCGACCACGAGACTGCCTTGCAGATTGTTAACCGGGCCCGTCTCTGGCTGACACCATTACTGGCACTCAGCGCCAATTCCCCTTTTCTGCATTGGCGGGATACCGGCTATGCCAGTTTCCGCACCATGATCTGGTCGCGCTGGCCCATGGCCGGGCCACCACCCTATATTGATTCAAGTGCCTCTTATGACAGTCTCATACGTGCATTGATTAAGACCAATGCTATTGAGAATGCCAGCCATATCTACTGGGATATCCGCCTTTCGGAACGTTACCCAACCATCGAGTTTCGCATTATGGATGTATGCATGACAATTGACGAAACCGTCATGTTGGCAGGACTTATTCGTGCGCTGGTACAAACATGCGCCGAACAGGCCAGACAGGGCATTCCCTATCCTCATACACCTAACGAAATACTGAGAACTGCCCACTGGCGCGCCGCACGCTATGGCTTAGAAAGTGAGCTGATAGACGCCAATGCTGGCACAAGTCTACCAGCTCAAGAATTGATTAAACGCTTCCTGACACTACTGCGTCCTGTATTACAGGCAAATGCTGAATGGAATGAAATTGCAGGCCACGTACAAAGGACGCTCACCCATGGGAATGGTGCGATGCGTCAACGCATGATCTTCCAAAAAACAGGACGCCTGCAAGATGTCGTAGACTTTATGGTAGCTGAGACCGCTGAAGGAACTGCCCAGGAACCTCTTATCCTCAATTCACAAAACCAAACGTCATCGTATTAAAAAGCTAGAATCAGAGACTATACAAACACATTTTTTTATGATTTTTCAAATCAGTGCGGATGCACCTTATGACATCCGCACTGCACCGAGTTCAACATATATCAGCATACCCGGTGTCCTGAGCAGTAAAAGGAGACAAAGAGCCAACGGTTAGCAGCACGGTCCAAAGGTAAAACAATAGGAAGAACGCAAACAATCAGCGGAACAACCATGGGAAAATTGTTCATTTGGTCGCCCCACACCAACCCCGATACCAATACCGGTTCCACCATAAATTGTCGCCAGATCAGCATCAACAAGCTCAATCTCACCTGCGGGATTGGTTGGAAGCAATGCCAGTTCGGCAGGTCCCAGACTACGGCGATACGCTTCGTCGGTCCAAGCACGCACAATATCTACAGACATGGGAAAATCCTTTCTTAACGAGAATGGCATTATCCATTCCGAATGCTACAGTACATGGGCTTACGATGGGCGATAAAGGGCTATCAGCCAACTAGTGCTGAAGTTTCTCGTCCCCATCAAGTTATTGCGCATCCAATGTTTTATTTGGGTCAGTAGTAAAACATTGAATAGCCAGAAACAGAAAAGATGACAATGCGTCCCCTCCTGAACGGTGGTCCTATCCAGCCACCGTACGAATAATAGGAGAAGCCAGTAGAAGAATATTAGGAACCAGTTGTGGCTGCGCTAACCGCAAAAGTTCATAACCAATCCCCGCCAGCCCCAGCATCATCCCAGGAGTTTCGACACCGAGAGGAAGCCCCGTAACCCAACCTGTGCGCTCGCCGCATTCCAGCAGCATCGCCGTAAGTTGAGCAAGTGGCTCCAAATATTGAACCATACCCAATTGTTGTGTAGCAGTCAAAAGCAATTCTAAATTGCCAAGATCCCCATGACAAAGTGAATGATTAGAACCAAATCCTTCCTTTAGTGTTGTTTGCAAGGCCACGTCCACTTCCTGACGTAGTAGTTCATACTCTCCATGCTTCAAGAGTTCCATCCGGCTCAGTCCCAGCCCGGTCGCGCCATGACACCAGGCAACCACAAAACCAGTATCTGCGGCATCCGCCAGTTGCTTAAAATCTATCGTTAAGGGAACAGCACGCAGGTCAGGCCAATTTTTTTTGGCCGGCGAGAATAACTGACGCTCAAAAGACAGTAGCGCTAGCGAGGCAGTACGAAAACGTTCCTGCTGACAGACAGCCGACAATTTCACCAGACTTAAAGCGATACCAGCCGCGCCATGGGCAAAACCGGTCAACAAGCCTTTCTGGCGCATTTGTTCAGAAGAGACGATGTGGGCATCCAGTCCAAGTTTATGTAGAATATGATCTCCACAACGAATCGCATTTGCCAGTATACGAGGTGTTGGAGTAACAGTATAAACACTGAGCAGTGCCAGTAAACAGCCAGCCGCACCGTGCATGATATCGAGTTGCTGATCCAGTTCGATCAGTGGCTCAATGCGCTCAATGACATCTTCAAGCGCATCCAGCAGCCAGGATTCATGCCATAACATGTACAGATGAGAAAAGACGTAGAGCAGCGAACCCCAGCCAGCAAAGGCGCCAATATACTCACCAGGACCAGCAAGCGAGCCATCTAATTGCTGATGTAAGTTTAAGGCCATAGAATGAGCCAGTTCAGCATATTCCTCTTGCCCTTCACCTGCCCCTAGATAGGCCAGGAAAAAGGCGATACCTGACAGGCCATTATAGAAATCAAGACCACTTCCACCAATCTGCCAGGCTTGATATGGGCCTATAGATAAACTCAACCAGTTAGTGCCGGCGTCATCATGAATAGCTAGATTCGCCAAACGATATCCGATCGACTGCGCAGCCAGGCGTAAACGTTCAGGAGTACCCGGAGTCTCAGGGGGCCGCAACTGTAATGTAGAAGGTTGAAAATGCACTTCTTGTTCAGCAATAGATGCCAGCGAAGCCTGGATAATCCAGACTTGCCGCAGTAGATCATGCTCATCCAGACGTTGTAAACGCTGCGTCACCATATCCATGCCAGTCAGTGAGCAAAAGGCGGTAATACGCTCAGCCCGGCTGGTATAAAGATCCAGACTGGACACCTGCGTCAAGAAAAAAGGAATATCACCCGAAAGCAGATCAGCACGTTCCGCGGCAATCACACTGGCCATATGTGGCTGATCCACAGTAATCACCCAGAGACGATCCAGATAGCGATATAAATCTAGCGCATCATGTAGAACATCGGGATGAAAACTTTCTTGTAATAACAAACTATATGCCATTGTAGGACGTAAAATGACACGAATTTCGTCGCGTGCAAAACGCGGCAGCACGTTTACCAGCAACTCCTGACGACAGGCCAATAACAGCTGATACATAGTCACAAAGCCAAAGATGATATAGTGTTGATAGGTACATAAATCCACTGCCTGCCCATCCAAATGAGGACGATTATGACTACCAGCAAGCGTCATATAATCCCGAATAATATGCATCTGATCAGTTCCTACATTGCTCCATGTCGCCACAGGCACAGGAACGACCTGCCCGCCAATCTCACTCAGGCCACTCATATCCATGCCGCCACGCTGCTCATTAGACCAGAAACGATATGGCAGAAGGCCAACAGACAACACAGAAGATTGCAATACCTCATCGATACCTGTGGATAAGGCCTCCTTCTGAGGAGATTGACTGATACGTGGGCGAAACAGAGCCTCTACATCGATGAGCATCGGCTGCTCACCAGCCGCTACCAGGTTTTCTGCATGGACATCTGTGGCAGATACTGTGTAAAGTAGGGCCAGATAAGCACCCTGACGGACATAAAAACGCTCAACTTGTTCCGGTGAGGTACAATCACGGGCTTCAATGAACTCTACCCAACCATACGTGCCTTTATCCAATAAATGGAGCAAACGAAAAGCGGGCAACTTACTACGTACATTTAACCAGTGTAATAATTCCTGGAAATGAGCATCGACCGCCAGGGACCTTGGCTTATATACCAGGCGCATGCCAGAGGTAAAGCGTAAAAGAAAAACGCTACGGCCACCACGATGAGCATCTCCCGCACCACTTAAGACTTCAGTCAATACACCAGGATCATCGGCAGGTGAGAAGAGCGCCCGTATCTCTTTCCAGTCAGCACATAGTCGTTGCAAAAACTCTAGGGATGTCTCACGCCATTGATCTATCTGGGCTATTAACTGTCGTGCCAGGACAGGATACTTAGCAAGAATCGCTAGCATCTCCTGAGGTTGACGGCACCATTCCACAAAAAAAGCGAAGCGCTCTTCGGGCGTCTCACCCTGAAGGCGCCCTTCTACACGCATGATGTTAAGTTCAAGTGCCAGAACCTTGCTAACCTTTACTAATAATTGTCCGGGCAAGCGCATAAAAAGTAGCCGCATTATCGTCTGTGGATCAAAAGGCGGTTGCTTTTGCCGCTGCAACAAAATTTGCACTTCCACATGTACGCGTTTCCAGGCATTGCGTAAGAGAGGACGAATAACGCGCAAGAGGAGATCAATGCCTTCGTCATCATGCAGATCAGGAAGAGGACATGGCATATCCTTCTCTTCCAAGGTAAAAGACTGCATCAGTTTATCTAACCAGATCAAATCGCCGGAAACACGCTGCCGCATCGCCTCAATAGGCTCGGCCAGCAAGTAAAACAGATCCTCTTCTGTTAATTCATCTATCGCCAGACGTTCTGAAAAATGGTTGCCCTGGTTAAATGGAGGTAGGTCCTTCCACCAACTCAGTTTACGAGCAGCTAAATCCGCATGCAAGCGATCAGGGGCAACCTTCTTTTTCCCATCGGCACACCACAAAGCCCATCGCTCGTTCAATGTCAGAGCACGATACCAGGAAGCTGGAATTTCCTTCTGTGCTCGGTCAAGTGTTGTCTTATGCCCCTCATCAATCATCAACACGCCCCTTCTCAAGACCACTTCATTTCACATTATAATTTTATCGCAAAATGTGCAAAGTACGTTTTCTCATTAATCATTTCAGGTGAGACTTCATTTAGAATATACGACTATTTGGACCAATTTATAAGTGGGTAGGAATATTATGCCAGATATACAAGAAACACAAGTACTATAGCATAGGAAAAATAGGAGATACATGTGCTTAACTATGGGCGACATGCTATAATGATCTTGCATCGTTCAATGAAAGAGTATAAAAAGCATAGAAGGCGTAGAGATGGAAGAGGGTGGAAGTAATACCTCAAGGGCAATGTGAAGGAGGAAGAAAGGGATGGGAGAAAAAATTTGTCCACGAGAAATGAGAATGCCAAATCATAGGCTTAAACACGAAAGGGAAAGACGGTATTGGACGCTTGAAGATGTCGCCCAATACATCAATCGTTTACACAACTTTGGTCCAGGAGATCCAGATCCCCATATGGTAGAATACTGGGAACAAGGTATCACTTTTCCAGGTCCACGCTATTGTCAGGCACTATGCACCATCTTTCAAATGGATGCATACGCCCTTGGACTTACCTCACCACCAATTGATGGGAATGGCAATATTGTTGACCAACAAGCAGACCAATATCGCACAGTCGCCTACAACGAAGAAGAATATCACCAGCATGCAAACTATAGTACACGTGCTGAAATACCTCCTCCCCCCACTCGTGTCAACTATAATCTGCGCAATGATATCAGAGCATCCGAAGTACCAGGGCAGATGCCAGCAGCGGCCCCTTTTTTCTATACAAACTCAAGTATTGATAATACAGTATCCAGGAATATAAAAAGTGCGCTCTTGCCACAGGACAAAAACAATCGTCAGCACCTGCTAAAACGCGTACGGCGTTTCTGGATTACCGATGTGCTGGAACATTCACTCCACCACGCGGCACTGATTGAGCTAGGTTTTCAAACACGGCCGGATGCTCTGATCAATCCCTGGCACTTGTTACAAGAATATGCTCAAGCCAAGCGCACACTTCCCCCCCATACATCAATTGCGCAGGTCTATGATGATTCCGATGGAGCCTTATTGATACTGGGTGAACCAGGAGCAGGCAAAACAACACTGCTGCTGGAACTCACCAGACATTTGCTAAACCGGGCCGAGGAAGACGAATTCCATCTTATTCCAGTGGTGTTTAATCTTTCATCCTGGGCCATTAAACGAGCACCCATCAAGGACTGGCTGGTTGAAGAACTACATGATAAATATCAGGTGCCCCGTAAAATTGGTCAGGGTTGGGTAGAGAACGAAGGGCTACTGCTCTTGCTCGATGGATTGGATGAAGTTAACACTATTCACCGTACAGCTTGCATTGACGCGATTAACACCTTTCGGCGAAAATATGGACTGGTTCCTATCGTTGTCTGTAGCCGCAGTGCTGAATATCATACGCTATCACTGCAACTCAGCCTGCAAATGGCGGTAGTGATCCAACCCCTCACCGCTCAGCAGACAGAAAGATATCTTAAAACTGTAGGCAAGCCACTGGAAGCACTGCGGGTGGCATTACAGCAAGATCTGTATTTGCAAGAATTAGCAACTACGCCACTTATGCTCAGCGTACTGGCCCTGGCATATCATGGGATGCCACTGGATGAAATCCTTAAGAACAAGACACTTGAGGACAAACGGCAACAGATCTTTGCGACCTATGTCCAACGGATGCTCACCCGCCGGGGTACCTCAACCAGCCATCCACCAGCACCTACCATCCAATGGTTGGCCTATCTGGCCAGACAAATGAAGCATCAGAACCAGAGTGTCTTCTATATCGAACATATCCAGCCAGACTGGCTTGAAGAGCCACGTACACAGAGAATATATGAAAGGCTGGCAATACAATTAATTGGCACCTGTATTGGTATCTTGATCAGCCTGGTTGTCAGCTTCCTCTTCCTGGGAAGTATGCCTATCACCACGCGTACTATTTATGCCTTGATGGGTGGGCTGTTAGGAGGGTTATTGAGCGGTCGAACACTTGAACCACTGCCCGCCGCAGAGAACGCAACACGGCCTCGCCGCCACTGGTATTCCTGGCTCAATCAACTGATCACCCATGGACCAACTCGCAATGGCCTGAGCGTGGCACTGATTACCATCCTTATCCCTGGCGGTTATACCTGGCACGCGCCTTTAAAAGGATTAGTCGTTGGCTGCTCTTTTGGACTTACAAGCATGCTCCTGAGCGTTCTCCTGGCACCAGTCTCCAGCAGAAATGGCAAAAAACGCACCTACAACTTACTCAAACAAGGTATTCTTATTGGTACCCTGATCGGTTTAAGTACTGGACTCAGCTTTGGCTTTTTAATTGGGCCAATCGTTGGTATCGGCTTCGGCTTAATTGTCGGTATCAGTTTTGGCTTGATCTCGTTGCTGTTGCTGCTCTTCTTTTCCCAGAGGAGCCCAACGATTCAACTTACAGAGATCATCACCTGGAGTCCTAAAAGCTTATTGAAGGGCTTATTCAGTACCCATTATCTGAAACAAGGATTGCTGGTAAGTGGTCTGGTAGGAATAGGTGTCGGACTAAGCAATGCCCTGATTTTTGGACCCAGTGTAGCACTGGCCAGAAGCTTGAGCCTGGAATTAGGCAGTTTGTTAGCGCTGGGAGAAGATATAGAGCTTATCTATCGAGCTATCGTGGGTCTGGTGTTTGGACTCAGTATTGGCTTAAGTATTGGCATGACATACTGCTTCATCCTGGGACTTTTAAATGGGCTTTCCAATCAAAGACTAGAGGAACATCGCCGCCTGACACCCAATCAGGGCATCGGCCGTTCAGCGCGTAATGGCCTGATCGTAGGTGTAATCTGCACCTGTGCCAGTTGGAGCATCCATATCCTGATGCTCTTCATTTTCACCAGATCCTATTATCTCTTCAGCCGTGGCCTTGGTCTGTTGCTCAGTGATGAATCAGGACAGCAACTCAACATACTATTGGATCAAGGACTGAATGAAGTGCTTAGCTTTGGACTACACAATGCACTTTTTATCGGACCATCCTGCGGACTGTTAGTAGGTTTATTAATTGGGGGCTGGGCCTGCATTCAACATATAATCCTACGTATCCTTCTCTGGCGAAGTGGAGTGATGCCCTGGAACTATGCACAATTTCTTGATTTTGCCACTGAACGCATTCTATTACGCAAAGTGGGGGGTGGCTATATCTTTGTACATCGTTTGCTACTCGATTATTTTGCCGCCCTCGTCCCCAGGCAAACCACAGATCCGTCTACAGTCGCACCCATAGAAAGGGGGGTACCTTTACGCGCACAGGGGGCAGACCTGCCTAATGCGACCAGAATAAGCCAACATTAATGAAAAAACTAAGACAAAGATAGTGGCATTGTCTTTATAGAGGCCGGGTCTAGCCCAAAACTTGCGGCCACAGTATGGGGTTCTTGCGCGCGAGGAAAACAAAGCGTAAAGCAGGAACCCTCACCAACCACACTTTCGACGGAAACAGAGCCGCCCATAGCCACTGTGAACTCTTTGACAATAGCCAGGCCCAGGCCGGTCCCACTTCCTTTCTGAGCATTTGAGGCCCGATAAAAACGATCCCAGATCTTATCCAATTCCTCTGCCGCGATCCCTTCTCCCGTATCCTTCACCTGGAAAATGACCTGCCGTTCATTAGCATTCACAACAACGGCAACGATCCCACCAGGAGCGGTATGGCGCGTACCATTATGAATAAGATTATGCAGGATCTGCTCCAGCCGATTACGATCCACCAGCGCCTGGGGAAACTCAGGAGCGATCAAAGCCGTTTCAGCCAGGACCTCAACACGGCTCCCACGCCAGGCCACTGGCGCAATCGTCTCCACCACACGTTTTACCAACATTTCTACATTCGTCGGCTCACAACGCATCTCCAGACGACCCACTTCAGCACGTGCCAGCACAAATAAATCGTTAATCAGCGATTGCAAACGAATAGTCTGCTGCTCAATAATATGCATATCTTGTTTTAATGTGGCTGGTGGTTGATCACTGTGCCAGTTTGCCAATGCTGACTCCAGATAACTACGAACCGTTGCTACAGGCGTACGTAGCTCATGGGAGACACTGGCGATCAGTTCACGGCGTGCATTGAGCAACATCTCCACATTATCCCGCTCTTCTTTCAATGCATGCATCGTCCGTTCCAGCTCTGATGCCATCGCGTTAAAGTCGGCCTGTAAATGCGCGATTTCATCTTCTCCCTCGACATGTACACGAATACTATAATTACCACTACGCAACATACTGGTGGCCTGTGCCAGATGCTCAATACGACGCGTTATGCGACGGGTAAAGATATATGAGGATAAAATAGAAGGGGGCAAAACACACGCAACCACAAAAATAGTCAGCAGAAACATAGCGAATAGAAAGACTATCGTTGCATAAAGGGGAGTAGCATCCGTAAATAATTTTCCTACACCGAGCAGTAATTGTAAAAAGACAAAAGCCGCACTGATAACACCTGATCCTATCACCACCACCATTAAATGCGAATGGGTAACGGCCCAGCGCAAACGCTTCACGCGCAACCTTTCCCAGAATGCAAGCACATGTAAAATAATACGCAATGAAAAAAAACCAATGCAACTTAAAAAGAATGACACAACTAAAGAAGTGGCATCTAGCTTATTTATAGCAGCCAAATCTACAGGGGATGGCTGACCAAACATCCAACACAATACAATGATACTACAAAATAATTCTCCTAAAAAAAGGGCGGAAACCTCAATTTCAATCAAGAGTTGTTGCCAGACCGTACGTTCAGGCTGCCGCAAGCGCCAACGAAAGGCCAGCCATAGTAAAGAGACAAATCCATAAATGATGAAAAATGGTGTCGTATATCTCGCAGGAAGGCTTCTTTCCCCGGCACGCGTAAATAGAGAAAGTGGGATTAAAAGCACGATCAATGCTTGCAAAAGTACTATTTCAACGAAAGCCCGCCACATCCGTGCTCGTAAGAATATGTTCCAACGAGATATCCTGCTACCTACCATAAAGATTTCCACAGCCTTTCATTACCACTATCACGCGTGAGGGCGACTGGTGGCCGGCGACTCAGGTCGTAGACGATAGCCAACCCCCCATACGGTTTCAATTGCATCGCCCAATGGGCCTAGCTTCTTACGTAAACGCAAGACAACATTATCAACCGAGCGATCACCACCCACATATGTTTCACTCCACACAGTTTCAATCAAGTAGGCACGACTAAAAGCGCGACCAGGACTGCGTAATAATAATTGCAATAATGTAAACTCGGTTGGACTTAGATCTAACGCATCACCATGTAACGTCGCGACATGTGTTTGTGGATTGAGCTGAAGTGGTCCACGTACCAGACTCGTACCAGCATCGCGGCGATCCGCATGCAAGGTCTGCAAGATTAACTCATTCCGGCGTAGTAACGCACGTACCCGGGCAATCAGCTCACGCACACTAAAGGGCTTGGTCAGATAATCATCCGCACCCACCTCCAGACCAACAACACGATCAGCTTCCTCACTGCGTGCCGTGAGCATCAAAACAGGAGTAGAAGAGGTCTGTCTGATCTGCCGCAATACATCTAATCCATTTAATCCAGGCAACATCCAATCCAAAATTACCAGATCAATCTGAGTACTTGCATGCAAAGCTACCGCTGCCAGCCCATCATCCGCATGCACAGCAGAATAACCAGATGCCTCCAATTCACGTAAAACTACCTGAGCCAGAGCTAATTCGTCCTCAACCAGCAATATCGTTGTCATTCACCTATCTCTTCTCTCTATCCAGCTAAGTTAATGTAACACAATTATACCTGCTAAAAGACAGTAGATAAACGCCTCTCAACCCGATTAGATAGATTACAGACAGATTGCGACAAAATTGCGACACTTCCATGATACAAGCGCGATATTCAGGAAATATGATAACACCAGGAAGTGAAAAGCCCATCATATCCTGACCTGTAAACAAACAATGTGGTACTAAAGGCAAGCAGTACGAGAAAAAGGATGACGCCATGACAGTAGAAAATATCGACGCACTAGTAAGTATATTGAAAACCGCAGGGGCCTATCTCATACTTATAAGCGGCGTACTATTGTTTTTTATGGGTCCACGCATTGTATACCACGTTGTCCACACAACAAAAGAAAATTATGGGAGCAAAATACTATTTATCCGTTGGGGACATCTCTTCGTTCTCGAAATTATTGCTGGCATCTTTTGTTATAGTGCACTCTCTATTCTAGGCTGGCTTACATTTATACCACTTTTACAGGCTGGAAGCATCATTTTAGGTGGTGCTCTGCTGATATCCTGCTTGCTTAGCAATTATATTTAGCATGGAGAAAGTGTCACACTTTCCTTATTCAAACCGTGTAGGCAATAGTTAACAACAATATGTCGGTTGATAAACACATAAACAATTCCGACATATAAATTCCACTGTAGTGTTAAAAGCAGCAGTTCATGTATAAAACAGAACTGCAAAAAGTGTCTTCGTGATTGTGTCGAAGAAGGATGAAACATTATGACAACCAAGGAAAAATCAACTCGCCATACAACAAGCGCCAAACCAGTCCCTGCCCAACTTGCGACCGTAACCGATTTAACGCACGAAGAAGTACAGGCAGTAACCAATGCATTGAATCCTCTCATCGCCGACGCATTTGCACTGTACGTCAAAACCAAAAACTTCCACTGGCACTTATCAGGTTCACACTTCAGAGATTATCATCTTCTGTTTGATAAACAGGCCGAAGACATTTTCAAATCCATCGATATGATGGCAGAGCGCGTACGACGCATTGGCGGCACAACCATTCGTAGTATTGGGCAGATTGGCCAGATGCAAACGATCCGCGATGATAATGACGACTTTGTGCCAGCAGGAACCATGGTCAAACGCTTGATGGAAGATAATACGCATATGGCTCAGATGTTACGTGCTGTAACCGAGATTGCCGACAAAAATCACGACCGGGCCACCGCCAGTATCCTTGAGGACCTTTTGGATCAGGCCGAACGCCGCAAATGGTTCCTGTTTGAAATTATGCAGGGGAAAGATAACACAAACTAGCTCTGTCTGGGAAACGCAGAGCAAGAATTTGAGTGACGGTGCAGAAAAGTGTCGGCTGAGCCGACACTTTTCTGCACCGTCACACTTAATAAACGGCTGTGGCTTGCGATCTAGACAATCGAGCTATGAAATGAATACAATACAAGTGCCAGCAAAAGATACATCTCTGCATTGAGAATAGGGATAAAGTATGCGCATCATTGCAATCATTATCGGTTCATTACTTATTTTATTGATCGCTCAAGATGGCTTCGAAGCCATCATCTTGCCCCGTCGTGTGGCTCAGAAAATTCGCCTGACACGCCTGTTTTATGCCTGTACCTGGATTTTGTGGTCAGGGCCAGCCAGAAAGATGCGCCAAAGCAATCGGCGCAGCCAATATTTAAGTTATTATGGCCCCCTGTCGCTATTTCTACTACTGGCAGTATGGGCCAGCGCTTTTGTCATAGGCTTTGCCCTGATACAATGGGGCCTTTCCTCACCCTTGCATTCACCTGACCGGCATATTTCCTTTGGCACCTATCTTTACATGAGTGGGACAACCTTTGTGACACTTGGATTGGGGGATGTTATTCCACTCTCCAGTCTATCACGCGCTCTGGTAGCCATAGAGGCAGGATTTGGCCTGGCATTTCTAGCACTTATCATTGGATATGTACCGGTTATTTATCAGGCCTTCTCACATCGGGAGACCAATATTGTCCTGCTGGATGCACGAGCAGGCTCGCCACCATCGGCAATTGAATTAATTAAGCGTCATGCACATAGCAATTATCCAGATGAACTCCTGGAATTTATGCGTGAATGGGAAAAATGGTGTGCGGAATTGCTAGAGAGCCATATCTCATATCCAGTATTAACCTATTACCGCTCACAGCACGACCGCCAATCCTGGCTGGCGGCCCTGGCAACGGTGCTTGATATAAGCGCACTGGCAATAGTTGGTATTGAGAACTTACCGGCAAAACCGCTGAAATTCACCTTTGCGATTGCACGCCACGCAGCAGTAGATCTGGCCCAAACCTATGGGACCCCACCAACCTTCAGTACCAAACGACTTTCCAGTGAGAATTTTCAGGCCTTGCGTGCCAGGTTAGCTGAAGTTGGCCTGGCATTCGTCCACGAAGAGACCGCAGAACAGCGCCTGGCCGAGATTCGGGGTACCTATGAACCATTTCTGGTCTCGCTGGCGGATCATCTATTGATGCCAATACCAGAATGGATCATCCAGGGAGAACAAATAGATGATTGGCAAACCAGTGCCTGGGATCACTTCTTACCATCTACTCCTTATGCTGTGGATCGCGCGAAAGGACGCGAATAGAAATACATGCAGGCAAGTAGCAATAGGCTTGCCTGCATAGTAGAGAGGATAATTAATCCCAGCGCAGGGTAGAGGCTGCCTGATATTCCGTAACCCGGGTCTCAAAAAAATTCTTTTCTTTCGTCAAATCAATCGTCTCGCTCATCCAGGGAAATGGATGGGAAGAATGATATTGAAGAGGCAAACCAATCCGCTCCAGTCGTCGATCTGCGATATGCTGCACATACTGCCGGAAGGCACTGGCCTGTAAACCTAAGATCCCCTGCGGCAAGCAGTCCTGTGCATATGCGATCTCCAATTTAACGGCTTCATGGATAAGCGCAATAATCTCCTGCTGAAACATTGCTGTCCAGAGGGTAGGATGTTCAGCTTTGATACCATTAATCAGATCAATGCCAAAGTTCAGATGAATAGACTCATCACGCAGGATATACTGAAATTGCTCACCGATACCGGTCATCAGGTTGCGACGATGAAAGGAAAGGATCATGGCAAAGCCACTATAAAAGAAGATGCCCTCCATAATCACATAATAACCAATTACATTTTTCAGAAAGGTCTGCGCCCCCTCTACGGTATCGGTAGTAAAATCAGGATCCAGCAAAGCGGACGTGAGCTTTATTTCAAAGGCATCTTTGCGGGCAATGGCAGGAATCGTATGGTACATGGTAAAGATTTCCTGCTCGTTCAAGCCCAGGCTTTCCACGATATAGAGGAAGGCATGGGAATGAATAGCCTCCTCAAACGCCTGGCGTAAAAGATACTGACGGCACTCAGCATTCGTAATATGTTTAAAGATGGCCAGCACCAGATTATTGCCAACCAGACTTTCAGCCGTAGCAAAAAAGCCCAGATTGCGCATAATCACCAGACGCTCATCCACAGATAACGTGTTATTACGCCAGGTCTCAATATCTTTATTCATCGGAACCTCATTCGGCATCCAATGATTGGCACAACCATTAAGATAATGCTCCCAGGCCCAGTGATATTTAAGCGGCATCAATTGATTGACGGTCACCTGCTGACCATTTAATAAACGCTTCTGTTCTGTCAACGTTTCGTGCTCAAAAGAAAGTGTCACTGCTCTTACCTCATATTCCAACTGTAACTTTAATTTACTGACAGGCTTCGCATTGATCATCCAGCGAACAGATGGTGGCATCAAGAGTAGTCTCACGGGCAAGCTGAATAGTGCTTGAAGGACTACTATGCTTCATCCAGCGTGGCTGAATACCCCAGCGATTTACATCGATTGTAGACTTCTCAATCTGGGTTGCCGCGGCAGTACGCAGATAGTAAGTGGTCTTTAAACCTTTCCGCCAGGCCAGGGTATAGATATCGTGCAATTTTTTTCCACTTGGCTCGATCAAATACAGATTGAGCGACTGCCCCATATCGATCCATTTTTGACGGCGGCTGGCACATTCAATTAACCAGTGAGCATCAATCTCAAAAGCAGTCTGGTAGCGCTGTTTCAACTCCTCCGACACGACAGGAATATCCTGTAACGAGCCATCATAATACTTCAACATCTGCAGCATCTCTGCATTCCAGAGGCCAGCAGCCTTTAAATCATCGACCAGAAATGTATTAATAGTCGTGAATTCGCCAGAAAGATTGCTTTTGACATACAGATGTTTATACTCGGGCTCAATAGATTGACTGACACCAACAATAGTGGAAATGGTCGCAGTGGGAGCGATAGCCAGCACATTACTGTTGCGCATACCATGCTGTTGAATAGCCGCACGCACAACCTGCCAATCCAACGTGGAGGTCCGGTCCATCTCAATGGCAGTACCCCGCTCCTGCTCTAAGAGAGCAATAGTATCAAGTGGCAGGAGATTACGTTGCCACTTAGAGCCTGGATAGCTTTGATAACTTCCGCGCTCCTCAGCTAGCGCGCTAGATGCCAGCAGGGCATAGTAGGCAATAGCTTCCATACTGTGATCAGCAAAATCGACCGCCTGCTGGCTGGCATAGCTGACACCGAGTTGAAAAAGAGCATCCTGAAAACCCATCAAGCCCAGACCAATTGGACGATGGCGAAGATTGGCCTGACGAGCTTCAACGGTAGGATAATAATTGATGTCAATGACATTATCCAGCATACGCACAGCCGTCCGAATCGTCGCTTGCAGACGCGTATGGTCCAGATTGCCAGCAATCAGATGAGCAGCCAGGTTAAGTGAACCCAGATTACAGACCGCCGTTTCATTCTGTGAGGTATTTAATAGAATTTCGGTACAGAGGTTGCTACTATGAATCACACCTGCGTGATCCTGTGGCGAACGTATATTCGCAACATCCTTCCAGGTCAGCCATGGATGGCCGGTCTCAAAGAGCCTGGTAAGCATTTTACGCCACAGGTCCACTGCGGGCATACGCTTAAACTGTTTCAACTGGCCATTATCCGCTAGTCGCTCATATTCACGATAGCGCGTGCTAAAAGCCTGACCGTAAAGATCATGGAGATCAGGCACCTCATCTGGACTAAACAGGGTCCATGACGCACCTTGCTGGACGCGCTGCATAAATTCATCCGAGATCCAGCAGGCGATATTCATATCATGGGTACGGCGCCGCTCATCACCAGTATTACGACGCAGATCCAGAAAATCCTCAATATCCAGATGCCAGTTCTCCAGATATGCACAGACAGCGCCTTTGCGCTTCCCTCCCTGATTAACAGCAACGGCAGTATCATTGACCACTTTAAGAAATGGAATAATACCCTGGCTACTGCCATTAGTACCTTTGATATGAGAACCTGATGCCCGTACATACGTCCAGTCATTGCCGAGTCCACCAGCCCATTTGGAAAGCAGCGCATTATCCTGAACACTCTTAAAGATATGCCAGAGATCATCCTGCACTGTCGTAAGATAACAGGACGAGAGTTGTGGATGGACGGTGCCAGCATTGAAAAGAGTTGGCGTAGCAGGCGTAAAATAAAACTGTGATATCAGCTCATAAAACTCAATTGCTCGCAGTTCTCGCTGCTCCTCATTCAGAGCCAGACCCATCGCAACACGCATCCAGAGCAATTGTGGCAATTCAAAACGCTGTCCTTGATGCTGTAAAAGATAACGATCATAGAGGGTCTGCAAACCTGGATACGCAAAAAGCAGATCCCGCTCTGGCTTGATCGCACGAGCCAGGGTGGTAAGATCGAAGGTGGCCAGGCGCGTATCCAGGGCCCCGGATGCGATGCCACGCTGAATATAGCCAGAAAAATAGTTAGCATAGATAGCTGGAGCATCCTTCAGTTTGAGCCTTTGTTGAACGACTGGCGGCTGGACTTCATTATAAAGGGATAAGAGCAGGAAGCGGGCCGCAGCAAAGGTATAGGCAGGTTCGAACTCGATATGGGCACGGGCCGCCATCACCAACGCTTTCCAGATCTCGGCCGCTGAGGCACCGGAATAGATATTGGCCTGCACATCAGCCTGGAGCAGCATTGCATCAACTTCAGGAGCAAGATCCTGACAGACGTCAGCAATAACCGCGAGCACATTACTATCAGCCTGCTGCTCGTTAACGCGCGAAGCATCAGAAAAGGATAATGACATAACGAAGCATTCCTCCACAAACAAAAAACCTGTTCCCCTCAGGCGAGAACAGGCTGACGTGCAAGAATACCAGGCTATCTGTCGAGTAAACAAATACACAGGCAACAAAAACTTGCGGGTCGCCCCTTTCACGCGAAGGGATCAATCCATAACAACATAGATGGGCATTCGGGCTTGGCGGTCTATCTTCTTACTTACGCCTTACCGTTGCGCGACAGCGCCGGACTTTCACCGGACTTCCCCCATTTTCCCTATGCGACAAAAGCATAGGCCTATGGCATTTACTTTATTTATTGTGCTAACACACAACATATAGTGTTTACGTGTGCAACAATACCATATATTGATTCAAAAAGTCAAGCATCATCTTTTTCGCGTCAATTTCAATTACGCCGATGCAGGCCAATGATGCCATATACCAAATAGCTCGTACTCAACGAGAACGCATAAGCGTCTTATTGATAGAGGAGGTAAAAACATGTCCCTACGATTTACATTTATGACGGCGCAAGATGCTCATACTATTGCTCAATGGCGGTATGAAGAACCTTATAGTATTTATAATCTGGATGCAGCTAGCGATGGCTATTTGCAGGAGATGCTTGAGCCACGAAGCCCACATTATAGCATTAAAGATGAGCAAGGAGAGTTGATCGGATTTGCCAATTTTGGTACATCGGCACAAGTCTGGGGCAGCGAGGTTCCTGCATTATATGGCGAGAACAACATCATCACTATTGGCATTGGAATGCGTCCAGATCTAACCGGTAAGGGACAGGGATCAGTCTTCCTGAAAGCGATATTAACTTTTACCAGAGAAAAATTTGCGCCTGATCAGGTTCGCCTGTTTGTCCTACCATTCAATCAACGAGCAATTCATTTATATGAGAAGATGGGCTTCAGGCGTGTCGGAAGCTATATGCAAGAAAGCAAGCTACATGGCAAACGAGAATTTATTGAAATGAGCCGCTCGCTTGAAAAGAATACAGGAGAAGAAGTATACAACTCCTTCTCCTGAGAAAACTTCTGATATTTTTTAAGAAACTGAAGTAAGATCCAAAGAGGGTATCACTTCATCCAAAGGCCTGGCTTGTTCATGCAAGAATTGCTCAATTTCCAGTTCCAAAGGAGTAGCCTGCTTCTTATGTGTGGCCTGGCGAGCAAAAACGAGCATGATGCAAGCCAGCACAAACAAGATCATCACCAAGCTATAGGAAGTTCGCAGGCCAAAGATATCAGCTGCACGGCCCAGCAGCAATGGCGCAATAAAGATTGCCAATCCTGCCGCTAATGAAGAGCGAGCAGCGGCGGCATCAGTATTGTCAGCTCCCTCGTTAAGCACAATCGTAAAGGTCAGCGGGAAAAGATTGCCAATTCCCAGGCCCGCGACAAAGAGACCAAGGACATGTAGGATTGGTGTGGGACCCAACCAGAAGAGGAGAAAGCCAGTTCCTGCAATCCCCAGGGCCACAACCAATAGTTGATCAGCGGAGAAACGCCGCGTCAGGATACTACCGATAAAACGGCCAAACATTTCCGCAAAGAAGAAGAGGCTCATCAAGGTTGAAGCGGTCCTGGTTTCAAAACCAACAATCTTGATCAGGTAACCAGAGCCCCAAGTAAATGTCCCCCACTCGAAAGCTACTACCATTACCATCACACCCAGATAAAACCAGCTGGCACGCGAAAAATGGGCGCGCGTCCTGGTAGTCTGAGAATGTTCCACACGAGCGCTAACGGGAAGACGCACATCATGAAAAAAACAGGCCAGCAGAGCCATCATGACTAATGGGACCAGGAACATGGCGCGCCAGCCTAACCAGGTACTCAGGAACAAACCAAGGACAATAGGGCCTGTCACCGAACCGAGACAAGCAATGGTATTAGCCTCAGTAATCGCAATGGTGCGTTGACTACCATAATAGTCGGATAAAGCAGATTGTACGATATTAGACAGCGTACAACCAAAGAAACCTATACATAAAATGCCAGAGATACTTACAAGCGGATGATGGGCCAACATGAGCAATATACCACCCAGAGCAATACCAGTCACACAGAGCCACAACATAAGCTGACGACCAATACGTTGGGCGATGCGATCTCCGCATAGTCCAGATAAGATAATGCCCATAGCCAGGCTACTGACATGTAAACTATCAATAGTGTAGTTCAGGTGCATCTCGGCATGAAGAAAAGGTACAATTGAGCCGGGTGAAACTTGTAGATAACAATAGGCCGCCAAGAGAAGATAGGAGAGCCAGGTAAAACGATTGCGCACAAACGGCTGTTGCGCAGACGAGATAGCGATATTTTCCATAGATTGTGTGTAAAGTCCCCAAAAAATTGAATAAAAAAAAGAAAGAGAAAATGTAAACATAGGCACGCGAATAAAGCCAGTATACAAAAGCAGCGGCGCTCCTATCCTGGCTCATGCTGTCAACTATGACTGTTTTTTATTTACTACCTGATAACTCAACACAGCCTTCAGGTAGCTCGACTATATCTTGTTCTGTACTGGCAAGTAGATCCATCTTCCGGGTGGCTTTACTTGCTAACAAAACAAATACACCAACAAGTATAAACAAAATAAGAATGACACTATATGCCCGCTTTAGATCTAGTTTATCAGCTAATTGGCCCAGAACCAATGGTGATACAAAAATTGCCACACCACCACCGAGCGCAGCACGGGCACTGGCGAGATCAGCATACTGGGGGATCCGGTTAGCCGATGAAGCAAAGGTAAAGGGAAAGAGATTGCACACCCCCAACCCCACGATAAACAGACCCACCACATGGAGTGGGACAGTTGGTCCCAACCAGAATAATAGAAAACCTAGTAAGGCCACCAGTAACACCGGCAATAATAATTTTTCTACGGCAATACGCTGTGTTAAACGGCTACCAATTATCCGGCCAAGTACAGAGGCGAGAAAGAAAATGCTCATCAGGAACGCCGCATTGGTACGCTCGAGTCCTACTCCATTAATTAAATAGCCAGAGCCCCAAAAAGAGATGCCCCACTCAGCAGCCACACCCATAACCAGAGCCAGCCAATAAAGCCAGAAAGACGCCGGCAGTCTGACGCGTCCAGTTACTGAACGTTTCTGACCATATGACTGTGCCTCTGGTACAGGCACCTTCCAATAACAGAGGGCCAGCAATAAAACCACGACAACAGGAATAAGTAATACACTGCGCCAGCCAGCTCCTACCAGCACCAGACCACCCAGACATAAAGGGGCCAGACCAGCACCCAGGCTTCCAGCTACATTCGCCTCGGTAATCGCTGTCGCTCGATGTATACCATGAATATCCGATAGCGTAGCTTGAATAGTTACGAGCAAAAAGGTTCCGAGCAAGCCAATAATAAACATACCAGCGATACTAAAGATAGGATGATGACTAAAGAGGACTAACAGTGCGCCCACTAACATGCCAAAGGCACCGCCCCAGAACATTATGCGTCGTCCCCAATTGCGCACGATGAGATCGCCTGTCAGGCCAGCGATAATCATTCCCAATGCGATCCCACTCATGTGTAAACTATCAACAGTATAGTTGAGATGCATTTCTGAGTGTAAGAATGGGACAATAGGTCCAGGGGAGGCTTGCAAAAAAGCGAAGATTGCTAAGGCGATATATGCTAGCCAGGTAAAGCGATTGCGCACAAATGGTTGGCGCAATAGTGATTGCGTAGTGTTTTTCATGTATTTCTTTTTTGTTGTTTCATAAAAAAAGGGAGCAGATTCACGGCTAAAAAGGATGGCTTAAAAGTATTTTTTTAACTTTTCCCTCTTCCATAGACGGTTCTCTACCTACCGGGGTAACTGGATTTTTTAGTAAATTCTCTTTGGTGAGGTAAATTGATGTATATGCGAGTGTGTTTTTATCTAACGCCATGTGCAAGTGTTATCCCTCACACCTCGCGCCTACGGCTCTCGCTTGTTTGGAGGAGGAACATGGCGAGGCGGGTGCGACCGCCTCGCCATGTTCCTCCTCCAAAGAGTGGGTATGTGGAAAACTTGCACATGGCGTTATCTATATTCTTGCGCCTGAGGAGTTCATTAAGAGGGAAGGACAGCCCAATAGGTGCGCGACTACGCGCGTCTATTGGGCTGTCTGATGGAGTTCGTGAGCGGATTCAACTACTTTGATTAGTTCTAGCTGTTGTAAGGCGTTGCTTACAGCCATGCACATTACTGGTTCGGGATCAGAGAGATGAGGTTGTAATGATGGAATGGCTTGCGTATCACCTATTTGTCCCAGGGCTACCGCTGTACGCCAGCGCATTTCGGAGAACTCGTCATCAGTTGGGGCGGACAACATTGGGAGGAGCACAGGAACAGCGCTTTTAGCGGCAAGGTGGCCAACGGCTTCGATACTGGCGATGCGTACTTCTGTTTCTTCTAGAGGATCTGTTAGACAAGCGATAAAAGCTTCAACGGTCCTGAGATCACCAAGACGATCCAGTGCTTCGATAATGAAGATGCGCCGATAAGAAGGAGAAGCTTGCTCGAGTAAGCATAGTAGTGGCATAACGGCACGTATATCTCCCAGCAGGCCCAGAGCTTTGATAGCACTGTTCCGCGTCTCTAAATCGGGATCATCCAAAATTGCCAGCAACGGCGGTACAGCACGCCGATCAGCTAGATCTCCCAGGACACAGGCGGCGGCACGCCGTATCAATGGTTCCTGATCATGAAGGAGATTGATCAGAGGCTCTACTGCACACATATCTCCAAAGCTTCCTAGAGAAAGAGCAATCACGGCACGCGTCTGCTCATCTTTACGCTCAAGAGCCGCAAGGAGGGGTTCTACTGCGCGTGCATCATTTAGCTTACGCAGGGCGGAGACAAGACTTGAAACAACACTTACATCCATAGCTTTACCTTCGTGTTCATTTGAATTTAAGAGTATAGCAATAAGCGACTCAATCACTGCCACATTCCCCAATTCACCAGGAGCACTTACGGTCTCAGAATATCAATAAGGTATCCAGCGATAGTAAACCCTTACTTTTATAGAATATTTTAGCTTTTTCTAGCTTTTTCTATATTACAGGATAAACTTGTTTTTTGTCTGAAAATTTTATAAAGAAATGGTAGAAAAGCCAGAACTAAAATAATTTTCATAGTAAAAGAGGATGCGTTTATAGTGTGTGTCTATAAACGCATCCTCTTTAGCGCCTTCACTTTATTTCCAGATGTTATCAATCGCCGGAGTGTCCGAACTCTGATTAAGAACAGGCATTAGCTTTTCGTCAGCGAATGTTCCTTGGATGCATCTGCAGAAACAGGCTCCGCAATACTACGAGCGATGCGCTTTTTCACCAGTATAACCACCACAATCATAATCACAGCGGCAACTACAAATCCTACCCAGCCAACCGTTCTCGCCAACCATTCAACCTGATCAAAATGTTCATGAAAATAGCGTCCAGCAATGTAACCTAACAGGCCCACATAGGTAGCCCAGATCACGCCTCCCAGGCCATTATAAATCATGAACGTGCGCCAGTGCATCCGATTAACACCAGCCAGAAAAGCCGAGAAGATACGCAGGAGAGAAACAAAGCGTCCGAAAAAAACCGTTTTGGCTCCATGACGCGCAAAAAAACGTTCCGCTAACTCCAGGTGTTCCATTTTAATAAAAAAGTAGCGACCAAAGCGAGCCACTACAGCCCGGCCACCCGTCCGGCCAATATAATAGCCAATGTTATCGCCCATTATAGCCCCGAAAGCCGCGCAAGCAATCACGATCGGAAGCTGTAAAGCTGGATCGGTTGCTGCATAGAAAGAGGCCAGCAGCAACATGGTCTCACCAGGGATTGGTATACCAATACATTCAATCATAATAAATAAGGTAATAGCCGGATATCCGATCACGTGTAGCATATCTTGCAGGGTCTGCACAGATATCACAGATGCTACGATCATATCGATAATCTCCTTGACGTTATGAAACGACAGTTTACACAACACACAAAAATGCAGTGGACATAGTTACTCTATAAGTAGATCAGCAAAACTTTCTCTGATCTTCAATTGCAAACAAGGCCTCAATACTTCCGTGGCTTCGCGTATCAATTTTCAAACAACCACCTTCAAGCTTCAAAATGGCCAATTTAGCTCTATTATAGTGGAAGACTGAAGTAGCAGCCCATAATTAACATTATTTACAACTTTGCTACTCAGCAATTTGTGTTTGAGCATGTCATCAGAGAAGATCAGGGTATTTGCATAGTACCTTATGGCTAATTCTTGACGCATGGGCTTATATACGCGCATGTAAGGCGTGCAATGCAAGTTAAAAACATTTTTTCTCGCTTATTACAATTTAATTACGATTGGTTTCACCTCCAGGTTACGAAGGAGGGGAACTGCTACTAGTCCTTTATGCTGGCAATTCCATCCAATCCCTAACGATATGATATGCTAATGGCGCATAGATTATGCACATACATTAAAGGGGATTCGAATTCTATGTCGATACGACAACCTGTTCGCTATCACGTACGTGGCGGACAACGCCTTGAAGGAACTGTGATTATTCAAGGCGCTAAAAATGCCGCATTACCCATTATTGCCGCTTCTCTGCTGGCCAGAAAAGGGCAAACTATTCTGCACAACGTCCCATTAATTAATGATGTTTACGTTGCTATTGAAATTGCCCGCGACCTGGGCGCTAAGATAAAACTCCATGAAGAAGAACAAGTCCTGGTTATTGATGCCTCAAACATCACATCCAGCAGCCTGTCACCAGAGCTCACCAACATGATTCGTGGGTCAGTCCTCTTTCTCCCCCCAGTCATGATGAGGACAGGTCAGGTTACCATCGAAAAAGTTGGAGGCTGTAATCTGGGTAAGCGTAGCCTGGACTTCCACTATCGTGGTTTTGCGCGCCTGGGGGCTGAAGTTACAGAAGATGAGCAAGCCATTTCTGTGCGTATGAACAATCCCAAAGGTGCCTATCTCTATCTGGACACACCAAGCCATACAGGCACAGAAAACCTGATGGCCGCAGCATGTCTGGCAGAAGGAACCACCATCATTGAAAATTCCGCGCTAGAGCCCGAGATCGCCAATGTTGCCAACTTCTTAAACTTGATGGGGGCAAAAATCTCAGGCGTAGGCACAGGAATTATCCAGATTGAAGGTGTCAAAGAACTGTCAGCCGTTGAATATACGATCATGCCCGACCGCATTGACGCGGGCACAATGGCGATCATAGCCGCCGCCACACAGGGCGATATGGCATTAATTGGTGCCAATCTCCGTCATTTCGGCGTAGTACGCGCCAAGTTAGAGCAGATGGGCGTAGAACTACAGGAAGATGGTCCTGTCATTCGTGTACGCCGCCCTGGTGAACTACGACCTGTCAACGCCATCACCTGGCCTTATCCGGGTTATCCTACAGACCTGCAATCGCCACTCATGGCCCTGGCCAGCCTGGCCTCAGGAACGTCCTATATCCGTGAGACACTGTTTGATCAGCGCTTCGGAGTCGCCGACGACCTCAACAGAATGGGAGCCAACATCAAACTTGAAGACGGTTCAGCAGTCATCGCTGGTCCATCTCGGCTCTCAGGTGCAACAGTCTGGGCCCATGATCTCCGCGCAGGAAGTGCCTTAATCATCGCGGGTGCAGTTGCCGAGGGCGAAACAATTATCGACAATGCCCAGATGATCGAGCGGGGATATAGCTCAATCATTCGACGCTTAACACGCCTGGGATTGAACATCGAGGAAGAACGCCAGGAAGCACTCGTACAATAATACGTTTCCTTGCACAGTTCAACAAATACTGATAGGGAGATCTCCATAAATATATCTATCAATGGAATCTCCCCAGGCAGTATTTGAAGCACGTGAGGACATATTTTGTCCTTATGGAACAGTTATTTTACTGCGTTTTTACCAGCATACCAGCACATAAACCACAGATACTACCATCCTCATCAACCACAAAATAGCAGCTATCCACACTCCCGCTAGTGGATTGAGAAGCGAAAGAGCGCTCAGGGTTTTCGGCCGTCCAGGCAGGCGGATCACTGGCGGGAAATGACTCCTCTGAAGCTTCTTGCACCTCATCTTCTCCTGCTGACGATGAGCCAGCGGCAACCGTTGTATGAGGCCTTCGGACTCGACCAGAGAACCAGTGTCCTCCCAGGAAAATTTTCAGGGCCTGTCCCTCAACAAGATCAGGACCATAGACTGAACCTATAGAATAGTTACCAGGATTGGTGCTGGCAAATAATTTTTCTTCAGACATTATAGGTAAACATCCTTTCTACCTTACTCTCAGCAGTCTTCTAAAACTACATGCTTGCTCAATTCTATTTTAATAGCAGGCAAGCGAACATTTCACAGGACTTCAACTCTTTCCCCCTTACACGTATTATTGCAACATTCGGAAGACAAAGCAGATTGGCAAGATGTAGAAAAGGTTTGCAGGTCAATGGATTTTTAGTAAAGTGCGCCTGATAGAAAAACGCTGTTCAGCTCTGCTAGCAGGGATTGCATATCGGTATAAGAAAATTCGACCTTCTCAGGATGATGGTGCCGATGATATTCCAGGCGTGCTCCTCCAATGAAGCAAGCGGCATAGATAAGTGAGCGGAATTGAGCGGCACGATCTAGTTTTGGACGTCCATAACTCTGCCAGAAAGGTGCTTCGGCATCACGATGATAGCGGAAAAGAAACATCGTCCAATCAGCCAGCGGGTCTCCCCAGGAGCAACGATCTGCATCGAGAATAGCGCTGATCGTTGGTCTCACGGTTGGATCATCGGTTCGCACGACCAACACATTAACAGTCCATAAATCGCCATGAAGCAGAGACGGACGCTTGATCTCATCCAGGATATCAGCATATTTACGGGCAATCGCCAGTACTTCATTAAGATCTGTAGCATCCAATTGAGCACGCTCAACGTCTATAATCGTTTGTTCCAGCCAATTAAAAACAGCCAGACTCCAGCGCGACAACAATGGGAAAGGATAGGGGCTGCCAAAATTTGTGCCGCGCACAGCATGAATCTGCTTGAGAATGCTCCCTAGTTGGCGCCATAAAGCTTCATTCTGTTCTGTTGTTAGCTCATCCTTAATGCTCTCCCACTGCTCACCTGGCATAAAACTCTGGAATATATAATCGCGATTGATGAGTTGTTGGGTAAAATCAGCCATAATTGTGCGGGGAAGCAATGGAGCAATGGGGGCAAAGAAAGGCTGGGCAGCAAGCTCATTACGCATCATCTTGCTATCCGGATCGGATAAAATATCGGGGCCAACACGCAAAACAACGTTCTCCTCCGCCACACGCTCGATTAGATAGGTATTATTGTAGAGCCCGCCAGCAAGCTCAGTAATAGCCTCAATTTGCACATCATCACCAAAGGCTCGCTGGCACATAGTCTCAAGTAATTCTGGTTGGATAAAGCGCTGAAAAGCATCCGGTGGACGTTGAATAGAGCTGTATTTCATCAATCCAGGCCTTTCTGACTATAACATATGCAACCACACTTTTTCTCAATAACTATTACGATAATTCCACCCACAAGGTTTGAGAATAAAAAAACAGAGAAATAGCTATAATGCTATTTCTCCGCCTTTTCCCAACCCGCTTCACAAAAGTGAGTCTGTAGAAAACTTGCCTATACCATGAGTTTAGCAAAGAAAACGTAATGGAATGCGAAACAAAAGCACTAGCAATCACGCAATTCAGGACTCTGATTAAGGATCTGGCTACGAGGAGTAATGAAATCGGTATACTCCTCGCCCAGAGCCTCCTGTGGAAATAATGCGACCCGGTGACAATTCTGAAAAGCCAACCTGACACCATAATACTGTTCAACCGCATTGCGCATCGCATCGCTAGCCAGCAGGCGTAATAATTGTCCACGAGCCTGTTCATTTGGAGGGGGTACCTGATTATCCACAAAAGCAGCCTCGCCCTGCTTTAAACGCAAGGCAAGCCCCTCGATTAATTTCCAGGCATAAGGCAAGGATTCTTCAATACATTTTAAAAAATCATTGGTACGGATATCGCCGACCTGAGCCTGTTCAAGCAATGCTGGTGATACATCAAGAGACATATCTTCATCCTTCCTGGCGTTTTACTCCATCACTTCGTGATTACTACAGATAGCACACAGCAATTTCTCATGCATAAACAATCTAGCAGCTACAACGTTCTGTTGCGCTTAGGGATATGACATGAGATATCGCAGAAAACGCTACTAATGAGACTATGTATTAATTATAATCAGGAGACCAAACAAGGAATAAAGAGCATTCAACGGCTGTTCTGAAAAAGGGAAAAATAGACAAATTCGTTAATGAGAATATATCTCATTGACAAGCTCACACATTGTATGCTATCTTTCCATATAGATATTTAGTCTCATTAATAACGGTACGAAGTACCAATAAAGACATATAACGCCATGTGTAAGTTCTTTGCATAAAGCCAAATTACTGAGGCGCTTGTTGAAATGCTTGTGCGGTGAGATGTAAACATAGCCTTACCTCACCACACAAACACTTCAGGATAGCCGATGAGATAACAAAAATACGGCAAAAGACCATGCCACACGTTATCAGGAGAAAATTCATGCCTCCAGGACAAAACAAGCGGATAGGATTATTCATCGCTCTCGCAGGCTTATTTCTGTTTAGCGCTTGTGGAAGTACAATAGGAAGCGCTGGCACACCATCTGCGCAAGGTAATGGCACCATCACAGTGGTTGCGGCTGAAAATTTTTATGGTAATATTGTCAGCCAGATTGGTGGTACTCATGTCAATGTAACCAGTATCCTTGCAGATCCCAACGTTGATCCTCATACATATGAAACCAACGTCAATCAGGTTAAAGCCGTGGCCAGGGCACAACTAATCATCGCAAATGGCGGTGGCTATGATGATTGGATGGATAAACTCCTTGACAGTACACCTAGCAGTGATCGTAAGGTAATCAAAGGTTTTGATATAGCGAAAACCAAATTGCCAGATAACGAACACGTCTGGTACAGTCCAGCCAATGCCAAAGATATTGCCAGCGCGGTAGCAGAGAACTTAAAAACAATTGACGCCACCCACGCCACGGACTATGATAAGAATCTCAAAACCTTTCAGAATGAGGTCGGCAAGATAGAGCAGAAGATGGCAGAGATCAAAGCCAAATATGCACATGCACCCGTGGGTCTAACTGAAACGATTTTTCTCTATCAGACAGGTCCAATGAACTTGAATGTGCTCACCCCAATTGAGTTCCAAAAAGCATTGGCCGAAGGCAATGATCCTCCAGCCAATACCGTTGTAACAGCCGAGAATCAGGTCAGTAAGCGACAGATTAGAGTGTTTATTTATAATAAACAAACACAGTCAGCCATTACGACCAAACTTCAAAGCGACGTCAGCGCAAAAAATATACCAGTTATTGCAGTCACAGAAACAATGCCTCCAGACAAAACGTATCAAAGCTGGATGTTGAGTCAGTTAGAGGATGTAGAGCAAGGTTTAGCGAGCAATAAATAACGCAAAGAGAAAACGGGAACGAAGAACGTGAAAAATGATGTTGCAGAACGCAATACACCAATTATCACATTAGAAAATGTCCACATCCAGCTTGGGAATCGCACCATCCAGGAAGACATTAGCCTGACGGTCAACGAAGGTGAGTTTATCGCGATCCTGGGTCCTAATGGCGCTGGTAAGAGTACGTTACTGAAACTTTTACTGGGATTGATTAAGCAGAGTTCTGGTTCAGTGCGCGTACTGGGAAGAGCGCCACGGCGTGGCAATACTGATATTGGCTACGCGCCCCAACATCGCGTGCTCGAAGCGGATCTAGCACTGCGCGCACGTGATGTTGTGGGTTTTGGACTTGATGGGCACCGCTGGGGTCCGGGGTGGCCGAGTCGCCAGCGCAATGAAATTATTGATAAAGCGCTCAAAGAAGTCAATGCGCTCCACTTTGCCAATGCGCCCGTAGGACAGCTTTCCGGTGGTGAGCAGCAACGCCTGCTGATTGCCCAGGCCCTCTTAACCAATCCACGCCTGCTCTTACTGGATGAACCACTTTCAAATCTGGACATTACCCATGGCCAGGAAATCGTTACCCTGGTCAGGAATGTCTGTCGAGCCCGCAACGCGGCAGTTTTACTGGTCGCCCACGATGTAAATCCACTCTTAAACGTGATAGACAAAGTAATCTATGTTGCTAATGGTAACAGTACTATCGGAACACCAGACGAAGTTATTACGACCGAGACGCTAACAAGACTCTATGGATCACCTGTAGAAGTTGTAAAAGCCCTTGGAAGAATGTTTGTTGTTGGAGCAGAGACGTAGTTCAGGGAAACTTCTATGTTGAATTCGATCATTGACTCATTACAATATGAATTTGTCGTCAACGCCTTACTCGCTGGCTCATGCATTGCTATTGTGGCCGCGCTGGTAGGTTATTTCTTAATTGCACGCGGACTTACCTTTGCCGGCCATGCCCTGCCCAATATTGGTTTCGCAGGAGCGGCAGGCGCGGTACTGATCGGGGTCAATCCAGTCTATGGGCTGTTTGCCTTCACGATTGGGGCCGGTGTCATCATCGGACTCCTGGGTAAACAGGTACAAGAGCGAGATATTTCCATCGGCATTATTATGACCTTTGCGCTGGGCCTGGGATTCATGTTTCTATCGCTTTATTCAGGTTATGCAGAGCGCGTCTATAATGTCCTGTTTGGGACGATCCTGGGAATTGACAGACTGGATGTCCTGACCTTGTTCATTACCTGTCTCCTGACCATTGGAGCCATCGTTTTTCTCTATAGGCCACTACTCTTCAGCTCATTTGATCCCATGGTTGCCGAAGCTAGAGGAGTACCTGTACGAGGGCTCGCCATCGTTTTTCTGGTTCTGGTAGCACTGGCCGTCTCAATCGCCATCCAGATTGTAGGCGCACTACTAGTCTTTACCATGCTCATTGGCCCGGCCGCCACTGCTGTCCGTATCGCGCGACGCCCGGTCTGGGCGATCCTGATTGCCATCATCCTGGGACTTAGCTATATGTGGCTCGGCATTTTACTTTCAGTCACTAACGGCCTCTGGCCGGCCAGTTTCTTTATCGCCACTATCTCGTTTGCTGTTTATCTTCCCGTACGCATCTTCTCTCCTTATTGGCTAGAACGTAGTCAACGTGATAGGCAACCAATCAGAGTATTGAGCGATGTTTCGAAAAGCAACAGACAATCCATAGCCGAGCATGCTGAAGTGAGAGGGAGATAAAAAGCAATTATGCTAGAACTTTTTACACACGAATTTGTACAAAATGCCTTCATCGCTGGCACCATTGTTGCGATCGTTGCCGCCTTTGTTGGCTACTTCGTTGTGCTACGATCACAGACATTTGCCAGTGAGGCCCTCTCAGACATTGGCTTTGCAGGAGCAACTGGCGCCATCGTATTTGGCCTCAGTTCACTGGTCGGCATGCTTCTATTTTCACTCATATCAGCATTAGGCATGGGAGCATTGGGAGAACGCATTCGTGGACGAGATGTGGAGATTGGCATGGTACTCTCCTTTGCGTTAGGCCTGGGTGTACTCTTTGTGACCATCTACACGCAAACAGGAAGCGCTAACGCCAATGCAGGCGTTGGCATTCTTTTTGGCTCTATCCTAAGCGTCCAAAGATCAGATGTCATCGTCGCCTTGATATGCAGTATCCTGATTATGATACTTCTGATCATCTTATTCCGGCCACTCCTCTTTGCCTCCATCGATCCAGAGGTGGCTCGAACACGTGGAGTCCCTGTTCGCTTCCTCTCAATGATCTTTTTATTGATTCTCTCAGCCACCATCTCAGTCTCTATCCTGGTGGTAGGAGTCCTGTTGATTATTGCCCTGTTGATCGCGCCGGCAGCCACCGCGCTGAGGCTGACCCATCATCCAAGGACATCAATCAGCCTGGCCATTATTTTGAGCCTGGCATGTACATGGATTGGCCTGACACTTGCCTTTACCGGCAGTTTTGGGAAATACCTGCCGGTTGGATTTTATATTTCCGCCCTGGCAGCGGGTCTCTACTTTGTCTCAATCATCATTAATCGCCTGGGCATCATCCAGGCACCCAAACGGACGCCAAAACTGAAACGTTGTACCGATAGAGAAGAGCCTGCTACACCATGTTATTGACAAGCAGTCGTCAACACTATTCAAGCGGGTAAGTCAAGCCGCTACTTCGTGGCAACATTACCCACGCGCCTGAAAAACATCGTGTAAAAACACCTGGATATATGCGATCTATAGACTTAAAAGCTTCTAACCAGGATTTGAGCCATGGCAAACAAAAAAGCGATAAATAAAGACAAGAGCTTGCTTTAAAGCTGTGTGAAAAATACAAGAGAGTAGTAGTTAGATTGAGCTAGTTGTGATAGACTATAGTAATCAGTGAGCAAATGCTATGCAAGCCATTAGTTGTTCATCAGACGCGAAAGGTCTAAGAAAAGCTGCCTGGATAGAGCACATATGCGCAGAAAATTTGGAGAAATAAGCATGTCAAAGGAGATAGCGGAGAAAATTTACAGCGCGTTTGACGAAATGAGCCAACGCAATACCCGCCCACGCCGTCTCATTGCCGAGCGGCTTGTAGAGCTTGCCAATAACGGCAATGACTTCACGACAGATGATCTATGGCAAGAGCTACGAGCAATAGATCCAAAAATCGGTCGCGCTACCGTATTCCGTTCTATTGAAAAGATGGTAGACAAAAGGCTGCTTGACCGTATTGAATTCGCAGATGGGACACATCATTACCGTGTGTGCGGTGGAAGCCATCATCATCACCTGACCTGTACTCAATGCCATCGGGTGGTAGAAGTTGATCTTTGCTTACCGGCAGATCAAATTCATGCGATTGGCGATCAAGCCAACTTTGAAATCGAAGGACATTCCCTGGCACTCTTTGGCCGCTGCGAAGCCTGCCGCTCCTGACGTGTGGCTCTCTCAGCGGTGAGCCCACCTCCCAGCTAGATCCATCTGCCCATAGAATTACCCCCAATTCTACCCGCCAAGCAACCAGTATAATCCAACAGGCGCCTTTGGCGCTCCAACAGTTTTTAACGTGCTATAACATTGTGCGCGGTGCGCACAATGTTATAGCACGTTAAAAAGAAGCATGGGCGCTTTAGCGCCCGAGTGCGGCGATCCGCACGCTCCCCTAGAAGTCTGACAGTATTTAAACAAACCTCTCTAGCAACAACTCTTTTCATGCATAAAAAGGCATACTCAAATTCCACATGTGGAAAGCGTACTACTATAGTACAATACAATTAGCCGTGATTACACAGGAAGGAAATAAAGGAAAAACCAGGGTACCTATACTTTTCTCCTAATGCCACAACGATAAAGTTACATATATAGCAAACAGGCCGTTTTAAACCCGATAGCAAAATGCTTACATTTCATAAATCGATCGTGAGGGTTGACTTAGCGATGAGAGCAATACAATTTGAACAAGTTTGCTGGCTCCTTCTCATTTTTGCCACGTGTCTGGCGGGAAGCTTGCTTTTATGTGGCATTGCCAAAAAGCTCTTCCCCACGTTTCGCAGCGGCGAACATAAACCCGGCACGCACCGCATGGATATGCCGACCGTAGGACGAGAAATCAAGACAGTTGAACTGCCCCTGGTAGGAGGGCCAGCCTTCACTATTGCCATCATTATTACTGGTATCAGTGCAGGTTATATTTTAAATTTAGACCAAAACCAATGGAATCTTCTCTTTATCGCCCTTGGTGCCACAGCAGGATACGCCGTGGTTGGCTTTCTAGATGATTGGCGTAAAGTCTATAGAAACAAAGGCTTATCAGAATTCACTAAATTTAGCGGCGTCTTCCTGGTATCCGTCGTAGCGGCTGTCTGCTATTTCTTTTTCTTTTCCGCCGGACCGGAATCCTACAGCCTCTGGAAAGATCTTCCTCTGCTGGGGCATTTAATCTGCAGTAATCCAGCCCTGGGTGATCTTCCATGTCGCGTCGTATTTCCACAGACTGCTTACTTTGGCTGGTTTATTTTTTTGATATTGCTGGTGGGTTTTACAGGAACGGCCACCGCAGTCTCGGTCGATTTCAGCGATGGTTTTGACGGACTGGCAGGAGGATTAGTTTTTAGTGCCGCACTGGCCCTGGCCATTGCCGTCACAGGCCGACTAAACGATCTTGGTACCCATCCAGAGGGTCTTGTGCTGGAAGTGCTCTCATTAATCTGTGCTGGGGCTGTCCTGGGGTTTCTACCCTGGAACTGGCCATCCCCATGGGCAGCCCGACGTAGCGCAGGTGCCAAACGCCGTGCAAAAATATATATGGGAGATAGCGGGGCGCTGGCGCTTGGTGGATTGCTGGCGATGATCGCTCTTTTCTCACGTAATGAAATTTTATTACTGACAACCATCGGCGGCGTCTTTGTCCTGGAAGCCCTCTCCGTAATCGTCTCAACGCGCATACTGACACCATTTTATCGTAAGCGCATGAAAATTCTACGTTTTGCCTATAAAAATGATTTTATCCCCCATACTGAATTTCCATTACCATTCCTGGCCACGCCACTCCATCACCACTTTGACCTGCTAGGATGGAATCGTAAACATCTCGTTTATGCGGCCTGGACCCTTGGAGCGATCTTTGCCGTTTTAAGCGTGCTCATTTCGGTGGATCCTATCAGCTGGCAACGCTACATGGCCCGCTTTCTCGCCTTTGTTCTGATGGCGGCCATCTGGTCCAGTGGAACCTGGTCTAAAAGCTACTTCGTGGGCAAACAACCAAACTCTGGACGTACCCGACATCTACGCCTTGCACTCTACTATGGCTATCCTGTCAGTATCATGGGAATCAAGCTGTATCATCATGTCGAGAGCATAGAAGCCAGCGAAGATGTCATTGAAACGCCGACAGAGGATATCGCCCTCTTTCAGCGCATGACGATCTTTGATGCCCGTGCTATGCTTGGTCTCTATTGCTATCGTGCAGGCTATTTCCCAGCCGCTATGGCGCAATGGAACCGTATCCCTGAACGGAATCGCCGGCTCAGGCCCGAGATCGCCCGGCTCCTGACAGAGGTAGATAATCGCTTAGCATTGGATAAGCAGGAAACCCAACCAATGCGCCGTGACCAGCTAAGAGCCAAGATCGAGGAGCAGCAACAGCCCATTCTGACTGGCAACTTGCCTCCAGCCGACATGCCTAACCCTTATGAACCAATTAGTGAAGAAGAAGTCAATAGCGGTAAAACTGGTAGCCCCTGGAAGGCGCTGGTTCCTGATAACGAAACCCCTCCAAGTCAATCCTGATGCTCCCACTTCTTTTCACATACCAGATCTTGTGAGGAAGAAAATGGCGAGGCGGTCGCGACCGCCTCGCCATTTTCTTCCTCACAAGCAAGCGAAAGCCGTAAGCACGAGATGTGAGGAAAAAAATTTGCACATGGCGTTATTCAATTAATTACTATATTAACCAGGCGACCAGGTACATAGATGACCTTTGCGATATGGTGGCCAGCCACGAACTTTTGAACTTTCTCCGTTACCATGGCTTGCTGCTTAATCGCGTCTTCTGGTGTATCGGAGGCAACCTGGATACGATCACGAACTCGGCCATTAATCTGGATGGGCAAGATCATACTTTCTTGTTGTAATGCATCGGCATCATAACCAGGCCAGGAAACTGCGTGTACAGAGTCGCTATGGCCCAGCCGCGCCCACAATTCTTCGGTGATATAAGGAGCAAAGGGAGCAAGCAGAGTAATCAAGGTTTCAATATCCTGCCTGGTCTGCTCTGGCTTACGCTCCAGTACATTCAAGTATTCCATCATCGCTGCAATGGCAGTATTATACTTGAATACCGGAGTATCTTCGCTCACACGCTTAATTGTCAGGTGCAATAGACGTCGTTCCTCACCCTCTAAAGGACGTTCCGGCCAGGATCCAGTATGCGAGGTAACCAGTTGCCAGATGCGATCGAGAAAGCGTACAACTCCATTGATGCCGCGATCAGTAAAATCGCCATCCATCTCATACGGCCCCATAAACATCAAGTACACACGGAATGCATCAGCTCCCAGATAATCCAGATAGTCATCAGGATTAATCACATTGCCCTTCGATTTTGAAATCTTAGCACCAGCCATCGTAATGGTTCCATTAGCGCGAAAACGGCTAAAGGGTTCGCTGAAGGATATATGGCCCAGATCATGTAGAGCCATAGCAATAAAACGCACATACATAAGATGCAGAACACTATGATCCGCTCCACCAACACACATGTCTACAGGCAGCCAGCGCCGCGTAATTTCTGGATTCCAGGCATGCTGCTGATCAGTACTCGAAGGATAACGCAAGTAGTACCAAGCTGAATCCAAGAAGTTATCGCTCACATCCGTCTCACGACGGGCTGGTTGGCCACAAATCGGACAGGTTGTGTGCACAAAGCTCTCGATGGCGGCCAGCGGTGAAACACCTGTACCGGTCGGCATCCAATCCTCTGCCTCCGGCAGCAAGACCGGCAGTTGATCCTCTGGTACAGGCACGGCTCCATGATCTGGACAATAAATGATCGGAATAGGTGGTCCCCAATAACGCTGACGGCTAATCAGCCAGTCCCGCAGGCGATACTTTACACTACGTTGCCCTGATTGATGCGCTTCAAACCAGGTACAGATGGCATTGTGAGCCTGTTCCGATGTCAGGCCAGAATACTCTCCTGAATCAATCACTATCCCGGTTGAGGTAAATGTTTCAGTGAGAGGAGTTTCAGCTGAGATAGTTGTATCGGTGGATTGCACAACCTGGCGTACAGGCAAATGCATCTGCTGCGCAAAGGCAAAATCTCGCTCATCATGGGCCGGCACACCCATAATCGCGCCCGCTCCATAACCTTCCAGGACAAAATCAGCGATCCAGATTGGAATACGCTCGCCAGTAAATGGATGAGGTGTATACATGCCAGTAAAAACGCCGGTCATAGCATCATCTGGACTGCTACGCAGGCTATTGACCTGCTCCTGGTAAGCGATAACAGCTTTTTGATAAACAGGATCAGTGATTGCAGCCACCAAAGGATGATGCGGTGCCAGGGCCACAAACGTCATGCCAAAGATGGTATCGGGCCGTGTTGTATACACCTGTACATGCTGATCAGGTATCCCATCAACAGCCATCTGGAATTCCAGACCTTCCGAGCGACCAATCCAATGGCGTTGCAGCGACTTCACCCGTTCAGTCCAGTCCAATGCATCTAGATTATCCAGCAAGCGTTGGGCATAGTTGGTCGACTTCAAAAACCACTGTTCCAGCCAACGTCTCTCAACCAGCGAGCCACAACGCTCACAATGACCATTGATTACCTGCTCATCGGCCAGCACTGTTTTGTCCTTAGGACACCAGTTAACCGGAGCCGCCTTACGTTCAGCCAGCCCCGCTTTAAACAGTTGCAAGAAGATCCACTGGGTCCAGCGATAATACTCGGGATCAGTGGTGTTCACTTCATGTGACCAATCAAAGCGATTGCCAATCCGCTTCAACTGCAACTCACGAAAACGCTCGACATTTCTGGCCGTCAAGATGCGCGGATGGATACCCTGCTTGATCGCGAAATTCTCGCTATGAATACCGAAGGCATCAAAACCCATGGGCTCAAAGACATCATAACCCTGCATCGACATCAAGCGACCATGCACATCTGAGCCTACATAGGAATATACATTCCCAACATGCAGGCCCTCGGCCGAGGGATAAGGAAACATCATCAAATTATAATAGGGACGTTGAGCGCGTTGCAGATCCACCTGATAAAGCTTCTGGTCTTCCCAGCGCTCATGCCAGCGCGCCTCGAAGTCCGCAAAATCATAGTGCGGTGCACGCATACCAGTCATATCCCGATGGGGAGGGGGTTCAGACGCTGCTTTGATATCAGCAGCAGGTCTACTTGTTTCAGACACGGAGTCCTCCTGATTAACCTATTCGTGAACGCCGTTCACACGCTTGAACGGAATACTATAACACCAGCATTTCAGCGGAGGACTTTCTGCAATCAGCATACAGGCAACAAAAAAACACCCTCCGCCCCCAAGGGCGAAAAGTGCGCGCAGACTCACTTTCGCGGTACCACCTTGTTTCACTATCACTTTGCAGGGATAGCCTTCTGAGTGCTAACACACCCGAACCCTGTAACGGGAGTACCCGGAGCCGACTACTTTGCGTCAAACCACGTTTCACCGACACTGCTCATGAGGGAGCTTGGGGATAACCGGGCCACTGGCTCACACCAACCGCCAGTTCTCTGTGGACTCAGCGATCCTTACTTTCCTCATTCATTGCTGCTGGATTATTTAATTTTTACTTCTACTAAGAAAAATACCTGGTATTATGCGCTTTGTCAAGTGCCTGACAGCACGATTTCATTTTTTTATAATCGTGTTTTTCGTTTAGTCATCTAGACCACTATACCAGAAATTGTGATATAGTTAAGGCAGCAACATGGAATTATCTGGTGGTTATAAGGATCTTCGCTTGTATCGAATAGATTATTTGGAGGATATAATGTCATCATTATTGGAGCAGGAAATCCATAGTCAGCCCGAGGTCATTGCTCATCTATTGGAGCAAGAGACCGAACATATCAAAAAGATTGTGGCGCAATTGCCAGCATTTGATTATATCTTGATTGCGGCCCGTGGTTCATCAGATCATGCCGCTACATATGCAAAATATGCCTGGGCAACCATGGCTGGTTATCCAATTGCGCTGGCTGCCCCTTCATTACAAACACTGTATGCAACTCCTCCCCGCATGAAGAACGCCCTGGTAGTAGGTATTTCGCAATCGGGCCAATCGCCAGATATCGTTGGAGTGCTTGAAGAAGGAAGACGTCAGGGACGCCCCACTATCGCGATCACCAATGATGGTAATTCTGCCCTGGCTAAAGCTGCTGATCATGTGGTTGAGTTACACGCTGGCCAGGAACGCAGCGTAGCCGCCACCAAGACGTATACAGCACAATTAGCTATCATGATGCTTTTCGCAGCAATCTGGAATGGGGATGGGCAGCGCTTGAATGAACTACAGAGGATGCCGGAAATCATAGCGCAAACCTTGAAGAGTAGCGGTGAAATCGCTCAACATGCGGAACGCTATCGCTATATGAACCAATGTATCGTCGTCGGGCGTGGCTACAACTATTCTACCTCATTTGAACTGGCCCTCAAATTGAAAGAGCTAACGTACGTCATGGCCACCGCCTACTCATCCGCAGATTTTCGCCATGGTCCGATCGCGACCATTGAAGAAGGGCTTCCCACGATTCTCATCATGCCGACCGGCGCAACCTTTGCCGACATGCTTGAGCTGGCCAAAGATTTGCAGAAGCGTAAAGCAGAGCTATTAATTATTTCAGATGCTGCAGAAGCGCTGGCACTGGCCCAGACACGCTTCGCAATTCCGAGTGGAATACCTGAGTGGCTTAGCCCTATCGCCGCAATTATTCCTGGCCAGCTCTTCGGCTTACATCTGACATTGAGCAAACGTCTGGAGCCAGATACTCCACGTGGATTGAACAAAATCACGCTTACGCACTAAAATAGACGGCTGAAGTGCTCTTCATAATTTTTGTATGTATTGGGAAATGATGCACAATGCACATCATTTCCCAATACATACAATTTTTTTACCTGCATCAGGCGCCAAACAATGCAGCTAGCGAGTAGCCGGCTCGTTAGAAAAGTACCAGGGGGCTTCCTGCTGCCGGCGCCGCTCGTAACGAGCAATATCATCACCCATTTGCAATGTCCAACCAATCATATCCAGGCCTTTGAGCAGGCGCTCCTTGCGGAAAGCGTCGATCTCAAAGTGGAGGAATTGCTGATCAGGAAGTGTCACGGTCTGGGCAGCGAGGTCTATAGTTAACGTATAACCGGGAGTAGCCTCGACTTCACGGAGCAAGTTATTAACGGTATCCTCTTTTAAGACTATAGGAAGTATACTGTTGCTGAAGCAGTTATTATAGAAAATATCTGCGAAGCTGGGAGCAATGATTGCACGAAAACCATATTCGGCCAGGGCCCAGGGAGCGTGCTCACGTGATGAGCCACAACCGAAATTGTCGCCCGCGATCAGTACACTCACACCCTGATAGCGGGGCTCATTCAAGACAAAATCAGGCTTGGGGGTCTTCTGTTCATCTAGATAGCGCCAGTTAGCAAACAAAGCCTCACCCAAACCGGTCCGTTTGATGGTCTTAAGGAAGCGAGCCGGCAAGATCTCGTCGGTATTTACATTCACCCGATCCAATGGTAGAACCAGGCCGGTATGCGTAGTAAATGGTTGCATAACTTCTTGTCTCTCCTCTCAGCTACCACTCGCGAATATCAACAAAATGGCCTGTCACCGCTGCCGCTGCCGCCATGGCTGGACTCACCAGGTGCGTACGTCCACCACGTCCCTGACGACCTTCAAAGTTACGATTGCTGGTCGAGGCGCAGCGCTCACCTTCGCTAAGCTGATCGCCATTCATAGCAATACACATACTACAGCCGGCTTCACGCCACTCAAAACCTGCCTCGCGGAAGATATCAGCGAGACCTTCCTCTTCAGCCATACGGCGTACATTCATTGAGCCAGGAACGACCAGGGCTCGTACATTTTGAGCGACATGCTTGCCCTGGACGTACTTTGCGGCCATGCGCAAATCGTCCAGTCGTGAATTGGTGCAGGAGCCGATGAAGACGGTATCAACTTGAATATCCGTAATCTTCTGGCCAGCCTGTAGACCCATATACTGTAAAGCGCGCTCATAGCTCTGGCGTGCCAGAGGATCAGCCTGAGCCGCAGGATCCGGCACATTCTTACTGACGTCAACAACCATACCCGGATTGACACCCCAGGTGACCTGTGGTCCCAGGCCATCAACATTAATCTCATGGACGGCATCGAAGGATGCGTCAGCATCACTTGCCAGTTGACGCCAGGCCGCCACAGCCTGTTCAAACAGCTCTCCCCTGGGGGCATAAGGGCGATCTTTAATATAGGCAAAAGTTGTCTCATCGGGAGCCACCATTCCCATACGCGCTCCGGCCTCAATTGCCATATTACATAGCGTCATCCGACCTTCCATTGGGAGTTCCCGGATCGCCGAGCCGCTAAACTCAATAACATAGCCGGTCCCAACCCCTGTACCCAGTTTTCCAATAATGGCCAGAGCCAGATCCTTCGCCGTTACACCTGCCGCGAGCTTTCCCTCCACCCGAATATTCATGGTCCTGGGCTTCTCCTGCCAGAGACACTGGGTGGCCAGCACATGCTCGACCTCGCTCGTGCCTATTCCGAAGGCCAGCGCGCCAAAGGCGCCATGGGTTGAAGTATGAGAGTCGCCACACACAATCGTCATACCAGGTAAAGTAATTCCCAATTCAGGCCCAATAATATGCACAATTCCCTGACGAGAATCCTGCATATCAAAAAGGGTTAAACCAAAATCGTGGGTATTTTGTTCCAGCGTCGTGATCGTAGTGCTGATCGCTGTATCAACAATATCCAGCTTCCGACGACCCTGAGTTGTAGGAATATTATGATCAAGTACCGCGATTGTCGCATCTGGTCGCCGTACAGGCAAGCCAGCAGTTCGTAAACCAGCAAAAGCCTGCGGAGATGTTACTTCATGCACAAGGTGACGATCAATATAAATAAGAGTAGACTCACCTGGCTGATCCTTCACAACGTGAGCATCCCAAATTTTTTCAAACAGGGTCCGTGGCCGGCGCTGCTCGCCATTCACAGCACGGTTATCTGCTACCATATGCACCTCTTCTCTTGACTAACAATAATCCTATCAACCGCTTTGTAATATAAAGCTGGTAACACAAAATTGCCAATCTGGCCTCCTTGCCAGTTACCATCTATCAAGCGGCGCTGTTATTATGTGCAGTATAATAACACAGAATTGATATGTCTAATACCTATTTTAACTAACCTTGATAACAAATTGATATCACTGGAGTACGAGAGATATGGAGCTACGTCAACTTACCTATTTTCTCACGGCCGCCCAGACCCAAAACTTTCGCAAGGCCGCTGAAATCTGCCTCGTCGCTCAGCCAGCGCTTAGCCGGCAAATAGCCGCCCTGGAAGCAGAACTTGGCATCGAGCTTTTCCGTCGCGTCAAACAACGTGTCGTCTTAACACCAGCTGGACAAGAATTTGCGACGTATGTGAGAGAAGCCTTTGATCAATTGCAGCAGGGGCAACAGGCAATGGCCCGTCTTCAGGATGGTGAACATGGAACCATTCATATTGGAAGCATCGAACCGCTCACGACAGCCTTCTTACCAACCATCTTTCCCATTTTTCACCAGCGCTACCCACATATTCAGCTTAAAGTGCGTGTGAGCCGAACAGATGAATTGTTGAAACTCATTGAACATGGAGAATTAGATCTCGGCTTGATTTTTAATCCCAGCGTGCGTTCGGAGGTTATCGTCGTCAAAGAACTGTTTCGTCAACCGCTACAAATCATGGTTGCCGCCAATCATCCATTAGCACAACAAAGACCAGCAGCAGTCACCCTGGCCCAGATCATTAACGAACCGCTTTTCCTGCTTGGGGAAAATTCCCGCCTACGCCGGGCGGTTGAGAGAGTATTCGCAGCGCAAGGCATGAGTATCCAGCCAGTAGTAGAAATCGAATCGCTGGCCGGCCTAAAAGAGCTTGTCAGGCAAAGCAAAGGCATCACATTCATGTTACCAGCTCTGCTCTATGCCAGCGAGATAGATCGTGAGGTCGTTTTACTATCCATAGCTGACATCACTGAAGAATTCGTTTTCGCCCTGGTCTATCATCGCTTACGCCATATCTCACAGCCCGCCCGCCACTTTATCAACACCACCCTGGATACCCTGCTCGCGGATTAAGTGCAGACCAGTATGTTATACACGCATAAACATAAACAATTACGTCCAGGCCTGCAGAACTGTTGTAGTCACAGGATCTTTCTGTCCATCATGCAAAACGTGAACCGTCCAGACAGTACCTTCCTTAGGAAAACCAGGAATCAGCGCGTTATCGGTACAAGCATAATTGACACGTTCATCACCAACTAGTGAGGTAGCTCCCGTCATAAAAGTACAATAAGCGCCATTAGATAGATGTAAAACCCATGGTTTCCCATCTCCATTCTCAGCAGTGCTGGCTGGTAATGGACTCGTGAGCTTCACCTTAATACCGTTGGTGTTACCAGCCGGGCTGGCATCACACAGGACAAAATCTTTTTGAGCTGGTGAGCTAAAACAAGGATCATAAATGACGCTATCAACCATACAGCGCCAGGCATCGTTCCTGGGCGCCGCCAGAGATGTCACCCAACAATCTCCTGCAGAAACGTCACCAGAGCGTATACCAGTAGGAACAAAGTGCAGCACTTTTGTGGCGGTAACAGCAGGAGTAGAGGTAGCCACAGCACTATCCATCGGCATTCCCCCTAGCAAGAATGCCAATGCAATGAATCCCAGTGCATAGCAAGCAATTGACACCATTCTTTTTCGTGTCATGATTTCACACTCAACTTTCTCCATAGCACCATATCATCACGACCAGAAGCCAGACCCAAATAACAGATCCTCTAAATACATAACGACCACAAGCAAGAAAAATCTCAAACCATCCAACAACATACATAAATTTGTTGAACATCTTAAACACATATCAGCCATACATGTCAGGAGGCACAAGCGAAGGCACCATGCTACTCGCAGCTTAACGATAAGAGCGCTTAAAGTCGGCCTGCAAATAATACGTTGGATTAGCCAAATCAAGCACAACCGGAATCTGCGCCCCCATCACAGGTAACTTGCGGTCCCGAACGCGCTGGGAAAAATTATAGACCTGGCCGGTTTCGGGAGAGGTCCACTCTAGCCGTAACCGATATTCTGTCCAATCCGAAAAGAAGCGGCGAGCCCACCGAAAACTGCGTACTTCATCAAAGGCGACGACCTTTGTCAGTACCTGTGAACCATACAACTGAAACCACGCTTCCTCACGACTTTGAATGAACGTGTCAGTAAAAATAAAAAGGAAACCAATCACCAGCAACGAAGGCACGATCCATTTCCATGGAACAGCCGTACTCAGCAAAAAAGCTCCCCATGGCGTCTGTCTGGCAAGAAAACCGAGAAAGATGGTGAGAAATAGTAATAGCACAAGCCCTATATACAGATAAAAAGCTCCTCGCTGAACCGCATACATGGTTTTGATAATTGTACGTTCTCTCTGTTTATGATGAATTTGCTCATCTAAATTCTGCTGCATATTGATCAAACAATCTACTTTCTTAGAGGATACAAAAATTTTAATCTTGATCAAAAGGATATGCTTACTTTACTATTTGTGGTGCCACATAATTATAATATCCCACACAAGATAGTGGCGACCAATGTATGATAGTGTTTGATTCCCACCCTCATCGTGGAGCGTGCCGCCAGCCGCACTCGGGCCCTTCAGGGCCTATCTTTCTTTTACGTGTGGTGCCACAAACTGAGCTTTGCTCAGTTTGTGGCACCACACGTAAAACCCTTGGAGCGCCAAAGGCGCGAAAACAACGCTCAGCAGGACATGGATTTCATGCGCATCAAACACTATCTATGGACGTATCTGCTTCTCATCATCATGAACAGCTTGCCGCTCTTGTGCAGATGGACACCAGCACGCCCCTACTTCCTCTCTTGTATCGTGCCAAAAGTGCGCCCCCTACTTCCTCCCTTGTGTCGTGCCAAAAGTGCGCCCTCTACTTCCTCTCTTGTATCGTGCACAAAAGTGCGCCCTCTACTTCCTCTCTTGTGTCGTACACAAAAGTGCGCCGGGGCGCACTTTTGTGTACGACACAAGAATCCTTCTTGCGCGCCGAAGGCGCGCACACTCCGCCGTGAGGATCAGGAAGACTCTAAAAAACATCAAGTATAAAGTATTAAAAAACTCTTTGCTAAAAATATATGTGCTGTAGAGAATTTAGTAAGAAAATAATCATAAGAACAACACTTGTATAGTGGTTCCGTCCTATACACATTTCGATTTTATAGGTACTGACCGACAAGCAAAGGTAGCATAATAGGTTAGTAGTAGTCACCTATTTCCTAATTCATTCGTATATATATATAAGACTATAAAGCATTAGTCTTATTAGATAACAAAGAAATTTTTATCATCATTGCCATTATAGTTCAGAATAATGATGATAAAAATCTGAATACCGTAGAAATGCTATGCAAAACTAAATTCATGGATTTGCATAGATAGATCTTTACATTTGTCATTCATTGTTATACAATATAAAAGTAAATACAAACCAGTTTATTCATTAGCAGGCATTTTAGCAGAAGAATGCTGTTATTGAATAAAGCACCGTTTGAAACGGTACCAAATAACTAAGAGTGAAAGAAGGAGTCAACACCACATGAGCGAGCTATTAACTGTATCAGAAGTTGCAGATATTCTTAGAGTTGATGATACCACTGTACGTCGTTGGGTAAAACAAGGTGCCCTGGACGCGATCATTCTTCCCCACGTCAATGAGCGTCAGGCCTATCGCATCAAACGTGAAACCCTCAACAAATTGTTGTCTGGCGAAACAGAACTTGCCCACGCTTAGTCTGAACAAGGCTACTATTCATATATCGTGACTGGCTAAAAAAGAGAACGGGTGTCTTCGGACATCCGTTCTTTAATGCCATAAAGTAGGAACAAATTATATACGAACACTATAGCAGAAAAGTTTGCAATTGCAAGGCTTTGTTGTCCATTCGGCAGAACATTGTGTTAATACTTTTGATATAAATAAAATGAAGTAGTAAATCAAAATTATATATTATGAATAATAGCACTCAATTTTATCTACAAAAAAAGATGGGTAGTTTTTTTTATGCTACCCATCCCTCATATTTTTATCATACGCAATCAATATCACCAATGATATAATTACAGCAATAACAACTCAGCAACGTTGAAGAGTCTGAGCAAAAAGCGCGACTGATCCAAAGCGATCGCCAGGTTTTTTCGCTAGCGCGGCTGAAAGAACAGCATCCACAGATCTAGGGAGTTTAGGATTCAGCGATGATGCAGGTTGAGGGGTTTTAGTGGTATGCAAAATACGCATAACGTGTTCTGAAGTCCCCTGATATGGTGGCCGACCTGTCAACAGTTCATAGGTGATCGCAGCCAGGCCATACTGATCAGAAGCAGGATAGACTGAACCTTCCCAACGCTCAGGTGCCATATAAGGAAAACCTTCGGCGAGTTTCGAGTAATATGTTCCATCCTGGACCACAGAAAAATCGGCGAGAGCAACTTCTAGTTTCTGAATACGTTTGGCTTGATTGAGAACCAGAATATTTGAAAGTTTAAAATTCTGGTAAGTCACTTGATAATTATGCGCGAATTGTAATGCATCTGCCAGTTGAAGAATGATCGGCATCACATCCTTCAACGTAAAGGAACCTGGCCCTCCATGATGATGTATCCAACTGGATATAGATCCATCAATACACAAGGGCATATTTTTATAAATAAAGTTCGTGCCACTGATATATGATTTTCCACAGTTCAACACAGGTAAGATATGAGGATGTTGCAAAGGGCCTAACAACTCCGCTTCTAGTTGGAAAACAGTCACCTCCTCCACAGAATCCTTCATCATATAGAAAGGCACCATATCAACCTGGATCGCCTTCAGGGCGCTCTCCTGCTCACGCAAGCGATCATAGGTACGATATACTTCACTATAAACACTACTACCAAGGCGAGCCCGTATCTGATAGCGGCCAAGGCTCTGTCCATCCAGGTAAACTTTCTGCTGTGTGATCACCTCAACCTTCTCTAATAAAGGATCACTTTTCAGTTCCTTCAGAGTAAATGCATCGGAAGAACGGGATTGGGCAGCGGGAAAATTCACGCCTGAAGATTTTTTCGCAACATCAGGCTGCATTACAGGTGTAGGAGCAAAATCATTTGGCGCTGGCTGGACACGCGAAATAGCATTACGAGATGCTGAGCTACCTGACACATTAGGCAAGGGCTCACTTTTAAAAGGTGAAACTGATGTAGCATGAACGTTACCACTACCAGACCACGAAGGGTTTCCAGACTCCTTTTGCTCACGTATTTTTCCTGACAAAGGACGGGTTGTATGGGTCGAAGGAGGAGGCAGCAAAGAATTTGAAGCTGGCGAAGGAAACGTATTAGCGCCAAATGCAGAAGACTGCATATCTTGCAAACGAATCATCAAGGGTTCCCAGTCATAACGCTGTATTAACTGCTGAACCAGGCGATTAACAAATAAACGATTTGAGCCATCTTCTTTACCAAGGACCACAGCTAGCGGTAAACATCCACCACGTAAGAAAATGGTAAAGGCGTCGAGCTCATTTGCCACAGTGACCGGCCGATATCCCACCGCGGTTAAGAGTCCGCCTATGTACTGAGCACGTTCCTGGTGGGCATCAATAATTAAAACAGTAAGCGCATTCCGAACAATCATCTCCCTTGATGTTTTCGTCGCCAGGGGCTGTCTCAATCTTTGTTGCAATAACTTAAGGAAGGAATTCAAAACTTGATCCGGCTGATCAAAAGAAAACGAAATGTCATGCAGTACAGTATTGGCCATAGACACATTTTCCTATTTTACACTCTTTGAGAGCGTCTAGTGCTGAAAAAGAAACAACACGGTCGCCTTAAGATGATATACCCCTTCATACCTTTATATAACGAATAAGTTCTAACGTATAACGCAAATTTACATGGGAAGAAAAATACGTATAGTATTTCTGAGCTTATAGTACATTATAATACAGATTGGGACATTTGACTATAATTATATTTCTGCTGATTGCGCATCATGCCTATAGCACTTGCCCCCTCAAACTATTAAGAGAGGGGTTACAGGACTACTGTGCTTCCCTTGCCTGGGTGAATACATCATGGTAGGATTAACAGTACATACATTGGAGTAAGAACAGCGACAAAGGATAGCGTAATGAGTGTACGTAGCGACGTCCTTCAGCAGATTGAGTATCCAGCAGTCATTCAGGCCATGGAAAACAATCTCATTGAATTTATCATGTATTGTAGTTGTATTCCTGATGCACAAGCTTATCGTAGTTTTGATCATATTGCTGCCATCACGGGAATTCCACAACCCTCTCTTAATGTCGTCATGCGTACGCTTATGGATGAAGCAACTATTCTCACTCGTATTGAAGAGATCATGGTACCGTTCAAAGCCAGAAAGGTGCCGATGCTCTGGTGGATTTTTCCAGGCACTCAACCACAAAACATAGGAGAATATCTGACCCAATGTGGAATCCAGTCTAATGGGATAGAGCCAGGTATGGTACTGGATCTTAGCTGGCTACCCGCAGATAAAAGCAATCCGCCAGGCTTTAGTATTGAAGAAGTTACCAGTGATGAGGACCTGCAGGAATGGATAACCGTCTCCGCCCGAGCATTTGGAGGTGATACACCATCCATCGATCCAGACTATATTACATTTGAGCGCTGTCTTGGCTGGGGGAAGGAACTTCCTTATCGACGCTTTTTAGGTCGTCTCAATGGCAAACCCGTCGCCACTTCCTCCATTTTTTTAGGGACAGATGTTGTTGGCCTTTATTCAGTAGGAACCTTGCCCGAAGCGCGAAGACAGGGGATTGGCAGCATGATGTCAATCGTGCCTCTATCAGTTGGACGCGCTTTAGGATACAATGTCAGTGTTTTGCAATCATCACCAGCTGGCTATAATCTCTATCATGCCATTGGTTTCCGTGAATGTTGCCGTATCCAGCTCTATCTCTGGGCGCCAGAAGAATAAGGCCAGATTTTTGCATAGTTCGAAACAACGTCTTTAAGAAGGACAGTCCTGTCCCGTACTATATAAAGAGCATATCAAAAAAGCCTTTAATCAAGAAAGGATTCAATAACACACTTACTTATGACAAAGAAAAAAGATCCGACAAAAGTTCTTATCTGTCGCGTGCTCCTTTTTGATTTAGATGGTGTCCTTGTCGATTCGATCGCCAATGTGGAGCGCCATTGGAGTGATTGGGCACAACGCCATCAATTAGATGCTAAACAGATACTGGCCACAATTCATGGCCGCCGTACCATTGATACCATTCGTGAGGTCGCACCCAATCTACCGGCTGAATTAGAGGCTCGCTATCTGGACGATATTCAGACACTGGATACGAATGGTGTCGCTGCCACCAAAGGTGCGGCTGCATTGCTGGCGCAACTGGCACCAGAACAATGGGCCGTAGTAACATCGGGACCAGCCATCCTGGCAAAGGCACGCTTGCGCGCCGCAGGACTACCGCTACCCCGGCTACTCATTTCCGGTAATGATGTTAAACAGGGCAAACCACATCCCGAGGGATATCTTAAAGGCGCGGAATTGATGCAAGCCGAACCAGAAGAGTGTCTTGTCATTGAAGACTCACTGCCTGGCATCCAGGCAGCGCATAAAGCCCATATACCAGCCATAGCAGTAGGAACAACCCATCCGCGCACTGAATTAAAGAGTGCGGAACTCTGGATTCCCTCACTTGAATTATTAAGCATCATCGATAGCGAAGAAGATGAGATAGCTCTGGCTGTTTCCGAGTAATCCATTATTCATTCAATAGCTCAAAAAAGAGAGGTCTGATAGGGACCTCTCTTTTTTGAGCACCATAGCAAAACTTACATGTTAAAGGATAATATCCTCTACATGGCCACCCATATGACGCGTCCATATCTCAGCTGCAAGCCGTTGAGCATCATTTTTCAAACCATAATGCTCAAAGTACTGGCAGATGCGCTCCACATCCCGTGCGAACAGCGGAAACACGTCATCATAACAAGGATCAACCGCCTGGGCAAAATCAATAATGGTAACCTCATGGTCCCAATACAGAATATTGTACTCGGAAAGATCCCCATGAACACGATTTGTAGCCAGACTTAACTCAATGTCCGCCAACAAGCGTTCAAACAGAGGAACAACCTCTTCAGCATCCAGGCGCACATCCCGCAGAAGTGGAGCTGCATGTCCTCTGGTCCCGATATAGTGCATCAAAACAGCATTACCAACATGTGCCACAGGCATTGGTACATGGACACCGGCCTGATACAACTTTTGCTGAGTAGTAAATTCATAATCGATCCAGGACACGACACGGGCAGCCTGACCACGAGCCGTCTTACGCGCAACACCGCGTAAACGATTATCACCATGGACAACGCGCCCCTGCTCATCCCGCTGCGTACGATTATGACGATAATCCGCATCATTTTTCAAGCTACGAAACATGCGCGGACGATAGACTTTTACCGCCAGATATTCCAGACCTGTATCTGGATGGGCGGAACAACAAAAGACGGTTGCTTCTTTTCCACTTTTCACAACATGCAGAATATCGACAATCAACTTCTGCTCATATAATGGAGTCAAGGAAGACAGAATCCATGGAGCATCGCGCTGGGAAGACAGAAAGGTTGGATTAAATGTAGATGGTTGCTGTGCATCAATGCCTTGCTCTTTCAGCCAGCGCTGCACATCCTCGCTACTCTCATAACTGGTCTTCTTCTCCTGCTTGACACGCACTGGTGGACGTCGAATAGGCTCCCACCGCACGCTTGGCTCATCCCCTTGATCCTCAAGTTCACCTGGATGGATATTTTTTGCAAGTTTCTTTACCATAATCCATACTCCTTCAACACACCAGACATACTATCGACACATCGATACACAGGCGCAGCACAAGAAAACATACGCTAAACCTCTATACCCGCATGGGTAATGAAACTGGAAAAACCAGAGAGCAGATTTATGCGCTGTAGCGGGGAAGATTAGATGTTAAGCAGCCAAAAAGGCACAATCATACCCCAAAAGGCCGTGGAGCATAAACATTGAGGATAGACCGCTCAGGCCACGGCGACAGCATGCTGTACCTGTGGCTCACTGCTCATAAAAAAACCACAGGTGGCAGTGCACCAGTGGTCCATCAAGCAGGTAACGCGTACCATAATGATAGGAAAAGCGGCAAAAAGCACGCATGTTCCTATCTCCGCGTCATCACAAAGGAATAGAAGGAGTTGATGGAAGTGATGAAATGCACCTACCTCCGGGCAGGCTCCAGCACAACAAAAGCCGAAAGCTCAAGCCCAGAACGAGCGGAGGGAATAGTAGTAGAAATTAAAGTCATTATTTGTACCTCCTTTGAGTGCATAATCTGGGAAGAGTGTATCATTAAATAATTCCAGTGTCAAGCAAAAAACATCTGCAAATGCCAGATAAAAAATATAAGATATGACCGTGCTTTTCTACAAGCACCCGTAATCACCCGGACGCTTAAAAGTACAAAGAACAAATACATATAAAATCACCTATACACTAATTTTTACAACGTAAAAATATTTGTCCAAATTTAGCTTGACAATAGTAGTGCTTTATGTTATCTTTGTATTGTAATACATCGATAGAAAACACTCTACATTTTTTTGAATATCTAGACAGAAAGGCACGGAGGTAAACAATGAAAGCACCAATGCTTTTTAACCGTCGCGTGCAGTCTGTCCTGATATCCCATCTCTTAAACCCCTACTTTACAGGATGTCTGACAGACCAGCAAGGTGAAGACATCTATCAATTTGGCGGTAGTGAGCTCTCATAGAGCCCTCCCCAACTCTCTTTTGTTTTTTACTGCTTCATGCGACGGCCCGAGTGGTGTCTGAAGCAAATTTCCCATTTTTTTCAGCGCAGTACCTGGAATTCAACAGGCGTTTTTTACTTTACTCATTCAGCAGTAATTATAGAGCGCATATCGAATTTCCTGTTTTTAATACGACAGAATAAGTTGATCTTTTTGGCATTTTTTGCACTATAACTGTATCATCCGGTTTTTTGTGCTCATTTTCACGGCTACATTCGCACAGAACGGATACACAGAAGAGAGGAAAAACGCCATGAGATTAGGATTTATAGTGCAAAAATTGCCGCTTTCGAGCTGGCGATAAAGAATATAGTAGTAGAACCGTAAGTAGTAAAAAGAGTTGAATAGCCAGAAACATCCACGCTAGTCGTTCTTGAAACGGCCGCAATCCTGTCTCAGCGGCAAAAAAAATTACACGAGATAAGAGGTGAAGTATGATACAGTTCAAGAAGGGTATGATGGTCTTCAATCAGGTTGAGCAGACAACCGCTGTGAAGTATGGTCAGACTGTTCAGCAGCGTGTCGTACTAAGCACACGAATGCAGCAGCAGGAGACACGCGGCCGAATGTACAAAAAAGGTATGATGGTTGGTTCGACTGTCAAGGGTTTGTATTAGGGGAACGTCAAAAAACAGTTAGAGATGCTGAGAGGTGAACGTATGGTACAGTTCAAAAAGGGTATGATGGTCTTTAAGCAGATCGACCAGGTGGAAGATCTGAAATGGGGTCAAACTGCTCAGAAACGTGTCGTACTCACCACACAGTTTCAGCAGCCCCAAGACACACGTGGCCGGATCTTCAAGAAAGGAATGATGGTCCGCCCTATCATCAAAAAAGCATACTAAGTTTTTGTAGCCCAAACAAAAAGTCCAGCGTTTAGTAGTGATGCTAAACGCTGGACTTTTTGTTTGGGCAGTATTGCATAAAAAGGATGATGTTCCTGCAACATATCTATCTGCCAATAAAACTTTCCAGCTATGTATAGTTCAGATACATAGCTGGAAAGAAAAATTGAGAAGCCTGGAAAAATTTAGGCAGCCTTTTGAGCCGGGGCCTGTTTGGCAGTTTGTCTATAACTACTAACTGCACCAATCGCCACCACAATAATAGCCAGCACCAGGCCGACCCAGAATAGAAGCGAAGGTACAACAATATGGGCCAGAGCATCAATTGAATAAGCACCAGGACCCATTAAACCGATGACCAGACCAATAATCATCAATACAAATGGATATTCGTAACCACCTTGTGTGGACCAGAAACCATTCGCCCAGTGGAAACGGATAACTGCCATTAGCATACTGGCAAACACTGCGATCGCACCCAGTGGCGTAAGAAAACCAAGGACCAGCAGTAGACCGCCAGCAAATTCACCTAACGCTCCCAGTAGAGCCCAGAACCATGCAGGCGCAAAACCCTGAGATTTCAGCCAACCGGTTGTACCTGTAAAACCGTGACCTCCAAACCAACCGAAAAGTTTTTGCGAACCATGGCCCATTAAAATTGCACCAATCACGACCCGTAGAATAAGTAGACCAATAGATAAAGACATGAGTAAATCCCTTCTGAGTAACCTGTATTTTGTTACTTTTATTTTGTTAGTAACGCATGCAGATACTATACACCCGTCGCTAATCTTTATCAAGTCACTAATTTTATGTTAGTATAGAAACACAAAGATCCAGTTCAGTATCACTATCATCAGGGGGAATATCTCATGGAAGATCAGGAGCCAATGTGTAGCCGTTATCAACAGGCAGCGAATTTAATTAGTAAGCGCTGGATGCCACTCATAGTAAAAGTATTGTTGGCCGGGCCACAGCACTACAGACAGATCGCACGAGCAGTTGGCGCTATCAGTGATCGAGTTCTTTCCATGCGCTTAAAAGAACTAGAAGAACAGGAAATTATCCAGCGCATAGTCTTCCCTGAGATACCAGTAAGGATTGAATATATGCTGACAGACAAGGGCCAGGCACTCAGTACAGTTATTGATGCCATTGAGCACTGGGGAACAGACTGGCTTCCCTTGCCACAAAATGGGCAGGAAGCATTAGAAGAACAGTCTCCATACTCAGAATAAAAAAAATCGAGAAAATAAATCTTGTGTCCTCCCTCCAACTACTACCGACACATTCGTCGAAAAAATAAGCTCGTAGTGGAAAATTTACCTTATGCGTCACTTAAAAAAGGATCATATCCTAGAAAGTTGCGATAAACTCCCCGTTCTATATAGTAAATTTTTTCTACAGATTTCTATACATACTTATTTTTACTGTGAGATCTTTTAAACCCCTGACGTAGTATTCATATGGTTTCTTTTTTCTAAAGAGTCAAAATCAGATTGCGAGGATAGGAAGGAGCTCACACTCGTCAAAGATCTGTGACCATGCTCTCGTGCAGATGAATAGATGATAGCAAGCACAAATATAGAGGAAACATCCCCATAGAATCAGGAGACGTCACAAATGAGACCAAGTAAACCTATGAGTCGTCAGGTAATTCCAATCCTGCTATGTATACTGGCAACGCTACTCACCGCCTGCGGCGGCCAAACATCCACCCCACCCCCATCAAATGCCGGTTCAGATAAAGCTTCAGATGATAAACAAGTTTTCGTTAGACCTATTACAGGCCGCGCCGACCTCAAAACATTTGATCCAGCCCTGGCCGGCGACCTTAACTCCATCAATGCTATAAACATGGTCTTTTCCGGTCTCGTAACGCTCAATGATAAGCTCGAAGTACAAAAACAACTGGCCCAATCATATGAAGTCAGCCAGGATGGTTTGAATTGGACCTTCAGATTAAAGCCAGGCCTCAAATTTAGTGATGGTCAGCCACTGACATCTAAAGATGTTGCCTACAGTATTGATCGAGCTCTGGATCCCAAGGTACAATCGGCGGTTTCAACCACCTATCTAGGCCTGCTCAAAGATGCAGATAAAAGAAATACTGGTAAGGTCTCATCATTGATCAATGATAGTATCATCACACCTGACGATCAAACCATCATTCTGAAAACCAGCCAGAAGGCAGCTTATTTCCTGGAAGCCCTGACCTACAACACCTCATTTGTAGTAGAGCGTAAACTCATCGACAAATATGGCGCCAACTTTACCGATCACCTCAACGAAGGTGGTACCTCCGGTCCCTGGAAAGTTGATAAGTTTGAGCACGGCAAACAAATTGTGCTGGTCCCTAACCCCTATTATTCCGGCAACAAGCCCAAACTCAAAAAGGTCGTCATTCCATTCTTTAAAAATTCCCAGACCGCTTATCAGGAATATCAAAATGGGCAACTTCATTCCACTGGCGTGCCATCATCAATGCTGACTGCGGCTCGTGGGCTCCCTGATAATCAGTTTCACCAGACGCCAATTCTGGCCATTGATTTCATTGCCATGAATTACCTTACCAAACCTTTTGATAATCTGAAAATTCGGCAAGCATTTGCCTTAGCCTTGAATAAAGATGCTCTGGCCCACAATGTGAATAAGGACACCACTATTGCGACCAACCACATCGTACCTAAGGGTATGCCTGGCTACAACCAAAATCTGACCGGCCCCCAGAACGTGAAAGAGACCAAAGGGGATGCCACAATGGCCAAAAAGTTGTTGGATGAGGGCATGAAAGAAGCGGGCTATACCGCTGCTAACTTCCCCACAGTCACCTTTACAGTTGCTACCGAGGGCTCGGCGGACGCAGCGAATGCCTTCAGTGCCATGCAACAAATGTGGAAAAACGCGCTGGGCATCAACGTCAAGATCCGAGATACAGAATTTGGTACCCTGCTGGACGAGGCAAATGCAGCCGCCAATAATCCTAAGGGTATCCAGATGTGGTATGCAGACTGGTACGCTGACTATCCAGATCCACAGGACTGGTTGACTCTGCTGTTTGGCAGTAACGCCAGCAAAAATGGGATGAATTATGGTCAGAATAAGCAACCTTATAACTCCGCCCAACAGGCCAATCAGGCACTCATGCTCAAAGCTGATGCCAACACAAATGACACTGAACGCATGCAACAGTACAATCAAATAGAGCAAGCACTGGTAAACGATGTTGCCTGGATTCCAACCGCTCAGGAAACGTCAACATCGGTGAGAAAAACTTGTATCGTAGGCATGGTTGATAATGCTCAGGGATTGACACCTCCAGATGACTGGGGTTCAATCTATATCTCAACCAATGCTAACTGTGCGGATGCGAGCAAGTATAAATAGCTAAACAGCATGTACACCTTATAAAAAACAGAACAGGACGCGGATGATTACCGCGTCCTGTTTTGTTTTGTAATAAAGACCCGTCTTTTGTTACGAAGCATCCTACAAAAATGACGTAAGCGCTTTTAGCAGCAGATCCTAGCAACCTGTCTTCACCCATCGCGATACCCGTGACCTTGTCAGGGTCTAATGCTTTGATAAAATGTTTCAAACACGCTGTGATAGAATATAAAGAGCCAGAGAATAGACTATTCATGTTGCACATGGATAGACTATTTGTTTTACTTCTAAGCACTAAGAGTAAGGAAAACGACACACACATTCCCCATAAAGTATCACTGCTTTACAATTTCATAACATTGTTATACAATGTTTGCGTAATATCAAATTACGACAATGTTTCACACTATTTTCAGTCTATATAGACAAAAATAAGTGTAAGCATATATAGCACTATTAAAGGAGACATATACAATGAGTGATCTTTTAACCGTATCAGAAGTGGCACAAATTCTTCGTGTCGACGACACCACCGTTCGCCGCTGGGTAAAACAGGGTGCATTGGAAGCTGTAGTACTGCCACACGTCAACGCCCGCCAGGCATATCGCATCAAACGCGAGACATTAAATCGCGTCTTGGGCAGCGAAATCGAACTTCAGTAAGTTCTCAATATATCGCTACAGATAAAAAAAGAAGAGACTGTACTTACAAAATGTACAGTCTCTTCTTTTTTTATCTGCTCGTCACATAATCTTTAGCTCTACAATTCTATGTGTATGAGTCAATAAAGCGATGTGAGCAAGTACTCCTTGCACGGCAATTTTAACAGGTAGTTTCGAGTCTACACAAACACAAAATCGAGCTTAAATAGTACCTGGTTCCTACCATATTTGACGATACCTATTAACCGGTCTATACTATCGAAAGTAGATCACCGTCAGGTAATACGATCTGAAATCGTTATTAATCAGGTGATACGATCTACATTTTTAAAGAGACCAGTGCTCATTGCCATGGTGATAATGAACTTAAATAGTACCTGATTCCTATCACATTTGACGATAGTTCTCAGTCAAGTTACACTAAGACTACTACATAGAGACCAGTAATGTTGATAAAAACATCGGTCATAAGTGTAACAGTACTAAGTACCTATCACAATTGACAGTAGATATCAATCACGCGATACTATTATAAATATCGTATCCACATCGGGTTCCACTCAATGCGAACTGCGAAATTTGTTAGACATTTAGTACTAACAAATTTGACAGCAAAACAAAAATAGGTCACATTTATAGTAGTGCAATGACGTAGACAAATTAGCGCAGTACACTATACTCCCCAAGATTTGACAACAGGACGTGGCTAATCAACAATAGGGTAAGATAGTTTTCAGAGGAGAAGATACTTTCCTCAACAATCTCAATCCAATTGATTGTTTGAATAGTAAAACGACAAACCGTACGACAAGTCGTTCATTCTCGTAGCTTCAACCTGACTAGTCCCCGGCATCTCCCGTGGTTTCACAATAACAACCTCCAAATAGTAGAAGTTTTCAGGTCTACATTCCCACTTCGCCAGACCGAGGATCAGGCTGTGTTTTTCGCCCTTTTCCCAGTCAGCTATTGGAGATAAGAAAGTAGTTGCATACATACTTATGTGTGCTCATCCTAATGTGTAAGCGGAACAACATTGGTAAAAGCAGGCACACTACGGAAATGAATGTAAAAGAGCAGAGCTCAGTGCATCGATTAGCAACGATGCAATGTAGTTTCTCATCACAAGGAGTACAAACTTGACTTCATTACAGAATACAAGCGTAAATCGTTCAACAAACAGCCCAAAACGTCGTATTGTCACCCTTACCTTTGCCTTATTGTTAGGCATGATGATGTTTGGTGCCATGCTTGGTTTCCAGACACGTACAACGCATGCTGCCTCCAATGAGACCTATATGGTCAATATTATTCGCGGCGTTTTCGGTGGATACTCAAATCAAGCCATTCGTATCGCCCAATGCGAATCAACAATGAATCCAAATGCTCGTAACGTTACACCAATTGGTGGAAGTTATGCATCAGGCCTCTTCCAAATCCTCTATCCAAGCACGTGGAGGGGTACATCACAGGCAGCTCAATCTCCATTTAATCCACAAGCCAACACCCGGGCCGCCTATGAGCTATTCAGCAGAGATGGCCACACCTGGAGACAGTGGCAGTGTAAAGCATAACTATACATTCCTATTCACAGATAGAACCATATAAGCTGTTTTATACTACGATTTATAGTAAAAACACAATAAAATGTATCCATAGATACCATTTCTTTCTCGGGTTCTTTCTAACTCAAACAAGCCTCCCGCTCGGACGAATTGTCCAAGCGGGAGGCTTGCTTCTACACTAAAATAGTAGTGGCTTCCTACGGCTCTCTCAATTGTTTAAAGATAGTGGTGTATTTTTATCACGCATACGCTGGAAGCGTAATGTAGAGAGTAGTGCCTTGCTGCTCCACTGCATCAAACCAGATATAGCCAGCTTGTTGTTCTATTAAAGAACGGCTTACATAGAAACCAGGGCTGGAGCCCTTAAAAGTTAGCGCATTCTCTGCTCGACTCGCACAACCAAAAACCTGATAAGGTTGCTCATCTGGCATCCCAATACCATAGTCCTTGATAAGGAGGACTGCTACGCGTACCTGCACCGACTCATGTCCCTCCGTGATCTCAAGGTCAATTCGGCCTCCATCAGGACTATACTTGATGACATTCTTTAGTAAGTTTATCAGCACCTGTTCCATACGTAATGCATCCACCAGTACAATCAAATAATGCAAACGCGTATGAACTTGAAGGCGATGTTTTTTGGTGGTTATCTGTAAACGTCTGACCACACGGCGTGTCAGCGCGACCAGATCACAAGGCTCGATATTGAGCTTTAACCTTCCTACTTGCAGGTGCGTAACATCTCGCAAATCATCCTGTGCTTTCAGATCCATATCACGTAGAGAAGATAAGCACTTCACATCCTCTTTAGATTTGTTAGCGGCATTCGAATTCATTCTTTACCTCATAGCTCGTAAGAGTATTGAATTCTTTATTACTAATATTGGCTTGCCATACTTTTTTTCTACCAATACTATATAACACTATATGTAACTACTAAAGCAAGCTTAGCTATATTTTATTGATAGATTTATTTATTTTTTAAGTGATGGTTCTCAACTTTGCTCCTCTGCTCATATACAACCTTCGAGATTCGATTTTATTCAATAGCATAAACATGAACAATCATCAATACGGACAGAACGTATAAGCATCCAGCAAGATAAAGCTACCAATTCAAACACAGAGGCATTATGATAGTCCCGCTATCATAATACAAAGAGAGCAAATATTACTGTATTTATACAAAAGCATACGCAAAGCTGAGAGCTAAGAGCTGACACTTATAAAGACCAATATTGGCATTAAATGTGTGAACAATACACACAGGAACTAAAATGAATAGTGATATAGTTCCATGCAGATATAAGGTTTCTGATCGGCAAAAGTGGTATAATTTCTCCTGTACATCTTTGTGGGAAGGAAAAAATTCCAGACCAATAAAGAAAAGGAAAATACCTTCTTGTCTCTTAGAATTCGGAAGGTATTAAGTAATAGAGAGTAATGTAAAAACCGAAAAGGGGTTTAACATGCCAGGACATGTATCAAGACCTATCCGCTCATTAGGCGTTCTGACTGGCGGTGGGGATGTTCCAGGACTCAACGTGGCCATTAAAGCCCTGGTGTACCGTGCCGAAACTATGGGTATCCGCGTCATGGGATTACGCGCTGGCTGGGAGGGGATCACCTTTCTGGATCGCTCCCGCAAACAGGATGAACTGGTCTTTAAGGTGGAAGAGGCTTCCACCTGGAAAGATGGCTATTTAATGCCATTGACCCGTCTCAATACACGTAGCATTGATCGCCAGGGCGGTACAATTCTGCAATCATCGCGTACCAATCCCGCCAATATGCGTGTCAGTGAACTTCCTGAACATCTGAAATCTTACGGAGAAGGACATAAACCTGAAGATCGGGTGGATCTGACAAAAGAAGTTCTGGCGAATCTGGAGTTTCTAGAGTTAGATGGACTGGTTGCCATTGGCGGCGATGACACATTGAGCTACGGAGCCAAATTGGCAAACGAGGGAATTCCTGTATGGGCCATTCCAAAGACGATGGATAATGATGTACCCGGCACTGACTATTGTATTGGTTTTCAAACCGCTATCAGCCGCGCGGGGGAATTTATCAATCGTATCCGTTCAACCGCAGGTTCGCACCGCCAGACGGTACTTTTCCGTATGTTTGGCCGCGATGCCGGCTTTACAGCACTCGAAACCGCAGCCGTAACCTGGGCTGATCGGCTCATCATTCCTGAAGTTCCTATCAACATTGACCGTCTGGCTGATCTAGTATTGCAGGATCGACAAAATCCCGAGGGTTATTCATTTGTCGTCATGTCCGAGGGAGCGAACATGGGTGTGCCAGTCCCCACTGTCGGTGAGGCTGACGCCTATGGACATAAGAAAAAAGCCAATGTCGCAGAATTCCTGGGGGAGCAATTGACCAGCCGCATCCCGGGTGTGCGCTTCCTCCCTATTGATCTGACCTATTTCTTGCGTAGTGGTGAACCAGAAGTTTATGATAAGGATATAGCGATTCACTTCGCTAATCTCATCATGAGCAAGGTGAGCGAAGGCATGTACAACGTGATGGCTGCCCATCGCAATGGCGACTATATCTGCACCGATATCCCGGGCAAAGATATTCCAGCCCGGCGCGTTGATCCAGCCGATTATCATGAGACGCGTTACCGCCCACGCTTTGAGCGCATCAGTGGTCCATATCAACCGCAAATTCGTTAAGTGGACAATTTGGGGGGTACCATACTCTTTTTCCAGGTAACAGCATGAGAGAAATATCATCTCATGCTGTTACCTAATTGCAGAGGTGCACATGAAGTCCGGAGAAATATTACAAACAGTAAGTCATCGTGACTATCCACCACCCCATCAGCCTTGGATTATGCGGCAAAGCTGGCATGAATTACTTTTTGCACACTGGCCAATTGCGCCCGCGACCCTGCAAGCTATTATGCCCGCTTGCTTCGAAGTCGATACGTTTGCAGGTGAAGCCTGGATAGGGATCGTGCCCTTTAGAATGACCGATGTACGACCACGAGGACTGGTTGCACTACCATCCCTTTCCCAATTTCCAGAATTAAATGTGCGTACCTATGTCACACATAATGGGAGGCCAGGAGTCTACTTCTTTAGTCTTGAAGCCGGAAACCCCATTGCGGTCGCTCTGGCACGTTCGATATTTCACCTTCCTTACTTCAATGCCTTGATGCAATGTCAACGTATAGGTGATACCATCAGCTATCGCAGTCATCGAACTCATCGCGGGGCGCCAGCGGCTGATTTTATTGCTCGCTATCAACCTACCGGCGATATCGCGTATGCACAACATACCTCCATCGAAGCCTGGCTCACTGATCGCTATTGTCTGTATACAAATGTAGGGAAACAGGCATATCGGGCCAACATCCACCATCTCCACTGGCCTCTACAACCTGCCGCGTTAGAAATAAGTCGCAACACCATGGCACTCGCCCATGGTATTCAATTACCTGACACCGATCCTTTGCTTTACTATTCACATCGCCTCGACGTGTTAGTCTGGCCGATACAAAAGATCCAATAGCCCATTTGTACCCCTGAAAAGAGCGTATAGAAGGGCGAAAATAAAATAGTCCTGGCCTTGCACCAGTACCATACGCTGGCTTAAAAGGTTACATGTTATAATAAAAGAAAACGTATAAATTACTATTGTTCCTATACTATCTTAGTAGATTGATGTAAACAGATGGAAAGAAAATTACGAGCATCACAGTTCCACCGCAAAAAGACAGATTTACCATCTCAACTCGACACATACGTATCAAAGCTCTGGCCTGACCATTTTTCGATCCGGCTCTTACTGCGCAATATCCTCGTTACCATCTTTTCGGTTCAATTGTTCACCGCCACTATATTGCTCATCATTACTGCGATCAGGGATCGCCATAAAAAGGATCGTAGCTTTCCACATATTGACCTGAAAGAGGTCCAGGTTGGAGAGAATCGTTTACAATTATATGATTATGGACGCGAACTGTATAAAGATATGCTGGAAGCAATTGATAATGCGGAAGAGAGCATATATATTGAATCATATATCTGGAAAGACGATGAAGCCGGTTGGGAATTCAAAGCTCACCTGGCCCAAAAAGCTGCACAGGGAATCGATGTTTATGTAATCTTTGATCAGATTGGCAATCTCGTTGTGCCTCAGGAATTTAAAACCTCCTTCGATCCAGCCATCCACTTGCTACAATATCAAGCCTTTGGCTTAATTCAACATATCATTGATCCACGGCGTTATGCGCTCGATCACCGCAAATTACTCATCGTGGATGGTCATACCAGCTTTATTGGCGGCTACAATATTGGGAGCCTGTATGCTAACACATGGCGAGACACCCATCTGCGTATTAAAGGACCAGCCTCAGCTGAGATTGCACGCTCTTTCACGGATTTTTGGAATCGTTTTTGTCCGCGCGATAAGCAAATTAGCCGCCATCACCCCCGTAGATTTGATCCGCTTATCAACCTGCATGGCAATGACGCGTTACGGCTGACCTTCCCTATTCGCGATATGTATATAGAAGCAATCCATCGGGCTGAACACTCAATCTACCTCTCAAACGCTTACTTTGTGCCCGATGGCAGCCTGCTGGACGCACTAAAAGAGGCCGCGTTGCGTGGCGTTGATGTACGCATTCTAGTTCCCTGGGTATCTAATCATGTGGTTACCGATTGGATATCCCATAGTTACTTCAGCGAATGTTTAGAGGCCGGCATCAAGATATTAGGTTATCGACACGCTATGTTGCATGCGAAAACCTGTACTATAGATGGCCAGTGGTCAACGGTCGGGACGGCAAATATGGATCGTTTAAGCTCAATTGGCAACTATGAAATTAATGTTGAGGTGTATAGTTCAGAATTTGCGCAACAAATGGAACGGCTCTTCGCCTGCGATACAGAGGATGTCATAGAGCTCAGTGCCAAACAATGGCATAAGCGACCCTGGTATAACAAATTAAGTGAACATATTCTGGCTCCACTGCGTTTTATGATGTAGTACTGACGACGAGGTGAAGAAGTGAGTGGATGGATGCCAAAAAATAAGCCTATTACAGAGTATATACAATAACAATGATGCTCCTCTGACCCGAACGATCTAGAAATTAGAGGGATAGACGCTATTATGAAACGATATATAGTTGCTACAGTTCTATTTGTGCTGGCAATTGAGATTATACTGATCATTCCATTGATGATATTTACGCCTGTCGGTACAAAAGTTGTAGATACATTCAATCCAACACCCACACCCACACCGATGCCTGTTCTCAGTTCGAACGGCCTGACACCTCCCGCCATCAAATCGCCAGTGATGTATCTCCTGGATGCAGACACGAACAATGTTCTGGCCAATGTACGTGGGAACGAGCGTCTACCTATTGCCAGTACCACAAAAATCATGACCGCCATCATCGCTTTAGAAAAAAGCAAACCTGACCAGATTGTAGAGGTCAAAGAAGATGCAGTCAAAGAGGTAACAGAAAATCTGGGCAGCAATGCTAATCTTAAGGCAGGTGACAAAGTACGCATGATCGATATGCTCTATGGACTGATGATACCTTCGGGCGATGATGCGGCGATTGCTATCGCTGACACGATCAGTGGTTCCCCGGCGAATTTCGTCAAGCTCATGAATGACTATGCGCACAAACTTCACTTGAATAATACCCACTACATCAATCCAGACGGACTTACCTACTATATTGGAGCCGATAAAAAACCCGATCCCAATGAATACAGTACCGCTGCTGATCTGGCACAACTAACACGTTACGCCCTACAAAATCCAATCTTCGCTCAGATCATTCAAATTCAGCACTATCAACTACCAGCCACGGCGGACCACGGTGCATTTAACTGGGTCACAACCAATGACTTGCTGCAATCATATCCAGGTGTCATTGGCGTCAAAACAGGATTTACGGTTGAGGCAGGGTCCTGCCTGGTGTTTGCGGGCCGGGATGTCCGGCATACCTTGATTGGCGTGCTCCTCCAGGGAAAAGAAAAAACTGACCGCTTCACCGATGCACCTGAATTATTACAATGGGGATTTGCTCTTCCTTTGCGCGCACCTACCCCGACTCCAACGCCTAAAAATAAATAGTGGGAGTACGCAAGCAGATGAGTTTCAATACAGCTATACTCCAGTTGAAACTCATCTGCTTTCATTTCATTCTTTTCGGAATGGTAATCAATACCTGAAGTCAATAGAAACTGCAAGACCTCTCGCCGCACTCATTCGTTATGATTGATAGTAGATACATCGATACATACACACATAGCATAGAATATTTACTGGATAACTACAAAAGCAACGCCAGCATAGTTAGCCATCCTCATGCATTATTTTTACATTCAAAGATGAAGAGGCACAGTTAAGATGAAAGTTGAAATTACCATTGCCACACTCGAAGAGAAATTTATCATCCGCAATCTACTAGAACTTTGCCAGCACGACTCCAGCGAGTTCAACGCAAAAAATATTGGCGACTTCGGGCTCTTCGACTATCCATATTTAGACCACTACTGGACCGATCCGAACCGCTATCCCTTTTTGATTCGCGTCGAGCATAAACTGGCTGGCTTTGTGCTTGTACAAAAAGTCGATGAACCGGCCACATATAGTATCATCGAGTTCTTTATTTTGCGTAAATATCGTCAACAAGGACTCGGTCAGGTGGTAGCTCACCAGATCTTCGACATGTTCCCTGGACGCTGGCGGGTACGACAGGATGTTGAGAACGAAACCGCCCAGCTTTTCTGGCGTAAAGTGGTAGCTCGCTACACAAACAATCGTTATCAGGAAACGCAAGATAAAGTGTAAAGCCCTTAGACATGGATAGATAAAGGAATGAGGAATTTTCAGAAAGGGGAGATGCATCCCTGCATCGTACATTTCACTAGATTCTTACCAGGATACTACGACGAAAAATGAACAAGGGCTAGTTGTTCGCAAGCCACCGGTCATAGTACCGCATGGCTACGCATACTCCGATCATCGAGCACTAATAAGATGATTAAAACCACCTCAATTGCTTTGGTTACGTATCCAATAGGTTCTGATGGTAATCCGATCAAAAGCCACATGATGATCGTCACAGCTGTATAAGCCATCAACACATAATTTACTATCCTACGATAGGACGCTAGCTGCGGTAAAAATCGAGCTACCAATAAAACAAGATAGCCAATAGCGTTCAGAATAAACCAGGTACGTAAGTCTTCATCTGGCTGCATGGCCAGATACAGATGGATCAGCGCAGTTGCCAGTGTACAAACGATAATTCCGATCTGCAAGGCTCCCGTCTGCGTACGAGATTGCGACATTTGCGTCATAAAACTACAGTACCCCTTTCTCTCCACGAATGCTGCTTTGTAAACTCGCTCTACTACTTACCCAAAAAGTGATACGAGCTACAAAGTAGCTAGCAGTACTGCGAGCACTGCATAACACATCCACAACTCCTAGATAGTGTTTGTTTCGCATGAAATCCATGCCGCGCTGATCATTGTTTTCGCGCCTTTGGCGCTCTAAAGGTTTTACGTGTGATGTCAAATGTTGCGCGATGCGCAACATTTGACATCACACGTAAAAGAAGGGTGGGCCCTTTAGGGCCCGAGTGCGGCTGACTGCACACTCCACGATGAGAGTGGGAAAAAAACACTATCCATAAAAATGTCTGCTTTCTAAGCGCGTTATCTATGCCTAAAGAGACTACTTGTATCAATAGAATGGGTATTCATGCCAATGAGTATAGGAAAAGTTGTCTCTACTCATAATGATAAATCATGGTGAGTACCTCCTCTACTATACATAGATGCCATCAAATTTGAGATAAAGAGTTTATCTGGCTCAACTTCGCAGAAAGGCTCTGGATCACGGCATTTAAACGCTGTAACAATAACTGCTGACCAACACCAGAGTCTATATGTAGAAGATAGCAAGGACCATTAGCGGGAGGGGAATCAATTTTACGATCGGGATCAAAGGCAATAATGGCGCGCTCACAGGGTACAATGGCAGTATTAGGATACTGAGGAAGATGGATTTCATTGGCCAGAGGGATACCAAACAGGTAAGGTCCACCATTATTGCGATAGAAAGTTAAAATTTCTCCTAATAAGATTACCCCATTCTTACATCTCCAGTTTCCGTTGCCACCATTGGTAAAGGATAATTTCACCACCAGATCATTCAAGTCGAGCATCTTCTTCTCCCCCTTCACGAACACCCACAACTGCTCTCATGGATATATCTCAGACAACGACTACGGTTGATGAGCGTTCCACCACTTCATCGAATCACTTCCATTTCAATCTTGCCGATAAAACCTGCGCAGCATCACAATAGAAACTATTAAAATTATAGCACAAAAGCTTAGAAAATCCATTTTTCATAAAAATTAGCATAAAATCGATATTTCACGATTTACCCCTGCGATCTCTGGCAAGCGATCAGATGTACATTATTTCAGGCGTGGAGTGTGTGTGGTGCGCGGCTGCAGCCGCGCACCACACACACTCCACATCCCCAACCCGGCGCCGCAGGCGTCAAAAAGGGATTTTAAAAAGTCCTGGCAAGCAGCCATAAAGCATTGACAGCTATGCAAAGAAGGGTTAACGTATAAATCAAAGGAATTCGATTCTTGTCTAAGGCTAAAAACACAATCACAGTCTTTATATCGGCAGTGTAGCCGCAGAAGAAGGGGTGTATTTACTGCATGTCAGCCAATCAATTCACAGATATGCTCGCGCCGGGTATTCATCGTCATTCAGATAAAAATAGTTGGATGTTAGTGACAAAGCACAGCACATATGCTGTAGGGATCACGTCTGAAGGCTTGCTCTTACAGTTGTATTGGGGTACGCGTCTCCCCAACTTTGCCGACTTACCGGAAGCCCAAATACCACATGAACGTTCCTCACATGATGTAGCCCTCACGCTGGCTCGTGAAGAATTTCCAGCCTTTGGAGGCTTACGTTATGGAGAGCTCGCAGCTGAGGCGCTCTTTGCCGATGGTACACGTGATATGGATCTGCGCTATCAGGATGCTGAGATCGGCGAGCGCCAGGGACTACCAGAATTACGGCTGCATCTACGGGATGCTATTTATCCATTTGAGGTCATCCTCTCCTATCGGGTCGATAGTGAAAATGACCTTATCATACGCTCAGCCAGTTTTACTAATACGGGTAAAGAACCTATCGTCCTGAAGAAAGCATTCTCGGCCGTCTGGCACCTGCCCCAACAATTTGAGCAACGCCGCCTGACCACGCTAGCCGGACAATGGGCGCAGGAAACACTGGTCCAGCAACGACCAATTGTCGCGGATACCGTGCAGATTGAGTCGCGCAAAGGCATTCCTGGCTCCAATGCTTATCCGTGGTTCGCGATTGATACCCAGGCCAACGAACATCAAGGCGAAGTATATTTCGGTACAATTGCATGGAGTGGTAGTTGGAACCTACGCGTCAGTACCCGCGTTTCAGGTGAGACAGCCATCGCGGGTGGTATCAATGAACATGATTTCGCCTGGATCCTGACAGCGAACCAGAGCTTTGAGACGCCCGATTTCATCGCTGGATTCGCTCGCAATGGTTTTAATGGTACGCGCCAGCGCATGCACCGCTATGTACGTGAGCATGTACTCCCACAGCCTCAGGCCAACCAGCCACGGCCCGTCCTATATAATTCCTGGGAGGCCACTACTTTTGATGTAACAGAAGAAGGTCAAAGTAAGCTGGCCGAACGAGCCGCCACGTTGGGGGTTGAACTATTTGTGATTGATGATGGCTGGTTCCCCGCTCGCATTCATGATCGCGCAGGACTTGGCGATTGGCGCGTTGATCCACAAAAATTCCCACGCGGTCTACGACCATTAGTGGAGCGCGTCCATGAACTGGGAATGCAGTTTGGTATCTGGGTCGAGCCTGAAATGGTCAATCCCGATAGCGATTTGTACAGGGCACATCCAGATTGGATCTACTATTTCCCTGAGCGGCCACGCAGTGAAGCCCGTAACCAACTCGTGCTTAACGTTGGTCGCAAAGACGTACAGGAATATCTGATTGGTCTGCTCGATCCTTTGATTGGTGATCATGGCGTCAGTTTCATCAAATGGGATATGAATAGACCATTGTCTGAACCAGGCTGGCCAGAATATGTGCAGTCCGGTCATGATGCACGGGAAATCTGGGTACGCCATGTCCAGGGCGTCTATACGATCATGGATACCCTGCGGGCACGTCACCCACAACTAAGTATCGAGTCCTGTTCAGGTGGTGGTAGCCGCGCTGACCTGGGCATACTTACCCGGACCGACCAGGTATGGTCCAGCGACAATACCCATCCCGATGCACGCCTGTTCATTCAAGAAGGTATCTCACATATTCTTCCTGGCCGCACCATGGGAGCCTGGGTCACCGACACCCCGAGTGATCGTGTCTGGAACGAAATTCCTCTGCGCTATCGTTTCCACGTCTCAATGATGGGAATGCTCGGAATAGGTGGTCACCTGCTCCATTGGAGTGACGAGGATATGGCAGAGGCCAGGATATGGATTGATGCCTATAAGCAAATTCGCCATATTGTACAGGATGGTGAACAGCACTGGCTGGTCTCTCCGACCGCCAGTCAGGGTACCTGGGCCGCCGTTGAATGTCTAACGCCAGACGCCCGGGAAGCGGTCGCCTTTGCCTACCGCCGTACCAATCCTTTCTGGAATACCACCCCACCACTACGCTTCCAGGGATTACAACCTGACGCCCGCTACCGCATAAAGACAATGGGACAATCAGAAACCCCGGCCATCGAGCTTTCGGGTGCCACATTAATGCATCAAGGTCTAACACTACCACTAGGTAGAAGCTCATACGCCAGTTGCATTCTCCATATCCAGCAGATATAGAGAATACAGTGCTAAAATCGGCTCATCTCTACAATCTATGAAAATGATTGTAGAGATGAGCCAGTTTCGTCCCCAGCAAAGGGACTTATATGGTGCCAGAAGTGCGCTGTGCGCACTTCTGGCACCATATAAGTAAAAAATCCTGGCGCGCGCCAGCGCCCTGCGCATAAGAACGGCAAGCTTCCCGCAATGATAGGCGTAAGATATATTAAGAATATACCTGCTCCATTTTTGCACTTAAATTACTCTTGACCTGCTCCCACTCGGTATCCAGGATACTATAATAGACCGAATGGCGATAATAACCATCTGGCATAATCACATGATTGCGCAATACACCCTCTTTTTTGCCACCAATGCGTTCTATAGCCTGTTGCGACCGTATATTACGACTATCTGTTTTCAGCTGCACGCGAATAGCCTGGAGTTTCTCAAAAGCATGTCCCAGCAAGAGATATTTACACTCAGTATTCACTCCAGTCCTCCTGGCTTCGGGAGCAAGCCAGGTCCAGCCTATCTCCAAACCACGGTCCTTTCGCCTGATATCCAGGTAACGGGTCGAACCGATAATCTGGCCAGTACGCTGATCAATAATCACGAAAGGTAGACTATCGCCAGCCTGCTGTAATCTCAAGGCTTCCGTAATCCATTGTGTCATTGCCTGCTCAGAGACGCCAGGATTGAAAGACATATATTTCCAGGTTGCATCTTCATGGCCCGCACGTAATAAATCCTCAACATGACTCAATTGTAATGGCTCCAGGCGCACAAGCTTGCCTGTTAATATCACCGGCTCAACATGCATCATAGCTATGGAAAATCCTTTCTGATCGTTTGCTTCAACCCATTATAAGGCAGGTTCAGAAAGCTGCGAATATCCACTTTGCCAGCGTATAACCATACCACTATCTATCATAACCATACCATTATCTATCTATAACGGACCGAAAGCAGCTGGATAGTTAGCAACAATTCGATATGCATACATCAGGGCTGCTAAATGCTGTACAATAAAGGTCTGGATATTTAGTGTGGAGATTCAACAAAAGGAAACCAGTTACGATGCACATGCAGATGAATGTTCAGGCAAAACTAGATTCAGCTTTGCGCTTTAATATAGACACGGGCACAGGTCATTCACTCATCCTGGACACAGACGAGCCAGATAGTGGAGAAGAGAGCGCTGGCCCCTGTCCAATGGAGTTGTTACTCTCAGCTCTGGCTGGTTGCGCGGGTATAGAAATCATGACTATCCTGCGTAAAATGAAACAGGATATACACGACTACGCGATCGAGGCACATGGAGAAAAAGTCCCCCAACCACCACATATCTTTCATACAATTACAGTGGAGCATCATTTTACTGGAAGCAATATTCATGCTGATGCTATTCAAAGAGCCATCTCATTAGTAGAAAAGCGCTATTGCTCGGTAGGATTAATGATAGATCAAACGACACAGATTACACATACATTCTCAATACAAAATATGTGATAGCAACAGTAGCCAAAGCCGCGGGAGCGAAACCGCCAAAAAAGCAGAGTTCGGGCACAGATCTCCTGTGCCCGAACTCTGCTCAAGCTTGAAGTGGATGAATAGTGCGTTACAGTTGTTACTCAGTCACCGTAAAATGCACCACCTGAGCAAGTTTACCGTCACTACAATTTTGTGTATTGCACCAGTAAATTTCCGCAGCTGCATCGGGTGTAGGCAGATAATACTGCACTCCAAAGTATCCTACGGTTACACCGTCGTCCACCTTTAGTGGATCATCTTTAAGGATTTTATCCGATCCACGATAGAAGCGTACGTTCACCCAGGCTGGAGTTTGGGCTACATTGTATTTATTAGGATCAAGGTTAAAGGTGACATAAATTGGTTTATTGACCTTAAAAGTTGTGCCGATCGTGCTCTCGATTGGCGTATAGGCCTTCTTATCAACGTCACCCGCCGTTTGAGGATGGATGATGATTTTTGAGGCCACGGGATCAATCGGCGTGCCAGAAGGTGTGGCGCCAGGCTGCGTATTCGTCGTGGCTGGTGTTGGTGTCACGTTCGACGACGGGCTAGCCGTAGGAGTAGTTGCTGCGGTAGTGGGTGTGGCTGTACCATTATCGGCGGTACCCCCCGCCCATTTGTTCGCGGCAAACACTGAGCCAATACACCCAAGCACCAATACAACTGCCACAATTGCCACGATCAGACCAGTACGCGACTTTTTGCGCGGCGCTTGAAACGGTGTATTTGGGCCACCAGGATATGATGGTCCACCCGGCGGATTGTTATATGGCGTAGATGATGGATACTGCTGCCCTGGCTGCTGATAAGGATCTGTTGGATATATTGGCTGATACGGTGATGAACCAGCCGGCGTTGGGTTCTGATAAGAATTACCTGGATACGAAGGCGGTGGCGGCACAGGTGCATTTCCATAGTTAGTTGCTGTAGTCGGACCGGCATAAGCGGTGGGGGGCAACTGACCCTGTGGATTAGTTCCTGGTGTCTGCACAATAGTACCACAAGATGGGCAGGCGTTAGCACCAGCTGGGACGCGCGCTCCACATACACGACACTGCATATAATTTCTCCTCACCTGAAATAGCTCAAAGGAACTAAAGGATAAATTCAAGGACTGGGGGGACGCATTCAAAGTTTTATCTTATTCACATAGCTCAAAAAACAGATTTTTTGCATAAGGACCTTGAAGCTGCATTGCATAATTAAGTTTGATTGCATTTGATCGAATAGCTTACAATATGTCCCAAATTATAAACGAGATCAAAGAATAAAATATAACGATGAATATATAGACGCCCTACAAAGTACTATCTCCAATGATAAAAATCAATTGCCTCAAGATGCAACCCCCCAAGGGATTTATGGTATCTACCTGATAAGAATTTAAATACTTTGTGAAAGGATGCTATGAGCCAGTATGACGATGATCTGAAAAATTTACTCGCTATCAACCTGCATGAATATTTCCAGCTAGTAGTTATACATTACCAAAACCGCCTGTATACCTTTGCCTATCGTTTATGCAATAGCCAGCAAAACGCTGAAGATATTGTGCAGGAAGCGTTTGTGAGCGCCTACGTGACCCTGGAAAATTATCCACCTGAGCGGATACGGCTACTCAAGTTGCAAGCCTGGCTATACAGGGTTACGCTCAATGTCTATACCCACTGGCTACGCAAAACACGATTACACATCGTGCCATTAGATCTGACCGAGAATAATCCACCACTCCATATAGAAGAACAACCAGAAATACTATTTGAACAATTAGAAACACAAAAAGAGCTAGGACAACTTTTAGCAAAATTACCTGAAAGATACCGCATCATTATCACCTGTTACTATTTTGAGCACCTTAGCTACCAGGAGATCGCAACGCTGCTGGATCTTCCATTAGGGACGGTCAAATCTGCTATCTCAAGGGGTATACGTCAGTTGCGCACATTTTTTGAGGAGAATAATCGCGTACAGGAAGGGAGAGAAAAACCATGGATCAACAAGGATTCAACCCGGAGGAGATAGAAATATCCTGGTCAGAGGAGCAACAGGCTCCAGAGACGCTTCTTTCTCAGGTGCTTGGTCGCCTGGCAGAACGACAACCTTATCTGGAAAAGGGGCTAGCAGCAAATCAACAACACGCTGGATTGCAGCATAGTGCCTGGGAAATACGGGCAGCAACCGTGCGGACATTCGATGGTAATACAGATCCAGAACTCCTCAAAGCCGCATTAGCAGATGAACATCGTCTGGTTCGAGTTGCGGCACTCCGCGTACTAGGCCAGTTGGGGGAACAGGCTCCCTTAGAATATCTACTCCAGGCGCTGGCAGATCCTGAATGGGAAGTACGAGAAATGGTCATTCTGACCCTGGCGGAGATCAATATACAAACATCAGACTTACTCGGTTCTTTATTACAGGTAGCGCAGAAAGATCCCTATGCGCCTGTTCGCGAAGCAGCGCAATATGTACTGGCTAAAAACAAAAAGGAATATGCACAGCCGTCCATTGCATCTTCAAATCATAGACAGGTAGAAGTAGACACAACCCGATCAGCACAACAAATATTATGTGAAACATTAATTACGATTACTAAACGTTATAGTGTGCTATTCATACGACAGATCCCCTTAATACACAAAAGTATCTGGCTCGGGGCGGTATTAGTAACAACGCTGGGCATGATCATGACCTTGTATTCTTTAGCAAGCCAACCTTCAAACATGCAGGCTGCGGGTGTCTATATGGCCATGTTTATCACCATCTCAGCTGGTGCGGGGGCAGCATTTCTCTTCGGTGGTGAGAACGATAGTGGACTCGAGCTCACACTGTCAACACCAACCTCTATTCGTATCATGATGCTATTCAGATTCTTGATTGTGGTTGGCTACAATCTACTGGTTGCCTTGATCGCATCTGGAGTGGTTGCCCTGATTTATGGCGGGAATCTCTGGGAGATCATCCATCTCTGGTTAGAACCACTGTTGCTGGTTGCACTGACAACGTTCTCAATGTCTGTATTGATCAGTTCCTGGCTGGCACTGCTAGTGACCTTTGGGATAGAAGCGCTACACGTCTTTGAACTTCAGCTCAACAATTTACAGCTAAACTTTAACTTTTTCATGCATATGAATTGGGACAACAATCCATATCTATTTGTGGTTCCTTTACTTCTACTACTTGTAGCTATCTACTATGCACCACGTCAACCACGCCTGGCGAGCCTTGCATAGTAGATTCATGCCAGGCACATACACATGTTTGGAGGAATTATGTCTTTTGATCGCTTATACTATGAAATCAAACTGCTCGGGAAACGAACCCTCCTTACCCCGTTAATCCTGGTCATAGGATTTATCCTGCTGGCACTATTCTTACAGGCCCGGCAGATTAATCCAGCACGGGCGTTATTAGGCGGAGTGGAAATGATGCTCCCGATAGCCATGGGGGCAGTTATTGGAACGGTTCTTGCGCAGGATTCCGCCCTGGAAATACAGTTAACCGTAGCCAGTAAATATCAACATACGGCGCTCATACGTTTTTCCAGCATACTGATCCTGTCTATCATTGTAGCTATGCTCTACATCAACTGCATGGCAAGCTTAAACTTGATCTATCTGCCAACATTTATGCAGAGCTGGTCACCATGGCTCAAGTTCATCATCATCCAATCATTATGGCTGGCTCCCTTACTCTGGTGCCTGGCGGTGGGTCTATGCTTCTCCTTACTCATTCAGAGCCAGACGGCTGGCGTGGCATTACTTGGAGGTATCTGGATTGCCGAGATCGTGTTCAAAGACTTTATCGCATTGAACGACTGGTTGCGCCCGGCACTGCTCTTTCCTGCCACGTTGCTCAAATTTCCAGCCACAGATATCATGCCAGCAGATTATTATAAATACTTTCTGGATACGCGCCTTGAGTTGATTGGTACGGCTCTGGTTTTGTTCGTGCTCTCCTGGTTCTTATTACACAATACAGAACGTATGTTGAAAGGAAACACAGAAGAATGATAAATCAATTGGCCGTCTTTCAAGGAACATTTCGCTATGAATTTCTCATGCAAATACGCAGGCGTTCTTTATGGATTGGGATGCTTTTGATTGGGGCCTTAGAAATTGCCATCTATGCACGCTCGCCATTCGTAAACCAATTTGTCCAGCGAGATCTCGATCTACCGATGCCCCAGACATTGGCAAGTCTGGCCCTCTTGCTTAACTTTTTCTTACCCGCAACTTTTGGTTGCATGATCGCGGACCGTGTACCACGCGATCGACGCACCAAAATGGAAGAATTGTTCAATGCGCTACCAGGAGCGCTGAGTGTCAGATTGCTTGGCAAATACCTGGGTAGTGTCTGTGCCACGTTGATACCCATGCTGCTCTTTTTCCTGGCAGGAGTGAGCTTTATTCTCTATCGCACAGGAAATTTCGAAAGCATCTTGTTGGCCATACCAGTCTTCATGATCATTACATTACCAGGCATCCTTTTCATAAGTGCCTTTTCACTCGCCTGTCCTGCAGTGATGTGGGTCCCCCTCTACCAATTTTGCTTTGTTGGCTACTGGTTCTGGGGCAACTTCTTAAGCTCACGCAATGGGATTCCTACGTTAAGTGATACGCTTCTCGCACCAGCAGGTAAATTCATGGCCGTTGGCATCTTTGGGCTCAACCACATGGATGTCTCGGCTACGCCAATACAAGGCTGGGAAAGTGTCCTGCTCTTAACTGCACTGGCGCTGGTAGCGCTAGGTACGCTTTACATAGTTTTACGCTGGCAACAAGCCGTAAAATAATTTTTTGATGGCAAAGGATTCTTGCACCATGAACATAATCATTGATGATCTCACAAAAACCTATCGCGGCAATATCCAGGCATTAAAGGGACTCGACCTCTCTATTGAAAGTGGCATGTTCGGCCTGCTCGGCCCAAATGGGGCGGGCAAAACCACACTTATGCGTATACTGGCAGGTATCCTTTATCCGTCCTCTGGTACGATTAAGGTGGGTGAATATGATGGGAGTACAGAAAAAGGTCGTACAGCCATCAAAAAAACGTTAGGGTACTTGCCTCAGGACCTGGGAATGTATCCAGATCTCAGTGCCCGCGAATTCCTGGATTATATTGGGATTTTAAAGGGGCTTGACAACCGGCAACAACGAAAGGCGCGCGTTAATGAGATGCTCGAAATGGTGGCACTCAGTAATGTGGCCCAACGCAAACTCAAAACCTTCTCCGGCGGTATGAAACGCCGTGTTGGTATCGCTCAAGCCCTACTCAATAATCCACAACTCTTAATCGTTGATGAACCAACCGCAGGACTTGACCCAGAGGAGCGTATCCGTTTCCGCAATCTATTGAGCGATCTGGGAGGTAATCGTACTGTATTGCTCTCAACACATATCGTGGAAGATATTGCGCAGACCTGTCGCAATCTGGCCGTTATGAAAAATGGCGAAGTCATCTTTCAGGGTACAACCGCTAAACTGGTTGAACAAACACAAGGCAAAGTCTGGCTTGTGACCACACAGGGTCAGAAGCCACAAGGAGATCTTATTGTTGTCTCTACCCTGCATTTAGCACAGGGCATACAATATCGCGTGATCGCTGATCAAAGCACAATCGATCAGCTAACTGCTGCCAGAACCGTCCCTGTCGAGCCAGGATTAGAAGATGGCTATGTCTGGCTGATGCGCGAACAACGCGTACAGACTAAAGAACCAGCCTATTAAAGCCGGAGCAAAATCTACAGGTGAATGTTGTGGGTAACATTCACCTGTAATCGCGCAATGACCATCCAGGCAACATGGCAAAGTGTTACCTGGTATTGGTGGATCAGGCGTTTTGTTCGTCCTCTTTAATTACCTTGCGTGCTCGCGCCACCTCTTGAGCTTGTGAGACGGTATTCCAGGCGAGAACAGCATTTCTGGTGCGTATTGGTCCGATCACTTCCTCAAAACGATTACGTGTGAAGAAATACTCAAAGTCGATGAAATCATAGCAGAGCATTAAGATAAGCTCATCCAATGAATTTGAAGGAAACTTTTCGCTGCTAAATTGAATCAAGCCACGCGGCTGCTCGATCTGACAGGTATACTGAAACGTGTTTTCTGCATGCCCTTCCTGGCTGAGCTGTTTCTGGCGAATCTTCACGACCATGCCGGCTGCATTTTCTGCTTCAAGCTCACGCTCATTCTGATGATCTTTTGTATAATACTGATTCAAGCGATGCTGAAGTAATTCAAGACGAGCTTCCAAAAACGCGGGTAAGGTCAGTAACACCTGCTCATTTCTATGCCGCAGCAACTTGATTGTACCAGGACCATACCAGATCTCTATCCAGTGCTTCTGCGGATAGCGCTCATAGAAAGCGACAATATCCATATGAGTATTGCGTAATGCACTGATAATAGGCCCTTCTTCGAGGCGCATATGTGTTTCCTCGCCTCGTATCCATGTCCAGCCCGCAACCTCTTCATCATAACCAAAGGCCCAGCACATCGTTCCATCCGATTCTGCCAGTTCTTCAACCTCGTAAGCGTCATAAGTGCGCACAAGAAAATGCCCAATCTCTTCAAAGAGCATATTCCAGAATGTATCATGGCGATTACCATTATATAAGCCACACAGCTGCATGTCCTGTACAATGTAATCTACAGATGCTTCGATGTACGATTCAATATAGTCTAAAAATTCAACACTATCCACGCAGATATACTCCTTATCAGTGGAGAACTCGTATTGCTGCATTGATTATCAGGATCAGCAGGTGATAATCCTCTTTACAGTATACTGGTCCGTCCAAACCTGGAGGCAGTTATAGAGAAAGGTCCTCCACTCAAGAAAAGTCAGAAAAACAGTCGTCGTAGCGCCAGACAGTTCAGATATGGTAGACTCCAGGGTAGACAGTAAAACCGGCTCATCGTGAAACGATGTAAGTGCTCGCAATAGTATATAACTATAACCGGCAAGTTTGTGTTTACGTAAAGTATTGCAATGTTAGCATACGACAATGGAGTTTTCCTCTTATGGCATCCACACCCACCAGCACAGCTGTAATCACGATTAATGGTCTTGGCGATCATTTCATCGCTACGCAAACAACTACCAGGCTGGAAGAAGGTCTAGATCTGATTGCGTTTACCTTCAAGACGAGAGACCACCAGCCTCAGCCAATGCCCCATATTCAAATTGCATGGTCTATTCCCATGCACGATATTTATAGCATATGGAATTCCAGTAGTGATCGCAATAAAAGTCTGGCACCCAACTGGACATCAGGAACGATTGCGAAGGTAACGTCACAAATGCCTGTGACCAGTCTTTATAATTATCATGGACAAAACAGGCTCACCTTTGCATTCTCAGATGCCCTGGAAGCCGTTGAGATGAAGGTTGGTGTCAGCGAAGAGACGGGCGAACTGCATTGCGCGCTTAATCTATTCGTTGAATCAACTCCGCAGTTGGCCAGTTACGAAGCAACCCTAAGACTGGATACACGCGCTATTGCATATTACCAGGCCCTTCACCAGGTCCAGCAATGGTGGGCTGGACAGCCAGATTATGAGCCCTTAGCGGTTCCTGAACATGCACGACTGCCAATGTACTCAACATGGTATAGTTTCCATCAGCAGTTGGAGCCAGGCGCCATTGAAGCTCAATGTCGTATCGCCAAAGACCTGGGCTGCGAAGCTGTCATTGTCGATGATGGCTGGCAAACCATCAATAATGAACGTGGCTATGCCTACTGCGGGGATTGGCAGGTGGCAACCGAAAAGATACCGGACATGCAAGCCCATGTGGCACGCGTACACGAACTGGGCATGAAATATATTTTGTGGTATTCAGTTCCTTTTGTGGGTAAAGAAAGTAATGTCTGGTCCCGCTTCAAGCATAAGCTCCTCTACACAATAGATCAATTAGGGGCGGGAGTACTCGATCCACGCTATCCAGATGTACGCGAATACCTGATTCAATTATACGAAAAGGCCCTGCGAGAATGGGACCTTGACGGTTTTAAATTAGATTTTGTGGATGCATTCCGCCCCCAGCCTCGCTTTCCTAGGGGTGCACCTGTCCCTCCACACACACATAAACACATTGATCTAGCTAACGATGAACGGGACGAACAATCAATTGATCGGGCCGTAGATCGACTACTAACCGCCGTGATGGCCCGGCTAAAGGCGATTAAGCCTGACATTTTAATCGAATTCCGCCAGTCATATGTCGGTCCACTTATGCGTAAATACGGCAATATGTTCCGCGCAGGTGATTGTCCCTATGAATTTATCACCAATCGCGTCAGGACCCTGGATATACGCTTGATGTGTGGAGAGACTGCCGCTCACTCCGATATGCTGATGTGGCATCCCGATGAGCCTGCAGAAGTGGTAGCACTACAGATCATCAATATTCTCTTCTCAGTTCCACAAATTTCAGTCATGCTCGACAAAATCCCATCCGCCCATCTAGATGTGGTACGGTATTGGTTGGCCTTCTGGCGCGAGCACCGCGACCTTTTGTTAGATGGCACATTACAACCACTGCATCCAGAAATACTCTACTCATCGGTAACGGCGTCCACACAAGAGAAAAGTTTGGTCGTAGCATATCTCAATACGGCACTATCTGTGGATCCTACTTTTCCTGCCGAGCTATTAATTGTCAATGGCACCATGGAACAGCGAATCATGCTAGAAATGACGGAAAATGCAGGTAAACGGTTCGTTGAGGTGCGAGACTGTCAGGGTAAGCTTGTACGAGAAGAAGAGCTGGAGTTAACTGCTGGCCTTAAACCGATCGCCGTTCCAGCGGCTGGCACTATCCTTTTCCGTTAACACTAGCACACAGTAATAATCATATTACCAGTGATAAAATCTCAGATCCCAGGCTTGTGCCATGGTTTAGGCCTGGGATCTTTTGTTCTCCAAACAGCTACCTCATCACATATGGATACGAACTGGTGTGCCAATTGGAGCCCAGGTGTAAAGCCAGCGTGCAGATGCATACGGCATAGAGATACATCCATGGGATCCATTTTGCGGACCATAGACTGGATCACTATGTATACTATTCGTACCGGGTCCATATACCGTATGCCACCAGGAATCGTGTAGGAAGAAACCTCCTGGCTTCCATTCCAGCGCATAGCTGACAGTCGTGGGCGGATAATAATTGGGAGAACCTACGGGCCAGGGTGAGTAAAAGGTAGTAGGACTGGCTTTGCTAAACACTTGATACGTCCCTGTCGGCGTATCTAAACCTGCTCTACCAGTCAATATCAATGTCGAGAATACTGCACGACCATTTTCAAACGCCGTGAGGCTTTGCTGCGTGAGGTCAACGTCTATAACCTTCCCTCCTACTGCTGCAGCCGAGACTTTTGGGGCTCTGGCAGTAGCAGCTTTAGCCGAAGGTAACATCCAGGCATTTGCTATAAACACGACGAATAGCAGACAAGTAAGCAAAACAGTTACAAGTACTTTGTTCAGTATGTTCTTCATACGATCAACCTCCTCTCTCATAGAACGCAAAATTAATAAAAAAGAGACGCAAGGAACATGTCATCCATTCCCTGCGTCTCTATGACTGCTCAAGCTGTTGGCCAGGTTTATTTAATCAAACCATGTGGATCCAATATGAACTTCTTAGCGACCCCTTTATCAAAATCCTTATAGCCCTGTGGCGCCTTGTCCAAAGGGATCACAGTAGCATTGACGGCCTTGGCAATCTGAATTTTGTCGTTCAGGATCGCCATCATTAACTGGCGATGGTAACGCATGACAGGAGTTTGACCGGTCGTAAAACTCAGCGCTTTCGCCCAGCCGAGTCCTAAATTCACTCCCAATTGGCCCGTCTTCGCATTCTCATCAATACCACCAGGATCACCCGTCACATAGAGACCAGGAATACCCAGACGGCCGTCCACACGTGTAATAGCCATGATATCATTCAACACTGTTGCAGGAGCTTCAGCAGCGTCCTTGCCATGTCCGCGTGCTTCAAAACCGACACAGTCTATCGCAGCATCAACCACCGGCTCACCAACAATCTGTGCAATCATATCTGGAAGATCCGCATTTTTACGCAGGTCAACTGTTTCACAACCAAAACTCTTAGCTTGTGCCAGGCGCTCAGGATTCATATCACCAACTATCACAACGGCCGCACCCAAAAGCTGGCACGAAGCCGCACAGGCCAGTCCCACAGGTCCGGCACCCGCCACATAGACCGTCGATCCAGTGGTCACACCAGCTGAGACAGCACCATGATAGCCGGTCGGAAAGATATCAGAGAGCATCGTCAGGTCTTTCATCTTCTCCATTGCCTGCTCTTTATCAGGAAACTTCAAAAGATTCCAGTCTGCATACGGAACCATCGCGTACTCAGCCTGACCTCCAACCCAACCACCCATATCAACATAGCCGTATGCCGCTCCCGGACGTTCTGGATTAACATTCAAGCACACATGCGTATTGCCAGCCTTACACATACGGCAACGGCCACAGGCGATATTGAAAGGAACTGAAACAAGATCACCAACCTTGATGAATTCAACATCACGTCCGACTTCGATAACTTCACCAGTTATCTCGTGGCCTAACGTTTGACCCTTATGAGCTGTTGTGCGACCACGTACCATGTGCTGATCGCTACCACAAATGTTGGTCGCGATAACGCGTAGAATGACACCATGGTTACATTTACGATGCTGCTCTTTCAACTCAAGCCTGGGATACTCTATATTTTCAACCTTAACCTTACCCGGTTCAACATATACAACACATTTATTACCTGCCATCTCGTTTCTCCTTCTTTGGATCAATGACGTTCACACTCAATGTATAGCCGGGATACAATGAAAAATAACCATAACGCCCAAAGCTTATGGCAAATCGGCAGGGAAAGATTACGATCCACGCTACAAGGTGTAGTAGTAACACAACGGTGTTGAAGCAGAAGATTGGAAATAGAAAGGAGACACGATTAGCAATACATGCACTAAAATCATAAGAACTTTAACTCATCTTATTGCTCAATTATTGATATAAAAAGAAGGTAGCATATAGAATAGAGTATGTCAATGAAGAGTGCCAGAGTAAATTACGCTAATAGATCAGATTAAACTATATATTGATCTATAATTGACATAAAAATATTATGTGCTCATAGTACTAAAAGCAAGAGCTATAAAACTTATCTGGCTCTCATTTACGTTTACTATAGTATATACAAAAATAAATATCAGATTTTAGAGGGTATAGTTATTTATGTTCATTAAAGGGATCATCGCCACTATTCTGTTAGTATCAGAGGATGGTACAGGCACAAGCAACCTGCTTTTTACTAAAATCAGCAATATCACCGCTAAACTTGCGATCATTGTCACAGCGGCTTCAGTGGCCCTTTGGGTGAGCAGGCAAGTGTATCTTCTACTCAAAAAAGGAAAACTCCAAGCTCTACAAAATTTGCTGCGCCCAATCTTTCTTTTCTTGCGCAAATCGCATCCTTTATGGGGCTGGATTGTGCTTACGGCAGCCACCATCCATGCAGTTTATTACTTTTTCCCTTTTTCAGATTTAAGTCGGCGTATGCAAACGGGTATTGTCGCCTGGCTGGTTTTATTGTGTCTGGCGCTTTTCGGCCTACGCTATCAATCCTCATTACGTAATAAAAATTTCCAAAAGAGTATTCGTCTCTGGCATGTTGTGACAGCAGTTGTATTTCTAGTGGTGCTGTTTATCCACATATAAGTTTTATGCCGCAACGCCTCACAGTTACAACGCTCACGTGTATTTGAAAAGGAAAATGGCGAGCTGGTCACAACCAGTTCGCCATTTTCCTTTTCAAAAGATTGCGTATGTAAAAAACTTGCAGATGGTGTTCATTAAGGCTGCATTACAAGTAATTCTGCCTCACGTTCAGCTTTGAGTCCCGCACGTCGCTCTCCCACTGGACGTGTCAGATCCCAGGCCAGAGTATCTTTAATGGTTGTAGATAAAGGGCGAAACGTCAGTCCGGCAGCGCGCGCGCGCTGGATATTGGCGGAAAGAAAACCGGCCATGTCTTTTTCACTATCAGGGATCCACAGAGGCAATCCCATCCAGGGATCCACTCCCTTGTCTATGAGAAAAACATCGTCACGCCAGCGAAAGACAGCATCACTGCCACTCACCATCTTACACTCCTCCAGGAGGTGTTGCATTGTCAGGATCTCAGCGGGGCCGGTCGCATTATAGACGCCCGTCATACTACTTTCAGCCACATGCAGGATCCAGGCTGCCAGGTCGCGCACATCGATAAACTGGACTTGCTTATCCGGACGTCCAGGAGCTAACACTTCGCCCCCTCTGGCAACACGACCAGGCCAATAGGTGAAGCGATCACTATTGTCATATGGTCCTACAATCAGGCCCGGCCGTACGTTACAGACCCTTCCAGGCATCTCTTCTTCGGCGGCTTCTTCACAAAGAGCTTTCAACTGACCATAAAATTCGAGGGAGGGAGCATCTGTCTGCTCAATTGAGGTGAGTTGCTCGGGTGTCAGACGACCAACAGGGGCCGATTCGTCCATAGCTGGTTGAGAAAAATCAGCGTAAACAGAAATACTAGAGATAAATGTATAATGCTTCACCGCCTGTGAAAGCAACCGGGCTGAGGAGCGTACATGCTTAGGGTGCTGACCGCTGGTATCGATAACCGCATCCCACTCCCTCCCCTGCAAGGCCGAAAGATCTCCAGCACGATCCCCATGTAGCCGCTCAACTGTAGGGAAAAGTTCGTTACCATGAACACCACGATGAAAGAGCGTCACTTCATGTCCATGGGCCAGGGCTGCCTCGGTCAGATGCCGACCAAGAAAAACAGTGCCCCCTAAAATTAAAAGTTTCATTTGTACTTCCCTTTCGTTCATATCTATCTATCACGTATCATAACAGTCAGTTGAACAGCAAGGAAAGGCAAAAATAATGCTGAGAGCATAGTTACTACAGGTACATATGCTCTCAGCATAGATGATAGTATGCGAAAAAAGTGGACTATCCGATACAGGCAAATTCGGCGATCTAAGAGGCGATATTACGTAGAAATGGTGTAAGATTATTTCTCTTACATGCCGGACAATCCCAACTGATCATGTTTAAGAAGTGGATATCCTTGCCCCCATCGGTCAGCACAACCGTAAAGGTCTTATGACAATTCTTACATTGCATGGCCCTTGAAACGTTTGAATCTGATTGAGAGTTTCGCGCAGATGTATTCGTCATATGGGTACTCTCCTTTTCTTTCTACCCTAAAAAGAGCGCCACAAGGTAGGTATATGTTAAGGCTGTATTAAAAAGACGTATGGGCCAGGCTTTTATTAAATTTCGCGCACTGTAATCTGGTAACAGTAGCAAGTATGGTGTATTGTACAAGTAGTACTCCAGAAAAAAAGCTGAGGTTAAAACAAATGCGTAGAGAAACATTGCCATTAGTAAATGACTATATGATTCGTTATTTGACCCTGGCCGATCATATCCAGGTACTAAATCTTTGTGAGCGTTGCGCTGACTATATTGAATTAGTGACTGGTGACAAACCTGGACCAGAGACCGTCCAGAGTATCTTTACAGAGTTACCTGCTGGCAAAACGTATAACGATAAATTGTTGCTTGGCATCTTTACACCAGGTGAAAAGTTGATTGGCATCCTGGATGCGATTCGCCATTATCCTACCGAGCATGAATGGTATCTGAATCTACTCTTACTTGATCCAGCTAAGCGCAATCTCGGCCGGCGTCTCACGCCTGCACGTCGAGCGCCCATGGTGCAAAGGCTTAGGAGAAAAAATGTATACCGTTTTCGCGGACTGGGCCACCTCTCATGGAGCGGATGCCCTCTATCTGGGCGTTCCTGAACAGCACATCCAGGCCTACCATTTCTGGCAACGCATGGGATTTGAAGCGAACAAACAAGCACCTTCAATCAACACGCAGAGAGAACATAGACTGATGAGAAAAGAGCTCTAAACTATTCATCATCTTCATCTGCCATGGGCTCAATGAGCGCGATCGCACGGCGCTCTTTGGCTTGTTGAGAAAAAATCCAGGTCAAACCAATGCCGGATATGAGGCTGATCAGGCTGATCACGCCGGCGATCCATAGCGGTATTTGTAGCCTTAATGACGACACTGGCACGGTTCCCGGCTTACGTGCTTGTATCGAAGTAGAGGAGGGCGTAACTGCTGGCGTCAATGAAGACATTTTACTCAAGGTGCTTTGCAGCAGAGGGCTGACATGAACAAAGAAACGGAAACTACCACTGTCCCGGTATCCTCCCTGACTCGAAGTAGTATGCCAGTTCACAACGTAAATTTCTGATTGATCGGCCTGCATACGCACTACAAGGGTCTCAGGCTCAATATGAGCTGGATTAAGGCGACCAGTGCTTACTTGTTTGCCATCAACATCTTCCACTATAAGGTTACTGCGCTGGATATCAATGAGGGCAGAAAAACGCACCTGCACGGTAGCAGGAGCACTATTTAACGAGGCATTGGCGGCAGGGGTTGAACTTACATATTCAGCATATTGTACGGATACAGGATATGCCAGTGTTGCCAATGAAAAAAAACCTTGTAAGAGGCAAGTGGCCATTCCAGCCAGCAAACCTACTCTCCATCCACGCCACACACCTACCCTCCATCTAACAGGCAACCAGCCAGCTTTGCGATGCATTAAACCATATTGGACGCCATACATATTAGCACTTCCTCACACACTACAATCCTACACCCACCAAAAAAATATATGTATCAATATTATACCTCATCGACATACAGAAGAAATATCAATCCTGCTTAGCAAACAGGAGATCAGCTACACGGCTTGTGGAAACACTTGCTTGCTTATTCTCCTGCTCACTAAAAGTGATAGGTTGGCTATTATTTTTTCTGGCGCGCCAATCGGGTCTGTAACAATACAACGATCAGCAAGAAAACTCCACGAATAACCGCCTGCCAGTAAGGCGATAACGTGATAAAACCATGCCCATTCTCGAAATTCAGCATAGTGAAGATCAAGCCAAGCAAGAGCGATCCTACCAGAGTGGCCGCTACAGATCCCATACCACCCGAGAGTAACGTACCTCCCACGACTACCGAAGCGACAGCAGTCAGTTCCCATCCCAGACCTTCTTTAGGCAGTCCGGTATAGGTTTGAGCCGCCAACAAAACGCCAGCGATACCAGCAAGCGCGCCACTCATAGCATAGACCATCAGTTTAATGCGCTCTACCGGTAGTCCCATCAAACGCGCTGCATCCTCATTGCCACCAACCGCCAGGACATGGCGTCCAAAGCGGGTCAGGTGCAAGACAATCAGGCCAAAGGCATAAGCAAAAACCAAAAAGTATAAAGGGATAGGTATGTGGAACTGGGTATTGCTCCAGATCGAGGTAAAGTCATTGGTGGTATTTACGGTAACCGTAGCATCATGCGCCAGGAATAGAGCCAGTCCGCGTGCTGCTAGCAACATGGCCAGAGTCGCAATAAATGGTGGAATCTTCAGCCAGGCAATAACCCAACCATTGAATAAACCAATCGCGGTCCCCGTCAACACAGCCGCAGCCAGCGCGGACAGTAAGCCATATTGGCTGGCATACGCGGCCACCACGCTGGTTAAAGCCACCACGGAGCCAACCGAAAGATCTATCCCACCGGACATAATCACAAAAGCCATCCCTAACGCAACCAGAGCAAAGGTTGTATTATAGGTCAGGACCGAATTAATGTTATAAACCGTCAGAAAGCCTGTATAGCGAATAGAACCAAAGACAATCAGCACAATGAGCGCAATCAATGCTCCCTGACGTTGCAATGCACTTTTTCCGCGCGTCCATCCCTGGGACCAGTTGGAGCGGCGGTTATTACCAGATGTGACAATATCTGCCATAATTACTCCCATAAATAGTCATCCCATCGCTGGAAAAGACTGTATCCATCATGACTTACGCCGTCGTTGCATATACACTGCCAGTAGAATGATGGCGGCATTAATCATCTGAGCAATATCAAAGGAGATATTGTTGGAAATCAAGGTCGTACGAATTAATTGAATGATTAATGCACCAATAAGCGTCCCTGGAATATTCGCACTCCCCCCAAGTAAAGAGGTACCGCCAACCGCTACCGCGGCAATTGCGTCCAATTCAGCGTTCAGGCCTACCTGATTGGCATCTGAAGAACTATTGACTGCAATATAAATCAGTCCAGCAATCGCAGCCAGTACACCACTGAGTACATAGACCATACGCTTCACCGTACTGACGGGTATCCCAGCCAGCCGAGCAGCCGCCTCATTGCCACCTATCGCCTGGACATAGCGACCGAAAATGGTGGCCTTTACCAGCAAAGCGCCTGCCACCACCACCACCAGAGCGATGATCACCTGAAAGGGAATCCCAAGTAGTGAGCCACGCCCAATAAAGTTAAAGCCAGCATTGTCATAATCCTGGATACTGCCATTTGTCATGACTTGAGCAATACCACGACCGGCGATAAATAAAATCAAGGTCGCGATAATTGGTTGAATGCGAAAAACGGTGATCAAAACACCATTGAACAACCCAAACAAGGCCACTACCAGAATTGCCACAAAGGCCGCCAGAATATTGATATACCAATCAAGTGGTAAGGGCACAAATTTGCCAAGGAAAATAGCCGGGGCCAGCGCACCTGCAATCGCCATCAACGAGCCAACTGACAGATCAATACCACCCGTAGCAATGACCAGTGTCATCCCGGTCGCCACAATGATGGTAGGTGCCACCTGCGTCAAATTCAAATACAATGATTGCAATGAAACAAAGTGAGGAGTAACGATTACATTAAAAATAATCAATAGAACCAGAGCAATTAACGTTGGATAGGTAGCAAAAAATGTGCGCAGGCGCTCTGGTACTGGCGAGCGACGTGTCGCCGGAGCCTTTGGCGTTAGCACCTGATCAACCTTCACCATGCTAGACCACCTCATCTCTATCTTTGTTCACAGGACTCTCCTCATCGTCATCTTGCGCCATGGCGGCCATGATAGCGTTCTCGCTGATATGTGCATGCTCCAAAGTAGCGACTGAACGCCCATCACGCAAAACCACGATACGATCGCTCCCCTCCGTTAATTCCTCTAATTCTGAAGAGATCATCAGCACGCCCAGGCCTTTCTCAGCAAACTCTTCAATCAAAGACTGAATTTCGGCCCTGGCCCCAATATCAATGCCACGCGTCGGCTCATCTAGCAATAATAATTTAGGATTTAAGCAGAGCCAGCGTGCCAATAATACCTTTTGCTGATTGCCTCCTGAAAGTTCACGCACTAACTGATCAGGACCTGAGGTCTTAATACCAATGCGCTGAATAAATTGCTCAACAATCTGCTGCTGCTTCTCACGCGAGACGATGCCATACCTGGACAGCGTTGGCAGGGCGGCCAGCGTCAGGTTCTCGCGCACAGATAAATAGGGAATGATACCTTCGGCCTTACGATCCTCAGAACAAAAACCAATACCCGCGCGAATGGCATCTGCGGGCGAACGGAAATGCCGTTCCTTTCCTGAGAGCATTACAGTTCCACCCTCTAGCGCGTCCGCCCCGAAGATTGCTCGCGCCACCTCAGAACGGCCAGAACCCAACAAACCCGCTAGCCCAACAATCTCACCAGCATGAATATCCAGGCTCGCGCCCTGAAGACGCGTCCCACGCCGCAAATCATAGGCCTCTAGCAGCACTTTTTCTTCAATATCATGCTGACTGGCATCCAAACTGGTCTGACTATGACGAACTTCACCCAGTGCCTTCCCAAGCATTTTCGCTACCAGTTCCACTTTAGGGATTGCATGCATAAACTGGGTAGCAACCGTCTGACCATCACGCATAATCGTGACGCGATCACAAATTGCATATAACTCATCCAGACGATGGCCCACAAAAATGACTGCGATACCATCAGCCTTTAATTGTCGAATAAGCTCAAAAAGTGTCGCTACTTCACTTTCGTTCAAAGAGGAGGTGGGCTCATCCATCACCACCAGTTTACTCTGGAAAGAGACCGCGCGCGCAATGGCCACCATCTGCTGAGTGGCGATATTATACGTCATCAATGGCTGGGTTACATCGATCATAATAGAGAAGCGCTGAAGTAACTTCTCCGCATCCTGGTGCATCTTACGCCAATGAAGCAGACCAAAACGACGGGGTTCTCGACCCATAAAAATATTTTCAGAAACCGAACGAAACGGGACCAGATTGATTTCCTGATAGATCGTACTTATGCCATTATTCTGTGCCTGCTGGGGGGAATGAAAATCAACTGGGCGCCCATCGAAGAGAATCTCACCACTATCTCGACGTTCCACACCAGTCAGGACCTTAATCAAAGTCGATTTGCCGGCTCCATTTTGTCCAACCAGCGCATGTACCTCACCAGGCAGGACATCCAGGTGTGCATCCGTCAACGCGACCACACCAGGAAAAGCTTTGGAAATATGCTCCATAGAAAGTAGCGGGTTAGTCTGTGACATCTACTACTCCCTTCTGACCAAAACGAATAAAGACAGCTCACTAAAGCTGGCTCTGAGGCTCCAAGCGTTGGAGCCCCAGAGGAATAAACACTGGCAGAATAGCTTAAAACGAGTTGGCAAGATTTGCCTGAGCATTGTCCTTCGTGAATTGTTGGTCCTGTACCACAATCCAATCATCCAATTTAGTGCCTTTGCCATATTTCTCAATGGAGTCAAAGGTTACAGGACCAAAGAAAGGACTGGATTGAACGGTCGTGCCCAATTCTCCGCTAATGATGGCATTCAAGGCATCTTTCTCACCGTCAATCGAGACGACGATGACATCCTTGCCTGGCTTCTTACCAGCCGCCTTCAAGGCGGTAATCGCCCCAATCGCCATTTCATCATTATGGGCATAGACCGCGGTCACCTCTGGATGAGCCTGGAGTAATGTTTGCATCGTCTTACGGCCAGTCTCGCGGTTGAAATCACCATCCTGTGAAGCAATAATCTTCAGACCGGGAGCCTTGGCAGCAAGCTGCTCATCAAAGCCTTTTTTACGATTGGTTGCGGCGGACGCGCCGGTTGAACCTTCCAGCTCAATCACATTTCCTTTACCACCAGTCTTTGCAATCAACCAATCGGCGGCCCGCTGGCCTTGTTTGACGAAGTCAGATCCGATAAAGGTTACATAATCTTTGTTTGGCTGAGCCAGTGTATGATCCACATCGCGGTCAATCAAAAAGACCGGAATACAGGCGGCCTTGGCGGCCTGTACAGCGGCTGCCAGCGGCTTTTCGGTATGAGGGGCCAGGATAATAACATCTACCTTCTGCGAAACAAAGTTTTTCACGTCTTGGATTTGCTTGGCGTCAGAACTCGCAGCATCAGAAATCGAGAGGGTCACACCACGCTTAGTCGCTTCATCCTGCAAGCTTTTGGTCTCAGCCACACGCCATGGACCATTGCTTTCATTTTGTGAAAAACCAACCTTCAAGCCAGTAGTTTTGGACAATGCAGGCGGGCTGCTGCAAGTAGCATTAGTAGTACCACCATTATTACCACTGGGATTAGTCGCAGCAGGTGCATCGCCACAACCAGCCATTAAAGCGCCACACACCAGGAAACCAGAGAAAAGAGATATGCCTAAACGCAGAGATTTGAAACGTTTCATAGTTGCTCATTCTCCTTGAGATGACAAATGTTCTCCAGGTCTACCCGTTTAAAAATAAAAGAAGAGGACATACCATACACTTGTACGCAAGTACAGATGCAAACTGGTAACGCAGGGGACAGAGAAAGAAGTTATTTTCAGCGCGGCAACTATCTATAGTTACTACCCTGTACAGCATCGCATCAGCAGCTATTGCCAGTAAAAAAAGACAATAAAGCTATGGAAAAACTGAAGCACACGCTGCTAACTACCTCACAGTTTTATCCTTCGTCACATTACGAATCGAGTCAACTTTGACTAAGGTAAAGGATTACTGATATTCGATATTGTCCGAAATAAAGCGTTTGTCTCTGCTTTACTTCATACTTTTCTTAATCGAATGTTATTAGTTTAGATGAAAAAAACTGCGTTGTCAAGATATTTTTCGGTATTTCTCATAATTTCAAAAGAATTTTGTTATTTTTAATTTTATGCATGCTTACAAATCTTGATTTTATTATAAATACGTCTGCAAATTATAAATTTCTTACAAGCTCTTTTATACAAGCTAGCATAAAACAAGCAAGATATTTACATCCGGTACACTTCACCTATCCAAAACTGGGGTAGCAGGGAGAGCACTAGCAAGCGATCAGGTGGACATTATTTCAGGTGTGGAGTGTGTGGCTGCAACCGCGCACAACACACTCCACACCCCAACCCGGCACCGCAGGCGCCAAAAAGGAACAGGAAAAAGCCCTGTTGCTAGAAACACAGCCATTGACTTTTAGATTCGAAATAACTTATACTGTTTTTCATTGATTAGGTAAAAGGCGAAGCAAAGCACATTCACTCGAATGTTAGTAAAAGAAAAAAGCAGTAGTGATTGTATGGCAGGTAAAGTGTTACTTCTAGATCTTACCGAAAATAGTGAGACAGCACTCACCTTGCTCAAAGCGCTTAGCTCTGAGACACGTCTGGCGATTCTTGCCTATTTAGGCGAACGAACGGTTAATGTCAATGAAATCGCGCTCGCGTTACAAATCGCGCCCTCGTCGGCAACCACGCATATCAAGATCCTGGAAAAAGCCGATTTGATACGAACCGAGTTTATTCCTGCGACCCATGGATTACAAAAACTTTGCGCCCGCACATATGACGATGTGCATATACGCCTGGAACGTATCCCTGAAACGTCTCAACATACGTTCAGTATCGCCATGCCCATTGGACAATTTGTCGATTTTGATGTCCACCCGACCTGTGGGTTAGTCAACGCAGAACACATGATAGGATTACTGGATACCCCTTCCAGTTTTTATGAACCAGAACATGTTTCAGCTCAGTTACTATGGTTTGGGCATGGTCATGTAACCTACCGCTTCCCTAATCACCTTCCCGCTACCGCCGCTGCCATTCGTTTAGATCTAAGTGCTGAAGTCTGTTCAGAGGCTCCACTCCATCATTTGAACTGGCCATCAGATATCACCGTCTGGATCAATGGAATTGAGATCGGAACCTGGACAAGTCCTGCTGACTTCGGGGGTGAAAGAGGGCTACTGACTCCCGAATGGTGGGAAACCAAAGATACACAATACGGCCTCTTGAAAATCTGGTCTGTAACGCAAGAAGGTAGCTTTATTGATGGCAAAAATATCAGTAAAATACCAATCGACCAGTTAAAGTTACAGGAAAAACCCTATATTGAAGTTCGTTTAGGCGTCAAGCCAAACGCTCAGCATGTTGGTGGCATGAATATTTTTGGCGAACGCTTCGGTAATTACCCCCAGCCCATTGTACTTAAAGTCAATTTCGAATATCCAAAATTATAATTTTACCTCGGGTCTGGTCGATGCTGTGAAACAGGCAGTAAATTAACATAAAAAAAACAATCGGGTGGTAAACGCCAGATTGTTTTTTTGTGGGCGGTTCACTGAAAAAGATTACTTCACACCCATTTTTCTCGCCATAAGATACCAGTCCCATTGAGGGTGCTTGATTACTCACGATGTGGTAAGCTAATAAAAAAATATACATACATTAAATATATTCATGGAACGTCCAGATAGGCGTCCTATCACTGCGTTAAAGAATATTATACATAGAGGAGTCTCTCGCGTGACCAACAGGCAGCATCTTACTGGAGCTCAAGCAGTCACCGCCGCATTACGCGCATATAATGTTGATACCATTTTTGGAATTCCTGGTGTACATACATTACCAATCTATGATGCCATTTATCATGAACCCGGCCTGCGCCACATTTTAGCCCGCCATGAGCAAGGCGCTGGCTTTATGGCCGAAGGCTATGCCAGGGCCACCGGACGGCCTGGCGTCGTCTGTACCATTACAGGTCCTGGTGTGACAAACGTGACCACTCCTGCCGCCAGTGCCTACGCTGACTCTATCCCATTATTGATTATTAGCAGTTCACTGTCGCGCGCTTCACAGGGCCGCGCTCGTGGCGAACTACACGAAGTCAAAGATCAGCTTGGCGTCATGCAATCCCTGGTTGGTTGGACACGAGCAGTTAACTACGTCGAAGAAATTCCAGAAGCGATCCACGATGCATTCCGCATGATGCAACAGGGGCGTCCCCGTGGCGCTTATATCCAGATTCCTTATGATCTGCTCACCCAATCAGCGGATGTAGATATCACCATCGCCGGACCCGTGGAGCGCCCCTTACCCTCCATCGAGGCTATGGCTAATGCCGTCGAAGTGCTACGCGAATCCCGACGCCCATTGATTATCGCAGGTGCCGGTGTCACCGCCTCCAATGCCAACAAACAACTTTTGCAACTGGCGGAACTCCTGCAAGCACCGGTGCTATTGGGAAGTAAAAGCCATGACGTACTTCCAACACAGCATCCATTGGTACTGGCCACCAACGACAATCTTCCACTTGAATTGGATGCCTTTATCGCCACTCGCGATGCAGTGCTGGTCGTAGGTAGCAAACTAGGAGCCGAGAGAACAGCTGACCGCCGTTTACCACTTCCCGAAAAGCTCATTCATATTGATATCGATCCAATGGAGATTGGACATAATTATCGCACCCAGATTGGTATTGTCTCGGATGCAAAGGTGGCGCTTGAGGCACTCTACAAATTCCTGAAGGAGTTTCCACAAGAATGCCGGGCTCCTTATAGCGCACTGGATGATCTACGTGAAGCACTCTACCTGCATACAGTAGAATATCAGGGCGAAAATTTCCGCATGCTTGAAGGGGTAAGTGCCGCTCTGGAACAGATGCCAGAGGATACCGTCGTGGTGGCAGATATGACGATGCTGGGATATGCAGCCGCCCAATATCTCCCAATGCGCCATCCTCGCACCTTTATTCATCCAGCTGAACTCTGCACAATTGGTAGCGGTCTGCCACTGGCGATTGGAGCACAGGCGGGCTTGCCCGGACGACCGGTAATTGCCTTGTGCGGAGATGGTGGGTTCCTGCTCAATAGTAGCGAGTTGGCAACCGCCTCACAGGAGAAGCTACCGGTCATCGTGGTTATCTTCAACGACGCTACCTTCACCAGAGTTAAGACCGATCAACATCAGAACTATGATAGCCGCTATATTGCCACAGATCTACTCGCGCCAGATTATGTCGCCCTGGCACGTGCCTTCCATGCTGAAAGCATGCGCGTAACCACACCTGAAGAGTTAAGTACAGCCATTCAGCAGTCCGCAAATCATGCTGGACCAACGGTCATTGAGGTACCATTATTGGTACGCCCATGGCAGAAAGAACAGTCAACCGAGCACACAGCTATTACACTGGCATAAGACAAACCAGGACGATCCATCTATGAATGCAGGTGGATCGTCCTGGGGTATATGCACAATGGACTACATGGTTGCCCCTAAAATCCAGGGAGCAAATTCTTCTTCACCAATACCTTGAGCTTCACTCTTGCTCTGCTTACCACTGGCTACAGCAATCACCTCATCCAGGATACGTCGACCAATCTCTTCAGTGCTCACCCCATCCAGCACCACACCAGCATTGATATCCATATCATCAGTCATCTTTTCATACAATGGTGTATTCGTCGCCACTTTGATGGATGGAGCAGGCTTAAAACCGAATACCGAGCCACGGCCAGTCGTGAAAACAATAATGTTACAGCCACCCGCTACCTGACCGGTAACCGAGACTGGATCATAGCCGGGAGTATCCATGACCACCAAACCTCGCTCAGTGACGGCTTCTGCATACTTGTAGACGGCATTGAGCGGTGTCGTGCCACCTTTGGCAGTGGCACCCAGTGACTTTTCATAGATGGTTGTCAGACCACCTAATTTATTGCCTGGCGAGGGATTATTATCCATCTCCATATCGTTGATAGCGGTATAATGTTCCCACCAGCGCAACCGCTCAACGAACTGCTCACCAATCTCCTGGCTACGCGCACGTCGCAACAAGATATGCTCGGCACCATAAATCTCAGGCGTCTCACTCAGTACGGCAGTGCCTCCCTGCCGCACCAGTTCATCCACACAAAATCCTAGACCTGGATTGGCTGTGATGCCACTCCAACCATCACTACCACCACACTGCAAGGCCAGCTTCAATTCTGAGATCGGCACTGATTCACGCTCGACGGCATTAACCTGGGGCAGAAGATCACCGATAATGCGCACACTTTCAGCAACCGTATGGGCGATACCATGATTTTCTTGCAAGGTCAGCACATGTGGCTGCTTCCACTGCTGCGAGGAATCCAGTTGCATGGCCGCGATCATATCCTGCAACTGATTGCTCTCACAGCCCAATCCCACCAGCAAATAGGCACCAACATTGGGATGTACAGCCATACCAGATAATACACGCTGCAATTGCTCTACCGCAGCGCTACCGGTCCGCATTCCACAGCCGCTCTTATGAGTCAGTCCAATCACGCCATCGACGTTTGGATAGGCGCGCAGTTGTTCAGGTCCAAAGTGCTGCTGGATGGCGCGCACCGTCGAAGCAGAACAATTAACCGAGCTGATAATAGCGATATAATTGCGTGTCCCAACCTTGCCATCTGGACGCCGATACCCCATAAAAGTTCGGCGCTCTTGCTCAGCGACAAACGCAAGCGGGCGCACATCTACAGCATATTCATAGGTCTGCTTTAAAGTTCCGACCGTAAGATTATGGCTATGCACATGTTCACCCGCTTGAATAGCCTGACTGGCAAAACCAATAATCGAACCATAACGCCGCACTGGAGCGCCTTCAGCAATAGTATGCAACGACACCTTGTGTCCTGATAGGATCCGCTGTGCGACCTCAATAGACCCGGATGCTGCGGGAAGTCGCAGGACCAGACCACGATTGAGGGGCACACGCGCAATTGCCACATCATCTTCTGGATGAAGCAGCACCGCGACATCGTTCAAATCAACAGTCTTTCCACGTCCACCTACACCGGTCTCAATTGTATGTAACTGGGGCGCATTTGCAGATACTTTAGAGATGTCCATAGACCACCATTCGCTTCCTTTTCAATGCTTGATAGTACGATAAACGGAGGAATCAAAATTAGTCAGGATAGCTGCCGTAATATATCTTCAAAAGCCGGTAAGGTACCGTCTTCAGCCAGATAAAAAGGCTGAGTGGATCCAAGCAACTCAACATCGGCAGTAGAGCGTATGGATGCCAGACTGGCAGGACTCGCCAGAAGATATTCCAGACTCAGTGTATTTTTTATGCGCACTAATTGCACCTGATTTGCATCAGGACGTCCGCAACTGCGAATCGCTGCCGCTACCGCCTCGCGTTCAGTTTCTAGCACCACAGGCACCTTGGACGAGTTCAAAGCGATCACACCAGCCGTTAAACTATTAATATAAAAAGATTGACTATCAATTTGCTCATATAGCCGGGCCGTGGTAAAATCTGCCAGTCCGAGCCCAATGGCATTTCCATGCGAAGGTTCGGTCAGGCGCAACACAGAGATCGCGGTAACCTCTACCGCCGTCTCTTTCTGTGGACCCCAACGCATGCGCCCAATAATATTCGGATCCATACCGGCACCGCTGATGTTTTTGCCTAGCTCATCAATTACCAGTACATCCAATCCATCCCAGGGTAAACGTGGCATCAATGATCGTGCCCGCTCAGAAAGCAAGCGCTCAGCCTCAGTACCAATACCAGCCGGTGGCACACAGACAATCTCAGCCACCTCATCATACGCGTTCTCAATAACCGCGAGTCCACACAGGATCGGTGCATGTGCGACAGAAAACTTTGCGACCTCTGGCACCTGCACGCAAAGTCCGTTCAGTCCCCATGAATGCACTGTCAGCGCCCCTTGATGCTTGCCCAGACCAATCGCCAGCATCTTGGATAAACCACTCTCAATCGGCGCTGAAAAATCAGTATGTGGCTTGATACGGTTAACAATAATGATGCCGTCAGCAGTATGGGCCGCACGATCCAGATAGACAGGCATGCCATTGGATAAAGAACCAAGCTGATCCACATCCATCGACGAAATAATCGGAGCGCCACAGTACGCCTCTGTTACACCCAGACTCTCTACCACCTCTCGCTGTCCCTCCGCACTTGCTCCCCCATGACTCCCCATAGCTGGAACAATAAAAGGTTCAGCACCCGTATGTTTTAGATTGGTGATCAGTGAGCGAATGATCAAGGGCAGATCAGCAATGCCTCTGCTCCCCACCGCAATCGCGATTCTAGCGCCTGGCTTCAACTGCGTGGCTACAGCTTGTGACGCCAGGGCTAAAGAGACAGCTTCGGGAATATCTTGCGCACGAGGCCGTGGAAAGCGCTGGCGCACTAATTGCAGAGGAGGCAGGGGGACAGAGTCAAATATATGATAGGTATCCTTATAGGGCTGCAAAGCCATAGCAAACCTCCGGGCATGGACACCTACATCGCAACAGCACGATGCAGAAAAACCGCAACCAATCCTCATGGTTGATTGTGGAAAAATGAGCGCTACCAATACATCTATTGTTCAGACTCATTTTTCCATTATCGACGCTTTATTTTTATGGGTTTCTGCAATCATAACACATTAAGGATAGAACACGACATGATTTTCAATATAGCTATGTCGTTTTATGGGTGTATATGACAAAAAATTTCTGATCACATACACTCTATTCTAACGATACAGGTCGGGATCAAGCTGATTAATTTTAATTAACATCCCATCAGGACCTTCCACTTGAAGTTGATAGCCAAAGCCCTCATCACCTGTTGGACGCACAATAGAGGTGCCCGCCTGACGCAGATTTTTCTCTAACTCTTCTAATGCACCGGTATACTCAAAATTGAGTTCAAGTTTATCTTCATTCTGCTCTGGATTGGCCGGATGAGCCAGGAGACTTAGTTCAGCAGCACCAAAGCTCAATAAAGACCAGTCACCATCACGACTCCCATTTTGAAGTGTGGCACCAAGCTGGCGGAAAAAGTCCACAGCTTTACTCATATCATCGACGTGTAACATCGGTTGTAAACGGATCGTCGCTTCATCCGCCTTCGGATGAGAGTCCAAACCCTGATTCTCTTGTCCATTTGAAAGATAAGCACTAAAGACTTGTTCAACCAGATCCGAAAGAGAAAGCTGCTCATCAACTGAACGATGTTTCATACCCTTAACGGTTTCAGGCGTGAGATAGACATTAAACTGTTGCTTCTCCGATTTCATAGTTACCTCTCTTGTTGCTAGCATACTACTATACTAATATGCTATCATACTAGCAACAAGAATTCAAGGCTATAGTATATAAGAGATGATTTGCGTGAGCTACATATATGCAACAGGCGAGAAAGATTTGAATCTTTCTCGCCTGTTGCATATAACCTCGACCGCTTATTGTTTGCTAACGTGCATATAGATACCATTTTGTGGCTGACCTGTTACTCCATACATCTGGGCGATGTGTTGGTCTGGGACCAATTCAAGTTTATAGTTGCGAAGAATATGAGAAACCATGGCCTTGATTTCAACCTGGGCAAAGTTGATACCAATACAGATGCGGGGGCCACCGCCAAATCCAACCAGAGCATAAGGATTCTTTTTGTGCTCTTCACGTGGGGCGGCAAAACGGTCGGGATCAAATTTTGTTGGATCTTTGAAGATGTTGGGAAGCATGTGCGAGCCAATAATAGAATAAAACAGGAATGAACCGGCCGGTACCCGGTATCCATTGAAGACAAAATCTTCAGTTACGCCACGTGGTCCATTAGGAACAGGAGCATACATGCGCTCGGCTTCGCTCAATGCGTTCTCTAATACCTTCATGCGCTTCACATCATCCAGACCAGGATCAGCTTTCTGACCCAGAATCTGTTCCTGCTCAACAAGGATACGTTGTGTATAGTCGGGATGTTGATTGAGCAGGTAGAGCAACCAGGCACTTAGACTGGTTGAGGTTTCATGGCCAGCAATCAGGAGAATATTCACATGGGCGATAATCTGCTCGTTGCTCATCGCATTTCCCTGAGCATCGCGCGCATTGACCAACAAGCTAAAGACATCATCACCAGGATGTTGACGGCGCTCCTCAATCTTGGGCTCTAGAAGCTGAGCAATCTCATAATTCGTGCGCTTTAAGTGCTCTAAAAATTCTTCCTGTGTGGTAATTGTTGCAGGAGCTTCTAATAGTGACATATAAAGTTCACGAAAGCGATCGACTTCATGGCCCGCTTTCAGGCTGGTTAGAGCCTCTGCGGCCACCGCAAAGGTAAGTTTGCGCGCCTCATCGTAGATGTTAACCTCTGGGCGCTCTGTCCAGGTCGCTACCTGCTCACGAATGACGCGATTCATCAGGGGCAAATAACGATCCATATAGCTGACAGTAAACGCCGGATTCATCACTTTGCGCTGTTGATCATGTTCGGCTCCATCCATGCTCAGCAAGCCACGCCCAAACATATCTACCACAGAAAAGATCGTGCCCCACCCTACATAGTTAGAAAATTTCTGGCGATTACTCACCATCACAAAACGATTTGCCTCGGGACCAACCATGTATACAATATCTTGCATATCAAAGAAAGCGGCCCGAAAAATGGGACCATGCTGCGCGTAGGCATCTGCCAGCACTTCTCCTAACCGAAGTTGATAATCTTCTGGCATTTGCACATATGGGATCGCCTCATAAGGAAGAGCCTGGTCTAGCTGATCAATCTGACTCATATCGCTACTCCTTGCTTACTAACAAATGAAATACATCCATTTGCTTATGAAAAAACACATATTGCAAGCTGTGAAAACCGTAAACAACAGAGATCTACTGCAAAGAAACACACTACCTGATACAGTTCATCCTTATCAAAAGGTTCCCAATCTACACAAAACGCAATACACACTGAGCTTATGAAAAATGAATGAACTTCATTCAGTAATGATTACGTATTGATACAACTAAAGTTGTAACGGCAAGGGCCAATTTTAGCCTTTAGGAGCAACCTGCGGATAACCAGTCTGTAATGAAGGACCAAAGAATAGTCGTTCAGACAATTCAAGGAAGTAAGTATGGTACATAGCCTCACGCTCACCATTCTCCACCGCGAAACATTGGTGCATGATATTCTCACCCAACAGATTAAGCATCTGCGCATACATTGCAGTATTAAATGGTGCCAGCTCACCGCGCTCAATGGCGAGTTGAAAAATCGTCTCAAGCGAAGTACAAAGACGATCATTTACATGCTTATGCTGTAGAAGTTCTTCATCTGATTGAATATCTATTTGTAAAAACGCAATCAATTTCATATGCGCACGACCTACAGCGAAAAGCGCATCTACCAACGTTTTGGGGATCTGTGCAAAAGGTATCGTCAGCAGGTATGGATCGTCAAAGGCATCTGCGATCATAGCCTCTATATCTATCGCCATTCCCGTATAGATATCACGCTTATTACGAAAATACAGATAAACTGTGCCCACAGCAACATTTGCCGCACTGGCAATATCAGCTATGGTTGTCTCTTCATAGCCCTTTTTCACAAAAAGCTTGCGTGCAGCCGCTAAAATTGCGGCCCGTTTTGAGGGTGCATCCTCCACAGTTTTACGTGACCCCATACTCTTGCCTTCTCCCAATCGGATACATTGATTAAACTATACAACATGCGTTACCTTGCAACTACCCAGGACTGATCGAGGTTTGCGAGTTCGCAAGGATACTGAATAGTCAGGGGATAACGCATGTCGGTGCTATTATCAACCGTCTTTATAAAGATTTTGATTCGCTGGCTCTTTCTTGCCGATCCTCACAGGGGTATCGGGAAGAGCAAAAAATATGGCAAGTAGCAAGTTAAACACAAGGCTGGCGGGTGTGTTAATCCAGGCAATACCCAATGCCACAATATAGACAAGTGGACCAAAGAGATACTGCCGGCTGATGCGCTCCACTCCAACCATATCCGCGTCCTTACCCAGTAGACGGCCTTTATGAGAAGCATAACGCCAGAGCACATTGAAGCATAATGCCATGGCAAAAAAGGTTCCACTATACAGGAGTACGGCAGTTTTTTGATCGGGATAAATGATATATTCAGACAATAAAGAAGTTGGGACAGGAATAAACACGATGATCATCAAAAGTAGCATATTCAAAAACATTAATGGTGTATCCAAATGCTTAATATGCTTGAAAATACGATGGTGATTTAACCACATAATGCCAATAGTAAAAAAGCTGCTCACAAATGCCAGGAGCGTGGGCCATTGCTCAAATATCGCGTGCCAGAGCTCACTATTATCCAACAATTTACCAGTAACATCGGCGTGAGGTAGCTTGATATCCAGCACAAGCAATGTAATCGCGACAGCGAAGACTCCATCGCTAAACGCCTCTAAACGGGTAGTATCTTTCTCATCCACCAGCGATTATCCTTTACTCAAAAAAAATGTAACCGGAACCCTTTTTTCTTTGACGAGACATGAACCTATGCAATTGCGGGCATTCTCAGTATAAGCTATTGGATGATTTTTGTCAGCGTCAAAAAGTTGCCATTTGTCTTTTATCTATGCAAAGAAAATAAACTGGTCTATGCCATTATCTAAGGTGAGTTATTGATTCCTATTCACGCTAAGGATCATTCGAGCAGCCACACGCGAGCCCTGAAGGGCTCATCCTTCTTTTGCGTTTGCTGTCAAAAAATGAGCAAAGCTCATTTTTTGACAGCAAACGCAAAAGATCCTGTTTAATTAACGTCATGTGCAATTTTTCCACATACCCACTCTTTTGAGGAGGAAAATGCCGAGGCGGTCGCAACCGCCTCGGCATTTTCCTCCTCAAAACAAGCGAGAGCCGTAGGCGCGAGGTGTGAGGCATAAAACTTGCACCTGGCGTTAATTAAGAGACAAAGGCGGGATGATCTTTGATGGCTTGAATTATTGGCCCGATCGTGGGATGGGCAGGCGGAATATGTGGCTCAAAAGAACTGGCTGCTTGATTGGCAGTCAAAAGGACGCCAAAACGCCATAAGAACAAGGCAGGCACTGATGATCCATCAGCCCTGGCGGCCGTTAGCGTCGACAGACAGCCCAGCGCCCTATTCTGAGCTGAAGCAAACGTCCAATGTTTAATAGTAATATGATGCGCATCACTATTTGGAGCAGGGTCTGTGGAGCTCAAGGTTGAAAAATCCAGGATCTGACTGATCATCAATGTACAATTAGGATCATCAAAAGAACTATCTCCCTGCTTATGGCCTTCCACATGCCAGCCATCCTGATCCCAGAGTATACGCAATAACGAATACTGCTGATCACCCAGACGATCTTTTTGTGGTCCTGCAGACACCGGTGATCCGTCAGGTTGCCGATAATCCCAGGTTGGTCGCGTAACCACAAAAACCTCCCAGGCTGGTTTAGCATTGGTAGGATCAGGCTGTGCCAGGAATTGGGTACAAAATAAGCGACAATCATGATCCAACCCGTCCCGGCACTGTGTTCCAATCGATGGACCCTGGCAGTTAGCAATTGTCGTCGTGTCGGTATCTAATAAAAAGCGTAGGTGCGCTGAAATCGGTTTCGTAGCAGTTAACGCAGGCGAACTGGCATTGTAGCGAAATGGTTCTCCAGGTTGAATCGTTTCATGGGATTGCAAAGTATCCAGATACTTCTGGGTGGCCTGTATCAATGCCTTGCGTTGCTCTACAGATAGAGAGTTCAATGTTGGTCGCACGGCAAAACTAACAGTATAAGTAGCGTTAGCATCTGAAGAATCAGCAACACTGGTCAACTGGCAGGTATGTCTGGCCTCAGAGGTTACCGGTACACTAAAAATACATTCCTGGGTACCAAACGGTTCGGCATGCCATTGGACTCTATGTTCACCTATCGGTAAACTCAAAGGAGCTTCAGCTTTATTTTGTGGCAAAGTAAGTAACGGCTGACCATCTAAAACGGCAGAACCCCAGGGTGGAGCCAGTTGGAAGAAAAAGGCATTGCGGGTAGGAGGCTGAAGAATACCGGGCTGAGTACCACCTGCAACCCGCAAAACATCATTGATTGACCACTCCAGGTTGACGGTTGCATCCAATAAGATTACCAGTAGAATAATTGCAAAAATTTTTAGAACGTTCTTGAGAGATCTTTTAGTGGTCATAAGTAGCTACCTGCATTCACCAATATTCTAGCTGAAGCCACATTCCTGCGGAACTGCTTGCTTGATGCGATATGGATGAGAGACAGTTGTGAAATGCTCCCATTACATCACGCAACTATAAATATAGCATAGCATTCCAAGCTATTCAGCCGGGGCAGGTCCGGTCGAGGCTCGGACAATTAATTTTGTGGGAACAATCAGCGGATCGAGTGCATTTTTTTGATCAACTAATTGGAGAAGTCTATCTACGGCACCTTCACCGATTGACTGTTTATCTTGTTGAATGGTAGTCAAAGGTGGATCAACATACTGACTACGATCAATATCATCAAATCCGATAACTGAAACCTCTTCAGGCACACGAATATTATGTTCACGTAAGGCGCGCAAAATACCAAAGGCCAGCATATCGCTGTTAGCAACAATAGCCGTAAAATCGCGGCGCTCATGTAACAATTTCATGGCCGCCTCATATGCATCCTGCATCTCCCAGCCCGACTGCCGAACAAGCTGTTGATTGACAAACAGGCCAGCGCGACCAAGTGCCTGCTGATGCCCCACAAAACGCTCTGTTCCAGTTACCGAAAAAAGCGACCCGGGAAAAAAAGCAATGCGTCGATGTCCCAACTTCAGCAGATGTTCAGTCGCGAGAATAGCGCCACCCATATAATCGGACTTTACATACGTCACGTGCTGGCCTTGAAAAAGATTATCAATAAATACCGCTGGTAGCACGGAAGTGCATAGGCTCTGGATACGCGGATCATCTGCACGCAGGGCCACAGTAATCACGCCTTCAATGCCCCGAGCTTGCAAAGATAAGACATAATTTAATGCAGGATCATCTGTGTCCGCGAATGCGCTATAAGGACGTGCAGGAAGGAAAAGATCATAACCGGCACGTGCGACCGAGCGCTCGATATATTGCAATAGTTCTAGATAAAAATGGCATTGCGTCATCGTCATCTGCGAAAAATTCGAACCATCTTCACTCCCGAACAAGGCCAGTGCGATGAGACGTGAACGGCCCGGAGGGGCGACCGGTGTAAAGGTATTTATACCATAGCCAAGCGTCGCGATAGCCTCATAGATACGCTTTTTTGTTTCCTCGCTCACAGCAGTTGATCCATTCAGAACACGCGATACCGTGGCCCGCGAAACACCCGCCAGCCGAGCTACTTGCTCACTTGTCACCATAATCCTACCTACCTCTTTTATATTGTTGAGTCTACATAATATTCTATGTACAATTGTAACAATGTATCAATTACTATCGCATAAGAAATATTTTCTGTCAAGCATAAACCATTGACAAAACATCGCTTATAAAGTTACAATTGCTTCAAGCGCCAAAGATTATAGTGGATATCCTTCATAAAGATGTTACATTGTTACATCACAAGAAAATATCCCAGCTCTATTTTTATCACGCCTGGTAGTTGATGAGGTGCGATGCAATACAGACATAGACGACTTACTCGTTGCAGGACTCAGCGATTCAAAGGAGAAAACAATTGGCGATTAAAATTGCGATGATTGGCGCAGGTTCTATCGGCTTTACACGTACACTATTACGTGATATTTTAGCCGTACCCGAGCTTGCCAATACGACATTTGCCTTCACGGATATTTCTGAGAAGAACCTCGAAATGGTCAAGCAATTATGCGAGCGTGAGATTGCGGCTAGCAACTTGCCTGCCAGCATTACCACTACAACCGATCGACGCGCTGCCGTAGCGGACAGTGATTATGTGATCAGCACTATTCGCCAGGGTGGACTGCCAGCTTTCCAGACTGACATCGATATTCCGCTTAAATATGGCGTGGATCAATGTGTGGGTGACACACTCTGCGCTGGCGGCTTGATGTATGCGCAGCGCACCATTCCTGCTCTGTTGGATTTCTGTCAGGATATTCGCGAGGTAGCAAAACCTGGAGCCCTCTTCCTCAACTATTCAAATCCTATGGCCATGAACGTCTGGGCCTGCAATCAATATGGTGGTGTCAACACGGTCGGTCTATGCCACGGTGTTCAGGGCGCGCACTGGCAGATTACCACCTGCATCGAACTCTGGGCGAAAAAAGAAGGCTTACTCAAAGAAAATGAGCATATACACCGCCGAGACGTAGACGTTATCGCCGCTGGTATCAACCACCAGACCTGGTTCATCAAGGTAAACTGGCGTGGCATGGATATGCTTCCACGCCTGTTAGAGCTATTTGAGGCCCATCCACAATTTCCACAGACCGAAAAGGTCCGTATCGATGTTCTGCGCCGTTTCGGTTACTATAGCACCGAATCCAATGGCCACCTCAGCGAATACCTCCCATGGTACCGCAAGCGCACCAACGAGATTTCCCAATGGATCGATCTTTCAAACTGGATCAATGGGGAGACTGGTGGCTACCTGCGCGTCACGACTGAAGGACGAAACTGGTTTGAGACCGATTTCCCTAACTGGCTTAAAGAAGAGCCCCAGCCGATTAGCGCAGCGAAACGCAGTGAGGAACATGGCTCATATATTATTGAGGCCATGGAGACCGGTCGTGTGTATCGTGGGCATTTTAATGTTGTCAATCAGCAACACATCACAAATCTACCTGATGGCTGCGTGATTGAGATTCCTGGTTATGTGGATAGAACTGGCATCAATATGCCAGTGGTTGGCGATCTACCGCTGGCCTGCGCCGCCACCTGTTCCGCCAGTGTACGCGTACAACAGATGGGCATGGAGGCAGCCGTCCATGGCGATGTGACCTTGCTCAAGCAATCCATGCTCCATGATCCACTGGTTGGTGCCGTCTGCAATCCTGAAGAAGTCTGGCAGATGACCGATGAGCTCCTTATCGCTCAAGCCCAGTGGCTTCCACAATATCAAAAAGAGATTCCACAGGCCAAAGCCCGTCTTGAAGCGGCTGTCAAAAATGGGACGCGCGTCAAAACCATAGAGACTGAAGGAGCCGCCCGCCTGCATGTCAAAACGGTCGCAGAAATGGAAAGCAATCGCGCAGAGGCTAAGGCCAACGCCGGTGCTGCCGACAAAGGCAAGATGACGAAGGTATCCTGATTGCAAAAGGGAAGGATCCCGCCATCTCGTTGACCCTGAAATCAGAGAATATCACTTCCACAGGTGATGTTCTCTGATGAACACACATTATGGGCGATCATTGTCAGAAGTGGCATCCTCACCAGCCAGGATCAAGTACAGTTGCCGGCGAGTACTGCTTAGCAGTTCACGGGCTGAGCTAATCTGGGTCGCGGTACCTTCATTAACTACCGTTCGCAAGGCTTTACCCACTTGCTGGAAAAGATCCTGTAATGCTATCTCGCTATCATCAACAGTATCAGTAACAGACTTCCAGACAGTATTCAACTCATCCTGATGGCCCTCTACATAGGAGCGTCCTGTATCAGTCAACTGGAATACGCGTCGACCGTCCTGCTCGTTTGCTACTACCAGACCTTCATCCTCTAACATCTGTAGCGCTGGATAGACAGATCCAGGACTGGGCTGCCAGATACCACCACTACGCTCGTTCACCTGCTGGATGATTTGATAGCCATGAGATGGCTGTTCTGCTAGCAGCAACAGAATTGCGGAACGTACATCACCACGTCCAATTCTGGGACCACCACGATCACCACGACGTCCATGACGGCCAGGTCGCTCCAGACCAAAGGGGGGCTCATCTCGATGTCCACGACCACGTCGCTCAGGCCCATGATGTCCCTCTTCATGTTGTTCATGGCCACGTCGACCATGGTGTCCAAATTCCTCAGCTTCAGGCCCACGACGCTCATGGCGACCACGCCGTTCAGGTCCAAACGCATCTTCTCTATGGGGTCCGTGTCGATCCATAGACATCTGCCAGCCATGTTCGTGAACATGGCGAAACGGATTAAATCCTGTTCCATATGTTGTGTTTAATGTTCTCATCGTTTAAAAATCCTTTCATAGTAACGATGTATCATCGATACGTTATCGATATATCTATAATACATCGGCGAAGGATTTTTGTCAAGGTATTTTACCTGGATTTATAGAACAACACCAGAATCAGAACAGGATTCACCCCATCAAGGGTGCACAGCAGTCATCATGGCTTGCTCACCCAGAACTTCGCGGCTCACGGCTAAAAAGGCATCCAGCGCGGGCGAAAGCCACTTTTCTTTATGCCATAACACCTGGGTAGCCACCTGAAATGTATGGTCAGGCCAATGCAAAGCGACCAGGCGCCCTTGAGCGATTTCCTGCGCCACCGTGACTGTCGGTAGAAAAGCAATTCCCATCGAAGCCATTACACATTGTTTGATGGCTTCCACACTGCGAAACTCTAAATTGGTCGTGGCATGAATACCTTGCTCGCTAAGGGCCCGCTCAAACACAATACGATAACTACAACCAGCTTCTGTGAGCAAAAATGGTTCACCCTCTAGATCTTTAGCTGTAATAAAGGGGAGTTTCACCAATCTATGGTCGGCCGATACCAGAATTTGCAGAGGTTCGGGTATGAGTGACTCGATCATCAGGGAAGTTGAATGTTGAGGTTCATCAATAATAAAAGCTACATCAACGGCACCCTCGTTCACTGAGCGTCGTATATCTTCAAATGGTTCAGGCCGAAAAATGAGCCTTACCTCAGGAAAACGGTCACGAAACGTGCGCAATAGCATCGGCAATCGATAGATACACAGTGTTTCAGGCGCACTAATGGTAATCGTGCCACTGGGAACATTCCCATCGATCACCGCCAGCCGCGCCTCATCCGAGAGGGTGAGGATTTTTTCAGCATAAGGAAGGAAGCGCTTGCCAGCATCCGTCAGGGCGATACGCTTCCCCAGGCGGTCAAAGAGCCGTACACCTAATTCCTCTTCTAATGCTTGCATCTGAGCGGTCACACTCGACTGCACATAATTGAGAGTCTGGGCCGTTCGACTAAAACTTAACGTGGTTGCTACCATCCGAAACGTAAATAATTGACGTAATTCCATCACTACCTCTTATCATTTTTTTCGATGCATATCATCAAAAACCTTTCCTTGACTTGATAGTAACATACGAATATACTTAATACAAGGGTAGTAGACAAGTAGTTAAATTTATTGAAATCATTTTTTAAGACAATATCATGAAAGAGGCATAGCCATGGAGATCATGTACTTTTTGGTAGCAATCATTCTGTTAGATCTTGCTGCTCTACGTTGGGGTATTGATAGCAGAGACAAGATTGATAGCATTGAATGGACACGTCGTAATCCTAATTGTTACTAAGTATGAAAGATTGTAGTACGCAGAATAGAGCTTTGTGCTGACTGTTCAACGGCCGTTGAACAGTCAGCACAAAGCTCTATCTTATTGTAGAAAGGAAAGCTTGTACCGCATGCATAAAATCGGGATAGTTATCGCGACGAATATTGTGGCCAGCTTCAGCAATATGCACGACTTTACCCTGTGCCCAGTAGCGCAGCGCCTCTTGAGCAGCCTCAGGAGTCACAATTGCACGCCGCTCAACGTCCCCGATAACCAGGAGCACAGGACATGTAATATCCGCGGCCAGTTCGCGCCAGCTCCGTGAGATTCCTGCAATACTTTGAAAGACCGCTGGATCAACATCAATCTTTGAATCAACCCAGGGCACATAATCCTCTTCAGGCCAGGTAGGATTGTCAGCTCGAACATGAACAAGCAGTTCATCCCTGGTCATAGCTTTTAAACCAGTCAGCCAATGTACCATCTGTGAAGATCTGGAACCAGCCTCTGCTTGTTGAGGTGAGCGATCTATAATGGGCGGATCTTCCAAAAGGATAGCTCGAACCAGGTTCGGATACCTGGCAGCCACAGTCAGGGCCGTCATTCCACCCATCGAGTGGCCAAGCAAGATAGGTTCCTCAAGCTGCAGAACCTGGATCAAACCAGCAACATCATCAGCCAACATCTCCGTAGAAAATTCGCCGGTCACCCTATCAGAACGTCCATGGCCACGAGCATCAGGCATAATTACCCGATAATCCTGCTCTAACGCATGAGCCACATGGGTCCAGCACAGCCCACTATCCGTCACACCATGCAACAAAATAATAGCAGGTTTAGTAAGCTCACCGGCTTGCGTATAATGAACATGGATACCATTAGCCATCACAGTATCTTCACGCCATTGTGCCATCAGAATCTCCTCCTACACTAATTCTCATACAACATCTTGATCTAAAGATACCATACAACCTACCGTCATCAGATCCTATCAGGCCACACAAAAACAGCAGGAGTCCAGAGAATTGTCTATTTCCAAACAAGTACTTCATCAGCCCGGGGGGGTCACTAACAAGCGATGAGATAGATAGTCTTTCAGGTGTGGAGTGTGTGGTGCACGGCTGTGCACCACACACTCCACACCTCCAACACGACGCCACAGGTGCCAAATAAGAGCAGGGGTTATATATACACACTTATTAATACATAATTAATAGCATTATAGATGATTTTATGTTACATTTTTGTCTGTGACCTGATTATTCTTGTGGCATCAATAGAAAATGTTCTTGCTATACAAGAGGCTATTAAGAATAACACAAGAATATAAGTAAAAAGTGAAAGGTGGCATATAGCAGTTGCCAGACTAAGTATCCTATAAAGGTGCATTGTGGGAAAAGACAACATTGATGCAAGTCTTGGCCTCGAGTTCAGCCTTGCATTGTTCGAGCGGTACCGAAAAAATGGACTGTTACAAGCAGAGATACAGCATGTACCAGGCATTCGTGGACGTTGTAAGGGTTTTTTGCACCTGGTTGAAGGCAAGATTATCACTTGCTATATAGAAGACAAGGAAGGTCGACGTCATACAACAGACCAGGGTCTTCTTATTAGAGTCGATAGTGAGCGTGGTCCTTTCGAATGGACGCTCTCACCAAATCCAGCTCCACCTGCGGCAAATCCAAACATCGTCATACCTATGCGTCCGACACCGAATTCGCCCATCCCAAAAACAATTGCTCCCCTTAACCTGGAGATGCTAGAGGGATGGACATCCAGACAAAAACTCATGCTATCGATTGTCTACGATTTGATTGATGGTGTCATCAGCATAGAAGAAATCAAATCTAAATCGCCTCTAGCGCCTGCAGTTACTGAAGAGGCTCTACGCGTCCTTTTGTCGATGAAACAGATAATCATTTTGGTGTAATGTAGGAAGGGAATTCATCATGGAAAATTTTTTATCTCCCGAAACGCCCCGACCACAACAGGATTGGTCCCCAGGCTATACCAATAAATCAAAGATTGCCACAAAATTTTCGTTAGTTCAATGGTGGTATAAGTCAACATCTATGCCGGAAGTCGGCCCAAATGCCAGTTTTGTCAAACGTGAGACGGTCCGTAAGTCACAACTTCTAAGTACAGTGCTATTTTTCTATACCATTGTAGTTGTTGTGTTTCTACCTTGCTGTCTGTTACTGCCTCAGCCCGCGATAGTCTGGGCCGACGCAGGACTGGTTATCTCGGCGCTTGTCGCCCTCATCATCAATAAACGTGGTCATGCGTTGATCGCGGCGCTGACGGTCGTAATTATGTTTGAGCTGATGCTAACCCTGGCACTCGCCCTTATTACACCCCTGGATGAGCCCAGTATTCAGCTATATGACCTGTATATTATGGGTGAACTCCTCGCAGTCTCCCTCTTACCAGTGCGCAGTGTGTTTATCTTCGCCCTCTTCAATAGTGCCATTATAGTAGCCAGTTTGCTTTATCAGCCCCATACTATGTTCTTTGATCTAGATATGAGAACCCAATTTATTCCAACCTTGATTCGGCCAATTGCGCTCCAATTCATCGTTGCCGGTGTTTCATACGTCTGGGTCAAGAGCACAACAAAAGCCATTGCCCGCGCTGACCGTGCAGAAATGGTCGCCACTCTGGAGCACGCATTAGGAGATCAGAAACGTGAGTTAGAGGAAGGAATCGAAAAGATCCTTCAGACACATGTCGCCATTGCCAACGGAAATCTCAATGCACGAGCACCTTTGACGCAGGATAATTCGCTCTGGCAAATCGCGCGTGCTTTAAACACCCTCCTTGTACGCCTACAGCGAGCAGTCCTGGCCGAAAAAGAACTACAACGCGTTGAGCGCGCCGTCTACTCATCTGTCCGTGCGGTACAAACAGCCGAACAACAACGCCTATCACCGCGCATACCATTCACACAGACCGCGATTGATCCGCTCATCGCCTCCCTACAAGGCAAAACGCTGGCTTACACCCGGTCACCAATTTCACAGTCAAACGGCGCCTATCCATCACATCCAACTGGCAATAATCATATTCCTCAGTCCTCTCCGACCAAATATACGTAAAACATATAAACCATTCTTACAAACGTTTATGATGTATTGCGAACCATGGGCAGTGCCCATGGTTCGCAATACATCATAAAACAAGCAATTTACCATAAGGGAACGATTTTGGCAACAAAAACATGAATACATTGGCAATAATGACTTTGTGGGAAATGCTTGCACGAAGAAAAAAGGAGAGGAACAAGGGGCAGCATTTGGAGGACGGCAAGGGTTATAAGCAAAACATACAGATCGTGTGATGTTTATATATGCGCACCTGGACAATAAAAATACCAGTGCCTGACCGCCTCCACACTGCAAATCATAATCACATGCTATGAAGCAACATGCTTTTCCTGACTATCACTATCGCGTTTACGTAGATAAAGATCAGCAGCAAACACAATAGCAATTGTGATGGCCGGAGCGACAAACTGTAACCAGGGTAATGAGTCAAAAAACCCTTGTAAGCTATCATCACCCAGTAATATATGGGCCGCTGTCCAGGCAAGTACCATACAAGCCACATCTAATAGCCATGGCAATCGATCCATTAAATTGGCTATCAGTGAGCTTCCCGCTAATAGGATGGCGATACTAAGAATTAAGCCAATAACCAGGAAAGGAATATTACCTTCAGCCAGCGCGCCGACCGCCAGAATATTGTCCAGACTCATAGTAGCATCGGCAATGAGAATGGTAGCCAGCGAAGCCCAGAGGCTGCTCGCACCTTTCTGGGTCAAAACCTCCTGATCATGTTGTTTCTCTGTATCAGATTTTTTGGATTCTTTACTTCTATCTAGTAGTAATCGGATCGCGATTACCAACAAAATAAGGCCACCAAAAGCACCTAATAGAGGGACTTGTAATAGCTTTGTTGCAGCAATGGCGAAGAGAATACGCAGGATGATAGCCCCACCACCTCCAATAACAATGGCCCAACCGCGTTGACCACGCGGGAGACCGGCAGCGGCGGCTCCTATGATCAGAGCGTTGTCACCGCTCAAAACAAGATCGGATAAAACGATGCCGCCTATAGCGGTTATCCATGGCATCATGCAGACTCTCCTTACTATGAATACTCTTCTGCAGTTCTTTATGTAGCATTTTTCTATCTATTTCCATGGCGTCAATTACCGGGCTCATAAGCTGAGCTATAAAAAACACCAGCATAAATCAAGACCCACCTGATATGGGATAACTAGTTAAACGCAAAGGTTTCTAAAATATCAAATCATAGCGGAAGAGGAGTAACACCTGGAGGTGTTGCTCCTCTTCCGCTATGGGTTGTTCGCCCGCTACGCGGGCGGGTATGGGGAGGGAGAGAGGCCGTGCCTCGGCCTCTGGCCCTCCAGGTCAAGGGGCTCGCCGCCCCTTGTATCAAACTTTTCTATCAGATGATGTTTAACAGGCGACTAAACTGTCGATGGGGTTCCAGTGTTGAATAAGGCGTCGAGGGTGTTCTTGCGTACACGATAGCCACAACGCTTACCACTATGTGGGAGCGCCACGGCTTCTAGTGCGCCAGACTTGATCCAGCGACGAACCGTTGTATCATCAACTCTTAAGTGACGAGCAACCTCACGTACCGTGAGCAAGTCGCCGCCCATTTCGGTATCCGTCATTTTACGGGGTTCGCTAGTATCTGTCTGTTTATGTCTGGCCATTATTTGACCTCCTTTGGTACTTAACAAATACTCTTCCACTATATAACACTATGATGTCATCTACGAATCTGCTATTCAATAACTGAACTGTCTTATGTGAGTGTAAAAATGGTGGCATTTCCAATTTTTATGCACTCATAGTAAAAGCACTGTCAATGCACACACAGTTCAATTTATAGAATCAAGACGTTGAACAATGTGTTTTAGGGTAAAGACTTACTACTAGTTACTACCGATACACAAAAAATGAGAGAAAAATAATGTAGCTTAACCGGCGCAACTAAGTAAAGTCCAATGGTTTTACCGAGAAAGTCCGTTTTAGTGCCGACACTTCATCCTAGCGGTAACATCCACACGCAAAGCATCATTCCAGCCTGAACGTAGCATTCTCTAAGTTCAAGCAACAAGCCATGTCTAACCATATCGCATAACCTCAAAGGAAAACACGTACTATCACTATATACGCAGGCCAATTTTCTCGCCATTAAAGCGAAAAAATAGTCATGCAATACGCTTTATCTGCAATCGACTGATAAGCCGCAAAAAATCACTCACCATAGCGTTCATCTTCAAAAGAAGGAGCCGACTATCCCCTACCATGATGCATAAAACCTAAGCAGCCACAGCGTCAATTAAGCTATAGCGAGTATTCGCCGCGCTTTTTAACGGCTGTGTCGAAAAAGCAGATTTTTGATTACAGCCCAATCCCTACGAATACGCGTCCCGGGATAATCCAAAAGTTCTGTCTGCTATCGGTTCAGCTATGAAATATGGTATACAAATAAAGTGCTGAAAGAATAACTGTTCTGTAGCACAGAGAGATTCACGGTGCGAAGCAGAAGAAGATAGTCACAAGGGCAGAGAACACGAACAAAGCAGAATGAGCGTTTTTTTAGGATGTTGTGCTTCATGTCAACAGAGCTATATGGCATAGCTTGTCGTCCTATACCAGGGCAGCGGCTCAACTGAAGTGATGACAAAGTGAAGAATGATAGAAAGACGTTAGCATGTAGGAATCTGCGCAGAAGATTTGCGCTACCTCTGCGCACAAGACCACCCTGGAAGCAGGCATCAAGCAATGAGTATAAGATGTCAAAAAGTGCACCGAATCATATTGTGTTGAACAGTTATGCACGTGTCTATTGTAAGGAACATCGGTATCAATCCATAATTCAGCGGAAAGTATTATCTATCATGAATACATCAACTCATATAACTATTCAAGAGATTACAGACCGAGAGCAGTGGAATGCCTTCGTAAGTCAACAACAATATGTACATCTTATGCAATCGTATGAATGGGGAGAACTCAATCAGTATCTTAAAACGCGTGTCTATCGGCTAGGAGCACTGGTAGATGGACAATTGATCGGCGTTATGCAGTTACATGCAGTTGCGATCCCCTTGCCAGTGTTACACTTGAATTACCTTTACTGTATTCGTGGTCCAGTATTAGAGGGACCAGATTCGCCCGCTCTGCCCGCTCTGGTCAAGCATGCCCAGGGAATTGCCCGCAAGGAACATGCCATTGTCCTGCGCATAGATCCAAATATTCCAGACGATGATGCCCGCGTTGAGGAGTGGCTCAGTGCTTTCAAGAGGCTGGGATTTCACACAAATACCCACACAGGTGTCTCGCGCCGCAGCTGGGTCCTTGATCTACGACCAGATCCAGAGACTCTGCTCGCCAACTTTAAGATGACCTGGCGGCAAAATGTACGCTCATCACAGAGAAAAGGTGTTACCATCCGTGAGGCAACCACAGACGCGGACTTTGATACCTATTATAATATTCTCTCTGTCACAGGTGAGCGCGATGACTTCTTTATTCATGGCAAAGATTATCATAAAGAAATGTTCACACGCTATCAAAAGCGTGGACAGGCGGTACTCTTCCTGGCCGAACACGATGGAGAAGCAATCGCCACCAAAATGCTGATCAAAATGGGCGATTGGTGCTGGGATATGTTTGGTGGTTCTACCAATAGTAAGCGCAATCTTAAAGCAACCTACCTGATCCAATATCATTGCTTCCTATGGGCCAGAGAGCACGGCTGTAGCTTCTTCGATTTCCGCGCGATCCCGAATATTTTGAAGCCTGGTGAAGAGATGTGGGGTGTCTATGAATTTAAAAAAGGTTTTGACGGCTTCTCCCGACTGGTAATCAACACACAGGACTATATCTATAATCCTATCCTCTATAAAGCCTGGAATAAGCTGATTGATATTCGACGTGCGCGCCGTCAAAAAGAGCGCTCACAACTCGAATTGGAGCGCGTGGCACGCGGACAAAATGCTGGCAAAGCACCTAGTGCAGAACAAACAATGCCCGCAAGCACAGAAAAGCCCACAGTCGAAACAAGCAAATAGACTTGAGATAGTCTTTGCTGCCCTTGACCTTCATACTTGCTAAGTATGGAGCATCAACGGTGCTCTCATATGACTTAATGACGATGTGCGCCAGAGTGTACTATGGTATGCTGTGGCGCACATCATCATTTAAAAAACAGCTTCTACATACTTATTTCTCAGCTTTTAAGGTTGACAGGGCCTCACCGATATGCTGCTCAGCAGCAAATTGAGAAGAAAAGACATGGCGTACAATACCTTCTTTATCAATCACATATGTTACCCGTCCTGGTAACAGACCAAGCACAGAAACGGCACCGTATGCCTTTCTCACAGATCCATCTTTATCGCTCAATAAAAGAAAAGGCAAGCGATGCTTCGTGGCAAATTTTTGATGAGCAGCGACAGAATCAGAGCTCACACCAAGCACCTCGGCACCAGCATCCTTAAATACTTCATAACTATCCCGAAAGGCGCAGGCCTCGGCTGTACAGCCGGGGGTATCATCCTTAGGATAAAAATAGAGCACTATCGCCTGCTGACCCCAATAGTCCTTTAAACTCACCATACGCCCATCCTGAGTTGGTAATGTAAAGTCAGGTGCTTTATCTCCCACCTGAACTTTACCAGTAGTCGATGAAGCCATAATTAAAAACTCCTTGCGCAGAATAACTTGCATATTCTTGAGATGGTGCATTGTATTCCTTCGGGTAAGAAAGAAACGTTGCACCTGCATATATGCTAACACATCAATATAAAGTACTTGTAGTATCTAGCAAAATGGATACGTTTTCAAAGTTGCCTGAAAACGTATCCATGAAAGCACAAATGACAAATAAACTGTTACTTACAAAGCACTCAATACCTGCCAGAGCTGGTTAACGCGGCGGGCAAGCTTAAAATCTTTCTCTGTAATACCACCCGCAGAATGTGTCGCTATGCGCAGAGTTACCTTATCATAAGCAATGCCAATATCAGGATGATGCTGCTCAACTTCCGCAATATGCGCAATCGCATCAACAAAAAAGATCGCCTGTGGAAAAGAAGCCAGTGAGAATGTACTTTGCAATTCACCTCGCTCTAATTGCCAATCAGAAATTCCTAATAGCCGCACTTGAATTTCCTCATCGCTGAGTCGTGCGCTTTGAGTTTGCATGATGTAACTCCTTCCTATAAAAATTATAGTGATAGGCAAAAAAACATCTCCAGTGCTTTTATCCTCTGGTATATCCTCCACGAGTATAACATTTTTAGATCTTACCAATGCCATAAATACCTCAAAATTACATAAATATTTTATGCTCATCCGGGAGGACAGTAATCAGAACATGCTATGCTATAAGCGTAAGGCATTCGCGAATACTATCTATCCATGGCCAGAGCAGATGTGTTTTCTGGCATGGGTCAGTACAACCAAGAGGAAGACAGGTATGTCAAAGACTATTCAAGAGGTCATTGATCTCATCGTGGCCAGGATACCAGGGGCACCGCTAGTAGATTCTGTTGATACCATTAAATGTGGTGATGCAAAAAGAGAAATTACAGGTATTGTGACCACATTCACCGCCAGCATGGATGTTTTGAAACAAGCAGTCGCGCGCAACGCCAATTTTATCATCACCCACGAGCCAACCTTCTATGAGCATCGAGATAATACCGCATGGCTCGGCGATGATCCAGTCTATACAGCCAAGCGGGCCTTCATTGAGGAGCATAATCTGACGATTTGGCGTTTCCATGATTACTGGCATATGCATGAGCCAGATGGCATTCAAGTCGGGGTTGAAAAAGCCCTGGACTGGGAAGGCTTTGAGCATACGGACAATCGGTATGTGGTCCACATTCCTCCCACTACGGTATCAGGATTAATTGGGGAACTCAAGCAAAAATTGTCACGTCCTACTCTGCGTGTGGTGGGAGATCTCAATATGCCCTGTGAGCGGGTCGGTATGCTGCTGGGAGCAATCGGTGGCCAAAATCAGATCAAGGCCCTGCACATGGCGGACCTGGATGTCGTGCTCTGTGGTGAAACTGTCGAGTGGCAGGCCTGCGAATATGTGCGCGACGCCATCGCGACAGGACACAACAAGGCGCTGATTATTCTTGGACACGCCACCAGTGAAGAAGCTGGTATGCACTATCTAATAGAATGGTTACAGCCTCAATTAGAAGATATCGCTATGCATTTTATACCTGCCGGCGATCCTATCCTGGTTGTCTAGATTCTAGAACATAAAAGATACAAGAAGGGCATGGATAGGACATGCCCTTCTTGTATCTTCCAATCAGTCTTTGGGGAAATAGTCGTAGTGCGACAAAGAAACTATCTTGCCTGGCTGAGACCAGGGAACATTCAGCTCACTAAATAGTTTCTCCTCGACAAAAGCTTCACGAATAATAGTATCAATATTCTCAATAACAGTCTTAACGGATCCAGCTTCTGAGTAACGTTGTATTAATGGAGCATCTAGCTGATGAATAGATGAGGATTCATGGGCACCATTAAAACTGCGTACGTGCGCACCTGCAATATCGAGATCACAGACAAAGCTATCAGGATCGGATACCTTATGTATGAGATGCTCCATCAAACGATCGCGCAGTTCCTGACCCGTATCACATTCACGCTCTTCATGCGTACCATTGGCCCGCGTGATAGTTACACGATGAGTGGTCCAATGAATCTCACCGCGATCACCACGAACGACAATTTCAGGTCCAGCCAGTTCTTCAGAACAGTGCGTCACCAGAAAGTACAGCGGAACCTCAGTATCGGTAAGGACACGCAAGCAAGCCGTATCCGTACTCTCAATTTCATGTCCACGATATAGTTCGGCCTGGATACTTTTTAAAGAGGCCGATCTAGTTAACTCGCTCCCTGCTAGAAAACACAGCATATTTAATTGATGCGCCACCGCATTACTAAAAGGTGAATCAAGAATCCATTTCCCAGCTATTTTCAGACGGCCAGCCCAGTTATTACGTGTATAATAATTATCTAGCCGTGGCCAGAGAGCATAACATTTAATCGCTTGTAGGGTGCCAATCTCTTGCTTTAAGATAGCACGCTTCATCCAGAATGTTTCGCGAGCATACATAGTTTGAAAACCAACTGCCACAAAACGTCCCATTTCAGTCGCGCAGGACTGCATGGCTCGTACTTCCTGAATAGTGGCGGCAGCAGGCTTTTCTACAAATACATTCGCGCCTGCCTGCAAAGCCGCCACCGTCATTACAGCATGAAGAGGGATACCAGTAGGAATAAAGCAAATGTCACACTGGCCCTTAAAACGCTCCAGCATCTCCGTATAATCCGTAAAAAGCTCACAACCAAGAGAGCGCAAACGCTGGCATTTCTCTACCTCCTCATCCTGATTAATCACGGTCGCTCCCAACAGGCGCACAGAACCATGCTCAACCCCACGCACCAGATCATGATAATGCGTATCCCCAAAACCTGAAATCCCAATAACACAGACATCGATCATGCATTGATCTCCTAACAAAAAAGAAAACGTCTTCTTCTTGTATAGGATAAGCTATCTTCAGCCTCTTCGTCTACCCTGCACTCATCAATAGCGTGAGGTGGAGATGCGAGCATTGAGTGCATCCAGCATAGGTATACTGGCAATGTTTGCGAGTATCAGGATAAAGTACTCTAATAACTTACTGCTATCGGTTGTACAATTAAGCTGGCTGGTATCACAATTAGTCACAAATTGTCCATCGTGAATCGCCAGAAAAAGCAGTAATAAGACACCCGCAATGCTTACCAGTCGCTTCACCAGTTCTAGCTGTCCCGCATGAAGGCCAAAGAAACTGGTAGCAGTAATGACCAGATTGGCCAGTAGAACCTTTTCCGCAACTATCTGTGTCTCATTTTGAGATGCTGTCGAAGCCGTTTCACGCATATAGAACAGTTCAACCGTCACAAGACAGTCCTCATCCTTTAGTGGTTTCACGACAAACTGGAATTCGGTTTCATCGTGTCTATGCAAACGATGCCGTAGCACTTTCCGGCTACAACTAAATTCACCTTCAACAAAGTGCAGTTCTGCCTGTAATACTGGCGTAGGATCCTGCGCATTGATCTGCAACCAGTTATTAGGTGCCGCTTGCAAGGTCGTATGCTGACTTCTGGACATTGCGGAAAGATCATTCAGATCTCCAGCAATCTTGATTGAAATATAGCAAGCTTTTCCTGCAGGAAGCCGACGACTATAAGTAATGCACAGCCTGCGCTTAAGCAAATAATAGGACTCACTATCAAGAGGCGCTGGTGACGGAGTCTGCAAAACGACCGTATCTTCAAGCTGAAAACTATTCCTGCTCATCTCATCCAAAGATCTCTTACGTTGCCAGACGGGAATGTCAAGGTGATCGGCTGAAGAAAGCTCAGTTTCAGGCGCTGATAGCGAGGATGACGATTGACCGCCCCCATTTGATCCTGATGCTGAAGCAGAGGTAGATATCGAAGCCGATAAAGATAGCGCATCTGGAGAAGATAAATGGCCTGTCGCAGTCTCTTCCCACGAAGCTGTATCCGCATCTGCAACTGAGGTCCGAGAAATAGGGGTCGTGCCTGGTACAAAACTTTGTCCAGCCAGGATCGTTGTTTTCCTGGTCTTTTCTAAACCTGCTAACCAGAGGTACACAAAAACTGTAATGCAGAGTGTTGTGATACCTACAAGGAAGGCCAGTTGCATATCTGCTCCTTACTGTTGACAAAATCAGCTGATTACAATACCCATAAATACATACATATCAATATATAGCTTTTTGACTTCTTTGTTACCAGATATACGCTTTAAATCAAGCTCATTGTATGATGTATTTTTATGGCTGGCAAGAGGTAAGAATCCTCTCTACATAATGATCCACAAGAAAATACAGCTTCATTACCCTTGACAAGATTTTATAGCATAATGTAATATTTATAAAAGCTAATTGCAATAATAGTCAGTTAAGAAAAGCAAAGGATGGAACCAATGCAAAAACCGAATCCTTTTACAGCTGAAGAAAGTGCTAGAATCCGTTCAGAACGTGTCAGTCGACAGATGGCAAAATCGTCCAAAACTGAAAGTATTATACTCTGGATTGTATTTATTATTATAGTTGTAGCTTTGATAGTTTTCTATATGTTTATGCGTTAGTATGCAATATAGAAGTTCGTATAATAACATAAAGTAAGTATTCAGGTCTGTTTGATACCTGCGGTATCAAACAGACTTTTCTTGTGCTATTGCGGGGATTTGTCAGCACTGCCGACAAATCCCCGCAATAGCACAAGAATGCAGAAAGAGCCGCAATTTTCATAATTGCGGCTCTTTCTGCGTTTCTCAACGCCAGATTCACCCGGGTGAGTAGAGTTTCTAGAGGAGAATTTATTTAATTCCGGCTGCGGTCTCGGCTACGATAAAGTCAACCACTGCTTGCATATCACCGGTCATTTGATAGACAGCCCGCTGACGAGCGGCACCATTTCCTTCGCGCAACACACGCTCGACCAGCAGCGAAACCTCATCCCAGTCACCCTCAGCCTCCAGAGCAGGCCGCACAAAGGCGAGTAAACGCTGCACCAATTCAGGGGCAGGTATAACTTGTTGCTCATTCACATCGACCAATTTCTCATCCAGACCATAGCGGGCTGCACGCCAATGTGATGCACGCAAAAGGTCTTGATGGACATCAGCATATGGCGTACCCTTTAACTCTTCTTCATAGCAGGTCTGCACCAACGCACGGGCCAGGCCAGCTACCATGACGGCTTCATCAATCGTCAGACAAATATCGGTCACCCGGAACTCCAGCGTTGGATAACGCTCTGAGAGCCGCAGATCCCAGTATACTTTGGTGGGATCTTCAATACCACCAATCGCCACCAGCGAATGAATCAAGCCGTGGTAGGCTTCCAGTGAAGCAAAAAGAGGAGGCGGACCAGACAATGGCCAGCGCATCCAGACCTCGGTACGAAAACTGGCATAGCCGCTGTCCTCACCTAGCCAGAAAGGGGAATTGGCTGAAAGGGCCAGCAACGGAGAGAGCCAGGAACGCACCCGATTAAGGATAGCATGGCCAAAAGCAGGATCAGGCAGCCCAACATGCACATGGCACCCTTGAATTCCCTGCTCACGGGTAAGCTGTTGATACTGTTGCAACAACGACTGATAACGCTCTTTTGGCGTTACTTCTTGCGTATCCCAGTGGGAGAATGGATGTGTCCCTGCGGCGGCAATCTGTTTGCCTGCCGCTGCCGCTGCATCGATGAGAGAACGGCGCTGCTGAACTAACGACCGACGGATATCTGCCAGAGTAGCACATACAGGGGAGACACTCTCCACCTGCGATAATTGTAGCTCTGGCTGAATCTGTTCACCTAATTGGGCCTGTGCCCTGGACAGCACAGTCTTCGCTGACGAGGACAATTCCCGCGTCTCAGGGTCAATGATAAAATATTCTTCTTCTATTCCTAGTGTAAAACCGGGTGCATCTGATGGCATCCTGATTGACTCCTCCATTTGCTGCATACAAAATGGGACACATTCTCACTCTATAATGAGAGCTTTATGTATATACGAATGAAGCTGTCTCAAAGATGAGTTTGCTCAGGGGAGATGTATCGTTATCGGGCCAATTATCGTGAAAAATAATAAGGTGTAGAAAGAAAGAAACAGCTAGTATTTGGTGGCAAGAACTAAAAATCTATGGAATCAACAACAGGAACTGTAGGAAAAAAGAAACATTCCAAAAATAATATACGGGTCCAAAGCCAATCCTGGCTCAAGGCTCTCCAGCATGCCTTGAAGATGGTCTTTCAACTCGATCGCTCTCAGCTCGTTATTACTCGTTCAATTATCAGTACCTTCGCCTTTGTGCTGCCACTGGCAATTGGTATCATGACAGGACATATCATCGAAGGCGTCTCCATCGCGGGTGGTGCATCGAGCCTGGGTACTGTCAGCCTGACGGCAACACATAGCATACGCCTGCGTACTATGCTATTGGCCGCTCTGGGAGTAGCTATCTCAGCGTGCATAGGCGCGCTGACCGAACCATATCCGTGGCTTTCAATCCTGGCGATCGGTCTCTGGAGTTTTGCGACAGGCCTGTTCATAGTCATCAGCTTGAATGCGATGATTATTGGACTTCAATCAACTATCGCGATGATTATTTTAACACACTTTACGCTCAGTCCTGTACAGGCCTTACTCCAGGCTCTGTTGATGTTCATTGGAGCACTACTGCAAATAGCACTTTCGCTTGTTCCATTCAGACAACAAGTTGGCTCAGAGAGTAGCGTACTCACCAACACCTACCAGGCTCTGTCTGACTATGCCAGCGATACCAATGATATTGACAACATACGTCAGACTGATACAGAGTTGAACCACGCTGAAGAAACATTTACATCAAATAAGCCGGTTGGCAAAAAAGCCAAAATATATTATCGTCTGTTTGAGCAAGCCACCAGTATTCGCTTACGCTTAACCATCCTCAATGATGCGCTGGATTTATTTGCCTATTACCAGGATAAGCAACACACACACAAAAATGACAGTATCAAACAAGAAATAGCAGCGATATTGCAAAGTATTGCTGACGGTATTCAGCAAAGAACAGCCTTGAACAAACTAGCGAAACACTATGCAGCCGCCGATGCATTGATCAAAGAACTTGTGGAGCAAGAGCCTGATAATTACCGCTTACAACAAATCAAAATACATTATAAAGCTTTACGTAACTACTTACATAGTGCTGACAAGCAAGCACGCTTGTTACATAAAAGCAATAAAATCCTCTCCTGGCATGTCCATCTACCACACTGGCATTTGCGTCTACCCAGACATCCTGGGATTCAATTCAAAAATCCATTCTCAACGATTCAGGCCAATTTCACCCTCCATTCTACGGCTTTTCGACACGCCGTCAGGCTGGCGATTCTTATGGTCATCGCCTCCATTATCTATCGCTTTTCGCCTATTGAGCGTAGCTACTGGATACCGATTTCAGCGATACTTGTACTCCGACCAGACTTTTCAACGACTTTTACTCGCGGTATTGCACGCCTGCTCGGAACAATTCTAGGAGTATTGACTATTTCAGTACTCCTGGACTTCCTATCGCCGACCTATGGGACGCTGCTCATTGTAGAGGTTATTGCAGCCTTCGGTGCCTATGCCCTGCTGATTGTTAACTATGGCCTTTTTTCTTATTTTGTAACGATCGAAATTATTGTGCTCTTAACCTTTGTTGATAAACATATCATTGAACTGGGTTTTTATCGCATCATTGATACTATCATCGGTGGCATACTTGCATTACTAGTCTATCTTTGCTGGCCGACCTGGGAACATCTCAGGATATCCACATATATCGCCGACAGATTAGAGACACTACAACACTACTACGCAAGAGTCATGGACGCATATATCGACCCTGACCACTATGATCCCGAGGATATTCACCAGGCCCGTAAGCAGGCACACCTGGCACGGACAAATGCCGAAGCAGCAATCAATCGAGCCCTTAACGAGCCAGAGAGATATCCTTTCGACAAAAATATTAGCCAGGGACTCATTGCCAATGCCGATCAATTAGCCAAAAACCTCATCGCTCTTGAAGCATATTTACTAAACATGCCCTCACATTCGCCTCTCACTGTCCTCACTCCGCTTAAAAACACCATCACAGCCGCACTGGACACAATTGCACAATCTCTGCATGGTGAACAAATGGCGGTCGAGCCAATGTCCAAGATAGAAAACATACTGCCCCGTTTAGAAGCCAGACGTAATGAGTTACGCAACCAGGACAAAGCAGCGTTTACCGACCTGAGCTTTGTGCTTTATAAATCCAAACAAATCATCTCCAACCTCAAAACCATGCAACAACTGCTCTATACGCAAGTTGAAGCCAGACAGACCGGCGAACTGAGTGCCTGATCACCCATTATTTTCGAACCCACGTTCCCCTTTTTGCACAAAATCCAGCTAAGCTCAACTTTGTACATTTTTCGCTCTTTGAGCTGAGAAAGGTCCTGATTATCTCATTCTGAGAGCTCCTTTCTCGACTTTTGTACAAAATCCAGCTAAGCTCAACTTTGTACATTTTTCGCTCTTTGAGCTGAGAAAGGTCCTGGATTGTCTCATTCTGCGAACTCATTTCTCGACTTTTGTACAAAGTCGAGCTAAGATACTGCTTGTTTCCCACTCTCATTGAGGAGTGTGCCACCAGCAACACTCGGGCCTTTAAGGCCCGCCATTCCATTTTTTGCAGGTGGCGTTTGATTGGGCGCAGTACGCCCAATCAAACGCCACCTGCAAAAGAACTATTGGAGCGCTTTAGCGCCCGAGTGTGGCTGAACATACCCTCACCAGCGACAGCATATAACACATAAAACCCAGACTTTTATCCAACAAACTAACCTGTGCTCCAATATTGTCACAAAATAACCTTTATTCTATGAGATAAGTACTATATCTCATAACTATTGACAAATATATAATTCATTGGTAGTATTCGCGAAGGAGCACCTATTTCTCTATGCTTGACTTTTAAGCAGCATTTTTATCACTGACGATAGCTTAATGGCTTATTTGTTTCTCACATGATATCCGCTTGTTTTCCCTACTATTGCCATAAGAACAAGCATAACAGGTAAATAGGCGAGAGCATGCTGGTAGATATCCAGCAACTACATACAGATAAGGAGTGCTCTTGGCATGGATGTAAAGAGACCAGCGGGCAATCGCCGCTACACGAAGTTTCCAGGTCCTGTACCTTTTGCGGCCCCAGAGCAAGAAAAGAAGAGCATCTTGTCATGGTGGTATCGACTTGTTGAGCCAGACAAAAACAGCGTCAACATCAATGACGATCCACTTAATCGCACGCGCATCGCCAGTATCTTGCTTTTAGTATCCTTTTTAACCTGTATCGCCTTTATACCCTCAGGATTAACAAGTACCAACTACCATGTTTTGCCTCCAGTACTCGGATTGATGGTGGTCACAATAATCGCAATGTTTCTAAACAAGTTCGGCAAAGTGCAGGCATTAGGACTTCTACTGGTCATTGCAGTCGATGCAGCGTTAGTCTCGGTTATGCTTACGTATCCAAACTTTGAGCTTACGCAGAACGCCGTGCCAATCTACGATTTATTTGTCCTATCCATCATTATTGCAGTATCTTTTCTGCCGGTCAGGAGCGTTTTATATATAGCGGTTTTCAACTGCTCATTCATCTGCTTAGATTTATTTATACAACCCCATACCCCTGATCTCCATCAGGTCTTAATCGAGACCTCTTACACCATTCTGATACGTCCACTCGCTATCCAGATCATCGTTGCCTTTGTTACCTATCTGTGGGTACGTAACGCAACCAGAGCTATCGAGCGGGCCAATCAGGCTGAACTGGTCGCTCAATTGGAAAGCCAGATGGCCCAACAGAAAAAAGAGCTTGACATCGGCATTCAGATACTCCTACAAACACTGGTAGAGGCTGCCAACGGCAACCTCAATGTACGCGCACCATATAGCCAGGAAAACATGCTCTGGCAGGTTGGCAGTGCTGTCAACATGCTCATCTCACGCCTACAACGAACAGCTCTCAATGAGCAGGAATTAAAAAAGCTCAAAAGTGAGCTGATCCGCTTAATCCATAGTGTCCGTGAAAGCAAGCGTGCGCAAAGTCCCATCTACCATATGCCTGGTGGTACTGACCTTGATCCACTCATCAGTGAGTTGCTCGGGAGCAACCTATCGCAAACATCTTCCTCAACCTCAACCCACACTATCCCTAAACGCTACCCAAATGAGAGGTAACGTTGCAAAGGACACACCAGCGATTTGCCAGAACAAAGATCTGCCAACAAGCATGTCAGCAGATCTTTGCCTTGTGAGGAACCATACAGAGGTTAGATAAATATTAGGCAACACGCGTAAGGATTATCACAGGAATCTCGCGGTCCGTCTTTTTCTGATATCCTCCATAATTAGGAGCCTGCGCAACAATACGCGGCCAGAGGATCGCGCGTTCCTGTGCATCCGCCGTCTTCGCTCGTACAGAAATCTTCTGGCGCCCAACCTCAATTTTGGCTTCAGGATTGGCAACCAAATTGAGCCACCAGGTTGGAGCCCGGTCGGAGCCTCCATTACTGGCAATCAAGATATAGCGCTCACCATCAGGAATATAGGTTAGTGGTGTCACACGAGGCTCCCCACTTTTACGTCCAATCGTTGTTAAAATTAAAGCGGGCAGTCCAATCAATTTACCACCAATCGCCCCACCAGTTAGACGATAAAGCGAAACGTGCCCATTCATAAAAAGTCGCGCCAAAGTACGTGGGATACCTGCTGATCCAGATGTTTTCTGCTCACTGACCATAGCCGTCATCTCCTTCAGGTTTCTATATAAAGAACTACATAGCAGTTAACACTAGCGTATCTTCCCAGGAAGAAAGATGTCAATCTGTTCTTGCTCATACTCGTTCCCTGCCGGGAAACTGCTTTTTTATGCTGATGTTTTTCCATTGTTATGTGGGAAATATGTATATGCACATTTCCCACATAACAATGGAAAAACATCATCATATGATTAAATGATTAAACACAAAAGAATCGTGCTATGATTAAACGCAAAAGACTCCTTCCTTTTTGTAGGGAAGGAGTCTTCTAGAGTAAGGTTAACTTACTATACTATGAGATTTGAGTTTGCCTTCATCTTCTGCGTGCTGTACGGCATCCTGGACATCAGAGGCGGTCTTGGCGGGAACCTGGTAGCCTGTGATAGCGGTACCACCCAGACGATTCAGCTCAACGGATACCATTGGTACCTCATATTCATCACAAAGAATTGCCAGAGCTGCCTTGCCCTCTTTCACTTTAGTCGCTATTTTATCAACATCTTCGCGCTTGATACCCTTTAACCAGGCGGCGGCCAATCCGGAAGCCGCACCAAAGACCGGCAGTAACACACCTCCGGTCAGAGGAACAAGCAACAGGCCGATCAAAGTGCCTTTCTTCCAATCAAACTTTGAGCTCTGCTCATGTTTAATCTTCCCATCAGTATCCTTGTAGATAATAGCGCTACCGCCTAGCTTCACATCAGGTTGCGCCTCATCCCACATCTCGATATCCTTCTGAGCCTGCTTCGCTTTAGCTAGATTATCAAACACACTGACAACAAGCTGATTGTTTTTATCAGGCTTCATAGACATATTTTTTCTCCTTGGATGGGAACGTCGGTTACAAAAACAATCTACCAACGACTACCCAGATATAGTAGCTCATAAAAGAACGTATGCCTTCAACCAAAAGTTGGAATAAACATACTGAGTATCTATGCCAAGTCTTGATACCCTGGATATGGTTGCCACTTGGACACAGGTGTACAGTAAAGAGAAGAGTAGACTTTTCTCTTGAGACAGATCATACCTCGATCCCTAAAAAGGAGAGTGCGCATGGAACAAGTATTCATAGAACAACCCGAAGTATTTAATGAGAATCGTTATGAGCAGATGCACTATCATCGTTGTGGAAACTCAGGGTTGCAATTGTCAGCTATCTCGCTGGGAGCTCATGAAACGTATGGGAGTTATCGGGATGAAGCCGCTGCACGTTCTTGTCTCTACCGTGCGTTTGATCTGGGCATTACCCACTTTGATCTGGCCAATAACTATGGTCGCCCTCCCGGAGCCGCCGAGCAACTGATTGGAAAAATACTTAAGGCGATGCCACGTGATGAGCTCCTGGTTTCGTCTAAAGCTGGCTATCGGATGTGGGAAGGACCATATGGGGAAGGGCTCACGAAGAAATCTCTGGTGGCCAGTCTGGATCAATCCTTACGCCGATTACAACTGGACTATGTCGATATATTCTACGCCCATAGACCAGATCCACACACACCTTTGGAAGAAACACTGGTGGCTCTGGACCAGCTTGTCCGCCAGGGGAAGGTGCTCTATATCGGGGTCAGCAATTTTTCCGGAGCACAATTGGAACAGGCTATTCAGGTCGCCCAACATATGCATCTCACCAGGATCCTGATCCATCAACAACGCTATAATATTTTTGAACGTCGCTGCGAACAGGACCTGTTCGAGCACACGCGCAGTAATGGCGTTGGCGTGATCGCGTTTAGTCCACTTTCAAAGGGTTTGCTCTCTGACAAATATCTGGGGGAGGAGTTGCCAGCCGAGTCGCGAGCTACACATGTATGGGGCAAAAAAAGCCTTGAAAATGTGGCCAGTACGGAGAAGCGCGAAAAAGTACGCCGCCTCAATACGATCGCCCGGCAACGTGGACAAACATTGCCACAGATGGCCATCGCCTGGAGCCTGCACCATCCCGCCGTCAACAGTGTCCTGATCGGAGCCTCACGCATCGAGCAGATTGAAGAAAATGTAGCCGCCCTTGAGCAGTTAGACTTTAGCTCCGATGAAATACAAGCGATTAACCATATAACCGACCATGATTGAGCGCATGGAAGCCGCATTCAGGCCATCTGCCTTTATTAACTTGACAAACCCCATGCAATGAAATATAATCACAGAGTTATGAATGTTTGCATGGCCTGGAACAGACTACTCACATCTACTGTTCCCCGGTAAAGACACTAAAGGGCTTTGAGCAATCCTCTATAGATAAATCTCTTCCTGCACTCACGTTCGTACCTGATATCAGCAAGCAGCATTGCTCTCGTATCCTACTACGGTCTGCTCCTGATACTCCCTGCTGACACTTATTACTCCAGGGAGACGTTGCGCGTCCACAAAGGCGCATATGGTCGAAAGGATTTTTTTTCATGCCATCATTTCAGGATTTTTCTTTGCATGCTGCTACGCGCGCTGTACTGGCAAAAATGGAGATTACAGAGCCAACCCCTATTCAGGCCCAGGCTATCCCAGCTTTACTGGCTGGCAGTGATCTCGTAGGACAGTCGGCGACCGGCTCAGGAAAAACGCTGGCTTATAGTCTGCCGCTGGTACAACGCATCAGTGATAAACGTGTCGTTCAAGCTCTGGTAATCGTACCTACTCGCGAACTGGCAGTTCAGGTCAATGCAGTCTTAAGTAAACTGGCCGCCAGCCGTCGTATGACTACCGCATTATTGGTCGGAGGTCGTCCTTATAATAGCCAGATGTCTGCACTCAGATATGGATCGCAGATTATCGTCGGTACACCAGGACGCATCCAGGATCATTTAGAGCGCGGTACACTCGTACTCAGTCAGTTACGCATCTGCGTACTTGATGAGGCAGACCAGATGCTAGACAGCGGTTTCGCACCTGCAATTGAAGAAATACTGGCAACCACACCCGATACACGACAAATGGCTCTATTTTCAGCCACTATGCCTACCTGGGTCGCTAAAATCCAGGAGAAATTCCTGAAGGATCCAGTCAAAGTATCTATCACACTTGCCGACGGTGGTCAGAGTACCATCGAGCAGATTGCCTATCAGGTTCCTCAGGAACAGAAAATGGCCGCGCTTTGCACCCTATTGAACTCAGCTGAAGGTGAAAGTAGCTTGATTTTTGGTAAAACTAAATTTGGCGTTGAGAAGCTCGGCAAACAACTCAGCAAGCTTGGCTTCACCGTTGGTACATTGCACGGCAATAAGAGCCAGCGCGCTCGTGAAGAGGTGCTCAGTGCCTTCCGCCATGGACAGGTACAGACCTTGCTGGCGACCAATGTCGCAGCCCGTGGACTGGATATTCAGGGGATCGCACAGGTTATCAACTATGAGCTGCCAGAATCCAGCGAACTCTTTACACACCGTATCGGTCGTACCGGTCGCATGGGCCGCCAGGGCCGCGCGATTACGCTGCTGGCACCATCTGATGTACGCAAATGGCGCCGCATGTCCCAGAATTTGGGTCAGGCGGTCTCGCTGGAGCGCCTGACAATCGCTGAAGATGCATTGGAGGCGAAACCATTCGTCAGACCAGTAGCTCCAGTGATCGAGGAGCCAATGCAGAGACGTGAGCGTCCAGCAACCCGCGATCGCCAACAGTCTTTCTCCACACAGGAGCGAGGACCACGAACACGAACGTCACGTGATAGTTATGCAATGTTGGAAAACACTCGACAGCCCAGACAGCGCTTTGTCAGTGATGCGCCAGAGTGGGAGTCTGAAGACGTCTCACGTCCACGGCACCCAGGTGCTGGCAATGCTCGCAACGGCCGCCGAGGAACAGGCCGCCCGGCTCGCTTTGGCAGATCTCAGAGTACCTATAAGGAAAAAGATCATGCCTTTGCCGTGCCTGAGTCCCAGTTCCAGGCAGAGCCCAGGAAAAAGTCCAAAGTAGTGACTTCAAATCCTGCTCGCCGCGCAGCTGCTGCGAACCGTTCTGGTCGCCGCTAAGGATTTTCAGTAGTTAATAAGCATTCACACAGACCTGAGTATGTCGTAAAACTGCTCTTCCTTCATCTCTCTAATCACTTAAGTAGCAAAGTTACAAGCAACCATCATCCCTTTCTTCGGTCTCCTCTCTCGCTTGTCATTTCTGTGTGCTTGTGATAAAGTTTTTATACCCCCTCCCACGGGGTGCGGGTATAACCACAAAGAATGTGATATATTAGAGATCTACAGACTAAATCATTTTAAATGGCGATAACAATTAAAATCATCTATCGAAAAAGATCGACATAAAGGGAGCAATAAGCAGAAATGGATAGCACACCAAAGGATATCGAGGATATAGAGAGGATGTCACTATTTTCAGCACAAGATCATAATCCTGATGGAGTAAAAATGGTGCGTGTTTCAGGAGAGGGTGATATCGCGACCCTGGAGCATATCTGGGGAACATCACAGGACGCTGACGAGGCCGCCTTCCGGCCACGCACCGGTTGGTGGTCCTTGAATGCCTGGGCCACCAATAGTTGGCTCCTCCTAAAGAATGGCACAGCCATTGGTGTGGCGGCTATTCATAACATCCCAGATGAAGATGATGTAGAGGCGCGACTTGCTCTCCTACCTGAATTCAGGCAAAATACGCTGGCACTATTACTGGTCGATCATGTACGGCTAACAGTACAAACAGGATCAAACATACGGCTACGCATTCCTACGTCCTCCAGCGCGATCTGGGCAAAAACGGCATTGCAGAAAAGAAATTTTATACTCCTGCGTACAGGCCATATGATGTCACGAGCAGTTCCAACCAGTCCATTACCGCTCCGCAAGGTCGAGGGTATCACTGTGCGTACCTTGCGTAAAGGTGAAGAGGCAACACTACTGGAAACGTTGAACCGTGCCTGGGAAACCACCTGGAACTATCATCCGATTCCGATGGACGCGCTCCTCAGTGATCTTGAAGGCAACCGACAAGGTTTCTTTGTTGCCGTTGACCAAACTGACGATACTCGCATGATGGGTACGATCCATGTATTATTCAATCGTGATGCCGACAATACAGATGATCAAACATCGGCCTGGATCTCTAATTTAACTGTAGATCCTACCCAGCGTGGTAAGGGGACGGGACGTATGTTGATGACCATCGCATTAAATTATCTTCACCAGCAGGGAGCCACTACGGTTACACTTGGAGTAGATGGCGGTGCCGTCGCCCCTGTCTCCCTTTACCGCTCGATGGGCTTCGAGCCAATCCGCACCTTTGAGCGCTGGGAGTTAGATATCACAACCGCTCAACCATAGCCAGTATCGGTGCCGAGAAGCGTTTGGGTACGCTACTTAATCAGGCTACCCAAACGCTTCTCGGTAGCTCTATGCCACCATCCGTTCAATCCGAGAGTATCAAAAGTTCCTGTACAGGGAATCCGCAATACTGCTATACATCAAGCCATGCAATTCTGTGTAGTGTGTTGCGAATCTTAGACAAATCAGGTATGCTTTTTGCGGCGAAAATAGCAAAAATAGCCCATCAAGAGATGCTCAAGCGCATAGTTTGGGTGTGATATATGATCAGAAAAGGAGCTATGAATTGTTAATCCAAGCATGCCTTAATGGAAGCAGAGAACCTGGAGCACATCCAGCACTGCCTTTGACTCCAGAGGAACTGGCGAGAGATGCAGAAACTGTAGTGGCAAAGGGGGCGCAAGCACTTCATATTCATCCTCGGCAGGCCGATGGGAAACAATCACTTCTCCCACAGGATATAGCGGCCGCGCTGACCGCTGTTCGTGCGCGCTGTCCCGGTATCGCAGTCGGTGTGAGTACGGGTATCTGGATTGAGCCGGATCTCTCGCTGCGGTTGCGCAATATTCAGGACTGGCGAGTTTTGCCTGATTTCGCATCGGTCAACTTTTCTGAACAAGGTGTCGCCGATCTCTGCCAAGCTTTGCGTAATCTGGGAGTAGGAATAGAAGCGGGTATCTCAAGCGCAGCAGAAGTTGAACTGCTACAAAAACTTGGTCTACGTGAACAATGTCTGCGTATCTTGATCGAGCCAGCAGAAACTGAAACCGAAGCAGCCATGAATACTATAGCTGAAATCATTTATGCGCTCAACCAGACAAATCTTCAGTTACCTAGATTATTACACGGCACTGAGAGCACAACCTGGCCCATCCTCGATGTTGCACTGACTTATGGCTATGATATACGCATCGGTCTGGAGGATACTCTTACCTTGCCCGATGGCGGACAAACCCAGGGAAATGCCGAACTCGTCTCTCTTGCCATGAAGCAAGCCACCATCATCAAAGAAGGCTAAACAACCTGGACCAAACATTGAATACGTGCTTGATCTGCATGCTCCCTGATTCTCCCCCCAGGGCATTCAACTCTGCAATCATCAAAAGTGGTATTATATATGATGTCATAAAATATAAAATACATTTTATGACATCATATATAAAAAGCTCCTGCTTGACTTTAAGTTTATTTAGAAGGACCTTCAATGAGATCGCTGCGACTCTTGCATTAGCGCAAGAATAGGAACAAAAAGTGGCAGCAGCAACAACCACATCGATTGGAATGTATATCTCCTTGCATCAATCTCCTTATTTTCAAGTTCAACCGCGACCTCCTGCCGGGACTCCTGATGCCTGGCAATAACAATGCTATAAAGTAATAACGTCACGTAGTTCAGAGCAATCCATGCCAGCATTACTCCTATAAGGAGCGTAAAAAGCGGATGATTAGGGTTTTGAAAAAATGAAACAAGGCTAAAAACTCCAAAGCCCGCACAAAAAATCACTGCCAGCCCAAATTCGATCAGCACAAATCGAGGACCATGCAAGACCATATCAAGGGCTGCCAGCTTACGTATATTGATAAAAGTTTCTTTTCTGGTTACCTGAGGTTGCCAATCTGACATATAATCTCCTTTTTCTCCTATGAAGAGATAGTCATAAGATGCATGCTGTGTCCCGGATATAAGAACAAGTTATATATTTTGAAAAGAATATCTGCCTGACGCTAATAATATATAACAATTATACCACTAAATGATTTACACGGATTTTATATATTTATTGATATAGCTCATTACTAATTGTTAAATACATGTAAAAAACGCGCACATATAGCCGAGCAAATCGATCAAATTCCAGGGCTTTTTAATTTTCAGCCGGGAGTAACTGTCAGGCAAATCACATACAGAGTATTTCTGGTGTAGTGTGTATTCTGTGGGCGGCCGTGGCCGCCCACAGAACCAGACTCCGGCGCCGTAGGCGCCAGGAAGAGGAAAATTAAAAAGTCCTGATCAAATTCAAACATACATTGTATAAACCGGTTTCTCATGCTATACTATGAGATATTCGGGCTAAATAGTTTATAAAGTCCATTATAAATCAAATGATTTCGATATGGATATTAAAGAGCAGGACCAGACTAGATCGCCTGAAAAGCCCGCGCTCTATGGAAACCCGAGGCTGACGTACCAGTTCGGGCAAATACCTGGTATGGCAGTGCAGTCAAATGAACAGGTGCAGGCGCCGCATGGTGGCGGCAAATTAGAGATAAGGAGATGAGGAGATGAACTTACTCACGTTCCTTCCCCGCTGGCATTGGAAGCCAGATACATGGCGGACGCAGCATGCCCACACCACGAGTAGACAGCTACGTCGTTGTTCAATTTTCGCCGTATGTGCCTTTGTGGCCTTCGCATGCGTGTTGACTACCAGCAACGTCAGCACAGCACTGGCGGCTCCTCCGACGTCGCCCGGCCAACCCGACTTCGGCTCAAATGTCTATATCTTCAACCCCAGTATGCCACTAAGCGATATTCAGGCAACGGTCGATATGGTGGCAAATCAGCAGATCTCCAACCAGTTTGGCACGCAACGCTATGCCCTGCTATTCGAACCTGGCACCTATGGATCCAGTACGGCTCCGCTCAATTTTCAGGTCGGCTACTATACTACTGTGGCAGGACTTGGCCTCTCGCCGAACGATGTTACCATTAACGGATCTATTGATGTGCGTAATCAGTGCTTCGGTGCCAACAACTGTATCGCGCTCGACAACTTCTGGCGCTCGTTGTCGAACCTGAGCATCAATGTGACGACGCCAAACGCCGGCTGCTATAGCGGCGAATTCTGGGCAGTGTCACAGGCCGCACCGATGCGTCGTGTCCACATCAATGGGGCCACCACTCTGATGGACTATTGTACTTCCCCTTCATATGCGAGTGGCGGTTTTATCGCCGATTCGCAGTTTGATGGCGGCACCGTCATCAATGGTTCACAACAGCAGTGGCTGGTCAGAAATAGTCAGCTCGATGGCTGGACCAATGGTGTCTGGAATCAGGTATTTTCGGGGGTGACAAATGCGCCGGCCCAATGTTTTCCTGCTCAAACATCGTGCGGTGGACCATATACCACTCTGGCAACCAGTCCGGTGACACGCGAGGCACCATATTTATATATGGGGGCAGATAAACAGTACAACGTCTTCGTGCCTTCGGTACAGCACAACTCCACAGGCACAACATGGGGTAGTGGGGCAACACCCGGCTCATCCATTTCCCTCAAAAAATTCTTTATCGCCCGCCCTACAGACTCCGCTGAGAAAATCAATGCTGCTCTGGAGTCCGGCAGGAACCTGATCCTGACACCCGGCATCTATCATCTAAAGCAGAGCCTCAAGGTCACACGGCCCGATACAGTAGTACTCGGACTCGGTTTCCCAACCCTGATCCCTGATAAGGGCAATACGGCAATGACTGTCGATAGTGCCAGAGGGGTTATGCTCTCAGGAATACTCTTCGACGCAGGTGCTAAAAACTCACGGGTACTGCTACAGATTGGCAGTGATCATGAGCGCGACGACCATGGCCACGAACGCGGTGATCAGAATGCATCTGATCCGACAACCCTATCGGATGTGTTCTTCCGCATTGGCGGAGCGCAGCCTGGTAGCGCCACAACCAGTCTGATCGTTAACAGTAACAATGTCATCCTTGATGATATCTGGGCATGGCGCGCAGACCACGGCAATGGCGTCGGCTGGACAAGCAATACTGCCGATACCGGTGTCATTGTCAACGGCAACAATGTGACCGCATATGGCCTATTCGTCGAGCACTACCAGAAATATGAGGTCATCTGGAACGGAAATGGTGGCACAGACATTTTCTTCCAGAACGAAATGCCCTACGATCCACCCAGCCAGGCGGCCTGGATGGAGGCTCCCGGTGTCGACGGCTGGGCAGCCTTCAAGATTGCCAATACCGTCACCAGTTTCAACGGCTATGGCATGGCCAGCTATAACTTCTTCAATCAGGGTGTGGACATCTATGCCGCCCACGCATTTGAAGTTCCCAGCACGCTGCCAGCCTCAAGCCTCCACGATCTGCTCACCATCTTCCTCTCCACATCTGGATCTGGTGGTACCCAACACGTCGTCAACGATACCGGTGGATCAGCCACCAGCGCCAATCCAGACGTCCCAGTCACCGTAGTAAGTTACCCATAATAGTTTGAAACCCTCTAGCCCCTCTCCTGTCTGACAACGGGAGAGGGGATTATGTGCCACTTCTAAGGCTTTCAGTCTATCAGGAGCAAAGCGGGGTGCAGGGGCGGCAGCCCATGCCGGAGCGCGAGGTGTCCTCGCACCCCTCCCCCTCCATCCTCCCCCTGGAAAAACGGAGAGCCACACCTAAAACAATAAATACTGTAAACACAAAGATTTTCTCCTGCTACTTTTCCTGCATTCAAACGTTTCAATCAAAGAAGAGAAAAATATTTGCCGAGGATATGTATTGGAAGAGACCGCTAAAAGTAAAAATTCATACATAGGCATGCAGAAAAACGAAAAGTAGCGTGGAGGATTTATGGGATACGAATTAACGGCTTTTATCGGGAGAGATATCCTTACATCTGTCCCTCTTGAATATCCGGCCGCATGCGTGATTCCGCTCAGATACGATTTACAGATGATACCACTCACCATTGCCTTCTGGAACGAACTGGAGCTCCGCAACACGGCTGGATCACATGTCCATTCCGAACAAATAGGAGAAATCATCATCAGAACATTTATTGCTGATTTCGCGCAACAACTTTCAGAAACGGAGCCTATCGCCTATGTCGAGGCTGGTTTTCTGGGAGGAACAGGCAGTCAGCAGGCCATCATCTGGCAGGATGGTCAGGTTGCATTAAGCACAGCGACGTTTGGTTTTGGAGCCATCAATCAGGTATTACGCTACTTTGGCATCCAGGCCAACGACCCAGCCCTCCAGGACGAATTCATCATGGTTGGACTGGGACAATGCAGGTACACAGAACACTGGACAGAAAGAAACCAGGAACCGCAGGCCAACGAATTTCTACGATTACTGCAAGCGTTAGCTCAATCAGAAAAAGAGCTCAGAGAACTACGTCCAGAAAGTCCTATTTATCAATTCGCCGAAGAGCACAAGAACCAGGCCGAACAACAACTCAGAGAGTTCCGTCAACGAGAACGAAAATAAATTGAGATAGAGCTCATTTGATCCGTTTTCTTCTCTTTCTTTTCGTGCTCAAAATATCCTAAAGGGTATATAAAAGCACATCGTCCATACAAACGATGTGCTTTGTCAGCATCATTTATTCTAGGTGGCGAATATCTCGTAAGCTCAAAGCGCAAATACGTAAAAGAACACTAAAAAGGCCACCCACAATGAATACCCATGAGGGTCCAAGAGTATCTGAGAGTTCACCCGCAAGGAAGAAGCCTAGCGGCCATATCAGCGATGCGCCCATCTGATCGACACTACTAACACGGCCCAGTTTATCCGCTGGCACATATTCCTGGATCAGTACCGGCCACCAAGTATCTGCAAGCCCTCCAAAGAAGCCCATAAATATGCCTACAATGATAACAGCTATAGGCACACTGAACCACCCCAACGCAACCACCCCCATACTACTCATAATAGAGGTCAGATAAACCAGTAACCCCCGATGGCGGATGCGAGAAAGCTGTCCAACAAGGAGTATCGCCAGCATCGAACCAATCGCCCGGGCAGTCACATAGGCTCCCAGTAGCCATGCACCTGCATGATAATGGCTTGTGATCAACTTAGGCAATGCAACAATGACCGGCGCGGCAATTCCCAGACTTGCCATAATAAAAACCACTTCCGAGATCCACAGCCAGGGAACCTGCATCATATAGCGAAGTCCATCTCGAGCATCGACAATGATCAAGCCCAGGGTATGATGCTTTATGGCCCCTGAGTTCTGCTTCAACCTTCCATGGTTAACTGTATCAGGACCAGGAGGTAACAGATACATCAGATGCAAGCAAGCTGCAGAAACAAGAAAGGTAAGACCATCAAAAGCATACACACTTGCGAATCCGCCAAAAGAGATCATACTCACGCTCAACAATGGTCCAAGTAATCCACTCAGTTGGCGACTCAGTCCTCGTAGTGCGTTGGCGGAGGTCAAAGCATCTTTATCCACGAGTTGTGGACTGATAGATGCATAAGCAGGACCAAAAAATGAACTGGTGATGCCAAAGAAACCAACTAATCCAACCAGGTGCCAATAGTGTAAATCATGCGTCCAGGTCAAGAATGCAATAAGCAAAACTGCCAGTCCACACCCAATATCTGAAAGAAACATAATCAGACGACGTGGTAAGCGATCGGCCGCGACGCCGCCAAAGACAAGCAAAACAACTCCGGGCAGCATACCGGCAGTCTCCACGATGGCGGTCGCCGTTGCCGAATGCGTCAATTGCAATGTCTGCCAGCCAATAGCCAGCAGAAAAACTGCATTTCCCAGCACGGAAACAGTCTGGCCCAACCACAACAATGCAAATGCTCTTGAATGCAAGGCTCGTGTCAAATGTAGATATCTGATGATACTCAAACCTTCAACTCCTTCTCCCAGCACATAAAGGTGCATGCTGTCAAAAGGAGTCTTACTGCAGAGCAAAGGATGGTATCACAACAAAAAAGAACCCTCAGACAGCCATACACCATACTGTCGATAGGGTTCAAAACACTTGTGTCTGCCACTACAGCGCAAAGATATGCTCTGCAATGGCAGAGTAAAAAAGATGATCCGCTTATTTATCTTGTCACCGGAGAACCAGCCCAAAAACAGTGGTGTCTGCTAAATTGCCTTTGGGCCCTTGCTGCTATGAAGTTTATTCAAGCGATTCGATCTTTCTTTTCATAGAAAAACGCCAGAACAATAAAACGAGGTGATTTATCTATTATAACATATAGAATCTTCTCAAGATCAATGCGATACAAGTAAATTTTCTTACACGCGCCTGTTAGCGCCCACCGCCGATTTCTAGAATGGTTCCTGTTGTATAGGAGGCGGCCGAGGAAAGTAACCAGAGTACACCCTCGGCTACTTCTTGTGGCGTGCCTGCGCGCTGCATAGGGATGGAGGGGCTCAGTCTTTCCACGCGATCAAGCGCGCCATTTGTGGCATGCAGATCGGTTTCAATGAGTCCAGGTGCGACGGCATTCACACGAATGCCTTCATTAGCAACCTCACGTGCCAACCCAATGGTAAAGCTATTAATCGCCCCTTTGGAGGCTGCATAATGAACCCATTCACCTGTTCCTCCGGTACGCGAGGCAAGAGAGGAGATATTGACGATGGCACCTCCTGTTCCTCCATGACGCAGCGACATCCTGCGCACGGCTTCTCGCGCGCACAGGATTGTCCCAACAACGTTGACCGCTAGCATCCGTGAGAGAGCGTCTGCCTGCACCTCTTCAACGCGAGCAAAACCACCTGTGATCCCGGCATTATTTACAAGTCCTTGAACTGGTCCTAGCTCACGCGAAGCGGTCTCAAAGAGACGGATGACATCCTCTTCACGAGCAACATCCCCTTGAATAGCCAGCGCACGACCACCGGCGCTCTCAATATCAGCAACGACCCCCCTGGCAGCCTCTTCGCCACGGGTAAAGTTCACGGCAACAGGAAATCCATGCGCACCCGCGAGTCTGGCAATAGCGGCACCAATCCCACGACTAGCTCCGGTCACAATGATCGCACCAGCCTTCTCCTCTTTACCTCGGACAACCATAAATCTTCCTCCTGTTTTTTATGCTATGTAATACTCCCGTTATGTAAAAAAACAGCATCCCTTTTCTACCCTGACACATTGCAGAGGGAAACGGGATGTTGTCTTTCTCTCTCTATTCAGCATATATTTATGCGAACAGGTTCATTATTTCTATGATCCGCTTCAATCGCCGGCTGATTTTACATATGGCTGGGCTGTTGGTGTGGTCGCAGGCTCAACAGGATTGGTCTGCACATCAGCAGAGTGGTTCAACAATTGCTGCATGGGAACGATGGTATAGCCACGCTGCTCTAGATCTTGAATAATTATTGGCAGAGCCGACACGGTCTGGGAGCGGTCACCACCACCATCGTGCATTAAAATAATCGAACCATTTTTGGTTTCTTTCAGGGTTGTTTGTACAATAGTAGTAACGCCCTGACGCTTCCAATCCTCGCTGTCAACATTCCACATGATCGGCAAGAGCCCTGAGTTTTCAATTTGTATATGTACCATTCTATTAATAGCGCCATAGGGAGGTCGCATCAAGACCGGTTTAACACCAATCGTTTGTTGGATAACCTGGTTGGTATATTGCATCTCCCATAATACTTGCAGCGGTCCCATCGCGGTGAGCAAGGGATGATTCCAGCTATGGTTGCCGATAGTATGGCCCGCCGCATAGACGGCTCTGGCAATCTGGGGATAGGCCGCAACGTGCTGCCCGATATTGAAGAAGGTGGCACGTAGATTGAATTGACTGAGGATTGATAGGATCTTCGGCGTATAGATAATGTCTGGTCCATCATCAAAGGTCAGGGCAACCTCTTTACGGCTCTCTGAGCCATGATAGACAAGTGTGTCTACCAGTGCGGTCGGTACGCTGATCACGGGGGCCGGCGTTACACGTATCTTTGGCGGCGTAGGTTTTGCTTTAAGCACGTTGGGAGTCACAGAAGTCAGCTGGCTGGCCATTACCCGCTCTGGCTGCGGTGCATCCGCACATGCCACAGTAATGAACAGTAACCCAACGAGCATAAGCATCAGTAAAAACCGATGTCGCATGTGTTTTTCCCTCTTTCGAGAAAAAATAAAGTCTAAAATTTCAAAAATATGTTTATTTAAAACCTGATATGGGCAAACGTTACATACATTTCTCTGTATAAATAAACGCAACAATACATACAAACATCTCTATTTTTATCTCGAATAGTACTAATATGGATAAAATACTCTTCTAGCATGATTACTATTTATGTGATACAGATATGTCATGATATCTAGAATAGAAGAGCAGGATTGGAGAAGCTTCTCTGAGGATGTAGTATTTTAATACAGTAGAGCATTTGGTCTGGACTAGGAATAGTGATGGTGGTGTTCGTGCTTAGCAGATAATCTTTGAGATGAGCATTAAAATTCCGTGGCGTGAAGGTGAGTCAGGGAACAACGTTGTTCCCTGACCTTTAAAAAGGGCCGTTATATATTGCCATAGATACCCAGCAATCCATAGTTGCCAAGGGCGAGGGAGAGCTCGCCTCCGTGGTGGATCTCGTGTTCGAGCACATGCCAGATAATCCACTGCATGGAGGATGGGCTGAAGTATTGCCGCTCTTCTTCTTTCATGGCCGATGGCACAGGAAAGACTTGCTCCAGATCAGCACCGGTCCAGCGCGTAAGGGACTGAGAAATCATGCTCCAGGTGGACTCGAGTCCGGTGACCAGGGCAGCGGCATCAAGCGGGGGTACGTCCACTTCATCCGAGGGATCCCAATGCGCAAGGGGGGCAAGATCAGGACTTCCCTGGCCCATCCACATCTGGAACCACCAGACTCGGTTACCAATAATATGCTGGGCCAGCATCCCAATCGTCCAGTGATGTGATGAGGCAGGGAGAGCCAGTTGTTCAGTAGAAAGTGGCGCGATAACTTCGACAAGATTCCGCTGATAAGAATTCCACCCTTTGTAAAATGTCATAAGTGGCAGTGAATTTTCGGCCATATGTGTCTGCTCCTTAGATCTAATACTATGTCCCCCCATGAAGAAGGAGAATGGGATTAGCATAGCATGCAGGAGCAGACAAAACTTCTTGTATCTTGCTATTTATCCTTTTAATGTCATGTTCACTTGCTTGCTGAGGCGATGAAATTCACGCCAGTAGAATATCCTTTACTTCATAGCTGTCCCCAACAATAACTCGGCTGGCGCCACGAACCCCTGTGCCCCCTCAAATGGGCGCACCGTTTGTTGGATACTCTCCTCTACACGTTGCCTTGAAACAAAATCAAGCTTTCTCAAAGCCTGCTGGAATGGAGTCCCCCACCAGCTGGTGAGTACATCAAAGGTTGGGAAGTGGAAAGTGAGCTTGATAACGTGTATCTGAACCTCTCGCAAGCCTGCTGTTTCCAGCGTACGCACAAAAAAGTCTTGGTCTGCCAGAGAGAAAGGATCAGATGCCTTCTCTCCTGAATGCTCCGCCTCCCATGCATTATTAACAAACGTCACATAAGGAGCAAAGAGAGGATTATGCTCCGGCTTCGACCAGACAAGAGCAGCCAATCTGCCTCCCGGCTTGAGTACGCGCCTGATTTCCAAAAGTGCCTGGCGCTGATTTGAAATAAGCATCAGACCAAAGCGCGAGATAACTGCATCATACCTGTTATCAGGAAGGTCAAGCTGCTCAGCATTCATTGTTCGCATCATAAGATTGCCCAACCCTTCCTCCTTAGCGAGCCTGGCGGCAACGTTAAGCATTTCCTGAGCAATATCAATGGCCAGCAGGCTGCCTTCTGGTCCAACTAATCGGGCGGCCGCCAGGCTCTGATCACCTGTACCAGCTGCAACATCCAGGACCTGATTTCCTGGCTTGAGATAAGCGGCCTCAAGCATCTGCCGAGTAGCCACACCATATAATTGCTGACGAAGATCTTTTAAGCGCCCTCGCTTCTCAGCTTCCTCTGCTGCTACTTGCAATCTTTCTGGCTGGGGTACTCCTGCATGTTCCCTCTCTGACATTATTTTATCCTTTCCTGACTTCACCCTGTTATTGCAGTGGAGCATCAAGCCCCAGGGCAAATTGGACCATCAATGACATATATCAAGGCTGACAGATTTCATTTAAGCGTGGATGATGCGACGTGACCAGCGAGTGAAGTGACTACAACGTCTTCCTCGCTGTATCATACATGCAGTATGTATAGAAAACTTCTTGTATCTTGCTACTTTATAGTGTAAAGTTTGACGGCGTGTCCTGATAGAATCCGGGAAACATGGAGTGTATTGAACGCTGGACAACTATATGCTGCTATAGTACGATGGCATCTATTATCAAAACAATAAAAACACTGGGAGGACGAGCCATGTATGAAGAACCACTTACCCGCGAGACGATGATCGCACGTCTACGTGCTACCATGGAGCACGATGAACGTATCGTTGGCGTAGTGGATTATGGTTCGGAGAGCGAGGGGCGTGCCGACCAATGGTCCGATATTGATATCGCCGTGTTTATTCGGGATACGGACCTCCCTGCCTTTGAAGGAAGTTGGAAAACATGGGCGGCACAATTTGGTGAACTGCTGCTGGCGTTTCCTGGTATTCAAGATCATCCATGGACGGTCTACAAGGCGGTGCCTGTTCCGTTACAAGTGGACTTCGCTTTCCATCCTGCCTCAAAACTTGACATTATCGCAACGTGGCCCAATAGTCCTCTCTCCCGCGAAGCGATGATCTGGTACGACAAGACTGGAGGGCAGTTGAGCAATGCTGTACAACAACTGGTTGGTCGCCAACTCGGACCTCTTGATGAAGCGGCAACATTTGAGAAGATCTGTGGAGGCTTCTGGTATTACTTACTCTTTGCTTATTGCAAACTCCAACGTGGTCAGCACTGGTTTGCCCGTGAAGCATTCAATGCCTGGGCCATGGGAAATCTCCTGGCCCTACTCAAATTTGAGGCACGAGCATTTGAGCGCTGGCAGGCCTCGTCTGCTTCATGGCAACTCGAACAGGTTATCACTCCACAACGGCTTGACCAACTGGATAGCTGCATCCCCGCGGCTGGCTCAGAAAGTTTACAGCACACCCTTGTGCACGCTGCATTGCTTGGTAGAGAGGTTTGTACCTCAATCGCAACCGCACGCCACTGGCCATGGCCCGAGATCCTTGCCCAAGAACTGATAGAAAAGACGATCCCCAGCAAAAATCCTTCTAAAGATGCAACTACTGCACAGTAAGCATTATTTCCTACTCTCGAACACTACTATCCCGGGTTATATGTTCCTGCTTTGACACACCGTTAGAGAGATTTATGCTCAAGCTTATGTGACCTTGAAAACAGGACCAAAACCGAGTACGCTACAAACAGGACCATTGGACCATTCACTGCCGGGCTTGCAATAGATATGATGACATAATACGGGATGGATGAGCGAGACGGCTTTTCCCATAGTTGAAGATCATAGTGGCTATGAAGTGAAAGAAAAAAGGATTATGAAGGTAGCACGCTCAAATGCAACCGTGCCGGATCAACAGGGAATGACTAGCACACAGATCCCTGCAATTGCCATACAAGACCTCTGCAAGTCTTTCGGTAAATTCCAGGCCGTTGATCACCTTACGTTAACGGTCCAACAGGGCGAGGTTTTTGGCTTACTTGGACCTAATGGGTCCGGCAAAACCACAACCATCAATATGATCAGTGGCCTGACCGTCCCAACGAGCGGCTCGGTCAAGGTGCTTGGCTATGATGTGCGTCATAACGCACGTGAAGTACGCCAGATCCTGGGGGCAGTTCCGCAAGAGACAGCGCTTTATGAAGAACTATCAGCCTGGGCAAATATGGATTTTCATGCTGACCTATTCGGTATTCCTGTCCGTGAGAAAAAGCAACGTATCAATGATATGCTGGCAATCGTACAACTCACGGACCGCAAAAACTCACGTGTCAGCGACTTCTCTGGCGGCATGAAGCGACGCCTCGCCCTGGGAAGAGCATTGCTTCACGATCCTAAATTGGTGTATCTCGATGAGCCAACCTTAGGTATCGATGTGCAGGCACGGCGCGCCATCTGGGATTACATCCTCAAATTACGCAGCCAGGGCAAAACTGTATTGATTACCACCAATTATCTGGAAGAGGCACAGGCATTGTGTGATCGGCTCGCAATTATCGATCATGGCAAGCTCATTGCCGTTGACACACCAGACCATCTCAAGCAAAGCTATGGTGGCAGTGTGGTTGAGCTAGAAACCGCTCATGTCATCAGCGCCATAGATAAAATCCAGGCATTGGAAGGTATCAAAGAAGTCAAACAGGAAAACGCTCACCTTACGATTACGACCCAGGGAACGGGCAACGTGGTACCGCACATTATCAATATTGTGTCGCAAGAAAGCGAGATCCGCGCGATCACAATCCGTGAGCCAGAACTTGACGAGATTTTCTTGCGGCTCACAGGGACCGCGTTACGCGATTAGGAGAGGAAAATAGTATGTCACGCCCTGGCTATCATCTGCGGGTCATCTGGGCCTGTATGAAGAAAGATATTCAAGTTTCTCTCACCGATCGCATTTTTATCATTCTCGGTGTGTTTCTGCCCGTCAATTTCTTAATTTTATTCAGTTTATTTGTAATATCCGGTGGACAGGCACCGACAGCAATCGTGATGAATGATAGCGGCCCTTATGCGCAACAATTCTATCATGCAATGGCGGGTGCCCATTCATTTGTTTTGCAGAAAGCCACGAGCAGTGAGGCACGAAATCTCCTGCAAACAGGACACATTGTTGCAGTGGTCACTATTCCTGCTGACTTTGAGACACGCATCCAGCATAATCAACCGGTCAAGGTGTCTGTAGATATCAATAATCTCAATACGGATTTCACCAACGATATTCGGCGCGCAGTACCACTCGCCATTACCTCTTTCTACGCAAAAGCATTTCCAGACATCGTGACAATCGTCCCTCACGAAACTGATCAATATACGCAAGATACCGACTATATCCCTTATCTAACCGTCTCAATTCTGGTTATCGCCCTGGTCGTAGGCGGTCTGCTGCAATCCGGTACCTCGGCGGCGCGTGAATGGGAAAATACCACGATGAAAGAACTATTACTCTCACCCGCCAGTCGCTGGGCAATTATCACGGGCAAGATGCTCGCAGCGCTTGTAGTCAGCCTGATCTCTGTCATGGTGGTGCTGGGCGTACTCATCTTTATTATTGGCGTCCATCCCTTGCACTGGGGGGCGATGATTGGCTTTACCCTGCTCATACTCGCGATCTTCATCGCGCTGGGGACACTGCTCGGCACGTTCTTGCGGCAGCGGCAGGCATTCACAGGACTGGCCATTGGTATCGCGATCCCGCTGTTCTTTGTGAGTGGGGCCTTTGGACCAATTTCGTTTAACACGCCAATCTTGCAAGTGCTCGCACAACTCACGCCTGTCTATTATGCAATTGTGCTCCAGCAGTATGCCTTTCATGGGTTTATCTTGAATACCTATGGTCTGGTAACAAACACACTCATTCTGTTTGGTTTCGCTATCGGACTGCTCTTGCTGTCAGGATTAGTATTGCATCGCAGTACAGTCGCCAATTAACGCGCTACAAGTACGTACAGCAGAGAAAGGAGCGCGCATATGAAACCAGCATTCTTTCGCTCAGTCTGGGCGATTATCAAAAAAGATATCCGTGTCTGGCTCAGCAATCGACGTAATATCGCGGCGACGGTTGTTCCCCCTATCGCCTTTCTGCTCATTCAAGCCCTCGGAGCGGTCGCCGTTGGACGTAGTCCAGTCGCGCTGGTGACGCTGGATGCTGGTGCTAAAGGCCAGCAGATGCAACATATTTTCCATGCAGCCGACGTCTTTCGCATCACCGATGCCACACCGGCACAGGCCGCAAACTTGTACAAAAACATCCAGGTGATCGCGGTAATTACCATTCCAGCCGATTTCACCCAACGCATTCAGGCACATGATCCTGCGCCAATCGAGGTCCATGTAAACAATCTAAATCTCGACTTCACCAACGACATTCGCCGTTCGGTACCAGATGCAATCACACAATTTTATCAGGCCCAGGGAACCACCAGTCCGATCAAAGTCACGATCCAGGAGCAAGACCTGCGTACACGTGATGTTCAACTATTTCAGTATGCAGTACTACCAACCATCATTCTTCTGCTTACACTATCTGGACTGGTAACCGCCAGCATCGCCACAGCACGCGAATGGGAGACATATACGATTAAAGAGATGCTCCTCTCACCGCTATCACGAACTACCATCATTGTCGGCAAAGTGCTCGCGGGCTTTGTAACCACCTTCCTGCTTGGTGTACTGGTACTCCTGATAGGGGCGGCCCTGGACTGGACGCGGCCTGTCGGCATATATTGGTTGACCAGCCTGCTCATTCTGGCAGTGCTTGTACTCTTTAGCACGGGACTGGGAGTCGCACTGGGGGCAGCATTACACAAATCACAACCAGTCATCGCTATCTCGATTAACATCACCATCTACCTGTTTTTCCTCGCCGGTGGGATAGGTGTGCTCGCCTTTGAGCCACTCTGGCTCCAAAATATCGCCGCCTTTATTCCTCTCACCTATGGAATTCACGCGCTAGAACAGGCTATTTTCTATAGCTCATCCGATCTCTTTGGCCACGATATATTGATCTTAGGACTCTGTGCACTGGCGGCTTTAGGCTTAGGTGTACTCTCAATGCGGCGCGGCATTGCAAAATAAAAAAAGAGCATAACCGATTTACATCCAAAACAAATTTGTCAGGGCTTTTTAATTTTCAGCCGGGAGTAACTGTCAGGCAAATCATATACAAAGTATTTCTGGTGTGGTGTGTGTTCTGTGGGCGGCCGCGGCCGCCCACAGAACACACACCACACCAGACTCCGGCACCGTAGGCGCCAGGAAGAGGAAAATTAAAAAGCCCTGCAAATTTGTTTGCCGCAATCCAATAATTTATCAGACCTGTGTATATTTTCTGTTGTGTTCCTTCAGAAAGGATCTGGATTACAGCAGCTTACGTACACTATACATAGACACCCATTTACGCAAATCAGTATGATCATCAAGGCTGTTAGTGAAACCTGTAAGGTGGAGTAAAAATGCGAGCTTCCAGTAAAAGTTTTGATTATTCACAGAATTTCAAAGAGATTGATTTTCGTGTACATCCTGAGCTGTACCAGGTTGGCAAGGGCGAGCAAGGAGTGTTGATGGTCGAGCCATATAAATCCGAAATCCTCCCTTACTGGCGCTTCAAAACGCCAGACGTTGCACAACAATCCGCGGATAAGATTTACGAACTATTTCTGGATTATAAGCGGCATGGAGACTTTGTGGGGATGGACATGGCGCGCAAGTTTTTACAGATGGGATACACACGCTCACGGCGCTATGCGAATCACCAAAGTGGACGCAAGTATCAGGCGAATCCACAAAAAGAGCACACCCATGAAGCTATGATCGAGGCGCGCAAACAGATTCTTCCGCAGGCAGAAGATAATGAGAAAGCCGAGTCAGCACGCATCTTCTATGGTGTGTATCTTCTTGCCAGAAATGATGAAGAATATCAGCAGTTGAAAAAGCAACACGTAGAAAAATACGAACGGAAAAAATCTCCTGAAGCTTGATGAGCCTGACTTCTCATTCTACTTTCTATTAACTGGCTAGATTCCTCTGTATATATGAGAAATATTCTGCTATGATAGCTATAATATATTTAAGAAGGACGAAACATGCATACTTCTTCATCCCCTCAAAAAACTCCTTTCCGTAAGTTAGCTTATGGCGGTAACAGGTATCAGTATGGAGAATTATATGTGCCAGCAGGATCTGGACCACACCCGGTGGTGATCTTGATCCATGGTGGCTTTTGGCGAAAGGCCTATGATCTAACATTGATGCAAGGCCTGGCGCAGCAACTGATAACACAACAGATTGCTGTCTGGAATATTGAGTATCGGCGCGTAGGTAATACTGGTGGCGCATGGCCGGAAACATTATTAGATGTAGCCAGGGCCGCCGACTATCTACGTAGCATGGCTCCTCATTATCAACTGGACCTGCAACGGGTGATTACGGTTGGCCATTCAGCTGGTGGTCACCTCGCCTTCTGGCTGGCGGCACGGCAACGTCTACCTCAAAAAAGCCAGTTACGTATCCTGAACGATCCCCTGCCATTAGTAGGCGCGATCAGCCAGGCTGGCGTAGTAGATCTGGAACATGCGGACAAGCTGCATCTTGGGAATGATGCGGCACAAGAATTGCTGGGAGGCAGTTTTGCTGATCAGCTGGAACGATATAAACTGGCCTCACCAGCCGCGCTATTGCCGCTAGACATACCGCAAGTACTGGTCCATGGCACCGCTGATGATCGCGTCCCTCTGGTTATCAGCCAGGCATATCAACAGAAAGCACAGGCAGCCGGAGATGACGTCACGCTGATCGAGCTACCTGGAGCCGATCACTTTATCTTGATTGATCCAGCCTCAGAAGCATGGCAACAAACCCTGGTCGAGATCAAGCGCTTACTTATGCTTGTATAGCCTGACTTGAGCATACAGGTAACAAAGCTAGAGATAGCAGGACTTGAGACTGGGTAGCAATTGTGTGGGTGCAACTTGACAGGCACTGTACCCCACAATTGTAAGAGGTGATATTTATGACAAAGTGTAAAGATATCTTCTAAAGATACTGCAAGTATTACCGTGATACACAGGTATATGCAAACCAGCCCCAGATATTAATACCGATTGAGAGTACAATCACAAGCTTTTCATACCCGCGTAAGCGCTCATGGAATCCTAGCACGGCAAGCAGGAAGACAAGTGGGATCACATCTAAGAAAAAGCGGTAGCCAAACTGGTACCAGCCAGTGTTAAAGTAGAGTAGATGGGCGACTATGGGTAAAGGACAGCCGGCCAGCAGACTCCATGCCAGATAGGAGCGAGGACGCATAAAGAAAGTACGGAAAAGTGGATAGAGCGCCGGCATGGTCCAGAAAATACCGGTACCGAACGGATCAAACCGAATATAAGGTAGCATCGCCAGGATATGCGGCGGCTGTATCAACATATAGTAAAAATTGGTTGGCAGAAAATGAAGGTTAAATTGGCCATACTTAGTCAGATTAGGCACAAGACGAGCATTAACATACATACTGCTATAGCCAAATTCCAGTAATGAACCAAAGCGCGCCAGATTATAGAGCATCATGCCACCGACAAATATAGCCAGCACCCCACCAAATATCAGACATTGCTTCAACAATAGCAAGGGCTTCTGCCGCTCCAACAGAAAGATCAAAAGCAAAGAACTGGGAAAAGCCAGCAGCGTTGTGCTACGGGATAATGCAGCAGTACCAAGCCAGAAGGCAATCAGCCAGCTACGACGTTTGCCAATCAGCTCAAGCAGGTAGAGCAACAAAAAAGTAGTCGCAATCAAATGAGCAAGAAACCAGACAGTAGCTTGCATGGATACATAAAGTAGCTCTGTGCCACAGGTAAAAAAAACAAAGAGCCAGGCGAAACTGGGGAATGAGAGATGTATCAGGCCTTTTGCAACCATACGATGCAGCAAAAAGAACATCAATCCAACATTCAATAGAGAAAAAAAGAGTTCTACCGCTATTGATAGCGCAAATTGATGCTGAAAATGAAAGATCGCAACGAGCGGAAGAAAAAAGAGTGCCGGTAACGGAGGAAAGGACACATACCAGTGTCTATGCCAGAAAGTGTAGTCTCCTAACATACCAGCAGGTGGAGTCGCTACGTAGAGATGGCCTGCTAACCAGGCATTCGCCAGATAAATAAAATGGTCACCAGCATGGCCCGGACCAGTTCCAGATGGAACAACATACAAAGTGGAGGCTACATGTAGCGGGTAGCTAGAAGGAAAATGTACAAAATGGCTCATGAAGAAGCAAATAATATAAAAGAGAGAAACCATGACCATCAGTAAGATAGCGCGCCAGGATCTTAGTTGCGCTAGAAGAACCGTCTGGTCCTTTTGCAGTTTCTGGTAGGATGCCTTTAAACAATAGCTGAACATAAAGTTCCCTTTCGCTGGCGAAACCATCCACCACGATACAGTTAGCATTTCAAATTCATGCACAATCAACATGCATAAATGTATTATATTTATATTTTATTTAATTACAATTAAATCGATTAAAACATTGGTAAATTTACATACGATATAATTATATTTTTCTGATTAATCACATCTAGCGCCCAACTTCACCATACAGCATCATTTGAGAGGGGTCGTTACAAAATCAAGAAGTGTGGAAGACATAGAGGTAGCCATCGCGAAAATAGTTATGGTCTTGTAATCAGTGGGTCAATAGTTTGGAGGAAGTGGGCCACAATGCTAACAGGTTAATACTATCGTTTCTAATGTATTAACCTGTTAGCATTGTGGCCATTTGGGTAAACACCCAAACATGGGAGCGTTTATGCTGATTGGCGCTGGCGCAGTTCTGCAGCCAGTTCATATTTGTTGGCAAACACGCGATTACCGCAATAGATGTTGCGCTTCACAAACACTTCAGGAGTTTCCCGCATTAGACGTTGCTGAACGACAGGTTTGTAGGCCATTTTAGAGTGGAACCAGGCCTCAGGCAAGGCCGCGTATGCAGGATCAGATGTCCAATCAGGTACAGGAAGATCATATTTCTCGCAGAGATATTCAACAGAGGCAACACAAAAGACAGCCCAACGATGTTGTTCTTCCGTTGGCTCAGCTGGCTCTTGAATAGGATCACGTAATAGTTCATCACGACGATCTGTAAAATTCCCAAAAAAATCATTCATGAAATTGCCCAGAGGTAACCACGGTTCAGCTCCGGCACAGATTTCTTGATAGGACACCGCGATTGTCTGCAATTCGATATATGTCTTCAATTCCTCACCTTGTTCCTGTGTTATCGTCTACAGATATTGTAACACGAGAAACAAAAATTTGCAGCAGCCAGCATAATCAAATACTATCACTAAATATCTTGTGCTACTGGATCATAGGAGACTCAACAACTTAAAAAAGTTCATCCAGAGTGTCTTGAAATTGATAATGCTCTTGCCAGGCCGTATCAGGGATAAAGCGATCAGCAATCTCCTGAGCCTGTTCGCGGGTCTCAATATGCAGCTGTTTTAGAAGCGCCTCAATATCAGGCATATCTTTTGGACGATAGACCATCAATTTTAAAGCGAGAATATATTCTTTAGAAGGCAGATAAACATGGAGTTTTTTATACTCATGCCAGAGGGTCGCCTCTGGATTGGGGGCCATATCGCGAATAAAGTACGCCACATCATCATTAATCCAGGTACGCTTCATCTGATGTTTTTTCGCCACTGCATTGACCGCCGACTTAAAAGCCTTGGTTTCGCTCGTTGGATTGGTAGATGTGTCACCCTCAATGTCCATCAGCACCACATCTACATCTTCAGTAGACTCACGATTCGCCGCCAGCAGCAACATAGCAACACCACCAACAATCATCACACGTACAGGAGCCTGGAAACCACGCGACTCCAACTCGTCTCCCAGTTCCTGTAAATATTTCTCAATCTCTTGCCGCTGCATGTACAGTCTACTCTTTCACGCCCGTTAATTTCTTATCCGATTATGCTACTACTATAGCATATATCACATATTTTTCAGGTTCTGGTATAAATCAAGTTATACTACGCCAGGGATGGTGAAAAGGTGCGTATGGTAAACAGAATTAATGGATACCAACGCCAGCAACTAACGTAGTCATGACCAATTTGGTAGCATCGCGAGGAGCGATATAGCCGTCAGAGATACGCTGCCAGGCCATAAACAAAAGAGCCGTCATAGTATCGATAATCCAACGGACAGAGAGATCTGTTCGCAAAATCTTCTCTTTTTGTCCTCGCTGTACGAGGCTCTCAAACTGGTACAATAAACGCAGTTCGCGAGACTTCAACTCTTTATCATCGTCAGCCAGGGGCCAGGCACCTAACAGAAAAGTAAAACGATGTCCAATCGGCACAAAGGCCGTAATCACCCTTTCTAGAGCCTCTGATGCGGAACCACTTTCAATATGGCAGTCAACTAGAGCCTGCTCAATATCCTGAAAGGCCGCCAGTAATAAGGCACGCAACATATCCTCACGACTGGCAAAATAGCGATGCAAAGTAGTACGGCCAATTCCAGCCGCTACTGCGATATCATGCATCGATGCACCATTGTTAATAATAAGCGTTTTGATCGCAATATCCTGAATAGCTTCTCGCTCCATGATCTGATGCCTTTCTAAGGAACAGTTTAGTATCATTTTAGACATGGCCGTGCCAAAAGTCAACCAAAAAATTCGACGTATATACAAAAGTATACACGTCGAAGTGCAAGCAATCGCTCTCACATTACTTAATGGATGTGATGTACGATTGATAGCAACCAGGAAACTGAAGTCCCCCAGAGCAGGAGGAAAAGAAGGACTGCCAGGCCTAAAAACAGAAAGGCGCACAAATAATAAAGGGCTGACTTCATCAAAGGTACAACAATGATAACCTTTGTCATGTGCCAAAAACTTAATAGTTGCTGCTTCATTTCTTTGACCCCTTGCAGTAACAATGCAATGTACCTACATGGATCTCCAATCAAGGAAAAGCTTCGGACATATCATGGAATACAGGTTTCACCATAGATAGTAAGCTTATACCCTTAAACGGTTTGATGATGCGACAGGTATCAAATTATTCCATCAATATTCAAGATTGTCATAATTCACAGGATGCAGGTTCTGCTGATCATTTATGGAGAAATTTATCGTGGCAGCTCGCGTCTGCGGCGCTCGCTCTTGTTTGTGAAGAGGGAGCTGGAGATGTGATCTCTACAGATCACTCCTCACAGTATTGAGATGGTATTAGCTATCGATCTTAACAGCGGAGACGGCCCAGCCATTGAGGATGCCATTCCAGTGTAAAGTTATGGTGGCCGAGCAGCGAATTTGATCAACGTATTCGATAGGATAAACTACTGTATCATTGTGCCATTCAGGGGTTTTGATATCTAGTAGTTTAATGTGACGATTGAGTACAAAATCGCCAGCTCCTTGCGTGACTTTTCCACATGGGGGAACGGTAGCTGTAGAATGAAAGGTGTAGGAGTTGTTGATATTGACCCAGCTTTGTACTACCGATTGTGGTCGATAATAGTAGCGATAATTTAAACATATTCCGACAAATACAAGAAGTAAGACGCAGAAGAGTGCATAACGCTTGAGCATCCTGCGTTGAGTATAGATAGATGGTTCGGTCGATTTGATGGGGAATACTGTTGTATGAGCCACGCGATCGCCGAGGCGCTGGAAGGCTGGAGACATGAGTCCTGAGATCAAGCCAACAATATAGAAAATTGGCAAGGCATCAATAAAGCGCAACACATTACGCAGCAGTATAGCAGTAATGGGAACTTGTCCACCGCGAATATTCACTACGTGGAGACCGAAAAGTAACTTTCCAGGTGTTGTCCACACAAGTGCTTCCTGTAAGAAAAAATATAAGAATGCAGCTAGCAGCAACCAGAAAGATTGAATTGTGGCCAGGCCAGATAATGAGAATGAGAAGCCATCCCAATCGATTAAATGTTCATCGCTGGTAGGATTAATAATCCCGAAAATACTGCTGATCCAGATTTGTAGGCATGAGAGAATGATGAAGTCTATTACTCCGGCTCCGATGCGCATCCAAATAATACGTGTCCGTGATACGGAGCTTTCCCGTTTTGTTCCAACCACACTGTCAGTAAGCATAGGTACTCTCTTCTATGAGAAGGATATTGGTAGACGTAGTTGTTTAGCAACTATTAATATTCCTCTATTATACTAAGAATAGGCAAGCTTTTCAGGAGGGTGCAGACTCCCACTATTATGGCTATTGTTTCAGGCACCCATACTCGTTCCCTGACGGGAACATGCTTTTTTATCAAGTTGTGGAAAATCGCGCATTGCGCGATTTTCCACAACTTGATAAAAAAGCATGTTAGTGGGACACTACTTTATATGTGAAGTGCACGATTTTCTACAACTTGATAAAACTATTGCGAGGAATATGTGTGTGATACTTTATGTACAAACTTGAGTGATTTTTCAAGTTTTGATAAGACTGCTGCGAAGAATATTGGTGTGATATTCGTGTGCTAAATGTGTGCTTTCATGGAAGTTGGTTAGAATTTTAGATAATGCGGGCGGCCGCAACGGATACGCTGCGTAATTCACCTTCGCGTTCCAGTAGGAGTGTATAGTGTTGTCCTGGGCTTCCACGTAGGGCGTTGATGACAGCTGGCAGGGGGAGGCCTGTGACTATCAAGCCGTCAATCTGGAGTAGGCGGTCTCCTACACGTACGGATTGTTTGACGCAGGCGTAGTTGCAGTCTGATACGGCCGTTACATAATAGCTATGGTCAGTATTCAATGATAATGTTAAGCCGACTAGATCCATGTCATATGGATAGGAAGCACCACACCATTCCCAGTAAGTCATTTCGTGGCGATAATCAATTTCAATACGAAATTGCCGGAGCACATTACCAGCCAGGCAGCCAACAATAGGGGAGGTCATAAAACGCGAGCGGTGCTCCTCAAACATACCAGCAGGACGAGAGACGACGGTAATTTCACGTAGGAGTAACGAACCTAAGGTTGCGCGCGGAATACGCATCATTATAGCATCTTCCTCACCTGGTGTCCCCATATTCGCAGTACCAACCGCAGCTTGCGCGCGTGGCCAGGCTGCAAATTGTTGCTCCCAGGTTTGCATCACAGCCGCAGAGATCATGGTACATGAGGCGCCAGTATCAAGTAGCAGGCCATATTGGTTACCCGCGATTGTGGCCTCGACCCGCAAGAAGCGGCTTTGGGGATGAGTTGAGATCGGAACCGGCTCCCCCACCATGGCTAAAGAAGAGGTTAGAGATAAAGAGAACGTTTCCGCAGGATAATCGAGCAGTACACAATAAGAGGATAACAGACGACAAGGCAAGATCCCATCTACCGCTTCACCTGAAAATAGCGAACAGGTACCTACCGCCATTAGTGCCGTCGTATGTGATAGATCCAGGGTATAGGGTCCAACAGCGAGTGTGGGTGGACGCAAACGGCGAAAGACGGGCTCATCGGTAAACAGGAAAGGTTCATCCAGTAAAGGCAGTTCCAAATCTTGTACGAGGGCTTCAGTAAAAATCAATGCTAGCCCTGCAGTATCAACCAGAAAACGCGCCATACGCGAGTAACCACGAGGTGTATTAATACGCAGGTCAATATATGGTCGATCATGCGATATGTGAAGCGAGATACGTTCATGCTGCTGTACAGTCATGCTGACTCCTTTACGCTGAAAACGCCATGCTATTGAGAAATAATCGTGAAGGCCGCTTACTCGCGGCTAGTGTCAGTGCCACACCTCAACAATGACAAGCTAATCTTATTCTTCTCCAAAGATCCAGCTTGCGGGCGCTTACGCCACACGATTGAATAGTATGGGATATGATGCGTACATTTTACGTGACTGAAACTTGATAGATCAAAATAGCAAAGCTATGCTACAACGAGCACACATGATTGCGGATAAATTTTTCAACACTCCCACATCCTCTACACAGCTATCATTATACACGGAAAGCAGGCTGCAATCGTGTCACACAATGAAGTTTTTCTATAAATAATAGAAAAAATATTATTAAAAGGGAAAAAGACACATCTTCTCTGTCAATGTTATTATACTACAATTGTCAATATCTGCGCATCGTTCGTTTGGACGATGTTCTAGCGATCGGTCTCATGTAAAATAGTCTGGCACATTCAGTGTTTAGAGTCTTTGTTGTCGCATATCACCTTCATAAGGAGGAGTCGATGCACACTTCCCTCAAACGGTATCTGACCTTACTCAGTACCTACCTCAAACCACAATGGCGTAATGTCGTTTTACTAGCGCTGGCATTATGCTCAGGAATTGGATTACAGCTGCTCAATCCACAGATCCTGGGCCACTTTATCGATACGGCGGTCGCTCAAGGCGCCAATACCACACTGGTCAAGTTTGGCCTGTTATTCATTGGTATTTCTATTGCTAAACAGGGCATATCTGTCCTCAGCACGTATCTGGACACGCATGTAGCATGGACTGCGACCAATCAATTGCGTAGCGATCTGGTCGCCCACTGTCTTTCCCTGGACATGCACTATCACAAGACTCGCAGCGCAGGCGAGATGATCGAGCGCATTGATGGGGATGTTAATGCCCTTACCAACTTCTTTTCACAACTGGTCCTCAACCTGCTTACCAGCTTGATCCTGCTGCTATGTATCTTAATCCTTTTCTTCGCCATGAGCTGGCAAGAAGGCTGTGCTATGACCATCTTTTCAGGGATTGCCTTTTTGATCTTGATGCGTATGCGCAAACACGCCATACCAATCAAGAAAAAGGAGCGCCAGATTACTACGACTTTTTATGGATTTCTTAGTGAGCGCCTGTCGGGCACAGAGGATATTCGGGCGAATGGCGCCAACAACTATGTGTTACATCAGTTCTATCTATTGTTAAGTGAATGGTTTCCAATCTTTCGGCGATCGCAAAGAATCGGGGCCAGCATGGGCATCATCAGCCTTATGCTCTTCGTACTTGGAACAACCCTGTCTCTGTCCATTGCTACGATACTCTGGATGCAGGGAAAACTCTCTATTGGGACCGTCTATGTGATCTTCTCCTATACGGATCAGCTTTCCCAGCCAATTCAGCAGATCCAGGAGCAGTTGCAGGATCTCCAGCAGGCGGAGGCATGTATCCAGCGTATTGAAGAGCTAAGGGAAACGCATTCTGCCCTAAAGGATGGTAGCGGGCGACTTGAAGGGAGTCAGGCGCGTTCAATCACATTTGAGAATATTTGCTTCGGCTATAGCGAGGATCAACCAATTCTACACAATCTCTCTTTTGAGCTCGCACCAGGCCATGTACTGGGCGTTGTGGGACATACCGGTGCGGGCAAAACCACCCTGGTCCGCTTACTGTTCCGCCTCTATGATCCACAAGCCGGTGAGATCCGCCTGGATGATGTAGCGCTGCCAACGCTACAGTTGCGCTCCCTACGTCAGAAGATCGGCATGGTCACCCAGGACGTCCAACTCTTCCACGCCAGTGTGCGGGATAATCTGACCTTATTCAATCCAAATATTCCCGATACACAGATCCTGCATGCCCTATCCACCATAGGCCTTACGCCCTGGTACCAATCATTATCCGAGGGCCTGGATAGTCTGATAGGTTCAGCGGGTCAGGGGCTATCAGCCGGCCAGGCACAACTCCTGGCATTTGCTCGCGTCTTCCTGGCCAATCCCAGTATCATTATCCTGGATGAAGCCTCTTCCCGGCTGGATCCCGCCACTGAACGCCTGGTTGAACATGCCATCGATACATTATTGCAAGGCCGAACGGTATTGATTATTGCCCATCGCCTGAGCACAATCCAACGCGCTGATGAAATTCTGGTGTTAGAGGACGGGCAGATCAGCGAGTATGGCTCACGGCAGATATTGGCCCAGGATCCACACTCGCGTTTCCATGCCTTATTACAACGTGGTCAGGAGACAGTTGAAGAGGCATTAACAGCGAATAATGATGCAGACACAAGGGAAGAGGACAAGAGATGAAAACCTATCAATTTATCTGGCGGCTGATCCGCTTCCGTTCCTGGCTTTACCTGGGCTCGCTGCTTGGCCAGATTGCTTTCTTCGGAGTGGGACGACTAGCGTTTGGCTTGATGTTACAGGGCTTCTTTAATACGCTGAACACACTCAATCATAATCCCGCACGTAACACTATCCTTCCCTGGCTCTTTTTAGGAGGATTAGCGCTGGCCGCAGTGCTGCGGGCACTGATTCAATTCGTGTCCTTATCACCAACGATTACAAGCATCTTTAAAACAAATGCCCTCCTGCAGAGAAACCTTTTGCGCTACATCCTACAGAGACCAGGAGCCAGGCCGATTCCAGGATCCACGGGAGAGGCAATCAACTATTTTCGCGATGATATTGAAGTTGTAGACCGATTATTCGGAGAAATGGCCTATGCAATTGGTCTCGTCACGTTCATCATTCCTGCGATGCTGATTCTCCTGCATATCGATACGTTGATTACCGTCAGCGTCTTCCTGCCACTACTCTGTGTCGTGGCACTGGCCCAGGCGATGAGGCAACGGCAACAACGGCTACGAACGGCCAGCCGGGAAGCAACCGGAATATTAACGGGTGCCATCGGAGAGATCTTTAGCTCCGTCCAGGCTATCCAGATCGCAGGTGCTGAGGAGTATGCCGTCAAACATTTCCATCGACTCAGCCAGTTACGCCAGCGTCAGATCTTGCGCGATACCGTATTCTTCAGCGCGCTACAAGCAGTCTTTGGTAATATCGTCGGACTCGGCACAGGACTAATCCTGGTGCTGGCGGCCCTCTACCACCATCTCAGTCCTGGTGATATCACCATCTTCATCTCTTATCTGGGCACCATAACCACCTTTATCGTCTCCACCGCCTACGTGATAGCACAATACACACAGACTAGAGTTTCACATCAACGCCTGGTAGACCTGCTTCAGGGAGCATCACCAGAGATTCTAGTGCAAACTGATCCACTTTATCTAAAAAAACCTATCCCTGAACTTCATACACCTGTAAAGCTTGAGATAGATAAACTGGCATTGTTACAGATTGCCAATCTGACCTATCATTATCCTGACACAGATCGTGGCATTGAAAATATCAACTTTCAATTGCGACGCGGCACCCTGACTGTGATTACAGGACGTGTCGCGGCAGGTAAAACAACACTACTGCAAACCATCCTGGGACTATTGCCTAAAGATACGGGAGATCTATCCTGGAACGGCAGGCAAATTGAAGATCCAGCCAGCTTTTTTGTGCCGCCTCATAGTGCCTACACACCCCAGGTCCCTCATCTTTTCAGCGAAACGCTTGAAGAAAATATTCTTCTTGGACTAAACGCAGAACCTGCAAAACTGCAGCAAGCCATTCAACTGGCAGTACTAACCCCGGATGTAGCTAAACTTGAGAATGGACTTCAAACTATAATTGGTACAAGAGGAGTAAAATTATCGGGAGGACAGGCACAAAGAACGGCTGCGGCCCGTATGCTGATCCGCGATAGTGAGCTACTGGTCTTCGATGATATCTCCAGCGCCCTGGATGTTGAAACCGAAAGCCAGCTCTGGCAACAGCTATTACAGCAACGCCAGCATAGTTGCCTGGTCGTCTCACATCGTAAAGCCGTCCTGCAACTGGCCGATAACATTATTGTCCTACAGGCAGGCAAAATTGCCGCCATGGGAACGCTGCAAGAGCTACTTACCACCAGTGAAGAACTCCAACAGATCTGGAATGGCACAGTCTGAAGCTCACAATGTGGACTGGTAATGCACCACCCACGTGTACGTATACGTATACGTACACGTTGTTAAAAAAATAGAAACTTCCGAGATGTGACTTTTTCTTTACAGGGGAATATATAATTAAACAAAGCTGGCAGGAAAAATAGTAAGAGCTCCTTTAAACATATATTATCATTGATTATATAGTCAGTAGTACGCCATCAAGTCTGTTCTAAGAGTGTATCTTACTCCCATGATGGCCGTCTTTTCTCTCGTTGTGCTTCAGCAGCGTAGCAGCTCATATTCTCTTTCCTCGTTGGTGCAGAAATGGCGCGAATGCGCCATTTCTGCACCAACCAATAAACCATGAATGGGGGCGCCTGCGCTCCCCAGGCTGGCTAAAAACTCACCACTCCCATTGGGATGGGAGTCAGACACTCTCTAAGGAAAAAGGAGGTTCCTGTGATGACACATCCTATGCATACATTTCCACAACACAGGCCAACGACGCTGGCACGCCGTGGTATGGTTGCGTCCCCACACTATCTGGCATCTGAAGCGGGCCTAGATATACTCAAGGCAGGCGGCAACGCGATTGATGCCGCTATTGCCGCCAATGCGGTGATTCAAGTCGTTTATCCTTTTGTCTGTGGCCTGGGTGGCGACATATTTATGATGATATATGAAGCCAGCAGCGGCACTATTTATGGATTAAACGGGAGCGGTAGATCCGCGGGAACAGCCAGCATTGAGCGCTACCGCGACCTGGGTTATGCAACGATGCCGACTCATGGTGTACATACTATAACTGTACCAGGCTGTGTCAGTGGTTGGGATGCCGCCAGCCAGCGTTTTGGGCGGCTCGGACTGGAACAGATACTGGCACCTGCTATCTCCTATGCCGAAGAGGGCTTCGCGATTGGACCAGGCTTACACCACAGCCTGACAAGTACCAGCACCCGTCCCGAGATCCACCCATCCTGGCATCGACACTTTCTACCAGAAAAGACTATCCCACCCGTTGGCGCGCTCATGCGTTTTCCTACACTGGCTCAGACATTAAAAACAATCGCCAACGAAGGTCCAGCCAGCTTTTATCGTGGTAGCATCGCTGAAGAGATCGCCGCGTTCTTTGCTCGTGAAGGAGGACTTATCAGCCGTGAGGACTTGGCAGCCCAGCAAGCTGAATGGGTCACGCCACTGAGTATACCATTTGCGGGGCTACGGATATACGAAATGCCACCCAATACCCAGGGCGTTACCGCGCTGCAAATGCTTGGCATCCTGGATCAAATACCATTGGGCAGTGATCCACTCTCGCCTCAAACCATTCATCCAGCCGTTGAGGCCAAGAAACTGGCGTTCGCGGACCGCGCAGCCTATCTGACGGATCCATTGCATATGCGCGTCAAGCCAGAAAAACTCATTGATCAAGCATATTTAAAGCAGCGAGCAGCCTTGATCGATCTCCAGAGAACCCAATCTACCATAGCGGAAGGTAGCTTTACTGGAGATACCATCTATCTGTGCGCAGCTGATCGCGAAGGGAATGTGGTTTCGCTCATCCAAAGCAACTACATGGGCTTTGGGAGCGGCCTGGTGGTAGACGATGCAGGTATTGTGCTACATAATCGTGGGGCCTACTTCTCGCTTGATCCTCAGGCAGCCAACGCGCTGGCCCCCAATAAGCGCACCCTGCATACACTGATTCCTTCAATGGCTTTGCGGGACAGCAAACCTGCGATGGTCTTTGGCACGATGGGCGGTGACGGCCAGCCACAGACACAGCTACAGGTTTATAGCGCGACCGCTCGCTTTGGTTTAAACATCCAGCAAGCAATCGAGATGCCACGCTGGATCCATGGTTCACCCTATGGGGGCAACGAAGAAGTCTTGCTGGTTGAGGAACGCCTTCCCGCCACAACCATCCAGGCACTACGCCAGATGGGACATAACGTCCAGGTAGGAGAACCCTGGCTCAGTACGATGGGCTATGCACAAGGTATCGTCTTTGATCCAACAAATGGAGTCATGCAGGGAGGTTCAGACCCACGCGCCGAAGGCAGTGCGAACGGCTGGTGATCCTGGCCTAAATGTACTTAAAGAATAAAACATGAGTTGATGCCTACTTGACAACAAACTCAAACCCGCATAAAATCGCACTAATATAGCAAGACTAACGGCATAAATCCGCATGAATAAGAGAAAGTTTGCAGTTTTCTGCGGGATGGAGAAAAAAAAGAGATGCTAAAAGAGGAACGTCAGCGTTATATCATTGAGCGCTTACACCAGGAAGGGAAGATCCTGGCGACGGATCTGGTCATTCAGCTAAAGGTATCGGAAGATACGGTTCGCCGTGATCTCAATGAGTTGGCGGAGGCGGGCATCTTACAGCGTGTGCACGGGGGCGCCCTTCCCCGTGCACAAAGCGCTCCATTTGAACAACGCGAGCAGGGAGAAAACTCCAGCAAAGTGGCTATTGCCAGGACCGCCGCCAGCTTGATCCACGACGGTCAGGTTGTGATTATGGATAGCGGAACGACCGTCCATGAAATCGCCAGGCAGCTCCCCACAGGGCTACACGCCACCATTATCACAAATAGTATTCCAGTTGCCGCAACCCTGGCCACACATCCACAGATCGAGGTGCAAGTGCTAGGTGGCAAGCTCAAAAAAGACGCCCAGGCTACCATCGGCGTACCCGTCATCGAGGCCTTACGCCAGATCCGTGCCGACCTCTGCTTCCTGGGTATTTGCAGCCTGCATCCAGAGATCGGCATCAGCCTACCAGAGATAGAAGAAGCCTACATCAAACGCGTCATGATTGAGCAAGCCGCCGAAATTATCGCCGTCACCGAAGCTGCCAAAATTGGTACCGCCGCTCCCTATATCGTCGGCCCCCTCAAAGCCCTCACCTACCTCGTCACCGACAATACCCTCGACGAACAAACCCTCGCACCATATGCCTGGCAAGGAATTCAGGTTATCAGAACAAGCGGCTAGCTTCGATCATGCCACGATCCTATTATTTATGGTGTCCTTTGCCATGTCCAGGTCCGCCCCCTGGCTTCGCTCCGCCATGGTCATGTCCATGGGCGGCACCACCTTTCTTACCACCACTCGGTTTACTGGCAGGCCCTCCACTCTTCTTATCACCACTCGGTTTGCTTCCAGGGCCTCCACTCTTCTTACCTCCGCCCTGCTGGTTACTATTGGTGCCACCATTCTTCGAGTTACCAGTATTACTCTGACTCGGCGGTCTGGAAACGCTCACAGTTTGGGTAGTCGTACTATTAGCATTAGTAGATGGGGTATGAGTATTGCCATTAGTATTTTTACTATTACTGTTAATGGGAGAGGAAGGAGTAACCGATTTTACTGGATTCGTATTTTTATCTTTTTGTATAATTATTGGTGCTTTAGCATGGGCAGAGGCGATATCTGATTGAATGACACTATTGGTAATAGCTGAATCAGGGTGAATATTCATACTATGGAAAATGTTTGAAGGTGCGCCCAGCGCAAGTGCTGCCGATGCCGCCAAGACTACAGCCGCTCCCGCAATAAGCCGGGGCTGTTTGCGACGTTGGGATGAAGCACTAACGACAGGCGTTACGGTTTGCAGAGCAGAAATGTCTTTATTGTCGTCCATATATGGTTGTCTAGAGCTGTCAAGCATGTGTTGATATGCTTGAGCAAGTTCTAGCGCCGACTGATAACGCTGTGCCGGTTCTTTCGCCAGTGCACGCAGAACAACGTTATCCACCTCAGTAGGAAGACGCGGATTAACTTGTGATGGTCGGGCTGGTTGCCTGGAAAGGTGTTGCATAAACGTTCCTACTGGGGTTGAACCTTTGAAGGGAACATCTCCAGTAAGCATCTGATAAAGAACGATCCCCAGGGAATAGATATCACTGAGATGAGTTGCAGCCTCTTCCGCCAGTTCAGGAGCCATATACTCAGGCGTACCAACTAAAAAGCCGCTTTCGGTCAGGCTTTCGGCTACGCTGGACATATTTTTGGCCAGACCGAAGTCAGCCAGATAGACAAAATCCTCGTTGAGCATCAATATATTGGACGATTTAACATCTCGATGAACAATGCCTCGCTGATGGGCATAGTGCAGAGCAGAGGCAATTTGCGTTAGATATTTGCCCGCCTCATCCAATGACAACGGGCCATCATGCGTCCGCGCACGCAAGGTACCATTGGGAACATAAGGAGTCACCATATAACACCACGAACCTACCTCGCCATAGTCCAGGGCTGGCAAGATATGCTCATGCTGCAGTGAGGCAATAACCTGTGCTTCTCGTTGGAAACGTTGGCAGTATTCCCCATGACTCGTATGCACCAGTTTGAGCGCGACTTCTTGATCGGTATAAATATCACGCGCCAGATAAATATTAGACATACCGCCTTTAGCAATATGCCAGGTTATAGCATAATGTGCTATAACTGTATTCACCAACTCCTGCATTATCTTCTCGCTCTTCCTGTCACAAAAATTGCATAGTAACAGTCTTTACACGCGTGAGAAGCCGGACTGGTGTCATCAAAATTCGCTCATTAGTACCATGAGCACCTTCTTTCTGGCCCTTAACACTCATCAGGTGGATAAGCGATTTACTCAATACGCTCAAAGAGGATATCCTGAGCACCTTCCCATAAGACCAGGCGACCCAGTTCACGGAGGTTGTCGGTCCCTTCAATGATGGTGAGGAAATGGTTGCCGGCCAGTTGTCCCATTTTGCTGGCGAAGCAGGTGCTGCCATAAGGAAAGAGAATTTCGGTTTCGCTATAGCCGCCGGGATAGAGCAGGATCTGTCCTGCGCCGGGATGGCTGGTGTGGTTTTCAAATTTCAAGCCGACGTCTAGGTCTCCAAGGGGGATCCAGGCGGATTCGCCGCTCCAGCGGGCCTGGATGATTTTGTTTTTAAAGGGGAGGAGTGTGCTGAAGGCGTCCCATGTTTTGGGGGCCAGGGTTTCTTCTACCCTGGCGATAAATTCAAAAGGGCCGGCGGTTATTTTGAGTTTTTGCATACTGTTCAACGCTCCTGTTTATCCATTATAAAATGATATCTTGCGCCTGCGGCGCTCGCTTTATTTATATGTGTGTTGAGATTGAGCTGTGGCCGCGGCCACAGCTCAATCTCAACACACATATAAGATGGATAGTGTTATTCGGTGAGCTTACGATGGGCAACAAGGTTAATAATTTTAGATTTATTCTTAATTCACGAGTTATAATTGGTTTTTTGGTGATGCAAGGCGGTCAGTACACGTTCGGGTGTCATGGGCAGTTGGGTGAGCCAGATGTCGGCGGCGGCATGGATGGCGTTAGCTACGGCTGGCGCGAAAGGGACGAGAGGCATTTCGGCTACGCCACGCGCGCCAAAGGGTCCGTGTGGGTCGGCCAGTTCAAGGACGATGGGTATGATTTCTTCCGGCATGTCCAGGATAGTTGGTAATAGATAGGTGCTGAAATATGGTGTAAGCACATGGCCTTTCTCAATCTGGAAGTTTTCAAGTAATGAGTAGCCTAGAGCCTGTGCCAGGCAGCCTTCGATCTGGCCTGTGACCTGTTGAAGATTGATGGCCTTGCCCACATCATGTACGCTGATAATACCCAGCACCTGAACCTGTCCGGTAAGTGTGTTGACTTCGACTTTGACCGCCTGGGCAGCGTAACCATAGCAGTAATTAGGGATACCACTATAGGTGATGGGATCGATCGCGGTCGTGGCGGGGGCGCGATACTGGACGGTGGCCTGAGCCTGATAGTCGTCTGTATAGCTCCAGTTGTCACGCGCTTGCTGGGCCGCATCCTTGACGGCGCGACCACCCATAAAGGTCATGCGCGAGGCAGAAGCGCTGCCAGCATTTGGTGACTCACTACTGTCATTGCAGATCATCGTTATCTGCTCCAACGGTAGCTTCAACGTCTCGGCAGCGATCTGGCGCAGGATCAGATGCGATCCCTGGCCAACATCGGCGGCTCCAACGCGTACCACGGCTCGCTCCAGTTCGGCTTGTCCGTAAACTTCGACCGTAGCGGTGGCCTGTTCGGGAAAACCGAATGAGTAGCCGACGTTTTTGATGCCGCAAGCGATACCGATACCTTGCTTTAGATGGCTGGCTGTTGGCTGAATGGCTTCTCCATAGTGCCAGCGGCTACGTGCCTCTTCCAGACAGCGCTCCAGAACTGGTAAGGCGCTCACGCCCGTGGGAAGTGGTTGCTGTGTGGGCTCCAGGCTCCCTTCGCGATAAATATTGTGAAGGCGCACAGCATCTGGATCAAGCTTGAGGGCCAGGGCCAGACGGGTCAGCATCTGCTCACAGGCAAAATGAGCCTGAGGAGCACCAAATCCTCGGAAAGCGCCAGCAGGAATATTATTAGTATATACTGCGTAACCATCAATCGCCAGATTAGCAATTTCATAGCACCCATTTACGAAAAGCGCTACATCCTTGATTACTTCCACGCTGGTCGAAGCATAGGCCCCACCATCCGCGACGACGGTAGCCTCTATAGCGGTAATGGTGCCATCGTATTTACCAGCCCAACGACAATGGATGGTCACGGGATGACGTTTGTGGTGACCGATCATCGATTCCTCACGGCTCCAGACAAGCGCCACCGGCCGTTGTAGCTTCCAGGCGGCCAGAGCCAGCACATGTTGCATGGACAAATCTTCACGTCCACCAAAGGCTCCGCCGATCGCAGCATAGCGTATTACTACCTGCGACTCTGGCAACTGCAACATCTGAGCAAGCTGGCGGCGATCCTCATGCAACCATTGTCCTGCCGTTTCCAGCACCAGGCGTCCCTCGTCATCGATATACGCGATACCAGCTTCTGGTTGCAGGAAAGCATGCTCCTGCCAGGTTGTGGTAAATGTATCCTCCACCACGGCATCCGCCTCAGCGAAGGCCTGGACAGGATCGCCTTTGCGCAAAGGAAAATGGGAAAGTAGATTTGTGCCGCGCTGCTCATGCACAAGCGGAGACTGACTATCCAGTGCGGCCTGAGGGTCTGTGATCATCGATAGATCTTCATATTCTACCGCCACTAACATAGCACCTGCGCGCGCCGCCTGCCTGGTTTCAGCCACAACCAGCGCTACCTTGTCGCCTTCAAAGCGCACTTTATCCCGACACAGCACAGGCTGATCAGCCTCAATCAAGCCAAAGGCATTATAGGGAACATCCTGAGCGGTCAGGACCGCGACGACGCCCGGATGTTGCATGGCTAACTCGCGCTGGATTGCAAGGATACGCGCATGCGGTCGATGGGCAAAAACGACCTGTACATGCAACATCCCTGGCCGGACCAGGTCGGCAGGATAGCAAGCTGCGCCGGTCACTTTACCCAACGCGTCCGGCCGGGATAGCGATGCCCCAATCAAATCACTCATACATGCCTCTCCTGATTCTCGCCAACGCTCTGGACGGCCTCCCAGATTTTTTGGTAGCCAGTACAACGACAGATATTGCCACTTAACGCGCTACGAATCTGCTCAAATGAGGGATCCGGATGTTCATCCAATAATTTAGCCCCTGACATCAACATACCAGGAATACAATAGCCACACTGGACCGCCGCCCGATCAATAAATGCCTGCTGGAGTGGGTGCAGTTGCTCACCGCTGGATAGTCCCTCGATGGTGGTCACCATGGCACCGTGAGCCTGGACGGCAGGAACCAGACACGACATTACCGCCTGTCCATTCAACCAGACGGTACAGGCCCCACATTCTCCTTCAGCACAGCCCTCTTTAGTTCCCGTTAGACCAGCATCCTCACGCAACATATTCAATAGCGTTTTCTGCTGAGCATGACATAATTGATATGCTTGTTTATTGATAGTAGTTTCGATACACTCGTCAAATGGCTCAACTAATACTGCATCACCAGTCGGTTTGGTCTCCAAAGAGACTGGTGACTGCTGGCTGGCATCACGCTCTTCTGGATGGGACAGCCGCTCCAGACCATGGCTCAATAAGGTCGCCAGGGTATCCAGGCGATATTGGGCCGAAGAGCGCACGTCCCCGATAGGATGGACATCGTGTACGGCCAGCAACCCTGCTTCCTGGCAGACTGCTGGCTCAAGCCGCTTACCACGCAAAAACTCCTCAACCGTCCTGGCATAGATAACAGTAGGAGCCAGACAGCCAAGTGTAATACTGGCATCAGCAATAAGATCATCAGCCAGGGTAAGGACCAGAGCAATATTAATTACCGAGATAGCCTGGGCGCGCCGCAAGCCTAATTTTAAGAACAGGCCACGCTGCCGAGAGTTCAGGCAGGGAATACGAATCTCACGTAATAGTTCGCCTGGTTGGAGCAAGGTACGGCGCAGGCCCGTATAAAAATCCTGTAAACGAACCTGGCGTTCCCCATGCTGATTTATCAGAACTAGGCGAGCATTCAAGGCCAGTAGAGGCGCGATGGTATCATTAGCAGGTGAAGCGGTAATCAGATTGCCAGCAATCGTCGCCCGGGTGCGAATTGGCGGCGCACCTACCTCCTGGCACGCCTGGACTAACGGGAGAGCAGATTGCTGGCACAATGGAGAGAGCAGGACATCATTATGGGTGGTTAGCGCTCCCAGAACAAGCTCATCATTCTCCTCACGGATATATTTAAGATCTGCCAATGTACTAATATCGATCAAAGTCTCTGTTGGCTTCACCCCACGCTGAAGCTCCACCAGCACATCCGTTCCACCTGCAATAATACGCGCGCGCTCACCATGGTCGGCCAGCAGTTGTAAAGCTTGCTGCACATTCGTTGGTTGGAGATACGTTTGCCACATAGGCTATCGACTTTCTACACTAAAATGTACATCTGTTAGTCCCCTCTACATAAAAAGATACCTAACTGGTCGTTGTTAGCGGAAAAGAAGGCAAAAATTGTCCTTTTGGCATACCTACAATCTCACCATCAAGGAAAACAGTATGTCCGCGCACCAGGGTACGCACAATTTTTCCACGTAGCTCAAGACCCAGGTAAGGACTATATGGATGCTGATAAAACAGGTCACGCTCCTGCAATTGATAGGGGGTCGATAATGCCACCAGTGACAAATCAGCATCCGCGCCAACCTCTAGACGGCCTTTCTGGTCAGGTAGTTGAAAGCGGCGGGCCACATATGCCGAGGTGGCCGCCACAATGGTCTGTAGCGGCAGGTGCCGCTGATGATAGCCCTCAGTCAACAAGAGTGATAGCAAGGATTGGCAGCCAGAGATACCACCCCATACTTTAAAGAAATCGGCACTTAACTTCATTTGTGGCGGCGCTGGCGAATGGTCTGAAGCAACCATAGGGAGAGTACCCGCAAAAAGATGTTGCCACAGTGCCTCCTGCTCGCTACGTGAACGCAGCGGTGGCGCGCACTTCGCCACGGCCCCCAGTTCTTCAACGTCTTCTTCGGTCAGCACCAGATAATGGGGACAGGTCTCACAACTCACATCCTGGCCACGAGCCCGCGCACCAGCTACCAGCCTCACCCCACGACCACTACTGACATGAACAATGTGCAAAGTACAACCCGTTTCTTGAGCAAACAGGATCGCTCGTTCGATAGCTTCTAGTTCGGCCACCACTGGACGAGAAGCCAGATAATCTTTCACTCCAGTTTTGCCTGCAGCCTGCGCCTGTTGAGCCAGAGCAGCCGTCAGTTGGTCATTTTCCGCATGGACGGCCACAAGCTTGCCCAACCTTGCCGCTTGCTCCATACCAGAATAAAGAGTAGCATCATCGACAGCATGGAAATCATCGATGCCACTATTACTCATAAAAGCTTTAAAACCAACAACACCACAATGTGCCAAATCCGCTAATTGCTCAAGATTTTCAGGCACCAGGCCGCCCCATAGGCCAAAATCTACATAGGAAGAGGCTCTGGCAGCCGCTAATTTAGCGACAAAACTGGCGATATCGATAGTTGGAGGGTGGGAATTTAGCGGCATATCAAAAAAAGTTGTTGTCCCACCAGCGGCTAGAGCCCGCGATCCCGAAACAAAGCCTTCCCAGGCTGTACGGCCAGGCTCATTGAAATGGACATGGGCATCAATTGCGCCCGGAAATATATGCAGCAAGTGAGCATCAATCACGGCCTGCGCGCTCCCACTTATCTCAGGTGCAAGCTCTACAATTCGTTCGTCAGCAATCGCCAGATCCGCCTGTTGCGTCCCATTGGCCGTGACCAGGGTACCACCACGGATAATAAGATCATATGATTTCATGGACCTCACCCTCCCATACTACATACATACTCTAAAAATCGATTAATGACACGAATAGAAATTCCCACATCATCCAGCCTGACAGATTCATCTGCGTGATGACTGATACCACCTTTACAGCGCACAAAAAGCATCGCGACCTCGGTGATAGCGCTCAATGCCACCGCATCATGACCTGCGCCACTCGACAATGAATAGACCGGAAGCTTCTCATCCTCAATCGCCCGCGCCAGGAATAAAGAGAGGTGGGGAGCACAAAAGATCGTCTTATCTTCCTGAATTCGTTGCCAATCAACTGTTACGCGTCGCGCCAGACTAATTCTAATTGCCTTATCATAGAGATCATTACAGGCCTGATCTAGTACTTGATCCTCCTGATGTCGCACATCCAGACTCACAGCGACTCGACCAGGAATAACATTACTGGATCCTGGATAGACCTGGACCTTACCCACGGTGGCAACCATGCCGGTTGTGTTACGAGCGACATCTTCTACATTTAAAATATATTCAGCGGCCGCACACATGGCATCGTGACGCATATGCATAGGAACCGTCCCGGCATGGCCAGCCTCCCCATAAAAATTCACTAGATAACGATGCTGTCCAGAAATAGAAGAGACAACGCCAACAGACAGATTACGCGCCTCCAGCACAGGTCCCTGTTCAATATGCACTTCACAATAGCCAAGCAGCTTATCGCGTTGCCAGCGCGGCGTTTGGAGGAGAACAGGATCAGGTTGACCGCCAAACAGACGAATAGCTTCCGACATCGGTATGCCAGCATCATCGGTAAACTGCAAGACCGCAGGATCAAAGGTACCGGCCACAGCCCTGCTACCCAGATAAGCTGTATGGTAGCGCAACCCCTCTTCATCCGCAAAACCAATCAGTTCGATGGCAAAGGGCAACCGGCGTTCCTGGTCATGTAAATGCTCAATACAGGCCAGCGGCACCAGTACCCCAAGGATCCCATCATATTTCCCAGCAGCGCTCACAGTATCCAGATGCGAGCCAAGGACCAGCGTTCTGGCATCACTTTCCAGTCCTTCATAGCGGCCAATAATATTGCCCACACAATCAGAATGGACAGTCATGCCAGCTGCAAGCATCCAGTCAGCCACAAGAGTATTAACCTGGCGCATCTGTGGACTCGCAAAACGGCGTGTCAGACAGCCTGGATCCTCACTATAACGCGCCAGTATATCGCAGCGTTCCATGACGGTTTTTGCCATGTTATCAAGCATTATCATCGCTAGCTCCCTCGATAAGTACTGTATGCCCAGGGAGAGATAAGTAGTGGAATATGATAGTGAGCCATCGGATCAGCAATGCCAAAGCGGATCGGTACCTCGTCTAGAAATAGGGGATCCGTCAGTGGAACGGCTTGAGCGATAAAGTAAGCGCCCACTGCAAACAGTAATTCATAACGTCCAACTATCAATTGATGCCCCTCCAGCAATGCTTCAGGCGTACGTCCATCGCTGTTTGTACGCGTCACCTTCAACAGACTACGCTGAGTACCTTCTGCTTCAAGTTGCCACAACTGAATCGGAATATCAGCCGCAGGACGGCCCTGCATGGTATCTAATACATGCGTTGTCAGGCGACCAACCATCAAATCCTCCCCTCAAACCTGACGGCTAACAGTAAGCCTGATCACACCATACGCGGAGAAGGGATCACTATAGACCTTCACCGTCTCATCGCTGGATGAGACAGCAATTTGATCCCGTGTACGATTTTGGGCTTCAAAAGAAACCTCCGCCAGTTGCGGGAAACGTGCCAGCAGTCGCTTCCCCATTTCGTGAACCAGATGCTGAATCGATTCACTCACAAACTCATGAAAGACGACCTGGAGTAGGTCACGCACCTGCTCGGCTGGCACATAATATTCATGGTCAGAGGCCAGCAAGGCAGCACTATCCTGGTACTTCCAATAAGCATCAAGAAAAATAAACAATGGACGATCAACGCGCTCCGGTAACGTCGTATATTGGTCACGCACAAAGTGTGAGAATGAGCTACCTGTAACTTTGAAAAGCTCCATCCCAACATGGCCACAACGATGATCAGTAAGCAAGGGAGCCCCCTGCTGATCACGCTCAAATGAGAGCATGGCAACCGCATAGTCATTATGAGAGCGTTTAAAGAGTAAATGGCTCTCAACAAAAATACCGACCCCTTGTTCAGGTACAATCACCTGAGCGAAAGGAAGCTCGCGAGCACTCAAGCGTAGCCGCTCCATCTGAGCGTACGTGAAGAGAAAACGCCGGCCCAGAGCATTCAAAAACTCTTCCAGGGTGGATCCTTCAAACTCAAGTGCCTGTCGTAGCACAAAATTCTTCATGCTATCGGTCGCCACCACATTAGAATTATCCCCATGGGTATAAGCAGGCAGAAAATTCTCTCCAAGCACATCTACATCGATCTCATAGGCAAACAAAATATTCTCACGCCGCACGAACTCGGACTCTGGAATAGGCATGACGTCACGCAGGGGAGTAGCATAGACACGGTAGACAGGAACGCGCAATTTCCCGTAACTGGTGGAGAATGAAAACTCAGAATTCATAGACACAACCTTTATCTAGCCAGCACCAACCATTAAAGGGCCGGTACGGAATGTTCAGGAAGTTTGAGTATCCAGCAGATCATGGAGTCGCAAAGCAGCAATTTTTTCCACCTCACCCAGAGCAAGCGCAATCTCCTGGCTACGCGAATTTTGGAGACGCTGCTCAAAACCGGCTAAAATACTTTCCTTTTTATTTTCGCGTGCACAAATCACAAATGGAAAGCCAAAACGCTCTCGATAGGTCTGATTTAAGCGTGAAAACAGCTCAATTTCAGTAGGGGTAAGGCGATCCAGGCCAGCTGAGGCCTGTTCATTGGTTGAGGAGGACGAGAGGGTTCCAGCGAGTGCAGCCCGCCCAACCAGATCCGGATGAGACTGGATAAGAAAAACTTGTTGGTCTACAGGAGCCGCCTGCATCACAGTACACAGTGCAGCATGCAATTGCTCAAATGAGGTGAATGGCCGCGCGGACCACGCCTCAGCAACGATCCATGGAGGACCTTCAAACACCGAACCTAATGCATGAACAAAACTGTCCCAGTCCAGTGCGTTGATCTCCTGTAGCGTAAATTTATGTCCCGTCGTCATGAATATCCTTTATAAAAGATTTACAGAAGGCGTCGACGGTGTAAAAACTCAGTTGTCATACGATTAACAACAAAGTATTAAAGGCGCGAAATTAAATAAGGTCTTATTTAACGAGATGCTCACATTATCAGCACCACTTCCTATTCAGTGGGTAGCATAAATGGGCAGTCGCGGTAGCCCTGTGTATGGCATTAAGAAAAGATCTGAACTATGAAGACCGTCACCAAAAAAAACATGTAATTTCCAAGCCCATCAGGAACATTTCCCGATGTGTATAGTATATCCAGACAATACAGGTCCGTCAAGTGTATAATATACACATATCTATTTTTTGTGCCTGGTATTTCAATATCAGCTTATGTTAGAATAGAGGTAGTTACTTCTTATTGCCCAAGATATAGAGCCGGTTTAAGAGGAGTAGAGAATGCTGATCACACATGCCACTATCCTGACCATGAACGCCCAGCGCGAGATCATCGAGGATGGCGCCATTGCCATCAAGGACAATCGCATTATTGGGGTAGATAAAACTTCTGCTTTAGTGGAACGGTATCCTCTGGAAGAGCAACTGGATGCGACCGATAAGCTCATTATTCCAGGATTAATTGATACACATGTGCATCTTGCCCAGGCCATGATTCGTGGTTGCGCGGATGATATGGAGTTGCTCCACTGGCTATGTGATCGCGTCTGGGTCCTGCAGGGCAACTATACTGAAGATGACGGTTATGTCAGCGCTCGACTGTGTATCGGTGAAATGCTGAAATCGGGCACGACTACCTTTCTAGAATCGATGCTGGCCCATCGTTATGGCTTTGATGGCATTGCTCGCGCGGTACAAGAGAGCGGCATCCGAGCCTGCCTGGCGGGCATCGTCATGGATATAGGAACCTATGCTACCCAGGAAAATTCTATGCATCCCGGCATGATTGAAAGTCGCGAAACCAGTCTGCTAGGGGTTTTAGACATGCATAGTAAATGGGAAGGTGCAGCCAATGACCGCATCCATGTCTGGTTTGGCCCCCGTACTCCTGGTGGAGTTACCTCTGAACTCTATCGTGAAATGAGTGAACTGGCCCGTCAGAAAAATATGGGCATCACCATGCATCTGGCCGAGGTCGAAGCGGATAAAGCATTCATGCAGGAAAAATTTGGCCTCTCACCCGTACTCTACGCCGATAGCGTCGGGCTCCTTGGACCTAGATCAGTCATGGTGCATATGGTCTGGCTTAATGATACCGATATCGCAAAGCTGGTTGAGACCGGCACCCATGTCTCTCATAACCCATCCTCAAATAGCAAGCTTGCATCCGGAGTTTGTAAAGTTCCCCAACTACTCGCACAAGGAGTTAACGTGGCGCTCGGCTGTGATGGTGGTCCCAGCAACAATGATTATGATATGATCAGAGAAATGAAACTCGCCGCCATCATCCATAAGGCCGTTAGCTTGAATCCTGTGTTGATACCAGCAGAAACTGTACTTGAGATGGCGACCATTAATGGTGCCCGGGCACTAGGACTGGAACATGAAATTGGCTCCCTGGAAACTGGCAAAAAAGCCGATCTTGTCCTGATCGACTTTGAGCGCCTGCATACCACACCTTCAATCAATCCAGTCTCGACCCTGGTTTATGCAGCCACTGGCGGTGAAGTGGATACGGTGCTTGTGGATGGGCAAATTGTTGTACAACAAGGGGAACTGGTGACAATGAAGGAAGATGAAATCATTGCCCAGGCCAACAAGCATGCACAGCAGGTCTATCGTCGCGCCGGTATCCATATCAAGCCAAAGTGGCCTATACGCTAACAAGAAAGTCAACATGGAACAGCAACCAAAGGAGTGGCTCGTCTTTATTACACAAATACCACTGGCCGCCAATAAACTACGAATGTCACTTACTCGCCGGCTGTCAAGCAAAGGTGCATTACAAACTCAAAATAATCTCTGGATGCTTCCATACACAATCGAGCTTGAAAATTTTATTGTAGCGATGATTACGGACATTGAGCAACATGGGGGAAGTGCTTCTTTCTTCATTTCGCGGGCCGGAAATACCAGCATAGAACGTAAGTTGATCAAACAATTTCAAGCCCAGGTGCATCAGGAGTATGAGATTTTCAGACAAAATTGCCAGGGATTTCTCGATAAGATAGAGCAGGATAGCCAGGCTCAGACCTGGCTATTTACTGATCTGGAAGCAAACGAGCGGGCTTTGCATAGATTAACGGCCTGGCTCCCAAAAATTCGCAGTCGCGACTTTTTCCCTTCTGCGGATACTGAGGCAACCCAGACCATTTATGCACAGTGTAGCCAGGCATTATATGAATTCGCAATCACGGTCTACACCTATAATGATCCCACAGTATCCGCATCCAGCCCGGACCTATCCAACACAGAAGCGTAAAGTGTGCATATTTGCTTCAATGACTGAGATAGGGAATAACATCATTGGCAAGTGTTTCCAGGGTAATTAAATTAGGGAAACCTTCACAATGAAGGATAAAGTAATCAATGCCAATATCTATAAATGGACGTATCTGATCAATTACTTGTTTAGGTGTACCAATAAATTCATGCTCGGTGGCTATAGTACTGTTCGCAGTTAATTCATGAACGATAGATTCCTTAGGTGCACATAGACATGTAGCATGCAGGGTACGCCGCAATGTAGCTGGATTGCGACCTACCTCAGCACAGGCTCGCTCACAATTTGCAATATGTTTTTTAGCCAGATCCAGGTCGGCCCCCATAATATTCCACCAATCAGCATAGCGGGCCGTAAGTTGAAGCGTTTTAGGCTGAAAACCGGCGACCATTAGTGGTGGAATGGGATCTGGCCTGGGTCGGCAATAAGCATGCTGCACTTGATGATGATTGCCAATAAAGGTCACATCATCCTGCCGCCAGAGTGCATTAATGATTACCAGCGCTTCTTCCAATTCCTCAAGACGCACATCAGCTGGCGGAAAATAGATATTATATGCCAGACATTCTTCCTCATTCCAGCCTGCACCCATACCCAGAATCAACCGGCCCCGACTCATATACTGGAATGTAGCCGCCATTTTTGCCAGTAAAGCTGGATTACGAAACAGCTGGCAGAGCACTATATGTCCAAATTTGAGCTGCGGATGTTTGGCCGCCAGATAGGTCAACTCGGTCCAACATTCCAACACATCATCTGTCCCAAACTGTAAATGATCAGACAACCAGGCAGAGTCAAAAGAACCTGGAATAATCTCCAGCCCCTTCGCAATTGCCCTCAGATAAGCATCTCGATCTATATTACCATTGCCCGCTGGCATAGACCAACCAAATTCAACTTTCGCCATAAAATCCCCTTTCGCTCTGCCTTCACTCATCAATACGATATAGAAGATTGCTACGGATACAAGATGGAATAGAGATGCACCTATGGTATATGGTTGTGCTTGCTTCAGGGTATAATCATTTATAGAATGAGCTTTAGATGATATATCAGTAATTGAAAGCCGGGGGATAAATATGCACTATAGAACATTGGGGAAGACAGGATTTCAGGTGTCAGAGATTGGCTATGGGGCCTGGGGCATCGGTCAGACCGGGTGGATTGGAGCTAATGACGATGAATCCCTCAAAGCCCTTCAGAAGGCCATTGATCTAGGCTTGAATTTTATCGATACAGCCCTGGGATATGGTGATGGACATAGCGAAGAACTGATAGGACAGGTTGTACGTAAGAATGCAGGTCAGCGTATTTATGTAGCAACTAAGGCACCACCTAAAAATGGCCAGTGGCCGGCGCAACCAGGCGTAAAAGCAGAGGAAGCTTTTCCTAAGGCCCATGTGATCGAATGCGCTGAGAGAAGCTTGCGCAATTTGGGAACTGACACACTGGATGTACTACAATTCCATGTTTGGAGCGATGAATGGGCGGGACAAGGCGACTGGCAGGAAGCAATCCAACAGTTAAAAGAGCAGGGTAAGATTCGCGCCTTCGGTGTTTCGATCAATGATCATCAACCCGATAATGCACTACGCTTGATTGAGACCGGGCTCGTGGACACGGTCCAGGTCATTTATAACGTCTTTGAACAAAGTCCTGAGGATCATCTACTGCCGGCCTGCCAAAAACATAATATCGGTGTTATCGTGCGTGTACCCCTGGATGAGGGTGGTCTAACAGGAAAAATCACGCCTGACAGCACCTTTGATCCCAAGGATTTTCGCAGTCACTATTTTCATGGCACGCGCAAATCCGATGTGTATAATCGAGCGCGTCGCATAACCGCCGATCTGGGTATAGCTACTGATGAACTGCCCGAGCTTGCTTTACGCTATATATTGAGTAATCCAGCCGTCTCAACCATCATTCCGGGTATGCGTTCAGTGCGCAACGTCGAACGCAACACCGCCATCGGAGATGGAAAGGGGCTACCTGCCGACCAGGTAAAGAAGCTTAAAAATCATCGCTGGGTCCGCAATTTTTATGCTTAATTATGTGTGTTCCAGTAAGAAAGGCTCCTTTCTTACTGGAACACACATATAGTAAAAATCTCAGGAATTAATGTACTTGCGCAGCGCCAGGATCGCTGTATACATTAATGCATAGAGCAAAAATATACCAGCAATATAAACAGCCAGCATTAGTAAAGGCCCAACAGCTATGAGAATATCCTGCATGTGAATGTTTACTCCATTGAATAAATTCTCGCCCTCAACATAATCATGAGCGTAAATATTTGCGCAAAGCCAGAATCGCTGTATACATTAATACAAAGAGCAGAACTATACCAATGAGAGCAACAGCCAGCATCACAAGTTGAGAAAAAAAAGCCATAATTTGCATAACAGTAATACACTCCATTCTATAAATTGCATGCTGCTTTATTTACTATCTTATCTATATGAACGGCAGCATACTTTAATTATCAAATGTTGTGCATCAAAATTTTTTATTTAAGTGTAAGCTTTTAATGAATCCAAACGAGAGATGCAAACTTCCCTGCATCTCTCATCATTATTTAAGGCAAAAACTTCATTTCACCATGGCAGACCGATAGGGCTCTTTTAGCCAGTGCAGGCACCCCCTGTTCCAGCACTGGAAAGAAGGGATCATCGGTAGTTCCGGCGAGATAACGTTTATAGCTACCTTCGAGTAAAATAGCTAGCTTCCAGATAGCGAGCGCGATATAGAAGTCCAGGTGCTCAACTTTGCGGTCTGTGCGCTCTCTGTAGCGCTGGACAAGGTCCGCCCGGTTAGAGAAGCCTGGTAGGCCAGTGATTTGCCAGGATGCGTCCAGTGAAAATGGAGGATCATTAGCTTCACGCCAGAAAGAGAGCAGATAGCCAAGGTCAGCCAGAGGGTCACCCAGGGTAGACATCTCCCAATCGACGATAGCCAGGACCCGTGCGGGTGGCTCTGGGGCCATCAGAGCATTGTCCAGGCGGTAATCACCATGCACAATAGTCGCCTCATGACTTTCAGGGAGATGTTCCTGCAACCAAACGGTCACCGCATCTAAATCAGGGATCGCCCGGCTACGCGAGGCATCCAATTGTCCTGTCCAACGCCGCAACTGGCGCGCCAGATATCCCTGGGGCTTGCCAAAGCCGGCTAAACCAACCTGCTGCCAATCAACCTTATGCAATTCTACGAGAGCATCGATTAAAGCTTCGCCTATACCGGCACGAGATTGAATATCCTGTTCAAAAGCAGGCGGCAGTGTATCTCGAATAGCAATACCCGGAATACGCTCCATCAGATAAAAGGGAGCACCAATGACCTTGATGTCCTCACAGTACAACAAAGGGCGAGGGACAGGGACAGGAGTATCGGCCAGGGATTGCAGGACACGATATTCACGTCCCACATCATGAGCGGTCGGTAATAGAGGACCATATGGTGGACGCCGCAGGACAAACTGCTGGCTACCAGAGCTGACAAAGAAGGTCTCATTGGAGTGCCCACCCCGAATGCGCTCAATCTGCAAGGCTGTATCTGCGTCAACCAGAGGGAGGTGCTGGGCCAGATATGCTTGTAGAGCAACGCTATCCACTAATCGACGTTCCATATCATTGCTCATCCTACTGTCCCTCCCCGTGATGCTCAGGCTCACTTGTTTTAGGGGACACGGCCGCGCCTTCTGGAATAAAACCTTCAACCTGCGCCGCCTGAGCGGCAGCTTTCAATACCTGGCGAGCGATAACCGTGCGGTGGATCTCAGAGGGTCCATCATAAATGCGGAAGGGTCGCGCGCTCCGATAAAATAAGGCCAGTGGCAGATCCATCGAGACACCATGCGAACCACAGATTTGTAAAGACCGATCCACGACACGATTCACGACTTCAGCCACATACGTCTTCGTCATGGAGGTCTCATATTTACCATTACCACCAGTATCAAGCACCCAGGCCGCATGCCAGATCATCAAACGGCTTGCATGGATCTCGGTTGCGGAATCCGCAATCATCTCGGCTACCATTTGATGCTTGCCTAGTTGTTGGCCAAAACTTTCACGTGTATTGGCATATTGTGCCGCAATATCCAGAGAGCGTTGCGCAACGCCCAACCAGCGCATACAATGGGTCAAGCGGGCCGGAGCCAGACGTACCTGGGCATACTTAAAACCTTCACCAACGGCTCCCAGCACCGCCTCTTCTGGCACCACACAATCACGCAAAGCAATCTCACAATGACCGCCAACAAAATTAGCATCCAGAGATGGAATCTCACGTATGATTTGAAAACCAGGATTATCCATATCGATTAAAAACATACTGGCCCGTGGCTGGCGGCTATCCTGCCCCTGACCATCCTCTGTCCTGGCCATACAAATCGCGAAGGCCGCCCCTTCAGCACCCGTGATATACCATTTATCGCCATTGATCACCCACTCAGAGCCCCGACGAACCGCAGTAGTATGCAGAAGAGAAGGATCCGTGCCAGCACCGGGAGGTGGTTCGGTCATCGCAAAGCAGGAACGAATCTCACCATTTACCAGCGGACGCAAATAGCGCTCTTTCTGCTCCGGGGTCGCAACCATCTCTAACAAGTGCATATTACCTTCATCAGGAGCAGAACAGTTAAGGGCCAAAGGTCCTAGAAGGCTATGGCCGGCCTCCTCAAAGACCACACTCATCTCACGCATACTCAGGCCCATTCCCCCCCACTCCTCCTCAACATGAGGCGCAAATAATCCGGCGGCCCGCGCCTTACGCCGTAGCTCCTTCAATTTCTCCTGGGGAAAACCGGTATGTTCATCCAGATAACGTTCCTCAGGAATAACATGCTCACGCACAAACGCAGCGGTACGCTTTTTCAGATCCATGAGCGCTGGAGAAAGACTAAAGTCAAACACTTCTTTACTCCTTTATAAATAGAGAGATACATCGCCTCAACTACTTGCACTTATTATCGAAATAGTTCTGCCTGACACAAGCATTTCAGATAAAAAGGGCATAGCTATACGATATCTATAAAGGTACAGGTTACTGGACCAGCAATAGAATATTTGTATGATAACAGGTACAGATAATAAAAGGCAAATTGCGCTGATATCCGCTGAACTGACATAGCAAGCATCTTATAGTATGACTTTTAGAAGATGGGTAGAGAGTCAGTAGCAGGTAGTTTACTGGTGTCGGATATGTTGACCAGATCTTTTTCCTGTTGCACGGACGATCTCATATTCGGATGCGAGAATGGTTTCGCGTATATCAAGTTGTTTCCAGAGGGCATCAACCAGGGCATAAGAGATCTCTAGTTCAGAGAGTCGCTGTTTTATTTCGTGGTGTTCAAGGTCTAAGAGTGCGCGTTGTTTTTCCAGGTGCTGGCGTTGCTGTTTGAAGAATTGTGCTTCCTGATCAAGTTCTTGCAGGAGTGTATTTTGTGAAGTGGTTAAAGGTTTGTTTTCTTCTGGTTCATGAAATAGCATGTTATTCCTCCCCCGATCTTCTTCCTGTACTATTTTTGTCTATTTCATTGGTTGGTGAAATTTTAACATCTTTAGAACAAAGATGCTAGTTTTAAGCTAAAAGTAATGGGGCCTCGCGCCTACGGCGTTCGCTTGTTTTGTAGGAGTTGTGCTGGGAGGGATTTTGGCTGAGCATGCCTGTTCTTCACTACCACAACTCCTACAAATGGGAGGGATTTTGGCTGAGCATGCCTGTTCTTCACTACCACAATTCCTACAAATGAGAGGAGGTTTAGCTAAGCATGCTTGCTCTTCACCAGCACAACTCCTACAAATGGGAGGAAGGTTGACCGGGCATGCTTGCTCTTCGCTACTACCACTCCTGCAAATGGGGGATTTTATTGCTGCAGGTAGCGGAGGGCGATCAGGATGTAGGCGCGGGCGGCTTGTAGGATGTCGGTGGTGCGGACGCGCTCGTTGGGCATATGGGCGACGCGGACATCTCCGGGACCAAGGAGGAGGGCGGGAATCTTGCCGAAGTTGACGAGCTGGCGTAGGTCGGTTCCTGCGGTCAGGCCTTCAATTGCGGGCGATTGACCCGTTAAATCCTGGAGGCATACACCGCTACACTGGACCAGAGGATGATCCAATGGAATTTCACCACTTTCGAATTGTCCACCGGTCCAGACGATCTCCAGGGGATGGTCTTTGAGCCAGTCGTCGGCCTGACATAGGCGATTAAGGGTCTGCTCAAACTGTTCGCGTACAGCCTGGCAATTCTCTCCCATTGCAACGCCAATGCGCCCCTCAAAAAATAGCTCATCGGGCACCGAGGAGGACCAGTTTCCGGCCTGTACACGGCCAATGTTCAGCGGATAAGGAAGGTCCAGCTTACCAAGTAGCGGATGTGTGACGTTACTGTTGCGCTCTTTCTCCAACTGGATCAGGGCGCGGTGTATCTCCAGATATTTTTCTAATACACTGACGCCTTCGAGGCGTACACAGGCATGGGCAGATTTACCAGAAATATGTACCAGAAAGGTCAGGGCTCCAGCATGGGCAGGGACCAGTTTGAGATTAGTCGGCTCACAAACAATCGCGGCATCACCAGTATGTCCGCGCAGCAGAGTCGCAAATGTGCCAAGCCCACCATCTTCCTCACCAATCACGCTCTGTAATGCCAGAGAGCCCGGTAGCAAGACACCAGAATCTTTGATGGCTTTAATGGCATATAAGGCAGCAATCAGGCCGCCTTTCATATCACAGGCGCCACGGCCATAAATAAACTGATCATCCAATTCAGCACCCCAGGGATCGTGCGACCATTGGGTAAGATCGCCCTCAGGAACAACGTCCAGGTGTCCATTGAAAATCAGGCGCTTACCAGCTCCTCCACTACCCTGCCAGGAACTAACCAGGCCCAAAGCTTCATGCTGGCTACGATCAACTTCCATACCAGGAAAATCAGGATGTTGCTGCAGAGCTGGCACATCAATGCTCCACAGATCAACCTCAAGGTGCAGATCCTGCATGCGCTGCGCCAGCCAACGCTGTGCCACAGCCTCCTGACCCGTTTTGCTAGGAATGCGTAGAAAATCACGTAATGTCTGGATCAAGCCTTGCTCATCCAATGAGGCCAGAACATTTTGCTCAATTGCTGTTAATGCCATCTGCAGTACCTTTTTCTACAAGAAATACAAGAGCAACCCGCTATCAACATGCCAATACATCTATTAGTTTAATGAGAGAGTAACATTCCTTTTTTCAAGCGTCAAGATAAGATCGTATAGCGCGATTCTCTGTATTTAATGCCATAATGGTACTATAAACATGGATGGTCGAGTGATTATATGTCAGGCATAGACACGCGACCAACTCCTCATTGATAGAACATCTATAGTAGATGCTTTTTTGTAGGTGTATTTGTACCAGAGAGGAAAGAGTTTACGATGAGTACGGCTAATACCATTTATGTGTATATCGGTTCTTATGCAGAGAAAGACGATCAAGGTATTTATGTATACACGCTTGATCGAGCTACAGGAAAACTTAGTCCTGTCAGTAGTGTCGCTGGGATTGAAAATCCTTCCTTTTTGACCATGACGCCGGACCAGTCATATGTGTATGCAGTCAGCGAAACCACAAGTGAGCCTGGGGCAGTGGCCGCGTTCGCCGTTGATCCACAGTCCAAAGAACTGACCTTGCTCAATCAGCAATCCACAGGCGGGGCCGCTCCCTGCCATCTTATCTTTGATGGCACACATAATCACCTGGTGGTAGTCAACTATTCAGGCGGCAGTATCTGTCTGTATCCACTGGACAAAGATGGTCGCATTGGAAAGCTCGCTGATACTATTCAGCACCATGGCCAGAGCATTAATCCAGATAGGCAGGAGGCGGCCCATCCACATTCAGCCAATCTGACGCCAGATGGGACGCATATCTTTGTGCCAGATCTGGGTCAGGATAAAATTTTTTGCTATAAAATCGATGAAGAGGCGCAGAAACTGGTACTGCAAGGAGAAACAACCGTCAAAGCAGGATCTGGTCCCAGACATTTTACTTTCCATCCCACACGTAATTATGCCTATGTCATCAACGAACTGAGCTCAACTATTACTGCATTTATGTATGAGCCGGCAACACAATCTCTCTATGCTATTCAAACTATCAGCACATTACCAGAAGGCTATCAAGGTGAGAGCACAGCCGCCGAGATTAAAATCCACCCATCGGGAAAATTCCTCTATGGATCGAATCGCGGTCATGATAGTATCGTGACCTTTGCTCTTGATGCTACCAGCGGTTTACTAACCTTGATCGGGCATATCTCCTCATTTGGAGAAACACCACGAAATTTTGCCTTAACACCTGAAGGAGATTTTCTGCTGGTCGCTAATCAGGACGGCAATAACGTCGTAACATATAAACTGGATGGGCAGACAGGAAAAGTAAGTACAACCAAAGAAATTGTCGATATCGCACATCCTGTTTGCATTCAAATCATGAATTAAAGAAATGTTGCAATGAAGAGACGTAATGTCTGCATATATACCACAAAGAGCAAATATGTATGTAGACATCATGTCTCTTCGACCCTGGCAATTTTATTAAGAAATACTCCAGCGTCGCTGCATCTTCAAAGCGTCTAGTGTATGTTCAATACCCTCAGAAACTGAGACAACTGGTTCATAAGCCAGGTCCCTGCGGGCCGCGCTAATATTGTATGTCTGGTTGCAAGCCAACATACTGGCAATATAACGCGTTAACAACGGGGTTGCACCAGTCAATTCAGCTTGCTTCTCCATAGCTGAAGCCAATGTCAGAGCAATTGGTAATGGTAGAGTGCGCAACTGAGTTGGCAATTTAAGTTGCTGAAGAATATTACGAAAGGCATTCCATAATACAATATGCTCATCATTAGTAATAATATATGTTTTACCAACAGCTTTTGGCGCATAGAGAGATAACAGCAATGCGTGTACCACATTATCCACATAGGTCATATCCACACGATTACGCCCATTCCCAATCTGATAGAAACGCTGCTGACGAGCCATCTCAAGCATACGGGGGAGCCAGCGATCATCTGGACCAAAGATAGCATGCGGACGAATAATCACCGTTTGCAGATCTGTCATAGCTGCCTTGACCAGTTCTTCCGCATAGCGCTTGGAAAGCGGATACGGAGAGGAAAAATGGCGCGGATATGCGGCAGACTCGGAGATATTTAGCTGATCGCGACCAGTAAAAGTAACGCATGAGGATGATACGTGGATGCAGCGCTTGACTCCATGCATCCGACATCCCTCCAGTACAGCTTCAGTTCCTTGTACATTGATCTCAAAAAAATCGTTTCGTTTTCCCCATGGGGTAACCAGCGCGGCAACGTGATAAACCGTATGTATCCCCTCACAAGCTGCATAAACCGCTGTATGATCACGCAGATCACAAGCCACAGGGATGGCGCCATCCGCCAGTAACTGTTGAACATAGGAAAAATTACGACCCATCAGATATACCTGATGCCCACGATCCAGCAATGCCGAAACCAGACGACGGCCCAGAAAACCAGTACCACCAGTAACGAGTATCTTCATCTTTACACCTTATTTATCTCATACACGGAAATAAAACCATCTACTTCGATAGTCTTCCCTCTAACAGACAGGCAAACAGACAAAACTCGTTTTAATGCATTGAATATATATTATTACTACAGGCGTAAGACCAAACACGAACCTGCTTCTTGTTGCCAACCATTATCATGACCACCACTGCCTTCCTTACCCTTTCACAAACTTCCTCGTACAACGCATGGCTACATAGCCTTCGCTTGCTTATAACACGACTATACTCACTTAAAGGTAGTCGCTTGATAGACGAATATTATTATCATCTAACAATATCGTAGCTAATATAGGCTATAGAAATCTGGATTTTACTTATTTCAGTAAAATACCAGGCATAGCAAGCCAAAAAGGGAACTCAAAAAGTGAGTCCGATATATGTCCGTCGGACTCACTTTTTGCTTCCTGCCTGGGAAGCACAGGCGCCCCATTTATATTTTATTGGTTGGTGCAGCAATGGCACATACGCGCTATTGTTGCGTCAACATTACCCACGTTGTATGTGGGAAGATGCGAGGTAATCATCTCGCATCTTCCCACATACAACGTTTAGATGGAATTAACAAAAAGCAGGATGTTAATTTACCAGGATAGTTACAGCCAGGACCGTAGTATGATAGATGGCACCGGTGCTGTTCGGTGGTGTTGGTGCATGATGCTGCAGGGTCGTTACACCAAAAATGGCAAAGCCGATCACGACCAACAGTAGGATTATCCAGAGTACCATGGTCAGAGGTTTTAATTTACGAGGTGGAAGAACTTCAGCAACTTCCTCTTCTTCCTCTACTTGATCTTTTGCGATTGGTTGGCTATTTGTCTGATCTTGCACGATGCATATCTCTTTCAAAGGATTTGATAAACAAAATAAAATCACTCTACCTCTTATACAACAAAAGTTTCATTGGGACAAGTCACGATCAGAGTTTGCCCCGAAAAGATCACTGATATCATCTCATCAGTAATGACAAGCATTAAAAAAAGGAGTTACCTCATGTTTCCAGCAGTAAGTGGCAGTAATCTAGCGGGTCGTAAATTTACTATTCCAGCTGATTTAGAGAAAGAGCGGAATCTGTTGATCGTCGCATTTAAAGAACGGCAACAGGATGATGTGGATACCTGGATGCCACCTGTTAAGCACCTGGCACAAAAGTATTCAGATCTTGCTTACTATGAATTACCTACTATTACCAATCTTAATCCACTTTTCCGCTGGTGGATCGACAACGGCATGCGCTCCGGGATACCTGATAGGGCGGCACGAGCCACGACAATTACGCTCTATCTAGATAAACAAGCCTTTAAGCAGGCACTCAATCTTCCAGATGAAGAGCGTATCTATCTGTTTGTGGTGACAGCAGCTGGCGAAATCCTCTGGCGCGGTGAGGGTCCATGGAGCCAGGACAAAGCCGCCGAACTGGAAGCGCTTCTGCTCCAAACAGCGCCAGCTAGTAAACAAGGGACAGCAGAAAAATAGGATCCCTCCTCTCTTCAGAATACACGTCTATAAGGCATTTTTCTGAAGAGAGAGTATGCCTTTTTCAAGGGCAACCGCAACGGCTGAGGCACGTGAGTCAACGCCAAGCTTGTAGTAAATACTAGCTAAATGGGATTTCACCGTTGGTTCGCTAATACCTAAATGGACGGCGATCTCTTTATTGCGCTCACCATGAGCAACACAATCTAATACTTCTCGTTCACGTTCGGTCAGGATAGCAGCCTCTTGCAACTGAACGGGAGTAGTACCTTGCGGTGGCAGACAGCTAAGTGTCAATAAATGTACAACGTTGCTGTGTGAGAGCAGTGTATACCCATGGGCTGCGGCATGGATAGCATGAATGAGTACGGCCCGTTCGGTCTGCAGAGTTAGATAAGCCAGCACACCTGCGTGTAAGATACGCTTCAGGTGCTCCTCGGGCTCGTGGGCAGTAAAAACCAGGATCGCAACCTGTGGCCACTCGCCGCGAATCATTTCAAGTGCTCGTACTCCATCTTGATGTGGCATATGTGGATCAATTAACAATACATCCGGCTGGCATTCACCTACCAGACGCAATGTTTCAGGGATACTATGCGCACTTCCAATCAGCTCAATCTCAGGGTTGCCAGCCAACATACTTCTTAAACCAGCATGAACAACATGGGAAGTGTTGGCAATGAGCAGGTGGATCTTTTTTTGCTTCAGGTGTTCCATCGCTCTTCCTCTAACAATCTTTTTTTTCTTCTATTATTCTACTGCTATTATAACAAAAATCATTGAGGTAAAACCATCAAACAGCGGGATGGTAACCACAGAGCAGGAAAGATCATACAAAGTATGAGAACAAGCATCGTCCGTTTAGAGGATGCCAAACCAGCCAGATGGATGATGGGATTTTCTGCCATGCACCAGTAAACTATAGATAGAAGAAATAAGAAACAGAAAAAACGAGGAAAAGACTCGTAAGAAAGATGGAGGAAGCCACTATGTTGAATTTTCAAATGCTTGCAGTTGGACTGGCAATTGGACTAGGCGGGATTGGAGCCGGTCTGGCGATGGGGCTCGCTAATGGAAAAGCCTATGAGGCCCTCGGACGCAATCCAGAAGCCGCTCCCGCCATTCGTCTCAACTTCTTACTCGGCCTGGTCTTTGCTGAAACAATCGCGGTCTATTCTCTGGTAATCGCGATACTACTACTGTTCAAGTAATTCCACGCACGTATACTTGTATCTCATGAAAAAATATACTAGTTTTTTCAGAAAACAATTTGCATGAGCTAAAAAGCAGAATCAGTTATAACCAATTCTGCTTTCTTTCTCATGCAAATGGACATATGTATCTATAACAGGTTGCAAGGAACCGATCCATAACGCTATTTACAACTTCGATGGATGGTTAGCAATAAAGTTACGCTCTTTGACTTGTTGGGGAACGACACTCTCCTCATAACCATCTTGTGGCTCAAGAAAGTCAGCTTCTTCTTCAGAGCGGGGCAAAATCAGATATTCGTAGAAGCAGGCAGCTAGGACAGCACCAACGATTGGGCCGATCCAGTAGACAAACTGGTTGGCCCAGATGCCGCTGGCCAGGGCTGGACCAAAGGCGCGAGCAGGATTCATGGCACCGCCAGTTAACACTCCGCCACCAAGAATATTGACCATCACGGTCAGTCCAATAGCCATGCCACCAATTTTAGGTACACGGATATCCACGGCAGTGCCATAAATTGTGAGCATCAAGAAGAAGGTTAAGAGCGCTTCTACTGAAATACCGGCGCCCACGGATATCCCAGTAGAGAGTCCGGGTGTTCCTAACAGAGATGATTTCCAGACATTGGTAGGGAACACAATACGTAGCAAGAAAGCTCCAAGAATAGCGCCTGCAAGTTGCGCGGCAATATAACAGAGGGCCAGAACAGGCTTGATGCGCCTGGCAATCAGAAAAGCGATGGTGACCGCGGGATTAAAATGTCCACCAGAGGTAACGCCAAAAATTGTGATCAAGATACCAAGGGCCAGACCGTGGGCCGCCGCAATGCCAACCAATCCCACCACCCCTTGTGTCCAGGTGTTGGCTAGAATTGAACCGGCACCAATAAAAATAAATAAGAAACATCCAATGCATTCAGCAACGACAGCACTCATGTCCTTGCGTTCGACGACAATACGCCGCTTTGTTGTTGGTAGGCTTTTCGTGAGCGCTGCATCTTCAACAGGACTCAACTCATTATCAATATACTCATCATGTACGCGATCATCCATTAAATAATCCCTTCTCCATATCTCCAGCTACAACTGAAAAGATACTTCAATGCCTGCTTGCAAATCACCAGAATTTTGCTTCTGCTGATCTGCAATAGCGTTAAATACCTTTCCACTATTAATTACAGTATAATAAGTATCCAAAAATGCGAAAGAATCTTTCAATCGTTTGCCATATATAGAAAGAAGAGAGTAAATATACATAATCTCTTTTTTCATAGGTTGGAGTCTGCATATTCGAGAGTGTTCAGCTATCAAACGAAAGCAAGGGGCATTTCAACTTAAGAACACCAGAGCGTGAGATTTGAGACATTTTTCTCCAGGTGGTATGCTTCAAGAACAAGGATTTTTGAAACGCTACATATCTATGCCTTCGTAGCTTAAGAGGGAGATAGTGTGTAACAAAAATCTTCCTCATAGTGCTCGTGTAGTAGAGAGGAATTTATACCATGGGAAAGCATCCCTTAAAACTTGGATATAAAGCATCGGCGGAACAGTTTGGTCCACGTGAATTGCTGGACTATACGGTTGAGGCTGAGAATGCTGGTTTTGATAGTGTCTGGATCAGTGACCATTTTCAGCCATGGCGGCATACCAATGGTCACGCACCGCAGGCATTGGTATGGTTAGGAGCAGCTGGAGAGCGCACGAAACGTGTCGAGCTCGGTACCAGTGTATTGACACCCACGTTCCGCTACCAGCCTGCCATTATCGCTCAGGCCTTTGGCACGCTCGGTGTCCTCTATCCTGATCGAGTGATTCTCGGCATTGGTTCCGGTGAATCACTTAATGAGGTAGCGGTCACTGCCGCAGACTTCCCAGAGCCTAAAGAACGCCTGGCGCGCTTGCGCGAATCGGTGGCCTTGATCAAGCAACTCTGGACTGAAGATCTGGTCAATTTCGACGGCCAATATTATAAGACCAAGAATGCCACCATTTATGATAAGCCCAAAAAACCTGTCCCCATTTATATTGGAGCAGGTGGACCAGTTGCTGCCAAGTTTGCTGGTCGTGCTGGTGATGGCTTTATCTGTACCTCTGGCAAAGGCGATGAACTCTATCGCGACAAGTTGTTGCCAGCGGTAGAAGAGGGAGCCAAAGCGGCCAATAAAAATCCAGATGATATTGAGCGCACCATCGAAATCAAAGTCGCCTTTGATACGAATCGTGAACACGCTCTGGCCGATACGCGCATCTGGTCAGCACTCGCACTACCAGCCGAGGACAAAGTTAACATCCATGATGCCCGTGAAATGGAGCGCAGGGCCGAAGATGTGGCCGATCAGGCTCACCGCCGTTGGCTCGTCTCATCTGATCCAGAGGAGCATATCGAGCAGATCCGTCCATACATCGAGCTTGGTTTCACCCATCTGATTTTCCATTATCCAGGCGATGATCAGTCTCGCTTCCTGCAACTCTATTCAAAGGAAATCTTGCCACGCCTGCGTAGCCGCTGGGGCTAAATATATTCTGCGCTAACCGGCAAAGGGACGCGTCCATGATCTATAATAAGGGATCTGGATGCGTCTCTTTACGTTTGATATGCAGGCTACACTTGCGTTATATAGAACAAGAGAACAGCAAGGAGATTTTTTGATAAAGTGCCAATACCACAAAAGGCGATTGTTATTCACAGTCCAGCTTCAGGAAAATCTAGCCGCCTGGCGGAAGCGACCAATGGACTGCGCACGGCAGGCCTAGAAATTGTTGAAACATTTCCCATTAGTGCCCTTGATAAATTGCCACCACAGGGTCGATGCTGGCAAGAGCGCGGTATTGATCTGGTAGTTGCGGCGGGCGGTGATGGCCTGATTGGTGGTGTGACCTCGCATATCGTCTCCAGTTCCTTACCGATGGGTATTTTGCCACTCGGCACAGCTAATGATGTTGCCCGCACCGTTGGTATTCCTATGGATATTCCAAAAGCGGTGGCAGTCATTGCCAGCGGCAAAGCCATGAGTATGGATATTGGGATTGCAGAGCCAGCCGAGCAGGAACCCCATCATCTTGCGGATAGCAATCCTACTAATGCAGACCATCCGCATAGTTATTTTGTCCACGCCCTGACCATTGGCTTGAACGTAAAGTTTGCCAAGTTTGCAACAGATAAGAAGATGCGTAAAAAATTTGGGAATCTGACCTATGCGGCCGCAGTTGCCAGAGCACTACAAAGTTACACGCCTATCGATGTCGAGTTGCGCTTTGAAGGATTGGCGCTCTATGAGCACGAAGTTAATGGCAAACCAATAGGCAAGCCAAAGGTTCTAGACAAACCCATTACAATCCATAGTAAGATTGCCCAGGTCGCGATTGTCAACTCCCCTGTTTTCTGGGGAGCCTTGGAAGCGACTGTTCCGGGAGTGGACCTGAATGACCGTCTGCTCGATATTGTGGTTATCGAGGATAACCGGTTGGAACATCTTATTTTCAAAATCCTGCGCTTTTTTGGACGCAGGAACGCGCAGAAAGCCAATCCGGAAAGATGGTATGCACAGTTTCCAGAACTTCTGGCTGCCGAGCGAACCAATATTGCAGGTATCCACCATGTACAAGCCCAGGGCATTATCATTTACGCAAAAGACAAGCGCACCGATGTTACCCTGGATGGTGAGGTCCGTGGCGTAACACCCATGCATGCACACGTGGCAAATGAACGCTTAAAGATTATTGTTCCAGCTTAGTGTACTCTTCTCATACCCCTATTTGTCTGGCAAGCAAAAATCGCTAAACGCGTTCAGGTCTGGCGCTCGCTCGCTGAAACATGTTGAAAATGTAAAAGTGATTCACCAAGGGCGCGATAATACTGCATTTTTTGTCGATAACGCACCTGGCGCCGTACGATATATAATCCAAGCGAGCAAAAACTGGCAAATATAAGCACACAGATACCTGCTCCGCATATATACCGCAGGAAGGTATTGAATGTGTGTATTGGCAACGATTCCACCAAATTACCCTCCCCTTACAATAATCATATTTTCGTTTTCCATAGGACGAGCGAAAAAAGGAATCTCCACAACATCCCCGGCCAGATAAGATGAGGCTTTTCTCTGGTCGGAAAATGTATAAGAAAAACAGCTATGTCCAGATGCCAGCATTTCCAGGCACGCCAACCAATGCAAGGATATTTCTAAGGGTAGTGCTTTGCGCCGTGCCAGAAAGAGGTCACACAGATATTCAATAGTAATCAACGTATCCCGCACATTTCTGGTTGGACATATGGTTTGTATAGCATAGGAATATACTTTATCAACCACGATATCTAGCGCAATAGATTGCGCATAGCTATCCCGTTGGTGTTTTAAAGTGTAAGATGAACGCTCTAAACTGGTGGGTGACGTCGCCATCACTTCAGGAATTGGGGTCGTAAAAATTTCCTGCAGAGTATCTCTAGGAGGTTGAAAGAGAACTGGAACAACTTCGGTTTCTCGTTCAAAAGTGTCATGCATTGATTTACCTGCAACAGGTAGGTAGACGGTATCAATATCTGTCACGTCGTTTGGTTGTCGCATAAAGATATCCACAAATCCTCCCCCCACATAACAAAAACAGGCCACTGTGTACCATCTTAAAACAGGACAATCCAACAAAAAAAACAGCTCAAATCCAACAAAGATTTACAATACGCTTAGTTGCATGTATAAATTCAACAATCAAAGGTGCGCTTCACAATAGACTTACATTTCATAGTGGAAGCTCAACCACTTCTCAGAATACAACAGAGCACACTAATACATTGGATGCATATTTTTAATATTGCTATTCTACGCCGGATTAAGATTTGTTTTTCTTATTATACGGGATGTATGCACTCAACTCAAGGAAAAAGAGGATTTGAGGTTAAGAGTTAGGATAAAAGTACTTTCTTGCTTACCTACTGCTCATCAGAATATGAGGAGATAATAGCGGCTCGGGCAGGATCAGAGGGCCGATTGCCCTCTGTACGCCTGCTCTGGCTCATGATCGGCTTTTATTGCTGTATGCCCAATGAGAGCTTCTAACAAAACTTTCAGTGGGCTATTTTATGGCGGAGCAAGAGCTTAACGGCGAGACGCTGCACTGACACGCCGATGTTCACGTTCACGGTCATCATCCCGATCACGATCGCGGTCACGGTCCCTATCGCGAGCATTATCATTATCGCGCGTTTTGCGATTAGGCTGATAATTACGGCTACGTTTACGATTACGACTTTGGTTTTTTCGCTTACCTTCACCAAAGAGGGCATAGATGACATTGAGAACGACAATAATGAGTAGCAAGGCGAGAAAACCACCAAGCAATAAAATCCAGTTATTCATAAACAACTACTTCCTCCTTGAATAAATAGTTGGAGCAAAACCAAATGGCATTCACACTCACGCACAGATTCTTGTGGATGCTTTTTATACTACTATTCTTTGATAGACGTACTGCTAATACGATTATCAAATGTGCGAGATTCACGCATCACCCCTGCAGCCATCACGTCCTACACACAAAAGATCAACAGCAGCAATTCAATATACATGTCTCTTATACTAATCTTTTTGTCAATAAGAACGCTGGTACTCGCAACTGAGATCCTTGACATTTTTCGTAGCAAAAAGTATAGTTTGACTGTACTTATTTAATGTTCATTAAGTAAATTTCATAGTCTCAGGTAAATAACACATGATTTTTGATGAGGAAAGCGCTCACATAGATAAGCGCCAGGCCGAACGAGATCCAGAAACTCAGCGTCGTATTCTGGGGGTCGCGGAACGACTCTTCCTTGACAAAGGCTTCAAGGGTGTATCCATGAAGGATATCGCTGATGAAGTTCAGGTGACAGCCGCAGCGCTCTATTACTACTTTCCACATGGCAAGCAAGAGCTTTTCATGAGTATGGTTAAACAATCGATGGATACCTGGGCTAAACAAACCATGGAAGCCGTTTCTCAAGTTGATGGAACCCGTGCCAAGTTGATTGGTGTGGCCGAGGCATTTTTATCACGCCGCTTCAGCAACTTCTTTGCATTGATGCGAGATGTTGAAGAATTTTGCCGCGATAAACCTCATAAAGGCGAGTTGTTTCGACAAAATCGGAAACATCGACAATACCTACAAGATATCTTTCAACAAGGTATAGATAGTGGTGAGTTGAGATCGGAAATACCTGCTACGACATATATGGCTATGTTCGAAGGAATCATGCTGGGAACACAGTTCAAACGACACTTCCAGCCTGAAGAGGAAACGAGCATAACTGAAACGGTCAGCACGACCGCTGAGACGATCGTAAGTTGTTTATTAGATGGGATTACTAGAAAGCCAGAATGAGATTTTGACTTTCTGTATATACTACCCTGTTGCCCTGTTGTACACATCCTTATAGTATTAACTTAATAAACGTTTAATAAGTGGATCTATTTAGGGATTTTTTGATTTTATAATTGTCCGGAAGGAGCACGTGGTATGTCCTTTTTATCAAGGATTAGCCTTGCGAATAAAAGTATCGTCGCCCTGATCACTATTGCGATTCTGATCTTTGGTGGCATTACAATTCCATCAATCAAGCAGGAGCTATTTCCTTCTATCTCGTTTCCCACAGTGTCGGTAGTTACCGTCTATCAGGGTGCCTCACCCTCAATTGTGGAGACCGATGTCACGAATCCGCTTGAGCAAAATTTCCAGGGTATAGCGGGCGTCCAGACGTTGACCTCTTCTTCAAATGAAGGAAGTTCCCTCATTTCCGTTTCATTTGATTATGGAACCGATCTGGATAAAGCTCGTCAGACCCTGTCGCAGCGTATCTCACAGGCTCAATCGAGTCTACCAAGCAATGTCACTCCACAGGTTCAATCTTTCAGCATCGGCGATCTACCTATTATTCAATTGGCAGTCACATCTGATGCGGATGCTCAGACGCTTGCCACTCAGTTGAAGCAAGAGGTTGTGCCAAGTCTGGAGCGCATCGATGGTGTTGGAACTGTCAATGTAACTGGCGTGCGCAACCAGATCGTCAATATCACACTGGATCCTGCCAAACTAAAGAGCAGCGGTATCAGTTCCAGCCAGGTCCAACAGGCTTTACTGGCTAATAACCTCTCGATACCAGCTGGTGATGTCACGGCCGATGGCAAAACTGTCCCCATCAAAGTGGGCAACACACTAAAATCACTGGATGATCTTAATAATTTGATCGTTGGCTCAAAAAGTGCTGCGGCCAGTACTCCTGGTGCTGGTGGCGCTGGAGCAACTGGCGGTGCGGGTACTACTCCTGGCGCTGGTGGCGCTGGAGCAGCTGGCGGTGCGGGTAGTACTCCTGGCGCTGGCGGCGCTGGCAGCTTTCCGGGTGCCGGTGGTGCTGGGTCGACTGGTAGCACAGGCAGTTTCCCTGGTGCTGGTAGCGCTAGCGCTGGAGCAGGTGCGGCCATACCTACCGCAGCTCCCACGCCAGTCAAACTAAAAGATGTTGCCAAAGTTGAAGAGGTACTGGCTCCTTCGACCTCATTGACACGAACCAATGGCAAACCCAGCCTGGGACTGTCGGTTGTTAAAACTTCAAATGGCAATACCGTGTCCATCTCAAATGCGGTACACGATCAGATCTCAGATCTCAAAAACAAGCTGGGACATAATGCCAACATCTCAGTCATTTCGGATCAGGCCCCTTCGATCTCCAAGTCAATTCAGGATCTGACCCGTGAAGGTCTGATTGGTGCGGCATTCGCCATCATTGTGATCCTGATCTTCCTGCTCTCAATTCGTTCAACGCTGGTTACAGCTATCTCGATTCCACTCTCGATCGTGATTGCCTTGATCGGTATCTATCTCGGCAACTACACGTTGAATATTCTGACCCTGGGCGGTTTGACGATCGCCATTGGACGTGTGGTGGATGACTCGATCGTTGTACTGGAAAACATCTATCGGCATCTACAACAGGGTGAGAGTAAAGATAAAGCCATTCCGCTGGCGGTACGCGAAGTTTCGGGTGCGGTCACGGCTTCAACCCTGACAACCGTTGCCGTCTTTTTGCCGATCGCGTTTACGGGAGGCATTGTTGGCGAGCTATTCCGCTCGTTCTCGGTCGCCGTTACCGTTGCGCTATTGGCCTCACTGTTTGTTGCCTTGACGATTATCCCGGTTCTGGCCTACTGGTTCCTGAAGGCGCCTAAACCTGGTAAAGAAATCAAAACCGAGAAAGTCTCCTTCCTGGAGCGCGGCTACACAGTACTGGTACGTTGGGTTACCGGACGTGCCTGGAAGCGGGCCGTGACCCTGGTTATCGCCCTGGTTATCCTGGTAATTACCCTGGGACTGACGACACGGCTACAAACCAATCTGTTTGGTTCTTCGGGACAAAACACCTATTCGGTCTCAATGGCATTACCGCCTGCTACCAGCCTGGATACAACGGATGCAGCCGCTAAAAAGGTGGAGGATTCGTTAAAGAATCTGCCACACCTCAAAACATCCCAGACGATTGTGGGCTCAGGTGGCCTTTTTGCTAGCTTCACCGGCGGCGGTGGTACCAATACAGCTACCTTCTCACTGGTCGCGGATGACAATGCTGACCAGGCTGCCTTTGAAAAGAATTTGCGCAACAAGCTGGCTGACCTGAAAAGTGTAGCCACGTTGACCCTCTCATCTGGCGGCGGTGGCTTCAGCAGCTCTAACTTAGAGGTGGATGTGAAAGCATCCGATGATAAGACGCTGCATGATGCTGCTCAACAGGTAAAAGATGAAGTATCCAAAATCTCTGGCCTGACCGATGTCGCCAGTAACCTCGCGGACGCGGTACCTCAGATTGAGGTGAATGTGGATCCCCAAAAAGCCGCGAAGTATGGTATGACGGCGGCCCAGGTGGCTCAGAATATGCGCTCAATCTACAGTGGTACGGCTGCTGTTACCAAGATCACGATGGACGGAACGCAGCGCGATGTTAATATCTACGTTGGCACTCCAGCTACAACCGTCGAGAAGATTCGTGATCTGAACATTCCTACCCTCACTGGTAGCGCCAAACTTGGTGATATGGCAACCGTCCAGAGCGTAAATGGTCCAACCAAGATTACCCATATCGATGGTACGCGAACAGCGTCAATCAATGCTACGATTACCGACACCAACGTTGGAGCTGTGAGCAGCAATGTTCAACAGCGTCTCTCGAAGCTTACACTGCCAAATGGAGCCACTTATTCACTGGGTGGTGTAACCTCACAGCAGTCAGATACCTTTAGAAACTTGCTGCTAGCAATGGCTGTAGCCATCATGCTGGTCTACTGTATTATGGTTGCTACCTTCCGTAGTCTGTTGCAACCATTAATCCTGTTGATCTCTATTCCATTTGCAGCTACCGGCTCATTTGTCCTGCTACTGATCACCAAAACGCCATTAGGTGCTGCGGCCTTGATTGGTTTCTTGATGCTCGTAGGTATCGTCGTCACCAATGCCATCGTGCTCCTTGACCTGGTACGGCAATATCGTGAGCAAGGAATGAATGCGCAGGAAGCGGTCGTTGAGGGCGGACGCCATCGCTTACGCCCAATTCTGATGACGGCCATTGCTACGATTCTGGCCCTGATGCCGTTGGCCCTGGGCTTTGGTGGCTCAGGTGGCTTCATCTCACAGCCGCTGGCAATCGTCGTAATTGGTGGTCTTACCACCTCTACTATCCTGACGCTCTTGCTGGTCCCAACACTGTATGTGATCGTCGAAAGTATTCGTGGACGTTCAGGTTCAAAGCCTGTACAAACAATCGATGAACCACAAACAACAGAAGACCCGGCTCCAGCTCCAGCGCTCTAATGGAGTAATCCAGCCACAAAGCAGGCAGGCAGGTCATAATGATCTACCTGCCTGCTTTATGTGTTGAAGGTTTATTTATCCGTGTCTGATTGACGTAACAGCGAACGTACCTGCATCAATGTGATCCCGAGTTGATTCCTGCCGCTACCATCCCGACCGATACCCCAGTAGTAATCACCAGGAGCATCCTCAATAATCTCTTCATCGCCGGTCGCCAGCAACAGTTCCTTCAGGGCTATATGGGTTTTAAATTTATGCAGAACAGCCTGTAACATGATCTCATCTTTGACTTCTTCCCAATCTGAGCGCAGAGGTCGCCTCCGGTCACGTCCAAACTCCGCCGCCATTTTGGGCGTCTGTGCCTTGAGGATAACAAGCTCATGTTCGGTACCAGCAAACTTTTGTGCCTGGAAATAGTGTTCACTGGTTGGCCACCATTTTCCATCCACTTTAAAACCATGACTGGAGAAATTGGAAAAGCAACCATACGGCTCTTCACGTGTACTATAAAAGTAAATAGCCATAGCTGAATATCTACCTTTCTAATGAGTATAGATGGATAAATTAGTTTTTCTTTATTTCGACCGAACCAATATTTGCATGCATGCGTACGTGGGCGCGTGGAGCATTGCCAATAACGTTACTGCCAAATTGATTATCAAAGGAACCAATAGTGGTTGCGGTCTGTACTTCAAAATTCGTTGTGGCAGGCAGCAGGAGCTCTACACTACCAATATTCGTTTTATAATCGTAGACGCCAGCGGGATCAAGCTGGGCGGCGATTTTAACGGAGCCAATGTTGGAAGCGATGCTGGACTTTTTGCGCAGGAACAGGTTGCGAGCATAAATGGAGCCAATATTTTGCTTGATGCGCAACTGCCCATCAATACCATCGAGTAACATTGAACCTACATTTTGATGCGTCTCAAGATCACAATTAGCCGGAACCAGAATATCCAGATCTACATTTCCGAGCGTAGCGCTACTACCACTCGGTTGCTTATGGACCGCATTAACGGTCACGCGATCTCCCTCCTGAATATAGACCAGGCTAAGATCTTCGGCCCTGGAAAAACGTCCCTGGGTTCGTCTGGTAGCTCTGACCACTATATTGTGCGCCTCACCACGGTGAATATTGACGCTTCCAAGCGGATTATGCACAACCAGGCTAGCCATGTCTTGCACAGAAAATGAACGTACTGGCTCTTCAATGACGCGTTTTTTGCCGGTAAAAAGCCAGAAAAGTACACCTGCAATGGCGACAATGATGAGTGGTGACAATGCTCCTTCACTGGTGGCAAAAGAGGATGCAAAGAGCACACCAATGCAGATACCCACGATCAGATAGATCCATTTCTCATTTTTGTTAGCTTGTTCAGGACGCAATTTCTCGCCCATAGTCTGCGCGCTACCAGCATATCCACCTTCATAGCTCTGCTCAAATGGATCAGATGCAGAGACAAGCGGCTCCTGCCACGCTTGCTCAGATGAACTCTGTTCGCGTGGATCAGCATTTAATGCACGCGGCTCATACGTTTCTTCTACTACTACCTGTTTCGATTGTTCTTCAGAAGGATAAAGCATCGATTCTTGCTCACTCATGATCGGCACCTTTAAAAATGATAAAGACATTTTACACTTGCAATACATGCTGTACATTATAATAACACAACAATATTACGGATAAAAACGCATAGCTTGAGATAGATGTTCTTTTTATTGAACGTAATCATCAAGTCAAAATCAAACGGTTGAGGTAATTTAAACAGTTGGGCGACTTCAGTGCATTTTAAATGGATCGATTTTGTTCAAGCTGGTTGCGAACGAGGTAAGCATAATAGCCATTAAGGTCCAGGAGGTCGTGGTGATTACCACATTCTACGATGCGTCCTTTATCGAGGACCAGGATGACATCGGCGTGGCGCACGGTACTGAGGCGATGGGCAATGATAATCTGGGTACAGGAGAGTTGTGACAGATTTTCCTGGACACGCTGCTCTGTGACGACATCAAGCGAGCTGGTAGCTTCATCGAGCAAGAGGATGCGGGGGTGGTGAACGAGAGCTCGTGCCAGGGCGAGACGCTGGCGCTGTCCGCCTGAGAGGGCATTCCCACCTTCTGCGACAAAGGTTTCGTAACGCATCGGCATGGCAGCAATTTCTTCATGTAAACAGGCCATCTGAGAGGCATAAATAATCTCTTCCATATTCACATCAGGATGGGCAAAAGCGATATTTTGACGAATCGAACCACTAAAGATGCCTGCTTCTTGAATAACCACACCCATCTGCTCACGAACTGCCTGATAATTTAATTGTTGCAATGGCAGATCATTATACAAAATCTCGCCACTTGTCGGCTCATACAATCCCAACAACAACTTACCAAGCGTGCTCTTACCTGATCCTGTCTGACCAACAATGGCAACTTTCTGACCAGGATCAATCACCAGCGAGAGATCGGTCAAAACATTGGGGAGCTGTGGATTATACTGAAAACTGATATGCTTCAATACGATGCGACCGGTAAGTTGCGGTGGCGGCTGGACTGTTTGGATATCCTGCTCTATTCCAGCCTGATACACATCCCCGATGCGATCGATATGTGACTGGACTACTTGTAGCTGGATGGCACTATTCATCAGCAGCGTTAATGGCGCGAGAAAGGTGGCTGCCAGAGCATTCAACGCGAGCATGGTTCCTAATTCCATGCTGCCATTTAAAACCTGCACCGCTCCTAACCAGAGTAAGAAGAGTGGAGCAATAATATCTAATACAGTCATGCCAGTATTAATTATCGACATAAAGGTATTGCGTCGATTTGAAATATTCAATTGATTGTAAAAATAATTAGCCCATTGTTGGAACGCCTGCTGCTCATAGCCAGCGGATTTTACAGTTTCAATGCTGGTCAGCAATTCGGTCACATAGCCCTGAGCTTTACCACCTGCCTCTAGCTCTTGTTTAGAGAGGAGATGGTTGGTTTTATTGGAGAATAACATCAGGAGAATCTGCAAAAAACCGATCGCCAGGACCAGGACGCCAAAGGACCAGGATTGCCAGAAGAGGATAAACATATAAACGATTACCAGCCCACCATCCAGCAGACTTGAGACTAATTGTGTACTGATCATCTGGCGCACAATTGTATTGCTAGATATACGTGTGAGTATATCTCCACTCGAACGCTGCTGAAAGAAGCGTAGCGGCAGGTGCAGTAAATGCTCAAAGAAGTCAGGTAATATCTGGGTATCAATGCGATTCTGAAGATAGATGACCAGGAGAGAGCGCAGAAGCAAGATTAAACCTTCACCAACAATCAGGACAAGCATACCAACGGCAAGAATGGGCATAATGGCAGTCAGGTGGAGCGGCAGGATCTGATCAACGATCACCTTGGTCAGTAAAGGGACGGCCAAACCAAAGACCTGCAAAAAGATCGAGGCCAGTAATATCTGCACAAAAATCATCGGGGCCCGGCGGATATACTGGCGAGCATAGCTTTTCAAGGTCAACGTGCGCGGCGCAGCCACTCGTGAAAAATTGTTCCCCGGCTCCAATATCATTACAATACCAGTAAAACCATCATTGAACTGCTCTGCCGTTAAGCGCTTACGACCAACGGCCGGATCAACCACATCCACATATTGTGGAGTCCAATGCTCAACCACAATAAAATGGTTAAACTCCCAATGCACAATCGCGGGTAAACTTACAAAGCGAAAATCGTTCCGTTGCAGCGAGATCGCGCGTACCCGCAAGCCATAATCACGGGAAGCTTGAGCAATACTGCGTGCTGAAAGGCCATCACGCCCCACATTGTAACGATTGCGGATCTCGGCAATACTCGTCTTACGTCCATAATAGCTTAATATCATAGCCAGACAGGCAACGCCACACTCTACAGCATTCATTTGCAGAACGATAGGAACACGCTTATGCCGAGTAAAATGCAGACGCCCCCATAGCATTTGCAGACCAGCTACAAGAATTGTGGGCAGTGTCTGTGGAGCAGGTGGTACTTCAGCAGCGCCTGAATGCTCTTTATGGGTAGTAGAATCAACCTTCTTTGGCGGCTCCTGAGAAGGATCATCGGGTCGGATCATGCGTTGCATTCAGGGGCCTCCAATCCATCCACCCAGAATGGGGATTAATGCCAGCACCCGCTGGGTACCAGTTTGAATACGTGTCTGTAGTGGCATTCCACTATAGATATGCATGCCAGCTGGGATCACTACATACATAGAGACTGCGACCGAAGGTACACGTATCTGTTGGGCCGTGCTACAGCTCAGCTGATATTGGCGTTGGATAGTCCCGGGACTCAATACTATTGAATCCAGATGGGTAATTGTGCCCTCAAAAGACTGGCTCGAAGAGGCAAACTGTGTGATCCCATGCGCCCCACTTCGTACAGCATTACTGGTATTCACAGGCACAAAGACCAGTACATTAACTTCACTTTGCCTGGCATTGATACTATATTCATTTGAAACGGCGACACCCGCGCTATTCACATAGATCGGCACCCGCGTCAGCCAGGCGACAACTCCACTACCGATTACTAAAGCAAATAGCAACCAGCTAAAAAGAAAAACAGGCGGAGAAACAATTCGCGGCAAAATATCATTTTCGCGCCTCTGCATATATTGTTGTAAAGCATGTTCGCGAAACAGCGGACGTCTTTTTTCGGGTACCATAGCTTTTTTTAAATCTCATACATATTTTCACAACAGTCATAATCCCGGTACGCTTAGTAGTACTCTATCGACGATTTCCAGTCAAGCTCAACATCTACTTATAATTATTTTATACACAAAAAGCACCCCAAACAATCAAATAAATAAATTCAAGCTCTCTTCTGCTTCTAAGCTCGACTTTGTACATCTTTCGCTCTTTGAGCTGAGAAAGGTCCTGGATTGTCTCATTTTACGAGCTCATTTCTCGACTTTGTACGAAAGTCGAGCTAAGCTAGTGTTTGTTTTGCATGAAATCCATGCTCCCCTGATCATTGTTTTTCGCGCCTGTGGCGCTCCAACGGTTTTACGTGTGGTGTCAAATGTTGCGCATCGCGCAACATTTGACACCACACGTAAAAGAAGGGTGGGCCCTTCAGGGCCCGCGTGCGGCTGGCTGCACGCTCCACTATGAGAGTGGGAAACAAACACTATCTTATCTGCCGCAGGCGAGAGGGACATGTTTTTACACATTAAAAAACATGGATCAATGCTTCTTACTCAGCATAGCAACATAAAAAATATTCAACGAGATTAAAATATAAAATAATAGTAATAATTCAAAGATCTATAATAGATAACAAGGCTATTCTTGACAAATGGCACAGATTCAAGCTACCATATCACTGTGATTCGACATCTTTATAGTACTATCTTTTAGGGATTAGTCTGGCTTTAGCGTTAGCAATGAAAAAACATTCAGTGGAATTGATATCTACTCATTCCTCACAAAAATTTTCTTTAGAGCATATCTTGCTTGTAACACGCATCTGCCGAACATCAGCTTGCTGGGTTTATTATTAAATAATAATCTAGCAATGAGCATGTTCGACGCGTAGATCAAGAAGATTATCTCTCTATAATTTCAGAACACTTATTCATCATTCCTTCGTTTGAGACAGCAGGAATATTCAAATCTTCATGGACCGAAGAAGCGGTTATGTGGTGGCAAAGACGGCTCCCTCTGCATTATCAGTCTCTCGCATAGAATAACGCAAGGTTCTGCACGACGCTATAGCGCCAACCAACTCATGCACAAGGGAATCTACATGTTCAACGTAAAAGGCACTCAACCTATAATCAGGACAGAAGTCATTGCGGGTATTACGACCTTCCTGACAATGGCCTATGTGATGGTCGTCAACCCACTGGTTCTTTCTCAGGGCGGCGTTCCATTTGAACAGGCGTTTACCGCCACCATTATCGCCACCCTGGCCGGTACCTTATTAATGGCATTCTTTGCCAACTATCCAATCGCGATTGCACCGGGAATGGGTTTGAATGCATACTTCACCTATTCACTGGCCCTGACCCACAAAGGCATGGATTACCATGTCGCATTCTCGGCCGTTTTTATCTCAGCTATCCTTTTTGTGATTTTATCGCTCACACCACTGCGCTCAAAGCTCATTGAGATTATCCCCAATAATTTAAAGCACGCTATTGGTGCGGGTATTGGACTCTTTATCGCTTTTATCGGTCTGCGCTTAACCGGACTGGTCAAGGCAGATCCAAGCACAATCGTGACGCTGGGTGACCTGCATTCGCTACCAGTATTTCTGGCCATCATCGGTCTGGTGATAACCCTGATCTTTATGGTCCTGAATGTGCGGGGCGCACTGTTTATTGGCATGTTGATCACCGGAATCATTGCTTACTTCACCGGCCAGATCCATTTCGATAAAGGCATCGTTTCACTTCCCACCCTACCAGCAGGGCTTGTGGCCTATAATCCGATCACCGCGGTCAGCGACATCATCCACTATGGATTGTATGGCGCCGTCTTCTCCTTTTTGCTGGTAACACTATTCGACACCACAGGCACCATTCTCGGTCTGGGCAAACAAGCGGGCTTGATGGAAGGCGAAAAATTACCTCGTGCTGAGCGCGCCCTGTTCGCTGACTCAGCCGCCACACTGGTTGGTTCAATCTTTGGAACCAGTCCGACCTCAGCCTATCTAGAATCAGCCGCAGGCATTTCAGCAGGTGGGCGTACTGGTCTCACCGCATTGGTGGTGGCAATCCTTTTCGCCATCGCAGCCTTCTTCACGCCAATTATCAGCGCTATCTCTGGCGTCGAGGCCATCACAGGTCCTGCCCTGATCATCGTAGGCTCATTGATGATCAGCAATGTCCGGCATATCGTTTGGGATGAGTTTGACGAAGCGTTCCCGGCCTTCCTGGTTATTCTGACGATGCCTCTGACCTCAAGCATCGCAACCGGCCTGGCACTGGGCTTCATCTTTTATCCGCTCATGAAGGTAGTTCGTGGCAAATGGCGCGAAGTGCACCCTCTGATCTATATCTTTGGTCTGCTCTTCCTGATACAGCTAGCATTTTTCCAGCACTAGTGTTTGATACCTATAAGAGGGGAGTAGGAGAACTTTCTCCCACCCCCCTCTCATACTATTGAAAAGCCCACTCATTCGCGGCCAGTATAGCTCACACGGTTGAATGGCATGATGCTATAATAGGACAAAGCACACAAACGGAGGCCAGTCGCACGTGAAATTTCAGCAAGATACTCAGGATATTGCTAATAGATCACCCTCGCCCTATTATACTGAAATACAAAATATTGCTACTAAATTGAAGCTAGGTGAGCTACGTTCATCGTATACGCAATCGACTATCAATGGAACAAGGCTCCTCATTAACGCGATTGTCTGGTTTTTGATCAGTGCAATCGGACTCTTCTTTCTTATTGACGCGATCCGTAAGATTGCACTCGCCACCACACTCGCTGATCCTCAGACACTACGCTCCATTGGTGGTATTGCTGTTGTTAGTCTGGTTGTGTTGTCTGGCTGTTTTTTACAGGGGTGGCGCAATCTGCGTGAGTACAATTATCGCCGTCGCGAGCAGGTGCATATTTTTGAGGATGGTTTTGTTTTTTTGGAAGGCCGCCAGCAGAGCCATGCATTACGCTGGGACATGATTGAAAGCCTGCTACGTGGCATGCTAGATCCCAAACATCCCCGTCATGTGCGCCATGATACGCTGACATTTATCACGGATAAAGATGTCGTCCTGGCTTTTGAGCCCAAGGTATTGCAGCGAACAGAGCTATGCGACAGCATCGAGCGCACCTATACAGACTATCGCCGGCCTGGTATGCTGGAACTTTTTCGGCTCGGTGAAGAGCTGGAGTTTGGAGATCTGATCATCGATCAGGATGGTGTCAGTCATGTACATGCCAATACAGATCACGAAGAGACGCTCGATTGGGATGAAATTGAAACATTTGAAGTCGGTGACACATATACTAGAATCACGTCTAAAGCACAAACAGAGCATGCCTGGTTCGAGGAACTCACTGCCGATATCGAAAATGCCCTGATTCTTAAAGAATTGCTGCCTATCGTCCGGCACTAAGATCTCGATCTCAAGAATAGCATTCGCTTTTGTGTGTAAGTTTGCTTTCTACTCCCATCTTGGAGCGTGCTGCCAGCCGCACTCGGGCCCTGAAGGGCCCATGCTTTTTTTACGTGTGGTGTCAAAAAGTGTTCTCCGAACACTTTTTGACACCACACGTAAAACCGTTGGAGCGCCAGAGGCGTGAAAAAACGATCAGTGGGGCATGAACCTCATATGTATTAAAAACTCTATAAGTAAAAAGGCTGAAGTAACGCGTTACTTCAGCCTTTTTACTTATAGAATGCTATTACACATTTGACATACCAGAGATATCATGTGTGAGTCGATCGAGCTGCGAACCCACCAGTACAAAATCGCGGATGGCTTCACGATTTGGTGTATCTATCTGCTCGCTTGCGAGCTCGTTCATCCGTAAGGTAATCAGTGCTTGCAGTGAGTTCTGTACCACCTTCAAACTTTCTTCCAGACAGTCAAGCTGGCTCAGTCGATTTCCTGAGAGTACCGCTTCCTCGATCGTTTGTAAGGCCGCTTCAGTCTGCCGGGTAAAGCTATCCAGTCCTGGCAGTCGATGCTTACCACTAAGAGAACGCAGATAAGTTGCCAGGGTCGTGATACGATCACTGAAGTGTTGATTATATGTTACCAGCGCATAAAAACGCTCAACGTCGCCCTGTTTATTTTTTGGCTCGGCCAGCATACGTTGAAAGGCTACGGCTGCATTGGAATTCTCTAAATGGACCTTGCGGCCGGCCTGAGCAATCTTTTCATATTCACCAGCCTCTCCCAGATAGGCTGAGAGTACACAGTGGAAGTATTGACGATTAGCGGCAATAGTTTTAGCCAGCTGCACAGGTAGACGCTCACGCTCCCATTGAGGACAGATCAGATAGCCAGCGGCTACCGAAATGACACCACCCAGTACTGTATTGAAGATCCTGATCAAGGCCACTTGCCAGTTTCCGGGCAACGGCACATCCAATAGCAATACTACAAACAGCGTCAGAAAGGCAACATAGACACCGTAATCAGCATTGAGTAAAGAAAAGGCGTAGAAGCCTATGAGTATCAATAAAAACAGCAATATCAGTTCATTATGCACAACACCGGCAATCAATGTTCCGATAATACCACCCATCACCGTACCAAACACACGTTGATTGGCGCGCTTACGCATACCACCAAAATCTGGCTTGAGAATGAAAAGAATGGTCAACGGTATCCAGTAACCATAGTGGATACCAGGAAGCATATAGATGGCTACGGCCAGAGCTGTGGAGGCCGCCAGGCGCAGCGAGTGGCGATAGATCAGGGATTGGCCACTCATATTATCCCTGAGAATACTCCAATGGCTGGTCAGGAAGGTCTGGAGGCTTTTGAACCAGACACTGATTGAGCGGTGCTGGCGCTCTTCACCCACGCTACCAGCTGGATTGGCGGCGGATGATTGTAGATATCCACTGGCAATGCGTACCTCTTCAATCACGGTGCGCAATAAGCGAATTACGTTACGCACACTGACAAGGGCCGCATAGTCGTCAACCAGACGTGGCAACGTCTCACGTAGCGCGGCTTCACGCTCCTCCAGTATAGCCAGTTCCTTTTGAAAAAGCGCTTGATCCAGGGCTCGACCGGCTTTGATGGTAGCGGCTAACGATGTTATGAGCGTAGAAACTTGTTGCACACAGCCATTCAGCAAGGCGTGAATATGCTCTACCCGTGTTTGCGTAGAGGCAATTTCAATACCTTCGGCTAACGCGATTGAAGCATCAAACAGGCGGTCAGCGGTCAGGGTTAGTAACATAAAACTCTGCCCGATTGGACTCGCCCCCTGGCGCGCGGAACGAAAGGAGACGATACTGGTGTGGGCCTGATCATGCGCCGCCAGGACACGCGTACGCTCCTGACTGACAGCTTCATTCCAATGATGTTGATCCGAAGCTATGCTGTCCAAGCGCTGCATACTGGCGGAGCGCATTAAAAAGGTGCTGACGGCATGATAATAATCTGCCAGCGCGCGCCGGATCGGCTGTAAAGGCTGGATGGGCCAGAGGTAGAGCGTCAACAACATTGCCCACAGGCCACCTGCAATAAAAGCAAGCAAGCGTTCAACGGCGTGGGTAAAATCTGCAGGCTGTCCCAGTATGAGAATAAAGATACCAATAATGACAAAGCCAACCTTAGAACCTATATTGCCAAAGACTCCCAGCATACTGAAGCCAAAGGCAAAGAGGAACATCAGCGGAACCGCTAACCAGATGATACTACCGGTTAGGGTTGCCACAAACGCGGCCAACGCCACCCCTACCGTCGCCGTACCCATCGCAAATGCACGCGAACGATAGGTACCACCCACATCGGCCAGCGCTACATACAGGCCACTAAGAAAACACATCACACCCAGTTCATAGGCATGCAGAAGCATACCGACCAGAATAGGGATAACGGTAATGCCCGTCATGCGTAAACCATTGATGATGGTTGGTCGATCCAGAGAAAGATTTGTATGAATATGTTTGAGAAATGTTTTGGAAGACGAATAAACAAAATGCATTATTCCTCAAAACCTCCGCCGCGAATGAGTAAGCACATATAAAATAAATTGTGTATTTAAGGCATGAAGTCACCAGGCAATGTGAGAGTCATCGAAGCGTTGATGGGAGAAGCAGCAGAAGTTTTCACCGATGAAAAGAGGATGCTTCCAAGGATATAGAGGTACAGACATCAAAACATAACGTTATTAGCTATGTACCTGATAGATTCTTTCCGTATTTCCGTATGATATTATAACATATTCTACTGCTATGTGTCAGGAGGGACCAAGGTCGTGCTCTGGTAGTACAGCAAAACCAAACCAGTATCGATTAAGCATGTCAATGACAGACAGTAAACGTTCAACACTCATAGGCTTTAAAATGTAGCTATTCGCACCCTGCTGGAAACTCACTTCGATATCATGTGGATCGGATGAGGTCGTCCAAATAATGACAGGGATCATACATAACTCTTCATTATGCTTAATCTCTTGTAGCACCTCTATCCCGTCCACAGCCACCAGGTGCAGATCGAGCAGAATCAAGGCAGGACGAGGGGCAAGTTCCGGCTTGCTAAATTCTTCGCGCTGATAGAGATAATCTAAGGCTTCACCACCATCTGTACAACGCACCACAGGAACAGAAATGGACAATTTTTTGAGTGCCCATTTGATCAATTCCATATCTTCGTTGCTGTCCTCCACTAATAAAATAGGAGCCTGGGTGCTTAAATTCATCAGAAACTCATTTCTCTTTTTTGTGATGGTGTTTTTTTCATTCTATACTATCTACGTGCTACTGGTAAAGTGAACCAGAATGTCGAGCCAGAATCTTTAGAGCTGTCTACGCCAACCTGGCCATGGTGCTGGCGGATAATCTCCTGGCTAATATAGAGCCCTAACCCCATACCAGCAACACCACTATAAATAATGCGATCAGGAATCTGGTAAAAACGCTGCCAGATGCGTTTTTGTTCCACATATGGAATACCCGGTCCTCGATCCTGTATCGCAACGCGGACCATAGCATCTTCCAGCTGCACACAAATTCTGATGGGTGTATGCTCAGGACTATATTTGATGGCATTATCAAGGTAATTGCATACGACCTGTTCAATACGCTCCAGATCCGCAATGACAGCAATACCTTGCTCGCTTCTAGCATCCTCAAATACGATAGGATGGGTGTTCTCTTCAGTTAAAGTTGTCGCTATCACCCGCTGTATAACTTCACACAAATTGAAAAGCTGCGGCTGTAAAGCAAAGCTTTCCTCATGTATATAGGAAACGTCAAGGATCGCATTGATCAAGCGATGTTCTAAGGTGACCTGGCGCTCCCCCCGATCTAACAGTGTTGTAATTTGCTGAACTATTGCTGTAGTACGTTCGTGATCACGGTCCTCATTGGCCGCATCTTTGATACGTTTAAGGCGTCGCCGCGCTATCTGAATGCTGGCTTTGATCGTTGCCAGCGGGGTCCTCAGTTCATGACTGGCCAGACTGAGAAAGGCATCTTTCTGGCGATTGACCTCTCGTTCAGATACGGCTCGCGTCTCCGCTGCGGTACGGGCGAGCATCAAGCGTTCACGTTCGATTACCAGTGCGATCAGCTTACCGACCGCTCTCAGGAGCATCATAGCTTCATGACGGGGATAGCTGCGTTCGATACCACTACCATCAATGCAGATTAAACCCGGATAGGTATCGTTGATGGAAAGAGGTGCCACCAAGACAGTTTTCATGCCACATTCAGTCAATAGGACCGCCAGGGACGATGAATGAGCCACGTCTAGCTGTATGGCTTCGCCAGCTTGCAACACGAGTAATTGATGCGGATCAAAGAATGCATTCAAGGCCAAACCTGCTAATATTGTCCGCATGGATGCCTGCTCGCTGAGAGTACCTCCCATAACAGCGAGTGGCTGGAAACGTCCACTCTCTGGTTCGATAGTTAAAATACAACCAATCTTACTCTCCAGCAAATCACAGCTTAATTCCAGCAAACGCGTAGCAATCTCCTGACTGTTATGGACCGCGGTTTGTTCGCTTTGATCGGGCAACTGCGCCAGTGCTTCAGCCATTTCGAGCAGGGTCAGCAACGCCTGCTGCTTACGTCGGGCCTGCTGATAACGTGATGAGACCTCGCGCAGAATCAGGACCGCACCAAGGAGCTGTTTAGTGGCTGTATAGATAGGTGCTCCACTGATATTCAGGATCAGCTCACGTCCATCTTTGGTAGAAATCACAGCATCTGCGGTGTTAGAGCTCTTCAGAACTTCTCCTTGCAGGACGCGATAATGTGGGGTCTGCTCAAATTCTAATGGTTGTCCGGTGGTATCTTTCATCTGCAGACGTGCCATACGCTCAGGCAAAGAAAGCTGGGAAAATTCAGGATCAGAAAAAATCTGATCGATCAGATCTCGGGCCGCCGAGTTCATACGCAAAAGTTTGCCCTCAGGTCCCATAACCATGATGGCGTCAGTGATAGCCTCAAACATGACATCCAGCTGCTGATTCAATTGCCACATCTGCTGCTCGGCTTCTTTACGTTCAGTAATAACTTTGACCACCCCATACATACGAATGAAGCCTGTTGAATTATCTTTGACCGTATGACAGCTATCGTGTAACCAATGAATAATACCATTTTTCGAGATTATGCGCCATTCACGCTCATCATCCTGACCAGCATGCATAGCAGCAATACGCGCTGCAACCTCATCCAGATCATCGGGATGGAAAAGCTGAATAAAATTCCAGCTCCTGGTGTCCAACTCTTCCAGACTATAACCAAGCAGATTGATGAGCGTGTCAGAAACCCATTCATGACGCAACTGTCCATCAGGTAAAATATCATAGACATAAGCGTATTCCGCCAGGGTACTGGAAAGATGTTCCACCCGCTGCTCACGCTCCTGGCGCTGGCGTTGCTCAAGTAAGCGCTGCACCAATGTATCCTCTAAATCCTGTCGCAATTGATGGGGAGCAGTCATATCCCGCACCACTAATAGTGCTCCCGCTAACAGTCCTGGCTGCTCAAATAAAGGCTTACCACTTAATTGTAGATAGAGTTCCTGTCCATCAAATGTGAAAGTACGGATTGTAGCGGCCTGAGTGCCAGCTAGAGTTTCACCATGCAGTAGCCGCGCCAGCGGAAAGGTCTCAAGTGTAAAGGACTGTCCTTGAAGATCCTGGCTACGCTCGCTCCACAGCTGCAATATTGAACTAGCAGCGCTCGGATCTTCATTAAAGATACGTGACCACAGGGTCTGGGCGGCAATGTTATAGGATTCAAGCTCACCATTGGTAGCAAATTGAAAAATAGCGTCCGGAATAGCCTCCAGCAGCGTTTCGACCTCGCTTACCAATCTGGCATCCTGCTCTAAGGCCAGCAATGCTGTCTCCCCCTCAATCATAGCGTCTGTATCATCACCTCCATCCCTATCTGATGAGGAGGGATAAATAACAGGTTGCTCTGAATGTGGGAAAATGTGCGGTGTCGTTTGCTCCATAGCACGGATTGCCTCGTTAGTTGTATCTATGCTCTCATCTCATGCCACCAACAGTGTGCTATCAGTTATACTATTGAAATGACAGTGCTTAGCATTCCATGCACAATGTAGTGTTTTCTTAGAAAAATAAAGGATGAGTATCATGGCAACTGTTATATTAATTGGTACACTGGATACCAAAGGAATGGAATATGATTACCTGCGTCAACGTATCCTGCAAGCAGGGTGTGATGTCATTCTAATTGATGCTGGTGTTAAAGGTCAACCCCAGGTAAAACCAGATATCCCACATGAACAGGTGGCACAGGCGGCTGGCGTGGATGTTGCGCAGCTGGCGGCCGCCGGTGATCGGGGCGCAGCAGTAGAAGCGATGGCGCGTGGTGCGACGAAGGTCGTGCTGGATCTTTTCCAGCAGGGACGTGTACACGGCATATTTGGCCTGGGAGGCTCCGGTGGCTCAACGATGGTCACACAGGTGATGCGTGCACTCCCCATTGGCGTGCCTAAACTGGTAGTTTCAACGATGGTCGCCGGAGATACCCGACCCTACGTTGGCGCGGTCGACATTACGATGATGTATTCAGTGGTAGACATTGCTGGTATCAACCGTATCTCCGAACATATCCTGAGCAATGCAGCGGCTGGCATTGCCGGCATGGCCCAGGCATATGAGGCCTTTAGCTCACAGACAAGCGGCAAACCATTAATTGGTGCCACCATGTTTGGTGTAACAACTCCGTGTGTGACCGAGGCACGCAAATATCTGGAAGAGCGTGGCTACGAGGTGCTGGTTTTTCACGCGACCGGAACTGGCGGACAGTCAATGGAGACACTGGTCAAAGATGGTTTTCTCGCTGGCGTCCTCGATGCCACGACTACCGAACTGGCCGATGAGCTGGTGGGGGGGATCTTGAGTGCCGGACCCGGGCGGCTCGAAGCGGCAGGAGCCCAGGGCATTCCACAAATCATCTCACTGGGCGCACTCGACATGGTCAACTTTGGGCCAATGGATACGGTCCCCGATAAGTTCAGTCAGCGCAAACTCTATAAACATAATGAGGCGGTCACACTGATGCGCACGACTGAGGAGGAAAATGCCGAGCTAGGGCGTGTTATCGCACGCAAACTCAACCAGGCAAAGGGACCAGTCGTGGTCTTTATTCCGCTGCGTGGCTTCTCCATGATCGATGTTGAGGGAGCACCATTTTACGATCCAAAAGCGGATCAGGCCTTGATTACAAATCTTAAAGAGCACCTTGATAAAGAGATCGAGATCCACGAACTTGACATGGACCTCAATGATCCACGTTTCGCACGCGCCATGGCCAGTCGCCTGGATGAGTATGTGCATGCGCAGATCAAGCAACCTGCGAATAACTCGATAACGGCATCGTAGCAAGGAGCATAATTATGCAAAGAACAGAAACGTTGAAGCGGCTTCAACAGACGATGCAGGCGGGACGCGCCATTGTAGGAGCAGGTGCTGGAACCGGTCTATCGGCAAAGAGTGTGGAGGCGGGCGGGGTGGATCTGATTATCATCTACAATTCTGGTCGCTATCGTATGGCCGGTCGTGGCTCGCTGGCTGGTATGCTACCCTATGGTGATGCCAACGCGATTGTGGTCGAAATGGCCAACGAAGTACTTCCCATCATCAAAAATACTCCAGTACTGGCAGGAGTCTGCGGCACAGATCCTTTTCGTGTCATGCCCTACTTCTTACGGCAACTCAAAGAGATGGGCTTTAGCGGCGTGCAGAATTTTCCGACCGTGGGACTCTTTGATGGCACCTTTCGTCAGAATATCGAAGAGACTGGCATGGGCTTCGGCCTGGAAGTTGAGATGATTCGGACGGCCCATGAACTGGATCTATTGACCGCCCCCTATGTCTTTCAACCGGAGGAGGCCCGTGCCATGGCGGAGGCGGGCGCCGACATTCTGGTTCCGCATATGGGACTTACCACTAAGGGCTCTATCGGTGCCCATACAGCGGTGACGCTGGACGATGCGGTCATACGCATTCAAGCCATGCATGATGCCGCCAAAAAAGTGAATCCAGACATCATTGTCCTCTGCCATGGCGGCCCGATTGCCGAGCCAGAGGACGCCGCTTATGTGCTGGCACATACCAGAGGTGTCGTTGGCTTCTTTGGAGCATCGAGTATGGAACGACTGCCAACCGAAATCGCCATCACCGAAAATACACACCGCTTCAAAGCTATCCAGATAGGAGAAAAAAAGCATGGCACAGCCCATTGATCCTCACAGCGTCCCCAGTCAGACCTTTGATTGGGGCATCATCAAGTGGCTGGTGAAGCCTGAATACACGCTGGGCACTGGACTCACCTTTGGAGAGGTTATTCTCCTGCCAGGCAAAGGGCATGAACGTCATAACCACATAGAATCAGAAGAGATCCTGTATGTGCTTTCAGGTACCGGTGCACAAATGATCGATGACGATGATCCATTCGACATCAAAGCTGGCGATACCATTTATGTGCCCATTGGCATGTACCACTCAACCATGAATACAGGCTGGGAACCGCTACGCCTGCTCGCCACCTACAATCCAGCCGGTGCCGAGAGGGTGCTGGAAGCCGCAGCAGATTTCCAGGAAGTTCCGGCAGGCAAACTCCCTGAACTCCACCGGTAAAATAGCACAAACCTTGCTGCTACTGGCCTTTATCTGCAAGTAGTAGCAAGGTTATTTTTTTGTTTGGAAAATCTGGCTACATTTACTCGTGATGATACACAGACAGCAGCTTTCTCATTTTTATATGCGAAAGAAAACATATAATTAAAGGATGAGTGTATATTAGTAAAAGATGCTTTTCAAAGCAGAAAGTGAACGGTAAAAAAGAGAGTCGCGGTACAAATCGAGGCTACCCATTTTGCAGGCGCTGAAACGTCTTTCTGCGGACCGATTACCATTACACATTAAGGCAAAAATTTCACTAGCAGCGCTCGAATAATAGTCAGTATGCTTGATTGTTTCCATGATTGAGAGAAGAGAGCATATATGCAGTACCTACAACATAGCTATGTACGCCGTAGCTTGATTGGCTTCTTAGCCGGAATTGTCAGCAGCTTTGTTTTATTGTTGTTGATGCCATATAAATCGGTTGGATATCTTTTTGCCGGAATAGTTCTTGCTATCATTTATGCACTCTCCCTTAAAACCCGAAAGCTCAATTACGCAGATAGTATGCTGACAACAGCGGCATTGGGAATGCTACTCTGGATCTGTTTCAGTTGCTTGCTCCTGCCGTTGCTGCGGGGTCAGATGCCACAGTGGACGGCACCTGAGATGCGCCAGCTTTTTCCAGATCTGGTGGCCTGGGTGCTTTATGGCGGCTGCCTGGGATTATTATTGCCACTTTCCAATCATCTGGTTAGCCTATGGGCTGGTCCGGACCTAACACCAGTACGGCGTTCAGCGCCAGCGGTGACGACCAGAATCGTGATTATAGGGGGCGGTTTCGCAGGTATGACTACAGCTGAACAGCTTGAGCATACATTTGAAGCTGATCCTTCGGTGTCAATTACACTGATTAGCGCAACGAACTCCTTGCTCTTCACACCTATGCTGGCCGAGGTTGCTGGTGGCAGTCTGGAGCCATCACACATCTGCCATTCTTTGCGTACAAGCTTGCGGCGTACACAGGTAGTGCATGGCTATGTAGAACGGATTGATAGTCAGCGGGAACAAGTACTACTGGCAACCGAAAACCATGTCACGCCACAAGCGGCAATCCCATATGATCATCTGGTGCTAGCGGTCGGAAGTGTCTCTAATTATATGGGCATTGATAGTATCGCAAGTCACTCCTTTGGCTTCAAATCTATTGAAGATGCCATTCGGATCCGTGGTCATATCATTGCCATGCTTGAATATGCCGAGCGCGAAACGAATCCCGATAAGCGACAGGCGATGCTGACCTTTGTGATTGCGGGTGCGGGCTTCGCAGGTACCGAACTAGCGGGAGCACTGAACGATCTTGTGCGTGGTGCGCTTCCATACTATCCCGGTATCCAGTCTGAGGAAGTAAAAATTGTGCTGCTGCATTCACGGGATCGCATCCTACCGGAACTGAGTAGCTCTTTAGCGGATTACGCTATGACCCATATGGAGGCACGTGGCGTCACGATTCGCCTGCATACACGGCTTACCGCAGCACTCGATGATCGGGTTATCCTCAATACGGCTGAAGAACTCCCGACCCGTACACTTGTCTGGACAGCAGGTGTAAAGCCCCATCCTTTAATGCAAACATTGCCAGCTAATCACAGTAAGCAAGGGGCCATTATTGTTGATAAATACCTGGCCGTCACCGAGCTGCCAGGCATCTGGGCTCTGGGTGACTGCGCACAGGTTACTGATGCCATCAATAATCAGATCAGTCCGCCGACCGCCCAGTTTGCTTTACGACAGGCTAAAACGGTGGCCCACAACATCGGTGCCAGTGTTCATCAACAGCCTCTGAAAGGATTTCATTTTGATGCGCTTGGCATTCTCTGCGTAGTGGGATATCAAACGGCCTGCGCGGAAATCAAAGGCTTCCGCTTTTCAGGTTTGTTTGCCTGGATGTTATGGCGCGGCATCTATCTCTCAAAGTTGCCCGGCCTGGAACGCAAAATACGTGTGCTGAGCGATTGGATCATCGAGCTCTTCTTCCCACGCGACATCGTCCAGACCATCGATCTAGATGAGCAGACAAAGATCGGCAATCCGGAAAGCAACCTACCAACGGTAGCTAGTAGCCGGCCACAAGGATAAATTTATGAACCATACTTTGCGACAAACGCTTTTGATTGACCTTGTCACTGGTGGTCTGGGAGCCGCTTGCATCTGGTACGCAACGCCACTTACAATCGCACCATGGCTGATGATAGGGCTGGGTGCTTTGGCCGGCCTGCTCTTTGGCTTGCTGATCGGAAAAGATATCGTCCATCCTGGCTCCGGCTTAATCTGGGGAGTTGGATATGCATTTCTACTCTGGCTGATTACAGCGGTGGCCTTGCCCTCAATGATGGCAGGCAATGCGGTCATGTTGGATAGTGCTCGTCTGCACTTTCCACAGCTCGTCTCGTTCCTCCTTTTTCTGGGCGCGCCATTGGGCTTATTAGATGGATGGTGGAATGGGCGTCAGACGCGGCAGCCACTAAAAATATCAACGCAATTACGCGCCATAATTGTCGGTGGACTGGCAGGCCTGGTTGGGGGCTGGGCCTTTAGCATCTGGTTTACACAAAATAATGCTTTTATCCTGGTGGCGGGTATTATCAACTCACACACCTCATTAGCAGGCATGCTGGTCCATTATAGTATTGCGATGATCATTGGAGCCAGCTTTGGTCTGTTATTCCAACACGATCTGCGCAGCCCTGGCTCTAGTATCTGCTGGGGATTAGCCTATGGCATTTTCTGGTGGTTCCTGGGACCGTTAACCCTGCTGCCAGCGATGCTGCACCAATCCATCAATTGGTCCTATCTCAACGGTGGAGTTTTCTTTGGTTCCTTGATTGGACATGCCATCTATGGCATCTGGCTTGGTCTCGTCTATGCCTTACTCGATCGTTTATGGATCACCCTATTTATCGCGTCTGATCCTATCAAACGCGAGATCGATGGGCCGGGCATCCATACCTTGAACTCGCTGCTGTGGGGAGCCATAGCCAGTCTGGGAGGTGGACTTCTATTCAGCCTGGTCATGCTGGCAACCGGTGTGCTACCCCACATCGCAGCACTCATTGGTTCATCATCACCAATCACAGGTTTCGTGGTTCATCTGGTTATCAGTGCCTTGATCGGCATGAGTTATGGACTTCTGTTTGAACATGAAGCGACGACAGTAGCAGCCAGCCTGGCCTGGGGTACCCTTTATGGACTGGCCTGGTGGTTTATCGGCCCGCTTACCCTGTTGCCAATCCTGCTGGGTGCTTCCGCCACCTGGACTATCCAGGCCGCAGATATCCTCCTGCCATCATTACTGGGACATATCATCTATGGGGGAGTGACCGGCTACATCTTTTTCTGGCTCAAAAAGCGACATATGGACTGGCTATTACTCGATCCCCGCCTGCTTGCGAAAGAGGAACGACTCAGCCGTCCGGCAGGCACATCTGCACCTGCCCTTTGGCTGTTCGCACTTGGTCTGGGCATCGTATTACCAATCATCCTGGGCTAAAGAGGTAGAGCATGGAGTGAGGGTACAGAAAAGTGTCGGCCCAGCCAACACTTTTCTGTACCCTCACTCTACAAATATTAAGATCGAGTGCGACTAAAAAAGGTGTCATAGGAGAAATCATTGTGGATTTCCAGGATAAAATCAGCATCGCCTTCTTGCTTCAGGATCCAGCGGCGCTCTCCTAGCTCAACAAAATGGCGGCGCAGTTCAAAGATCTCTAGCGATTTACCGCGCTCCTCAACATCACGGACCCGGGCGCGGGCACGCCGAATATCCAGATCGGCCACCACAAAAACTTTGATCAGAGAGTCGGCATACTCACGGAAAAATTGTTCACAGCGAATAGTGTAGAGTCCCTCGATCACCAGTGGCTGCCCAGGCTGCAAGTGCATACGCTGATAGCCAACCCGCCGATTACTTACAAAGCTATATTGAGGAATCAACGTCTCCCCATCATGTAGCAATTCCCGAATATTTTGCCCTAGCGTCTGGATATCATAGGCCTCTGGACTTTCCCACTGCGGAGCCTCACCATATTTTTCATCGTGCTCGACCGTGATCTGATCCTCATCCACAAAATAGTGGTCCATAGACAGGACCGCGGCATGAAGATGGCTAGCCAATTGGGACGAAAAGGTCGTTTTGCCTGATGCAGCCGGACCCGCAACCAGATAGACTTGTGCAGGTGGTAGATCCTCGAACCGCGAAATCAGGGTTGGCATCCTTAACATTCTAACTCCTTTGAGACTGAGTCTGTATTTTTTCTCCTGATATATATATGGTCGTTTGGCATTGCTATATTAAGAGATTGTTATCGATCTGCTGCTAATTTAATAATTCTATCCAACAATTGGTTATTTGTCTATGTTATAGCCCTGTTGCTTTTGTCTTACCACTGGTGCATTAAAATTCTAAGTAGAGGATTTATCAAACACAGAGTGAACCGACCTGCAATACTACAGGTCGGTTCACTCTGTGTTTATCTATTTACTTCTAGCGCAATCAGCGCTTATTTTTCTTGTCAGATGGTTGTTTCTGTGCCTCTTTTTTCTCAGAGGATTTTTCTCCATCTTCATGATCGGATGCGTCAGACGGTTTCTCTATATCTGGATCTGGCAGGACGCTGTTGATGGCTTTAAGGATTTCATCTATATCAAAGGGCTTATAGACAACCGGGATGCCTTTGTCCTGTAAAGTATCTTCTTGCTGGCGAACCTCGTTGAGGGCAGCCGTGCACAGAATAAGGGGAATAGATCTGGTTGGTGGATACATGCGCAACTTTTGCATCATCACCCATCCCTCTTCTTGCTGACCAATTTTAAGGTCCAGGATCACAACATCAGGTTTGAGTCGTTCAACGTCCCTGACATTTTCCATGGTTTCAACCGAAGTGGAGACTTTGTACCCCTCACCTTCAAGAATCATACGAAATAAATCCAAAATAGATTCGTCATCATTGATAACAACTATGTGGGATGGCATATCTATGGCCTCACTCTCAAGGAGTATGAAGAGGTACCAAATGAGTATCCTCAGATCGAAAAGGTTGAGTAGTCAATTTAGCTTCAGTATATCATACTTGTGTTCTATTCCTGGTCTGTAAATGAGGGTTTATGGTTTTTGAGTGACTATCAGGCTAGGATAGAGGTTAACTAACGTCATGTGCAAGTTTTATCCCTCACACCTCGCGCCTACGGCTCTCGCTTGTTTTGGGGGAGGAAAATGGCGAGGCGGTCGCGACCACCTCGCCATTTTCCTCCCCCAAAAGTGGGTATGTGGAAAACTTGCACATGGCGTTAGCTATTTTCTGGGGGAACGCCTGTTTTATAGATGGCGTGGAAGAGTGATGGTAACTGTTCCACTCTATCTATAAAAGCACGTTGGGGGCTTCTTCGCATATGTTTTGCTTACTGAAAGATATTTATAACTTGCCGCTGATTTTCAGGAAGCCCCAGTCGAGGAGGTTTGAGATGTCGGTATTACGTTGGTCTTCAGCGGGACTATTCAGGATTGCTCCGACGATATAGTGTCCATCACGAGCGGCGGCGAAGGCGAGGCAAAAACCAGCCTGCGTGGAGTGTCCTGTTTTGACACCTAGCATGCCAGGATAGGTACTGAGTAGTCCGTTGGTGCTTTCCCAATGAAATTTGGAATGAAATTGCGTTGGAGGCACATCGTAGCTGGTTTGCTGGACGATAGTAGCAAAGGTGCTATTCGCCATTGCGACCTGGGCCAGTTTGGTCAAGTCGGCCGCGCTCGTAGTACTGTTAGGACCATCAAGCGTCAAACCATCTACATCGACAAAGTGGGTATTAGACAGCCCAAGATTTGCGGCTTTATTATTCATCAACTGAACAAAGGCAGGTGTAGAGCCTCCTACGTAGTCTGCCAGGGCTGTGGCGGCGTCCGCGCCAGATGGTAGCAGGCTACCGTATAAGAGATCCTGCACCTTCATAATCTCGCCTGTGTGCAGATCAGCCCTACTAGCGGTACCATCCGCAACCCGATCCACTGCATCCTGTGGAATCGTGACCCTGTCATTCAAGCCAACACTCTGTATTGTGATCAGAGCCGTCATGATTTTAGCGGTACTGGCCATTGGCAAAGGCATAGTTGCGTTGACATTGGAAAGCACATTATTTGTATATCCATCAACCATATACACGGCGGGTGCCTGAACATGTGGCATCATACCCCGAGGCGTTGCGGTTGGCGTAGGTATAGGGGTTGGAGTTGGTTCGGGCGTGGGAGTCGGTTCAGGTTCGGGGGTTGGAGTCGCAGTCGGTTCCAACAGGCCAAAGGTCCCCATAAGCTGATTATTCAAAGGTGTAAATGTAAAGACATAGACCATAGAGCCAAATAAAAGTATTACAATAATAAATACAATGGCAAAAATACGGCGCTCCATGCACAGAACTCCTAACTAACAATAAATTTTTTAGTGGGCTCATCACTCCCTTTATAGTATCGAATGAAATAAAGTTTTGTTAACAGTTTGAGAGATTTCGCAAAAAAATTATCTTCTATTTAGTTGAACGTTACAATCTATTATTTATCACTATTCGATTTGTAATTCTTCAGATCATGCGAGTACTTGAAATCGAACAAGAATAAAACTAGCGCAAGCATTTATGTTTTTTCCATTAACTCCATATAAAATTGCTTTTGCGCTCCTATACCCCATAGTGTAAGATAAAGAAAAGAAGAAAATTACTCGCTTAGCTACGTTGCTTGCAGAATCTACTCATTATGAACGCTTAGTAGTCAATTCTGGATGATGGAGATAACGCTCATGCTTAATCCTACCTTCTTCGCTTACGATGAAGAATCAACGCCAGATATCAAGCTCATTTCAGAGAACCGTCGTGGAAATATCACGATACAAGATATTACGTATGCCAGTCCGCAAGGCGGTCGTGTTCCTGCGTATATGATTGTTCCACAGGGAAATGGACCATTTGCGGGCGTAATATTTGTCCATTGGAGCCAGAGGGATCGTACCGAGTTTCTAGAGGAGGCAATTACTCTGGCTGAGATCGGCATAGTTTCACTGTGTATCGATGCACCATTTCTACGTCCAACCAGTCTAAAAGCTCCTATCTCGTCCAAAACAGCGGCCAGAGATCTTGGCTTGCAAATTGTAGCTGATGTACGCCGTGGTGTGGATGTACTGATGGCACAGCCAGGGGTTGATAGACAACGCATTGGTTATGTCGGTCATAGCTATGGTGCTACCAATGGAGGTATCGTTGCTGGCGTTGAGAAACGTATCAAGACATATGTCTTGATGGCAGGCTACGCCAGTACCAGCCAAGTGTACCGCGTGAGCACACATCCAATGATCGCCCAGGGACGCGAGAAGACGCCACCCGCAGAATGGGAGCGCTACCTCGATATGATCGAACCCCTTGACGCCGTGTACTATATTGGTAATACGGCTCCGGCCAGTATATTATTCCAGTTCGCCAATCAAGATGAATTTGTCTCAGAAGAGCAAGCACTCTTATATCTGGAGAAAGCCAGTAAGCCCAAACAGATTCGCTGGTACGATAGTAGCCATGAGCTCAACGGCCAGGCTCGTATAGATCGGGCAATATGGCTTTGTCAAGAACTGAATCTGGGTCCGCTCCCTGCGAGCATACAAACTAAACTTGGCTAATGCGCCGCGCAACTATTTTTCCTTAATCGTGCTTGTCTGTGTGGTATGGTGAGTGTGCAATATAAGCCATGCATCTACCACACAACATCTCTATTACAATCTCCTTCTTTAGCCTCCTTTCTCCACGTCATCTTAACCTTTATCCTCATACATAGGTAATTAGGGCTAATATCATCCATGTTTCTGGATATACCAATCTGTTTCATGCTATTCTAAGCATGTGCCTACGATGACCTGAACAACAGGCTACGCGAAGATAATTTGCGTGGACGAGGAACCTCCCATGTCAAAGGGAACGGAAGTTGTCTATTCAAAGTGAGGAAACATTGCAAGTACATCACTATCTAAAGAATTTTTTCAAGGCGGAAAAAATTAAGCCGAACAAAAAACAGCATCTAGTTGCAGTTGTAGGAACACTAAGTATCTTAGGAACCAGTATGGGAATTGGCTTTGCGACCCCGAACATGGCCCATGCCGCTCCCAATTGTTCCAACTCCTACAAAGTTGTAGCCGGAGACACACTGAGTGAAATTGGCAAGCGTGCTGATACCGATTGGAAAAAACTGGCGACAAGTAATGGTATCGCTAATCCGGATCGGATCTTTGTCAATCAAAAGATTTGTCTGCCAGCAGGAAAAGTTATTAAGCCTGCAGCCAGGCATACCGAGAGCGCAGTTCCAGCAGCCCCTAAGGCGGCTCCTGCAGTTTCGAAAGAAGCTACCAAGACTATTCCAGCAGCGCCTAAGGTAGTTCCCGCAGCTCCCGCAGCTCCAAAAGCCGCTCCAGCTATCCCAGTGGCTCCCGCTGCCCCAGCAGTGCCGGCGGCCCCAGCAGCACCGGCGGCTCCTGCAGCTCCCGCGACAACCGCTAATGCCAGTGTCAGTAGTATGATTGACGAGATCTTTGGTCCATACGCTGCCAGTGCCAAACACGTGGCCGTATGTGAGTCGGGATTAAATCCAGGTGCTACCAATCCTATGCCGATCGGTGGTAGTCATGCCGCTGGTGTGTTCCAGATCCTTTATCCAAGCACATGGAATACAACTTCACAGGCAGGTATATCTCCTTATGATGCCAGAGCCAACATTATCGCAGCACATGACATTTTTGTGCGTGACGGCTACAGCTGGCGCGAATGGGTTTGCCGCTAGAGGTTGAAACCCAATCACAGAACAGAGTATTAGTTAATTAAGTCAGAGACAACTTCACTTAACTAAAATATTCCAAAAAAGAGAACGTGCCAGGAATTTTTGTCGAAAAAACTCCTGGCACGTTCTCTTTTTACTATATACACTAACTGGATAATAGTCGTGCTCGCAACTCTTGACAGGAGCGCATAGTTATGGGGTGCAAGACGGTTGCCTTGCACCCCATAAGCGTAAGAACTTGAGAAAATAGCCCACTATAGTAGCTATAGTTTATTTATTGACCAGAGGTCTTCTCTACTTCAGCTGACTGGATTTCTAGCGCTTCTGCTTCCACTGGTTGTGCAGCTTTCTTTGATTTTTTGGCTGCTTTTGGTGGGCGTGGAGTCTCAGATGCTTGCGATTGTGACTCGGTACCTGACAATATTTCTGGCTGTGGCGTCTCTGGCAGTTGTGGCAGCACCTGAGACAAGGTCGCGGCATCCGGTCGTGGCGTCTTAGCTACTTTGGGCTTCTGAGGCTGCTGCTGGACTTTCTTTTCAGCGGCAGGGGCAACAGGAGTTGGAGCGGCCTGCTGTTCAGCCTGTCTGGCTGCCCGCTTCTCTTCAGCTTTTTTCAGCTCTTCAGCCTTTTTCTTAGCTGCCTGCTTTTCCTCATACCAATGCTTACCATCCAATAACAAACGATACGTTTTATAGATGGCAGGCCGGTACACCAGATCCTGTGTCTCCAGTGAGCGCATAGCATAGCCACCAAAGCCACGTTTAAAGTTATAGACGCCGTAGAGTTCGGTACCCTCTTCCAGTACATCAGGAATACCACGCGAGTTAAAATACCAGCAATCATGCGACTTGGCCCACAGGATACGCTGCCATTGTAAGAGATAATTGACGCGCAGCTCACGAGACTCATCGGAGGCGGCTTCATACATATTCCAGCTCCAACGTCCCAGGCGTACTACGATCGCGGCCGCAATGATCCGGTTCTCATATTCAGCGACGAGCAGGACCGCATTATCCTTATAGAGGCGCAAGAAATTCTCATAGTACTCTTTGGGTAGAACCATGAAATCGCTACGCTCACCAGTCTCACAATAGATACGGTAAAAGGCATCGATATCAGATTGAGCATGGCTTTCACGAATAGTTGTACCAGTTTTTGCAGATGTACGAATATACTGACGCGTCTTCTTATGCATTTTAGACATCAGCTCTTGCTCGTCCGCGCGAATATCGGTGACCCACTCATGGCGAAGATGGTGGGCATAAGGAATACCACGAAAACCATAGTGGCGCAGAGCATTCAGCCAGGTTTGATCATCATCCGGCACACCTGGCTCCACCTTCAGCATACAAGCCCCGCGCTTATGAGCCTCAGCCTTTACATAATTCAGCAAAATAGTCATAGCTGGAGAAGCAGGATCCTCAATAATCGGTCCACGGGGCGCATAGAAATAAGGTACACGGAGCGCGGGCACGGTAGAGACGAGTACCAGCATAGCTGCGCACAACGAGCCATCCTCGTTGACAACACCAACATGCAGCGAATCAGCATGGCGCTTACCCATCAGCTCGCCCCACTCATATGTCTGGGTAAGATTACATAACTCAGACGCCGCCACGAAGTCATTCCATTGCTGGCGATCAGTAATGATTTGCGCCTTCATTTTTTCTATCCTTTTCCTGATAATTTTATAATCATAAGAAATTTACTGAAGCCACTGAGGGCGGCAGTTCCCATCCGCGTAAAGCGGCTCGGGAACGATACATATCCACGATTTTATATATTGTTTAGGTAGGAGGACGCAACGACATAGCTCTAAAGTCCTCTTACCTGCAAGAGATGTGAGGACAAACATGCTAATCTGGTGTTTACAAGAAAAATCTTTTAGCCAAAAATTGGTGGTAGAAGATGAGCAAGCAAACGTGAAAGCTTGATGTTGAGAAGCTCACAAAATTGGATATGTACGTAAATGTAACATCTTTTCCGTCAATTACTGCATCCAATCCAGATCACAATCGGATGCAAAACATTTACATACATCATAACCGAGTACCGTCGCAGAAACAAGCCCTTGCTTCAGACCCTTGTTGCTGGTATCGGGAATACAGGGATTCACCCCAGGAAGATATTACGGAGAGATAGAGAAGGAAGGACTGCCGGGCTATGCAAATAAGACTTTCGATCCCTTGTATGTATTTTTCTTAAATACACACCGTCAATTGGAGTTGTAGATAGGCAGGTTGAAAGATAATAGCTATGCGAGCGATTGAGGACAAAGAAAAACACAGGTTGTGTTTTACCTGTGTTTTTAAGAAAGCTGATCGTATGTATCGTCTGCGACAAAGAAGTCGAGATCTTTCCATTGGGATAATGGTTTTGGCTTTGGCAGCGTAGAGACGGCTGACATAATGCGCTCAACCATATTTGCTGGTGGTTCTACCTGTAAAAGGTCTGAAAACAGTTCATCCATCTCAAACTCATCCAATGCCACATTGTTGTTTAAAAAGTCTAAAGATACTTTGTTCATAATAAATCCCTCTTACATTCATCGTGTTAATCATCTGGTTTTAACACGATGCACATAAGAGGGAAGTTTCAGAATTCCAAGCTTTAGATTAGAATTATTAAAAATTGGGAAAATTTTAGGATGCGGAGCGGGCGACCCGTGGCTGCCAGTGCTGAGACATAGAGGCGCGCAAGAGAGGGCGGGCGCGCTGGAAGTACGTTTTCGCGGTAGCTTCTGGCATACTTAATGTCTTACCAATTTCAGCGAAGCTTAATTGTGAGGTGTATCGCAAAAGTACTACCATGCGGAACTTTGGAGGCAGGGCATCGATCGCCTCACGCAACTTTTCCTTTAAATCGCTGCGTTCAGCCATCTCGTCTGGCAAAGGACTGCCATCGGGAATAATGGCCAGCGGTGAAAGATCCTCTTCATCATGAGAAGACTCTAACTCAGAGAAATGGATGGCGCGTTTGCGACGCAGTTCATCCAGACAACGATTACGAGCAACCTGGAACAACCAGGCTTTCAAAGGCTCGCCAGTTCTTAGCGTAGGCATAGATATATAGAGTTGAGTAAAAACTTGTTGAGATACATCACAGGCTAAATCATAATCACCAAGTAGATGGCAAATAAAATTAAAGATAGGTGTATTATAACGACGTACCAGTAGTTCAAACGACCTCTGATCACCTGCCAGCGTCTGTTTTACTAATGTACCATCAGATAATTCATCATTGGGTGTAGTTGCTTTTGTGTTTTCCCTAACTTGCATTTCATCAACCTCACTTTCTTTCGTCCCCATTATCATAGTTTTTTTAGCTCAATAACACAAGCATTTTTAGCCTATATAAGCTCTTCCATAAGCTAGTCTAAGCATAAACTTAAGAGATTAACAACAGCTTAGTTCAAGCTTAGAGCTTTCTAATCTCATGCGGCAGCCCACACTGAAAGAAACTCATCATTGTGTGCAATTTTATTGCCATACATAACGTCCTATATGTTATGGGCCTTTCACTAGCTATAACCTTGAATTCCATTAAATGTTGTTTTGCATCTACCTGATTGGATCAGCAAGAAAATAGGAGAACGGCAATGGCAAAAAACTTGCGAGCAGTGCTGAAATTAAAAACGGTTAGAGTCATCTGCGCGCTACTCATAGTAGTAATACTCGCAACCGGCGTTTTTGTATTTGTGGCTAACGCTAACTCAAAGGCAAACCCTGATATATTACAAGTTGTCCGTCCAAAAAATCCGCTCAGGCCAAAGATAGCGATGTTCGAAAAACGCATCACAGCCGTTACTGAAGTCCAAAAACTGTATAATGCAGCTTTAGCACTGCCTGGAGTCTCACCTTTCGCAACTTATAATTGTCCGCTGGACAACGGGACTAAATATGAGCTCACATTTTTGGATGGCACCACGAAGATAAAAACGATGGAATTAGAAATCACTGGCTGCGCATTTATTAGTATTGATACCGATAATATTTTTCATCCCCAGGATGTCCATCACACTGACCAGGCTTTTTTTGAGCTTTTCAGCCACACTATCGGTTTCACAAACGTGGATGATCTTTATAAAGATATGTAAAATGCCTTGTGCCCTATCCCATCAATCTTGCTGTCGCCAGTCAGGCTGAATGGAAGCGTTACCGAATCCATCTGTTTTAGCGGAGCAGTCGTATTAAAGGCATAAGCTCACCGCATAAAAACATAAGGATACAACAAAGATGGCGCTTCTCTTACATATACCAACACAGATCAGGACAATATTAATCGCCGTGATTACGGTTGTAACGTTGTTAGGTATTATGTTTCGTCCATGGAAAACAAATGAGGCACAGATTGCTTTATTAGGGGCGGCAGCCTTGCTACTATTAGGACTCATCACGCCACAGCAGGCTTTTGTGACATTAATCAGTGATTGGAATACCTTTTTCTTTTTTCTGGGCATGATGAGTATTTCCGCTCTGGCTGAGGTGGCGGGCCTATTTGATTGGTTGGCATTTCAGGCTGCCCGCTACTCTGGCCATAGTGCCCGCAGGCTATTTTTTAATACGTTTTTGCTTGGTACTGTGATCTCGATGTTTCTTTCTAATGATGCCACAGCCTTGATCCTGACACCGATTGTTTACACATTGGTGACCAGGTTGCGGCTCCCTATTTTACCTTTTCTTTTTGCCTGCACGTTTATCGCTGATACAGCATCATTTTTATTGCCGGTGAGTAATCCAATCAATATCATCGTGACCTCGCGCTTCCCATTGGATCTCTGGACGTTTTTGCGTCTGCTCTTTATTCCATCGCTACTGGTGATCGGTATCAATATTGGGATTTTCTTTTTGTTGTATCGCAAGCAGCTGAACGGCCAATTTGACCTCAAACGGCTCCCATCCTCAGAGGAGTCGATTCGCCATAAAGCTTATTTTCGCTATGTCTGCGGCGCACTCATCATTATCAGTATCGCTTATATCATTGCGGCGGCCACCCAGTTTCCATTATCGCTGGTCGCGCTGGGAGGTGCCATCATCTTATTGATCGGCGCGCTCACCTGGAAACAAATAACGCTGCCAGACTTAAATAAACAATTGTCCTGGAGTATCTTTGGTTTTATCGCTGGCATGTTTATTGTCGTTCAGGCGCTGGAAAGTACAGGACTCACCACGCAATTTGGTGGCTTGCTGCTACATCTTTCAGGCAACACACCATTTGGGGCAGTCATGGTAGGCACGTTTGGTTCGGCGCTGGGAACCAACTTGATCAATAATGTACCGATGGCTGTCGTCCTGACATCTTCGCTACAAAGCATCCAGCATAGTCCTCTGGCGGTACAACATGGATTCATCGCGGCCACCATCTTTGGATGTGACCTGGGTCCTAATCTAACGACGGTAGGCTCACTGGCTACCGTGCTCTGGCTGCTCATCTTACGCCAGCGCAACCTGGATGTTTCGGGTTGGGACTATTTTAAGATTGGCATTATTACCACACCCATCATGCTCATAGTTGGCGCCCTGGCCATCTGGCTATTACTGTAATACAATACAAGCAGGAGGGATTATATGCGCATACTTTGTTGTCTGGATGGTTCTAATCTAGAGCAAATTCAATCAGCAGTCACTCCATTTATGGAGGCTGGTCAGTCCACCATTGGTATTATCTATGTGATTGATGATGGACCCCGCGACGAGATGGCACGCAAACGCGATCAACTCCTGCGGCCTCTGCGCCATGCTCCAATGCAGGAATCAAAGATCGCGGCCGCCGAGGTAGCCGTAGCGCAGGATATATTATTTGAAGGCAAGCAGGTTTTTTCTGGCGCTGAAAGCCTGCAAAAAACTGGCCGACCCGAACGTGAAATTGTAAATGCGGCCGCCGAATGGGATGCAGATATGATCGTTATCTGTCCACGCAATCCCCAGCATACGAATACAGTGATTGGACCTAAATCTGTCGGACACGTAGCTCGCTTTGTAGTAGATCATGCTCCCTGTCCAGTTCTACTTGTACGTAAGAAAACACACGAGACCTTTCCCATCAAACGTACACCAAGCAAACCACTACGTGAACTATAAACAGAACTCCTTCACGATCATTTTTCTGGCCGATCTATTATAATAGAGAAGCATTGATAATCCTGTTACCTATAAAGAAAAAAGGCCCGTCGTTCATACACGTGCTTTCAATAGCATATTGGTCGTTTATGTTTGTATATTTGTGCTCCGGGCACTATACTGAGATCTACAAGTAAAAGAAGATCCTCAATAAAATATGGCAAATCGCGCCAGTGACAGAGGAGCCCACAGGATATGACAACGCATCTCCAGATCAATGATCAATTTCCTGACCTGGTCCTACCCGACCAGGATAACAAACTGGTACAACTTTCACAATTCACCCAACCAGGACTACTGGATCAGCGCCTTGGCTTTGATGATGGCTATCCTTTGATTGTGATTTTCCTGCGTGGTTTCTTCTGTCCAAGGGATCAGCAGCAGATGCGCCAGATGGTGGAATTTCAAGATGAACTTGCCGTCAACTATGCCAGACTGGTCACGGTTAGCGTGGATGCTCCAATCGTTAATGCCGCCTTTCGCGCCGGGCTGGGAGCTACGTGGACTTTTTTATCAGATGAATCGAGGAGGACCATCACACGGCTCAATATCTTAGATGAGACCGAAGGTGAATACGCCTATCGCGCGCAACCATATACTTTTGTCCTGCGACCTACACTGCAAATCCATGCCATCTACAATGGCTGGTACTTTGTTGGTCGACCGACGCTCGAAGAATTACGGCACGATCTACGCGCTATTATGGAGACACGCTCTGACTATACATATGAAACCTACAATCAGCCAGAGATCAAACAGATACGTATCCCGCAACAAGAATGGGAAAACGGCGCCCCACCAGCTGGCTCCAATGGCCTTCCAGTCTCCTATGGCAACATCCTCTGGTTTGATGTCGATACAGGCGTCGGTATGATCGCTCAGGTGGACTCAAACCAGAACATCTTCTTTCACTTTACCGCCATTCCCGGCCAGGGATACCGTACCATTAAACACGGTGTAGCGGTCAAATTTGAGATCGTGAGTGGTCAGCATGGCCTGAGCGCCCGCAATATTCAGCTCATAAATTAAGCAGGCGATCAGCTTAACATATCATGCTCCATGCATGCTTTTTCTGGGTCGGAACAACCAGCTCGCATAGTGACAGATGGGTATAGCCCATCACAACCTGACTAAAGTGCTCAACAAATTCCGCGCGTTTATCTGAAGCAATGCCTTGCCCATTCACACGCACCTCCCACCAATAGCTAAAGAACATACGCCACGACCAGTGTATAAAGGCATGCTCACCAGACAACTCATAGACACGAAAACGCTGTTTGGCTAGTGGATTGGTATAGGTATCATAATACGCAAACAAACGTGCATCGGACCAGGGCAAAAAGGTACGACGTAATAAATAGTGTACCGCCATCCCCTGCTCATTCACAGAAATGGTCGGACAAAATTCATTTGACGCATCCGACAAAAAGTATAAAACCAGAACAAGTAGAATAATGCCTATCCACCTAAAGCTGGATAACACATTAGCCAGTTGACCACTAATGCTAAAGAATATAGCCAGAATCGTTAAAATTAACAGGGGAAGGCCACAGAGCACGGCTAACAAGATCCACAACCTCTTGCCCGGGCGCAAGGTAATTTTTATAGGCAAACTCAAGGCGGTGACAGAGGGCGTTGGTTGCTCATGTGCCAGATACTGTTCGCGATGAACGGCTGCATCTAAACGTAGCTGGAAGAGACGTTGCCAGTACATTTCACGTACACTGAAAAGCCAGATATAGTAAGCCGCCAGAACAAGATAGATGATGCCACCAACCACAAAATCCTTCTGCTTCAGCAAATACGTATTGATCACCAGATAGGAAAAACAAGCAATCGCCGCCAGCGTTTCCAGCCGCATACGCCAGATACTTCGATCTTTTTTCAGCATCATCATCTTTTCCTTCACGCAAGAGAAGTTTGTATTTTTTTGTCGAAGTCAGCATCAAAATCATACAGAGGTAAACCAGTTCTAGCCGCCACCAGCTCGCTTACCAGTTGCATATAGGTATGATATTCAGCGACATTCATATCCGGCTCAAGCACCACGTGTTTTGAGCGCAGCTGCTGGTCCGATGCAAGCACCCAGCGTACCAGAGTTTGATCACTGGACACCTCATACGCAAGAGGACGTCGCTTCCAAGCCCACACCTGACCAGGAAGATGATTGGTAGCAAAGAGTTGTATTTCATGCCAACGCAAACTATTCACCTGACCATCACCGCTACGAACGGTAATACCTTCATCGGTCAGGGTAATACGTTGTAATCCTTCATAGCGGATACCCGACAAGAAAAAGAAGAAGATCATCAATACAATCACGACAACAGAAAATATGATAAGTGTGAGTACAACAAAAGATACATCTATATGAGAAGAATTGTTAAGGAAAAGAACATAAATCCAGACTAATGCAAGGAAAAGAAACACTACAAGTGCAGTAGAAATCATGGGAATGAACTTATGTGGACGCTGCACCAATTGCGACGTAGAAATCATGGTCAGATCATGGGGCTCGGACAACTTTATGCTTGGAAAATCAGCCTGATGGCTGAGAGCCATAGCCCGTTTCCGCCCTAACCGTGAAAGGAAGCGCTGCCGGTCAATCAATGCATAAATTGCGACCAGATACAATGGCAATAAAAGCCAATAGAAAATATTCTCAAAGGACACAATGAATATTTTTCCTGTAACTATATAATTAACATATCTCAATGAAAGAATAATCAAGCCAGGCGTAGACCCTAATAGAGCCATACGCTGACTGCGTGCTAGTGGATCGTTAAGTTTCATTATTGCTCTCACTATCATTCAGTTACAACCAGCGGGCAAGTTTCGCACCTTACCATGCTCATCTCGTTTGTATGTTTAAAATGACGCGACTACTTCTAGCAGCTAAAAGCACAGTAAGGAGAGTTGCCTTATGGCATTGTGTAAACATAGAAAAAAATTATTTATGCCATATAATATACGCATAAATAATTACGTTTAGATTCATAATAAAATTCTTCAAATGCAAATAAAGATACAGGGATTAAGAACGCAATACTTCTTATGGAATGTACTTTATGACCAGGAGATAATCTTTATATGAGGGGAAGTACATTGCAACTCCACATAACTAACGCCATGGGCAAGTTTTTTCCCTGACAGATCGCACCTACAGGGCTTGCTTACTTGTGAGGATGTGGGGGACTTGCACATGGCGTTAAATAATTATGGGCATTTGCGGCGCACAAATAGGATAATTATGTCAGGATACATGAGCTATAGGACACATTGAGATTAGACTATGAAGTCAAAGTGCTCCATAGCTTTTATGCATAAACTTGAATAGGCTATGTATATTCAAGCTAATATCTTTAATTAGACCAGAGTAACAACTTTTTGTGTATTTTCTTCTGGTGCCACTTCAATTTCGGTTGGGCGAACCGTAAAAAGATGGTGCTCTAGCAGACAATAGTATTGCCAATTCCCACGACAATCCAATTGTGGCTTCTCAGTATCAATATCGACTAAGAGCATCCCTATACCATGATCGTGCATACATTGACATTGCGCTGCTGGTTGTGTGTGCATCTTTTAGCCTCATTTCTATGCTTACACGCTAAAAAAACTTCTGCTTGCAAGCGATACACCGATCCTACCTGCTCTACCTATAAAGACGCATAGCATACTCATATTCTAAAATGTAATAGCAAAAGTACTAAGAAGTGATGCATAGCAAAAAGGGATGTGAATCCCTTGTTAAACATAGGTCATGAAATCTTTGCTACACTCATGATCCAATGAGGCTCAAGCAGCCAGGACGCTGTGTTTAGCGGCTGGCGGCAGATTGCACAAAAACTGCCAGCCAATGATCTTTTTCAATAAATTCTCCGTGGAGTGTAAAGCCTGCGCGGGTATAGAATGTACGCAATTTGGTATTACCAGCCCAACAATCCAGAATAATGTTGGCCTGCGGATCGCGTTGAGCGACCAGGGCGCGCACGCCAGATAGGAAGTGAAACCCCAGTCCACGGCCCTGTTGTTCCGGCTCAAGGGCCAGTGTCTGCAGAAACCAGGGATGGAGGTCACAGGCAGTTAATTGCCAACTGATCAAGTTTGGACAACTCTCTGGTGTGGCCGGTTGCACAAAGACACTTCCCAGCAATCCAGCTGGACTTTCAAAGACAAACGCGGCTTCCATAGCCACAAATTCAGCCACTAGCGCATGTGGTAGAGGTCCAATGATCTGCAAACTACCAGAAGCCGTAAGTTGCTTTTGTACACGATCAATCAGCGAGACTATATATGCAACATCACGATCAGAAGCTAATCGTACCTGTAATGACGTGTCCATGTCTGAGAATTTCCTCCATGATGATGGTAAATGTATTCAATCATATTATTCTTTTAGCGCGCCTGTGGCAATATTCGCGATAAAATGGCGGCTTCCCAGTAAGAAGATAACGATCAACGGGACCGTAGCCATGAGTGTACCAGCCATGAGCATCCCATAATCCGCGCCATAGACATTATCGAGCTGCGCAAGTGCAACCTGCAAGGTATATTTAGCAGGATCGTTCAGTATAATGAGCGGCCACATATAATCGTTCCAGGCATGAATAAAACTGAAGATACCCAGAAAAGCCAGCGCGGGACGCATAATAGGCAGGGCAACATGCCAGTACAGGCGTAGATGCCCGCAACCATCGATCCGGCCGGCATCGACCAGTTCTCCAGGAACAGAGGACTCAGCATACTGGCGCATCCAAAACACACCAAACGCGGTCACCATACCTGGTATGATCAAGGCCTTAAAGCTACCCACCCAGCCCAGTCGGGCCATTAAGACAAAGGAAGGGACCGCCGATAACTGGGATGGGATCATCATAGTGACAAGCAAGACAATAAACAAGATGTTGCGTCCACGAAAGGTAAATTTGGCAAAGGTAAAACCGGCCAGCGAACAAAAGAAGAGGACCAGTGTGGTCTCGACAACGGCGATAAAGAGCGTATTACCAAAAGCAGCAAAGAACTGGATATTCTTAAACACATTGCCAGCGTTTTCAAGCAGATGTCTCCCCAAAGTTAATTTAGGTGGATAACTGAAAATGTCACTGGTCTCGTTTGTCGCCATGACGATCAACCAGTAAAAAGGAAAGAACGAAGCGACGGTTACGACTAACAGGATCAGATGGAGTAACAGCTTTTTGCCCTGAATGCCAATGGGAATCTGAGATTGCTGCTTGAGCTGAAATCCAGACATAACATCACCTCCTTGCTAAGCACGATGGCCCGGTCGCTGGACTAGAAACCAGTTGAGGAGCGAAAAGAGCACAATGATGACAAACAAGCCCCAACCTATCGCCGCACCATAACCAAAGTGATAGCTGGCAAAGGCCTGCTGGTAGAGATACAGGACAATCGTCATGCCAGCGCGGCCGGGTCCACCATCATTGCCCAGTAAAACTTGTGGCTCGGTGAAGACTTGCATACCACTGATGGTTGAGGTAACGATGGTAAAGAGCATAATCGGTCGTAGTAATGGGAGGGTGATGTGGAAAAAGATCTGCGCTGATTTCGCGCCATCTATGCGGGCCGCCTCATAGAAAGCCACAGGAATACTCTGGATACCAGCCATAAAAATCAAGGCATGATAGCCAATTGAGCGCCAGAGGATCATCACGGCAATCGCGATCTTCATGCTCCACGGCTGGCTCAACCAGGCTATCCGTGATAAGCCCAGCGAGGTCAAAAGCGCGTTTAGCAGACCAAACTGGTTACTAAACAGAGAACCAAACACAAGCGCAATAGCGACTACAGAAGTAATATGTGGCAAGAAAAAAGCCACACGATAAAATCCTTTGCACCGGATCAGTGGGGACGCTAGCAAAAACGCCAGCACAACTGAGATCCCGATCATCGGCAAAGTCGCCAACAGCCAGATCTCCAGAGTATTCACCAGCGCCTGCCAGAAGTATGTATCGGTCAACAGATAGGCAAACTGATTCCAGCCCACAAATGTCATCGCCCCAATGCCATCCCACTTGTGGAAGGAGAGATAGAGTGAGAAACAGAGCGGAAAAAATCCGAAGAGGGCAAACAACAGATAAAATGGCGCAACTGAAAGATAGAGCGGGAGTGCACGCTGAAATGTATTTCTGCGCCGCAACGAGCGCACAATGCCTGGCACTGGAGCGGGCATCATAACTGGTGGTGGACTGCTATTGATAACACTCATAACTATAGCTCCCTTCTATCCATAATTAATGAGACAGTTCACGCAGTATCTGTTGCTGAGCATACTGCCAGGCATCCTGAGGGTCAACATCTTGCAACTCAATCATGTTCAGGGTACGCTGTATCACACCCTGCACCACATCATTATCAGGATTATTTGGTGCCGCTTTAATCTGTGTCGCAACATGACTAAAGATCCGTGTGGTTATCTGTCCACCAAAGAACGGCTCAGGCTGTAAGAGGGCAGTATTATCCAGGCTGGCAAGCGCCGAGGGATACAGGCCTGTATGCTGATAAGCGATAACTTGATTCTGCGCAGACAGTAGCCAGCGTGCCACCTCAAAAGCTTCCTGAGGATGTTGAGAAGCCTTCGTTATAGCTAGAAAAGAACCACCAGCATTCCCAGGACCACCAGGAGCATAGGCGATCCGCCACTGGCCCGCGGTTTTGGGGCCAGCATCCTTCAAACGATGCTTCATCCAGACCGCCCCGACAAACGAAGCGATGGCATTATTACTGATAGCCGCACTCCAATCTGTCGAGTATGAAGTCGCCTTAGCGCTCAATCCCAGTTGATGGACCCTGGCAGCGTAATCCCAGGCCTGCTTCACATGATTCTGATTGCCAACATACTGATTTGCGGCCGTGAAATACTGCAGATTCCCCTGGCCCAGGATCTGATTAAACACTGTATTGATGTTATCAAACATAAAGACCTTGCCCCCGGTCGCCTGCTTCATTTGTTGACCTGCCTGTAGATAATCCTCCCATGTCTTTAAGCGCTCCGCAACGGCATCAGGTTCAGTGGGAAGTCCTGCTTGCTTGAAAAGATCTGCGCGATAATAAAGCGCGGTCGGACCTGTATCCATTGGCAGCGCCAGTACAAATCCATCGGGAGTCGTCGCCTGCTGCCATTTCCAGTCCAGATAACTCTGCTTTAACGTTGGAGGTTCTAGCGTGCGTATATCTACAAATTGATCTTCATCAGGAAAATAGGTGGCAATATTTGAATTAATACTCACAATGTCGGGAATATTAGCATGACCGGCCAGAGAGGTACGCAATTTGGCATCGTAGCCACCACCGATCTTTAGGGGACGAAAATGAATATGTGGAAATTGCTTCTGAACGCGAGCAATCAACGCATCATCAATTGCACGGTTCCAATACCACAGAGTCAGCGTAATCTTACCCGGATTACCCGTGTCGCCAGCGGATAAAAAGGAAGATCCACTACAGTCTGGCAGCAAGAACAGGAGCAAACAAATAACAGTCATAGAAATGTATGTATTTTTCCGCTTATGCATAAACATATCCCCCAAATCCTACACGACAACCAGCCATCGCAGCCTTGATAGCAATCTTTTTCGTTCCTGCTCATACAATACAAGTCGTCTAACCACATGCGGAAAAATAGCCAGTAGTACCAGAAAAAAGGCCAGAAAAAAACCTGGCCCATCGGGTTTGTTCCGATGACCAGGTAGAAGTCGTTCTATCTAGAAAACGCTTTTTAGCTTATTCACCATACCAGGCGGCAGTAATTGTATGCTCCTTCTCCTTAGGTGTATAAGCAACAACGGCGCTATCATTATCGTTAAGTTTAACTACCCAGACATTATTCGACAATGCTTTCAGCTTTTCAGCCTTAACAACTGGCGTACGTTCTGGTGAGGTACCATAAAAATCACAAGCGGCCTGAATAACTTCTACGGGTGCTCCAAAAGATTGACGTTTCCAAAATCCGAACAGGTTCATGATGATTCCTTCTTTTCACAAAAAAGGGCACACCAAGCACCACATTGCTTGAAGAACTACACTGATCTCATAACTTGGCGAACCATAATTAACTTTTTTATATATTTATACATTGATGCTTCCCCTCGTCCCCACCGGTTCATTCCGGTCTTATGCTGCATGGATAATATATAGGGCATAGCTTCAAAAAAAGCCAGGTGAACTATCGTGTTTCTTCACCTATTGTAATGGACGATCAAGCTTCCTGGATAGTCACTCGATCGCTCGCTCATATTATATCCTATAAATTTGTGCTGCGCTACAGGTAAATACCACCATCGGCGGTATCCATACTCCAAAGAATTTAGTACAATGGTAATGATGAGTTAATTAAATGTTACGTTAACCTGGCAGCTTAAAGCAATCATCGTAATTAAGAAAAAAGAGATAGTACCCACAAAAAACAACCGGCTTGAGAGCAGTCTTGAGGGAGATTCTCAATATTGCCCTTAAATGGTTGAAAAGAGTGGCTACAAACCAACAAAAGTTGTACAATAGTGATACCACGAAAAAAAATACATGCACTACACAAAAATGTATCGGCGTTTTCAGATAAGCGAACTCAGGAATCCAGAAGAGTCACAGAAAATGAAGCGTACGTGGCATGAGCATCCCGGTAAAGCGTCGTAATTCTTAGGTATTTACATATTGTAAGGGAGGTTTGGTAGTGAACACATCCGAGCAGAAATCAACATCAACTCATAAGACCACTGATAAAATTATTCAGATTTTGAAGAAAAATCCTAATATCAGTGATGCCGAGTTAGCGGAACAGGCAGGTCTCAAATCGGAGGCCGCAGCACGTGGCTGGAGAACAGTAGCTGAGGATACGATGAAGGGCTGGAAATGGGGTTACTAATTTAGTAGCTTTGATTGTTCCTAAAAAATGAAAAAACAATAATGGTATCGAGTGGGAGTAAAACTTATAACTCAAGGATACTATGCAATATGCGAAAGCCAGTTACCCTTCGTTTCGGTAGCTGGCTTTTTTGTTTCTGTACACAATATATCTCATTTTCCGTGTAAGCTAGAGAGCTATTTCAAAGGAAGCGGCAACAGCGTAATCGGCGCGCCTGCAAGGGTAAAGCAGAAGCAACTCCCTTGTCCAGGAATGCCAGTACTCTCAACCCAGATACGTCCCCCCATGGATTCCACCAGTTGCTTGCTAATAAATAGTCCCAGTCCTGTCCCACGAATCGAGCCAGTCAAATCACGCTTTAGACGCATAACCTTCTGAAACAACATGGGCATATCAGCCGCAGGCACACCTGGCCCTAGATCTTGCACGCGAAAACAGATATCAGGACATGCAGCCAATTGGCCTGACATCAAGGTGGCACTAACAGTCACCACGGTATGCGTGGGAGAATATTTGATGGCATTTGAAAGTAAATTATAGAGGACACGTTTTAATTGCTGTCGATGTGCCAGCGCGGCCAGGTCATAGGGAATATCAATCACAATTTCATGATCCTCATGTGGTATCTGTTCCAGTGTTTCTTGCACTATTTTTACCAGAGAAACAGAGGAAAGTTCATATGAAGTGGTAAGCACATCTAATTGAGTGGCCTCAAGTACATTATCAACCAACAATTCAAGCTCATTACACCCATGGGTAGCATGATCAAGGAATTCTCGCATCGAATCTGCATCTAATTGTGTATAGTTTTCGCGTAAGAGCTCAAGATAGCCCTTCACTTCTGTAAGTGGTGTACGCAACTCATGGCTTACATTCAGCAAAAACTGATCCTTTAGCTCATTGAGATGCTGCTGCCGCTCCAGAGCCAGTGCCATCTGCTGATCGGCCAGTATCTTCTGCTGCCGCGCCCCTACAGCTACATTCATAGCTGTGCGCAGACAACTCACAACAAAAGCCTCCGCCAGCAGAATTTCACCGCCCAGCAAAGAACTCAGCAAGATTGATGATGGCCAGATCAGCTTTCCAATCCAGCACAAAAATAAAAGCAGGGTCAGGATCACGCCCCCGATACATAAATAAAGCAATTTGATGCGAAAAATCCAGGCCAGCGCGGCTACCGAGATCAAGAGTAACGCAATTAACACACGTTCGATCGGCATGAACATGTGCGGAATCAAAATAATAGAGCAAAGCAAAAAGCTCAATGTGCATAGGCGCCATGAGATTTTAGGAGATAATTGCTTCAATTGTTTTGGCAATGCATAGCCTCTAAGCATGCCCAATGCCCCTTTCACGAGGAAATATATGGAAACGATGACAAACTTGATGGTTCGTATATATATCCTTTATATATATTCCTCTTTACAGCCAAATAAACGAAAGGCAGGCTAAAAATCTCAATTTCTCTATACTTATGGGCTATAAAAGGATATAAAATACTGTTAAATACTCATTAACATGACGTTATAGCTATACACATATATAATTCTAGCCCCAAATAGCATAAATGGCGCAGACAAAAGTCATGCGCCAGCCAGTGTTACATACCAATCTCCGTGCTATTAATAAGGTTGGACTACATTTTGTATGTCTCCTGCGATAAAGGCTTGAACATTTTCGATGGTGGTGTCGAGGATACGCAGTAAGGCTTCATTGGAATTGAAGGCCATGTGTGGAGTTATAATGACATTGGGATGGCGCTGCAACACGTGACCTTGCACCAGCATGCGCAACTTCTCTTCAGCCCCTGGTTCATTCATTAGTTCTTCTTCGCGCTGCAAAAATTCTTCGCCTTCAAAAGTATCTAGAGCTACACCAGCCAGAATCCCCTGATCGAGCGCCCAGGCGACGGCGGGAGTGTCCACAAGAGAGCCACGAGCGGTATTTACTAGATAAGAACCGTGTTTCATTTTGGACAAATTTTCACGGTTGATAATATGGTAGGTAGCAGGCAGACTGGGAGCATGCAAGGTCACGACATCCGACTTCTCCAAGAGTTCGTCCAATGGGACAAATGTGAAATTCAGTACCTCGGCTAAAAGGCTATTGCGTTTACGTTGAAATTCGTCGTATACCAGAATATGCATGCCAAAACCAGCTGCAATACGGATGACACGCAGGCCGATCGCGCCTGCACCAATCACACCAATGGTTTTGCCATACAGATCGAAACCACGCAAACCTTCCAATGTATAATCTCCACGCTTGGTTCTAGAGTTAGCCAGGTGAACCTTGCGCGAGATACTGAGCAGTAAAGCAAACGTATATTCAGCTACGGCGGTCTCCCCATAGCCGGGAACATTGCAGACCACGATATTGCGCTCTTTAGCCGCCTCAAGATCAATATGGTCAAAACCCGTAGAGCGTGTGGCAATCAACTTCAAATTGGGCATAGCCTTAATTTCAGTACGGCCAATTGGTGTATGAATAAAAGGCATGATCACTTCAACCGCGCTGAGTTCCTCAGCAGGCAAATTTTCCAGGGTACCGGGTGTAGTTCGCAATGTCACATGATCAGCCAATTTTTCGGCAAGGTGCTTCGCCTCATCGTCTTTTATTTCTGTTGCCAGAGCTTGCAATTTACCTGGGGTCATAAGTAGACAAATCCTCTCTAAAGCATCAAGAACATTTAACAACCAGGGATCCATAAGTAGATATCTAATTCTACAGAGAGTATAGAGTATATTGCTCAATGAAGATACGTGCATACTATACTCACTTCTGTCTATGCAGCTAAAGTTATAGCACATGATGTCAGAAACAGGTTGTAAATTCTCCCATCTTCCTTCCTCAAAAAGTAGGATTATGCTTCAGATTGATAGCACCAGAGTGCAAATATAGCCATTAAAACCAGATACATGAAATATGGTAGGTAAAAAGTAGTACTTCATGGACATTTGGTTGAAAAAATTGAGGATTGAAAAAAACCACTATACATTCATCAGTAATAGCGATCAAGAAATTCTGGTCGCTGATGTGGTTATTGAAATATCACCTCGCGGAAGCGCATATGGAAAAAAACTCTATTGTGGCGAGGCAAAAAACTCAAAGGGAGAAAGTCATGAATCTAGAGCGCATTAAATATCAGACATGTCCCTATGACCAGGAAGAAGGTATTCTAGTTACGGACCTTGAAGAGGTGATACCAGAAACAGATGACAGAGGTAACTTGCAGTATTACTGTCCCTCTTGTCTCAACACATTTACTTATTGTGACTGTGATACTACTGATCGCCGTCGCCGCTAAGGGGTCCACTTTCAAATAGGATCTATTGATTGCCGGAAAACATCTCAGAGCAATGATGTTTCCGGCAACAATTTTGATTTCAAAGGACAGTCAGAAGAATATGTCACTGTCCTTGCACACAAGCTTGCAACCATAAGCATAAGCGCCTCAGTCAGCCAGCGAGGCAGTATTTTCAGGATCTATATCCGATACAGTAACTTGACTCTCTATTCCAGTCTGCTGAGACGGGGTAAGATAGATCTTCTCCAATGCATCGAGATAGCTGAGTAGCATCATTGGCAGAAGATAGTGAGTGCGCACGTGCTCATGGGCATTCGTTCCCAGGCGCTGCCAGAGATCACGCTTCAATAAAAGCTCCAGGGTGCGTTCAGCACAGGTAGCGGTATCATCAACAATATAGCCATTCTGCCCATCCACAAGTTGTGTGCGTAAGCCAGTAGCAGATGTACCTACAACCGGTTGATTTTTCCACATGGCTTCTGTTGCGGTCAGACCAAACCCTTCGCGCAAGGAGCGCTGGAGAATCACACTGGAATAACGTTGGAAAGCATTCACCTGATCATCTCCTACAATAGCAGGATCAGAGAGAAAATGGATGTCAGTATCACCATCAGCATAATGCTGTAAATCATGCAGAACATCCACCGCACCGGTATCATCCGTGGCCGTCATCGCGCCAACAAACGCAAGTTGTACCTCTGGTAGCTGTTGCTTGACCAGGCGATACACATCGATTACCTGTTTAGGATTCTTCCAGGGATCAAAACGAGAGACCTGGGTGATCAGGGGACGATGAACATCAATACCACATTGCTGTAAAATCTTGACTCCTTGCGCATGTTCAAGTGGAGCATGCTTGCGTTGAAAAGGATCAATACCAAGTATCATGACCTGCGAAAAATTTGTCGGGAGGTCAGGGAAAACTGACAACTCAGTATTGAAAATAGCTAATTGATATGCATCCAGAAAACTCTTCACATAATTGAGGGCATGTGGATTAGGATGGGCGGTATCGACATGGCAAAACCAGGCCGCAGGCTTCATCCAATCATACAACTGAGCCAGCGGAACCAACTGATAATCATGGACAATATACGCATCTGCCGCGTCATCATGTTCTGATAAGCGCGCCTGACCCAACCAATCTACAAAATTATCGCGATCGGTGGCAGAAATATCGCCCGACTGGCCACCCTGTAATAGACCGATTAGTGAAGAAGTAAAATCATGCGCCTTCTCATCAAGCTGGATAATCTTACGTGTGTGTTTAATATCAAAATCGCGCACGAGTGGTTCCAGTTCCGCTAGAATCTCGGCTACCCCACCACCGTGCGCCGTTGTATTGATATGTGAGACATGAATTCCACGTAATTTGTCAGCTTTATTATAGATAGTCGTTAATACATCTTCACCAATATACGCTGAATATTGATCTAGTTGTGCTGATCTTCTCATTGAGTAGTACTCCAAACTAAAAATCACTTCTCAATTTGTCTACGGAAGAGTACAATATATAGATACATAATGAGAGCACACCCACATGGATTTTACCTGTGTAGATGGATTCCAGTGCCAGAAGAAAGAGGAGCATCATCACCACAATGAGTATGCAGAATTCTCCGCAATTTAACCTCCCGGTGCAACATATAGTGTTACGCTTCCCAGATAATCAGCCCTACCAACTTCGTTCGCTTGATGCCAGCTTTCCCAACACGGCCGCCGCCCGGCAGGATCTCATAGCCGCCAGTAATGAACCTTTTCTCTATGACAGGATCTTTCGCGAACGCTTAAAAGGAAAACCTTATGACGAGGAAAGAGCCGCGTATTTTCTTGGTTGGGGACCCGAAGGCTGGAAAAACAACGCCTGGTTTGTCTTTGTCGTTCTGAATCCTGAGGGCAGGATAGTTGCCACGATAGACATCAAATCCAATCAGCTTAATGGGGCAGAGATAGGTTACTGGTGCAGCGAGCAAGCTTCCGGCATCATGACCAACACGGTACTGGCGCTCTGTGATATCGCCCGGGAAGCCGGTTTCCGCCACCTCTATGCCAGAATCGCACCAGACAACGCCAGATCGATCGGTGTGATTACGCGCAGCAAATTCACTCCTGCGGGTACAGAAATCAGAAATGGCCGCAATCTCTTACGCTTCAATAAGATTTTATAGGCTAGCTTGTAAAAACCGCTCCGTTTTTGCTACAATTTACCTTGACGAGACCTGTTAGGCTATGCTAATATCTTAGTAGGCAAGTCGGATATTAGCCGACACTAATATTTAAACTGAATGTATAGTTAGCGATAGCATTTCACTATTTATTAGAGATGTTATCTGATTGAATATCGCATGTTCGAAGGAGATGAGAGCGATGAAGCAAGTACGACACGGACATACATGCGCTCTTTGCAATACACAATTAAAGTGGTGGAACACACAATCTTGTATGGAATGTGGTAGAACTATTTGCAGTCAGCACGCCTGCACATTGAAGCGTTCCCATAGTTCAGTTTTACGTTCCTACTGTGTCCATTGTTCTACTCACCATATCAAAGGTACACCGGTTAAAGAGAAACAAGCTGCATTCCTGCACATATAATAAAACCCTCGCTTACAGAAACGCACAAGACCACCCAACGCGAAACGCCGGGTGATCTTTTTTTTTGGGCATTGCTGTCAATTTCTGGTAGAATAAAAAGAAAAGAGTGCGTTACGTCAAAGCGTGATGACGTTTGCCTGGAGAGAGCATATTGCTGGGGGCAAGGACGGTGCTATGGAGCAGGATAATCGACCACATTTATCTATAAAACAACGGTTGCCTGTACAGATGAACCAGACGATCGGGCGGGAGCAAGAAATTGAGACCACCACCGAATTATTGCTCAATGAACACGTGCGTTTGTTGACGCTGACAGGACCAGGAGGTGTTGGCAAGACACGGTTGGCCCTTGAAGTGGCCTATCGCTTACGCCACTATTTTCGCGATGATGTCGTCTTTGTACAATTAGCTCCTTTAAGAGAGCATACATTTGTCCTGCCAATGCTGGCTCGGCTGCTGAATATCGAAGAGGCTGGCCCAGATTCCCTGAGTGAACGGCTACAAGAGTTCTTACAAGATAAACATATACTGATTATCCTGGATAATTTTGAACATGTACTCGCCGCTAACATCGCCATTGCAGACATACTCACAATGGCTGCTAAACTCACAATCCTGGCAACCAGTCGGGAAGCACTACATATCTATGGCGAACAAATAGTAGAAGTTCAACCCCTCACCCTGCCTGATCCTCATACATCCTCAGCAGTATTTCTGGATGAACCTTCAGATGCCATCAAACTTTTTGTGGAACGGACCCGGGCCGTCAAACCAGGTTTTTTACTCAACAAGGATAATATTGAGGCCGTAGCCGAGATCTGCACCCAATTGGATGGTTTGCCACTGGCCATCGAGCTGGCAGCTGCGCGCAGCAAGATCCTGACGCCCCAGGAACTGCTGGAACGCTTGCAGTTTCGCCTGCGTACACTGGTTGGAGGCCCGCGTAATCTTCCTTCACGTCAACAAACTCTCCGTAATACATTGGACTGGAGCTATAATCTGCTCAGCAGCGAGGAAAAACATTTTTTCCGCCAGCTTGGTATCCTGACTGGCAACTGGACTCTGGAGGGTGCGGCCGCCATCGCACTAACCAGTAATGATGAGCCAGAAGAGGCCTTTAGCCTACTCTCATCACTGGTTGATAAAAGTCTGGTGCGGGTAGTAGATACAGCTGGAACCGAGACGCGCTTTCTCTTATTGGAAACAATTCGCGAGTACGCACTGGAATGTCTGGAGAAACAGGATGAGCTTCTGGATGCCCAGCGGCGCCATGCGCAGTACTTTACCTGGATCGCGCAACAGAGTGAAACACATTTATATGGTAGCGAACAACAACACTGGCTGGCACGGCTTGATCTGGAAACGCCCAATCTCTGGAGCGCAATGCGGCTGGTGATCAAGCAACGTGAAGTACTGATGGCACAGCGCCTGGCCAGCAGCCTGGGCCGCTTTCTACAGCTTCGTAGCTCTCTAAGTGAAGGTCATAACTGGCTCGAAGAGGTGATTACTATTTCAGTGGATTGCCAGCCAAGCCAGCTGCTGGCGCGCGTCTACTATAATGCTGGCACAATGGCACATTTGCGCGGTGATCTGGCACTGGCGCAAACACGGTTGGAGACCAGTAGCAAAATGGCTGAGCAGACCGGGGATATACGCAGCTTAGCGCTCTCTCAAGGTGCCATTGCCCTGCTCACCTCACACCAGGGACACTATGATCAGGCCCGCGCACTAGCCGAAGCCAGCCTGGAGACATTACAGGATTCGCAGGATCTATGGTGTCGAGGCATACTCTACAGTATCTGTGGAAATATCGCTAATCAGCAATGTGATTTTGTGGCCGCCCAGGTGCGCTATAAATTGAGCCTGCATCTACTGCGCCAGGCTGGCGATATACGTAGTCAGGCGGATGTAATGGTCAACATCGGCCATACTATGCATCAGCGCAGCAAATTTATCACCGCCCACTTCCTCTACCAGAAAGCCTTGCTCCTCTATCAAAAGCTCGAAGACCGCTGGGGAGAGGTCCTGTGTCTGCACAATATAGGCAATACATCCTATCAGCAAGGCAACTACACGGAGGCCCAACAGGTACTACAAGAGTGTCTGGAGCTAGCAACCATCCTGGGAACCAGGCGAGAGCGGGCCAATGCGCTACTGGGGCTTGGCCACGTAGCCATGGGCCAGGGGCAGACAGCCCAGGCATTGAAATATATGAAAGAGAGCTTAAAACTCGCACGAGAGATCAGCTATCAAGCGGGTTGCGCCCTCAGTCTGTACTATCTTGGTGACCTGGCTCGCCTGTGCGAAAAACCTGCCGAAGCCAGAACATACTACACTCAGAGTCTTGCCTTGATGTCAACCATGGGCAATCAACTCTCGAAGGTTTCGCTCTTTTATGGACTGGGTAGTGTCGCGCTGGTCGAGCAAAACTATGAGCAAGCGGGCATCGAGATGCGCAAAGCCATCCACCTGGCCTCCCAACTAGGAGATACCTTAGGAATGGCCATCGCCCTGGAAGGCTTCTCCCTGCTGTGTGGACAACTAAATTTACCAGAACGCGCAGTACAGTTTCTAGGCAGCGCCGCCGCAATGCGTGAGGCGATAGCCGCGCCGGTAGAACTGGTGTATCAAAAGGCATATCAAGAACGCATAAAAAACTATAAGAAGAATATTGGCGAGGCCGCCTTCTCCGAAAATTGGAGTGTCGGACGAAATATGAGTCTACCCCAGACCCTGGGCATGATCGCCAATGTCCATTTAAAGGTACAACCTGAAAGTCAGCCGGAAAAACAAAGCACCCATTTTCCCGCAGGCTTAACGGTACGCGAGGTTGATGTGCTGAAGTTAGTAGCCGATGGACTGACCGATGTCACTATCGCGCACAAACTCGTGCTAAGTCCACGTACCGTCAACACCCACCTGCGCTCAATCTACGCCAAACTAGGTGTCTCCTCACGTAGTGCCGCCACCCGCTTCGCACTGGAAAATCATCTCATCTGAGCCTCGATATTCCAGCCAACATCTTGCTACTGGCTACGTTAAATTACCTATACCAGTCAGTTTTGAGCAGAAACGTGGTCAGCCAAAACCAGGTAATATAAGTCATGTGCCGCCTCGCGCTTTTTTGTACAGTAGGGACAGAAGAAAAAAAGTAAAGAAAAGCCCAAGGAGGCATATGATGACAACTACTACACTTGCCACGGGAAAAATCGTTCAGATCTTAGGTGCCGTTGTTGATATAGAATTCCCTCCCAACCAGCTCCCAAAAATATATGATGAGCTACGATTACAAGGACCTGATCTGGAGCAGGCACTGTCCTTTGAGGTGGAACAACACATGGGTAATAACTGGGTGCGCTGTATCGCGATGGGCGCTACCGATGGACTACAGCGCGGCGCAGAAGTAATCAACTGCGGTCATCCTATCTCAGTTCCAGTCGGCCCTCAGACCCTTGGTCGGGTCTTTAATGTACTTGGCCAGGTTGTCGACAATAAAGAAAACATTACCGATGCCCCCCTCTGGTCGATCCACCGCGAGGCTCCCATTTTAGAGGATCAAACCATACAGGCGGAGATGTTGGAGACGGGTATCAAAGTTATCGACCTGATCAGTCCATTTGTCAAAGGGGGAAAAATCGGCGCGTTTGGTGGCGCAGGCGTCGGAAAAACTATCATTATCCAGGAACTGATTAATAATATTGCGCGCCAGCACAATGGCAATAGTGTGTTCGTGGGAGTTGGTGAGCGTACCCGCGAGGGCAATGATCTTTACCATGAAATGATTGAGCGCGGCGTCATCGATCGCGTCGCAATGGTCTTTGGTCAGATGAATGAACCTCCTGGAGCACGCTTACGGGTAGCCCTGACAGGCTTAACGATGGCCGAATATTTCCGTGATGAAGAGCACAAAGATGTCCTGATCTTTATCGACAACATCTTCCGCTTCTCTCAGGCCGGTGCCGAAGTTTCAGCCTTGCTCGGACGCATGTCATCGGCGGTCGGCTACCAACCTAATCTGGCTGAGGAGATGGGTGAGTTACAGGAGCGCATCACCAGCACTGGTAATGGTTCAATCACTTCCCTGCAAGCCGTGTTTGTACCGGCCGACGATTACACCGATCCAGCGCCAGTAACCACCTTCGCTCACCTGGATGCAACCGTGAGCCTGGAACGCACATTATTTGAGCAAGGGCTCTATCCCGCCATCGATCCATTGACCTCAAATAGCCGCATCATGGATCCCAATATTGTGGGTGAAGAGCATTATACTATAGCCCGTGGCGTCCAGAAATTGCTCCAACGCTATCGGGAACTCCAGGACATCATCAACATCATGGGCATTGAGGAGCTCTCCGATGAAGATAAACTCTCCGTTACCAGGGCCCGCAAGATGCAACGCTTCCTGACACAACCGTTTAGCGCAGCCCAGGTCTTCACCGGACTCGAAGGACGCTATGTGACACTGGCCGAGACATTGCGAGGAGCTAATGAAATTCTGACAGGCCAGCATGATGCGATTACAGAGGACCTGTTCTACATGGCCGGTGGCATCGACGAGGTCGTTCAACGCCACCAGGCAAGCCGCTAACACGTAATCCACACAAATACCAAATAGTTAACGCCATATACATTATCCTTCGCTCCGGTTGTGCGGTAAAGAGACTCTCTCAGTTGCTTCTTTACCACACAATTTTTGTTGTATTCAACTTATACACATAATATAAATTTTATTATATATTATTTTATTCGCATAGAATACACGCTCCGCTGATCGTTATTTTCGCGCCTTTGGCGCTCTAACGGTTTTAAGTGTGGTGGGCCCTTCAGGGCCCGCGTGCGGCTAGCTGTATGCTTCCCTAAGAGAGTGGGAGTCAGAAACTCTTATTGACAAAAGCTCATAAATGGCCTATACTCTTTATTATTAATAGACGAATTCTCTGTTTATTACGAAGAGCAAAGTGATGGTATATAGTATTAACACAGCAGCTTATACTGCGAAGCGCGCTGCCAGGCCCGACGAGGCGCAACATACTATCATGAGCAGAGGCAATGCACAGCTAGCAACTGCCACTCTGCCAGGAGCATTTTACCATTCTGTTGCAGTCAGGTCGGCATTATTGCTTGCACTGGCTCAGTATCTAAGCGAGCAGGTCGAACAGCTTATACTCCTCATCATCCAAGATCCAATCTTTTCATCTTTAACACACTCCAAAGCTTCTTTGTTTGGCGCACCACCAGGTTACTGACAAGCATACAGAAAAAATCTTATAGCGGGTGCTTTTCAATCTATCAAGTAGCGCATCACATCATTTCAAGTGTAGCCTTACATACTAAGCTTAGTATGTTCAAAAACGGTTTCAATATAAGAGGATAATCATATGGCAAAAATGATCGAAGTCGACAACCTGACTAAGAGCTATGGCAGTAAGCGGGGCATTACCGACGTATCCTTCCAGGTGGAAGAGGGTGAGATCTTTGGCTTTCTCGGTCCAAATGGCGCGGGAAAATCAACGACGATTCGTTTACTCATGGCGTTGCTACGCGCCGATGCAGGTACAGCACGTATTGCTGGATTGGATAGCTGGCAGCAATCGGTAGAGGTTAAAAGGCTGGTTGGCTACCTGCCAGGCGAACTTTCGCTGGATCCTAAAATGACTGGTGGACAGATTCTGGAATACTTCGGGCACCTACGCGGGGGCGTTGATCAAGCCTATCTTAAGAGGCTGATCGAGCGCCTGGACCTGGATCCCAGCCGTAAGTCGCGCCAGTATTCCAGTGGTAACAAACGCAAAGTCGGCATCATTCAAGCGTTTATGCATCGTCCACGCCTGCTCATTCTGGATGAACCAACCAGCGGGCTAGACCCATTGCTGCAACAGGAATTTGACCACATGCTGGAGGAAGTGCGCAACGATGGCGGTACAGTCTTTCTCTCATCGCATATCCTGACCGAGGTGGAACAGACGTGTAACCGTGTGGCTATTATTCGCGAGGGCCAGCTCGTACGAGTAGGTCTGATAGAGGATCTGAAGGATATCAAGCGCCACGACATCACCATTATCTTTGCCGATGCCGTATCCAGTGATCTGTTCAAGGATCTTGATGGCGTTGAGCGCGTAGAAGCGCTGGCCGACGGGCGCAGCCTGCATCTATCCGTACAAGGACCTGCCGATGCGGTAATCAAAGCGGCGGCCAAACATTCCGTTGTTTCATTAATCAGTCGCGAGCCCAGTCTGGAAGATATCTTTATGCATTATTACGAAAGCGCTGGCCAGACTGCCAGGGAGGCCTCACATGTGGTTCAATAGCATCTATCTCAAAACGCTGCGCGAGGCCCGCATTGCCATTTTTGGTTGGGGAATAGGTATGGGCCTGCTCATATATGCTGTACTGTCCGCCTATCCCTCATTGGTGGAGACACCTCAGGCACGGGCATCACTTGTCAGTCTATCGAGCTCTTTCGCCTGGCTGGCTGAACCGGTCGCGGTAGATACTCCAGGCGGTTACGCTACCTTTAAGTATGGTTTTACCATCTTAATCATTGCTCTATGGCCGCTCCTGGCGTGTAGCCGCCTGCTACGTGGCGAGGAGGAACGTGGCATCATGGATGTCCTGCTGTCACTACCACGTGGACGCAGGCGCGTTGGACTGGAAAAACTGGCCGCCGTTTGGACAGCTTTAGCAGGAATGGGCTTGCTCATCGGGCTACTGACCTTCGCTGGCGGAAAAAGCATTAATGCAGACTTTAATCTGGCTGATGCCTTGCTCTTCGGACTCAATGTGGTGATCGTCTGCGGCATCTTCGGGTCGCTGGCCTTACTGATCTCTCAATTCACCCAGGAACGTGCCACAGCGGCTGGCATCACCGGTGGCTTGCTACTGATCTTTATCGTCCTGGACATGATCCATCGGACCATTCCCAATACAGAATGGATCAGCCGCCTTTCGCCCATCTATTACTATAACCTCAATAAACCACTTGTCCCTAAGTATGGCATCAATGTTGGCGCACTACTCTTACTGCTGGCATTAAACATCCTCTTAAGCGGTGTGGCTCTTGTCTTGTTTGAGCGGCGCGACGTTGGAGGAACGGTCAAACTGCCCCGCTGGCTGCGTCTGCCTGAAAGGACTGCACAGCCAGCCCATGCCCTACCAGTCAATGCCTGGTCATTGCGCTCAATCTATACACGCAGTCTGGGGATGATCATAGTTCCTGCCTGCTGGTGGACACTGGGTATCGCGGGCTTTGCTGGCTGGATGGTCGTCATTGCCGAACAAACGGAGAAGCAGCTCGCGGCTCTTTATACAAGCTCGCCACTCCTTAAAGGCTTTATCACTAAAGTTGGCGGCGGTGATATAAACACCAACGCGACCCTGCTCAGCGCGCTCTTTATCCTACTGCCGCTACTGATGATGGCCTTTGCCGTCACGCAGGCCAGTCGCTGGTCCGCCGATGAAGAGGATGGTTTGCAGGATCTGGTACTGGCAACACCGCAATCGCGCCTGACCGTCCTGTTGGCCCGCTTTGGCGCGCTCACCACAGCCACAGTAATTATGGGTCTACTCACACTAGCCGCGACGGTGCTGGCATCGCTGGCCACCGGCTTCAAACTCGATATGGGCAATCTGGCCGCGGCCACGCTCTCAATCATACCGCTGGGACTCCTGATGGCGGCGATCGGCTACCTATTCTCGGGCTGGTTGAGTACCGCGCTGGACACCGGCATCTTGAGCTTTTTACTCGTAATCTGGTTCTTTATCAGCTTTGTTGGTCCCGAACTCAACTGGTCCGATAACGCACTCCGGATCTCCGCCCTCTATTACTATGGAACACCGCTACTACATGGCCTACCCTTATGGAACACCCTGGGACTGCTCGTAGCTGCCATCATAGTCCTGGCGCTGGCCTCAGTACGCTTTGTCTACAAAGACATCGGCAAATAAAACAGTGTAGCGGCAGGTCTTGCACCTGCAACCCGTTCACGTACGTAACGTACCTTTCCAGGTACGTGCTCGTTCCGCCTGTTTCTACATGGTTGTACGTCTACAGGTTGCAGGTGCAAGACCTGCCGCTACGTTGTTTTATCTCAGCGATGGCGTAACCAGGCGGTGGCAAAATCAACGGCCGCCCGTTGCGGTAAAAGGCGTGCATCAGCCTGTCCAACTTTATTGATCAACACCTGACCGGTACGCTCAAATTCCTCTCCGATCGTTGGAAAGATATCAGCATCAAGATCAATATCCTTGAAACGTTTCCAGATACGTCTACCATCCTCAATTATCGGGGCACCTAACATGACTTCATTCGCGCCGGGAATACGATACTCGGCCAGATGAAAGGTGGTATTATTATCATAACCTACACCTAGTAGGAGCGCGTAACCATTCAGGTCATACATACGAGCTAACGGCGACTGTTCGCCAAGACCATATTCAAGGCTATGATGCGCAGTGATCAAAGCAGCATGCTTACCCCAGGCTGCAAAAGAAACCTGCGGATGATTGCTACGCACAACTCCTGGATGCGTCCGAAACACCTCAACGACAGCTCCCATCTTATAGGAGGGAGTAATTTCAGGACGAAAAGCTGGCATCGCCTCATAAATAACGTCCCACCAGGGCTGAGGAACCGGCGGATTCTGCCAGTTCGCCGGATCAGAATAATTGCCTGTCTGGGTCGGCATGACCAGAGTACCAGCGGGAGTGAGCACCTCCAGCAAAGCATCAACCACAGCCACCGGACCACCACAGACCCAGCCAAAAGAGCGTAATGATGAATGTACAAGCACAGTCATTCCCGCCTGTAATCCCAGACGGCGTAGATCATCAACCAGACTCTCACGCGTACACAGCGTAGAAGTCGCTTGCACAACTTGTTCTTCAGACATAACCTCGTCCTTTTCAGCTAACAACGTCATCAGCCTACCATCCTTCGTGCCCAAAAGCAAGTAAAAAAACGCGAAACAACAGATGAACTCCCCTTGACAAATACAAGATTGATCCTTATATTTACTAGTAGTAGTGCATACTACTACTATGGATTTGAGAAAGGAGGCCAGTCGCAATGAGTATCTCTACCATTGAAGAGATGAAACATTTAGGCTTCACTGGAGCGGAGGCACAAATTTATATCTTCTTACTCCAGCATCCACTCTCAACTGGCTACGAGATTAGCAAAGGCACTGGCTTACCCAGGGCTAACACGTATCAGGCGCTTGAAACTATGACCACAAAAGAACGTGTTACCGCTGTAAGTGCCGATCCTGTGCGCTACGCTCCTGTGCCGCCGGCACGTTTGCTACGGCGTATTCAGGACGAAACCAAACAACGCTGTCAGGATTTAGAGCAGCAATTTGCGGCACTTGAACGCCCTGACTCGGTAGGACACTTCTGGGAACTCAATGATCAAAAACGTATTGAGGCGCGTCTACGCGAGTTGATTACGATGGCGCAACATCGCATTGCCGCCAGCCTGTGGGCCGAAGATCTTGAGCGCTTCTCCGATGTTCTGCGGGAGGCACGCGAGCGCGGTTGCACGGTTATCCTGAACCTGTTTGGTGAGGCCAGCGCCGATTATGCCATGATATATCAACACGAGGGACCTGAAAAAGTCGTGGGTGGCCATGTTATCGCACTGGCAATTGACTTTGGAGAAGCCCTGGTCGCATCACTGGATGCGCCCGCGACTGGCGTGATCACCCAAAATCGGACAATGGTACGCGTGGTAGAAAAGTTAATTCGGAACGAAGCGTATCTGGCCGCAATCTACGAGCGTCTTTCACCAGAGCTAGAGGCCGCCTTTGGTCCTCACCTGGTTAATTTGCGCAGTGGATTACTACCAGCAGCGGATGCTGAACAACTTGTCGCGATCACCACCATGGGATCAAGACCAATCGATCTACCATCGAGTTTATATACATCAATGCGAGAAGCATTGCAGCTTGGAGAGGAGTAGCCGTCATGGCTGGAACAGTAACTGTAGTAGTAGGTACACAATGGGGAGATGAAGGGAAAGGCAAACTTGTCGATCTCTTAAGCAAGGAAGCTGATCTATGCATGCGCTTCCAAGGTGGAGGTAATGCGGGACACACCGTTGTGAATAGCTACGGCGAATTCAAGCTCCATCTGGTACCATGTGGCATCTTTAATCCCAATTGCATCTGCGTAATGGGAACAGGCACAGTCATTGATCCACAGGATCTTATTTCAGAGATGGAGGGTATCGCTAAACAGGGAGTCTCGGTCGATCATTTATATATCTCTGATCGAGCTCATGTGGTGATGCCTTATCATAAGCTCCTCGACAAAGTGGAGGATGAAGCTCGTGGCGCCTATCGAGTAGAGACGACCGGACGTGGTATTGGCCCGGCCTATACGGACAAAGTTGGCCGCATCGGTATCCGTTTCCATGATCTTTTACATGAACAGATTCTGCGCGACAAGTTGACTGCGGTCCTCAAAAAGCATAATGCAATTCTATTCCATGTGTATGGGCAGGAACCTTTTGATGTCGAAAAGTTGATCGCTGATGCGCTGGAGTGGGGCAAGCAGCTAAAGCCACGCATTGTAGATACTATGCCAATTGTACGTACAGCCCTGCAAGAGAACAAGACGATCCTGCTCGAAGGCCAGCTCAGTGCCATGAAAGATATCGACTGGGGTTCCTATCCTTTTGTTACCAGCTCGTCTCCAACTGCCGCCGGCGCTTCCGCTGGCGCGGGCATTCCACCGCGCTATATCAATCAGGTCATCGGCGTAGCGAAAGCTTATAGCACCCAGGTTGGAACCGGTCCAATGCCAACCGAGCTGCATGACGAGATGGGGAGCCATCTACGCGAGCTGGGTGGAGAATTTGGTGCCACCACGGGCCGTCCACGCCGCATCGGCTGGTTCGATGCTGTCGTCACCCGCTATGTCACCGAGATCAACGGCTGCACCGACCTCAATATTACCAAACTGGATGTGCTGGACACGCTGGCAGAAATTCCTGTCTGCACTGCTTATCGCTACAAAGGCGAGTTAATCGAGCACCTGCCGGATCCTGTTATCCATGAGCAGTGTGAGCCCGTCTATGAAGTCCTGCCCGGCTGGCAGCAAGCCACCCAGAACGCCAAAACCTTGGAGGAGCTACCAGAAAATGCCCGCAAATATCTAGCTCGCCTCTCCGAACTGGTTGGTGTACGCATCCACAGCGTCGGTGTTGGTCCCAATCGCGATCAAACCTTGATGGCATAAAACACTCACCATACAGTCTACTACAACACAAAAGAAAGCGCCTTCAATGAGTATATTGAAGGCGCCTTCTTTAAAGAATTGAATCCACAACAAAATTATTGAACGAGATTCTGTATATCTGGCTTGTTTAACCGAAACCGTTTTAGCATATACCAGAACATGGCACCAGAAACGGCCAGTAAAAATAGGCCGATCAGGAAAAGGGTCGGATTAAAGGGCGTAGTGGAAATAGTTGGCATAGCAGGCTGTCCGACCAGCGCCTGCGTATCAGTGGGATCAATATTCACAGGAACATGTTTAGGTGGGGCTGTCTGCTTATGTTGCGCACCAGCATTAGTCCCGGGTGTGGAGGCTGTAGTTTGGACGGCAAGCAGATAAGAGTGGGCCTCACCGCCATTATTGATGGATAGAGCATGTGGTGCGGATAGCGCAAATTCATAGGTTATAGAGCTCACGTCAGTTCCTTTTCTACAAAAAAACCAGGCAAACAATAAGTTATAGGAAGACATACCCTTCAATCACATGCCGCCAACATATATATAAATTGAATAATTTACTATCCGTTTCTAGTCCGAAAGGATGGATTATATACAGGTCAATTTTATAGTGTAGAAGCTTTAATGGTATTATATGCGTTTATTCAGTAAATAGCAGTATACATCACCTGGAACTGACAAAAAGTACCAGTAGCCGAATCTTCCTGCCTACCCAGGCAGGAAGACCTCCAACTCTGGGAGGCCCTCCTTCACCTTATGATTATCTGGATTGCTGTTGTTGTAGCCATTGCGCGGCAATCAGGGTTTTGGCGTCGCGAATCTCGCCTTTTTTGAGGACGTCCCAGAGCTCTTCAAAGGTGATCTGGATCAATTCGATGTCTTCATGTTCTTCAGCCAGCCCACCACCATCAGAGACGCGATCGGCGTTGCTTACTTCGGCATAGTAGAGGTAGATACGCTCTGAGCTACCGCCGGGCGAAACATAGAAGGTTGCGATAGCTGTCAGGGCATGAGCACGATAACCAATCTCTTCTTCAATTTCACGCTTGACTGCATCTTCAGGCTCTTCATTTTCATCGATCATGCCTGCCACGATCTCGTGCAGCCAGCCAGGCCCTTTCTCCAGCGTGGGATAGCGAAATTGCCTGGTCATCAAGACCTTCTGGGTATCTGTATTCACCAACAGCGCCGCCACGGCATCACCACGCTCAAAGAGCAGGCGGCGTACAGGATCGCTCATCTTACCATCAAAGCGACGAAAGCGCAGGTACGCTTCTTCGATCTTGAAGAAATCATCATAGACAGTGCGCTTCTGTAAAATTTCTACTTTTTTATCCATTATCTCCATCCTTTATTACAGGGTTACAACCAGTAAAGGGGTCGCTATCATCATACGCAAGGTTATCCTGTTGTGGCAAACAAGCGCCAGTGAGTATGGGAAGAGAACTATTACTTTAGCAATAGAAAACCATTACTATCCATTTATAGAGAATGGTGGCATAATAAATATAAGGCAAAACATGCTTTTGAAAAGTATGCTGTCTATCTACGATCGTTTTTAGCTGTAGAAAGAGGCAAGAAGCAGTGAAGTTTGCATTTAGTACTCTGGGATGTCCGCAGTGGACAACTGAACAGGTGGCCGACAATGCGGTCCGGCTTGGCTATAACGGTGTCGAATTACGTTTACTGGATAATGAGATTATTGATCCTGTGCGCGACGCAGACAAGGTACGCAAAGCGGTCGAAACGTTCCGTACGCGCGGTGTTGAGGTCTGCGCATTTGATACATCCTGCACGTTTAACTTTAGTGATGCCGCTGAGCGCGCAAAGAATGTGCAGAGTTTACAACACTGGATTGCTCTGGCACAGGAGCTAAAAGTACCTATACTACGTGTATTTGGAGGGGCTGGAAAAGGTGAGGATATTGAGCAGGAGAATCGTTGGGTAGCTGAAGCATTGCGCCAGGTAGCCACCGAGGCTGAACAGGCTAGCGTAACGATCACCTTAGAGACTCATGATGGCTTTTCTTCCGCCCACCGTACCGCTCAGGTGCTTGCAGCCATAAACTCTCCCGCCATTGCCGCGCTATGGGATAGTCATCATCCCTATCGCGTGGGTGAAAGTGCGGAAGAAGTATGGCAGGTACTGGGAGCGCGCGTCGCCCACGTCCACGTTAAAGATGCACGCCGCGATGAGTCCGAGAAATCTGGCTGGAAATTAGTACTGATGGGAGAAGGCGAGGTACCCGTGCTGGAGCAGCTTCAGAGCCTGTATAAACATGGCTACGATGGTTATATCTCCGTCGAATGGGAAAAACGCTGGCATCCAGAGATCGAAGAGCCTGAAATCGCTTTACCACAGCATATTAATTGGCTACATACAGCCGAAAAGCAACTGACAAACTAACGTCTTGAGCATTATCAGAGTTTACTATGCGCCAAATTGAGATCAGTAGCTGATTTTCACGACCACAAGCGGAGTCCTATAAAAAGTGGACTCCGCTTTTTATATCATGTACAAGCTTTTTCCTTCACACAATGTAATTGATCCTACTTTTATAGAAACTTATACAATATTCATAACATAGAACAAGATACATATCCAAAAAAGGTGTATAATGGATATGCACAGATTAGCAAGGAGGAAAAGTAATACATGGGCTATATTATCCGTCAAATCGAAGCAGATGATTATGCTCCTATTATTCAAGTAGTTGATGCATGGTGGGATAACCGTCCAATGGCAAGTATGTTGCCGAAGCTCTTTTTTATCCATTTTCAGAAAAGTAGCTTTATTGTTGAAGATAACGGAGAACGCATCGGTTTTTTGGTAGGATTTCGCTCACAAACTTATCCACATCAGGCATATATCCACTTTGTAGGGGTTGATCCGCGTTTCCGAAAAAAAGGCATTGGACGCCTGCTGTATTTACGTTTCTTTACCCAAATGCGCGAGTGGGGTTGCACTGAAGTCCATAGTGTGACGGCGCCAACGAATGATCGCTCTATCGCTTTTCATCAGAGTATGGGATTTACCGTTGAACCCGGTGATTCAGAGACCAATGGTTTACCTGTGACAACCAATTATGATGGTCGTGGGGGTACGCGTGTGCTTTTCCGGAAAGTATTGTAGCGCTAAAGATAATTTTCCATTATAAAATCATACTAAAATATGAATGCAGCTGCAATAGTGTTTAATTTTCACTTTCATCGGTGAAGGTACAAGCAGCCGCACTCGGGCGCTAAAGCGCCATGCTTCTTTTAAATGCGGGGTGCAATCGTGTAAAAAGCATACGATTGCACCCCGCATTTACCATTAAATTTTTAAAAGATGAAATGTAAAAACTTGCTCATGGCATTGTTAAGCAGGTGATTTTCCTGGTTAAACGCCGCTAAAAGCTGAGAAGCCACCATCCACTGGCACGACAATGCCAGTTACGAACCTGGAGGCTGGACTGGCCAGCCAGAGCAAAGTTCCAATCAGGTCTTCCGGTTCACCCATACGCTGCATGGGGGTATGGGCCAGGATAGTTTGTCCACGTGCGGTATATTCGCCTGTCTGTTTGTCAGTTAATAAAAATCGATTCTGATCGGTGAGAAAGAAGCCTGGGGCGATCGCATTCACGCGAATGTCGGCACTATATTCCTGGGCCATATGGACTGCCAGCCACTGGGTGAAGTTGGTGACGGCAGCCTTGGCGGCGCTATAAGCAGGAATACGAGTCAGTGGACGGAGCGAGTTCATTGAGGCGATATTGATAATACAACCTTGCTTACGTTCAGCCATGCCACGACCAAACACCTGACAACATTTGACGGTTCCTGAAAAGTTCAGATCAAATACACGGTCGATCGCCTCATTATCCAATTGAAAAAAGGAAAGCTCTGGTGAGGTTGTTGCAGCTGGCTGATTACCACCGGCACCATTGACCAGAATATCTACTGGACCAAAAGCCTGCGTGATATGTTCGAGCGCTTGCTCCAATGCGTTACGATCCACCACATCACAGGCTAAAGCCAGGGCACTCCCACCCTGAGCCTGAATTACCTGGACAACCTTCTGCGCTGAATCAGCATTTCGACCGATAATGGCGACATTAGCACCAGCCTGCGCTAATGCATATGCCATAGCACTACCAAGTCCACCACTACCACCTGTGACAACAGCCGTCTGACCCTTTATCGTGAAAAAAGATTGAAGTTGTGACTCGTAATTCATGCTCACTCTTTCTTGCGGTACTAGTACTCAACGTAAAATTTATCTGTTCAATGATCATTGTAACATAGGCTAAAGGGAGAGAGTAAAGATACTATTTTCATGGTGAAGCCTGGCTTATAAAAAAAGGTAATTGCATATTGTATCACCAGTTGTTGACGAGAACTACTTTTTTGACGTAAGATACTTATCTAGTCATTACGGATTAGCTAGTAATAGTTAGACGAGTGGTAATTGAGTAACACACATAAACCGTCAGGGTGGCGTACCTTCTTAGAAAAGGTTATTGTCGATCCATGTGAACGGCAGCGCATAGCGAGTATACTTGGTGTCAATCCGGTCAGCCTTACCCGCTGGGCCAATGGAACATCAAATCCACGGTCCAAACACCTGTATGCGCTCCTAGATGCATTACCCACCCGGCGCGAAGAGTTAATTGCACTAATAGCTGAAGAGTTTCCGGAATTCCGCACAGATATTGCGGTCAAGGAGGAAATGCCAGCACAAATTCCACCAGCTTTTTACGCCAGGGTGTTGGAGGATTATCATCAATTGCCACCGGGCATACGTAATACAACTGTCCAGTCCATGGTGATACAACAAATACTGGCTCATCTCAATCCTGAACAGAGAGGAATGGTGGTCTACGCCAGCCAATGTACGCGACCCGCGGTACAGGGTCAGAAGGTGCGTAGTCTACGTATTGTAAGTGGGCGAGGTAATCCACCCTGGCACAGGATGGAAAATAATATGCGCTTCTTCGGCCTGGAATCCTTGAATGGTCATGTAGTTCAATTCCAACGTCCAATCCTCATTCATGAACATACCCAGAAAAAACGCTTCTATCCTACTCATTATGATCAGACCGCGGAAAGTATTATATGTTGCCCACTTATTCGTGCGAATAAAATTGCTGGTTCCCTGACAATTATCAGTATGCAACCTCAGTATTTCACAGATATCCATGTGAATCTGGTGAATGGTTATGTTGATCTTTTTATGCTCGGCTTTGAGTCAGCAGAATTCTATGACTTTGAGCAGATCGCACTGGGTATTATGCCCTCCACTGAGATTCAAGGGCCGATACTGGATCAATACAATACTCGTGTTACGAATATACTGATTGAGGCTGCCCGCCAGCAACCGCCACTGAACCGTCCTGAAGTCGAATTACAAGTCTGCCAGGCTTTTGAACAAGAATTTCTGGCAATGACCGCCCAACCTGCTTTAACCATGAGTCTTACATCATAGGAGCAATAATCGACATGGATCAACAAGAGCCTTCTCGTACGCGTACTTTTAGTTGGGAAGATCCCACGATCGCGTTACGGCAAGGAAAAAATATGAGCGGATTTGAATATCTGAAGGCCATCCAGGCCGGTGAATTACCACCGCCACCAATCAGTCCCCTGCTCGATATGCAGATTACTGAGGTCAAAGAGGGGCGTGTGACATTTGCTTTGGAGCCTGCTGAGTATCAGTATAATCCATTGGGAAGTGTACATGGTGGTGTACTGGCTAGTTTGTTAGACTCATCGCTCGGTTGCGCCGTCCAATCACTCCTGCCAGCCGGAACTGGATATACCACAATTGAATTAAAAATAAATTATGTGCGGGCTGTTACACATACGACAGGCATGATTTATAGCGAAGGTACAGTTATTCATATGGGAGGGCGGATAGCAACCGCTGAAGCGCGTGCCACTGATAAAGCAGGCAAACTTTATGCCCATGCCACCACAACCTGCCTGATTATGCGACCCGAACGATCGAAACCGTCCAGCTAAGCGCATAATTCCTTTATTGTATGCAGATATAACTGATAAAATCTGTAACTACTCATGTCTTATAGATGCCTCCGGCATCAACCAGACTCTTCTTGTGCCATTGCGGAAAATTGTCGGCAGTGCCGACAATTTTCCGCAATGGCACAAGAAACAATTTTGCTCTGCTTCGCAGAGCAAGGCATTTGAGCAAGAAAGAGCACTGACTAGTTACTAAAATTATAAAGTATATCTGCTTAGATGGTTAAGAAAGAGAACACTGATGTCGTACGAACCTCCCACGTCATCTCATCCCAATCAGGCTGCTGGATTTATTTCACCACCAGACGATAAGAAATGGGATCGCCGCATCATCCTGATCGCAACCTTAATCACAGGAGCCCTGGAGATCGTTCATGCTTTCATCTTCGCAAATTTTCCACAACTAGACTTTCTATTACCTCAACCTTACGGTTATATGGCCCTGGACATCCTTATAAGCATCCTGATAGCTTTTATCGCGGGACAACTGGTTGCTCGTCGTACGAGACGTATCAAACCAAGCTTGCTGGTCACATTCTTTGCGCTCTGCTGCTATGCGATCGCGAGCTTAGGAGTCGGCATTGAAGTTGGACTGATCCAGGTTCCGCTTGATTCACTCAACACATATATGTCGTCATTCCTGCTAGATTTTGCCACTGAACTGCTGCTCCTTGTACCGTTAAGCCTTGCAGCCGCCTGGGTAGGCGCATATCTGGGACGCAAAGGTCGCCGTCGCTTGACTATCAGTCACAGAGCTTGAAAATACCATCTTAACGCTGCTGGCGTTGATGGATACGTTTAAGCGCATAGTGCAAATATTCTTTGTTGAGCTGAACGTCGTTCTGAGGATGGATAGACAGCAGATGCTCTAGAACTGGCAGGGCGCGCTGATCACCAAGTTCACCAATGGTGAGCACGGCAGAATCGCGGACACGTTGATCAGGGTCCTGTACTGCCTTGAGGAGTGGAGCGAGGTTGCGAGGATCATCCATTTTACCAAGCGCGACAATAGCGGCCCGACGTACCGGAGGTAATGTGTTATGCAACGCAGAAACCAGAGCATCAAAGATCAGAGGGCCACCAATCTGACGAAGCGCAAGGACCACATGGAGTCGTACAGTATCCTCCGGATCATCCAGCAGCAAGGTCAGAGGCGCGATTGCCTCGGTATTTCCTGGCTTCCCTAATTGTTGGATCGCAGATAAACGGATAGCGCTCTTATCATGATGTAATTGCGCCCGTAGTTCTGTGGGTTGAATATATTTATCCATCAGCCTTTAGGAAGCGCAACCGTGAAACTCATAGAAGATTCCATATACAGGTTCAACCATTGAAGACCAGGTGCCAGATATGTTCGGACACTGGCACGCTTGACAGGATCATCAGATTGAAAAAGGAAGTTGATATGTTCTATTAAACGTAAAGCAGTAAAGACACGCCACCACTTTTCATAGTGCTCTGGCAACTTACGCACACGCTCATAACCATGAAAGAACGCCTGTCGTAATCGTTCTTCGTCTGAACGACCGCTTATTCCACTTAATGCAATCGATATATCAAAAAGATAATAATTCCAGGCGCATTTGTGAAAATCAATGGCCGAAACATTCCCTTTATAGAAGAAATAGCTCTCCTGACGAAAATTGCCATGAATCAATCCATAATAGTCCGGAGTTGTAGGGATAATCGCTAACTCATCTCGCGTACGTTCAGCTACTTCAGAAAATAGACGATACTCTCGGCCACCGATCAGTCCATTGCAGTGGGTCGACGCAAAATCGGGATCAAGCACTGTATCAGGCCCTACTATATGTTGCCAGCTCCAATGGGGACGTACAAAATTTTCGGGGGGCACAAATGTTCTGGCACATTGATGTAAACGAGCCATAAACGTACCGACGCGCTCAAAAAGGGTCGGAGTCAGGCCAGAATCAATGCTACGACCGGGAACCCAGCGCATAAGCATACAGATACATTCCTGCTCAATATCCTCAACCCGAACCTTCACCATCAAAGCTCCATCACGTGCCTCGATTGGCTCAGGTACTAGCAGGTCCGTCTCACTTTTCAAGGTCAATAACCATTGGAGCTCAGAGTTCCACAATGGACGATCAAATCCCTCCGACCGACAGAGATGTAAAGCAAAACGATCATCATCGGTCTGGCCACCAGTTTCAAAAACAGATAGTCCAGGCTTTGTATACGCGCTAACACGAAAAACGGCATGATCTCCATAAGACATAAGCGTCAGGCGAGCGCTTCCAATATCGTATTGCGTCAGTGCAGCTTCAGCCAGAATGCGCAACTGCCGAACTTGACCATTGTAGCTCGAATTTTCCAATAGATTGACTCCCACAGACTACAGCGCAAAGCTATCTGCTTCCCATAAAATATCTTCGCATATGTAGTGTCAATAATAGGACAGATATTGAGACACAAGAAGAGTATACATCAAAAATAGAACATAGACATCGACTATTTGATCGATGTCTATAAACATTCACAAGTATATTACATAACCTTAATAAATTTAATGACACGTCACCACAATAGCGCTCATGTCATCACTCTTCGCCCGCATATTTGTATTAGTGGATTGATGAGAACACTCAACGGCCTGCTGCACAATTTTTCTGGCGACAGTCTGACGATTTTCTTTTTCAAGTAATACTGCCAGGTCTTTATCCGTTAAATTATCATGAATACCATCTGAACAGATAAGAATTCGATCACGCGGCTGGATTACAATATCGCCAATGTGTACAACCAGGGATTTTTCATGTCCCAGAGCTTGAGTAATACCATTGCGATTATCAAAGTAGCTTTTCTCAATGCGACTCAACTCATCAATAGAAACGGCTTGATCAATGCGTAGCGCATCTTCAGGAGTTACTGAGCCATCTAATATTTTTAGTGAAAGATAACCATCGTCAGCTGTGAGACGCTGAATGGGCTGCTCGGGCCGCCATAGGTAGATACGGCTATCGCCTACATGCGCGTAAAACATATGGTAAACATGGGTATCCTGGTTATAACAAAACAGGGTCAGGGCAGCCGTGGTTGCTGGATATCTGGCATAATCTTCCATACTGCGAGCGCGACGTTCTCCTTCCAGGAGAATCTCGCGATGGGCCTCATTAAACATATGCAGCAAGGTGTCTGCTAAATGTAATTCTTCGGACGCAATAATAATACTTGCTTCGGTATGCTGCTTCTTCCAGATACGCCGTATGACGCGCGCAGCCAGGCGTGAGGCAACCTGGCCGGGACCAGAGCCAACACCATCAAAGACCGCGGCCAGCCCGCGACGCCTATCTAGCAATACAGTATCATCATTATAATAGGCATGCCCCTCATGCGGCACACTGTACTGGACAAAGGCCAGCGCTGAATGAGTAGCGCCAGATGTATAAGAAGCTTTAACAGAGACTGTCATTTAAAAGCTCTCTTTCTTCGAGAATACTATCTAGCATATACAGAATAATAGAGAAGTTTTGCATCAACCGAATAAAGGATCATTTTGAAGTATTTTAACACATGTTGGGGCTTTTTTCTTTGGTTTTTACTTTTTCTTGATTTTGGGGTAGGGAAATTGTTTTTGTTTTTCAGGTGAATGGTGTGCGTTTGTGCTGCCGCACGCCTCGCACCTGCGGTGCTCGCAAAGATTATATATGTGGACGGTGGTGGCCGCGGCCACCACCGTCCACATATATAAAGGGATGGGAAAACTGAACGTCACTAGCACCTGATGATCCATTGATTATTTTATGTGTGGGCTGCGGCCACCACCGTCCACATATATAAAGGGATGGGAAAACTGAACGTCACTAGCACCTGGTGATCCATTGATTATTTCTTGTGTGGAGTGTGTGGTTGTGCGGCCGCTGCCCACATATATAAAGGGATGGGAAAACTGAACGTCACTAGCACCTGGTGATCCATTGATTATTTCTTGTGTGGAGTGTGTGGTTGTGCGGCCGCTGCCCACATATATAAAGGGGTGGGGAAACTGAACGTCACTAGCACCTGGTGATTCATTGATTATTTCTTGTGTGGGGTGTGTGGAGTGCGGCCGCTGCCCACACATATATAAAAAAGGGGTGGGAGAACTGAACGTCACTACCACCTGGTGATCCATGCATTATTTTATGTGTGGAGTGTGTGGTTGTGCGGCAGCGGCCGCACAACCACACACTCCACACCCCTACCCTGGCGCCGCAGGCGCCAATAAAGCTCTGCTCCGCAGGTGCGAGATGTGAGGGAAATGTATGGGTGTGTTATGATGTTTATTGTCGGGTATAGCGAGGCTATGCTATTGTTTGTTATGGAGAATGGAAAAGTGTCAGATTTAGCACAGGAATCAAATTCACTACCGTTTGGGACAAGCGCGATTCTATTTGATTTAGATGATACCTTACATCATAGAAGTAAAGCTTTTGATGGCTGGGCACGCGAGGTTGCGGCGCGATATTATACAGCCGAGCAGACTGAGAAATTAGAGGCGATGATTGCGTATCTGGTCGAGTTGGATATGCATGGCTATAGACCACGAGATGATTATTTTCGACAGGCGAAGCAACGCTATCCAGAGATACAGGGATCAATTGAGCAACTTATTATAGAATATCAAAGGGATGTCATTGAACATATTGTGCTGGAGGATGACATTCAGTTGCTCTTGCAACGATTGCAAGAACGTCAGATTCCATTTGGGATTGTGACCAATGGAGAAGGCGCGCAGCAGCAGCGTAAGATTATCAGGCTGGGTATCGATAAATATACTTCTTGCATTTTTATCTCCAAGGCTTTTGGGGCGCAGAAACCGGCTGCCTCTATCTTTCTGGCGGCGGCCAATTGTTTGCAGAAGCCGACGCAGGATATTCTTTTTGTGGGCGATAATCCAGAGTTTGATATCTGGGGAGCACATCAGGTTGGCATGAAAACGGTCTGGATTCAACATGAGCAACGCTACTGGCCTGAACATATTTCACAAGATGTGGCCGATCTGACGATTCATTCATTTGCAGAGTTGTTGCCAGGTCTGGGATTGCACGTTGATACAGTTAAACGGGAACAGCTATCATAATTTTTTTAAGTCAAAAGGAGCATATGTAGAGGATGGCATCGATTGTAGCTACACTGGGATATATCTTATCGCCCGATGGCACGCAGGTTTTGATGATTCATCGCAATAAGCGACCCGATGATATACATTATGGCAAATATAATGGTCTGGGCGGTAAATTGATGCCCGATGAGGATATTGCCAGTTGCATGATACGGGAGATAGAGGAAGAGTCGGGACTGATTGTGGATCATATGACGTTACGTGGAACGATCTTCTGGCCCGGCTTTGGGAAGCATAGTGAGGATTGGTTTGGGTTCATCTTCGTTGTCGATCGCTGGCATGGTGAGGCGCACGCTGGCAATGCCGAGGGTACACTGGAATGGGTTGAGCGCAGTGCTATCCCAACTCTGGCAGTCTGGCCGAGCGATCACGAATTTTTGCCACTGGTATTTGATGATGATCCGCGTCAATTTCATGGAATCATGCCATGGCGCGATGGCGAGATGGTCAGTTGGAGCTATGTGCGCCCATAATTAGTGGCTGCTGGCGACACGCTTCTTCCTGGCGGCCAATTTCGCCAGGGCATCTAGCTCATAGGTAAACATCTTGCGCAGTATCGAGGGATAAAAGGCCTGCTCTAACTTGCCCGCGAGTGTGTGAGCAGGTTCCCAATGCGCGGCAATCTGGACATGCGCGTGTAGACCATTATTAGCGGGCGTTACCGCGTAGGTCGTAACTAAAGAGGTAGTTGTTTCGCGCTCGACCAATATACGGCCAGGTTCAGGCTCACTGACAAGGGCCCGTCTCTCATGTGCAAAACCAAAGATGCGCATCCGATAACGGAGCACAGTCCCTGCCCCCTGTCCATTAGCCTCAACCTTGAACTGGCTGATATATTTTGCGGGCAGAATATGCGGGTGCCCATGGCGATAATCCGCCAGCACCGCATACACATCCTCGGGCGGAACAGAAATTAACGCGACCATATCAAAATGATTTTGTTGCATTACGCATCCTTTTTTATCGATGTAACAGGAAGCAGACGCTTCAAGGTAAAGCAGAAACAACTCCCCTGACCAGCCACCCCCGCGCTCTCAACCCAGATACGCCCTCCCATCCCTTCCACAAACTGCTTACTAATATACAAGCCAAGTCCAGTACCACGTACAGATCCCATCATATCACGTTTCAAACGAGAAAATTTGTGAAAGAGCAGGGGTATCTCATCGGCCGCGATGCCTGGACCAGCATCCTGCAAACAGATACGTACCATGGGCTCTGAATCATCCTCTACCAGGGCACTGATCTCAATCAAGGTTTGTGCAGGCGAATATTTGCATGCATTCGAGATGAGATTACGTAAGACCTGCCGCAACTGCTGACGATCAGCTAATATGATTAGATCAGCGGGAATAGCCAGGCGTAATGTGTGTTCCTCAAGATAAATGTGTTCACAGATTTCTGTAATTGTAGATAACAAGGGCAGTTCTTGCATAGATAATGGTTTGATCTCTTGCCCTATACGTGAACTTCCCAACACATTACTGATAATTAATTCAAGCTCATCACAACCATACGATGCACTCTGCATAAAAGCGGCCCGCGTCTCATCATCTATTTTATTACCGTATTCAAGTAATAAATTGATGTATCCTTTTACTTCGGTCAGTGGGGTACGTAATTCATGACTGACACTCATCAGAAACTGATCGCGAAGTATTTCTAACTGCTGCTGATGCTCATAGGCAATATTCAGCTGCTGCTCAGCCTGCAAGGATTGCTGTTTAGCTGCTGCCGAAAGTTCTAAGAAATGATGGAGCAAGGCAAAGCAGCCCAGTTCAATGATAATCACCAGCACGCCAAATAAAAAGCCTTCCCACAAACGAAAGGGCCACAAGAAAGTATGTAGATACAAGCTTAGTAAGAGCGCGGATGCAACAAGGACAGCAACAGCGCAGATATACGCAATTCTGGGACGAAAGATCCAGGAGGCGACAGCGACCGGAATAGCACAGCTAGTGATAATCTCTACATCTGAAAATTCAAACAGACAAAAGATCATGATAGGAAATACAATGCAGCAGCAGCCAAGAAAAGTGATGACGCGGGCGCGAAAAGGCGCGTGACGCAGGGATAAAGGTAGGGTAGACAATGATTGCAAGACACTTGCTCCGTTCACGCAGAAAAGCTGACACGAGTTGTCTGGTGCGCGTTACTATTCAGGTAAAAAAAGAGGTAAATGCACACGCATATTCTTTTCAAGCACATATAAGTTCGTCTTCTTTATATACCATACTCAGCGTAGGTTGACAATCCCGATAGCAGAATGAGTGGCTTATACACGGGCCAGAGGCAGGGTAAACCAGAAGGCTGCCCCCTGACCTGGACGGCTCTCCACGCCCACCTGTCCATAATGTTGGCGAATAATGGTCTGGCAAATAGAGAGCCCCAGTCCCAATCCTGCTGATCCACTATAGACAATGCGCCCTGGCACCTGATAGAAGTGTTCCCAGATCCTGGTTTGTAGCTCTTGCAGGATACCTGGACCTTCATCAGAAATAGTGACGCGAACATTCTGACCATCAAGCTGAAACTGTAATGTAATTGCTTTATCAGCAGGAGAATATTTCATGGCATTCGCAAGATAATGTGTTAAAACCTGTCCAATACGTTCTACATCAGCTACGACTGGAATCATATCCTCATCCATTGGCTCGATAATTTGAATCACACGAGACGTATTGCCAGTTTGAAGATCGGCGATGACATTGCGCACAACATCCAGGAGATTACATAACTTGACTTGTAGTTTTAGTTGATCTGCCTGGATACGCGAGCCATCGAGCAAATCACCGATCAGACGACTCTCAACCGCTACCTGCCTCTCACCTCGATCGAGCATGCTTTCGATTTGCTCCAAAAGGTCATCATTATGCGAACCTGTCGTAAAATTTTGCAATTGGCGTCGCGTAAGTTGGATGCTTGCCTTGATAGTGGCCAGTGGATTACGCAGTTCATGGCTAACCATATGCAGGAACTCATCTTTTTGTCGATTTGCCTCGCCCTCGGATAGGGCCCGTGCCTGCGCAATGATGCGCGCATGGATCAGGCGTTCACGCTCAATCACCACAGCCGCCAGTTTCCCAACCGCTTTCAATAAGGTCAGCGCCTCATGGACAGGATATTCTTGATCATTGGTAGGATAGTCCATGATCAGCACGCCAAGCGTGTGTTCGGCGATATACAAAGGAGCAACCAGCATATGCGAGATGCCATAGGTTGGCAGATTGGTGGCTGGCCGATCTTCCATATCAGCCAGCATTGCTTCGCCCGCTAATAATAGTTCGCAGGTTTCAGTTGAGAAGTAAGCACTTAAACATGTCTGCGCGATCTCGACGCGAAAAACCTCTTCCTGCTCAGGTGCGAAGCCAGCGACCGCAACCGGAGTGAAACGCTGGGTGCTGTCATCCATAGTCAGAATTAAAGTCCGTTGTCCACTCAGCAGATCGCGAACCAGCATAAGCAAATGCTGAATAACCTGCTGTTTTGAAATATAGGCTGCCTGGTCAGCGACATCATCAGGGAAAGTTATCTGCTCGTTTGAATGGACCAGCGCTTCAGCCATAGCAAGCAAGGCATCCAGAGCATGTTGTGTACGCTGCTCCTGCTGCCGTCTAGCCGTCACATCGCGAAAAATTAACACCGCACCCACAATCTCATCCGATATATCGCGCAAAGGTGCTCCAGTGACATTCAAGCAAACCTGAGATCCATCCAGGCCGCAGACAAAAATATCCATTGCCTGCGAGCCTTTAAGGCTCTCACCATGAAGGACTCGATAGGCCGGAGTCTGCTCTAAAGAGAGGGCATTACGGCCATCATGGAGTTGCAAAAGTTGAGCACGCCGCGCCAGTGGCAAGGCTTGATAATCTGACTGCACAGCAAAGACGCCAAGATCCTGAGCGGCACGATTCATCTGTAACAGATGGCCTTCACGATCATAGACCACCACGCAATCGGTGATAGCGGCAAAGATCGTTGAAAGTTGCTGGCTCAACTGATGAATCTGATCCTGTTCTTCTTTATGCCTGGTAATATCATGGACCGCGCCATAGAAGTGAAAGATACCGCTGGTTTCATCAGCCACAGGATGGCATGAATCTCGTAGCCAACGTACCTCGCCAGCTTTAGTGAGCAGCCGCCATTCCTGCACGTCGGAGACACCAGCCAGCAGTGCCTGCCTGCGTGCCTGAACGGCTGGATGATCATTGGGATGGTACAAGGACTCGTCAAACCATCCGACGGCGTTAACCTCTGCCTGTGAATAGCCAGTAATACGACTAAAAATCTCGGTCGTCCATACACACTCAATCGTATGGCCAGCGACACGCAACTGGTAAGGATATGAAGATTCCGGCACAAGGGTCGCGATGCGATAAGCACGCTCCTCACGCTCCCGTAGCCGTCGCTGCTCGATTACCCCCTGGAGCAACATCTCCTCCAAATAGCGCCGGCGCTGCATATATTCGGTCATATCCCGCAGGATAACGACCCCACCGGTCAGCTGAGCAAGCTCATTTTGTAGTGGCGCCCCACTGATTTGCAGATATAATTCCTGTCCATCTGTGATAGGAAAACGGATAATCGGCGCACCCTGTCCTGATAAGACCTCGCCACGCAAGATCCGTGCCACCGGAACAGTCTCGGCCGTCAATAAATGTCCACGCACATCGCGCGCGCGCAAAGTAGCAACCTGATCTGGACGCAAGATATCCTCAAGTGGAAGAGAAGCAATGCGCGTGAGTAGCCTCTGAGCAGTCACATTAGCACGTTGTAAACGCCCTACCGTATCAATTTTCACCACCCCATCTGGAATAGCCTCCAGTAACGCCTCAAGCTTATCTACATATGGATGAATCTGGACGGTAGGCCTCAAACCACGTTGCATATCTGATCTACTCCTGGAAAAATACTTTATGCTATCAGATCCATTATAGTATATGAGAACGCTACTGAGCCAGGGGATAGGCTGACACATCGTAATCTGGCAGCGTTTGATTTCCACTTTCAGCAGCGAGGGTATAACCAGCCACACTCGGGCGCTAAAGCGTCCATGCTTCTTTTAAATGTGGTGTAAAATGGTGTGCTTTGCACACCATTTTACACCACATTTAAAACCCTTGGAGCGCCAAAGGCGCGAAAACAGCGCTAGACAAATCACGGATTTCATGGAAGTAATGAGTTTTCAGCCAGGCTGAGTCGGGAGCGCAGGCATCCCTATTCATGTTTTATTGATTGGTGCAGTAATGGCGCGGGCATGCCATTATTGCACCAACGATTTTTCATTAAAAAACTATAAGAATTTGGCGGCTTGTTTGTGCAATTGCATGGCTGCTGGTACCAGGATTGGTATGTGTCTGGCGAGGGCTGCAGCGTCCTGTGGATGGCCATTGTATCGAGCAAATTTCGCCTGTACCAGGAGGATCAGGGCTCGTGTATAGGCATCAGAAACTTGCAAACCGAGGTTCCAGGCGATGGTAGTGAATTCCTGGGAGCCGGTGTAGTCCCCTGAGATACGAGCCAGTTCGGCTTGCGCTTCTGCTTCCAGAAGTTGGTCAGACAGGGAAGGATCATTTTTTAGCATGCCTAGCAGGCTTAAGGTCGCACAGGCATCGTTATAGGCTGCATTCATATCGTCCAGTTCACGGTTATAGAGGCCACGCTTAAAATATGCAAGCGCCAGACCACGTAGGTCTCCGCTTTCACGGGTTTGTTGCAGAAATACATCGATATGGGCGCGGGCCTCGGAGAGGTTGCCTTGAATATATTCCAGGTGGGCCAGGAAAAGATATGGGCGCCATAAATAGGCTGGATGTCCCAGTTCTTGCGCAATCTTCAGGCATTCTTCCCAGCAGAGGCGCGCCTTGTCAGTACGTCCCTGACAGCAATAGAGATGTCCCAGTTGCATGATGAGGAACGCTTGCTGATATTGATCTTGCAACTGACAACTGGCTTGAATACCCGCCTGTAAGAGCCGCTTACCAATATACATATCCTGCATCCGACTGGTAATACTCGCCAGCTTCGCGGCCCAGTGCATAACACGTTCGTGCCGCTGTTCCTGACAGGCACGTGCAAAGACCTCAAGTAAGACACCACACTCGCGCTCAAGCATCACAATATCGCCTTGATAGCGTTCCAGATACGCTTCAGCATACGCCTGGGTATTATGCCAGACTACGTCAATCTTCTCCCTGTCTATGCGCTGCAGATAAGCGTGGGCATAAGCAAACAGCAGAGGATGGAGAATATATTGGGGATTATCATTATCGGCTCCCCCGGCGGTAGCCGTAACGCGTTCTAGCAGTGAGCAATTGACAAAATGTCCCAGTTCTAAGGCGGTATTGGTCAGGGTTTCAAAAGCCACATAGGTACTGTCGACGGCCAGATTTCTGCGGGAACGCGCGGAAGGCAAAACATATTCCTCGGAAGTATCGGCGCTTCTACTGGTAGCATAAGCAGAGGCGAAAAGTGACAAAGGATCTGTGCGTGCTTGTTTCTCGTCTGCCCAGCGATTAGCGGCAAGAGCGGCGGCACATTCAAGGCTAAAAACCTGTGGACCAGGCAGGCTTAACAGCGCAAAGCGATCCCGCTGCTCCTGCTTGATACCACTAAAGGCCTGCTCAAATAGCGTGGTAAGTATGCCTGCGTCATCCAATAAACGATGAAATGGATCAACACTAGCATTGGCAACCAGTAGCTTCAGAGGGATACCTCTCACAGCGATCGCATTAGCGGCCAACTCGATCGCCAGGGGCAGATGGCCGAGAATAGTGCAAAGTTTGCCAATTGCTTCCTGGTGTTCTTCTTGTGGCAACCCTGGCAGAGGATACGTATCAGACGAGATGAGGATCTCAAGCAGCTCACAGGCATCATCATGTAATAATGGCTGTACATGATGATGATAGCTAACAAGAGCCGGTGCGGGAATATAGCGGCCTGTCGTAAGTACAACGCGCTGTCCTGCATGTACTTTATTCGTTAGCGGATGGTGTGTGTTGGCCAGTAAGACCTCAAGGGCTTCGCGCAACGGGAATTGTGCATCCACATCATCCAGCAAGAACAGGATGTTTTTATCAGTCAAGAGCAGGCGCAAGCGATCAACCATATAGGCCAGATTACTATCCATCTGATGAAAGAGAGAAATCAGGGCTTTTTCATCACGTGCCTCGCGTGCCTCTCTCTCAGCGGATCCTGGTGCGCGTGATGCGTGCTCTTCATTCGGTAAGAGGATAGTAATAAGCTCTTGCAAGACCGCAAGCAGACCAGGCATCCCCTGGCGTCCTTTACAGGAAAGCGTGATGATGCCATGCTGAAAAAGCGGTCGATGTTTGTCGGCAACGAGGCGATGAACGATCTCAGCGGCAATAGCACTCTTACCAACGCCAGGCATCCCTGTCAGAGCATAAAGACCGCCGTTCAGCGAACCAAGCTGGTCTAAAAGTTGCTGGACCAGCGCCTCCCGTCCAATCAGGTGATGCGGTCTTACAGGCAAAAGTTCAATAGCTGGCATCGAAGCGCCAGAGATATGCGTATAGAGACGCTGAACCAGCTCATTTTCGTCGGGAGTCAGCTCATGCAAGGAGGCTGCATTTAGATAGGACTGTACTTCACGCGGCGTCGTACAGAGAAACCAGGCTAACACAAAAAGATGCTGACGCACATTGCGACGAAAAGGATATGCCAGGCGACCGGCTTCTAAGCGCGCCAAAAAATCTTCCGATATATGGCTATCTTCAAAAAGAGGATCCTGGCGTACCACTTCCACCAGGGCACGCTGGCTGGACCAGCCACGCTTGCGCCGCCGTTCACTCATCCATTTACCAAACTGAATAGCATCCATCGATGTTTTCACTGCAATTTCCGTTTTCCCAGACGCATAAATACTTTTGCGATTAAATATGTATATACCAGTCTTGATAAGACATCATTTGTAATTTGCGAGTATAGTAGAGAAATGAGGTACGCCCCCACCCGATCCCAGGCCCGCCTATAGGTCGCGAGAAGAAATCTTCAACACAACGATCATCCAACCATAGTCCCATCCATACTCATCTACTTTATCACATCTCCCCCTCAAAAAGGAAGAGAGCAGCAAAAAAATCAGGGCTATTTCATGTTGGCTCTCCTTTCAGACGCGGCCCGTAATCGGGCCAGATACCTTTATGCGTGTGTTGCGGGCTAGCCTGCAACACACGCATAAAGGTATCTAGGCGAGCGCCAAAGGCGCGAGGAAAGAGCCCTGAAAGAAATTTAGGCTAAAAGAAGAGGACGTGCCAGCTGGCACGTCCTCTTCTTTTAGCTTCTTTATCAGTCTTTGGCGCGAGGATCAAAGGAGTCTCGCACGCCGTCACCAAGGAAGGAGAAGGCGAGTACGATGATGGCCAGCATGGTACAGGGCACAATAGCTACCCAGAGATTGGTACGGATATACTGCGCACCTTCAGAGACCATTAAACCAATACTGGAGCCGGGAGGTTGGACACCCAGGCCCAGGAAACTGATGCCGGCTTCAGAGATAATGGTATTTGAAATGTTCAGGGTCGAAGCAATCACAACGATACTGAACAGATTGGGAATGATGTGGCGCATAATGATCTGGAAGTCAGAGCTACCCAACGTCTTCGCGGCCTCAACATACTGCTGTTGCTTCAATTGCAAGGTCTGACCACGCACATAACGAGCCATCAGAGGCCAGATAGTGAAGGCCAGGGCCAGCGAGACCAGGAGTAGACGCGCGTTACCATTCGCGCCAATCACCGGAATATGGTTCAGGTTCTTGTCCGCCCATGGTCCCATAATACCTGAGATCAGGATCAAGAAGAGCAGGCCAGGGAATGCAAACATGATATCGGTGAAGCGAGCCAGCAGGAAATCAATCCAGCCACCGTAGTAACCGGCCAGCACGCCAACAATGATACCTAAGATGATATCTACAACCTCAACCAGTACGGCAACCGCGATCGAAATTAAGACACCCTGCATCAGGCGAGCCAGAATATCACGTCCCAGACCATCGGTTCCAAGCCAGTATTGGGCGGAAGGGCCTTCAGTCAGGCGATCAACCTCAGCATGTCCGAAGCTGTGGTACTGATCAGGTCCGATGGCACCGTTGGTGGTACTGTTATATGTCCCACCAATATGCTGATAGATCACAGGACCAAGGATAGCTACAACAATCAGGAAGATAATCACGCTCAGGCTAATCATAGCCTTTTTGTCACGGCGGAAACGCCTGAAAGATTCCTGGAACGGCGTTCGCTGCTGCTTGCGTGGATCTTCTGGCCCACCGGAAACGGATGCGGCAATAGGCTGCATCTCAGGTTCAATTGGCTCTACGGTATTATCAGGAGCCACAACGCCTGGCTGATCAAAGGGACTGGTAACTGGCGTTCCACTACTAGTAAAACGCGTGGGTCTCAATCCCCGATCTGTACGATCCTTCATCTACATATCCTCCTATTCTGACTTAATGCGGGGGTCAACGACGGTATACAAAATGTCAGAAAGCAAATTACCCAACACAACAGCGATGGCAAGCACCACCGTCGTGGCCTGGATGACCGGATAATCACTCGCACCCACCGAAGACAGGGTTGTCTCAGCAATACCCGGAATATTGAAGACATGCTCAACAAAGAACGCACCTGAAACCAGGAAACCAAGAGAGACACTGACCACAGTGACCAGTGGGATCAAAGCATTACGGAACGCATGGCGGAAGGTAATTGCTTTCTCAAGTAGGCCCTTCGCACGTGCGGTACGAATATAATCCTGATTGAGTACCTCAAGCATACTGGTACGAGCCAGACGTGCGTAATAAGCAAAGCCAGCAGCACCATAAATAAGAATCGGCACCAGCTTATACTGAATATCAGTCCAGCTATACTGCCAGGGAGTTCCCCAGTTGGAGACCGGCCAGTTGAGTCCTGGAATCGATGTATCTAAATATACCAGCAAAATCTGCGCAAAAGTAGCCAGTACAAAAGATGGCAAGGCATAGATAATCAACATAACCAGCATATTGGTGGTATCAACCCAGGTACGCGCCTTAATAGCAGAATAGATACCCAGAGGAATACCCAGGGCCAATTGCACCAATAGAGCCCAGAGGCCCAGCTCGATCGAGACAGGGATGCCATCCTTCAAAATATCCCAGACTGGCCGACCCTTAGATTGGAATGATAAACCAAAATCCAGATGGAAAAGTCCAGTTAAGAAATTCAAGTATTGCTGAAAGAATGGAAGATCCAGATGATAAGCATGCTTTAATTGTAAATATGCTTCCTGAGTATAGTGCTGTCCCAATAGTTGTTTAATCGGGTCATCAGGAGCAAAATAACCCATGGTAAAGGTGATAAAGGTTACTCCTATTACCACAAAAATCAGGCCTATGAGCCTTTTCAATATAAATTGAACCATACAAAACTCCTCGCCTCTCTCTTGTCAGAGGATGCTCAAGCAGGGATAGTGATACTCTTGTTTGTATCACTATCCCTGCTTTTACTGATAAGCTTGAGAGGATGACCCTCTTGCGTAAGGAAACCAGTGTTTAGTGCTGTGCGATATAAACATTGGCCCATTCATCAGGGGGAATAATCGATGCAGCAGAGAACTTCAAACCAACGACATATGGCTTCAAGAGACGGATGTCTGGGCGCTGATAAATCGGCAACCAGGCAACATCATCGACCAGCTGCTGCTCAATTTTGTTATATGTTTTCAAGCGAGCAGCTTTGTCAGTCATAACGTCTGCGGCCAGCATCTGCTTTTGCAGATCTTTCTGGGTAGCGACGGTGGAACTGTTGTTGTCGCCATAGTTATAGGCGTTGTTTGGTGCGTCCTGACCAAACTGCAGGGAGATCCAGTCCTGAGGATCGGGGAAGTCAGCACCCCAACCGGCCAGCCACATCTGCAATGGACCATCTTTACCCTGTGTCTGAACCTGAGCAGTGTAGAGAGAATTCTGACTGATTGATGTTGAGCCAATCGAGAGACCCAGTACGCTCTTCCACATCTGAACCTCTGTCGCGGCCTCATTAGCAGCTTCAGGTGACTGCGTAGGATAGGTCAGAGTAATCTGAGGGAATGTCTGACGGGTCAGGCCCTCTTCTTTTAGACCTTTTTCAAGCAGCTCAACGGCTTTCTTCTTGTCACCACGGGCATCTGAACCAGCAGGACACTTCAGATCAGGATTGTAACCATACTGACCTTTAGGAATGATGTGGCAGGTTGGTGTATAAGCACCCTGCCAGGCTGCCTTCACAATGGTGTCACGATCCAGAGCCAGGGATAGAGCCTGTCGAATATTGATATTGTTCAAAGGTTTTACTTTGTAGTTCATACCAACATAGAAGATGGTGAGAGCATCGTTCTGAGTGAAATCAGGACGGCTCTTCGCCTGGCGAACCTGTGGCAATGGCACATCAGTGATATCTACCTGATCGGCCAGATAAGAGTTATAGCTGGTCTGACGATCTTTATATGGCAGATAATCAACTTCTTTCAACTGTGGCTGCTTACCATAGTAGTTTGGATTAGGCACAAACTTGATGCCTGTGTTATGGCTATATTCTTTAACCTTGAAAGGACCATTACCGCCCTGTCCACCATTATCGGCCAGGTGATCTGTCCATTTGTTGCCATACTTCTCAATGACACTTTTCTCCACGATAAAGCTCGTGGGATAGGTCAGAGCGCCCAAAAAATAGGCGGTGGCTTTGGTCAGTTTAATCACCACAGTATTGGGATCTTTAACGATCACGCCTGTGCCAATTACTGATTTGACCTTACCTGTTGTGCGCTCAGGAGCATTTTTGATCAGTCCTAAATAGGTCAGAGCAACGCCCGACTGATCATTGATCTCTGGTGAAAGAGAACGATCAAGCGTATATGCAACATCGTTTGCATCCAGCTTCTTACCATCGCTAAACTTCAGGTTTGGTCGCAGGTGGAATGTATAAGTCAATCCATTGTCAGAAACATCGTAAGATTGAGCCAGCTGCGGCTTAATATTTAGCTGATCGTCTAACTGCACCAGACCGGTAAAGGCCATATTAATTGCCTGGATCGAGGTATTGTCGGTAGCGATACCAGGATCGAATGAAGCAATATCGGGTAGACGAAAAGCCCAGCGATAAACTTGCTGGCTATCAGCGGCCTTTGTTTTGTTGGTGTTGCCAGTACTACCAGGTACAGAGCCCCCGCCACAGGCGGAGAGCAGGACACCGAATAAACAAAGGAGTGTAGGTAGCAGCATCGTCGTGATTTTTTTGCCTGAGCGCATAAGTGAATTACTCCTTCATATGTAAGTATGCGTCGTGCCTGTGGAGCATCGGGGCACGCCAGAGAGCATCTGCACACATGCATTCCCAACCATCCGCGTCAAGATTTACTGCTCTCAATTTATTTACATAGAGCACTTCTTACGCTCATAGAGAGTCTTGTATGTCGCTCCCACACAGAACACACAAGACATAATACACAAAGACGGCAATAAAACTCGCGGAAATCGCGCCGAATAACGCGGAAAACTCGCGGAATTTCCGTGCCACCTATGCGCATTCCGGCCACCTCGGCGATCGCCAGGAATACACTCCAGAGCACCCTTTACAGCCTCCAGCGAATACTTTATCTTCAGGCTCTTCACAATCTTTCCATTCAAGTTTTCGCGCCTTTGGCGCTCCAAATCTTTTACATGTGGTGTCAAATCCATGTCTCGCTGATTATTTTTTCGCGCCTTTGGCGCTCCAACGGTTTTAAGTGTGGTGTCAAATGTTGCGCGATGCGCAACATTTGACACCACACTTAAAAGAAGGGTGGGCCCTGCAGGGCCCGAATGCGGCTGGCTGTACGCCCCACGATGAGGGTGGGAAACAAACACTATCGAAGAGAAAAGATATACTGGCATATAAAAAAATGGTCCCTCATGTTAAACATGAAGAACCATTTTTGATCTATAGATGACAAAAGATTACAGTTAGACTGCAGCTCCTGCAGTATGGCGGAAGCCCATAGCATAGAGGGCCGCATACTCACCTTCACTTTGGAGCAGCTCGTTATGGGTCCCTTGCTCAACAATCTGACCAGCTTGCAGAACAACGATGCAATCAGAGTCTTTGATCGTCGAGAGACGATGCGCAATAACGAACGCGGTACGGCCATGCAAGAGCTTTTTCAAGCCCTGCTGCACAATGGCTTCTGTAAAGGTGTCGATGTTGGCCGTTGCTTCATCCAGAATCAGGATGTGTGGATCGGCCAATAGCGCACGTGCGAAGGAGATCAGCTGACGCTGTCCCATACTCAGGTTACGGCCTCGTTCACGAATCGGAGTATTATAGCCTTCTGGTAATTGGATGATCAGGTCATGCGCGCCGACGATCTCGGCAGCCCTCATCACCTCTTCATCCGTGGCGTCAAGCCGGCCATAGCGAATATTATCCGCAATCGAGCCCGTAAACAGGAATGGCTCCTGTGGCACTACACCTACCTGGCGGCGTAGGGATTTCTGTGTGACCTTGCGTAGATCATAGCCATCAATAGTGATTGCGCCGCTCTGGATATCATAGAAGCGCGTCAATAAGCTAATAATCGTACTTTTACCGGCACCCGTTGGTCCCACAATCGCCACTGTCTGTCCAGCTTTGACCTGCCAGTTTAAGCCACGCAAGACTGGACGCTCAGGATTATATCCAAAGACGACATCGCGGAACTCAACGTCACCCTTAATCTTCGGTAGTTCGATCGCCTCAGGATCATCCTTGATCTCGACCTTCATATTCAAGATCTGGAAGATACGTTCGGCCGCCACGCCTGCGCGCTGCAACTGCGTATATTGCTGACTCAGATCACGAATAGGATCGAAGAAGCGGTTGATGTAGAGTACGAAAGCAACCAGTGTACCAACCAGCAGATGTCCCTGTGAAACCAGGACACCACCATAGACGACCGCCAGACAGATCGCCAGGGCCGCCACAACCTCGACCAGAGGCAAGACTAACGCCGCGATCTTACTGGAGTCCAGGTTGGTATCACGATTATAGGCATTAAGATCAGAAAACTCAGAACGATTGCGATCCTCACGCACCAGGCTCTGGATCACACGCATGCCGGAGATATTCTCCTGCAGGGTCGAGTTTACCAGCGAGATCGAGGCACGCGTACGCCGGAAAGAGTTCTGCGCATACTTCTGCCAGTAGGCCGCGATCACAAACATGATTGGCAGTACCACAAAGGTCAGCAAGGCCAACAAGGGGCTCATCGCCAGCATCAGGATAATAATGCCGATCAGTGAGATCACCGAGCCAATCATCGAAAGCAAGCCTGAACTTAACATCGCCTCCAGCACATCAATATCACTTTGTAAGCGTGACATGACGCGACCAATCTGGGTATGGTCATAGAAGCTTAAAGATAAGCGCTGTAAGTGCTTAAACATGTCCGCGCTCAGAATAAACAGGATCTGCTGACCGGCCCAGGACATCGTCCAGACCTGCCAGTATTGCGCCTGCCACATCGCAATGTTCACGCCCAGAAAGATGATACTGAGGATTCCCAGTCCCACCAGGTCGCTACGTGTAATGAAGTTATCGATCGCCAACCCGATCAACCAGGGATTCAGCAGGTTGAGCAGGGTATAGACCACCATCAGCACCATACTCCAGGTGGCGGGCGTCTTATACTGCGCGATATACGGAAAGAACATGCGGACAAGCTTCCAATCGAAGCCTGATCCTTCCTCCTCATCGGAATGTGCCAGACTATTCTCGATCCACGTATGGGACCGTTTATAGGTAGCATAAGAGGCTGTCTGCTCGTTCTTCTTTTCCTTAATCAATGGTACACCTCTCTCTGCATCTCACCAGGCTCAGTCGCCAGCATCTGGGCCTCAAACTCTTCCTGCTCACGCAGTTGCAAGTCATAGAGTCGAGCATAGGGACCATTACGCTTCAACAACGTGGCATGGGTACCGCGCTCCACGATACGGCCACGCTCCAATATTAGAATCTGGTCCGCGTTTTTAATGGTACGCAAACGGGATGCCACCACGAACGTCGTGCGTCCACGCATCACTTCTTCAAGCGCCTGCTGAATCATATATTCAGTCTCCATATCGACACTGGAAGTTGAATCGTCCAGAACCAGAATACTTGGATCTAATAACAAGGTGCGTGCAATCGCCACACGCTGCTTCTGTCCACCTGAAAGCGTGACACCACGCTCACCAATCCAGGTATCATAACCATCCGGCAAGGCCAGGATAAAATCATGGATACGGGCAGCCTTCGCCGCCTCAATGACCTGCTCGTCGGTAGCACCGTTCACACCATACGCGATATTCTCACGAATCGTCGCATTAAAGAGGAAGACATCTTGCAAGACCAGACCAATGTTACGCCGTAGCGAAGCCAGCGTCACGTCGCGCACATCTGAACCATCTACCAGCACACGTCCATCCTTCGTGTCATAGAAACGAGGCAGCAGGTGTAGCAGAGAGCTTTTGCCACTTCCGGTTGGACCCAGAATAGCGATGGTCTGACCCGGCTGGGCATCAATGCTCAGATCATGTAACACTTCTACGCCATTGCCATAAGCAAAAGAAACATGGTCATAACGCACATGGCCAGCAACTTTTTCCAGGGTTTTAGCCTGGGGCGCATCGGTAACATCAGATGGTGTATCCAGCACACTAAAAATACGTGTGCCGCCGGACAAACCACGTACCCACCAGTTAATCATAAAACCAAACGTACGCACGGGCGCACCCAACAACAGAATGTAGTTGGTAACCGCAACCAGCGTCCCCAGGCTCAATGTCCGATTGATGACAGCGATACCACCTACCCACAAGACCAGCACCGTCACCACGTTCAGAGAAAGTACCATCAATGGCTGATTCCAGGCCGATAAGCGCATCGCACTCATATTGAGTTCGCGCAACTCCTGGTTCTTCTTGCCATACTTCTCAATTTCATAGTCCTCACGCGCAAACGACTTCACCACACGCACACCACTCAGACTCTCCTGCATGATCGTGCTTAAATCACCTACGCCATTTTGCACTGATAGCCAGAGAGGGCGTAGACGTTTGACAACTTGCGCCGAGAGAATTAACATAATAGGAACAGAAATTAACGTAATAAGAGCCAGATATACATCGAGTCGCAATAATAGGACAGTCACAGAAACAAATGTAGCCACCGCCACCAGGGCACGCATCAGACCCATTGGGAAAAAGTTACGCACAGCTTCGATATCAGCCGTCATACGCGACATCAGCTGACCAGTCTCGGAATCATCATGAAATGAAAAACTAAGACTCTGCAAATGATCATAGAGCGTATTACGCAAATCATAGGCGACCAGGGATGAGATGGCTTGCGAAAGATACCCTTGCCCATATGAAAAAAGACCGCGTAACGCACTTGTTACCAGAATTGCTAGCGCGATCCACAAGAGATCCTGGAAGCGACCGGTGCGAATGCCTACATCTACTACCCATTGTAAGAGCCAAGGTACCATCAAGGAGAAACCAGTCGCCAGAGCAATGCAGAGCACTGTTCCAAGCGCCTGGCCCCAATGAGGCTTGAGCAACTTGATAATGCGCATATAGATGCGCCAATTCTCTTTCCACTGAGATACACCTGGGGATGAAGGAGATTGTTGATTAACCTGTTTTACCTGCATTTCCAGATTATTCCTTTCTTGACGTGCTTTTAACCCGCGAGAGCCCGTTCACATACCCAGCGCACGTCGGGGCATTTCTGGCCATGCCCATACAACAAAAATGACCTATAGCGCTGTCATTAATACCTGACGTATAAAACTTTTCGGCGAATATTACTCGCCGATAGTCACATACATCGACGGATGTGACAGGTTAGTATCATCTATTTAGAGTCTAAAAGGAAATGGCTGACATACGCTTGTCAGTCATTGCACTTCTTTTTTGGAAATTTCTGCAATTGAGTTTTTATCTCGTTCCGGAAAATTTTATTTTTTCCCGGAAATTAGCCTGTGATTACGCTTTACATTGTCTATACAGCTAGAATTATCTTTGCCGCCTGCGGCGGCCACAGGGAGGAGAGAGAGGTTCGGGGGCACAGCCCCCGTTCCCCCAGGCAGGTAGCTCGCCGCCCCCTGCACCCCCGCTTTACCGTCCGCATCTCTCTTGCTGCCTCTGGCCGCCACAGAGAGGAAAGAAGTTTGGAGGCACAGCCCCCGTTCCCCAGGCAGGTGGCTCGCCGCCCCTGCACCCCCGCTTTACTACCTTCATCATCATAGAGAAGTGTGAATGTGGTGTGTGGTGGCCCGCCACCACACACCACATTCACACTTCTCTATCACTACTTCCCGCCGCAGGTGGGAAGTAGTCAACATGAAAATAACTAAAATGTCAGGATTTATGCTGGTTTCCTCTTGTTTTTTAAAGATGAGTAGCACATAATAAAAGATATGCAAAAGACTGAAAGACTTGTAGCAATTACGGTATTGTTACAGGCCCGTGGAAAGATGACAGCGCAGCGCCTCTCCAACATTTTAGGGGTCTCAACACGCACGATCTATCGCGATATCATCACCCTTTCACTGGCACATGTTCCTGTTTCCATGGAATATGGACCAGGGGGCGGCTACTATTTGCCGGATGATTATCACTTAGAGTCAGCTATTTTTACACGTGAGGAAGCCATCTCTTTAATTCTGAGTGCGGATATCTCTGGCAATCATAATTTATTTGCCGGTGATACCGATTTACATCATGCACTGGTGAAACTTGAGGCGGTTCTGCCTGAAGAATACCGGATAGATGTAATGGCGGCCCGGGAACATATCCTGGTGGATACCTCTGCCTGGTGCAACAAAACGCAGGAACCAACTCATCTGGAGACGATACGGGCGGCCGTATTGAACTCTTATCAGTTGGATGTGCTTTTTTCAGATACCAGTTGCTGCCAGGTACATCCCGGAGCAGGTATGCTCTGGCGACGTATCGAACCTCATGGATTGGTCTTTAAGGGCCTCAGTCGTCGGCACGCACGTGTAGGACGCTGGTATCTGGTGGCGTTCTGTCAACGCTGCCGCTCTTTTCATACATTACGTGTCAGTGATATTGAACAAGTGTATGTACATGAAGAGACGATTACACCACGACCAAATTTTGATCTGCATGATTATTGGCGCGAAGCTCGCAAACAGCTTGAAAAGCTAAAGCCACCAATCATCTTCAAACTCCATGTAAAAGCGGTTGCCCGCTATAGTACTTTGCATGGAGATGTCACGATCCTCAAAGAGGAACCAGATGGTAGTGCCATTGTGCAAGTGAATGCGGAATCCATGGATGACGCAATCTCTTACGCCCTTGGATTAGGGGCGGATGCTACTGTGCTTGATCCTCCCCACGTCCGCATGGCTGTCGCTCAGACGGCCCAGGCAATCACCAAAATATATAGCTGATATCTTTTATTTCTTCCCATCTCTCTTTAATCAAAACATTCCCACCAATACATTTATTCCACAATTTGAGAAAACACAGAGAATGTGACACACTAAAAGTGGTTATGTAATAGGAAGCTTCAGTGTTGAGGTATAACGCCGAAGAATGGATATATGAGAAGAAGCAGAAGAAGAGGGATAAGGCGATGACAACACATAAAAGACTGGTGCTTGCACTTCAACCAGATATGCTAGCGATCTGCCGCTTAGAACCAACGGCGCATATCTCAGAAGACATCCTGAACGGAAATTTTGTAGCAATAACCAAAACCAACGAAGAGCTCTCTATTATTTGTCCACAGGATAACATACCAGAAGAAGTTATTTATACAAAGGGCTGGCGCTGCCTACGCATTGAGGGCCCTTTCAGCCATGATACCAGTGGGATTTTAGCGTCGGTCCTTACCCCACTGGCAAATGCACATCTGAGCGTCTTCACCACCACCACCTTTGATACCGGCCATATATTGATCAAAGAAGAAAATCTGAACCACGCCATCCAGCTTCTGACCCAGACTGGACATGTCATTCGGAGCGAAAACAAGGTCACAGTTCCCTATGCCATCCAATAGCGTTCCCTGGCAATAAACACATATTCAACATATGGGCAGTGCCAGGAAGCAATGCTTCAGGCAGACGGTGCTAAAGATTATGTGTTAGATTGTAGAGAAATTGCAGGTTCTCTTTAAATACAGGTCTGGCTTGCCATGAAGCACAAAAAGCAGGTGGCTCTACCGCCAACAATTCATCCAGGGAAGGGGCCGCATAAGCCATCTGCTGAAGCAGTTGAATATATTGACCCATTACACCAACCGCCTGTCCCGTGCCGATCAGGCCATGACCGGGAACAATAGTGGTCAATTGTAGTGCCTCTATCCTGGCCAGAATACGTAACCACTCATCAGGATTGCCATCCCCCATAGCAGGATGAAAACCAATCTGTACGATATCACTCATAAAGGCCAGGGACTCTTCAGGAAAATAGAGGAAAGCATCGCTGGGACTATGTCCTCCTCCAAAGGTCAGCAGGACGGCTGTACGTTTAGAGCCAGCAAAGGCCAGACGGTGCTCAAAGGTGACATCGGGCAGGCGCAACGTCAGGTTGGGCAAGGCCATAGTTACCTGTCGCATCTCATTGATGTACAACTCCAGATCTTTTCGCTGCTCAGGATCTTGCTCCAACTCTAATGCCGCCTCCAAACTTTGGAGTGGAATCGGCTGTGAACGCATACGTTCCAGACGGGCCACTCCTTTGGTACGCATAAGATCAAAGGTGTTATCGGTAGCATAGATAGTCGCGTCTTCAAAAGCCTGGTTGCCCCAGATATGGTCACTATGATGATGACTATTTATGACGTACGTAACCTTGCGACCAGTCAACTGTTCCGCGACTGTCCGCAAGCCAAGCGCAGCCTGAGGCGTATTAAACGTATCAAATACCAGTGTCTGCCCGCCTAGATCCACAATGCCAGCATTACCCCAGGCTCCTGCTCCTCCTTTGGCAAGCGCAGCATAAATACCATCAGCTACCTGTTCCAGTTGAAAATATGGAGAATTGAAGGAGGAAAGAGAATAGCTCATAAAGCGACGGCCTCGTTTTCAGAATATAAAGTGACAAAAAGCATGTCCAGCCCAAGGGTATCATGTCTGATCTGATAAGGCAAGCTAGCAAAGTTGATTATTGTGGTCGATTGTTTGTAGTAGCTTTACATTTAAGTGGTATGCATCAGTTTAAGCGGAGGCCTCGCGCCTGCGGCGCTCGCCTTATTTTTGTGTGGTGAGGTGGGGCTGCGGCCCCACCTCACCACACAAAAATGGAGGAGGGTCCACTGGCACTTTTCCACAGAGTGGAGGGGGCACCGGTACTTTTCCACGGGGTGAGGGAGGGTCCACTGGCACTTTTCCACAGGGTGGAAGGGGCACTGATGCTTTTCCACAAGGGTGGAAGAGGGGGCACTGATGCTTTTCCACAAGGGTGGAAGGGGCACTGATGCTTTTCCACAAGGGTGGAAGGGGCACTGATGCTTTTCCACAAGGGTGGAAGGGGCACTGATGCTTTTCCACAAGGGTGGAGGGGGCACTGGCATAGAGATAATAGATGTAGAATTTGTGGCCCATGCTGCAGGACTGTTTGGAAGGCTTATGGAGAAAAATTATTCATTGCAGGCGGGCATAGATATGCCTCTCTACAGCAAACGTGAAATCGTGCTCACGATGGCCGGTGTGCTGATGGTGATGTTGCTGGCGTCGTTAGATCAAACGATTGTTTCGACTGCGATGCCGCATATTGTGTCAGAGATGAGAGGCTTTGATCGCTATACCTGGGTTACGACTGCCTACCTTTTAACGTCTACGGTCATGGTTCCGATCTATGGCAAGTTATCAGATCTATATGGAAGAAAATCGATCTTCCTGGTTGGAATTGTGCTTTTTCTGGCTGGATCGGCTTTATGTGGGATGTCGCCATCGATGAATGCGCTGATAGGTTTTCGCGCCTTTCAAGGATTAGGGGCGGCCGCACTACTTCCTATCGCGATCGCTGTGGTTGGCGATCTCTTTACACCACGTGAGCGCGGAAAATGGCAGGGGGTCACGGGGGCTGTGTTTGGACTATCATCAGTCATTGGACCGGCTGTTGGCGGCTGGATTACTGAAAACGCTAACTGGCGCTGGGTCTTTTATATCAATCTTCCAATTGGACTCCTGGCTCTCCTGGTGCTGATCTTCTTGATGCCCTCTTTGACGACACGTGGCAATACCAGCATAACAATCGACTATTCAGGCGCAGCCTTACTAATTCTGGGAACCTCGGCCCTACTCCTGGGATTTACCTGGGCGGGCAGTACCTATGCATGGCTGTCACCTCAAATTTTAGGGCTTATGGCAGGCGCAGGCATCACGCTCATCACTTTTGTATGGGTTGAGGGACGTAAAGAACACTTGAACAGACAGCCGATCATCGATCCCAGTCTATTTCGCAATCGCATCTTTGTGATTAGCGTCCTGATTACAATGGCCGCCAACATGTCACTGCTGGGAAGCGTCTTTTTTCTACCGCTATTCGCGCAAGGTATTCTCGGCATCTCAGCCACAGATAGTGGCCTCTTGCTCTCCCCAATGACCTTAACGCTGGTCGGGAGTAGCATCATCTCAGGACAGATCGTTTCGCGACTGGGGAAATATAAGATGATTGCGATTATAGGGATGCTTATCAGTGTGCTGGGGGCAGCTATGCTGCTACGGCTCAATGTTAATGCAAACGCCAATGATCTTTGGAGCGCGATGATCGTGCTGGGATTTGGCACCGGCTTCGGTATGTCATTCTATTCAATGATTGTACAGAACGCATTGCCAGATAAACTTGGACAGGCAACGTCAGCATTAACCTTTTTTCGGCAGATTGGCGGCACAATCGCGCTGGCCGCCATGGGATCTGTGATGGCGGCCAGCTATCGCCCAACCTTTCATCAATCGATTCCAGCGCCAACGCGGCAACTGCTACCAACAAAGGTCATCGCTCTTTTTGACAATCCCAATATTCTGCTTTCACATGACATACAAAGCACGGTCCTCAAACAATTTACCATCCTGGGACCGCAAGGAATGATCGAATACAGACAGCTAATGCACGCGGTCAGGCTGGGTCTGGCACAAGGTATCTATAATACCTTTATCCTCAGCCTGGCATTCATGCTCATAAGCCTGGTCCTGGTCTTCTTCCTTGAAGAGAAACCGTTGCAAGATCGCAGGAGCAATTCCACTACGAATCCAGCAGCAGACCATACATCGATCAATTCGCCCCCAGTAATACTGCACTGACAAGAGCCAGAACGATCCGCCGTATATAAATAGTAGGTGCAGCTGATCGTCTACTGGCCCAGACTATTATCTTCTCGCAGTCAGGATAATGCTGGCAAACAAAAAGGCGATCGCTCCCATTGAGAGCAAAAGATGGACAATAGCCAGTGGCAGGGATGGCACAAAAAGCCACAGTAACCAGGAATTTATAGAGAGGCAGAGCCAGCAAAAACTGAGTAGAATAGAACGGCTATACAGCCAGGAACGCTGGCGGCCAGCGATCATTTGCTGAGATCCTCTAATAAAGTAGAACACAGCAAATAGCGCAAAAACAGCTCCCACTAAAGGATGCCACAAAAGCTTGCCTGCATTAGCATCGCCATAGGTATTAACCATCCATACACCTACAGCGCAAACAATAAGTAGAGTGAAAAGAGTATTTATGAAGCGTGTATTACTCGATGACAAGGGATGAGGTGGCTTCTTTTCATGTTCCGGTATCATACATATCCTCTTTAATAAGTACCTGAAAAATATATTGCTCTGTATTGACAGGTACATCTATTATTAACGAGTTAGCACACATAAAATAAAACAGTGCAGGAGGATATGCATAATCTTCCTGCACCATTGCTATGCATAAGTGCTTTTAAAAATTGGCGGGAATAGGTGGGGCAACCAATTGAATACTACGACCCAGGGACAAGGACGCGCCCAGAAAAAAGAACGCCATCAGTAGTGCCAGCACGGTCGTGGACACCACCAGGACCAGAAACCAGGCGACCACCAGGGCTGCAGCCAGATTAAGCCAGACTAATCCATTCACAAGATTCACATTACGATGCCAGATCTTCTCATCCCATGTAGCCTGAGACGAGCACAAAGTCTGTATCCCACAATACAGATAGTAAACGCCAGCACTACAAGACAACAAGATTAAAAATGGTTGCCACCAGATGATAGCTTCCCCCACACTCACCTCTACAAACAAGCTGCCGAAAAAGAAGAGTAAGAGAAGTAACGCCACGCCTACCAACCTTTTAGTTCCGAATGGTGTTCGCAGATTATGCTCATCACCTGACATTGTGCGCCTCCCTCTACTGAATGCGACAACACTTTAACCTGCCTATATATATGACTTTATAGCGATATATATATTACGTATAACGACACAAATTCAAAAATACTTTTAGTTTAAACAAAGGTACATAAAAAAAAGCGTTGCCACAAAAATTTCTTCTTTTTTTGTCCGCTGTACGAAAAATAAAACGTCCTATATTAAAGGACGATAATGTTTACAATACGCCTGTAATCAATTAAAATAACAACGATTATCCAAATAAATTTAGCATTTATCCACTCGTTCATGTCACATAGGGAATGTCAAAAGGGTTAACAAAATTACTTTTTTGATATGTATAGCCAGAAGCCATAGATACGAAATAATTTATTAATTATGCAATGCATGGAGGTTTCGCATAAACATGGATTCATCTGAGAATGATAAAAATTTGCCTCAATCATTTAGTGAAGCAGATCATGATGAGGACACTCAACCTGCAATGAAGGCAGTAAAGCCCGAGGCAACCCCTTCACAATCATCATCTACCATTGATGAGGATAAGACAATAAAAGGAGAACAGTCAACACAATCCACAGCATTAGAAGCTACCCAAAGATTAGTGCCCCCCGCTACAGGTATTCCTGCTCAGAAAAATAGCGTCCCTGTTAGTTCTCCAGAAGCAGTTCAAACCAGTCCGGCCAGTGATGCGACTATCTCTAGTGAACCCACTATCTCTAGTGAGCCCACCATCTCTAGTGAGCCCACTATCTCTGCAACAGATGATAAAGCTAATATAGGTGGTTTACCTGCCGATCAATCCGGAACAAACCACCAATCTGGGCCTGCTTATCCACCGCCACCTATCAATCAATCTGGGCCTGCCTATCCGCCGCCACCTAATTACCAATCCGGTGCCAATTATCAGTCTGGACCAAGCTACCCACCGCCACCCAATTACCAATCTGGACCAGCCTATCCACCGCTGAACTACCAATCCAGGCCTGCCAGACCAGCTAAGAAACAAGCTGCTTCCTTGCCTTTATGGATCTTTATTAGCGGTATTGTATTAACTATAGCAGTGCTAATTGGATTGTATTTGCTGGGCAGCGATTGGGCAGAAGGAGTGTCGCAGGCATCGGTTGCCGCATTGATTATTGGGGTGGTGGTCGCGATCGGCTGGCTGATACGTACATCTATACGCACAATTGTACCTGCCAGTAAAATACGCCGCATTATCGCCACAGTATTCTTGCTGGCGCTGGTAATTTTCTCAGGCTGGGCTAGAGCCGCCCAGGGAACTATCCATCAATGGCAGGGACAATCCTTTGAGGACCAAAAAAAATGGCCACAGGCCATCAACGAATATACGTTTGCAGGCGACGTAGAACCAACCAGCACGAACCTGGCACGTACATACACCTCATGGGGATTAGCTTTCAAAAACAACCATCAATATAATGATGCGCTAAAGAAATTCACCTATGTTATTGAACACTTTCGTACCCCTGATACTGATAAGGCGACCCAAACCAACGGGAATAACAGTATCTCTGGTCTAATAAACGCAGAGGTATGGGTACAAAAAGCAAAATCATTGGACATTGAGACACGCCTTATACTGGCACAACAAAGTATACAGGCCAAAAATTACAAAGAGGCGATCAGTGCGATAGACTCAACCCTAGGACTGGCATACTGTGATAACGGCTGCAAACAACGAGCTCAAACAACCAGTATTGACACCCGCATTGCGCTGGCGCAACAAAATGTCCAGGCCAAAAACTATAAAGAGGCGATCAACACACTAGATCCCACGCTGAGCCTGCCATACTGTGATGCTAACTGCAAACAACGGGCTCAACCCCTGGATGCAACCTCCTATTACCAGGTCGGTAACAGCCAATTGCAGTCAAAGGACTATACCAATGCGATTAGCAGTTTCAAGAACATTCTAAATTCATTCCCCAGCGCAAAAGAGACAAAGAATGCACGCGCAAATGTGTCCAAAGCGCTCCTGGGGCTAGGTGAACAACAACTACAGCATAAAGACTATAGTAGTGCGATAGATTCTTTCAATGAAATCGTCAAGACCTATCCAGATCCAGCTAAGACCAGGCAGGTACATGGGGACCTCTCCAAATCAATCATGGGTCTGGGTCAAACAACGCGCTCAAAATCCTGTACCGATTCAATTCAATACTATAAGCAGCTAGCCAACGATTATAAAGATACTCCCGAAGGTCAACAGGCACAGCAAGAATTAAACACGCCACCAGATGTCAAAGGAAAATTTGTCAATACTGAGTCAACATATAGTTTTTCTCAGATTGCGCTGGTACAGGGATTACGGGGTAAGCTGCCACAGGGTGAATTGTTCAATAAGTGGGACACGGCACCTTACAAAACAGACATCCAGGCTGACGGGAGCTTCGATTTTCAGGGTATCCCTCAAGGTACATATGATCTCATGTGGTACGCAAACAATGGAAGCGTCGAATATGTCGAATTCATCTATTCAACTACCTCATTAATACCCGAATATGTCGCTAACGTCGGACCAATGTGTACGGTCGACATGGGCAAGGTCTCCAACGTCACTGGCTATACCTCATACTAATAGATCTTTGCTATTCCAGCTATGAGTTTCCTTGAATTATCACAATTCAAAGGAACTCATAACGCTTTCCTGTAGATGATTTACTGGAAGATGAACGGCAAACAAGAGCGTATCCTCCACGCCATGAAGTATGTTTGCGTGGAGGATACGCTCTTGTTTGCCGTAGCTAACGCTGTTGAACAAAGGCAGCGGTCGCTTCCTGGAGCGGCTTTTGATCGCGTTGATCATACATCGTCTGGGCATGGGCAACTTCCTGCAGATGGCCATAAGCCCAGACCTGTAGTGCCCTCAATGGTTCTATCAGTGTCTGTCCCAATGGCGTAAGAGAATACTCTACCACCGGAGGCACTACAGGGTAGACAACGCGCTTGACCAGCCCATTGCGTTCCAGGGCCCGTAACGTCTGTGTCAACATCTTTTTCGAGATGCCATCGATGCGCTTGAGCAACTGGCCGAAGCGCATCGTCCCCTCTTCTAAGGCATAGAAGACTAGAGGGGTCCACTGATCCGCGATCAATTGCAGCACCCGCCGCGATAGGCAATCCGCCTGAAAAATATCAGGATATGTTTGTTGCTTAGTCTCCATCTGGTAACTATATCACTTTTTGGTGCCTTCTTACAAGATATTAGTTTTTTAGCTATAGTAACTGTAAGTGATATTTCATTCACATATGCAGTCAAAGATAACATATAAAAAAGTAGCGAAGAGACCAAAAGGGAGTAGAAATATGTCCAAAGCAGTCAGATTTGAGCAGTATGGCGATATCGATGTGTTACAGGTCGTCGAGGTTGAGCAACCCACGCCAGGTCCAGGACAGGCGCTTGTCAAGGTCAAGGCAGCCGGTATTAATCCAGGTGAGGCATCTATTCGTAAGGGCCTGCTGCATGCGATTTGGCCGACCACCTTTCCATCCGGACAGGGTAGTGATCTGGCCGGTATCATCACCGCCGTGGGCGAGGGTGTAACTAATTTTGCGGTTGGCGATGAGGTCATTGGTTTCACAGACAATCGGGCCAGTCATGCCGAGTTTGTCGCAGTAGAGGTCAGCAACCTTACTCGTCGTCCGCGCAACGTCCCCTGGGAGGTAGCCGGTTCGTTGTTTGTCGCTGGAACAACCGCCTATGCGGCAATTCATGCTGTCGCGCTGAAAGCAGGGGATATCGTTGCAGTCTCGGGTGCGGCAGGTGGAGTAGGTTCAATCGTGGTGCAACTGGCAAAAAAAGCGGGAGCAAAAGTGATTGGACTGGCCAGCCCGGCCAATCATCAGTGGTTGAGCGATCACCAGATTATTCCGGTCGCCTATGGCGAAGGTGTTGAGGAGCGTCTGCGCGCGGCGGCTGACAATCATCTCGATGCCTTCATCGATACATTCGGTGCCGATTATGTTGAACTCGCGCTCAAGCTTGGGGTGCGACCAGAACGTATCAATACGATTATCAACTTCGCGGCGGTAGAAAAGTATGGCATCCAGGCCCAGGGAAGCTCTCAAGCGTCGAACCCAGCAGTTCTGGCTGAGCTCGCCCAACTGATTGACCAGGGAGATCTAGAATTTCCGATTGCCCGCGTCTATCCTCTCGCTGATGTTCGAGAGGCGTATCGCGAGTTAGAGCAACATCATACCCATGGCAAGATTGTGCTCGTACCTTAACTTGCTTACCTGTTTGTTGTAGTGGGATAACACATTCGCGGTCAGAAGCTCAAAGCTTCTGACCGCGAATGTGTTATCCAATGGGAACAGCGTTTGTGCCATGCCACATCGATACGCCCTTAAGTGCGCCCACACCTGTACCGTAAGACGTTTTCTGCACCAGCAATCATGCAAAGATTAACCACCACAACTCCGCATTATATAGTTGTTCCGTGCTAAAATTGGTCACGCCGGGTATTGCATATGACGTAACGTCATACCTTACACTTGAAACAGAAAGGCGGAAACACGTGAATCGTCAGCACTATACCACCAGTCAATTTGCGCAGAAAGCCAGGGTGACAGCGCGGACCTTACGCTTTTATGACAAAGTTGGTCTACTCTCCCCCTCTGCTTATACTGATGCGGGCCATCGGCTCTACTCGGACGAAGATTTGTGGAATTTACAACAGATTCTGGCGCTCAAATTTTTCGGTTTCTCATTGGAAGAGATCAAAGTCTGTCTGCAGACAAATCCAGAGCGTTTGCAGGAGACGCTGGCCACACAGAAAGCTATGATGCGTGAGAAACGTAGCCAGCTAGATACGGTAATTCAGACTATTGAAAAAGCTGAAGGATTGCTACAGAGCAATCACTGGGACTGGGAATCGCTTATCAATGTGATCCAGGCGATACAAATGGAACAGCATAAAAAGTGGATCAATAAATACCTGACGCCAGAACAACAGCAGAAGATGGCGGAAATCTCTAGTAAGTCGTACAGCCCTGAAGCGGCACAAAAAGTGGCGGAATGGAGCAAGAACTGGACTGAAGAGGATCAAATACGCGCGGACCAGCAGTGGAGCGCCGTCTTCTCGGAGTTGCGGCGACTGGTAGCAGCGGGGTCAGATCCAACCGGTACGGATGGACAGGCGCTGGCAAAACAACATAGCGAGTTGATCAGGCAATTAACCTGGAGTGACACCGATGTATGTGCCGGCGTGCAACGCTGGTGGAAGAACCATGAGCAGCTACCTACCGAAGAGAAGCCGTTGCCCCAGTATAGCTACAGCAAAGAGGAGGCAGCGTTTTTACAGCAAGCACTGGCACACTATAAACAGAGCCAGAACTAAAGAGCACCTCTCCCTAATAAGGAGAGGTGCCATGAAGACGCTCAAACAGATGCTGCAATTTATGCATTTACCAGACGCAACGTAACAATCTCATAAGGCTTGATTGAGAAGGTCACCTGATTACCCTGGATTGGCAACTTGTCACCTTCTTTTTCCAGCAGATTGGTATGCCAGACTTCGGCCAGGTCAAAACCAGTGGTCAGCGTGACCAGACCACGACGGCGCTGGCTTTCATACAAGCGGACAATCAAGCCATTGCCATCCTCGGCACGTTTGATCGTCTCAATCACAACATGTGGTTTGTCAACCGAGAGCAGAGCCGGAACTAGCTGGCGTGCTGATACACTCACCTTGCGTTCAGGTGTATACACCACGAAGGGATCATTAAGCGCATAGGCAGCGCTGACGGTCTCCTCACCCCAATTACCCACGTGAGGTAAAAGACTATACGTAAAACGCTGTGCCCCCTGGTCCGCCTCAGGATCTGGCATGGTTGGGCTACGTAAGAGACTGATACGAATCACATTCTCTTTGATATCGTGCCCATATTTACAATCATTCAGAATGCTGACGCCATAGTCACCTTCACTCAGGTCTACCCATTTTTGCCCGCAGGTTTCAAATCTCGCCCAGTCCCACGAAGTGTTGCGATGGGTGGGACGCTGTACATTGCCCCATTGGATTTCATAGGTGGCGGCAGGATTCAGGATATCTACGGGAAAGGCCACTTTGAGCAGGATGTGGCGCTCACGCCAGTCGATATCGGTCGTAATATCTAACTGTGGGCTATTATAGTTTAGTGAGATGAGCTGGGTATACTGACTGTGCAAAATCTGACGTTGTACCTCAATGGTTGCACGCAGGGGACCACTCTCAAGCACGCGGATCGAGGTGGCAGGATCAGCCAGCCATTGCTTATCATCATAGAAGATATCCACATCCCAGGCATCCCAGCTCATTGGCCGATCTTCGAAGGCCTGGAACTGGTTGGCGATCGCGCCTTCTGGCAGGACTTCGCGCTCGTGTACTTTGTCATAGACACGGACGATGTCGCCCGCGCTATTGAGCTCGATGCGAATATACTTGTTCTCCAACAGTTCCGACGTGGCGGTTAACTCGGTGGTCGGCTTCGCTTGTTCACCCTCAGCGATGTGTAAACCTGTGATGCTAAACTGGCGGAACGCCCCGGCATCGATCCAGGTTCCATTGTCGGTCGCCTGTACAGACACGGATTCTCCGGTCTGGCTGGCTTGAAGATAATGTCCAGCCGGCACCATTCCAGGCCAGAAGGCCAGATCACGACGCTCAAAGGAGATCGGATTGGCAATCAGAACATCACCGGCGACCTGTTCGGCAATCGCCTGTAAGGCTCCGTCACGAACGCTGTTGCCCAGTTCGGTAATCTGCCCATACTGCAGTTCCGATTCCACATAGACATCGTGAATACTACTGCCAGGAATGATATCGTGGAATTGGTTCAGACAAATAAGCTGCCATGCCTGCGTAATCTCTTTGGTGGGATAGCGATATTCACTATTGAGCAGGCTTGCCTGGGCAGCCAGGAACTCGGCATCGTGCAGCAGGAACTCGCTCTTACGGTTCCAACGTTTGTTGCGGCTCTGTGTAGTATAGGTACCACGATGATATTCCAGATAGAGCTCACCATTCCAGGTCGGCAACTGGGCACCCGATGTCTCCTCTAATTGGCGGAAGAAGGAACCCACATCGCCCTGGCGCGTGCGAGGGAAGGCGGGGAACTCCTGCATCTCACGCAGATTCTCCAGCATTTCGCGAGTTGGACCACCACCACCATCGCCAAAACCAAAGGCAGTCAGGACTGGCGGCGTCACATTATCATGGCCCAGATCCTTCTGACGGAAATTGGTCCAGGTCCCAAGAATATCGTCCGGCGTGGCCATGGCATTATAGGTGCTGGCATAGGCGCTACCCTTCTCAGGAGTGGGACTGAAGTGGGTCAGCACGCGTGTGCCATCGATTCCCTGCCACCAGAAGCTATCAAAGGGCAGGCGGTTATATTGACTCCACCCAATCTTAATGGTGAAGAAATACTCCAGACCCGCCTGCTTGATCAATTGCGGTAGCGCCCAGGCATAGCCAAAGACATCAGGCAGCCAGAGGACGGGAGTCTCGACATTTTCGCCAAAGTGCTCGGCAAAGAAGGAGCGACCCAGTAAGAACTGACGCGCCAGAGATTCGGGTCCACTCAGATTACAGTCGGCCTCGACCCACATACCTCCGGTCAGCTCCCAGCGACCCTCAGCAACACGCCGCTTGATCGCCTCGAAAAGCTCAGGATGATCCTGACGCATAAACTCATAGAGTTGTGGTTGGCTCTGCGTAAAGTGATAGTCGGGGAACTGCTCCATCAAACGATCGACGGTATGGAAGGTACGTGAAGCTTTGCGCCGCGTCTGACCCAGCGTCCAGAGCCAGGCCACATCGATATGTGCATGACCGGTCGCGGTCACCTCAGCATCCAGCGGAGCGCCTGCCTGGGCAATGCCTTCCTTCAAGGCGGCATGGGCCTCGGCCACACTGGCATAGAAGGCCTCGCCAAAGGGTTCACGGGTATCCAGCAAAATAAAGGCGCGATTCAACGCATAGAGGAGTTTGCCACGCGCGGGTGCCTCTTCGGCAAGGACCTGCGCCGCGCCAAGGGCTACGCGAGCGGTGGCGATAAAATCGCGGGTTGGCTGATCAAGCTGCACAACTTCGCAGGGTTTCATCAACAACTGCGCGCCATGTTCTCCATGAGCAGCGGTCCAGCCATGCAATGCGAGGATATGCGATTGACCATCCTGCCAGTCCGCTCGTAAAGCGAACTCATGATGATGGCGATCACAGGCCGCATATGAAACACCATCAATATAGGCCAGCGCCTCGGGATGGCTAAAATCGCCCGTCGTACCGATCGGTAACGAGAGCGCCAGCGGAAGGCCTTTTTCCCATTCCTCGGGAATCTGGAAAGTGCTCCGCAATACAAAATTCTGGCGCCACTCACCCCAGTACTCATAGGGCTCAATGGTCTTCCAATCACGATCATCAACTTCAACCTCCACCGCTGGTTTCTCCAGTGGACTAGTCAAAGGCTGAAAACGAAACGGCGGCAATGCCTGTCGCCGACGATACACCAGCGGCTCAATCAAATTCAAGCGCTGCGTAATTTTGGGAATCGTCCAACGAATCTGGTGAAGCACAACAATATACTCCTTACTATGTATAGTAGACTTTACCCATTGTAACACACCACCAACCAGCCGCTTATCCAATTTCACGACACATTGATGCAATAGACGATACTATATTCACTATAAAAAAAGCAGCTAGCTTGTTAGGAGTTATAGCTGGAAGACTTGACAAAACAAGTATTGAACACTATGCTTTGATTAATGAAATTCATTGAAATATAGTAAGGAGGGACCCAACAGCGTATGCCTATTTCTCTCTCATGACGCACATGAGGACAACCGTAAAACGATAGGTATTTATGTTCCTCGAAGTTGAGATATTCAAAGGAGATATACTATGGCACGTTTTACATCATTTCACTGGATGGGAAAACGACATCTAGCGATCAGCCTGGTTGCTCTGACAATGGTGTTACTATTCCTGGTGGGGGGATTATTTTCGGGGCCGCTCCACAGCGCGCATGCCGATGCGTCTATTACTGGTAGCGTTGATTGGGGCTGGAACGCTAATACCGGGAACGTTGCGCATATGCAGTATGGCTTGAATGCCTATAATGGTTATGATCCAGCCACCCAGGCCAACTCGACCTATCAAAATAATGTCGCGGCAATGCGACCTGGCATTGTGCGCTGGCACTATGCCGGACAAATGAATGACTCGACATCTGACAGAAGTGGTTGGATTATCAATCCAAATACGTCATCCTATCAATGGGATATCAATAAGATCAATAACGCGCTGCGCACCGGACTTGGCTCTTCCGGCGCGTTCCGTAATGGTCCTACCAGATTGATGGATATTGTGAACTGGCCCGCCTACCTGGATGATGGTCACGGACATTTACGTACAGATGCGTATGATGCTTATGCCAGTCTCTGCGCACAGCTGGTAAAAATCATCAACAGTGATGGTGGCTATGGCTTCCATTATTTTGAGATCTTTAATGAACTTGAGAATGGTTCAGGTTCTGCTTATGATCATAATATGGCTGAGCTCGGACGCATTTATAATAAGGTAGCGGCGGCCATGAAGCAGGTCGATGCAGGCATTAAAGTTGGCGGACCCGCCTTCGCACGTCCTGATCTGACGTACAATGTGGATGACTTCTTTTCCGTCGCGGCTGGCAACATGGATTTTGTCTCATACCATAGTTACGCACTCGGCGACTCCAATGCCAGCAATCAGACTGTATGGAATGCTGCCAATATTGGTCCAATTACCGATAATGTCCGCAACGAGTTCCAGAAATATTCATCAAATTACATCGACTATTTGCATGATGAATATAACATTAGCTGGAATCCTCCTGATCAAAAAATGAACACGATTGTTGGTGGCATTTTTGATGCCCTGGCAATGGTTTCGCTGGTCAACAATGGAGCAAGTGGTGGCATGGCCTGGAATGAAGCCGATGGCTGGTATGGTAAACTTGACGCCGGCTACAATCCACGTCCAGCGGCTTATATATATCAGTATATGAATGAAGACATGCAGGGCGCCGTGGTCAATTCATCTTCGAGCGACACGACGAAAGTTGTTATTATGGCAGTGAATAACAGCCATCAACATGGGTTTGTCCTGATCAACCGTTCTGAAGCAGATCAGTCTATCCAGTTGTCGTTCAACAACCTTCCATCCGGGGTCAATGATGGTACAGCCGTAACAGTCAAACAGGCAAGCGCAGCTGGTGGATCGATCAATACAACCAGCATTGGTGCACTGAACAGCTCGAACGGCTATAATCTGCCAGCCAATACAGTAATCGTGCTATCTTTCACAGACAACGCGTAAGATAGCAAGGGATACAATCTTTTTCATCAGTATAGAGAAGAGCTAGTGATTCTGTCGCTAGCTCTGTTTAGCACCTTGACAATTATCAGCCTCTCGCCTATTCTTATGCTTAATTATGCACGTTTCCTGGCAGCAACACAAAACAGGTTTTTTTCAATGAAAAAAAATGAACAGGCGCGACGCGTTTCTTTACGTGATGTTGCGCGGCAGGCAGGCGTTTCTATAGGTACCGCATCCAATGTCTTTTCAGGCAATGCCTGGGTTGCACCCGAGACACGCTTACTCGTCACTGCGACCGCCATAGAGATGGGGTATTCACCGCGTGTCAGCCGTCCAACAGATGTCACCGATAGTAAAACGACAACACTGAGTTTTCTGGTGCGTGGCACCCCTATCCCTCTCTCCATCAATCCCTATTATGCCCCTATCTTGAATGGAGTTGAAAAAGCTTGTAGCGCTCATGGTATGAGCTTGATGTACTCAGTCGTCGATGAGAATGTCGAAGATAGCAGTGAACTCCCTTTAATGATTCAGCGTCGCGAGGTTCAAGGGATCCTGGTAGTTGATTATTTTAAGCCTGCGTTTTTTTCCATACTCGAAGAACTAGGGCTCCCGTTCGTGCTCGTTGAACATAAACTGGATACGGCAAGGACTGATAGCGTCACCGTAGATGATGAACACGGTGGTTATCTAGCCACACGCTACCTCCTTGAACATGGACATGTCTCTCCCCCACCCGCAATGATCACCGCCCCCCCGCAATTATTGAGTGTCTCGCGCCGCCTGGCTGGCTATCGGCGTGCCTTAAACGAATATGGTTTACAGGAGAGAGCCGACTATGTGCGTATGGGTGATCTCAACATAACGGGCGGCTACAATGAAATGCAGGCGCTACTGCAATTACCTGAGGTTCCAAGCGCGGTCTTCTGCTGCAACGATATAACCGCTCTAGGAGCACTCAACGCATTAAAAGAACATGGGATCTCCGTTCCTGACCAATGTTCACTGATTGGTTATGATGATATCGATCTGGCAGCCCAGATGAATCCACCTCTAACCACCGTCAAATCAGAAACCGAACTGCTAGGTTTGCAAGGAGTATGGCATCTCTTAGAACGCATGAAGTATCCTCAGTTAGCCGCACGCCATACCCTCTTAGAGGTTCAACTGATTGAAAGAGCATCCGTCAAGCAGTACACGAAGCCATAATGGCTACATTTTTTCAAATCACCGGTAGTTGTATCAGATGCCCTGGAGTCAAAACAATTATGAAGCCGGTCTGCATCAAAGTACCGCTGGCATCCCGGCTGTCCTTGCTGTCAATTGCATCGATTTCATCATGATCGGGGCGGAGCACGCCCATATGCAGTATGGTATTAGGTATGTCGGAGGAAAGCGTGTGGATATTACAGGGTAAAGAGGCCTATCATCACCTGCTATTGCACACGTTGTAGATGCAGATCACCCCAGTGGCACAGTAATTGGAGCGCCGGGATCAAGCTTGCCCCATAGTCGGTCAGGCTATATTCAACGACTTTGGGCGGTTCAGACTCATATATCTGGCGGCCAACGATACCATCGGCCTCCAACTCTCGCAACTGCTGAATCAGGACCTTCTCCGTCACATTAGGGAGGAGTCGTCGCAACTGACCATAACGCTTTGAAGAGTCCATAAGGTGCCAGAGGATCAGGATCTTCCATTTGCCACCAATGACCCCCAGCGTCGCCTCAATACCAAGAGAACGCTGGCTGATATTCTCTTGCTCCTGCATAATCGTTCCTTCACTTTCAAATGCTTACCTGGAAGTAAGTACTTGTTGTTCTTTATAGCATACTATATAGTGAGAGCCAGCAGAAAACAAGGTCCGCAAACAGGCATATACAAAGGTTAGCTGAAAGGATACTATCTTACTATGGCACAGTTAAATGGAAAAGTAGCAATTGTAACAGGTGCATCACGTGGTATTGGGCGTGCTATTGCCCAAAGACTGGGACAGGATGGGGCGACAGTCGTGATTACCTATATTAAAGGAGCCAGCCAGGCGGCGGATGTCGTCACGGCCATCCAGGGCATGGGGAGCGAGGCTATAGCGGTACAGAGCGATGTACGGCAGCTCGCTGATATTCATAAGCTCTTTGAGCAGACAGTACAACGCTTCGGGAAGGTTGATATTCTGGTTAATAACGCCGCCGGTATAAATATCTTCAAGCCAACCGCTGAGATGACGGTCGAAGAGTATAACAGCATGTTCGATCTGACACGTGGCGTCTACTTTACATTACAAGAGGCTGCGCAGCGACTTAATGACAATGGACGTATTGTCAGTATCTCAACCGGTGGAACGGACATGAGTATGGCAGCAGGAGGGGCTTATGCTGGCAGTAAAGCTGCAATTGAGCAGTTCAGTATGGCCCTGGCTAAAGAGATCGGTGCACGTGGTATCACTGTCAATACCGTCTCACCGGGTGTCACCCAGACCGATGGCCTTGTTCTGTCAAAGGAGCAAACAGAGATGCTGGTCGCCCAGACCCCATTGGGACGACTGGGACAGCCCGAAGATATCGCCAGTACGATCGCCTGGCTCGTCTCTGACGATGCCGCCTGGATTACCGGTCAGCGTATCCGCGCCACCGGCGGCATTGTCTAGTAACGTTCGGTATAAGAATATGTAAGTTCTATAAAGAGGGCGTATCTATATAAGCAGAATACACCCTCTTCATTGTCACATAAAGATATCAATAGTGCCAACAAAATCAGCAATCAGCGCTATTGATCTGGCAGCACAGATAGATTCACCTCTGAACGCCATCAAATCAGAATCGGCTTTTCTTCAATCATGTCTTATGTAAAGAGATAAAAAGAAGGTTATTGTTGCCACTTAACTGTGCCCCATTTCCTCATAGATAACTATCAACATCTTATAGAAGAAATGAAGCCAAAGTACACTCCAACTTTTTATAATTATATATGGCACCTGGTATTTAAATTTATTAGTATAGTTATGGAAGAAGAAAGAGGTACAATGACAAAGTTTTTGGTAACAGGGAAGTTATCTCACTGGATTTTACGCTTCTGTATTTTGCTACTTTTCATCTCTGCTGCGGTATGGTCATTCTCGTCGCATCCCAGAGCTCATGCAGCTCAGTTGACATTACAGATTCCACAGGAGACGTACACCAATCATCAGGCAGGCTTTTCCTGGAGTGGTGTCGGAGCGAATAGCTATAATCTGGTGGCGGCTGTACGCCCAAATATGAGCAATGCTTTTGCCGTTTCACAACATATTTCTGGTACAAGCTCAACGCTCACACTGTCTCTGGATTCATCAACAGGCTATCGCTATTTTCAATTACAGGCATATGATGCCAGTGGCAATCGACTGGCAACCAGCAATACGGTTGGTCTGGCCAAGTATCCCTCAGGACTGAACATCAGGATGGTCACAGATGCAAGCCTGACGGCTTCTTACGCCCAATATAACGATACTTGCTACAATACCCCGGTCTGGTTTATCCCCAATGATAGTAACGACGGCGCTTATAACGTTGCAACCAATTTCCAGCTCAGCGAATTTACACATTCGCTTACCGTCACACACGTTGTCGTGGATCCGATCATGGTCCAGCATATGCAGAACATTCGTAGCGATTGGGGAAGCGCATTAAGCATTAACAGTGGCTATCGTGATCCAGCCCATAACGCCTCAATCGATGGCTCAGCAACCTGTAGTTCACATACTTTTGGTCAGGCGGTCGATATCGCCGTCAGTTCTTACTCGATGTGGACAAGCTTGAAGAGCTTTGCGACCCAGGAGGGTGCCAGTTATATCGAGCCATGGCAACCCGACGTCCCACACCTGCATGCAGATTGGCGCTCATTTTATCAGAATCCTCCCTATACCAACTGGTAGAACCACACAATGGTGGATACTGCAATATCTGGCATAATTTTCCATTGAAAGCTTATTTTTGTACAAATTAATACGATGCAGCAGATGCTTCGCAGAAAAAGGAGTTTCGCATGTCTCTGCGCAACCATAAACGTCTATTTATTATCCTGACGGCTGTGCTCATGCTCAGCGTCTTCGGTGGCGGTATACACGCTATTTTTTTTCCGGGACCAGCCCACGCGGCAACTACGCCACCCGCCTACACAACCTCCTACTACAAAACCACGCTAAATTCAACAACGATGCAGAATGAAGGCTGTACAGCCGCCCACGGAAATCCCGGGCTGGTGGTGTTGGATTACGGCGAGCAATACTTCTCTGGAGGCAGCTATGGAGCACTATTGATCTCAGCTAACACCTTTGCTTCAGATAGCAGCATCCAGAGTAATGTGATTGACTTCTTACGTGGGGCCAATAGTTGTTCGATCCAATCAACGCAACTTAAAGTCGCGGTAGGAACCTCAAACTATAACTCTCAGCATCTCACGACCGCTCAATTGTCGGCCGCAGGCAAGGCCTGGGCTGGTATTGTTAACGCGACCAATGATTACATCCATTTAAATCAGCGCATCCAAGTCTATGGAGCCGACGACATTGAACTGGGTTATTCCACTTATCAGGAAGCAAAATCCTTCGTCGATGGATTTACCACCTCAACCAGTGCGACATTAGTCGATTACGGGGATGATCCTGCCGGTGCCAGTGGAGATGGAAGCGCAGGCAACTGGACGCCGGCCCAGGTCTGGTATGTCTCCTCCGGCGCACCCCATACTGCCGCCTTGCCAGAAATTTACTACTCAGGCAATACACCAGAATGGCAGGCCTTAAGTGCATGGGCATGCACCAACAAAGGAAGCGCCCTCAACATTATTGGCACCATGGCACAGAATGGTTATCAATCATCGTATATGCCTGCCGAATCCTGGCAATCGCTGTATACGGCATTGAGCAATTCATCCAATTCCTGCGTGCGGGCATCCGCAAGTAAGTTACTCTATTCAACAAATATTGTCAGCTAGCTCAATACAACCTGGCCATTGTGGTGACAAAAAAAACACAGGATCCGGTCTGGCATAAGCCAGTTCGGATCCTGTACTCAATCACGGGCGCAAACAGGATTAGCGACCAGCCTGTGGATCACGTCTCATGGCCCAGTATGGCACTTTACTCTTTGGCTCTTCGCCAGAGGTAAGGATCTTGAAGCCTCGACGCTCATAGAACGGAACGTTACTGGCAACAAACGTCTCTAAATAACAAGGGGTCCCCTCACGATCGGCCTGTGCAAGGATAGGGGCGATCAGGGCGCCACCAATACCCTGGCTCTGTCGATATGAAGCCACACCCAGCAGTTGTAGATACCAGTGTGGATCATGCATATACTGATGATGAACATCCTCAAGATATGCAAAAGTATCGGTAAAGCGCAACGCAGCTTCCCGACCCAGGTGCTCCTCGATCTGCTCTAATTCATGTCCCATCTCAGGCTGCGCTTCACCTGTTTGAGGTGGCAACCATACAGCTACGCCATCTCCCCCGATGGTAGTATAGGTATGACCAAGGGGAAAAGAGTCACGTACAAGCGCTTCGAAGACCCAGGCAAACAGGTTCAGACGAGGCTCTGGATCGGGAAGTGTATACACATCAATTGGATCGTTAAAAAACGACTGCGATAGAATTTTACCTATCGCGGGAATCTGCTCTTCCTTAAGGTGAATAATTTCAGGAGTGTTGCTCAAAATATGCTTTCTTTCTGTGAGTTATATGACAGCCGCTCGACATATGCTCGTGAGCACATTACTCTATTATAGCAACCATACGGACAAAATGCATAGTATTGTAGCCAGAGCTTCCTAAAATCCTGCATCTTTAATTGCATCTCCAGATGGCTACAAGCACGAATCATGTGCGCTTTTTTTCGTCTTCACTGTCTGGATACAAAAAAAGTGCAATAATAGAAACATGATTGGAAAATCAGGCTTTTAAAATGAAAGGTGAGTAGAAGAGTATGCGAAAACCAGTGCTAATTATCATTAATGGCCTGCCTGGCGCGGGAAAGACGACCCTAGCCAAACGGCTGGCAGCCGATCTACAGCTCCCGGTCTTCTCCCGAGATGGCTTATATGAAACGCTATACGATGCCCTTGAATACACAAACAATAATGCTCCCCCACTACTTGGTAGTACAGCCTTTAAACTACTTTACTCTATCACAGGTACAATATTGGCCGCAGGTCAAGCATTAGTGGTTGAAGGATTCTTTGGGCGTCCTGAATTAAGGGGAGCAGAATTTCTGGAACTGCAACGTGCTCACGATTTTGAGCCATTTCAAATTGTGTGCAGGACAGATGGGACGCTCCTCCTGCAACGCTTCATGGACCGTGTAGAATCAGTAGATCGGCATTCCAGCCATAGTGATCTGGAATGGCTTGAAGAAAACAAGGAGCGCCTCTTACAGGGTCAACTAATACCGATGGACCTCGGTGGTCAGCTGGTTGAAATCGATAATACTACCCCTCAAAGTTTTGATTATGCTGACCTGCTACAACAAGTTCGTACGGCACTAGTACACACTGAAGCGCACTAGAGAGGTATTTGAGAAGCATCGTAGGGCAACGTATATATAGGAAAAGGATTTTCATGCGCTATCTACGAAGACCAGGGCGAATAATTCTACTTGTCTCGCTCTATTTATGCTGTATGGCGGTAACTGGTTGTCTGACAAGTAGCACACACGTTTCCAAAAGCACATCAGTTAATACCGAGCATCAGCCAATTTCTGCTCATACCACCCCACAAAACGCTGGCACGTGTACAAAAGCCTCTCCCATTAAGGCCGGTACAACCAAGAACCAGAGCGTGCCCGCACAGCCTGCCGTAGCACGCGGTCAGAACTATCGCACCTACCTCGTCCATGTTCCAGCTCTTTATGATCCCAAAAAATCTTTTCCAGTCGTGATAGTCTTCCACGGCCATGGCGGATCAGCAGAAAGCACAGAACAGGGTACAGGCTTCTCTCAGCTCGCGGACAAAGAGCATTTCATCGCGGTATATCCACAGGGTTTACGGGATGATAATCAATTATTCATGTGGGCCAGCATTGGTCCTTTTGATTATAATATCGATGAAACTGCTTTTATGAATACGATGCTGGACAAAATCACAAAGGATTTTTGTGTAGATACACAACGTGTTTATGCTACCGGCTTTTCTAATGGTGGTGGCATGAGTGGTTTTGTGGCCTGCCAGCTTTCTACACGCATCGCTGCCGTCGCCCCTATCGCCGGCAATTATTATCCCTTACAAGCTGGTTGCTATCCTAAAAGACCCGTTCCACTCCTTGAAATACATGGCAGCAATGACTCAACGGTCCCCTATAACGGCATTTCAGCCACAGTGAATCCACAATGGCCGCTACCACCTGTACTGGATTGGCTCCACGATTGGGCACAACGTAATGGCTGCACAAAAGGACCTGAAAATTTTTTCCATGATGGGGAAACCAGTGGCTTGCGCTGGACAAATTGCCGCCAGGATGCAACTATAATGCATTATCGCATTGAAGGCGGCGAACATAGTATTCCAGCAATGATTGGCAATCAACCTACTCAACAGGTCATCTGGAATTTCTTTAAGCTCCATTCTTTATAAAATGTAAGATGATCTATCAAAAATACGGCTACAACATTTTCGATAGATCATCTTAAAAGAGATATAGATGCCTCATTGCTTGCATACAAACAAGAACATCTCTCACCAAATTCTGCGGATTCTGCCATCCTGGCCCTTGACAAATGACCCACGGTCATTTTATAATTGACCCGTGGTCATTAATCAAAGTGGTCTGTAAGATGTGCATATAGATAGAACAACATGAATGGCATGTACGCGAAGGAGGAACGCAGATGAGATATTTTGTTACTGGAGCAACTGGTTTTGTAGGAAGTCACGTTGTACGCCAGCTTATTGAAGGCGGACACGAAGTAGTCGCGATCGTACGCAATCCCGCAAAGGCTCAGGAGTTGACTAAACTGGGTGTCACTATCGCTCAAGGCGACGTGACAAATAAAGAGAGTATGCGTGAGCCCATGCGCAATGTAGATGGTGTTTTTCATATCGCCGGTTGGTACAAGGTTGGCATCAAGGACAAGAGCGATGGCGAAAAAATTAATATCCAGGGCATATGCAACGTGCTGGAGCTAATGAAGGAGCTCGGCATCAAGAAAGGCGTCTACACCAGTACGCTCGCTGTTAATTCTGATACCCACGGAAAAGAGGTCGATGAAAGCTATCACTTTACGGGCAAACATTTGAGCGAGTATGACCGGACCAAATGGGTAGCACATTATGAAGTTGCTGATCCCATGATTGACGAGGGTCTCCCTCTGGTTATCGTTCTCCCAGGCGTAATCTATGGACCAGAAGACACCAGTAGTGTACGTACAACTTTTATCCAATACTTACAACGCAAATTACCAATGCTTCCAGGTGAAACCACATTCTCCTGGGCACATGTTGAAGATATTGCACGCGGCCACATTTTAGCGATGGAAAAAGGCAACGTTGGTGAAAGCTATATCATCGCTGGACCTACCCATTCACTGGTTGAAGCCATGAATATGGCTCAGACCATCACAGGTATTCCTGCTCCACGCCGCATTATTGCTCCTGGGGTCATGAAAGCGTTGAGTGCAATCATGAGTATAGCCGAAAAGGTTATCCCTGTCCCTGATGATTACAGTTCCGAATATCTGCGCGTCAATGGCGGAACAACCTATATTGGCACCAATGCTAAAGCCAGGCGCGAGCTCGGCTATGAGCCACGCTCGCTTAAAGAAGGCCTGACACAAACACTCCAGCATGAGATGCAGTTGTTAGGGATGAAGTAAGATGCCAGCACAATTTCTTCTCTATGGAGCAACAGGCTACACTGGCGAGTTGATCGCCCGTGCAGCCGTTCAACGTGGCTTGCAACCTATTCTAGCTGGTCGCAATCTCAGCACCGTGCAAAAGTTGGCGGATGAACTCAAGCTGCCGTATCGTGCATTTAACTTGAATAATCCTGTCCTGCTGGATGAAAACCTGGTTAATGTGGGTGTCGTTCTTAATTGTGCTGGACCGTTCGCCTTTACGGCCAATAAACTGGCACAGGCCTGTGTGCGTGTTCAGGCTCATTATCTAGACATCGCTGGTGAGGTGCCAGAATTCCAGGCACTGCATGCATATGACGAGGCGGCTCGAGCAGCCAATATCATGCTTTTACCAGGCGTTGGATTCGGTATTGTGCCTTCGGACTGTCTGGCGCTTCACTTGAAACAACGGCTACCTGAAGCTGTGCAATTGTCCCTGGCATTTCAAGCACAGGGGGGCATCTCACGTGGCACTGTGCTGACCACTTTGAAAGATCTGCCCAACCCGGGTGCGATACGACAGAGTGGTGAGCTTATTGCTATACGCGCAGGAACCCAGAAGCGGAACATCGATTTCGGTTCAGGATTGGTGCCAGCAGTAACCAATCCCTGGCGTGGTGACATCTTTACCGCTTACTATAGCACGGGCATTCCTACCATCAAAACCTACACCGTTTATCCCATGGCATTACGTATAGTAATGGCCCTGAGCAAGCCACTCAAGAGTATACTTAGTTCCACTACACTGCAAAACTTTCTTAAACGCCTGGCGCAACGTCAGCCAGCAGGTCCCAATGCCCAGGAACGAGCGCAGGGAAAGACTATTCTATGGGGAGAGGTAATTGATGGCCACGGGACACACGTAGTTTCGCGTCTCAGCGGCCCCGAAGCCTATGATTTCACCGTTTTGACCGCGCTCTCTATTGCCGAACGCGTACTGTCAGGCGAGATTCAATCTGGCTTCCATACACCATCCCAGGTCTATGGAGCCGATTTCATTCTCAATATGCCCGGAGTTGAACGCACTAACGTAGCTTGAATAAATCATACAGACGATATGAAACGAGGAGAAAGACAATGATAGTTATTGCCGGCAAAGCCACCATCAAACCAGAATATTGGGACGAAGCCATGCAGCAAGCGCAACAAATGAGTGCACAATCAGCATCTGAGCCCGGTTGCCACAGCTATCGTTTCTATGTAGAACCAACTGACCGCAACACTTTCTTTATCTTCGAGCAATGGGATAATGCTGAAGCATTGCTGCAACATTTCCACTCAGCCCATTTCCAGGCATTTGGCGCCTATCTACAATCAATACTGACAAGCAACATGGACATCAAACGCTACGAAGTATCATCCGTATCCGATCTCTAAAATTCAATGTGCACAAGCGCGCCATCAAGTTTAATAAAGCAAGGGCTACAAGTCAATTAGCCATTGTTATTTGTGCTTCTGGTGCGCTTGCCAATAATCTTTTCAGAGATAAACAGCAGAACAATAAGTGGAACCAGGCTACAAAGGGATGCGAGAAAGACCGCCGAGAGACTCGACAAAAAGTAAGGTAACGCATAACGCAAATTATAGAGGGCATCAACAACCGTAATAGCAATTGAATCGATAATTATAGCGACCATACTCATGCCAAAAGCAATCAGGATAACCATACTCGCCTTATAACGATCCTTTGTAATCACAAAGGTTATACCAACAAAAAATCCAGCAAACGCGTCAGCAGCATATTCGTACCAGAAAGTTAGCAACGCCCCAGCACCACGAGGATCAAATAGGATACAGGCAGCTACAGGTGGAATAAGGGCAAGTATCAGTCCAACCCAGGGTCCAAATTTAACACCAAAGAAAAATATGATACCCAGAAGCAATCCGAGACTGATACTATAAAGAGAAGGAAAGTAGAAAGAGTTGCCAAGAGGCTGAAAAAAGGCGCTCTGAGAGTTCATGCCTGGAGTAAATTTATAATTAGCAAACTGGATCGCTCCTACAATAATCAGGCCAACCACCATAGCAATGAGTTGCTTTTTATCCAGCCCCCAGCCACTTTTACGCGTCAATCGCGGGGTCAGAGGAGCATAGCCCATCGCACCATAATTCATCATAGGCGTATAGGGCATATTGTTAGGCAGCCCTGCAGGAACCGGTGATTGCGGATACTGATAAGGTGGGACAGCAGCAGGAAAGTTATTCTGTGGCATACCAGGAGCGTATCCCGGTGGTGGCGGGGGAGCCAACTCTGGCTGAGATGGAGGAAAAGCCGGGTAAGACGTATGTGGCTGATCAAATGGCTCACGATTTGTCATACAAAGGTCCTCTTTTCACATAACGATAATTTTTCCAGTATAGGCACATCACCATCTTTATATTATTATCTTTTACCTCAACTAGTCAATATTGAAGTGATCACTACCTCCCACTCCTGATCCTCGCGATATCACTTCCTATTCATCGTAACAGAGAAAGAATTTTCTTTTTGATAAATAAGTCAGTTAAATATTAACATATTATTAACACAAATAGTCGACAGAATACCAGATAATACCAATAATACTTTACAAGTCAAAATGTACCATTATATTTCATACAGAGGATTTTTAAGCTGAAAATAAGCTATTATACTGCTATTATAAAAATAATATGTGGGTAACTGTAACAAAAAGTCATTCCATATAAATGTATTGTAAAAGCACAAGAATATAGGTATAATAATTCTGCTATTATTTTCACGTCCTGTCATTCGGTGCTCGTAGTAAAATTGGTATTGAGATCAAGGCGATACCTATAGAGCGCACCGAAAATAAAATACAAACTCATTGACGAGTAGAGCGGTGTATTTATGCCCCAACAACGCGAAACGACGACAAATAATCTTTCTGATATTATTCAACTTATTCAGATTGGACACCGAAGTGGAACCTTATCAGTTGAGCGTGGTGAGGGTAACACATTTGAAGAGGGCATGATTAATTTTGTGAATGGGCAAATTACTGACGCGCAAACAGGTGTTCAACGAGGACCAACTGCGCTGGGACGTTTAACCTCCTGGACAACTTGCCGTTTTTCTTTTACGGTAGGGGGTCCCTCTCAATCACAGGGAACCGGGCCAACATCCCCGATAGGCAGTCGGTCAGGTCCGCCATCAGCGCCAGGTTATCCTAATACGCGTGGACTTCCACCCACAACCAATCCTTCCATACCCAGAACACATGTGTCTCCCGCTGGCTCTGCAGCAGTGTTTCGCATACCCTATCGTACCCAGATGGATAGCAATGCGTTCGCATATATAGATCAGCTAGGGATGACACGAGAACATCGACGCCTGTATATGTTAATCGATGGACAGCGCTCGGTCCAGGATCTGATCAATTTGATGGGAAGGGCGCCGGAAAAATTACTAGAACTCCTGGCGGATTTGGAAAGAACTGGTTTAATAAGACACAGGTAAAGATAGAAAAAAGCGATCAGTGAAATCAATCACAATCGTTCTTCATTCTCTGATTACTTTTTAGATATCTCTACTATTCATGCAAACCAGATTAGTGCCAGGTTTTACCCAGGACCCGTAACCAGTTCTCTGAGGCAATCAGTCGCAACGACTTTTCATCATACCCCCTCTCCGCGAGGGCTACATATAAACCAGGCAGACCGGTAATATCACGGAGATCCTTCGGCATGGTCGCCCCATCATAATCTGTACCGATCGCCACGCGCTGCACACCCACGTGATCAACCAGATAATCGATATGTCTGATTAATTCTTCTAATGGAGTCTCGACGTTACCTTTACCATCAGGGCGGATATCATAGACATTGAAATTAAGGCCAACCAGCCCATCAGATTCCTTGATCGCAGCCAGTTGTTTGTCGGTTAGATTACGGGCCGAGGGGCAGATCGCATGCGCATTGGAATGGGTAGCAACCAGGGGAGCATTAGAGAGGCGCGCAACATCCCAGAAACCCTGCTCATTCAAATGGGATAGATCCAACAGAATCCCGAGGCGATTACAGGCCTGGACCAGCGCCTTCCCTGCATCCGTTAAGCCAGGGCCTGTATCAGGCGTATGACCAACCACCAGTGGCACACCATGACCAAAAATATTGGGACGGCTCCAGACAGGTCCTAAGGAACGTAGACCGGCTTGATACAGGACATCAAGCGTAGTCAGTTGCGCATCAATCATCTCGGCGCCCTCAATATGCATGATCGCGGCTATGATCCCCTGTTGCTGGCACGCAACCAGTTCAGCCACGCTACGCACAATTTTTAAACGTCCCTGCGAGCCTGCTTCTAAACGAAATAAAGATGAAATAACCTGTAGCGCAACCTGCTGAGCATACTCAAAACCGATGGCGGGCCTGATATAGCGCTCAAACCAGCGCTCCTCAGGTATATCTGCAACGGTTGGAGGGGTACAGCAATCCGCCACATTTTTTGGCGTAGGCACAAAGACCGCGAAGAAGGCGCCTGACATTCCAGCTTCTTGCGCCCGAGGATAATCAATATCCCCTTCCGCACTACGTGAGAAGAAGGACTGCACAAACTCAAGTTCTTCAGCGGATCGCGCAGTTGTGGGCTGCTGCTGCTGCTCCATTTCATAAAAACGCAGCAAAGTATCGATATGGCCGATTAAGGTTGGATAGTGGGTCATACTATTTTCTTTCTAGCAAAGCAAGAGACATAGTTATCGCCAATATTATAGCATCTATCCAATGTACATCCGGGGAAGAGTCTCTCTTTAATGGTGTTTGTTTCCCACTCTCTTCGTGGAGCGTTCAGCCAGCCGCACTCGGGCCCTGAAGGGCCCATCCTTCTTTTACGTGTGATGTCAAATGTTGCGCGATGCGCAACATTTGACATCACACGTAAAACCCTTGGAGCGCCACAGGCGCGAAAAAACAACACTAATTGTTGGCGCAATTATCCGCGACGGATGGTATCGATCTCGGTCCAGAGTTCAGTAGGAATAGAGATCTGAGCCAGTTTTACCGTTTCGTCTAGCCGCTCTGGACGCGTCATTCCAACGATAGTAGAGTGGATACGCGGATCGCGCAAAGAAAATTGCAATGCAACCGCTGCCAGGGGAATATTATACTTCTGGGCGGCCTCCTCAAGCTTTAAGGCCTTATCAAGATACGCTTTGGGAGCTTCACTATATTGATAACGAGGGTAGGCCCGAGGACCTTTAGCCAGTATACCGCTGCCATAAGGGGCCGCATTGACCGCACCGACGCCATGCCGCTGGCAGACGTCCCAAAAAGGATCGGCCTCGGTATTAAGTAATGTATAACGATTATGCGAGATGGCGGCCTCAAAAATATCTGTCTCAACAAAGCGTGTCATCAAATCGATCGGTCCACCAGCCACGCCCAGATGCTCGACCAGGCCTTCTTGCTTACATTGCTGCAGCACCTCAACAGGTCCACCCGGAGCCATTGCTTGCTCAAACGTAATGTGCTCAGGATCATGCAGATAAAGAAGGGGCAGCTTACTTAACCCCAGCAGCTTCAAACTGCGCTCAACACTGCGGCGCATCTGATCCCCACTAAATTCATTCGTCTTTAAATCTCGATCAGCCTTGGTAGCCAGTGTATAACCTGCAGGTACGCCGCCTAACTCTTTAAGTACAACGCCAATGCGGCGCTCACTCTCACCATCGCCATAAGAGGCAGCCGTATCAACAAAGGTAATCGGACTTCTGAAAATAGTGCGGATAGTTTCTAGTGCCTGCTCCTCCGGTACGGAATAAGCAAATGTATCAGGCATATCTCCAAGCGGAGCACAACCAACGCATAAATTTACTACCTCTAAATCAGTTTTTCCCAATCTATGAACAGGAAGTGAAGAGGTAGGTTGAAAGTTCGTCATAAATCCCTCCTTGTTTGCGCACTACATTAGTATAAACACCGTGGGCCGGTGCTTTGCGCCAGCAGCACTCATGTTCGTACGTCTATATGGACATTGAGTTACTTAGTCACTCATTATACGCTATAACCAGATAATAGTAACATGGCCCACTTAGCTCTGTTTATCCGACCAAATTCGTGCTGACACAAAACAACAGACATAACTTATTTTTAGGCAGGCATACAATAAAAATAAGGTGAGTGGTTATCCGAATTTTTAGCTATTACTACACACAAAAGGAGTCCTAACATGGAACAGGTCACTATCTATAGTGTCGGTTTTGTGCTATTTGTGTACTGCCTATATCTACTTTTGAGTGGTCCACTGGATAGGCAACCTTATCGTTGCTCCAAGTGTGGCTTTGAGACATATAGTGAACTTGAAGCGACTGGACACGAAAAACTAGAGAACGCCCACAAAGTGAGTTAGCACCAGGTGTTTTTTCTCTGACGCCTCGCGCCTACGGCGCTCGCCTATTTCTGTATAGAGAACTAGCCGGGCGTTCGCAAGTGCCCAGCTAGTTCTCTATACAGAGTGGAAATCCAGGGCGCTAACACCGCCTCAATAATTGCAGATGAAGTTTTCCTTTATTTTTATAGGTGGTGGGTGCCGCAGGCGCGAGGCGTCAGCAAGCAGTTAAAAAAGAAGGGTCGGGCATGATTAATATCCCGACCCTTCTTTTTTAAGACGATCAACTATTGGCGTAATATTTTTATGAGTTGGCCGAGGTTGGGCTTTTGGCCATACATCAAAATGCCCATACGATAGATGCGAGACGAAATCCAGCTACAAATGAGGATTGATACAATCAGAATCACAATACTCACGATTATATCCAGGCTGCTGACAGTACCTGTAGCGGCACGCATCAACATCATCATTGGAGTCCAGAAAGGGACAAACGACATGACCTTAAACCAGGTTGCATCTGCACCAAGCGAGCCACCAATAAAACTGGCCATATAGCCAACCATACAAATGGTCGTGAGAGGCCCAACAGCATTCTGTACCTCATCCTGACGCTTGACCAGCGCGCCCAGAGCGGCAAACAGGGTAGAATACAACAAAAAGCCTAAGATGAAGTACACTAATAAGAGAAGCAACATGGTTGCCGAAGTATTCACATAACTAAAGTCAAAGCCTGTTCCTTCAGTCTTTAACAGCGCACTTAATGGCTTTTGGAGTAACAGACCGGCGAACGCGGCTCCAATCAAGCAAACCATCTGGGTCAAGCCTGCGGCACCAATACCGATAATTTTCCCCCATAGGAGTTGGAAAGGTGTTGCCGCATTGACCAGGATCTCCATAATGCGATTCCCTTTTTCATCAGCCACACCACCAGCGACCCACATACCATAGAGGTATACCGACATGAAGATCAACACGGTCCCGATCACACCCAGGAAGTAGCCTCCCTCCAGAGAAAGAGCCGATGCATTCCCCTTACCAGGTTGCGTATATACTACTTTAAAGTCTGGCGGAGTCAATAAATTCTGAGTTTGAGCTGAACTCAAACCAAGATGAGAGGATTTATCCAGCACGCTCAACTGGCTGGTGGCTGTCTGTATCTGGGTTAGATCAGTATCAGAAAGGCTGGCAGCAGCCGTATAATAGGTAAAATGCACATCTTTTCCAGCCACCCGCTCCAATACCAGCAAAACTTCAAGCTTGCCATCGGTAATATTCTTTTGCAGCTGCTGCACTGAATCTGTAGAGTCCGTATTCAGGATAAAATGAGGCTTTGTACTGGATTGATTGGATGACTGGCTAGAGCCAGCATTTTGATTATTAGTACCATTGAGACTCTGGCTAAAGTATTTCATTAAAGCATCATCATTAAAACCAGCAACCGTACCTGCATTATTCACAATAGTGACATGCGATTGTGAGTTTGAACGGGCCGCGAAAAATTGAATAGCAGTTGGCACACAGGAGCCAATTAAGGCGAATACGACAAACAAAATTGTTGTTATAATATAGCTGCGTTGAGTGACACGATTTTTATACTCGCGGCGCAAAATGAGACCAATATTGCGGATCGTATTACTGCGTGTATCGCCGCTCGCTCTAATCGCCTCAGCGTTATGGTTGGCTGGTGCAACCTCTGTTGTAGGCTTGACCTCAGTCTTATTCGACATATGTCCTCTTCTTTATCTACTAAGAAATGGCAACAGGAGCATCGGGCAGAGCAATTTTTCCTACACGCTCAATAAAGATGTCCGTCAATGAAGGTTCCGCCAATTCAAAGCGATTAATGATGCCACCACGGCGCAGAGCTTCCTCGATAATCACATTAGGATTGAGATCTGAGCGCATTTGCAGCTCAATATAATCTTGTCGCCGCCTGGTTACGTGCACGCCATCCAGCGTATCCAGCCAGGGCACCTCGTCATCATTTTCCAGCTTTAGTCGCACAATATTACGTCCATGCTGCCTGCGTACATCGCGTACACTGCCATTTACGATGGCTTCACCTTTATTAATGATCGTAATATCCTCACACATCTCCTCAACCTGGTCCAACTGATGGGTTGAAAAAATGATGGTCTTTCCTCGGCGATGCATCTCTAAAAAAGCATCTTTCAACACAATGGCATTAACAGGGTCCAGCCCACTAAAAGGCTCATCCATAATGAGAATAGAAGGATTATGTAGAATCGTTGCCAGGAATTGTATTTTTTGCTGATTACCTTTTGAGAGATCCTCGATCTTTTTTTTACGATTTGCATTAATTTGGAAACGATCGAGCCACTCATCCAATTCCCTTTTTGCATCATGCTTTGATAAACCATTGAGCTGAGCTAGAAAAAGTAGCTGCTCCTCAACTACCATCTTTGAATACAGTCCACGTTCCTCGGGCAGATAGCCCAGTTCACGCCGAGGGATCTCCCGCACATCTTTACCATTCCAGGTAATATGTCCACTATCAGGACGAAAGATATCCAGGATCATACGCATGGTTGTGGTTTTACCGGCACCATTTGAGCCTAACAGGCCAAACAGAGAGCCCTCTTTAACTTCCATGGATAAATTCTTCACAGCCTGAAATTTCCCAAATGATTTATTAATAGTATCTACTACCAGTGCCATATATCACTCCTCGTACCTTGCCACAGATTTCTACCATGAATAGTCTAACATGTTGAAAAAATTTAGTATAGAGAATCCATTACATATAAAGAGGACGTCGCCTTTGACCAAACATAAAACCTGGAAATGATCATTCTGCCAGACATAAAAATTTGAGCGCTCACTTATGTTTGAGGAGAAATGGAAAGTCTCTCCATTTCTCCTCAAACATAAGTGAGGCAGTAGACATAAGGGGTGGGAATCAGGATGTTGTTTACTTCTTCTCTTCTTGCCGCCATTTATATGCATAATAGAATAGCTCTTTAAATGCACGCACAATTACTTTGAGGTTGGCTCCAGTGGCTTTTCCGGTACGCCTTGGCAAATGATGTACACCTATTTCAGTAAAAGTATAGCCATCGCGCTTAAATTTATATAGCAACTCGGCATTAATCATAGCTCCCCGCGTCTCAAAACAATTCGTGTGTAGAAATTGTGTATTGTATAGTTTAAAGGCACAATCGATATCACGTACACGGACACCAAGCACGAGGCGCACCAATAGCTTCCAGCCCCATGCATTCAACTTACGCATCCAGGGATCCTGGCGATCAATACGATAGCCCAACACCGCATCATATTGGCCAATTAAAGGAAAGAACATCTTAAGTTCACGAATATCGAATTGTCCATCCGAATCCATAAAGAATGTCAGGTCCTTAGCCGCTGCCTCAAAACCACTCACCAGGGCTGCGCCATAGCCCCGATTCACTTCGTGCGTGATCACGCGCACACGTCTATCTTTTAAAGCCATAGCCTGTAAGATTTCGCCAGTACGATCGGTACTGCCATCATTGACTACTACTACCTCAAAATCACCCGCCAGAGGGGTCAATATTTCAAGGGCATATGTCACGGTAGTAGCAATTACCTGCTCTTCATTGTGTGCGGGTAACACAACCGATAAACTTTGCCGCAATCGGGTCAATGGTTCCATAGCGCCCTGCTCACTACCTGTAGAAGAAGTAGAATGCATAAAGATAATGCCTTTCCTTCTTATCATTTATTATGCTAAACAGTTATTTGATAATCCAAACAAAAGTAACTATAAGTAGTGTAGACGAAATACACCTGATAAGCTTCGGGGAAATCCCTGAATTTGTTTTGGCAGACAATGCTATAGTGAAAAAATGGCTCTATGTTCTTGAGGGGAAAGCGGGGTGCAGGGGCGGCCGCCCATGACGGAGCGCGAGGACACCTCGCGCTCCTCCCCCACCATCTTACCCAGCAGGACGGAGAGTCGAAAAAATAGGCATAAGAGAAGGTAATGTTAATACATAAAATGAAAGCAAGCGAAAAATATTGGATTGACTGATTTCGTCATTATCTGTTAATATAAATGCATGAACAACCCTTTCATCTATTCCTTACAATTGAGCATCCACACACTAGGATGGCTCATCCATCGTAACAGGAATCGCGCCACAAGCACCTCCGCCACGTAAGCCCGGCACCCTGGTTTACGTGGTAGCTTTCAGGGGGGCGCTAATTTTCAATTATACTTCTATAAAAGCTGTATATAGCTTTCGTAAAAATATAGCTCCCTTCTACCTCCCACCCTTGCAAATCTTTGTATTGATGCCGCTGATAGCCGGGCATATGTCTGTGATCGCGCAATCCTCTGGATCACCCGGCTTATATATAGTATCATCGCCTTAAACCTGTACAGCGGCTCAAATTGCCACAAATAGTCGCGCAAAAGGCCAGCAGAGATTGCAACGCCATTCATATGTCCCTGCGCAAGTCTTATCCCGTCTGCAATGACAAATATCATCCAACACAAGGCTGGTACTACCTGGTCAGTCATTGCTGGTCGGGACATGAAAGGGACAATCATGTCTACACCTAACAAACATACAGCCACCCGTCCACCGGCACAAAAGCCTGGTTCACTCTGGCGCAACAGGGATTATCTCTTACTCTGGAGCGGCCAAACGATCTCAGATGTAGGAGGAGGCATATCTCAGCTTGCATTTCCGCTACTTGTACTCTACATGACTCATTCAGCGCTGGCCGCCGCGCTGGCGGGCACCATTCGTACCTTACCCAATATGCTTTTTTTCCTGGTGGCCGGTGCCCTGGTGGATCGTTATAATCGCAAACGTGTCATGATTTTATGCGATATTGGCCGGGCTTGTAGCCTGCTTAGCATACCAATTGCACTGGCCTTTCATAGTCTGACCATCTGGCAACTCTATATTACCGCCTTTACTGAAGGTACCCTGCTAGTCTTCTTTGGAGTGGCACAGGCATCCAGTTTAAGCCAGGTAGCGTCAGAAGAACAATTACCAGCAGCCATGGCACAGCAAGAAGTCGTAGAAGGGACCTCAATTCTGCTTGGCCCTGCCATTGCCGGACCGCTTTTCTCCCTGGGGCCGATCTTCCCCTTTATGGCTGATGTTATCTCTTACATTATTTCTATTGCCACGTTGTCAGCTATTCGCACTCCCTTTCAAGTACAGCGCAGTCAGGTAAGACGCCATCTAATTATAGAAATACAAGAAGGGCTGCGATGGACATGGAGGCAACCGGTACTACGTATAGTTAATGTTATGAATACGCTGGCAGCATTGGTAGTACCAAGTGGTGCATTGATCGTCATTGTACTGGCCAAACAACAACACGCCTCAGATTCAACCATCAGTAGCATCTTTGTTATTGGTGGTCTGGGCGCAATCACAGGATCCCTCCTGGCTCCGCTGGCACAAAAATTCCTTACAGTCGGGCAAATACTCATCCTGATACGCTGGCTCTTCGCCTTACTCTGGCCCTGCTATATCCTGGCGCCACATCCTATTGTCTTAGGCTTGATAGAAGCCTGCATAAGCTTCGTTGATCCTTTTGAAGATGTCGCCTATTTCAGCTACCGACTGGCAATTATTCCCGATGAACTTCGGGGTCGCGTCATCAGTGCCTGCCGCATGTTTACCGCGATCAGTAATCCAGTTGGACAATTTTTAGTGGGACTATTACTAGAACGATATGGGGTCCAGACAACTGTCATTACAGGCTGGCTCATCTTGATGCTCGTCGCCACAATATTCAGTTTAGCGCCACAAATACGCGCTGCCAGGCATCCTGTTTCCCCAGCAAAAATGTAATTTTACGAAATATGGAAATCAACCATCAGTGAGTCCTATACTTTAAATAGGAGATTAAATGGAGGTTTCAAAAAAAACCTCTAATAACATTTACACCAGCCATGAATTGTACAATAATATGGGGAAGGGTTCATTGTTCCCTAATTGTTAATCTTGAAAGGATTTTTGAATATGGCCTACGTAATCACCCAGCCTTGTATTGGCACTAAAGATGCTTCCTGTGTGGATGTTTGCCCGGTTGACTGCATCCATCCTGGGCCCGGCGAAGATGGTTATGATGAGCATGAGCAGCTCTACATCAATCCGGACGAATGCATCGACTGTGGTGCATGCGAGCCAGCTTGCCCGGTGACAGCAATCTTCGAAGAGTCTGCTGTGCCTGGTGAGTGGAAGCAATGGATCAAAATCAACGCAGATTTCTTCCAGGGCGCATAATAGCTCTATTTCTTATCTCAACAAAAAGTTGAGGATTCGCAAAAAATAGGGTATTACATAGAGTGATATCTCTTGCAAGGCCTCTTCCGGATAACAGGTTTGTCAAACCGGAATGCAGGGGATATCATTTTTTTTGGGTTGGTGTGGGTTGAGTTTCTATTTGTATTGTGTTCGTTTTGATTTTGCACAGGCGCACTCGTTCCCTGACGGGAACTGGCTTATCTGAAGCTGGTGTGGTAAAAAATGGGCTGAGCCCATTTTTTACCACACCAGCTTCAGATAAATGGGTTGAGAGATCCACTCCTTCACTATGCCAGCTTCAGATAAATGGGTTGAGAGATTTATTGCTTCACGATACCAGCTTCATAGGTTGAAAGATCCACTCCTTCATCGATATCAGAAATGCTGAGCATCATAAGAAATGGAAACTAACGAAACCAGGGATTCTCTTGTTGCGTGATACTCATATGTTTAATTGAGTTCATTTATGCAAACAATATGAGGGAGATTATGGCTTCTGTACAACCAAAAACGACACTGGGAGTTAATGCCCCTGACATAATAAATCAATTGGAAACTTCAGCGACAAATGTGGGACAGGTAGAGCGTTGGATTTCGGCTATTGGTGGCGGAGTTATTTCAACCTATGGGATTACACGTAAGGATTGGCTGGGAGTGGGATTGGCGATGCTTGGCGCTGGATTGATATATCGTGGCGCCTCTGGACGTAGTCCTCTTTATAAAGCTTTGAATATAAATACTGGTGGGCAGCAGCTTTCAGCGAATGTGAGCATCATACCTGGCGATAAAGGGATCCGTGTGAAACGTTCACAAACTGTTCAGCAAAATGCGCAGGATCTCTATACGTTCTGGCGCGACCTGGAAATGGCTCCTCTCTATATGCCTGGCATTAAGGTTGTGAATAAAACTGGTGAGAGAACTTATCATTGGACTGCCAGTGGAGATAACCAGTGGAATGCGGAAATACTGGAAGATAAACCTGGAGAATTGATCGCATGGCATGTGCATGGACAACCTACCACCGCTAATGCTGGCAAGGTATACTTTCAGCCAGCCAGTGAGGGTCGAGGAACGATTGTCACGCTTGAACTCGACTTCTTCCAAACAAATCCAGCTGGTAAACTGTTAAGCCATGTCGCGAGTTCCGCATCCGAATATGAGGTTGCTGAAATACTACGCCGCTTCAGACAATTGATGGAGGCAAACGAAATTGCAACCACCAAAGGACAGCCCACAGGAAAAGGTAGAAAGTAACGAGGTAAATATATGAAGGCATTATGCTGGAATGGCACCCATAATGTAAGCGTTGAAAATGTACCAGATCCAGAAATACTTAATCCACGAGACGCGATTATCAAGATCTCCACTACAGCTATCTGTGGATCCGACCTGCACCTTTATGATGGCTATATTCCTAGTATGAAAAAAGGCGATATTCTAGGCCATGAATTTATGGGCGAGGTGGTTGAAGTCGGCAAAGGGGTTGATAATCTACAAAAGGGCGACCGCGTGGTTGTGCCCTTTACCATTGCTTGCGGCCATTGCTTTTTCTGCCAGCGAGAAATGTGGTCCTTATGCGACAACTCTAATCCAAATGCATGGCTAGCGGAAAGCTTATATGGACAATCGGCAGCTGGACTCTTTGGCTATTCGCATATATATGGTGGCTACGCCGGGGGACAAGCGCAGTATGTACGTGTTCCCTTCGCCGACATTGGTCCGATTAAAGTTCCTGACAATCTAACAGATGAGCAGGCCTTGTTCCTGTCAGATATCTTCCCCACCGGCTATATGGCTGCGGAAAACTGCCAGATCCAACCGGGAGATACGGTAGCGGTCTGGGGCTGTGGCCCTGTTGGACAATTTGCGATTCAAAGTGCTTATATGCTGGGTGCGGAACGTGTTATTGCCATTGATCGCGTCCCCGAACGTTTGCAGATGGCAAGGGAACAGAGTAAGGCTGAAGTCATTAACTACGAAGGTCAGGATGTTGTCGAGTTGCTCAAACAAGCGACCGGAGGACGTGGACCGGATGCCTGTATCGACTCAGTTGGCCTGGAAGCTCATGGAACCTCACCAGGAGCGATCTTAGATACGGTCAAGCAAAAAGTACATCTAGGAACCGACCGTCCACATGTGTTGCGTCAGGCGATTCAGGCCTGCCGAAAAGGTGGAACGGTTTCGCTACCAGGCGTCTATGGAGGCTACCTGGACAAAATTCCAATGGGAGCCGCCTTTGGTAAAGGTCTGACATTTAAGATGGGACAGACACACGTCCATCGCTACCTCAAACCTCTACTCAAGCGAATTGAATCCGGGGAGATCGATCCTTCATTTGTCATCACCCATCGCATGACACTGGATGAGGCACCCCATGCCTATGACATTTTTAAACATAAAGAAGATAATTGCATCAAAGTTATCCTCAAGCCTAATGGCTAATGCACTACACTCTATAAAAAAACACATGGACGATTACAGTCGTCCATGTGTTTTTTTATAGAGCACATCATTCTTTTGCTGCTACACTCAGAAACACTCTTAATTCTTCTGCGATACGATAAAGAGGCGCGCCCGAATGCTGGATACGACTTAAGATCGTGCCACCTTCAATTGAAGCTACCACAAACTCTGCCAGAGTGCTCGCTTTTTCAGTGGAAAAGCCACTATCAACCAGTTTATGAAAAAAAGCATCCTGGATTAATTGATAGGCTTCCCGGCAGACAGTATTCAGTCCATCATTCGAATTAACCGTCTCCAGAGCAACAATCATGAGCGGTCCACCAGCCTGATAATCCGACAACTCAATGTACTGAGCAATATATCCCACAAAAACCGAGATAGCCTCGGCTGGATCAGTATAAGTAGCCAGATGAGTCTGGATGCGCTCTGCAATTGTTTGTGAAGTAGAACGAATAGCCTCGCCAGCCAACTCTTCCTTCCCTTTTGGAAAATAGTAGTACAGAGAACCTTTGGGAGTACAACTTTTTATCAAAATCTGGTTTAAACCAGTCGCATGATATCCCTGCGTTTTAAGCAGGTTACTGGTAGTATTAAGAATACGCTCTCGTGTTGATGCCATATTTTACACTCCTCTATTTTATATTAGAAGCAGTTTGTATGCCGTATTGAAAAATAGATAAGACCCACAAATAATTTACGCTGGGAAATTGTATTTTTTGTCTCTCTGAGGTAAACTACTAACAATTTCGTAGTTTTTAAAATTTAGCTCAGGAAAATAGACTCTTCACAACTTTAGTGGAGGAGAATGCATATTGATACTTTATCATTTTTAAAGTTACTTCAATTAGCTGATAGTGCTCTACCTATTGGTTCAACGGCACATTCATTTGGTCTAGAAACATTGACCGTTGAAGATGATTTGAGTGTAACCCAATTAGAGAGCTTTTTTCAACAGTTTCTGTTGGAAACAGGTCAGCTTGAAAGCAGCTTTTGTCGATTTAGCTATCGACTGGCACAACTGCCTGATACTGACCAGCTAACACTCAAATGGTCCACACTCAATATGCATTTGAGTGCGTTTAAAACTGCTCGTGAAAGTAGAATTGCCAGTGCCACACTGGGACGCCGTTTCTTACAATTAGTACTCTCTCTGGAAGATAATGCGCTATTGCGCCAAATTCTACAAACAGCCAAAATCCAACAAACAGATATCCACTATAGTACAGCCTTTGGCCTGGTTAGCGCAATCTCAGGTATTGATGAAACAACCACCGTCCTGGCCTATCTTCAACAGTCACTGACAGGCTTCATATCAGCCTGCCAGCGACTCCTCCCCCTAGGACAAAGTCAGGCGAGCGGTATCTTATGGCGCTTAAAACCCATTCTGATCGATGTGTCCCAGAGAAGTCTGGATACCAGCGAGCAGCTTGAAGAACTCACAGTTTTTACACCGTTACTTGATATAGGGAGCATGCGACATCCACTGGTTACTACACGACTGTTTATCAGTTAAAATAAGAGAGAAGCATCTATCCCCGCTCAGCGCTGAGCAGCAATACTATTGCATCTGGTGTGTAAACGCAATGCCGCGCCTGCCTGCTCCACGCAATGATTTGTCTTCCTCTATTAGACAAATATTGTGAAGATAGAAAGTTGAGTACGTAAAGATTCAAACCATACTCATGTCCAAAAAGCCTGTGCAGGGTACATTACATCTCAACTTTACCTGCGATACCATAATGCAACGAACGCGGATGCAGGTACTTGAGCAAAGTCCACCACTCAAAGTAATTCGAGCCTTTCCGCTCTCTACTGGTGGTGCATTGGTTCATCTCCACAATATTTCAGGCGGCATATTAGGTGGAGATCAGTTAGAACTAAAAGTAGAAGTCGAAGCAGGTGCCTATGCCCAGCTCACCTCCACCAGCGCTACACGTCTCTATCGGACCCACCCAGATGCCTCTCCCTCCCAACAAAAAACAAGCATCCAGGTAGCCACAAACGGTCTGCTGGAGTATGTTCCCGATCCACTGATTCCTTTCGCGGGATCCCGTTATCAACAACAAACCCTGATCCAGTTAGAGCAAGGAGCAGGGCTTTTCTGGTGGGAGACCATTGCGCCTGGTCGTACGGCTCGTGGTGAAGTATTTGACTATGACCTGCTTCAGATCAGTAGTCGCATTAGCGCGGCAAACAGGCCAATCGCCATCGAACAGATCAAATTGCAGCCCCAACAAAAAAATCTTTCTTCTCTGGCAAGGCTTGGACCCTATACATATTTTTGTAGCTTCTATATATGTAAAGTAGGCCTGGATGGCAGCCAATGGTTACAACTTGAACACGAGCTAAATAACATGGCTCAACAACTCACCATTGCTAACGAAATGCTCTGGGGAGTAAGTACGCTGACCGCGCATGGATTAGTTGTTCGCGGACTCAGTAAACGTGGCACAGCTATTCCGGCTGGTTTATTTACCTTCTGGCATCTGGCAACACAAGCGCTTTATGGACGGGACGCCATCCCGCCACGAAAAATATACTAATCGATCAGACTGCCTCAAGGCAGATGAGAAGAGGAGTTAGCGATGTTACTGACACAGCGTGAACAAGAAAAATTGCTGATCTTTGTGGCTGCGGAACTGGCCCGCAAACGGCAGGCCCGAGGACTCAAACTGAATTATCCAGAAGCGATCGCCATTATCAGCGCTGAAATCATGGAAGCAGCCCGCGATGGCAAAACAGTTGCCGAAGTCATGACCTTCGGAGGATCGATCCTCACACGTGAAGATGTCATGGATGGCATCGCTGAAATGATTCCCGAGGTTCAGATCGAGGCCACATTTCCTGATGGTACCAAGCTAGTCACCATCCATGATCCTATTAACTAAAAAACGCAGGAGGAGATCCATGAAACCAGGCGAATATCTACTTAACGATGCGGCTGGCGATATCGAACTCAATGCAGGCAGGACAACCACGACCCTGCTCGTCCGTAATCTGGGCGATCGTCCTGTTCAAGTAGGCAGCCATTTTCACTTTTTCGAAGTAAACACAGCGCTAGACTTTGCCCGCGAACAAGCCTATGGCATGCGCTTACATATCGCCGCCGGCACCGCAGTTCGCTTTGAGCCCGGAGAAGAAAAGGAAGTTCAGCTGGTAACCCTTGGAGGTAACCGTATCGTCCACGGCCATAATGGACTCGTCAACGGCGCGCTAGCCATCAAAAAAGACCAGGCATAAAGATACGCTAGCAGCAAAAGGCCCAATAAACGCCATGTGCAAAATTTGCACATGGCCGCTCTTTTCAAGTTCTCCCCACACCCACTCTCTTGAAGTTCTCTCCACACCCACTCTCTTGAAAAGGAAGATGGTGAGGCGGTCGCGACTGCCTCACCATCTTCCTTTTCAAGAACAAGCGAGCGCTGTAGGCGCGAGGTGTGCGGGATAACATTCGCACATGACGTTAATTAACATGCTGGCGTAGAAAATCCAGAACAATATGATTAAATTCTTCAGGCTTCTCCATGCCAGGCATATGAGCAGTCTGTGGAATATGAACCTGCCTGGCACCTGCAATGCCCCTGGTTAGTTCATCCACAATAACAAGTTTATCCGGAATATCCAAATCACCAACTATGAGCAGGGTCGGAGTAGATATTTCACTCAACCTATCAACTGCTGGCGGGGTCAGAGGAATATTTTCGGCTTCTTCTGGAACAGGTATAGTGAAGGCATGCATTTGCATCTGCCGCACGCGTTCTCTCACTGCAGGAGAGACCTGTTCAGGAGTGCGGTATGGACCATCAACCCACATACGTAGATTGAGCTCGGTAGCTCCAATCAGATCATCTTTTGCAAGATACTTGTTCTCTTCTACAGCAAACTGCCGCTCTTGTTCTGCGGGTGGGCGCCCACTGATGCTTGGAGCAACAAGGACCAGACCAGCAACCATGTCTGGATAAGCCAGAGCAAAATCGAGCGCGACCTTCCCACCAAATGAAACACCGAGAACATAAGCTTTTTCCACGTGTAAATGTCTGAGCAAGTTGGCTGCATCCGCATGATTTGAAACCTTGCCAGCAGGCAATTCTGTCCTACCATAGCCTCTCAAATCAAAAGAAATGACGCGGTAATGAGAAGCGAAAAAATCGAACTGCTCATCCCACATCCGGCTATCAGCAATACCCGCATGGATCAAGAGGAGAGGGTGGCCCGAGCCCGCAACTTCGTAATATAAACGCTCACCCTTGTTACCAAGGAAACCAGTTTCTTTTTGTAGTGTTTTCACAAAAAATCTCCAGCAAATTAGACAGATATCTATCTGTTATGAACATACTAGCATCTGCTCTCCAAACAGGAGGAGAGACCTATCAACACAAAAAATGCCTACGCATAGTCAGTAATAAAAGGCTGGCTTATGCAAGTAAATTCTACTTCATAAGTAGATGTGTGATGAGATCTTAAAGAGAATGAGGCAGATAGATGCTGTCCAGAAAGGCTGCCTCACATAATAGAATGTTCTTATCCATTGGAGTGCTCCTTTCTATTACTAGAGGAAAACAACGCTTATTTGGTGATTGTACTCGATTGATTGTACAAAGTCAATAGAAATTCATAGCACAAAATGAAGTGTTATCGTAGATATTCAGCAATTTTTCAATAGTATTGAGCAAGATACAAAAACACAAAGGCTATTCTTGAGAGTATAGTTATCCCTACCAACCCATGTTCAGCACAAACAATACCCCACAGAAGGAAGAGAAAGCAATGGCACTCCCACACACTTCCGGTCCTCTACATATAGAGGTATATACACCAGCGCAAAAAGATAGAGTTGTGCGCGTTTTCCAGGAGCTGACCTCAGCTTTTCCCTATGTAGCAGAAATGTCGGAAGCACTTTTTGAAGAGCGTGTGCTCAACAAATCCTATTTTGATGCTCAAGGCTTGCTAATCGCATATCATGGAAATCGCGCTCTGGGGCTATTTCATGGCACATTCGCCCCTGGGAGAGAAAAAGAGCATGGTCTGGATGTAACGCGAGGAAATATACGGCTGCTGCTTTTTCCGACGGAGGAGGTGGGGATGGGAAATGCACTCTTGGAACAGGGACTGAACTATTTACAGAAACAGGGTGCGCGTGAGATCCTGGGCTGGTCCAGTTTGGCTGGCTATCCTTTTTATAAAGGCATCTATATGGGAACCGAACCGGTGCTCTCGGCCAGTCTTCCCCATGTCGTTGTCAGGCTGGTGCAGAAAGGATTTCAATTACAACAACATTCCGTCTTTCTGGCCAGAACGCTGGATGAACACGCCCCTCTTGCGCATGTGAATCGATCTCTTGAACTGAAGGATGGACTGCTGGCCTTTGAGTCTGCATGGCAAAAAGAGTCATGGCATGGTCTTCAGCCTCAGCATATTCATGCTTTCATCGATGGTAAACGGGTAGGACAACTGATATGGGCTCTGCTGCCAGATCTACAGAGTAAAAGAGGTTGCCTGGTGGGATCAATCGCCAGCCTATCGGTAGACGAACAGGTTCAACGACGAGGGATAGGGAAAACGCTGGTGGGCGCTGCCTTAAACAGAATGTATAAAGCTGGAGCCAGAGAGGCAACGGTAGCCACGACGCAGAATAATACAGCCGCCCTTCACACGTATTATGCGTGGGGATTTATAGAGAAAGAACTGCTACTAGGATATGTGTATCATCCTACTTCCCAGAAAGAAGAGGTATAAATATGGCCGCTACGTCATTTCGCCACAGGGTACTCTTGAATTGGATCAACGATATCTCGACGATCGCGCGCAGAGGAAAGCGCTGGCCGATCATTGATCTTGATGAGCAGACCTTACACGATTATCGAGAGCTATTTTCAGTAATCAAACGATGGGGCTTTGATACCGTGGCGATCTGGGGCCTGTTTATCAGCCATAGCTGGAATCCAGATATCAAGCACTCCATTAGTGAAAAGCGTAAACACGATATTCGTGAGCTAATTGATACAGCTCATGCACAGGGCATTCGTGTCCTGGGAGGATTAGGCCTCTATAGCTGGGGCTTTGAGGAGATCATTCGCACATATCCAGAAGTCGCAAAAGAGGAGGGCCGCTTTTGGTGGGGTAATTTTGTCTCGGATAATGGTGTGGCTATGTGCTACAGCACCGAACTTGCTAAAGTATGGCAACGCAACGTGATCGATTTCATGGGCAATTTTGGCCTGGATGGCTTTGAGATGCAGTCCGCGGACCAGGGCAGATGCGCTTGCCATGAATGTCGGAAGATGGGAGAAATGGAATATCATGCGGCCGTAAACGCTGAGTTTGGAGCATACATCCGAGCAAAATGGCCAGCGATGACAATCGCGGTAAGCGGCTGGGGCATGTCGTTTCGCGATGAAACGGATATACCCTATTTACGCAAGATGAGCGCGCCATTAGATTATATGATAGATGTGACAGACCAATCTATCACAGGCAGCAGACCGATCCGCAAGCAGCTTATCCAATCATTGGAAAGTAGTTTTGGTTCTCTGGGAGGAACAATCCTGGTTCCTCCACAGCGTTGGGACCGGCTACGCTGGTTTTTGCCACATGCTGAATTAAGTCGCAACCACATTGCATCCCTGGCAGCGGATGGTGGCAACGCGTTTGAGTTTTTCGCCGGTCCGCTGGTAAACCCACAATATGAAATGATGACGAAATTTGTCGGAACAATACTGACCCAACCAACAATGAGTACGCACGAGGGGCTAGCACTGGTAGTGGAGGACATGTTCGCACCGCGTAATGCAGGGGTACGAGAAGATCTGGTACAGCTGTTTTTACAGGCCGAAACAGACTATTTTTCCAGAATAGAACCGGTATCAGGCGAGTTCGATTTTGAGCCTCTGATCGGTGAGGAGGCTGGTCCAGCAATCTACCTGGATCGCCTGCCAGGAGATACATTGCGCCAGTATCGGCAGGATCTACGTAAGTGGCGCGAGGCATTTGCGCAAACGATCAAAGAAATAAATAAAATAGAGACAGGAATAAAAGTGGTGCAGTGCATAGGTGCCATACTTGAGGATATCGATGAACGAATGACGTTCCATTCAATCCTGTAAGCAAAAACTAGCCGCTATTCTACATTGTGCAATCCCTGGATCGATTTACGAAAGGCTGATGGTGTTTTCCCTTCCAGGCGCTTGAAATTGTGGATCATGGAGTATTGACTGGGAAAACCTACCATCCGGCCAATCTGCTCGATACTCTGGTTGGATTTCATAAGCAAGTATTTTGCCCTGGTAACCCTGCGTGAGATCACATACTCCAGGGGTGTCACATGGACATGTTTTTTAAATTCGCGAATAAAGTGGTATGTACTGATGTTCGCAATTTTTGCCAGGTCCTCTACAGCAAGCTTTTGTTCCAGATGTTGTTCGATCCATTGTTTCACCGGCACAATCCAGGTAGGCTGGAATGACGACATTCCAGCTTTAGCAAATAGGAAAGCATAAAATTGCATAAGCAACAGATAGATCAGCGCTGAAACCTGCGCTTCCCAGTCTGATGACTGCCCTTCAACATACGCAAGAATCTTTATAAATAGAGATTCGATACTCGCTGACTCCAGATGCAAGATGACAGGATTTTGTAGCTGGAACCAGCTTCCTGGCAGATGAGCCAAATCGTGATAGTGAAAATTCAGATAGAAAAATTCATAGGGATCACATTCATCGGAGATATAACCGTGATCGGCCTGGAGATTTAAAAGCACAAGATCGCCTTGCGCAAACGTATAGGGGACACCTTCCACAAAGAGTTTTCCTTTGCCAGCGGTTACATAAAAAATTTCATAACTATGCACATTACTGCGAAAAAATCGTTCATCAGGAGAAGTTTTGGCGAAGCCGACAATAGAGCAATAGAGGAGATTTTCCTGTGCATGCTTGCTCACCAGAGGGAGAAAGGTCACATAATCCCTCACACATTTCCTCCATAGAAAGAGCAAGATATCAACACAAGTAGTCAAAATAAAAACACCAAAAAGGTAGATTTAACTGTATAATTATTGGCATTCAATGTCAATAGCCCTGAGGAGTAAGATAGGGCTATTTAAAAGCCGTCCTTCCTCACGCCTGCGGCGCTTGCCCAGGGAATGTTGTATGTGTTTTGCGAGCTGAGCTCGCAAAACACATACAACATTCCCTCTTTCCGGCTCGCTTGCGAGCCAGGCCCGGAAGGAAAGCGAAAATGAAATAGTTCTGAGGAGTAAGAGGTACTATAATGGATGAGACGCTGCTAAAGGCAATGGCATCAAATCGGTCTCTGTTCAACCAAACGCTGGGCTACGGGACAGAGGGCAAAGTTTCTCTCAATGCAGAGGTCTGCTGGTCTTATACTGGATACCCGCACTCCAATTATGTGTTTGACCTGCACTTTCGGGAGGAGTCTGTACAAGAAAAGGTCGAGACCGTACTGAGAATATTTCAAGAAAAACAGGCTCCTACCACGTGGATCATCGATCCTCTTTGCACGCCAGATACCCTGGCCACTGTGCTGAGCCGCTATCCACATGCATATAAAGGACAATTTACAGCCATGGCCTTGCAGTTACGTGATTTTTCTGAATATGAGGAGCAGCCAGAGGATTTTTCGCTTGCAGAGGCCTCTTCACAGGCCGATCTGGAAGTCTGGGGGAAGGTCTTATGCGACGGATTTGGGATTGGAGAGAACCAGGCGCATGAGTATCAACGTGTATACATCAATGCCGCCCAGGCCGCTGGACCACATTTCACCTTCCGGAATTTTATCGGTTTTCGCGCCGGAAAACCGATCTGCGCCACCTCTCTTTTAGTAGAAGGTACGATGGCTGGCATCTACTGGGTCACCACAATACCAGAGGCACGGCGGCAAAAGGCCGCAGCGACAACCTTATCCCGCGTACTTGCCCTCGCAAAGAAGCAAGGGTGCGAGTGGTCAGTATTACAGTCCACAGCCATGGGAGCAGGATTGTATGCCAGCCTGGGCTTTCGTGAGTACTATCGCGAAACCTATTTTGAGGACCTTACCCTTGCCTGAACCATCCATCTACTGGCGTTTAGTATGCACCATTCGCACTCTGCTTGCAGCCAGTGTCCAACATAACTCGGCTCAACGAATCTGGTAAAGGACGGCCGCAAAGTTCATCCCTGCGGCCGCCTGACCTTAACTGAAAGAGATATCATCAACATAGACATTACCCTGTCCTGACCAGGAATTAAATACAGCAGATATCATGCTCTTATTGGTAAGCGCCAACTTCATGACCTCAAACTATTGTTACGGCATTGAAATGAAACGGGCATTAGAGAAACTTGAAAAAGGCGAAGCTCATATTGTCCCCATCCCCCATCCTCCAGAGTAATTAATTTGTTTCATTTTTGACCTCTTGACTTAAAGCGCTTTAAGTTTTCTATACTAGAGCCATGAGAGATGGCATCAAGCATACCAAAGTCAGAATCATTCACGATTCATGAATTGTCTCAACAGAGTAGTCTGCCTGAGCCCACGCTTCGATACTACGAGAAGATTGGCATCATACAACCTGTTCCGAGGGATCCAAGTAGTGGTCACAGACGGTATCCTGCCGATACTGTGCGTATGGTCAAGACGCTTGTTTGCCTTCGCGCCAGTGATCTCCCAATAGAAGATATGCGAACGTATCTGCAATTGCTCGAGAAAAGAACACAGGGTGCGATACAACAAAAGGAACTCTCTCATACGCATAGCAAGAACTCGAATATCAAATCGAGCACTTACAAATTAGAAAACAGTATATTGAGGGAAAAGTTGCCTATTGGGATGCCTTGGAACGGAGAGATACTGAGGCAGCCCAGAGCATAACTGAAGAAAATCATCGTATTGCTGCAAAGCTTATATAGTGATCGAAAGGAACAATTATGGAACGTATTACGACACCTTTTGGATTTTTCTCTACTGCTGATGAAGTAGCAGAAGGCATTGATGTGTCAGGCAAACAGGTGGTGATTACCGGAGGGGCATCGGGGATCGGCCTGGAAACGGCACGAACGCTGGCCCACATTGGAGCCGAGGTGACACTTGCCGTGCGAAATACCGACGCAGGAAAACAGGCTGCAACAGACATCATCACCACCACAGGGAACCAGAATGTTCATGTCGCCCGGCTCGACATAGCTGATCGAACATCAATCTCCGAGTTTGTTGCCACGTGGACCAGACCACTAGATGTCCTTATTGCTAACGCCGGAGTCATGGCAACACCAGAACAGCGTACACCTGAGGGCTGGGAAATGCAGTTTGCCACCAATTACCTGGGACACTTTGCCCTGGCCCTCGGCCTTCACGACGCACTGGCCGCTACGGGGAACGCACGCATTGTCGTGGTTAGTTCCTCCGGGCATCTAATCTCGCCAGTGGTTTTCGACGATATTCACTTTGCCTTCCGCCCCTATGATCCACTCCTTGCGTATGGGCAGTCCAAAACTGCGACTATCCTCTTCGCAGTCGGAGCCACTGCTCGCTGGGCAAACGATGGTATCACAACCAATGCATTGATGCCAGGGGCGATTGCAACCAACCTCCAGCGTTACGTCGGAGGTCTTCGGACCCCTCCAGAACGACGGAAAATGCCACAGCAGGGGGCAGCCACTTCTGTCTTATTGGCCGCATCGCCGCTCCTTCAGGGCGCGAGTGGACGATACTTCGAGGACTGCAATGAGGCTCTCGTGGTTACGAATGGCAATGGCTACATAAGTGGTGTGGCATCCTATGCTCTCAATTCCGAGAATGCTGATCGTCTCTGGGAAACATCATTGCGCTTCCTTGCCTGATACTTCTGTTCTCTCTTCAATGTACCTCTTTATGACTCAAGGAAAGGAAATACCATGAACACTCTGCAAACGAGCATGACCATTGGCTTCGTGGGCCTCGGGGATCAGGGGGCTCCGATCGCGCGCGCCATTTCTGAAGCTGGCTATGAGCTACATGTATGGACGCGACGTCCACAGTCGCTCGAAGCGTTAACAGGAGTGAAGTATAAAGCATATGACACGCTCAGTGAGATGGCGGCAGCGAGTGACGTGGTGGGGCTCTGCCTCACCGAAGACTCTGATATCTGGCACATTGCTCTTGACGGTGGCCTTTTGGCAAATATGAAACCGGGATCTGTGCTGGTCAACCATGGGACAGGTCTCCCCGCGTTTGCCGCCGAACTCACCACCATTGCGTCTAAATACCAGGTCAACGTTATCGACGCACCGGTCAGCGGCGGCCATCCAGCTGCAGTTGCTAAGCAGCTTTTGACAATGGTTGGAGGAGCGCCTGAGGTGGCGGAACGTTGTCGCCCTGTCTTTGAAACATTTTCAAAGACAGTCGCATACATGGGAACGGCAGGTTCAGGGCAGATGGCCAAGCTTATCAATAATGCCTTATTGATGATGAATCAGAAGAATATTGAAGACATCCTCCAATTTGGAGAACACATTGGCCTCGCCATCCCTGCTCTTGTCGATGTGCTACGTGCGGGAACCGCAAGAAGTTACGCGCTCGAAGCGCTGGGAACAGCCATTACCACCGAGAAGGCCTCCCATCTACAGAAGCTCCAACTCATCGATATGGACCTGTTCGCCGAAGCTGTCACGTTAGTCGGCTACGAAGCAGAAGCCATTACCAGATATGCCGTGGCTGGAGCAACTGGCCTGACTGCTGTCGCGCAATTGGTCGACGTGAAGTGAACGGCTAAGACCAGAACGGCCGCGCCACATCTCAAAAGGGATAAAACCTCCTTTTGAGATGTGGCGCGGCACCTCGTCAATAATGGGTCTCTAGATTGGCAGTGGTAAAACATACGCTAAGTGTTCCGCATCACGATCGCTTCGTTCGCAAGCTGAAAATACACATTTCATGAACGGCTTCAAGTGTTTATTGAAAGGCTATTTTGCCACAATATTTCATTTTATATCCTTTCTAAAAGATCATACATGCATATAAGGTTACAGATAATGCTCCTCCGATTTATAATCCTTCCAGCGCAGTAACCAGTAATCTTTCAACTCAAGCCCAAAGCACCACCTTAATGGCTCTCCCCCTTATTTTTAACTATGATCCTCAGACAACCTTTAGTATGTACAAAACAACCATGTGACGTTGTAGACAAATACCGAGGATGCCGTTTTCACAGTATACTAAAGAGAGATTCTCACGGAGAAAGGCGCACAAAACATCAGAGAATATTCATCATCAGAGGAATGTCTCTCATGATAGCACGCTACGCTAGTATTGCAGAGAGTGACGAGAGGGCGACACGTATGAGTTTACGCATCCCTCGCCAGATGTACGCGGATCTCTATGGCCCGACCACGGGTGACCGCGTACGGCTGGCTGATACCGAGTTACTGATTGAGATTGAGAAGGATTATACTGTTTATGGTGATGAGATCACCTTTGGCGGCGGCAAAGTTATCCGCGACGGCATGGGCCAAAGTAGCCGTGCTACCCGTGAGGGAGCCCATGGCACGCTGGATCTGGTGATCACCAACGCCATCATTATCGACCATTGGGGTATTGTCAAAGGCGATATCGGCGTTCGCGACGGACGTATCGTTAAAGTTGGCAAGGCGGGCAATCCTGATACCATGGACGGCGTTGATCCCGATCTCATCGTTGGTTCGGGCACCGAGGTTATCGCTGGCGAGAACATGATTGTCACGGCCGGCGGAGTCGATTCGCACATCCACTTTATTTCGCCCCAGCAGATCTATGAAGCTATGTCCAACGGCATCACAACGATGCTTGGAGGCGGCACAGGGCCCGCTACAGGGACTAACGCAACGACCTGCACACCGGGTGCCTGGAACCTCGCACGTATGCTCCAGGCCGTGGAGCACTGGCCCGTCAACTTCGGCTTACTGGGCAAGGGAAACACCTCGACACGTGAGCCATTAGAAGAGCAGTTGCGTGCAGGAGCCTGCGGTCTCAAGCTCCATGAAGACTGGGGAACCACGCCGGCTGCCATTGATATGTGTTTACAAGTCGCGGACACATATGATGTGCAAGTCGCAATTCACACGGATACCATCAATGAAGCAGGCTTTGTAGAGGATACGATTGCCGCAATCGGTAACCGAGCTATCCACACCTATCATACCGAGGGTGCTGGCGGTGGGCATGCACCTGATATTATACGCATTGCCTCTTATCCAAATATTCTACCGTCCTCTACAAATCCTACCCGACCTTATACAATTAATACCATTGCCGAACATTTGGACATGCTGATGGTGTGCCACCACCTCAATCCATCGGTTCCAGAGGACGTGGCTTTTGCGGAGAGTCGCATCAGGCCGGAAACGATTGCGGCTGAAGATATTCTGCATGATCTGGGCGTTTTCAGTATGATCTCTAGCGATTCACAGGCGATGGGACGCGTAGGCGAAGTGGTCACGCGTACGTGGCAAACTGCACATAAAATGAAAGTTCAACGCGGCCCACTATCTCCAGATTCTGGCCGTAGTGATAATTTTCGCGTCAAACGTTATATTGCCAAATACACGATTAATCCCGCTATCACTCACGGTATAGCACAGCATATTGGCTCTATCGAGCCTGGTAAACTAGCGGACATTGTTCTCTGGAAACCTGCACTCTTTGGGGTTAAGCCGGAAATGATTGTGAAAGGCGGCTTCATTTCGTGGAGCGCGATGGGCGATGCGAACGCCTCTATTCCAACTCCTCAGCCAATACTCTATCGACCGATGTTTGGTTCGTTTGGTGGCGCGACAGCCGCGACTAGCCTTACGTTTGTCTCCAGGGCTGCACTGGAGGCTGGTCTGCCTGAACAGATTGGCCTACGAAAACAAGTAGTGGCAGTAGAGAATTGCCGATCTATAGGAAAAGCCAATATGATTCATAATGCCGCTACTCCAAACATTGAGGTTGATCCAGAGACATATGAAGTACGGGCCGATGGTGAACTACTGACCTGCGAACCTGCAGAGAGTTTACCACTGGCACAGCGCTATTTCTTATTCTAAAATCTTGTTCATAAGATAGCGCCTGGTAAAAAGAAAAGAAGATGATATATGACGAATACGACCTTTACACGTGCCTTTCGCGTTGGGATTGCGGGTCCGGTGGGTTGTGGCAAGACCGCCCTGGTAGATCGTTTGAGCAAAAAGCTATGGCCAAAATATAATCTGGCGGTCGTCACCAACGATATTTATACAAAAGAGGATGCTGAATTCCTGCTTCGCCAGGGTACACTTCCCCAGGAACGGGTACGTGGCGTTGAAACTGGTGGGTGTCCTCACGCCGCAATTCGTGAAGATGCCTCGATGAATCTAGAAGCGATCGCCGACCTGGAAGAAAGCTTGCCTGGGCTTGAGCTGATCTTTGTTGAAAGCGGCGGTGATAATCTGGCCGCCGCCTTCAGCCCGGAGCTTGTTGATATCGCGATCTATGTCATTGATGTATCCGGTGGAGACAAGATTCCACGCAAAGGCGGTCCAGGCATTATGCGTTCGGATCTGCTGATCATTAATAAGATTGATCTAGCACCCTATGTGGGGGCCTCGTTAGAAGTAATGGACCATGATGCGCGGATCAAGCGCGGTGAGCGGCCATTTGTCTTCACTAATCTGAAAGAAGGAGTTGGCCTGGAAACAGTAATCACCTGGCTCGAACAACATCTCATGGTCCCGGCCCAGCAACGCCGCAATATTATAGACGCGCATGCACCATATATGGGACATCCCCACAGCCATGATCATGATCACGATCACAGCCATAGTCATTGAAGAATTTGTTATAGTAGCCCTTTTTAAATACGTGCTTGATTTCCACCTTCAGTAGCGCGGGTGCAACCAGCCGCACGCGGGCCCTGAAGGGCCCATGCTTCTCTTAAATGTGGTGTCAAATCGTGTGCTTTGCACATGATTTGACACCACATTTAAAACCGTTGGAGCGCCAAAGGCGCAAAAACGAGGAGCGGAGCATGGATTTCATGCGAATCAAACTTTATCGAAGAAAAGCGAGAGACAAACAAAAAAGACCTTACTCGTGCTGAGTAACGTCTCTTGTGTTCTTGATCAACCGAAATACGGTATATCCTCAATTTTGCCGAGTCACTGGTCAGCCATGATTGAAGCTGAGAAGCACTCACGCGAGGTCCACGATGAAGATACTAATTGAAACAAGCCGTACGATCATTAGGGCGACTTCGCTGCGCCTGTTACCAGGTGTCCACGTGTCGTCTATCTACCAGGTCGTCTTCCTGGGATCTTGATCACACGAATGTGATGGGAAAACTCGTCTTGGGTGCGGCTTCGCGCTTAGATGCTTTCAGCGCTTATCCCTTCTCGACATAGCTATCCAGCTCTGGCCCGGGCGGGCCAACTGGCGCACCAGCGGTCGAGCCATCTCGGTCCTCTCGTACTGGAGATGACGCCCCTCAATTTTCCTACGCCCACGACGGATAGAGACCGAACTGTCTCGCGACGTTCTGAACCCAGCTCGCGTGCCGCTTTCATGGGCGAACAGCCCAACCCTTGGGACCTACTCCAGCCCCAGGATGCGACGAGCCGACATCGAGGTGCCAAACCTTGCCGTCGATGTGAACTCTTGGGCAAGATAAGCCTGTTATCCCCGGGGTAGCTTTTATCCGTTGAGCCACACTCCTTCCACTCGGGAATGTGGGATCACTAAGCCCGACTTTCGTCCCTGCTCGACCTGTCCGTCTTGCAGTCAAGCTCCCTTCTGCCTTTGCACTCTTACGGGTGATGTCCATCCACCCTGAGGGAACCTTTGGGCGCCTCCGTTACTCTTTGGGAGGCGACCGCCCCAGTCAAACTACCCGCCTGATCTTGTCTACGTCCCGGCTCACGGTGACGTATGAGAAACAAACCGCAACGAGAGTGGTATTTCACTGTTGTCTCCCCCTCCCCCAAAGGGAAAGGTTCTCCGACTCCCACCTATGCTACGCACGCTTCAACTCGTTTCCAGGTCAAGGTGTAGTAAAGCTCCACGGGGTCTTTTTGTCCTGTCGTGGGTAACCCGTATCTTCACGGGTACTTCAATTTCGCCGAGTCCTCTGTCGAGACAGCGCTCAACTCGTTACTCCTTTCGTGCGGGTCGGAACTTACCCGACAAGGAATTTCGCTACCTTAGGACCGTTATAGTTACGGCCGCCGTTCACCGGGGCTTAGATTCGCAGCTACGTGCACCGCTCCTCGTAACCTTCCGGCACTGGGCAGGAGTCAGCCCCTATACTTCCGCTTTCGCGTTCGCAGAGACCTGTGTTTTTGGTAAACAGTCGGTTGAGCCAATTTCTTGCAACCCCCTCACGCTCCTGCAAGCAGGCTCGCTACTAGGGCACCCCTTCTTCCGAAGGTACGGGGTCAATTTGCCGAGTTCCTTAACAGAGGGTCGCTCGATCACCTGGGGAGATTTCCCCCTGCCTACCAGTGTCGGTTTGCGGTACGGGCGGAGAAGATTCTGGCGAGAGGCTTTTCTCGGCGGCGTAGGGGCCAATGACTTCCGCAGACTTGCGTCCGCTCGCTGCATGTGTCATGCACAGGAAACCGGGATTTTCCTCGGTTTCGCACTTCATCATACAGACCCATCCTGTCCAATCGATGGGCTCACCTTCCTTACCGCGTCCCCCCATTGCTCATCACAAATTTCTCCGGTGCAGGAATGTCCAACCTGCTTGCCATCGCCTACGACTATAACGTCCTCGGCTTAGGACCCGACTCACCCTGGGACGATTGACGGTGCCCAGGAACCCTCAGGCATTCGGTGTGTCTGGTTATCACAGACATGACGCTACTCATTCCGGCATTCTCACTTCTGATCGCTCCACCAGTCCTCACGGTCTGGCTTCTCTGCTCCAGAACGCTCCCCTACCAACCCTGCAAAGCAGGATTCCATGGCTTCGGTACCTCTCTTAAGCCTCGATACGTTGTCGGTGCCACGACACTCGACCAGTGAGCTATTACGCACTCTTTAAATGGTGGCTGCTTCTAAGCCAACATCCTGGCTGTTTGGGCGTTGTGACCCCCTTTGACACTGAGAAAGGATTTTGAGACCTTAGCCGATGGTCTGGGCTGTTTCCCTTTTGACGACGAAGCTTAGCCCCCGCCGTCTCACTTGCATGCATGCTGTCCTGGCATTCGGAGTTTGGTTGAGTTTGGTAACCAGCACGTGGCCCCTAGCTCATTCAGTGCTCTACCTCCAGGATAGTGTTTCATACAGCTGTACCTCAATACATTTCGGGGAGAACCAGCTATCTCCGTGTTCGATTGGAATTTCTCCCCTATCCACAAGTCATCCCCCAGTTTTGCAACACTGGTGGGTTCGAGCCTCGACGGACTGTCACATCCGCTTCACTCTGCTCATGGATAGCTCACACGGTTTCGGGTCGCATCGCCGCAACATCCGCCTTGTTCAGACTCGGTTGCCCTGGGGCTCCCCAGCTTTAACGCTGGTTAACCACGCTACGACGATGCACTCGCCGGATCATTCTACAAAAGGCACGCCATCAGCCCTTGGTTCCGCAACGGAACAGTGGCCTCTGACTGCTGGTGAGTACGTGGTTTCAGGGTCTGTTTCATCCCCCTCTCGGGGTGCTTTTCACCTTTCCCTCACGGTACTTGTTCGCTATCGGTCGCTAAAGATGTGTAGCCTTGGAGGGTGGTCCCCCCAGCTTCCCACAAGGTTTCACGTGCCTCGTGGTACTCAGGATACCGATCCACGTTAACAAACCGTCCTCTACGGGACTCTCACCCGCTCTGGTCGCGCTTTCCAACGCGTTCAAGTAGTTCGTCATTGCTTGTTATCGGTCCTACAACCCCGACCATCTCGAAAGATGATTGGTTTGGGCTCCTCCCGGTTCGCTCGCCACTACTACGGGAATCTCGGTTGATTTCTTTTCGTCGAGTTACTGAGATGTTTCAGTTCACCCGCTGCCCCCCGTCACTGCCTATGTGTTCAGCAGGCGGTCTCCAGACATCACTCTGGAGGAGTTGCCTCATTCGGAATCTTGGGGTTCATGGCTTGTATGCAGCTCCCCCCAAACGTTTCGCCGGTCTCCGCGTCCTTCTTCGGTCTTTAGCGCCAAGGCATCCACCTCGTACTCTGTGTAGCTTGTTCTCTTCTCTTCATCATGTTTGATCTGTGAATGCTTGTTTGCCATTCTCCCTCTTGCGAGAAAGAACAGCGATCCTCTGCTTCAACTCTGGCTGACCTATCATGGCTCAGCAAAATTGAAGATATACGGTATTTGGTTGTCAAGGTGCGATGCTGGCAGGCCGCACACCGTAGTGCGCGTCTGTTGACCCCAACATCTGGAGAGTGGAAACCAGCCCAACTGCTGGATGAATACTTTCGTCGTCCTGTTCGACCTGGAAGTGAAGCATCATGTGTGCCAGGATGACTCCTGACCAATGCTTAAGCTCCCTAGAAAGGAGGTGATCCAGCCGCACCTTCCGGTACGGCTACCTTGTTACGACTTCACCCCAATCACTGACCCCACCCTCGACGCTTGCCCCTCTTGCGAGTTAGCCCAGCGGCTTCAAGTGTTGCCAACTTTCGTGGTGTGACGGGCGGTGTGTACAAGACCCGGGAACGTATTCACCGTAGTGTGCTGACCTACGGTTACTAGCAACTCCAACTTCATGGAGGCGGGTTGCAGCCTCCAATCTGAACTGAGGCCAGGTTTGACGAGATTGGCTCCCTCTCGCGAGTTCGCGACTCTTTGTCCTGACCATTGTAGCGTGTGTGTCGCCCAAAGCGTAAGGGCCGTGCTGACTTGACGTCATCCCCGCCTTCCTCCATTTTAAAATGGCAGTTTCGCTAGAGAAATTCAACTAACGACAGGGGTTGCGCTCGTTGCGGGACTTAACCCAACATCTCACGACACGAGCTGACGACAGCCATGCAGCACCTGTGGATCCGCCCCGAAGGGACAACCAGTTACGGCTGGTGCAAATCCATGTCAAGCCTTGGTAAGGTTCTTCGCGTTGCATCGAATTAAACCACACGCTCCGCTGCTTGTGCGGGTCCCCGTCAATTCCTTTGAGTTTTAATCTTGCGACCGTACTCCCCAGGCGGACCACTTACTGTGTTAACTACGACACTGAAGGGGTCGATACCCCCAACGTCTAGTGGTCATCGTTTACGGCTAGGACTACCAGGGTATCTAATCCTGTTCGCTCCCCTAGCTTTCGCACCTGAGCGTCAGGTACTTCCCAGGACACTGCCTTCGCCATCGGTGTTCCTCCGGATATCTACGCATTTCACCACTCCACCCGGAATTCCGTGTCCCTCTGAAGCCCTCAAGTCAGACAGTATCCGAAGTACTTCGTCGGTTGAGCCGACGACTGTCACCCCAGACTGATCTGACCGCCTGCGTGCGCTTTACGCCCAATAAATCCGGACAACGCTTGCCCCCTACGTATTACCGCGGCTGCTGGCACGTAGTTAGCCGGGGCTGATTCCTCTGGTACCGTCCGTTCTCGTCCCAGAGAAAAGCAGTTTACGATCCGAAAACCTTCATCCTGCACGCGGCGTTGCTCGTTCAGGGTTGCCCCCATTGACGAAAATTCCTCACTGCTGCCCCCCGTAGGAGTCTGGGCCGTTCTCAATCCCAGTGTGGCTGATCGTCCTCTCAGACCAGCTATCGATCGCAGTCTTGGTAAGCCATTACCTCACCAACAAACTAATCGAGCGCAGGCTCATCCTCAGGCGCCCTTGCGAGCTTTGCTCTTCCTCGCGAAAGAGCGTATGCGGTATTGTCGGCGATTTCTCGCCGGTATTCCTCACCTGATGGTAGATTGCCCACGTGTTACTCACCCGTCCGCCACTCCCTGCTTGCGCAGAGCGTTCGACTTGCATGTGTTAGGCACGCCGCCAGCGTTTATCCTGAGCCAGGATCAAACTCGCCATCCAATTTTATGATTCATTCATCCTCAACGAGGGTGAAGAAATTGCATGAGAATTGCGATCAAGGCCAAGTCTTCCAACATTGGCTGTAATTTGTTCGCAGATTATTGTGTGATCACCGAACGCGAACGCTCGGGATCGAATTGACAGGAACATGAAACCTATTCATGTGTTCCAGTTGCTGTTCTGCTTTCCACTCTTCAGTTGTCAAGGTACCATGTGAAACGTTTGTTTCATGTGCAACAAGCGCTGAATATTTTTCGTTTGCTTGTCTCACGTGCTGTAGTATCGCAGATCTGTTGTGGTTTGTCAAGCGGTTTCCCGAGGGATTTTCGCCGACGCCCAAGATCTCGTGTCCCTCACTCGTAAGAGGGAGAACCCACATCATCACCTGCAAAAAAGGCCAAAGCCCCCCTTATTTCTCACCACATTGGTTGGGAAATACACAGGAGATCAGTGATCTCGAGGGAGCCACCTTAGCGTGGCACAACAAATGCGAAGGGATAGGAGCACCAATACTCGGAGAGCTCAGTGATTATCTCATTTCGACAGCCCGCTGATTATGCCACAGACCGTCATGGTTGTCAAGCATCTTTCTCGTAAATGAGAAAATTGCTCTTAACCGTCTTCCCAGGCGGCTTTACCTTTACGTTCAGCGGCAAGATGCATTCTCCCACACTCCTCCCATTTTGTCAAGCCTTGCCTTTTAGCAAATTCTTTTTTAGTGAAAAAAAAGCGAATTTTTAACAAGTGATCACCAATGTATTGACAAGAACCAGTCTTTCGGGTATGATACACTTCGTCAGAAAAAACCACTTGTCTGTGCAGGCGAGCTGGTGACTTTAGCGAAGAGGGTACACCCGTTCCCATCCCGAACACGGTAGTTAAGCTCTTCCTCCCCGATGATACTACGTGGGCAACTGCGTGGGAAAATAGGAAGTCGCCGTCTCACCCGCCCACATGGGTGGTTTTTTGTTGCCCTTTTCAGCACCAAAGATGCATATCTTCGCTTTAACGACACGCATCCCAGCATGCTAAACAAAATTGAAAAATCTGACGATATAGTTTAGTGAATAAAAGACATCTCCCACTTCTGGTTTTAATTAAGGCGAGCATCCTGGCTGATCAATGGCTCTTTAAGACAACAAACTAATTTGCTAACGTCTACTACACAGATATTCAGAACAAAGCAGGGCTTTTTCATGTTCCTTTTTGGCGCCTGCGGCGCCGGGTTGGGAGTGTGTGGCGCGCGGCTGCAGCCGCGCGCCACACACTCCACATCTGAAATAATGTACATCTGATCGCTTGCGAGTGATCTCTGGACGAACATTAAAAAGTCCTGAGAACAAAGGCCCAAAGATATTGAATAATAATTGTGGACGTGTTATTCTATATGGACAAGCAAAACAAGGGGAATATAACCCTGGCGCTCTTCCAAATGTATTATCAGGAGAGTATATGTTGAATGATCAACGTATACAGGATATACCTGATAAATATCACAGCAGCAAAGTAGTTTTTTGGCTACACCACTTCGGCATAGGTGCCTCTTCTATTGAGAAGTAAGATGTGATAAGCCCTCCATGAGGGACGGCTTCTGCAATTTTCTTTTAGCCTTTTTATAGAATGAGGTTCGCAAAAAACAAGACCTTGCCGAGGGGAAATACAGATCCATTCAGTGTCTCTCCTCTTTTTAGTTATCCTTGTCTGTTATTACAGATACACGATAATCCTTTCCACAAGTATCCGTTACCTTATTGATCAGGGATACTTTATGCCATCCACACATATTGCCCAGGCGTGTTTTACCAGGCTTCGAGCTGTAGGAGAAGATATCACTATGACACAATATCAGATGCAGTTGATCGTACCAATGGATAGTGCCAATAAAACAAAAGTATATAAGGAAATTGAATATCTGGAGCAATGCTTTAAAGATATTATTGGCAACTTTACTTCTTATACGGATCAACTCTATCGTGTTTATAGTCTGGTTTGTACTGAGGAGCAGTCAGATATGCTGTCAACAAAAACCAGAGGTCGTTGTGCGCTGTTAGAGGTTGTTCCGGTAGTGTAGGTTTTTTAGATTTTTTCTATGTTATTTGTGTACTTTGCTGTGCTTGAGAGTTGTGTGGTTTCTTTTTTGACACCTCTGGCCTACGGCGATCGCATGAGATAGAAAGAGGCCGTGTCGGGCGTGACTACTCGACACGGCCTCCTTCTATAGCAGAACTGGCGCGTTTCTACTTTCATCTTCTCTAATCAGGGTTGCCTACCCGCCCTTTTCAACTCTCTACATGAGAGAGTTGAAGTGCTTCCACTCCTACGTTCCATATAGAAGTTCGTTCGCACTTTCACTTCATTATTGCAATATCTTGCCTGTGTTCTTCGTCATAGTACACAGATAAACATTTATGGATGTGCAGCAAGGATACATCAATGGAACAGTCTATTCTTTACTGCCAGAAGTGCGGGGCAGCGAATGATTTGCTTGCGCAACAGTGTTTTGCCTGTAAGTATGACTTGCATGAACTATTAATAGACGCTGATGAGGAGATATTACTTCAACATAGGTATCGCCTCCTCTTTCAAGTTGGCCTGGGTGGCTTTGGCGCGGTCTATAAAGCTCAAGATATACAGCAACAGCATAAAATTGTGGCTATTAAAAAGATTATGTTGCGCAATTTGACGATGCAGGAGACTATTGAGGCTACGGATGGTTTTAATCGTGAGGTAAGTATTCTTTCCAGGCTTTCTCATGCCCGTTTACCACGTATCTATAATCACTTTACCGATCAGCATAATTGGTATCTGGTGATGGATTTTATTGATGGGGAAACCCTAGAGGCCTATTTACAGCGGCCAGAACAGCCCGATGCCACGCGTCTATTGACGCTCACCGAAACGTTAGATATTGGTATACAATTATGCTCGGTCCTGGATTATCTCCATACACATAATCCTCCGATTGTCTTTAGAGATCTTAAACCGGGCAATATTATACGTACCCCAACTGGTAAGCTTTATTTGATCGATTTCGGGATCGCGCGCTATTTCAAGCCTGGCCAGGCCAGGGACACGCTGCAGTTTGGCTCTCCCGGTTATGCTGCTCCAGAGCAATATGGCAAGGCTCAAACGACTACACGTGCTGATATTTATAGTCTGGGAGCTATCCTTCACCAGTTATTAACCGGTATTGATCCTGCGGAAAATCCTTTTCATTTTGGACCACTACGCCTGTATGCTACTACTAATCTAGCCGCACTGGATCAGATGTTGCAAAAGATGGTTTCTATCGAGGTCGATCAACGACCTGCAAGTATACAGGTAGTACAGGCTGAGTTAGAACGTCTATATGCGCAACACAACCCTTCTTCCCATCAAGTACGTCCTCCTGGCACACTATCCATAGCAAAACCACTGGCTACAAATACTACTACTTCAAGTTCTACTAACGGTCAACAGCAAATGCAGAGGCCAGCTCCGGCCAGGCTCCTTACACGACGTCACACGATCCAACGCATGTTGGCGCTGGGAATCCTGATTGGCGGTGTAGGGGGCGTGGGAGGGCTGGTTGCTAATCAATTCCATGCGCCTACACATATACCAGTGAAACGCTTCAATATTCTCCATACGCGTAAGCAACAGGATCAAGGGGGGGTGAATGCTGTACTTTACGCTCCACAGGGAGATTATTATGCCTCAAGCAACGCTCGGGGCAGCGTGAATATCTGGAATGGACAAATATCTGATCCTGTGGCCAGTATGCAGGTTTCACCTACATCGATCATGGCACTTTCCTGGTCCTATGATGGAAAGTACCTGGCCTGCGTTACTAAAAAAGAAGTCTATATGATGGAAGTTCTAAGGGATACGTCAAAGGGCGACGCGATTGTGAAATTATTGGATCCTGCATTAGTATATAGTGGACAGACTCAGCAGTCCGATACAGATACCACCACTTATACAATTGCCTGGGCGCCTAAAAATTATATACTGGCCATAGTTGATACGCTTCAGGGTACGACACATCTCCTGCAATTCCAGCCGCCGACAAACCAATTTATCGAAATAGGTCATTATACCAACACGCTTATAAATCCAAAGGTCAAAGCAAATAATGAAAACCATTATCTGGCGTGGTCTCCAGATGGGCGGCAAATTGTTTCTATCACAGCACGTAACCAGATAGCTTTCTGGAATGCGCAAAATACACGAATAATCCACAGTTGGTCACCTGAAGTTGCTTCAACTATTACGATGGTTGCCTGGCAGCCTGGAGATGTATATCAAATTCTTGTCATTATGAACAATACATTCTGTTTTATCGATACGAACGGAAACACAAAGTATAGCTATACATTTTCAGATTCTGTAACAGACCTGGCCTATAATTCCGGGTTTGATGGTGTTTTTATTGCATTAAACAATGGGGATATCTATTGTTGGAATCCTCAACTGGCAGATCCGTATCTTATCAAAAATGGGAATGATACTCTGGCTGCGCTCAATTCGATTACTCTTGCGCCCAGCACACGTTCGCCGGTCCTTACTGCGGCTCTATCGGATGGAAATATCATCACTTATACGCTCGGCTGATTGTCTAAAGATGGCTTAATATAGAGGAGCTTTTGCTTAATATGTTTCTGGGCGGCCCGCATACCGATGATTAGAAAAGGAATACCCCAGACAAAGACGCTGGTAAAATAGGTAAACTGAAAGTTGGGGACCAGATTGTAGAAAATCCAGAGACAATAGAGACTAACCATACTCACAGATAATAAACGTCCAAATAAAGCAACATCCAACGCGCCAAACACAAAATGTACAGGTTCACGCCTGGTCGTTTGTTCCTCTTGGTTTACCTCTAATAGCGCAAATAAGCCAAAGAGAATGATGGTGTACCAGGGCCAGAACCATGGCGAACCCACCACACAATATAGGAGCCATGTAAAGGCCAGCCAGGCCACCAATGCCGGCCATGTATTAATATATCGTGGCCGGCATATCGAGCGTATACAGATTGCGGCATAGATAAGCAGAAACAAGCCTGTACTTACCATATGTGACATTATTTCTAAACGCGAGCCATGGTCCATTTTATGGGTGAGGGGAATTCCTTTGAAGCTGGCATATATATTTACAACCGTTTCATAAAAACTATTTGTGTTGCGTGAAGCCGAGGGCGTCACTTGCAATACATTGAGTAAAGCACCATGATCCCAAAATGGTGCATGCATACCTATAATCAAACCACTATATACGATGATCGATACTACCGTCTGCAAGATACGTGTCCGCAGACTTTTAACTGCGGCTCCTTGCAGTAAGATAAATAATAAAATGCCTGGTAGCAGTACGATATAGGAGATTTTCAGACAGGCGAGCAGGGCTAATATAATTATGGCGCTTACATATGCTATGCGCTTATTCTCAGGATGTGGAATAAGGAACCAGAGTGAGAGCAGGAGCATAAAGAGGATGGTGATGTCGTTATGTGCATTCACGCAGGCTTCTAATAGTAAAAACGGATTCCAGGCAAATGCCAGGGTAGTACGTAATCTTCTTCTCTGCCAGTCTCCTTCAGACACGGTTGCGTTGCTGCTCCTCAGTTGCGCACTCAATATCCAGACGAGTTGTGTGGATCCTAGGTGCATCATAAAGCCAAAGATACGTAATAACAACTCCATAGATAGTACATACTTAAAGCCAATAACACTGGCTATGATCTGTAGCAATGAAGTAATGGCCAGCCATGTCGGACCATAGACCGAAGGTTGGTTCACCCAGTATAAGAAACCATAGACGAAATCGGGTTTGATGGCGGTTGGCGCTACCACCATAGGATTTAAATGATACAACACAGCCATGCGAGCATAGGCGATGTAGGAGAAGATGTCTTGTGAAGTGACAACAGGTAACAAGATATAGGCGATGCCCATTAAAATAGTCGAACGAAAGATATAGCGCTGATTTATTAAGCGTGGCAGAAAGCGAACAGCTAAAAAGTAGAATGTAAAAAGAATACTAAATAATCCTACGAATGCACATGTCAGGGGTAATGATTTAATCAAATTAAGTGGCATTGCCTCGCCAACTGCACCTGGAATTATGGGGCGTTTCACCGGATGCAAATGATGGTAAATCACGGTATAGAGCCAGAAATGGCGGTCAATAAAGGTTAAATCTGCTATAGTAATAACTACGACGATTCCTAATAAGCATATCCAGGGCAGAAAGCGAAATTTGTACTCAAAAGCAGCATTGCTGGCGGTTGGATAAAGTACAGGAGTATCAAGTTTATTCTGGGACATAAACAGCACTCCTCATGGTGGTTCTGTGTTTTCCCTACGACATCTATCCATAAATAATCTGCTCAATACGTCTATAAGCCACTGATAGCTTGCAGATACCATTGCTAACACGCCAACAGGCTACAATCAGTAACAACTACTGTTCCTGCAAATGATCACTCTCACTTTTTCATCTGTAGATATTTTTTTACGCTTAAACCAACAATAAAAATAAAAGAATACTTTCCTGACTGCTCATCGAATCTAATGTTTTCAAGCGTATCATCCTTCCCCTCCTTTTGCTCATCGTTTAATGCTTTTCTATCGAGGCCTATTTGTACCGATTACTATTTTAAGTAGCCTGATATGCATAGATTCATTGACATGTTCCTCATTATGTAACTATACTGGCATCAACCATAGCAAAAAGGGTTTGAAAGCGTATTTTCATGCTTAGCAGGTAATATAGAAGTATTTATGTTCTCCACCTCAAGAAAAGGTGTAAGAACAGAAAGGCTTTACTAGAATGTCAGCAACAGATGATGCTGAGAGCACGTATCTCATAGATGTTGAAGAGGGTGCTGAGACGTCGCGGCTTCTTGAACAGAACATGCTCTATAATCGCGCTCAGGGAGGTCTCTTTCCAACAGAGCTTGACCTGACGCCAATTCAAAGTGTTTTGGATATCGGCTGTGGTCCAGGCGGCTGGGCGTTAGAGGTTGCTTATACCTATAAGCATTTAGGGGTTGTTGGCATTGATATTAATTCTGCTATGATACGCTATGCTTTCGCTCAGGCACGCACAAGAAAACTGCAAAATGTTTCTTTTGAGGTCATGGATGCCTCCCAACCGCTCGATTTTCCAGATGCTTCATTTGATCTGATTAACACGCGCTTTGTCGCAAGCTTTCTCACGCGCGCTACCTGGCCCGATCTATTAAAGGAATGTATGCGCTTACTGAAGCCAGGTGGGATTTTGCAGTTGACGGAGGTGGAGTTGGGGATTACAAATAGTGCGGCATTGGAGCGGCTAAGTGGCTATATCTACCAGTCATTGTATGAACAAAAACGCAACTTCTCAGTGAACGGACGCTCTATCGGGATTGTCCATATGTTGGGTCAGTTACTGAAACAGGCTGGTTATACGAACATTTGCCGCAAATCTTTCTTCATGGATTCCTCATTTGGAGCCGAGTTACATTATAGTACCATCAAAGATATTGAGCTTCTCTATCCTCTGATCAAACCTTATCTGGTCAAATCAAACGTAGTAGATGAGGCAGTATTCGATGAGGATTATAAGACGATGGGAACCGATGTGATGCGCCATGATTTTGTTGCGCTCTCATTCGGATTGATTGCATGGGGACATAAGCCTCTGTCCTAAGTTTTTGTGATCACTGCACATTTTTTTGATGATACAGCGCAAGCGTTCCATTCGATAAATGGTATGCGCTGTAAATCATTATGCCTCGCGTGATCATCATACATAGTAGTTGTATTCAATTCCTATCTATCCAATCTGCTCTTATAATGAGAGGTGGGGGCGGATATTTATGATTGTGTCCTCTGGTTCATAACCTTTATTGATCGCGGCATCCAGCAACGAGAACATGGCATGGACGATGTCTGAGGTATCTATTTCTACCACGGCCATCTGCTTCGTGCGACCAAATAAAATTGGTGATCCAGCGTTAGCATATGTCACGATGTTGATATCTTTCCCAATACGAATACCGAGCTCTTCTAACGCGACGAGCGCGCCTGAGGTAAGCATATCGTCAGTGATATAGAGACCGTCTGGCCTGTTATCATTTGATACGCTGAATACTTCTCGCGCCAGCATATATCCCTGCTCCTGATAAATAAACTCTTTTCGATTGACCGATGGAGGCAAAGTAGGCGAGCGGAAAAATTCTGGATATACTGTAGCATTTTGCTCTGCCACGACTTGTTTAAGCAACTCTGCATTGATAATATCAATGTCAGTATTTGTGTTGGTAGGCATCCAACACGCAATTTTTTTACATCCCAGTTGAATCAAGTGCCTTGCAGCCAGGCGCCCGGCTTCTTGCTGATCGATCTGTATCGTAATATCCCCTCCACCAGCAAACGTGACATGAGGAATGGATAAGAGCCTTCGATGTTCTTGATCACGTGCGTTTAAACCAATGAGCAAAAAACCATCTACCTGGGCTGAACTCAATAAGGTAATGTAATCATCTGGCAGTGGCTGGCCCATGTCAATACATAAGAAGTGGAAACGATATTGCTCATTCTTGAAAGCAGCATTCTGTTCCGCTTCTTCAAGCAATTTTACCCATAAGAGCGACCAGAAAGGAGACTGCCCGATATTCGACATATTAGAAATATTAAAGATAATATGGATGGTTCTTTGATAGAGAGTATCGGCCACAAATACTCCTTGCCGTTCTTTACGACAAAGGATTTGCTCACTTTCAAGCAGATCTAAGGCCGCGGTCAGCGTCGCACTGGAGGTTTGTAGCTGTGTACAAAGTTCTCTCGCCGTGGGTAACTGACTTCCCGCACCTTTTGCCAGAGCCAGTTCACGCAATCTTTTGCTTATTTCCTCAACTTTAGCATTGGCTCTTTTTGTAGTAGCCTGTCGTAACTGCCTGGGTGTTACAATCTGGATGGCTTCTGTATTTCTGATAATCTGCTCCGTTCAACTCGTCTTCATCTACGCCGCTCTACAAGTCTGTTCTAAAACAATAATAATCAGATTCATTAGCTTTGTCAAGCATATGGACATAAAAATTTACCTCTGTTCTAAGCACGCGCTGCTATTAAATGAATATAAGAGGCAAATAGAGCTATTTAAAGATTGGTCTCTCTACAGGCTTGACAAATAAAAGCTTTGGCATTAATCTCTGTTTTAGAACAGGAAGATGAATATGTAGATTACAATTTGTCCTCTTTTTAAAATAAAGATTGCTCAATTGTATGAACCTGACCGCCCTCAGGCGGTAAAAGCAGTAGGAGATTTTGATGGCGAACCAATCTGGTATCCGTTTGATTACGCGCGGCGATGATATGGGTGCCTTCCAGGCAGGCAATCAGGCCATTATTTCAGCATACGAATACGGTATTTTGCGTAACGCATCTATAATGATGCCTGCGCCCCATATTCAGCAGGCGATTGCACTCGCGAAGCAAGTACCCGATCTTTGCCTCGGCTTACATATCACACTCACATCTGAATGGAATTCTCCGCGCTGGGGACCAATCGCTGCACCAGAACAGGTTACCTCACTCCTGGATCAGGAGGGATTCTTTTTTCGCTCAAGTGATGACCTATTTAAAAATGGTGTTATACTAGATGAGTTATTACTTGAGGCGCGAGCACAACTGGCACTGGCTCGCGCCTGGAATTTAAATATCCGCTATATGGATGAACATATGGGCATTGGCTGGCTATTCTCTGATTCGGAGGATCGGCGTTTTTCGCATGCACTGCAACTACTGGCCCACCAGGAGGGATTGATCTGGCATCAAGACCTTGCCCTGCAACCCCTTTATTGTAATACTGCCGGAGATTTACAGTCCCTCTTACAAAATATTTCTGCGGGCGACTATGTGTTGATTACTCACCCGGCTTATGATAATGAGGAGATGCAACAAGTGACCGGAGGAAATTCTCCAGATGCAGGACAGATGGCGCAGGAACGTGATAATGATCGTCAGATGCTTTGTGATCCTGGCGTTCTGCAGATTATTCAGGATCGGGCTATTATACTCAGACGCTACGATGAATGCTAATTATTTCATGTATTACCTTTTTATCAACACCATGGTTTTCCTTTAATTTTGTCCCATGACATTGTCCATTCCACATTTGGACACCTGATTACCCATACTTGTTTAAAATGTGTGGTGTGGTACCAAAAGTGTGTTCAGAGCATTTTTGGTATCACACTAGACTTTCCTTCTCGCACTCCACAGACGCGCAACCTATGTGAAGATTTCCAATTGGTTCAGAAAAATTTTTAGGTAGCTAAGGACCTTTGGCCACATGGTAATGCGCCTTTTCTATGTGATATACTGGATTTACAGAGCATTATCGCTTTGCTTTTTGTCAAGAAAAACAACCCGTAGCTGTAAATATTCTCTGCATGTGGAAATATCCACCCTCTAATTTCTGCATGTAACCTCTTGTATTGCGCCATCTTACTATAAAATTTTTAGCAACAATTTCTCTCGTACCTGTAAAGAAAGGGCTATGCCTGATGCACGATTTTCCGCTTTTAATTAATATTACCGTTTCTTTAGTCGCAGCCGTCGTTGGTGGTTTGCTTGCTCGTCTCGTGAAATTACCCACGATGGTTGGATATTTATTGGGCGGAGTCGTAATTGGCCCTTTTACACCGGGTTATGTTGGTGATATCAATACAATTAAACAATTAGCTGATCTGGGCATTGTATTTCTGATGTTTGGCGTGGGCCTGCACTTCTCCATACAGGATCTATGGATGGTGCGCCGCATTGCGTTCCCTGGCGCCCTGCTGCAATTGCTTGTGCTCACTCCACTCGTGATGCTTGTTACCTTACAATGGGGCTGGTCATTGCCTAGTAGTCTCCTGGTTGGTCTGGCGGTACCAATTGCGACCAGTACAGTGGTGATGTTACGCAATCTTATGGATCAAGGCTTGCTTAATACGGTACATGGCAAAGTCGCGATTGGGTGGCTGGTCCTTGAAGATCTGCTCACTGTGCTGGCCCTGGTGCTCATTCCCGCATTATCCAGCACTGCTTCTGAAGCACCGCTCTGGCAGACGATCGGTTTAGCCTTGCTGAAAGCGATCGCTTTCGCGGCTGTTATGCTGCTGGCTGGCACGCGTGTGATTCCTAAGGTATTGCGCTGGCTCTCATTTACCCACTCGCGCGAACTCTTTATTGTCGCGATCGTCGTTGTAACCATCGGCACCGCAATTGGTGCCGCTGCATTCTTTGGTGTCTCGCTGGCGCTTGGTGCCTTCCTGGCAGGCGCGGTAATTAATGAGACCATGTTAAGCCAGCAAGTAGAGAATGAGATTCTGCCATTCCGAGAGACATTCACGGTACTCTTCTTTGTCTCTATTGGTATGCTGGTCAACCCATTACAGATGGCAGGACATGTCTGGGAGATTCTAGGGCTGACGGCGGTTATTGTCCTTGGTAAATATATTCTCACGTTGATTTTCGGGGTGATCTTCGCCTGGCCAGCACGTACCACGTTTGTGCTGGCGGCGGGCCGCGCTCAGATCGGTGAGTTTGCGTTTATTCTGGGCGAAACTGGTATCGCATTGAAACTCTTAGCCACTGAACAGTATTCAGTCTTGCTGGCTAGCGCTATCCTGGCGATTATTCTGAATCCATTTCTGTTCCGCTTTCTACCTCAGTCTGAAAAGCTATTGGCCCGGATGCCTGCTCTCTGGTCACGTATGAACAAACAACCAGCCATTGAGGCGGCCAATCCAGATGCGTATCATGAGCATGTGGTAATCATTGGGTACGGCCGTGTAGGTGAACACATTATCCATTTACTTGGCCTGTTGAATGTGCCGCGTGTGGTCGTTGAATTAAATATGCAACGCATTCAACTCCTTAGTAATCAGGATATTCCAACGCTCTACGGAGATGTTGCCAGTTCCGATATTCTGTCCCATGCACAGATCCAACGAGCTCGTGCCGTCGTGATTACGATTCCCGATGAGACTGCGGCAGAAATTGCCATTATGCGCATCCGCAAACTCTCTAGAGAGGTACCAATTATTGTTCGTGCGGTAACGCAGGAGGGCCTGCATCGCCTTTTCGCACAGGGAGCTACGGCGGTCATTCAACCTGAATTAGAGGGTGGACTTGAGATTATTCAGCAGACACTCTTGCGGCTGGGTTACCCCAATAAAGAGATTCGTGATTATACAGATAGTGTGCGTAACGATCATTACGATGTCGATAATCTGACAAACGAAGAGCGGCACGCGCTTGAAGGAATACAGGCGCAAACGCTTAGCAATAATAGCTAGTGCTACAGGCACAAGAAATATCCCTTTTCTGCTGCCGTTGGCTAAAAGCCTTCTTCATCAATGGTCAGGTGTGCTGGAACATCTTACGGTGTCTCCATGCACTCCTGAACTTACATCACTGCCCACCAGCCATGGGCACTTGCCTTCTAATGGCCCCCATTCAATCTGCGCAATACATGATTTTTCTCTAACTGTATCCTTCTTTGTCTGCAAATCATTTTAGTAATAGGCCTGATCATACCAGGAAATATATAAGAAAAAACAGCTGGCTGCACCCTTTTCCCCTGGTTCATGATTGTTGTACCGCTCTTTTATGTTATAATAACGCCAGCCTATAAGGATCTGTTACGATACTTTCCAATATCGTAAAGATTACTTGTAGCGCATATACTTTCTTTCAATAAAAAGTATATGCAAACATAAAAAATGTGTATTTGTCCATTACACAACTATCTTAATGGAGTTCAGTATCATGAGAAGACGGATAGTTCAATTCATTTCGAGCTGCTTACTGGTGTTACTTGGCGTCTACTTGATAAGTGGCTCGGCCTACGCTCACACGCTAAAATTGGCTGATGTGACTTTCATCGAACATAAAGGCGATGGCTATAGCATCTCTTATCCCAGCGACTGGACATTCAATACGAATACCACGAATTCAGGTGGCTATGTTGGTGATTTTTTTACAGACCCGACCAACACGTATGTATTTCATGTCTATCCCAGTCATGATCAAACTTCGGATAAGCAGATCCTGGATCAATTGTTGACAGGCGAGCTAAATAGTACGCTACAATCCATTACTCCCACCGTTACAGTCAATAATGTGGAATGGCAACAAGGGAAAGCGTCAGGCATCAATCAATTGACAGGCAAACAATACGAAAAGATTGGCTGGGTCAGCAAAAATCCAGTTGATCCCGACCATATTCCTCACTTCGTCCTGCATGCCGAAGGGGATCCAGCGGCATTCGACTGCTATACAGACAAATATTTTCTCCCCATGCTACACTCATTCCACTTCACAAAATAGCTCCTATACCACTTTTTAGCGAGGATGGTAAACGTATCGTTGCCATCCTCCTTTTTATTGCTGGCTCGAGAGATCCTAAAAAACGCCATCGCCTCAAACACCACATACCCAGCACCTGAAATAAAAAGAACAATATCCCATACCATCCCTTATGAAGCTATCAGCCTGTACCTCCCTAACCTTAGAAATCTTAAAGCTATTTAAGTAAATGATTAACATTCCCACAAAAGCCAAAAATGTGTATCCCTTTTCATTTATGTAACCGTATAATACTCATAACGGAGAAACAAAATTAATTCTCCAAACCTGAATAATCTTAAATGCTTTAGAAAATTGAATCGTTAGTTTAAAGGAGAACATACATGTTCGCTGCTACAGCACTTTCATTCGCCGCTCTTGAAGTTGGCGCTATCATTTGGTGGTTGGTTGTTGGTCTGATCGCTGGTGCTCTGGCTGGTCTGGTCATGCGCGGTGGCGGTTATGGTATCGTCGGTGACATCGTTGTTGGTCTCGTAGGCGCTCTGGTTGGTGGTTTCGTTGCCGGCCTATTCGGTCTTGGTTCCAGCAGCTTTGTTGGTTCAATCATCATCGCTTTCATCGGCGCTTGTATCTTCATCGCCATCCTGCGTGCCGTTAGTGGTAGCACCCGCCGCCGCGTATAACGCATAGCAAGCGATGAACCTCAAGGACAATCAAAAAATCATTGTCCACAGCTATTAAAGAGCTGAACGTAAAAAGGGCCCCCTTTCCCAGAGTGGAAAAAGGGGGCCCTTTTTTGTGCGCATTTCCAGAATTTAAACGTCCCAGTGCAGGGAGCGCTCTACGGCCCGCTTCCAGGTATTATAGTGCTGTTCGCGCTGGTCTTTGCTCATCTGCGGCTCAAATGTGCGGTCGATGGCCCAGTATTTTGACACCTCTTGCATACTTTCCCAGAAACCTACGGCCAGGCCTGCCAGATAGGCTGCACCAAGCGCTGTAGTTTCCACGACCTGTGGCCGCTCCACCGGTACACCCAGGATATCCGCCTGGAATTGCATCAGGAGATTATTTTGTACAGCTCCACCATCTACGCGTAAGGATTTGAGGTCGGTACCACTATCTGCGATCATCGCTTCCAGGACATCGCGAGTCTGGTAACACATGGACTCCAGGGTGGCTCGGGCTACGTGTCCAATTGATGAGCCACGGGTCAGGCCAACAATGGTGCCACGTGCATATGAATCCCAGTGCGGTGCCCCCAAACCAACAAAGGCTGGCACCAGGTAGACACCACCATTATCTTCCTCTGTTTCTGCCAGGGCCTCAACTTCAACGCTGCTCTGAATAGCTTTCAAGCCATCGCGCAGCCACTGAACGGCGGCTCCAGTCACGAAAATGCTGCCTTCCAATGCATAGGTGATCTCGGCATGGGAGGGCTCGCCCATACCCCAGGCAATCGTGGTCAGGAGTCCATTTTGGGATGGTACAGCTCTGGAGCCGGTATTCAATAACATAAAACTACCGGTTCCGTAGGTGTTCTTGGCCATACCTACTTCGTAGCAGGCCTGCCCAAACGTTGCAGCCTGCTGATCACCGGCAATACCAGCCATCTTGATTGGCCCACCAAAGAACTCAGGATCGGTCTCGCCATAGACCATACTGGATGGCATGACGGTTGGCAACATTGAGCGTGGAACACCCAGCTCATTCAACAACACATCATCCCATTCTTTTGTATGGATATTAAAGAGCAATGTACGACAGGCGTTCGTGTAATCGGTAACATGAATCCTGCCTTTCGACAAACGCCATAACAAGAAGGTATCGACTGTCCCAAATAAGAGCTCACCACGCTCCGCTTTGGCACGTGCGCCCTCAACATTATCCAGTATCCACTTGACTTTTGTCCCCGAAAAATAAGCATCGGTGACCAGGCCGGTCCGTTCACGAATCTCTTTATCAAACCCTTTGGCGATCAATTCCTTACAGATTGGAGCGGTCAGACGGCTTTGCCAGACGATGGCATTGAAGACTGGCTTTCCGCTAGCTTTTTCCCATACCAGGGCTGTCTCGCGCTGATTGGTAATGCCTAAGGAGGCAATGTCGCTCGCGCTCACGCCGGCTTTCTTCAATACCTCTTGCGCCACCGCCAGCTGGCTGGACCAGATCGCCTCGGGATCATGCTCAACCAGGCCGGGTGCCGGATACAACTGGGGAAATTCTTGTTGCGCAACACTTACAATTGATCCACTGTGGTCAAATAGGATCGCCCTTGAGCTGGTCGTACCTTGATCTAAGGCCAGAATGTATTTTGCCATACTACTTTTCTTTCTAAAGGATGCATTGCTCTGCATGCTTTTCTTCACATCATCGTATGAGATCTTGCAGGCTTCAGTACCTGGCTGATCTCAAACCACATACGTTCATTACAATTACTGAGCTATAAGAAATTCAGAGAGAACTCTCTCACATTCTATCACCACACAAAAAAGATGAAATCTGTTATATTTGATACTATGACATTTGGTATACATAGGGTGGGAGCATATAAGTGTTTGCTAGAGTATTGGTAACCAAAAGCCCTACAGAAAAGATAAGCTCCTCCAATAAACGCAAAAATATGATACAGTTTACCTGAAGTAACTACTACTACTACTCGATCAGGTAGCAATGGCATTGGGGATGCCTTTTTTCATACTTGCACAGGTGCAAACTTAATAACATATGTCCAGAAGTCAGGACACAGATTTTTTTGTAGAGATGAGTATATATGCTTGAACTATTTCAGATGTGGGCGCTGGTTGAATTTCTGGGTATTCTCTTCCTGCCTCTCACAGTAACGGTTTTTCGCAATATTCCGGATCGTGGCTGGGCCTGGAGTAAGGCTCTGGCTATCTTTGTACTGGCCTTCTGCGTCTGGTGGCCTTTGATGGTGATACAGGCTTTACCGTTCAGCCAGTTGTTTATTTTCGTGATGCTCTTGCTGCTGCTGGTCCTGAATGTGATTGGCTTCCTGCGTACACGCCAGACGATTGAGCATATCCTGCGTGCGAATGGTCGCTATATCGCGGTGGTTGAGGCGGTTTTTCTGCTGATGATGCTACTGTTAGGCTGGCTACGCTCGTTCAAGCCAGATATTTACTCGTATGAGATGTTTATGGATGGCGGTTTCCTGGCTTCGATTATGCGTAGTGAGCATTTTCCGCCACAGGATATGTGGTATGCCGGTTACTCTATCAACTATTATTATTACGCCCATTATATTGTGGCTCTACTCGCAAAATTACTGGGACAGATCCCATCGGTTGCGTTCAATACTGGCATAAGTATGCTGTATGGCCTGACTGCGGTCAGCTTGTTTGGCGTCACAAGCAATCTTATCGCCTGGTCACATCGGGTACGTAAGCAACGAGAGGCTCATGAGGCGAATGTAGAGGTACATGAGAAGCCAATCTATGCCACAAAAAATGCCTTGCTGGTTGGTACTCCTTTTGCGGCTTTAACAGTAGCACTGGGATTACTGCTGGGCAATCTGGCTTCGACAATTCAGTGGTTTCATGATCGCAGTGTGGGAGGTGGCTATGATTGGTTTAATCCTACTCGTATTATTCCGCGCACCATTAATGAGTTTCCGGCCTTTAGTTTTCTTCTCTCTGATTTCCATGCCCATGTGCTTTCTCTGGCCTTTACGATTCTGGGTATTGGCATGGCGCTCAATCTTTTGTTGGAGCAGGATGGTCAGGGGATCTTTGTGTTTGGGCGCGGCTGGCGTTTGCCGTTGACATTGGGCACGACCTCTTTGCTGCTTGGTGGTCTGTTTGTCATGAATGGCTGGGATCTGCCTACGTATATGGGATTGGCGATTGTCTGTCTCGGCTTGCAGCAGTGGTTGCGCCACGAGAAACGCTGGAGTTGGAGCCTGCTCCTCAATATCATTTCCGCTGCCCTGGCATTGATCGCGCTGGCGGTATTGCTGTTCTTGCCTTTCCACTTGAACTTTATCTCACCGTCACAGGGCATCGGCATCGTGGCGCTCAATGAGCGCTCACCTCTACGCGATGAACTATTGATTTATAGCCTGTTTGCCTTTCTGTTTCTAACCCTCCTCTTCACGAATATTGGCACACGTGTCCTTGCCGCTCGCCATAATTCAACCACGGAACAAGTTACAGGTATTGAGAACAAAGAGGCCGCACTGGATGAAATTGCTGGTAACCATCCAATTGATGAAGAAATCTCTATTGAAGATCCAAAGCCTGCGGCCGATGAGGAGCAACAGGAAAGATATCTTTCCTGGCCATTTATCGGGATTATGACCGGCCTGGGCTTTATGGCAATTGGACTGGCCTGTCAGTTGTTTAGTCCCGCCAATACAACGTTATTTCTTACGCTGGGGATCACGATTACCGCGGTAGTGGTCTTGCTACAACATACAGATGATCGGGCTCATGCGTTTACAATATTGCTGGGCGCGGTAGCAATAGCTCTGGTGGCAGGATGCGAGATCGTCTTTCTGCGCGATGTGTTTGTGGATAATAATCCACGTATGAATACGGTCTTCAAGTTTTACTTCCAGGCCTGGATCTTGCTCTCTATTGCCTGCGGGGCTGGCCTCTACTATATTCTGGAGAATTTCCGGCGCATGGAGGTGTTTGCAGCCACTCGACGCTATCTGGTGACAGGTGGCAAAGTTCTCTGGGGCCTTGTCCTGCTCCTCTTTTTACTGGCGGGCTCGCTCTATCCTCTGTTCGCACCCTATTATCGCTTTGTCAGCGTTGATCCCACCACCCATCAAACCGGCCTGTTTCGGACCAATAGTCTGGATGGCCTGAATTATCTTAAGTATGATGATGCCTTGCCCGGAGATTATGATGCGATTCGCTGGCTCAACAGTCATGTTAGTGGCTCACCAGTCATAGTCGAGGCGGTCGGCGACGATTATACTGGCTATGCACGCGTCTCAGCCCTGACCGGATTGCCAACACTTATGGGTTGGATTGGTCACGAGATTCAATGGCGCATCCAATGGATTAATCGTAGTCCTGACAATGCCGCTGAATTTGATAGTCGCAAAGCCGATGTCACTCAGATCTATTCAGATCCCGATCCCAAACGTGTCCTGGCCACCATGAATCGTTATCATGCACAATATATCTATGTTGGCGCATCGGAGCGCGCAACATATGGCAACGCGAACCTGGATCGCTTCGCCTCTTTCATGCAGGTGGTCTATAAAAGCCCAACCGTCACCATTTACAAACTAAAGTCCTGAACATCCATTAATTTTGTGCTCACGGCTCGTAGTCAGTCCAGATTGTTTATTGCGCGTGTTGCCAGGGTTGTTTCATCATGAACGCCTGTCAATAGTGAAATGGACTGACTACGAACAACGTTCTAGCATAGTCGGCCCAGCCACGTATGCTTAACCTTATGCTCTTCTAGGAAATCAAGATCATAGCTCCCAACCTCGTCTTCTGACCCTTGATTTATATTACTTCCCTCTATTCTCCAATTATTCTATATGCAGTCTATTCTCATATAATTCTTTATCTTGCATCCTTAAAAGCATCCAGAATAATGAAGCCTGAAAATTATAAAAATAACCATTGACAAACTCATAATTATCAGTTAACCTAATGCCATTAGGACAATCTATTCCAAATAGATTCTTCTAATGGCATTAGGATAACATGAATATTTGTAGAGAAGTAGCGAAACGATGAAAGAGAAGAAGTCTATCCTCTCGCCCAAAGAACGTCGTCAGCGCAATCGGGAAGAGATGGAGCATGCCATTCTTGAAGCTGCTCGACAGGTTATGCGTGAGGAAGGGGTTGCAGCTCTGAATCTGCAAGAGGTGGCGCGTCGAGTCGGTGTACGCGCTCCCTCCCTGTATGAGTATTTTCCAGGAAAAATGGCTCTTTATGATGCGCTCTTCCGCATGGGCGTTCGTCTGTACGCGCAATACATGAATCGCTTAACAGAGGGCACTGATGAATTCTGGGGACGAGCGCAAGCTGGATTAGAAAACTACATGAGGTTTGCCCAGGAGTATCCGGAACTGTATCAACTCGTCCAGGAACGTCCCGTTCCGGGGTTTGTCCCTTCGGAGGAGAGTATGGAAGAAAGCCGTCGCTTGCTGACGATGACGGATACTATCATCGAAAAGGGCATTGAGCGGGAAAGTCTTGCCCTTGGGATTACGGTTCCGGAGGCCCGAGACCTGTTCCTGGCCTTGATGCATGGGCTGACGGCGTTACATATGGCCAATGAGCCGGAACTGCCCGTGGGCTCGGGTCGCTTTGGCAGCTTACTTCCGGCGGCACTTGCCTTGTTTCATGCGGCATGGGAGCCGGAGCCATCTAAGATAGATGACGAGCAAAAAGAGAAAAAATAAGTTAAGGGTTGTTTTTTATCAGAAGTTGTCAGAGGCTTCTCAGTTTGAATTGCGTTCAGGAGAACGATTATGCAAACAGTCAGGAACATGAGCAGCGATGATTCTGTTGCGCGTCCCGCTCTTGTGCATGCGAGTACTATCCTCCCGCTTTCTCATCGTGAGGCAAAGGCCATGGCAACGCTTGAATTGGAGCGCTTCCTGGCACTTGTGACTTCTCTATCAGAAGATGCGTGGGAGAAACCAACAGCCTGTTCCCGCTGGAATGTCCGACAAATGCTTGCGCATGTGACAGGGGCAGCCGCTGCCTATGCCAGCTTCACAGAGTTCAGGCGCCAGTATAGTTTCAAGGTTCACCGCCCCTATCGGATGTCTGGCCTCTCATATCTCGATAGCCTGAACCAGATTCAGGTCGATGACCGCGCTACTGCTACACCAGCAGCATTAATCGAAGAGCTACGAACGGTGGGTCCTCGCGCTCTGGCCACACGAGCACGACTTCCATGGCTGTTACGTGCTCTTCCTGTCCCCTTACCAGCACTGGGAATCGTCCCTGTTGGGTACTTGACCGATCTGATCTATACCCGTGATATGTGGATGCATCGACTGGACCTGTGTCAGGCAACTGGGTGCGAGATGGTGATGACCCCTGAGCATGATGGACGCGTCGTCTCACTAATCATGCGTGATGTAACAAAGAAGCTTGCGCCGATCCTGCGCGATACATCTATGGTCTATCATCTTTCAGGAGGGATCGAGGAAATATGGCAAATTGGCCCAAAGATGCCTCCCACGACAACGCTTCATCTCGATGTCGTTAATTTCAACCTGTTGGCTTCGGGGCGACTCACTCCAGAAGATGTGTGGTCTCATGTCACGTTTGAGGGTGAGACCTCTCTCGCCCGCGAAGTCCTCAAACATACTGCTGCTCCGTACTAATGAAAAATCTACATGACAGCACACCAGGCGATGCCAATTCTCAAAGTAGGTGATGTCTGGCATGATGAAGTGTAAAAGGAATTGATTATCGCGCAGTGCCGCCTGACGTTGCCTGGTTTCTCGTTCCTACTCACTGTTACCACTTTCTAATGTATGAAATGCATCTTTGCAGAAGATTATTCCGCAAAGATCAATCTAATTTCCTCCACTCACTTTACATGTATTGATTCTCATATAATCTTTACATCAATATGCATAAATTCATGACATCACGGAGAAATCACCATGTATCACACACGCGAGTACCACTCACCGTCCTTTTTTTCGGGTTTCAGGCCCGCATTGAGCGCTTGTAGCCTTCTTCTTGTGCTTTTGCTGAGTGCTTGTGGTTTGGGAGGGGGAAGTACTGGAACGGTTTCGACCCCAACTGGTGGCAGTACTACCGCGACTACTCAGCCTACTTCTATTCCTACCCAACCTCCAACTTCTGTTCCTGTCCAGCCTACGTCCGCACCTGCTACCAACCTGACAAACTATACAGGTAATGGCTTTACTATTGGCTATCCAGCGGGATGGACTATCGAGAAGGTATCCCCGTCGGCTGCCTCGGTCATTTTCATCAATCCAACACGCACCATCGAGTTCATTGTGACGGTCTCACCTAATCCCAATGCCAACTCCGCAACTTCCGTTGCGCTCGATCCTCTCGTGCCAGCCATGCAGTCCAAACCTCACTATCAAAAAGTGGATCTCGCGTCCAACACAACGATTGGAGGAGAGTCCTGGGATCAGACTGGCGCGATTGGTGATTTGCCCTACAATGGTCAGCCAGTGTCGACCAAGGTCATCGCGATGGCTCTCAATCGTCCCGCACACGATGCAAACACCAAAATGTACAAAATCCAGTTCAGCGCGCCAGCCAAAGACTTTGACCAGACGGAGAACACGGCCTTCCAACCGATGTTGCAGTCATTCAAGTTTGTCTAGATGAGTCGAAGCAGATTGGATTGGCTACACTCCATAGAGAGTGTTGAAAGGAAAAATAGGATGTCACAATCCACCACCCATACTTGTACTCACTGCCATGCATCTATCCCTGGGTCTATGAGTTTTTGCCCACATTGTGGAACACCAGCAAGTGCCAGCTATGCTCCAACACAAAAGATCCCGCCAAATCAGCGGGATCAACCACCATTACAAAGTTTTCAGCCACCGCTGCCCTATGCGCGGCCACAAAAAAACTCGTCGCGAGGAATACTGAAAGTAGGAATAATCCTGCTACTTCTGCTGCTTCTGCTTGGCACAGGTGGATTCTTTGCTTTTCGCTATATTGCCAGTAGAGCCAGCAACACAACCAATAGCGCTGTAAAGAGTCAGGCCATTCCAGCTCAGGCCCCGCTGACAACGACGCCGATCAATGCAATGTTCAACTATGCAAGTGTCACTATCACGATTGTTAGTGCACAGCAGGCAACAAGTTTTGCGAATGATCGCAATACACCTGCACATGGAGTGGTGCGCCTCAATCTACACGCGATCCAATCAGATGCAAACAATGTGTACTTTGCGAGCGCTCCCCCTTTTTCCTATCCTGAATCTTTCGATCTGCTTTTACCAGGAGGAAACAAGGTTACAACTGGAGGATATAAAGATCTCACTGGACCTGCGCGTAAGGGGGATCAGACGACCTGGATTGATTTTCCCTCCGCCGCAGGCCTGAAAGTGGACCAGATGATCCTGCAAATTGGTAAGGACACAGAAGAGCAAATACAGGTTCCGTTAACCGGACATGCCAACCTGAGTCAGTATCAACCGAAACAGAGTGCTCCTAATTTACGTGTAGCCTTTGGGAGTATGTTTTGGACCTTAAAAGCGGTTACATGGAAACTCAGTGATAGTGGTACACAGGTCGAGAAAGGCAAGCGTTTCCTGGTCCTCACGCTCTCACTTGATAATCCTGGTAGTGAAGGATACAGTGCCTTCCCGCCCGATTTCATTCGCCTGGAATATGGTGGGACGACCAGTAATCTCGAACAAGCGGTCATTGGCGATGCTGCGGCTGGCGCGACAAATATTCCGGGTCGGGTCTCCTTCGTGGTGCCACAAGAGACCACGAGTGCGACCTTCATACTACTGCCAGGGCACACTCCTGACGCAACAAATCAGGCCACGATCCCCTTTCAGGTTCCGTAGAGAGAGGTCCGCATCTGGTGACCAAAGACAATCAACCCACACTGGCCACTAATCTTGCGGACTTTTTGCGGATCCACCTTGAGATGGACGTAAGCCAATCGTTAAAACACGAGATTTTAGCGGTTGGCTTGCTTGCTCTAAAGCCACTTCCATGGCTCATCTATATTCCTATTATAGGCGAATTGTCTTCCTATGGCGCCTCTTAGACGAGGTATATATAGTAATATAAAGATAGTAGCATATTTCTTTGCGTGTGGAGGTTAAGCCAGTGGAATCAGATCATCTCGCATTTTCAAGGCATGATCAGGTTGCGGAAGAACAGCAAATGTATCTTCAAGCTGATAATATCAGTCTGTTCCTGGCATTGGCTCAGGATAGCGCGGCTGTTTTCTGGCTCTTAACTTCTGATGGTCATTTTGAAAATACGTATACACATAGCTGGAAAAACTTTACCGGCCAGGAAGATGGTTGTTATGCTGGCCCTGACTGGTTGCAAAGTATTCATCCCCTTGATCGTATCGAAACCCATGCAGCATTTTTGCAATCCGTTGCTTCACACCATAGCACAGAGACCGAATGCCATCTCCATCGGCACGATGGTAGCTATCCTTTGCTACGACTGCGCTATATTCCTGTCCCTAAGACCGATGGTAGTATTGCTCAGGTTATCGTCCTCGGTCAAGAGATCAGTGATAATGAACGGCGAAAGATGGGCGAGGAGCAGATGCACCTGGCGCTGGCCGCGGCAAATATCGGTTTATGTGATTGGGATATACGCATTGATGTGTTGACCTTAACTGATCAGTGCAAAATGCTGTTTGGTTTTTCAACCCATGAGACGGTTAGCTATGAGCAACTGATGGCGGCCGTCCATCCTGATGATCTGACGCAACGCGATCAAGCGATTCAAGAGGCCCTGGTCGCCAAAAGCGAATATAGTGTGGATTATCGTATCATCCATCCCAATCAGACAACCCACTGGCTCACGGTGCGCGGCCGCTGGCTCTATGATGGACAGGGATTTCCGGTACGCATGATTGCTGCTGTGATGGATATTACCGCACTCAAACGAGCCGAGGCTCAACAATCACAGGCCGCCAGTAAATTAACGACTGTCCTTGAAAGTATCAGTGATGCCTTCTTTATGATCGATACGCAGTGGCGCTATACCTATGCGAATTCCCATGCGGAAGAGTTGCTGGGCAAAAAGTTGCCGGATCTCATTGGTCAGCATATTGAAGAGGTAACACCAACGTTTGCGGACTCTTTTTTCCATCTTAAATTTCAGCAGGCATTTAAGACGCAGCAGGCACAACATTTTGAAGCCTTCTCTTTGCCGCAGAAAAAATGGTTTGAGCTCCACGCCTATCCTTCTTCTGAAGGACTCTCGGTGTATTATCAGGATATCACCGAGCGCAAAAGAGTGGATCGCGCTCTACGAGAAAGCGAGATGAAATTTCGGCGCTTTGTGGAGTCCAATATTATCGGTGTGCTGGTCGTTGATATCTATGGCAATATTTATGAAGCTAACCAGGCCTATCTCTCAATAACTGGTTATACCAACGAGGAAATTACGGCCGGAAAACTGCAATGGACGGCCATGACGGTGCCTGATTCCTTGCCCCGCCAGGCTCAAGCGATCGAGGAGTTTCTAGCGACCGGTGTGAGCAAGCCCTTTGAATTAACGATTCATAATAAGGAGAATAAGCCAGTCCCTATTATGATGGCGATCGCGCAACTCAAAAGTTCGTCAACCCTGGGAGTAGCTATCGTGCTGGATATTAGTGCGCGCAAAGAGGTAGAACAACAAAAAGATGTCTTTTTAAGCATTGCCAGCCACGAGTTACGCACACCCCTGACGGTCATTAAAGGCTCACTGCAACTCATCCAGCGCCGCATGAAGCGCATGGCATCCTTGCCCGAAGCGCATAGTCCAGCCATAAAGACAGCACAGAATAAAAATGCAGAGGATCTAGCCCACGCCTTACATCAGATAGATGCACAATCGCGCCTGGTCAACGACCTGCTCGACGTTACACGGATCACCGTCGATAAGCTAGAACTGAAAATGCAACGCTTCGATCTGGTCAAACTAATCCATGACACGGTTGACGACCTGCGCTCAACCACACCGACACGCAGCTTAAAACTCCTGGTATCACCAAAAAAATCTCTCTATGTGGTAGCAGACCCCGATCGTATCGCCCAGGTAATCAGCAATTATGTGACCAACGCCATCAAATACTCTGACCCTGAGCGCCCCATTCGCATTGGCATGCACTACAACGAAGACGTTGCACGCGTCTGGGTACAGGACAAAGGCCCGGGACTATCGGAAGATGCGCGTAAGCAGATCTGGAAACGATTTTATCAACTCAAAGAATCCTCAACCTCCTCGGATAACAAGCAGGGTCTGGGCCTGGGACTCTATATTTGTCAGACGATTATTCAACAGCATCACGGAGAAGTAGGTGTTGATAGTATTCCTGGCAAAGGTTCAACATTCTGGTTCACACTACCCTTGAAAGCGGAATAACGTACCATGAACAAGAGCAAATATCTCAATACGCCCACAGCTAATCTTCGGGCTCCTCATCGCTATCCACCACATTCACGCCCTCTCGTCGCAGTTCAATCAGAATATCAATCACCCCTTTAGCACTTTCAATCGCATCAGCCGGGGATGGCGAATATTCATAAGCAGGATCAGTCTTAATGATCCGGTCGTTCCATTTGAAGACACCATCGAATTCAAAATCAGATATCTTCTCTACCCAGATCGTGATCCCTTTATAGCGCGCCGTACCCTCTTCTCTGTACACCATCGCATATTCTCGCTAACTCGCCAACCTTCTACAAAATGTAATCCATTCATTATCATACAACACATTTAGTATACACCCACCGCTTACCTTCAACACCCTTTCTTTTCGCGTCTGTATCACACCCATAGAGTTATCATACTATTATTTCCAGTGTGTGATGTATTGGTGCGTGACCACGCACCAGTACACTCTACACCTCCAATCTGGCACGGCAGACATGGCAAAGCCCTACAAGTCACGAAGCAAACTCTTGCACATGTACTTATTCTTTGGTAGAGTTCATTATACACATATGTAAATATCTACCATACTATTCCCGCTCTCAGGAGATCAGGGCTTTTTCATTTTCAGCCGGGAGTAACTGTCAGGCAAATCATCTACAGAGTATTTCTGGTGTGGTGTGTGTTCTGTGGGCGGCCGCGGCCGCCCACAGAACACACACCACACCAGACTCCGGCGCCGTAGGCGCCAGGAAGAGGAAAATTAAAAAGCCCTGTCAGGAGATAGTCATAGTTGACAAATAGGAAAATATATCATGTCTTACACGCTTTTTATTGATGCCGACGATACACTCTGGGAGAACAATATCTACTTTGAGCAGACAACCGAGGACTTCATTAATTTCCTCAATCATTCCTCCCTCAGCCCTGAAGAAGTACAGGCACTCCTCAACGATGTTGAGCGTCAGATGGGTTACGGCTTCGCAAACTTCACCAAGAGCTTGATCGAAGTCTACAAACAGTTAAGCGAACGGCCAGTAAGCGATAGCGATATCGAGCAGATTCAGGCCTTTGGTACCCAATTAGCCAACAATCCCATCGAGATTATTGAAGGTGTGCAGGACACGCTAGCAGATCTATCGCATCGTCATCAGCTTATCCTGCTCACAAAAGGTCATGCCGAGGAACAGCACCTCAAAATTGAGCGTTCAGGGCTGGCGGATTACTTTGAGCATACCCTGGTAGTACCAGAGAAGCATCCAGAGGCCTATAATCAACTGGTTACCGAGTTCCAACTGGATGTTGCTCACACCTGGATGATTGGGAATTCCCCACGCTCAGATATTAATGCGGCTCGTGCAGCGGGCTTGAACACGGTCTATATTCCTCATTCCCATACCTGGACCCTTGAGATGCAAGAAGTTATCGTTGATGGGCCCAGTCGCCACCTGACCCTGAAATCATTCTCTGAGTTACGCGAACATTTCTAACATAGTATATACCAGGTAAATAAAGCCAGGAGATGCGGGGGTGTCCCCCGCATCTCTCTTTACCCCTTCTCCCGCCGTAAACGGGAAGAGTTTATTTGAAGCCAGGAGGTGCAGGAGGGCCGGCCAGCCCCGCCTGCCGGGGGTGCGGGGGTGTCCCCCGCTGCTCTTTCCACCCCCTTCTCCCATCGTAAACAGAAAGAGTTTATTTGAAGCCGGGAGGTGCAGGAGGGCCGGCCAGCCCCGCCTGCCGGGGGTGCGGGGGTGTCCCCCGCTGCTCTCCCCCCCTCCTCCCGCCGTAGGCGGGAAGAGTTTATTTGCAGTTCAGCTTATTAGAGGTGATAAGATCGAAGGTTTCTGGTAATCCATCTTTTGGGGGAGTACAAACGGACGGCAACACGCTATAGTCTTTACTATGGATTTGTTGTAATTATTCAGCATACTTCTGCCATGATTAAGGAGGATTCCTCATGTCATATCCAGATCAGAAGCCAGATCCTTCAGAATCATTTAACAGTCCACTAGAACCTTCGGAAAAAAACGGCGAAAAGACGGTTGAACAATCAACCTATCGCGCGGCTAGCGAAGCACAAAAACCGTATTATGTGCCATCAGGCACACCCCCCCCGTATTCACAAGGTATGCCACCAACAAACGTCCCGACGTATACATCAGGAAATGGGCCACGAACAAACCAGCCCTCTTATCCATCAGGTAACCAACCCCTTTATCCATCGGGGAACCAACCATCTGCTGATGTTCCGACAACGTACAGGCCAGGAAATGGCATACCACATACAACGGTCCCTACATCCCTGGGTAATCAGCCTGTCGATACAACATACGGTAGGCAAACGGGCTATTATGCTCCTGGTACGACACCGGGGGGAGGACCGCCAACAGGTACAGGTACGACACCAATAGGAGGCGGTACTCGACCAAGTGGCAAGGGTAAATGGATAGGACTCCCCATACTGGCCCTCTTAATGGGAGCGCTCGGAGGCTGGTTTACGTCCAGCGGCACCACCAGTAGTCCGGCGGGCGCCATCTTTAATCCTAATGGCACTCAGCCTATTGAACAGGTGGCCGGCAAATTACGTCCATCGGTAGTGCAAATCAATGTGGCAACGCCAAAGGGAAGCGGTATCGGATCAGGTGTGATCATCGATCCACGTGGCTATATTGTGACCAATAATCACGTCCTTCAGGGTGGACAGGTTTATCAGGTTGTACTTTACGATAATACCAAACTACCAGCCACGCTAGCAGGTACAGATCCACAAGATGATCTTGCGGTAATTAAAGTAAATCCACCACGGCATATGGCGGTGGCAAAAATTGGCGACTCATCCCGATTGCAGGTTGGACAACCGGTACTGGCTATCGGTAATCCACTGGGCATCACTCAAACAGTTACCAGTGGTATTGTGAGTGCATTAGGACGTAATGTCAGCGAGGGTCCAAATAGTTTGATCATCGATGCCATTCAGACTGATGCCGCCATTAATCCTGGGAATAGTGGTGGAGCCCTGGCCAATATGCAAGGGGATCTCGTTGGAATTCCGACGCTGGTCCCGATTGATCCAGAGTTTAAAACACCTGCCTCAGGCGTTGGCTTTGCGATCCCATCCAATCGGGTCAAGTTTATCGCCCCCCAATTGATCAAATCGGGTCGGGTCATAAATTCTGGTCGTGCGGATATGGGCGTGAATATTATCAGTGTCGATTCGAACATCGCCTCACAGGCACAACTACCAATAGATACTGGCGCGCTCATCGTAAACGTGGTCCCTGGTAGCCCGGCCGCCCAGGCGGGTCTGAGAAGAGGCGACATCATTGTTCAGGCAGACAATCAACCGGTCACCGATAGCTCAAGCCTGCAGGATGTCCTGATCAATAAGCGACCAGGCGATATCATAACGTTACAGATTTATCGCGGCTCTCAACAGGGCACAGCCAGAGTCAGATTGGGAGAGCAACGGTACAGTTAAAGTTGTAGATAGACAATCTAACCGTATAGCAATTTGCCTTGACTTTACAATAGAAAGGAGTATGGATACGTATCCTGAAACTTCTGTGTACGACAAAACGTGTGTTTGACAGGATTTCTTTAATAGAAGACCTCGTAATGACTCGTGTGGCGTACGCGTTTAAAGAAAGGTAAATTGCTATGGGAAAGTTTCTCCAAGGCCTCTTAGTGGGGGCAGCGGCCGGCTTGCTGATTGCTCCAATGAAGGGCGAAGAACTACGCAATCAGCTTGAGGAGCGCTTTAAAAAACTTCAGCATAGAGTGTCCAGTTCAAATCTGCCACTCACTTCTATTGACGCGCAACGTGTTGGCTATAGTAAGTCTGGGGATAGTGGAGAAGCCATTACGCTACCACCCAGGAACATGAAAAGTCCAAAACCAGATGGCATGTCCTCATCCAAAACAACCAGCCAGCCATTCACAGGAGCGAGCACAACAGGAAAAGACGTACCGGTTACTGGCGACACGACAAACATGTCAGGGATACAGTCAACGTCCAATAGTGGTATGGCGGAAAGCACGACGCGACCTGCAACATTTAACAGTAAATCAAGTACATCCAAACCTGATACAACATCCACGCCATCCAGACCTGAGGCACCACCAGCCATTATAAAAACAGATGCGACCTCCGAAACTGCGGCCCAACACATCAAAACAACAAAGCCGGGTACAACTCCCACGAGACGTTATACCTATGAGCGTGCCTGGGATGAAGAAGATAACGATCCAATCATCTTCCCGGTTGAAACGTTCGAGAATCCTAAATCAGCTCATACTACACCAGAGTCGACAAACGCATCAAATAGTAACAACAATAGACCGGATCAAAGTAAACGGACCACAAATTCACACTCAAACAACAAAACTCGTAAGTTTTAATACATGCTGGCCTCAATAACGAAATGGGAAATTCTACCCTTGCGGTCGCGTTGAGATGAGGATAATGTGAGGGAGCAAGCGGCCGCAGGGGTTAGACGTGCATTTTCATGTTGCGCGCGTGGTTATGGGATTTTTGAGTCATCGGCATGGCACTCCAACTCACAGCTTTACAGGATAATTCTATCTTCCCCTGATAGTAGGCGGCATGCTCAACAGCGGTTAGCAAACAGGTACGTACAGTTGGCCGATGCTTACCACGCGCTTTTTCTGGTACGGCTTTAGGTTCAATAAACAAGTTCATAAATGAGTCGGGTAATGGATCTAATATGGTGTGCATATCTTTGATGCATTGACCATAGCAAGCGGACAATGCGATAAATGAGTGTATTGGCCTGGGGTCAGCGGGTGGTAAAGTAACGGTCTTTTTGCCACCAATGGGTATCAGTACCCACTGCTCAATGTCTTTAGTCAGTTCGATTGCCAGCGCCATGGGTGAACTGCCCTCTGAAAATGGTGGAGACCATTGCAAGAGATCGTCAGGCAGGTTTTCACAACAGATCAATATGCGGCGGCCAATCTTCTCTAATATTTTAGCAAATTGTGCTGCTTCATTATCTGTACCCATAATACACCTCGTTTCTTTCTATATTCCTATAATGGGAATCCTCTGCTTTTAGCTTCTATATAGACATGCTTGCATTCGACCAATAGTCTTTACCAGATAAAACTTATCCTCTGGTAGATAAAAAAAATTCTACCAACAACACGCAAACAACACACATGATGTAACACTTCGCTTGGTTGGTTGTTCGCCCGCTACGCAAGCCCCTTGCATCCTCACTTTTCTATCATGGGCGTAGATACTAGAGGCACGGCTCAATCTGGAGGGGCAAAAAGTGCTTCAATCGTGTATAATAAGCCCTGAATTGATGTCAGAGACTATAAGATCATCCATTAACTCGATCAGAGCACTATTTTTTTTAAGAGAGAAGGATAACGACAGTATGAAACTGGTAATCTTTGGGGCCTCAGGAGGAACTGGCAGGGTCCTGGTTGAACAGGCATTGGAGGCTGGTCATGAGGTAACGGTGGCCGTACGCAATCCTGCTAACTATCCTATCCAGCACGAACATTTGCATGTTGAGAAGGCGGATGTCTTTGATCTGGCATCGGTTGATGCCGTTATTAAGGGCAAGAACGCTGTGCTCTCTGCTCTGGGAACCCGCAAACGGGGTGTGCTGGGCGCGTTCAAACCCGATGGTATTTATTCAGAGGGCATTAAGAACATTCTGCAAGCGATGCAGAAGAATGGTGTGCGTCGCCTGGTCTGTGTGACGGCTGCGCCAGCCGATGATAATTTTACGCCGACGGGCTTTTATGGCTCGGTGATTATTCCATTATTTATGCGCAAACTGTATGCTGATATGAAGTTGATGCATCGAGAGATCAGTAAAAGTAATCTGGACTGGATTGTGGTGCGGCCAGCACAGTTGACGGATTATCCTCGAACCGATGAATATCGTATCTCTTTACGGCCCTCGCCTAAAGATCGCACGACCCGACGGGCAGACCTGGCAGCATTTATGCTCAAGGAATTGACAGATACACAGTATTTGCGGAAGTTGCCAGTTATCGCGGATTAATATGTAAACATCTCTCGTTGAGAGCCAGGCACCACGCACAGGTGGCAGATGGTGCCTGTCTTTTGCCTGGCCCCCCTCCCTCTTCCTTCCCTCATATTCATAAGACAAATTCCTGAAAAGTGGCTTTCCTTTTTTTTGTTGTATTATCTGGCAATTTCTAGTATATTAAACATCACCAATTCTTTATCCTCCATGGAATGCCAGATAGAAGAAAGTTTTTAATTTATGAATGAGGATACTAATTCGAATAGAGACTTACCCTTAACACAAGCAAAAAATATACTGGCGATAGAACATACGCTTCCAACCACCCCTCTTCCTCAAGCAGCATCTACTACCGAGACACTATCTGCTAGCGAGCTAAGCTTCCAACTCCGTACCAGTCTGGCTCAACTCCTACATGAGCAGATGCCAATCTATCATGCGCTCAAATATGTGTATTTTGCAGGTCAGTATGAACTGGCTATCCCTGAGTCGTTGCTGACATTGCTGGCACCAGGCTGCCCGCTAGACGCGCTGCTGAGCCATCCAGCGAATGTGGATCTGGTGTTCCGCGATACAAATATACCTGCCCTTATTCGTACGGTGAATGCGGATATCGCTCGTGAAGCCATGGATTTCTATCAAGCAGATCACCATCAGATGGTCAGTACATATATGCAAAGCGCTGCGGCTGATAAACGTGAGCAACGTACGTTTCTACAAAGACTCTTAGAATATCTGGTGCGTGAGGTCTCGCTATCATTTGTACAGCGAATTCTGGTAGAGCAGCAGGAAAAATGTCGGAAAATTATTGCGTATTGTGGCAATGCGGAATTGCTGAATTGGACCCAGTTGTATACCATGGTGGGCGATGTAAGCGGCGCTGAACAGATTACGCTCCAGGGCTTGCAACAGGTGCCTGAAACAGACCTGGATTGGATGGCGGCCCTCAAACAAACGGAGCAGAAGGGGGGACCTGAACAGAAGGCGGCTCTGTTGACGCAGGTTTCACAATGGTTGGAACAAAATCCACAGGATACAAATGTACGCCATACGTATCTGGGTTTTATTGAACGCCATGGGAGTCTGGCTGATATTTCTCGCTTGATCCGCGAGACGGCACAGTGGCTGGAGGCAAATCCACAGAATGTGAATGTGCGACAGATTTATTTGAAGTTTATTGAGCATTGGGGTACGGCAGATCAACTGGCGAACCTGCTACACTCAACCGATCACTGGCTGGCCGAAAATCCAGAGGATACGCAGGTGCGGCAGACATTTTTAGGCATGGTTGAGCGAACGGGAACTCCTAGTTATATTAACAGCTGGATCGAAACGACGTTTATATGGCTGGAGGATCATCCTGAAGATGTGCATGTGCGGCAGAGCTATCTTATCTTTGTTGAGCGTTGTGGCAATGCTCAACAAATTACGCGCCTGATCGATGCGACGGCACGCTGGCTTAAGGATCATCCACAGATCTCAAATATCCGTCAGGCGTACTTTAAGTTTGTCGAGCATTGTGGCAGCGCCGAGCAAATAACGGCCCTGTTACGTACAACCGCCAGCTGGCTGGCCAAAAATCCACAGGATTGCTATGTGCGGCAGGCCTATCTGAAGTCATTAGAGCGGCGGGGTACAAAGGAGCAGATCAGTGCGATGCTGGATGTTTCTGAATTCCAGGCGATTATGACCATATCAGATACCAATGTGTTACATACCTACCTGGATATGATGCGTCGCTATGGGAGCGAGGAGCAGATTGTGGCGGCCATTGAGTTAACCAGGGAGAGTCTGGCCGCGTATCCGCATAACTACTCGATCCGCACGACGCACCTGGAACTTGTCAGTCATTATGCCAGGACGGAACAGGTCAGGCAGGCAATCGATGAGACGGCGGCCTGGCTTACACTCAATCTACAGAGCAGTTTGATCCGCGCCACCTATCTTAAAATTGTTGAGCAACATGGCAGTTCTGAGCAGGTCCATACCGCCATCCAGGCCACAAAAGCCTGGCTACAAATGAATCCACAAAGCATCAATACCCGCGCCATCTATCTGAACTTGATTGGGCAGAATGGAACCCATAAAGATATTGCTGAAGCCCTGACCAATACCGCAACCTGGCTCACGGCCCATCCACAGGACCCCTATGTGCGTAATGCGTATTTGAAATTGCTCTATCGCTATGGGAATCGCGAAACGATTATCGCGATGATCGATGCGACCACAGCCTGGCTGGCCATCCATCCCGATGAGGCACATGTGCGCGCAACCTATCTGAAATTGATTGAGCGCCATGGTATTCCTCAACAAGTGGATACCGCCATTGTGGCCACGGGCGCATTACCTTCGGTCCATCTCCAAGAAGCGGCGATCCGCATCGCCTATATAGGACTGGTACAGAAGCGCGGCTCGGCGCAGCATGTGGCGCTGGCGGTCGAGCAGGCGCTTGTCTGGCTAACCCCCAAACGTCAGAGCGCTGAAGTCAAGATGTATCTGGAACTATTGGAACAACATGCCTCTAATGTCCAGTTCGTTGCGTTGATCGAGGCACTTCAGGCCTGGCTCTCATTTCATAAGAAGAATACGCATATTCTGGCAACATATATCAAGTTACTTCATCATCATGGCACCTCAGAGCAGTCGGCGAACTTCTTAGCTGAACTCGAGGCGTGGTCTGCGCTCTTACAGCAAAGTAGTGCCGCGCTGGCCCAGAGCATGGAACTGATTATGCATGCTGGCAGCCAGGAGCAGGTCAGGGATTTTATTGGCGTCATCGAACACTGGCTGTCCGGGCATCCACCTGATGATAATCTGCTGGTCCATTATCTTAATCTGGTTGGCAAGCGTGGAACGGCGCTGGATATTCAGCGAGCCCTGGCTGTTACAACAGAGCGTTTAACGCTATCAAAGACCAGTGCGTACCTGCTTTCGGCCTACCTTAATCTGCTCGGCCGCCATGGCTCATCCAACCAGATGCAACAGATGCTGCATTTCAGTAATGACTGGCTGGCACTGCATACGCCGAATCCGTTTCTGCTCACAGTCTATTTGCAGCAGATCAAATATCATGGCACAACCGAGCAGGTGCATAAGGCGCTCCATTTCTCAACCCGCTGGCTGGCGGAGGGTACACCAGACAGTTATCTGCTTACCATGTATCTCAGTTTAATCAAACGCTATGCGCCACGCGAACAGGTGCTGATCGCCCTGGATCTGACCGCCCACTGGCTGTCCCATAATTGTATCGATGGTTTTGTATTAGAGACCTATCTGGACCTGGTAGAGTCTTGCAGTTCCACGCCGCAGATTTTACGTGCCTTGCAGATCACCGGTAATTTCCTGCTGTGCCGGCCAGTAACGGAAACGGCAACCATTCCGGCTATCTATCTGAGATTGCTCAAACATTATGGGACTGAAAACCAGCTTCAGTGGGCACTTGACTTTACTGCCTCGTGGTTGGATACTCATAGTGATGATGTCTTTGTGCGGGCAGCTTATTTACGCCTGGTGGAACACTATGGTTCGCGCACGCAGATTGAGCGGCAGATGGTGATTACGGCCGATTGGCTGAGGCAGCATTGGGACTGTATCCAGGTCTGGACCTCATATCTGAAATTGCTGGAACAACATGGAACGCAAGCACAACGCGTCTCGCTGCTGGATGAACTGGCTAACTGGTTACAACAACAGCCCACCTATACTCCGGTCTGGCTGACCTATCTGGCCATCATGCGCCAGTATGGCACGGATGAACAGATTGCTCGGGCCCTGCTAAATAGTGTGGTCTGCTTGAAGCAACAACCAGAGATGGAGAGCCTGCGCAGCACTTATCTCACCCTGTTAGAGCAACATGGCGAGGTGCTGCATGAGTATAAATATTATACGGAGGCCCTGGCGATCTATAAGTACGCCATCCAGATGGAGCCACAAAACATTGCGTTCTACTATCATCAGGGCATTACGTTGCGCAAACTTTATCGCTACGAGGAGGCCCTGGCGGTCTTTGAACATATCGTGGAACTAACGCCTGAGGATGCTACGGCGTATATCAATATCGGGAAAATATTGTATAGCCTCAAAGAATATAGCAAGGCACTGGCAGCTTACGAGCAGGCACTTCAACATAATCCACTGACGGCGCAAGCCCATGGGGAGAAAGGCACGATCCTGCGGCGCCTGGGTCGCCACGATGAGGCACTGGCCGCCTATGAACAGGCCATAGCGCTTGATCCACAGGATCCTGTAGTGCGCAGCAAATACGATGATTTACTAAAACGCTATGCAAAACAGAAGCGCAAGGAGTAGTGAAGCAACCATGGAGACGATCCGGAAGATTATCCATGTGGATATGGATGCTTTTTACGCAGCGATTGAGCAGCGGGATCGTCCGGAGTTGCGCGGGAAGCCGGTGGTGGTGGGTGGCGATCCACAGCGGCGCGGTGTGGTGGCAACCTGTTCATATGAGGCCAGGCGCTATGGGATTCATTCCGCGATGTCGGCCCAGAAAGCCTATCAACGCTGTCCACATGCGATCTTTATTCCGCCACGCTTTGAGGTTTATCGCTCGGTATCCACACAGATCATGCAGATCTTCCGCAGCTATACCGATCTGGTCGAACCCCTCTCGCTGGATGAGGCTTATCTGGATGTTACCTTGAACCATAAAAATATGACCTCAGCCACCCTGATTGCACGGGCCATCAAACAGCAGATTTACATGGAAACACACTTGCGGGCCTCGGCTGGCGTCTCTTTTAATAAGTTTATTGCCAAATTAGCTTCAGATTATCAGAAGCCAGATGGGCTGACGGTGGTGCCGCCAGAGAAGGCCAACGCGTTTTTAGAACGGCTGCCAGTCAATAAATTCTTTGGCGTTGGCAAGGTCACCGCGGCACGGCTACACGAATTGCATATCGAGACGGGAGCCGACCTGAAACGCCTGACAGAAGAAGAGTTGAGAAAGCTCTTTCATAAACAGGGGAGCGTCCTTTACCACTATGTACGTGGTGAAGATCAACGCGCAGTTCAACCCACGCGGGTCCGCAAATCAGTTGGCAAGGAAACTACCCTCGCCGAAGATGTCAGTGATCCTGAACGCCTGCTTCAGATTATGCAACAGATGGCCAGTCAGGTAGAGCGTCGCTTAAAAGAACTTGAACTGAGCGGCAAAACCATCACCTTAAAACTACGTTGGAGCAACTTCCAGATTCTGACCCGCAGCATCACCATCCCCCAGGCAACCCAGGATGCCAGCACCATGGTCGCCATCCTCACACCGGTCCTGCTCAGCCAACTTGAAGGTGGTCCCAAACGCGTACGCCTGGTCGGCGTAACCGTCTCCCATTTTCTCAATCACGACGAACTGGAAGATCCTACCCGTATCTACCCACTCCCCCTTTGGGATGAATCCACCTGGCCAGCCTGAGAGGTCTACAACAAAAATGACTCCTGATTTTCCACATCATCCAGTGTAAGCGCCTGATACCCAACGCTCCCAAATAGCACAATCAATTTATCATCCTCCTGGCGCAAAAACACACCCTCACCCCAGATCGCATGGGTTATCTTACTATGTAATGGAAAAGGCTTGAAAATAGCCACATTTTTCGCACGATCAATACGCCTACCATCTCCCTGCATCTCCTCTTGTGCCATGGTAATCTCCTCCCAATCATCCAGCACAGCTAAATCTATAGCGGCATCCATAAATATGCAAGTACAGAACATGCCCAAAACACATGAAAAATATGTGCTGCTTTGCGCCCTATTCATAAGGAGTTCCGTCTAATAATGCCACGATACACACACATAAAAAGTAACTTCTACTATATAACTCCCCAAATAACCGTACCCAAAGGCCAGGAAAATGAGTCAGACTAAAACCAACGATCGTATTATGGCTATACCACTATTTCTGCTATAAAAGAAAATAAAGGACAGGATATTACCGGAATGGGTGATAGAGTGACACTATGTATAAGAAAAAATAGTGATGAGGAGAAGATAGTATGAGCCACCGTATAAGCGTCTCAAAAGTTACCATGCATGCTCCCCTAGATCGAGTATGGGAGGCAATTACCAAACCAGAACTGGTCAAGCAGTGGCAATATGGAACGACCTTGATCACCGATTGGCAAGAAGGTAGCCCAATTATTTATCGCAATGAATGGGATGGCAACATATACGAACAAAAAGGCACGATCCTTGAGGTCGAGCCACAAAAGCAGGTGAAGTTCTCGCTGTTCGCACCACGTCCAGGCCTGGAGGATCTACCTGAAAACTACTTCACTATGATCTATGCCCTGGTAGAAGCCAATGGGAAAACTACCCTGACCATCACTCAGGATGATCCTCGAGAGCAAGAGCTACAAGAACAAGTCGAACCAGACGAAGAAGAGGAAAACGCCATCCTGTCAGCACTAAGAAGGCTGGTTGAAGCGTAAGTAGTATCTCAGCAGTGTGTGTGGTGCACGGCTACATTCGCTCACCACACACTTTACAACGTGTGGCAGCAGGAGCCAAACAGGCATAGGAAAAAGTCCTGCCATCATACATAGCATGATTGCATTTCGACAAAGAATTCATTATGATTATAAATAGGATATAGTTCAGTGTCCTTTCACTACTGACGCATTGTCGCGTGCTGCATGCCCCTTTGATTTTTATGTGCTCCACCATGATGGTGTTGATGAGCGAGCATAGATATCGAGGAAACCCTTGTTTCGTCGAGCTCGTTCAACCGGCCAGAACTACCCCTTGTCAGAACGGCTCACCCCACGAAACCAGATCTAGAGGACACCCACATATAGCCTGCCTTTTTATTCTCTTTCTTGCAAGGAGTATGCATTGAGACAGACTATCGACGCGTTAGTAGATGCACGCCTGAAAGGCAGTGGTCCCGGAGCAGCCATTGGAGTGTTACAGGCTGGCCGCCTGCTCCATTGCCAGGGCTATGGACTGGCCTCCCTCGAATGGAATGTCCCCATTCGACCAGACACAGTCTTCCGCATCGCCTCACTAACCAAACAATTCACGGCCATGGCTATCCTGATGCTACAGGCACAAGGTAAATTACACATCGAAGATACCCTGACGACCCTGCTGCCAGATTGTCCACCCGGCTGGCAGCACATCAAATTAAAACATCTGTTGACCCATACCTCTGGACTGGCCAATGTCGCGGAGCTACCAGAATTCCAGGCACAAACGGCCCGTCATCTTTCACTGGAAGAGGTTATCAATCTTTTTCGGCCGCTGCCCCTCCTGTTTGAGCCTGGCACAAACTTCTTCTATGGGAATTCCGGCTATCACCTGCTGGGCTTGATCATCGAACGCATCACTCAGACTAATTATGAGGAATTTATACGCAGCACAATACTCAAGCCACTTGGTATGCGACACTCCTACTTCCAGTGTCTCACCCCTATCATCCCCAACCGGGCTAGCGGCTATATCACGCAAGACAACAAGATCATCCCGGCACCCTTCACCAGTGCCATCAGCACCCATTCATCGGGCGCGATGGAATCCACCCTTGAAGATCTGCTGATATGGGAACAGGCTCTGCACAAACATAGCCTGCTGGACGCCGAGACCCAGCGCTTAATGTTTACCCCCGTACGACTGGCCGATGGACGCTGTGTCGAATACGGCTTCGGCTGGTCCTTCTCCACATACCGAGGAAAAACGCTGGCCTGCCATGGCGGCTGGGCCAACGGTTTCCGTGCACTCGTCGTCAGATTTATTGAAGACGAACTGACATTACTCATCCTGACCAACCATAGAGAATTCTCTACCGAACGCATCGCTCTGGAGATCGCCGCCCAATATATCAACTTCCCACCAATCACGCATCAAGCCCTCTCCCAGGAGATCGTCGCCTTCAAAAAGATTGTCGGCCACTACGACATGCCAGGATCGCCAATCGAAGTACTCAAACAAGAGCAACGCATCCTCCTGAGGAAAGGCAGCAAAGAGGTTCCCCTCTTCCCAATCAGTGAAAACACCTTTATCGCCGAAGCCGACCACGATGTTGCCTACCACTTCACCCAGGAACGCAATGGCGCATTCCACTCGCTCATCATCAACTATCCACTCCACTTTAGTATCGCCACCCGCAAAACGCCCGCATATGCCACCATCTTTCCCCTCTAATAAAACCAGATGATAAGAAAGCCAAGAGGGCTGCCTGACACCGTCCGTCAGGCAGCCCTCGTAACCAATCCTTTTTATGGCTGTTTTTATATGGCATTGCGAGGCTTCAAGATCATATTCATGCCATAGCGTGGGCGATAGGTGATCGCGACCTCTCCTTCGACGCGTTGGCCGGGAACGAGTTCAAGGTTGTAGCGTTGGGCGATCATGGCTAAGAGCAAGGGACCTTCCATCAGGGCCATGTTAGAACCGATGCATTTACGTGGACCTGCTCCGAAGGGCATATAGGCCAGTGGATGGCGACCCTTGCTACGCTCAGGACTAAAACGGTCGGGATCAAAGGTTTCTGGGTTATCCCAGAACTTGGGGTGGCGGTGAATATTATAGATATTGACGGTAATCAATGCACCGCTCTGCAATTGATAAGTATTGAGCGTTGTCTGATCGGTGACTTTACGCATGCCCATGATCGGAGCCGCTGGATACAAACGCATGACTTCGTTGAAGACCTGATGCACATACGGCAGGCGGGGCAGATCTGCTATAGTAGGAGTACGTCCCTCTAAGACGTGATCTATCTCGTTCTGGAGATGTTGAAGAATCTCTGGATGTTGGGAGAGGACGTACCAGGCCCAGGTCATGGTGTGGGCGGTCGTCTCGTGCCCGGCTCCAAAGACGGTAATCACTTCGTCGCGCAACTGGGTATCATTCATGCCCTCGCCGGTCTCCTCGTCTCGTGCATTGATCAAGAGATCCAGCAGATCATCATGCTGAGCATCACTCTGGCGCCGCTGACGAATAATCCCATAAATAATATCATCCAGGGTGGCTCTGGCCTGCTTAAACTGGGTATTGCGTGCTGTGGGCCAGCTTAGCGGGGTTTTAAATGGACTCCTGATGTGATGCTCTAAGTAGCGCATCGCGATGCCGGCCGCAGGACCGATTTTATCTACTTTATCCAGTACGTTGGTGCTAAACATAGTTTGATTGATGATATCCAGAGTCACGGCGACCATTTCTTTAGAGACATCTAAGGTGTGGTCGGCGGGATAGGTATCCCAACGTGCTAGCAGGCGCTGTGCTGACTCTTCCATGCGCTTCCCCATGGTAGTCAGGCGTTGTTTATGGAACATGGGTTGCATCATACGGCGCTGCGTTAGCCAGGACTCATAGCTATCATTGGAGACAAGACCTTGTCCGGTAATGGGACCGAGATCATCTTTGGAATCATTTCTGGGGAATGAGCGCGATTTTTCAATCAGTATGGTACGGGCAATATCTGGATGCGATACGATGTAGATTGTACGGGGACCAAGATGATATTGGACGACATCACCGTATTCAAGAAAGCCTTTATAGCTGGCATCAAGCGCACCGCGCATAAAATCTGGCAGGCTGCCAAGCAGGAATTTACCGCGTGGACCCGGTACTGGTCTGCTAATAGACGCTGTCGTGGTGGCTGTAGTATTCATATTCCTCCGTTTAGAGATGAACAAGCAAACAGCGTGATTTCTGTTTGATCTTTATGGCGGGCAAGTTGCTCTGGTAGCTATGCGAAAATTGATCTTTATGCATTGCAAGCGTATTTATACTCGATAATATAATAACTGGAAGAAAAACAGAAGTCAACACAGGAAAAAGTACTCAAAATACGTGTTGCTTGCTCTTTGGGATAGAATACTTTTGTGGATAGATAATGAAAGGGGATGATGCTATGCAAAATAAACAAGAAATGTATCATGTGGGGAAGCAGGCGGGCTATGTATGGACGTGGTGGCAAGGGGATGCTTTGCCGAAGTTACCTGAAGTTGCTCACTGGCATGTGGAGTCATCTGATAATGTGGCCTTAGCGGCTAAAATCTCTAATCTCACGATTGGCAATACTGAAGAGCGCTATGAGCAAGGACATCGTCCATATATGGCGTATGTTGAGCAGGAGCTGGTGGCCTATGGATGGAGCGCGGTCAGAAATGCCGCCTTTGGCAGTCCCAATGTCAACTTTTATGTGGCGGGGCACAACCTTTATCTCTATCATTTTGTGACCATGCTGCCCTGGCGTGGACGCGGCTGTTATCCACGGCTCCTGCAAGAGATTATCCGCCGTACACAGCAAGATTATGAGCGCTTCTGGATTATCCACCAGCTCTCCAATCAAGCTTCCCAGAAAGGCATTGCGAAGGCTGGCTTTAGTATCGCCAATAGTGTTTTCCATCTTGATCATGCCGGCCTGGGACTTGTGGCTGGCGAAGATACGGCACGTGCCCAGGCTGGAGCCCAGCTGCTTGGTTTACCACTGGTGACGTTTCCATAAGCTTAGAACAATGCAGTACTAAAATGACCGCCACGTTTGCCGGGCAATCCCCAGATAATGTTGGCGGCTATTTGTAGCGAAACGATGCCGTCGGGATAGAGTTTGCGCAGAATATCTTCAGCTTCTTGATCAAAAGCGGCAGCCTGCTCTAATCCCATGCGCTCGCAAGAGAAACCACTGCGAGAATGATAAGAAGCGATATAGTCCTCAATGGATTGGGGATATAGCATGGAAACAGTTGTCTTCTCGCCGACTTTTTTAAACAGGTTCACCTGTTCCAGTTCTTCAATCATATCGAAGGACTGATAATCTTTATTCGTGGTGTAGCGAGGGATAATAGTGCTTAGCAGGTCCCACTCATCAGGTACCGTATTATGCTTCATAATGACCAGATAACCCTCTGGAACCAGGAGTTGTTGGAAGCGCGGAAAAACGATCTCCCAATCCATCCAATGCACACTTTCTCCAGCGGTGATCAGGCCATAAGGTGGCTCTAACTCTACCGTTTCCATCGGACCGTGCAGCCAGCGGATATTGGGATGGTTGCCATTGGGATGGGATTGGCCTTCGGTGATCATGGCCTGTGAGAAATCGACCGCATCAATATGATCGACCACATCGACAAGATTACGTGCGATATAGCCGATGCCACAACCAGCATCCAACACACGGCGCGGCGTCTCCTTAACGAGTCCCTCCAGGCTCACAAATGTCTCCGCTGGATATGGTGGCCGATAATGATACGCTTCAGCAATACTTTGATCTTTAAAAGACTCAGCATGTTTAGGGGCAAAGTATCTTGATTTACGCAACATAGAACGTAGCATCCTTTTCATTAAAATGATCACACAGAAAAAAGAGAGCTGGAATCATTATAAATACGAAGGATATTCCCTAAAGTTTAATTAATGCTTTTGATTTTTAAATCCAATACATCCACTTTAGCAATCTTTTAAAGAATGTTACAACAAATTCATGCAATTCATCTCTCCAGCGTAACGGCACGTACGTGAACGGGGGCAACCGCAAGGGCATGCCGTTACGTGAGTCTTGGGCCTTACATGTGGCGTACGCTTCGCTCGCTGGTCACACCAGACCATTTCTGGCAAACGTTGCTTCAACGAAACGTATGGGCCACGTGGGCTGAAAGAGATCCAGTTTCTTGTTGAAAAACTACAAATATAAGAAAAATGCCCCCTTCCAAACAGCGGAAGAGGGCATTTCTTTGGTGAGGAAAGGTTAAGAGTTGTGGCTTAGCTGGCCAGTTTTTTCAGGTCGATGCCGAGAACGCGGGCCATGTCGCGCAGACCGTTGTAGCTGTCGTTGGTGTCTTTGACGAAGCCGCCAGCGACCAGGGCGTTGAGGGCAGCCTTGTCTTTGATGTCGAGCAGGGCGGCGCGGATCGAGTCTTTGTCGCTCTGGCTCAGTTCTTTACGGACAGCGATAGGGCCTTCTGGCAGCGGATCGCTCTTTTTGATGATTACGACATCGTCTTTTTTGAATTTGCCCTTGGAGACCAGGTCATCGAAGTTGTCGCTGGCAACGGCGCCGGCATCGGCTTTGCCGCTGATGACGCTCATGACAGAGACATCATGGGAGCCAGCGTAGAAGCTTTTCATATCTTTATCAGGATCGATGTTGTTTTTTGAGAAGATGTAGCGTGGCACCAGATTGCCGCTGGTCGAGCTTGCATCGACGAAGGAGAAACGTTTGCCTTTGAGATCGTTCAGGGTTTTGATGCCACTTTTCTTGTTGGTGATGATGTAACTATAGTAGTGATCGGCGCCATCAACGGTGAGCTGGCGCAGGATGACTTCGGCGTTGTATTTATCGGCGGCCAGGATGTAGCTCAAAGGACCATACAGGGCGACATCGACTTTTTTGCTGCTCATGGCTTCGATGGTCGCATTGTAGCTGTTACCAACAAATAATTTGACTGGCTTACAGACCTGTTTGGACAAGGCATCAGCGAATGGCTTCGTCTGGTCCAGGACCTGAGTAGCGTTCTCAGCTGGGATGAGTCCGAAGTTAATCTGGCTCAGGCTGATGGGATGCGCGCATTTTGCGTTGCTGACATTGTTTGAGGTCGAGGCTGTGGATGAATTGCCACAGGCGGCCATGACGACCATAATCATGAGCATGAGCGGCACCAGGCGCATAAGCTTCTTGGCTTTGCTGGAAATAGACATGAAAAAACTCCTTGGCTGTGTATTGAATAAAAATAATAGGCACTTTTATCTAGTAAAACTGTTCAGGGCGCTACATAATTTTCGAGCGAATGAAATCACTGATGCGGTCCAGTAACATGACGGTCAGGATCAGCGAGATCAGGATCACCGAGACGTTAGCGTACTGAAACAGGGAAAGATTTGAGTTCAGAATGAAACCCAGTCCGCCGCCACCAACGAAGGCGACCACGGTCGAGTCTCTGGTATTGGATTCCCAGTAGTAGATCGAGTTGCTGGCCAGCAGGGGAAAGGCCTGGGGAAAGACGCCCCAGCGGAACCGCTTCAGGCCGTTGGCGCCGGCCGCGCTCAGAGCCTCGATGGGCTGGAGTTTGACCGACTCGATTGCTTCTGCATAGAGCTTTGTCAGGACTGAAATTGAATGCACGCCCAGACCAAAGGCGCCTGCGACTGGTCCGAGGCCGAGAATGGTGACGAAGATCATGGCCAGTACCAGCGCCGGTACGGCCCGCACGGTGTTGATGATCAGGCGCACTATGTTATAGATTACTGGATGGGGCGTGGTGTTGCGGGCCGCCAGAATACTGAGCGGCAGCGCCCCGATCACGCCGATCAATGTTGCCAGAACCGCTGTTTGGACTGTCAGGAACAGGGGCGTGGTAACATTGGCGAAATAAGACCAGTTGGGTGGCACCATCTCTCTAAAGAGGCGACTGCCGTTGTCGCTGGTAAAGATATCCTGGAAGGTGCCCAGACCAAAGCCGTCGATGCTGATGCCCCACCATAGGAACAGGAGCAACAGGCCCAGGCCCGCGAACTTGCTACCCTTGAAGGCCAGCGCGGCTAAGAGCGCCACGAGCACGATCAGGCAGAGTCCGTTGATATCCAGTCCATTAAAGGTATAGGTGAAGGTGCCAAGATTTACGAGCTTGAAGAAGAAAAAGATCGCCACCAGGACCAGCACACCAATGGAGATCCAGGTGGTGCGATTTCTCCAGTTCTGCCGGTTCTTCATGGCGCCAGGTACAATGGCGAGCGCACCCGCGAACAGGATGACCAAGGATAGCAAGATGTTTACATCAAAGGCAAGCGTCCATTGAAATGGCATTGAGCCAAAATCGATGATCCGTGTAAAAAGGAGCCCTGCCAGCAGGAGCAGTACCAGCGCTGGGATCGCGATCGGCCAGTGTATCGCTCCTAGCGGCCGACGTAAATCTGGTTCTGGCAGTTGAAAGAACTGCCTACGCATGCCTGAACGAGGAGGTGTACTGGCTACTGTTTTCGCCTCTTCTTCTCTAATAGACACTACTAGCTCCTTGTTGATACGGACATATGTACATACGCATGTTCGTGTTATGATCTATCTGACCGCACTCTGGCCATAGGCTACCGGTTATGGCAACTCAGGCGTAGCGCGATGTGGGATTGGAAAGGTCATTGCGATATATTTCTCGCAGCGTTGCGGAGTCAAGTTGAGCAGGAGTTCCATCAAAAAGGATCTTGCCTTCGGCGATCCCGATGACGCGATCCGCAAACTGGCGGGCGGTATCTAAATCATGGATGTTGACCAGCGTTGGCACACCCTCTTCTTTGGCCACCTTACGTAGATCGGCCATCACGCTCCAGGAGAGCTCGGGATCCAGGCTGGCCACGGGCTCGTCGGCCAGTAAGATCAAGGGCTCCTGCGCCAGCGCACGGGCAATCGCCACACGCTGCTTCTCACCGCCAGATAGATTATCCGCGCGATAATTGGCGCGATGTGAGATATTGACGCGCTCTAGACAGGACAACGCCTTCTCGCGATGCTCACGTCCGAAGTAGCCAAAGAGCGCCTGGAGATTGTTGACATAGCCCAGGCGGCCGGTCAGTACATTTTGAAAGACACTCAACCGTCCGACCAGATTGAATTCCTGGAACACAAAACCGATCTTGCGTCGTAGCAAAAGTTTCTGCTCATCAGACAGACTGGCCACATCGGTTCCTTGTACCTGGATGCTGCCGTTGGTAATCGGTACCAGGCCATTGATGCAGCGCAGTAGCGTGGATTTACCGGCACCACTGCGCCCGATGATACAGATAAACTCTCCTGCCTGCACTGAAAAACTCACATTGGCAAGTGCCTCGTATCCGTTAGGATACACTTTAGAAAGATCCTGTATCGCTAATAAAGTCTGGTCACTCAATTTCTTACCTGTCCTACTAAGCGCGAACCCTTTTGCTCCTGGCCGCTTGTATAGGCGATATATTTCTCTATACAGATCGCTTTACCGTTCCATACGGACACGCCTCAAGCAGCGCTATGCATTGCTCTTATGCGTAAACAAACCAGTAAAATGTTTTGCTATTTCTATGCGTAAAGCTTTACGCACTTAATTTATATCCCAGGAATAGGGTTAAGTCAATAAACGCGAGAATAATTTTCTGTTAAATTAGTGTAATCTTTCGGCGATATACTGACGGGCAAAACCTGGTCCGGTGGACATACCTTTGCCGCCAATGCCGGTGACAATATGGATCTTGTCTTCAAGCGTATGCGTATAGATGGGCAGATCGGGATGGAGCATGTAGTAACCATTCCACATCACCTGAATATCCCATGTTGGCAAGGCTAGCATGCTTTGCGCGTACTGGATGAGCAAGGCATTGATATGCCAGTTGGTATATTCAAAGGTATCTCTGGCGACCTCACTGAATGGGATATATTCGTGTGAATCGCCAAGCACTACTGATCCATCTTCGGCCTGCCGAGCCAGCATATGGATGCCATATTTTTGTAGCTCTGCATCATCGCGTTGCTCCTCTGCCAGCAGATGGTACGAAGGGCAGGCCGTGAAGGCTGGATAGCGTCTGATGGAGTGGCTGGACAGGATCGAGTGCGGCAGGATCTGCCGGGGTTGAGCTACGGTGCGCAGCATCTGTAACTTGCAAAGCTGTAGACCGCTCTGCTGGAACAGCTTAGGAAACAGGGTCTGGTACTGGGTGCCATTACAGACAAAGACCTGATCAGCAGTAAACAAATCGCCGTGCGCATCTTTGACCACGCAACCCTGGCTTGAGGTGGTGACCTCAACCACCTGCGTTTGCGGCACATACTCAATAGCCTCTGTGCGCGTAGCATACTCAATCACCTGCTGCATCGTCACCCGTGGCTCAAGCATGCAATCTTCCCAGGAGTACAACGCACCGGTACAATAGCTGTCCTGCACAAAAGGATAGCGGCGCTGGACTTCAGCGGCATCGATAAAAGTACAATGATATGTTTCCGCGAACTGCGCGGCAAATTCCTGTAACACCTGGCGCTCAACTTCAGTGGCAGCCAGATACAGACTCCCCTTCTGCTCAAACGAGATATCAGACTTCTGCTGAATCGTTTGGTAGATCTCCCGACTATCCAGGGCAAACTGGGCCCAGGGACTATTGGTAGCCACAATCGTCTGCATCTGCATGCCAAAATTGCGCGTTGAAGCATCACCGGGAACCGTATTGCGTTCCAACAGGAGCACTTTATAGCCTTTGCGCGCGGCAAAGTAAGCATGGAATGTGCCCAGGACACCGGCCCCGATCACGATGATATCCGCATGACGCGTATTTGCTGGTAAACCCATGGTAACAAGCTATCTTTCTATGAGAACAGGGCGGGCAGATCAGCAACACTGGCAATGATGCGCGTATGGCGCTGACGTCCCAGCGTCTCTGCTGTATGGGCTCCACTTAAGACACCGATCACTTCGCCACAGCCGGCATTAGAGCCTTCATCCATATCCGCCGGCGAATCACCCAGCTTCATAACCTGGCGCACATCCTGAATATCCAGCTGTTCCATAGCCCGAAAAATCATAAAGGGAGCCGGCCGACCACGAGAGACATCGCTGGAAAAGATCGCGCAATCCACATAGCGATCTAGCCAGTTTAAGCGTTCCAGAATAATCCCGCCGATAACGGCATCAAAACCGGTATCCAGCGCAATCTTGATCCCGCGCTCCTTCAAAAAGGCAAAGGTCTCTTCAGCGCCCGCAATAGCGGCCACATTCTGCGCATACGCCTCCTTCATCAGCTCGACAAAAGTTGCCAGCGCTTCCTGGGCCATGTGCCTGGAAGTATCGGACGTCTCGCCTAGTTTCTGCTCGGTCAGCATCTCAAAAACCTCGCGCTTATTCATACCCATCAGCGCATTCAGCTCGTCTGGCGTTCCCGGCAACTCATGAATACGCGCCGCCTCAATCAGACACGTCAATACACGATTCCCCGTATCATCCACCGTGGTCCCAGCCATATCAAAAACTACCAGTTGAATTGGTCCCATTGTTCCCTCCATTGCTCAAATAAACATCGTATTTCTTTGCGTAAAGCTTTACGCATGTATTTTTAGCGCATCTAGCAGAGGAAGTCAACGGTATTTGTGTTAAATATTAGCAAAAGAAATGTTAAGCCCTGTTATTCTTTTTAAAAAAAGCAAATAAGATCAAAGAGATACTACACTCAGCAAGCATAGATGTGTTATAATCCACCCCATGACTTCGAGGAATGAAAAGTGGAAGCCACAACAACTGATCCTGGCAACTGAACCAGGGGCTGCGCTGAATGTAAGTCAGCCGGAGCAAGCAGTTGCGCAACTGGAACACTATCTGAGTGACGCGGTGGATGCAGAGGTGCATGTTATCCTCAGTGAGAATTATCAGGATATTTTAGCACGCATGCAGGCTGGAACCATCGATATCGCTCGGTTGGGACCATATGCCTTCGCGCTGGCCCAGGCCCGCTTTGGGGCCCGGGCACTGGTAAATTCGATTGATATCGCCTCTATCGAGAACGTGCCATCGATCCCGTATCGCAGCCTGATCTTTACCCGCGCCGATAGCGGTATTACCCATCTTGTCCAGTTGAAGGGACAGACATTTGGCTTTGTGGATCCTCAGTCAGCTTCAGGCTATCTGGTCGCCACCTTTCTGCTTCAGCAGGCGGGTCTGGATGCGAAAACGGACCTGAAAGGAACCTTTTTATTTAGCCATCAATCGGTTGCTGAAGCGGTCAGTAAAGGGGACGTCGTTGCCGGTGCGATCGCGGAAGAGGAGTTTGTCTATTATAAAAAAGACAAGGGCCTGCCGCCGATCCGCTTGCTGGCTACCTCTGCCTTATTATCACGTGGTCCCCTGGCCGTACGACCCGGCTTGCCGCTACAATTGGAGAAAAAACTGCTGACCGCTCTGGAAAACCTCCATACCAGCGACGCGGCTGAAGGGGCCAGACTGATCAAGATGCCCGAGCAACGCTTTGTGGCAGCCGTACAGCGCGAACATACCTTGAAAAGGATCGCCGAACTGGCGGGAGTCAGCTACGCCACCGTCTCGCGCGCCATCAATGGCCGGGACCGCATCTCGCCCGCCACCACGGCGCGTGTCCTACAACTAGTCGAAGAACTGGGATATCGCCCCAATGCCAATGCACGCAGCCTGCATAAAGCCAATGGCGAACTGATCGGCATGTTGCTCCCCTCACTGACCTATCCTGGCCTTGATAGTATCATCGACGGTATCCAGACTACGCTGGAGCAGGCGCGGATGCAGCTCCTGATCTGCCCTACTGGCAACACACCCCGGACACAGCCAACGGCACGGCATACCGCTTACTTTGAAATGTTATCCAACAGCCGCTTTGAAGCCATGCTCCTCACCCACTGGAGCGCCCTCGACCCGACCGCCATGGATCTCCTGGTGCGGAGCCGCCGACCCTATGTTTTGCTCGAACATGATCTTCTGGATAAAGGGTTGCCGTTCGCCTACAATTGGCTCAAACAACAGGGCTACCAGCAGTTGATTCTGGTCACCGGCACGCAATCCCTGCTTGAACCAACCCTGGCCCAACAGGCCTGGAGTCAGCTGGCCAGCGACAACCTGCGTCTACAGGACCCCGGCAGTAATCAGACCGGCTGGCCTCAACTCCTTCAGCAAGCAGAGTATCAGACTACCGCCTTTCTCTGTACCGATGATGAGACCGCGCTTGCCGTCAAAACATATCTGGCCCAACAACAGCTCCAACTACCCATCCTGGGAATCGGAAATACCCGCGTGGCCCAGTTGGCTGGCATCCCCAGTCTGACCTTTAACGGCTTCAATCTCGGCTCACTGGTCGCCCGCCGCCTGCTGAAAATGCTCAACATCTTTATCCCCGAAGAACAAATCGAACTGCACTTCCAGATAGCAGCTAATAACTCCTTCCTCCCATCCCATACATTTCATGCCGCAAGCACCCAGTAACGGCAACGCTTGTCGCCAAAACATTCCACATAGCAATCCTAAGCATCGTAATAAAACCGGCCATGTATATGCCAGGAGAACGCTCCCCGCAAGGCCGATTGTACATCGAGTGGGCGCCACACGCAAGGCCGACATGCAGCATGATCAAGGGCGATACATGCATCATGGCATGCATGTCTGTGGCGCCTACATGAATCATGATTTGGGATCCGGTTTGTCCAGGGACGATGAAGACGAAGCGTTGTCACTCCACACGTACCTGGGCAATACGGCAACACGAACAAGATTCGTGTAGGCGCCACAGCACTGCGAGTCGTTCTAACACCTCAGCCCACGTAAACTCAGCAGTGCGGCCTTGCGTGTGGCGCCACTCGACGTACGCAACGATGGCTTCTGGCTCCCTTTTGCGCTTATTCTCTATACATATTTTCGGCGAGCTGCTCACATTCGGACCAGCTCTCTGCTATGGTGCCATGGAGCTGCCAGGGGGTAAAACGGGGACCGAGTTGAGTGGCAATGTCTATCGGAAATTGCCACTCGTTACGTTCAAAGTGCTCTCGGCCAACTTCTTTCAGGTATGCGAAGGCGGCCAGGATAAGCGTTGTGTGTCGTAAAGCAAAGGGCTTCTCTTTATCTACACGCCAGAAGCCTTTGAGATGCTGTGGATCGGGACGCAGGATCCAGGCCAGTTCATGATAATCGAGGCCATAGAGATCGGCGATCAACGTATCCAGCAGACAGCGCAGGCGCAGGCGTTCGTGTGGGGTGAGTGCCCAGAGTTGCCGCCAGTGCTGCTGGCCAAGATGTGGATACTGTGCTCGCAGTTCCAGCCATTGCGGCGCGTAACAGGACATGATCAGGTTGAGCCGGGCCGCCCATTGGCTAGACATAGTCTGGGTGATCAGTGCCGGCGGCAGGAGCGGTGTTTCGGCGATGATAAAATAGTTGAGATGTTGACCTCCTAGCCGGCAGCGGAGCGCGTAATCATAGACCAATGCGTTCAGGTTAGCGGTCAGCGCCGCCACACTTACAATGCCAGCGTCGACCGGCTGTAGAACCGGAATCACATTGCCACAGGGAAAACCATGCAGCATACTGGCATACATTGAGCGTGTGTTGCTGGCCGAACAGATATCCATAAAGCCAATTTTGTTGCCGTGCAGCACCTTACCACTGTCCCGATAGCATTCCCATGGCAGCAGGAACTGTGGCTGGATACTCTTTTGTGTCAGCGGAATATCCTTCCAGAGTGCTCTGCGCCCGCTGCCACTTATCCAGCCTTTCTCACTGGGATCAAAGGCGCCGATCATACGCCCTTCATACAGCGGTAAGGCGTAGCGCTGTTGAGGATCTCGCCAGCGGCCGAACTGGTCAGGCCGGTAGCCTTGTTGCTGCCAGTGGTGGATGGAGGAGAAGAGTGCGGAATCACTGGTCATATCAAATTCGCGGGCATAGCGGATCCGCCATGTGCCTTCCGCCTGCTCACCTAACGGGATCGCATGGGCATAGAGCTTTTCCAGGATCGCGCTATCCTGTGCTTTCTGCACCTCAAGGATCGCCAACGAGCCAGGGCTCAAGGCGGCGATCTGTTGGCGTGACAGTTGGATCATCTCCTGTTCAGGGCATTCTAGAGCCGCCGCTTGCTCCTGATGAAAGCTAGCCGAAACATGTCTGGTACTTCCACCCTTCTGGATCAAGAGAAACGCGAACTTAAACGAGCTGTGGATCGGGAAAATATGCCGACGATTCACAAATCCAATTAATAAGCGCCAGTCACACTGCTCCAGAAAGAGCCGACGCAAAGACGCCGTCCCTTGATCGCTATAGATGGCCGCCGGCACCAGCATGCCCAGATATCCTTGCGGCTTGAGAAGATAATGGGCAAGTTCCAAAAACAGCTTATAGGTATTGAGATCGGCACTCCCCTGATAGCGGAACGGCGGAGCGGTGGCGGTCTGCTTTGCCGCTAGCTTATCCATGGACAGGCCCGCATGCTTAATCCAATTCTTGATATTTTTATAGTCGACCTGCCTGGCTAACCAGGCCAATTCGATCTCCTTATCCGCCTCAAACAGATCCTGTTGCGCCGACAAAGCTTGCTGTTTATGATAGGAGAGATAAACTGGATCATACGCGCTAAAAAACTCGCGTGAACCAGGCTTAAGCGCCTCCCAGGGCGGATTCGTCAGGCAGGCATCAAAGCCCCAAGTGGCGGTGTGAAAGATCGCAGGAAACTCCAGTTCCCAATGAAAAAACCGATGTGTAGCCGCCAGTTGTGCCACCAGAGTGTCCGCCATCGGACCATCTAGAGAGCGCCTCTGTTCAGGTGAACAGAACCAGCGCGCACACCAGCGATCATGGAACTGCTTCCGTTCCTTATAAGAATGAACATCAACGGGAGGCGATTCCCATGCGCCAATGAATGCGTTGCCAGTCTTGATATGCTGATTCAAAAATCGTAGTGTCAGCCGGCAATCGACCACCTCCAGCCACAGACTTATCCGCGCCAGTTCAACTGTAAACGGACAGAGATCAACCCCATACAGACAGTGCTCGGCGATCTGTCTACGTAGAGAGTTTTCAGGCGGGGCAGGCTCTTCATCATAATAGAGATAGGCTTGCTGGAGTGCAGCGGCAAGATAGTCGAGCGCGCTGGAGAGAAAAGAGCCTGTGCCACAGGCGGGATCGCATATCTTCAAGGCCAGAATAGCCTGCGGCGACCGTGGTATACCATCGGTGGTATACACCAATGGTTCCAGCGTTCGCTGCGCGATCAAACGGGTGAGCTGCGACTGCGTATAAAAGGTCCCTGAACTTTTGCGCCTGTCTTTACGCCGCGCCAGATAAAAAGTCGGCGTCTGCTGATCATCCAGAGAGAGACGAAAATCCAGCAGACTCTGATAGATCTGGCCGATAGCTTCCACATGCAGGAGAGTAAAATCGACAGGCTGACAGTTTGTATATTTTAGCAATCTTAGCAGCTTAAGCACGCTCTCATCCGAGATCCTGACCACCCCTTGATCCTCAAACAGCGCCAGGGCCCGCAACACACCATCAGCGCTATCTTTATCGCCAGCTTGAAATACCATGCCGCCACCTGGAGAATCTAGAGATCCACTATTATAAAGGAGGGTGAAAAGTGTACATAGACACGTCCAGGCCGCGGGTTGGTAAGATGAGGAAGAAGGATACTGTAAGCGCTCATAGAGCGCCGCGAGGTTATATGGCTGGCAGGAGATAGGCAATAGTTGTCGTGCTTCTATAAACAAGAGCACGACACAGCGCATAATCAATTGGATCATCGCCTGATCCAGTGCATCCAATGCCTGACGCCGGGACAACAATGTTCCATCTGGCTGCTGGCGCAGATTGGCAACAAGTTGACAGTGACACATATGGGAGGCATTCAATGCTTCCAGCAAGATCCCCAACACAGCCTCGGCCTGCTCACCGGTCGCAAAATACGCTATGACTCTATCTGTATCCGCCACCACAAACCTCCCATCCCACACCATCATTCCGCTTCCACACAGGCTGCTTATCTAGTATAGCCAACCTTCCTAGCAGGCATGACTCATACAGGAAAGCTTACAGTATGCGCTTTTTGTGATCCCACGATCGTCTTCATGTGAGAAGGATGTGCTTAATAGGCGTATATCATATAAAGTCTTTTGTGAATTCCCAGAATGTATCGACCTAAGGAGATATATCATGCCTGGCTTCATTGGACCGTCTGGTGTGATCACCGATAGCGCCCCCCGAAGAAGTGGGAGCGCCATAGCTTATTGCGCAAAGTTCAACAAAATATTTCTTTGTCTATCTTTGTTCCTGGTGCTATCTACGTTATTGCTCGCCTGCGGTAGTGCACCAACCCCGCCACCGAAAGTCAAGATACGACCAGTAACTCCGACGGCGACCCCCATACCAGCGGGCACCCTCCTCTATGAAGCCAACTGGTCCTTTGGCCTGGATAGCTGGCAAGCGACCCAGGGCTGGAAACATCTGGGAAAAAATCTGCAAACCGAGCCGATGGATAAGCTCTCGATTACTGTGCCTTATCAGCCTCAGGTCTCTGATTACGCCATCGATGTACGATTACAGATTGTCTATGTGGCTGCCAATGGAGGCTATGTCTCGATCGATGTCGATAAACAGCCCGGCCGGGATGGTTATAAAGCCAGTGTACAAAACTTATTAGAGGCTGGCATTCATCCCAATGGCAGCCATCCACAGGTCCAGGCCTATATTGATCCCCTGGGGTCGATGGAGCGTGGCAGCTTTGAAACCTCAGATTTTGAGCCGGGCACACAATGGCATGACTTTCGCGTCGAAGTACGAGGATCACTGGTAAGCCTCTTCATTGATGACCGAACCATCAGTAACGCCACCAGCACAAAGACCAACTTTCTCTCTGCTGGTCCAATCCATCTCACCGGCAGCAAAGTCATTCTCCGTGTCGGCCTTCTGAGTATTACAGCATTGTAAATATATTGCCTTGACAATCACACTATGCGCATGGTACGTTTTGGACAAGTCATCTTACCAATTTTGCGTTGTTAGTATGGATAGGATAGGCGATGTCGTTCCAGGTTATCCCAAAATCCGCGCTGGCTGAGGATATTGTCAATCATCTTTTGGTGTTAATTCGCGAGAAGAAGTTGCGTCCTGGTGATAAGCTACCACCTGAACGTGAACTTGCCAGTATGCTCGGTGTGAGCCGTCCATCGTTGCGGGAGGCGTTACGTACGCTATCAATTATGCGTGTGGTGGAGTTACGCCATGGATCTGGCACTTATGTGACGGCCTTAGAACCTGCGACCCTGGTTGAGCATCTTGATTTTGTCTTTTCATTGGATGATTCAACCTACCTGCAACTTCTCGAAACCCGCAAAATCCTGGAGCCCGGTATCTGTGCCCTGGCCGCAAAAAACATCACGCAAGCTGAGATTTCCCAGCTTGAAGCCTGTATTGAACGCTCAAAGGTTGGTCCCCAGGAACATGAAATCTATCTACAGGCAGACCTGGACATACACGAAATCATTGTCCAGGCGGCGCGTAATCCGCTATTAAGCCGCTTTATGAGCAGTATTCGCAGCCTTGGACGCGCCAGCCGCGAGCGCACATCGATCCTACCGGGTGTATTTGAGCAGACTATTCAGGATCATCAAGCGATTATTTCCGCCCTCAAAGCTCACGATCCAGAGGCCGCGCAGGCCGCTATGCTTACCCATCTTGAACATATTGAGCAGCGTCTCCTCGCCGAACAGGACTGATGCTGATGTATGGATTATAAAAGGAGAAGATTCGTTATGCGTCTCGTAACATTTCACTCACCAACAGGCTTAAAGCTAGGACTCAAAACCGAGCGCGGCATTATCGATGTCGCCGCAGCACAGGAAGCCTTGTCCGGGGATCTCTCTAGCGCCAACATTCCTAGCTCCTTTGAGGCTCTCTGTAGCGGCGAGGCCGTTGAGCTTGAGGGTTTAAAGCAATTGGAGACGGCCACGGAAGGGAAAGATGGAGACTGGCTGCTCGATGAGCGGAAGATACAGTTTGGTCCTAGCACCTCCCATAGCGGCAAAATTATTTGTGTGGGCCTGAATTATCGTCGCCATGCGGCAGAATCAAATATGCCAGTTCCTGAGTCTCCGGTACTTTTCCCCAAATATGCCAACACGCTGGCAGGTTCCGGCGAGGATATTCCATTGCCCGCCAATGCCACGAAATACGATTATGAGGCCGAACTGGCCCTGGTTATCGGTCGTCGTGCCCGCTATGTGTCTGAAGATCAGGCCCTGGATTATGTATTGGGCTATTGTAATGGCCATGATGTCAGTGCACGCGACCTGCAATTCCGTACCTCACAATGGATGCTTGGTAAGACCGTTGATAAATTCCTGCCTATCGGACCCTATCTGGTCACGGCGGATGAAGTTGGTGATCCTCAAAATCAAAGCATCAAACTCTGGCTCAATGGAGAGCTACGCCAGAATTCGAATACCAGCGACATGATTTTCTCTGTGGCCTATATTGTCAGCTACCTCAGTCAATATATTACGCTGGAGCCTGGAGATACCATCGTTACGGGCACCCCTGAAGGCGTCATCTCTGGTCATCCAGAATTTCCCTGGATGAAAGCCGGCGATAAAGTGACCATCGAGGTTGGCAACCTGGGTCAGCTCAACAATTTCTTCATCTGATCACACAGGCCAGGCTGGAAGCAGCGCGATCGATCCATAGTCAGCAGTTAGTTGTAGTCATAGAGGACGAGACTGAAAGGATAACAGGGATGAATCATTCACAACACATGGACGCGTTGACCTGGCTTGGGCCACGCAGTATGGAGATGCGCTCAACACAGATACCAACCCTTAAGGATGGTGAGGTATTGATCCGCGTCAGTGCCGCCGGCATCTGTGGTTCTGAGTTGAGTGGTTATCTGGGTGAAAATAGTCTGCGGGTACCGCCATTGGTGATGGGCCATGAAGCATCCGGCCAGATTGTACAGGTCACAGCAGGCAATCTGCATGATGGTAGTCAGGCGCGTGAGGACGTAAGGGTCACCTTTAATCCGCTGGTTACCTGTGGCATCTGTGATCGCTGTCGCGCTGGACGCTCAAATCTATGCCGCACACGCCAGATTGTTGGTATTCATCGACCCGGCGCCTTCGCCGAATATGTGGCGGTGCCTGCCAATCTCTGTTATCCTTTGGCCGCCACTATGTCTACGTCAGTGGCGGCCCTCACGGAACCGCTGGCCTGCTCTGTACGTGCCGTTTCGCTGAGCCATGTTCAGCCGGATCAAAGTCTGCTCATCCTTGGCGCGGGCCCGATTGGTCTGTTCTGTCTGGCCGCCGCGAAAGCACAGGGGATCCAAAACATTGTGATCAGTGATATGTCTGCCTCGCGCCTGGAAATCGCCAGACGCTGGGGGGCGCAAGCGACAATCCAGGTCGGCGAACAGGATCTGATCACAACCATCCAACGACTTTTTCCTGGCGGCGTAGATACCGTCATTGATGCCGTAGGACTCAACGCAACGCGTGCACAGGCGGTTCAGGCCGTGGTTCCAGGCGGCCAGGTTGTCTTTATTGGTCTTCATCACGAATCATCCCCACTGGAAGCAAATTATCTGGTGCGCCAGGAGGTCACGATCAGCGGCAGCTTTAGCTATACGCCCACGGACTTTGACCATGCTTTCGCATATCTGGAACAGGGTCTGCTACAAGCGGATACAGATTGGTTAGAGGAACGCCCTCTGACTGCTGGTCCTGGCGCTTTCGCGGAACTTGTTGATGGGATGGTGGCGGCCACCAAGATTGTCCTGCGTGTCGGTTAAGGGAGAAATACATCATGAAGATTAGTGCTGTCCGTCCGTTAGTACTTGGCACTCCGTGGAGGAATCTCACCTATGTTGTCGTTGAAACAGATGAAGGCCTGCGTGGCGTTGGCGAGGTACGCATGGTCAATCATACCGAGTCCTTGCTGGGATATTTAAAGGAGGCCACCAAACATCATATCCTGGGATCTGATCCTTTCAAGATTGAGGATCTCACCCAGCGCATGTTTCGTCGCGATTTTGCGCGGGCCAGCGAGATCATGATGTCGGCGATCGCCACCATCGAGATTGCGTGCTGGGATATCATGGGACAGGCATTAAATGTGCCCATCTATCAGCTTCTCGGCGGCTCTGTCCGTGATCGCATCCCGGCCTATGCCAATGGCTGGTATACCGTTGAGCGTTCAGCAGAGGAGTTCCATGCGGCGGCCAAAAGAGTGGTAGAACGTGGCTATCGCGCCCTCAAAGTAGATCCCTTTGGCACTGGATTTTATGAATTGAGCCGCCAGGAGAAGCGCCAATCGATCGCCTTGATTGAGGCGGTACGCGCAGCCGTTGGACCCGACATTGATATCTTTGTAGAGATGCATGGCCGCTTCAATGCTTCCACCGCCACGGAGATGATACGTGAAATGGCCCGCTTCACACCCGGCTGGTTTGAGGAACCTGTCCCGCCAGAGAACCTCGCCGTCCTCAAGAAGGTCAGCGATGCCGTGGGTCCATTAGGAATCCCAATTGCCACTGGCGAACGGCTACATACACCCTATGAATTCCGTGAACTATTTGAATTGCAGGCAGCCGATATTGTACAGGCAGATATCACCCATTCGGGAGGACTCCTGGCCACCAAGAAAATCGCCGCCTGGGCCGATGCCTATTACATGCTGATCGCGCCCCACAATGTCTGTGGTCCAGTCGGAACAGCAGCCACGCTACACCTGGCGGCCAGTACCACCAACTTCAAGATCCAGGAACACTTCAACGACTTCGCCGATGCCTGGGTCAAAGACGTCGTTACAGGTATGCCCGAAGTTGATCCCACCGATGGCTGCTTCCCACTTCCAACAGGACCCGGACTTGGCATCAAACTCAACGAAGATTTTATTGCCGCTCATCCCCGTGAAGATGTCTTCTTTGATCTCTTTAAAGATGATTGGCAATACCGCCAGGCCACCCAACAAAAAAATTAAATCAGCGCTAGTTTCGACCTTTACGGCCTCTGTTAACTTACTCTCATAAGTTAACAGAGGCCGTAACTACACGGTTTTTGCATCGGTAAATTGGAAAGAGTGCATCATCGGCTGAAAATATTCTTTATCACTTAGATCTTGATCATCAGCTGATGTGTAGGTTGTTATATAAAAGACACCATACTTTGGATGGACCGTTCCCCATAAAGTGTAGTAAACCGCGTAGGTGTCATTGTTGGCGGTGTAGTCGCCTCTGATACTTTTTTGTTGCCAGGTCAGCCCTCCAAAGGTAGTTGTCGGGGAAATGGTGGTATCCTCGACATTGGTGAGTGGCTGTGAGATTAATTTGAGCTGATTATCAATACCAGTTTTCAGATTGACCTGTAGATCACTACTCAAAGGGCCGGAGGTAACAATTGTCAAATCATCTGAGTCGCCCGGTGCTGTAATCGTGGTCACATGAAAACGCTCATTCTGTTCTTCTTTGACTGTCCATGCTTTAGGATAAGATAGGCTAAAATTATGATCGCTATAGTTCTTTTGTGGGATTGCTGGAGTTGGAGTGGGGGTTGGAAGCGGAGTAGGAGTTGGGATAATTTTTGTGGGAGTCGGCGTTGGAGTGGAGTGATTTTCCATGGCCGTGACTGAACTACTGCATCCAGCCAGAAATATAACGCAGAAGAATAGATAGAGACAGACAGCATAGAACTGCATTCGACGAGATAGTAACATACAAGCTTGACCTTTCTTGGAAAAACGTATGCATAAAAATACAGATATAGATTCATATCTCTATATTAGAGAATATTGATGAGTATACCAATATTCTTTTATTCTGTCTATATATTACCCCAAATTATATTCGGATCTTTTAGCGCTATTATTAGCGCCTGGGCAATACAACGCACAATATGCCATGATTATATTTTCAGCTACATCTTTTATAATTTTACACCTATGAATGCAGCTTCAATCCTTTTTCAATCTCATACTATAGTGAAAAATAATTTAAAGCATACATGGTAATATTGCCTGGTTTACTCATACATGCGAGATGGTTGCTGTCAGTTCGCGCTTCACCAAAATTGCAACCTCGTCATAGAGAGCCTGGACCGCTATTTGAGAAGCTTGTAGTTGACTACTACTCGTTCCAGTCGCACCGAGCAGATGATAAATGCGCTCCAAAAAGTTGTCGGGCTTGATCGAGAAGGAATTTATATCCTCGGCCAGGCGCTTCTCGCTTAAATAATAACGTTCATTTAGCGCATATAACACCTGTACCAGACAATGAATGGTCCGTGTCCAGGCACCTGTAACACGATAAACTTCACCACGAGCGACCGCCTTGAACGTATTTTCATGTGTAAATCTGGCATCCCAGAGAAAATTCTGGCTAATCGCACGCTTTAAAAGTGGCGGATAAACCGCAATTTTTGCTTTCAAAACATCAATTACATGCTCTGGATCATACAAAGGACGACAGATTTTGGTCTCTGTACAGTACATAAAGTTGTGAAATCCATACGCTGGCTGCTGCCAATAGTCGGAAATAACTTTTCCATTACAGCAATCATCGAGGGTTGCGGTCACAAATGAGAGATCACGATATAAGAAATCGAGCCGTTGACCCTGTATAGTTAGCCATGCACCACCATTCACCCAGGTGCCCCAACCACCTAAATCAGTCACAATAGGATCAGGAAAATCATGTAATTCTCGCGCAATAGCACGCACCTGTTCAATATCTAAAGGGTTGTCTGCAGCATAATAGAGTCCAATATCAAGGTCTGAATCTGGTCTTTGCGTATTACTGGCATATGATCCCCCCAGAACAATCGCTTTCAGACCACGTACATTGTTCAATTTTTCAACAATTTGCTGCAACAATATTTCATGTGCCACTACTAGAAATCTCCCTTTCAATCTTTCAATGTATTGGCAAAAGTATACCATGAAAGACGAAAAAGTATCCTTAAAGAATTTTTAATTCTCCTATTCCAACTCCCTCTACGACAAAAATCCCTAAAATAAACTATAAGAAATATTGAGCTCAAAATAACGTATACGTACACGTGTACGTATACGTTATTTTGAGCTCAATTAGTTAAAGAAGGAAGTTTTGACTTCGAAGAAAAAGTCGATCGGAATTTTCCTGATCAGATCACCCAGGCAAGTCAGTTGGAGGAGTAAAAATATGCCTTTCAGACTGCAAGAGTGCAGGCTGCTCACGTAAGCAAGAGACAGCCATGAGCGGCAAGAAAAATCAACATAGTATAAACGCTCTCAGACGCTAAAAAATGGTCCTAAAAAAGATCAGATATAATCTTATACCATTTGGCCATCTAAAGCCCATCAGGAATTCTTAGAATCGCAAATAAGACCATTCTTCTTTCACAGTCCAAATATTCTTTCACGCGAACAACAATAATAACGTCAAACGCTTTCATGTCTGATCCTCCACTCCTCAATCATGAGAGCTGATAAGTGAAAGCAGTTTTACGTAGACGTATACGTATACGTCTTTTGACTTAGAAATATTGAAACGCTATAACAATTCCGTTTCTACGTGTACGTGTACGTGTACGTGTACGTGTACGTGTACGTGTACGTGTACGTGTACGTCTACGTCTACGTCTACGTGTACGTGTACGTCTACGTCTACGTCTACGTCTACGTCTACGTCTACGTCTACGTCTACGTCTACGTCTACGTCTACGTCTACGTCTACGTCTACGTCTACGTCTACGTCTACGTCTACGTCTACGTCTACGTCTACGTCTACGTCTACGTCTACGTCTACGTCTACGTCTACGTCTACGTCTACGTCTACGTCTACGTCTACGTCTACGTCTACGTCTACGTCTACGTCTACGTGTACGTGTACGTCTACGTGTACGTGTACGTGTACGTCTACGTCTACGTCTACGTCTACGTCTACGTCTACGTCTACGTCTACGTCTACGTCTACGTCTACGTCTACGTCTACGTCTACGTGTACGTCTACGTCTACGTGTACGTCTACGTGTACGTCTACGTCTACGTGTACGTCTACGTGTACGTCTACGTCTACGTGTACGTCTACGTGTACGTGTACGTGTACGTCTACGTCTACGTGTACGTCTACGTCTACGTCTACGTGTACGTTTACGTCTACGTGTACGTCTACGTGTACGTCTACGTCTACGTGTACGTCTACGTGTACGTCTACGTGTACGTCTACGTGTACGTCTACGTGTACGTGTACGTGTACGTGTACGTCTACGTGTACGTGTACGTGTACGTGTACGTGTACGTGTACGTGTACGTGTACGTGTACGTGTACGTGTACGTGTACGTGTACGTGTACGTGTACGTGTACGTGTACGTGTACGTGTACGTGTACGTGTACGTGTACGTGTACGTGTACGTGTACGTGTACGTGTACGTGTACGTGTACGTGTACGTGTACGTGTACAAGAAATCATTCTCTCCCCTACTTTAAAGACGATCGATCAAAAAGGTATAGATATATAAATATTTTCACTTTGTAATTTTATGATTTTCAGGATAACATTCAAGATAGTGAAATAAGCAGGTAGAAATTTTCTTATACGGACTTCTTATAGTTTTTAATAAGAAATTTGTAGCAGGCCAGATCCAAAAGAGGTTCAGTAGTCAAAATCCAGGCTGTTGATAGAAGCGTGATGAATGAAGGGTAAGGATTTGAGGTGTACGTGTACGTAGACGTAGATGTATACGTACACGTACACGTGAAAAATATGCCAGGTAGATTTATTTTAGGTAGAGTATAGGGATGTTACATTGTTCCTTATATAAGGAACGGTTAGCGATCTTCGTATTTCTGCAATAGAGCTGTGACGGCTTCATTGATGAGAGCTGTTTTTGGAAGTTCGCGCTGAAAGGCCAGGTCTTCAAAACGTTGCTTGAGTCGTTTATCCATCCAGAGTGTGATGCGTTCGTGGGTGCTCTCAAAAGACTGGATATTGCGGCGGCGTTTGGCGTTCGCACGATCGTCTTCATCCAATGGGTCTAGCTCAGTCAAATCATCATCGAATTTTCTGTTTGCCGATGCACGATCGGTTCGCTCTGTGCCTGCCCGGTTGAGAGTAGCAGGTTCACGTCGGGCGGTTACCTGGCCGGATCTAGGGGCAGAAACTTCTGCTGAACGCTCGGTGCTGGCACGCGATTTTGGCTCTGTCTTCGTCCTGGCACTTTCTCTGGAGGTCTCACTATTCCTGATAGAGTTACTTTCTTCGATTGCTGCTTCATTGGAGTTACTGAACTCAGGAGCCAGCCGCGTTCCTTTGGGAGTATTCTCTTTGATCTGAGGATCCAGTGGAGGATCCTCAGATTTGATAGGCTCAACTACTACGGATGCAGGGGCAGCTTCATGCTCAACGTTGTTTACAACGGGAACATTTGGTGCTTGAATTTCTTCATGTACAGGCTCGTTTTCTGGTGACGTCTGTACTGCGGGTCTGGCTTCACTGGTCTGGCTTGGACGCAGCAAAGGATTGATGAATTTTTTAGTGTCCTTCGGCACGCTCAAGTACCTCCTTTACCAATTTACTATATGCCACAGCACCGGTGCTGGTGGGCGCGTAATCAAATAGGCAGGCAATCTGGTTATGGGCCTCTTCCACTTTAATATTGCGGGGAATGACCGAATCAAAGACCAGTCCTTCGAAATGTTCACGAACAGCACTTAAAACATCGGCGCTGAGACGCGTGTGATCATCCAGGTTTGCGACTACACCAAAGATTGGCAGGCTAACATCAAGATTTTCACGCAGTTCTTGCATGGTTGCTTCAAGGATGCTAATACCGATCAAAGCGTAAGTAGTCAGCGCAATAGGAATGATAACATCTGTGCAGGCAATAAAAGAATTGACGGTGAGCACACCTAGATTCGGTGGCGTATCGATCAAGATGTAATCGAAATTGTCTTTGACTTGATTGAGGGCACGCGCCAGTTTATGCTCGCGACCAGGTGCGGACGCCATTAAGAGATCCGCAGCACTCAAGTTGATCGAACTAGGTGCCACAAAGAGATTTTTCTGGCTGGCAGACTCCACCAGAATATCGGCCATCTTTGCTCCCTGGGTCAAAACATCAAATAGTGTTAGCTCTTGATCCAGGACACCTAATAAACTATAGGTGCTGTTACTCTGGGCATCAGTATCTACCAGGAGTACACGCTTACCAGCGCGAGCCAATCCATACCCAAGATTGACAGCTGTAGTTGTTTTTGTGACGCCGCCTTTGTTGTTACAAAGTGTAAAAATTCTTGTCATGATTGCCGCTTTTTTCCCTTCCCAGGACAGAGTGCATCCTCAACTGGACACTCTTTATAATTCCTGGTCCATTTACACATATCCAAAATATTTGCTATCTATAGATCTTTTATGATCATCCGTTTGAAGGAAACCGTTCCTTATATATAAGGAATGATCGTGTGGTTCACGAAACTCCTGCACACGCTACTGCTCCAATGGCTTTAGTCCAACCTGTGGGACCACATCTGATTGGTCGTTTTTTTCCACAAATTCCACTTTCCTTACATCTTTATGAAGAAAGTGTTCCTTATATAAGGAACGGTTTTGCTTTCCCAAAGGTTAAAATGACATCTTTGCGACGCATAATTTAACGTATACGTATACGTATACATCTACGTATACGTGGAGTCTCCCTACATTAGAAGACGTATAGGCTCTTGCATTGTAACATATTTTTTGGGGCGATCAGCAGGCGCAACTGACTCAATTGAGCTCAATTTTGTATTTTTTTGACGTATACGTATACGTGTACATCTACGTACACGTATACGTATACGTGCAATTCAAAGGTGCTGAAAATAGGCCTTGACTTCTTTTCTCTAGCTATCTTTGTCGCTGCTGTACGTGAGTCGCCTTTAAGATTGGTAATTGACAATTCATTCATACTTGATCATCTGTTCTATGAACTTTTGTTTACGTTCACAATTCAACACAGGCAGCCAACAATGCGGGAGACAAGCAAGTGAGCATTAAAAATGGTATGGAGATGGTAACTGTGGCCAAAAAAGGAAGATTTATGAGATTTTACAATTAGCTTTAAGGATAGGCTATTCGTTTCTGGCTTTATTTAGCGCGGAGAAGCTTTTTAATGGCCTTCGCTTTATTTTTAGCTATAATGACTGGTCTGATTTATTTGAAGGGCTTTCCTGACGTTCTCAGCCGTTTTCTGTAAACAACAGAGCTTGCTTGCTTTGTAGCTAGCTGGCAAGCCCGCTGATAGCTCCGGGTGGTAAGACGAGAGGATGAAATAGAGGTTCAGTATCGCGGTATCTGGTATCAAATAGTTTTTACCAGATCGCGGTTTAGTGACCACGATACTGTTTGTTGCGTAATTTTTTATCACTGCTAACAAGTATTCTCATCTCAGAAGCAAATTGCTCATAGGTCATATTGGCATAAAGATCAACCAGTTTTACTGTCTCTTCGTCAACAGGTTCATGCGCATAATATTTGCAACGAGAGTAGAAATATGCTCCTGGTTTCTGTAGGGAGTCTCCACCAGGCTCATGCATGGAGAGTATGGTGTCAATGAATGCAGTCACGACTGTCTCTGGCTTGTATTTAGCCAATAGAGACTCATTCATCTTCTGGACCTTGTCACTCTCTTTGTCATCGAAGACTTTTGTTATAAACTTGGAAGCATCTTTACGTAACGTAACGTTAGTATATATTTTATTAAATAATATATTTATATTACGTTTACGTATTACGTTATAGAGCTCATCCCCATAGGATTTTGAGTCTACCTGCGCGGGTATGCGTAAGACTTTTTCGCGGCTGTTGAGTTCGGTAAGGTAGTCGCTGATACTGTTTGAAAGTGCTTCTGAAGCGCTTTTATCCACATCCCGGTCGTCTGTTTTCATGGTTTGCTGCGAGTCTACCATGCTCTGGTTGGCTGTAGACTCAAACGCTGAATAGTCTACCTCTGCGTGGTTGGTGGTAGACTCGGGCGCCGAATAGTCTACTTCGGCGTAACTTGTAGTAGACTTAAACGCTGAATAGTCTACCTGCTGATTTTTTGAGTCTACCCTCGTGGGTAGACTTTCCATCGATTGCAGCTGCTCACCAGTTGGGGGCTCATACCACCCTTCTGGGAGCGGATCTTGCTGGATGGTCTTTGACTTCTCTTGTGGCTGTATCGGAGCTGGATAAGTAGCTACCTGTTGCGTTGTCCGAGGCTGATAACTGCGTCCAGTGCATGCAAAGATATATTCACAGGCAGCATCCTCATTTACCTGATAGCTATACGCGATCTTTTTAATGATACTGAGCTCAACCGATTTCCAAATATTCCCTTTTGTGCGTGCCAATAAGCCTGTGTTATGGAGACGCCAGTAGTATGTGGTTATTTGCGCATAGAGTTCTTCGAAAAAGTCTCGTGGTAGACTCATGTCTTCCCAGTTTATGCTGTTATCTTCAAGCAGATCGCTATAGGTATAGAGCAACTGAGAGACCGAGTCTACCGTTTCAGGCCGAGTTGCGTGTCCTTTTTGTTCATTCTGGTAGACTTTTTCAACGGTCTGGGTAGACTTTTCGCTTAAAGTAGGCTTTTCATCTTCAAGTCTACCAGACAGGTAGACTTTTTCGCTTGTGGGTCTACCATCATGGTAGACTTTTCTATCCTGAAGTCTACCTCTTTCCTGATAGTTGGTAGACTCGGGTAGACTTTTGTCTGGGACACGGTTGAACTGGAGTGGTGAGGTAATTTTACTGATAACCTCGCTAACTAGGCGCGATACAATATGTTGTCCCTTAACTGCATCAATGCCTTCTGACTTCAGTATCGCTACCATTGGTCGGAAGAGTGCCTGATGTACGCGTGGATCGCATTCTGAGGGCTGTTGTGTCCCTTGTGTGAACATTTGAGGGATAGCCATTAGATTGAGAGACAGGAAGCGCTCTTTGACCTTCCTGGTGAACTGGCTGACTTTGATACGGCTCTGGGTAATTAAGTTGTCAAGCGCTTGTAAGCTTGCTGGTGGCTGATACTTCCCAAGAGGGAAGATGATCTGTAACTCTTTGTTGTGTTTGCTTTTGCGTAACAAATTTAGCGCGCAGAAGACAGTCACATATTTATGGGTTGTATCATAGCCCCACTTGATTGTACTCGCGAGCGTGCGTATGGTACGGGTACTGATGACCGCGACCTTTTCCATGTGCCCATCCATACCAGGTAAGACATTTTGTTTGATGGTGGCATTACGTAGCACGAGCGCAAGAAATTCGAGGCCACTGCTCGGAAATAATCTGGCAATAATATCCAGTGTATAGGGATCTACCTGCTCATAGTCTGCACTATGAGCGATAGCGCTGGATAGCGCAGGCTGAGGGCCCTCTACCCTCGGCATTGGCCATTCCTGCGCATCTATTATACCTGGCTGCATATACATTTCCGTTTCCTCATGAACAATATTTGGTGGCACGAAGCCGGCATACTCTTTCGAGACGTTACCCATATGTATTGCACTTTCCACGTTACTTCCCACTCCCACAATCCCCATATTTACTGAGTATTATCTGGACCTGGTATTGTATTCAACAGTGATATATGTGATTAAAAAGATTGCTATTTTTTTTCGGATAGTCCTACCGCATGATTGTTTCTCTTAACCAATTGTGCACTTTCCACGGCATTGCTATTTCAAGTCGTGATGTACATAGTACATTGCAAAATCGCTTTTTACCAGTGGTAATGTGGTCGAGTACACCCATACCACTCTGACCATTTCACGCTCAAAATTGCACCTAGCAATGGTGGGGTTTTCTCCCAACCCCGGTGGGGTTTTCTCCTAACCCCGGTGGGGTTTCTATTTTTGAGCACAGTACTTCTGGTATAAGCACTAAATGTCCGCGTATTTGCTCCTTTGCTTCGTGTTTAACTACCTTTTCCTGACCCGGTTCTGTCTCCGTTAAAAAATTATGAATGTCTATTTATGTATTTATGGCAGGAGTAAAAATCGATAAAATTCAATCCTTGTGAGGATTGGTGTTATACAAATCATTAATATAAATCGTCGATTTAATGTGACAATCAGTAGAAATTGCGCCGAACCCTGGTGGGGTTCTTGTGAGGATTTTGGGAGGTTTTTGTAACGCATTTTTGCTGATCATTTCTGACTTTTTTCTGACCAATTTTTTGTAAAATGCGCCGAACCCTGGTGGGGATTTTTAGTCAGAGGGTCAGCAAGAATGCACCGAACCCTGGTGGGGTTCGTGTGAAATGTCTGGTTGTAAAATGCGCCGAACCCTGGTGGGGATTTTGGGAGTGAAATCAGTCAAGAATGCACCGAACCCTGGTGGGGTTATGCGCGGCATGATTAGTCAAGAATGCACCGAACCCTGGTGGGGTTTGTACTCATTATGCGCTGGAAAGATCGTAGTATTTTTTGCTTGTTGGACCTTGAAAATGCACCGAACCCTGGTGGGGCTAACCATGCGTGCTTTCATTGAGTTTGTCTCCCTGCAATATAAGTAGCCGGTTTGCTATTGTGTTTAACACTTTTCTGTTGCTATGGGCTAAGACAAGGCTTGACCAGCTTGGATGCATTTTTGCCTTTTCTAAAATGCACCGAACCCCGGTGGGGTATATTTGTTTGTACGTATCTTTTGCATTTTCATCTGTACGTATAGATTTAAATTATGGAATGGTATTTTGATCAAGGATGATGTTTTTGTCGCTATTCGATAGCTGAGAAAAATGCACCGGACCCTGGTGGGGTTTCTGACATCTAGCTGTTCTGAAAATGCACCGACCCCCGGTGGGGTTTTAGATCTTCAGCCTTTCTGAAAATGCGCCGAACCCTGGTGGGGTTATACACCTCATCTTCATGCAAAAATGCACCGAACCCTGGTGGGGTTAGCAATAGAGGTGGTAGTCAAAAATGCGCCGAACCCCGGTGGGGGTTTCAGATTATAGATCCACGAGAAATGCGCCAGACCCTGGTGGGGTTTTTTAGCACGTGATTGGTCAAAAAAACCCACCAGGGTTCGGTGCGTTTTTGACCAGATGCCCGCATTGAGATGTGCCAGATTTTGTCTGATAACACACTAATGTTTTCGCATTGTATCCGATTCTAGCGGGAATTTTTTAGCGCAATGGCTGTATAATGCACCGAACCCCGGTGGGCATCAGTTCTATGATAGGGTTAAAAATGCACCAGACCCTGGTGGGGCAAATCAGGCTAATCATATAAAAATGCGCCAGACCCTGGTGGGGTACGGCGCAGATTGTTTTGATTACTACTTCATGGGAGAGTATCTGAGCTTATTTTGTTGGAAATAAGTACGCTACTCTCGGAGAGGATCTAGGACGACTGCTCACGCTCACGTGTGCGCGTTTTATTGCGCATACGTTTTTTTAGTGGATTGTTCATTGACTGATATTCCTGAATCAACTTGATGGGCGGTAAGATCTCCCAACGGGATGCCAGCCAGTCTTTACTCCAACGTGTCTGGTTTCTATCTACATCTGTCAGACAGAGTTGCTTGCCAATAATGCCCATTTCCTCTAGTTTTTGCAGTGAGGCTTCGATACGTGGCACGAAGCGAGAGGTCATGTGGCGTTCGTCTACTTCTATCATACTGGCGGCCAATAGCTCGGACATCATAATTGGCGTACTGAAATCGCCCTGCTTGGCCTGCTCTCGCCAACGCTCGGTCATATAGAGGGCAATACGCAAGGCATAGCGATCATTCTGTGGATTGAGCTTGAATATCTGGGTATCGACTTCTGCGAGATAGTAGTTCTGGTGCTGCTCATAGGTACTGATCCAGTCGCCTGGTGACACGAGAAAGCCAACAATGATTCTTTCGTTGAGTAATGTTTTGCGACTGACGACCGAATAGCGCATATAGGTGCCATCCACCTGGATGGAGACCGATTTACCTTTAACGGTAATTGTACAGTTGCCACGGACATTACATGAGGCCAGCAAGGCTAGATCTTGTAAGACGCGTTGCTTTTGCTCGGTTCGATAGCCATCGGTATAGCGTTTCGTTGTATTTGGATGCGCCACACGGCTATGCTTTTGTACCCCTTGCCACTGGAGGATCTCTTCCAGTAAGATCGCGACACTGCCATTTTTAGAGACACGATCATTATGGCGGCGAATATTCCACAGTCCTAAAACGATACGAGCTGTGAGAACCGTGCTCTCACTCAACTGGCGAATCTGTTTTAATGCCTGGGGGATCTCTAGCGGCCGTTCAGGTGTTCCCAGATAGACTTCAAGGGTATTGGATGCTAGATACGAGATCTCGCCATCACCGGGCTTCCACATATTCTTCTGGGCTAGTGATGCCTCACGTACAGCCTGGTCGGGTCGATAGTTGGTGACTTTAATGTTTTCTGGCACATAGGGCGTGACATTTTCAAAGAGGGTATTTTCACTCTCGATCTCGACCCCATCCATAATACGGGCGATATATTCGGTCGCCTCTTCCTCCGTCATATAATCAGTAATATCTGCGAGGGTCTGATCAAGGAGGGTTGAGACCTCGCTTTCGCTCTCAAGGTCTTCCGTAATGAATGTTTCTGTATTCTCGTTTGGTATGAGATTTAGCTCCTGTTGTTGATGTTCTTCCATCAAAAAACCCCTTCAGGATATTTGCTATATATTACACTATCCATGAGTAATGGCGAAAAAGTCTGGTCCTCTTCTTATTGTACTGTACATTTCCGCGTTCTCCAGCCACTATCTATGATCGTAATAGCAGATTTTTATACTGTGTGGGTAGGGTAGCATATGGAATGACTCTTGTGAAGGGTCCATGCGTTGATCTGTCATGTTTACTCGCTTGCCTTATATGCAAATTTAGTGGGCCCAAACGTTTGTTGTAGAAATTTCAGGACTCTTCGCCAGGCATCTTCGTTGGCATGCGCGTTTCCTTCTGGTGTTCCTCCATAGGCATTACCCCGAGCCTGACTAACCGTGGTTGGCACGTAAGGATATCCCAGTTTGTGTCCCGCGTTAGGGTAGATGATATGCTGATAGGGATAAGGATGGTGATGTGTATCAAGTCGCTCTTTGATCATTTCTCCAAAGAGGGCTGATGGCCACATCTGGTCATCCTGGCCTGAAAGCAAGACTATTGAGCCTTGAATTTTTTCTACTGGTATGCTGGCTTGCTCAAGATACTGACTATTGCGCAAACTGTCCATATACGCTGTATAAAATGCTATGGGCTCTTGCACCTGTTGCTGCTTTGTCACATAGCCTTGAAACGCCAGCGAAGGGCGAAAAGGTAAAAATGGCACTGGCTTTCCATGATATGTCCAGGAGGAGCGCTCGCTTGCGTCTTCCTGCGTTGCACCCAGGCCTTGATGAACGAGAGCACTGGGCGCGTAGCCAATGACGGCTTTGATCTCGGGAAACATTGTTCCCGCTAGCAGTGCCAGTTCTGCGCCTTTGGAAATGCCCATGATGGCAATCTGGTCATGGCGCACCTGTGGCGATGCCTGTAACCATTGGATAGCTGTCTGGATGTATTCTAGTGGTATCTCCTGCAGGCTGGAAGGCAATGGGGGAGGACCAAAGTAGCTGAGTGCCAGGGTATAATAACCATGCGCTGCCAGTAAGGCCGCATCTGCATTTCTGCTGGCTCCACTTGAGCCACTGAGAAGAATGATTCCCGGGTAAGGACCATTGTCTATTGGATGGTAGGATGTTGCCTGCAATCTCTGATCTTTGATTGTGGTTACGCTACAATGAGTAGATGAGAAAGAACGTCTATGCACGACTTCAATTGGTGAATGATCTTTTGCTTCAACGTTAAAATAGATGGTGAGTGATTGGCCTGTGGGTGTGGCGAAGAATGTTTTGTTTTTCTCTTCAATAAGGGGCTGCATCGACCAGAAGAGTCCCATTGCATTTGTCTGTGTGTATGTACCTTTCTGAGGTCGCTGAGTGGTGAGATTGATGATGCCATGTTCGTCGGCCTGGAAGGTTGCATTTGATATCCAGATTGTCCCACTCTCGTCTGTGGTTTTTGCGTTGATTGTTGCCTCCTGATGAGGAGAGAGGTTGCTGATCTGTATGGCGACTTTCTGGTCAACCTGGGCGTCTGAAGGGCTGATCTGGAATTGCATATAGTTTTCCTTTTATTGCTTGGCTGACTCTCCACACCTGGTTGAAAAATGTATTTTGGGATGTGGTCAAGTCGTGGGAAGTATCGTTTGTACTATGTGTAAGTGATCAATATGACAAAATTGAGACAACTTTGCGATCAAATCGTAACACACATGCTTTATGCTCTCTAAAGAGTCGTTTGTGACAGGACTCAGTGTTCGCGGTGCGCATAAGAAAATCAGGTGAATAAATTTATGAAGCAAGATATCATTAAAGATCAACATAGATCCGGGCCGCCGACTGTCTCGCCACATACACATTCTTTGGAGAAGAGGCCGGCAGTCACGAAACCATTGGGTTCTCCCGATTATCTCTCAATTGGATCGAATCTCTTTTCTACATTATTGTTACGTATTGCGAGCCGTACGAGCTTTTTGTTGCTTGGCTTTTATCTGGGCGAGCATTTTGCTTCGGCTACGGTTGTGGTGCTGGTGCTTGAGTCTTTCTATATCAGTGAACTTTTATTAGCTCCCCTGGCTGGTAGTTTATCGGATCGCATTGGGCGGAAGCCCTTCTTGTTTCTTGCTCCTATTCTGGGAGCGTTGGCGGCTCTGTTGCTCTTGTTAGGAGCCTCGCTCTATCCTCGTCCAGATGCGAATCATGTTGATATTCACTTATTGTTTTTGCTCTTGCTGATTCTCTGCGGACGCTTATTAGAAGGTGCTACGACGGCATTAAATACGCCTGCAAGCCTTGGCTATATCACGGATATCACGATTGGTTCGGATCGCTTACGGGCGCGGGTGATGACGGCTTTTGAGGTGGCTACGGTTGGTGGATTGGCCCTGGCGATTCCTTTTGGTGGCCAGGTGGCCAAGTGGATGGGGAACTGGGGTTTCTTTGTGGTGATTGGTTTACATGTCGCGAACCTTTTAGTGGTGACGTTCCTGGTGAAGGAAAGTCATCATCGCTCCCATGAAACAGCTGAAAGCCATGGCTCACTGGTTGAAAGCCTGAAGATGCTGCGTGATAAGCATATCTTTACTTTTTTGCCTGCCTGGTTGTCTGTGAATACGCTGGTAGGTGCCTGGATAACGTTGATTGTGATTATGCTGACCTATCCAAATCCTGCTGCTGATCTTCGTCATCCTCATCAGCTCTTATATGGAGGCTTTGGCAAGGATCTGGCGACCATGCTTCTTGGCGGTTTTGGGCTGTTCTTTCTCATTGGCATGGGATTCTGGATGTTGATTTTGCCGCGTTTACGCCGGACAACCATTATGTCGATTGGCCTGATCGGGCTTGGGGTGTGTATTGCGTCTCTGACCGCTATTAATGGCCTGGGAGAGAATATTGCCTCTCTAAGTACCAGTGCCCATACTACCCTGTGGCTATTGCTTCCTGCGGTCCTTCTGGGGGTATTGCTGCTGAGTGGCTTTACACCAGCCTCTCTGACGCATATGGCGGCTATCTCGGAACGGAAGGTCGGTAAACGGGGTGCAGTCATGGGATTATATTCAGTTGTGCTGGGTATTGGTCAGCTAGTAGGTGCTTCGGTTGGCGGTATGGCGGTTGATCTGGGTGGTTTTAATGGCTTGATGGGCTTCTCGGTCGTGCTTGGTATCCTTTCTATGATCAGTGTTCTCTATATGCGACGGCACAAGCATGATCTTCTGCAATGATGAGCACATTTCCCATCATATCGTAACGGCAGGTACAAGACCTGCCGTTACGATGTAATAGCGTCTGCTTGTTGAAAAAATAGTATGCAGTTGTATACTGAAGGCTAGTATCGCATTTATTTGTTAGTATGCAGTTGCCCGAATGGGGATATATCTGTGCTGTCTTGTCATTTGCGAACGAGTTCTCTGGTGACTTTGTCGTGGATTCTCCTATGCTCATGGGATAATTCTTTCCTCTACCTGAGTCCTGTTGCATTCGTGATCCGTTACAACAAGAGAAGCGCATGATCGCCTCCTTACATCAGGCTCATGCAGGACTTGAACACAATAAAGATTAGTGAGGAGATATAAAAATGGCTGACATAGCATATTGCGTCAAGTGCAAAGAAAAAAGAGACATGAAAGAGGCGCACCAGATTACGATGAAAAATGGCAAGCCTGCTCTGCAGGGAACTTGCGCCGTTTGCGGCACCAAGTTGACTCGTATTCTCTCTAGCCAGAAGGCATAAGCTTCTCCAGACATGAAAAAGTCCCATCGCTCTTTCGAGCGTGGGACTTATTTTGTTTCTAGCTCTACCTCACTAATGAAGTAGAGCTATTATTTTTGTGTCCTGATACCTATTTACGGTGTCGGTGTCTGGTCACAATTTGGGTTTGCTTGATTGGTTGATGTTGGAGCGTTGGCCTGCCCTTGAGCTGGCTGGGTATTTTGATTATATCCCTGATTCTGATACTGATATGGTTTCTTCCCAGGTTGATTGGGAGCCTGGGTCGGCTGAGGTTGTTGCGTTGGCTGCTGACCCGGTTGATTCTGGGTCTGGGTGGCAGTTGGCTGTGGTTGCTGACCCGGTTGATTCTGGGTCTGGGTTGCGGTTGGCTGAGGCTGCTGTCCACCAGGAGGGTTCTGCTGACCCTGGTTTGGGGTGGCCGGGCAGGTCAGGTTCACCTGATTGGCGGCTTTATCAAAGGCTACCTGGCAGGTCTGGTTGTTGATCTGTGTGGTACCGGTACAACCATTGATGACCGTTCCGTTGACGCTACAATTTGGTGCGGCAGCCTGTCCATTACCGGCTCCGTTGTTGCCATTACCGTTGCCATTACCATTGCCGTTATTGAGGGCGATGGTTGCATCTGTGGCAACCCCATTACCATCTGTGGTGACGGTGATAGGACTCTGCGCATTGATGAGTTTGGTGCAGTTCAGTCCACCATCTCCAAAGCCGGCGTTAAAGCGTTGTGCCAGGAAGGTGAAAAGGTTGTTGGCTGCAGCTGGATCGGGTGAGGGCCGGTTCTTGGTGAATTGGGCGTCCAACTGGATACGGGCAGGCGCGACTGCCAGATAGTTTTTACAGTAGGTTGCGGTGTCACCTTTATCGGCTGCCGCAGCACCTGTAAGCTGGTCAACTCCACGGCGGTAGAGATTCATTTTGTTGGCGTCCTGGTTGCCATTGTTGAGGGCCATAGGATCGCCCAGAGGCACGACGGCCATTGGTGCTGCTTGATGGGCTGCGGCCTGCAGTTCATTGAGTGGCAGGGCCGGGACCATTTTTCCATTATCGGCCAGATCGGGGGCCATCCATGGTTGGCAATTAAGGGCACCATCTAGAGCGATGGAGAGCAAGCGATTGTCGCTACCATTGATCTGTGTCTGCGCGTTTTTCAGCTGGGTGATGTTGGCGGCTGTATTTTGTGCGGTCTTCCCGTCGGCTGTGACCAGATAGGTGGTGGTGACGTTGTCGCTTTGATCCATGTCGATAACGCTAAAATCACGGACCGTTGGGCAGGTCATGCCGTCGGCGGCCATTCCCAGCGCGGGTGGCGTGAGTTTTCCGCGCTGAATAGCGGTGTTGGCGGCGGCGAAAAATGCGCGGGCATTACAGTAGGCAAACTGGCCAAAGATGGAGTTGTTGGTTCCGTTGACACAGCGTCCATCGCCCAGGCTACCATTTTTGTCCTGCAGGGTTAGGTTGTCACCGTTAAAACCAAACCAGAGGCCAACGACAGCATTGGCTGGCAACTTTGGTACCACTGGCTGGGTGCCTGGCTGGGTGCCTTTATCAACGACTAGTGGATTGTAGACTGAAACCGCTCCTGTCGCGGGATCTATCACTGCTCCCTGGACGAATGCGGCTTGTCCAGCATTGGCCTCGTTGCAGGGTCCCATGTTGGGATCTGTGGCAACGAGCTGATAGGGTGTGGCTAGTCCTCGGGCGCTGAGAGGATTTCTTGGAACGATGAGTGAGCAGTTGGCATTGGCATCAGCTGCATGGGAAGCCAGGCGTGGCACAATAATTACGATGCCTGCAATTAAGATCAGGACTGCTGTGACGCCTGCACTTATCAGCATAAGTGGTGAGAAACGTGGCTTGCCAGGTTTCTTGATCGGGCTCGCGTCTTTGGCGCGCCCTGGTTTTGGTAATGTTAACACGCTAGAAAATCCTTTTCAACTCTTGTGCCGTTACTTGTTCTGTGCATGCACATTGGACGCTTACAGAGAAATGTTTGTGCTGGACAACCGCTTGTCCGCTGAAATGGTCTGGCGGCGGTGCCAACTGAGTTTTTTAAATATTATGGCCGGAGCCGCCGACCCTGACTTTTTTCCCACTTTGACAATTTCTGTACGCTAGATATTTAAATGCACGCATGTTTGAATGTTCTGAAACACCTTGAATGACTTTGGTGCTTTTAAATCAGTAACTGTTAGGATAGTAGCACGTTTTAGTCAATATCTGCTTTCTTAGGGGGATGAGATGACAGAAAAGTACCAATTGAGGTTGAGGTATCTTAACCTTGATGGTTTAGATTTGGTTAATTAGTACTAGATAATTGCGAATGTGAGAGATTTATCCAATACTCTGTTCCACCTCAAAAGGTGTTGGTACTTTGTCGGCTTTTTCTATTCTTCTATGGGGAAGGAAGCAATCTCACATTTCCCCACACAAAAAGAAGTGCGTTGTCAGGCTTTGAAGGTAAATGGTGTTTTGAATTGTTTTTTCGCTGGTTGTATGGATGGCTGAGGATCTGCTGTTGGTGTTTCAGGCTCCGTGGGAGTGCTACGAAATCCTTTTGCCTGCGCTATCTTATAGGCCCATGCTAATTCTTCCGCGAAACGTTTGATGCTGGGAAAGCGTTTGGCCGGCTCTTTTTCCAGGGTACGCAAAATAACCTGTTCAATATTGGCTGGATAATTGATGCCGCGCTCTTTAAAGGAGGGTGGGGCAACAAAAAGATGTTGATGGGTAATTTCGTAGAAGGTGCCTGTAAACGGCCAATCTCCACTTAACCATTCATAAAGCATGATCCCTAATGCATATTGATCGCTGCCCCGGCATGGTTTGCCTTGTAGCTGCTCTGGCGCGGCGTAGGGAGCAGTTCCTTCAAATTCACGAAGAGAAGCATGAATTGGACTCAGACTATGGGAGATGATGGTGGTGCCGAAGTCGCTGAGCATGATCTCGTGGTTTTCCCCCAGGAGCAGATTATGGGGTTTGATGTCCCGATGAACAAGTCCAAGACTGTGGATATACTGCAGAGCCGGTGCGATCTGTTGGAGGTACTGCATGACCGTTTCAAACGCTATTTTTGTTCCTTTAGGATGCTTCTGTCTGAGGCTGCCATTTGGAGCATATTTCATCACCAGGAAGGCCACATCATCTTCTACGCCAAGATCCATAATTGGCACAATATTGGGATGGTCAAGCTTCATCAAGGCGGTCGTCTGATGCAGGAACTTCTCTGCATTCTCCCCGCTCCAACGTCCATAGTGAAGCTTCAGGGCCACCTGCGTCTGGTCCTCAATATTTGTGGCAAGATAAACTTCTGATAGGTCACTTTTACCTAACAGTTGCTTGATATGATAGTGGCTAATGTATTGATCTGCATACCGGCATTCATTCATGAATTACCAAATTTCGTTGGCAGCTACGCGCACGTCTTGACGTTATGTATCGCTTGCTGCCCTTTTTGGACATTATTCTTATTTTTCTAAAAATGCAAGCTTGATCTGAGTTTTACTATTTTCTTTGTCGCTATTATGCAGTAAAACCATTACTGCGATTGTACTTGTGACTGGAATACTTGTCAACTGATAAGGGACAACTCTCCTATCCGAGGAGGGCAGGGGTTTATATTTGTGCTTGACTTTTGCTGACTGGATGTTAAAATATTGACCAGGAAGTCATAAATTAAAACGGATAGTCATAGAACACTCAATTAGCAAGGAGGCAGCTTAATGTCCAGGCCCGTGCATCGTTCTCTCAAGGAAAAACAGCGCCAGGAGCGTGAAGAGTTAATTTTACATGTAGTAGAAGATGTATTGCTAGAAAAAGGCTATCGGGATACTTCGATGGACGAGATTGCTAACCGGGTTGGCATTGCCAAGGGGACACTCTACCTTCATTTTGCTAAAAAAGAAGACTTAATGGTGGCTTTCTTTGAACGGGAAATGCAGAAAATTCTTTCTACCATTGATCAGCCTCTGCCTGCTGATATGAGCGCTCAAGCCAAATTGGAAGTAATTGTGCATGCTATGTATAGTGATCCTTCGGGTAAGCGGGGAGATCTATTGTATATTCTGTTTAATAGCGAAGATTTTAAGATTACTTTAAAAGAAAAATCAGCTACGACCCTCACTCGTATTTCGGATAAAGTTTTGTCCTATCTGGAAGAAGGTAAGCAGCGCAATGAATTTGATCCGCATATTCCGACGATCATTATGCTGAATAGCTTTTTCAGCGTCCTTTCTCCTCGTGCCCATCGCCGCTTGTTCCAAAGTGGTGAGTATTCCCACATGGATGTTATGCGTTATGTCGAGCGGATTTATTTTCGTGGCATCGGTGGTCGTCTTCCTGTGGAGGATTTATAGACGCTGTTCGCTATTTTTGTGCTGACCTGATGAATACCCTGGCGTCAGGTCTTTTTTTATTCTCCCCTGCAACGCTTCTTTTCCTTGTTGCTTCTTCACTATTTATTTTGTTTTTTCTTCACTATTTATCTTGCTCCTTGTTGAGCCAGTCGGAAATGAGCATATATGCCAGACTGATATTGGGAGGCGTTTCTGGTAGCGTTTCACGGGTAAACCAGCGTACATCGTCGAGTTCATTATCCTGCGGTTGCAGGGTTCCGCTTTTGTAGCGTGCGGTGAAGCCTACCATGAGCTGATTGGGAAATGGCCAGGGCTGGCTTTTGATATAGTGCAGGTTGTCGATCTCTATGCCTGCTTCTTCTTTGACTTCACGGTGCACGCATTCTTCCAGTGTCTCGCCTGGCTCAACGAAGCCTGCGATCAGGCCGTAGCGTTTCCCCCAGCCGGGTTTATGGGATAACAGGATGCGGTCCCCGTCATAGATCAAGACGATCATCGCCGGTATGACTGGTGGATACCCACTGTAATCGCCGCGTGTGCAGCGTCTTCCCCATCCTCCTGGTACTGAAGCCATTGGAGAGCCACAGACGGGGCAGTAGCGGCTCGTCTGGTGCCAGTTGATGATCTGTGAGGCGTAGGTGGCTATGGTGTATTCAATGCCGTCCATGAGGCTGTAAAGCTCACGTAGGCCTACCCCTTGCCAGTTGGCTGGAATATGTTCTTCAGCATCGACGGCGCTGGCGATACAGGGCATACCGTTCAGGTTGCCGAGATATAATAATTCGTCATGTTTGAGATTGGCAAGGAGCGTTTTTTCTCCCTGTAGCAGGCTGATATGCTGGCCCTGGGACTTCACCAGGAGTTTGTGTTTTTGAAATGGGAACCAGATGGCCTGCCCATCGGGTATCGGCATCGGTGGATATAATCGTTCAAAACCATTGTTTGTATTGGGAGTGTCTGTGTTGCTCGTGATATTTTCCATTGTCTGTCCTTACGGTTGTATCTTCCTTAATGAATGTCTCTGATTCCCATCAAATCTACGGCTCATAGATCAGCGTCCCTCCCCACGCCTTTGACGCTTTAACGGCCTTCTGATACGTGTGGTGTGAAATTGTACTCGTTGCGTACAATTTCACACCACACGTATCAGAAGCAAGGGCCCTTCAGGGTCCGAGTGTGGCTGGCTGCACGCTCCACAATGAGAGTAAAAAAACAAACACTATCTTATTCCCAGAGGTTGAGTTGGCTGAGAATAGTTTGTGCCGGGAGCCAGTTCGTGATCTTTCCTGTGGTCAGGTTGGCCAGTTGTGCATCGGTGATCAGGCGCATTCTTAAGAGATGCCTGTTCTGGAGTACCTTTTCCCAACCTGCGATGACCTTTTTTTCGATGGTCCCGCTTAAGCGTCCGCTGTCCACGAGTTCCTCTAGCATCATACCATCTGCTAAGAGACGGGCAGCGGTGCGCGGTCCAATGCCGGTGATGCCCTGGATGTTATCCGATGGATCGCCGGTGAGGGCGCGGAAATCACACCACTGGGCTGGCAGGACACCATATTGGGCCAGGATGTCTTCGTGGCTAATAATCCATTGTTCACGTTTACGAGCTGTATTTAAGATGACGGTTGTCGGATTGACTAATTGATAGAAATCTTTATCCATTGACATAATATAGATCTGCCGACCCTGTTCTGCTTCAACACCGACAAGTGTTGAGATCAAGTCGTCCGCTTCGGTGGTTGGGAGTTCCAGCCAGCGAATTTGCAGCAGGTCCAGGCCCGCTTTAATATCAGGCATGGCATCAAAGATGGTTGGATCTTTCAAGACGCGCTGCGCCTTATAGGTAGCATCCTCGGCCAGACGTGTCGCGGTCCCCTGGGCACCATCAAAGAAAACCACCCACTCGGCCTCTCCTATTCCCATTGCCGCTTTCCGCGCAATGGCGAAAAAGCCAAAGGTGGCGGTCCTATCCTGGCCCGAGCGACTTTTAATCGGTGTTGGAAAACCAAAGGCGGCCCGAAATAATAAATTGTGTCCATCAACAATGACAAGCGGTGGCATGATGATTGCTATCCTCTGTATTTCTCAATATTGTACATGCTCTATCTCATCCTGTCCATTGTCGTCAGTTTAAACCTAAACCTCCTTCACGGGCGCGGATGATGGCCTGGGCCCGATCGACCACTTGTAGTTTGCTGAAAATGTTAGAGACATAGTTGCGCACCGTGTTATGTCCCAGTATGAGTTGATTGGCGATCTCCTGGTTGTTTTTGCCCTGGGCGATCAGTTCCAGAATCTCGCGTTCACGCTGGGTAAGATCGGGAAACAGCTCTTTATGGCCTGGAGTGGCGGGTTGGGCTGTCGTAAAGAAGTTCATGAGGCGGGTCGCGATGGCTGGACCAAAGATGGCTTCTCCACGACCAATGGCGCGAATGGCGTGGAGCATCGCGTCTTTCTGGGTGTCCTTGAGGATATAGCCACGGGCCCCGGCGCGCATGGCCGCAAATACGGAACTATCGTCCTCAAACATGGTGATGATTAAGATACGGATATGCGGACTGGTGTGCAGGATGCGGCGCGTGGCTTCTATGCCGTTGATGTCTGGCATATGGATGTCCATGAGGATGATGTCTGGCTGGAGCTCTTCTGCCCGCTCGATGGCCTCCTGTCCTGATGTGGCTTCGGCAATGACATGGAGATCTGCACAGGTCGCGACCAGCGCTGATAATCCATGTCGGAAGAGGGGATGGTCGTCAACCAGCAAGATGCTTCGTTGTTCGTTTTCCATGGTATTGTTCCTTTTTTTGCTCTAGTGTTCGTTTGTTAATGGTAATTGGATGGTGATACTGGTACCGCCTGCCGCTGTGTTGGCTATGGTACAGGTGCCTCCTAGCTCGGATGCGCGTTCACGCATCGAGAGCAGTCCGACGCCGATACGATGTTGTTCTTGCAGGCCGATACCGTCATCGCGTATATGGAGATGGATGCCTGTGTGTTCATCATAGGTCAGCTGAAGCAGGCAATGGCTGGCCTGGGCGTGCCGTAAGATATTCATGAAGGCCTCCTGGATGATGCGGAAGATGGCGACTTCAAGGGCCGCCGGGAGCGTGGGAAGCTGTTCCGGTAGTTGTATGCTGGCATCGATGTTTGTTCCCCGACTTGTCTGTGTTTGTTGCTGAATATATTCATGGATAGCTGCCAGCAGTCCGAGCTCATCCAGCGTGGGTGGACGGAGATCATAGACCAGGCGCCGGATATCTCCGATGGCGTCTAGTAAATTCTGATTGAGTTCTTTAGCCATGTCAATGGCGAGCGCGGGCTGGATCGTGATTACGTCGCCGATGGTACTGGCCCCGAGTGCCAGCGCGGCCAGCGTGGGCGCCAGGCCATCATGGAGATCTCGACGGATGCGCCGCCGTTCCTCTTCTCGGGCCAATATGAGCTGTTCTCTTGAGCGTTGCAGATCCGCGCTGAGCCGGACCGCCTGTACTGCCAGTCCGGCCTGGTAGGCGAAATCTTTCAGGAGTCTCTTGTCGGCTTCCGTGAATGTTTCGTTGGGACGGCGCGTTGCCAGAATAAGTTCACCAACGGTTTCGTTCTGCGCGATGAGTGGCAGGTGAAGTAGTTGTCCCTCTTGATACGCCTGGCTATTTCCATAACTGGCTACAGTTGCCTGTTTGTCTCTATACGAGATCTGTAATGCCGCATATGGGAGCTTGAGTGCCTGGGTTACCGTGTCTACGATCGTTTGAGGCATCGTGCTGGTTGAGAGCGCCGCCTCTAGCTGTTGTCCTAATCGGGAAAGGACGATTTGTGGATTATCGCGTTCACCATACATCAAACGATTGATCATTTGCTGGATAAAATTCCGTAATGGCTGCAAAAGGATGGCGATACAGCCTGTAGCAATAAGTGAGATCAGCAAGTTGTTGCTGGACTGGAAGAGTGTACTGAGTGTTCCTACGACCAGAATATAAATACTGATAATCAAGATACTTAAGGTGCTATACACTATGCTGCGATTGAGCAGTGGATTGAGCTCCCAGAGCTGATTGTGCAGGATGGCTATGCCGATGGTGATGGGAATCGATAGCAGGCAGATGGTCATGATCGTGGTGGCGGTTACGTCAAAGAGAAGGAGCCCTTGAACGTGGGCGATGATGGTTGGACGAATAGCGGTAATGGCAAGATACACAAAGAGTGTACTTAATAGAGATAGCATCACCAGGATGGTCTGGCGCCGTTGGAGCAGATCGGATTTATGGCGATAACGATAGATTTGCGCGAAGATGATGCTTGAGAAAAGCAGGATTGACCAGCTTGTGATCACTGTGAGGAGACCCGTGTGGAGCCATGGGGGGATCGCTCCTGTATGGTAGATTACGGGAACATAGATTTCTATATAGTAGATGATCAGTAATGGGATATTGATTATGCCTGGATATCGTGTCCAGTGTGGAACATATTTGCCATCAGGAAAAAGATAGAAGAAGAGGAAGAATAGTATCTGTCCTGCACATGCGATGGCGATTATTCCTGTTGCCCAGATGGATGATGTGAAGAATGTGTCTATTTTGCTAAAGGCGGTGCCTCCAAAGGCTACCAGGGTAAAGGCGGTATAGTATGCCATGCGTTCATGGGCTACCTTCCACATCAGTAATGCGCTGAGCCCCAGGCAGGTGATTAAGAAGAGGAGCATGAGGATATGGGTATAAAGATTGATCTCTGCCAGCGATAGACCCAGGGTTTGTAATTCATGTTTACTATAGGTGTTGCTACTACAGCCGGTGATACTACAGATCTGTGAGCTTTCTGGTTGTATGCTAAAGATGCTGGTGCTTGAATGAATGATCATGACGAGCGCAAGCAAAATCCAGAGAATTTGCAGGATCCTTTGCTTTCTGATACTCAACATCTTTTTTTTCCTCTATATATACTAATGTTCAAATGACCAGGGCACAGCCCCGATACCTTTCACTTAAGGCTTTTCGCCTACTATTTTACTGATTATATCTGGGTTTGTCACATGAAAGTTGCTGTGTTGTTTGAAGCTGCAACTTTCATGTGCTGGCACGTGTTATTTCATTACGAGGGTGATAAGTAGTGGTAGCATGCCGATAATGTTGAGAGTGCAATGGATCGAGATGGCCAGGTAGACGTTGCGTTTCTTCCAGGATAGGAAGCTCAGGGGCCAGAGGGAGGCGACATTTAAGAGGTTGTTCCAGGGCTGCCATAAATGGTAGAGCGAGAAGAGGGTGATGCTTATCCACGGTGTCCATTTGCCGAAGCGTGAGATGCGGGGCATCAGGTAACCTCGGAAATAGATCTCTTCGATGATGGGATAGAGGGTATTCAAGATTACATAAAAGATTTCGGTGATGAGGAGATGTCCGCTTGCATAGTGTCCCAGGACGGTCCTGGCTTCATAGGCGGGCCACCAGCTAAACCAGTTGGTGATGGCTGGCTGAATAAATGGATTGAAGATGACAATGGTGACGACCAGGGCGTACAACAGGGCGAGCAGGGTGAAACCTGCATATTGCCACCATGGCATCGGTTGGCGGTAAAGCATGATGCCTTGCAAAGATAGTTTGCCGTTGCGCTTTTTCCCCAGGCGGTATAGTTCGGCCAGGGTTGGAAACAGAACGAGGGTCGCTCCAAGTAAGAGTCCCATCAATCCTGGATATCCCCAGTGCTCGAAAAGTGGTGCGGTCAGGACGAAAATCAGGTAGATGATGGCGCCCGGAACTAGATGCAATAAGATGGTGCGCAGGAGCGAATGTTGCTCGGCCGCTGCAATTTCTTTTTCTTCACTTGTGGCGGCTGTGTTGTTTTTAATCTGATTAGTGGCGATATTCATTTCGTTTCTCTACTTTCAGTATCCTGGCTTTTTTTCTTGTTTTTTGAAATGTGTCTGTATATTTGTGTTTGTGATTATAGAATACTGAAAAAGGAGCTTGATTGAGATGTGAGTAGTGTCATATCCGCTGTCATACATTTTTTATGACAGCTGTCACTACGAATAACGTTCATGAAAAGCTTTGGAGAGTGTCTATAGTAAACACTCAATCCAGCATATATTGATATAAAGCAAGCATTGACCTATCCAGGCAAGTGGATGCATACTGTACACTATGTCAATGTAAAATGCCATTCTATCTATTATCTACTTTGTCCCCTGAGTTTAGAAGAGGATTCTATGGTCAAATCAACGCGATCTCAACGTGGTAATCGTCGTCTTTCCCCATTCTCATCTGTGGTGACACTCGCGATGTGGCGCTGGCGACAAACGGGATTTCTTTTGAGCATTATTGCTCTTGGCATGATTGCAGCGGTCCTTATCGCAAGTTCTATTCCGCTTTTTTCGGATGTGATGACGACGGCTGGTTTACGCAATACCTTGCGTTCAACCCCCGATGACTCGGAGATTGTGGCCACGTCAAATACGTCTGCTATTTCTGCCGCCTCTATTCAGGCCATGCATGATCAGTTTGATGGCTTGTTGAAGCCGAGCCTGGGTTCGTATATCCAGGCCCCTGAGTTTTCTTTTGTGACGGGCGATCTTTCTTTTGCGGCCCCTTCTAAGGAGCAGCGTTCTTTGGTGATGAGCGCTGTGAATGTGGCTCATGCGCAGCCGCATCTCTCTCATCTTAAGGGAAAGATGGCGGGTACGACGAATGCCGAGCCTAATACTCTTGATGTGATGATGACGCCTACCACAGCGAAGCGGCTGGGATTAAAGGTGGGTTCGACCTTCCCATTGAATTTTAATTATTACGCGAAACCTCTTCCGACCGCGTACTCGAATGATCCCTCTCCACCGCAGAAGAAACAGCCCTTAACGGCGCGTGTGTCTGCTCTCTTTGATATCGATTCTGCCAATAGTGCCTATTGGCATGGGAATAATTATGAGCCACTGATTACTTCATCTCAAGGGAAAGCGTTCTATACGTATAATTTCATGATTTCTGATACGCGTTTTGTGTCTATGGTGGAGCAGGTCAAGACGCTGAATAAGGCTGATGCGGCCTTTACTACTGCCGGAAGCTATTCGTTTTTATGGTCCTATCATCTCAATCCTACCATGGCTACCGTGGGAAATCTGGATGAACTGATCAACCGAATTGATGGCCTTCAGAATCAGTATCAGGCTGATTATGGGGATAGCACCTTTGTCGGAGATTCGACGCGTACCTTTCCTTTTGTCTCTAAAATTGATCTTTCGAGTACGCTGTTTAGTTATTCTGATCATCCAAGTAATCTGGAGCGTTTTCGTAGTCGGATCGCGGTGGCTCAGATTCCTGCGGCTGTACTGACGATTATGATTATGGTGCTGATCCTCTTTTTTGTGAGCTTGATGACGAATCTGTTGGTGGATCGTCAGGCGGAGGCGATCGCGGTCTTGCGTTCGCGGGGGGCGAGTAGTAATCAGGTTTTCTGGGCTTTGATGGCGCAGTGTATTAGCCTGGGCATTGTGGCTTTGCTGATTGCTCTGCCGCTGGCGGTCTTCCTGATCTATTCGATTGCCTCGCGCATGTTACCGGTGGCTTCGCGTGATGCGCTGAATGTGATTACGAATAATCCTGTGGCGGCCCTCCAAAGAGGTATCTGGTATGCGCTGGCGGTGATTCTGGTGGTGTGGCTGACCATGGCCATCTCGATCTTTGCGGCTTCGCGCTCAGATGTGCTGGCGATTCGCCGTCAGTCTGGCCGCTCGAATAAGCGTCCGTTGTGGCAACGTTTAAACCTGGATGTGATCGCGGCGATCATTGCGCTGGCGGGCTATGGTATCTCATATTACCTGACCAGTATCAGTAATGTGATCCAGGGTGATGCCAGGACCTTGATTGCGACCCCTTTGTCGATTATTGCGCCGTTTTTCTTGATTATTGGTTTTATGTTTTTGTTCTTGCGCCTCTTCCCGCTGCTCCTGCGTTTCATGGCTTCGCTGGTGGCACGTGGCCGTGGTGCTGTCTCGATGCTGGCCCTGGCACAAATTGGTCGTACGCCACGCCAATCTATCCGTATGACCTTGTTGCTGGCCCTGGCTACGGCTTTTGCGCTCTTTACCCTTGTCTATACCGCGAGCCAGGCACAACATATTCAGGATATTTCTACCTATCAGGTTGGCGCTGATATGAGTGGTGAGATCGGTGGTGGTCCGAGTCAGCCTGATACAACCGCTTTGATCAAGCGCTATAAAAACGCTCCTGGTGTGCTGGGTGCCAGTGCTGGCTATGCTACCGAGGCCATCGGTGGCCGTGGCGGCGGCATCAGCCTGGAAGTGCGTGCGGTGGATGCGGCTACCTTTGGCTCGACCGTGATCTGGCCTTCGCAGGATGAGGCGAAGAAAGGTAATGCGCTCTTAACGCAGATGATCGCGAAAGATAAAGTGGCGGCCAAGTTGGAAGTGCTGCCCGTGATCATTGATACGAATACGGCTAATCGCTTACTGCTGCACGTGAATTCCACCCTGACGGTACGTATCAGTGGTTTAAATGTGCAGGATATGTCGTGTGTGGTGATGGGGATTGTGCCGCATATTCCCACGGTCAATGATCGCATCGCGGTTGGCGGTCAGGGGGCCGTGATCCCTGGCGGTGTCCTGATGGACTATACCACGTATAGGACGGTGTATACCAGTAAGTTGCATAAGCTGAAGAATAAGTTTCTCTTGCCGGATGTCCCGGGCTTGAATCATGTCTGGCTGCATACAAAGTCGGATGATGCTTCGTTGATTGGTCTTCGCACCTTCTTGAAGAAGCCTCAGTACACGCTACAAAATCTGCTGGATCGCTGGCAGATTCTGGCTTCCTTGAATACTGATCCTCTCTATCTGATCCTTTCAGGATTGATGGTAGTTGGCACGGTTACCGCGTTACTGCTGGCCCTGGTGGGTGATCTACTGGCATCCTGGTTGAGTGCGCGCATGCGCCTGACAAACTTTGCGATCCTACGAGCGATTGGGACCACCCCGCGTGAAGTAGCCAGTATGCTCACCTGGGAGCAAGCTATTGTCTATACGATTGGCTTGTTGCTCGGCATCGGCTTTGGCCTGGTACTGGCCAACACCATGATTCCCGCGCTCTCATTCACCGATCTAAATACCACCCTGGCCAACAATGACCAGCTATATTCCCTACAAACCGCTTTCCCAACGCGTCTGATCTTCCCCTCTACCTTAATCTGGGGCCTCGTCGTCATGGTCGGTTTATATGGAATCGCCCTGGCCACCATGGTCCGTGTCGTTTCCCGTCCAACCCTCGGTCAGGCATTACGCCTGAACGAAGACTAGCCGGAACGTTATCAGCCCCACGTACGCGAAGTGGCGGTATGAGCCAACCGAACGTATGCGAGATGGATTGCACGCAAGGCCCAATCCATCTCACGTAGGGATTTGTGGCCTGGACAGGATCATGTTGAAGCGACCGAACAACGTGTCGATGTGAGGGCGATCATGATCGCCAACAGGGACATTGGCGAGGGCGGAGGAGACAGCGATCATGATCGTCAACACGAACGTTGACGAGGGCGGAGGAGACGGCAACCCGCAAGGGGATTGCCCTACAAAAGTCATTTCCAGGTTGCTTTTTCCTCTACGTCAAGCATGAACGTTTATTGCATCTTCAAACAATGTAACAAGAAAAAAGACAGATGTAGGGCAATCCCCTTGCGGGTTGCCGTCTCCTCGCTTCACGTAAAGGTTCCTCAACACGACCATATTGCTTTACCAGCCCTTCGCATTTTCACCGGGATACTATCATTATTTCCGTTTTTGGGGAGAATGTAGACATATGTTTATGTAAGAATTGTATGAGGAGGAATGAATGGAAAATTCTAAGAGGCGAAAAGGTTGGCCGCAGAGAAAGAAATTGCGTCTAGAAGGGTATGATTATCGGTTGCCGGGTGCATATGTGATTACCATTTGTACGGAAGATCGTCAATGGTTGTTTCAAAATCCAATTTTACAGGCTATCCTTTATGAGGAATGGACCAAACTTTCACAAAGATATGAAGGTGTTGCTCCCGGAACCATTATGGTGATGTATGATCATTTGCATTGTATTTTGGTTATAGAAGGAGAAGGACCCGGTATAGCGAGTGTTTCTCAAATCATTGGTGCCTATAAGTCGTGTGCGGCTAATGCTTGGTTGCGGTATATTAAAGAAAATAACGTTGATCTTCCAGGTAAAATATGGCAAGCACAATTTCATGACCATATCGTTCGAGGTAAACGAGATTTTGATGCGCAGAATAAATACATTTTGAATAATCCAGCTGCGTTTGAAGAGAAGCAACGGGCAAAGCAAGAGGAGAGAGAAAAGAAGAAAATGGAAGGAAAAGATGTGAAAGATTTTTCTGACTAACTTGTATATTTTTCTAACATTGGGCATGATCATAACCAGATACCTCGACGAGAGCGGAGGAGATGGCGACCATAATCGTTAACAGGGACATTGGTAAGGGCGGAGGAGACTACAAAAGTCATTTCCAGGTTGATTTGTCATCTATTTAAAGTGTGAAGATTCATTACATCTTTAAATAACGAAACAAGAGAAAAGATAGATGTAGGGCAATCCCCTTGCGGGTTGCCGTCTCCTCGCCTCACGTAAAGGTTCCTCAACACGACCATATTGCTTTATAACCTCCTCGCCTCACGTAAAGGTTCCTGATCATGAGCATGTCGGGGCTGAAACGTTGCTACGTGAGATGGATTGGGCCTTGCGTGCAATCCATCTCACGTAGGGATTTGTTTGCCTGTCCAGGATCATGTTGAAGCGACCGAACAACGTGTCGATGTGAGGGCGATCATGATCGCCAACAGGGACATTGGCGAGGGCGGAGGAGACGGCGATCATGATCGTCAACACGAACGTTGACGAGGGCGGAGGAGACGGCAACCCGCAAGGGGATTGCCCTACAAAAGTCATTTCCAGGTTGCTTTTTCCTCTACGTCAAGCATGAACGTTTATTGCATCTTCAAACAATGTAACAAGAAACACGACAGATGTAGGGTAATCCCCTTGCGGGTTGCCGTCTCCTTGCCTCACGTAAAGGTTCCTTAACATGACCATATTGCTTTACGACCTCCTCGCCACACGTTAAGGTTTCTTAACACGATCATATTGCTTTATGACCTCCTCGCTTCACTAGCCACGCGTACGCGAAGTGGTGGCATGAGTACAAAGAGAGGCCATGCAGAGAAACGCAACCACGGGATGGTTTGCGTGGTGGGGGGAGAGGGGTCCTCACCTCATGGGTGCGTTACTACGCGGGTGCCAGGGAGAATCTGGCTTTTAGCCTGCGGATATCTTCGGTTGCGTGCTTATGGCTTACGAGGCATGCATACCATTCGGCATTGGCGACGCCGGCCTCTATTCCGCGTGCCCCTAATTCGAGGGCTGGATAGGCTAATTTTGAGAGGAGGCACAGTAGCTCGTGTGATGTGGCATGCTCCTCACACCATCCACAGGCGAGAGGACGATTGGGACACTGACGAGCTACTGGTCGGATGACATTTGCTGAGATGCGGCGCTCACGTAAGTGGACATGGGGGCAGATTTTCCTGGGGAGTTGTGATAACGTGACTGGATAGTATGGAATCTCTAGTGGGGCACCAGGTTCACGCATTGTCCACTTCACGTTTTCAGGCCCGCCGAAGATGTCGATGATTTGAGAGACGGTGTTTGCTGTGATGAGCAACTCTGTCTCTCGATCCATTGGCGTATCTGGCTCAACAGACTGGATAACCGGAGGTTCCTGAGGGGCTACCTCCACTGATTTTATAGCTACTGGTGCCGCTTCTGCCACCAGTTCTTGAGGTACAGACGCGATGCCGGACTCTACCCATTGTCGTAATGTGTACCTGGCAGCTTTGTTGTGCTGTTGGCGCAGAATATCATTGGGATCCTTCGCAATCGTGGGACTCCAGCGATAGCTGTGCTTCAGGGCTTTCAGCCAGTAGGCTGCCCCTTCATACCCGGCTTCATCTTCATCGTATCCTTGCAACACAAAAGAAGCCAGGGTCAATTTTGCGATCCAGCGTAGTAAGCGACCGCGTGAGACAGAGCCAGTCGCCACACAGTTTATGAGATCGCCCGCTTCCTGTTCGACACTACATGCGCAGATTTCAGACTCGACCAGCATTGCCGGCTGATCGTAGCGTACCAGATCCACATTGTATAGTCCTTCACCACTCCCCAGGACCTGTCCGGAATCTTTCCCCTTTGGCTGATCTGGACGTTTGATAGACAGGCGCCATAATTCATCGGCGGACAACCAGGGAATGAGGATCCCAGGTGGGATTCTCACGCCTTTTTTCGCTTTCACTTCTGGTGTGAGCCTGGCTACATCAAAGCCCCAATCCTCAAACGAGCCGATATACCAGTTTCCATCTTTCCTGGGTGGAATGTAGCCAAAGCGTTTGCGTTTAATAGTGTCATCATTCAGGCCTCTGCCCCGTAAGTAATTTAGCATCTCCTTCCCGCCAGATGTATTCCATAATGCTTTTTCTGCATACCCAAGCAAATTAAGGCCAGACTCTTGCCAGTTCTTGTTGGGGGGCGTTTCCCGGCTACTCTTAGCAGGAATAGGCGCCGCCCTTTTATGCGCTGAAAATTCATCTATTCCCAGTTCAGTCATCGCTTCCCGTACCGACATTCCGACATACTCAACCAGGAAATTCACCCCATCACCATGGCGTCCACATCCGCTTGCGCGGGTCGCACACGTATATTGGCCGGTTTCTGGTCGCGATATGAAACGATCATGACCTCCACACCAGGGACAATTGGAGTGAAGCTCACGGATACCACGTACGACCGCTTTATTTACCACCTGGATGCTCGCATAGCGTTCAATCAAACTAGTAATATCGTAGAGCTTTGAAACAATCGCCATTCTTGTTTCCCCCTACTGACTAACGGTTCGCGTTGAACTCTCGGCAATAGAATATTTGCCGGAAGGAGAATACGCGCTGGGAGCGTGTTTAAGGATACCAACTCGGACCATGCTATCCAGGGTCTCCTTCAACTCTTTTGAGCTCAATGTTTTCATATACGAGTTCTTTAATTGCGAGACGCTGATCGCATAAACACCTTTGCCTTTCAGATGGGCCAGTTTCTCGTATATTTTATCTTCCAGTTTCGCTTTTACGGATACGTGACCGCTATTGATCTGGGCATACAATGCGTGCAGATTTTTACGTAACAGCTCAACCAGGGTTTGCGCTTTCGCCCAATGCCGAAGTTCAATGTGATTATTGTTCTCCAGGCTTGCCATGAGAAGCGCCATACGCAAACCAGCTTCAGGTAAGCGTGTATAGCTACCATGGAAATCCTCATGATTAAAGCTCAGCAGCATCTTTTTTAACGCACTGCGATAGCGCTTCCAGGCATCATGTGCCTCCTCAGAAATTGTACAGGCTGTCTCTGGTAATGGATCTCTCGCTACAAGATAGCGTGTATTTTGTGAACGCCCAGGGACATCATCAACCGTACGATCAATGCGGCACTCAGGGACACCCAGACGTTGATGCCAGTCGCGTATAATATTGACAAGTTCAACCGGAATCGGCAACTCTTCCGCATCCAGGGGCTGATCTTTATATGAATCAATCATTGCCACCACAAAACCGATACGAGCCCAGAAACCATCGATCCATAGTTCAGAACCGGCACTGGCATTTTCTCGTAAGTTCGCAGGCGTCATTGTACCCAGCACCGCCAGATACGGTTGTTTAATAGACTCACCTCCACGCGAAATGGTCCCGCTCTCATACTCATCTGGACAACTGTCGAGCGTCAAAAACAGCTCGGAGAAATCCGTCGTTGAACTTCCCTTCTTCAACATACCCTGCACAAATTTTCCAAATTCATCAAAAAACAGGCCGCGTTGTCCCGCCAGTGCCAGCCGCTTTTTGATCAGCTCTTGTTTTTCCAGGGGAAGATCTCCGTAGTCCTCAATCACAGAAACTCCTGCCATGTCACTCATCAACTTGGCGGGCGTTGCTCGGTCAGGTCCGAGCAAGTGGCCCAGGTGGGCCGCTTTGAGGATATCCTTGGCAACCAGGGCGGTGGTCGATTTGGCATACAAAGAGGTAGGCGCGCACATCGCAAACATCAAGTTGGTGTACATCTTTTTGCGCTTCATCGGCAGGTAGATGCGCCTGGCCGCAACGACCGACAGCAACCACAGCCCGCAAAAAACATGGAAATCACCATAGCCCTCAGGTGAGGCCGCTATGCTAAAACGTTCATATTCATCCAGAAAACGGCATGCGCCAATACTCATTTCAGGTGATAGAACCACTTCAGCCGGCAACTCTGGATAGCTGATCATGCCGCTTTCCGCATCCACTACCTGCTCCAGAGTAGGACGAGGAGGTTCAAAGATGTCACATATACCTTTGCTCTGGGTAGACAAATTGTCGAGGAGTAGCGCTACTTTGCGCGTATTTCCTCCTGTCTCGTTGTACACATCTTCGATTGAGCGAACGACGCTCTCCCACTCACCATAGTTGCGGGCACGCTCTATCAGTTTTCCCGTACGCAGCCCGTCAATGTACTTTCTAACGTTATTCTCCAACTCTTCTTTCTGCTCTTCTGTTGGATCTGTTATCATGCTTATTCGCTTCCTCACTATCTACACAACTGCCAGTTTAACAATCAAAGCTTTTTTACTTTGCGCTGCCATGCTATAGGTACACCTATAATCGTATGGCAACACATACATCGCAACAGCCAACACTCATGGGATCTGTAACATACCAGACATTGTATGCTCCTTTCTTCGACAGATCATATGTCTTTACAGGCGCATATTAACATATATTGAGCATTTATGGAAGTAAAGATTTCTTAACCAAAAATAAACTATTTGAAATATATGGTCAAGAAGCCTATCAAGGGGGCTTGCACCACATAAGTAGAGACGATCAACTTTGCTGGAGGTGTAGAAATCTCTACCTGATACTAGCAATGCTGTGCTCATAGAAAAAAATGTTCACCAAAACACAACCATTTCTCAACCAAAAAAACAAACAATATTCAATAAATCAAATATATACTTCTTTCTATGGATATTTCATAAAAAATATATTTAATAATAGGTATATAGAAATGACACATCTGTCAATTACATCGATTGGCACAAGAATCTGACTAAAGAGAATTGATATTTTTGGATGACATTTTTGTCAATCATGATGAGAATTTATCTAGATACGTAGATGTAGCTACGCAGGGCTAAAGAGCATGAACTACTCGATAGGATGTCAGGAGGAGCAAATTTCTTTCCACCACTTTATTGCCTTTTTGTTTTGGAAAACCACTGTCCATTATCTGTTAGTATCTCCTGCATTTTTGCAACAGGCTCTAAATAGCGCTACAATCAAATTCTGAGGCTTTACGTGATATACACGTTGATGGTTACATTACATCGCTCCAAGGACTTTCTGCGGCCCTTAGAATCGCAATAAATAGCATTGCATAGTTTTAGCATCAAAATACACCCAAAGATTTTTATTGATATTCAAAATATAAGCCAGCATATTATGATCTGAGTAAATATAAAAAGTAAAAAATTCTCAAAGACAAAAAAGATCATAGAGACATATTTAGCAGCGCCAAAGATAACGCTCCCCAACTTCGCGTCAGAGTTCGTCCCCAATGCCTTTCGGTTAGCCCGCTCCATGGCGTGGCGTCGTGTACGTCGTATGGGGTATGAGCAGCCCGGATCGTACGTCGAGTGGGCACACGCAAGGCCCAATCCATCTCACGTAGCGATTTGTGGCCTGGACAGGATCATGTTGCAGCGACCGAACCGTGTGGAGAGGAGACGGCAACCCGCAAGGGGATTGCCCTACATCTGTCGTTTTTCTTTTTTCATCCTCTTAAAGAGAACATGATAGTTGTCCTCTTCCTGCATGATAAAGTGACCTGGAAATGAATTTTGTAGGGCAATCCCCTTGCGGGTTGCCGTCCCCTCGACCTACGTCAAGGTTCCTGATCATGACCATGTCGGGCTTCTCTATCGCTACGTGAGATGTATTGCACGCAAGGCCGCACTGCTGCGTTGACGAGGGCCAACGTGCATGAACGACTCGCAGTGCTGTGGCGTCTACACCACTCACGGTGGAGGTGGCCTGATCATATTGGAACGTGTGTGAGGGAATGATCCCATGATCGCCCACCAAAACATTGCGGAGAGATTATGCCTAAAGAAACAAGATGAGTGTAGGTGCCACAGGCATGCGAGGTCTTTTCTACACGTATCGCCGTTGATCAAGCCGCACGCCGGCCTTGCGTGTGGCGCCCACTCGACGTACGTCTACACCACTCACGGTGGAGGTGGCCTGATCATATTGGAACGTGTGTGAGGGAATGATCCCATGATCGCCCACCAAAACGTTCCGGAACGATCATGCATGAAGAAACATGATTCGTGTAGGCGCCACAGGCATGCGATGCTTGCTAAACACGTATCGCCGTTAATCAAGCCGCATGCCGACCTTGCGTGTGGCGCCCACTCGACGTACGTCACGCCGGCTTATCACGCTCTCGATGGACGCTCAGCTGGATTCTCACGTCTTCTCCTCGATGGACGATTCGCTGCTTTTCACGTCGTTTTCGTGGTCCCCAACGTTGCTACGTGAAAGGTATTGGGGACAAGACCTACCGCTAAGTCTGAGATCGCTTCTTTTATCTATCATAATGATTTGAGATTGACAGCTTAAGACATTTAAGAACTTAGACACTAGAGACATGTGCAAAAATGTCTTAAGTTGTGGGGTAAAAAGCTGTGTGAGATTGACAGCTTAAGACATTTAAGAACTTAGACACTAGAGACATTGGCAAAAATGTCTTAAGTTATCAGGAAACATGTTATTTCAGTGAAGAATCAGGCTGTGCAAGAATGAAGTGGATTGTCTTGTACATTTACATTCTTCATTCCAGGTTCCACATACGTATGTATGTTATTATAATATATTTATATATATAAATATATTATAATATATATTATTAATAAATTAATAATAATAGAAAAAGATAATTTTACTATAAAAAGGAAATGAAACGCTTTCATATCATAGTTTTGCAATGATAAGACATTTCTGCACATGTCTCTAGTGTCTAAGTTCTTAAATGTCTTAAGCTATGAGCTAAAAACGAGGTTGAACTACCAACTTAAGACATTTCTGCACATGTCTCTAGTGTCTAAGTTCTTAAATGTCTTAAGCTACCGATCTCAAGATAATATCTTTTCTGTTACAATAAGAGATACCATGATCAATTTGTCGCAATATTATAAGAGGAGATGTCGAGTATTATGGATCTGGATCGTCGATTGCAACAGTTACCAGCGGAAATTCAGGCGTATTCTTTGCAGGTAGTTGAGCGACTTCAGGACTATTTGCGGGAAAATCTGGTGGGGGTTTATCTTCTTGGCTCTGCGGCATTGGGTGGATTTATTCCTGGGCAGAGCGATATCGATATACAGGGGATCTGTGCGCAACCACTTGGCCAGAAAGAAAAAGAGCAGATTGTGGCATTGCTTTCACATCCAGCCTTGCCCTGTCCGACGCGGGGCTGTGAATTTGTGCTTTATGCTGAAGAGACGGTCCGGCATCCTTCAGTTACAACCAGCTTTGAAGTTAATCTTAATTCTGGCCCGCGTATGTCATATCATGTTACCTATCATCCTGAAGATGAACCTCCTCACTGGTTTATCCTGGACCGCGCTATTGCACGTGAGTATGCCATCCCCATTTTTGGTCCGGCGGCCAATGAAATTTTCGGCGTGATTCCTCGTGCATGGTCCCTGGATGCTATTCTTACGTCTGCGCACTGGCATGCGGAGAATGATGAGGCTGGTTATTCCAGTATCCTCAACGCCTGTCGGGCGTGGCGCTTCGCGCTAGAGAATCGCTGGTCTTCAAAAGATGCGGCCACTGACTGGGCCAGGCCACGTGTTCCTGATAGTGATCTGCTACAACAGGCGTTGGACCTACGCGCGGGCAAGACGGAGGAAAAATTAGATCCCGTCAGGACCAGGCATCTTCTGGCCTTTATCACAGAGAGCATCACGTCTATACGAGAAAATACGTAGCATGTGTCTGGGGAATAGTCCATGGTTGGCGCTCATTGAGCTCAAATGGCTGAAAAGATGGCATACACGACATACTATGAAGGATTTATAGAAGACATTGGTATAAGATGTATAAGATCATTGCCCTTCGTATAAGAAAAGATTGTTTTGCCTTTCTCTCCACGTAGAGCCGATGCAGAGGATCCTGCTGTGTCGCGCTACCCTGTATCCCCGGGCACTTTTAACCCTCCATGCTCGCATATCAGCTTGCATTACCTCTCGCTTATTCGGTTGGGATTCCTTCTCGTCTTTGTTCGATTTTCTTTGGCAATGCGTTTATTTTACACGATATAGTGCATTTTTTGTCAATAGTTATGGTACTGATGGCTGTACATTTGCCGATATTTTATCACTAAGGGACTCTGTAGGGCTTTTTTTTCTTGCTCTCTTTGTCGATTTTGAAGCTTACGGGGAGAACGCGACAAGCAATGTGACCTATACTCAACACATGTTCATTGCATTGTCAGGTTTGCACATACAATGCATGTTAAATTTGTAGATACAATGTTTTTATCGCTTTACGCTGTAGATATCGTCACTGCACATGTCTTTTGTGAGAGGTGTTTCCGATGAGTGAAGTTGCTTTACTTCGCCAACAGATTGAGCTAGAACTGGTTGCGATGCGCAGCGGATTGCTGGGATTGTCTTCTGGATTCGCGCGACATGCTTTTATTCACGCTCGTATGGATCGCATTGGGGCCTGTCAGGATAGTCTGGCTGATCACCTGGGAGAAGATAATGCGACTGAAGTAGTGTGTCAATTATATATGCAGACGATGGAAGACACTGGTTCTATTCCTGTTCCTATAGCACAGTAACGCTTTTTGTGGATGCATTTGTGGGTTGTGATCTATGAAACTTACCAGAGGGATATGGCATGTTTGCTGAATTCTTGATCATGTATGATATCCATCATTGGCTACGCTATGTGACCTGGATTGGGGTTGCGTGCCTGGTTGTTTTTTTTCTTGTTGCTGATGGCGGTTTACCTCCTCAGTCATGGTTGCTGCTCATTCAGGCATGCCTGGTTTTTCCTGCTCACTGGTCTGCTGATCGCATGTCGGCCCTGATGTTCCTGGGAACACCTCTTATCTGGTCATTGGTATGGGGCGGATTATGGTATCTACTCTTGCGTCTCTGTCTGGCACTTTTCCAGCATTATAAGCAGCGCTCAATGCAGCTCTCGCAACAGCTTGCGGCGAGCTGGCTGCCATCACAGCACTTGTCTCTGGCTGCTTCGGCCGCGCATGTATCCCCTGACACGGTGAGTATGACGGTGCCGCGCTTGCGCCTTCCCCAGCGGGCTCCGCAGACGGCACAGATAGCGACTCTGACGCTACCGCAACGCCGTGATACCGTTGATCTGGCAGAAATTCCGACGCGACCGGCCTCTGAGCCTCGGTTGAGCGTTGCTCCGGCACCTGCTCACACCGCAAATCCGCGCGTGCTGCCCTTACAAGTTGGAGTTGGTTGGCACACTGGACTCACCAGGAGTGCTGCTCCCAATGAAGATAGTGTGGTCGTGTTTCAGGGTACTTATACCTACCAGGGCCAGTTGCTTCCCTTCGGCCTGTTCGTGGTCGCCGATGGTATGGGAGGTCATGATGATGGGCTGCTTGCCAGCCAGATCGCTATGCAGAGTATGTCGCATACCGTCTTGCAGAATATTATCATGGGACGTGAGTTTAGCGATGAATTCTTTATGGATATGCTGGTCGGGGGAGTTGAATGGGCGAACATGGCCATCTATCAGCGTGGGCAGGCCGATGGTGTGGATATGGGAACAACCCTGACGGCCGCGCTGGTGATTAATCAGCGCGCCTATATTGTGAACGTTGGCGATAGCCGCACCTATCTGTTCCGTGATAGCGCGGGCCTGATCCAGATTACTCGCGACCACTCTCTGGTTGCCTCATTAGTCGCCTTCGGCGAGATCACGCCCGACGAAATCTACACACATCCCGAGCGCAGCAAAATCTACCGCAGCCTCGGCCAGGGTGAAGAGCTGCACATCGATTCCTTCACCATCGACTTGCAAGCCCACGATCGCCTCCTGCTCTGCTCCGACGGACTCTGGGAGATGGTGCGCGATCCCGCCATGGAACGCATCGTACGCGCCTGTGACGATCCCCATGTCCTATGTGATCGTCTGGTCCAGACCGCCCTGCGTAGTGGTGGAGCCGACAACATCAGCATCGTTGTCGCGCACATCTAATCAACCACCACCATCCATCTCGTGCAAATTGGTGCACCACAGGCGGTCCGATCGTACGCCGAGTAGGCGTTGTGGGGAGCCGATCGTACGCCAAGTGGGCGTTGTGGGGAGCCGATCGTACGCCGAGTGGGCGCCGCACGCAAGGCCGCACTGCTGGGTTTACGTGGGCCAACGCGTATGAACGAGACGCAGTGCTGTGGCGCCTACACCAATCACGGTGGATGGTATGGAATTGATGAGGAACGTTTGAAAAGTCACGTTTGTTCCCTGGTGGGAGAGGTTCGCGAACCATGATTGGTGTACTTGCACGTCGCCCAACGATCAAGGTTGAATGACCATGATTCGTGTAGGCGCCACAGGCATGTGATGCTCTCTAAACACACATCGCCGTTGATCAAGCCGCATGCCGGCCTTGCGTGTGGCGCCCACTCGGCGTACGATCGGCCCGCTCATCACGTTGTTCCATCAAGAACCGCGATCATGTGGGTGGCGCCCACTCGACGTACGATCGGCCCGCTCATCACGTTTGCGCCATCAAGAACCCGATCAAGAATCATAATCATGCCGGGTATAGCTATTGCTACGCTCGGCCGGCCTCAGGCCTGCGCTAGATGGTCTTGTAGCCAGGTGACGGTCTGTGACCATGCATCGCTAGCATCATCGGGCCGATAGGCTTCCTGGCCGGGATTAAGAAACGAGCGAGAAGCCTCGGGATAGACAATGATGCGGTGTTCCTTCCCCAGCGTTGTTAACTTCTCTTCAAGCCAGCGTACATAATCCACGGGAATCGCCTGATCCTCCCCACCATAAATTCCTAAAAAGGGAGCATTCATCGCCTGGATTGCCTCTTCATGGCTAGAATTCTCAGGATCTCCACGCCCACCGTAGAACAAGACTAGCGCCCCCAACTTTTGGCCCGTCGAAGCCAGCATGGCGGCCAGACTGGCGCCCATCCCAAAACCAATCATACCCACCTGTTTTGCCTGTACCAGTGGGGAAGTCTCTAAATAGTGAATCGCCTGCTCTATTTCCTGCAACGCCTGCACGCGATCAAGTTTCTGGGATAGCTCCTGGGCCTCCTCAGTTGTTGTGGCCACCTGACCTCGGTAGAGATCCGGGGCCAGGGCTGCAAAGCCCTCCTGAGCCAGGTGCTCAGTCACCTGTTGAATATGCGTATCAATACCCCACCACTCTTGCAGCACGACCACCGCTGGAAAGCCGCTATCCCCCTTAGGATGGGCCAGATATCCATAGGTTGACGTACCATCCCCTTTAAATTCAACAATTTGTGAATGAATAAGCATTTGCTGTACCTTTATCTATCTTCATTTTTCTATGGCATATATTTGCACCACGAGATCGGGATGCCGCATCTATTTCAGCCCACCCCTTTCCCCATATACGCGTAATTATACTGCCTTGTTTGCTTTCTGAATCCAACCACCTCCAAATTGGCTATATCTGCTATTTGGAATTGGCCTGAGGGAGCGTTTGTATGTATTCCTTCTGCACTTTTGCAGCGTCTTATGATTGTCAGGACAAGCATAAATTTCTTGGAGAATTTTGTCGATCCATAAATAGTAGCGTTTAGCAACCGATTATTTCTTGCAATGCGCTTTTTGCTGCGAGCTAAGGAAAAAAAACGATGGAAAATATGCGCACATCTACGTATCAGCCTATTGAGGATTATGGTATTATCGGAGATCTGCATACAGTGGCCCTGGTAGGTAAAAACGGATCGATCGATTGGTGTTGTATTCCACGCTTTGATTCTCCCAGCGTCTTTGGCGCGCTGCTGGACGCCGAAAAAGGAGGCTTTTTCCGCATCTCGCCTACCCTCTCGGACTCTATGGAGATTCGGTCACGGCAAATCTATTATCCTGAAACCAATATTTTAGTGACCCGCTTTTTGACGGATGATGGTATCGGCGAGGTTACCGATTTTATGCCGATCAAGCAGGGATGGGATACCACGCATCCCCATCATATCATTCGCTCGGTATCGGTGGTGCAGGGATCACTGCCCTTTGAGATGATCTGTCAACCGGCCTGCAATTATGCTCGCGACCAGCATACTCTGGATTTTAATGAGCATGGGGTGATTTTTAAAAGCGAGCATTTGTGTCTTGCCCTGACTACGAGCCTCCCTTTAAAAGAACATGCCCGCAAAGGTGTGCGTGCCAGTTTCACTTTGCAGGCCAATCAGCGTGTCTACTTTTTGTTGGAGTGCACCCGTGAAGGGGATGCGAAGCTCCATCCACTCACTGAGCGGCATTATGAGGAGGATTTTCAGGATACCATGAAATACTGGCAGGGCTGGTTAGCGAAGTGTACCTATCAGGGGCGCTGGCGTGAGATGGTGCAGCGCTCGGCTCTGGTCTTGAAATTGTTGACCTATGCTCCTACCGGTGCCATTGTCGCGGCCGCGACCACCAGTTTGCCCGAGCATATTGGTGGGCCGCGTAACTGGGATTACCGCTATGTCTGGTTGCGTGACGCTTCTTTCACTCTCTATGGTCTATTGACACTTGGCTTTACAGATGAGGCTGAAGCCTTTATGGGCTGGCTGGATCAGCGTTGTCACGAACTAGAGCCAAACGGTTCCCTGCAACCAATCTACACCATTGATGGAAAGCGTGAATTGAACGAAACGGTTCTGGAACATCTAGAAGGATATCGTAAAAGTGCACCGGTCCGCATCGGCAATGGAGCCTATTGCCAGAATCAACTGGATGTTTATGGTGAATTGCTGGATTCCATCTACATCTTTAATCGCCATCAGGATATCTCATATGATCTCTGGAAACATTTGCGTCATTTACTTAGCTGGCTTGGAGACCATTGGCGCACTCCGGATGAAGGCATCTGGGAGGTACGTGGAGGTCCACGCAACTTTGTCCATTCCCGTGTCATGTCATGGGTCGCCTTTGACCGTGCCCTGCGCATCGCCCGGCATCGCGGACTCCCGGCTCCAATCACCGATTGGACAAATACGAGTGCTGAAATTTATGACGATATTATGGATAATGGTTGGAGTTCAGAGAAGCAAAGCTTTGTGCAATACTATGGAAGTACTGAGGCTGATGCCAGCTCACTGCTCATGGTCTTAACCAGGTTCTGCGGTCCTACAGATCCCCAGATGATTAGCACCCTTGAACGCATCATGCGCGAACTCACCAGCGACTCACACGTCTATCGTTATGATCCAGCCAAAGCCGCCAATGATGGCTTGAGCGGTACCGAAGGCACATTCACCCCCTGTAGCTTCTGGCTCGTCGAAGTACTGGCCCGTGCCGGACGCCTGATAGAAGCGCGCCTCATCCTGGAGAAAATGTTAAGCTACGCCAACCATGTCGGCCTCTATGCAGAAGAATTCAGTCCAACCGGCCAGGCCCTCGGCAACTTCCCTCAGGCCTTCACCCACCTCGCCCTGATCAGCGCCTGCTACAACATGGACCGCGCCCTCAATGGCACCCTCACAGGCTAATAGAGACCTTGACGTGGGCCGAGGAGATGGGAACCCCGGCTTTGACGTGGGTCGTCTCCTCGACCTATGTTATGCTCACCATCAGGGAGCATGTAGGGTATGGAATGTCGCTATATGAGATGTATTGGGTGCGAGGGTGCTTCTAATCAGCTTTCTGCGCAATCCCATCGAAAAAGATCCGCCCGAGCTGTGCAATCAACTCATCCGAGCTGAGTGAGAGATCATCATGCTGTTCCAGCCAGACATCGTAGCTCCTCGGAGTAATCAAACTAAAGAAAGCACGCATAATCACCGGAGTTGCAATAGACGGATCAATCTCACCTGCGGCCTTCCCATCCTCAATAATTTTCTTGATATGCAGCAACAGAAAATCCATCACCTCTCGAAACAAATTCTTCTGTTCCTTCAGCTTATGTTGCAGCTCCACTCCACTATAAATTGAGGTCAGAAACTGCGTATTATGGCACATAAATTTCTGATAGAGATAGGTAAGAATGGCCTCAAATTTTCCCCGGGCCGTCGTATGTTGAGTGATCGCGGCATCCAAATCGGCTCGAAACACATACAAATTCTGCTGTATAATCGCCGTTACCAGCTCATCCTTACTCTTAAAATGAAGATAGATGGTACCTTTACTAATACCGACGCGGGCAGCAATTTCCTCCATCGACGTCTCATAAAATCCCTTTTCAAGCAGCACTTCCTCTGCCGTCTGCACGATAAGCCGTTCCCGTTCCTCGCGCTGCTTTTCCTTAAGCGAGACATGTACAGGAATAGATGGCATAGCCGCCTCCCTCACTGTGACCGTTGTAATCCATGATAATACTGAATGCATGGTAATTATCTGACTGTATAGTCATTATTTTAACAACAACCACATACAGCGTCAAGGCTCCCAATCTGGCATCAGGGCTTTTTAATTTTCAGCTGGGAGTAGCTGTCAGGCTAATCATATACAGAGTATTTCTGGTGTGGTGTGTGTTCTGTGGGCGGCCGCCCACAGAACACACACCACACCAGATTCCGGTGCCGTAGGCGCCAGGAAGAAGAAAATTAAAAAGCCCTGATCTGGCATACCTGAAACCTCAAACAAAATAGAACATAAATTCCAAATTTGTGGATTCTTTAATACTTTTTTCATGCAGTTACAGGAAGGGCTATGGTAGACTAGAAGTACTCATCATCGAGTAATGCCTGGTAAGAGAGGAAAGGCATTCCCTGGCAAGGAATACGGGAGGCTATTTGGCAAGGGGAAAACTCTGACCAGGTCCTTTCTTTCTTATATACCAGCGGCTATCAATAGCATAACGCAATAAAAAAAGGTCGAGCCGGATGCGCTTGGCAGGCGCAAGAGTGGCTCAACCTTTGGTCTGGCAGGAACCTAGCTGTGTTCCTGTTCCTCATCATCGAAATGGCTCAATCGCATCACCCCAAAAAGTCCTGAAGCCTCTTGTTGCGGCTCGGTGGATCGAGTTTGCGTAACGCGCGGAACTCCACCTGACGGACCGCCTCATGACTCAGGCCTAACTTTTTACCCGTTTCCGATAAACTATGTTCACCCAGGCCATCCAGGCCGTAGCGCAGCTGTATCACCCTCCTCTCACGCAGAGTCAATGTATCCAGCATATCGTGAATATGCTCCTTGAGCGTCTCTGAAATAACGATACGCTCGGGTGAATAAATAGGATCATCCTCCAGGATATCGCTCAAAGAGATCTCATCATCGCCACCTTTGCGTGGCATATCCAGGCTCACTGTCTCCTGATTCGTCGACAGGAGCGTAATCACCTGCTGGACACTGATCTCCATCTGATGGGCCAGTTGCTCCAGGGTTGGCTCATTCTCCAACCCATGTTCCTGCTGGATCCGCCGGCGTACGCGACCCAGGCGCTTAATCTCCTCAACCTTATACAGAGGAACACGAATCATATGAGCCTGCTCAACCAGGGCGCGCGTCACATACTGGCGAATCCACCAGGTCGCATACGTACTAAAGCGATAGCCTTTCTTATAATCAAACTTCTCAACCGCATGCATAAGTCCAATATTGCCCTCCTGGACGAGATCCATCAGGTCAACACCGAAGCCCTTATACTTGCGCGCAATATGCAAGACCAGGCGAAGATTCGCCTCGACCAGCAAATGTTTAGCCTCATTGGCCTCACGTGTCGCCTCAACCTCTTTAGGCTCTTTTGGGACACGCTGTAGACCGCGCTGCTGCCGTTTGCCTATGACTGCCCGAGCCTTCTCAATCCTTTGGGCCAAACTCTTCACCTCATCGGACGAAAGTAAATCCACCTGCCCAATCTCATAGCGATAGAAACGGGAAGAATCATTCAAACTCAGAACTTCCGGATCCGCCTCAATACGCTGAATAGTATCTATTGTCATCTGTGCTGCTGCGTCGGTTTCCACTGTGCTTTTCATCTGGACACCCTCCAAAGTATGGATTATATTGGCCTCTGATGAAACTGAGTATACGTGGGTGAGCTTTCCACGATCTCCTACATTCCTTCCGGAATGCGCAGCACAAAAACGCCCAAATATTCCACGAACAGCCCAACCCCCCTTCTCCACCCCCGACACGACACCTATCCCTCCATATCCTGGAAACTTCCAGCCGTTTTTTTACAGAAGAAAAGCGCAAGAATGTACCTGTCTTATACCAGTCTTACCAATTCCGCTTTATCGTGAGGAGCGCAGAGGATGTCTTTTCTGAAGAATGGAGCTCAAAAGATTGAGTATAGAGCGTAAAGCGGCTGGAGGCCATTGTGCGATTTTTGGTTCCCCCTGTAAGATGACAGTAGAGTATTTTACTTGAATTCTGGTTTGGTCGGGTTGTTCATTTTATGATGAACATAAAGGAGGGACAATGGACACAAAAAAAGTATCCTCAGATCGGCGCAATTTTATCAAAAGTGCAAGTGCCGCCAGTATTGCTACACTATTGGTTTCCGGTGTAAGTACCGCTTTTGCTCATAGTACAAAGAACGTTGAACCTGGGAATGGAACTACTTATACCTATCGTACAGAAAACTCATGGGGACCCATCATCGAATGGCATGCAGCTGCTGACCTTAATCTGCACGTGGATGCTGGCACCAGCTCTCCTCCGGCCAGTTTATCCTGGCGCGATCAACAGGGGAATTCCTTTGCCATCAGTTTTGCATCAGATATGAGTAGCTTTTTTGGCTATTTTCAACGCCCACATGAAGGCCCTATTGCCTATCGTGGCACGCTCAGAGCGTAGTTTTATCCCTGAAACTTCGCGCCTTCGGCGCGCACTGGTCTTAAAAGAGGAAATTGGATGGCGGTTGCAACCGCCATCCAATTTCCTCTTTTAAAGTTGATTGACGGAGAAATTGTATATATTTTAGCTAAGGTACTTAATACGTGTTGATTTGCATTGACAAGCCCGATTTTATCAGCTATATTTATATCAATAAAAGTAAACGCGTTTACTTTTATTGATATCAGTAAACGAGGAGAGCAGAAGAGAGAAATTATGGGCGAGGAAGCGGATAGTAAGAGAACGCCGAAAGGAGAGCAGACGCGCCAGCGTATCTTGCAAAGTGCTCTAGGCCTGTTTGGGTCCAGGGGATATGAAGAGACTACGATGCGTGAAATTGCGGCTGAAGCTGGATATTCACCTGGACTCACATACAAATACTTTACCAATAAAGAAGAATTGGTTTTAGAACTCTATCAGAACCTCTGCACGGAGCTGGATGCATTTACGCGTGATTTAGCGCCTGATACGCTGGCTATGCGCTTTTATTCAAGCGTTGCTGAACATTTTGAAATGATGGCTCCCCATCGCGAAGCACTCAGTGCCCTGTTTAGGACTGCTCTTAATCCTCGTTCACGTGTAGGTGTACTTAGTAAGGATACTGCTGACATTCGTAGACGTGCCAGAAATACCTATTTAAGAATCGTGCTGGGTGCCAAAGATGCGCCGAGAGAGTCTCAGTGCGAAGATCTTGCGACGGTGCTCTATGGTATGCATCTGGCCATGGTACTTTTCTGGCTTATTGATGAGACTCCCCAAGCATGGAGAGCGCGCCTTTTGCTGGCATTTCTGCGTGATATGTTGAAATTGCTCCAACCAATTCTCTGGCTTCCGCCCGTTGCGCAAGCCCAGGGCAGGCTGGCCGCTATAATTGGTCCATTGCTCGGCGACGAGAGAAAGACTGCCCTTACTCAAAAACCACAAGAAAACGACACAGCTCGCTAGTTTGTTTGATCCTGGTATATGTAATGAGTAAGAGGAGGCAGAAGCAATAGGTGCGTATGACCAGACATCATTCTGTCTGTTAAAGCTTATAAGAGGAGATAATACACTGGAGGATCCGTAACTATGTTTATTCCTTATTCAGTCCATGCTCAGCTTGTTGAACGCTTCATTTTTAACTTTCGCGTGCGACCTGATGTGCTTTTGTCACATTTGCCCGTTCCCTCTTTACTGTCCCAGGTTATTCATGGTTGGAGTGTGGTCTCATTCTGTCTGTTGAAACTTGATCACGTAATGCTCTCCCCAGTACCAGCGTGGCCTGGCTTAAAAACCATTTCCTGTGCCTATCGTTGTGGCGTCGTCGATTCCGCTGGGAAGCCAGCGGTCTATGTTCTTAAACGATATACGGATCATGCCTTGATCTCTCGTCTGGGTCCATTGATCTTTGCAGGTTCTATGCCTGAAGCGCGCGCTCTTCTTACTTCGGCGGCCTCTGTCAGAGATATTCATGTCCAATACAAGGATCATCAATGTTTGTTTTCCGCATTAGTACAGCCATGTGTTCGTCCTGATGAACTGAATTCCGACATTTTTGACTCACGTACATCTTTCATTCATTTCATAAAGTCAGGTGTGGCCAGTTATACGCCTGCCGCCTCAGGGAATGCTCTGGCCCGTGTTGATTTGCAGAAAGAAGATACGCGCTATGAAGCGCTGACCGCTACTGTTAAATATAGTTTACTGGATGATCTATGGCCTGATGGTGAACTAATGTTTGACAGTGCTGTTCGGGCAACAGGAGGACTATACAAGTGGACATATATGGGTCTTATTGGAAAGGATAAGAGGGTATGTCTCTAGTAGAAGAAAAAAAATGTATGCAGAGAGATAGAAAGGGTGCCTGCCAGAATGTATTCAGCCATATTGCGCCTATCTATGACCGAATGAATTTTTTAATCAGCTTCGGCTTGATTCGTTCCTGGTGTAACCGTGCGGCACGTTATCTTGCCCTGGATGTCGGAGAAATTGGGTTAGATCTAGGTACTGGAACGGCTGATCTTGCCATCGCGGTCATGCGTATTTCTGATCGAACTGCCCACATGATTGGGATAGACTGGGCACCGGAGATGCTTGAACAGGGTTACCGGAAATTGCATCAACCAGGATTTCAGGATCAGATTACACTACAGCACGGCAATATTACATCCATTGCATTGCCCGATAATAGTATCGATCGTTGTGGTTCCGCTTTTCTAGTTCGCAACCTGGTAAACATGGATAAATGTTTTCGGGAGATGTGGCGTGTTGTCCGTCCAGGGAGGAGTATCGTTTGTCTGGAAGTCAGTCATCTGTCAAATGTGCTGCTCAAAATCCTGTTTCATTGTTACTTTTACCGTATCGTACCTCTCTTTGGCACGTTGCTTGGTCAGAAGTTTGATGCCTACCAATACCTGCCTGCATCACTCAAGCATTTTCTTGATGCATTTGATCTGAAGAAGATTATGGAAACATCTGGCTGGAGTGACGTACACTTTTATCATCTGCATGGTGGTCTGATCGCCATTCATATTGGCACAAAGCGCTTTTGATGAGGTGTTGTGAGAGATTTTATTATACATGGATCAGAATGAGTTGTCAGCAGCGTTATATTGAAGAACACGACTGAAAAAAATTTGGTGATGCGTTGTATTAGCATATGCCCCTGTAAAGCAATCGTGAATAATCGTTCATCTGCGGCTAGGGAAAGCGCTACTGTTTAACAAGAGAAAGGTGCATGTGCGGCCTGTCAGGCTCTTCCACTTACGCAATTGAATGGCATATCAATGAACCTATTCTGGAAGGTGCTATATTCAGAATTAGGTTTTTGATAGAGTAAGCTTACTCATATGAGTAAGCGAATGTATATCATGATAGTCATGACAAACAACACGATTGGTTCACAAGAACCTGATTTCCAGCAAAGGATGGTACGAAATGAAACTTTTTCATGTTTCACAAAATGAAAAGGCGCTTGAAGAAGAACAAGAGAGCGAAGGTCGACAGATAGATTTAGCAGCCGATATTATGCAGATTCACCGTTTTGGTGGCAATATTGATATTCGTGATCTACATCCAGAAATGACCGAGCAAGAGACGATTGATTACCTCTCCAATTTGATTGACAACCATATGCGCCGTTATTAATAGGTGTCTGGCCGGCTGGCAGCCACAATGCCAGCTAAAATCCCCTTAAGGACTTCGGGAGAGCCTGGCTGAGTAAAAAACAAAAAGATCTTCATCTTATACCAATCTTATATTTCACTTTGTAAGACATTGTGTGAAGAATTTTATATAAATTTTATGCATTTTAGGATGGACAGGTCATACAAAATGTGCTAAGCTGAGAAAGATTTCAAGCTCATTTTATAGAATTCTGATATGTGACTCCTTTGAAAAATACATAAGCATATAAAAAATGCTGTGCATAGAAGAAATGGACGCATAGCAATGAAGACGCATGGCCTGGCTCAAAAAGAGATGTTAGCATCCTTGTCTCTCGCTGAAACGGTTTATACGCAGTCTCCACAACTAGTTTATTCAAGCGCGGAAAAGCAGCAACCTGATTTGCATGCAGTGCTTTTTAAGCTTGTTAATACAATCACGCTACCATTACGTTTACCTGAAATGCTGCATCTTTTAACAGAGATGATTGTGCAGTCCCTGGATATTGATCTTTGTATGATTATGTTACGCGGACAGGCTAACGACATTTTGCGTCAGTGTGCAAGCCATCCTGAAATACCAACCAGTAACATTCAGAAACAACATTTACGCATTAGTCCTACATTGTGGGAACACTTACGTACATTCACTTTGCAAGGGTGCCTGCCAATCCTGACCAGCCAGGAAGCGGTCCAACTGAATCCTCTGCAAGAAAATGCGTATAAGACATTTATCAGTATTCCTTTATGTGTTGGGAATGAGTGCCTGGGGTTGCTTAATTGTTATACACAGAGAGAGCTCGATTATGATCGGGATGAGCAACTTATCCTGAATACTATTGCTAATCAGACAGCCCTGGCCATTAAACATCGACGCTATGTTGAGGAAGATATTATTGCCCAGAATAATCTCATCAGATTATTTGTAGATGATCTTTTAGCTGGCAAGGCTGAAGCCGAAGCTATTCTGCAACGACGTGCTTATATAGTAGGGTTTGATCTGGCCAAATCCCATGTGGTTGCTGTAGTGGAATTGTCCGAGGTAACAGAAACAGTTGACGACAAAAATGTTTCCAACACCACTGGACAAGAGAAATCACTCCACTATAATACTGCTCTGACACGCATCAAACAGAGCCTGCAGGCTCTCTATCCAGGTGTGCTCATAGATGAGCGCGAAGCAGGACTTGTCTGTTTGCTACCATGTGATAGTGACTTGACGCTTGAGTATTTGAACACTCAATTAGAGCCGTTGATTAAAGCTAATCGGCAAGAGAGCTATGTTTCTATCTCAATCGGGATAGGTACATGCTGTCAGGCGATCAGTAATTATTCACGCAGCTATGCTGAGGCCAGTGAAGCTTTGCAGGTTGGTTCTTGTTTTAAAACCGATCTTCACTGTACTCATTTTGCCGAGCTTGGTGCCTATCGCTATCTTTATCCATTTGCCCAAACGCAGGAGTTGAGCGATCAATATCAAGATTGCATTCTTGCAGTACTCCGTTACGATCTGCGCAAAAAAACAAACCTGCTAGATACCCTGGAAGTATATCTAGAGTGCGGTGGCAATATTGCTAAAACCGCCTGTACATTGGATGTACATCGCAACACACTACTTCAGCGTATCAGTCGGATCCAGAAACTTTGCGCATTAGATATAGATCACATGCCATACAGGCTACCGCTCCTTATGGCACTCAAAGTATATCGCCTGCGTGCCCATCAGTTGCATAGCAATGAAACCGTTGAGACAAGCATCCCCTTATAAGACAGAACGCTTAAAATTCTGGATGTTTATGCCTGGGCATATGCATCAAGATATAACCAGTCTCTAGAATTGAAGAAATTTCAATGCCAAAGGAGCGAGTTTTCAAACGTGTTCGAGAGAGCACATTACGGACCGGGCGCATCTCTTGATCCCACACACCAGCTTCCTGGGCCTCCTGTAAGCGCTTGCGGCTACGGGCAACAGCGGTCTCAGTTACGCGTCCACTATTGAAACTTGCCAGCAAGACTTCGTAAGGACAATAGTAGGGGTATGCATCGAGAAGAGGGAGGAGGACACAAATTTCGCTGGTGGTAAACTGTTGTTCCATCAGCATATGTGGCCGATCATCCTTACAAACAAGATGCGAAAGAGTCCCAAGTGGGGTGTTGAGGGCAAGGGTATGGCCTGAAGGTAGTAAGCCTTGCAATGAAAAATGTAAGACTTCCTCACTGTTTTCCTGCAAAAAACTAACAGGTGTTTTCACCTTCCGCAGGGAAACTTTTTGCATAGTGGCGCTCCTTGTCTGGCTAACGCAATAAGTGTGCCGGGATAAAAATACACGCTAAGAGAACCTTATTTTCCTCTGACCATAACAGGCATGGAAACGATCACAAGAGTGGTTGAAAATATGCTTACTGCATATTGAACGTGACCTGATAAGGGTTTTCTCCTAAAAAAATCTGGCACATAGAAATCCACAAAATACTGTATACGATAAACATACACGGAATATATATAAAAATCAATGCCTTATGAGAGATGTTTTTCTGGCATTCTTCAAGTGTAATAAAGGTCCTAAGATGGGAATAGCTTGTTTTTCTTTAAATTGCTTTTCTACTTGAGCATTTCAGCCCTGCTTTTTTGTGATAGTGTTTGCTTCCTGCTCTCTCCGAGGAACATCTGACCAGCCACACGCGGGTCCTAAAGGGCCCACCTTTTTTATGTGCCGTGAAATTGTGCGCCTGGCGCACAATTTCACGGCACATAAAAAAGGTGGGTCTCAACACGCAATCGCCCCGAACTATGTGCGTCATCTTCTGACAGCCTTTGGCTCATCTGAGGACAGAACGCCCGTTACGCAGGGGTTGATCGAGCCACTCTTATAATATATCCCATAGTTATGGCATGGTGAGAAAAATGCGCTGCAGCGTATTTTTCTCACCATGCCATAACTATCATGTTTCCGTCAGGGAACGAGTGTGGCGAGAAAATACTTATCCATGAGGATAGGCTCTGCAGATATATAAAACTTTTTAGGACGTTTGGTATATTTATGCTCGAAATGTATTTACGCAGAATCACTCTTTGTGTTACCATAGGCATATTCCACGTGAGTGCTTTTCACGTTTTTCGTGCTTTATAAGTACATCGGCTATAATGTTGCTGTGTTTTTATACTGCATTTTTTACTAAGGGGGAAGTAAAACAATGAACATTGGCGTTCTGGATGATAATCCGGCCATCCTTGCCTTTTTATCAACCACCTTGAAGATGGATGGGCATACAGTGACAACCCATAGCACCGGTTTAGCGATGCTAGAAGCGATCTTTCCTTCTTCCGCCTCTGACCAGCAGGCACAGCCTTATGATCTGGTGGTGTTAGATTTGCTTCTTCCTGGAACCATGACTGGAGCAGATGTCTTTTTCGCTATTCGGAAAGAATTTGAGTCCTGGCAACTGCCTGTGATCATTATTACTGCAGTCAGCGGCCCGACATTGGAGCAGTTTCGGCGTATCCTGCCAGATGACGTTCCTTTGTTGCGGAAGCCGTTTGCGCCACGTGCATTGCGACAACTGATCAGTGAGCTTACGGCTAAATAAGCCTCTTTCTACGCTTAGTAAGTGCAATGCAGATGGCGCATGCATTATAAATAATACAAATTCTGGCTCCACTTAATCTGTAGTCGAAGCTGGAACAATATAACCGGGTGCCTGTCCTATTGTATCAATCAGTGGTTGATATTGCTTGTAGGTTGGAAAAGGCTTTGGAGAACCCCAGTTAGCCTGTGCCAGTGAACGCAGGATAGCACTAATACCATCTGCTATTTGGAGCTCCGTCTGTTGATCTGGATGATCGCACCAGATATGGAGCTTTGCACCCAGCAATTGAGTATCGGCAGGCTCAAGTTTTGTATGCCCCTGGAAGCTATGCTGCTCGAAATTGTCATAAACATTAGCTGGTCCAGTTGGGAAATAAGATCCAAGCACATAGTAAAGAAGATCGGCATTACAATTCATGATCGACGCAGGCAACTTAGTGATCTCTTGAGGAGACAGGCCAGAGTCCAGCCAATGTTCATATATAAGATCGGTTGCTATGGTGATTGCCGTGCCCCCATACAATCCATCATTCCAGACGCGTGTAATCTTGCCATGGGACTTTACGATGTCATTGGCCCAGTTCACAAAGCCCAGATAGGTATCACGGGCCGTGGCAGCTGGACCATAGTGTTCATGGGCGTAGCGAGCAAGCTGAGGATAATCGTTGTAGTCCTCTTTCATGAGATATTCATCGGCGCCAATGTGCCAGTAAGGGCCGGGAAAAAGCGGGATGAATTCGTCCAATAGATCCTTCATTAAAGCGTATGCTTGCTCATTACTCAGATCAATATCGCCTGGTTTACGTTTGCCGTCTCTGCTTATGATCTGCAGATCAGGATGTTGGGCCAGAATGGTGTCCATATGGCCTGGCATATCAATCTCCGGCACAATTGTAATATGATAGCGTTGTGCCAGCTCCAACAATGCTCGTATTTCAGCTTTAGTATAATGTTGTGCTGAAACTGCCTCAGGATGGCGTTCACTTTCCAGGCGGAACCCATAGTTATCCGAGAGATGCAGATGGAAATAGTTGAATTTCAGATATGCCAGCTCTCGAATATGGCTTTCCAGCCACGCGAGCGAAAAGTATTTACGACCGACATCCACCATCAAACCACGCTGAGGGTATGTGGGCCAGTCACGCGCCGTACCCACAGGGATGTCTGTATGTTGTTTGAGCAATTGTAATAGCGTACGTGTTGCATAAAAGACGCCATGTTCTGTCGGAGCGCTTACCCTGATGGTATCACTGATCTCAAGTAGATACCCTTCATGCCCCACAGAGATTTCTCCAGGAGATAACATTAAAACAATATCGCCTGGTTGTTCTTCTGTCGTGATATTAATGGGCATAGTCAGGCCAGTTGCCTGCTTTAAATCTGCGGCAAACGTTTCAGCTACCACTTGTAGTTGAGAAGCCGTGCTGTTCGCAAGTATAAGACGAGATTGTTCACCAAAGTGAAATACGCCTGTACTCGCCTGCCATTCTTGCAAAGCTGGAATGGTCTGTGGATGTCTCTGTAAAGTTGTATCAGCATTGATCGACTTCTGCGTTGATATATCCATCATGTTTCACTCCTTGAAGATGATATTGAGCAATACTATTATCTATCCATGAATATAATTTACAGGATATGCACTGATTGTTCAGGATAAGAAACGCTTAAACCAATCGAGCACGCGTTGCATATAATCGAGATTATGTTTCCTCTCGGTCAATCCATGTCCTTCACGGGGATACGTAATCAGTTCTACTGGTATCTCTTGCTCTTGTAGGGCGCGATAGAAGGCCCAGGCTTGATTGACTGGTACACAGGGATCTTTCTCCCCATGCACGATCAGGGTTGGTGTCGTGACCTGACTGGCATAGGTAAGAGGTGAATGATCGCGATAGATAGCAATATCGCTAAGTGGATTAACTGGCTCATTGATTTTACCCAGAAAGCGCATGTCCCAATCCTGAATATTCGTCTGGGCATGAAAACTATGGAAATCACTGATACCAGCTCCCATAATGGCAGCTTTGAAGCGCTTTATTTGAGTGACTGTCCAGGCAGTCATAAAGCCACCATAGCTCCATCCCATGATGCCAACGCGCTCACCGTTAACAAGTTTGCGTTCAACCAGATAATCGATCCCTTTAAGCACATCTTGATAATCGTTACCGCCCATATCGCCAATGACAGCATCCGCAAAAGCGACACCTCTCCCCATGCTACCACGAATATTGGGACATAAAACAGCATATCCCGCCGCTGCCAGGACCTGATTTCGATAGAATTCCCAATCTTCCTGCCAGACGCCGGATGGACCACCATGGACATTGACGATCAGCGGTGGTGGAGTCGCATCTGTGGATTTTTTCGGCCAGGTAACCAGTGCCTCAATGGTCCAGCCATCGATACTGTCATAATGGATGCGCTCAGTTGTGGCCATCTCCAGGGTCTCTTCAGCCAGTGGATTAAGCTGTGTGTGACGTTGCCAGGTAATTGTTGGAGATTGATTATCTTTGTATGTCAGCTCTCCTGACCAGATATCATGAGGATGTTGTTCAGAGTGTGTAACAGCAATCTGGCTCAGGTCAGCATTTGCGGAGAAATGTGCCCAGCCGCGATCACCCAGTAAGAAATTATCGGAGATCGTTGTTAGATTTTCTGTTGGTTCATCCAGCAACGCGATACGTGTACTGAGGCCATGCCAGCCAGCACATAAGATCTGCCGATTATCAGGATGCCACTGCAACCAGGAAGGGCTCCAATCAATCTTTGGTGTCATATTGCGGGTTTGTCCATCGGCTAGCGAGTGTATATAGATATCACCACCACCACGATCGGGGTCACTCCATTCACCTGATACATACGCCAGCCGTGTTCCATCGGGTGACCAGGCAAGCGCAAAAGCCTGACGTTTCAACTGACTGATCTGATGAATCGCCCCTCCATGCGCCGCGACCAGACCTATCTGACCACGATACCAATCCGTTTCATCCGGACCGGTAGCATAATACACCGCGAAACGGTTGCTGTCAGGTGACCAGGCATAATGCCAGACTGTCAATCCATTCGCCGTAACCGGTTCGGCAATATCATAATCCCGCCGCACTGTCCAGAGCCGGGTATGACGCCCCACGCCCTGATACTGTACCTGTGGATCCTGGGGAGGAGCTTCACCGTCCACCGAGCAAAACGCAATTCGTTTGCCATCTGGTGACCACGAGACATTGCTAATGCCATTTGCTAGCGTGCAGATTTGACGCTCATCACCCGTTTGCATGTCTTGCACAAAGAGTTGAAAATGATTATTGCCCTTTTCTCCCTCAACCTTAGAAGCAAACGCAATCGTGCGACTATCTGGAGACCACGCTGGAGGACCATCCTGACGTTTTCCCCGTGTTAATGGTTCAGGATTCCCATCGGCAACATCTGTAATCCAGAGACGCTTACGATATTTATCTTCCCCCGGTAGCCATTCACCAACCTGGAACGCAATTTTTTTGCCGTCAGGAGATATCCTGGCATTAGAGGCTGTACGTACGCTAAGAAAGGTCTCAGGGGTAATCGCCTGTCCCTGAAGCGATGTTTGTATACCAGATTGAGTGTATGTATTCAAGCTTCAACTCTTTTCTAGTCCCTTAGAATTTAGTTAAACTAAGATAGGGACCTGTGAAGACCGTACATAAAAGTAGACAGCAAGATAGTGTAGGTGGCTTTTCCATCGAATCGCGACCATATTATTATAGTATATTCTCTCATCTATGTTTTTGTGAATTGTTAAGAAACGGGTTTAAAAATTTGTAGATTGGTGGATTCTTCTGGTGATATATCAATTATCTTTGCGTATATCGAAAAAATATTTCATACTTTTTTGATCTTTCCCTGACATATTCCACATAACTTTGCCCTATACTAAAGTTAATGCTGCAGAGGAAATTGCAAGTACCAATAAAGGCAGAGTACCGGTTGGTGATCAGCTGTATGATACTCTGATCTCTGCCAGAGTATGGCATCCGTATAGCAGGATCTACAATGAATAGTTTCCTTTATTGGTACTTCGTATTCTCTTGTTCTGTAAACCTGACTCTCTGCCATCTCTGCAGTATTCCTTTTTTTCCTCTATCCTTCCGCTTGCTAACCTCATTCTTTCTACGCTATGATGATACGCAGCTCATTTCACGCGCGAATTTTGTATGTATGGCATTTTTAGAATAGGGGTGTAATGATCAGGTCACAAACTACGGATGCGCTTATTATTGGTGGTGGAATAATTGGATGTTCTTGTGCCTATTTCTTACGCAAAGCAGGTGTTGATGTTACTATACTGGAGCAAGGAGAGATAGGTGGACAAGCCTCTGGCGCTGCTGCTGGATTGCTCGCTCCGTTAGGTCCTATTCCCGCGCCAGGAGTATTTGCTGATCTTATTCTGGCTAGCTTTCGTCAATTTCCTGCATTTGTGTCAGAGCTTGAAGCTATTAATGGATTAGATGTTGGGTATCAGCAGACAGGTTCACTACGAGTTGTACATAGTGCTAAACGCCTGGCCCGGCTCAAGCAGCGTTTTGAGTTGTGGCAAACCCTGGGATTAAATGTAAATTGGATAGAAGGCGTCGAGGCTCTAAAGCGGGAACCGTTACTGGCCCCTGATGTGTGCGGAGCAGTTTACGCTCCGGAAGAGTCACAGGTCAACGCAGTGCAGCTTATCAATGCCCTGGCTTTGTCTGCACAGCAAGCCGGTGCGCAGATCTATCCACATATAATAGTAAATGAGTTCCTGCATAGTGGGACAAAAGTTACAGGTATACGGACCGCATCGGGCGATACCTATACCTGTAAACAGCTCATTGTAACGGCAGGCGCCTGGTCCGCCCACTTATTACGTTCCTTGAATGATATTTCAGTGCCTTTGAGCCCTACAGGTGGACAAATGCTTGCCTTATCCCAACCTCAGCCAGCACTACAGCATATTATCTTTGGCGACACAAAATATCTTATCCCCAGACATAAGGAGATCCTGGTCGGTGCCACGAAAGAAGATAGCGGCTTTGATATTCAGGTGACTCCTCAAGCTACCGAGAGATTATATAACACTGCCTTACGACTGCTTCCCTCACTATCTTCTCAAAATATTAGTCGAAGCTGGGCCGGCATACGCCCAACCACACCAGATAAATGTCCAATTATAGGACCAATACCCGGCTGGGAGAATCTGCTTGTGGCAACTGGACATAATAGTGTCGGTATTATTTTGAGTCCTGTAACGGGCCAGAGCATTGCTGAATATGTAACTACTGGTCATCTGCCCCAACTTATACAGCCATTTGGGCTTGAGCGTTTTAATACGCCAGAGTTTAGTTAATACCGCAATATTAGCAAACTTCAAAAGAGGTTAGAAATTCGTTCCAAAAAGGGTTGACAGAATTACATCGCTATGGCATAATCATCGAGCTGCAGAAAACAAGACAATCACTGAGCTCTCTGAGTATTGGTGCTCCTGTCCTTTCGCATCCGTTGTGCCACGCTAAGGTGGCTCCCCCGAGATCACCGATCTCCTGTGTATTTCCCAACCAATGTGGTGAGAAAGAAGGAGGCTTTGGCCTTTTTTGCAGGTGATGATGTGGATACTCGCTCTTAGAAGCGAGAGACACGAGATCTTGGGCGTCGGCGAAAATTCCTCGGAAAAACGCTTGACAAATCACAACAGATCTGCGATACTACAGCTACACGAGACAGAAACACGAAAACAGATGATCTGCTCGTAAACACAGACGAACTCTGGTTCGTCGGCACCTTGACAACTGAAGAGTGGAAAGCAGAACAGCAACTGGAACACATGAATAGGTTTCACGTTCCTGTCAATTCGATCCCGAGCGTTCGCGTTCGGTGATCACACAATAATCTGCGAACAAATTACAGCCAATGTTGGAAGACTTGGCCTTGATCGCAATTCTCATGCAATTTCTTCCTGCTCGTTGAGTCGGAATGAATCATAAAATTGGATGGCGAGTTTGATCCTGGCTCAGGATAAACGCTGGCGGCGTGCCTAACACATGCAAGTCGAACGCTCTGCGCAAGCAGGGAGTGGCGGACGGGTGAGTAACACGTGGGCAATCTACCATCAGGTGAGGAATACCGGCGAGAAATCGCCGACAATACCGCATAGGCTCTTTCGCGAGGAAGAGCAAAGCTCGCAAGGGCGCCTGAGGATGAGCCTGCGCTCGATTAGTTTGTTGGTGAGGTAATGGCTTACCAAGACTGCGATCGATAGCTGGTCTGAGAGGACGATCAGCCACACTGGGATTGAGAACGGCCCAGACTCCTACGGGGGGCAGCAGTGAGGAATTTTCGTCAATGGGGGCAACCCTGAACGAGCAACGCCGCGTGCAGGATGAAGGTTTTCGGATCGTAAACTGCTTTTCTCTGGGACGAGAACGGACGGTACCAGAGGAATCAGCCCCGGCTAACTACGTGCCAGCAGCCGCGGTAATACGTAGGGGGCAAGCGTTGTCCGGATTTATTGGGCGTAAAGCGCACGCAGGCGGTCAGATCAGTCTGGGGTGACAGTCGTCGGCTCAACCGACGAAGTACTTCGGATACTGTCTGACTTGAGGGCTTCAGAGGGACACGGAATTCCGGGTGGAGTGGTGAAATGCGTAGATATCCGGAGGAACACCGATGGCGAAGGCAGTGTCCTGGGAAGTACCTGACGCTCAGGTGCGAAAGCTAGGGGAGCGAACAGGATTAGATACCCTGGTAGTCCTAGCCGTAAACGATGACCACTAGACGTTGGGGGTATCGACCCCTTCAGTGTCGCAGTTAACACAGTAAGTGGTCCGCCTGGGGAGTACGGTCGCAAGATTAAAACTCAAAGGAATTGACGGGGACCCGCACAAGCAGCGGAGCGTGTGGTTTAATTCGATGCAACGCGAAGAACCTTACCAAGGCTTGACATGGATTTGCACCAGCCGTAATTGGTTGTCCCTTAGGGGCGGATCCACAGGTGCTGCATGGCTGTCGTCAGCTCGTGTCGTGAGATGTTGGGTTAAGTCCCGCAACGAGCGCAACCCCTGTCGTTAGTTGAATTTCTCTAGCGAAACTGCCATTTTAAAATGGAGGAAGGCGGGGATGACGTCAAGTCAGCACGGCCCTTACGCTTTGGGCGACACACACGCTACAATGGTCAGGACAAAGAGTCGCGAACTCGCGAGAGGGAGCCAATCTCGTCAAACCTGGCCTCAGTTCAGATTGGAGGCTGCAACCCGCCTCCATGAAGTTGGAGTTGCTAGTAACCGTAGGTCAGCACACTACGGTGAATACGTTCCCGGGTCTTGTACACACCGCCCGTCACACCACGAAAGTTGGCAACACTTGAAGCCGCTGGGCTAACTCGCAAGAGAGGCAAGCGTCGAGGGTGGGGTCAGTGATTGGGGTGAAGTCGTAACAAGGTAGCCGTACCGGAAGGTGCGGCTGGATCACCTCCTTTCTAGGGAGCTTTGGCATCGGTCATGACTATCATGGCCAGCAAGATGTCACACTTCCAGGTCGAACAGGACGACGAAAGTATTCATCCAGCAGTTGGGCTGGTTTCCACTCTCCAGATGTTGGGGTCAACAGGGCCACGCTACGGCGTTGTACCTGCCAGCATCGCACCTTGACAACCAAATACCGTATATCTTCAATTTTGCTGAGCCATGATAGGTCAGCCAGAGTTGAAGCAGAGGATCGCTGTTCTTTCTCGCAAGAGAGGGAACGGTAAACAAGCATTCACAGATCAAACATGATGAAGAGAAGAGAACAAGCTACACAGAGTACGAGGTGGATGCCTTGGCGCTAAAGACCGAAGAAGGACGCGGAGACCGGCGAAACGTTTGGGGGGAGCTGCATACAAGCCATGAACCCCAAGATTCCGAATGAGGCAACTCCTCCAGAGTGATGTCTGGAGACCGCCTGCTGAACACATAGGCAGTGACGGGGGGCAGCGGGTGAACTGAAACATCTCAGTAACTCGACGAAAAGAAATCAACCGAGATTCCCGTAGTAGTGGCGAGCGAACCGGGAGGAGCCCAAACCAATCATCTTTCGAGATGGTCGGGGTTGTAGGACCGATAACAAGCAATGACGAACTACTTGAACGCGTTGGAAAGCGCGACCAGAGCGGGTGAGAGTCCCGTAGAGGACGGTTTGTTAACGTGGATCGGTATCCTGAGTACCACGAGGCACGTGAAACCTTGTGGGAAGCTGGGGGGACCACCCTCCAAGGCTACACATCTTTAGCGACCGATAGCGAACAAGTACCGTGAGGGAAAGGTGAAAAGCACCCCGAGAGGGGGATGAAACAGACCCTGAAACCACGTACTCACCAGCAGTCAGAGGCCACTGTTCCGTTGCGGAACTAAGGGCTGATGGCGTGCCTTTTGTAGAATGATCCGGCGAGTGCATCGTCGTAGCGTGGTTAACCAGCGTTAAAGCTGGGGAGCCCCAGGGCAACCGAGTCTGAACAAGGCATATGTTGCGGCGATGCGACCCGAAACCGTGTGAGCTATCCATGAGCAGAGTGAAGCGGATGTGACAGTCCGTCGAGGCTCGAACCCACCAGTGTTGCAAAACTGGGGGATGACTTGTGGATAGGGGAGAAATTCCAATCGAACACGGAGATAGCTGGTTCTCCCCGAAATGTATTGAGGTACAGCTGTATGAAACACTATCCTGGAGGTAGAGCACTGAATGAGCTAGGGGCCAAGTGCTGGTTACCAAACTCAACCAAACTCCGAATGCCAGGACAGCATGCATGCAAGTGAGACGGCGGGGGCTAAGCTTCGTCGTCAAAAGGGAAACAGCCCAGACCATCGGCTAAGGTCTCCAAATCCTTTCTCAGTGTCAAAGGGGGTCACAACGCCCAAACAGCCAGGATGTTGGCTTAGAAGCAGCCACCATTTAAAGAGTGCGTAATAGCTCACTGGTCGAGTGTCGTGGCACCGACAACGTATCGAGGCTTAAGAGAGGTACCGAAGCCATGGAATCTCGTTTACGAGATTGGTAGGGGAGCGTTCTGGAGCAGAGAAGCCAGACCGTGAGGACTGGTGGAGCGATCAGAAGTGAGAATGCCGGAATGAGTAGCGTCATGTCTGTGATAACCAGACACACCGAATGCCTGAGGGTTCCTGGGCACCGTCAATCGTCCCAGGGTGAGTCGGGTCCTAAGCCGAGGACGTTATAGTCGTAGGCGATGGCAAGCAGGTTGGACATTCCTGCACCGGAGAAATTTGTGATGAGCAATGGGGGGACGCGGTAAGGAAGGTGAGCCCATCGATTGGACAGGATGGGTCTGTACGGCGAAGTGCGAAACCGAGGAAAATCCCGGTTTCCTGTGCATGACACGTGCAGCGAGCGGACGCAAGTCTGCGGAAGTCATTGGCCCCTACGCCGCCGAGAAAAGCCTCTCGCCAGAATCTTCTCCGCCCGTACCGCAAACCGACACTGGTAGGCAGGGGGAAATCTCCCCAGGTGATCGAGCGACCCTCTGTTAAGGAACTCGGCAAATTGACCCCGTACCTTCGGAAGAAGGGGTGCCCTAGTAGCGAGCCTGCTTGCAGGAGCGTGAGGGGGTTGCAAGAAATTGGCTCAACCGACTGTTTACCAAAAACACAGGTCTCTGCGAACGCGAAAGCGGAAGTATAGGGGCTGACTCCTGCCCAGTGCCGGAAGGTTACGAGGAGCGGTGCACGTAGCTGCGAATCTAAGCCCCGGTGAACGGCGGCCGTAACTATAACGGTCCTAAGGTAGCGAAATTCCTTGTCGGGTAAGTTCCGACCCGCACGAAAGGAGTAACGAGTTGAGCGCTGTCTCGACAGAGGACTCGGCGAAATTGAAGTACCCGTGAAGATACGGGTTACCCACGACAGGACAAAAAGACCCCGTGGAGCTTTACTACACCTTGACCTGGAAACGAGTTGAAGCGTGCGTAGCATAGGTGGGAGTCGGAGAACCCTTCCCTTTGGGGGAGGGGGAGACAACAGTGAAATACCACTCTCGTTGCGGTTTGTTTCTCATACGTCACCGTGAGCCGGGACGTAGACAAGATCAGGCGGGTAGTTTGACTGGGGCGGTCGCCTCCCAAAGAGTAACGGAGGCGCCCAAAGGTTCCCTCAGGGTGGATGGACATCACCCGTAAGAGTGCAAAGGCAGAAGGGAGCTTGACTGCAAGACGGACAGGTCGAGCAGGGACGAAAGTCGGGCTTAGTGATCCCACATTCCCGAGTGGAAGGAGTGTGGCTCAACGGATAAAAGCTACCCCGGGGATAACAGGCTTATCTTGCCCAAGAGTTCACATCGACGGCAAGGTTTGGCACCTCGATGTCGGCTCGTCGCATCCTGGGGCTGGAGTAGGTCCCAAGGGTTGGGCTGTTCGCCCATGAAAGCGGCACGCGAGCTGGGTTCAGAACGTCGCGAGACAGTTCGGTCTCTATCCGTCGTGGGCGTAGGAAAATTGAGGGGCGTCATCTCCAGTACGAGAGGACCGAGATGGCTCGACCGCTGGTGCGCCAGTTGGCCCGCCCGGGCCAGAGCTGGATAGCTATGTCGAGAAGGGATAAGCGCTGAAAGCATCTAAGCGCGAAGCCGCACCCAAGACGAGTTTTCCCACTTTCTTCGGAAAGTCAAGATCCCAGGAAGACGACCTGGTAGATAGACGACACGTGGACACCTGGTAACAGGCGCAGCGAAGTCGCCCTAATGATCGTACGGCTTGTTTCACATAGTATCTTCATCGTGGACCTCGCGTGAGTGCTTCTCAGCTTCAATCATGGCTGACCAGTGACTCGGCAAAATTGAGGATATACCGTATTTCGGTTGTCTTACGGGGACATAGCTTAGTTGGTAGAGCGTCGCCTTTGCACGGCGAAGGTCAGGAGTTCGAATCTCCTTGTCTCCACTCTAAAAAGAGAGGTTGACAGTATCATAACATACTGTCAACCTCTCTTTTTAGTTAAATTTCGAGAAATAACGAATTTCACTCTCTTCTAGCATTTGACCAATTTTGCAATATAAAAAACACCTGTGTGGGCGGGTGAGACGGCGACTTCCTATTTTCCCACGCAGTTGCCCACGTAGTATCATCGGGGAGGAAGAGCTTAACTACCGTGTTCGGGATGGGAACGGGTGTACCCTCTTCGCTAAAGTCACCAGCTCACCTGCACATGCAGGTGTTCTTAACAAATGGAATAATACCATCCTGTTTGTGTTTTGTCAACCCCTACTCCCCATGTACGCCCTCTAAACTTGCATTGTGATCAAGGTGGTTTGTTATTATAGCAAAAAAAATCATTGCGATCAAAAGCTGACCAGGATTCAGCCTGAATTCTGGTCAGCTTTAGGTCGTAGCGTTGTTATTTTAGATCTCCCAGAGGGCTGGATGCTGGAATGCCTTTTTGAGCGAGAATTGTGTTTCTGAACTTGTTCATTGAAGAGAGCAGGCGTTCAAATTTTTCAATGCCAAGAGCTTGCCAGGGGGGAAGGGCTAGGTTGTCTGTGCGTTGTTCTATGAATTGCCGGACCTCTTTTCCTGCTGCTGTGAGCGTTCCTGATGCGTCTAGCCAACCGCGTTGTATCAGGCGATCACTGGCCGCATTCCACTCTTCATCGCTCCAACCTCGATTTAGTTGCAGATTTTCTCGTGGTATCCTGCCTGTGCCCACTAACGTGATATGTGCCTCACAGCCATCTATATTTTCGGCCAGTAACGTGGCGATATGTCCATCGCCCCGATACTCCCGTAGGAGTGTAGCCGCATGCCAGAGGGCTAAGTGTGGTTGCTCTGGCCAGGGGAGGGCCAGGTGGGCCGCGAATAGCGGTCGGCCCGCAACCGAACATGCCTGGGTTGCTATACGAGCAATTTCGGCTGCCTCTGCCAGATCCTCGGATGTAATCAAATCTCCGAGTAGCCGCCGAAGTGCAAGATCTGCTATCTCTAATCGTGCTGTTAAGACGCGCTCGGGAGTTGAGAAATGCCAGGCGTCTGGGATAGCACGTGCGACCATGTTTGGATGGAAATTATAAAAAGTCGCGCATACCACTGAAGCTGGAACTGGTCCAAGCGCAGCGGCCCGTGACGCAAAATATCCCATCCAATAACCTTTTAAACCAGCGGCCGTATAAACAGCTTTGGTTTCAGGAGCAAAATAGACCATCGCGTGATAGGGCTCCATTGCCCTCCAGGCCAGACGTGAAGCATGTTCATCGGGATTTGTATTCAGAGGGAATAACGTATCCATATCTTCCTCCTATTTTCTATATGGTCTCTTACTCTCTACGCTATGCTGCAAAAAAGCCATCATGTAAGAGTATACATCCTGTTCAGATCTCAAGTGTAGATCAGGTCAGGTCGATACATAGAAGCAGGTTTGAACTTCCTTGGATACTTTCTGATTTAAGATCCAAAACGTCATTTTCTTAGGAGTTGTGTAAGCGCTTACACAACTCCTAAGAAAATGACGTTTTTATTTTTATTGGTGAATCATTATAGGCTGGTATTAGATCAACGGATGCATTGTTGACTCACGTACAATCAATGCGCATGGAAGCTGGAGCTCCCGTCCTGTGCCATCTTCGTATTGATCGATGCGGTCCAATAAGAGCTCTACCGCGGTTCTACCGAGCAGGGATTTTGGTTGGCGTACCGTTGTCATAGCAGGCAGCGTATTGGCTGCCAGTGTAATATCATCAAAACCAACGATGGAGAGTTGTTCTGGAACACGATATCCTAGTCGAAGTGCCTCTTGCATGGCTCCAACCGCTACAATATCGTTGACCGCGAAGACACTTGTGGGTGGAGTAGGGAGGTGAAGTAGCTGTATCATTGCTGCGGCGCCTCCTTCACGGGTCAACGTGGTTGCAACTAGCAGGTGTTCTTGGTAGGTCAATTCAGCCTGCTTTAACCCATCCAGGTATCCGCGTTGCTGGTCTGAAGCTACATCATGGGCTGCATCACCTTCAATAAAAGCGATCCTTCTATGTCCCAACTGTGCCAGGTGCATAACCGCCTCAATGGCTCCACTATAGGTATCTGTCGTGACGTAATCGATATCCTCCGTTGCCAGTTTGCGCCCGATCAGGACAATTGGCAAGCCGCGTTTATGCAGATCAAGGATACACTGATTGCCTTCGACTGTTTCTGGAGCTGTAATAATCAAGCCATCAACCCGACGTTCATATAATAAGTTAAGCGCACGCACCTCGCGCGCTCCCTTGCCGTCAGTGTTATAGATTAACGTACAGTGCCCCGCCTCATCGGCACAATCCTGGGCACCACGTACCAGTTCTGGGATGAAAGGATTCAGCAGATCCGAGACGACCAGGCCGATCATCTGCGTGTGCTTCTTGGTCAGGCCGCGCGCAATCCTACTAGGACTGAAATTGAGCTCTGTGATGGCTTTTTGGATGCGTCCCCTGCTGATCTCACCAACATAACCATTTCCGCTTAAGTAGCGAGAAACTGTACCGGTCGATACACCAGCCAGGCGTGCGACATCATAAATATTTGCCAAATGCACCTCCACTAGAAAATGTGTGACCGCTTACATATCACTCTACTCTGTAACATATACATTGTCAATATCTTTGTGACCAAGAAAGATTATCCACTCTATGGATATTTCATTGCATCAATTATAGGCATATGCTATATTCATCGATATGGTCAAGCTGTTTTGAAGGTGCGAGCAAATATTTAGGGAATCGTTGGTGGCCAAAGTAATATCCAACTTTTATGCATAGAGAGATGCTATTGGCACTACCATTTCTTAAGAGGAGCAATAATTATGCCAGAAGCGAAGAAAGGCCGATCAGGTCCTCCTGGTCGTGTCTTGCCAATAATCTTAATTCTTTTGCTAGCCGCGGCAATTGGCTATCTGTTATATACAAATCATAGCCTGACATTACAAGGATCTTTGCCTACGACCAATATACAATTAGCTTCAGCCTCATCTGGAAGCTCGACAAATGTTATGTGTGAGATTATTTCTACTTCCACGAACCATTCTCTTACAGGCTATGTGTTGGAGCGCTCTAATGATGGTTCCTATGTACGCACTCAACATACCATTACGGTCACCTGGAAATCCAGTCAGAACGTTACGATGGGACATGATAAGGATCTTCAGCCAGGCGCAATCGTTCAGGCCAGTGGTCAACTTGATACTGCTAAAGTGTTGCATGCAGATCAGATCTCGGTGGTTACTAATTATTTAAAGGTGAAGTGATTTTTCATTGCAGACACCTTGAGTTTGCAGTACTTGCTTGTTTTTGAAGAGGAAAATGAGGTGGCGATTATGATCGCCACCCCATTTTCCTCTTCAAAAGTTGGTAATCAGGAACTTATATGGGATGTCAATTAACGGGTTGCTGTATTGGCCTGTTTAGATTCTTGACCATCGCTGAAGTGGCTTGTCTCTGTGAGTGTAAAGGTGGCGCGAGCATGGATATCTTGAGCTGAGGAACCGACCAATATTTCAAAATCGCCGGCCTCGGCAATCCATTGGTGAGTCAGGTCATCGTAATAAGCCAGGGCATCGCGTCCAAGGGTAAAGGTCACTGGTTTGGTTTCGCCTGGCTCAAGTTGGACCTTGGCGAAGGCTTTAAGCTCTTTTTCTGGACGGTGGAGACTGGATTTGATGTCGCGCACATAGAGCTGGACGACCTCTTTGCCAGTACGTTCCCCGGTATTTGTGACATGAATACGTACCTGCAAGTGGTTATCGGGTTGTAACGTTGGCGTGCTGAGTTCTAGCTCAGAGCCATAGCTGAAAGTGGTATAGGAGAGTCCAAAGCCGAATGGAAACAAGGGCTCAACTTTCTTTTTGTCGTAATAGCGATAGCCGACAAACAATCCTTCGCCGTAATGGACACGTCCATTTTCGCCAGGATAATTAATATAGGCTGGATTATCCTCAAGCCGTTTAGGAAACGTTTGAGGCAGTTTCCCCGAAGGTGTCACATCGCCAAAGATGACGTCTGTCATCGCATTGCCACATTCCTGTCCAGGAAACCAGCATTGCAGCACGCCCGCGACCTTATCCAGCCACGGCATGGTGATTGGCGAACCCGTATTTAAGACCACAATTGTTTTAGGATTGACCTGCGCGACCTTTTCGATCAACTCAACCTGTTCAGGTAGCAGATCCATATTCGGCCGATCAAAGCCCTCGCTTTCCCATTCACCATTCAGGCCAGCAAAGATCAGGGCCACATCCGATTGGCGGGCTAACTCGATGGCATGGTGCAGTGCAGTACTGGATACCGGTGGCTGATAACCCAGGCGAACAGCTGATATCGGGACGTTTGGATCCACTTTGGCATAATCGATCGTCAGTTGATACTTTTTTCCAGCGGTTAAATCAATTGTGCCAGTTGCTTCTGTACTTCCCATACCAAAATACGTCTGACCCTTGACCTGCTTATCCCAGTTATCGATTAATTCTTTATCGTCGATGGAGAGTTTGCTCACACCCGAACTGGCCAGTCCAAAGGTATGCGAACCAGTCTCTTTGGGTATGATATGAGCTGTGAAGCGGGCTGAAAAACTGCGTGGATCAATTGTCTCAGCGATAGGACCAAACCAGACCTTCTCGGAGCTTGTACTAATGTCGGTCTCGTCTAATTTGTCCGTGAAATTGTTATTACGGAAGTATTCGATAATAAAGCCTGCAGTGGTGTTCTGATCGTTGTTGCTGTAGACATCGTTGTTGAGGAGTGGTAAGAGATTATGGTTGCTAAAGCCGGTTTCGTCGTTCAATGTCCCATGAGCACCGACGCGCTTCACGATGGCGTCATACGGGGTGACCGCATAGTGGGCATTAACAAAGGCGCTCCCACCGCCCATCATACTGGCAACCTTTGCGTTAGGACCAATGATCGCGATGGACTGGCTTTTTTCAGGATCCAATGGCAGGATGTTCTGTTCATTTTTGAGTAAGACACAACCTTCGGCTCCCGCTTGACGAATTACCGCGCGATGTTCTGGCAGATCGATTGCTTGTTCGGCTTTCTTTTCAGTGATTTCAAACAAACCTACCTTGATAAACAGGCGCAGTAAGCGACGCACACTGTCATCAATGGTAGCCTCAGCAACTTCACCCGTTTGAACTGCCGCAAGCAGTTTTTCCCCACGCCACATAGCTGGTCCCGGCATCTCCAGATCAAGCCCTGCGTTGGCTGCGGCCGCTGTACTCTGTGTACCAAACCAGTCCGACATGACCACACCATCAAAGCCCCAGCTCTTTTTCAGTACCTCTGTCAGCGTATAGGGATTTTCGTCAGCGTAGATGCCATTTATCTTGTTATATGAGGACATGATGAGCCAGCTACCAGCTTCCTGGATGGCGGCTTTGAAGGGAGGGAGATAAATCTCATGCAGCGTGCGCTCATCGACTTCCGAGCTGATACTGTTGCGCTCAAATTCAGAATCATTACAGACAAAATGTTTGACCGTAGCGCCGATGCCCTCACTCTGCACACCAGTAATATAGGAGACCGCCATCCTGGCCGATAAATAAGGATCCTCAGAATAGCACTCAAAGTTACGACCATTGAGTGGAGAGCGATGGATATTGACCGTTGGCGCCAGTAACACCTGCGCCCCCTTGGATTTTGCCTCCTGTCCCAGTGCCTGGCCTATGCGTTCAATCAGCTCTGGATTCCAGGTGGCCGCCAGTGAGATTCCCGCTGGAAAGCACGCAGATGTCACGCCTGCATTGGCTTCGCCGTCAGCGGTCGTTCCCACCATGATATTGCCCTCACCGCGCGCACCATTCGGACCATCTGAGACTTTCAACGCTGGAATGCCCAGCCGCTCAATTGGTACTGTTTCCCACATTGAAGCGCCAGCCAGAAGCGAGACCTTCTCCTCTAATGTCAACTTGCCCAACAGATCTTCAACTTTATCAAGCATACATCAACTCCCTTTGTTTGATTTGCACCATAGCATCATCGCGTCAATAACATAGATATCATTATATGTTATTCTTCACGATTCTTGCTGCGCTGAGGATCAAAGCCGTCGGGATAGCGTTGACGTAGTTTAGTGACGTTGGCCTGCATTATATCTTCAAGCGTTAAGCCCACACTTTCACTGAGCAGGGTCATATACCAGAGGAGATCGCCTAGCTCTTTACAGAGATCGCTGGTATCAAGGTCATGAGAATGATAGAGAGATTTTTTAAGGAGATCGACAATTTCTCCTCCTTCACCCGCGATACCCAGGGCGCTTAAAATCAGTCGTTCTCTCTGATCTTTTATGTCACAGGTTCTCTGAACCTCTTTGGCGTAGGTTGCTATATCCATGAATGAAATTCTCCCACTTTGTTTGTGTTATGCGTGTTTATATATGTAGCCAGATGACACAGAATACACAATCTTTAGGTGTTGCTGTAATGTAACGATCCTGGTAGTTTACGTCAAATCTTTAGGACTGCCGTTGGATTTCAGGGCTTTTTAATTTTCCTCTTCCTGGCGCCTACGGCGCCGGAGTCTGGTGTGGTGTGTGTTCTGTGGGCGGCCGCGGCCGCCCACAGAACACACACCACACCAGAAATACTCTGTATATGATTTGCCTGACAGTTACTCCCGGCTGAAAATGAAAAAGCCCTGGTTGGATTTTTGTTTACATTGACAGCAGAATGATGGGTAGGCTACACTATTTGATGTTTACTATTGGTGTAAGGCTAATAATATACACAGAATGGGAGCATGCAATTGGACGGAGTCAAAAACTACTTAATTGACATGGATGGTGTCCTGTTATGGGGCTCGACACTTATTCCTGGAGCTGCGGACTTTGTACATAAATTACAGGATAAAGGTATCCCTTTCTTGATTTTTACAAATAATTCACTTTATACTCCACGTGACCTACAGGTGCGTCTGGCTTATATGGGATTAACAGTCTCTGCCGATTCTATCTTTACTTCTGCTCTGGCAACCGTCCAATTCTTGCACTCCCAACGTCCAGGCGGTAGCGCTTTTGTGATTGGCGAATCGGGTTTGACGACTGCTTTACATGATGTGGGCTATATTTTGACCAGTCAAGAGCCGGAATATGTGGTCCTTGGTGAGACCACGACATATAGTTTTGAGCGCCTATCGTTGGCCGCGCGCCTGGTCAGTAATGGTGCACGCTTCATTGCGACCAATCCTGATGTGATGGGACCTGGAGAAGGCGGCTTTGTTCCGGCGACAGGAGCAGTGGCGGCGCTGGTGAGTTCCGCGACAGGTGTGAAGCCTTATTTTGTTGGTAAGCCCAATCCCTTGATGATGCGTATGGCCTTGCGCAAACTCAATGCCCATTCTGAAGAGTCCGCAATGATCGGTGATCGTATGGATACCGATATTGTGGCGGGTACCGAGAGCGGTCTGCGTACAATCCTGGTGCTTTCAGGGGTCACTAAAAGGGAACAGGTGGAACGCTTTCCCTATCGTCCCACCTGGATCTTGAATTCAGTTGCTGAGGTTGAGATATAGCCTTCTTCCAAGAAGATTATCTGTGTAGCTACAACTAGAATTTATATTACATTACAATGGAATCGCGAGAGATGGTTTGGCTGGAAACAGCGTGTTGAACAGTACTTCGTTGTTGACCCATGCATCGGGATAGGCCTGACGCAGTTCATTGAGCGTCCGATAGCCGAAGAGTGCTTTTAGAAAGACGAGGGGTGGAAAGCCACCATCTGCTGTGTTGTTAAGCACCGTTGAGCGCCAGTTTTCCACTGTGGTGAGGCGTCCCTGCTCAAAGACCATACGCAAGCCGCTACGATAAAAGTCCAGCTTGAGTTCGCCGCTATATCCTTCTACCAGTGAGCCAAGTAAGCGCTTTTCTAGCGCCGGTGCGATATGCTGGATAAATTTGGGCAGGTCGGCTACCCGCACATACCAGGCATAGGACGGCTCTTTGATCGTTGCTAGCTTGTCGATGACCTCGTAAAAAGGATGGCTCTCGCCCAGGTAAAATTTGATTTCACTGAAGGCTCCAGCATCTGGCTTTTCTGTTGGTATCTGCTGCCCATAATTTTGCAATGCACGCAGCAATGGTGGCATGATTGCTTGCAGGTTCACATGTGAAGCTAGATAGAGCGCCCATACATTTAAGCTGCTGGTCCTACGCCTGGCTCGTGCATAAAACCAGCCTTGTATACTGCCATCAGCCTTCACAATGAGCTGGGTTGTACTGAATTTAGTACGCTCAGGATGGTCCTTCCATGCTTCCAATTCCCAGCGCAGATAGTTTTCATCGATGTTGGTGGTGATGGCATATCCTGTCCCGATGTGTTGGGTATAAATTTCGTGCAGTCTGGGCACATCCTCCAGTGTGGCTTCGCGCAGGGTATATGCTTCTGCCTCTCCCTCCTTGGCTTTAGGAATGGCTGGCAGATAGATACCACGCATGCCCTCTAACGATAGCGCATATTCATACCCAAATTGTCGATAGAAGTAGTAGATGCCTGTAATTGCATCTACCAGCCGACCTTCGGCTGCCCCGCGTGCGTGGACAAACTCAAACAAGGTACGAATGAGTCCGCGATTGCGATAGGCGGGATCAGCAGCCACGATTTCAGGACGGCTCATCAAAAATGGAATACCCTCATAAAACCATTCCATTCTTTGCAGGCAGACACCGGCTACGATTGGATTACCTTCTTTATGCGGATCCTCAACAAGCGCGTAATCGCCGGGTCCCATAACTGGCGTTGTGCCGCTCATAAGGATTCTCGCGATATTTGCGATATGCTTGTTGGGTTCATCTTCCTCTTTTTCACGAAAGACCAGACTAACCAGTTCTGCAATATTTTCGGTATCCGCTGCTGTTGACCAGCGGGCGATTAAGCCGCCTTCAAGCTTGCGCGTATAATCGGCGGCGGCAATATCTGCGATAATCGACATAGGTGCTTTCCTCGTTTCTGGTGTAAAAATTCAAGGACGTGCTCCGCAAAAACATCGTGAGACAATGGGGAAGCCAGAAACTGCAACCCATGGAAGTTAGCGGGCAAGAAAAAGCCGTGGGTTCACATGCTGCTGGCGCCCACGGTCGGAGAATGCTTTTGATTCCTTAGCTGGTAGAAGAAACCATGCTGCATGCATATCCGACCGAGAGAGGGCACACTGCCCCTATGGTCTGAAGATCTGCGTGTACACGGTTAATGGAAGAGATCAGGGTGGACACGATTCTCTCAGAGAGGCTTCTGCTTGAATTTAAAGGTAGTTTGTGTGCTAACTTTTTCATAGAAAACCTCCTTTTTGAATATCGTGTATATCAATGTGTAAATAACCATTACAACTATAAAAGATCTATTGATCTTTGTCAAGCTTTTATTTGGTCTTGATTTTGCTTCTGGTATCCAGTGAGGCCCTATTGTATGCATGATAGAGAGTCCGACGTGCAACCAGAAACCAGACTCTCTATCATGCCCACTCATTTGTCGTTTCGTTGCTGCTACGTATTTATTCTTCTTTGAAGACACGATAGCTGCGGGTCAAATCTTCTTTTTGTAGCTCTTTATTGATGAGGATGCCAATCTCAACTCCATCGGCTACGGCACCACTTACCCAGCGCGTCTGATAGACGTCTCCCGCCATATAAACTCCTGGGGCGATGGGTTGTTGATATCTTTCTGGTAAGCCGATACCAAGTTGTTCCAGTAGCTCCAGGCGACGTTGAGGTCTTGATTGCAGGAAAAGCGCACGGCAAGGTAGTATGGATCCGTCGGCAAAAACAATGCGCTCTAATTGTTGATCAAAGCCTTCTACGCGGGCGATTGGATCTTCACGCACTCTTATTTCATTATGGGCAAGAAAAGCCAGTTCTCTGGCATCTAGCTGGCTTGGACCACTGGTGCATAGTACGATGTCGCGGCTCCATTGTAGGAGTTGTAATGCCAGTGCTTCTCCGGCTGCCCCCTGACCAAAAACGACCAGTGGCTGATCGCGTACCTCCCAGCCATCGCAGTAAGGACAAAAAAAGACGCCTGCACCAAAGAATTTTGTAAACCCTTCGATGGGAGGAAGGGTATCGGTCATCCCGGTTGCGAGCAGGAGCGCGCGGGTTGTTTGTATGGTATTGTCAGAAAGTTTGACGGCAAAGAAATTCCCTTCCCGTTTTATTTCTGTGACGGTTGTTGCCCGTAGCTCGACATTAGCGTATGGCTGTAATTGTTCTCGGCCAATCTGTCTGAATTCTTTAGGGGAAATACCATCACGTGTCAAAAAGTTATGAACGGCTCGGGAGCTGGCATTGCGCGGTTGTCCGCTGTCACACACTAATGTATAACGGCGGCTGCGGCCAAGTACAAGCGCTGCACTCAGGCCAGCGGGGCCGGCACCAACAATAATTACATCAAGCACCTGAAAAGCCTCCTGTTTTCTGATGGATGGGACCCGGCTGTGCTATTTGCAACTTTGTCTTATGCTTTGCGTGGCAATATGAAGAATGGTTGGATGTTATATTTGAGTACTTTAGCATTCTATAGTTATCTGAATCAGATATGACGCAAATTTGTGTAGCAATCATAGCACAGCATATAAGTTTTATATTATTTCAGTCCCTTTTTATATATTGTATTGAAGCCTCAAAATCTTGTAGCTATCCAAGACCCCTTCGAGCACAAATATCCTTACTCCGCCCCACAGAGCAAAAAAAATCATGAGTACCCCGAATGTTTGGAACAAAAATCTAAAACCGGGGTGCAGAGGCGGAGCGCCCTGCCGGGGGCGGGGGTGTGCCCCGAAACTCCCTTTTTTTCCTTTTGCGCGCCGCCGCAGGCGGCGCGCGGGGGAAGAAGAGAAACGAGGGGACACCCCTCGAACCCCGGCAAAGGGCTGGCTGCCCCTTGCACCCCCGCTTCTCAGGCGCATTGAGGAAAATAGAACGCCCGTTTTTAAAATTCGAAGACTGAATAGGTACCAAATGCTCAGCGAAATAATTATTGGGTGAGTGTTTGCTTATTGAGTGACGTACTTTGTATGTTGAGTGATAGATAGTTGCATCATATACAAGGGGAGAAATTCTTTGTTTCAGTATTTTCCTTTTGAGGATGAGCATTTTGCGATGACAATGGGGGTACAGGCTCTTGGCAAGGGTCATGTCGTAGAGATTGATTTAGATCGATATTATACAGAGATCGCATTGAAGCAGAAGCTTCTGAATGCAGATGCAGCGTACTATTTTCAGGCTTTGCCACATACGGAGCCGCTACAATGGGATGTCCTGCTCTATCTTTTACCTCATCTGGCAGCCTGCTATCCTCAACACTTTTCACTATCGTGCCAGGCTGAGCATTGGTCCTGGCGAAATTCTTTATTGCAGGAGCATACTATCTTCCAGCCTGGTATAAGTTCCAGTCTACCGTTGCCTCCGTTGGATTGGTTGGGTCGGCAGATTCAAGAGGATCTGTTACTGCTGGATGGTCGCTCTGATAGTCGTATTCCTCTGGTGGCGGGACAACTTTGTTTTCCAAATTCATGGTGTTTGGAGGAGAAGCTAGGACAATCTTTTCTGCATATTCATACTCCCGTTCCTCTATTTGCGGAACACATTGGGCGCTCCTCACAATTATTGTTAGAGCGCTTAAAGATTGGCCGTGCAGTCTGGCGTCTCAACTGGGCTTTCCGAACTATTGATAGACTTGATATTACCCCACGTGCCACTCAAGAGATCCTGCAATCCTATCGGGCTTTGACGCGAGAAAATATTGGTGAAAAGTGTTTCCTACGTGTCGAACGACAAACCCTTTCTCGACTACCTCATACTGGAGCGATTCTCTTCACTGTGCATACCTATCAACAATCCGTTGCGGAGCTGGTCCATAACAAAGTTTATACGCGACTCATGACCAACGTGCTAGGCAGTACGCCCTCTGAAGTACTCGACTACAAGGGCATCACGCCTTTTGCGCAACTATTGCTGGACTATCTTCAGGCACAATAATTATATCTCTCATTGCGGACCATGGCCGCATAATAATTTCAGCACCCATAGCATATATAAAGCCGGCGCATGGGCGCGAGGTTTCAGGTTGACCAGCATGGATGTTTCTGGACAAAATCATGGAGCGCATTATAAGCAGGTAACTTGCCTTGTGGTTGAGTTAGACTCATACCATCATTATCCTGATCGACCGTGTCCCAGAAGATATGATTAATCACATGTGAATTCATGGCCATCTGGGTCGCTTCTAGCATGTAGAGCACTTGAGTCTTCGGTGTGACCACACAATGAGGATCATGGTTGACGCCACTGGTCGTCCATCCCACATCGGTGAGCCAGATCGGCTTATGTTCATCACCGTATTCTTGCATAATTTTATGCATAATCTTCCACTCCAAATCAAGAGATGGTCGGTCACCTTTTGTTTGTGTAGGATCACCATTACAGACATAGTAGTGAAAATTGGCATAATCAAATGAAGAACCATAATCATTTTGATAGAGCCAGTGCATATATGCGGTTACATGCGCAGTATTCACCCACCAGATCGCAGCCATTCCGACCAGAGCACGGGGTGAGGCTTTCTTGATTGCTTTGGAGGTCGCCTTAAGAAGTGGCCCATAGAAAGATGGTTGACGACAGCTAATGGATTCTTGCCAGTTCCCTGTCCATAAACTATCGAATTCTTCATTGCCCACTTCATAGCTTTCAATGTAGCCGTGTCCATTCTTGCCGTTATAGCGTTGAGCAACGGACTGTCCATAGCTTGCCATCTCGTCTGGTCCGGGAAAGAGTTTTCGATGTGCACAGGTTTGACGTAATGCCCAATCAGGGGCCGCCTGAAGCGGAAAAGTGATATGAATCTTTTGAGCATTCGCCAGCGCAACCGCCGCATCTAGCCGACTCCAGTTATAATGGCCTTGTTGGGGTTCGAGCTCGCTCCATTTTTGCTGATAACGTATCCAGTTGATGTTAAGGTACTTCATGTATTGGATGGTCTGCTTACGAAAGCGATTATGGATCGTGATACCATAAGGTCGATCCTGGTCGATTATGCCTGGTTGATGTGATGGTTGAAGTAGATAAAAGAGAATGACACTACTAATCAGCGCAGTAACTGCCAGTAATAGGATTGAGACACACATAAGCTTGCTTTGGAGGCCGGATGATATATACCATCTGTCATTCATACACTGGTCCTGACTTTTGAACAAGCATGAAAAATAATGCCACTACAATACAATATGCCTAACACTCATATTGTATTGTAGTGGCACAATGGATATGGGGATATACATATATAGTTGAAAAATGGGAGCAAACATCTCTACCGAGTATATATTACCTGGTAGAACGCATCTCTCCTAGATGCAAAGCGGTATCTAAGAAGTCGTTCTGTTTTTGTTGGATACCTTCTATCCATTCTGGATGTGTCTGATACCATTCAATTGTTTGCTTGATACCTTCTTCAAAAGAGATCTTAGCTTGCCAGCCCACTTGTTGAGAGATCTTTGTGGTATCGACCGCGTGCCGTCTGACATGTCCCAGTCGATCCTGTACAAAGCTGATCTGCTCCGGAGACTTTTCCAGGCTCTTCAAAACCAATGTCGCATTCTCTAGCGTTGTGCGTTCCTGATGCGCGCCAACATTAAAGATCTCACCATCCATATTGCTCTCTGATTGATGCAATAATAAGCTTAGCGCTGCTACATGATCATAGACATGGATCCAATCGCGTGAGTGTTGTCCATCTCCATAAATGGGCAGAGGGCGATCTTCAAGGGCATTGAGGATGAATAAGGGCAACTGCTTTTCGGGATATTGATAAGGACCATAATTGTTGCTGCTGCGTGTAATGATGACTGGCAAGCCGTAACTGGCCCAGTAGGAGAAGGCCAGGGTATCCGCGCCTGCTTTACTGGCGGCGTAAGGTGAGAGTGGCCGTAGGGTATCGGTTTCCTGGGATGGACGACTGGTTCCTGTTGGCGAGCAGGCGTTGCCATAGACTTCATCGGTGGAAATATAGAGGAAGCGCTGGATATGGTGCTTACGGGCCGCCTCCAGCAATATATAGGTACCCTGGACATTGGTAGCCATAAAATCCCGCGCATTTAAGAGGGAGCGATCAACATGCGTCTCCGCCGCAAAATGTACTACCGCATCGCAGCCAGCCATTGTTTGTGCAACCGTTTGCTCATCACAGATATCCCCATGTATAAACGAAAGTCGAGCGGTAGACGGTAATGATGGCAAATTAGCAAGATTACCTGCATACGTCAACAGATCAAAAACAAGAATATCATCTGAAGGATAATGATCCAGCAGATGCCTGACAAAGTTGCTACCAATAAAGCCGGCACCACCGGTGACGAGTATACGCATACCTATTCCTCTCATTGCATTTATTTATAATTTTATTGTCGTGCTCTCATCATAGCACTATGTGTAAAATGAGGAGATTTTCGGCAGGGGATTGTCAATTACATGAGCTTGATACAATGAATACAACTAAGCGGTCCTTTTTAAACGTGATAAAAATAAGAAGGAAGGAGTACATCAATTATGAGTGAATCGATTGGTTTTATTGGGCTTGGTAATATGGGTCAGCCGATGGCAATTAATGTGCTGAAGGCCGGTTATAATATGAAGGTGTATAATCGCGATCAGCGTAAGGCTGAGTCCATCACGGAGGCGGGGGCCAGAAGTGGTGCACGGCCGGCAGAGGTTGTGGAGCGCGGCGGAATAGTGATTACCATGCTCTCAAACGATGAGGCGCTGAAAGCTGTAACGCTTGGCCATGACGGTCTGTTAAATTATCTCGGCCCTGGCGGTGTCCATATCTCGATGAGTACCGTTTCACCCAATCTGGCCCGTGAGATGCATGAGCTTCATGAAAAAGAGGGCTGCTCGTATGTCGCGGCACCCGTCTTTGGACGGCCTGAAGCTGCAGAATCCCAGCAGTTATGGATCGTGGAAGCCGGAAATACCGCCGCGAAAGAGCGGATTCGTCCGATCCTTGAGGCCATTGGACAGGGCATTTTTGATTTTGGCGAAGATCCAGCCCATGCCAATATCGTCAAAATCAGCGGAAATTTCCTGATCGCCGCCGCCATGGAATCCATGGGCGAGGTGTTTGCGCTGGCTGAAAAGAGTGGTATTGATCGCACCCAAATCTTTGAGATGCTGACGCAGACCATTTTTAGTAGTCCTATCTATAAGAATTATGGCAAGAAAATTGCTGAGAAAAACTTTCAGCCTGTTGGTTTTCCTATGCGGCTCGCTTTAAAAGATGTCAATCTGGTCTTAGATAGTTCTGAACAGGTTCAATCACCAATGCCCTTTGCCAGCCAGTTGCATGATCGTCTTCTGTCTGGTATCGCTAAAGGCCGTGGCGAGAGCGACTGGGCGGAATTAACGCGTGGCATTGCGGACGACGCTGGCATAGAATAACCAGTCGCCATTAATGCAGAGGGAAAGATGTTTTGTAGACCATCTTTCCCTCTTTTTGCTATACAATTGTCCTGTTTTATTGCCTTAACTGTGATTGAGAATCAGAATAGATGGATAACAGATTTTTCTTGTAAGGCTTTAGTTCGTATAAAAAGGATCATAATGGAAGAGATGCCTCAGAAGACAGTTCCTGCTGCGCTACCAGTGGACGCATTACCTATTCAATTTACCATTGATGAGTTTGAGCAATTATATCCGACTGCCCGCTATGATCTGAATTTCTCAACACCTTTGGATTTATTGGTGGCGGCCCAACTGGCGGCCCAATGTACCGATAAACGTGTGAATTCTGTAACCAGACAGCTCTTTCAAAAATATCGAGTGGCGGAAGATTATGTGGCGGTTCCTGTGGAAGAGCTAGAGGAAGATGTAAAACTTACCGGTTTTTATCGCAAGAAAGCCAGACAGATTCAAGCTGCCTGCCAGTATTTACTGCTGGTTCATCAGGGCGAAGTACCACAGACTATTGAGGAACTGGTAAAGGTGCCGGGAGTGGCACGGAAGACAGCGAACGTTATCCTTGGGAGTGCTTTTGGGATTGTAGATGGCTTTATTATTGATACGCATGTGGGTCGGCTAGCCAAACGCTTTGGTTGGACACAGCAGGATGATCCGGTTAAAGTGGAACGAGAACTGATGCGCCTTGTTCCGCGTGAACACTGGCTCAGCCTGGCTCATCGTATGATTTATCATGGTCGAGCGGTTTGTGTGGCGCGTAAACCACACTGCGAACAATGTACCCTGGCTCAGCTCTGTCCCGCTTCATCTCTACCTCCTACACCGTAAGCTCTTACGGCCTCACCTGCAAATGTGAGGCCGTAAACGTCTCACCTCAGTTCTCACATGTCATTGGCAGGCTTTTGACGCCATACACAAAGGAACTGGCCACATGCTCAAGCTCACTATCCGTTTTTCTCCTCAAGGCTTTGAAGCGCGTTAACAATACTTCCAGCGCGATCCTGGTTTCCAGACGTGCCAGCGATGAGCCAATACAGAAATGGATACCGTGTCCAAAGCCAATATGCCGGTTTGGGATACGATGAATATCAAACTCTTCTGGATGCCCAAAACGCTCTTCATCTCGATTTGCTGAGCCCAGGATTGGCGATACGATGTCGCCAGCCTTAATCACCTGTCCACCTAACTGTGTATCGACCGTTGCGGCGCGGCGCAGGCGTTGGATGGGGGTGCGATAGCGGATGACTTCTTCAATGGTATCCGGGATAAGGGTGAGATCGGCCTGCAATTCTTCCATGATCTGTGGGTGTTCATCCAGGGTGAGCAGGGCATTGCCGATCAAATTGGTGGATGTTTCATGGCCAGCAACCAGGAGGAGACGGCAGAAGCTCAGGATCTCTGCCTCTGTGAGATAGGTACCTTCAATGTGGGCACTCAGCAGAGCACTGATCAGATCGTCCTTGGCTTGCTGGCGGCGTTGATCGACGATGGTTTGGAAATAACTGTTCATGGCGATGACCGCCTGCTTCTTTTCCTGACGTGCGGGACTGACAATGATATCGGACCACTGCTTGAACTGTTGTTGATCCTGAATAGGCACTCCGAGTAGTTCTGCGATCACGATAATTGGTAGGGGATTGGCCAGATCTGTAACGATATTTATCTGGCCCTGGCTGGCGACGTGGTCAAGTTGGGTATGTACAATCTCTGTGATGCGTGGGGCCAGATTGGAGATGGTGCGTGGTGTAAAGGCCAGATTTATCAGTGAACGTAGTTGTCGATGGCGTGGTGGATCGGTCCAGAGCAGGGTCCTGGCTGCATTAGCGTGCTGTTGTCGGGCTTTGGGCCTGCTTCTGATCGATTGCTCGGAAGAGAAGATGACAGGATCATTGATGACATTCTGCACATCGTTGTAGCGCGAAATAAACCAGCTATGAAATTCATGGGAATAATAGACCGGATATTGTGCTCGCAACTGGCGATAGCAAGCAAAAGGATGAAGTGGGTCCTGGAGGATCTGGGCGGTTAGCGATTGCTCTGATGGTGGAATTACCGGGTTGCGCATGCTGGCGAGTTTCCTTTAATAGATGCTATGGTTGTGAGTATAGTAAGATTTATGATGCGATTGTAATAATAATCTTACTATACTCACAGGCGTAGCGTTAGACTTCCAGGACAAAGAGGATATCACGGCCTGCTTTAACCGATCCATTGGCCCGGCTGACAATGGTACCGCTTCCACAGGAGACTACCGGACTGAGGACACTTTTACCTTCTCCCTCGATAATGGCGCGATTGAAACGCACGATTGGTGTTCCGATTTCTACCATTTGTCCTTCGGTGGCGATATTTTCGAAACCAGTGCCATTGAGCTCGACGGTATCCAGACCAATATGCACAATCAGCTCGACCTCGCCAGCCACGAGCGCAAAGGCATGCCCACCAGGAAACAATTTCACGAGCTCACCACTCACCGGAGACAGCGCAACGGATCCGGTTGGATCGATCGCACTGCCGTCCCCGGCCATCTTCTGGGCAAAAACGTCGTCAGGAACTTTTTCAAGTTCAACGACCGTCCCATCAATGGGGGCCACCACGTTTATCCTTGTCATAATTTCCGAACTTTCTACTTCCTTTTAGGCTTCAATCGTCTCTTCTTTTCGCAAGCGATTAATACGACTGGCAATGCGATCAGACTGTGTTCCCATCACCACCTGGACAATCTTGCCTTTCTTGATGACGCCCGAGGATCCCAAGGCTTTCAAGCGCGGCTCGTCGATTTTATCGGGTTCGGTGATGAAGATACGCAGGCGCGTAATACACCCTTCCAGGCTTTCAATATTGGCTTTACCACCCAGGGCACGTAAAACTTCGCGAGCCAGGATCGTATCTTTATCCTCATTGATTGCTGGTGTGCTATCAATCTCGATGGATTTTTGTGTGGTAGCTGCAGGTGTACGTTGCGACTCTGGTAGAATCCAGTCCGCGGCCAGTCCTGTGGATTCCTCACCACGTCCTGGTGTGGCCAGATCGAAGCGGGTGATGAAGAAACTGAAGACAAAATAGTAAATGACGGCATAGACCAGGCCCACCAGGATCAGCAGCCAGGGATTGCTGGTATTGGATTTGTTGAAATTCAGCAGTAGATCAAACAGGCCTGCCGAGAAGCCGAAGCCGATCTTGATATTGAGTAGATAGCAGACAGCCAGGGCGGTCCCGGTGAGTACGGCATGGACCACAAAGAGGACTGGTGCAACAAACAGGAAGGCGAACTCGATTGGTTCGGTAATGCCGGTCAGGAACGAGGCTACTGCGGCAGAGATCAGAATACCTGCGGCTACCTTTGGGAACCTGGCATGACGGATCATGGCCAGACATGCGGCTGGCAGGCCAAACATCATCATGGGGAAGAAGCCAGCCATGTAGTTTCCAGCCGAAGGATCACCCGCGAAGTAGCGGTTCAAGTCACCATGGACAACTACCCCACCAGGACCTTTAAAGTTGCCGAGCTCAAACCAAAAGTATGAATTGAGTACATGATGGAGACCGGTAGGGATCAGCAGGCGATTCAAGAAGCCATAGATGCCCGCTCCAACAGGACCCAGAGAAACTATCCCATTACCGATCGCATTGATGACCTGTCCGATGGGAGGCCAGATTATGCCGAAGATAAGTCCAAGTATCAGGGCCGCGAAGGATGTCACAATGGGCACGAAGCGGCGACCACCGAAGAAGCCCAGATAGTCAGGCAAGCGGATATCATGATATCTTTTGTACAGTCTGGCCGCGACCAGACCCATTAGAATGCCTGAAAGGACTCCCATCGTGATATTTGGATCTGGCGAGAACGTGCCATCCGCCGCTTTAATCTGGGGAATGATATTTTTGAAGACGGCATCAAAGACAAGAAAGCCGACCAGTGCGGCCAGTGCAGCGGTACCTTCGCCGCCAGATAGGCCGATCGCAATACCGATGGCAAAAATAAGGGGAAGATTGCTGAAAATAGCGTCTCCTGCTTTGGCTATCCAATCCAGATGGATCTCCCAATTAATGAAATGCCAGTGGATCATGCCAAGCATATCAGGTTGTCCCAGCCGCAGAAGTAGTGCCGCCGCCGGCATTACTGCGATGGGAAGCATAAGAGAACGACCAACAGTTTGAAGAGCCCCAAGAACCCGGTCTCCTGTCGTTGTCGACGATGTGCTGACTGAACTCATCGTAAGTTCTCCTCTACTACTAAAAGGTTTCTCTTCAAGCTACCTTTTAGCACATAGGTGCAGCTATATCAACATGCGCCATTGCCGTCTACCCTAGCTGCACGTTGTGGGAGCAAGGATGCAAATGTGCCTTGCTCTAAATAAAGATGACTACTTTCTTTTGGCGGGATTAAATGAGTATCATGCATGAAATATAAGACATCCATCGAGAAATGTCAAGATATCTAGACCACTAGTGGACTGACCAGACGATTCCTCGCCTACAAAAAACGAGCAGCCGGCCTTAGATATTTAAGGCCGGCTGCTCGCTGACGTCGAAACGTTTGATGATTAGCCTTTCACCGCTCCAGCTGTCAGGCCAGAGACGATACGGCGCTGTAAGAAGAGGACAATGATCACCAATGGAATGGTTACAATGATGGCTGCGGCAGCCAACTGTCCATAAGCGACGACGTGCTCGGAATTAAAGCGGGTGATACCCACAGTTACTGGTTGCGCGCTCTCATCGGCGGTCAGGTTTAGACCGAACAGGAAGTCGTTCCAGACTGCGATAAACGAGAGAATTGCTGACGAGAAGATACCAGGAGCCGTCAATGGCATGATGACATACCAGAGCGCTCTGAGCCGTGAGGCACCATCGATGCGGGCAGCCTCCTCCAGATCAGGTGGTAAATCGCGGAAGAACGAGGTCAGGAACCAGACGACCAGTGGAATATTCAATACCAGGTCAGCAATAATCAGAGCCCAGTAGGTATTGTACAGATAGATTGGTCCTGTGAACAGCACGAACAGAGGTCCCAGCAGCGCGATAAATGGAAACATCTGGACGGAAAGCACCGTTCCCAGTACAACCGGCTTGGCTTTGAATTTCATACGTCCCAGGGCATAGGCGCAGAGAATACCAAATAGCAGCGCCAGCACCGTCGTGACCGCAGCAATAATCGCGCTATTGCGCAGTGTTGGTAAGAAAAAGGTTGAATTGGTCAGTACCTGCGCATAATTGCTGAAATCAATCTGCTGTGGAAAAATGGTGGGAGGTGAAGCATTAATCTCAATACCATTTTTGACGGAAGTCACAAATGTCCAGTAAAGTGGGGCCAGTGAAACGATAACAATTACCGCCACCGCGATATAGCGCCCAACTTTTCCCGCTGTTTCCATGCGTTGTTTTGCAACGATACGGGCGCGGGCCGCCTCTATCGATGTATGATCTTTTCTTTGTTCCATTACAGCCATTGTCTTTTTCCTTCTGCTAAAAGTATGTTTTTCTTGCATGTAAACATCTTTAATTCAACCGTTTCAGGTTATTGCCCATCAGTGAGACATAAATCAGACTGATGATAATACCAAAGATGAAGACAATGACCGCAGCCGCCACACCGGGCGTGAAATCGCCAGTCGTGCCACCAAACATAAAGTAGTTAGCATAGGTTGACATGGATTCAACTGAGCGTTTACCGAACACATAGAACAGGTCAAAGACGCGCAGCGCATCCAGGGTACGGAACATCAATGCGATGATTATGGAATCCCGGAGTAATGGCAGGGTAATACTCCAGAAGGATTGCCAACGGGTGCTCCCATCTACACCGGCTGCTTCATAGAGTTCGTCAGGAATAACCTGTAAGCCAGCCAAGATCAGCAGAGCCATAAAGGGCGTGGTTTTCCAGACGTCGGTGATCAGTGCGGCAATAATGACACCACTTGGACTTCCAATCAGCGTGTCGCCGGGTTTGAGTAGATGGATCCACTGGAGAAAGAAGGTAATGATACCTGTCTGATCATTGTACATCAGGAACCACATCTGGGCTGACACGACGGTTGGGAAGGCCCACGGCACCAGAATAGCTGCACGAACCAGACCACGGCCAGGAAAAGTTTTGTTGATCAGTAATGCGATTCCCAGACCAAAGACGGTTTCGAGTGCCACACTCACAACGGTGAAAATGACCGTATTCAAAATTGAATTTTGGAAGACGGGATCGGAAAGGACTCTGGTATAGTTGTCCAGGCCGACAATACTTGGTGAGGGCAGAAATGGGTTATTGAGGAGACTGATGCGCAGCGAATCCAACATTGGATAGATTGCGACCACCACGATAAGCAAAATCGTTGGAAGCACCAGCACATATGGCAAAATTCCACTGCCATCTTTGTTACGCCCTCGTGGCGTTGGTGTTTTCTTTGTGCTTATTTCAGCTTGTTGTGTTGCCATGATTCTCTTTCGCTTTACTTCAAAAAAGATAATAGAGGCCGTAGAACATCATCGATAATAAGTGCCTGCTATCTTTAGTCTGCGCTTAGAAGTTTGTATTGGACTGATAAACCTGCTGGTAATGCTATGCAAGCATTACCAGCAGGTCGGGAACACTATTTGGATGTGACGACTTTTTTCAGGTCAGCTTCAAGCTGCTTTAAAGCATCGGCAGGGGTTGATTCCTTTTTCAATGCCTTATAGACGTTGCGCTGGATGGCATCCGAGACATCAACATACTTTGGTGACACTGGACGAGGCAGGGCGTCTTGCAGAATCGGTTTCAGCTTGCCAAAGAGAGGTACCTTGGCCAGTACGTCTTTGTCATCATAGATGCTTTGCAGTGTGACGGTGTAGCTGGCACCAATTGCACCCGCTTTCTGAGACTCAGGGGTGAGCGTGTATTTGACGAACTCCCAGCTGGCGTCCTGCTGCTGTGAGTAAGCATTGATGGCGATATTCCATCCACCGATAGCCGAGTGGCCAGCGGTTTCCGAACCACCATGGGGCATAGGCGCAATATCAAACTTATTAGGAATCTTGGATTCCTGTGGGTTATTGCTCTTTACATAGGCATATGGCCAGTTACGCATGAAGGCTGCGTTCCCCTGCTCCCAGGCTGCCAGTGACAGATCCTCGGTGTAGGTGGTGATAGCAGATGGGGAAATACCACCAACCCAGCTGGTCATTAAGGTCAGAGCTTGCAAGGCCTGAGGGCTATTAACGGTAACTTTCGTGGCATCATTGGCATCCAGTACGGAGCCGCCAAAGCCATAGAGTACCTCAACAAAATTACAGACCAGGCCTTCATACTGGGAAGCCTGCCATACATAGCCGTACTTTGCCTTCGAAGGCGAAACACCCTGTGCCGCCTTGGTCAGACCGTCCCAGGTATCTGGTGCTGTTGGCACGAGATCCTTACGGTAGTAGAGCAGACCAAGGTCAGTACGGAATGGAACTGCCCACAGCTTGCCATTGTAGGTACAACCTTTGATTGGTCCCTGCAAATATTTTGCCCGCTCACTGGCTGGCCATTTGCTTTCATCGATCGGCACCGTCCACTGCTGCTCCGCAAACTGGGCTGGATACACAATATCGATAGAGATAATATCGTTACTATGGCTACGAGCACGGAACATATTGTTGTATTTGGTCAACATGTCCTGTGTTTGTGTTGGTCCTTGCAGCCAGGTGACGTGGATACCTTTTTGCTTACCAATAGTACTATTGAATTTATCAACTATACCTTTATAAGTGTTTGTAGTATCGTTATCACTCTGCCAAACAATATTGGTTGAAGCTCCATTTCCACCAGTACTGTTTGAACTACCTCCACAGGCTTCCAGTAACGAAACTGCTGCTGAGCTGCTCAGGCCAATGACGGCTGCACGCTGCATAAAGCTACGGCGTGTCAGGCGACCAGAGCGCATTTTAACAATCATTTCATCGAGAGCTTGACGTTGCTCATGAATCATAAGGATGAATCCTCCCTTGGATAGAATGATCCGGTATTATTGCAAAAATTGGCAATAATCCATCTCTGCGGATTATATTATAGCCATTATTTTTGATCTCTACCAGGGAGAACACAAAAATGTCGCCTGAGGTTACAATCTAGAGGCTTTTTTGACATGAAAATTTCATAAAAGAATGGGAGGGAAGCTGAGAGGCAAAAATAGCAATTTTCATGAGGCCGCGCTGGAAGAAGATGGGCAGATAGCGTTAAAAATGGATGCATTGATACACTATCTGCCCATCGGGTAAGTTAATTGCGGCCAGACTGACCAGGATTGCTACCCTGGGCCAGGTCACGGTTTACTTCATTGATTGAACGATAATGTACATTAGGTAACTGGCTTAATTGACGACATACCTGCTCATTGGCGCCTTGTTTGCGGGCATGATTAACAAGCTCTTCACGTTGTGCTGGAAATTTTACACCTTTTAAGTACGTATCAATATTGGTTGAATCTGCCTTGGTCATTGTGAAAATCCTCCTTAAGGTTCAGTTCATGAGTATAGAGAGCTGAACAATCACTATTCGTAATCGACACATTCTCAATAGATTAGCTAAAGGTAGCCAGGCTATTGAAGTGATAGTAGCGCTAAAAAGTATGGCTAGAACTGCTCATGTCCTGCCATTATCTTTTTTTCTTGTCGTCTACTTCACCACTAATTATGTTCGGCCTCCCACTCATTTTCTTAAGCTGAGCCTATTTTTTTTCGCTGGAATTTTATCCGGGTGCACGAGAAAAAAAGGCTGGTGATGCGGGTGAGGAAAGGTGGATATATTTATGTATTTCGATTGACATTCCCGCAGAATAGTATTAACGTATTGGCATATTATTCGCTCAAAAAATGCCGATTTCTGCGTTTGCTGGCTGGATGTGATGTTTGTATAGTGGTGTGGTAATTTCTTCAAGAAGGTATGATGCTATGTCGGGTCTTCCTCCTTATCGTGAGCGTGCGTTAGCGCATTATGCGCAGCAAGGTCAGACTGTGGTTGTGCCTCGCCTTATCTCTTTGCGTCTGGTAGGCTATTTGTGGGCGATGCTTGCGGTTCTATTGGCTGCGGTGGTTGTTTCGTGGTTCGGGCGTATTCCCACATTTACTGCTGCGTCGGGAATTGTACTGGGGCAGATGAGTGGCCAGACCGTTGAGGGCCTCTACATTTTTTTGCCAGCGGGCCAATCGCGGCATGTGCGGGCCGGGCAATCAGTACAGGTTCATGTGGGCAGTAATGGTCCAACCTTTACGACTACAATTGAACATGTGGGAACTGACGTGATGACGCCAGCCACGGCGCGTCAGCACTTCAATCTAGGGAGTAGCGCCTGGGGAGTAATCAGAGAACCCTCGTTGGTGATCAAGATCAGGTCGATGCCGCAAATTTCGTTGCAAGCTTTTGCCGGTAGCAGTATAGATGTCAGGTTGCAGATAGGATCTCGTCCCATGTTTGCCTTGCTACCCGGGATTAGCCAGCTGGTGGAGGATACGTAGTGGAGAATAAACCAGGTGATGGGGAGGCTACCATCCGGCTAAGTGGAAAACGTCGCCAGGCTTATCTAGCGGATTTACAGGGCGATACCCAACCGGATCATCCAATTAGTCCTGAGGTGCGCGATTTAGTCTCCCACCGTGAGGATGCGTTGCTTACGCAGACGGTATCCTTGCAGGAGGAACCTGTACGTCATGCTGTTCCTCCTACCCCAAAATTCGCTACACAGTCAGCTAACGTCAGGAAACATAAGCATACGTATCGTGTGCCTTCTTTGCAGCAGATGGAAGCGGTGGAGTGTGGGGCTGCCTGTCTGGCTATGATTTTAAGTTATTATGGTCGCAGGACGACGGTGACTGAGATGCGCGAGTTTTGTGGCGTTGGACGCGATGGTTTGAATGCGCTGGCCCTGATGAAATCTGCTCGTGCCCTTGGCATGGAGGTAAAGGCGATCTCTTTAGAGGAGAATAATTTTCGCCATATCATGCTCCCCGCGATTGTGCACTGGGAGTTTAATCACTTTTTGATTGTTGAGAAGTGGTCACCCAAAAAGGTGCAACTGGTGGATCCGGCCCTTGGCCGGCGTAGTGTTACTGCCGAGGAGTTTGATCGTAGTTTCACCGGTATCGTGATTATGCTGGAGCCAGGACTAGCGTTTTCTCCTGAGCATTCTCGTGCCCAGAATATAAACCTTGGTTCTTATGCGCGGCGTTATTTGCGTCTGGCCCCGGCCGTCATGGGACAAATCATGCTGGCATCTTTCTTGTTACAGGTATTTGGTCTGGTGGTGCCTATTTTCACTGCGGTTGTGGTTGATCAGATAATTCCTGCTCATCTGAATGACGGCCTGACTCTGGTCAGTGTTGGCCTGCTCTTAATCATCGTATCGCAGACAGTTACGACCTTATTGCGTGCAACCGTCCTCTCCTATCTACAAGCTCGCCTGGATATGGAGATGATGCTGCATTTCTTTGATCACTTATTAACGCTTCCACTCCGTTTTTTCCAGCAGCGCTCCAGTGGTGACCTGATCGCACGCCTGAGTAGCAATCTGGTGATCCGCGATGCCATCGGCAACCAGTTGATCTCAACGGCCCTGGATGGCGTCTTTGTACTGGTCTACTTTCTGATCCTTCTGCTGGCCTCGCCATTTCTCGCTGGCGTGGTGCTCCTGATTGGATCATTTCAGGCCGTTCTATTACTTGGCACCTCACGTCCTGTCCGCGATCTGGTACGTCGCGAACTGATTGCCAATGGCAAAGCGCAGGGGTACTTCTCAGAAGTTCTCAAAGGGATTGTGTCACTTAAGGCCGCAGGCGCTGAGCAGCGCGCCAGAACCACCTGGTCCAATTTCTTTTTTGAGCAGATGAACGTGGCGACCAGACGCACCTATATCTCCTCACTGATCTCTACGGGAATGGGATCGTTGTCCTCGCTGGCACCATTTCTCCTGCTCTGGGTTGGAACCCTGCAGGTCTTGAATGGCAGCATGCTCCCTGGTACTATGCTGGCCCTGAATGCACTGGCGATCGCCTTCCTGACGCCACTTTCGTCCCTGATCAGTAGTACCCAGACATTGCAATATATCCAGGCGCATCTGGAGCGCATCTCGGATGTGATGGATGCTTCACCGGAACAGGATGTTACTGCCGTTACAGCACCGCCGCGCCTGCTGGGTAATGTGCGGCTGGAGAATGTCTCGTTCCAGTATGATCCGCATTCGGCTCCTATTTTAAAGCATGTCTATGTCAATATCGCGGCCGGTCAGAAGATTGCGCTGGTTGGTAAATCCGGATCTGGTAAAACGACGCTGGGGAAGTTGATGTTAGGACTCTATTTGCCAACCAGTGGTGAGATCTATTATGACAATATTCCGCTCAGCACCATGAATTATCAGTTGGTGCGTGCTCAGTTTGGCGTGGTCATGCAAGAGGCCAATATTTTTAGCGGTTCGGTGCGGCAAAATATCGCCTTTAATGATCCTACTATGACCATGGAGCGCGTTATTAAGGCCGCCCAGATCGCGTCCCTGCATGATGATGTGATGCAGATGCCAATGGAGTATGAGACCTTTGTCTCTGAGGGTGGAAGTGCCCTCTCCGGTGGTCAGCGTCAGCGTATCGCATTAGCACGGGCTATCGCGACCGCGCCCGCCATTCTGTTGCTGGACGAAGCTACCAGTAGTCTGGATGTCGTGACGGAAGCCGTCGTTGAGCACAATCTCCGCAAGTTTACCTGTACACAGATCATTATTGCTCATCGCTTAAGCACCATTCGCAATGCCCATCAGATCCTGGTACTGGACCAGGGGAGGATTATTGAATGCGGGACCCATTACGACCTCTTGAAGGCGGGTGGATTCTACGCCAGACTGATTCAAAGCCAGCTTGAACGCGGCGAAATCAAGAGCGATTAGCAACTCCTATCGACTCAGGATCTCTGTGCGACCTTGTGGCTTTGATCAGGCACTGGTCCTGTCCCCTTTGCATGTTAAGGGCGGGCGGTGTTGAAAATTGTTTCTGGATTGTCAACTGGTGTCGCATCCGCAGGAGTGGTAATGGTTACAGGTTCGTTAAACTTGCTCCAATCGAGCGTCGTGTTTAAATCCATGGCCGTAATCGTGGCGTTGGTTCCTGGTATGGGTGGTGTGGTGTCTGTATTGGTTGGCGTTGATGTATTTGTGCCCGTCTGTAGATGAATCTTAAGCTGGCCTCGGTGAATATAAAAGTTTGTTTCATCGATCCAGATATCTATGCTGGATTGAAAATTATTCGCACTATTGAGTAAAGCCAGGATATATTGCTGCCCCTGGATTTGCTGCAATTGTGAGGAACCAGTTAATATTTGTTTTAACGCCTCTTTATCCAGCGTCGCCGTTATATGTCGCATATTCTGGCCATTAACCGCCTCTAAATCATGATCCTGAATCGTGATATGTGACAGGGCCAGTAACAGATCCTGTGGATCAAATGTCACACCTGCAAAGGGATTGGCGCCCATACTGGTGTAGGTCTTGGTACTGGTCACAAACCATTTCTTCTCAGGATTTTGAATATAGACTTTATCGCCTTTAATGATCTCTGTAATTGGAATCGTCTGCTCAAAGGAATTCAAGGTCAAACTCAACTGCTGTTGATCTGGTTGCATCTGATCACCGGAACCTTTGATGGTACTGACAGATTTTCCGCTACTCAATTGATTATTGCTTTCAGAGGCCAGCTCAATATGCGCAGATTTCAAATTTTTCATCGCATCCGAGCTCTTTTGCACCACCTGCTGCAGTGTATAAGAACTCCTGGGGGTCGATGGCTGAGTCTGTTTCCCGTTGTTGCTCGCACCCAGATCTGTCGAACACCCACTAAAAAAGACAGCCAGTATCCAGACCCCTAGTAGCATCATGATTCCAGAAACTTTTTTCATAACTATCATCTTCCTCTTTTTTTATGGTATCAATTATCCCTTATGAATTTCTGCGCAACCATGCTTAATACGCATCTTTATACAAAAAAAGTCTGGCAAACACTGTGTTTAATGTGGTGTGCAATTGTAGGCTTTGCCCACAATTGCACACCACATTAAACAAAAAAGCATGGGCGCTTTAGCGCCCGCGTGCGGCTGGTTGTATGCTCACCAACGAAAGAGGGAGTCATCCACACGCTCAACTAGAATAGAGCACCCCATAGATTTCATTATAGTATACGCTGACTTAACATAAATTTGTGCTTGTGTTTATGCTAAAGACAACACTCCTATCCATCCGAAAGCTACCATTCTAGAGCTTTTTATATTATTATTAATGTAGATCAACGTACTTCTAATCATGACCATTGCCTGAAAGCGTCCACTGTACTTTCCACAACCTCCAGGTTTATCCGGCAACTTAATGGGGATTAGTGCAATGAAATATCTATTTCGTGGCTTTACCTCTCCGTCGGGTGCAAAAGGCTTGCGCTCTCCTGATGAATTAGACCGCTTTATGGTTCGCCAGCGCCTGGCTCTATTTAAGTCTATTCATCAAATGCGGCGTTACCGCTGGCGTCTTATTTGTTCTCTGATTGTGCTTTGCGCGTTAAGTATCATCTGGTTTTTGCCGCTACCCGATGAGACCCAGGCGATCCAGACCATTCATCAGCATCAAGCGACTGTGATGACAGGATTACAGAAGGTGTGTGATCAGCCCACGAAGGTTTTCCAGGTATTTGGGTATCCATCGTCCAGGGTGCCTGCTAAAGCGTTGCTGGCACGATTGCCCACGCCAACCCAATTGCATTTACAGAAGCAAGGTGATATGACCTACGATCCCGCTAAGAATGTGTTGTGTACAGTAGGATGGACAGGCATCTATACGCGTTTTATCCAGCCAGCAGAAAAATGAGAATGGCGCTTATTGTTCTGTTAGCGGGGTGAGCAGGCGTTCTGTATTTTTACTGAGAATGGCGGCTTTTTGCTCCTCGGTTAAATTGAGCGTTGCCAGGAGTTCATCGACACGGCGGCGCGTGGTGATGGGCATAATTGGCCAGTCACTACCGATAAGCACATGCTCATGACCGAGCAGATCAATGGCGAAGCGTAGGGTGGGAATGTCGAAGCCCATAGTGTCGATATAGAGATTTTTTCGGAGGCTGGCAGGACTTGAGCCTTTCCAGCTATCTGTGTGGCGATATTCTTGCTCTGCGATGCCTGAGAAGAAGAGAGATGCGATACCAATCATTGGCAAGACAATTCTAAGGGTTGGATATTTGTCCAGGGTACCACTACTTAAGAGCGAGAGGATGCTGGCGGCGTTTTCGGTACCTCGGGCCAGAAGTGTGCCTGTATGACCCAGATGGGAGAGCCGTTCGGTCAGGCCCGCTGGACTAACTGCGTGCACAAAGACGGCGATGCCAAGCTCGGCGGCGCTTTCTAATACTGGCCGGGCCTCGATCGCGTCCAGATAGCGCCCTCCCTGCGAACAATCTACGCAGATCCCGCTCAGATGCAATGATTTTATTGCACGTACAACTTCACGGGCCGCCGCCTTGCCCTGGAAGGCATCGATGGTGGCCAGCCCGGATAAGCGATCGGGATAGCGAGCCACCAGGCTGGCTATTTGATCGTTGATACGCTCCATCAGAATCAATGGCAGTTGTTCTACCGGTGACACTATCGTGCTGGCAGGGGCGCTAATAACTTTGGCGTCGATGCCCGCAACATCCATTGCCGCCAGTTGTGCTTCGATATTGGTCAACAAAGGCCAGGCGCGAGCAGCGCCGTTTGTCCCTTGTGGAACTGGTATTGGGAGCCAGCCCTCATCATAATAGTGGCTATGAAAATCAATCAGGCGAGTTAGGTCCTGTGACGTCATGGTGCATCCTTTCCCAATGGCTCTTCTATTCATTCCTGGTATTCAGAACTGTTCTGTTATAGCATGCTTTGTGCATTATTTCAATGGATAATGATAAAAGTACTTATTATCCCTTACTACGTCGCCTCTGCTGGATTGCTACTTTTTGTACTGGCACTACTTTTTGGGAAGAGGTTGCTCTGATAAAGTTGGCAATCGCGGGCAGAAAAATCTCAGGACTTTCAAGCCAGGGATAATGACCTACGCCAGGGATAATCAGTAACTGACTATTGGGTAAGGTCTCGGCCCACTCTTTTGATGCTGCCAGAGGAAGCAGATCTTCGGCGCCGTGTATGATCAGCGTTGGTACTTCAAGTGTGGTTGCCATGCTGCGCCAGTCCCATTCGCCCATGGATGCGGCGAATTGATCAAAGTAGTTTGAAAGGGCCTCCGGCCACTCATTAGATGATACCCAGGGATCGCTTTTCATCTGTGCCAGGGCTGCGGGTTTCCCCATCTGTCTGGGTAAGCGCGTCGCTTTGATGTATTCTCTGTTGTATGTACCGGGCTCCTTTTTGTCCATACCTGCGTCCAGCATCTCTTTTAAGCGCTGAATTGCTTTAGGGTCCAGGCGCTTATCAGGATCAAGCTGTCTATCGTCGGCATATTCACCATAGCGCACGGCCATTGGTGCTACCAGGATCAGGCATTGCACACGCTTAGGATGCTGCATGCTATAGAGCGCGGTGGTTCCACCCAGATACGACCAGCCTAGCAGTGAACAGGTGGTCACCTTAAAGTGGCGGCGGATCGCTTCAAGGTCACTGACATCATGTTGCATACCAATTTTGGACGTATCTATCAGCGCAGCGGACCTGCCACGTCCACGTTGATCATAAAAGATCAGCGTATATTCTTTCGCCAGCGCCTCCAGGTCAGCGGCCAACCAGCTAGCCGCTGGAATAATAAGCGTCTCTGGTCGATTGCCGATGACCTTATAGTAGAGGTGTATGCCATCCTCAAGGGTCAGATAGCCTTCCTGTTGCTGATCACCCGTCGCCATGACTGGTAGTGTATCCTGTTCCGCGATCTGTTTGTCTGCCGTCACTCCTTTTACGCCGGCTGCTCTGGATGTATTCGTAGTAACAATAACTTCTGCATAGGACTTCTTCCGTTTCGTATCGGCTTTTTCCTGTTCTGGAAGTACGCTGGTGCTGCGATCATCTTTCGTAACGGGTTGATTGCGGTAATAGCTATAAGGAACTTCTTTTGGATTATATTTTTGTTTGTTGATGACGCAACCCAGAATCTGGTTGCCATATTGCTCTAATAGCGTTTGCATACGTTTCAAGTTCTTTTTGTGTGTTTTAGTGATGTCGAGCACGATCAAGACACTATCGACTTTCGCTAATAGAATGGTGGTGTCGGCCAGGCCATGCAAGGGGGGTGTATCAAAAATGATCATCTCAAAGTCACTGGCCTCCAGATTGGCCAGTACGAGATTCATTGCCTGTGAGTCCAGGACATCTGGTGGATTGGCCGGCAAGGGACCTGCTGGCATGATGGAGAGGGCAGGAATATCCGTCGTATAGACATAATCAGTGAGTGGCAAGCTTAAATTTGTCCGTACCTGTTCGTGTGTGGGACGGGTTGAAGAGGCGATAAGATATTCCTGCGAGCAGTATTGAATGGCACTACTTAAGCCTTTACGTTCGCCTGTTAGTTGGAACTTTCGTGTCTGGGTTGGCCGACGCAGATCGGCATCGATCAGTAATGTCTTTTTGCCCGCCTTCGCTATGAAAATTGCCAGGTTGGCCGCAACCGTGCTCTTCCCGTCCTGGGGCGTGGCACTGATCAGCAAAATTGAGCGCAGTGGCTTATGCGTCTGGATCAGGCTGATGTTGGTACGTAGCAGCCGATATGCTTCGATATTGGCGCTATGCTCTTCTGGTAGAAGCAGTTCATTGTTCTTACCCGCGTGCTTTTTGCTGTTTTTCTGCTTCTCACGCCAGATGGTGGCCAGCACCGGCCAATCTACCAGTCGCATCAAGGCTTCCTCAGAACGGATCCTGGGATCGAGCAGTTCAAAGAGTTGGGCCAGTAGCAAACCAACCAACAAGCCAAGGAGCGATCCTAAAGCGGTGTTCACCGTTATATCAGGCTGAACAGGACTGGTGGCGGGCTGGGCGGATTGGGCGATACGTAGCAGCGTATTTCCCTGGGCTTCAGCTAACTCTAATTGCGTCAGTAATAATTGCAGTTGATTATAATGGAGATGTAAATCCTCTGCCTTTGCGTCCAGTGCGCGCACATCAAAATCGCTTTTTGGTGTCCCCTGGAGCCGGGAACGTTGCTTCTCGGTTACGTCGATCTGTTGTCGTGTCTGCTTGATGTCCTGCTGAATCTGTTTTTGTGAGATAGATTTATTCTGTTGGATCAGTTCAATTTGCTGCTTGATTAAGGTTGTCGCCACATCATTCGCGAGCGCCGCCGCCCGCCAGGGATCTTGATCAAGCACATCAATAGAGAAAAGCTGTGTGCCTGCTTTAGGATTGACGCTGATATCGGTGGCCAGCCGCTCGATGGTCATGTCCGGATAATGGGAGGCGACCTCGCGTAGTACAGGTAAGCTGATAGCCAGCTGTGCCTGTGTCTGTACCAGCTGGCCACTGGCCAGCACAGTATTGATATCCATTGAGCTATGTTCTGGATGGGTCATGATCTCAATGATTGCTGTCGCCTGATACCTGGGCACAATCAGTTCACTGCCCAGATATGCTCCTGATCCCAGCACCAGGGTACACAGGAGGATCAATTTCCAACGTTTGAGTAGTGCTCGTACATGTTGCCCGGTTCCCATGGGACTCCTCTTTTCTGTATGTTTGTTGTCCGCTATGATAGAGCGCCTCATACTTTGCGTGTCTGTTCTGTGTGTGGATTATGTGGAAAAGGTAATGGTGTTTCAATTGCTGGATAAGGAGTAATATCAGATATGAGGTGATAGAGCTGATTAAGTGTCCTGCTGGTGCTGGTCCAACTATAGTGATCCACCACAAATTGCCGGCCGCGCCCTCCCAGGGTGCGAGTCAGATAAGGATAATTGAGTAGCGTCAAAATCGCTTCAGCATAGGCATAGGGACCTTCGACGGCCATCAGGTGGCGGCCAGGTATGGCGCGTAACGCCTGGCTACAGCGCGTGGTCGTGACAAGAGGAAGCGCCATAGCCATTGCTACCAGTATATTGAACTGGATATCAGTCGCTACGAGAAAAGGTGCCAGCGCCACCGTCGCATTTTCCAGATACGGCCGTACATCGGCCACATCGCTGGTAACCACAATCCTTGGATCCGACTCCAGCGCCTTCACGGCTGGTGGTGGATTAGCGCCCACAATCGTTAATGTCGTCTCTGGCTTCTCCTGCCAGACGAGAGGCAAAATATGTTCACGGAAATACAATAGCGCCTGAGTATTAGGAAAAGAGTCAAGTTCAGCATAGAAGACAAGAGAACAGGTCGTACTATGGGGCATCTGACGTGTAAAATAATCGACATCCACGCCGTTGCTTATCGCTGCGACTTTGTATGTAGGTCCTAACAATTGTCTCAGCCGATCTCTGTCCGCTGCATTCGTGGTTACTAGCTGATCAAAATGCTTTAAGCCATGCTGTTCAGTGTCGCGCATCTTCCGCAACTCACTGGCAATAAACAGCCTCTTCAATGGATGTCCTGACAGATCCATCGTATGTTCCAGAGGCCACGAGGAGCAATCAACGGCATCATAAACTATGGGCAGCTTGCTCTCTTTACGCAGCGCCTTGAGGCTGGGTACCATCCTCATCTGCTCGCCATGGATCAGCTCAATCCTCTGTCGCCGAATAACTTCTTTGAGACAACGCACAAATATGTCAGATTGATAGTAGGCCAACTGTAAAGGCATACGCTCACGCGTAAAGGCCAACTCTGCCACAAGGGCGCGTAGACAATTGGTGTAAGCCTGGCGCCGCGAATGGGTTACCAGATCGATCGAGGTACAATAATTCTCGATCTCTTTTACCAGTTTTAATTCATGTTGATCTACCAGCCAGGAAACAAGAGAGATATCATGTTCTTTTGAAAGCGCCTTAATTAAATTAAATGAGCGTATGCAGCTTGATGATGGAATATAGGGCGTCACAAAGAGAATGCGCATAATGAACCTCTCCCTCCTCACGAAATACTTTGCTAAGTGTTTTTCCATTTCAGTATACGCAAGTAATCGTAATACTGGAGTGATCTCTATGAATAAAGAGGGCATGGGCCTTTTATCGTTCAAGTATGAATGAACAACTTATCCCTAATGATAGTAGTGGAATCAAGCATTGACTCAAAGTTAAGAAAATGCTTAGAAATGAAGTGTATTTAAGAAAAAAACCAAAAGAATAGAATCTATTTTTATCAATCTTACGTGTTATAATTAGTTATAAGGTGCTAAATACATTTAGCATTCTAATCGATCTTTATCTACAAAATTTGTGACGGTATTTTTATTTTAGTGATAGGAGCTACAACAATGGAACCTGTTGTAAATCAGCCTGGTACAGGGAAGTTTGCGTTTCGTCAGGGCGCTATCTATGGCGCCGGTATTGGCGTCGTTGGCGTTATTTGCAGTCTTTTGGATACTTTTACTAAACTTGGCTTCTTTAGCATTATCGGCTGGTTGGTCTGGCTGGTTGGTCTGTGTGCGGTTGGATTCCTGGTTGCACGTCAGACTGGCAGAGTATCGGCCGCTACAATTGCAGGCCTGGCTGCCGGTCTGGTTGGTGGCATCATTGGCCTGATCTGGGGTATTATTAGCCTCTACACTGTTGGCGCTGCTAACATACAGGACTCTATTAATAGGGCTGCTGCTCAGACCCATCAATCGGCTGCGGCGTTGCAGAGCGCTACAATTGCCGCCTTTATTATCGGCTTGATTATAGCCCTGGCGGTTCAGATTGGCCTGGGCGCCGGTATTGGTGCACTGGCTGGACTGGTTGGACGTAGCCAGGCTCGTCCGGCAGCCGCTCCAGCAGGGGTTCCTACAGATACCCCTTACAACCAATAAGTTGATCAGCTAACAAATTGCCGCCATATCATCGCTAAAGCGCTGGTGATATGGCTTTTTTTCTTTTATAATAAGGCGGGGACAAAATAAACTATATACAAGTTTAAAATGAAAAAAGCATATTCAATGATTTGAAATGCCGCTCTGCTTTTTAGCAAGGAGTATCGTATGCAGCCTGATTATAATCCTCCTGAGGGAGGAAAAGTTGCATTCTACCATGGTCTGATCTTTGGTCTGGGATTATTTGTGCTGGGAGCGATTAATAATAGCATCAATACATTTTTACTTGCTTCACCTTCCGTTGCTGGTTTTGGTCTATTGACTACTGGACTTGACTGGCTGCTTGTGTTAGGTATCTTGTTTCTGGTTGGTGTGCTGGCAGCGCGCAAGACAGGCAAAGTAAGCACTGGTACTATCGCAGGTATATGGACTGCTATCTTTGATGGAATTCCCTATGCTATTTTTGCCGTGATCGTCATTTATTCGTATTCATTACCTAAAACTCTTAATCAGTTGCCGTCTAGCAGCTCTTCTTCTCAACTCGGACCAGATGCCACGCGCTCAATTCTTGCTGCTACAAGTATTTTTAGTTTGATTTTTGTATTATTGCTTACTATTGGCATTGGCGCAGGCGTAGGCGCGCTGGGTGGATTGCTTGGACGTCATCTTTTTAATAAGGCCCATCCTGGTTATGCCTATGGTCAGCCCTTTGTTGGTCAGCCCTTTGTTGGTCAGCCATATCCTGGTCAGCCCTTTGTTGGTCAGCCATATCCTGGTCAGCCCTTTGTTGGTCAGCCATATCCTGGTCAGCCGCATCCTGGTCAACCGTATCCACAGCCGGGCCAGCCTCCGTATCCGGGGCAGCCAATATACCCAGGCCAGCCACAGCAGCCGTCATACCCGGGTCAACCACCTTATGGATGGCAGCCCTATCCACAGCCTGGTCAGCCATCATCCTATGCTGGTCAGCCGGCACCTGGACGTCCTAATGAGACGCCTGAGCCACAGCGAACTGAGCGTGAGCAGCCTCCTGTGGATGATCGTCTCAACTATCCCGATGGTCGTTAAGGAGTAACTCATGGCCAGTTAATGCCATATGCAAGTTCTCCACATACCCACTCTTTAGAGGAGGAAAATGGCGAGACGATCGCGACCGTCTCGCCATTTTCCTCCTCTAAAGTATATAAGTTATTTAGATGTGCTGGTTACACGCTCGGGCACAAATGAGAAGATACGTTTGAAATCGTTTTTCATACTGATAATATTCCAGTTACGTTCGGCGGCGGCTTTCAGCGCTCTTTCGGCACCCTCTTCATAGGCGAATTCACGCTCGGCGTCATCATGATGGATCAATAGTGGCAGGGTTGAACGTTGCTGATCTTCGATGTAGAGCAGCATATCCAGATCACCATTAGAATTGCCAACGGCTAGAATCGGTTGCTGACCGATATGATGATGGATATTGATGGCTTTGCCTTCACCCTCGTTAAATGGCTCCAGCATACTCATCTGTCGGACCAATACTGGACGGCCGTTGTGCAGCTCGAATTTGACCGCGACCGAGCTCCCAATGACCTTACTACGTGGGATGCCATACATTTTCTCGGATATCTCACGGACAAAATCGGTCTCGCCGCCGGTGACGATATAGATCTGGAACTGGTAAGCATTCAGGTACTCGATTAGTTCTAGCATTGGTGTGAAGGCCAGCTCGGTAACCGGTCGATTATAATGTGGATGACGTATATCTCTAAAAAAATCTTGCACTCTTTGAATATATTCAGCTTGTGGAATAGAGGATATTGCTTGCAGCATAAGCTGATTTATTGCTTCCATATCTAACGTCTCGAAATAGGAGCGATCATTCTCCCAGAAAGCTTTGTAGGGCTGGACATGGCGCAGTTCTGGTTGCTGCTCAACCTGGTTATGGAAATGTTTGATAATAAAAATTTCCTGCACATAGGTAGGCTTCTCGCACCATAATGTACCATCATTATCAAAGGCCGCAATACGCTCTGCTGGCGGGACATAAGCTGGATGAGTACTATCTGTAACGCGTTGAACAAAATTTATAATTGCAGTCCTGGTAGCACCATCCTGCCAGGACTGTAATGGTTCTTCATATGTCGAAGTTGTCTGATCTGTCATTTTATAGTTGTCTCCTTATGACAATAAAGTGTCGTCCAATGCCAGGCATACGACACCTACTCTAGTGTACTCCGTAATCAGGACAATTGAAAAGCCCTTCCTTTTTTGTAGAGGTATAGGCATGAACATCCAGTGTTCAGCAGGTAGTTGCTAGCAAGGCAAAATGTCGTATATACTATCGTGTGTAGTGCTGTATTTTGTTATCTATAACAATGAGAAAATATATGCAAAACATAAATACTATTCCGCTGCCCTGGCGTAATTATAGTTGGCAATTACCTGTACTGGCGGAGACGGTGCGCTGGGATCTTCTACGTCAATGGGGACTCTCGGAAGTCTGGCGTATGACCACACGCTATGGGGAGACGTGGATTGCCAAGCGCAGTCGAGGATCAATGGCGATAGAATTGCCACTCTATCAAGACGTGTTGGTGCCCCTGCATGCTCCTCGACCTCAGTTGCACTCGTACTGGCAGGCGGAAGCAGAGCAGTTGTTTATCTTAGAGGATGTTGGCCTGGATACCCTGGAACAGCAGCCCCAGACCGAGCATTTTCAGGAAGCGGCCCGTGTACTGGCCCGTTTACGTTGTGCCTCGTTAGTTCAACTACAGACAGCACATATAGTATTATCTGATCAATATACAGTCACCCTCGACTACTACATAGAGGCCCTGGATTTTCTCTTACAACATGAAGGGTTGGATAGCACGCAAAAAGCAGTCTTGAGCGCAGTCGCCCAATGGTTTCCAGAGCAGTTACAGGAGCTCTATGCCAATCTGCCAGCCGTGCTCTGCCACAACGATTACCATGTCAAGAATCTCGTGATTAGCGACGATACCGTCGTCCCGGTCGATTGGGCTATGGCATATATAAGTCCGTATCTGGGAGACATGTACAGTCTGGTCCATGCTGGCACCTTTCGCAAAGTAGAAGCCAATGTGATCATCCAGGCCTATGAAACCGAAGTCAAACGCTGGGCCTGCACCTACGACTGCATCCGTCCCATGCTTAGTCGGCCGATCGATTGGCAAATCGCCATCGGAGCCGTCTGCATCCTGATCACCAGCATTCGTTGGATCCTCTCCGAAGCCATGTATGTTCTGCCCGAATCCAAAAAGTGGATCCCCGCCATGATACGCAATATCGAACAATACCCTCCCAAAACACATAAGTAACGGCAGGGCTTGTCCCTGCTACCGGTTCACGTATGCTATGCCGCTTAAACACGTCGCCTTGAGGCTGGAAAATTCAGGTACGTCCACCCTCTGGTTGGTACCTGGTCTTACGGAGTATTGGTCGCAGGGATAAGCTCTGTCATTATCCATGGGCATGAATCGCTAAAATGTTTTATTATGTAACATTTTCAGCATTTGATTAGCGGCCGAAAAAAAGGTACACTGTAGACATGTGTGTTTTTCAGGGGGAGGAAGGCAACTATCCAATGCAAGATCAATTACAAGAGTTGCAAGCTCTACTCTATAAAGAGATACCGATTACGCAGCATTTTCATCTGACCGTGGGCGCTTATAATGAGCGTATGTTGCGCCTGGATGCGCCGCTGGCCGAAAATGTGAATCACGCTGGCACGGCCTTTGGTGGTAGTCTCAGTGCTCTGTTGACGCTGGCTGGATGGAGCATGGTCTGGTTTGTGCTGCAGGAGTGTAATGTGACGGGCGAGATCGTGATTCAAGATAGCTCATGTAAATATTTACATCCCGTTAAAAGGGATTTTTCGGCCTTTTGTTATCGGCCTATGCCGGAACAGATTGTGCGCTTCAATCGTATGTTGCGTACCCATAAAAAAGGACGCCTGGAATTGCAGGCCGATATCCGTGAAGGTGACACGCTGGCCGTCTCTTTTCAGGGTCGCTATGTTGTATTGTTAGAATAAATGTACCTTTTGTCAGCATCTGTTGATGAATTGTATTTGATAGTATATGCTAGTTTTTAAGTTCAGGTGAGCACGAAATATGTGTATCTGAGCTTGAGATCCATATACTAAAAATATGCATTATCCGGGTTGACTTGTTGAAGGTCTTTTTGATAGCGCTATGACCTACTACTATATGTCTTTCTCGCACTGTTGAAAAGACTTTTTTTTATGCCCTCTTCGTCTCTCTATTTCGCTGCTAATGTAAAACTACCGACCATTTCCTATGACAATTGTCTGGCGCGCAACCCTGTTTTGCCGGACAATGTTTATAAAATCTTAATGCAATTTCTTTGCAATGATGATGTTTTATCTAATATGCTGTATACTCCTACTCTGATAGTTTTTTGATGTAGCGGGGGTATCGTTCGTCTTTGTATTGATCCTAAATTGCCCATGGCCATCCCTTTCACGATTATGTACTTTTCAGTCAGGGATATCGAAATAGCGCGTATGTCGCGACTGCATCTCGTTCCGGTCCACAGGAATAATGCTATGTCAGGCGGCTGTGGCTGTGGCTTTAGACTTAACTGAGAAGTCAGGAGTATCTGTGATGAATGATAAAATTACCTATCATCAGCAAGTCAGTTATTGCGGAAAGCCTCGTTGTAAGCGGTGCCGTGAAGGTATTGGTCATGGTCCTTATTGGTATGCTTACCAGACGATAGATGGTCGTACGACTCGTACTTATATTGGGAAGCATTTGCCGGCTGATAAAGAGGCTGCGATGCAGGGGAATCAGTCGGCGGCGGCAGCGCAGGCGGCTGAGAAGGATCAGTCGGTTATCCGTATTTATACGTTGGGGCAATTTCGGCTTGAGCGCCGCGATCCACATGATCATCTGGACTGGCAGACGGCGACCGATGCGGCCTGGAAGCAGCAGCGTGTACGGGCTCTGCTGGGCTGTCTGATCAGTGTGGGTGGGCGTAAACTGGGTCGTGAGCAGTTGATGGATGCGCTCTGGCCGGACCTGGATATAGAAACGGCGGTCGGTCGGCTGGATCGGGCGGTCTATAGTCTACGGCAAGTATTTGAGCCGGGCCGTAATCGTCCGGCGACCTCTCCATTGCTCCTGACTGAGCGCGAAGTGTTATCCCTGGCGGATTCCTCAAAGATCTGGGTGGATGCTGATGTCTTTGAGCAGCTGATTGTGAAGGCTCATGAGATCAGGGGTGATGAGGATCTTGGCACGAAGGAGAAGTTGCTCAAAGAGGCGGCCAGCCTGTATGGCGGAGAATTTTTGTCTGAGGATCGCCGCAATGAATGGACACGGGCACGCCGTGAGTCGTTGCAGCGCAGCTGGATTGGTTTGTTGCTGGAACTGGCGGATCTGATGATTAATCGTGATGCCCTCCTGCATGCGATTGAGCCACTGGATAAGTTGATATCGGCCGATCCTACCAATGAGGCGGGCGTGCAGCGCCTGATGATTGTGCTGGAGAAGTTGGGACGTCGTGGTGAGGCGCTCCGTGCCTATAAAAAGCTGGCACATGTGTTGCAGCAGGAATATGCGATTTTGCCTTTGCCAGATACGCGCAAGCTGTATGAAGATCTGCGCCGCGGTAGCAATAAAGATGGTCAGCCCCATGATGAGAGGATTGTTGATGGCAAGGTTCGTGAGGTCACCAGCGCTCCTATGGGGGTGAGTGAGTCTGCGGCGGTCCAGATTGGACGTACCCATCAAAGTCCTCTGGTTGGTCGTCAGCAGGAACTTACTCAACTCAAGGACCTGATTGCCGCGACCGAGCAGACGGCTCGTTTCCGCCTGGGATCACAGCGCCGCTCGACGGTGGCTACGCTGGATCCAAATCGCCGCCCCCAATGTGTCCTGTTGATGGGTGATGTCGGTATTGGCAAGACGCGGCTGGCCGAGGAACTGGGACGGGAAGCCAAGAAAAAGGGCTGGGCCGTAGCCTGGAGCCGTGTCTATGCGCAGGAAGGTAATATTCCCTATCGCTTGTGGACCGAAGTTCTGCGCAAAGCCATGGACCAGGGTGTCTGGCAGCGGCAAGAAGTCAAGCGGCGGCCCCTGGTCTTTCAGCCGTTGGGTACCCTGCTACCCGAGATCCATGATCTGCTCTCGACCGTCAACTTTCCCTCATCGCTCTCGCCCGAGCAAGAGCAGTTGCGCCTCTGGGAAGCTGCTCGTGAGCTGCTGACCCTGATCAGCGAGAGCACACCACTCCTGATCGCGCTCGACGACCTGCAATGGGCCGATAGTAGTAGCTGTGAACTGCTCGCCTACCTGGCCCGCCGTACCTATGGCTATCCCATTGTAATTGTCGGCACGTGCCGTGAAAACGAACTGGAGCAGAATAGCTCCTTACGGCCACTACTGACCGACCTGCGCCGCGAGAACGCCGTAGAAACTATCTCCCTGGACCTCTTGAGCGCCGACCATATCACCTCACTCGTCTCCCAGGTCTCGCACGCACCTGAGCCCATGATTGAAAAGATCACCGATCGTGCTGCCGGCAACCCCTTTTTCGCTGAAGAACTGGCCCGTAGCGTCGTCGAAAACCTCCCCTCGCTTGAAGCCCTCGCCAGGAGCGGCAACGACATCCTGCCCGATACCATCAGCGCCGTCCTCGCCCTACGTATGGCCCGTCTCAGCGAAAAATGCCAGCTACTGCTCGGCAAAGCCGCCGTCCTGGGAGGCTCCTTTGAATTCCAGGTTATCAGCGAAATGGAATCCAAAGGCAACACCCTGGAAAACGAAGACCTTGTCCTGGAACTGCTAGAAGAAGCCCTCACCTCCGGCATGCTTACAGAAGAAGGTACCGGCACCAAAATTACCTACCACTTCTGGCACCCGCTGCTCTCAACCTACCTCTACGACCGCTCGTCCGCCGCCCGCCGTGCCAGCCAGCACCGCAAAGCCGCCGAAGTCTTCCGCAAAATGTACAAAAACCACGAAGAAGAGGGCGCGGCTACTATTACTAACCACCTGGTAAAGGGCGGAGCCGACGATGAATTGATTGCTCAATACGCAGAATTAGCTGGAAACAATGCTTCATTACTCTCTTCTTATCGCGAGGCTGAAGATCATTATCGAATTGCTTTTGAGCACTTAGGGGCAAATCATGATGATTGGCAGCGAGTATCGTACCTACTAGAGCGTATAGGGGAGTGTAATAGAGTCAGAGGAGAATTTGAAAAAGCTCGTCATTTTTATGAAAATGCTTTTAAGCTACACTTTCAAACACATAACAAACCGTCCATTGAAATTAAGCAAGACGCTCAAGTTCAAGCAATGCTTTTATGGGAAATAGGTGTGTCGTGGTATAGCCAAGGAGATTTATTAAAATGTATGCAATATATTGAGCGTGCAGCTAAAACTTTACACGACGTGGATGTTATTAATGGTATTGTGTGGGCAAAAATTAAATTTCAACAAAGTTATGTTTTGTTGCGACAGGGAAATTATAGTGAAACCAAGATAAGAGCGAATGAGGCTTTGAACTTTTTTTCTGAAATACAAACAAATTCATTAGATGAAGATTCGTCATATTTGTCAATAAAGAAGAGGGCACTTAATGGGAATCTTGTTGAAATTGGTCGAATTCATACATTGCTAAGTCATGTTGAGGCTGCTCTTGGGCAGTGTGAGGATGCTCTAACCCATCTCAATAAAGCTCTTGCAATAGCTGAGCAGAATAATTATCAGAGAGAGATCGCTATTATCAATTGTGATATGGGTGATTTGTATTTGAGAACGGCAGAATATACATTAACACAATCCGTACTTCGCAAATCCTATAATATTGTTGAGTATATTGAAGATAAGCCGCTTGAGTCAATGATTTTATGTAATATGGGTGTTCTAAATATACGTATAGGAAATCTTGCTGATGCATCTGACGAATTAATAAGAGCACTAGATTTGGTTAAAGATCCTCCCTCTACTTGTGTATATAGCGCTTATCTAGCATTTTCTTTATTGGAACAGGGAAAAGTTTCTGAAGCACAATCAGTATTAGTTAATGCTATAACTGTTGGGCGTAAAACACATGTTTTACCTTATGTGAGTTTTACTTTAGTAATGCTGGGATATTTACATCTGATACAATATAAAAAATATATTATTGGTGATGATAATAACAATAGTAAAGCAGATAAAAAAAGCATTCTAAAGAATGCAAAAAAAGCATTGTTACGAGCACTTAATTCTGAAAGTCTTGAAATGGAGTCAAGAATTGAAGGAAGACTAATTATTTCCCAGGTTTTATTTCAACTAAAGCAATATGAGGATGCTCGTCTACATTCCACTCTTGCATTAAAAGAAGCGCAACAACTTAGATTGAGTTGGCTTGTTGCACGTTCCCAACACGTTTTAGGTTATTTATGTGCTCATAGTGGATTACATGAACAAGCTATCAGATATTATGAACAAGCGCTTCCCGTCTTTCGTAAAAGCGGTATGAAAATCGAATATGCTCGTATTCTGAAAAATTATGGTAGTTTGTTGTTAGAGATGGTAGAAGCAAATACAGGAGTTAATCAAGGTGGACTAAATTACCTTCAAGAAGCCTATCAAATATTTGATGCCTGTGGTGCTGAGTTAGATTTACAAGAACTAAGTATGGAAATGGAAAAATTAAAACTTTTAGTAAAAAGGACTTGAATTCAAATACATATCAGATGGTATTTTTCGATATGATATTTATCCCCCCTTTTAATCAAAGATCCCAGGGGGGTGAACTTGTGAATAGCAAAGAAACATCTTCCAATTTTTGGATGTCCACCTCATAATGTGATACACCTCCCAATTTGTGATCTCCACCCAATTTTTTTAATACCTTCAAACAAATAGAAGGTCCTCTTCTCGTTCTCAATATATAGGCAGTCCTCTAGTTTATGGACAAAATCGACCATGTTTTCCTCATAAAACGTGTATATTTTAATCACAAGCTGAAGACGATATAGTTGCTTTTGAAATAAATGTCCGACTTCATTTTAGGCTTTAAATCATGCAACTAAAAAACCAATCATTGTTTTTGTTGTTACAAGGAACCGTGTTAGTCTTCGTTTCAAGATTATTTGAATCTACCGAATACTAAACATTGCGCCCTGAAAAGACTATGCACATTTAACGAAACGCGCATTTAGCGAAAGGACTGCCACAGATGCTTCTCTCACTTCGTAACAAACAAGTTATGGCACTTTTGGTATTGGTAGTTTTATCCCTCTTAGTCTTGACATTTATTGTGTTGAGCTTGGCTCACATTAATATGTGGCAAGCGCTTAATGTAAAGCCAAATGTTTTTGTTCCCTGGTTTTAGTTAATTTGAGACTGTACGGTAAACATGTCTTCATGTTGTCCATATGAACTATAGTGATTTTCATATGAAAGCGAGGTTGAATATGTCTCACTTTGATTAGCTTGAGCATAAGTAGATAAGATACAAGAAGCGGCCCGCCGTGATCAGGAGAATGATCTAGAAGGTGGGCCTCTCTTTTTTGGTTGTGAGGTATGGGGTTATAGAAGGTTCAAATGGATGTGAGTGTTTGCGTGGGGGAGGGGGGGGGCAAGGTTCTGAGCGAGGTGGGTTCTGGTTGCTTGCTGTGGATTGGGGATACGTTCGCAGCGACAAGCACCAACACTTTTCGGTTAAGCGCTTTTGTGGCTATAAAAGATGTGGCATAAAAAAGCAGCGCATCGTACGTGGAGTGGGCGCCACACGCGAGGTCGGCATGCGGCTTGATCAAGGGCGAAACGTGTTGAGTCAGCAGCGCATGCCTGTGGCGCCTACACTGATCAATATTCTTCAAGCATGATCGTTGAGCAATGTTTAAGCATACGCATCATGATTCGTGATCCTGTTGATCCAGGCACGGGTGGAACTGGGACGTTCCACTCTAAAACGTACCTGTGTATCTAGCTCACCCTAAATAAGATGCGTGTAGGCGCCACAGCACTGCGTCTCGTTCTCGCACATTGGCCCACGTAAACTCAGCAGTGCGGCCTTGCGTGTGGCGCCCACTCGACGTACGCTCGGTCCGCTTCACACGTTGCACCAGCCAAAACCGGATCATCAATCATGACCATGTTGGGTACATTGACGTGGGCCGTCTCCTCAGCCTATGTTACAGCGCCTGGTCATGAGCATGTCGGATATGAAATACCGCTACGAGAGCTGTATTGGGCCTCCCTTTGCGATTGCTACCAGGTAAGAGCAGGTCCAGGCCAGGGGCTGTCGCGCTTTGATCTGCCAGTATCGATAATGTGTATTTGAGCGATATTTATTACATGAAAAGGTATCAGGGGCAAGAAATGCTGCTACTTTGGAGCTCCTCTTATAAATTTCGTGGTGTCGAGTGGCTTGAAGTTTTTGATGCGGATGTTTATACTATGTAGACTTTAATAAGTCTAGCTATATCTATCTTCTAATATGGACCTTTGCTTTGTTCTGGCTCAACATATAATAACAGCGGAGAGAGGTTTTTATGTATCCCCATTTACGTCCTGGCTATAGTGTGCGCCCCCCAACTGTTGCTGATATACCTGCGATAAGTCAGCTGATCTATGCTTTTGATGAATATGAGACTGGCGAGGCTGATCTCTATCCGACTGAGGATATACAACATGATTGGCTGGGGCTGGATGTAGCCAGAGATAGCTGGGTGGTCGTGGCGGATGATGGTGTGTTGTGTGGTTATGCTACGTTGACGTTTAAGTCGTCTGGTGGACGCTTGCTGGCTGATGGTTATGTACATCCTCGCCACTATAATAATGGTATCGGTACAACTTTGATCGAGTTGCTGGAGGCACGGGCCGCTGAAATTGTGCGGCAGGTACCAGGAGATACACGCCTGGTATTGGTGAATAATGTTGTGGCTAGTAGCAATGCATCGATCAATCTGCTGGAAAAGTTCGCTTATACATTGACACGTGTTTATTTTCGCATGAGTATCACCTTAACGGAGCCGCCACTAGCTCCAGTCTGGCCGGCTCATATCACGTTGCGAGTCTGTGATGGCAGTCCTGAGGATATTTATCGAGTCTATGCAGCAACCGAGGACAGTTTTCGCGACATGTGGGCTCATAATCCACAGAGCTATGAGACATGGAAAAAGGGCCATGTGCACGAGCACTTTGATCCCAGTCTCTGGTTTCTCGCTATGGATGGCGAGCAGGTCGCAGGCGTAGCTCGCTGTCGTACTACTGAGGATAATAAAGGTTGGATCTCCGCCCTGGGAGTACGTCGCCCCTGGCGTAAGCAGGGCCTGGGCAAAGCATTACTCTATCAGTCCTTTGGTGCTTTTTATCAACGGCAGAGCACCAGTGTTGGTCTCGGTGTGGATTCACAGAGTCTGACCGGTGCTCAGCGGTTGTATGAAAGTGTTGGCATGCAGGTATCTATGCGCATTGGCCGCTATGAAAAGGAACTTCGTCCTGGCCGAGAGCTCTAGTGCGCAAGCTTGACCATCCAATCCGGTATTTCCGTGAAATTTAAGCTATTATTGGCCGTTGTCTATAATAGCGTTATCTGTTATGCTGCCTATATAGCAGAGGATAAAAGCATCGAGTAGTATAAAAGGAGTCGAGTTCTCATGGTTGTGAAGCGCCAGATCACCACGATGTGTCCGATGAATTGTTTGCCAACCCAATGTGGTATGACTGTTGAGGTTGAGGATAATAAGCTCATAGCTATCAAAGGCGATAAGCATAATCCCGATAGCCAGGGCTTCCTTTGTATCAGGGGGCAGGCTAGCGCCGAGATTTTTGATAATCCGAAACGTTTGTTGCAGCCGTTGCGCCGTGTGGGTGCGCGGGGTGAGGATCGTTGGGAGCCCTGTTCATGGGAGGATGCTTATACGCTGATCGTTGATGCGATTCAGCAGACACAGCCTGAGCGGGTAGGACTCTGGCGTGGACATGGCATCGGCACCAATGGACCACTTGGAGGCGTGCTACTCAGTCGTCTTGGTTTGTTGGGTGGGTATCAGCAGTGGATCACTGCGATTGTATGTTGGGCCATGGGTGGATATGGTTTGGGTCTGACGGGCGCTCTGAAGACCAATACCAAACAGGATATGGCCGCCAACTCGCGTACCATTATTCTCTGGGGCGCGACCCTGGCCAGTCAGCCTGATCTCGCGCCACACCTGATTGCGGCTCGTAAACGCGGCGCCCACGTCATTCAGATCGACACCCGGCGTACAGAAGTTTCCCGCCACTGCGATGAAATCTTCTTGCTCCCACCGGGGAGCGATGCCGCGCTCGCCCTGGCGATCGCCCATGTGATTCTGCAAGAAGGATTACACGACCAGGACTTTATTGATAGATATACACAGGGTTTTGCTGAATTTAAAGCTCATCTGCAACAATATACACCTGAATGGGCCACGCAGATTACCGGTATTGAGCCTGAGCGTATTCGTGAGCTGGCACGCCGCTATGCTACCGATAAGCCAGCCGTCATCGTGCTCGGTGGTAGCTCAATGTTCAAGCACCAGCACGGCTGGGAGCCTGCGCGCGCCATTGCCTGTCTGCCTGCTCTAACCGGTCAATTTGGCATCGCAGGCGGCGGCCTGGGTCAGCGCCATGGAGCATCTCCAGAAGGAACTGGTTACGCGGATGTACTGGCCGACGCCATGCCAGCCCTGCCAGATGAGGCCGCGATCCCTAGCCATATGACAAGCATCTCAAAGGCGTTAGCTAACGGTCAGCTTGACGTATTGCTCCTGTTTGGTTCTAATATGCTCTCCAGTTTCTCGGACGCCAATGAACTGGCCCGTGGACTGGCTCAGATCAAACTGATCGTCTCCTACGATCTCTTTATGAACGCGACCGCCCGCCGCTTTGCTGATCTTATCCTGCCTGCTACCGCCTGGCTGGAAGGTATCGGACTCAAGCAGACCGCAACCCACATTTATCTTATGCAGCAGGCCCTTACTCCTGCAGGCGAGTGCCGTAATCTGATCACGGTTCTGCGTGAACTTGCCCAAAAACTCAACATCCCCAACTTCTTTCCCTGGCAGGATGAAGATGATTATGTTAACGCCCTGCTCGCCGGACAAAAGACGGCTGATGGCGAGCCGCTCACCATCGCCGAGTTACAACGGCAGGGAGGCTACTGGCAGAAGAACGGGCTCTCACATATTGCCTATCAGGGCCACAATTTCCAGACCCCATCCCAAAAGATCGAATTCTGGAGTGAGCGTGCCAGGCAAGCTGGCATCGCCCCCTTGCCGTCTTATACCGAGCCAGCTGGCAGCGAGTATCCATTACGCTTCTGCCAGGGCCGCACCCTGACCGCCTTCCATTCCTTTTTTGACGAAGGCCAGGCCTTACCGACCCTTGCCAGAGCTAATCCCGCACCCGAATTATGGCTTCATCCCCAGGATGCCCTGCAACGCGGCATAACCGATGGGAGCGCGATTCAGATCAGCAATCAGCGTGGTCAATTTGAAGCCAGAGCCCACGTCACCGATGACGTTCTCCAGGGAGTAGTCTGGATGCGCGATGGCTGGAGTGGCATCAATCGTGTCACCAGTGGAGATCCCATCGTATCCATTGAAGCCAACACCATCGTCCCTGGTATCCCTGGAGGCCAGGCCGCCTATGACGCCTGGGTTGAAGTCCTGCCCCTGGTAACGGCACATACAGAAAAGTAGCAAGCTAGAAGAAGTTTTTTCCTAGCAAAGGGGGTAGGATAGGAGTAGTGCAGAAACTGCTACTTATTCTATGGAGGGATTATGGGAAAAGTTATTACTGGCGCAACCATGTCACTGGATGGGTTTATGAGTGATCGCAATGGTGATGTGAGCCGCCTGTACCCAGATTTTGAAGCGCTACACAATACAGAGATGTTGCGCGAAGAAATACGCACAACAGGTGCGGTAGTAATGGGTCGACACGCCTATGACATGGCAGAAGGTGATATGACCGGATACGAATATCAAGTCCCCATTTTTGTCCTGACGCACCATGTGCCAGAAAAAGCTGCCAGAGGAGAGAACGACAAATTGACGATTACCTTTGTCGCCACCGGCATTGAAAGCGCGATTGCGCAGGCAAAAGCAGCCGCAGGTGATAAACATGTCATGGTCGTAGGTGGAGCCGATACCGCGCAACAATGCCTGAGGGCAGGACTGGTGGACGAAATCCACATTGGTATCGTCCCTATCCTGCTCGGTGAAGGTCTACGCTTCTTTGAGCCGTTAAACTACGAGCAGCTGAAGCTAGAAAGAACACGTATACTCGAATCCTCCACCAGAACCGACCTCTGGTTCCGTGTTGTCCGGCAAACGATATAAATAGCGGCAGGTCTTGCACCTGCAACCTGTAGACGTACGACCATGCAAAGCGGTATATATTTGGATGGTTCCTTTTTTACATGATCACATGTTGAACAACATTACGTACGTGAACTGGTTGCAGGTGCAAGACTTGCCGCTACTTGTTGCTATTTTTCTTTATCTTGATAATGAGAGATATCGGCGTAAAGCTCAATGGTTGTTGCCTCGGTGTCGCGGACAATCTTGCTAAGGGAGGTTGGATGGATAAACGGTGGTTCCCAGAAGAGCTCCAGTGGACGCTGGTCAAACTCGCTCAGGATGGTTTTGAGGGTTACCGCATGTGTGACCAGCAGGATTGTTTCGCCTGCGTGGGTTGCCAGTAGCTCCTCAACTTTAGGTACAGCCCGTGCGCGCACCTGTGCAAATGTCTCACCACCATTATGTGCCTGGTACTGTTGAGGCGACTTCCAGAATGCCAGAAACTCGGCAGGATCTTCCTTCTCGATCTCTTTGCCAAGATGTCCTTCCCATGTTCCTAAAGCGATCTCTTTAAGCTCATCACAGGGAATGACCGCCTCTGGCCTGGCTCCTCTGATAATTTCGGCTGTACGATACGCGCGTAAAAGTGGACTGGCATAAATTGCTGAAAAATTTATATCCTTCAATGCATCATGCAGCCAGGAAGCCTGCTGTACACCCAGGGCAGTCAACGGGGAATCTGTATGCCCCTGCATCCTCCGCTCCGCATTCCATTCTGTTTGACCATGTCTGGTAATATACATGGTTGTCTTTGTAGTCGCCATGAATTTTATCTATCCTTCAAACGCTGAAATATTCACCCTCCCCCTTGCTCACTGTATCATCCCCATTTACTATATCACGGTCCAGCTTATAACAACAAAATAGCGTGACCGCATGCCTCTGAGCAGGCAACGCTATTTGGTAGTGTGTTCGCCCCACATGAGGGTGACCTGTAGCTGTGCCTCGCTGCTCGATTTCGCCAGGACGGCACCTACTTCGGCGTCGATTTTCACGGAAAATTGTACCTCGAAGGAGTGTGGACGTGCTTTCTCGGTGATGTTCGCTACACTCGTAGAGACCTGTTCGGCACAGAGCTGGATCAGGCCCATGGCTTTGGTAAAGAGGTCCTGTGCCTGCTGGGGAACACCTCGCGTGTTTCCATAAGGATCAGCGCTACGCGTTGCTGGCGCTTGCCGCACATTATCCACCTCAATATACATAGCGATCTCTTGTCCGTCTGTATTTGTCAGAGTATCCTTGATAATTGTCATCGCAAACTCCAGTTGTGCAAGTTGAGTACATAGAAATATTTCTACGTTAATAGAACCTGTTAAAAATGGCAATGGGTTTCATGGATATGTTGCGTGTATTATACTGTTGGCTTTATCCACGTGTCAACAATATCGCTCTCCACAAACTCTGGCTAGATAGTGCGATACAGGTCGATTAATTTCAGGCTCTCCCGCTCCCAACAGAGATCCTGTTTGGCTGCTCGCAGAGCATTAGCGCGCATACAGGCTAGTTCATCAGGATCTTTGAGCATGCTATTGATGGCCATACCTACTTCCGCTGGATTCATTGAGCGTACGACCTTGCCGACATTGTAGCTGACAAGGATATCGCGTATAGCCTCCAGGGGAGACGAAAGGACCGGCAGTCCGGCCTGAATATATTCAAACAGCTTGTTGGGCAGACAGAGTTTCATGTTGCGCGTATAGTCCAGTGGGATAATTGTCAGTCCTATATCTGCCGAGGCCGTCCATGTCGCAAGTTCTGCATAAGGGACCGGCGCTAGAATTTTCACATGGGCCTGAACTTTTTGCAGCATAATCAACTGCTCAAGTTCAGCACGGGTCGTACCGATATTTTGTCCCAGCATGACAATGATATTTTCAGGTTCAAGATAAGCGGCGGCCCGCACCAGGCGATCCAGTCCGCGATCAGGTTGCAGGTTGCCTTGATACAAAGCAATGCGCTTGCTGGCCGGAAGGCGTAATTGTTGGCGCAGCATATCAGTCTTGATGGGGTGTTGGTAGTAAGGGATGTTGCGCAGCAATAGTATCCGCGAAATATGATAGCGTCGTTGTAGCTCGGCAACGATCGGGGGAGAGACCGCGATAACAGCGGTACAGTGTGCCAGCAAATAGCGCAGAGCGATTTTCATGAAGCCATACCAGAGTTGATGGCTCTTGCTGATAGTTTTATAGTGGATATCTTGCAAAGGAAGTTCATAGGCTTCAAAGATTAATGGTTTGCGCCTGAGTGTTGCGGCCAGATAACAGGCGGGCAGAGCCGTCAATTCACAGGCGTGATAGACGTCTGCCGGTTGCTTCAGTAAGTTCAGTGTACCTCGCACAAAGATAGAGAGGGCCTTGCTCCAGGCTGCATGGGTAAAACGTGTTGCGCCAAAATCGGTTGCCACATTAATATGCTGAACGATATAACCAGTAGCGCTGGTATTTCCTATAGTATTTTCTAGCGTGGCTACATCCAGTACCGTGACCTGGCAGCCTGCCCGCGCCAGAGTTTCCGCCGTACGTTGTGCTCGAATATCGATCTGGACATCCCTAACTACATGCATACATACATGCATCGAGCCTGGAATATAGCGGTTATCTTCCGCCTCATCCTCACACAGAGAGGAAATCTTCTTCATCAGAGCCGTCCTTTCTCCGCATCCTTTGCCTGCCGAGTATACGTATACGTCACACACAATCCACTTAAAAAGCCGTCATACCGTCGTTAGCAATCTGTTTGTGCTATGAGTTGTTGTAACTGTTCATGGAGTCTGGCTGTAAGATAGTCATAATCAAAGTGGGTCTGAATATAATTCCGTCCATTCTGGCTTAAGCGCGCAACGACATCAGGATGGGTATAGAGATAGGCGATACCCATCACCAGAGCTTCTGGGTTTTCTGGCTCACAATGGATGGCCGCCCCGGCCTCCTGGACGGCCACGCGACATGCTTCTCCATTCAGGGCCAGCAAAAGCGGGCGCCCGCAGGCCATGGCTTCAAACATTTTCATCGGCAACATACTCTCAAAGAGAGGAAGTTTGCGCGTATGGGCCAGACAAATGTCACTGGCAGCTAATGCCAGCGGGATCTCTTCATGGGATAGAGGTGGTAAAAAGTGGATATTTGTTAATTGTCGTTGCTGCGCCTGTGCCATCAAGGTCGCTTTTTCCGCGCCATCTCCGATTAGTAAAAAGTGGATAGCCGACTGTTCACGTAGCTTCTCAGCGACATCCAGTAGCGTCCCAAGTCCATGCGTTAGTCCATGGGTGCCAGCATATAAAACGGTAAACAGTTCAGGCCAGCTCAGCTGCTTACGGGCCTCTGCTTGTGGGATCGGATGAAAACGCCTGGTATCAACGCCATTTGGAAGAAAAAAAACCTTCTCTGGTTGGAGTCCACGCTTTATGAGCGCTGCGTACATCCCCTCCGTCACTGTCCATACCAGTTGCGCGCGTTGATAGGTTTGCCATTCCAGCCATTGGGCTAATTTGATCAAGATCGGATTACGCAGTGCGCCCAATTGTATCGCGGCTTCAGGCCAGAGATCGGCCACCCAGAAGATAAAGGGAATATGTTGCCGCCAGGCGATTAGATGGGCGACGATTACATTGAGGAGAGGAGGAGATTCAACAATAATCAGATCAGGCGCTCCCAATGCGGTCTGGGCGATCAGGGCTGCCAGACAGCCAAAGGATAGATAGGAGCAGATGCGTTTAAAGAAGCCACGGTTAGCACTGGCATAGCTCCAGGTGCGGATTACGCGCACCCCATCAATAAATTCAATCTGTCGTAGGCGTCCTCGATACTCAGGTGACACAACCCCAGTTGGATAACTGGGAAAGGTCGTGAGCACCGTTACCTGATGTCCAAAGTGGACGAGGCGTTTCGCGGTTTCACCAACGCAGACCGCCGCCGCGGCCTTGTCAGGATAATAATAGCGTGAGATAAAAAGGATATGCATTCCACCACCACCTTCTGCAACAACAATTGCTACTTAATGATATACCCTTTATTGTCCGCCCACCGGAAAGTAAACTCTCGGCGAATTTATCTCTTATCTCTTAGAACGTGCCACATAACAAAAGGATCTCTTTGTAGAGCTAATGGGGGATAGCTTGAGCTTTTTCCATGTGTACTCGTAGGAAAATGAAATATCAGGCTGGAATCAGGGGATTGGAGGAGGAGGATGTATGTATGGTGGTGAGTGCCGCAACACGATCCGAGCCGTGCTGCGGTACCTGGATTTAAGCTGCTACTTTGGCGAGCGGTAATTACTTGTATGCTCGTAAAGTTTAGATAGCTTTTTTCGGGCTAACTATATTAGCAGGAACCGCAGGCCGAGTAGTAACTGGGAGCGCCGCAGCAACCTCCAGGATTAGCGGCATATCCCTGGTTCCAGTAGCTACCGCTACCACAGTAACCGCCGTCGCCCTGAGCATAGTAGGCTGGGCCGCTGCTACCGTTGCCACAACTGCCGCTAGCGCCAAGGCTTAAATTAATGTTGAGCAGATTGCTGCCATCACAATTGCCAGTAACCGGAGTTCCAATACCAAGCGCACCATGGATGGTCGCCAGTTCGTTATCATTTAATTCAATAAACATACTAGATTGTCCTTTTCATTTTTGAAGATCCTTAAGGATAACTGTGCATAGTTATCCTTAAGGGCTGCTATGGCACCAATGGTGCTCATAGCAGGCGACTATAAAGTAGTTATAGTCATCAGAAGCTATTATTAGCAGACGCTACAGCCAGTAGCATAAATGGCAGGTCCACCGCAACCAGCGGCATAGCCACAGCCTCCGTCATAGTAGCCACCGTAGAAGTTACCACCGTAACCACCACAGCCACCGCCGACATAGCCGCAGCCACCGCCGACATAGCCACCGTAGAAGCTACCACCGTAGCCACCGCCGTAGCCCCAGCCACCGTGGTGATGATGACCCCAATGGCCACCGAAGGCTCCATTTACATCCTCAAGATCAGCATCCTGTAGCTCGATTGTGTTTTCTGTGTTCATGTTATGTATCCTTTCTCTCTGCTCTTGCAAAGATACGAAATTTTCTGGTACCGCACAAATTTACTAAGAGATACGTGAAGCATATACTCTGCAATAGCATTAGAACCTGTTTTTGGTCTTAATACATTGCTATGTAAAGCATCATTTGTTTCTCTAATTCACTAAACTTTTCTTTAACCCGGTACCTAAATGCATTATAAAAATCTATAAAACAACCATGCGGTAAAAGAGTATGTATGAATATAAAAAAAATTTCATAAAGATGCAGGATTAAAGTGTTATGCTAGAAATTTGTGAATAAAACATTCATATTCTCGCGACAAAAATAGCTTCTCGAGTTGATTTGAAACACTGTTATGAACTCATTTTTCTTCATTCGCGATGTATTTTTCTCCTTTGCGCTAAAAATTGGAAAAATGAATAAAAGTTATAAATGCGAAGTGCACGATGATCTTACAAGAGTTATTTGGGTGAATTCTTATACTATAATCAGTAGCTAATTTATAAAGTATTGAATATTGGTGGATCTTAATTATGCCGACACCTCCTTCAATTTTTCGTGATGAGGCAATAAAGCAGTATAAAAAGCGTAAAGATAAAACAACATTAACCCGCTTTATGCCTTTTCCTGTAACATTTTTATTATGGGTTTTGCTCGGACTTGTAGTGCTGGTCGGTGTGCTGGCATGGAACGAAGAGATACCTATATATCAAACTGCCCCTGGGATTATTCTGGATCAGGAGAGTCCGGGGTCAACTAACCAGCATAATACGGTGGCTGCGCTTTTCCTGGTGGGAACTCAGGCAGCACAAATTCGGGTTGGTCAGCTGGCACTTGTGCATATTGGTACTTCTAAAGAAGAGCTTGCCAGTAAAGTCATCAAGGTTGAAGCCAGCGCGATCAGCCCGAATCTTGTTCGTCAACGCTATGGCGTGGTGGCACAGGTGGTCTCACAGCCATCCATTGTCGTGTTGATAGAAATGAAAGCTCTACCAACATCCACGTATGCAGGTAGTTTAGTTGTAGCAAATGTAAAAACTGGATCACAACGAATTCTCTCGTTGTTACCGGGTATAGGTAGTATTGTGAGGGCGTAGGGTATGAATACCAGCGAACAACGACAGGGACAGGTAGTTCAAAAGCAAGGAGAAAAAGAATCTGCTGCATATCTAAGACGCTCGATTGTCAATAAGATATGGCACAAACGGGTACCGGTGATGCTCCAGATGAGTGAGGTGGAATGCGGACTGGCTTGTCTGGCGATGGTGCTCAGTTATCATGGTCGTCAAACCTCGATCTCAGAGCTACGTACAAACTATGGGGCAGGCCGCGATGGCGTTTCGGCCTTGAATCTGGTGAAGGCGGCCCGTAACCTGGGCATGATTTCGCGTGCCGTGGCTTTACAGAAAAACGACTTTAGAGACGTGACTTTTCCCGCCATTATTCATTGGCAATTCAACCACTTTATTATTGTTGAGCGTTGGACGCCTGAACAGGTAACCATTGTAGATCCTGCCTCTGGACGTCGGCAGATGGATGCCGAGGAATTTAATGCGGGCTTTACCGGCATTGTGCTGATGCTAGAGCCGGGCATGAATTTTGATCGTCGTAAAATCTCATCACCGCTCTCCTTAAAGATGTATGCTATCCAGGCTGTGCGGCAGGCTCCATCTGCCCTGGTGCAGGTGATTCTGGCCTCGCTATTACTTCAGGTATTCGGCCTGATTCCGCCCATTCTGACCCAGACCATCATTGACAAAATTATTCCTTTTCATGTTAATAATGCCTTGCCTCTACTGGGTGCAGGTATGTTAATGATGCTGTTCTCGCAGGCTTTTATTACCCTGCTACGCGAGTGGTTGCTTATCTATGTACGAGCACGTATTGATACACATATGATGCTTAGCTTTTTTGAGCACCTGCTGCTCTTACCTTATAGTTTCTTTCAACAGCGCTCCAGTGGTGACCTGCTTACGCGTATGGGGAGTAACACTATTATCCGCGACACACTCAGCGGCCAGCTGATCTCCACCTTTCTAGATGGGAGTATGGTGATTCTCTACCTCTGCATCTTGCTGGTGGAGGCCCCCACGTTTGGACTACTAGCCCTGGTGATTGGCTTTTTGCAAGTGATTTTGATCCTGAGTGTCTATCGTCCCATTGCCAGCATGGCCGCCCAGGAACTGACCGCACAAGGTAAGTCTCAGGGTTATATGGCTGAAGCGCTGGCAGGTATTGCCACTCTGAAAGCGGCGGGCGCGGAATATAGCGCCCACGATCGTTGGACGAATCTTTTCTTTGATCAGCTCAACATCTCCATTCGCAGAAGTTACCTCTCCACCTTCGCCAGTACCGCCTTGCTCCTGTTACGTGGATTTGCGCCATTAGCCTTGCTCTGGGTAGGTGCCACGCAGGTTCTCAATGGCTCATTGACTATTGGTACCATGCTTGCTCTTAGCTCACTGGCAACCTCATTTCTCTCGCCGCTCTCCTCGCTAGTAAGTAGTGGCCAGCAGCTCCAGATTGTCCAGGCGCACCTGGATCGTCTGGCTGATATCATGACAGCTGAGCCGGAGCAGCATGCCCAGGCGGTCCAATCGCCACCAAAGCTAGCTGGCTATATTCGACTAGAAAATGTCGGCTTTCGCTATGCGCCTGAAATGCCCCGCGTACTCCATTCGATCAACCTTAACATCGTGGCTGGCCAGAAAGTTGCCATCGTTGGTCGTACTGGATCAGGAAAAAGTACCCTCGGCAAGCTGCTATTGGGTCTATATATCCCCACAGAAGGGCAGATCTACTATGATGGCATCCCCCTCCAGAACCTTCAATATCAAGAAGTGCGGCGTCAGTTTGGTGTCGTCCTACAAGAATCCACTGTCTTCAGTGGCACCATCATGGAAAATATTCTCTTCAATAACCCTCAGCTGGATAAAGAATATGGCGTACGTGCCGCCCAGATGGCCTCCATCCACGAGGATATCAGTAGAATGCCCTTAGGCTACGAAACACCAGTCGCTGAAGGTGGTAGTGCCTTATCCGGTGGACAGAGGCAGCGACTCTCATTGGCACGCGCCATCGCCCACCAACCCGCCATACTGCTACTGGATGAAGCGACCAGTAATCTCGATGTCGTCACCGAACAAATGGTGGCACAAAATCTTGAACACGTCCCTTGCACCCAGATTATCATCGCCCACCGCCTGAGCACCATTCGCAACGCCGACCTGATCCTCGTAATGGACCAGGGAACCATCGTCGAAAGTGGCACCCATCAGGATCTCCTGCTCAAAAACGGTTTTTACACCAATCTGGTCAAACAACAAATAGAAACCAAATCCCCTCGATTACTGCTCCGCCGCTTCTAACCCCTAAGCTTTAAACAATAAAACTGTGGAAGGCAACAACCTTCCACAGTTTTATTGTTTAAAACAGGCGAGCACCGCAGGCAAAACACATATCTTCATTATATAGACACGGAAGATGCCTCCTGACGCATGCCCTCTTTTTTCAACTGATGTTTATGTTGGAGATTTGTCACCCAACGATACACAAAAATCATCAAAAACAACCACAACAGACCCGAAAGATATCCACCAAGCACATCACTAAGCCAATGTTCACCCTCTAACACACGAGAATAACCAATGCCCAGAATAGCGGCAAAGGCAAAAATCTGGAAAGGAATAAGAATCCAATGATAACGCCACTCGCGAACATCTTTCGTGAAGGTGATATAAAGCAATGCACCATAGAAAACCACATCATGCTCCGTATGGCCTGAGGGGAAACTATTAAACATGAGTGGGGTATAAACATGAATCAGTTTAGGACTGGGACGTGGGCGTACCACATAATCACCAATTAAAATGTTGAGTCCATTGCCGAGTCCAATACTTAAAAGAAAGAAGAATGCATCCTTCCACCAGCGAATTAGCAGAAAGAAGACGAATACCACGCTCACTTCAATGATTGAGGGTTGGATATCGTTAAATGTACTGAAGAAGGTGAGCACTGAAAGCAGCCAGGGCCAATAATGAATAGACTGTACCGCACGGGAAAAATCTACCTCGCCGGGTAGCGGCCCTTTGTGGAGATGAATAAAGTACGCTGATGATAGCAACACGCACAAGCCAATAAACCAGAGCACCCGCTCAATAATGCGACGCACACGCGTATCATGCACATCCTCACCACCAAGTGTCGTGTTATTTTCGGCGCGCGCCTCCATAAGCTCCTGTCCTTCAGGATCAGTAGTTTTGGACATATGGTTCCTCCATATTTATTGCAGCTATGAAATAGCTATTTGTGTACACGTTACTGACATGTATTGAGATGCAAGAAGAGGGATAGCAGTGCATCAATATATCCGTATTGTGTGTGGAGCAGACTTATAATTTCTTCATCAAATATACTGGTTGCTTGTTCACCTTGCGTAATCCAGAGGCATTATTATATGCTTTAATCTACTGTCATTTAGAACGTACACCATAGCAGGTAACTGACTTGAACAGGAGGCGCTCTGATGACGATTCGTATTTTGATTGTGGATGATTATTGTGTGATCCGCGCAGGTTTACGTGCGCTTCTCCAGCCAGATGAAGAGCTACAAATAGTTGCTGAAGCTACCGATGGTCGGGATGCCATAGAGAAGGCCCTGAAATGGCGGCCAGATGTCGTCTTGATGGATACTGTACTACCAACCATGGATGGTATTAGCGCTACCGCCATCATCCGGAAGGATCTTCCCACCACTGAAGTCCTGATTCTAACGGATACCCACAATGGATTGGATATTATCAAAGCTATTCGCGCGGGTGCAATCGGCTACCTCCTCAAAAATGCGCAGGCCACAGATCTACGCACTGCCATCCGTGCCGCCGCCGTCGGCCAGGTCTACCTCTCGCCCGTTACTGCTACCTACACATTGCTCGATCAAGAAGTTGTGAACGCCTATATCTCTCAATAAAACGATGCTATCTCCCTACTCTTTACCATCATACTGTGGGGGTGGATATATGGCTGTCTGTATACCTACCCCACAGTACGAAAAGCGGGCGGATCAGGCCTGATAGAGAATCAAGCAAGAGATACCAGGAACCTCTAGCAGGCTGGAAACCTGGCGTATGCCTTGCTCACTGATCAACTCGCTGCTACCAACCAGTGTCCAGGTACCAGTTGGTATCTTGAGTGGAATTGTGGTAGTTGTAGGATTATAGATGACCAGAATCTGTTTCCAACTATCTTGATTGGCGTATGGACCAAGTTGAAAAATCAAGGTGCCAGATGGACTATCCATCAACTTCAGATGTGCCTGAATCTCCTCGGATGTCTGCATACGGAAGGCGGGATGGTTTTTGCGTAGACGAATAAGCCCTCTATAGTATTCAAAGACATCTTTATGGAATGCTTTCCGGGTCCAGTCGAATTGATTGACTGCATCACCCGCATTATAACTATTATCATTGCCACCTTTTGTACGGAGAAATTCTTCACCACCCTGGAAAAATGGGACTCCCTGTGATGTCATAATAATAGCCTGTGCCAGTTTATCCATCTTAATACGATCTGACTCGCTGGCCTGAGCATTACTGGCAGTGATTTTATCCCAGAGGGTGAAGTTGTCGTGGCTGGATACATAGTTGATGCTTTCGGAAGGGTGGGCCGTAAAATCGAAGATGCTCCCAACCACACCGCGCTCCACCGCATCAACCAGACTGGGATCACCGGTTGCAAAGCCCTTTGCCTCGCGTGAAAAGACGCTGCCAGTGAGCGCATTACGTAGATTATCATTAAAGACCCCAATACCCAGATCCTGTTGTTTCCCCTTTAAAAGCAATTGTTGATCTGGCAAGGCTGAAGCGCCTCCAGTCCATGGTTCACCATAGAGAAGCACATGAGGATTTTGCTTAAAAAGCTCTTGAGAGATCTGACGCATCGGTGCTACTCCCAGCAACGCCATTAAATCAAAGCGGAAGCCATCGACGTGATATTCCTGCATCCAATAGATCAGCGAATCACGAATAAACTTCTGCACCATTGGACGCTCACTGGCAATCTCATTGCCAATTCCTGAACCATTGGTATACTGTCCAAAGGCATCGGTACGATAGTAATACTGTGGCACAATCTTATCGAAATCTGAATCCATAATCGCAAAGGTGTGATTATAGACGACATCCATTACCACACCCAGTTGTTCATCATGGAGACTTTTAATCATCTGCTTATACTCAGTAATCCTGGCTGTTCCATGAGGTGTGGTTGCATATGCCCCTTCGGGTACATTATAGTTGCGTGGATCATAACCCCAGTTATATTGATACTCTTTAAACTCATCAACCGTGGCAAATTCATAGGCCGGTAGCACCTGAACATGCGTCACACCCAGATCACTCAAGCTACTGATGCCGGTCGAAAGTTGATCTGGACTACTGCTAGTACGCTCGGTGAAGGCCAGGAATTTTCCTCGATGAAGCATGCCTGAGCTTTCATGGATTGAGAAGTCGCGTATATGTAGTTCATAAATGATCGCGTCAACAGGATTATTCAGCTGCACGGGCCGGTCATTCTCCCAACCCTCAGGCTGTGTTTTAGCCAGATCAACAATCATGGTTCTGCTTGCATTGACCGCCAGGGCCCGTGCATATGGATCAACCACGGTATGGGTTTTTCCCTGGACCGTGATCAGGTAGAGGTAATACCAGTTTTCTAAGGAATTGGGAATACTGGCCAGCCATGTTCCCTGCTCGGCTCTCTGCATGGATATTTGTTGACTAATCGGACCAGTCTCGCTCTCAAAGAGAAGCAACTGTACATCGGGCGCCGTTGGAGCCCAGAGGCGAAAGTTGGTCCCATCTTCACTCAGAGTGCATCCCAGATCATTCCCATTATAGGTATAGCGTTCCGCGTTCAGGATCTTACGTGGAATAATTGGCACCTCTGACATGCCATGTAATTTTAGCATCAACGTGTGGCTCACATCGGGAGTCGTAGCTAAGGTTATTGCTAATAGGTTTGTGGTCACATCAATAGCAGAAGGTAAGATCGCATTAGGGGTATTAATAGAGTCATAGACCTGAGGTTGTTGCACCTGTACATCAAATGGCACATACGAAAAAGTGACTTCAGTATTGTCCGCAGGAATACTCAAATTAATGTTTGTATGTGGGATTACATCGCTCCAACTATTATTAAAAGCTATCTTATAATGATACTCACCGGCAGGAAGGGTCGCCGTATATTGATACAGATTAGGGTTTACTTCTTTCAGGAGTGTATGCTCATCCTCAGTATTCCAATTATTGGAGGCCCCCAAGAGTTTTTGTAGATCCCCAACCACCGTGGCATGATAGCTATGCGCGTTTTTAAGCGCAGCCACCTCAAGCTGCTGGCCGCTGGTCGTATCTGTGACGGTAACATTGCTCGTCGCATAAGGTAGAGGAATGCCAGCAGTGAGTGCTACCAGCAGAGTTGTGTCATCATCCAGATATGCATTCATTAGCGAGGGCAAGTTTTTTTCTGAGCTGTTCACGTTAGTACCAATCCTATAGAGTATATATTCCATACCACTATCTCCCCTTTTCCTGCCAGGAGCAAGCCAGGTATGGTCATTTGGGCTCATCTACTAAAAGTATACCTACGGCCTGAAAAAGGCAAGTTTTGCACCATATAAGCAGGGCTTTTTCATGTTCCTTTTTGGCGTCTGCGACGCCATCTTCTAGGTGTGGAGTGTGTGTGGTGCGCGGCTGCAGCCGCGCACCACACACACTCCACACCTAGAAGATGGCGAGCGCCATGGGCGCGAGGTGTCAAAAATAAAATCTTATAGATAGCCAAAAGTTAGTAAAAAAAAAGTCCAAAAAAGTATTGACAAAAAAAGCTCGAACGTTTATTATTATTTTCATCAAAGAGCACACATTCCTCGATAGCTCAATGGTAGAGCAATCGGCTGTTAACCGATCGGTTATAGGTTCGAGTCCTATTCGGGGAGCCACCAGAAAAGGACCACTTCATCAAGTGGTCCTTTTCTTTTATCCTACAAACCTGTCCCCTTAATGGGTTCCCTCATCTTTAACGCACCAGGCTGCAATAATTTGCTCCAATTTTTCCTGGCCGCTCAAAAAATGTTCAACAGGAATGCTCTCATTTGGCTGGTGTGCCTCGGACAGAGCGCCAGGGCCACAGATATACGAGTTGATACCCAGGTGCTGGAAGTTACCTGCATCGGTCCCATAAGGAGCACCATGCACTACCTGCTTCTCCATCACACGACTGAGCAAGGCGCTTAATGAACTCTGCATTGGTGATTTCATTGGTGGAGTCGAATGAAGATTTTCAATAACCACATCACAGTCCGGCGCAAACTCGCGCATCTTACGGGCAACTCTATCTTCGATGCGCTCCTTTAAGGTACCAATGATCTCCTCTGAACTATCGCCTGGCGAGACACGCAGACTCATTTTTAAGCGACAGGTGTCGGCGATCATATTGCCAGCCAGACCCCCATTGATGATACCGCAGTTAAAGGCCGAAGGAGGGCATTCGGGGAAGAGTTCGATATTCTCGGCTGTAATCCGTTCCTCAAGTTCCGTGTCGATCTCAGAGATAATGCGAATCACATCGCCCATCTTCTCAATCGCGTTCAAGCCTTTTTTAGGCACGCTGCTATGGCCACCTTTACCGTGTACCACCAGATCAAAGGTCGCGTATCCTTTATGAGCTGGAAAAATCTCAAAGTCGGTCGGCTCACCGATCAAGGCCACTTCAGGCATTGGTAGCGTCTCTTTAAAGAACTGTGGCAGGATCTTGATTAATTTACCGGAACCCTGGCCCGCTACCTCTTCATCATAGGTAAAAATAAAGAGCAGAGGTCGTTTGAAGTCCTGTTGTTGTTTTATTACCTGCTTAGCCGCGACCAGTGCCTGGGCCATCGCAATCTTCATATCGGCCGTACCACGCCCATAGATGCGCTTGCCATCGGTCTGCATTACCCGTGGATTTGTTTTCCAACCTGGTTGACCATCAAAAGGAACCACATCAATATGTCCCGAGATCATCAGGCCATTACTTACCGCAGGACCATACCAGGCCAGCACAGAGGCTTTGTCAACGCCATCCACCTGATCTACAATTACCTTTACATTAAAGCCCATCTCTTTTAGATAGCCCTCAAGATAATGCACTGCCTCTAGATTACTATGTGCGCTGACCGTATCAAAGCCGATCAACTGGCGCGAAACTTCCCATAATTCGCTTTGTTGGATCTCTGTATTACTCACGTATATATTCCATCCTTTAAAAGATATGCGGGCTTGCATCCTTGATAATAGTAACACACTCGATAAATACAAGCATAGTTGCTTAAACTCTGGATCATTCATGACATTAGTTGTCATATTTGTAGGTTAGAGTTAAGATTGTAAAGATACAAGTATGCCAGTGCAGGGAGTATACTATGCGTGCAGATCGCCTGTTATCTATTATGTTGCTCTTGCAAGTATACCGCAAGATGACCGCCCATGAATTGGCGCGGCGACTGGAGGTGTCTGAGCGTACCATCCATAGAGATATGGAGGCGCTCAGTATTTCTGGCATCCCAGTCGTAGCCGAGCGTGGAACGGGTGGCGGTTGGAGCTTGCTCGAAGAATATCGGACCAATCTGACTGGCCTGACCGAGCCAGAGATCCAGTCTCTTTTCCTGGCCCAGCCCTCGCATCTCTTAAATGATCTGGGCTTACATAAAGCCTCTGAGGCGGCCCTGATCAAATTGTTAGCTGTACTACCTGCCATCCAGCGCAGAGACGCCGAGTATGTCAGTCAGCGCATCCATATTGATGCCAGTGGCTGGCATAACCGCGAAGAGGCTATTCCGGCCCTCCCATTTCTCCAGCAGGCGCTATGGCAAGGCTGCAAGATATGCTTCACCTATTTACGTGGTGATAACTGTGTAGAGCGCCTGGCCGATCCTCTCGGCTTAGTGGCCAAGGGCAACACCTGGTATTTTGTGGCCGCCATAGATGAACAGATACGCAGTTATCGTGTATCCCGTATCCAGTCTGTTCAACTGCTAGAGCAAGTAGCCGTACGTCCACCTGATTTTGATCTGGCTGCCTTCTGGGCCCAATCCTCAAAGAATTTCACGTCTACCTTGCGCTGCTACCACTCCAGTGTGCGCGTAGCCCCTGAAGCCCTGCCACGTGTCTATGGATCCAGTCGACTATTCAGGATCGAGCAAACAGAGATCGTTGATACGCAGGGCTGGACCACCCTGCATCTGCGCTTCGATAATGATAGCGAGGCATGTGCCTTCATCCTGAGTTTTGGTGCTCAAGTCGAAGTGCTTGAACCTGTTGCATTGAAACAGCAGATCATTGAACTCGCCGAAACCGTCCTTGCGCACTATAAACAATAGGTGTGGCAGTATGTAATCAGAGCCGCCGTAATCGAACCTGGACAGCCCTTGTTACATTTTTGGTAAACTGCTCGTATCCGCAATTAAAGACTATTTTTGCTATAACAAAGTATAATTTCTATACCCGACAAAACGATAGTACTTGTAAAGGAGCAGTATATCGATACCCAAATGAAAACATTAAATATCCGTACCCAGAAAAAAGACGAAATCAAAGATATCACCGACACAGTTGAAGAATATGTACAGCAATCAAAAAATGATAGCGGTATGTGCATACTCTTTGTTTCCCATACCACCTGTGCCATTACAACAGCAGACCTTGATCCCGGTACGGACCTGGATTTTCTGAATGCCCTGAGAGCTATCCAACCCGATCTCAACTATCGCCATCCCCATGATCCAGAACATGCGCCCGACCATATCCTATCATCTTTAATCGGGCCTTCTCTGGTCATCCCTTATACCAATCGTCGCCTGCTACTTGGTATCTGGCAAAGGATCGTGCTAGTCGAGCTCGATGGCCCCAGGCAACGAACTGTACAAATATCCTGCCTATAACAAAATATGAGAAGCAGGGGTGCAGGAGATAGCAATCCCCTGACTTGGGTTCCAGGGCTACGCCTTGAGCCCCCCAGAAGCAGGGGTGCAGGCCTGACTGGGTTCCAGGGCACAGCCCTGGTTCTTCCCCCCTCTCTCTCTCGCGTAGCGGGCTTATCATCAGTATCTTGCAATTTTTGCTATGTATATCTCTTGTTTATGTTAAACAAGAGATATACATAGCAAAACACCCTCTTATGATTTTAGCGCTATATTAATGTTTTTTTGATGAAATTTACATATGATTTTTGCATGTAGGGCCTTATAATCTTTACAGTAAAAACGTGTAGTATGTATGCTATCACGAAAGGCTTCGCCTTTATGTTTGGATTTCGGCCTGGCAAACAGGCAACTAGCGACCGGGCTGTTTGGGGTGTAGCAGGGGGAAAAGGAATGTTGTCAGGATCTTCAAGCATACCTTATAGATGTTCTAAAAATGCCAATGAAATAAAGCGCCTGGATTTTCAGCACTTTATTTTGCGTACAGCGCTGGGTGGCAATTATCTGGCCCCGATTGGAGTCACGCAGCAGCCACATATGATTTTAGATGTTGGTAGTGGGACAAATTTTTGGGGCTGTGAAATAGCCCGCGATTTTCCTGAAACAAAAATTTATGGGCTGGATATAGAACTCGTCACACGGGCAGACATGCCTGCGAATTATCGCCTGATTCAAGGCGATATACGGCAGGATTTGCCGTTTGCGCCAGGTACATTTGACTATATCCATCAGCGTTTCCTGATCAGTTCTCTTACCGCTCAGGAATGGCCTATAGTTATAAGCAGGCTATTACACATTGCTATTCCTGGAGGATGGATCGAGCTGGTTGATGCCAGTGGTGAGCAGCTTACATCCATGGGACCCATGACCGCCCAGCTCATGGAGAATATGGCTCAACTGGCAACTATGAATCGCAGTGAGCTTCTTCCGGCCAGTGCCATTGATGAATTATTGCAGGCGGCTGGCGCGATCAATGTGCATAAAAAGGTAGTAAAATTGCCTGTGGGCAAATGGGGTGGCCGTATTGGCTCGCTTATGGCAACGAATCTCACGGCTGTCTTGCAGTCATTTAAAGAAGTATGCATGGCCTACTTTCATTATAGTTCTGATTACTTTGACGGCTGTTTGAGTTCAGCGATGCAAGAGTGGGATGAATATCATCTGCAATATCCAATTTATATATGTTTTGGGCAGAAGCTATGATATTATAGATCAAAATAGCAGATAGTATCATAACAAATAAAAAGAATGCAGGTTTCGTTTTGTGGAAGAGCAAGCGATAAGTGATCTGGTCAGGGATGTATTGGACGTTGATGTACTAGCGGTCAGGCATATGAATTTTGGGCATAATAGCCTGACGTATGATGTACAGTTGCCTGAGCGGCATATAATGGTGCGTACGCATCATAATGCTTCTGTTTTTGCGCATACTGAGCGCAACATCACGCTTCTGGCGCGATTGGGTCTTCCAGTTCCCCATATAATTACTACTGACCTGACAATGACACATGTCCCGTTTGGCTACATGTTGCTGGATAAAATTCCTGGTCGTGATCTGCGCTACGAGCTGGCTGCAATGAGTCATGAGCAGATGACGGTGTTGGCGCAACAGATTGTCTCGTTTCAGCACAAAGTGATGGCGCTCGCGCCTGGACGTGGTTATGGATTTGTTGCGATTGGTGGAGAGGGTCCTTATGCCTCATGGCTACAGTTGATAAAAGACGCCGTGTATAAGTCGCTGTCGGTTGTGCGTCAAGGTCCTCTTGGAGAGAAGATGCCAGATATCGGCAACAAGCTCAGCCAGTTTGAGGCTTATCTTGAGCATGTTCCTCCCACCTGTTTTCTTGATGATCTGACCACCAAAAATGTTTTGATCCAGCATGGCCGCTTGCAAGGCTGTATAGACTTTGACTGTGTCTGCTACGGAGATCCTCTATTCAATCTCAGCCTGACACAGACCGGCGTATTGAGTGATGTGGGAGAACCTGGACTTTTCTATGTAGAAGAGCTATGCCGTTGCTGGCAGATAACGGAGCAGCAGCGGCAGGTTGTTAATTTTTATTCAGCCATCCATGCCATCGACTTCTTGAAATTTCAATTTGAAGATCCTGGGGAGGGTCATGGATTATGGACGGAGCGTATGTTGAAAGCTATCAATAGCTGGCTAGAATTGTAGCTCTGCTTCCTGGCAGCCAATCCCAACCAGCCTGTGGCTGAACTTAAAGATAAGGCTGAAGATTTTTTATTTGCCCAGGCAGAGCCGCAATCTCGCGTTGATAGTTGACCAGATGTTCTTCCGCCAGCATCTTTTGGAAGGCTTGATCACCAGCCTCGGCACGTGTGATGATCAGATTACACAGATGTTGTAGCCGTTCTTCCACCATCAACAGCACTGACATTGGTTCGATTGAGCCATAGGTCGTACAAAAAAGCTTCAAACGCCTGGCCTGGACCTCTGGTTCTAGCAAACCAGTCGAGCGTAGTTCATCGTCACCGCTATGCAGCAATGGCACAAAACGATACGCCGCATACGCCAGATCCCATACCCGTGGTCCAGGACCAGCCGTATCAAAATCAATCAAAGCCACCGGAATATTGTTCCGAAAAACCATATTATATGGAGCCACATCATTGTGACAGATCACCTCATGTCTGGTCACATCCGCATAGGTAATCTGCCATTGAGCCTCCTGCGGCGATACATAATACGTTGTAATAGCGTGGAACTCTCGCAGCATATCCGCTATCTTTGTCAGAGCCTCATCAGACCAGAACGCAGGTGGTAAAGGATAATGTCCCACCGCGCCAGCAATAAAAGATAATATTTCACGCCCTTGTGAATCTATACCCAGAAAGCGTGGTGCCGCCGCAAAGCCGTTGCCCTCAAGGTGGAGAAGCAAGTGATGTACCGTCGAACTCCACGGACCCATTGTGCGCCGCACCGTCTCCCCAATCCGAATCACCCGCGACACATTACCGCCCGCCAGCACTATTTCCTCTTCACCCATAATTTCTCCATTCATAAACTTCCCACAAACAAAGCCCGCAACCATTATCATACCCCAGTCCACCCCATGCTTCCACCTTGCTGTGATCTGCCGTTGCACAAAAAAGACATTTGATCAAAGTACAATGTACTACGTCTGAAATAATAGCTCCTATTTTTTGTATTTTTCTACAAAATAGTAGTAAAATTGTTTTATAGGATAAGAAGATAGATCTTCATATGTGAATAATGTCCACCATCCGGCGCCATTATAACAAGATTGGCCCTCGGAAATATTGATGATTTTGAAATAATATGATACCTTCATTAGTTGAGGCGTATTAAGCTCTTGCGTCGGCTATCCTGAGAAGACTTTGGCACTAACAGAGATTTGTGGCTAACAAAGCAGATATGGATCTGAAAGAGGAGCGTGTGGCATGACCCAGCAAGTTAATAAGATCACTTATCATCAGCAAGTGACGTATTGTGGTAAGCCACGGTGTCGCAGATGTCGGGAGGGGATTGGACATGGTCCATATTGGTATGCTTACCAGACGGTGAACGGGCAGACTACACGCACCTATATTGGAAAAGAACTTCCCTCTGAGGTGCAAAGTTATCCAGAGGCCTCTTTAACGCCTTCGGGTGATAGCGCTGTGGCCTTACACCCATCGGTTCGTACACCTCAGGAAACTGCTGCGGATAATGTGGTGCTACGCATTTCGACCCTGGGCCAGTTTCGGTTAGAGAAGCGCGGGCAGGCTCGTAGCAAATTGAAAAATCGTAGCTGGCATGTCATCGATGAAGCCGCCTGGCAGCAGCGTTCCGTACGGGCCTTGCTGGCGTATTTGATTTGTTGTCCAGACCGGCGCTCAACCAGGTCGCAGGCTATCGCGGCCCTCTGGCCTGACGATGATCTGACCGCAGCTAGAAGTGCCTTGAATAAGACCTTGAATGTGCTACGGAAAGTTCTGGGACATCCATCAGTAAAACCGGGACAGACCTCGCAGTCGGATCAAGTTGAGCGTTTCAGGACAGATGGAGACTGGTTTATCCTGGGTGAGCAAGAGCGTGTCTGGATTGATGTGGATGAGTTTGAGAAACTGGCGCAACAGGTCGAACTGGCCGATAGCCAGTCGCCAGCTTATGAAGAGCTCTTGCAAAAAACCATTACGCTCTATAGTGGGGATTTCCTGCCTGAAGAGCGTAGCGCTGAATGGGTTATGACCCGGCGGCAGGCGCTACGCCGCAAGTGGATCGAGCTCTTATTGACGCTATCCAACTGGCATATGGCGCACAACCAATACGCGCAGGCCATCAACGTGCTCAATAGTTTACTTGTCAAAGATCCCACCAATGAACTGGCGATCCAGCAGTTGATGATTTCGTTGATGTATCTGAAGCGCCGTGGTGAAGCCTTACGGGCATATCAGCGTTTTGAGAACACGCTATTGCGTGATTATAAAGCCACCCCAGCCCCAGAGACGCTCAACTTGTATCAAGTGGTCCGTTCAGGTGAAGGACTGCCAGACAGAAATATATTTGCCGCCTTACCGCTCCCCCTGACCTCGGAGTCCATCCAGCCGCCGCCAGATAGTCTTGCCAATCCCTCTCCCATTTTACGTTTCAGGCATCGGGCCATCACTTCACCCCTGAGTGAGCCAATAGGACGTGCCCATGCAGGTACATTGATTGGTCGAGATGCTGAATTGCAGTTGTTACGCACCATGTTGCAGCATGTTGAGCGAAATGCCCGGCTGCAACTGGGAAGTTCACGCCGGGTTGGTAGTATCCCGCTAGACACGCAGCGCCAGCCACAATTGCTTTTCCTGAAAGGTGATGCCGGCATCGGAAAAACGCGTCTCGCCGAGGAACTGGGACGAGACGCCCAGCGCAGCGGCTGGAGTGTCATCTGGAATCATATCTACAACCAGGAGAGCGGCGTCCCCTACCGTGTCTGGATTGAAGCGCTGCGCAAGATATTAGGTGCCAGCACCAACGTCGTGTCGCTACTTGGCATGGAATCCCTGCGTGCCCTTTCAACCTTACCTGGGCTGCTGGACCTGCTGCCACCTGACATCCATCCTGATCTGACACCACACATGCTGCTTCCAGAACAGGCCAGATATGTCCTCTATAATGCGGTCTGCGACCTTCTTAAAAAGACCAGTGAGAACGGGCCCCTGATGATTGTGCTGGACGATATCCAGTGGGCTGATGTAAGTAGTTATGAACTGCTCGGACATCTTGCACGCCAGCTCACGGGCTATCCCATCGTGTTTTTCGCCACCTGCCGTGAGAGCGAGATTCCAAAGGATAACTCGCATCCATTGCGCAAACTTATCCTGGAGATGCAGCGGGAACATACCATTAGAACCCTGGATATTGAGCCGCTTTCCCCTGAACAGATCAAGCTCCTGGTGACCAGTCTCTCGAACCTATCTGAAGAAACAGTCACGCATATTCAAACTTATGCCGCTGGTAACCCCTTCTTCGCAGAGGAACTGGCACGGTCGCCGAAGGAGACCTTGCCGGTGACAATCACCGAGGCACTTGGCTATCGTATGAAGCATCTTAAGCCAAAGTGCCGTGAATTGCTCGCTCATGCTGCTGTCCTCGGAGGCTCATTTGAGTTACCGATTGTGTGCATGATGGAAACAGGCTCAGATATTGATGAAGATGATGTTATCCTGCCATTGTTAGAAGAGGCATTGGAGGCTAAGGTTCTTACCGATGAAGGTAGTGGTACGCGTATCACCTATCACTTCTGGCATCCTTTACTCGTCACCTATCTCTATGAGGAAGGCCTATCCTCTATGCGTCGTGCGCGCCTGCATCGACGGGCCGCTGACGCCATCCTCTACATGAATAAGGGTCGTGAAGAGGATGTAGCCGCCACAGTCACCATCCATCTGGAGAGAGCAGGTGCCGACGCTGAGAAGATTGCCCACTATGCTGAGCTGGCCGGGAATAATGCCTATGTCATCTCTGCGTATGCAGATGCGGCCACCCATTATCAGAAAGTTGTTGATTACCTGGAAACCGTCCAGGTAGAGTCTGAAGTGCCGCGCCTGATTTCTCTATTAGAGCGTCTGGCTGAATGTACTGTGAATAGTGGTGGCAACTATGGCAAGGTCTGCGACATTTTTATGGGTATTCTGGAACTGAGGCGTCGTTATAAGCAAGCTACCGTTGAACCGCAAGAGGAAGCCCGCATTCAGGCCTTGCTCTGGGATCAAATCAGCTGGACCTGGCGTTATCGGGGCGATATACGTCGTGCCTGGGAGTGTCTGTATCATGGAGAACAGCTTTTGACCAGTGCTGGCATCGCTGGCGGTCCTGTTTGGGCACGGCTCTACTATACCAGAGGGAATATCTATCAGTCCGAAGGTCTGTATGATCGGGCTCTGGATAGTATGCAGCAGGCGGCTTCGTTGTTTGAAGCCAGCCAGAAGCAGAGTATCGCTCCAGCGCCATCCGGTCGGAGCAAAACCCAGATTCAACGCATTATCGATGGTGATCCAGATCTGCTTGGTCGGATCCAGCGGCATATCGGTGCGATTGTGGTCGACATGGGACAACTCAGTCTGGCGCTGGAATATCAGAATCAAGCGCTGGCCTTTTTTGAGCATTCGGGTGAGTTACGGCAGATTGCCCATCTCTCGTGTAATATTGGTTTTATCCATCTGAAAATGGCCGAGTATGAGCAGGCGGCTGCCGCGCTCAGGCTGGCTTTGAATCGGGCTGAGCAAATGCGAGACCTGGCTTTATTATCCCTGGTCCATAGTAACCTTGGTGAACTGGGCGCTGCTGTTGGTAATTTAGATGAGGCTGAGAAACAATATAACAGTGCATTAAAACTTAATAGTCTGCTGGAAGATCCACAGTATATGAGTAAATGGAACTCCGGTCTGGCTGGCATATTGCAGGAGCGTGGTAATTTGCAAGGGGCGGCCAGCTGTATATACACCGCCTTCTCCACGGCCCGTGCTATGCACAATGCACCGTGTATTGGTCAGGCATTGGTGGCCCTTGGTAATTTACGCATCGCTCAGTCCATGTCGGAAAATCTGGAGAAGCAGAGGCGCATCCTGTTGTTGTCACATGCGCAACAAGATATTGAGCGGGCATTAGAACTGGGAGTGGAGGCAGAGGTGCGCATGAAGGGGCAGTTGGCGTTGGCCCAGATTACGCTGCTACGTAGTCAACCACAACAAGCTAGCGCAGTACTTGAACAAGTCAGGAGTGAAGCCAAAAAGTCAGAGCATTTACAAATAGTACGGCGCGTTGATGTGTTATTATCACAAATAAAGTAGCACCATGATCCAGCATAAGTTCTGGTCTGCGCGCCAGCAATGCTGGTGTTTATAGGCGTTTGTCCTGGGCTGGTTGTACTTAGCGTTGATAGACACGCGCAACGATAGCCGTGATGTTATCGATACCTCCCTGAGCATTCGCATATTCCACCAGGCGATATACACTCTCCTGTGGACCAAATTGTTCCACGATACTGGTGATTTCCTGATCGTTAATCATGCCACAGAGGCCATCACTACAGAGAACCATAGCGTCGCCCTCTTCAACCTGTTCCACAAAAACATCTACTTCTACTTCTGGAAAGGGTCCGAGGGAGCGTGTAATGATGTTGCGCATCGAGTGCATCTGCGCTTCTTCCTCTGACATTTGTCCCATACGAACCTGTTCCGAGACCCATGAATGGTCCTGTGAAATTTGTCGGACGTGGCCGCGATGGACTAGATAGGCGCGGCTATCACCAACATTGGCAATATAGGCTGTGGATCCGCGTAAGATCGCGACCACGCAGGTGGTACCCATGCCACTATGCTGCGCATTTTCCGTGGCGCGCTGATAAATAGTCGCATTGGCATATTGAATAGCGCGCGTTATACTTGTGGGTATATCGGTATCTGGATCCTGATAATAGAGCGTGCAAACTGTATCAACTGCGATTTCGCTGGCCACCTCACCGGCAGCATGTCCACCCATACCGTCCGCGACAATAAAGAGTGCACCCTTGCGTTCTAGTAACTGTTGATCTTTCGGGATAATATAGGCAACACTATCTTCATTATGTTGACGTTTACGGCCAACATCTGTGCGCTGGGCGACATTCAAACCAAGGGGCCTGGTCTTCTGTTTGGGTTGTGCCGTCTCGGTCTGCTTAAAGAAACGATGCCGTACACGTGAGATAACCCCCTGACGTCGTTCCTTCTGTGGCTGTGTGGATAGGTCATGAATGGTATGCGAAGGAAGTATCTCCATTATGCTTCTCCAATTCCCATCATTTATGGAATATGTGTACTAAATTGCTCGCTTATTATCTATCATATGGCGATTGTTGTTATTCTCTCGCTTAATAAAAAGAATATCACAATTGCCGTAATTTCTAAAGTTTCTGGCTATATTTTCGCCAGCAATGCTCTCAAATTACCAGTATACTCTTTGATCCAAGTTGAATTTGCTCGATCTTTCGAATGGGTTGATTCCCATGCTTATCGTGCTCATGCCACATATCCATACGCGTTCCCTGACGGGAACTTGCTTTTTGTATGCTGTGGTGTAAAAGATGGGCACTGCCCATCTTTTACACCACAGCATACAAAAAGTTATTGAATGCGCCTCAGTAGTCTGTCAGACCTCATGTGACGGCCAAGCGGGGATGCAAGGGGGCGAACCCCTTGACTGGGGGATCGGGGGCTGTGCGCCCCCGACCTCCTCCCCTCCCGCCCGCGTAGCGGGTAACCAACCCATCATATGAAGTGGGTCAGATCAGCAGAGCCAAATTTTGTTTACATCCTATAAAGTATTTACGTTGATTGAAGCGTTGTCATATAGAAATATTTTATAGTATTTTATACTACGGGAAAGTAAATTAGTATACTCCTATCACCCAAAGTACTACTTATTTTTATTTAGCTTACGGCCAATTACGATACCTAGAATACCTAGTATCACTAATAGAGCTTCTATAATAACTGTACCTGAAATGAGTGTTAGCATGGAGGCAAAGGTTAGCTTAAACTGGGGGTGGGCAGGTATATATTTGAAGAAGATAAAAAGGATATTCAGGATAAACAGGGAGATGCCGCCAAGCACAGCCAGGATGCCCCAGATGATAAAGACACTGGAGTGTGACCGTGTGCTTTGATTATGTGTTATCGGTCTCCGTTGTCGTCTTGCCATTCTCCTCCTCCCTGGATTGGTACATCTGACGTCCAAAAAAATGGCGATGTGTTAACGCAGATTCTCTATCACACCATCCAAAATTGTAATGGCTTTCTGGTCTTGCTCTGCTAGCATGCACAGGCAATTTGTAGATAAAACCGCCCCATTCCTTGACCACCCTCAGGTATACTTTTGGCAGGGTGTATGTAGATAAGAACTTGAGAGGCGTATCGACATTACCGGAACAGTTCGCTCATAGGGTGTTTCTGCTTTCTCGTAAAATGATATACGGTACACCGCTTCCTACCGCCTTACGCTTGTTAAGCTCTTTGCTCAGATTGGCTGCGCTCTAGCTGTCTGAGACATCCATGCACCCCAACTTTGTAGATCATATATGCCTGTAGCTGGCATGTTTCTATTGATAGTTAATCGGCTCATGGTGAAAGTGCGATACATATAATAAGGTAGGTGTCTTTGTGAAGAAATTGAAATGGCTGGCTGGCCTGGCCTTTGTGCTCAATACCTTTCTCTTTGGCTCCTATTACTCTTTTGGTAAAGGCATGCTTGGCCGTATCGATCCTATTGTCTTTACCTTTTTTACCATGATGACGCTGGTACCTGTCGCGATCTGTATCTTGATTTTTTCCAGGCGACATATGACGCGGGATGCGGTGAAGAGTGGTTTCCTGCTGGGAACCTGCCTCTGCCTTGGCCTGTTTTCCTTAGCGGTCGCCTTAAAATATAACAGTGCTACCGGAACCGCCTTTTTCCCGTCCCTGAATGGTCTGCTGGCAGCTATTTTTACCTGGCTCTTTCTACGCCAACCAATCTCTAAGGCGACCTGGTTTGCTGGCATCGTTTCAGTGACCGGGGCGATATTGTTGATGGCCAATGCATCGATGGGTGGTGCTCGTGGTGCGATTATCGCTTTTATCGGGGGCATGCTCTGTACATTCTATGTGTTTCTGGCGGACCATGAGCAGCGGGATCAGGCAGCTTACTGGCCGCTCTTTGGGGTGGAACTGCTGACGATGGCGCTTTGGGCCAATCTACTGGCCTTACTCTTCGGGGACTGGCATATGGTGCATATTGCGCTGCCCCAGGATCTTGGAGTAATTGCCTATATCGGCCTGGGCACCATCTTTCTGCCGACCCTGTTCACCGTCCTGCTGCAAAAATATATCTCACCGGTGACGGTTTCCTTTATCTATATTCTGGAACCAATCTTTGGAGCTATTGTCGCTTATCTCTATCTCCATGAAGTATTGCCGCTGGACGGTTATCTGGGTGGATTTATGGTCGTTGCCGGTGTTCTGATCCATACCTGGGGTACGGTTGAGCGTCCAGGTCGCAGGTTGCAGGGCGTGACGCAACAGACACGGCTGCGCGAACCTGTACAACCCTCCTGGCTACAGTCTTTCATGTATCCATTGATCCTCTGTATCCTGGGAGCCTGTCTGGTAGCGAAAATGGGTGGCTTTCCGCCGGTTGCATGGCAGGATTTATATCAGAGCTGGCCGCTACTCGACAGTCAGCTACAAGGCCCGCAGCGCATGGATGCTATCTTGCTCCTGGCGCAATCACTCTCCTGGTTGATTGCCTGGTTCGCGATTATCACCATGGGCATTTTGGTCTGCTACCGCGTCAGCAGCAAGCTATTTAGTACGGCCGCGCCCACCGCCGCAGTGGACGGGCGCAGCATCCGGCAAATGGGTTATACGCCGTATGTGCCGGTAGTCCAGCCAACCAGACCACACAGTATAGAAGCAAGCGAAGAACTTTATCAGCAACGCCGTCTCCATCGTCGAGTTCGTCTGGCGCATATCGAACCGCATGATGATGAAATATATGAAGCTCCAACCCATGTTCCTGGTAGACGCACAATTGTAACGCGAAAGCAGGAATACAGCGAGACACTGAGCGATCGCTGGCCCTGGGGGGGCGAGCATGGAGCTAGGGAAGCGAGAAAATAATGAAGAAAAATGATTCCGGCGATTTCAGTGTATTGTATGTAGAGCCTGAAGATGACAGGGTGGAACTCTTTCCAGTTCTGGCTGGACTGAAGAAGCCGGTCGTCTTGCTGCTGGCTGAGCAGGCCCGCATCTTTCAGCGGCCCGATGATTTTACGACACTGAAACATATCAAGCGACAATATGAACTGACGATCGTTTTTGTGATCTCGCATAGCGGGCAGATTGCCCAGCTGGCCGCAAAAAATGGCTTTCCCGTCTACCAATCGATGGATCAGCTCGCGCATGCGGTCAGCAGTGGACAACTGGTACGTCAGCGCGCCCTGACCCGGCCTACCGTTCCTCTGGATACGGCAAGAGCAACACCAACTATACCAACCAGACCATTGCCGCCACAACCGATGCAGGTACAGCAGCAACAGTTTCCCTATCAACAGCAATCACCATTAGTAGAGACACAACGTCAACCACAGCAGTTGTTGTCAGAGGTACAGCGACCACAGCCGCAGCCGCAACCGCTGCAAGCACCGAGCCAGGCACCGCAACAGCCGCCTCTGGTTGCTGCCACGCCGCCAAAGCCGCGCTCCAGGCGTTTGCCTGCCATCATCACCGTGATTACGGTTGCCTTAATACTGGCCGTTGTTGGTTCCTTTTTAATCTTTTCGCATTCGTTTCAATCGACGGCTTTAGAAGCATCCGCGCCAGCTGATGTTGGACATCTCTCCTTTATTAGTAGCGGACAAGTGAACGAGAATACAAGTCAGGGTATCGCTGATCAAGTCGTGCTGGATGTACATAGCTTGCCCACGCCACGAGCGGGCAAAAAATATTATGCCTGGCTGCTTGGTGATAAAAATCAGAATGATCCTACCTCGATCGCACTGGGTGCGTTAAATGTTACCGCTGGCAACGCACATCTGATGTATGCGGGGGATGCGCAACATTCAAATCTCTTATTGACAACCAGCCGTGTACTGGTCACTGAAGAAGATGCGACGGTAACGCCACTCTCGCCATCTATGGATATGCAAAGCTGGCGTTACTACGGAGAATTCTCGAGTACGCCGATCAAGGCCGCCGACAACGTCAAAAACTATAGCTATCTGGACCATTTGCGCCATCTGCTGGCTTCGGATCCAACGCTGAATGAAATGGAACTTCCAGGTGGACTGAATAACTGGCTGTATCGCAATACCAGTAAGATTGTTGAGTGGAGTGGGAGCATGCGCGAAACCTGGGAGGATACCAAGGATAGCGCCTTTATTCGCCGTCAGACCATGCGTGTGCTGGCCTATCTGGATGGTACGACCTTCCTCTATAAAGACCTGCCGCCCAAATCGCCGCTCCTCGTCAATGAGCGTCTGGCCCGGGTCGGACTGCTAGAGGTCAATGGTCCCAATCAGGAGCCGCCAAGTTATATGGCCCATATTGATCATCACTTGCGCGGACTCCTCCAGGCGGATGATTCATCTACTGCTCTGCGTAAGCAGATGAGTGACCTGACCTCCTCGATGAGTGATATCAATGCGTGGCTTGCTCAGGTACGCGTCGATGCGCGGCAGATTGTCAATATGAGCGATGCACAGCTAAAACAGCCACCAACGCTGACACTCATCAATGATATGATCGCGAATTCTAACCATGCCTTCGCCGGACAGCTTGATCCATCGACGAATCAGATGCGTCAGGGCGTGATCTGGCTGCATGATCATATGCAATCTCTGGCCACATTAGAGCTCAAAGAAGTTAAACCCAATGCCAGTGGCGTCATTCCACAGATCCTACCGGGCAAAGTAAGTCCCAGGGCCTTTTACCGTATCGGGCTAAAAGATGATGGAACGCCAGAAATCAGATAGACTCAGAACTTTGAAATAGAGTGTATTCGCATAATGATGGGGGAAAAAAGCGCATGAACAAACGGTTATCGATCATTACGCTGATCATTATGCTGGTTATTGGCGGACTGATTGCAGGTATCTATTCTGGTCCCATTCAAAAGGCCCTGACACCAGCTATGACAAATGCTATGGGCAATAACAAAGCCCCACAGCCCCCGGCGATGCAGCCGAACAAGCCCGGGGCGAATCAGCCAGGGCAAGCGAAGACTCCCAATGCCGGTGGCATGCCTAATCAAATGAATCCTAACCAGGCCAATGTGTTGGCCCAGGATACATTTCAGCGCACCAATCAGCCATTTTGGGGACAATCTTCCGATGGTCGTAAATGGGAAGGGGATGCCAATACCTCAAAGGTGTTTTCTATTACTGGTGCTACAGGACTGATCTCTCACGGACAGGGTACCGCTAATGCTGTGCTGGGTACGGCCACTGACAATGTGGATGTGCTGGCTAATGGCTCGATCAATCAATTTGGCAACGGGGTCAATCTGGGAGTGGTGTTACGCTGGACGAATGGACAAAACTGGTACAAGGCCCTGATTGACGGCCAGCATCTCAGTATCCTTAAAAGGGTTAATGGGACTTCTACCCAGGTGCGCAGTGTGGGGTTTGATGCTCAAAACGACAAGCTATATAGTATCCGTTTTCGTGCGATTGGTGCCATGCTCTTCGCCAAAGTCTGGCGTAGCAATAGCCCGGAACCCAACAATTGGCAGATCAGCATCTCTGATCCTGAGCTCAAAACCGGACAAGCCGGCCTCCGTGTGGTTGTGCAGCCCACCACGGTAATCAGTATTACATCATTTATAGTTACACCTGCCAACATGGGAAATGATCTATAAAGGATAGTATGTATATGGAAGAGCCTGATATATGTACTGTGGTCACGTAAATGATCTGAAGCAAAAAGTCTGGATGGAAAATGATGAGCGAAAAATTAAAAGACGCCTATAGACAATATCGCTGGGTTAAGCTGGTCGCCTTAGCCGGTCTGGTGCTCGGCGGCCTGCTCCTCCTGGTCTGTTCAGGAGGCTTCCCACCCTGGGCCTGGCGTTTCCTGGTGCAGGTGTTACCGCAAATCCCGATCCTCTGGCAGATGCAGGGAGCCGCGATGCTGTTGCCACTGGTGGGTTTATGCCTGCTTTCGCTATCGCTCCTTGTTTTGTGGATAGTAATTGGTATCCTGTTGGTGAAAGTCATCAAACATATCTGGAATGATTTTCAGACCCGGCCAACCTCTTTTGCGGACGACCTGCGTGAAGCTGAGCTCATGGCTGAACAAGCCGTACAAGATCAGGAACTGGCAGAGGAAGAAGAGGCACCCGCGCCAATGCCGATGCGCACCCGCTCTACTGCTACACTGGCGCAGCCGTCCCGGCCATATCAGCAGCCAGCGACTCGCCAGCCACGCTCTTCACGGCCGAGCCAGGATCCGCAGACGCAGCCCGTACCTGCCGCGCGTCAGGCCGCCTATGCCAGTGCGCCACGGGAGATTAGTTTTCCTGGCCTGAGCTATCCAACACCAGTCTACCATGCGACCGGAAACAGTCCTGCGGCTCCCGCCGTCAACCGACGCACCACAGACCTGCGGCAGCCATCCTATCCACAGACTCAGCCCATACAACAGGATGATCTGCCAGAGTATCCAACTACACCCGCCAGAAGCTCGCGTAGACCTCTACGTAGCGTGCCACCAGCCGCATTGCGTGAGCGGCCCGACACCTCGGAAGATGTGGATGTTGAGCATGCCTTTGCTGAAATGGCCGAGCGCGCGGAACGCCAGCAGGCGGAGCGTGAGCAGCAACAGGCGGCCTACAAACGCCAGCAATTTGAACTACAGCAGGCTGAATATGCGCGTCAACAATTCGAGCAAGAACAAGCTGAATATGCACGTCAACAGCTTGAGCAAGAACAGGCCGAATACGAAGATGAGCCATTTGAACAAGAGCCGGAAGCATACGGTCAGCAGCAACTTGAGCAGGAGGATGGACTGGACGTAGATCTCTGGGAAACTCGTCCAGGTGACTTTGAAGACGACGATATTGACCTTGCGCAGTATGATACCCTGGCTGGTCTGGATGATACCATGCCTGGATCTGAGCGCGTTGCCCGTATGCAGGCGCAGGTCGCTGATTCAGGAGAATTCGACTTTGACCAGCAGCAGTATTTGCCGCCAGCAAAAAAGGTTAGGACTGGTCCAGTTGCGACGACGACGACTGCCGATGCCGCGCCCCGTTTTGTGGTTGGCATTGGTCTGGATCCAGGACTTGCTCGTAAGGATTCTCCCAATGAAGATAGTCTGTTTGCTATTCAAGGTATCCGTGTGACCGATGAGGGCTCTAAGCCGGCAGGACTCTTTATGGTCGCGGATGGCATGGGTGGACATGCCAATGGCCGTGAGGCAAGCCGGACGGCGATCCATGCTATCAGTGATGTGATTGCACCTGCGCTGCTGCGCGATGTCAGTGGGAGTAGCGCCAAAGAAGAAAAGACCCTGTTCCAGGATATGCTCAAGGATGGGGTCCACCAGGCCAACCTGGCCCTCTATCGCCGTAACCGTGAACGGACACGGATGATGGGCACCACCATCACAGCAGCCCTGGTAGTGGATCGTATGGCTTATATCGTCAATGTTGGTGATAGTCGCACCTATCTGTATCGCTCCAATCAGGGACTGACACAGATCACCCACGACCACTCGGTTGTTGCCCGCCTTGTTGAGGATGGGGTAATCACGCGTGACGAGGTCTATACCCATCCACAACGCAATCAGATCTATCGCTGCCTTGGTGAGCATGCCTCAGTTGAAATTGACTCGTTCGCCATTCCCCTACAAGTCAACGACATCCTGTTACTTTGCTCAGACGGCTTATGGGAAATGATACGCGATCCCGCCATTGAAAAAATCATCGCATCATCCGCGCACAACCCATCTCAGATGAGCGCCATGCTTGTCCAGGCAGCCCTCAATCACGGAGGCGCCGACAACATCAGCGTCATCGCCGTTGGCCTCACCAGCGGCGATGATGCCGACAACTGGATGCTCTAAGCGCTTCTTTTAAATCTATGAGCGGCGAAATGCTGAAAAATGGATGCTCTAAGGGTTTTAAATCTATGAAATGCGCGCAAGGCGCGCATTTCATAGATTTAAAAGAAGGGTGGGTGCTTTAGCACCCGCGTATGGCAGGCTGTACCTTCCCCGGTAAGGGTGTGAGTTTAACACACCCTTACCTCAATCCCCCACAAACACCTTGACAAGCCTATTCCTGAGGCGTAAGGTGTCCGCAACAAAAAAAATCGCCAATGGAAGATAACATGAAACAACTAACAACTACCCACCTAACCCTACGAGAATTTGAACGCACAGACTGGCAAGCAGTCTACGCCTACGAAACAGACCCGCAGGTAGCACCCTACCTGGCCTACTCCTCCTCAACACCAGACGAATGTCAAAGCGACCTGGACTTCCTGGTAGAACACCAGCATGATCCCCATCGCATCCTCTTTCATCTCGCCATCGTCTTACGGCGCCAGAAGCAACTGATAGGCACCTGTGGCTTAAAGCTCACCAATCGTGAGGTACACGAAGCTGAACTGGGCTATGCCTTACATAGCAGCCACTGGGGCCATGGTTATATGACCGAAGCCGTACGTGCCATGGTCAACTATGGCTTCAAGACCTTACAATTGCAGCGCATCATTGGCATCTGCACCCCCGAAAATACCGCCTCCATCCGTGTCATGCAAAAAATTAGCATGCAACAAGAAGGTCATTTGCGTGCGAACAAAATGATTAAAGGTGTTATATGTGACTCACTGATATTTTCCATTCTTGAGCGCGAATGGAAAATATTTTAGTTCCCAAAATGATAAGATGTGATAGAATGCAATAGCATGCTTAAATATATATCAAGTAAGATTTATAAAAAGTACTTCTGATCTTACTTGATTACTAAGAATGTAACCTGTTATAGAATTTGGGTTCTACATGTTTGAAGGGAGCTTTGTATGCCTCATTCTCACCTTGAGAGTGGATTGGATAGTATTGGTCACCAGTTTCAACTGTTTGCTCAAAGAGAAAGTGAAGCCAATTTTTCCCCGCTTTATAGCTTCCTTGCTCGCAACATCGCCACCGATCCAGCCATGCTCGCCCTGGCCAGCCGGGCCAGGCCTGACCAGCCGGTAGCTAATATATTTCTGGCCGCAGTCCACTATTTATTATTAGGTGGGATACAGCATCCTCTGGCCAAATTTTATCCAGATCTGACTTCATCGCCTATGATATTGAGAGGTGTCTATCCAGCTTTTCGCTCTTTTTGCCAGCAATACGAGGAACAGTTAAGTGAGATCATCAGTACACAGCGCGTCCAGACCAACGAAGTCTGCCGCTGTGCCTGTCTGTTACCTGTATTTGAAATAGTTTCGCAACTTGGCCGTAAGCGTCCATTAGCCATTATTGAGATAGGCACCAGTGCCGGTTTAAATCTGCTCTGGGACCAATATGGATACAGGTATGGCAATGCTCTGTACTCAGGTGTAAGGACATCGGCAGTCCAGCTGGACTGCAAGCTACGAGGACAGAAGGTGCCGCCGTTGCCCGTTGAATTGCCGGAAGTGACGTTGCGTGTCGGGCTCGATCTGCATCCTCTCAACATCACTAATCCAGATGCCGTACTCTGGCTGCGTGCATTGATCTGGCCCGAACATAAAGAGCGTGTAACACGTTTACAGAATGCACTGGAAATCGCCAGGCAACAGAGGCCCCTGGTCATGGCCGGTGACGCACTTAAATTATTACCAGGTATTATGGCCAATATACCTGCCGACACCACCTTGTGTGTTTTCCATTCCTTTACCACTAACCAGATGTCCGAGACGGCTCGCAATGAGCTCTCGAATATACTCGTCACAGCCAGCCATACACGCGAGATTTTCCGCATTGCCTATGAGGCTACCGCGGACTCAATAGATCCTACTATCGATCTCTATCTCTATCTAAAAGGGTTAGAAAACAGACAGACATTGGCGCACGCCGCACCGCATGGGAACTGGCTGGAATGGCTCGCCTAGCGGCATCACTTCACATGCCTCTTTACTGGTCTGTCTTACGCATCAAGCAGTGTGGCTTGAACAGGCCAGTACGATCAGCCAGAAGAAACACGAGATCGCCTCTTTTTTGGACCTCCATACTAGGACTGGATTCTGTCGCAGCAAAACCCCCATATGACATGGCTGTTCATGGTGATTTTTTGGGGTAAAATCTGTTGCATAATGTGATATCGTTGCTATTGGAAGAATCATTTTACCACTATGTGGGAGGTCAATTATGCAAGAAACTGAACAGACGCGCGTGCCCGGTCGTTATGGCTTTGAAGAAATTGCAGCCAATCAGCTTGAGGCCTGGCCTAACTCTTATACTGATCGTGATTATGTCACGCACTTTGAGATTCCTGAATTTACCTGTCTTTGTCCCCGCTCGGGCTTTCCCGATTTTGCTACAATCATTGTCGACTATGTACCAGACAAAAGCGTTGTTGAATTGAAGAGCTTAAAGTTGTATATTAATACCTATAGAAACCGTCAGATCAGCCATGAGGCATCGGCCAATGCCATTCTGGATGATCTGGTTGCATTGCTTGCACCACGTTGGATGAGGGTGGTTGGAGACTTTACCGTGCGTGGCAATATCAAAACTGTAATTACGACCGAGTATGCCCACCCCGAATATACTGGTCCACGACCCGAATTGAAACGCTACTTGCCCGCTAACGGCTAGTCTTTTCTCTGCATCTTCATCGCATTCAGAAAGGAAATCTTTATGCCTACAAACAACCGGGCAGTTTTAATTGTCAGCGGAGGCATGGACAGTTGTGTACTGGCCCACTACTACGCTGCCGCGGGCTTCCACCTGCACCTGCTTTCGTTCGACTACGGGCAAAAGCACGTCAAGGAGCTCACCTACGCCGAGCGCTATATCAACGATCTGCGTACACGCTATAGCCAGCTTGAGATCGCTCATGATACTATTGATCTACCAATTGCCAGTCTGCTGACCAATTCGGACTCAGCCCTGATCAATACTGAACGTGAGATGCCTCATGGTCATTATACCGATGACAGCATGAAGGCCACCGTCGTACCCTATCGCAATCCAAACATGCTCCTGCAAGCCGCGACCGTCGCCTGGAACGAGCATGCCAGCGTGGTAGCCTACGCCGCCCACCAGGGAGATTACTCACAGTATCCTGACTGCCGTAAAATTTTTGTGGACGCCTTTAACGACATGCTCGCCGTAGCCATGGAAGGGCAGAAGATCGAAGTTGAATCGCCATTTATGCGCTTCACCAAAGCCCAGATTGCCCAACTTGGAGCTAGCCTGAAGGTACCCTTTGAGCTAACCTGGAGCTGCTACGAAGGCGGCAATTCAGGACTTGGCGATCAACACTGTGGCATCTGCGGTACCTGTGTCGAAAGATACGAAGCCTTCAAAATCGCCGGCATACCTGATCCAACCACCTATGCCAACGATCCAGAACAGTATCTACACATCCCAGGCAAATAAGTCCAGGATGTAAGCGGGATAGTTAAGGACGGCAACCCCTTAACCTGGGATGTCAGAGATCAAGCGGGATAGTTAAGGACGGCAATCCCTTACCTGGGATGTCAGGGAGTAAGTGGATAGTTAAGGACGGCAACCCCTTACCTGGGATGTCAGAGATCAAGCGGGATTGTTAAGGGCGGCGAGCCCTTAACCTGGGGTCCGGGGCTGTGCCCCGGTTTATCCCCCCTCCCCCTGCCACCGCAGGTGGCATTTAACACCATAATGCGAGGAAATCTGATGACTAAATACGCAATAATCACCAAAGAATTCACTTTTGAAGCCGCGCATCACCTACCGAATCATCGCGGCAAATGTCGTCGCCCTCATGGTCATTCCTATCGCCTCCAGATTTCCTTGCGCGGACCCATTATAGAAGCGCCAGGCGAATCCAGTGATGGCATGGTCATGGATTTCGACGACCTGAAAAGCATTGTCAATACCACCATTATCGACAACCTCTCAGATGCTGTACCGCGTGGAGACGCAGCGGGCCCGCTGGAAAAAGGTGGCATGGATCATAACGACCTCAACACCATTACCGGCATCCGAACGACCGCTGAAAACCTGGTACACTGGATCTGGGACGCCCTGGTAGCAGGCGGTATACCCGATCCACTACTTTACCGCATCAGATTATGGGAAACGGAAAAAGGATATGTGGAGATTACGCAGGCAGAGCGCGGGGAGGTATAGAGTATGACACAGACCATAGAGAATAATCGCGTGCGCACAAAAACCATTCAGGTTTCCGAGATCTTTGGTCCCACCATTCAAGGTGAAGGGGCACTGATCGGAAAACCAACCGTTTTTGTCCGTACGGGCGGATGTGACTATCGCTGCGCATGGTGCGACAGCCTGTATGCTGTGTTACCCGAGCATAAAGCTGAATGGGCATCCATGGATACCCGGCAGGTTTTCGCGGAAATACAACGCCTCTCCAATAACACACCTATTCTGGTGACGCTCTCCGGTGGAAATCCCGCCATTCAGCCGCTCGAAGAACTCATTGATCTGGGTCATCAACATGGTTATACCTTTGCCATCGAGACCCAGGGGAGTGTCGCGCAGCCATGGTTTTCCAGTCTGGATTACCTGACACTCTCTCCCAAGCCACCGAGTAGTAAGCAAGTGACTCGTTGGGAGCGTCTGGATCGTAGTATATTATACGCGACAACCAATAAGTACGATCGTGAAATACAAATCTGCCTCAAGATTGTTATCTTTAATGAGGAAGACTATGCTTATGCCAGATCTGTCGCGGAACGGTATCCTGCTTTACCCATGTACTTGCAGGCAGGAAACCATACACCACCGCAACAGGCTCAAGAGATAGATATATCTGGCATCCTGGATCGTATGGATTGGCTCATCCAGCGTACCATCGCGGACCGCTGGTATGAGGCGACGGTGCTTCCTCAACTGCATACATTGCTGTGGGGGAACAAGCGTGGCGTATAAAACCCTCGTGAGGGCAACGCAGCGAAATGCACTGAAATGAGGATAAATAAATTATGGTATTGCACTTAGATCGGGATCATTCTATGAACAATGGCCATGCTCAGAACAATGGGCACCGGAAAGACGTACCCCTTTTAGAACAGGAACAAGAGCAGGTGGTTGTTGCTGAAAAGCAGGCAGCTACAGCTACCCCGAAGGTTGATTACCCGCGGTTGCTGGAGCTTGGTCGAGAGTTACTTGTCGCTCTGGGAGAAGATCCCGATCGCGAAGGATTAGCTGGCACACCGCGCCGCTGGGCCGACTGGTGGCGTGAGTTTGTTGAATATGATCCAGGCACAACCGATACAACTTTTAGTTCTGTATCGACCGATCAAATCGTTTGTGTCTCTGGGATGCGTGTCTTCTCGCTTTGTGAGCATCATCTGTTACCAATGTGGTGTGACGTCGCGATTGGCTATATTCCTGGAGATAAAGTCCTGGGACTATCAAAATTCGCACGTATCGCGCATCAGTTTGCGCACCAGCTTCAGATTCAAGAAAGATTGGGCCAGCAGATCGCGGACGAAGTGAGCCGTATCACGGGCACAAATCATGTGGCTGTGATCGTCAAGGGTGAGCATCTCTGTATGTCTGCCCGTGGTATTCGTACACCAGGCGTCATGACTTCGTCCGTTATGCGCGGCGCTTTCCGTAATGATCGCGACCTGCGTATGGAATTCATGCAGATGGTTCAACCACAATAGTGGTGTATATAACAGAAGTGGTTGGTATCGCTATGACGCCAACCACTTTTTTTGTGGCTCTAGCCTTTTAGCGGGACTTCTGTCCGAAACCATGAGGACGCGCGGTTTGTTTCTATATACTGGCTGCTATCAGGATGTTGACCATGGTAAGATGTTCTGATGAGTTTATGTCAGGCGTATATCGTATAATTTGTACGTGTCAAGTTGTTTCATCGCGTATGGAGGCCAGATCGCTTGTTTAATCAAAAGTCACTAGCTACTATGACTGAGGAGGCTCCATATCTGCAACCGCCTCCTGGACGCCGCTATGTACGTTCTTTTCTCTTTACGCGTCGCGCGGATGCGCCTTTAGCCCATGTGCATCTACTGGTGCGCTCCCTACTGGTACTCTGTTTATCTGCGGCCCAATTGCGTACAATGAACACGGCTCATCCTGACCTGTTAGGAGCGGTTGTTTTATGGGTGCCCAGTATCGCTATATTTGTACTGAGTGGCATGCATGGCAAGGTCGCACGTATCTACCTGCTCTTAATCCTACCAACCATGATCAGCCTCTTCTTATCCTGGACCCTGCTCAATCCTGTGCCTGGAAACGTGGTATTTGTGCGGCAGCAGGTCTATCCTGGTTTTCTCACTTTGAGTCTGGCTGTCTGGCAATTGATCTGGCTCGCCATTGTGATTGGTTATTACAAGTGGAAGCGTGGCATCATCAACGGAGTGCTCCTGGCCAGTGTGGTTGCCATCATTCTATGCTATCTGCTCCCATTGCCATCCTGGACCTTTGGCCGGCTCCCACTGCTTTTTCCCATGACCATTTCTATCAGCGACCAGGGATTGATACTGGCCCTGACCAAAGTTGTCAGTTACTCAGGGATGATGCTTTTGACGGTAGCCCTGGTAGTTACCAGTCGTGATGTTGAGTTAATGGGCCTGATGCGCCAGCTGCACATTCCCAGGCCGATCATCTTCTTTTTAAGTACGGTATTTCGAGCTTTAAATCTGGCACTAACGGACTTCGAGACCATCCACCAGGCACAGATCGCACGTGCGATTGATGCCCGCCCACGTAGCTTTATTCAGCACCTGCGCGATATGGCCAGTATCGCCGTACCTATGGTGGCGATGATGATTCGCCGTTCAAGCGAAATTGGAGATGCCCTGCTGGCCCGTGGCTATACGTTGCGCCAAAAAGATGTAGATTTCTATGAGAAGAGTCCTTTTAAGCCGCTCGATCTGGTGATCATGTTGATCTGTCTCGTCTTGTTGTACATGGCTGTTGGACCCTTTCCAGGCCTGACGGCACTATTTCAGAGATGGTGGTAAACGATGGTGGCACAAGAATTTAGCGAAAAGCCGTTTTCCAACGTGCAGATAGAAGAGTCAGAGCCGATGGATACAGCAGTGCCGGCGGCCATCAAGACCACGGGTCTGTGGTGGCGCTACCCTACCTTCAGCGAGAAGGCGGGTGCCTGGACCTTACGCAATATTGATCTGGCGATCAAGCAGGGTGAGTGCTTTGGGATTACGGGTCCTAGTGGAGCCGGAAAAACCACGCTCTGCCGGGCTTTAATCGGTATTATTCCGCATACGACACGCTTGAATAAAGAGCAGCAGCCACATCATTATCGCGGCCAGATCGAGATTCTCGGTGAACCCGTCACCCATGAAACGGCGTCTTCCCATAAAATAGGTATGGTCTTACAGGATCCAGAGAATCAATTCTTACGTATGAGTCTTTTGCATGAGCTTGCGCTGGGATTACAGATTCAAGGTGTGTCCCAGGAAGAGATCCTGCAGCGTATCTATGTTGCCTTGCAATGGGTTGGCCTACAAAAGCTCTGGCATGGCGCGCTCTATCTGCATCCCTCCGATCTGTCGGGAGGGCAGAAGCAGCGCATTGCCATCGCCGCCTTTTTAGCGCTACGGCCTGAAGTGCTGATCCTCGATGAACCCACCAGCGATCTGGATCCTGTCGGGAAACGCGAAGTCATCGAGACTATTGCGCGCCTGCGCCAGGACTACCGTATGACTGTGGTTCTGGTCGAGCAAGATCCTGATATCCTGGCCACCTTTTGTGATCGGATCGCTCTCCTGCACGAGGGACGTATCCAACTGGTCGCGCCGCCAACAGAATTCTATGCACAACAAGAGATCCTGGAGCGCTGTGGCGCCTCAGTAGGTGAGCTGGCCCAGATTTCCTGGCTTACTAACTATACCTATCAGGGCCGGCCCCCCTTAAATCTTACCGAAGCTGAAGCAGCCTTTGAACCAGTCATCCAGCAGCGCAAGCTGTTGCCTGTATGTCCTACTTCAACTCCATCAACACAGTCCGAACCAGTCGTCCAGGCCAAAAACGTGATCTATAACTATGGAGATGGTTCGCTGGCCCTCAAGGGAGTCGATCTGACGCTCTATCGTGGCGAGATGCTGGCGCTGCTAGGGCCAAACGGTAGTGGGAAGACCACCTTCGCAAAGATCATTGCCGGCATCTATCGAGCGTCCGGCGGACAGCTCAACGTTTTTGGACAGGATGCCTCTAAGCGTAAAGTGCGGGCGCGCCTCCCAGGCTCGGTTGGCTATGTCTTCCAAAATCCAGACCACCAGCTCTTCTGTCGTAAGGTGAGCGATGAGATCGAGTATGGCTTAAAAAACCTGGGTATGGAAGCCAAAAAGCGTAAGACTATCGTTGCAGAAACATTGGAGGCAGTCGGCCTGACAAGCTATGCCGACGAAGATCCACTCTTCTTGAGCAAAGGACAGCGCCAACGTCTGGCCGTAGCTGCCGTGCTGGCTATGGGACCTGATATCCTGGTAGTGGATGAGCCCACCACAGGACAGGATCATCACTCTATCCTTGGCATTATGAGCTTGTTAGGTGACTTGCAGCGGCAGGGCAAGACTATTCTGGTGATTACTCATGATATGACGCTGGTCGCCGAGTACTGTCAGCGTGTCGTAGCCTTCCGTGATGGAGAGCTATCCTTCACTGGTACGCCCGATGAACTGTTCAATAACAATGAGAATCTGCAACGTACAGGACTGCGCCCACCAGCTGCCGCCGCGCTGGCGGATCGCCTGCGGCAACGCCAGCCAGACCTACCGTCCCTGCTGACCGCGCAACAATGGAAAGAAGTCTTGCTTTCATAATTACTATCGTGCGCGCTATACGACTTTTTCTATACCTTCTATACTATGTGATGAGCTTGCCAGGTCGCGACCTGGCAAGCTCATCACATAGTATAGAAGCGCCAATGGATACGTTTATTTGTGGAATTGATAATGGCCAGACAGAATAACTGTTTTTGGAGTCCATTGAGTTTATTGCTTCGGGCGTGGAAAGAGCGTCTTCAACTGTCGCTGTGCATTCCCCCAACGCGTCCACTGATAACGGAGAAATAATATTAAAAGTGCAATAAATGCGAATAATCCAAATAACGATGATATTGGGAGAGAGAGTGCGAGAAAGCGATAGGCCAGTAATCCTATCAAGGTACCCCCAATAACGCTGTCAATTACGGCAATCATACCTGATGTTGTGAGAAAAATTGGCCACCAGGAGGCTGTTGCGCCTTCACTCCCATACACACTGGTTTCATCATCGTAATATGGCTGTACAAAATAATCAGCGATTTGTGGCGCGACCTCTATATAAAAATGCCGAATGCGGTTGATGCCACGGGCATAGGTGATATCTGCAATTGCGACCTGAACTGTTCGCTCAAACGTGACGAGTCCGATGAAGAAGAGTGATGGCAGAAGGATCAGGGCAAAAACGTAAAACTCTGTTCCTAACTTTGAAATTTGTGCGATAAAGGCTAAGGCGACGAGCGCGGTCGAAACGGTACTGAGAAAAAGGCCTGAACGGCCATTGGATTCTGAGATGGTCATTGCTCGTCCAGACTGAAGATTGTAGTGTTCAGTGGTCATCATTGCCACGATAGAGGGCTGATCCATGTCGGTGTTTTGTTGGATTACTGATTGAGTGCTGTTGTCTTCTTTCTCTGATAAGGGCTGTTTATCTTGCTCTAAGGCCATGCGTTTCCTCCATCTTTCTCGGGTATCGATTTTGAAGTGGAACCTGTTGGTCTGCGGGCGTGAAGAACGCTTAGATATGCATTATCTTATCATTGATATGGTTACATATACTAGTGCATTGCTTTGAAAGGAGGAAAGAGGCTCTCACGCCTTTTTTTAGTCTGTAATCTTGCCATTTAAAATAGGGCCTTATCATTGCGTCAGGTGTGGACCAGTTCCAACTCACTGTACCGTGATTATCTCTTTGCGCGCAGGAGCTGTTCCGCACCATGCAGTACCGCGTTATAATAATGCGTATTATGCGGACAGAAATCTGTTAGTGTATAGTGGGCTGATGTGACTTTTTGCGTATCATCTGGATCAGCAAGATAGACAAGGGCAGGAATCGTACTGTTCCTCTGCTGAAGTAGTTGTTCAAAATCGTGCAACGCGATTTGCACGATAGCTGCAACTTCATCGCGTTGTAAGACCAGAGTTGGAATTGGCTTTGTGAACATATAAAGATAGACATGGCAGAACTCGCGATCCAGCAATGATCCTAGCAATATTGGATCCTGAATAATGCCAGCTGGAACGAGGTCTGTAAATGAGAGGGTCAGTCCCAACTCCTCCTGTATTTCGCGTAAGCCATCACGTGGAGATTCATGGGATAATAAGTGGCCGGCAGCTGTGATATCGAGTAGCGAAGGAAAATCTTTTTTCTGGGCCGCACGTTTCTGGAAGAGCAGGTAAGCTTTCCCCTCTACCTCTTGTACAAACCAGCAGTGAAAGGTCTCATGCCAGTATCCCTGTTCATGAATCTCTGCCCTGGTACGTACGCCAATGCGCTCCATCTTTTCTGTAAAAATAACTAGCTGTTCCGTTTCCATTCTTCTACTACTATCCTTTCAAATATGTGGTTGGATCCATTATGTTTGTAGTAATGGTAGCCGTGAGGGTGTGCCAGTACTACAAACATAGAGGTAATGTTAGTCGAAGTTTTCCAGGACAACTTTACCGATGGTGCTGCCGGATTCTAGTTTGGCGTGTGCGGTGCGCAGGTTGGCAGCGGTGATGGGTGTAAGGGTCTCGGTAAGGGTTGTTTTGATTTTTTGCTGGTTGATGAGTTCGGCCAGGGCGTCCAGAATTTTGTGTTGCTCGATCATGTCGCTAGTCTGGAACATGGAGCGGGTGAACATGAACTCCCAGACAAAGGTGGCACTTTTCTGTTGGAGCGCACTCAGATTGATTGGTTGATGGGTTTCAACGATCGAGCAGATCTTGCCTTGTGGAGCAATGATCTCGACCATCTGATCCCAGTGTTTATCGGTAGCATTTAAACAAAAGATGTAATCCACCGTCTCTAAATTCAGCGCTTTTAACTGTTCGGCAAAGGGTTTGTGATGGTTGATGGTATGTCGGGCACCATGATCTTTGGCCCAGTCGATCGTTTCGGTACGCGAAGCCGTACCAATGACGTTTAAGCCGGCCATGGATGCTAGTTGGGTTGCGATTGAGCCAACGCCACCGGCCGCCCCGATAATTAAAATACTTTTGTTGCTATTGTTCGCTGGATTATGATTGATTTCCAGACGATCAAACAAGGCTTCCCAGGCCGTGAGAGCCGTCAATGGGAGGGCCGCCGCCTCGGCAAAATTCAAGCTTTTGGGTTTATGTCCGACGATATATTCATCGACCAGATGAAACTGACTGTCGGCACCGGGACGCGTCATGCTCCCAGCATAGTAAACTTCGTCACCAGCTTTAAAGAGATGGCAATCAGGACCGACCTGTTCCACCACGCCAGCGACATCCCATCCCAGGATCTTAGGAGTCTTTTCTTCCTGGGCTTTAGGAGCACGCACTTTTGTATCCACGGGATTCACAGAGATTGCCTTGACCCTCACCAGGAGATCTCGCCCGCCAGGAGTTGGTGTATCGACTTCTATATCGATCAGGCTTTCAGGGTCCTGAATGGGCAAATAGCGATATAATCCGATTGCTTTCATTGCATAACCTTCCTGTTAAAAACAATATATGCTAGTGACACTGCTGAGAACAGGTTGTAACCTCTTTGTAGGCACGTTCAAGTGTGCCATCGCGTCTCAATCGTATTCAATAGGGCATGATTAGTATCTAAACTCTAGTTACCTATTTAACGCCATGTGCAATTTTTATCCCTCACACCTCGCGCCTACGGCGCTCGCTTGTTTTAAGGAGGAAAATGGCGAGGCGGTCGCGACCGCCTCGCCATTTTCCTCCTTAAAAGAGTAGGTATGTGGAAAAATTGCACATGGCGTTATTTAATAAAAACCATAAGAGGCCTCCCACGGCATTAAAGTCAGCGATGACTCATATTGTGTATGGTGGTGTGGTGAGGGCGCGTCCTCACGGCATTAAAGTCAGCGATGACTCATATTGTGTATGGTGGTGTGGTGTGGGCGCGCCCACACCACACCACCATACAAAAACAGTCTCGTGCCGCAGGCACGAGACTGAGAGCAATCTATATTTAAAAATCTTTAAGCTGCATGTTGTAAATTATCAACAATAGAGGAAAGTTCTTTGAGGATACTATTCAATTCCACTTCATTGACGTTGCGGGGATCGGTACGACTTAACTTCTCCAGGCGCAGAGCCAGATTACGTAAATGGCGGAAATTTTTAGGTGCAAACTGAGGATGATCCTCAAGGTAGATATATTGACTACGAATAAGCTGTTGTGCGCGTTTGATCGATCCAGTGATCTGGGAGTTGGCAGGATTCATGAATCGTAAATGTGCCATAGCTTTATTTCCTCCTCGCATATATATTCTTTTTGCCTGTCATCAAAACGGTAATCTCTATTCGCATAAACAAATTTTTATAAAATTTTATTGTCATCGTGTCAACGTAAGAACTTGAGAAGATAAGAACGAAAGATAGTAGTGAAAAAGAGGTTACGTTGGCCTTACATAATAAAAAAGGTCTCACAATCTACATTCACCCATAGATTGTGAGACCTTTTTTATTGCCTGTTTACGCGTTATTCAGAAGGACTATCATATTGACTGGAGGAGGACTTGGGCATTTTGTTATACACATCTATCCAGTTGGTAGCAATCTCGATCTGGGCGGTTTTCAACGAGATTTTGCCATCACAGACCTGTGCATGAAGGTAATTCTCAACTTTATCCTTTTCATGAAAACCAGGTTTTGGGGTGGCAATTTCTGGCCAGAGATTTGAGATATCATTGGATCCACCCAATTCCAGACTTACCAGGTGATCAACTTCATATTGGCCAGTAGTGTGACTGAGGATACCATAGGATGAATAAGCTTTGGTCTTTACACTGGTTGGCACATTACGAACAGATTTTGAGTAGCCAGAGACGCAGATTTTTTCCTTGGTAGCATCAGGAAAAATTGCGCCAGGTGTACAATCTTTGTCCTGTAGCGGTCCATTTATTTTACAGCCGCTTGTCTGGGTCTGCTTACCCCAATTGGGCTCTCCTGCCTGCGATGAATTTGAAGAACCTGATGAATTTGAAGAACCTGATGAATTTGAAGAACCTGATGAGCCTGATGATGGATTGCTATTACTGCCCGATTGGCTTCCTCCATACGATTGGTTGCCATTTGGACTCGTGCCAACACTGATTGAGCCGCCACTACAGCCACTGAGCATCAGGGCGAGAAGACAGACAAGCCCTAGCCATTTAAATGAGTTCTTCATGAGAACGCGACCTCCTTGTAATTAATCCTTTAAAAATTCCCGATGAATTTATGCTGATTGAGCCACCAGCCAGATATGATCAAATTTTTGCGCTTTTAAATCTGATAGCTTTATCCAATAGTAGAGCATACCAGAACCGGGCCAGTTCATGCCAGTTCTGTCATCACTATCTACTTGCAGCAGGAGATGCCAATCGTTGCTGTCCTTCGACAGGTCTTTGACCTTAGGATCATTAATATCGGTTACCCCATTGCTCGCCATCTGGCACTGAAGACGCATATCATCTTGCAGGGTATCCGGATAACCAAACATCAGATGGCGTGGTAGTGTCTTATCTCTGTCATCATTAAATTGCCCGTAGACAGTATCATAGTGCTCCTGATCCTCATCACTCCACTTTAAATTTGCGATCTCTAGCTGAGGCTGTTGTGCCATCGTGAGTTCCGATTTAGCCTTTACCGCGCAAGTTTTGAAGCGTGCTTCCTTTGGCAATTTTTCTGGTACTACCGCGCGCTCCAAATGTTGTATATCCGCACTATAAAGAACCTGCCAGCCGCCAGAAGTTTGGGGATCGTCGCCATACGTTTCTTGTTTAGCATCATAAAAAAACCAGAGCATCCCCTGCTGTGGCAGCCAGTGATTCGTATCATAGGATGTGATATCCGCAAGGCGAATTTGAGCGACAAAGGATTGTGGAAGATCTTTCCACATCGGCCATTGCTGTGCTGCTGGTAGATCGGGCACACCCCCGATTTTAGAAATACCAACCTCTAATTTATCTTCTGCTCCTGCATCCGTCACTGGCGTGGCTTCAAGCTGGATTGCTGGCTGCAATAATACATCAGTATACTGCTTCAGGCGTTCCAGCCCCTCTTTTTGCAGGGCGCTTTGAGTAGCAGAAAGGTCCATGCTATTCATCCTCCATCACATTTATATTAAATATCATCTCGATCACTGTTCTACCGAGGCTAATAGTGTTATCAATCGGAAAGACAGTGCTACATATAGCTTACTGCTACAGCAGAAAACATACTCTTATAGTACGTTGCAGCCGAGTTTTTTGAGCCAGCCTTTCTTATGGATAAAACCGTAGTGGCTCTTTTTTCTGCCAACGAGCATATCTAGCCAGCGCTGGCCAGGGAGATTTTGCGTGAGAAGTAAACTTTATTGTGAAGCTGAATATCTCTGTTCAGCGTTGTGTTGAACAGAGTCTTATCGTCTAAAGAGAAGCGCAACAAAAGGAAAGCACATGAAGACACTGATTATCATTCCCACCTATAATGAGGCCGAAAATCTGCCGTCGCTTTTGAGTGGTATTTTCTCCTATGTTCCCCATACGGATGTGCTCATTGTGGACGATAATTCTCCTGATGGAACGGGACGATTGGTCGAAGAAATGCGTAGGCAGAATCCACATATTCATATTCTGCATCGGCCAGGAAAACTAGGTTTAGGAACGGCCTACATTGCCGGTTTTAAGTATGCGATTATTCATAAATATGATGCCATATTTGAGATGGACGCCGATTTTTCTCATGATCCCCAGCACTTGCCGGCCTTTATTTCTGCCATCGCTGAGGCAGACCTGGTGATAGGTTCACGCTATATCCCGGGTGGTAGTACACCCAACTGGTCATTTCCACGACGCTTGATCAGTGGAGGTGGTAATATCTTTGCCCGCCGCATATTGAATATACCGGTTCAGGATTGTACCGGTGGCTTTCGCTGCTATCGGCGCCAGACCCTGGAGGCGATTAATCTTGATGCTGTACAGTCTCGGGGGTATGCATTCCAGATTGAGATGACATATCGTGTCCTGCACCACGGTCTCAAGGTATATGAGACTCCTATTACGTTTGTTGATCGCCGCCTTGGTCAATCTAAAATGTCGCGTACTATTATGGTAGAGGCCTTCACCTATGTAATCAGAACGCGCATGAAAAGCCTGTTTAGCACGCGTAAGCGCGTAGCTTATATGCATAAAATCTTACCACTTGTCCCTCTACCCCAGCGTGTAGAGTCCCTCGTGCCTCGTAATCCGCCAGCCAGTGCGAGCGATCCAGCAGTACATGATCAACCTGCTACTATACCAGCAAGCAGCACACGTAGCCGGCCTTTCCATATACCACCACGCCCGACGCGCCGGTCATAACAGATGTTGAGATACAAAAAATACATATGGACGCAACTATTGGCGTCCATATGTATTGTGTGTGGATCATGAGAGTTGTGGGAGCACGCTGGTAGCAAAGGCACGTAGACGTTCCATATCATCAAAATCAAACCACTGTAACATGACCTCTTCAGCTCCAGCCTCTTCATAAGCTCGTAGCTGTGACACGATCTGTTCAGCAGTACCAATGATGGATTTATTATCTGCGACCAGTCTGGCCACCAAATCTTCTGTTGAGAGGTGCTTGAATGCAGCATCCTGCCGAAAATTGCTGAGCTTGCTTTCAAGTTCAGCCATATCGCGCCCAAAGATCAGTCCATGCATAGCTGTACGCTGAACGGCACCAGGTTGGCGGCCTGCCTGTTGTAAGAGATTATCCAGCAACTTCGAGCGCTCCTGGAAGTCCTGTGGCGACAGGAAGACCCCATTCCAGATATCCGCGTAGCGCGCAACCAGCGGTAGCGTGCGTTTGACGCCATTGCCACCGATCAGTATGCGTGTTCCACCGGATCGCTGTGGACGTGGGAGCAGGATGGCTTCATGCAACTGGAAGAAGCGACCTTCAAATGTCACCGGTTCATCACTACGTATCAGGCGCGTCACAACCTCCAACCCCTCCTCAAAGCGGGCCATCCGTGTCTTGATATCGCCCAGAGCATGTCCGAAAAGATGATGTTCGCGTTCCTGCCAGCCTGCACCCAGACCGAGGATCATGCGACCTCCACTAAGATCATCGATAGCGGCGGCCTGACGGGCCAGCAACGTTGGCTCACGGAAAGAGATCGGCGCGACCAGTGGTCCAAAATGAATATTCTCGGTGCGATCCGCCAGGTATGTCAGCGACGTGATCATTTCTAAAGAATCTAAATCAGGTGGATTAGGATTGGTGAAGTGATCTGAGCGGAAGAGTCCGGCGAAGCCTGACTGATCTACCGTTGCGGCTATCTGTTTCCAGTAGGGCCAGTTCATGCCCATCTGGCCTTCAATCATTATAGAGACTTTTACCATAGAAATATCCTCAGCTTCCTTGAGTTTATGTTTTGACTATACACCGCTGAAAGCTGAAAGCGCAATATTGTATGTATGTGTGGTGAGGTGGATGCGCGGCCGCGGCCGCGCATCCACCTCACCACACATACATACAGTTTGATTAGATGAAAAGGTGAGTTCAACGGGAAAAATAAAAGCAGGAAGGAGAACATTAATCTCTTTCCTGCTTTTACTTTGCTTACTATGGCTTGCTGTGATTTAGCGTAGGGCGTCGCGGATAGTAAGACCAAAGCGTTCGACGATTGGTCCTAGTTTGGCGAGTAGGACGGAGCCGATGACTGTAGTGACGATGATATTGACGACGGCCCAGGTGATCCAGCTGGGAATAAACTGATTGGCGGTCTCAACGCCTGCATTGAGCAGTATATAGTTGCCGTAGAGTCCACCAATGATGTTGTTAGGGAGTACGGCACAGACCAGGAAGAAGAGGAAGCCGCGTTTGGTGAAGACATCTTTGCCGATTGGGCTTACGCCGAAGCGATAGGCGAAGAAGCGATAGAGCAGCATGGGAATGCAGAGCTGAATAAAATCAGCGGCTCCAAATGGAATGGCAATGATTGGCGGGAAGCCGGACATGAGGCCTGCGCCGACAAAATTACCGATATAGGCGATCACGAAGGCCCAGCCGCCGAACCAGAGTGCAAAAGGAATACCGAAGCCGATGGCAATAAAGAGTGGGCTGACACCAAGAGCTGGATTAGGCACCAAGGCTATAGTCAACCAGGATAATATCGTGTAGACAGCCGTAGCTACGGCTACCGTGACCAGCTGAGAAAGCGTGGGCCAGCCAGTGAAGCGGAACGAGTAGCGCACACTGGTAGATTCACTACCAGTTACCTGGGGTGGCTCATCTGGATAATCATGGGCAACGTTGACTCTGTCGGGCTGTTTCAATGAATCTTCCATTGAGGAAAAATCCTTTCTGCTAATGCTGCAAAAATAGTGAGCTGAAAAGAACAATAAATATTGTGTCTACTAATAAAGAACTACAATCCTTGATTTTTCTGAAGAATCAAGTGACGTAATTTGTTAAGTTGGGCGAGAACTTTATCTGTACTGGCCATACTAGTGGCGATGTTAGCTGTAGATTTTAGCGCGAACTGATATTGTTCTCTGATTTCTTGTCGTAGTGCTTGTTCATCTATATTGAGTGGCTTCCCATGTTCTACCACCACTTCTCCATTGACAATCACACCATCGATAGCCGTTCCATGTTCGCAATAGATCAAATGAAGGTAGGGATCGCGTAATGGTAGAAAGGCATCGGATTCCAGATCGATCAAAAGGAGATCTGCCAGTTGCTGCTCTTCAATACGACCGAGCTCGGCTGAAAGCCCCAGGGCTGCGGCGCCTCCCTCGGTGGCTGCGTGCAAAATTTCAGCTGGCTGAGGCCATTGATGATAATCTACATCTGGCAAATTATGCATCAATCCTGTTTGTTTCAGCACATCAAACATATTCTGCCGATCATTGCTGGCTGAGCCGTCACTACCCAGAGCCATAATTACTCCCTGATCGAGGGCCTCGGATAATGGGAAACGGCCACTGCCCAGGCGTAGATTACTGATTGGATTATGCACGACCGTGGTACCCGTGTCTGCCAGGATGCGTAGGTCGCCGGGCTCTAGCCAGATCGTATGAGCTAAAGACGTACCAGGACGGAGTAGTCCCATGTGTTTCAGATAGCGAATACCCCCCTGTCCAAGTGTGTCGCGAATGACCGCCGCCTGTAGCTCTGTCTCGACTGCATGCAGGTGCATACCTGTATGATAGCATTCTGAAAGTTCCAGACAAGTCTCTAACAACTCAGGACTACACCAGTGAATACCGCTTGGGCCGACCAGGCAGCGTAAGCGTCCATTCGCCGTATTGTTCCAGGTTGAGATAAACCGTTCCAGTGCCTTGACCTGCTGGTTGATAGGTGCCCAGTCCTTAAAGCGATCGGTAAACGGATGGCTTGGAAAGGTCATCCCATATTTATTGCCAGCCTCAAGCACCAGATCCTGGTCCTCAATCGATGGGGCCACAGCCGCGCGGATGCCCGCATCATGATAGGCATGCATCGTCGCATCCAGATATTCCGTTGAGACTCCAGCACTCGTCCAGAGATGATCCAGGACCGCCGTTGTGCCGGTTTTCAGCATCTCTAAAGCACCCAGCAAGGTGCTAAGATACACTAAATTCGGCGACCATTCAAGCGTATCTCCAAATAACGGTACCAACCATAGTTCCAAAGGCATCGAAAGAGAGGTAGCCTTCATGAGATTTTCCAGAGAATGTGTATGGGCATTTACCAGACCAGGCACCACTAAACGATTCTTACCTCTAATGACTCTTTCAACCTGCTGTGGATTAAAAGTTAAGCTACCAGTTGGACCAACCGCCGCAATCCTTTGACCGGCAATCAGAATATCTTGCTCATGCAATAATTTTCCTGGTTCATCTGGTGCCAGCAAGGTACAGCCACGGATAAGCAAATACTGTAGACCTGTGTTGGTATCTTCTACAGATGATCCGGGCGCATATGACTGTAAGCGTGGAACCGTTTGCATACAAATCTCCTCTATAGTGCAACCACTTAGCATAAATGATGGATGATCACTTCATACTGCAGCGCTCATGCTGAACGTAGCTGGTCAGCGCGATCATAGCAATCTACTGCGTCACGATGGCGTCCTAACGCATCCAGTGCGGTACCACGGTTCGTCCATGTTTGTGGATCATTAGGATCAATATGCATCGCCTGTTCATAAGCCATCAACGCTTCTTTATGGCGCTCAAGGGCGAAATAGGTATCTCCCAGTGCCACCCAGATATGAGCTTTTTCTGGATGAACCTCAATCGCACGATGGTACGCTTTCAGCGCCTCATCATACTCCCGCAGGGTGAATAACTTGTCCCCCCGCTTCTCCCAATCCTCGGCCGTTAAGGGCGTGCCTGGTGTGATTGGTGTGGCGGGCAGAGCCGGTGTCATGGGGCCGGCCATCAAAGCTGGTATGGGTGTAACAGGATTACTATATCCATGCGAACTGCCCGAGCTGCCAGGTCCTGTTGGTGGAACGCGTGACAAGGATCCAGATGAGGAAGACCAGCCAGCATCGATGTTCATATTTGGCTGTTTAAACTGCTGCATTCCCCGGGAATTTCCCGAGCGACTCATCAATGTTAGCAGGTCCTGTACCAGCAGATGGAGAGATGGATAGCGGCGCTCCGGTTTATTGTGCATGCCACGATTCAAGACTGGCAATAGTGGTTCATATTCATGGCGTTGCAATACCTGAGGAAACAACTGCTGACAGAGGACCGCGAACATATACTGATCGCTAGCTGGATTGACCGCGTTCCAATACGCCTGGGCATTGCCCTGTTGAGCTGCCTGCGCTGCTCGGTAGAGTTCCGCGGGCAAGTACGGTGTTGGTGGTGGCTGTAAACGGGCCAGACCAAAATCGGCGATCCAGGCGCGTTCAGGGCTGGAGAACAAGATATTTCCGGGCACCAGCGCTCCATGGTTGAGTCCACGTGCATGTGCCGCCTCCAATGCGGTCCCCAATTGCTGCAGGACCTGTAACAGTACTGCGGCTGATGAACTGCCTTTCTCGTACAGGGTGCGCTGGTTATCCTTATTTTGCAGATAAGCTACAAATTGTTGGATGGTACCAGGAATATACTGACAGAGCGTGAGTAAGTACGTCTGGGGTGGAGTATCCAGGCGTCCGAAAAACGCGCCACTACCACTGGCTGGTTGTTCCGGTGACCAGGTACTACAACTAAAAACCGATAGGATCGAGTCGTGGCGCAACGTTGTCGCTACTCTTACCTCACGTCTGGCTGCCTGCCACAGCTCAGGATTCGCCGTGCTGGCTGCGGATAACTTGATGGCCACCGGTTGGCCAGAGCGTTGATGGTGCGCTAGATAAGCATGACCGCTTCTTCCAATACCCAGAAGTTTGTGGACCTGATAGATCCCCAGGGTAGTATGAGCCGCCAGCGCGCCACATACGCGGCAAATGGTCTCCTCCGACTGTAGCGCGTGCGAAGGATGTCCAAGACAAAACGGAGCCATGTGCCTGCCCTGTGGCTCGTATTGTGTGTTGTGATCCATCTCATTCTGCCTCTCTTCTGAGATAGTGGAAGCCTTCCTACATAACACATTTTGACGGTATCAAGATATCAAGCAGGAGGGATACCTGTTTGCCTTGTAGTGCCCCTGGTTTGTCTATCCCTCTTGCTTGTATGTTTAGCTGTTTCTATCTAAAGGTTCTAAGTGATTTGATTGATACAGGTGACGATGAAATGCATTTTGTTTTTCTGGCTGTAGTGCCCGTGAAAGCTCAGATTCAGCTGGCAAGAGTGGGCGTACAGGGTGGGCCGCATCGGTCCTGGGTTGCCGGACTGGTTGCTGATATTGAGCATCACCGGTGTTCTTCTGGCGCTCATCACGTAGCGTGCTTTGGGAAACCTGTCCCATGATATTGTTCTGCTGCTCTTGTAGCAGATCAACCTCACGGATGACGCGATCCAGGACCATACGCTCAAAATTAGCATTTGCCTGGCTTGTAAACAGACTGGACTGCTTGATCTCATTCAATGCTTCATGGATACGTCTTGTCAGATTGTTAATCGATCCCAGTGCACCCGCGATGCGTCGCCACTGCCCTTCCTGCCGGCGTTGGATATGGGCCAGTCCCAGATAGACCGAGCGTAGTTCAGTCGCCCCCTGGGGCATCTGCTGATTGGGTGACCATGGAGGCAATCCCTGTCCCAGGCGGTCTACACCTTCTTGCAGTAGGCGGCACTCTTGTGTCAGTTGATCATATTTAGCGCCACGCTGAGAGAGTGCACTGATACGATCCAGCATCAGGTTTAAACTCATCGCGATCGGCAGCAAGGGACCACTCACTGTTGGAGCGCGAGCGATGATATCACCGCGAGCCACCCGTGCATGCACCTCGCGCAGGGCCGCAATCCCTTCCTCCATTGCTTGCTTATCCTGTGCTGAACGTGTAGCCTCATCAGCCTCCCGGCGTGTTACCTGTAACTCCCGACGAGAGATTACCAGTTCACCGCGCATCTGCATCGTCAGGTGGTTATTTTCCAGCAATGTCATCGCCTGACGAGCGATCACGATCAGGATCAAGGCCAGGGCAACCACATCAGCCAGGATCAATACTGAGCCACCATGGCGAGCCACATCTGTCAGAAGAATAGCGCAGGTACCCAGGACCAGGATAAACGGAGCGATCGTCTGGGCAGTCATACTAAACTGTGTCAGGCGGTTTGGCATCAAATGTGAACTACCTGTCAGGCGTATATTCTTTAAGCGCTCATCCTGCTCCTGCTCGCGAGCCACACTACGTGGATACTCGACCGCGGCCAGACCAATCAGTGAGAGACTCAACGGCCAGAGTACATCCTGCAGCGTGCCCGTATTGAAGCTGCCCGAGAGATTATAGAAGGCCAGCAAGCTATCAGTAACCGCCAGGAAGAATAGGCCCATACATAATAGGATAAAGACAGGTTGCTGGGCGCGATTGGCCAGCGGACTGAACATTAAGAATGCACCGATGGCAACCAGAAACAGATCTCCGGTTGGAAAGTAGATAGAGAGAATTGAGGCACCGGCGCTGGGTGATTGTGCCAGGCTAGCGATCAACGGACTTAGCAGATAGAACCAGGAGAGTGCCAGCGCTGTACCGATAACTGCCAGAGCATCCAGGAGGAGCCGGGCCCGTCCGGCAGAGGCTTTATTGCGGCGCGTCAAGAAGAGCGTACCCAGCAAAAAGAACGGATACGAAGCCACAAAGCCAATATCATAGATGCCTGGAAATGGTACTTCAGCGCTATTCATGCGCACATCATAACTGCTCCAGAGCGCCTGTCCACTGGCATAGAGGGCGAGGGCAATAGCCAGGAATGCCCAGGCCAGGAACGCCCGGTGAGCCGCCTGTGCTTCATTATGGATATTCGCCAGCTCGTTAGGTGAACGCCGTTCCGCTTTCTGTAAAATCAGTTGATGGCGTACCTGATTGGAGACCTTATATAAGCGCAAAGCAATACGAGCACAAAAGACGAAACCGATTCCCTCGCCGATAAACTGTAGTACATCAGAAGCGCTCTTCAGCGAAAAGCTCTTACCCGGTACCTGTCCAAATAGAACCATAACTATCAGGAACAGCGAGAAGGCTGCGGAAAATCCCAGCACGATCCAGGGTCCATAGCGTTCGGCCCAGTAGTCCCGTGCCAGGGCCTCACCATGGAAGAACGACGTATCCTGAGCTTTAGGTTGTCCGAGGCCAGCCATCTGTTCCTGCCCAAAGGCGGGACCAGAGTTTGGCATCATCGGATTAGGAAGCTGATTACTCGCCGGTCCACCCAGGTAGCCCGAAAATTGAGATGCTTCATTGTAAGCCATAAATGATCCTCTCAGACTACACATACACTATTTCCCAGTGCAGCCAGCGCTGCCCCGGTTATCTGCCAGCTGGTCGGAGCCAGCGATCCAGGCCAAGATACTGGCCCGCACTACTTAGCAATAAGCCAGGAAAAACTAGCAGAAAAACAATCATCACACCCACATCAAATGAGCCCTGTCCAAAGAAACCATCCAGTAGCCCGGCCCCCATGAAGCCTAGCAGGGTGAGAGCAATACCTATAGTACATGCAAGCTTCGTGAAAGCTCCAAAGATAAGGGCCATGCCCAGGCCTATTTCCAGCAAGAGCATCATGACCACGAACGCATGGACATTTATCTGCGCGAGGTGTAGCCACCAAGCAAACCAGTTAGAGATGACCGGTGTCTGGCTACTCGCGGCATGTGACAGCAGCAAGAGATAGGTATTTTCAATGTTTGCATGCCACTTCAGCCATGCGTCCCCCACACAAAAACATCCCATCAGAACCCGCAACAGAACGACGGTGCGCCAGCGCCAGAGTGCCAGCTCCACATTTGTCGTTGGTCGAGAAATGGCTTGCGGCATTGGAGCATGCGAAGTGGCGCCAAACCGGGCGACATCCGCTTTAGCCAGCCACGTTTTCTCGGCCAGCCTACGATCCTGTTGCACATCTTGCACATCTAAAATTAACTTGTTTTTCACAAATACTTCTCCTGGCACGCCGCTCTTGCATGCATAAGAGGTATTGTCTGCGAGCTTGTTCGCAAGCTTTAAAACTTCAACTACAATATCCATCTTCCTGGTAGGATAGAAGAGCCAGATGCCGCTTCCCGATCAGTCTGGTTCTCCTATTTTTCTCCCTCTGCCAACGGGAAAGTGTTTTCCTATCCAGGTGATATCACTACAGGTCCGAAATCTATGTTGTGAGTATAGAGTCCCAAGCTTTCCATGATCTCCCAAATTTCTTCGGCAGCATCTCGAATGGCGTTGACGCCATCTTTACGCTGCCTTAATACAGCTCAAAAGAGCCTGTAGAAAAGCACAAAGCTGCCATCATCAAAGACGTTAAGAGCAAGATTCTGTCGGGATATGCCTGTCATGCGTGTGTGAAATGCAATCGGAGGTGTGTTATACCAGCATTCTGTCAACAGAAAACGGAGATATATGTAGAAGCTAGCGAGTAAAGTTGGATGTCTCTGTATAAGAAAAGATAAGAGTCTTGTGCCAAAAAAAAGAAAAACAGCTTTGTCTTATACCAGTCTTACCAATTCCGCTTTATCGTGAGGAGCGCAGAGGATGTCTTTTCTGAAGAAGTAAGCTCAAAAGTGCATTCGTACCGAACCGTTATCAACCGGCGTAAACCGCCTCGTTTTTGTAAATTGGCTGTCAAATAGGGCTGTCAAAATCTGGTGTCCAGCCGCATTGAACAAACCCTGTTTCTACCTGCCCTTATGGCTAAACTGATCCGATCACAATCTCTCCTTTTTTCGCGATCTGATAGTGGTGGTCGAGTTCACTCATGGCATCCCGTTGCATGGCAGGAGTGACATGCGAGTAAATGTTGAGCGTAATGCTGACATTGGCATGACCCAGCAGTTCTTGGATCACCTTGACGTTGACTCCCATGGACAACAGGATGGTGGCCGCCGAGTGGCGCAGATCGTGGAAGCGGATATCTGGCAGGTTCGCTTTCTGCAAAGCCTCCTTGAATTGTGCCCGCAGGGATGACGGCTAACCTCGCCACGACCTATTGGACACATACCTGTCGGGATTGTTAGATCAAACAGCTTTTTCAAGTTGTCCAATCCGCTCTCCAGACTGATAGGCTGTAAATCCCATTATTATGGTAAAAATCCAACAATTATCCTGATGAATCAGCGGTCTCAGAACGGTCTACCACAAAATTGTCACATATTAGTCATTATCGGATTGACGACAAACGTGTTTTTCGAGAAACGGAGGATTCATGAATAGCTTTAATTGTAAATTATTAATTGTGATTTTTCTTGTAGGATTAGTTCTAACTATTTCGAGCTTTTCTTTTGAACCATCTGCTTTTGTAGCTTCAACAACACCAACCCATCTAAGGTTACTTTAGCTCATTGTGCTCATATTTTGGTAAAAGTGCAGGGCACAAAAAATATATCAACATGCTTAGATAACCTCAACAAAGGATCAATAAAATCACATACGGGTGTGGTTGGTTGCGATGATAATTCACTGGAAATATTTTCTGATGCAGGCTATAGTGGATTTACTATCTGTTTCCAAGGCAGTGGAAACGTTAATATGACTGATTATTATGGTCCTGCTCCTTATTACTGGTGGAATTGGAACGACCAGGGAAGTAGCTATGTGACAGGCTGCACTAATGGCGTCTTCTATACAGATACAAATCAGAAAGGTCATTCTCAAGGTTTTGCAGGTAATCAGGCTCAATACCTTGATGGTCAAGGTCTCCGTCTGCCTAACGATAGCTTATCTTCTATTCGTATCAGTTATGGCTGCTAGGTATTTGCAGCAGAGAAGGTAACGCATATTAATGCTACTCTGTAGATACGCTCTGAATTGCAAAAAAACTTTTGCTTGCGGTAAGCGATTTCACAGAGTAGCGTTAATATTATGTTTGAAAAGAAAGGAGAGGCGATATTCTTCAAAGCCAAAAAAGCCACGAGGATTTCGTTATGAATATATGAGTATTTACACAATGTCATCTAATGATGGCACAGTCTATGCGTTGAAATCCCAAGATGGGACACTTCTCTGGCAACACGCCCTTGGTCAAAAACTGATTGGTGGTCTTTCTGCCTCAACAAAGGCAGTATTCGTTGGTACTGAAACAGGGATTATCTATGCGTTGAGATCCCAAGATGGGACACTTCTCTGGCAAAAAACAGTTCATGATACATTTTTCCACCTTTCTCCCAGGATCGTTTATCAGACAATATACATTGGATCTTCAAACGGAATCTACGCTTATAATGCGTATGATGGATCTCTTATCTGGCAATTTTCGTCTCCGGAGAGCCATCATACAAACAATAGAGTATCGACAGTTACTAAGGGCGTTGTTTATACCTTTTTAGATGGTCTTTATGCACTTCAGGCCAGCGATGGAGCACTCCTCTGGCATGATCCACGTTTCCGCCTTACACCAGCCTATCTCACGATAAGAAGTGGAAAGGTTTATGTTCCGTCATATGAGCATAGCCGTATTTATGTGTTATGTGCAAACGATGGCTCTCCTTTAAATAATTTTGAGGGCAGGCATATGATAGCAAGCGATACCATACTCTACATCTCTAGCATGAGTAAAGGGTTATATGCAGTAGATACCAAAGATGATAGAATCATTTGGACAAACCCCACCTTCACATCCAAGATAGCCGCAGTAGAGGGTAACACAATTTATTGTGTGGCATCAGTAATCCAGACACCATCAACTCCAGGTATGGTAAACCCTCATTCTACAAAAGCTGATCTAGAATCTCTCCAGTCTACGAGAGTTTATGCGCTCGATGCAAACAATGGTTCTCAAAAGTGGTCTTGGAGTATTCCTTATGCAGGTGGAATCTCATCACACCCTTTAGCACTGGAGGGAAACATCTACTTCAGCGCCATTGGCGGAATGTACGCGCTACGAGGTGATGATGGGGTTCAACTTTGGAATACTCTGGGCAAGAAGCTTCTCTCTTCTGATCCAACATTTGGATGACCCATATTTCATATTACCGATCGATTTCAAAGGTTAAATCATCGGTCATGGCTTGTGGCAACTTATTTAGGTCAACCTCATAGTTTCCAAAGCGCTTAATGTGTTGGGGGTGGTAGGGAGAAAGCGCGGTAAGATCCTCGTTGGTCAAGACAAAACCTTCTTGTGCCATCCCATTGAGGACATTACTTATGGTAAATATGATTACTAAATGGCGTAGTTTTTTGATAATTCCGTGGCGCTTCTTGCAGAGGGCCTTCTCAACAAACACGTTCCTCAATCGGCTTTTCAAGCCTTTGCACCACGATGGGAAAGAAAAAGGCAACCCTAGCATGCCGCTAGAGAATTGTCCAATTTTACCGCCATCAAGTAATCACATGTACAGCATGCGCTCTCTTCATCCTCTCCAGTTCTTCTTGTGATGCTCGCATCTGTTCCTGATAGCGGCGATTTGCCTCAGCGATTTTGGCTGCTGCATCCTCGGCCATCTTTTGCAACGTCGCCTTTGTTTCAGCCCGGGCTTGCTGGAGCGCCAGGTAGTCTGTATGAGCATGCGCGACTTCATGAGCATCCAACGATCGGTTCATCAGTGATGTGGTTTTTGTGGGATGAGGAATACATCAAGTTTACCCATACCACTGAACGTCAGAAGTACCAGAATCTCAAGCGTGAGCCGCGTGTGGCTATCACGATTACTGACCCTGATGACCCGTACACTTGTGCCGAGTTTCGTGGGGTGGTTGATAAGATCGAGGAAGATCCCACTGTAGCCTTTTTTAATACCCTAGCAGAAAAGTATGGCTCCTCCTTGCGTTATCGTGGTGATCCGCGTGTGGTTTTGTGCATAAAGGTTGACCGCATCCTGGGGTACGTGTAGGCGGTACTGCCCCCTCATGCCTGCAACTTCTGCAACCAGCCAGTTGCAGACATGAGCTTTTTTAGATGTAATTGTCCTGTGATACGTTCCAAGGGAGAGTGAGGAAGCGGCCTTTCACAGCCACACCTATCGCTCCCGGTAGATAAAAATGCTTCTGAGCCACGCTGTAAATGTTCCATATCGATCCAGACCTGTTTCACAGGTCTGGCATTTGAGAGCAAAGGGATGGAAGCAGGAATGAAAGAACTTGTGAATACTCTTCACGTTTCCCGATCAGGCTGATAATCCTGGGCATTCATTCCAAAGGTCCAGGCAATGGCTTCATCAGCGCTATTAATCAAGGGGGGCACACGCAGATAGTATTGCCTCTTGGTGGAGGGGTCTTGGACCTGAACAAAGCGGGCGACGCGCTCGGGATCGCGGTACCCCAGTTTGATCTCGATGAGCTTACCACGTCTGCCCGTATCGATGAGCCTGCCGCCAATCATCTCGACAAAACGCTCGTTGCCAAGGCGCTCCTGGATGGCACGCCGTACCTCCACATTCCGCTGCTGTATCCAGTCCCGTTTCGTCAAGCGCTCAGGGTGCAGGATGATGTTCTTCGGCACCGTGACCCCATGCCAGGCATACCAACCCCAGCCATCGCGATACTGTAGACATGGACCTGATGCATTATGCCAACGTCCCTCTTCGTCACGTTCCAGAAACACTGGCTTGCGCACCAGCACAGCTTCCTGGTCGTGCAACTGATACCCCCAGACGAGTTCGCTGAGTCGCATCAAATTGAGATACTTGTTTTGTATGATGTGGTCGATGGGTGCTTGCACATCCTGTAGCTGTTGCTCAGGAATCCGTTCCAAGACTTCGTGTAAGAAGCGAGCGCAGGCAAGTTTAGGGGCATATTCGTAGGCATTAGCGCTATTAGATACACAGAACTCTACTTCTACCCGCCACCATCTATCCCCCCATGTGTTGTCCCCTGTATATAGCCTTAACAGATATTCCCTCGCATGCGCCCATGATATGTTCCTCACATTCTCTTTCACACGTGATGCTACATCTTCTTTTATACCACCGAGAAGAGAATACACTTCAGTACCTATAGCATAGCTCAAGAAGGATTGATCGCTAAATTCAAGCCAGCGACTCAAGTCTGTATGGAGTGATAAAGAAAAATCCTGGCGATATTTGGTAGACGGTATCCTCAGACACTCCTGTACAAAGGGGAAAGGAGAATCGAGCCAGCGAATAGTTGGGGGAGCACGTTTGGCACTGCAATAAATGTCATAGAGAAGTGTTTTTACTTCCTCTTCATCAATAGGAGCGGTAGAGAGCAGAGCAGCAACCTGTTCGCTGACAAACTTGGGAGCATACTCGTGAGCATAGGCTTTTTGCTGAGCACTGAGTAGCAAATGCAGCTGAATTTGTCCAGAGGAGTCTATCAAGTTCATCAGTCTCTCACCAGTTCCTCTTTTCGAAACGCTTTAGGACTATACTCGCGCTGCCGAATGACCTGCCAATATCCCGGTTCCAACTCAATAGGAGCATGCTCCTCGTGGACGATCTTGCTCCCAAGCACCGCACTTAGAAAGAGCTGTCCGGCATTGCTCTGCCAGCTCTGGCCTGTGGTGAGCCGATGGGCGTGGCCAGTGGCCTCTCCTTCAACAAGGATGTCTGTTCTGCGCTCAACCAGTGCATCTGGTAGGTCAGCAACTTTGACAAACAGGACATCGCCCTGCCGATGCATGATGATTTTCTGGTCCATAAAGCCTCCTGTACACAATCTGTTCAGTGGTGTTTTGTCCCCGGTCGCAACAAATGAACGGTTTTGAAACTCGTCAATCGGCTCATAAAACCGGTCGATTACGAGATGCTGCAATGCACTCATTTCCAGGCACCAATGCATAAAATCCCATCGAAGAAAGGATGCAGATACATATGAATGCTGCAGGTAATGCAAGCATGCCATAATAAAGAAGAATGTCAAGAAAGAGGAAAAATATATACCAACCAGAATATTGACGCATGAACGCTTTAAATTCCTGGAAAAGTTTCAGTTCGCGTTGTCCAGCTTCAAGCATGTCACTCTCTCCTCTTTCATGAAGGACGTCCTTCTTAGAAAGCCGACGGTTTTGCGACTCCTCTGGGAATGACCTCATCAGAGTCTTGGGCACTCTTCTGGATAAAGGTCAGGTTTCTTCTTGCTGTGAATGACTGGCAAGGGAGCGCAAGAGCAACGCCTCAGCTTCCACTACCTTCCCCTGCTCCTGATAACAAACCACAAGGTTGTTGAGGACGAATGCTGTGTCAGAGTGTTGAGGACCGAGTTGCTCCTCACGGATCACGAGCGCTCGTCGGTACAATGGCTCAGCCTCCACATACTTTCTTCGCTGGTGATAGAAGAAAGCCAGATTGTTGAGACTGGTGGCTATATCAAGATGGTTGGCCTCTAGGAGCCGTTCACGGATGGTCAGGGCGCTTCTCAATAATGGCTCAGCTTCCGTACCCTTCCCCTGCTCCAGGTAGCAAGCCGCGAGATTGTTGAGGCTGATCGCGGTGTCAAGGTGGTTCGTCCCCAACCGATGCTTGCGAATCGTCAATGCCCGCTGATACAATGGCTCGGCCTCTCTATACTTTCTTTGCTTGTGGTAGAGGAAAGCGAGAGCGTTCAAACTGGTTGCCATGAGCGGATGGTCCGCTTCCACCTCTTGTTCATAGATGGAGAGTGCTTGCAGATACAGCGGCTCAGCCTCTCTATTTTTCCCCTGTTTTCGGTAGAGGTCTGCCAGCATGAGCAAGCTGCTAGCTCTGCCAAGTTGATCTGTTTCCATGAACTGCTCCTTTCCTCATTTACGAGGCGAGGCTCGCGCCCTAAAGATGATTTGGTGTTACAAGTAAACGAACGAATTCAAGACTCATCAAACGGCCGGTTGTGAGATGCATTAAGAAGCAGACTAAGATGTCCTAAATCTCTCACAAAGAATTGTCCAGAGATTCTAGCCCTATCCCAAGTATCCCGCTATGATCTCAGTCGCTTTCACCTGAGAGCTATAGAATTGGCAGATAGTGGGATGAACGGGATCAAAAAGCACTGGATGCGTACTCTTTAATGGACAGGCAACGTAATTTGCCTTGCTAGTAGATACCCTCCTGGTATAACGTTGTTGGGTCTCTGGATGATGCCATACGAATTCAAGCCAGTGCATCAAATTGCCATCTCTGTCTATCCTGGCCTCACAGTCTATCACTGTTGCGGTTGCCTCCACTCCATACTGTGTGAACCAGGCATGAAAGCCAGGCTGCAGGATAGCAATGAAATCGCGCCTCTTTATGACGTACATACATATCGGAAAACCAATCAACGACACGATGGAGGTTGCTGTAAGGATGTAAGGTTGAAGTGTGAAAGGGAGGAAGATAACTTCAAAGATAATTGCAAGGCCAAGAACAATGCCGAATGGGAATGGCAGGAGAGATGGGAGGCTCTGTAGAAAAATCTCCTGTTCAAGCCGTTTATTCAAAGCTATCCAATCTCTTTGTTTCGCCTCATCCCAGGATGGGTCATACATATCTGTTCCCCCGCTCTTTCTCTCCCTCTCATTGTCACAGAAAACGAACGGTTTTGAGACACCTCATCAAGAGAGCATCGTTCAATTGGGTCCAATGATCCGATTCTGTTATGCCGTCTCGACCACATCTTTCGTCACGAGTTGGATCTGTTGGCAGACGATAAGACTTTCCTTTATCCATGCGCGCAATATTGCTTGCCAGTCCTGCCAAACCCTTCTCTCGATAGTGTTTGATCTAGGGGATATCTGATAGGCACGCGCAAGCTGAACCTGGGTGATACTGTCTTCCAACCCAGGGCGGATGATAGCAAAACGTTCCAACGCTTGCGTTCTTTGGGCCTCTGAAAGGGCTATAAGCGGCAAGGATGCTCATCCATGATAAATACCTTCTCGCATAAAAGAATCTAACAACATCATTCCCTCTTAGTATACTTGACTGCCAGAATAATTACCAAGAAATTACCAGCTTCATTTCAAATTTACAAACAATGTGATGCCGAGATAGCGGAAACGACGCTTGACTGACAGAAACGCCCTGTGATAAAATAAGCACAACTTTTTTAAAAGCAAACAGCAGTATATCACAGAAAATATATTGATGAAGCAATGGTGAAGCGTTGACAACTCCTCCAACGAATGTTCATTGTCAGCGTTTTTGCTCATCTTACGAATGTGTTCGCGCCGCGTGTGGCGCACGGTGAGGAGAGAGAGCAGAAATAGAGGCTCTACCATTACCCATTCTTTCTGGGTACAAACCAGTTCTTCTTCTCCGTGAATACCGTTCGTAAACAGGTGTGCAGCGTATCTACCGCGCGAAAAAGCTCAAGCTTGTTTGAAAAGGTTCATGCTACTTCTTCATCTGTGAAGGAGTCGTAGAGAATTTTTTTGCAAAGGTAGCATACCTCATGAACAAATCAACAGTTCCTACGAACACGAATCCGTCTGTAGGACGCACGTCTCTCGTGCTTCTTCTCGTTATCGCACTTTTGAATACGATGGGTATAACGATCATTGTACCTATTGTTCCGTTTCTCCTGCTCCGATACCTGGCTCATTCGAATAATCTCGCAGTCACTGTGGGATGGCTGACCGCAGCCTATGGGATCTGCCAGTTGATTGCCGCGCCAGGTTTAGGCGTTCTGAGCGACCGTTTTGGGCGACGCCCCATTCTCTTCATCTGCCTGCTCGGTTCCGTGTTTGGCTATCTCATCCTGGGCCTTGGTGGTGCGCTCTGGCTGTTCTTCCTCGGACGCATCATCGATGGCCTGACAGGCGGCAACATCAGTGTCTTGTTTGGCTATGTCGCTGATATCACGGAACCAAAGGACCGTGGCAAGTACTTCGGTATGCTAGGTGCTGCGGCAAGTATCGGTACTCTCATTGGCCCTGTGCTTGGTGGACTTCTTGCTGCAATCAACTATAGCGTACCATTTTTTGCCGCCGCGGGCCTTCTCCTGCTTACTCTTGTCTGGGGATACTTCTTTTTACCAGAGAGTCTGCACAAAGAGCACCGCATCACTTCGATTGCGATGAGCGAACTCAATCCTTTGAAACAACTGGCGTCCGCATTTCGTGTGGCAAACTTGCGCTGGCTCCTGCTGGCCTGGTTCTTGTATGCTTTTCCGGTGGGCATGTTACAGACGACGATCACTGTCTTGATGAAAGATAGTCTTGGCTTCAATGTCACGCAGGCCAGTCTCGTGATCACTGTGCTTGGCGCGGTAGATATTCTGGTACAGGGTGTGCTCGTTGGCTGGTTACTCGCAATGCTAGGCAACATCAAACTCGGTCTCATTGCCTTCGTGCTTGTCGGCATCAGCTATCTATTGCTTGGTTCTCTCGCGTTTCTCGCCACGCCAATTCTCTTGCTTGTCGGAATCACACTCTTCGCAGGTTCGGGTAGCCTTGTCGAAAACGCTGTGCGAGGTCTCATCTCTGGAATGGTTGGACGGAGCGAACAGGGTCGTGTGATTGGAGCTACGCAATCGCTGCAATCGCTTGGATGGGTTGTCGGACCGCTCGTCGGCGGTTTCGTGTACGCAGCATGGGGGCATTTTCAAGCATATGCCCTGGCTTCGTTCAGCACTATCCTCGCCATTGCCTGTCTATGGATCGCTCTTCCGCTTCTTCAGAAGCATCAGGCGAAAGAGCAAACGTCTGGTGGTGAACAAGAGGCTGCATCGTTATCGCTTGAAGAGAACTGAAAAAGTTCTGCCCTATCGCTTGCTTTTGAGGGAGAGGAGAAATATTGCCCTCCCTCTTCCTTCTCATAAACTTCTTAAGGAAATGGGTGAACTCATTGCAAAAAACGCACGATTTTGAAACTCGTCAATCGGCTCATGAAACTATAAATACGAGGTGGTGCGTCTCTGCGTATCGACCGCTGCATCCACCAGACGATTATCGGTCGCATTATAATTGAACGTAATGCTATTGTTGTTCTGGTTTACAACCTTACTCTCCGAAACACACAAGAACATCTCTTACCTATTTCGCTCATAAATTATGTGCTATAATTTTTCTTTAGCGAACAAACTAATTGTTCAATTTAATGTATAAGAAGGGATTTTAAACTCATGAATAATAACGAGCATAGTAATCCCTCTGAACGCAAACATTCAGCTCACATTTCTGATTTTTTTAATATTGATAATAATCAAATTTTTTATGAAATAGCTGGAGAAGGCTATCCTGTTGTTCTTGCTCCACAAGAATTACCACTTGACTGCGGTATCTGGGATACTCAATTTTCCTTTTTTGCACAGCACTACCGTACTCTCCGCTACGATTTACGTGGTTCTGGGCGATCCTTAAGTTCTGATACAAATACAACCTACTATTCTGATGTAAATGACCTTATCTCACTTTTAGATCATCTTAATTGCTCTTCTGCTTGTATCATTACTTCAAAAACTAAATTCGCTTTTGATCTTATATATAACCATCCTGAAAGAATACATGCGTTGGTACTCACCTCTCCAGAAATACAAACATTGGGATCTGCTTTGCTTTCTTTTCCAAGAACGATTTCTTATACGAGAGAAATGTTATCGATTCTTACAGCATTACGACAGAATGATGATTATGCTGTAGGCCAATTATTTCTAAAGAAATGGAATATAGATTCTTCTTCCCTTTCTTTAGAAACGTATCAATGGTTGCTTAACATGACTATTAAAAATATTCCTACATTTTCGGCCAACGTTGGAGTTCAAAAAGCGAATGTAAGAGGCCTTATTAATTTAAAGTCGATATTACCCAACATCAAAGTGCCAATTTTGATGTTGATTGGCACGAATGCACCTGTTGGCATATCTAAGACCGCGAACACATTACAAAAATTACTTCCATATACACAAAAAGCATATATTCCCTATAGTCATGTTTTACTTAACATAGAAAATCCAACAACATTCAATCAGTCGACTCTGCTTTTTTTGCAAAAGACTTTAGCTGCATAGAGCTACTGTACAATCTTCCGCAATCCCTTCCAGAAGGAGTGCCGTCTTCTCTTCCTTACTTGAAGGCTTCCTGAACTGATCGACCAAAACAGATCGCTCGGTAGAATAAGGCCGCAAACAAGATTGCGGCCGTATCTTCTATGGTGTCATGCATCCCGATCACACAATCCACGACTTCTGCAATAGTTTCAGACTGCATGCGTGGATAGCAGGCATTTAGTACAATCCTTCGACGAGCAATCCTTGCTCAAAAAGCTTCATACCCTGTTCTGCTTCAGCTTTTCTGGCATTTTGGATAGCTTCAGGGGTAGCAGTGGAAGTAGTTTTACTTACGGCAAGCATGCGCATTACCTTTTCTCCTTTTCATCGTCAGAATGAGGGATCAGAAAGACCAGAGCGTAGGAGATGAGGTTTAAGGCCGCAATAAAAGGTAGTGTGCCACTAATGGCTGCGATATACTGGGTAGTATGGGCGCTGGTGGTGGGCTGTGTCCCTAGAAAGAAAAAAAAGATCAACCCTATAATTGCTATCCCCAGAATATTGCCTACCTGGAAAGCTGTGGATAGGGCACCAGCCGCAGCGCCAGCGTCCTGGCCTTGCACGCGTCTGACGATTGAACCTACGAGTGGTGTTAACCCAAATTCTTGTCCAATGCCCTGAATAATTAAAGCAGGGGTCAGTATCCAGCTAGATACGGAAGAGCCCGCTAACAGTATAAATGTCAGAACGAGAAAGACGCCTATGGCTGTTGTGATATAGCCCAGGCTCAGGATGCCTCGTCCCAGATGTGGGAGCAGCCGTGGGGCCAGCAGTGATGAAACGAAGAAGCCCGCCGAGTAGGGAAGAAAGGTAAGTCCCGCGTGGAGAGGCGAGAAGCCAAGACCGACTTGGAGGAACAGGGTAAAAACAAAGAGAAATCCAGCATTTCCAGCAAAAAAGGCCATTGCGATCACCATTCCTACCGCAAAGGATTGTTGTTTAAACAATGCCAGTTTCACCAGTGGTGTTCCCCCACGCCGTGTCACGCGTTGTTCATACCAGATAAACAGGGCGCAGAAGGGGATCGAGGCGATGAGTAGACCGATCATCCAGAGCGGCCAGCCAATTTCCCGGCCATCAACCAGGGGGATGACCAGCAGTAGGAGTGTTATCGTTACAATCCCTACCCCCATGATATCCAGCTGCATGCGACCCTTGGGCTTTGGCTGATTGACCAGCAGGATGCTTGAGCCCACCAGTGCGAGCACGCCGAATGGGATATTGACCAGAAATGCTGGTCGCCAGCTTAAGCCCCAGAGGTTGGCTTGAACCAGAATGCCACCGAGCAGTTGACCTGCAATAGCAGCCAGGCCCATAGCGGCGCCAAACACTCCGAGTGCGATATTGCGCTCACGACCAGTGAAGGTGACCTGGATAATAGAGAGGACTTGTGGATACATCAGTGCGGCGCTGATCCCCTGGATCACACGTGCCACAATAAGGATAGGGATGGTAGCAGCCAGCCCACAGCCCGCAGAGGCCAGAGTAAAACCTGCTATTCCAATCATGAAGAGGCGTTTGTATCCATAGAGATCGCCCAGGCGACCTCCGGTGATGACTAAAACCGCATAGGCGAGCGTATAACCAGCGATTACCAGTTCGATCGAGCTAAAGTCTGTGTGCAGCTCTTTACTGATAGAAGGAACGGCGACGTTTACGATAAAAATGTCGAGGATCGCCATAAATGTGCCAATCATAACAATTGCCAGAACAAGCCAGCGATGCGGATGAACAAGTGTTTCCTGCGATCGTCCTGCCTCTGTTTGTTCTATGAGAGTGCATTCTTCTAGCGGAATAGCCGATGTGGACATAGGAATCTCCTTTTTCTATACCTGGAAATATTTGAAAATGGACCATTTAGTCCATTAAATTGAACCATGCAGTCCATTATAGCAGAAGTGGACTAGGAAGTCCAGATTATGGTATACTCAGAGGCAAGAATACTCTCTTTTCGCACCTTGTGACGACGAAATGGGAGCACAGGAGAGGAAGGAGAATCAACAATGCAGAAGGAGTTTCTCACCCCACGAGGGTATAGGAGTCGTGAGCGTATTCTCACGCAGGCCGCGCAGCTGGTCTATGAGAAGGGTGTTCAGGGCACCCGCCTGGACGACATTTGCGCGGCGATGGCTGTCAGTAAAAGCCAGTTGTACCATTACTTTGCTAATAAAGAGAACCTCGTGCTGGCGATCATTGAACGGCAGACGAGCAATGTTCTGGCCGAAGAACAGCCCTGGCTCGATCATCTAGACAGTTGGGAGGATCTCGAACGCTGGGGGGCATTTCTGGTTGCCTCAGTAGAAAAACGGCAATGTATCGGGGGGTGTCCACTTGGCTCACTGGCGAGTGAGCTGGCCGATCAGGACGAGGCAAGTCGTGTGGCCCTGGTCACTTCTTTCGATCAATGGGAAGGCTACCTGATCGAGGGCTTGACTGCTATGCAAGAGCGGGGTGAACTCCGAAAGGATGCGAACCCGGCCGAACTCGCGGTCGCGGTGATGACCAGTTTGCAGGGAGGACTCCTCTTATCCAAGACTCGCAAGACGACACAGCCACTACAGATTGCGCTGCGCACGGCATTCAGCTATGTGCGCTCGTTCGCGTCCTCAGTAGAAGAGCATCGTAAGTGACGGCACGTTGTTCGTGCAAAGCAGGTGGGCTGGCCTGCAATTTCCGATTTGTGAAGCATATCACGTTTGGATCAGCGGCCAGAACGGCAGCGGACAGATGGTTAAAGCCTTTTACGAACCTGGCGCCGGTAAACGCTTTGGCGACAACTGCAGACGACGGCTGACCATCCAGGTCTTCAACGGGAGCATTGGTATTTGTCGCGTCGATGATCGTCTTACCTTCCCAGCTCGGCAAAGCCTTCGCAACCTCGCGGTGTTCCCAGAACGGGACCGCTAAGATGATTGTGTCGGCCTCGAGTGCATCCCGCAGCGACCTGGCGACGACCGTGGGTCCAATCGCCCGAGCCTGAGGTGCCAACGCCTCGGGCGGCCTGCGGCTCGCGACGGTTACGTCGATGCTTTTGCGGGCGAAGGCGTGGGCGAGGGCCTGGCCTATCGAGCCGAATCCTATAATTGCATAACTCATAATGTTTCTCCAATTCATGTTGATATTAATTCCCCGGCCTTCAACGGCGCCGGGTTAACCGCTTCGCTGCATGGCGACCTTTGCGAGATCTTCTAGAAGCTTCTGATGAGTGCACCAGAACACATCGGGAGCTTGCTTCACCAGCGCCAGCCGCAGGACCGCGTCGGGTCAGACCTGAGACATGCCCCCGTCGACAACGAGATCGATGGCCGTCCCAATCTTGCCAAACCCGATAATTGCATAGCTCATTGAACTCTCCTTTGATAGTCGTTGGGAACAGGGAGATCGCCTGGGCGAACGTCGGCTCCAGCCTGTCCCGACGCGTAGTTAATATCGACATCCGGTCATCATACCTGGCCGATGCCACCGTCGTTCATCAGATCCGCACCTGTCATGTTGAGACGAGGTCCTTTTTGTTTTCCTGGTTGAGAGACATGCGTTTTGTGTTTCCTCAATCACTGTGATAGCGTATAGAAGAGCGATTGCCTTATGACAAGTACTGACCTTTTGGTAAGTGTCATTTAGGCTTGAGTTGCTCGCAAGAGGGCAAATAGAGGTGTACATGAGGACCGCTCTTTGCCGTTGCTTCCGAGGAAGGAATGATGCCCTCACTATCTGTGGAGGTCCTCACCATTTGAGAAGGAGTTACCTGGTATGAAGAAGACGCACTATACCTGTGGTTTGGATGTCGTCCTCGAACTGATCGAGGGCAAATGGAAGTTTCTCGTCCTGTGGAACCTCGCCAGCGGACCCAAGCGATTCGGTGAGTTGCGAAGGCTCGTTGGGGGAGTCAGCGAGAAGATGCTCATCCAGGAGTTGAAAGAGATGGTGGCGGACAACATCACGATACGGCAGGATTTCAAAGAAGTCCCTCCGAAGGTGGTCTACTCGCTCACCGAAAGTGGAATGGCCCTCGCCGAGGCTTGTAAGCCGCTGTGTATGTTGGGAACAGAGATCGCGAACCGAGAGGGATTGACTATCAGGCCATTTGAGTTGAGTCTGGAGCGATAGAAGAGGCGTTAGCTCTTTATGGGTAGAATAATTATTGAGTATGATATTTTTGACTCTTTGGGGTTGGTTCTATTCAGGGAGCCAAAAAAATGGATGAAGAGAGGATCTCTATGCCTTTACATCCCAGTGGTGGAAAATTGCAGATGCCTGTTGAAACCGAGGCCGATGTTCTTGCATTGTTTGAAAAAGCGCTTTCCCTTGCTTTGACGGCTGGCCCTCTGGCGGGAGAGCGCTATCGTAGGGATATTGAGGATCATTTTTACTATATTGGTGCGCTCTATCCACAATATGTTCGTCCCTTACATGAGGCGATGGTGCGGTTGACCGGCAAGCAGTTTGACTTTTTTTGTTTTTCCTTTGCTGAATACCTCTATCTGCTTCGAGGAGCTTCTGATTTCTGTGTTGATCATCTCATGCAACGCCTCCAGCTTCCTCATCAGGGAAGCACTTCCCACTTTCTTGAGTCAATGCTTGCCGCAATAGGAACGCCATCTGCATTGGCTGCGATGGCTGAATATGCAGAGAGAAATCAGAAAGAACGCGTATTCAGGGAGATGGGATTCTGGCTCCCAGGTGGTGGAAAAAGCGCCGTGCCTCGTTTTACGCATCACCGTCGCGCCATGCGTTTTCAAGCTCTTGATGAGGCGTTGTCAGCCAGTGAACAGGAAACGCGATCTCATCCCGTCGGACTTCCGCTCTCTTTCATCGCCGAGGAACCAGTACCTGATCTCATTGTCTGGCACTATGTGACGCTTGATCTCGCTCAGATTGATGGACTTCCTGCCACGCTTTTTTCGCAGGCTCATCTGGTGAGTTCGCCTTCTAATGGGGAATGGAACCTCTTTTGTGCGATCTCACCGCAGAATCGGTATACGCAGGCAACATTGCGTGCTGCTGAAGATACAGATTTTGAGGATGAAGCGTATTGGCGACAGCAAGCAGATACCTGGAAAACCGCGACGCGAGGAGAAGTCGTCCTTTTACCATATGATGATCGCCTCATTTATTGTAACGGCCACACGCAGCAGACTGAAGGTGTCTATGGTGATGTGGGAGGGCCTCCATTGGGTCTGGCCGAGCCACCGAATTGCCCGGTCTGTCACAGATTGATGTTTCATGTTTGTACCGTTACCAGTGGAATTCGTGCGTATGGTGATGGTTTTCGTAGCCTCTTTCTTTGTGAAGATTGTAACTATGTTGCCTCCCAGGCCATGGGATGCAACTGATGGATATGGAGGCGAGTCGTAATCGTACGAAAATCATGCAAGAGCTTGTGGCGTCAAAAACGATGGTGATTTCTTCTATGCATTGTATGGGATACCTCAGCGGACAAAAAAGATAAGGATAAAATAATATGCTGGAACATAACTTTTGGCTTTTTCGAGAAGGAGAAAGAGCATATAATGTCAATCAGGAACATGGCTCATGAACAGAGCAGGCGTCGATTGATGGCGCGAAAATGGTCTTGAGCGTCGGCTCGCGCATCTCTCGTGTTAGCGATGGTTCTGCGTGCCTCATCGTTGGTTTCTTGGTTCGTGTCGCAAGAAACCAACAATTGTGAAACGTCAACCCAACACAGCAGGCCTCGAAAAAGCCCAACAATGCAGCTTCCCCCACAAGGGGAACGCGCGGTTTTTTCCAGAAAACTAGAGGAGGATCCTTTGCATGATTTACATAAGTCACATTCCATCTTCCCCGCTCAACTTGTATATTGATGACCTCTATTACCTGGATGGCCCTGCCCCTCATTCCCGTTTGAAAACGTTTCCTGTGCCATCGCCGCACTTGATGGTGAACTTTGGCCAGGCTTTCTCTGTGTCACTGTCGGATCAAGCCCACCCCTTTGCTACCTGTAGGCAGAGTTGGTGGGTCGGAATGTTTAGCACCTCCCACATCGTGGACTGGCCGTCCTCCGTGCAGTTTTTCGGCATTCACTTCAGACCGGGGGGAGCCGCTGCGTTCTTGCACGTGCCCCTCTCTGAATTACATAATCAGGTCGTTGCGCTGGATGCTCTCTGGGGACCCTCCGCCGCCGAAATGCGGGAACGGCTCCATGACGCGCCAACCATTCAGGCAGGATTTGCCCTCTTTGAGCAACTTTTGCTTGCTCGCCTCTCTTGGAATCTGCCAGGGTTAGACCTGGTGCATTCTGCTCTTGGAGAAATTACCCACCATCATGGCACCCTGTCGATTCGCAAGCTCAGTGATCAACTTGGGATCAGTCAGAACCACCTGAACACTCAGTTCAAACGACTGGTTGGCATCTCCCCGAAGGAATTCGCACGGCTTTCGCGATTTTTCTCTGTCCTGCGCTCGATTGATCCAATGCAGCCAGTTGATTGGACGTTCATCGCGCACCAGGCCGGCTTCTATGACCAATCCCACTTCAACAAGGATTTTGTGACGTTGACTGGCTACAGCCCAACCAATTATCTGCGGCTGCGCCGCAGGATCTCGACTCAGGATCCACAACAGGGCCAGTCTCTGGGCCAACTGCCAATTGAGTGAATTTTTACAAGCAGGTTGTCCGCAACTTTTGCTATGATAAACCTATCGTTTCCACGGGCGTGCATCAAGGGGACAGGGGGAATTGGTATCTGGCTGATCCCGAGCGTGTTTCTTGAGCCAACAGGATGGGGAGAAGGAAGCACTATGGTACGTCATCGTGGCAGAAGTACAAGCAAGAAGAGAAGGAGAGCCTGCATATGTCAGAGAATCATGTATCATCAAAAATTACCCCTTTTTCAGAGTACGCTCCTGGACCTCTGGTCGTCTGTGCGACGAATCCGCGCTATTTCACCATTGCCTCCGACTCAGCAGGTTCGCAGAAGGCAGTCTACCTGACCGGCTCGCATATTTGGAATAACTTTCATGATGGGCTTGGTCCTGGCCCAGCCTGCTCCCAGACACCAGAACAGAACGATTACGGCGCGTACCTTACGTTTCTCAAGGAACATGGCCACAACTTTATCCGGCTGTGGCGCTGGGAGCACTTCAAGTCCCAGTCAGTCGGAGGCGGGTTTCATCTATGTATGACGCCACAGCCGTGGCAAAGAACCGGTCCTGGGCTAGCAAAAGACGGTAAGCCGAGGTTCGATCTCTCCCGATTCGACGATGCTTACTTCGCCCGGCTCCGTGAGCGTGTGGTCGCTGCGGGCAAGGAAGGTATCTATGTCGCAGTCATGTTCTTCGATGGCTGGGGGCTTCACCTGGGTCCGCCACCAGACAACGTCGAGGGCCATCCCTTCCACACGGCCAACAACATCAACGGGATCTCGATTACCTCCATCGTTGATTACCAGGTGCTTCCTCTCGATTCACGTGTCCAGGAGTTGCAGGAGGCATACCTCCGCAAGGTTGTCGATACCGTTGCTGATCTGCCTAATGTTCTCTACGAGGTCGCCAACGAATCGTCGGGTGGTGGGGCCGTCGACGAGAGCTTCGCAGATGCACTGGGATTGACGGAGGCGACAGAGTGGGGTGACTCCACCGCGTGGCAATTCTGGGTAATTGATTTCGTCAGGCGCTACGAGCAGCAACAGGGATATGACAAGCATTGCATTGGCATGACAATGCAGTATCCTGTCCCAGATCAAAGGAAGGTCAACGACGTGCTCTGGAGCAGCCCGGCAGACTGGATTTCGCCGGGCTACGATGATGAGATTCCCAATGGTCGGTGGATGACGAATCCGCCCGAAAATCAGGGAAGGAAGATAGTGCTCAGTGATACCGATCACTATGCCCCAGGCGGAGGTGACGCATTGTGGGCCTGGAAATCGTTTCTGCGCGGCCATCATCCGATCTTGATGGACTATGGAATCATCGATATCGTTCATCCGCTTGATCCCGAGCTTGGCGCTCCCTCCTACGAGTCACTGGAACCAGCTCGCTACGCAATGGGCGATACGTTGTGCTTTGCCTCACGCATCCAGTTGATCGCGATGACGCCGCGCTCTGACCTCAGCTCAACCGGCTATGCGCTCGCCAATCCAGGCGAAGAATATCTCGTGCTCCAGCCAAATGAGGAGGTCTCTCCATTTACCGTGACATTGGAGTCGGGTACTTACACGATTGAATGGTTGAGTATAAGCTTGCGTCAGACCGAAGCTGATGGGGAGAAATTCGTCGAGAGATCAGGAGCCATCTCCTTCACCCCAAAGGCCACCATGACTGGTCCATGCGTGCTCTATCTCAAGCGACGAGAAGGCTGAACAGTTCTGGCGAGATGTTTCGCTCGCCCCATGGAAACGTGAATCGAGAAAAGAGGAGGTCAAATGTCTACATCAGTGCTCTACATGTCGATGTCCCTTGACGGCTACATCGCCGGCCCCAACGATGAAGTGGGCAACCCCGGCGGCGACGGCTTCATGCGGCTGCATGAGTGGTTCGCCAATCCAGACGGGGCGTTCTTCCGACCGTCCGGGGAGGCGGGACAATTGATAGACGAAATAAACGCGACTGGCGCAGTCCTCATGGGTCGGCGGCTTGCGGAGCAGATCGATCACTGGGGCGGGGACCACCACGGCGTCCCCATCTTCGTGGTCAGTCACCGGCCGCCTGGTCCCGCGGTGGCCAACTATCCTTTGGTGACCTACGTGACCGATGGGATCGAGAGCGCGATGGCACAGGCCAAGGCCGCCGCCGGGGATCGCAATGTGCTGGTGCATGGCGCGTACACGGCGCAACAGGCGCTCAAAGCCTCGGTGCTGGATGAGGTGCAGATCCACCTGATCCCGGTGCTCTTCGGCGGTGGCCGACGGCTCTTCGAGGTGTTGCCGTCGCGCGTCGAGTTGGAGGTCGTCCGGGTGATCGACACGCCGCAGGCCACCCATATCCGCTACCACGTCCGGAGCTAGCACCGGTCGAGAAGCGGCACCTTCGCTTCACCCCACGTGAGGGGAAACATGTTGAGGGATATTGTTTTCCAAGCAGGGCGGATGATGGCAAAACGTTCCGAGGTATTCAGATGGGATTGTCTTGCGCACTCACCCGCTTGACAGGCTCTCTCAGGACAGGTAGAATGCACGTAGCTCAAGAAAAGGTAAAGAAGAGGTACTGCGTTCTATGATGTGTCTATTCTTCGAGTAAGGACAGCAACATTAGAGAAATCCTTCTGCATAGGAGAAACTTCTCTCCTCAGCTCAGAAGGGATGATGTTTTTGCTGACAGAAGAAGTAAATAGAGAGGCTGGACTGTCTTGCTCTCCTTCGTGGAGAATGTATCTTCTGATGGTTCAGGTTGCCCTGTGCTGAAACTGGCGTGGGTTTTCTCTGCAATTGAACAAGACACAGAGGAGATAACGTATGAGCGATATCACCCCTTTTTTACTTCCAGGAGTGCATGCGTCCCCCAATATTCAGAAAGCTCCAGACATCTATGAGATCGAGAATTGCGCTGCTGATCCTGATCACTCCATCGAAAGAGTCATGGCAACGTTAGCTTCTTGGCATGATAAGATTGTATTGGATCTGGGTGCTGGGACTGGTTTTCATCTGGCGCGTTTTCATGAATCAGCCGCGCACGTTTTCGCTGTGGAACCACATGATCCCTCGCGGTTGCGTGCAATGGCCCGTGTAGCGGCAGCAGGCCTTACTCGCACATCAATCCTGACTGGTTCGGCAGAGCAGATCCTTTTACCCGATAAGTCTGTCGATATGATCCATGCGCGCTTCGCCTACTTTTTTGCACCTGATTGTGAACCCGGCTTACAAGAGGTTGCCCGCGTTATCCGTCCTGAGGGGACGGTCTTTATCATTGATAATGACTTACGTACAGGAACGTTTGCCTCGTGGGTGCGTTGCTCTCCCTGGGTGGGATCAACAACCCCCGATGAGGTAGAGCAGTTCTGGGCACATCATGGCTTTACCCTCCATCGAATTGCAAGCGAGTGGCGCTTTCAGAGCAGGGCAGATCTCGAAGCGGTGGTGAGCATTGAGTTTCCAGGTGAGCTCGCTCGACAGATCTTGCATGAGCACCAGGGAACAAGCGTCGAATATCACTACTGTCTTTACTCGCGCCAGTATGAAGGCTAGCAAGTAGCCTGTTCTCTGCCAGGCAATCGCAGCTCCGATGAAAAGAAGATGCGATTGCCCTGCGCCTAAATAGTGATCCCTTGCCAGAGATGCTCACATGCTGCTTGCAACTGTTGCGTATCATCGCTAAACCGCGATCCAAGTCTGCTAAGATATGTTGATTCATTCCTAATTCTTGTGGGGGTGATGCAGGAAAGCCATGTGTTGGCCAAATCGTTTGAGCTAAATGAAACACCGTTTTTGCTTTCTCAGAGAGGGAGAATGTATCATTTTAGTTATGAACGAAGGCAAATAAGAAGATAGGTCCGCAAAGAATATTGCATACACTATTATAATAGTCAAACATAGCACTGTATCACGCGCATGAGTATTTCTTATAGTTTAGAAATAAAATCTTGTTGAAGACCAATTTTGCATCAGAATTTGGACCATCTGACAATGAAAAAGGAGATCAAATCTCTTCTTGCCTTTTTTACCCCTGGTATGGTACAGTTCTCTTGCACTTATCAATCCAAAAGGAGATCACGCTCATTGAATACTGACCTTCCTCACCGTTCATGGCAGGTTCTCTTGCTTGGAGGTCCCTCTGGCGTTGGGAAAACCAGCGTCAGTTACCGGTTGGCTCATCACTTCGGAATTGGTATCACGGAGGTTGATGATTTCCAGGTGATTCTCGAACGCATGACAACTCCTACCGAGCAGCCTATTTTACACTATTGGCATACCCATCCTGAAGCTGGAAACCAGGCTGCAGAGGAGATTGTCAAACACACTATCGCCGTTGGCCAGGTGATGGCCCCTGCTTTGGAAGCGGTTATTGCCAATCATATTGAGAGCCGGGCGCCGATTGTTTTGGAAGGGGATTTCATCCTCCCCACTTCTTTTGTAGAAAGCGCGATCCAGAACCAGGTACGAGCACTCTTCTTGTATGAAGAAAGTGAAGAACAATTCCGCCACAATTTTTTGCAACGTGAACCCGAGCATGGTCTGCAAGAAAAGCGTGCACAGGTGAGTTGGCTCTATGGACAATGGCTTAAGCAAGAAGCTGAACGTGTGGGCGCTCTTACTCTCCCGGCACGCCCATGGAGTAACCTTTTTGAGCGCATATTGATAGCGCTCAAGTGATTCAAAGAATGAAAGGAAGAATATAGCTTTCCGCTCAATCTCTTCATAAGGATCCTTCCTTTCTATCAATCTGCTTTTAGATTTTGCAAACTATCATCTAACCATGTTTCGTACCAGGTGAGAAAATCACACTCTGCAGGATAGATACCATAGTCACTGGTGCGGTCATCAAACCAGATAGTTCCTCGTTTTGGTCCGCTTACCACTAGCAATATATAGACCCCACATCCAAAGTGGCAAATTCTCATCGTTCCCTGAACCCAATAATTTCCAAAGTAGGTATGATTTTCATCGAGCGCTTCTTTATCAATTGTACCTGAATTGGGTCGCCACGCTGCTTGATGTGGGAAGGGGAGCGTCAAAAAATGATCCTGGACAGTATCTAGCTCCCAGTTATACATGTGTAGAGGCAAGAGTCCGTAATAGGGGCCAGCTCCTCCATTTCCTATGAAACGTAAGAAGTTTCGGTAGTCTTCTGGCAGGATAATGCTATGTTTCTGTTCAAATGCAGACACTTCATCAGCTGTTAAAGGAGGATTACAGCTTATAAATATGTTCGCTTGCTCCAAACGTCTGAAACTGCGTATCGTGGTGTTGCAAGGATTTCAACTTCGTTTTTATGCGATTCAACTGCTCTAATGAATTCATCATGTGTGCTCATTTCAGTTTTGGAGCCTCTATCAAGCCGGGGAGGCCCCGTTTCTAGATGTATTGTTATTTCGATGGAGATTTAACTTTGGGCAATGCCTGGTCAATGGTGCGGAAGACCAGTTTGTTTGAGATAAAGAAGTTATAGAAAAATTGCATGACCATGCCGATAAAGCTGGCTATATACACGTCGACGTGGAAGGCAAAATACAAGCCCCACGAAACTGCTAGAGAGATTAACATAGCCGAGAGGCTAGTCAATTGGCCTTTAAAAGCCCGTCGGATCCATTCCCATCCATGAATATATTTGACCTGTTCACTATAGGTGAAAAACTGATTCAGGGTAAAATTTGCGAGATTACTGACCTCAAAGGCACAAACCCAGGACGCGGGATAGAGAAACACGCTTTTTGAAGAGATTACCAGACCCAGGAAATGCATAAAGCAGAATAGTGCACCTTCATTGATGAAGATACCAACTCCACCAACCAGGCTATAGCGAACAAGGCGGATTTTTAAGAATCGCCTTATTAATGAAATCATACTAAATAGGCTCATTGCATTGCGAATGCAAATACATTTATTGCATCCTAACATTTCTCTTTTTTCGTAAAAGCATTTATACCATTCGGTCAGGTCTCTTTATCTCTCGTTGTTGTCCTAACCGGAAGCGTCGAGGATCTCCCAGGCGTTGCAGTAAGGTCTCTGCATTCATTCCTGCCTGCCGCAAGACCCAGTCGATTTCTGAGGCTAATGTGATATCAAAGTTGCCAGGATCATCAGTACAAATGACCAGGTTGACATTTGAAGCCAGGAAATGATGTACGGGGTGATGCTTTGCTTCTGGTACTCCTCCAATCCGCAAGTTAGAGGTGGGACAGCATTCAATGACTGTTCCCCATTGTATCAGGTGATCCAGCACAAATTGTTGCCGTCTACGAATCTCGTCCAGACGTGATTTCGTGTAACGGCGCTCGATTGGCTTTTCTGGCTGCATCTGTTGTAAAGCTATCCGTTCAGCAAGGAGGGCCTGTTCATCTATTTCTATATTATACGTTCGCAAATCTCGCTGGTATCGAAGGTCATACTCAATCTGGTCGAGCCGTTCACTGACGCTTTCATACACATGAGCATCTGACCGGCGTTGGGTTGCAACATCAGGATCCAGCCCTAACGCGATCGCATGACCGAGGCGCTGTGCTCCCATCGCGGCGATTTCATGGCACCAACGAATCGCGCTCTCAACCGATTTATCAAAAAACTCTTCACCTACGTGATAGACAATATCTAATGCCTGTTCAGGATGTTGTTGGTTATCCCTCGCAATTTGTTCAAACAATGGACGCATATTTTTTGGAGGAAAACCCTGTTCGACACTGACAAAATCGATTCCCACGATGGTTGGAATCAATTCGGGATGGTTGGCAAAAAGTTGCCGGACATTGGCATATGCCTCTAGCGGTGCCCAACGCTGTAAACTGAGAATATAGCGTGCGGTTCTGTGTGTGTCTGACGTTTCCTGAAGTAAACGAGCACAGAGGCTATGGAAGTAGAGAAAGCCATTGAGATTGAGACCAGTTCCACAGCGGTATTCAATGTAATCCAGTCCCTGGCTCCAATATTGATCGATCATTCGCTGGAGGAGTGTCACATCGGCTTGCCCACCGATGTGGCGATAGCGTGTCCAGATGCCCATAAAGAAGTTAAACTTGGCCTCCCAGCGAGCAAAGTCCCCCCCATCCTCCTCTGTATAGACGTGCCAGCGCTTGATGAACTCAACGCCCTTATCCTCGTTGCTTAAAGCCTCCATAAAAATAGCTTTGGGATCAGGTCTGACTCCAAATAGGGCTTGATAGGTGTCTTCGTAATGATATTCATCCCAGGCACCTTGTTGATAGACATCTTTGCCGAGTGCCAGAACATCTTTAGCGTAATAGGCGCCGAGAATATGCATATGTAGCTCACAACTTGTGAGTATGTTTGAGTTATGCAAATGATCCTCCTCAAGATGCTTGCCTCTTGCGTATCCAGACAAGCGAGTGACAGAACTGTCGTAATGAGAAGCCGTGCATCCATGATACTCTATGGCAAGCTGAGATTGAAATTACGATCAGGCATATGTTGTTCGGCAAAACCAAGAGCAGCCAGATGCAGAGCCTGCATGGGAATCTCTCCGCTCCAGGCCTGATGCTGAAAGCATGCGAAATCCTGCAAGACGAGTTCTGTTCCTTCCAGTTCGTCGGTGTGGTTCTGGATACGCTCTACTCCTCGTGCTAAGAACGAGTAGACCATGTTGGTCTGATTGGAGGGATTGGCATAACTCTGTCCCGTGGCAATGATCTCGCCTCCGCCATAGCCTGTCTCTTCAAGCAACTCACGTCGAACTGTCTCTCGTGGACTGATATCCTCTTCTTCCATGGCACCGCCTGGCAGGCCTGTTAAGATCTGTCCAACCCCATGACGATATTGGCGCACGAGAACAATGTGGCGCTCCTGGGTTAAAGCAACAACATTCACCCAGGTAGTCGCCTCTATGACGTGATATGGTGTGATAATGTGCCCCTCAGCTGTTTGGCACGTATCCGAACGTAGCTTGAACCAACGATCTTCGTAGGTAATATGGCTTTTAAGAACTTGCCAGGGTTTGTTCTGCTTCTCTATTTCTTCGGACATCCTTTTCCTTTTTTCTCGAATGAAGTTTTCCCAGGCGTAGTATAGCGCCTGACAACCCCTTGCCATTGGGCCGTACTTAGTAATACGAGCGTAGCGAAGGTTTGTCACTTCAACGAGATTACAGGCATGGCGCATTCCTATAGTTAGTGGTATCTATGGTCGCTACATGCTCTCGACAAGGATGGGAGCGGCATTTATACTCATAGTGTTGTTGTGTGGATTGGAATAGCGATTGGGGCATGTATGGAATTGGATTGGTCGGAGCAATCAGCTCATATTCGTACCCTCTATCATCCCTGGCAGCCAGGCGATGGGTATGAAAGATTGATAATCGTGAATGCGGAGTCACGGCTTGGTGTTCGTCTGCCTGTTCCTCTTCGGATTTTTTACCAGGCCTATGGACAACGCAAGGATATGACACAAATGAACCAAAGTTTGCTTGAGCCTGGTCAGTTAGTTGGGCGACTAGATGCACTCATCTTCTGTGTAGAGATGTGTGTTCGGTCCAGGATATGGATGAGATAGGTCACGCTTTCCAGGTGACATGGAGCCATCGATGGTGAGGAAGTGCCAAACTCACAAACATTTTAGATAACCGTGGATCTGTCCGGAATAGGTCAGTCATACTAGTAGTCAGGTATTGTAATGAGCGTTACAGCTATATTTTTTTCTGCTCAAACATCGACGTTTCTTCACCCTCTTCAAAAATGGTTGAACGCAGAGAATGATGAGGATGAAAAGTTCTGGCATAATGAATTATATACTCTTCATTCGCATGCCGATTTTTCGTTTCATATACATTGGCCTGAAGATATTGATGTCCTTTGCCAGTTACTATTGGCAGAAGGATTAAATGTTCCTAATACTTGTTCAAGTTTCCTTATGAAGGAAGTCTGGTCGGATGAGGAATCAGTTTGGGTGGATCTTATCTCACCAACGTTTCCTTTAGCCATAGCGACTCTCAGTGATGATGGGATGCAGCATATTATTGAGCATTGGGCCCAACATTTAACTTCGGAGGATTCTACTAATCATCTCTATTACCAGGATGTGCACAAAAATGTTTCAAGCGTTCTTTGGGATCTTCGGATAGTATCTCAAGATATACTTCGATATAGTAAGGATATGCTTTTATTGAGAATACGGTAATTTTTTGCAGTATATAATACTGATTTCAGGCGATCGCAGGTGCACCGGATCGTTGCTTGGGCGCATTTTTCACATGTATTACAAGACCGCAAGAGATATTCCCTGGATATATCATCTCGTTGATCCTGATTTTCTCCGCGCTTGGTTGCAACACCTGCATTTCCATATGATCAAGTAGCTTACACATGTCTCTCCGTTTTGTTATTTTTGAGGATGGGAACGCGTATTATGTCTATCTTTACAGATTCGGGACAGACACTTGAAGATTTTGCTGACACCATGTATGTGTGCTGCCCAAAATGTCACAAGCGTGCTTATGTCAAGCGTATGGCTACCGATGAAGAGATGATCCTTGCTAATGGCGCTGATGATTCTGGTTCCGAGCGTTTTAAGCGTAGTTTCAGTTCCAGGAAGTTAAGTTGCCTCCACTGTAGCTATACCAGGATCTGGCGTGGAAATACTCGAGGCGGACGTGGTCAGTACGATTGGTATTTTGGGCTCCCATTGTGGTTGCAAATCCCTTGTTGTGGAAACATTCTCTGGGCTTTTAATGAGGAACACTTACGTTTTTTAGAGCGCTATGTCATGGCCGAACAACGCCTCAAGTTCTCGGCAGGAGGGCAGATCAGAAATACCACCATGGCAAGTAGACTCCCAGCTTGGATAAAGAGTGCGAAAAATCGGGATGAGATATTAAAAGGAATCGCCAGATTAAAAAAGTTGTTGGAGACGTCATTATGCTTTATACTCTTATGAGCGTATGGAGCGTGTATGGTGGGACTAAAAGTGTCTATGGTTATTACTACTGCTATCCTGGAATTGATACAATACAAAGCGCCTTTTTATGCTTGGAGATGAATATGGCGACTATAGAGACGATATTTATTGATAATAGTACTGGACAAGTGTTCGGAAAAGCGGAGATGCCAGTTGAAAATCTGCCGCAAAGTTTTGCACTGGATACAACTATGCATATCGGAGATGAAGACTGGACGGTGGCTAATGCGGAACCGATGACCGCTGAAGAGTTTATGAGAACTGGTAAATTGGTGCTTACGCTCCAAAAAGTCGTCAAGGTACCGGCAAAAGATATTTTATTTACACTACCGACGCTCTGTGATGAAATTCCGCCGGTGCTTGCTGGTTCAACCAAACAGGGGAAGCATATCTGCGAACTTCACGAGGATGACTGGCGACAAATTGAGTTTATCTCCATTGCTCAGCAAGATGCTATTGACGATGAGTTCACAAAAATCAGGGACATCTATCAGAAATTCAGCGTCAGCAATGGGCAATTTTTTGTCTTTAAGCATATCCATGTAAGACAACCCATCGATGTTCTGCTGCCCGAAGGGATCCTGTTAGATCAGCTTACCGATTTCTTCGCCCCGATGTTGTCGCGTTATGATGGTATTGCATATCAGGGATCCGATGGTCTGATAGAAGGCGGCTTTGCGTTCAGCGTCGCAACACATCTTTTCTATGGCCAGCATGTTGATGGCATGGTAAAGATGCTGGGGATAAAAGTAGGAGCGAGTGTACCAACAAAAAAAGAGGATATCGTTTATGCATTGCAACATTTTATGACAACCTATCGTCTGTATCTAGTTGATTGGTGCAGTCTTCAGATCATTCCTGCAGATGCTGAGATGATCAGCACGTTCCTGGAAGATTGACTGTTCCAGTGAAGGATATGATATGTCGAAATCCTGATGCCATACGAAATTTGGTGTGTTGCCATGGTGGCCCCGGCCTGTGGGACTACCTTGCGCCAGTAGCAGAGATGATCGATGATCTCATGACGGTCTATCGTTATGATCAACGCGCTTGTGGCCGATCTACCGGAGAACCTCCCTACGACGTGACCACGGCCGTGGGGCCAAGCTTGATTTTATCCATGCATTACAAGACGAAGCGCACACGCGAGAGTGGGCGCGTGGTGTGAAGCGACGCTTTACTCGGCTCCAAAAGCGGTGGGAAGTCAGCTCGGAGATTGCGTCGATTGCCCGCAAACGTTTTGAGTTGCTTCACGCTAGCCAATAAGGTTCAATTTGATTACACACCAGGAAAAGGGAGGTGAACAGTCATTATGAGCAGAATTATGATGAGATCTTAAAGATATGATAAACGTTTTTTATCAAAAGGCAAGCATGACGTATTATTGAGTCATTGCATTGTTCGTCTGTTGGTGTATATATTGCTATAAAGCGGCTATCGGGCGACCATCGCAGTTTAGATGGAGAAAGCAGGACGTTATAGAAAGCAAAGGGCTTCCCATTGCTTGCGTCCCAGAGCTGAATACCAACGTCTGCATTATCTGGCGAGCCTGAATAACAGGCTGCCACATACTTTCCATTGGGCGACCATGCTATATCCTGTGCATATCCTTGTGGACCCTGACAGGTAAACAGGACCTGATTGCTTTGGAGATTCCAAACCTGTAAACGTAGATTGTCCAGGTCCTGGAATGCAAAAAGCGTCAGACGTGTCCCATCGGGTGAACAAGAGGCGCCTGCTGATCCATATACGCTGTATTGTCCCTGGTCAGGCTTTTTCTGGAAAAGCTGTTTGCCAGAAGAAGCTTGCCAGAGCGTATATTCTCCCAGAAAATGTCCAGAGGTAAGTGTGTCTATTCCGGACCAGCGTATCCATGGGGTCATTGTAGTGGATGAGCCATAATAGTTTACAGAGGGTGATGACCAGGTTGGGAGACCGCCAGAAGCAGGCCAGACCATGACAATGCCATTTGTATCTATGGATGCAAGTTGACTGCTATCGGGCGACCATGCCAATTCACTCAAAAAATCTGGTGGCGTAATGGTAGGTGGTATAGAACAGACGGCGATCCGACGGCGATCAACAATATTCCAGACGAATATAACTTGCTCCTTCCCCAATGAAGAGGTTTCTGATGGGATGGTTCCAGGATATATCGCGCAGCGGCTCCCATCGGGAGACCAGGCTAGCCTGGTAATATCATTGACATTCGGGGTTGAGGTAAGGGTATCTTTCCACAGGAGATTGCCGCTATCCGCATCCAGAGCATACAAGTCTCTATTTTCGACATAGTAAAGATGCTTGCCATCAGGGGACCAGGTTAACGTAGGAGGGACAATCATCACTTTCGGGAGAGGGAAATGATATTTCCAGCGTTGATGTCCACTTTGCCCATCTAGAATGCGTATACTGTTTTCTTCGCAGATGGCGACTCGTTTGGCATCTGGTGACCAGAAGAGCGTTCCCTGGCCTGAGTTCTTATCCTCCGCGGGGATAGTGAGAAACGGATGCGACTGAGGAGGATGCGACAAAATTTTGCTGCCAATGATGGTGGCAAGAAGTGATCCAACAGCGAGGCTACTCAGACCACCTATAAGGAAGGCTCGGCGCGATACTTTATGCCGTGAAGGAGTAGAGTGCTCTTGATGAATTGGCCACTGTTGACCACCTTCCCGATAGGTATTGGCAGAATCATCTTTCATCATATTCCAGTTTTCCTTGCATCAAGCTGTGAAGAGGCTACTTCTTATTTAGTATCTCACACGTCCATTGTCATTTTCTACTCGGTTAGCATACATTATATCTGAGTGTATGTTCCACTCATTTGTGCATTACCCAAGGAGAGCATCACAACTCTTCTAGATAGGCTGCCAACTCCTCTCGTTTCCTGGGCAAACCGTAGGATTGAAGGAGCCAGACAAAGTCTCCACTCTTCCAGAGATCTTCTCGTCTCAACAGAAGAAAAAGGGTTGCTTTCTGTTGCTCTGTTAGAGCTGCAGCGTTTTGCTGGTTCGTTCTTTCCTCAAAGAGTAGCCCTAAAAGTTTTTCTGTGTATAAGAGGTGATAGATAATAGATAGGTGTCCAGCAAGGCATAGTCTAATTCTGTGACGGCTTGCTTCTGTGTCTGCAAATCAGGGGATAAGAGTTGGTGAAGCAACCGAGGTACATGTTCGGCGGTGCCATTGGCAGCTTGGATCTTGTGCCAGGGAATGGTCTCGATCTCTTTCAGCGGTGGTGGCGGGATAAAAAGGAATGCATGCCCAATTCAACGTTGCATCATCAAACGATTTCCTTTCGTCTTGAACCCTTTCCCTTGTGAGAGAAAGACAGCAGAATGAGAGGTTACTTTTGAAGAGTATACCAGGTACGTACAGTTTATTGTCCTGCCACGATCACCAGTTTTTCTGTTAATCTTTATTATATAGCCTGTATCTGTGATCATGTGCGGAATAGTTTGCAAGAAAACACATGCCGCCTGGTACACGTAAGTGCATGTGTCTGACCCAATTTGGTTAAGAGTGTACATTGGATGTGAGGATGGAAAAGGAGTATGCTCCAATGTCAAATGGGATCAGGAGGTTAGCCTGCGGTTTTCAGAATCTTCCACATCTCTGGTGCCTATATCCGCATTCCTCAAAAAGGATCTTGTCTCGATTTACCTTCGAAGTGTCTTTCTTATGGGTAGGTACCACTGAGTCGTTCTTGAAGCACGAATGAGAGGGGAGAGCCAGCATTATTGTTGTTGAACACATGGGCTCTCAGAAATAAGTGAATTTTGACCCTTTTTGGTGCGTTATGATGGTCATGAAGTATTATTAACGCCGACGTAATTACGCGCCGGTTTAGGGCCGAAATGAGCCTTTTTCAGAAAAGAAAGAAATGGCCATTTCTATGCTATTGAATGAAAGCACCTCTAAATCGGCTCGTCTAATGGCTCTCTTCAGTCCTGATTCAACCATCAATCGAGAGTGCTTCACTCATAGAGATGAGCGACTCATCACATTCATCATTCGCCCAAGCAATCCCAACAGCCGCTCCCGTGTCTAGGCAAGACTCTCAAAATCCCATTCATCGCGTACATCTTCCCCACCACAAACTGGAAGTGTCTCTTGCAGAGTCCGCAAACAGCGCAGGGCGACCCGTGGCGCAAACTCAGCAAATGAAAGATGATGCTGTTCCAGATAGCGTTCAACGATCCCCGCTCGATCGAAGGGATCCCAGGAGTGGACCCAATACATCGCCATGCTGATATGTGGATCTTCCTTAATATATTTTCCTTTAAGTGCTTCAATCTCTGGTATTAAATGCTCATAATTAATTCTCCTGATAACCTGGGACCCATCGAGTATCTCTTTTATTTTCTGATAGGGGCCAAATTTTTTTTGCTTTTGGAGCAGTAGTGTTTCTCGGTGGACCATTAAAGCTTAATTCTTTATATGTTCCTTGCAACAAATATTCTACGGTTGTTGGTAAAGTAATTTTTACAAAATCAACAAAATCAATTTGATCACCTGAATTTGTATTGGTAATATTAATGAAAACAATCTCATCAACATCAACGCATTCAACTGCATTGGCGATTGCGTTAATAAATATAAGAACCAGTACGAAGAATTTTTATGATTTCTTTCCTCATTTTACTCTCGTAATCCGTCCATGCCACAATTACTGTCTATAGATGAATATGAACGGGTAGAGTCAGGCTGGAATATATTGCAGGATCCTGAGTTTTTTACGATTGGTGAGCTTGTATCCCTTCTCAGCTTCGATAAGGATTGCACTCTGAAGCTGATTATCGACAGCTCTTTGATTTTTATTCTTCACATATTTTGCCGGATCAAGGAGAAAATCTCAATAAGCTCAAGAAGTTCGTTGTATGGTGAGGCGTGAAGTGATCATCATGGTAGTTTCGCCGCCTCACCGCATAGTTGTTTGGTGTGTGAAAGCCTTTTTCATTTCTAGGCATGGAATAAGCTTTCCGGAAGGATCAAAATAACATGCGGTGCAGGATGAAATGCAATGTTGTAAGTCTTTTGAGACCAGAAGCTGTATGAATGTATCAGGAAGATAGATTCCTATCTTCTGGGCTGTGGAGATGAGTGTTTTTCATGTTTCTGGTATTGACTCTTGTTGCTCTGGCGAAGGTCGCTACAGTTCCATGTCTTTATCACTATCTGTATCTAACGGAACAAGCCATGGCAATTCACTCCTGGTGAAAGTTCAGGAAGAGCAGTATGTTGCTCTTCCTGAACAGGTGAGACAAAAGAGGAGTATCCGTCCCAGCAGGCTCTCGTAAGGTCAATGCTTGTTCCTTTGTGTCACAGAAACGGCTGACGGGAAGTGTATCCCCTTACTGCCTGGGATAGCCTCGATAGGGGGGCTGTTCTGGCGTCGGTGTCGCGGCAGGATGCTCCTCTACCAGACGCAGCGCTTCAGTGATGCCGCGCTCAAGCTGTGGATCGAAGCCACGCGCGTAATCCTGGGGCGTGTAGTCGACGTCAATGGTTGGATCGGTGCCATAGTTCTCCACTCCCCAGCCCACATCCTTGAACCAGAAGCTAAATTCTGGCTGGGTCGTGACGGTCCCATCGGCCAGCGGCATATAGGGGGAGATGCCAATGACGCCGCCCCAGGTGCGCTTGCCGATCAGCGGCCCGAGTCCCATCATTTTGAAGGCATGGGAGAAGATGTCACCGTCGGAGCCCGCGTTCTCGTTAGTGATTGCCACCAGCTTGCCTCGCGGGGAATGAGTGATATACGGATCGGGTGGCGACCAGCGCTGGAACGCATACCCCAGCCGCGGTCGGGCCAACTTCTCCAGCAGCAAACCGGAAACGGCGCCGCCGCCATTCCAGCGTACATCAATGATGAGCCCCTCGTAATCATACTCGGCCAGGTAATAGCGGTGGAACTCCGCGTAGCCATCTGCCCACATATCGGGAACATGCACATAACCTACGCGGCCATGTGTCTGCTCATGGACCAGCCGGCGGTTCGCCTCTACCCAATCACGATAGCGCGCGCCGAATTCCGAGGCGAGGGTGCGCACGGTCACGCTGCGTGCCGGGCCATTGGAGGGCTGAAGGAGAATTTGCACCTCTGCCTCCGCCTGGTTTACTAGCAGATGCTGCGGTCCCTGTTCCGCCGTAAGATGCTGCCCGTTGATCGCCAGCACCGCGTCGCCAACCCTGGCATCTATTCCTGGTGCCAGCAGCGGCGACGTCTCTTTCAGATTCCAGGGATCGCCGCGCAGGATACGAGTGATACGATAGACCTTCTCATCTGCATCGAAGCGCCAGTCCACACCCAGGAAACCCTGGCGATAATCGGGATGGGGACGATACTCACCCCCCAACTCATAGGCGTGCGACGAGCCAAGCTCGCCCTGCATCTCCCACAATAGGTCCGAGAGTTCGCCACGTGAGGTCAGCCGTTCCACCAGCGGGGCATAGCGCGCGTAGACGCTCTGCCAATCCACGCCCGCCATATCAGCTACCCAGAACTGCTCACGTTGCAAGCGCCACGCCTCACCAAGCATCTGGCGCCACTCGGCGCCCGGGTGGATCGAAACTTTGATGCGTTCCAGATCGAGCCAGCCTGATTCCCGGCCAGGCTTGTCAGTGGCATGGGCGGAAAGTTCTGGTGTCTTCTCACCAGCCTTGAGGACGCGTAGCCGATCATGGGAGTAATAGAGCATTGTTGTGCCATCGGCGGTGACGCTGACAGCGCCAATCTCATCGGCGATATGTTCCTGTTTGCGCTTCTCAAAGTCATACCACTCCAGACTGCCATTCGACTTCAGTTTGACACCGGAGGTCTCACCAGCACGCAATCCCTCGATTGGCAGCGAGGTAAAGAGCGCGCCATCGCGGGTGCCGAGAACCTGCCCATAGCGACCCTCAGGAATGGGGAAGGCCACGATGCGATTGGCGATGCCATCCAGATCAATCTCCACCGGTTCGGGCACGGATGTATGGCCTGTGTTCTCTTTCTGCCTCTTCTCCGCCTGCTTCACCTCATCTTCCGGACGCAGTAGCGCCGATTCCGGCTGAAAGGGTGAGCGCAGGTCCTTGCGCAGCGTAATTAAATAGGGACGCACGCCCCTGGGGAAGCTAAATTCAAAGTGCATGGCATCGGGCACCGGATCAAAGTCGCGCGCGCTCAAGAAATAGAGGTAGCGCCCGGCAGGATCGAAGGCTGGTTTGGTATCGCGCCGCACCGCGTCAGTTACCTGATAGGTCTCGCCACTCTCGATACGACACAACTTAATGATGATTTGCTGCGCGTGGATAGCCTGTTCATAGGCGACCCAGCGTCCATCAGGCGACCAGGCGATGCCATTCACGAGGTCGCTATCTTCAACGCGGCCATAGTCGCTGCGGTCAAGCATGCGCATTGTCTCTGCTGCCAGATCCACCAGCAGCAGTTCGTTGCGATGGTTGACCAGCAGCACCTGATCGCCAACCGGCGAGGCAGACAGTGCGGTTACATGGCCGATATCAAGCGGGCTCAGGATGCGATCAGGTACTGAGCCATCGGCATAAAAGACCGCCAGGCGTGGCTCATCGCCCGCGTCGCTGATAGCGACCAGACGCTTGCCATCGGCCAACCAGTTTATCAGGCGATAGCGCGGACCATCGGTTTGCCCATGCTGGAATACGGCCCCTTCCCAATTGCTTAAGCTGAAGGCTTTGCCGCGCGTCGTGAGGGCGACCGCCTGGCCCCTGGGATGTAGTGCATAGGAGTCCATAAACTTGCCCGCAGGGACAAACTGGCGCGCCCGCTGCGTTTGCGACCCCGCGAGATCGACATCCAGCCGCGTCTCACGGTTGGTTGTTGGGTCGAGCACAAACAGATCGCTACCCGCGTGATAGACACAGAGCTGCCCATCGGTCGCTAGATTACGAGCATAGAACGTTTCCTGGTTGCTATGGCGCCGTAGATCCTCTCCGGTGGGCAGGCACGAATAGACGTTACTGATGCCCTCGTGATCAGAAAGGAAAAAGATACGATCCCCCACCCAGCACGGGGCAGCGATATTGCTGTTGAGATCGAGCAGCCGCTTGAACTCGCCTGTTCCCTGCGCATCGATCCACAGGTAGCCAGCGGTCCCACCGCGATAGCGCTTCCAGAAGGCTGGCTCGCGGGTATTACGGCCCAGCACAACGGCATTATCGGGGCCAAAGGCGATGGCGTTGGCGATGCCATAGGGCAGCCGAACGGGCTCACCGCCCTGAGGGGAGACGCCAGAGAGCATGCGCCAGCGGGGCGAGGGCAACCCGGCCGAACTGGCGTAAATGATCTGCGCTCCGTCGGGCTGCCAGCCAATTACTTCAGCGCGCCCGGCATGATAGGTCAGGCGACGTGATGGCCCACCATCGGCGGGCATGACATAGACTTCATCTGGACCTTCGCCACAACCGGTAAAGGCAATCTGCTGACCATCCGGCGAAAAACGCGCCCTGGTGGCCGCCGCCACGCCAGCGGTTAATCGTTCGGCGCGACCGCCGTCAACGGGGACACGCCAGAGGTCATCCTCTGCGGTAAAGACGATCTGATCGCGATAAATGGTCGGAAAGCGAAAATAGCCTGTGGTTCCCATGAATCCTCCTTCAGGAACGTACTCCAGCCGTGCAACGAGGCTGAGTGAGAGAATATATGTTATTGTAGCAAAAATCTGAACCGTTCGACAAACAGCGATGTTTCCCAGGAGCCTACAACGCATTCATAGCACATCCGTTCGGACAAAAGAAGGATAATTACAGCTATCCGAGAACGATGGGTGTCTACATCTTGTCTGCAGAAGATTTATGAGAAATCATGATATAATAAAGCAAGAAATGAGAGATTTTTTGCAGCAAAAGACCAATTTGAGCGAGGAATACGGTGATGGCAGCGCATCCACAACGTTTATATATGACAGCAGAGCAATATCTTGCGTTTGATCGAGCCAGCGACACAAAATATGAATATCTCGATGGGGAAGCTGTGGCAATGTCAGGCGGCTCTGTCAATCATAGCCGTTTGGCGGGTAATCTTTTTTTTCTGTTGACTCAGGCATTGGGCACCAGAGGTTCATGTATTACTTATAATAGTGATATACGTGTCTTCGTTGCCAAACGGCAATACGTCTATCCAGATGTTACGGTCTCCTGTGATGAGAAGGATCATCGAGGAGAGCAGGATACTCTCTTTTCTCCTCGCCTGGTTGTTGAGGTCATTTCTCCGAGCACAGAAGCCATTGACCGAGGGTGGAAACTGAACTGGTATCGTAGCCATCCCAGTATTCAGGAATATATGCTTATCAATACACGCATGCAAATGGTAGAAATTTTTAGCCGTGGTAATCCTGGCGACCCCTGGACATATCAAACCTATAATGCTCATGAAACCTTTCAACTTGCCTGCCTTGATATCTCCTTGTCCGTAGATGATATCTATGCTGGTTTGCGCATTCCTCTCCCTGATACTCTGGTGCAAGAGGAAGATTGAACTTGATTCAATACATCCCTAAAAATAGTAAGAAGCGACTTTTACTGGGTAATTTACTTTATGGGCGCAATCATAGCATATTATCCCGAGCTTGATTGATATTTTTCGATTGGGACGATTGTCTGGTGGATACGAGAAGCGCCTCGGCAATCTTCTCGGCAACCTTTGTGCTTAGCCAATAACTTCCGTGAGCGTTACCAGTATTGGCCAGGGCCAGGATGGAACTTGGACCAGTGCGGTGAACTGGCAAAGGCTTTCTTTAGCTTCTCTTCCTCTGACTCGTTTAGATCACCCCAGTAGAGTGGTATCTTGACAAGCGTACGAGAGGGATTTCTCCGTTCTACCTGTTCTTGCACACTTTGAAATAATCTATCAGCATATGAGACGCTGCGCGGGTTGCCCCGAGTATAGACACCATGTATAAAGATAAGGTAATCCTTCGGCATACATTCTAATCCTATAGTGGTTGGATCGCTTCATCGTAGAGCTTATAAGGTTCATAAGCAGCTTATGCCAGCCAGGTAGCATCGATTCTTATTTTAGCCTGATTACTTTATAGCCCGCAATATGCTTGAAGGCAGGGTGTCAATAAAGATTCCTATGCCAGAGGAACTCCTGATAGCTATCTTACCTCCGTGTGCTTCAACGATTTCTCTAGCAATGGAAAGGCCCAGGCCACTTCCGCCTGCCTGCAGGGACAGACGAGTTCGGGAAGAATCGGCACGATAGAAACGATCAAAGACATAGGGCAGATCTTTTGGCGGAATACCAATCAGCGGAGCTATGGGTACCGTTCCGATCTGTGTTTCATGTATCCATCATCCAGGGGTGTAAGAGCAAGCAACTCCTCAACCAGATGCTGCATACGCTTGACCTCGCTATACATGCCGTTAAGAAGGAGGAGATATTATCCTTGACTGATCGTTCCATGATGATGTATACTATCAAAATAGAAAGGGAGACAGCAAAATACGATGGCAGGAAAGAAATCATTTCAGCCAGAGCAGGCTCTGGAAAAAGTTATGGGCCTGTTCTGGCAGCAGGGATATGAAGGATCATCAATTGAGGACCTTGTACAGTGTACTGGTCTTGGACGCGGCAGCCTCTATGATACCTTTGGCGATAAGCATGCGCTGTACCTTGCAGCGCTTAAACGCTACATGACAACATACCAGGGGCCGATCCTCGCACTTCAAGACCAAAGTGGGTCACTTTATGAGATCCTTGAACGCTTTTTTCAAGTTAGTATTGATCTTCTGCTCAGTGATCCTGCTCGCCGAGGCTGTTTCCTGGTCAATGCGTCATTAGAGATGGCTCCGCAAGACCCAGAGATCAGCATGCTAACACAATTTGCATTGCAAGAGATGAAAGAGGGGTTCTATCGCCTCTTGATCAAAGCACAGGTTGCAGGCGAACTGCCCTGGACGTGTGATCCACATCAACTTGCGCATTTTTTGCTGGGAACACTGGTCAGCATTCGTGTTATGGCACGCGCGCAACAAAGCCGTCGCATCCTCGAAGATATGGCCAAAACGGCAATATCAGTGTTTCGCTAAATTTTTTTGCGATGATGTTTGAATAATCATTCAAACATCACTCTCTCTATAGTGATGTTTGAATAATCATTCAAACATCACTATAGAGAGAGTGATCCGGAAAGGAATACTAAAATGGATATAAAAGGTTCCATTGTGCTTGTTACCGGCGGCAATCGTGGACTGGGTAAAGCATTTGTCCAGAAATTACTTGAGGCGGGAGCGAAGAAGGTTTATGTCGGGAGTCGCACACCAATAGAGGCTACTGATCCACGTCTTCAACCCATCAAGCTTGACGTTACAAACGAGCAAGATATCGCCGCTGTGGCTGAGGCAGCACAGGATGTCAACATCCTGATCAACAATGCAGGCATCGCATCCTCCACATCTGTGCTCACAGAACCATCGATACAGATTGCACGTGATATTATGGAAACAAACTATTTTGGAATGCTGGCCATGGTTCGAGCGTTTGCGCCTATCCTGAAAAAGAACGGTGGGGGCACGATCGTCAATGTGTTATCAGTTCTTAGCTGGTTTACGACACCAACCACCACTAGCTATGCTGCAACCAAAGCTGCTGCATTACTTCTAACCGATGGCATTCGCGTTGAGCTACGATCGCAGGGCACGCAGGTAGTCGCAGTGCATGTTGGTTTTATGGATACGGATATGGCAACTCATGTTGACCCTTCAAGAAAAGTCAGCCCCGTAGATGTTGCCACCAGCGTTATTGAAGGCGTTATCAACGGTCAGGAAGAGGTTCTGGCAGACGAAACCAGTCGTTATGCTAAAGCTGCGCTTGCTAGTGACAAAAAATCCTTTTACCAGCCGATACAAGCTGACTGGGATAAAGCACAGCAACAGATCTGATGTGATAAAAAAGAGCACACATTCACGTGGGGCTGCGATCCAAATACTACGAATTTGAGCAGCCCCTTAATCATCTGATGAAATGCGAGGGGATCAGTAGCAGCCTGCTGGAGAAGAGGGGACCAATGTGTAGCACCTTCTTTGAGCAGTTCCTCTGAACAGGCTGCTAAACTCAATCCTAACGAAGCCGTCGCTCATTATGGTGGAGGATTAGCTCTTGAGAATCTTGAAAGAGTAAGAGAAGCCTTCGATACGCCAGACGCACAGCCAGGCGGCACAAAACCAGCAGATGCAATGTACTGACGAGGGTGAGGGCATCAATATGCATGGCTGGACCCGACCGGCCTTGCACTCTATGATATGCTGGTGGGGCCACAGGTGCTGCTTGGTTGATGATCGTAGGTATCATAAGCTGATCTCTTGGAGGAGGGAGCAAACCTCATTTCGGATTAGTTTCTCCTACGCGGTCAAGTTAGGAAGCACCCTCATCTCAAATAGAGACAGAAAGAGCATACAAAATGGAGCAAAAGATTCGGGATCAGGATATTGCCGTGGTGCTTGTCATAGATCAGCAGAACCAGCTGTTGATGCAGCACCGCGATGGCGCTGCATATGCGTGGCCGTACAAATGGGGCCTACCGGGAGGCGGGATTGAGCCGGGCGAAACCCCGGAAGAAGCGGCCCGCAGGGAGTTGGAAGAGGAGACAGGCCTCAAGGTGAATGGCAACCTCAAGTTGTTCTGGGAGAGCACCCTTCCTGCTGGCCCCCTGCCAGGAGTTTATCGTCAATGGCATGTCTACTCTACCCAGACCCAGGCCCGCCAGGAAGATATTGTCCTGGGTGAAGGGCAGGCTATGGTTTTTACGCCGCTCGAAAGAGTGCTTGACCTGGATTTGATTCCCACGATAAGGCTGATTGTAGAGCGCTTTCTGGAGCAAGCGAACCAGTAAGGTAGCCAGGAAACGCGCGCCCATGCAGGTGCCAATCAAAACGTTACTCTCACGCATGGGCGCAACATGGCTGACGGGGCTGCTACTCATTGCACGTATTGACCAGGTACTCCTACCTAATTTGGCGACCGCACGCAGGGTTTTTGTATTGAATACTGCACATATATGTCAAGCCTCATCTGGCCAGGTTTGCTCTATTGCTTCGTTGGGAGAGCTGCCTGCGAGACGGGAAACAATTGGTGCAAATTCTTCCATATAATCAGCGTCGAGCACAAAATACGAGATGCCAAATTGTTCACGTAGTCGTTGTATTTTCTCAATGATTTGCTCGATACTGCCAACAAACATATATGGACTGGCTAAGAATTGTTCGGCCGTTACTCCAGATTGCCCGCGTTCGCGAATATACTGTTCAGCCGCTTGTTGCGGATCCTGCGTGATAATCAGGCGATTGATGAGAAGATTGAGTTCCAGATCCTCAAATCGTTCTCCCGCGGCCTGCCGCACCCACTCCACCTTTTGTGCCATGCCAGCATCGGTATACTCAGAGGCATCGACTGTGCCGTCATCTTTGACCCTTAGATGCAGACTGATGATATCGGCTTCTTGTCCTGCTACCGTCAGGAGCCTTTTGCCACCTCCACCTACCAGAATGGGAGGATGAGGACGTTGATGTGGTTTGGGAAAGGCCTTTAGATTGGTCACCGTATAATGGGTGCCAGCAAAGGTGACCGATTCCTGGGTGAAAAACTGCTTGATGACCTTCAGCGCCTCTTCCATGCGGCTGATACGCACACCCGCTCGATCAAAGGTGAGTCCGGCTTGCTCGTATTCGGGTCGGTGCCATCCGGCTCCCATGCCAAGCTCAAAACGGCCACCGGAGAGGAGATCGAGTGTCGCGACTTCTTTGGCGAGCAGTGCCGGATGGCGAAAGTCGTTGTCGAACACAAACGTGCCAACGCGCAGCGTTTTCGTGGCGTCCGCTGCGGCCATAAGCGCCACCAGGGGCGGAAACTCATTGACAAAGTGATCTGCCAGTAAAAATGTGGCATAGCCAAGACTCTCGGTTTTCTGTACCAGTGCGATCCATTGCTCACGTGATGGGGCGCTCTCGGTAATGACACCAAATCGGAACGGTTTCTTGTTTGGCATAAAAATGTACCTCCTGTTTTTTCTACAAAAAGAACAAAGTACAATAGAATTTACTTATCGCTATCATGATATAACGGAATGCTGCTATAACGGCAGCTATGAATATAGTATATACAATTTTCTAAATAAGCAAAAAAACACATATTCTATTGCTTTTTTGCCAGATGTAGCATTGTTATTTTTTCTTTTTCTTTTTGTACCATTTTGTTTGAAGCAAGCAACGATCACCTGTTTTAGAACGGTTAACCGAAGGAGCCAGTACCGTAGGCATTTCATCTTTGAGGTGATATACTACGCGTACGGGTTTTGATCAGTATCTCTCCATTTATCGTGGAGAAAGAGGCAGCCTGACGGGTCGCAAAATCGGCAGAGCTGTATTTTTTTATGATTTTATGGTCAAAGCTTCTCCATTTTGCGGATCACAGATGCGAAAGCTCTGAATTTTGAATAGATCAGGTTATTATTAATGACGAAGGTGTTGCCGGAAGTAACCGTTTATACGGGGCCTATGGGTGCTGGTAAAACGACACGACTCTATGGCAAGATGGGCGAACTTACCCACCTTGGCGTTCCTTATGAAGCATATCGGCCGGGAGTGGATGTTCGAGAGGTGGTTATCGCTCCTCGTGGCTATGTCGTGAGTGCAAATGAGGCCCTCACGCCAAACTGTACAGCTGTAGAAGCGCTTGGTGATATTCCGGTTGAGGAGCTTGTACGGCGCGGTATCAAGACTATTTTTCTGGAAGAGTGGTTCATGTTTGGCTTTGATCAGCAGCGGAGGCCCATCTCAGGTCTCTATCGTGAAATCATGGGACGCTGGGCTCTGGCTGGGATCGAGCGCGTGTATGCGGCAGGACTTGATCAAGGAGCGAGCGGTAATCAGTTTGGTCTGGTGCTAGATGCTCGTAGATATGGCGCAAAAGTTGTCGTGTGTACAGCCAGGTGTGCATATCCAGTGAATGGTGAGCGCGATCCAAAATGCGGACGTGTCGCGCGCAATAGTCAAATATATGATGTCCGTGATAACAGAGTATTTGATATGGAGACCTTACCTGACCTTCTGCCCGAAGGGTTGCGTCTCAATGATCGCTATCGTGCCGTGTGTACGGAGCACCTGCTGTTGCCCTCAGAGCAGACAAAGCCATTTGATCCTATGCAGACCGAGTAGACTCCCTGGGAGTCGGTTCATATCCCCCTGCATGTTAAGAATCTGTGTTTCTCTCTGCCTCAAATGCTTGCGGATCCTGGCTTTCTGCTGCCAATGTTGTCTGGAAATCGTGTAGGTAATCATCCGTCCGCCAGTCTTCCGCTTGCAAACTTCTCTCTTCGTTATGGCTTCTTTCTGGACCACGCGTCCTCTCGCCAGATCAACGCTTTGTGCTTCGTCATTTCTGATATCTGACCAGGGTTGTCATTCATCACGTCCAGGTTCTGAATGGATTTCAGCCTGTTTCCCCTTGACATTACCGCCACTCTCATTTATACTCTCTTTATTCATTGAAATTTATTTCAATGAATAATTATTCAGCGGATCGGCTTCGTCTCGCCTTTATTCGTGAGGCATAAGCATTGTTGAAAGGAACAACGATGGAACTTGATTTACATGCTTTGGAGGCCCGTACACGTTATAAGGTCCTCACCGGCTCGATTGTTCCCAGGCCGATTGCCTGGGTTTCGACGGTGGATCGAAATGGCATCGCCAACCTTGCACCATTTAGCTTTTTCAATGGAGTGAGTCACGATCCTCCAATCATTAGCATCTCACTGCTTCATGAACCTGGAAGGAGTCAGATGAAAGATACGTTACAGAATATCCTTAGTAGTGGTGAGTTTGTGGTCAACATCGCGGACGAGACGCTTGCACAGGCGATGAATGAGACTGCGACGGACTATCCCTCTCATGTTGATGAGTTCGCGATGGCTGGGCTGACGGCTGTCCCTGGAAGCAAGGTGTGCGCTCCACGAGTGGCGGAAGCCCCTATCAGTATGGAATGCCGTCTCTACGGCCTATTGCCGATAGGAACGGAGCAGAGTGGCGCGACACTGCTTCTCGGTGAGGTGCTTCTGATGTACGTTCGTGATGAGATCATCGATGAACGTTTCCATATTGATATTCGGAAGCTACGTCCTCTGGGAAGACTTGCAGGTTCAGACTATACCTACGTTCACGAAACCTTCTCCATCGTTCGTGGTCATTACGATCCGGCGAGCGGCACTGTTGTTCCTCTCAAGGGATGATGGAGAGCAGAGGTTCGCTTCTAGAACAGCAAGAAAAAGGCAAAACACAAGGAAAGAAGAAGGGGAAAAGTAATGCAGCACGAACAGGTGAACGTTGTTTCGGATGGGGTAACACTTCGTGGCTGGCTCTTCCTTCCAGAGCCGCCGCACAATGAGTCTGTCCCTGTCATCGTTATGGCTCACGGCTTCGCCGCAGTCAAAGAGCAGTATCTTGCTCACTTTGCCGAGGTATTTGTACAAGCAGGTTTGGCGGCCCTGGTGTTTGATTATCGCAATTTCGGCACGAGTGACGGTGAGCCACGTCAAGAGAGTGATCCGTGGGCGCAAATCCGTGACTACCGTAATGTGATCAGCTATGCACGGACGCGCAAGGAACTGGACGCTGACCGTATTGGTGTCTGGGGAACCAGCTATAGTGGGGGACATGTGCTCGTGCTTGGTGCGATTGACAAACGCATCCGGTGTGTGGTGGCACAGGTTCCCACGATTAGTGGTTATCAGGCCTGGCTCAGACGCATGCAACCAGATCAAATCACTCGAATGAATGAAGCGTTCGCCATTGATCATGAGCGTGTCTATGCGGGTGGGTCACCGGCGTTAGGCCCTGTAATCCCTGAGACAGCAGGAGGGCAAGGACGTTATGGCAGCCCTGATGCGGTCGCGTTTTTCTCACGCCCAGAAAGCAGACCAGCCACCTGGCACAATGCGATTACCCTCCGTTCGAATGAGATGGCTCGTGACTATGAGCCAGGAAGCTACATCGCTCGCATCAGTCCAACGCCTCTCTTAATGATTGTATCCGATTCCGATACGGTTACCTTTACGGACTTAGCACTTCATGCATATGAGCAGGCACTTGAGCCAAAACGATTGGTATTACTTCCTGGCGAACATTTCACACCCTATGTAGGGACATTTGCAGAAGCGAGTGCGGCGGCAAGAGAGTGGTTTCTGACTCATCTCATGCCAATGAGTAAGGACACTTTGTAACCACAGAGGTCAGGAGTGGACTTGACCCGCTTTCGTAGAGTGCCTAAAGATGAGATCTGAGCGAGAGGAATTACGCAAAAACGTAGATGAAATACAGATTGGCTTGAAGAGCGCATTGAGGCGATTTTTGAGAAAAACTTCTCTCTTATACTATGGCAGTGCAATTTTCTCTCATCTCCTGGTTGCTTTTTTTCAAAGCGATTGATAAACCGAACAAACGCCAGCAGGATAGACTCGCCGTCATGGCCCCTCAATGTGCCATAATGTAGGAATGAAAGAACCAGCAATATTGTATCTCCTGGTGGGGCTTCCAGGCGCTGGCAAGACCACAAAAGCCAGGCAATTAGAAGTGGAAGCCTCCGCCTTACGATTGACTCCAGATGAGTGGATGAAGACATTATTTGGCAGAAACGATCCGGCAACAAGAGATATCTTGGAAGGTCGTTTGATCTGGCTAGCTCTGCGTGCTCTTCAGCTTCATACCAATGTCATCCTGGATTTCGGATTTTGGAGCAAAGATGAACGCTCGTCTCTGAGATGGATCGCCAGGCAGATAGGAGCGAAAAGTCAGGTGATTTATTTGCCGATTGACCCGGAAACGCAACGGAAGCGTGTCCAACGCCGCTATGGAGAGAGTCCGGACCAGACATGGCAGATGAGCGAAGAGGAACTGATGGAATGGCGTGCCTTCTTTCACGAAAACGAACCGGATGAAGCCGAGTTAAATGGTACCATCCTGGAGGATGCCCCTCCTGGATATGAGTCCTGGTCTGCCTGGGCGGCCTCGCGCTGGCCGTCGTTCCCCGATGAATATGCATGAGCATTTGAAATGCTACGATGAGATCCTGTTCGGGATGTGCGGTGTACTGCTGATCCTGTTCGTATGAATTGCAGTGGTACTGGCAGTTATACACATACTCTCCAATCTACCATCCAGGTCCCTTTGCGAGGAGCCTGTGGATGGCTCGCCTCTCTTCTAATTCTCTTCTATAGATTGGTTAATTTCCCAGATATTGCCTTCAGGGTCGGTAAAATGTGCCGTGCGTAGTCCCCAGGGCTGGCTAATGGGAGGTTTGAGGAAGGTCACACCCCTGGACTTGAGCGTTTCATAGGTAGCGTCAACATTTTCTACGCCGGTTGCTAGCAGAAAGCGCGCGCTCCCCTCGATCTTGACCGGGTTTGCCTCATCACTGAGCAGATTCGTCGCCGTCGAGGGGGCTAGCAGGAGAATATACTGGTTTTCCATCTTAAACGTCGCTGAGCCAGCGTCCTGAAAGACCAGCGAGAGTTCCAGCGTATCCCGATAGAATTCAATAGATTTGGAGAGGTCCTGAACGAATAAGACCGTTGCATCAATTTTGTGAAACATCGTTTGTATCCCTTCTTTCTTGAGTGAGTTATCACAGCAAGGTTTTTGCCTATTGTGAATTGAACTCTGTACTTTTCAACCTGTGCTCGCACACGAGATGAAAAACAGCATTTTCCACAAATGTAGCCCCAATTTGCAAAATGGCGATGGCAGAACTCAGATCGAAAGTGGTTCTTCTGACCTCTTCCTGGCTGATTCCCATGTTTCACCTCAAAAAACGTCGGACAGTCATGCTATTACCACGTAGCACTGGATCAAGTATGAGGATCGTTGATCCTCACCAGGTATAGAAACTGTCTACCCCATAGGTTCCCAATGCCAGGGAAAGCTCGCCTCCATGATGGATCTCCTGTTCCATGACATGCCAGACAATCCACTGCCGTGTATGTGGAGGCTCTTCCTCTTGCCCATGGCTCCGTCGCCATTCCTGCTGAGAAGCCGGAGGTACAATAAGCTGTTCCAGATCCGCAGAGGTCCAGCGGTCCAGGGCGGAAGAGATTACGCGCCAGGTCTCCTCAAACATGGCGACCAGTTCAGCGGCCTCAGGCACAGCTGACTCATCGCTGGACGCCCAGCGGTCTATAGCGACCATCGCGGCATTTTCTTCCCTCATCCATGCAAAGAACCAGTTGACGCGTGTACCGATCATACGGGCGAGAAGCTCTCCGATGGACACAGAATGTGGTGCCACAGAGAGGGCAAGTTGTTTGGAGGAAAGTGGTGCGATCGTTTTGACCATGGCTCGTTGATAGTTTTCCCAACCTGGTTTGTAAAACGTGGCCAGGGGAGATACCTGTTCTGTCATAGCTGCCTGCTCCTTGCTTCTGATTATGTGCTCCCATGAGGAGGAGTGTGAATAGCATAGCAGAGAGAAAGGAACAAAACTTCTTCTATCTTGCTCTTCTTGCCACGCAGGATCACCGCTGCGCATTCCAAAACACGGCCTCGAACATTGCTGGACCAGATGCGTATACATAATTCACATTGAGCAACATCCCGAATCAATATGCCAGTTATGACGTCAGTCACCACAATCTTTTGGTATCTTAACCCTGTTGGAGTATTGCAACAGTATCAAGCTTGAGGTTATATTTATTTGGGATTAAAGGATAAATATGTATAAGGGTAAAGTGAATGCAGAAAAAGGTCTTTTGGTAAACGCCTTGCTTGCTGCCTCTGCACAGAGATAATTACCTGATACATAGTTGTAACTTGTTTGAATGAAATGGAAAGGGCAACTGGATGGCTAATTCAGAGCATCTGCAGTTATTTCGTGACCCGCAGCAGTGGGAGGCGTGGCGCCTGCGCTTCCCAGACATCGTGCCAGATTTACGTGCGAGTGATATATCGTCTTTTGATCACATGGATGGCAGAAATGTACAACAGGTCGATTGGTCAGAAGCCGATCTGAGCTATATGGATTTGGCAGATGTGAACTTTGAAAGAGGCATCTTTACCCATGCGTTCCTCAATTCGGCACAACTCTGCAATGCCTCTTTTGCTTTTGCTGATATGCGTCAGGTGGATCTTTCCTTTGCAAGTTGTCGAGAGGTGAATATGTCTTATGCCAACCTGCAGGAAGCATGCTTGGCGAATACAAAGATGGGGTATGCACAGTTGAGGGCGGCTGATCTGCAGAAGACATACCTCAGGAAAGCTGACATGCGTTTCGCTGATCTTCGAGGGGCAACGCTTGCAGGAGCGCGAGCGTGTGAATTGCTGCTTGTGGGTGCCAACGTTGCTGGCGCTGATCTCACTGGTGCCGACTTGAAAGGGGCTGATATACGAAGAGTCAATATATTGGAAACGCAAAGTGGACATGATCTTACCCAGATACACTTAAGCTACACGAATTTGAACGAGTTGAATTTGCGGGGAGCGGTCATGCGCGAGATGGATTTACAAAAAGTCTCTTTCCAACGCACGGATTTACGAGGAGCTGACCTACGAGGCGCCAACTTGACTGCCGCCATTTTTGACCAGACGATGATTGCTGGAGCGCTTCTAGATGGAGCTCTGCTCAATTGGGATATGATAACGCGATCTGATGATCTCTTGACCCTGCATACGATGCCAAAGTGGTGGCTGGCTACAAATCCACGCCAACGTTGGCGAGACATCCAGAAATGGAATGAAGGAGAAACAGGTTCGTGATTCTTCTCGGTGAGGAACATAGTTGTGTGTGTATGAAGGGAGTACCTATAATGGCTAATCCAGAACATGTTCGGTTGTTTTTTGAGGACAAGCTTTGGGATGAATGGCGTGAATCCTATCCACACATTGTACCGGATTTACGAGCAACTGATTTTTCAGGTGGTGAAACGAGTACGCGAGAATTCCAACGTGTGAATGGCTCGGGGTCCACATTTCATTACATGGATCTTACGCTGGCCAATTTTGATGAGGCTTGTTTAGTAGGTGCTTCCCTTAGCTGTGCGTTCTTAGCTGAATCGTCTTTTGTGGGGGCTGATCTGCGTGGTGTTGATTTATTTGATGGTATGTGTAGTTGTGTGAATATGAGTTCTGCCAACTTGCAAGGCGCGTTTCTTGTGCGTACCATTATGAATGATGCGAAGCTGTGTGCTGCAGATTTACGCAAGGCGACGCTACGCAAAGCTAGTCTTGAACGTTCGGATCTGCGTGGTGCGAACCTCGCGGGAATACATGCGAGTGAATGTATGATGTATGATGTCAATTTCGCTGGTGCTGATCTGACCGGTGCTGATTTCCGATGGACCAGTTTATCGAGAACAAACATAGTAGAAGCTCGCAATGGTCTTGATTTGACGCATCTCAAACTTCGTGGTGCTTATCTGTCCGAGACCAATTTGCGTGGAGCGCTCATGAGAGAGATGGATTTGAGGAAAGTCGATTTCCAACAAGCGGATTTACGAGGAGCGGATCTACGAGGAGCTAATCTTACGAAGGCTTTCTTCGATCAGACGATGGTAGAAGATACCTTATTCGATGGTGCTCTCGTGGATTGGGATCAAGTGACTCTATCCAATGGTTTATTGACCTCGAAGCATAAAATCTATTCTGAGGATTGGGTGAAGTGGGACAACGAACATGATAAGGAGGAGTGGGAAGAAGCGTAATCATGCACTCTTGGAGGCGTTCTTTGCGACAGGGGTAACCAGGAGGTAATATTGAGCGATTATTTATATGCATGTTTTTTCCTGGAATCAAGTAAAGAGAAAATGTATTGGTGGCCACTGATATTTGAGGCAATGCATAAGAGCTTATTGAGGTTTCCAGTGCCCCAAAGAAATGATCATAAAGGCGTCTATTTTTCTACCACCGAGGGCGATGACATCTACTGTTCTTTTCGTGACTTGTGGTCAACTATTTATGACGACCATGATGACGTCCTTGTGTCTTTTTGGTTACCTAACAGTGCATTTTATGTCCAGGTGTCGCTTGCTCAAAATAATGATTTCTGGCAACTGGATATAACCCTTGATGAAGGTATGTTCAATGCTGATAGTATTGACGACACAAAGTTACTATTAAATACATTCATCAATTGTAGTATAAATTTGTATGCAATATGTAACCCTATACAGGTAAGATTGTATTGGGATGAAGATATTTCTACATTTCCAAAGCAACTCAATTTGCTTCAGATGACCAATTCACTGGAGGAAGCACAGTCCCAAATTCTCTCTTTTCGAGATCAGCAATTGCATTGGAGAGAAGTTGCACTCATTTATAATACAAAATTATCCGTCCTTGATCCTTTTCCATTATGGGAGGGAAATAGCTGGGGTTTTATTTCATTGCCTTAAGACTTCTCATGATCTCAGGATGATGTCTAGCTTTGTGCTAGACATCATCTGGTGATAATCTATGTACGTCATGCTGGTAAAAGAGTAAATGATTGGTGAAGATTTACGAGAGTATAGTAAAAGAAAGTTTGCTTAGCGATTTTCCAGATAAAGGTTCTCCCACCTTAGCCAACTATGCTACAAATTTTGTGGGATTACCAGCAACTCTTGCGGTAGCCAGTGTATTTTGGCCTCGTATTGTTGAAGTAGGAGACCTGATATTTTTAGCGGAACAATATCAGCCCTCAAAGGATGAAATTGGTCTAGAACGATACGAACAAAAGAGAACTCAAGAGGAGAGACGTTCTCTGGAACGTGTGATGAATGCTTCATCTTTGGGGCAAATGTTTTATGCAGAGAAGTTAGAGATATTGGAAAATGAACAACTCCTGGATGCCTTTGGAGAAACACTAAAATTCTTTTGGGCTTTGAGACTGAAGAATCTTTTTCCGGATAAAGACTTTGTTGTTGAGATAGGAGATAATATTGGAGGTGAAGAAGGTCGAGTGATCACTTTTTACCAAAGATAAGTTCATCCGCCCGCATCCCCTTTTTTTATATGTCCCTAAAGGCGAGTGGGAAGATGGACCCCTACAGTCTTATTTCGAACGTTATGCACCTGATTTGGCGTTCACTCACATTTAGGGTAAAAAGTAAAGACTTCCTACCTTGTGAAGAGTTATATGAAGGGTCCATAGAAATAGGTTTCTGGCATGAGTAGAATAATGTGTATTCTATGGATTACAAGCGATATTTACTCCGTAGGATGTACGTACAATAAGGAATAAGAAAATGATGCCACGAATGGCGACTTCTTTTTGTGTGTATGGTACATCATATCGTGATGTAGGAATAGCTGGTTTACAGGGGTTGCTTAAAAGTGGATATACGCTGCTGGAACCACTAGAATGTACTCCATACCTCATAGATAAAGACGATTATGATGATACGTTTTATGTATCGATTGATACAAGTCTTGTACCTGTAGAAGAACAAGAAAAGATGATACAGGCTCAATTAACACAACTTGTCCCACACACACTTATTGCAGCTAGATTTGAGGCGCCATTTGCGTCTGGAAAAGAAGAGATAACATTCAGTGTGAGAGAGATTGATAACCTTTCATGTGGTGTGGCCATTGGTGGTAGTTATGATACCCTGGTTGAAGAATTGCCTCAGCAGATAGCAGAGCAAAATATGAGAACGTTTGCACACATAGGGATGGTAGTCTATAATCACGTCCATCCTATTTACGGCGTTCAAAGCCCTTGGATCCCTATTATAGGATTGCAAGAACTTCTTGAGACTAACGAATCTTTACCTCTTGACTGGACTTTTTTTGGTCCAGGACTTATGCGTCAGCTTCAACGAGACGTTTCACTATTTCATAATGCACTCTGGGTCGAATATTTTTTAGACGGTGGCGTATTCTTTGCCTTTGCTGATTGGATGGATTATGGCATGGATCCTCAAACCTCTCCTTTAACGAAGAAATTACGTGAGGCTTTACATACTCATCTTGATTGGAAAAAGATGGTATCGGGCTACTGATATCACCACTACCAATGGGGTCGCCCAACGACCAAATACTATAGCGTGGGTGAACAATGGGTAGTCATGAAGAAAGTTGGTGTACTCGCCTTCCTATCTGTTACCTGATATGCTGGGCAGCATCACTATCGCGCTCAAACCTGATTGCACAGCTTGCACAGTGTGATTGTTTGCGACTTTTGGCGGTATTTGCCGCTAGCGTGGATGTACAGGTATACCTTTTATTGTTAAGGACATGCTAAGTAGCGATGAAAACGTCATAGATTCAAGTGAATCATTGGACTTTTTTTAACGGTTTTGTTTGATGAAGGAGTATCAGATGTCCAAAGGTAGCGCTGACGTATTGAAACTGCTTGAGGCGAAGGGCATAGCATTTAGCCATGTGCAATACGAAGATAACTATATCTTAAAAAAGGTAAGGTGCATGGTTAGAAATACAGCTTCAATTCCTCCAGAACTGTGGAGCTTGGATACGTTACAAGAGCTCACTATAGAGGGAGATGATATTGCAGCTATTCCACCAGATATTTACAAATTAAAGAACTTGAGACGACTCTGCATTGCGGGACCACGAATTACCTATATCCCACCTACCATTGGAACATTGCAGAACTTGCGACAATTAGAGATAGTCAATACTCACCTCTCATCTCTGCCAAAAGAAATTGGCCAATTGTCATTGCTGGAATCTCTTATAGTACAGTCTAACCGCCATCTAACGTCACTTCCTGAGGAAATAGGGTCATTACATAATTTGCAGCAATTACATTTGAGGTACAATGGTCTCACCTCTTTGCTGCTGCGGATCAGCCTTTTAAAAAAACTACGCTTTATCGATGCGACTGCAAATGATTTATCGGTCTTTTCAGCATCCATCTGTTCTGTTCTTTCACTAGAAGAGCTTGATTTGTCAGAAAATCATCTGGAATATATCCCTCAAGAAATTGGACAACTGAAGAGCTTAAAAAAAATGTACCTTTCTAAGAATACTATTCGATTGCTTCCTCCTGAGCTGAATGAATTGACTGCTTTAACCGATCTCTTCCTTTTTCATAATCACATAAGACATCTTCCGGATGATATATCATCTTTACAGAATCTGGCATTTTTGCGTCTAGATCATAATCAGTTAGAAGTGTTTCCCTATGTTATTTTACAACTCCGTCACCTTAAATGTTTGGACTTAGACTATAATCATTTGAACGCATTGCCTGCAGAAATTGGGCAGTTAAAGAGCCTGGAAGATCTTTCTGTGGCTGGTAATAATCTACGAGAACTTCCGAAAGAACTTGGGCAATTGAATAAGTTGCAAGGACTGGTGGTTGCAGATAATCACTTACAAGAACTTCCTGTAGAAATCTGGCAGTTACCTCTATTGGATTACTTAAACCTGAGCCAAAATCAATTTCGATTGCTTCCTAAGGAAATGGGACAACTACAAAAATTAACAACGTTAGATATATCGAGGAACCCCTTAAAGGACATACCTGTAGAGGTGAAAACACTTCCTAATTTGGTTGAATTCAGTAGTGATTTTGAGTATCCATTCCAGTAGTCTAGAAGCGGAATGATCAGGAATGAAGAACCAGAATACCATGGAAGCATGAGAGCAATGAAGGATGCACTCCAGCCAGATCACTGAATATTACTGAGCACGGAAGATGACGGAAAACCATTTTCTGGTGACCCTGTGCGGCATTCGAGATCGTTGAGTCGCTTTTTGTGAGATCGATACGTAGCTACCTTTAGTGAATGGCTACCAAGGACGGCCCTTCTTGAGAGGTCTCAAAGGGAACACACGCCCTGAGCGCCAATCCTGTCCCATTTCTATTAAGGGAACGATGGGGCAAAGAGATAGAGATGCATCATGTGGACGACCACATCCATGAGCATGCTGTTGAGGGCGAACACGTGAGTATTCCATCAGGGCGAGGCGGGCATTCCCCCTCGCAGTAGCAAGTACACAGGGATGTGTTTGGGAGGAGATGTTATGAAAGCTGTGGTATACAATGGACCGCGCGACGTCAGCGTGAAAGAGGTGCCGGACGCGAAAATCGAGCGACCGACCGATGTCTTAGTGCGAATTACGAGTACAAACATTTGTGGCTCTGATCTGCATATGTACGAGGGCCGGACCGATTTCGAGAAGGGCCGGATCTTCGGACATGAGAATCTCGGCGAGGTGGTCGAAATCGGCAGTGCCGTTGACCGGATTAAGGTGGGCGACATGGTCTGTCTGCCGTTCAATATCGGCTGCGGCTTTTGCCGCAACTGCGAGGCGGGCCTCACCGCGTTTTGCCTCACGACCAACCCGACCCCTGGCGTCGACGGCGCGGCCTATGGTTTCGCCGACATGGGACCCTATCAGGGAGGGCAGGCCGAGTATCTCCGGGTGCCCTACGGCGACTTCAACTGCCTGCGCCTGCCAGACGATGCGCGCGATCCGCAGAAGCAACTTGACTATGTAATGGTGGCTGACATCTTCCCGACCGGCTGGCACGCCACTGAACTTGCTGGGGTAAAGGCTGGGGACTGGGTAGTAGTCTACGGAGCAGGACCGGTCGGGCTGATGGCGGCGTACTCCGCAACCCTCAAGGATGCCAGCAAGGTCATGATTGTCGATCGTCACCCCGACCGGCTCAAGCTCGCCGAGCAAATTGGCGTGATCCCCATCGACGACTCGAAGGTGAATCCGGTGGAAGAGGTGCTCAAATTTACCAACGGAAAAGGGGCCGACAAGGGTTGCGAATGCGTGGGCTACCAGGCGCACGACCCACAGGGACACGAGCACCCGAACATGACAATGAACAACCTGGTGAAATCGGTCCGCTTCACCGGTGGGATCGGCGTAGTCGGCGTCTACATCCCCCAGGATCCGGGGAGCCCGGACCAGATGTATAAGCAGGGTAAGATCTCGTTTGACATGGGCCTGTTCTGGTTCAAAGGCCAGCACATCGCCACCGGTCAGGCCAACGTCAAGGCCTACAACCGTCACCTGCGCGATCTCATCCACGCGGGCAAGGCCCACCCATCCTGGATCGTGTCGCACAACCTGTCCCTGGACGAGGCGCCAGAGGGCTATCAGCATTTCGACACGCGCGACAACGGCTGGACCAAAGTGGTCCTCCATCCTACGCATTAACTCGTGAGGAGGTTTGTGATGGCTCCAACGTCCCTTCCCACGGTCCGACTTCCATCTGGTGACACCATTGCGGTACTCGGGCAGGGGACGTGGGGCATGGCCGAAGACGCACGGCGCCGCAAGGAGGAAATCGCGGCTTTGCGCCTCGGTCTCAACTCGGGATGACCGTGATCGATACTGCCGAGATGTACGCGGATGGCGCCGCTGAAGAACTCGTCGGTGAGGCACTTGCCGGACGACGCGACGAGGCGTTCCTGGTGAGCAAGGTCTTGCCACAGAACTCGACCCGGTGCGGAACAATCGCCGCTTGTGAGCGCAGCCTGCACCGCCTCAGGGCAGATCATCTGGACCTCTACCTCCTACACTGGCGTGGGCAGATCCCGTTGGAGGAAACGCTCGACGCCTTCGCAACACTCGTCCGCACGGGGAAAATCCGCTTGTGGGGTGTGAGTAATTTCGCCGTCTCGGATCTGGAGGAACTGCTGACCCTTCCTAGAGGTGCCGCTGTCACTACCGACCAGGTTGTCTACAACCTCACGCGACGCGGGATCGAATATGATCTGTTGCCCTGGTGCCGCACACGAGGTCTCCCAATCATGGCCTATTCGCCCATCGAACAGGGGAGACTGCCTGGCCACCCTGCGCTTGGGGAAGTGGCGGCCAGGCATGGCGTGACGCCGGCTCAGATAGCGCTCTCCTGGGTCCTCCGGCACGCTGGTCTGAACACTATTCCCAGAGCAGGGACCACGGCGCACGTACGAGAGAACCATGCTGCGCTCGATGTGCACCTGACCGAACAGGATCTCGCTCAACTCGACCGCGTATTTCCCGCGCCGACTGGGCCGCGTCCGCTTGAGATGCTGTAACAGGAGATCTCTCTTAAAGACGAAGGAGAAAACATATGGTAAACGAGCTTCAAGGGAAAAAAATTGCATTTCTGGCCACCGATGGAGTCGAGCAAGTAGAACTGGTGACCCCCTGGAACGCCATCAAAAAGGCAGGAGGACATCCGGTGTTGGTGTCCATCAAACCAGGGCAGATTCAGGCCACCAACCAGGACATCCACCCGGCGGATACCTTCCCAGTCGATACGACCGTTCCGCAGGCTAAAGCTTCCGATTACGACGCGCTGGTCCTGCCTGGAGGGACGTGTAACCCGGATCGGCTACGCATCAACTCCGACGCGATGCAGTTTGTGCGCGCGTTCTTTGCTGCGAACAAGCCCGTTGGCGCGATCTGTCATGGCCCGTGGTCCCTGGTGGAAACGGGCATCGTGGCCGGGCGGACCGTGACCTCCTGGCCCAGCCTGCGGACGGATATACACAACGCCAGTGGCACCTGGGTGGACGAGGAGGTCCACCAGGAAAAGGGGCTGGTGACCAGCCGGAAACCTGACGATCTGCCAGCCTTCTGCCGCGCGATCATTCAGGAGTTTGCGCAGGTCAGCCTTCTACACCAGTAACGAGACGCAGATCGCACCGCAACCATGGCATGAATGGAGAATATATGGAACGCATCACGCCTTGACTTCATCCCCAGGGCACAGGCAACTTTGTCAGGTTGCCTGTGCCTTGCTCGCTGACATACATCCTGAGAATCGTGCCAGGCGTGCCGCTTCATCTCCATCGTAGAGATAACAGGTGCCTGGATTGTCAAAGTTAAAGAGAGCAAAGGTATGATTGCTTGTACACATCTTGATCAAATACGAAATGTCAAGCCTCACTCGTAGCGTTTGATAAAGTTCTGCTGAAGAAAGGCTCACCACATCAGTGGCACCTACTCCAACAAAGCCGAACAAGTGAAGACGGCATTCCAGAACAATCGCTACGTCTATGGGAGTCCATGGGTTCATGCCGAGCTGGATGCGCAAGGGCTTCATTGTGCGTGAAAACGGGTATCTTGTCTGATGCGCGAACAGGGATTCTTTGCAAAACGTCCACGTCATCGCACGGTTACCATGCAAAGTGAACTAGATGCGCAGGTAGCTCCCAACCTGCTTCAGCGCGACTTCAGTGCTGATGAACCAAACAGCAAATGGGTAGCGGATGTGTGCCCGTAAGGCGTGTTTTGTAGTGTCCTGGAGAGGACTAAGGGTAGAGAGATCCCGTATGACCACCGAACTCAGCGGAGAGGGAAACCCTAAATGGGACCAGAGCATGTTCGGGAGCATATTTATAAAGGAACATCTGGAGACATTTTTAGCGGATGTGAGAATGACTTGGAAAGCATGGAAGTTGCATATAAACAGGCCGAAATGCTCGCAAGTACGCTTCGGGAAGAAATTGATGAACAACGTCAGCGAGTGAAAAAGGGTAAGGAAAAAATCGAGAAAGATAGTAAAAACCAGGCAAGCCCCTGGCTCTTTTTTTGCCACCAAGCGTATAATAGATTGAGAGAGAAGCTATTTGTAGAGCATCAACAAAAATAGTTGAATTGGAAGTCAGATATGCCGAAGCCCACTATAGTTGTGGTAGATGATTCGCCCACTGTCTTACATCAGCTTGAACATGATCTCCAACGGAAATACAGGGACCGCTTTCGCATCTTCGAAGCGACCTCGTGCCAGCAGGCCATCAACCAGCTCCAACAAATGAATGTGCAAAACGAGCTGGTTGCGGCTTTCCTGGTTGACGCGCAGATGCCAGAGATGCAGGGCTCAGATTTTCTAAAAGTTGCGCGTGCTCTCTATCCAAAGGCCAAGTGCATTTTGCTCACAACCTACGAGGACAGCCGCGCCACCATCCAGGCCATCAACACTTCACTCATCGATTACTACATCATGAAACCCTGGGAGCCACCGGAAATCCACCTCTATCCCGCGCTCGATGATCTACTTGCAGACTGGCAGGCCTTTTATGAAACATCATTGATACAGCTACGCCTTGTGGGGCATCGCTGGTCCCCCCAGATGCATGAGATTGGCGACTTCCTGGCGCGCAACCGCATCCCCTACCAGTGGCTCTATATCGAAAATAGTTCGGAGGCGAATCAGGTGCTGGCTCAGTTGAATTTAAGCCAGAAAAATTTGCCGGTTGTGGTCTGTCCCGATGGCTCTTACCTGATCAGGCCCAGCTTAGTTCAACTTGCGGAAAAAATCCATCTCAAGACGCACGCGGAGCAACCCTTCTATGATTTGATTATTATTGGCTCAGGACCTGCCGGGCTTGCCGCGGGAGTCTATGGCGCCTCGGAGGGATTGCATACCCTCCTTATAGAGCAAGAGGCTTCTGGAGGGCAGGCGGGAACCAGTTCGCGAATCGAGAACTACCTCGGTTTTCCGACGGGATTATCGGGAAATGATCTTGCGTGTCGTGCTGTCATCCAGGCTAAACGCTTTGGTGCGGAGATTATCACGCCGCAAAAAGCTACGAAAGTGCGCCTGGATGGACAGTATCGCTGCGTTGAATTAAGCGATGGCACAGAGCTACGCTGCCATGTCCTCGTGCTCGCCTGTGGGGTCTCCTATCGGAGACTGGATGTATCAGGAATTGAGCACCTGACGGGGAAAGGGGTTTATTATGGTGGCTCAATCACCGAAGCCATGGCCTGCATCGATGAAAATGTGTATATTGTCGGTGGCGCAAACTCCGCTGGACAGGCCGCCATCTACTTTGCGAAATACGCCCGCCACGTGACAATGTTGGTACGCGCTGACTCACTCGCAAAAGATATGTCCAGGTATCTCATTGACCAGATTGCGAGCACAAATAATATTGAGGTCAAGACCAGTACACGCGTTATTGCTGTCCAGGGCAAGCAACACCTTGAAAGTATCACGATTATCAATGATATCACCCAGGAAGGGCAGACGTTACCTGCGACCGCCCTGTTTATCTATATTGGGGCTGAACCTCATACAAGCTGGCTAAAGAGCGTCGTTCAAATGGACGAGAAGGGCTTTATCGTAACTGGCTCTGACCTGGTTCACGAAGGGCAGGTTCCAAAAGGTTGGCTACTCAATCGCGAGCCCTTCCACCTGGAGACCAGTGTTCCCGGTACTTTCGCTGTGGGCGATGTACGTCACGGTTCTGTCAAGCGCATTGCCGCTAGTGTCGGAGAGGGATCCATGGCTGTGATGTTCGTACATCGTTACCTGGAGAACTCAGCCTTGAGGGCGTAATGGCTTTGACCTGATTGATTGCTAACGACTCATGCGAAAAACGCCGCTCCGAGTGCGGCTAAGGAGATGGATCATGGAATGTTCCATAATCTAGAAGGACAATGTCCCTACCTGCGGCCGATCAGAACGCTTCAGATTGGCGATACATCTCTATAGCCAGGATACCATTGACGATTTCTCGTCGGACAATCACCTCCTGGGTAATATTGGAGGGATAAGATGCGAAGACGATTTTTGATGTGGTGGCAGTATATAATGCGACATCGGGTACTGAGTAAAGGGATAGCCATTGCGCTAGTCGTCTCCATTGTTGCCATTATGGCTGGCTACCACCTGAACTGGACTGGTTTTCAAGGGAGAACACTCTGGGACTGGCTCAACCTTCTTGGCGTTCTGGCAATTCCAGTAGTAGTCGGCGTGGGAACAGCATGGCTTAGTACTGAACAGGCGCGAGAAGCCGCCCTCCATGGATACCTCGATAAAATGGCGGAACTCCTGCTGAACGAGAACTTACGTGAGTCAAAAACCAATACGGAGGTGCGCGCTGTTGCTCGCACACGCACCTGGACCGTATTGCGACTATTAGATCCTGGCCGCAGAAGCATTCTCTTCATGTTTCTGGCAGAATCTGAACTTATCAGTATCATCGATTTGAGCAAGGCCAATTTCAGCGGAGCCGATCTCAGTGAAGCGGACCTGCGAGGTGCGGACCTGCGCGCAGCTAACCTGAGCAATGCAGATTTACGTGGGGCAAACCTTGACGGGCTCAACCTTCTGGCAACAAACGTTACTACGGCACAACTCCTTCAGGCCAAATCACTCGAAGGGACTATTATGCCCAACAAATCTCGATCTTCCTGTAAATCTTGAAATTCCATGAGGTCATTGGAACTCCGTCAAATTTGGTGATTTGAATTCATCCATACGGTAACGGGCGAATCTTCATGCTTGCTGGGACTCGCCCCAAAAAAGCTTGCCGCAGCCCAATAGTGACTCTCCCCTCCGCGATAAAACTGGTGATTCCATTGAGTCCTGCTCGGAACCAAAATCATGCAGAGATAGTGCGCATACGCGTCAGACAATCATCATAGACGGCTAATTGTTTGCGTTGTTCGATCCGCTCATCGATATCAGCGATCCCCTGAATCTCTCGCATCTTCTCTCGGTGCAGACGCCGTACTTGTGATTTGATCTCTCCAATATCGTCGATCTCTTCCAGCAACAACAATACTTCATTGACGGCCTCATAGAAAGCTCCCTGCTTCTGTTCTCCACGCTTACTCTTCGCCTCAAAATAGGTAATTAATTCTTGCTTCGTTTTCATCTGTGCCATGTGGACGCAACTCCTCGAACAGTTGTAATAGTAATTGGCATAGTCTTGGATCTTGCCGGATATACCGAGAGTATATCACCCATCTCGCCCATCGCAATTATCCTCCTACCCCTCTTTTGACCACACGTATTCGCGTAAGCAGATCGCATTTCTCTGGCTATCAAGAGTACATCGGACTAGCTGTAAAAGCTACGGTGAAGCAGGGCTTTTTAATTTTCCTCTTCCTGGCGCCTACGGCGCCAGAGTCTGGTGTGGTGTGTTCTGTGGGCGGCCGCGGCCGCCCACAGAACACACCACACCAGAAATACTCTGTATATGATTGGCCTGACAGTTACTCCCGGCTGAAAATGAAAAAGCCCTGACGGTGAAGACGCAATAATGGACAGTCACGCCTCTTAGGCGTACAATATGTGGAGCAGTCTGCCTACTCGCTTAAAAACGAGTCCGCAGAAGTTTTCCCTTGCCGCATTATTAGAGCGAGTGGCTCCGGTATGTTGTTTCTCCTGAATGCAACAGAAAAAGGACTCATGAAGGGAATGCGAGTTGCTATGGATGGTGTGTAACACCATTCACTTACCAGGGATAGTAGTAGAAAGCGAAACTGAATGCCAGATGGACGCATCCGTCACGATATCCGTCCGGGAATCGAAGTATCAATTGTCCTCAAGCAAGATCAGCGAACAGGAAAATTGACCCGAGGGATCGTCAAGGATATTTTGACCAACTCCGTTTCTCATCCACATGGGATCAAGGTACGGCTTGTCGATGGACAAGTTGGGCGCGTACAGAATATCGAAGAGTAATATGCCACACAAGGATGAGTTTGCTCCATTTCCAACGGTGGATTGTACCCAGGTATCATGAGCACGATACCTGGGTACAATCCACCGTTGGACTGTTTGTTTACACTCAGTTCAAACGAAAGTTCAAGCGATAAACGAAATAGTCATCAAAAGTGTATTTTGTGTAATATTTTTTGTTAATGAGTTTAAGCTTTTGTGCCATAGTTTGTGCTTGAGGAGAGCTGATTGGAAAGACGTATACGAAATCAGAAGCTTTTTTCAAATTTGTCGTATAGGGAGGATAACGATTCTCACGATGCGATGCAATATGCAAACTACTCGTAAGACTTACACAATCTATCTTCTCATTACTCTCAAACGCGATACGATAACACGTCCAGTATTCTGTATAAACATGTGTTGCACCAATCTGTAGAAGATTATGAATGAGTTCATGTTGTTTTTGATAAGCTTTCTGAGAAAAAGATATATCTTTTACCATACCAATCGTACCGTTTGCATAGACAAATAAGATGAAACATAAAAGTATCACTCTTAGAATGAATAATGGCTTCTTTGTCCGTTGAATAGTCACAGGAATATGTATCTCATTAAATCCATTCCAAAGAGGCCAGAGTAATGCTGGCGTTACGATGAGCAAATTGAGCAAGTATCGTGCATTTGCTGTTGGTTCAATGGCAGATGCTGGATTGTTTATATAAACAAAAATCGTAAGTGCGGCACTGATTAATAAACATAGACGCGCACTATGGAGTTTTAGAAGGAACTGCTCTGTGTATGGTAAATGTCGATTTGATTTTTGCTGGTAACGTGATTGACGAAGGGAGTTCCAAATCCTCCATATTATAAATGCAGAAATAAGAATTGCACTAATCCAGAGAAGAGAATAACCTAAGGTCCAGCCACCATGTTCTACAACACAGTGTAAACTAGCAGAATTATGGTTCTCAAATTCAGGAAAACTGATTTTTGAGCAAAGAGGATTAAATCCTGTGATTGTTGGTATAGAGATAAACAACGTTCCACTCAACTGTGTGCTCTTTGTGAGGTGTTGTTGAGCCATTTGTGTAGCCGTTGAACTTTGGATTTCTATCATTGCGCCCAGGGTGCTTTGATCAGTGTTGCTGAGTGTCAGATTATAATAAATTACCGGAGCAATACCTATTAAGATACCAAGAACTGCCCATAAACCAGCTTTTGAGAATACTTCATGGCGACAAAATATCAAGAGAAGCAGACCCACAGGAGCAATAAAAGGAATGATAAGCAGATCGCTCCAGATCCCTACACCCACTGCTAGTCCGAGGATAGCATAGAGCATCCAGCGTTGCCATCTCTCTTTCCTTGTAATCTCCGAATTTTGCACTGGTGCAGTAAAGACTAATTTATTGGCAATGAGAAAGATTATGCCAATAAGAAAGAGCATTTCTGGACCACCCCCAAAGGCTTTTAACTGATGACTGGTTATATCAAATGATCCAAGACTTAATAGAAGCGTTGTAAAAAGTGCCAGAGATCGATTATAAAGCTGGCGAGTAAGAAAATACATAGTGAGGAGAAAGAGTGCGAAAATAAAAATTAAGCCGAGGCGCAGCGTAAAAAGAGAGGAGCTACCCATGATGTGAAATAAAAGGGCCCCTATGTACGCTTCAATGCTTCCCATATACCCTTGTCCGTAAAAAAATATCGGCCATTGGCCGTGATAAGCGATGTGTCGGGCCATTAATCCCATGACACCTTCGTCGCTATTAGTGGTAGGGTAGTGCAATGCAATGAAGGCGATTCGTAGTAGACAGGCCATTATAGCTAAGGTGACCATGCCGAATTCATAAAGGCCAATATTTAGCTTTTTTAGGTGACCATGCCATGTATTCATTTTGTTCGATCCTTTGTGCTGGTTTCTGCAATTTATTTCTAGCTGAATGTTACTAATAGGAGTAGATTGGTTGAGGCAAGGAGATGGAATAAGTGGTGGGGGCTCCAACCCGGGTATCTCAACTCCGTTATATGCATGAAAGCAATCATCCAGAACTTTTTACTTGAACTCATAGCATCCTCATTCTGAACCAGGCAATGACATAATACTGGAATCTAGCTCCTATGGCACAAGGATGGTATGAGAAGTAGATAGAATTGCTTTTGGATAAATATAAATGATCTACTCATACCTATTAAATGGAAATTTTCTGGTTTCATAGCAGCTCTAAAGCATGTTGTATTTATTTCGCTTCTTGTTACTTTAAATGCAATACAATTGATACGAACTTAGCTTGAATAAAACCATGAGAGTATAATATAGCAGATGATATAAATGAAGTAAATTTAAAAAATCTTAGACAGTACTATTTGCAAGATATACTATTAACGGAGAGTGCGGAAGATCCAAATTACTTGGCAGACTCTTTCCTCCATCACATCGGCCTCATTATTTTTTGTTATCTTCCCTATTAATACTAGACAGTATAGAGCAGGCATCAAATTTACCGTTATAAGATGACAATCGAGTATTCGCTGCTTTTTCGTACAGGCTCAACTCATATCGTACCCTGAAAGCGCATGTGGCATTATCTAAATTTGTTTGTAGAAGAGTAAGAACAGGAGCAAGTTACCTCAGCGATCGGAGATAAATGATCGCTGAAGTAAATGTATCATGTGCAACATATCACTTCAGAAAGTACACGCTGACTGCCCTGGCTACCTCTTGCGGGGCCTTTTTATCGATCCCAAAGTGGTCGAGTTTTGGAAACTCCTTTGTTTCAGATCGTGGGAGTACCGCTGCCAACCGCTCCATGGACATATCTACCCATGTGCTATTGCTTTTCCCTCCATACATGAGGAGGACATTGGCAGGTATTTCTTGATAGTGTTCATAACTACTGTCAAGCCGAGCTACTTCCTGATGCTCGCGCAGATTTTCAGGGAGGAGATTGAGCATCTGCTTTCGTTCGTGGACATTGAGGAAGAGCAGAAGTAACAGCTTCATGAGCCAGGGAGGGGTGCTGCTCGCACGCTCAGGTTTTTCCTGGTACGCCGGGCTTATCCGCATGGGATCGGAACGGGCAGGACTGTTCTCTGGCATCATCCCGATCAGCGCGCTATTCTGCGGAGTATTGCTTGGAGCCAATACGCTGACCCCGCTTCGCATGTTTGGCAGTGCCCTGGTGGCCGCTGGCGTCATTATTGGTTCAATGGCACACAATCCTCAAAAAGCAATCTAGTGCATTCTCAAGCGACTCCGTGCCAGGAGTTATAAATGAGTCTCATGTAAACAGTAGTAACAGATGAACTACCACTGTTTTTTTGCTGGAAATGGATAGGCGGCTCCCATCTGGCTATATTGCTTGATCTGTGTAAATAGTGCGCCAAAATCCTTATACTCATGGGAAAGAATGAATGGTTTACCCTGCTTGCGTAGAAGATACGTAGAATGTCGGTCGAGAAATGTACGTTTCGACTGAAGTGATTGGATTTCTTCCCAGCGCATTATGTCAATGTGATTACGCCCCATTCTTCTGTGAACTTGGAGGAGACCGTACTTACAAACAATAACCCGTCTCTTTTTCAGAGACGGAACGCTAACAAGCAAGAGCAGCATCCCAAAAAGAAATAGACATCCAAATACGACGAAAGAGCGAATCAGCAAAAAACGTTCTTCATCAAGTTGAGTTTGCTTCATCTCCATTTGTTTCGCTATTTGTATATTTTGAAGATGTTGAATTGTAGATGCGAAAATCTGTTGCCAATTAGCTAATGTGAGTACTATGAGTATAAGCAAGCCAAGAATAGATGAAGTGCAAGCAAGCCATCCCATGAAGGTGAGAGAGCGTATTCGCCTTTTTTTTAGTCCATAAACAGAGAGCGGAATACCCAGGTGATTATTTTCGATTAGATATTGATCTTCCGTGCCGATTGGCACTAGCGTACTGGACGGCATAGATGAACACCTCTTTTCGAAGGTCAGAGAGTTGGTTGCCTCTTTTAAGAAGGGGCATCTAGTAAGAAGCTAAAGACCCATTTTACCACTATCATGAGTACTGTCACTATTAATTGTCACATCAATCTTAAAATATGGTTTAAAGCAGAACTGTGATTGAAGTGTTGAAAAGTTTGCTTTTGCCATTTTGAACGAAGTGACTCCTGCAATTCGCCAGCAAGATGCATTTCCTCCATTGGTGGACACCTGGCGGTATCCACCAATATGTTCTCTATATCTCCCCTACTTTGACCAACGATTTAATCGCACGGCGCTCATTCATTGCAGCATAGGCGTCGATAATATGATCAAGATCGGTGGTGAAATCAAAGACGCGGCCGGGGTTAATCTTGCCAGCGAGAACCGCATCTAGCAGCTCAGTTATATAGGCACGAACGGGAGCGGGACCACCTCGCATCCCAACATTGCGATAGAATGTACAAGTTTATACTGATGCTACTATTTGCTCCTGTCCTGTAGCCTTGCGCGATGCCATGAGCTCACGAACGAGAAGCGTGATAGCGGCTATAGGGAACCACAACTCCTCAACGGCCTCAAGAATCGCCAAAGCGGCGACCCCATCTACTACGGGAGTGAAAAGAAAGACGACTCCCAGGATGGCGAAAAGACTTCCTATGATAACTGCTGTGTACCCAAGCATACGAGGAAGAACAGGCGAAGCAATAATTACCAACCCCAGCGGAATGATGAGCGCGGGCGCAGCAATGATAGAATAAAGGTGCTGGACAGCATTGACAAAACTCAGGCTGATTAACGCCGTCGTTAAATTGTGAGCGTTTGCCGCACCAAGGTAAAAGGTGACTTCTAACAGGTCCACTACCATGAAAATGCTTGCCCCTAGCAACGTTGCCAGGCCCACAAAGCGTGTTGTTGCTTTTGCGAGATGAAGGATGGCGAGTACAAAAAAGATGATAAGAAGTGGACTAATAGCCTGTAACCAGGACCCTACAAGAATAGCGTTATGGTACTGCTTGCCAAACGCAGCCAATTGTGCGGGGTCAGTAGGTGGAGCAGGATTGAGAGAGAAAGAGATAAAGAGAAAAACGACGCCCAGAATACAACCAAGGGCAGCCAGAATACTGAAGAATCGTGTGGACATGAATGTAGCTCCTTCATATGATCGTTATTCGTTCTAAGAAGAGTCTCTGCCTGTTGGGAAACTAAGCGCGAGAGTGCTCGCCGTTCGTGTGATATCATGCTCCCAAATGGGACTTGCCCCGCATGGGGGTTACTCTTCATATTAGGAGTATAAAGGGCAAGATTTGAATTGCTCTTCGCACCGTCTCTACATGTGCTTCGCAGAACCAGGGCTTTTTCATTTTCAGCCGGGAGTAACTGTCAGGCAAATCATATACAGAGTATTTCTGGTGTAGTGTGTGTTCTGGGGGCGGCCGCGGCCGCCCCCAGAACACACACTACACCAGACTCCGGCGCCGTAGGCGCCAGGAAGAGGAAAATTAAAAGCCCTGTCGCAGAACATTCACCTTTGACAGGAAAAGCTCTTTTTGTTACTATGTAATTGTCTATGCAAAAAGGACAAGTATGCGGTCTGAAATATATGCACATTCGCATTGATATATGCAATTGGCAAGCCTTTACAAACACAAGGATGAGGTGTAATGCAAGACGCGCGTATGATGCGAAAGCTCACCAGCCCACCGCTCCCGCAGACCCTCCTCCATCGAGAAGAGGTCTTGTCACGTTTGAGTCTCGTCCTCAATAGGAATACACAATCGCATTCCCAGCCACAAATCTACATGTCATCAAAGCTTGTCCTACTTCACGCGCCTGCTGGATATGGAAAGACCACTGTCCTGGCAGACTTTGCGAGCAGGGGAAACGCTCACTATTGCTGGTACATGCTTGACCGTACAGATAGTGATATCATCACCTTTCTACAACGACTCGTGCTCAGTGTTCGCCAACAGTTTCCTGACTTTGGCACGGACCTCGATGACATACTCATGAATATTGCCCATGAACACATGAGAGAGGCTGAAGGCATTTCGTATCTCATCCCCCTGCTGGATGCCTTCCTCCAGGCTCTAGCAATGGAAACCGCTCAACAAGTAGTCTTGCTCTTCTGCAACTATCAGGATGTGAATGACACACCGGCGATCAATCAGGCAACCAATTATCTGCTACGTGGCCTTCCACCTCATTGCACCCTGGTTATTGAGAGTCGGGCCATACCTGAACTGGAATTTGCGCATCTGCTGGCTCATAACCAGGTGTATAGCTTCACCCAAAATGATCTGCGCTTTTCGGCGCAAGAGGTGGTCAGGCTGGCACAACTTCAAGGGATTCCTTCCCTTGGCCCAGGAGAAGCCGAACAATTGGAAGCATTATTTGATGGCTGGATTTCTGGTATGCTCCTGGGAACGCGCCTGAGTCATATTCATCTCCTTCAAGGGAACCGTATGCCAGGTCCACGCGCGCTCAATGCCTCCATGCACCTCCAGCAGCTCTTTACCTATGTCGTCGATGGTGTCTTTCAGCGCTATCCAGATCTCTATACATTCCTGTATGAAGCCTGCATCCTGGAAGAGATGCTTCCTTCGCTCTGTGAAGAGGTCTTAGAAATTGAGCATGCTGAGGAGCATCTACAAGCATTAGAGCGCAATGGCCTCTTTGTAACCCATAGAAATGAGGGTGAGCAACGGATCTATGTCTGTCATCAGATACTGCGCGATCTCTTTCTTGAGGAGCTTGAGCGCAGCAATCCGCAACGTTTTCATGTCTTGCATCAGCGGGCTGCTCACAAGTTGGGCGAAGAACAATGCTATGAGCAGGCCATCCACCACGCATTACAAGCCCGAGAATACCTCATGGCTGCACGCTTTATCGTAGATGTATTTCCAGTAATGTTTGACAAGCAACGCCTGGTAACCCTTATGCATTGGTGTCATTTGCTCTCCCCTGCATTTCGCGATTTTGCGCCTCAAATAGTGTTGATCCAGGCCCGTATCTATTTGCGGTGGCATGATCATGCCCATGCGTTGCCGCTCCTGGAGAGCGCTGAGCAGGTTATGCTCGACAAAAGCGCCTCCATGTTAGTTGAGGATTCGCATTTACTCTTAACAGAGATACGGATCTTCAAAGGATTAGCCTTCTTCATGTCTGGAGCCTATCAACAGGCTGCCGATCAATGCCAGAACGCATTAGATGAACTACCCGCCAATGAAACTGTATTGCGCTCGGAAGCATACTCTATTATCGGGTTATCTTTGTGTTTAAGGGGCGATCTATCTGCTGGCATAGCGGCTATCCAGAAAACCTTGCAGCTCTATGGTCGTTCTCGCTCCGGCTATGAAGTAGCGCGTTTACACTCGATACTAGCTAGCGCTTATCGCTGGCTTGGCAAACTAGAACTTGCTGAGCATCACGTGATGAGGGCCATGACATGTCGACTGCAAATGCATGATGTCTATGGTCAAATAGAAGACCTCAACCGCCTGGGCCTCCTTAAAAAAAGTCAGGGAGCCATACATGAGGCTGAAACTCATCTTCTGCAAGCGCTGGAATTAGCCCGTTCCCCTTTGCATTATGAATCTGGGCAAGCTTATGCCCTCGTCAATCTAGGCCACCTGTACTTTGATCAGGCAGCTTATGAGCGAGCATTACGCACTTTAGAAGAGGGCCTGGCACTGGCGGAAAAGCTACAGGATCGCTACCTGGTAAATCATACCTTGTGCATCATGGCGCTGACTTATCTCTCCCTGCGAGATGTGGAAACGGCTCATTTCCTGCTCTCCAATGTCCAGCTCTCACCTGCCAAAAATGAGCAGCCTGACTATGATCGCTTCCTCCACCATCTCACTTATAGTGTGCTTCTGCTGCATGAGGAGCATTATGATGAGGCACTCTCCTATCTGAGGGCACTCCAGGCATCCCCAAGCAATACAGAAAAGGAGTTAATGCTTGTATTACACCTACGCCTGGCAGCCTGTTATCTGGGAAAACAACAAAGCGAAGACGCCCTGGTTTGTCTGCACAGGCTGACAGTAGACCTGGCCAACGCGAAGGGATATGGCCTTTGTGTTTTAGTAGAACTCAGGAACCAGCCACGGCTAAAATATACTCTTCAGACCCATCCAGATCTCGCCCAATTGCGAACTCTTTTACATCTCGAAGAGATTGACACTCCCTCATCTCTCGAAGAGCCTGTCTCTATGCTTGTGAACAGCGTTGAACAGAAGGAAGGCAGCCGGCTAAGAATTTGTGCCCTGGGTGAGCCTGTCGTCTTGATTGATGAGAATCCCGTTACCCGTTGGCGCATGGCGCGCTCAATGGAGTTCTTCTTCTTGCTATTGGATCAGAGCCATCCTTTACGCAAAGAGCAGATTATTGATGCACTCTGGCAGAATTATGATACGCAGAGTAATCGGGCCTTCCACTCGACCTTGTTCTACCTGCGTAAAGCTATTGGAGAGGCTTGTATCGTCTCGCAAGGAGGGACATACGTCCTGGATCTGACGGCACATTACGCCTCTATTGAGTATGATGTCGAGCTTTTTCAAGAGCAATTTGCCAGGGGCAAAGAATGCCTTGAGCAAGAGGATGAGGAGGGCGCACAGCACGCCTTTGAGTCCATGCTTGCGTTGTATCGTGGCGACTATATACAGACATCCTATAACGACTGGTCGAGCGGCCGACGCAATGAACTACGCCAGGCTAATCTAGATGCTCACCGAGAGTTAGCATTGATAGCCTGGCATCACGAAAAGATAGCAATAAGCATGAAGCACTGGCAACAGATCCTGGCGAGCGATAACACTCAGGAAGAGGCACACTATGGTTTGATGCGCTGTTATGCTCGCCAGGGTAAGCGTAGTCTGGCGCTACGCCAGTATCAACAATGTGAAAAGATCTTACAAGAGGAGCTAGGGGTAAAGCCCGGCACTACACTCCAGCAGTTCTACCAACGACTAAAAAGTGCTACGTCCCAGGCCAACAAGAAGGATAAGTGATAAAGAGTGCGAAGTGAGCGTGAAGTCGCTTTCAAGTCCATGGTGTTCTCCAATCTTTGTGAATGTTATTCAACTTACAAATAACACATACCAACAGTTTATTCTCATGGGGACGAACAAAGCTTTTTCTATCTTGCGCTTCTTAGGAAATAGAACGGACCAACTACTAGCGACCTTGCCAGAGGAATTTATCACGTGTACCATCTTCAGGTAGCCATTGAGGTGTTGTATCAGATACATCACATCATCCAACTGGTTTAGGCGTTAGTACATATATCTTGAAACAGAGGAAGCGTGAACCAGAAGTGTGAGCCCTGGCCAGGTGTGCTAATCACACCAACACGACCGCCATGCTGTTCAATAATTGTTTTGCAGATATGCAGCCCCAGGCCTAAACCGATACCATTCCCACTGAGTACCAGTACACCTTTCGCCCGGTAGAAGCGTTCCCAGATACGCTCCTGCTCCTCAAAGGTCAAACCAGGCCCTCGATCGCTAATCGTCACACGAATTTCAGCACCCTCGGGTTCGACGAGCACCTTGACCTGCTCATCAAATGGTGAGTATTTGAGCGCATTCGATAGATAGTTGTTCACAACTTGCCCCAGGCGGTCCGCATCACCACAAACGATCATCCGTTCGGTGGGCAGATCCATTTGGATCGTTCGGCCCTCAGCCGTCTGGCGTTGATTCTCAACGCACGCACGTACGACGGCTGCCACATCACATCGCTGTTTTTGCAGCTCAAGCTTGCCAGCACGGATACGCGACACATCAAGCAGATCAGTTGTCAAACGATCCTGCATGTGGATCTGACCATCAATACCTTCCAGATAGCGGTGAAGCTTCTTCAGCACATTGGGGGATAGAACAGTCTCTTGCTGGCGCAACACTCGCCGGGCTAATTGAACACTCATTTTCAGGGCAGTTAATGGCCCTTTGAGTTCGTGACTGGCAATACTCAAAAACTCATTGAAGCGCTGATTTGTTTCCTGAAGCGCCAATGTGTGGGCCCGTGTTTCCGCTTGCTCCTGCAAGAGATGCTCGCGCTCATATACCAGTCCTGTCAGCCTGGCAACGGTTCTGACTAAGGTGGCTTCGGTAGGAGTTAATGTAGCATCATGCTGATGATAGATCAAGGCAAGCTTGCCAAGGAGATGATTTTTCACAAACATAGGTACCTCTACCAGTATTGGCGCGTCCGCTCCTGGCTGTGCTGGCAGAGGAAGTATACTGATTTCATTGTCGCGTAGCCCGTCTCTATTGGCATCCTGAGCAGTGAATTCATCAATGTGCTGCTTGATTGTCTGCCACCAGGGCGATTTGGCTGGCTGATCTGTGCCGCAGTTCGTTTGCAGGTGCCATCTTGCCGTCTCTGATTCGCGGGAGATAATTCCTACATCCTGACATTGTAAGAGTGTGGAAATAACTTGCGTAAGAGTCTGGCAGGCAAGTGATACCGAGGATATCTCCTGTTCCCTCTCCCCAGAACGGAATTTAGACGTGTTTTCTGGCAGCCAGACCAGAGATTGGGCGAATGTCAGTAACGCGTGTAGCGTCTCTTGTGTTCGCCACTCTAATACATAGCGCTCTGTCTCATCTCGGAAGATGCAGACACCGCCACTTATCCGCTTCTGCTGATCATACATCGGCATACCTGAGACGCTGAGATATCTCCTTTCTCCCAGCCCATTGACACGTTGGATAGTAGCAATATTTGCGCCGATCAGGTGCTCTCCTCGTAGGACACGTGTGATTGGCCACTGATCTATAGGTAGCGGTTGACCAGACTCATTGAGAATAAATGCATCCTCGCTCTGTAGGTCCATAATGCTCTGGATATTCTCGTGCCGCATAGGTATGAGACGGCGTGCAGCCGCATTCATTTGAAACTGGCCATCTTGATTGCTGACGAGCAGACCATCTCCAATGGTCTCAAATATGGCTTGCAATTCACGTACACGCCGATCGGCCTCAACACGTGTCTGTTGTTCCTTCCAGGCTAATGCAGCCTGCGCTTCCTCAGCCGCGCGTACCTGTACAATTAGCTCTTCGCGCTCGATATAAGAGATAAGGAAACGAGCCACAATTTGCATCAATTCCACCTTTTCAGGATGATTGGTAAGCAAGTGTGGGCTAGGATCTTGTGAACAGAGGGTTCCATAGAGACGACCATCACTGTATATCAGTGGTACCCCGAGGTAGAAGCCGATATCATATTTCTCTGTTGTTGCAAGATGCTGGTAGAATGGATGATTTCTGGCATCTTCAACAAGGAGGGGTTGTCCGGTCTGGAAAATTGTGTGACAGTATGTCTCTTCAAGCATGCCCTTTGACCCAACTGTTGGAGCTGGCATCGCAGTGTTATGTGCCGCTATAATTTTCAGCATCCTCTGATTGGAGCCATCGTCACTGACAGTAGGCTCCTCTTCAGGTCCACTCACCTCAAAGCGCGCGATGAAGAGTGTCTGACACTCAAGAAAATGCCCGATTATATGAAGCGCGGCTTCCATTGCCTCCTGAGAGGATTGGAAGCTTTGTGCGGTCATCTGTGCTATCTCACTGAGGACTTGAGAATTGACTCCTTCTTCCCCATTGTTACGTTTCGGTGTAGCTGCCTTCGGTATTACGCGCAATGATCGTCTTCGCAAATGGTGTTTGTCTGGCTGATAATATGAGCTGGATAAGTCGTGCTTCATAGTGCACGCCTCCTTTCTCCTTCTCTTTTCCTTGAGGGTGGTGAGCACATCCAGTTGCTCTCTATGTTGGCTATCAAGAACGGTTGCGAGGAAGTGTCACCTGGAAGCAAGAGCCTACACCTACCTGGCTCTCCACTGTGATCGCTCCACCATAATATTTGACGATCTCTAAGGCGATAGCTAGACCTATCCCCAGGCCAGGATAGGCTTGCACGTGATGAGGGATAAGTCGATAGAAACTTTCAAAGATTTTTGTCTGGTACTCCTGCGGAATACCAACGCCGTGATCGCGCACGCTGATGATAATATCCTCTGCCGCTACTGCTAAGTCAATCTCTATCTGGTTCGCATCTGGAGAATAACAGATTGCGTTGGTAAGCAGGTTCAGAAAGACTTGTTCGAGTCGATTCCTGTCTCCGACGAAAAAGATGGAAGTGGCAGGGGCAGACATACTGATAATATGGCTTGTCCAGGTCTTTTGCAGTATTGAAATGGTTTCCAGTAGTATCTCATTCAGGTCCATGGTTTCCTGAATATACTCTAATTTGCCAGCCTGAATTTTGGTGAGATCAAGCAACTCTTCGACCAGACGTATCACGGTATTGAGCTGTCCTTCCATTCGGGAAAGTGCAATATCCGCCTTATAGGCCTTCTGGCTGGTAAGCCGCTTACTCAACATCTGCGTTTGCAACTTCAAGGATGTAAGTGGTGTTCTTAATTCCTGGCTGGCAACACTGAAAAAGTTGTTTTTGAAATGCTCTAACGCCTTGTAGGGTGAATTATTCAGCACAAAACAGATCGTTTGAAAGGTTTCGCGTTGGATCAAGACACCTCCTACGATAACGGGCAAACGGCTTCCATCTTTACAGATATATTCTTTCTCATACGGCGTGATATGCTCATGCAATGAAAGCTGTTGCTGTACCAGTCGAGTAGTACCAAGATACTCTGGAGCCGTTAGCCGGAACCAGTTTAATCGTCCAAGCCGCAGATCTTCCTGGCTATATCCTGTCATGTGCAGAAAGGTCTCATTGGCCTCCCGAATCTCGTCTCCCTCGGCACAAAAAATGCCAATCGCATTGGAGTTCATCAATGAATGCAGCCGCTCCTGGCTCTGGCGCAAGGCTTCTTCTGCACATTTCTGCTCATTAATGTCCGTGTTTGTCCCTAACCATTGCGTGATCTGACCATGTTCATCATACATTGGATTCGCACGAGCTAAAAACCAGCGATAATCGCTTGTCTGCCCGTTCTGGAGCCGATATACTACCTCATATGATGAGCCTGTCTTGCTGGCTTCCTGCCACATGTTCTGTGTCTGTTGAAGATCATCAGGATGCAAACTCTCTTTCCACCCCTGCCCATACGCTTGCTGGCAGGTCATAGCAAGATAATCACGCCAACGTTGATTACTGAAAACAACCGCACCATCAGGTCGCGCAATCCAGGCAAGGTGGGGAATCGCCTCGATAAGAGCATTCACTTCCGCTCTTATCGGCGTATGTCCGGTCATATCGTCACCCTTATCAGCATGGAGCTCGACTTTTTTGTGGTTGGCATGAGGCAACATGAGCGTTGGAGCGAAAGCCCGGTATGCATCCGCCTGTAGACGTATAATAGCTTCAAAAGGTACAGTGCCGTTTTGTTCTATGTGCGCATCTGCTGGGCGTAATTGTTGGTGCATCTCAAGTGCCGCGAACCATGTAGGGATGTGCGTCAATAGCTTGCCAGCCACTTTTTCAGTCCAGAATGGTGTACAAGCTAAATGATATGTACAGATGTTGAAAGCAAGGTCTTCACTGATTGGCAAACAACGTGTGAGTAACCAGGTGTGTGTAATAGGAGAAAGACACTCGACTTCAAACGGCTCCTGTGCATGAAGCGCAGTGTTCAGCATCTGTTGAAATGGAATCGTGAGGAAATCTGATAAATGTTGCCAGAGTGTCGTACCAATCAATTTGTGCTTGCTTACTCCAAGCATTGTGGCGGCTTGTGTACTGGCATGGAGAATTATTCCCCTCTTATCTAGATAAATCACTGCATCAGGAAGCGTCTCAAGTAGCGAGAAGCTTTTGGCAGATGAGATATGGTGTAGAATTGGTCTGTCATGGCTCATAATATAGCCCTCTATCTCTTGCTTCTGACCCAATCCCTTGCGCTGATGATGCATCCATGCCTTACTTCTTACAATGTTTTCTCAATGTTCCTTTGGCTCCGATATGAATCACATCGTTGATACCTTGCTCAGAAAAAGTAGCATATCATTCGATTGTGTGAGTGCGGCTAGCCGTGACTGAGCAGCGTCCACGATTGCTTTTCAATAGCGTGGCATCATCCATCGTAGCCTCAATGCTCCCGAAATCAGTATATGACTTTCTCATGCTCATGAGTATGGGAAATATATCCTCATCTCAATAGGACATCAGTTTCTCTGAACAGCATTGGTTACGCAAGCAGAAAATGTACAAGTACGATAGAAAGGAGAATGAGAAGTACAGGTCAGGAGATGCCTCATTCCTCTGCTTCTCGTCCTCAGCCTCAATCTTTTGGTGTTAGCAAAATTACTAACGAACAACGTTGCTTGATTAGACAATGTCTAATTTACACAATAATTTAACCTTTGTCAAGGTGACAGATCAATGATTTCGGGATGCAAAATGTTTCTCTTGACGATCTCGGATGGACGTACTATATTTGGAATCTAAATATTCATAGAAAAACACAAGAAAGTCACAGAGAAAATCAAGAATGAGCAAAACCTCTGTCACAGAACAATATGACGAAGAGAAAAGTCCAGCTCAATTTTTGCTGGAAGTAGGCTTGAAGGTTACCTACCCCCGTTTGCTGGTGTTGAGCTTATTGCTTGAAATAAAAGGTCATTATTCGGCGGATGAAATAGTAAAGATGCTGAAAGAGCGCCAGACCCCGTTACCTCGCGCTTCCGTATATAATACCCTTGAAGCACTATTAGATCGTGAGTTGATCATGGTGGGAGATGTAGGTCCAGGCCGTGTACTTTATGAAATGAACAAATACTGGCATCACCACTTTGTATGCATGGGTTGTGGGATGATTATTGATATTCCTTGCCTGAAAGGAGAAAAGCCTTGCTTATACCCCGAAGGTGTTCCAGGCACTATCGAGGAGGCACAGATCATTTTTCGCGGCTATTGCAATGCCTGTCTGGCTAGAACCCGGGAAAGCAAGGCAACGCTGTCTGAAACTTGCGAATCTGGTCCAGTCTTGTTCATAGCAGACGAAAATCAGTAGCACAAGCGTCTCTATCTGGAGGGAACTTCCATCGGTCGTGATCATCCAGACATTGCCCCGCGTCTCTTGTAACATTTGCGCAATAGTGCCTTGAAACAGCACCAGTCCGCTGCGGATAATCGCGAGATTTTGGGAGGTTTGCGCAACATCTTCTACAATATAGGTTGATAAGAGTACGGTACGCTTGCCGCTAAATTCTGAGAGCAGATTGCGAAAGCGAATACGCTCTTCTGGATCCAGCCCTGCGGTCGGCTCATCCACAATTCAAAAAAATATAAAAAGAGCCAGGTTGTTGTTCAACAACCTGGCTCTTTTTATATGCGCTTTAGCCCGCTGGCTTTTTCTTTAGAGCACTTCCAGCAATGGATGCCGGGTGCTTATTCGTTGGATACGCCTGGCATGTCTAAACGCACCTGTGTTGGCTCGGCGGTTGCCACATAACTTGACTGGACATGCGCTGGCCGTTCGAGTCGGGGTATGGCTTCCAGCAGTAGCCGGGTGTATTCGTCCGTTGGCTGGCGGATTACTCTCTTGGCGGCCCCTTGCTCAACGACTTTACCCTGGTTTAGCACCAGGATCTCGTCCGAGAGCAGGCGAGCGCTCAACAGGTCATGGGTGATGTAGAGCATCGCGATCTTGCGTTCGCGTACCAGTTTGTCGAGGAGCTGCAAGATCTCGGCCCGGATCGATACGTCGAGCATGGAGATTGGCTCGTCAGCAATGATGATGTCTGGATCAGGCGCCAGGGCACGGGCGACGACGACGCGCTGGCGTTGTCCACCCGAGAGCTGGTGGGGGAGCTTGCTCTCAAACTGCTCGGCAGGTGAGAGTCCGACCGTCTCCAGTAGCTCGCGTACCTGCTGCCGTGCCTGCTCGGCATTTACTTTTTTGTAGTTCATCAATGGACGCATGAGAAGATACTGGATAGTGTGGACTGGATTCAGTGCCGAAAATGGATCCTGGAACACATACTGGACGTGTCTCCTATATTCGTGGATTCCTCTTCCTTTTAGCTGATCTACGCGTGTTTTGCCAAACCAGATTTCACCGCTATTGGGATACTCGGTACCGGTGATCAGGCGGGCAATAGTGGTCTTGCCGCTGCCGCTCTGACCGACTAATCCGGTGACTCTCCCCGAATGGAGCGTGAATGATACGTCATTGACGGCGTTGACCTCGCTCTTTTTCAGTCCTACACGGCGCTGGTAGGTCTTACCCACATGTTCGATGCGCAGAACCTCTTCACCTTCGTATTTCACCGCTTTGTGGGATGTGGCTTCTGAGAAGGCAGCGTCCAGCAACTTCGGTCCTTCTTCTGAATGCCGGATATGGTTATGCAGCTCGTCTTTCCACTGGAACTGGGCTACATGGCAGGCGGCCTTGCCGTCCCACATGGGAAGCAGTTCCGGCTTGGCCTGACGGCAGATCTGGATCGCTTCTGGACAGCGGGGCGCATAGGGGCAGGCTTTGGGTATGCGTGTCAGATCGGGTGGACGGCCCGGAATGTAGCTGATCTCTACTTCTTCAGCGGCTGGATCGGCGTATGAGCCGAGCAGACCATGGGTGTAGGGATGGATTGGATGCTTTAACATGCCGCTGGCCGGTGCATCTTCTACCAGCTCGCCTGCGTACATGACCAGTACGCGGTCGGATACCTCAAGGATGGTGCCCAGGTCGTGACTGATCAGCAGGACTGCAAAGCCGAGCTCGCGCTGTAATGTGCGCAAGTTGTGCATGATCTCCTTCTGCACCAATACATCCAGTCCAGTGGTTGGCTCATCCAGGATCACTAATTTGGGATTTAAGGCCAGGGCCAGGGCCAGGGCCACGCGCTGTTTCATGCCGCCTGACAGTTCATGTGGATAAAAGCGCATGAAGGAAGGATCGATCTTGACCATCTGGAGCAGTTCGGCTGTCTTTTCGTGGATCTGTGTTTTGCTTAGATTGGACTTCTCGGCCATCACATCGCGAAATTGTGCCTCGATCCTGGCGACAGGATTCAATGAGTTCATGCTGCTCTGGAAGACTGAGGAGAAGTCGTGCCAGCGCAACTGGCGTAGTTCCTCATCCCCGATAGTGGTGAGGTCTTTGCCGTCGAAGCGTACGCTGCCTTTCGTGATCTGTCCAGGTGGTAGTAGCAATTTCAGGATGGCGTTGCCCAATGTGGACTTGCCACTACCGGACTCTCCGACCAGTCCGACAAACTCGCCGGCCTTGATCTCAAAGTTGACGTTGCGCACCGCGAAAAGGGGCGGGCGCTGCTTTGTGGCATAGGTTACGTCGAGATTCTCGACTTCAAGCAGTGCCATAGTTCTACTCCTCTCGTAGCTGCGGATTGCTCAGGGCATCGACGCCGAAGTTAATCAACATCAAGCAGCTGGTGATGCCGGCCAGTGCCAGTCCAGGAGCGATCAGCCAGGCCCATTGGCCTGTGACCAGGGCTCCACCGTTGTTGGCCCAGTAGAGCATCATGCCCCAACTGATGGTGCTGGGATCACCGACACCCAGAAACTCCAGACCCGCTTCGGCACCGATGGCACCGATGGCCGCGCTGATGTAGCTGAGTACTGTCAGCGAGAGCATGTTCGGCAAAATCTCGCGAAAGACGATGCGCAATGTACCCTCGCCCGCGAATTGGGCGGAGGTAATGTAGTCACGCACACGAAGTGTTAATACCTGTGAGCGCTTGAAGCGGGCACCCCAGGCCCAGCTGGTTAAGCCGATAACCAGGATGATAATGGTTGGACCCTTCACCGGCGAATATGCTGCTACGGTCACCATGAGAGGGAGCGCGGGTACTACCAGACCCAGATTGATGATGAACGAGAGAATTTCATCCACGATTCCGCCCATATAGCCCGCCACCATACCAATCACCAGGGCGATCAGCGTGGCCAGTCCACCGCCGAGTGCTCCTACGAGGAGCGAGGTGCGCGTGCCATGGATGAGTTGCGAGAACACATCCTGTCCGGCCTGGGTTGTGCCCAGCCAGTGGGCCGAACTTGGTAGTTCTGATGGTCCAAACGAGATATCCGTAGGACTATAGGGTGCGAGTACGTTGGCGAAGATGGCGAGCAGAATAAAGAAGACCAGCAAAATGAGACCTGCTCGCGCTTTGCGATTACTCCATATGATCTCAAACCACTCGGGTACACGGCGCTTGCTGCTCGTGGTGTGGATTTCTGGCTCGTCTTCCTGTTCCGCTATCTCTACATCGCGGGCGCCCTCTGAAACTGCTGTGGTCGTTTCTGGTATGGTCGTCGCTTTTTCTTGTTCTGTCGTCTCTTTGAGGTTGTGATCTTGCGTATCCATTTAGTTTTTCCCCTTTCGCACCCGTGGATCAAGCAGGCCAACGACGAAGTCCGCCAGTAGATTTGCCAGCAGCATACCGACAATTGTGAAGAGCAGGATTGTTTGCATCAATGGATAGTCACGGTTACCAACCGCCTCAAAGAAGAGCCGACCCATGCCGGGATAGTCGAAGATCGATTCTACCAGGACCACACCACCCATGATGCCGCCGAGCGACATGGCAAATCCGGTCACATTAGGCAGAATGGCGTTACGGGCACTGTAGAAGAGCGCAACCTTCCAGGGTTTGAGTCCCTTGGCGATGGCCAGGCGTGTGTAATCCTCGCGTAACGTCTGGACCATATTGTTGCGCATACCCATAATCCAGCCGATTGGTCCTGTAATCAGAATCGAGACGGCTGGCAGGACCGCGTGCTGGGCGATATCCAGGGTATAATCCCAACTGAATTGTCGCGTGGATGTTTCACTGAATCCACCACCGATCGGTAACCAGTTCAGCTGGAATGCAAAGATGAACAGTAATACCAGGGCGATCCACATATATGGAAGGGTGCCGACAAAGCTGAGTCCCACGCTTATAAATGAGTCGAAGGCGCTATTGCGCTTCCAGGCCGCTAAGGCACCTAGCAGATTGCCAACGATAAAGCCGATAATATTTGTAATCAGCACCAGCCCCACGGTCCACATGACAGCCTGACCAATTAACGTTGTTACTGGATAGGGAAAATAGGTATAAGAGATACCAAATTGTCCCCGGACCAACAGTCCCAGATAATCGATGTACTGTTGAAAGATATTGCCACCTGGTATGCCCAGCATCAAACGGATCGCGTGTACCTGGGCTGGATCGATGGCTTTGTTCTGACCAGCCAACCGCCGCACGATATCTTCTGCGGGATCGCCCGGCTGCAGGCGTGGAATAATGAAATTTAAGGTAACGGCGGTCCACAATGTTAATAGAAAAAACATGAAGCGCCGAAAGAAGTAGCGCATAATGGGTTCCCTCCTCCCATATAGCGGTGTGAAAATAACATCCACACCGCCAGACAACCTACAAGTCAGTCCATCGGTAACTGAATATCAGAAGAAAATGCGCGTTTCAAGGCGCAGTCCTTCAACAACTATTTGCCGGTTGAGTTGCTTGCGTTTTGTCTTAAATGGGTCAGGATCAGAAGTACGTCGCCGGGTTTGGCGTAAGGGGTGTTGGCGTCTGGCCAGCCTACGGCTTTTTTGGTGCTAAACTCGAACCAGTTAGCGCCATACCACAGCGGTACGTCTGGAAATTGCTCGTAGCTGTACTGGGCCAGTTGCGCCACGACCTTTTTCTGTGCTGCGGGATCCACGGCTTGCTGCAGTTGGTCGCGCATCTTATCAACATCTGGATTCTTGTGGTGAATATAGTTCACTGTATTAGCTACCCGGCTGTCGAGGTACTCATAATTCTCGTACATGCTGCAAGAGCCACCATGGACACTGAAGACCATGTCATAATTAGCGGCGGCACGGCGAGATTCAACGATTTCGGGTGAAGGTGTCTGTACATTTACCGTCAGGCCCAGCGTGTTGAGATTAGACTGAATAACCTGCGCAGCCTGAATCCAGTCGGTCCAGCCATTCTGTACCAGGAAGGTGATGTCGATTGGCTTGCCGTCTTTGCCTAGCAACTTGCCGTTACTGTCCTTCTTGTATCCCGCTTTGGTGAGGATATCCAGGGCCTGCTTCTGATCAAATGAGAAGATACCTTTGTTGGGGATGCTGCCTGGTAAGAAGCTTTCCTGACCAGGGACGGACAGGCCGCTCTGGCTGGCTGGTTTGACATAGCCAAATTCGGCTTTCTGCGAGATTTGATCCCGATTAATGGCATAGGCCATGGCGCGGCGGAACTCTACGTCGTTGTAGGGTGCTTTGGTCAGGTTCATGCCCAGCGAGATTTCGCCACCAGCCGGGAACCAGTAGTGGTTATTCTTGGGATCACGTGCGACGTAGGCCTTGTCGACGTTCGGGACGAACATAGCGTTCCAGTCATACTCGCCGCGTGCCAGCTTGAGATTTTCAACTTGATCGCTGCCAACTTTGTGGAAGACCAGATGATTCACTTTGATCTTGTCGGCCTGCCAGTAAGAAGGATTGCGCTTGAGAGACATCTGTTCCTGGTTAAAGCTGTCTGCCAGGAAAGGACCGGTACCGACCGGTTTTTCGTCGATGTATTTCACAGGATCACTGATTTTTTCCCAGATATGTCTGGCAACAATATCCTGTTTGATCACTTTCTCAAACATTGGTACTGATGGGCCCTTGAACTTCAAGGTAACCTGATTCCCTTGAGCGCTGACCGTATTCAGGCTGGTCCAGAGTCCGTTAGTGTCGAGGGCTGGCGCTTTATGCAGCAGATTCAATGTGAAAACGACGTCATCAGCGCTAAAAGCCTGACCATCGCTCCACTTTACCCCATCACGAATAGTAAAATTGAGCGTCTTTGGATCCTGCCACTTATAAGCCGTGGCCAGCCAGGGAACTACATTGCAGGAGTATGTGTTCTGAACCATGAGTGGCTCATAAATATAGCCTGCATTTATGGGGATCAATGAAGTGGCTGAAAAAGGATGATAATTGAGCTGTGGATTGGAGCCGCCACCAAATGCACCCGCATTGAGGGTCTCGATCATACCATTACCGGCGGTGGGTTGCTTTCCATTTCCCTGATTCTGTGAATTTCCACATGCTGAAACAATTACGAGTAACAGCAATAGTAGAGATGTGAGGGAAAATAAACGGCGTTGTCTGTCCATCACTTGCACCTTCACTTTGTTAACTAATGTATAGCACCTCAACATGGAGCCATACTTAATATTTTTTGTACGATTCATATAGATATTCAGATGCATACTATTCATCAAATTGCGAGAGTAGCATCTTCAACTATAACTACTTGTTTTCTTTAAGCCTCACCCCCTTTACTTTTAGCTTCAAATTTCTCCCTCTTCTCGCTGAAGATGAGATGATCAGCATAAAATTGGTTAAACAACCCCTAAGAGACCCGTTCGGGTGGCGCGATTGATTGGATGTTTGAATAATTCACTTAACACTACGCAAGCCGCGCCACGCGCCCAGGACTCGTCGTCCATTGGTTTGATGACCAGTTCGAGATCGTTGTCTAACCCGTCGAAAATATGTTGTTTCATCATCTGACTGGCTGCCTCTATGCGGGCATCGCCGGTTCGTGTCCCTTCGCCTGATAGCACGATTAACCCGGGATTGAACAGGTTGACCAGATAGGAGAGGCCGAGGCCGAGCCAGCGGCCGGCTTCGCTTAAGATCTCTTGCGCGACCTGATCACCTTGCTCCGCGGCCAGGGCTACGTGCTCTAGCGTTAGCTGACTGGTACTTTGCATGGCCTGACGCAAGCTTGTCTGCTTGCCCGCTTCCACCGCTTCGTAGGCCATTCTGACGACGGCTGGATCGCCGGCCAGAGCTTCAAGACAACCAGCTTTCCCACAACCACAGCGTGGACCGCTGGGTTGTAGTGTGATATGACCGAACTCTCCAGCTCCTCCTGTGGCACCGCGGTCGAGCAGTCCATTGGAGACCACTCCCATACCGATACCACGACCGATGGTGGCGACCAGAAAGTGGGATCGTCCACGGCCTGCGCCAAACCAGTTCTCCGCTATGGTCAGGGCATTGACGTCGTTTTCGATGTATACCGGCAACTGTAAACGTTGCTCGATTGGTTGGGCCAGTTGCACCTGGCGCCAACCAAGGATTGGCGAATACGTGCAAATTGATTCCTGGCTGTCAATCATACCGGCCAGCCCGATACCCACACCTATTACCTTTGATCTGGGTATGGCGGATTCCGCCAGGCTGGTTTCTATGGTCTGGATAATAGCTTCGATGGCGATCTGTGGATCTTGCAGACCGTCTACCCGTTTGCTGGTGCGATGCACAATTGTGGCTTCCATATCAGTAATGGCGGCTACGATTGCTTGATCGGTGAGCTTAATGCCCACCACGAAGCCAACATGAGGATTAATGACGAGGAGGACCGGTGAGCGTCCACCTTTGGATTGGCCCCCGCCGAGCTCGCGAATAAAGTCTGAGGCGAGTAGTTCGCCAGTCAGACCTGAGACCGCTCCCTGGCTCAAGCCAGAACTATGAGCGATGTCGGTACGCGACAGCGGGCCTCGACTCCTGATGAGGTTCAGTATGATACTTAAATTGATCTCTTTCATAAAGTCGCGGTTGCCAGTTCGTACCAGTCCACTTCGACTGTTTACATTCTTACTTGACATTCCTGCAGCCCCCCGGCTATACTTTTTTCAATGAAAATACATTAACATCACAAATTGTTGTTGTCAACAGTGGCAATTTGCAGGTGTTGTCCTGAAGCAACTTCGCAAGGGGGCGAAGGCTTATCTCTTCACACAGGAAAACGAGGAGGCAGACGTGATTGAGATTAAAGACAAGCAGATTGTGCTTAATGATAAAGCCTGTATTATTCTTGCTGGTGAGATCCATTATTTCCGTCTCAGGCGTGAGGAATGGCAAGGTCGTATCGATAAGTTGAAGGCCGCCGGTTGCAATACCGTGGCTTCTTATGTGCCCTGGTTGTGCCATGAGCCGTTTGATGGTCAGGTTGATCTGGAAGGCAAGACACGTCCTGAGCTCGATCTGGCTGCCTTTATCGATCTGTGCCAGCAAAATGAGCTCTATTTCATTGCGCGCCCAGGGCCCTTCATCATGGCGGAAATGAAAAACGAGGGCTTGCCATACTGGGTATATAGCAAGCATCCCGAGATTGTGCCACTTGGTTGGGATAGCAAACCAGCTCCTACGCGCACGATTGACTATCTGGCTCCAGCTTTCCTGCAAGAGGCTCATCACTGGTATAGCTCTATCATGCCGCTCCTTGCTTCTCGCCTGTATACCAGAGGCGGCAACATCATTGCTGTCCAGCTTGATAACGAGATCGGTATGCTTTCCTGGGTCAGTAACAGTCCTGATCTCACTGCTCATCTGCTGGCAGATTTCGTTGATTGGCTCCAGAAGCACTATGATCCTGAAACACTTACTGCGCGCTATCCCTTCAAACTTGCTATTGATCGCATCCGTGATGTTGAACTACGTGCTCCCCGTGAGGAGTTCGCGGCCGAACTGCAGCAAGATCTTGGCCATTACATGCGCAACCGCTTCGCCCGCTATATTGCTGTCCTGCGTAGTTATGCTGAAGAGTTTGGCGTGACCGCTGTACCATTTCTGGTCAATATTCATGGCACCGATGCGGGTCGTGGCCTCAGCTATCCCATTGGTATCAGTCAGCTATACGAGTCGTACACACAGGACGCCGGCTATCTGGCCGGCTCGGATCACTATCTTGGCGACCTGGATATGCGTAATTTTCACGATCTCTATGTGATGAATGCCTTCATGGACGCTACCAATAGGCCGGAGCAGCCTCTGACGTCGATGGAATTTGAGTGTGGCAGTGGGGATTATGATGATAACCACGGCCTGCACTATGATCCGTCCTCTGTGAGCTTCAAGGCCCGTATGTGTATCGCTCAGGGGAACAGGTTGCTGAACTATTATCTTTTCTGTGGTGGACGGAATTATATGCTCCCGGAAGCTGTGCATGATGGTAATGATCGTATCGCCTTTACCGGTGAGCGCCATGGTTTCGCGGCCCCGGTGGATCCTGAGGGCCGACTTACGTATTCATACCGTGCGTTGGCGCAGGTGAACAAGGCGATCTCGGCTGTTTCTGACAAGCTGGCGACCATGCATGAGGAGCACGACGCGCTTACATTCGCCTTTATCCCGGACTACTACATGACCGAGTACAGATATCCCTCGAGTGCGAAAGCCAATGAGATTGTGCGCAACCTGGAAGCCAATCGCGGCGCGGGTGCCTGGGATGCGTTGGCCAAAGCTCTGTTGCTCGCTGGCTATCGCTTTGGCGCGCTGGATGTCCAGCACCGAGAGCTTGTTCCTCAGACGACTCCCCTGCTGGTACTGCCCTCGGCCCGCTACATGGCTGGAGCCCTTCAGCGCAAGCTGGCCGATTATGTACAGGCTGGTGGCAAGTTGCTGTTGTATGGTGAAGTGCCGTTATTTGATATGGAGGGTCGGGAGGAGCGTATCCTGGCGGATGCGCTGGGTTTACAGCCTGCTGGATCCCGCCGGGCCGTTGATTATTACTATCTCTCGCTGCGTACTGCTGGCTGGCTGGCGCCCCGTCCCGAGGTACGTGCTAACTATGCCCAGTTTTTTGCATCAGAGCATGGAGAAGTCCTGTTGCGTGCCGCCGATACTGGCGAAGCCTGTGGTTTTGACGTACAGGTAGGCCAGGGGCGTGCGATCGTGATCTCCGCGGCCTATCCCTGCGTTATCCCTGTGTTCCGCACGATGCTGGAAAAGCTGGGCGCTCAGGCCGTTCTGACGCACGATTGCGAGGAGCACGGTATTTTCATGACCACCACCGCCACCGAAGCCGGAGAAAGGTTCCTGCATATCCTGAATCTGGATGGTTTTGACAAGTCCTTCCACATCAACGAGCAGGGATCTCCCTTGTTTGAGGGGCGCCAGTTGCAACTGAGGCGCAAAGAAGGATTGATGTTGCCACTCAACCTATCTATCGGGGATGTGCGCATCGCCTATGCGACCGCCGAGATTGTGGGTGTCGATGAGCATGCGCTTCAATTCCGTTTAAGCCAGCCCCAGGATGTGATTGCCATTGCCAGTTCACGGCAGGTCATCCCTGATCAAAATTATCATGTGAAACGGCTTGGCGACCTCCAACTCGTCACCTCCAACAAGCCCGCCGCCCTTGATGATCAGCTTACCTTGCATCTTGGCCGATAGCTACTGTATATGCATACGTAAGTTATGAAGCATAAGCCATCCCAGATGTTATTGGAAAGGGGGGCGGCTATGCTTTTTGTCCTCTGATGAGGTTATTTTTGTAAAGTAGCCATAAGAAGGGTTCTTCGACCCGTCGTGGGCTGACGCTGGAGATATGGCCCAGGGTATCGGGGGGCTGGCCCAGTGAGGAGACGCCGAAATACTGGTAGTTGGCAAAGTGTTCATGGATATATTTGTAGAAATTGGGAGAGAGCCAATCATAGAGTCGGTGTTGAATGTCGGTATGGAGTGATTGGAGATCATTTAAATTCAGAGTGCCACTATGTGTACTGGATTGGAGAAGGGGCGAGCCGGGATCGTCGAGGCTGTCTGCCAGCATGTCGATTTTTGAGAGGGTGAAGGCCACCGGAATCTTGATTTTTTGGGTGGCGCTGATGTTTTTGACACGCTCGAAAAGCTCACGTAACGCGCGAACAATGTTGTCAGGCGCAGCCGCCCGGTCTAGATCTGGTAGTGTCTGATTGGTGATCTTCTGACGTACCCCTGACATCTGCAGTGGATCGAGTAGAAAAATAATGCCATCTGCATCACAGATATAATGGCTGTAAGTGGAGAGTGTGGCATGGCTGGTCATATCCTCACCAGCGGTATCAAAAAAGCTCAGATTGAGTGCTCGCCGCGGCTTGCCATTGCCACCACCAAAGAGTAAGCGAAAGATAATAGGTGAACGTACCTGGGCATCCAGCGCTGATGGCAGGGTTGGATTGAGTACCCGGCGTTGCTCAAATAGCGGTGCATAGAAGTCTCGGGTCCAGCGTACCTGGGAATCATCGCCTAGAATGCTAACTGTAATATCAAAGTTTTGTCCCACGGAGTGCATCAGGGAGTGGATGAGGGAGGCTATATAGTGGGATTTGCCGGTGGCACGGCCTCCAATGATAGCGATGACTTTTTGTTCAGTCTGGGCAATATTTGAGGGTAGTTCAAAATGGCAGGTAGGACATATGCGGGTTGTACTGTATTCTTTGCAGGTATTGCAGAATAACTCATTTGGTGTTGTCAGGGTCAACATACCTCTTTTCTTCTCTGGAAGAAGCACTCGGCCCATTCTAATGCGTCCCAACCCTCGGCGTAAAGCATATTCGTTGTCCGGTCCTATATCTGGACAACTGGGATTGATACAGCGGAAATACGTTTCCTGCAATGAGAAACGCGCGAAACAGAAGGGACAGGTGATCTTATGATAAGACGGGGTAAATGCCATGATATCCATATCCTTTATTTATAAATAAGAGAAATAGGGTATGGTTGTCTAACAAGACAACTATACTAACCTGGATGAATTGATTTGGGTAAATATTAGCGTTGCATGGTAATCTCGCGTGCAATAGTGCTAAAGGTCTCACTTAGCCTGCCCAGATCTGTAAAAAAGCTTTGCTCGTTGGAAGAGGCAATCGCGCGTAGGAAACTATGATCTGCACGGCCAAATCCGATGGCTATAATTTGTATTTCTGCCTTGTGACAGCGTTGCGCAGCCACAATTGCTCCCAGGCGACCCATCCATGCTCCATCTGTCAGGACCACCGCATAACGTGGGCCAGCGGTATCATGCAATAAAGTATAAACTTTGTTTAATGAGCCTGCTGATGTGCCCCCACCGGATGAGAGTGAGTCGATGGCCCGACTAATCTTTCTGGCGTCTTGCGTGGCATGCAAAGGAACATGCACAAAGCTAGAGAAGGAGATCAGGCCAATGGCAATCCTTGAGAGATCACACTGCTGGACAAATTGGTGGGCGGCCTTCTTGGCTTCGCGTAGTGGTCTGCCCGTCATGCTGCCAGAGGTATCGATGTCCAGGTAAACGGTTATAATCTCTCCTGGCACCTGCTGTTCGCGCGGACTGCTTAAAAAACGTGCCGGGACATCGGTCGGGATTGGCTGAATGTCCAGGGCCAGTGGCTGACCGGTGGTCCGCTCGGTCGCTGAGATTGTGACGGTACCATTTTTGTCGTAGGCATAGGTGATATTGAGTATGGCCGTTTTACTGTTTATGTATGGAAAGCGACTGAACATATAGCGACCCAGATACGAACATTGCTGAGGATCTTCCGTCTCACCCTGCGTGAGAAATACTTCTAGTTCTGTGTTGCCATCCCGGCGCAGGGTCATCTCGAAAGGGCGTGTCTGCTGGGTTGGGATCCCGTTATTTTTGGGAATAATCATACTGTTGATATAGCGGGCCCGGTCGGCGCTTTCGACGATCAAACCCAGGCTGTGGGCGATGACATCCACGGTGCGTTTTGGTGCGCGTAGCACGAAGTGATCTTCTGTTACCGGATTCTGGCTGGCCTGCAGACTCATCGCAGCCTGGATGGCGGCCCCAATGGCGACGGCCTCGTCAGGATGAATACCACCCATAGGTGGTTTGCCTGACATGCGTTTGATGTAGTCGCTAACCATGGGCATACGGGTTGAGCCGCCTACGGGCAATACGCCTGTAATCTCTGCCCAGCTCTTTCCAGCGGTTCGCAGTACACGTTCTGTTAAGAGCTGAGTGCGCTCCATTAATCCTTGTGTCATGCGTTCAAACTGCTCGCGGGTTACGGTATAGCTGCCAACCTGACCTGAGGCCTGAACACGGATGCTAGCATTCTGACGCGCGCTAAGCTTACGTTTCAGCTCTTCTGCCTGCACACGTAGCGCATTGACATCGTCGCCAAATAGCTCCAGCCCAAATTCTTGCTCAAACTGGGCCTCTACATGACTCAGCAGGCTATCATCCCAATCTTTACCACCTAGATTGTCGTCCCCATCCGTGCCAATTACTGTTAGTTCTGTGGAGGTAATCACGACCAACGAAACATCAAAGGTACCACCGCCCAGGTCATAAACTAGAAAGAGTTGCTCCTGGGCATTGGGACCCGGACGCTGACCGTAGGCCAGTGCGGCTGCGGTCGGCTCACTGATGATTTGTAATACATTCAAACCCGCTTTGTGACCAGCTTCAATAGTTGCGCTACGCTGGGCATGTTTGAAGTACGCCGGTACTGTAATGACCGCGTCGGTCACCTTCTCACCTAAATAGTCTTCGGCACACTCCTTCAAGTAGCGTAAAATGATAGCCGCCAGATCGGTCGCAACATAATCGGTGTCCCCAAAAGCTAGCAAAAAATCAGGATCACCCATATGGCGCTTAAAGAGTAACGCTATCTCGGTAGCGCCCGCCGCCATCTGTTCGCGTGCCTCTTCGCCTACAATTGGCCTGCTGCCATCAAACCAGATAATCGATGGTGTGACGGTGTTGGCATCGCTATTCTTGATTACCTCTGCTCTCCCTTCGCCATTGATAAAAGCAATAGCAGAATATGTAGTTCCCAGGTCAATACCGACAAAGCTACCCATTGGTGATACTCCTGCTCGCACGGCGTGCGAATAGTATTGCTATTAGAAGAAGATTGTTTGTTTTTGATAGGAAATTTTTATGTTTTAGCTGCTATATTTGTATACTAGCATTCTTTAATGTTATTATTATTTCGTGAACATTGCAACAGATTGAGATGCCAAAAACGCGGCCAGAGTTTGAAGTGCGTTGGTAGGTCGCTACAGTATTATACCAATCTGCTTTATTCTGTTTCAAGAGAGTATTTTCTCGGCTAAAGAGGGATTTTATATGGGATTCATCGCTCCCTGGCATAAGGTAGTATGCCCGAGCTGTGGTACGGATTTTTATCCCGGGTCAGCTGATATTGTTTCAGGATTGAACCCCAATAACGTGATGCAGACAGCTCCTACCCATAATGTCCTGAAGGTTCTGTCACGTTTCTGGATTACGGCTACAAAGGGGAGAAAATATACCCGGCAGCTGGCTGGCCGGCAATGTCCTAATACCGACTGTAAACGCGTCTTACCTTATAATATAGAACGTGCCAAAAGTTATACAATTGCTATTATTGGTGATGGCTCGGCTGGTAAAAGCCATTATATTGCTTCTTGTATTCATTTATTAAAACAGCGTCAGGCACTCCAGTTGATTGGTTGTAGCCGCATTGTCGGCTGGGGTAAGACTGAAGCGATCTATCAATCAAAGTTTTATCAACCAGTTTTTGGTAATTTACAGCCCATTCCTTTGACGCCCAGGGCGCGTTCAGAGATTAATGAGCCTTTGATTTATGAGCTTATCTTTAAGAAAGAGGCCTGGTGGAAGCCTGCTAAAAGTGTCAACCTCTTCTTTTATGATGCTTCAGGCGAAGATCTGGCTGAACAGGATCGTATGGTGCAGTATAGCTCTTATGTCCTTAATGCATCGGCGATCATTTTTCTGGCCGATCCTCTTACAATGCCGAATATTGTGAAGGCTTTACCATCAGACTTGAAGCCCGGCGCGATTCGTGAGCGCAGTTCTTCAGAGGTATTGAATCGTATTACCGAGACCTTCAGAATGGGCCAGGGGCTGGATGCGGGCGCGTCGATTGATATTCCGGTAGCCATTGCGCTCTCCAAGGCAGATCTCTTGAAATATGTTGTGCGCTCACAAGAGGCGACAACCCAGTTTTTGCGTGAGACAACGTCGACTAACCGCTTGAATACGGCGGATTTTGCCACTATCAATGAAGAGGTCCAAAAACTGATCTTGCGGGTTGGTGACAAGGTATTGGTGCAGTCGAGTGAGTTATTTAATACTGCCTCCTTCTTTGCTGTCTCGGCCACCGGATGGGCACCCGATAAAGGCAAGTACCCGGCGATTGAACCATTACGTTGTCTTGATCCTCTGCTCTGGATCTTATGGAAGCTCAATGTGATTGAAGCTGAATAGTGCTACTGACTTCTCTGCCTTTTTCAGGAGTAGATAGCAGAGTATGGGCATGTTCAAAATAGATAGGAGAGAGACGTACGATGGATCAACTCTGGTATACCTGGTCTACTGTTGGTTTGGGCAGTGTGACAGGGCATCGAGTGCGTGCGGCCTCACATGAATTGGCAGATTTACATGGCGATTGGTATCGCGAGATTGAACGGCATCTGCAATATGAATTACCTGATGGCATTAATCCTTATGATATGACAACTGAGAGCGCGCCACATAGTCTGGCTTATATCAATACAGAGCGGGGGCTGATTATGCTTCATCGTGCCTACGCTGGTGAAGATGCCTATGGGCGCGCAGGCGCATTTTTTGTGCATGTGCTGGCCAATCTTAAAGATAGTTCAAGTTCCGCTGCTATTAATTCCTGGGGCTCTTCTTTTTGGAAAATGGGTGATGATTTACCTCCCGATCAACTTGATTTGCCACAGGTTTTCGAGCTACCTGTTGGTTCACTGAATGCTGCTACGATTGCCCATCAGTCAGATAGCCAGCGACAACTTTATCGTCAGAATCTAACCTTCTTAATTGAAGCCTACCTCTCTCTGAATGATTGGCAGAATATTTATATCGAAACCTACGCTGAAGAAGGCGTGCATGAGGCAGCTGAACGCAATACAGAGCTTATCTGGGGCCTGTTGCATTGTCTTCCGCCCGGCCTGACTAAATCAGTTACTTTCTGTACCTATGAAGCCCATGTAGAGCACTCACCGGCTCGCATTGTGGGGACCTGTTACTCTTCGCTGGATGCGCTGCAGCGTGCTCAACCCCTGGATGGTCCTACTCTCAAGTGGGCCTATGGACGGGACGGGAACTCCTTGCTGTTTGATCCGGTGATCCCGCCACTGGCAGATATGCCCGCTGCCGCTCCTGAAAATAATCAACAGGCTAACTCTGAACACCAGCAGTTGCGGCAACAGTATGCCCGCTATGCAGTTGTCAGGTTGCTCAGTGGTAGCGATAAAGATCTCAAAGAGTTAGAGGCTCTATTTAGTTTGAGCCAGGATTGGCAGGTTAAGGATAGAGTCACCTTCTTGCTGGCCTATAAACTTTTCTCCGCCAGTAAATTGACTGCCGAAGATATGCAGATGGTCTTTGACCCCGAGCGGGCTGTTTCCTTACTGATACCAGAAACGGTACGCGCTGCAGTACTCCAATTTATGGTTATCCACCATCCACAATGGTGGTTTACCGTAGGACAGACATCCTGGGAAGAGCTTTATCAGCAATCTTATACTACACCCGGACTCGCACAAACCCTGGCGGATTTTGCCACCTATATCAAATATGCCATCGTTACTGACCTGATTGGTGGCAATCCTAAACGTGCCAACGTTTACCTGCCGTTGCTGACCACTATCGCGCCGCCTCAGCAGTACAAAGAATTATGGAAGTCACTATTAATAGAACTGACGCCGCGCCTGACTTCTAATCAACAGCTGTACCCCTATCAATTATTCGAGTCAGCTTTCTATCTTGGCTTGCTAGGAAATTGCTCATATGTCTCAGACATTCCCGAAGATATCCTGCGTTCCTGGCTCCGCATCCCCTGGGAAAATGTTAGTGTCCTGTGTCAACAGAACATCTCCCCCGCTTGGAAAGCCAGAGCTATCGCCTGGCTCATCCTAGGGGATCAAGGACAGTTTCCTCAAGACCTTGTTAAGATTGTAATGTCTGTGCAAAAAGATTATGAAGCGGCTCTCCAGTATATAGTCTTCTCGGAAAAGGCTGCCCCCGCTCTTTCTAATCTCATTATGCTGATCAATGGTTTTGGCTATCAGTATGGAGCATCTGCCGTTTCACAACTCTTATTCACCTGCTGCTTAAGTGCTCGGGAGATCGAGCGTCTTTTCAGAGAGACGCGATTAAAATGGTCCGAAATAGATGTGATTTTCTTGCAGCACTGGGAATTTTTATTGTTGGTAGCCTCAGATGTGCCAATTGTACTTCAGTGTACGGAAAGATTCTTCAGCAACTTATCAGATGTATCTGTTTTAAAGCAGCCTGGAACTGTTTCACTGTTAAAAACAGTTTCCAAAAAAATGACAATGCCTTCTTCCCTGACAGAGGCTGTACAAGACTGGTCTTTAATAAGAGAAACTATGCAGACGAGCAATAATAATAATGCCCGTTTGCTTGTACGAAGCGAAACAAACTTAAACAGGCTGGTCCTTGCCATTCAAAAACGATCGTTGCAGAAAGATAGCTACTACCGGACCATGCTTTTCCGCTATTTGATTAATGGCATCGAGCGTGCGGAAGATCTGGAACGCTGCAAGAAACATCTCTCACCAACATTTTTTTCCCCTCAGCATGGTCGCATGGCTTTTATTCGTGAGCTCGATCTGCTGGCTGGTGAAATATATCAGTCACATATGAATCCTGGTTTGCTATTGCCGTATATCTATCAGACTATTCTAGACGCCTGGGATTATCCTAAGAAAAAGAAAGAGGATGTCATACCAGCGTTGTTGGGCTCGCTCTTGCAGAATGCTGATAAGAAGACCTTTGATTTTATCGATCGACATAATCGATGGCCGGACGAAGTTGAAAAAGAATGGAAGTATTATTCAGAAGATTTACGTCCAGGCTCATTACTTGGCTTTATTCCGTTTCGATGGGGCTCTTCCAAAAAGAACGAAACCGCACAACAACCTGCTATTTCTTCTAACGTAACTGTTCCAGCCTCGAATGGGCACGCTCCTGTACCTGCTCAAGGCCTCTCACTACAACATCAGCAATTACCTAACACGTACCAGCCTACAACTACCGCTGCTGGTCAGACGCCATTGCAATCTATTGCGCATAATTATACATCTATGGATAATGATAAACATGTCTCGCCAGTCAGAGCTTCAAATGACGACATCTCTGTTTCTGCTGTTTACGGTCAAGAAGGACATACTACTGTAAAAGCTCTCTCATCATTTGATGCGAATATAATTGCCTGGTTTCAAGAGAGAGGGATTTCTTTCCAGGAATTTCAAAGAATGGAAGAATTAAAAGGGTTCTATTTTCTATATAGAAAGTCTTTTTATAAACCCTCCGCAGGGAAATTTTATCGTGATCTTCAAATGCTTGAAAATACCAGAATAGGCTATCATAGCGATAAAAATCATACCATCAAATACTCTATCAAGACAATTGTATATGATCCATATATTACTCAGTTATTACTTGAATATCAGCCGGATATAAGTGCGGATTTAGAGCAAAAATCTATTAAAATAATCGATAAAGTGAGTGGAGTGAAGGATTTTGCAAAATATATCGAAAAAAAATATTCTCTGCAAGATTTGAAGGAGGTAATTTTATATTTTCTCCGGGCTCGTGCCCTGGAAATGTCGTTATTGAGCTCAAATCAACAGGACAGTTTGGAATATTGGATAAGTCGACAGCAGTTTGAGCCTATTAAGTTTAATCAATCTTTGATTGATGATTATAAGAAGAAGAGAAATATTTGAGCCCAAATTTACAACACTTGATTTGTATTCCTAGCATCGAATGTTGAAGGTTGAACCTACTTTGTTGCTTTTATTGATCATTGGTATTTTTGTATGGCCTGGGCTGCGAGGATGGAGCGTGGGGTCGTTTGTTCTTTTGTATGTGGTGTTTTGAGACTGTTTTTTTTTGTTTAAGGGAGATATTTGAATAGCTATGCTTAACGATAAAGATGCTGTAATTGATCAGCTAACTGATCTGGCCACTGAGGTCGATAGCAGTGATCCAAACGGGGCCATCCGTCTGCGTGAGCTGAGTAATGCGGTGCGTGGCGGCCAGTATGCCGATGCCTGGGCCGGCAATGACTTATACAATTTGATTAATATCGATGCGATCGTTAATCGCTATCGCGTACAACAAAGGGTGGATGGTCGTATTGCGCTGGTTGAGACATGCCGCAATATTTTTATTTTCTTGCCGCTCTTTTTTACCTGGCTAGGAATCGCGCGCGCGATTCCTGCCTACTATACCCTGGTAACCCAGTATCCAAAGTTTAGTACGACCCCCTTTCTGCAGCTCTGGCAGGGTGGTTTTAATGGCACGTCTTCCTGGGGCTGGATCGATACACTGGGCGGTATCGCTACTATCGACTGTATCTTGATCTCCATCATTGTGGTACTTACTATCTATTCATCCATCATGACGCATAATTCACAGATGAAGCGGGATCGCAAAGCTGAGGCTCTGCGTGATAATCTGGCCCATGCCCTGGCCGGGGCGACCCTTTTCCTATCTACGCGCCACTGGACGCAGCCAACCAATTTCGTGGATCGCTTTAACTCTGTCGTTAATAGTTTCAATTCAGTCATATCGGGCCTGGAGGAGCAGATTAAGACTGAGCGCCAGGAACTGGCTCAGTTGGCCGAGCGCCAGCGCCAGGAGTTCGCCCTCTTTAATTCCTTTAAGACTTCGCTGGTGGCCAGCATGGATAATGTGGCGACTACTATTCGGGATCTCAAGGATTCCCAGCAGGTGCTGAATACCAGTATTAATAGCCTGGTGGCTCCCACACAGGAGATGACTAATCAGCAGAAGACGTTGCTGGTGAATTCTAAGAGCACATTGGATCAACTGACCCGCCAGGCCGTAGCCCAGGAAGATGTGGTGAAGCAGCAGAAGCTCTGGGGTGAGAAGTTGCATAATGTATTGACGATCCTTGATGGAACCGTCAATGAGGCGAAGACCCTGTCGTCTCATATCTCTAAGTTTACGGAAGAGCAGAAGGGGCTGGTTAAGCTGCTGCAGATTGAGCATGGAGACCAGGCTCAACTGGTGAAAGATATTATCACCAATACGAATGCCATGAATCGCATTATTAAGCAGATTGATGAGAGCGCTACCAATATCAATGGTGTGACGGTCAATATGGGCGAGGTTGCGCGACGTATCGCAGCTAAAGTACCTGTCTAATAGCTGTGAAGCAGGTCAATCAAGAGAGGAATAGAAATGCTGCGCTCTGTACAGAATAATACGGTTCTGCTGGCAGGCTGGTTGTTTGCCGACTTGTTGCTCGGCCTGATGGTAATTTTCCTGGCCGCCATTCCAGGCGTGCCACCGCCAACGCCTCCTGCGCCACCCAGGCTTATCGTCAGCCCCAAGACGCTGGTGCCGCAGAATCCCGACTGCGCAATCGGTAATATTGATAAGCCGCGCTGTGAAGCTGTGATCACGCTGAAAGAGAGCGATGACTCCAGAGTTAATGTGACCTGGTCCGTACGTAGCGATATTAGCGATGTCATTAATTTTTCGCCCGCTACTGGTACCATCACACCCGGACAAGAAGTGCAGGTCAAAATATCGAAGGTGCCATGCCAGAATGGTTCGTTTATCTTTGATGGTACCGCCAGTGCGGCTTCTCAGACTGTAGCCTGGAAATGTACGGCCAAACCCGATCGCCTTGAATCCAGTTATGTGCCCTTGCGTTTTACTGGCGAGGATACCGATGGCATCTTGAATAATGATCGTAGGGCCATTGATCGCCTGAAACGTGAGATCAAGGGTCGGCGTGAATTGCGCAATCGTCGTGTTGGCCTGGTAATCATTAAAGGCGGTGCTGAATTGAATAATCCCGACCGTGGTGCGGAGGTGGCGAAAAAAGTCTATGGTATCCTGGATCAACTATCAGCTGAAAGATTTGCGCCTTTTGCGGATGCCTCGCACTATCAGCCACTATTTAATACTGCTGAAAATACAGACGTAATCATTATTGATGTCTATCTATTCAAAATCACGCAATAGCTGGCTTGTTCAGGGAAAAGGATTGAGCTGTGCGTCTAGTTTCCTGTGGGTGTACGCATAGGTCCGGGTCTATGACGGAGTTCTTCAGGTGTTCTGCACGAGTGAATCTAGCTGTGTATCGATGCGTGACGGTATAAGATAGTTGGCTGTATGGGCTTCGAAGAGGGGAAGTAGTTGCTCTTCATATAGTTTTTCGCTGGCGATGGTGGCGATGAATTGGGCATAGGCTGAGGGTTCGCTATGGCTGATCTCACCGCTGATCAGGTTGAGGATAAAGTAATGGTGGTACTCATTGGTTCCCGGTTGGAAGGGGATCTGTGCGGGGACGCCGGTGAGTATGAACTGGCTTTGGTAGGGGTCGTGCTGGTAGGTGGAGAAGCTGAGCAGGGGACGGCAGGCTGGCGGTAACATACAGCTGATGGCGGCGATCCAAAGGGCGATCTGATCGCTGGTGCCGATGAGGATTATACTGCGTTGACTGTGCTCCAGATGAAGTACTGCGTTGATGAGGGCTGCCAGATATTGTCTGTTCTGCTCACTATGCAGGAGTGACCAGACCTGTTCTGTGTCCAGTACTGGCTCCAGTTCTAGATCAGAGAGGAGCGGCAATTCGTCTGTGGCTGTGTTGTCCTGTGCTTTCCAGAAAGAACTTTGCCAGAAGAAGATGGGTGGGATATTGCTGAAGAGTTCAGGTGGCATGATCAGTGAGTGGGCAAAAAAGTTGCCGGGACGTCCATTGTCGTCGTTGCCGGTGGATTGACTGTGGATGAGGAAGCTGGTCTCTTCGTCCTGGTAAAAATAGCGCAGGGCGACCGGATGTTGCGCGACTGCGCTGGCATCTAGTCCGGCTGGCAGGCGGTAGGCTAGCATACGCAGGAGCCGTGCCTGATCGGCTGCTAAGATGCCAGGCGACATGGCTCTGGTTTGAAAACCGCGGCGCCCATTGGCCTTGTTCACAAAAGAGGTGTAGTAATGCTGTTGTATGGGCATATGTTCGCTTTCCTTTCACTTTTATTTACGCTGTCTTTTGGTCCAGCCAGCCAGGGTTATGTTGTTTAATCGAGCCTCAATTTGGTATCACTGGGATGTTGAATGGTGACAAAATTATAGGCGCTGCTATCCTCCAGGTATAATTTACCGAAGGTACGTGGCTGATAATTCTGTTCGGGCAGTGGCATACTGAGCTCCCTCTCAATGTGGGTTGGACCCTGATGCCAGAGCCGTTCACCTTCGTTCTTTTGTAAGGGGAGGCGCTCGCGCCGGCATATCAGTACTATGGCGGGCAGCAGGCCGGGAGTCTGGGCGCGGATATAGAGTGTGCGTTTCTTGCCGAAGCGAGCTTTACGGATCTCATATGTGAGCGTGACTTTTGGTGCCAGCCTGGCCTGCAGCTTTATCCCAGGCGCTTGAATACGATTTTGTCCCTGTCGGATCAAGGTTGCGACACGGATATAGCATTCCTGAGGCCGATCTTCGCGCAATTCAAAATGGCCAACGTTTTCGTACTCGGCTTTCGTGATGTAATGTGTTTTGGCCGCTGGATATTGCCAGCCATCGTGATTATAAGTAATTGCCACTTCCTGGCAGCTGGCAGGCCAGTTCCACTGCAGACGGATCTTATTGCCCATATTCTCGCTGCGCAGGTTGGTTACCTCATCAATGCAGGCGTAGGGTCCTTCATTGCCTATATAGGCCATGCCCCCAAAGGTAACAACCGGTGTGTAGTAGCATATCCCTTGCTTTAACCAGGTCTCGACCAGGGAGTGGGCCAGCCCTTCCAGGGTCTGTCCATAGTTTTGGAGCTGATCGACTGGAATGCTCTCTCCAGGTGAGAGTCCAGTGCTCTTCTCTGATTTCAGGATCACTACTTTGCCTTTAGCACTTTGTGGCCACGATAATTGCACCCGATAACCTTGCGCTAGCTTCTCATTGCTGATTTCAAGCTTACTGATGACTGTGGGTGGCGCCTCTGGCCGGGCTTTCACAATTTTACCCGGCGAGGTTAGGATCTTGCCTTGATTGTTGAATTGGCTGTAGATGCCATAGTAGTAGGTATGCTCGTTCAAGACGTTGTGATCGACAAAACGTGCCTGCTCGGTACTGGTCAGGCGTATTCCATCATCAATAGAGCGAGGGGCGATACTCTCTTTACGCACAATGATTACTTTATGCACATTCGGAGGAGAGGTCCATTTGAGGAGAACCTGGTTGTTATGGACTTCAATAATTTCTTTGTGCACATCCTGTATCAGGAAGATCGGCTTGTTGAGCAGGGTCGGCTGTGGGGCGATCACATCCTCATACTCAGTGAAGATCGCATAGTAGAGGGGGACGCCCACCTCGCTCTGTGTATCATCATAGCTAGTGGCGGTGAGCGTGGCGAGCAGCTTGCCATCGGTGGGGGTAATGGGTTGTGAATGAGCTTTGCGCACTATTTTATAGCTTACGCCTTGCGTGGGCGATGGCTGCCAGTTCAGGCTAACCAGCGTACCACTGACGCTAGCCTGGAGTTGAAGCGCTGGCATTGGCGGCATTGCCTTGAGCAATTCACGCGCCTCGCGATAATCGCTACAAAGCTGCAAGGCGGTGCGATATAGCCCGGCTCTCTCTTCGCGATCCTGAACCCCTTGCGCCTTGTTGAGGATGCTACGGGCCTGCGTGATCGTATCACTAATGAGTTGCTGGTAATGCTGACGATTAGGAAGGTTGGCGCGATTGGCTGTGAGGAACTCCTGAGCTTTAAATAAGAGTTTCTGGCCGATCAATTGGCTGAGCTGTTGTTGCAATGCCTGTTGTTCTTTGGCACGATTTTGTAGCTCACTTTGATAGGTCTTTAGCTTTTGCACCCGTGCATCTGGTTTGCTCGGATTCCAGAGCGAGGCGACCTCGTCGAGCAGGTGCTTGGCTTCTACATAATCATTTTCAAAAGGAAACTTTTCCAACAGCTCATCTACATAGAAGCGATTGCCGGTCGCGAAACCACAGCTATCACAACCAGTGGCGTCTGCGCGCACGGCCGCGTTGCAGTTTGGGCAGGTGGTGAGCAGTTCCTTATGGCAGCGCTCGCAGAACTTGTTGGCTGGCTCATTCATCGCATTACAATGTCCACAGCGTACCAATTTCTTGGTCTGAGCATTTATGGACGAAACCTGCACAAACCAGTTGCGCCGTTGGGCCATTTCACGCAGCCGTTCGATAGCTATCTCGTCGGCCCAGCCAGCCTCGCGGGTCTTCTTCAGAAAAACCTCAGTCTGTCCTACCGTCATGGTTTTGTCAGCGCTACGCGTCACCGAATCCGAGAGTTGCTTTAAGATCTGTTCCAGTGAGCGCAGGCGGATACTTTCATCATAACTTTCTCGCTTAGCAGACGAACTAAAGATGGCTTGTGCCTGGCCTGCCAGGTCCTTTTTTGCATCTATATCCACTGTGGGACTGCGCTTGACCATATCGTTATATAACTGTTCTGCCGCCTGTCGTAATTTATCATTTGAAACGGTCTGGTCGAGTCCCAGTACCTGGTAGAGGGTATCCATAGCCAGGATATGTAGTTGTTCGTTGATTTTTTTGAGCTGTGATTCCTCAAGGGGTTGAACTTTTGAGCCTGTATTAGCGCCTGACTCGGGAGCTTTAGGCACCACCGGCACGGTTAACAGGGCGCGGATATCTTTTTCGGTCAGCGTTTTGGCATCTTTGACCAGCGCATCTAATTCCGCTTGAACAATATAGCCACGTGCAAAGGTAAATTCCAGGCTCTCCTTCAGACTGGTTAGCTCAGCATTTTTAGCCGAGGCGCGTTCAGTCCTGGCCTCCTTCGCCTGTTTCTCTCGTTCCTCTGGATTTTTCTTAAACGCATCCGCACCCTTCAACAGCTCAAGATTTTTCTTGGCTTCCAGTGCCGCACGCCCTACCCCGTTACTTTTACGGCTCCACTCAATGCGTTTGGCGCGCACCTTATTATCAAAATCGGCCTCATTCCAACGCGTATCTGGATCTAATTGGAGTAGCAGGTAGAAGTTAGTTGTAGTATTCGTCGTGCTCATATCTTCTTTGTCCGCTTCTATTAAAGGTTAATTGATGCGTAGCTAGGCGCGTTTGCTACCCCTTGATCCTGTGATTTCCTGGGCGATGGTGCTGAATGTCTCGGTTAGTTTCCCTAAATCTGTAAAGAGACTTTGTTCTGACGACGAGGCAATCTGAGCCAGGAAGTTGCGGTCTGCACCGCCGAAACCAATGGCAATAATCTCGATTAGTTCGCGATGACAAATTTGGGCTGCTGTGATCGCTCTGGCCTGATTGACCCATCTTCCATCTGTTAACACTACTGCATAACGGGCGTCTGATTGTTTTTTTAGTAGAGCGTGGATATCATCAAATGGATGCGCTAAATTTCCAAAGCCCGTACGGCCAATGGCCAGTCCATCAATCGCTTGCTCAATCTTTTTTTTGTTGTTTGTGGCATGAAGATCGATAGTGGCGCGGTCTGAAAAAGAAATCAAGCCAATGGAGGTTGATTGCAGATCGCACTGTCTCATAAACTCGCGGGCGGCACGCTTGGCCTCTTCCAGGGGGCGGCCTGACATACTGCCCGAGAGGTCGAAGGCCAGATAGACCGTGAGTTGTCGTTGCTGCTGCGTTGTTTGTTGGGTTGGTGGGAGTGCAAAGCGATCCGGTACATCGGATGGCAATGGCTCGATTGTGAGCTTGAGCGGCTGGCCTGTACTGGTTTCACGGGCGGAAATGTTGACCACGCCGTTCTTATCATAGGCATAACTGATCTCTAGTTTCGCAATTTTCCCGGCGATGGCTGGAAAATCGCTAAAAACGTAGCAGCCCAGATACGTACATTCCAGCGGTTTATCGGTTTCTCCCTGAGTTAGAAAAACTTCCAGCCGCGTATCACCTTTGGGTCGTACCGCGATCTGGTAAGGACGTGCATTCTCTATTGGGATGGGCTTGTTCTTTTGGATAATGATGCTATTGAGGTAGCGCGTCTGGTCGTCACTCTCGGCGATCAAGCCCAGGCTATGGGCGATGACGTCCACCGTCTTTTTGCGCCCTGCCAACTGTAATCTGGGCTCATCCTGGTTACGCTGTTCTACCTCCATAATCGCCTGGATCGCGGCCCCCAGCGCGACAGCCTCATCAGGATTGATGCCACCCATGGCGGGTTTGCCAGACATGCGCTCGATGAAGGTGCGCACGATCGGCATGCGTGTCGAGCCTCCGACGGGTAGGACACCGTTGATTCCCGACCAGGATAGATTGGCTTTCTTCAATACTTGTTCGGTCAACATCTGGGTTCTGGCCATCAGGTCATGGGTGAGCTCTTCAAAAGTAGTGCGACTGATGGTATATGTTTTCATTTGCCCGGCGGCCTGAATGCGAATAGGGGCGCTCTGGCGGCTTGAAAGAGACTGTTTAAGCTGCTCGGCCTGTACACTCAGATCGTTGAGCTCCTCATCGCTCATCTCAAGGCCGGTCTCTTGCTCGAAACGCGTGGAGAGATAGTGAATCAGGCTGTCATCCCAATCTTTGCCGCCCAGCTTGTTGTCCCCATCGGTAGCGATGACGGTGAGATCGGTGGCGGTGATTTCGACCAGCGAGATATCGAAGGTGCCTCCACCCAGATCGTAGACCAGCATGCGTTGTAGCCGGGAGCTGGGACGTATGCCATAGGCCAGGGCCGCTGCCGTGGGCTCGCTGATGATTTTTAAGACATCTAGCCCGGCCGCTTTGCCCGCCTGGATGGTTGCTATGCGTTGAGGATGGGTGAAATAGGCTGGAACGGTAATGACAGCCTCGGTGATTGGTGTGCCTAAAAACGCTTCTGCGCGTTCTTTGAGTGCGCGTAGGATCAGCGCGGAGAGATCCATTGGTGTGTAATCGCGGCCATAAAATGAAAGTAGAAATTCTGGATCTCCCATGCTGCGCTTAAAGAATGCGATGGTATCAGGATTTCCATTGGCCTGTGCCTCTTTGGCCAGCGCGCCTATAATTGGACCTTCAGGGGTAAATTGGACAACGGATGGCATGATTGCTTTGCTATCCGTACCGGGTATAATCTCAGGTTTTCCCTGGGCATTTACATAGGCGATTACCGAGTAAGTAGTGCCCAGGTCGATCCCAACAACTGTACTCATGCGCTAACTCCACCCTGCTGAAACTACATCAATCTCTGTTATGACTTCCGCTGGATAACTGGTCGCTTGCGATTAAGAAATTACCAGTTTATTCGAGCGTTGGCGGGCTACTTCTTTCTCTTCTTCCGAGATACCACGGGCCGTTTGAATCTCGATTTCGATTGACTGCTCGCTATGGGGCTCACGACCAACGATATGCAGCCGTCCCTCGCGATTGAGATCAAAGGTGACTTCAATCAGAGTGTCTTTGGGCAAGCGAGGGGGAAGATGAAGGACCGCATTGCCGATCTCCTGTCCCAGGGTCAGATCCCTGATTATTTTTTCAGTGACGCTGTTCTCCATCACCTTTAACTCAACAGTCTCCTGCTCAGCTTCCTGCGTATAGAATTTTCCAACTTTAGTGAATGGCAATGGATCGTTTACCAGTACCAGGTTGGAAATAACATCTTGCTGTGTGCTGGGGTCGAAGGCGATAATACCAAAGCTATGGCTGGCCACATTGGTAACAGACATATCATTATATTTTTTGACCGCGTGTAGTTTGAGTCCGCTGTCCTCGGCTACCTCTTGTTGCGCCTGCTCTTTGACGGTTTGTGAGACACTCTCCAGGTCGACCTTCTCCTCGGTTTTGCCTGTAAGCTCGGCGATTTTGTGAATGATCTTCTCATCGATCGCCAACTTACGACCATAAACGGCCGCGCCTTTGGCTAACGCTTGGTCTGGATCAAATACCTTGAGGGGAATATTGTACTCTTGTTTGAGACGCTCATTGACCTGTGGCATCTTCGTAGAGCCACCCACCAGCAGGATCTGATCAAACTTGCTATAGTTACGGGCTTTCGCGGCCTCGATGGTGGAGTTTGTGTAGTTGATGGTCTGTTCGAGCAGATGATTGGTAAGTTCATCAAATTTTTCGCGGGTCAATGGGATGCCAATGCGTTTTCCATTATGGGAGACGACGACGGTGGTCTCCTTGCGAGCTGTGAGTGCATGTTTGGCGTTTTCAGCCCGAATCCAGAGATCTTGCAGCGTCTCTTCGGTATCGACGGGATCATCGTTTGAGCCTGCTTCTTTCATCCACTGGTCGGCGACATAGCGGACCACGGCCTCATCCCAGTTGCGTCCACCCAGGGTGTGGTCGCCGCCGGTCGCTACTACGGTGATCGCACCCCCTTGAATCTCGATTACGGTAATGTCGAAGGTGCCCCCACCCAGATCATAGACCAGCACTACCTGGTCCTGCTCATTTTGCAAGCCATACATGACGGCGGCGGCGGTTGGCTCATTGATGATTTCGCGCACATTGAAACCAGCGATCTCACCGGCCTTCTTGGTGGCATCACGCTCGGCGATACCAAAGTAGGCCGGGCAGGTGATGACTACATCTTTGACCGGGATATTGATGGCCTGTTCGGCGTCATCAGCCAGCTTGCGCAGAATGTAGGAAGAGATCTCCTCGGCTGTATAGTCAGTTCCATTATAGTGGAAGCGCCAGTCGCTCTCGCCCATGTGGCGCTTCACCATCTCGCACGCTTCGGTTGGATTCATGACTGCACTATTCTTGGCTTCTTTACCAACAATGCGATTATCGCCTTCAAATTGCACGACAGAGGGGGTGGTTGAATCACCCTCCAGGTTAGGGATGACGACTGGCTTGCTAAATTCATCTACATAGGAGATGCAAGAGTATGTTGTGCCAAGGTCTATGCCAAATATTGTAGGTACTGTCTGATCGCTCACTGGATTATCTCCTCATGAGAATAGTTATGAAATAGAGTTGTGTGTGGCGAATTAGGCTTGTGGTTGCTCTGCGACATAGCGATAGGTTTCCACCATCTCTGGGCGCAGAACGCGGTTCTCATAGAGAAAACCTTTGCGCAAGCGACGGGCGATATGCTTGTCTAATGAGGCGTCGGGCGTTGGGATGGCCCGGAGTGTGCGCTGCTTAGTGGACACGAAGGTCTCTTCTTCCATCTGGAAGGTTTCCACTCCATTATTGCTTAACATTTCTTCCACGCTCTCTGCGAACGATTTGATATTGGCAATAATGGTGGCATCCAGACCAGAGAAATCTCTTTGCATGGTTTCCATGATGTGATTGATATCATCATAGAGTGAAATAAGGTCGATAAAAAGGGGACGCAAAATCTTGAAATGCAAGCCTTCGCGATAATTTTGTAGCTCGCTGTGGAGCGTATCAATCATGCGCTCCTTGCTCTCATCATATTTGACTTTTGTCTCGAAGTCTTGCTTTAACCCCTGCATGGTCATCAAAAGCTGTTGCATATTCTGAAATGTTTGCTCGATCAGCACTGCACTTTTATCTTCTGCGGTAGGAATAGCTGTTTCTTGTTCAGTGGGAGGAAGCGCGGTCTGTATTGGCGATCTAGCGGCCTCATCTGTAAATGCGGCCTGTTGTTCTTCCGTCATGCACGAACCTCGTTCTTCTTTGTAAGAAAAGAATTTGATTATATTAAACCATTAGGGTTTTTGCTGGCAAAGATGGATTTATTTGAATTATTGAATTGCCAATGCTTTTGTAGTATATTCTGAGCATGGTACGCTGTCAAGTGAAATTATGTATGACCATGTTCGTATGATTGAAGAAAATAGGTACATTTGAAAGGTTTCTATGGCTTTAGGATTTAATCTGTTTAGTATTGCCTGTACATGTGAAGCTGCGATTTCCAGGATGGCTATCCCTCTGGATGATCGATGGTATTTATAGTTACACCATAAAATATTATGAGTATTTTCGTTACTGAATGCTTTTCGATAACTGAGAAAATCAATCTCTCTTTACATATCTATCCGGGCAAGAGTGAATCAATCATCCTTTTGCACGGTGGACCTGGTGGCTATGATCTTTTTGTTTCCTCGGAGCGTGCCTTGCAGCGCCGTTTTCCCCAGGCTCAGGAAGTCTGGTTTGAAGAGAGCGGTCACTTTCCCTGGATTGAGGAGCCGGAAAAATTCAAGCGTGTAATAGGCACTTTTTATACACCCAATGCCTATTCTGGGAAGGAATAAAAGGGTATGTTTGATGATGAGGATAATGATGCGACTCGTGGTATAACAAGCGGCAATGTATTGCGTTGTCCACACTGCCACCGTACACGAGGCTATCGACCCATCAGGGTATTAAGCGGCGTAAAAGGCCAGCGTTGCCTGTCCTGTGGCACTGATCTGGTGCAATGTGGTTATTGCCAGCAGTTTACTATTCCGCCCCGGCCGACTCAAAAAGTTATATTTACCTGCCAGCATTGTGGCAAAAAGCTCGCGTAGTGAAAGATCCATGCATTTTCAAAGTATATGTATAAAGGCAAGGTAGATGGCCAGGAAAAAGAAGCATCCTCATAGTAAGGTTCAAGTAGGTAGCGGTCAGCAGGCTGTAACCCATCACTCTGGTGTGATGGTGACGCCGGATATAGCGCTGGCGCCTTTGGAGCAGTCCTGGGTCAGGGGGCGTGGCCTTTCTCTTTATATCCTATGGAAACGTACCGCTGGGGTAGTGGTTGCCTTGCCCGAGCATGCTACGATCTGGAGTCACCATACTCCTGTCAATTTATGGATGGTTACCCAATGTCAGTGGAACCCTGCTACGCAGCCAGATGCTGGTTGGTTTACCCTGACTGCTCTGCTTGAGGGATGCGATACGTTGCATGCTTACCTGGCGGCGGTGCGCCAGGCGCAGAAAGAAGTTGCTTATGTCATCTTGCAACTGGAGGAGATCCAGGTGACGCTACCGGCGGATGTGGTGAAGAGTATGCGCCGGCAGAAACAGTATCGCAAGAAGGCGTTGGCTGAGAGTGAAGATGGCGCGATTGAGGAGGCGCTGGATATCTTGCAGCGGCATCTGCAACTGAATGAGAGTGCCTTAGAGCAGGGTTGGTCACCAGGTCGCTTTACCCATTTTGATCGTGAAACTGGCCAGCGTGGTTGGCTGGTTATCTCACCACGAGAGGCTATTGCTGCTCGTCTGTCGGTGCAGCAGGTCTACAACTTAAGCAGTCTGCTCCAGCCACAGGATATCGAGTGGACGGGTCAGCCGGTCGCGCAGATAGCTTCTTCGCGTTATGAGCCGTTTTATGAGCGGGTGATGCAGTGGAATGCGACCAATGATATTTTTGAAACTGTGGTTCAGCTAGAGACGCTGGTGGCAGACGGACAACGTTCGACCGATGGCCAGCTCTGGTTGAATTTCGCGCTGGCCGGTATTGGTGTGCTCCTCTCTCTCTTTTCTCTTTCCCACCTTCGCTGGTTACAGATCAGCGCGCTGGCTGGTCTGGTCCTGGCATCGATCTTGCATGCCTGCTATGCTCGCTTTGGCAAACCGCTATTGCAAGTGCTCGGCTGGCTCTTCTTTGCGCTTTCTCTACTTGTTGTTGTCTTGCTCTACACTTTGAAATAATCCCTGTCTTTTTATTGCTCAATGTAAAATCTTTGCTGGAGGTAGTTACATGACCGCTGAATATATCCCTACCATATTTGGAATTGATCTAGGCACTACCTATTCCTGTATTTCGTATATGGATCAATATGGCAAACCTGTGATTGTGTCGCTGGAGGATGGTGGTACCATCTTACCTTCGGTGGTGCGCTTTGAGGGTGAACAGCGTATCGTGGGTATGGAGGCCAAGAATAGCGCCGTCCTCTTTCCTGATCAGGTGGTTAGAGAAGTGAAGCGGCACATGGGCCAGCCGGACTGGCGCTTCTTCTATAAAAGAATCGAGTATACAGCTGAGGAAATCTCTTCCTACATTCTGCGCAAACTGGTGTTGGACGCCGAGCGCTATCTACATGTTCCGGTGAAGGATGTGGTTATTACCTGCCCGGCCTACTTCGGTATTTTGCAGCGCGATGCAACGGTGCGAGCCGGTGAACTGGCGGGCCTGGTGGTGCGTGAAATCATTAACGAGCCGACCGCTGCCGCTATTACCTATGGTTTGCAGAATGAGAAAGATCAAACCATCCTGGTTTATGATCTGGGCGGTGGCACTTTTGATACCACGGTGATTACTGTTAAGGCGGGTGAGATCGCTGTGGTAGCTACTGGCGGGGATGATAATCTGGGTGGGCGTAACTGGGATGAGGGGTTACTGGTGTATCTGGCTGAGCAGTGGCAGGCTTTGAGCGGCTCTAACTCTGATCCTACCGATTCACCCGAGTCGTTGCAGGATCTCTGGAGTAAAGCTGAGGTTGCGAAGATTACATTGAGTTCGCGTTTGCATACCACTGTGACGGTTACCCATGAAGGGAAGCGTGTCTCTGTACCGCTGTCACGCGAGAAATTTGCTTTCCTAACGTCCCATTTGCTGGAGAAAACCATCAAGTTCACACAGGAGACGATGTATAACGCGCGTATGCGTGACTGTGAACACTATGATCAAATCATCCTGGTTGGTGGCTCAACTCGTATGCCCCAGGTCGCAGAGCGTTTGGCCAGCGAGTTTAACATCCCGCTCAGAATTTTTGAGCCCGATACAGCGGTCGCTAGAGGGGCGGCTATCTATGGCTACAAACTTTTCCTGGATGAAAAGATTGCCTGGAGGCTAGAGCAAATGGGAGAACAGAAGTCGGGTCCACAACAGCCTCAACCTCGCTCTTCGGTTATCCCTGAGGATTTACGAACAGCCCAGGCCGAGGTGGCCAAAAATGATGGTATGCCTTTTGAGACGGTGAAGAAGTTCAATGAAATGACCGTCTCTAATGTGACCAGTCATAGCTTCGGGGTTATCGTGCGTGACGTTGCGACCAATGAGGAGATTATCTCAAATATTATTATGATTAACGATACCCTCCCGATGACTGAGTCAAAGACCTTTTATACTACTATCCCTAATCAGGAAGTGGTAGAGATGAAGATCGTGGAGAATACGCAATTTGAACATCGTGTCTTTGAACTAGCGAAGGGACAGGAAGTTGGTAAAGTGAGCCTGCATTTGCCACCCCGTTTACCTGTGCAATCTCCAATCGAGGTTTCCTTTACCTTGCAGCGTGATGGACGCCTGTCCACGACTGCCCGTGAGCCTAAGAGTAATCGGCAGGTGATGGTTTATATTCAGACGGATCGCGTTATGTCTTCCGAACAGTATCAAGCTGCCAGGCAGCGTTCGAGTGGTGTATCCATCTCATAGAAGGTGAGCGTCAGGCGTGTATGGCGATTATCCTGTGTAGTCACTGTGGAAATAAGTTTGTGCGCTCTCCCGAGCGTAAACGCTGTCCTTTCTGCGATCAGCCGCCTGTGGATGCGCATGGGGTAACGGATGCCGCTAGCCCGCTGGCTGCGGCAGCAGAGCCTGTTTCTCCCTCCCCCACACCATCAGAACCACCGCTAGATGCGACTGAGGAAGCGCCTGTTCTGAGTGAGGAAGAGCAGGCTGCTGAAGCTTATGTGCAAAAATTATGCCATATTTTTGATGCTTTGCTGGTCGTAAATTCCTGGGAAGAAGCGCGTACATTGATCGAAGAAAATACTTCCTCACTGTTGATTCCCATCTGTCCGCCGGTGCTGGCCGCTATTAGCGCCTCGTTGCGCGAGAATGGGCATCCAGAGGTTGCCGAGCATGTGGATATGTATCAAGAATTGATACTGCATAGCCTGGCTTATGGTTTTGATCAGGCGTGGACGCATTTCTCGCAGTCTCAGGATGAGGCTGGCCAGGCGTTAAGGGCTCTCTTTCTGGCTCATACTAATGGTACTGTGCGCCAGGTTTTACAAGAACAGCAGGCGGTGCTCTTATCTCCAGTTGCTGTGGGCGCGCTTTATCGGTTGATCAATCACTTTGGTAGTGGGACCACACACGCCAATGCCTACAATGCCTATCTCTTGCAGCTTTTGTTGGATGCTCGCGAGGACATCTGGCCGCCCGAGGATCAGAAGTTACCTGTGATCGATGAGGCACAACTTTCCCTTGATGGCCGTATTACGATCTTTCCAGGTATGCCTGGCGTACATGTAGATGATCCCATGTTGAAGGAGATATTGAATGTTCCGCTCGTTCAGACTGGGCAACCTGTGGACAATGAGAAATTGAACGTGTATCTTGATCTCATTGTTGAGGCGATGCGCTATAGGGATTTATCCGCGACCGGAGCAGGAAATTGGTCGATAGATGCTAAAGGGAAAGCGGGGCTTCAAGCCAGGGTAGATGCCCTGTTACCGCATATTGATCGGGATAAGCAGCCGCAGTTCTGGGCTTTAATACAGAATATGCTTGAGATGTTGTCATTATCGGGTGGAGATCAAGAAGCGGTTGCTCTGCCAGCCGAACCGATTTTTTCGGTCGAGGAGGCTCCGGTACAGTGGATACAGGCGCAGATGTTACGCAGTTTTTATGCACTCGGCTATCTGGAAGATAATTTCAAGCGTGAGGAGCTGCAGGCCAGTTTTGATCAGGCCTTTCATTTGCTTGATCCTGTGATCAATATTGAGGAATGGAACTATGCGCTCGTGGGCCGCGCTCAGGTGAGGGTGCATCGCAGAACTGATAAACCCGTTCCAGTGCTTTTACAATCGCTAGAGGACGTGAATCAGGCGCTCCATTTTTTTACGTATGAGCGCAATCCTGAACGTTGGGCTATGACCCTGAACCTGCGCTGTTTGCTGTGTGCTGAATTAGGACAGCTTACTGGCGAGCACGCAAAATATAATTCTCGGGTTGTAGAGGATACTACTCAAGTGATTGCTTTCTGCCAGGAAGCTCAGATTTCATCCTATATGTATTATGATGCCTTGCTGGCGCGTGGTCTGGCTTATACGATGTTGGCGGGCCATAATCGGGACTATTCGCTGGATCTTGTGCTAGCCGATCTGAATATGGTCTTGCAGCAGGATGTGCAGTGTGAGCCGTTGACTGAGCACTGGGCTACCGTACATGTGGCATTGGGATCGGCCTATTATTATGTGCCGGGCGGTGAGCGGGTACAGGCCTTGCGGCAAGCTATTGCTCATTTTGAGGAGGCGCTGTGCGCTTTTACGCCGGAGCACAATCGTATGCAATGGGCGCACACTATCTTTTTGCGCGCGATGGCTTATAGCGATTATGCCGAGGGGAGTGTGCTGCGCAATAGAGAGCGTGCTCTGCAGGATATGTTGCGTATAGTAGACGATTTTTCGCCTGAGATTGCGCCGACGCTGTGGGCTTTTTTGCATGCTAATCTGGGTAATCTATACGTTACGCGTCTGATTGGCAAGCGTAGTGAAAATTATGAACGAGCGATCGAGCATCATAATCAGGCATTGACAATCCTTAACCCTGAAGAACATACCGTTACCTGGGCGCTTGTACTTGTGGGTCGGGGGGTTGCCTATCGTCAGGTAGCTATGCCAGCGGTGGATGAGCGCTACTCTTACACGATCAGCCCATTAGAGATAGTGACGCGGGCCTTCCAACCGCTTGGAGAAGGAAATATCGTTGAGGATATGGCGCGACTCTTGCCACATTATTTGGAATACATACAATTGGCACTACGAGATTTTGATGCTGCTCTGAGCGTTTTATCGCCAACCGCCCATCCGCGCGAGTGGAGTTATGCCCGCCGTGAGCGGTCTACTACTGATGCACTCTACAAAATATGGGGCGATTATACGGACGGTTATAAGGGTGCGCTCGAGGATCTTGATGCTGTGCTGGAGGTTTATGAGCGACAAAACCTGCGTTTTGATTGGGCTGTGACCCTCAATAATCGCGCGCTTTTCTATTTCTCGCGTTTACAAGCCGGGCAACCTGAGGCGGCGGCGCTTGCCTTGCGTGATGCAGCGGCGGCCCTGACGGTGTTTACACGTCTGAGCTATCCACGTGATTATCGTAATTTGTATGTTTTACGTGCCCGTGTCTTCTCCTACCTGGGACAATGGGAGCCGGCCCATGAAGCCTTGTTGATTGCGCGCGATGTCTTACGGACCACGCTCTTGAATGCTCCTTCCGGTAGTGATCAATTTGAGGAACTGGCTGAGGTATCGGAGCATGATATTTACGTCTATGCCGCCCAGGTATTAGTCAAGTTGCGCCGCTATGCTGAGGCGGTGGTGGCCCTGGAAGAGGGACGGGCCCAGCGACTACGGCTGGCGTTGGCGCTGGATACCATTACCACCACGCGTGCGACTGAAGATGCGGCGGCTCAAAAGCGGCGTCAGACTTTTCTTGCCCTGCGTGAAACATGGCATACGCGTCAGCAAACTCTCAATCTTGAAACGCAGCAGGGAGCTTTATCCCAGGCAGAAATGGACCTGGCGGCCCGGCAGCTAGAAGAGACCTGGCAGGAACTGATGAGCGTGGCTCAGATTATTCAGCAACATGATGATCCCTTATTTATGCAACCTGTTCCCACCCTGCAAGATATTACCAGCGCCCTGGCTACGAAGGACGAGGCACTGGTATACCTGGTCAGTGGTGCGTTCATGGCTGACCATGGTGGCATGGCATTGATTGTCTCCCACCAACCAGATGGTGAGCTTTCCATTCAACATCTAGACCTGCCACACCTCTCGCTGGAAGCCATCTCGGATGTGTTTGATCCAAATCCATCTGCTGATACGGTGCTAAAAATCCATTCCATTATTCACACGCTAGGCGCGGCGGGACTAACCTCATTGAGCCATTTTCTGTTGTCACAGCATCATCTATACCGTGTGCGCCTTATTCCATATGGACGGTTAGGACTTCTCCCTTTGCCGGCTGTTCAGGTGACATTGCCTGATAAGCAGCGAGCCTACTTTGGTGAACTTTTCGAGGTTACGCTGGTACCAAGCGCTCAGGCCGCGCGGATTTCTTACAACCATTTGCCAACCACCAAAGAAGATATCCTGGTGGTTGGCAATCCCCAGCCTTTGCCTGTTGGCTATAAAAGCTTGCACTATGCGGAGGCGGAAGCGGAAGTGGCTGCTGCCCTGGCTCGCAAACATGGTTATGCCGTCCAGGCTGTGCAGGAGATATTGGGTGAACAGGCGCTTAAACCGCAGGTAATTGAGGGATTGCAGCGGGCCTGGTATGCTCACCTGGCCTTGCATGGTGAATATGTACCCTATGATCCACAGGCCTCGCAGTTAATCTTTGCTGGCGATGAAGCTCTGCCAGAAGCTGAGCGTACCCTTACTTTACGCGAGACTCTGGATGGCCGGGTTAACCTGCATGGCCTGCGCCTGCTGGTGCTCTCCGCCTGTGAAACCTCGGTCATCGATATCGAATATGTACCTGATGAAGGACTTGGTTTGGCCAGTGGCTTTTTACAAGCAGGCGTATCTGGAGTAGTGGCCTCCCTCTGGCAGGTCAATGACCGTGCAACTTATCTGCTCATGAACCGTTTTGGCGATCTCTTTCTCAATCGATCTTTACAGCTTACGCCTGCGCAGGCTCTGGCGCAAGCGCAGCACTGGCTGCGTGAGGAGGCCAGCTATCAGGTCCTGGCAAATTATAAGCCGCAGATCCTGACCTTTTCTATTCAACGCATGAGCGAAAATCAGCAAAAAGTTCTCAATACCATTCGTCATCAGGCTGCTGAACATGCCCGCATTCATCCGAACACCCTGCCATATGCTGACCCCCGTTTCTGGGCCGCCTTTATTGTTACTGGTCGCTGAAATCGGCGTGGCAACTATGAGTTCGAGAATGTGGTCAAGTATGCCTGTATCCTCTATCCGGGCGACCTGGTAGACCAGCATCCCTTAAATCCTGTGTGGGCCTTGCCGGTGAGGCCTGATATGGAGGCCACCATGATATTCGTGCGACATGTACGGGATCAATAGAACTGAAACATCCGTCTCTGGGGTAGATGGTCTTTCACGATAATTGAAACGCTCTGTCCTCTACTAGTTATCTTTGCTTTAAATAGATGCTTCTATTTTAAAAATACTGTAGATTGACGTCTCTATCCTTAAAGAGCGTACAGCTGAACAATAGAGAATATGCTTGATTGGGCTGTACGTTGAGAAGGAGGACCGTCATGCTACGTGTGCTGATTGTTGGAGGTGGTCTGGGAGGATTGTGCCTGGCGCATGGATTGCAGCAGGCCGGTGTCAGTGTCGCCGTCTATGAGCGCGACGCTACGCCGATCTCCAGGCATCAGGGTTATCGGATTCATATCGATACGCGTGGGGCCAGCGGGCTGCGCGCCTGTCTGCCATCCAATTTATATGAGCTATTCACAGCTACGGCTTCGCGGCCCGGTCGTCATGTGACGGTACTGAACAAACAACTTAAAGTGATGCGGAAGATTGGTTCTCTGGAAATGGGAAACAGTAAGCCAGACAGCTTTAGTGCCGCCGTCGATCGCCTGACATTGCGAGAAGTCCTCCTCAATGGACTTGAGGATGCGCTTCATTTCCATAAGGATTTTCACCACTATGAACAGCAGACGGATGGTAGCGTACACGCATACTTTGCCGATGGGACCGAGGCCAGTGGAGATGTACTGGTGGCGGCTGATGGCGTCAACTCACGCATCCGCCAGCAGTTTTTAGCGACTGCCACCAGCAGCGATACAGGCATGAGCTGCATCTATGGCAAAACGCTATTGAATGAGGCGACGCGCCCACTGATCCCCGGCGCTTTGCACGATGGCTTCACTGTAGTGGCTGGCCTGCAACCGTTCAATATGGCGCTGGGTCTGGTCGATTTTCAACGCACTCCGGCAGAAGCGAGCGCTGAGCTTGCACCAGCCATTCAGTTCCATACCAGCGGAGCCTATCTCATGTGGTCCCTTAATGCCGCACGAGCGCAGTTCGCTGCCTCCGATCAAGAACTGTTTCAGATGGATGGTGCACAGCTGCAGCAGATAGTCGCGAAGAAAATAAAAAGCTGGCATCCAGATCTGCGCTTGCTGGTAGCTGCCAGCGATTCAGCCGAGATTTTTCCGATTGCGGTGCGCGTAGCGGTTCCTTGTGAGCCCTGGCAAAGCACCTCCATTACGTTCTTAGGAGACGCTATCCATGCGATGAGTCCAGCGGGCGGTTCCGGTGCGAATATGGCCTTGCAGGATGCGCGCCTGCTCTGCCAGGCACTGATCTCTGTCGCCAGAGGCGAGCAGGCTCTTGTGCCAGCCATCCACGCATATGAAGCGCGTATGCTCACAGACGGCTTCGCGGCGGTCAACTTCTCGGCCCGTGGAGGCGTCTTTAACGCTGACGCGAAACAAAAGCGATCCTGGTTCCAGAATATCTTCAACTTCGCGTCCCGCGCCTAGCAAGCGAACGTACGGCGAGGGACGCTATCTTCTTCTCGACGGACTCTGTCTACGGCTGATCGAGACCTGTCTACCTGTCTGTGATTATGCGAATATATGTGTATAATAAAGATCACCATTAACACATTAGGAGGTAGGTACATCCTCGTACTGATCCAATGGAGTGCAATTCATGCAATTGAGAAGTATTTATACGTTTCCTTTTACTTTCCCACGTTTTCCACGAGGAGGATTGTTACTATCGAAATTTCAACAAGGCTTAGATGGTCTTTTTGGAGTCGCGATTGAGCATGAATGGAAAGGAGAGTGTGATGCGGCGCTTTGTTCATTTTTCGTGATTGATATGAACAAGGTAGAGGTTATGCAATATCCTATGAAGTTACCTTATCACGGTCTACTCAGCCAGTTACATATTTCTTATGATCAACCAGGAAATGCATGGTATATTGCTGTGGATGCACTTGTGTATGGGCGACCCGTCGATATCTATATGATTCCCAAAATTCCTCATACTCCCTGGCTCAAGGTATTCACAACCAAAAATCCAGGTGAAAAACTGCTTATCGAAAGGAGCCTGGTTGGTTTTTGGCAATGCGGCGACTACTCTCCTTTAGTTATGTGTACTCTCAATCAGACTCTCATGTATGATCTTGATACGTATTGGACACAATGGATGACATCTTCAATTGAGCAGCCTTCCGTCCAGTATATGAATACTAATTACCAGCGGGCACTCTATGTTGGCTATGATGGTTGCTTGCTTTTTACGTTGCAGTGCATCTATAACTCTTTAACATCTGATGCTATCTATCGCAAAATGGGGCCAGGACAATGGTGTTTCCATATTGCTGCTTATGAGCCGACCGGGACGCTTATTCATCAGGAAATAATACCATCCATTGAGATGCCTGTACGCGATATCCGCAACGCTAGCAATGATCTTTCAACATGGTTGACTTACTCGATGGTTATTGGAGATGGACCTATTCAGATCCTTGATGGGGTAAAGACGTGTGTTGCTGCCCTGGTGATGCAGGATAATCCCGACGCAAAAAGGGGGCCTGACGATCCTTTATTTCATCTCTCAAACAATCAACAAGCAGCACAAGGAGGATTATATTGTGTCGATATGCAGGGGCACATTCTCTTCCATGATCCTACCTGTGTGGGGCTGCGTACGAGTTTTTTTGCATGGAATGAGCAGGTTATTGGGATCACTATGCAAGATGGTCAGTGGCAGTTTTGGAATTGGTCTCCATTTCAAGGTACAGAACATGTGATTCATCAATCTTTCTCATCTACAATGCGTCGCGCTACTATGATCGCCAGAGAATGCAAAGCGGGGGAAGCCCTCTCCTGGTTTTGGTGTATAGAGGAGTACGAGACTGGTACCAGTGTAACACAACGCTTCTGCGATACTTTTCAGGAAAAGCAATCTCTCTGGCTGGAAGGATTCTTTTTACCGGATTGGTGGATGCGATCTGGAACAGTAGATACGCAACCACAAGGGATCGTCGTGTATCAAGATAGTCTCTTACTACTTGGTGTTGATCTTAAGAAGCAACTGGTTCTTTATCAAGTGCAATAGAAAGAATACAAATATAAATTACTTTTGAACATGCAGTTATTTTTTGTATTTGGAGTAAATATAGTGAAACATGAAGGAATTGATTGTAGGAGATATCATCGTATTTTATTGATACGGTTTTTTGTGGGTGTAAGCATTTTAAGCTTGCTGCTCTTGGACGGTTTGGTCTTATTTCTGTTGGTAGATACTATTGCACATCCTTCTATTTCTGGATTTCTTGCATGGCTGTCACTCATGATTTTGAGTACGTTCTTCTCATATGTAATTCTTCCGCATTGGAATGATTATATAGAATTTTCTCCTCAGGGAGTTGTCTATAGCAATGGAGAATATAGAATGTATTCTCCATGGGAAAATATTGCCACCATTACAACGTATAATGCATTTCGTTTTTCGGCTGTCCTTGTTTTAAGAGAACCAGCATCCAGAACTCTCTCTTTTTCTGAAGGCGTGCGGAGAAAGGAAGCTGTTATTGAGCGCCGTTCTCTCTTGATGGATAAGTATGGTCTATTGAAGTTATCATATACAATGCCGTTTCTATCATATCTTCCGAAAAAAGAGTGGGAAGGTGGCGCTTTACAGGCATATTTTCAGCTTTATGCTCCGCACCTTTTAGAAAATTGATGCATGATGTATTTGAGGGCTTGGCCGGGACAAGGTTAAGAAATATTCGCGAAAAAAGAATAGCATGTAGATATCATCAATTAGGTGTGTGTTGCGTATTAGCCAGCATTTATGGAGAAAAAATGTCAGACTTTCTCTATTTTCGTATTATAGTGACGAAACCAAATGTCAAACAGAATTATTGGTGGCCACTTATTTTTGAAGGTGCACACCAGGCATCATTTTGTTTTCAATCACCTTTAGAGCAAAAAAAGCAAGGTTTCTATTACGTTTCTCAGGACGAAGCATGCACCTTTCAAGAGCTTTGGAAATTGCTTTATGAAAGTGACGAAAAGCCTCTTGTGAGTTTTTGGCAGAAGAAAGAAAAAGGAGATGATTTTGTTTGTGACATCTCTCTGATACAAGAAAATATAAATCAGTGGAAGATAGATATTACTATTGAAGATACTCAATTTGGCAAGGCGAATAAGGAGAATACTGAACAGCGTGTAATTTCTTTTCTTTATTTGGGTTTGGCTATTAGTGAATTGTGCTCTTATTCCTCCATTGATCTTTGTTGGGATGAAGAAAGTGAGATTTATCCCCTCATGCAGATAAAAGAAGAGGGACAAGAATATTCATTGGATGCCCAGCTTTTTCATAACAAATTGCTTACCTGGAAAGAATTTGCTCGACTTAATAAACACATTATCTTTGTTTCTACCCCTTTTCCTATACGTGTTGGAGGCAGAGAAGGTTTTCGATATATTTCATTATGACTTCTGGCACCATCACCTTTGGTGTAACTGTGGATTTTATTGCTACCAACGCTGACGAAAACGGTGCATGACTTACTTATGAAACTAAATGTATTATTGATTAGCAATGAGGAGAATCTTCATGGAATCAAGACTGGAAGTCGAATTTCCCAGGAGAATGTATCAACTGGCAGAACAACATAACGTCGGTCAGCCTCTTGTGTTCTACAATATACGGCCAATGTGGAAGCGCTATCTTAATCTCTTAAATTATTTTTTACCGACGTTTGTAATCTGTAGTGTGCTGTAATCGTTGATCTTCCTGCGTGTGTGCAGGATAAAATCGCACCAGAACTTCATTGGTTGTTTATCAATTATAGGAAGGGACCGTATGGGAAAGCGAAAAGTGTTGGAGCCCCACGTTACGGATTGGCTATTTTCTTGTCCAGATACGATGACTACTAAACAGATTGTAGAGTTTTTTCATCCCTCTAATCAGCCAGTTACAGAATTTTCAGCTCAACATTGGCAGGAAACATGGCAAATAGGCAATGATATCCTTCGTGCTTATGGTTATCCAAAAAACTATTTCTACTATCCAGGGCAAACGGTTGGGTGGGATAGTATTGCTGATTGGATGTTTGTTAAATGCTGGAAAAAAGAAGAAAAGCAATCTGTAAAAAGTAAAAGGTCGAGCGACATTTTTATTGGAGAACTTATTGTTATTCGCGATTGCCAAGAAGACGTTGCCGTTAATTTATCATTTTTTGCCGCTAGTGTTCAAACATATATTCGGCATATTCAAAGTATACATCCGTTAATAGCAGAGAAACTCATAGTTGTACTCGCAGGTTGGACACAACCTGTTCTCTCCGCAAGAATAGCTGGTCATAGTGTTGCCTGGGCTTTAAATGCTTTATCTGAATGAAGTATCTGAATTGGGTTTCTAATACTGTTCCGAACTTATTATATTTATATTAATAAAAAGTACGGATAAGACGCCATTGTCACATGATCAAATTGAGCATTTGGCTCACGCACTTTACTCCCCTGGCGATGAAAGACGTCGGAAGGCTGCGAAGGAGCTTTCCCAACTTGGGGAACCTGGAGGGCAGCTTCCGGTAGCGTCACTCGTCCAGATGATGCTGTATGATACCACTCGACTACGTATGGCAGCCGCAGATATCTTGCGCGAATGGCGTGAATATACTCCGATCGAGCCGTTGTTCCTGGCACTGCACGATCCAAATGCACGGGTCCGGTCGGCTGCACAGTGGGTGATCATGGATGTTGGGGAGTATGTTCCGCCGGAGATCTGGCTTTCGCATCTCACTGACGCGGATCCAATAGTGCGTGAAGCTGTTCTCTATGCGCTCGGGACGCGCGCCACAATTAACCTGGTGCAGGAGGCGATAGATGCTCCAGAAGAGGGCGTGCGTGAGGCAGCAGCCTATGTGGTGAGTCAACTGCAAGGGCAATTTTCTGCTGAGTCACTTATGGGCATGATGCAGGCAAATGATGCTCGTATTCGAGCTGCAGCAATAGACGCACTTGGGAATTTGGGTGACCAAATTCCTCTTGAACCATTGCTCGAAGCACTTTATGATACAGACACAAACGTTCGCCTGGCTGCTATCCGGGCACTCGCCAGTTCGGGTGAACGGATGCCACGAACTGAGCTACGTGCACTGCTCGATGATGCTGATCCATCGATTTGCCGGGAGGCGACGAAAGCGCTGGCCAGTGGAGGTGACCCTGCGGCTCTCGCCATCATTGTGGATTGGCTGCATGCTGACCACGAATGGGATCGTGAGAATGCACTGGTCTGGTTAAGCAGATCGATTGGTATTGGTGTGGCAGGAAATGAGATCGCCAGCTACCTTCCTATAGAAGAATTACTGCATCTACTCAAGGATACGTGGTGGCCAGTAGGCCATATGGCGGCGGGAATGATTGCATCGTTAGGGAAAAATGCACCTATTGCTGAACTGATCACTTTAGTGTCCTCTCCCTTGCCTCGGGCACGCTGGGCGGCGCTGAGCGCACTGGCATGGCTAGGTGATGCTATTCCATTGAGCCAGTCCATCCCCATCGAACCTGTGTTAATCGCTCTTGAAGCTGAGGATGTAGAGACACGTAGAAGTGCAGCGGAATTATTGTCTTATTTCGAGACACGCGTGCCAGTAGACAGGTTGCTGCCATTCCTTGAAGAAGACAACGTAGAGATCGCCAGTATCATTGCAAAGCGAGGAAGGCAAGAGGGGATAGATATCCTCGTTGCAAATCTTCGCACAAGAGACAGGGCCAATAGTGCCGCTGCGGCTCTTGGGGAATTAGGCAAGCAAGCTCCTGCAGAAGCATTACTTGCTGCACTGAATACGAGCGATATATCAGTGTGTCAGAGTGTAGCATCAGTACTCTACAAGACCCATCCAGAGCTGCTGTCAGAACTGGTGCCAGAGCTCGTAGAAACGCTCTGTACTGGAGAGGTAGGGCCTCTGCTGAAGCCACTGCAAGAAATTCTGATAGCCCAGGCGCTGGCAGCACTGCGCCATCCCCACCCAACCCTTCTTGCCTGGTTTGAGCACGCCCTGGATGCTCCTCATTGGGAAGTTCGTATGTGGGCTATCTATGGACTGGGTCAGATGGCACCGCATGTTTTTGAGCCAGCACTTGAGAAGCTACAACGCCTCCTGGATGATCCCGAATCAGCAAGCGTGCGCCATGTCGCATGTAGAGTGCTCGAAACCCTGGTGCCAGCCACCGCTACGAATGACCATCACCAGTAAGTTTTGCTAGATGTAATGAAGTAGGGATGTTCATTCAGGATGATGCAATGCACAAACAAAGAATAAAGATGATGACAGATTATTTCTGTCCGCCTTCTCGGCCCGTGGAGGCGTCTTTAACGCTGACGCGAAACAAAAGCGATCCTGGTTCCAGAATATCTTCAACTTCGCGTCCCGCGCCTAGCAAGCGAACGTACGGCGAGGGACGCTATCTTCTTCTCGACAGACTCTGTCTACGGCTGATCGCGACCTGTCTACCTGTCTGTGATTATGCGCATATATGTGTATAATAAAGATCACTATTAACACATGAGGAGGTAGGCAGCCGTGGGCTCGTTACGGGAGGAAGCATTGGAGGTGCGGCCACAAGCACGACCACAAAAGACGATTCCAGCGCTCGATGGGATAAGGGGATGCGCTATTCTCTTTGTGTTGATCTTCCATATTAATCGCACCACTGGCGATAATCTGTGGGACTGGCATGCCTATCCGCTGGCGTCGTCGATCGCGACAGCCGGAGGGACTGGCGTGACGTTGTTCTTTGTCCTCTCTGGCTTCTTGCTGTTCTTGCCCTATGCGAAGGCACTGCTGACGCGCGCACGTTGGCCTCTGGCGCGTACATTCTACCTACGGCGTGCGCTACGTATTCTGCCTGCTTACTATGTCTCGCTCTTCCTGCTCATTGCCTTGAGCGCGCCATCGTATCTCCAGCCGGACCATCGCATTGATCTGTTCTTGTTCCTGACGCTGTTTATGGACTCGGCGCACTCAACATTCCGCGCCCTTAATGGCCCGTACTGGACCCTGGCTGTTGAGTGGCAATTCTATCTGGTGCTACCATGGTTGACTCTGGGCATGTCACTGTTGCTCAGATGCGTACCAATCGCCCATCGGCTACGGGCAGTGATGGTCAGTCTGGGTGGGATCATCGTGGGAGGCTTGATTATACGCTTTGTCGGCTCCTATTTTTGGGGTCATCCAACAGCCACGTTCCTGTTACCGCGTGTCGCCATTAATGTTGTGCTTTTCTTCGTGTATGGGCAGTCAGGCAAATATATCGAAGATTTCGCCGTCGGCATGCTGTGCTCCTTGCTCTATGTGTATGTACAGCTGGGACCCCAGTCGTGGCCTTTCGAGCACAGACTGCGCCGTCTGAGCCCCTGGCTGGGGGGAGCAGGATTAGGTATCCTGCTCTTCTCATCTATCTGGCATTTTCAATCTGATCCCAAAACCCCGGCCTGGCCGTTTCTTAACGTTATCATGCCCTATTTTAACTGGTTGAGCGAGATGCTGCTTGCCGTCGGCTATGGAATGTGCATCTTCGCTATCCTCTTTGGGCCGGTGGCCCTGCGGCGTCCTTTTAACTGGCAACCGTTGCGCAGGCTGGGTTTGATCTCGTTCAGTCTCTACATCTGGCACGTGCCGTTGATAGTCTTCTTTCAGATCCATGTACAGCAGCCGTTTTTTTCTCACTTCAACCACTATCTCGTCTACCTCCTCTATTGGATCTTGGTTTGCGTGGGCATCATCCCCTTCTGCATCCTCTTCTACCTGCTGATAGAGCGGCCCGGCATACAACTGGGAGATCGCTGGCGCCGATCGATCGAGGCACGCCAGCGCGCCCGTGAGCAAGCGCAATCATTTTATTAATTAAATGAGTCGATTGCGTGACAAAATTGGTGTGATCCCTTACTATCTTTTTCGTTCGAGATAAGAGACGACGGAGTCGTAGATGAATTGATTCAGCTAAAGTGCAAGTTGCTCAGTATCCTCCTTGATTTATATTCGACGTAGTAGCATCAAGCCTGGATGAATGAAAAGAAGCAGGAGTATCTTGAACGTGTGAAATCCCCTTCTTTTGGGTGTTTCTGGTTCTAAAGAAGGACGCTGTTGGTCCAGCGCTTCCTGGATTGTCTGGTTATGAATCTCCATCAAGCCAATGTAAGAAACAGGATACATAATGCAAAACCTCTCTTTGTCTGGTTGAATAACTTTGTTGATCAGATCTTCTTTTCATCTCTGAGTCGTTTACTTCATTGATGATGTGCTAAGCATAGCTGACGAGCGGTGGTAGTGTGATCTACCAAAAGTGGTAATCTGATCGTGTAGCTGGTGGTAGTGTGGTTATAGGAAGAGAGGCTGCCGCGATCTTTGTCAAAATAGCAGGAAGATAACAAGTTGAGCAGAGCTGCTCAACTTGTTAAAAGCTTTTCAATAGATTGTATCTGGTGGCTTGCGCGAGAGCCTGTGTGCGACTGCCCACACCGAGTTTGCCATAAATGTTGCGGGTATGCACCTTGACTGTCCCAACTGAAAGGACCAGGCGGCGGGCAATCTCGCGGTTGGAAAGTCCCTCTTCTATTAAGCCTAGTATTTCTAATTCGCGTGCGCTTAACGGCTCTAGCAGTCCTTGCTGTAGGAGTGGCGGGGATGCGTTGTCGCTTTCACCCAGGAGGGAACGGATAATTGTGGCCAGATCACGCTGTTTGCCTTGTTCCCAGGCGGTGTGGTATCTATCTTCACCTAACTGGCGCTTTAGTTCGGCGCGCAGGCGTGTGATCAGCGACCAACGTCGTAGCCATCCGCTGACCTGCTCGGATTGATGAAAGGCGAGCCCGAGCAATTCAGTCGCGTGTTCCAGCTTTTCCTCATCAGCTTGCGCGACTGCTTCTAGGGCCAGGCAGATGGTGGCTGGACCGGGATCGTTATACCGCTCCCAAAAGAGTGTGGTGTAGTGCTGGCGCGCGGTTACATACTGTCCCTGACCACAGGCTGCCATTGCCTGTCCCCAGCGGGTACCCATATCATAGGAACTGCCGAAGAATGGCTCTGGCGCGATACTCTGACTTGTCTGGATTAGCTTTGCTCCTTCTGTATACGCTTCGTCCATGACGCAGCGTAGAAATGCCAGTATGTCAGTAGCTAAGGTGATACCATTGAGGTTGTGAACCTTATTGGCCAGGGCTTGCATGTTCGTGGCTAATTCCCACGCTTCTTCCAGTTCCCCTTTTAAGAGTGTTGCCTGAGCCAATTTAAACATGGCCTGCAGGCTCCCTTTCACGTTGCCAATTTCGTTCATCAGCGCGAGGGAGTCTCGGGCGTATTGCTCATACGCGGGATAGTCTATTTGTGCGAGCATGATATTGGTTAGATTGAGGGTAATCCAGGCAATGCCATTGCGATCCCCTATCTGACGTCTCAGATCAAGGCTTCGTCTGATTAGCTGCAGGCTCAAGGAGTTTTCTCCCACCGGGTCCTCTGCGCAGGATAACCAGGCCAGTACTTCAGCTTCATAAAAGGGATCATTGAGTGCTATGAATATATTGTAACTTTCCCGAAAGAGGGTGGTTGCCTGGGCATAGGTCTTTGAACCTCTCTTTTCAGCGTCATTGACAATGAGAATACCTAAGACCAGTTTGCAGAAGCCGATCTCTGCCTGATCTTGTTGGGTGTAGGCCATGGCCAGGCAGGCATTGACCTGGGTGTACAGATCTTCTGTAATATGGAGATTGCCTAACAAGACCAGACGAGCAAGGCGCACCTGGATACAGCAGCGTATGAACTGTTGTGACTGTGTCGAAGATGGGGGGAAGCGCTCAATCGCCTCCTGTAGTAGGGCTACGATGTCATGATAGTGTCCACGCATATCAGCGAAACAGTGTAGACTTTCAGTGGCTTGATGGAGCGCGACAAAATGTTTTTGCTGTATGGCCAGCTTCCAGGCATAACGCACGTTCTCAAAGTTACTTGCGATGGTATCCAGGGCGGCGATTTGCGCCTGCGTTTTAATATCATGCTCAAGACGGTGCAGCAAACCAAGATAGTAATCGATGAATGCCCTCTGGACGACCTCTGCCTGACCCGTATCATCTAGTTGTTCCGCGCCATATTGGCGCAATAATTCATGGACCTCGTAGTATCCCTTTGCGTTGAGGCGAAGCAGCGATTGATCGATCAGCCTGGCCAGAATTGGCAAAGTTGCTCCGGCTACGGCTTCTGCCGCTTCACGTGTAAAGCCACCACGAAAGACAGACACTTTCTGGAAGGCCGCGTGTTCGTCATCATTCATCAAGTGCCAGGAATGGCTGAATACAGATCGGATACTGCGATGCCGTGCGGGCAGGTTGCGTGAGCGCGTCACCAGCAGATCCAGATTATATTGAATTTCTCGCGCGATATCGGCAGGTTGGAGTGTTTTGAGCCAGCCAGCAGCTAATTCAATAGCCAGAGGCATGCCTTCAACCAGCCGGCAAATTTCCACCATGCTCTGCCAATCTTTCTCCAGATCGAAGTTGCCGCCAATCTGGCGAGCGCGGTCCAGAAAAAGGTGTATGGCGCTATAATCCTTACCCTGTATGTCCTCTCCAGGCTCAGGATACGCCAGACCAGAGACCTGTCGCACCCATTCTTCTTGCACATTGAGTGTCTCACGTGAGGTGACGAGGATTTTTATCCCAGTGGTAGCCGCCAAAATGTCAAAAACGATGTCCACGCCATCTAGAAGATGCTCAAAATTATCTAGTATCAGCAGTATACGCGCCATCTGTTTCTCACGTAAATAGACAAAAAATTGTTCATGTGGATTGCGTTGATCTTCCTGGAAATGAAAGGGCATAGCTTCAATAATAGCCGCCAGTAACTCCTCAGGCCGGCTTAGTGGGGCAAGTGGCACAAAAAAAATGCCATCGGGAAATAATGCCTGATGGTGGGAAGAGACCTCCATTGCCAGTCGTGTTTTACCGATTCCTCCAGGTCCTACCAATGTCAATAAGCGACACGATGGATCAGCCAGCAATAATCCAATCTCAGCGATTTCCTGTGAGCGACCAAGAAAAGAAGTCGGGGGGGTTAATACATACTGCATCCTTACGCTCCTGTTTCTTTTAAAGATTGACTTTTATCTATGTTGCTCCCAGAATGGCGCGTAGTGCTATTTTTCATTGTACACAGAAAAAACGCTTTCCTGGTACAGTCATTATATCCTACGACGATCATTGTTGATAGACAATACGCTGCTACAGAGCGATCTTTTTTTGTACACGCAATGGTCAGGCATGTGCCTGGGCGTTTGGGCGCAGTGTTGCTGAGTATCAAGTGCCATAGAAGGAATATAGGTATAAATTCTTTGTGGATGTACAGTTTTTTTGCATTTGGAGTAAATTAATGCGCAAGCGAAGAATAAAGATGATGGCAGATTATTTCTGCCCGCCTTTTTGGCCCATGGATACTGTCAGTGGACCTATTGAACCAGAAGCGTTACCGTTGCAACAAGAGACGGTTCATTTATTATATGCTTGGGCCGATCGTTATGATCGGATCCTGAATATGGAAAATCCCATCGCGTCGAGCTTTGAGACTCCAGAAGCAGAATTAGCATGGAGACGAGATGGGATTCACCTATGGAAAAAAGTCAAACAAGAACTAGCTCCTCATTATGAGGTGTATTATTTTGATGATATGTCAGGGAAATTATGCGATTCGCCCGAGCAGTTGGAAGAGAATTTAGATCTGAAGAACTGACGCGATTGGTGTAGTGTGCATCCCTGACATCATTGTTCCGTTTCCAATAAATTGACCCCTTCGATTTTAGCACTAAAGAGATCTACCCCTTCCAGTTTTGCTCCAAGGAGATTGGCATTTATCAGATCAGCTCCAGTTAAAATAGCGTTGCGTAAATCGGCCCCTCGTAAATCGGCCCCAACTAAAATAGCGTTGCGTAAATCAGCACCTCGTAAATCGGCACCAGCGAAGATAGTATTTCGTAAATCGGCCCACCTTAAATTAGCACTTCTTAAATTGGCGTAGCTAAAATTTGTTTTAGCACAAGAAGCACTGGCTAAAATTCCGTTTCTAAGATCAGCGTGTTGCCAGTCTCCACTATTACATTCTGCCAGCCTGAAATCAGCATCTTTTAGATTAGCGTTACTCAAATTCGCGTGATTAAAAACAGAACTAATAGCTCTTATTCCCTGCAATTCCGTATAATTGAGATCCGCCGCACTACAGTCTGCTCCTACCAAATCAGCGCGGTGTAGCTTTGCGTGAGATAATTTAGCTTTAATAAGAAGAGCTTCGCTGAGATTGGCATCTATCAGATCTGCTTCACGAAAATCTGCGCTTGTTACAGCGCAGGAGGACATCATAGCGCTATGCATGTTTGCGCGATAAAAATTTACTGCGTTGAGTGCGAGGCCGAAAAGATCCGCACCGCTTAAATCAGGCTGAATAGTGGGATTTTCTCGTCTCCACTTGTCCCAGGTCCAGCCCTCGTCTCCAGTTTTTATAATCTTTACGTGCTGCTCATTTGCCATATGCTATAATCTTTCTTCCCTTTTTATTTTGAATGCTCTATTATATATTTGCTTTTTTCTTCTGATGTCAAGTTCTCAAATGCGATGATGCGTTGTATGATGGAATGATTTTTGATGAAGAATTTGTAAACTGGAGATGAAAAATACTTACTTCAAAAGAGATCTAATTATAGATAAAGAGAGATGGAGGAAATATGAGTATTATTTGTGATTTTATTGGAGCGTCTAGACCGGAAAAGCGGTTAAACACTGAGCAAATGAACCTGCTCATTGGTGATTTAATTAGCGAAGTTCTTGTAACATACCCGTTCACTATATTTGTGGGAGATGTGCTTGATTCTCCAGAAGTCTTTGATTACCATGATCATATCATTCCTGACATTCATCCTTCATGGATTATGCAAGAAATGGAGGATTGTGAAGATCTTAGTGTGATTACTACGTTGCGTTATAACGGTAATAATGAAAGTAGTTTTGTCGAGGTCCTTCAGCATCTCTCTTTTGAAACCGAGAATATATGTATATTTTTTGGCTTTCCCGTTGATGGGGTTCATCCTTTAAACTATAAGCGTTCCTGGTCTGGAGTAATGCTTTTTTCATTGACAAAGCCATATTTGATTGAATATGGTGCACTTGCATCATCATTCCAAGACACGCTTTCTCAATTTTTGGTCTTTTATACAACTACGGGAGACATTGATCAACGGTTAGAGCCTGTAATTCAGCCAATTATCCGTCGTCATTTTGGACCAGATTATATCTTAGGATATGCCTCTGATTATAATGTAAAGTGAATCTATAATATTACGAACTTCCTTAACTAGACAAGATTGAGGGAGTTTCTACAACAATCTCTATTATTCTCTACTTTGTTCGTATAATGATGATGCGTTGGAGGAATCTTGTCATTCATCTTGCTCTAGGAGGAGAATATATGGAGATAGAAGAAATACTTCAATACGCTTCTTTTGAACAATCTTCACTGGATATTCCAGGATACCAACGGGGAGAAGAAAATATAACTTATCTTCTTCGTACTCCCGCTTCTCAACTTCTTGCCCACTGGGAAATATTACGCAATCTCGTTTCAAACACTGGATATTGGCCAGTAATCGGGTGGGATAATTTTAGGATACCTCCATGGCAAAATGATAGAGTTGTAACTCTCCTTGAGGAAACGTCGCGTTTTGACATTTCTGCATGGCTGGAGCAGGAATGGTTACAACAGGAATACTACCATAAGGGACGTTATCATACGATTATTGATGAAGGCAAGAGCAGTGACTATGTGGATTATTCCGATGACCATTTTTCATTGAGCCTTCATCTTGGTAGATTTTCCTTTACAAATCCTTCATGGGCGCCCATTGCACTTGTTCCTACACTCAATTGCTGGGAAGTACCAGCGTATCTGCCCGTGACAATGAATGAATGGGATCCATCACTCGCTGTTCAAGTTGCTATGCTCAAATATTGGAACGAGCGCTGGGGAGCTGAGGTTGTGAGTATGGTTTCCGGTGCCATGGAACTGCGGGTTTTACGTCCTCCAACTAGATGGGAAGAAGCGCTTGACTTAGCAAAAGAACAATACGTCTTTTGTCCGGATCTGATTGACCAGCGTATGAGAAGTATTCAAGCTCTAGCAAAGGTATTATTAAATGGTCAGGTGTGGTGGTTTTGGTGGGATTAGCAGGATAGATGATGGAATATCGGTATCTGATGCTTTGATAGCATTGTTTCTCTTCTGTTTCGTTATTTTTTGAAAATGGGAACACGCATCATATTTACCTTTACAGATTCGGGACATCTGCTGACAACAATTTGTTGTGACTATCCTGTGAAAAAAATCTGAGGATAGTTAAGACTGAGCGCTGTCTTACTGAAAAATAAGGTCATCAATCAGGAAGATGCCTGATTGATGACCTTATTTGGTTGCTATATGAGAAGTATCCTCTTTTTAGGATTCTGAAGAGAGGGGGAACGATGGTTTTTCTGCTGCGGCCAACACGCGTCCAAGCATCTGGGTGAGCATAGACATTTCCTGTTCTGTTAGATGCTGAGCGAAATGCTTCTCGATTCCTTGCGCGTAGATTGGCCACGCCTGCCGAAAGGCCCGAAACCCTTTGAGCGTGAGAACTGCATAGGTTGCTCGTCGATCTGGCCCGGTGCGGTCGCGTTTGAGAAATCCTTCTTGTTCTAAACGATCTACAAGACGTGTCAGGCCACTGCGACTAAGCACGACAGCGTGCGCGAGTTCATTCATGCGTAGACGACGGTTGGGCGCTTCAACAAGTGCCAGCAACACATCGTAGGATGAAAGCGGTAGCTGCTTCGCTTCAGCTAAATTGCGTTCGATGAGATCAATTACCGTTGCGTGAGCGGTAATGAATGTTCGCCAGGCCTTCAATTGTGTTCGGTTTAATGTCTCCGTCATGCTCCAAGCATACCATAAACTTGTTGTGTGTGCAAGTATTGCACACACAACAAGTTTATGGTATGCTCTCATTGTTGCATATACAACTATACTCTATGCAACGACTTGAAGGATAGAAAGTGAGCATAACTGTTCAGCTCTCTTTCAGCATGAAGAAAACACAAAAAGATAGAAAGAGGACAAGAAGATGACCGTAAATTCCGCGTCTCAATTCTTTGAATCATTGCCAGCAGCGGCAGCAGGAAGCATTACGATTGGCGGAGATCTTGTGGTTCATCGTATGGGCTTTGGGACGATGCAGATTCCGGGTGCAGGCTCATGGGGCGAACCAGCCGATCCAGCACACGTGCGAATTGTACTCAGGAGAGCAATCGATGTAGGCGTGAATTTCATTGATACTTCCGACTATTATGGTCCACAGGTTGCGAATCGCTTCATTGTTGAGGCATTGTATCCCTATCCTAAGAATCTCGTGCTGGCAACCAAGATCGGTTTCAGACGTGGAGAGGATCGGAGCTTTCAGCCAGACCCACATCCGGAGCGTCTTCGCCTCGCGTGTGAAGAGAATCTTCGTCATCTGAAATTAGAACAACTGGATATTGTGCATTTCCGTTATGGTGGCAGTACCGACGTCCCGTTCATGGAGTCGCTTGGAGCGTTGCAAGCTCTACAACGCGAGGGAAAAATTCGTCATATTGGTCTGAGTAATGTAACCCTTGCCTTGCTCAAAGAGGCACACGCTGTCATCCCTATTGCTAGCGTTGAAAATCTCTACAATCTTACTGATCGCAGTTCAGAGCAGATCGTTGATTGGTGTACGCAACAGCAGATCGCTTTTCTACCTTTTTTGCCTCTTGGCAAGGGGAAACTCGCACAGACGGATGGATCTCTTGCAAGTCTGGCACGACACTATCAAGCGACACCAGCCCAACTTTCCCTGGCCTGGCTTCTTGCTCGCTCACCAGTTATCCTTCCGATTCCTGGTACATCCTCAGTCACGCATTTAGAAGAAAACGTTGCCGCAGCACGCCTGCATCTGACAGCAGAAGACCTCATCGCAGTAACGGCAGAGCTAAACGTTTCTGGGAGCTGAGGCGCCTCTGCCCTCGTCCTGCCGCTTCTTTGTAAAAAATGATGATAGCTTGCTATGCGTTGAAAGGACAAGATTGCGGTGGGTTACCAACTCGGAAAAGATCCATGCGAAAGGCTTCTACACGCGTATTTTGTTGCTTTGCTTACTTCATACAAGCAGATAGATATGTCTTCCGATCGAGGCCGAGAGAAAAGAAAGGCATGATATGGGGATTCTTTTCGGACTACTAGCAGCAATCTGCTTTGGCCTGGCGGACTTTGTCGTGACTCAGGCTACCCGACGTATCGGCGTACTTCAGGCACTTTTTGCCATTCAATTGTTTGGCGTCCTCGTTGTTGGAGGAGTGCTTGCTTTTACACAGCAGGCTCCTCCTCGGTCCTTTGGAATCTGGGCATTCATGGGTGGCATCAGTATCATCAACTTTGTTGGAACACTCCTACTGTATCGCGCTTTTGCCGTTGGGACGCTCTCACTCGTCTCCCCAATTGCATCCGGGTTCGCAGTCGTTACTGCCGTGCTTGCTCTCTTGACAGGAGAGCGGCCACCCGTCCTCACCCTTGTGGGAACGGTGTTGCTTGTTTTAGGAGTGATTGTCGTTGCTCGCGCACGAGGAGTCTTGGGTCCCTCTTCACTGGCTGGACTTCCAGAAGCGGTAGGCGTTACCATCTGCTTTGGGGTGTACTTTTGGGCACTCAACCGCATTACGCCAACGCTTGGAGTACTGTGGCCGGTATGGGTGACACGACTCGTACAACTGTTCTGTGCGTTGCTCGTTCTTCGTGTGCGTGGGCCTTTCAAATTGGGAATGGTATGGCCAATGGCTCCTCTGCTGCTCGTCGCTGCTATCCTTGATTCAGGCGCATTGCTCTCGTTCAACCTCGGAGTCGGGCAGACGTACACAACGATCACGACCGCACTGACCTCATTGTACAGCGCTATCACTATTTTGCTCGCGTGGATGTTCCTCAATGAGCGGTTGATGATCTGGCAGTGGGTCGGGGTGGGCGTGATCCTGACGGGTGTTTTACTGGTAAGCGTTTGATTCTTTTTTAGATAGCAAAGAAGTATGTATCTTCCCGGGATAAAAAAGATCATTGGAGTCTATTTCATTCCTCGCTAGTTTTCTCGGTGGTAATTCTTTATACTTTTCATAAAGCTATTAATTTATGGAGACGAGAGGACAGAAAATACCATGCTTGATCACCAGTCGCGCACTGAGGCTCTTTTGCAGTCACGGGTGAAAAATATTCCCCTGGGGGTTGCGAATATCCATCCCATTATGATTGTCCAGGCGCAAGGAGCATCTCTTTGGGATGTTGATGGCAACAGTTATATTGATTTCACAGGAGGCATCGGTGTTCTCAATGTTGGGCACAGCCATCCCAGGGTTGTTCAGGCTGTGCAGACGCAGTTAGAGCTTTTCACGCACACCTGTTTTCAGGTTGGTATGTATGAAGTCTATATCCGCCTGGCAGAACGCTTAAATGCAGCCGCACCGGGAACATTTCCGAAGAAGACTATGCTCTTAACAAGCGGAGCCGAGGCGGTCGAGAACGCGATTAAAATCGCTCGGGCATCAACGCAACGCTCGGCCGTGATTGCCTTCACGCACAGTTTCCATGGCCGCACCTTGCTGGGAATGAGCCTTACCGGAAAAGCTACGGGCTACAAACAACATTTTGGACCATTTGCACCCGAGATCTATCACGCTCCCTATCCTTATGAATACCGGGGATGGAGTAGTGAACAAGCTATCCTTGCGCTGAAAGAACTCTTTCATACCCAGATCACCCCAGATCAAGTTGCAGCGATCATTATCGAACCAGTCCTTGGCGAGGGTGGCTTTGTTCCCGCTCCGTTCGAGTTTTTGCGTGAACTGAGAAGCATTACACAGCAACATGGCATCCTACTGATTGCAGATGAGATTCAGTCCGGTTTTGGTCGAACCGGGAAAATGTTTGCTATTGAGCATAGTGACGTTGTGCCGGATCTGATCACAGTTGCCAAAAGTCTGGCTGGTGGACTTCCCCTCTCCGGGGTGATTGGCCGCGCTGAGGTAATGGATGCACCAACCCCTGGTGGACTAGGTGGTACCTATGCCGGAAATCCACTATCTTGTGCGGCCGGATTAGCTGTACTAGATGCCTTCGAGCAGGAAGATCTGCTGACACGATCACAGCAGCTTGGCAATCACATGATGGATTATTGCCGCACGTTGTCTCACGAGATACCGGAAATTGGTGATGTGCGTGGCCTTGGTCCTATGATTGGACTTGAGTTTGTGCATGATCGTCAAAGCAAGGAGCCGGCACCAGAACTTGTTGATCAGATACTGGTTGATGCGCGCAAGCAGGGCCTCCTTCTCCTCAAGGCGGGGTTGTATGGCAATGTGCTCCGTATCCTTGTTCCACTGGTCATTGAGGAAACGCTTCTCTCACAGGCACTTGAGACACTCAGTACAGTGATTAAAGGCGTTGTTTCTGCGTAGAAAAGGCAAGGCGGACCCACACATGGAGCGTCGCATTCCTTGTATGGCGTTTCTCGATGGCAGCTCGCAGATGACAGGGCAAACCTTCCCGATACAATCCCTGCAACTTGAGCAGCAGTAGCACACTGCTGCTCTACTGATTGAGAATCTGCACAAATGCAGGCGTCCCGCCACTCTTGATGTTCTGGTTTCAGGCGTGGGAGGCCTGGGAATGTTCGTTTGAGCGCCGGGCTGGACCAAACGCGCGTTTTAAGGCTGCTAGCAGATCTCGCTCGGATGTCCGTGTAACCTGGGCATTGGCAACCATGCGGAAGCCGTGGTAGGCACCGGGATAGACATGGAACTCTGTTGGCACGCCGGCCCGTAGCAGGCGGCGCGCATACTCCAGATCTTCCTCCAGAAACAGATCGAGTGCGCCCACGTAGAGGAAGGTGGCGGGCAGGCCCTCCAGGTGTTCAGCACGGGCCGCCGCAGCATAGGGCGAAACATCGGTGCCCCCGGGTTCCTGACCTAGCAGCGAGCGCCAACCAAAGTAATTGGCCTCTGCTCTCCAGATGAATTCTCCTGTGTAGGGATGTGGTTGCGCCAGTGTACACGTGCGATCATCAATCATAGGAGCGAGCAGGAATTGGAACGCCAGAGGGAATTCCCCACGGTCCCGTGCCAGGAGCGCTAATGCGGCGGCCAGTCCTCCGCCTGCACTGCTGCCGCCAACCGCGATCTGATTTGGATCAATACCAAGCTCGTCGGCATGCGTCGAGAGCCATTTCAAGGCTGCGTAACAATCCTCGACCGGACCAGGATAGGGCGTCTCGGGGGCCAGACGATAATCCACCGAAACGGCGGCACATCCAAGAGCTGACACGATATTTTTGACCGTGAGGTCTTCCGCATCAGCCGAACCCATAATATAGCCGCCCCCGTGAAGCCAGAGCAGGCTTGGGACCACGCCCTGCACCGAGGTTGGCTGATAGACCAGTACCCGTACATCGGGTGCTCCTTCTGGACCGGGGATGAAGCGCTCGGTTACGGTAATCGTAGGAAACTGAGGCGAGTTTGCAGATGCTCGTGGACTCATGGCGCGTATCTGCCTCAGGTTTTCATCAGTCACTACGGTGGCAGGAATCTGCTCAAGGAGAGCAGCGAGCTCAGGATCAACAAGGTGCTTGGTTGTCATTATATCTTCCTCTATTCGTCTGTCTCTTGCTCAATGACGGAAAGCAGGTTGTGTACCAGCCAGTCGTCTTTGGCACAAGCACGAGCTAGCTATACCATCCCGGGCCTTCAAGACAAACATATATACTGTTTTTTTCTCATGCGTCAAGCTTTATCCATGCTTGACGAGGATTGTGGCAGGCCTTATACTCTATATTGGGACAATTGTCCTCATGTAGAGTATTTTAGAGGACAATTGTCCCTTTGTCAAGTGGAGATGCCAGGATATGGAAACAGGCAGACGGGAGGAACAGGTCATTCCGAACAAAGAAACAGGGATGCGCAGGCGGCCAGAACAGCGCCAGGCGGCCGATTTTGATCAGCGCATTTTGCGGGTGGCTCGGCAGTTGTTTGCTGAGCGCGGGGTTGAAGATGTCAGTATGCATCAGATTGCCCAGGAAGCAGGTGTGGGTCAAGGAACGCTCTATCGCCGCTACGCCCACAAGGGCGAATTGATTCTGGATCTGCTCAATGAGAGCGCTCAGCGTTTCTCAGAGGAGATTCAGGCGGATGCCCAGGATGAAAAAATATGGTCAGCATTACAGCGCCTGGACAGCGTCCTCCGCAGAAGCATTGCTTTCATCGAGGAGGAAGGATTATTTTTAGCGGCAATCATGGATACCTCGTCTGCCTCAAAGCGAGAGATGAAGTTTAGCACGCCGTACTATCGTGCCTCCCATAGCCTCATCGCGCATTTGCTTGAGGAAGCCATTACTCAGGAGGAACTTGCGCCACTGGATCCCATCTATACCGCCGACGCGATCATTGCCACCTCTGATCCTGCCCTCTATCTCTTTCAACGGCAGAGACGCGGATACACGTCAGAGCAGATCTTAGAAGGCCTGCGACGCATCTATATCAGGGGCGTGTCTGCTTGCACTCCCCATCATGCCGCTGGTGACGATCAGCCTCCAGCGTAAATGTCCAGCTCACCTCCTGATGGTCTAGGATTCGTGGTCACTGACAAGACATATACCTATTGACCTAGAAAAATGTGGATGGGATTTTTTTGTGCATGCATGAACCAGATATAACAATCTTCAAGATTGAGATCAACGGGAACTGCGGAAACAATACCTGGGTGGTTGCGAAGATTGCCTACGACGCGATACTGAATACCCTGCTCAGTATGAAGCATAGAAACAATCGACATGTCTTCACTCGGTTTACGACCATCGGTCGTGATCATCCAGACATTGCCCCGCGTCGCCTGTAACATTTGCGCAATAGTGCCTTGAAACAGCACCAGTCCGCTGCGGATAATGGCTAGATTCTGGGCGGTTTGGGCGATATCTTCTACAATGTGGGTTGATAAGAGTACGGTGCGTTTTCCGCTAAATTCTGAGAGCAGATTGCGAAAGCGAATACGCTCTTCTGGATCCAGCCCTGCGGTCGGCTCATCCACAATGAGCAACTGCGGATCATTGAGCAGCGCTTGCGCGATGCCCACACGCCGCTTCATCCCACCAGAAAAAGTTTTGATCTTCCGTTTGGCCACCCCAGTAAGTGCCACCGTTTCCAGCAAGGTATCCACACGTTGTAAACGCGTCTTGCGATCGGTGAGACCTTTCAATATACCGACATAGTCAAGGAAATCGCGCGCAGACAGATCTGGATACATCCCCAGATCTTGAGGGAGATAGCCTAACCGGTTCTTGACCTGTCGACGTCCTTGCTCGGTCGTGGCATCAATATTCCCGATGCGTAAGATTCCGCCTGATGGTTGGAGAATGCCTGCCAGGATGCGCATAAAGGTTGTTTTCCCTGCCCCATTTGGTCCGAGCAAGCCAAACATGCCATGTGGGATGGTCAGATTCACGCCTTTAAGCGCTTGTATTCTTTCTCTCCTTCTCTATGTGCATGAAGCACTGTTCCTTTTTTAATGAAATTGTTGCCACTTCAGAAAACGCTCCAGCGCGATCATAACCATGGCGGCTACACTGACCAACACGATCATGCTGGCAATGGATGCAGAGACTGGCGTTGTACCTAAGATCTCTGTATTGGTGCTGAAGAAGCCATTGGCGATCACGGAGCCCGAGGGTGTCAGGATCGTTCGACTGAGCGTGGGCAGCACTTGCTGTTTCAGAAATAAATTTCCCCATAACCAGTAGCCGGCAAACAGAAATTGATAGAGCGGCACAGGCATGACCATTGGACACGCGAGCGAAAAGGCCGCCACAAACAGTAATCCTGGAACCGCAATGACCAGAAATGCCAGCACAAAAAGCGGAATGACCAGCAGGCTCTGTGAGGCGGCATAGATGTATCCCATGAAAATGCTCAACACGAGAAAGAGAGGTACACAGGTAGCTATCAGCGTTCCAACATATTTTCCCCACAGACGCATGCGCAAAGAAACATCCATCGTCTCAAAAAGTTCAGCGACCTTCACCTGTCGATCTCGTACCAAGCGGTCAGCTAACAAACACCCAACACACAATGGTAATAATAATTCGCCATTGCCTACAATATCTGCAATGGTGAACAACAATGAATGCGTCGTAAGCTCCTGTTTTATGTTTGGATATAAACGGATGCCTCCGCCTACAACAAAGTAGGCATAGATGGTAATCAGACCAAAGAAAACTTAGAGAGAGGGGCGACGAACTTGCATCCAAAACTCATATGTTATAATGCCCAAAAATTGAGCTCGGCGAGATGGGTGGCCTGCATTCATTCGGCGGTAGCTCCTTTCAAGAGATGTTCGGTGTTGCGCAAGAGAAACCATGACAACACAAACAAGATCACGGCCATCGCTATTTGTTCTAGATGAGGGAGAAGCCAGTAAGCGTTCAGGTACCAGGCCGGTAAGGCGACATGTTCTCCCTGATATATCCATATAATCGTTGGAAAGATATAGATGGACCGGAGCCAGACGTTATCATGGAAGGGTCCCCAGTATAGTAACTCGACAATCCAAAATGCGGCGAGCATGGCACCATTTGTAACGCTATTCAGCGTGATAATCGAGATACACATCCCAACGACTACAAACCAGACGAGCGGCGCAAACCAGATGAGTTGCGCTAACGTCCACTGCCAGATGAGTGGCCAGGTCAGCACGTACGGTGGTAAAAACCAGAAATGGAGGAACGCCATACTACTAATGAGCAAACAACAGATGCAGGCATAGGCAATGAGCAGGAGCGCTATGCGTTTTTGTCTTACGATAGGGCTGTGCTACCGTCAATTGCAGCTCAAGAGCAGGTTCCCGTATGATCAAAGATCCGGAGATGACTCCCGCCGCCAGAGGCAGAAAGACCTCCGCGAAACTGAGATAGGTACGTCCAATATTTTCCTTTAAGCTCAGTTGCAATAAGGCGAAAAGGATACAGGCAACCATCAATGCAACCGGGGCCAATAACATGGATTTCCAATGGAGGCGCCATTCATATAAAAGGTGATCAAAAGACATATATTCTCCGTTATGAAAAATTTTTAGTACGGGTGACACCGCAGGGATCGTCGTTGTTTCTTCCCTCACAACTAGCGCTATCTTAAAACAGACTTCTCAACAAAATATAAACACAGGAAGATGTAGGTGTGTCTTCAGATATGTTTTGAACATATTGAGCATTTGATTCACTATCTGATTGTATAAGAAGCGTAATGATTTGTATAATAGAGAAAAAACAAGGGAAGGTAGAGAGGTTAAACGTGTCATCTCTCCAGAAGGAAGCGAAAGGCACTATTTTAGTCGTTGATGACGAAGATGAAATAGTTCAATTTGTGCAAGATGCCCTGGAAGACGAAGGATATACGGTTTATGCTGCCTTTGATGGTAAGCAAGCTTTACTAATGGCTCAGCAGCATCGTTTGGACCTGGTGATTCTGGATATCATGCTACCCGGGCGCGATGGTTTCTCTGTCTGTGAGCAATTACGCGCAGGATGGGATATTCCCATCCTCTTTCTCAGTGCGAAACAGAGCGATGCAGATAAAATTCAGGGCTTTCGTGTTGGTGGAGATGATTATGTGATGAAGCCGTTCAGCATCAAAGAGTTGATCGCTCGCATTGAAGCGCATTTGCGCCGTCACCATCGAGGTCAACAACAAGCAGCTCAGATGGGTCAGGTTATGCTGTTGCGCTATGGTGAACTAGTCATTGACCTTAGCGCATACGAGGTACGTTATGCGCACAAAAATGTGTCATTGACCCGGAAAGAGTTTGAGATTATTCAGCTGTTAGCCTTGCACCCACAACAGATTTTTTCACGTGAGGTCATCTATGATCGTATCTGGGGGCTCGATGCGCCAGGAAATACCGAGACGGTCACTGAACATATCAAACGCATCCGCAGAAAGCTCACACAGTTTGATGCACACAGCGAGTATATCAACACGGTCTGGGGAGTAGGATATAAATGGGCACGCAAGACATCACTATAACGCAGCCTGGAGGGCGGCGTCCGCGTTTTGTGTTTGGGCGTCTGTTCATCTGGTATGTTTTAGGCATTTTGCTGACAACATTGATACTTACCTGTATTCTGGAATTGATTGGTGTCTATCTGGTGACTTTGAGTGTCCAGAGCACGACGATCTTTGCGCATAATCGCCCTCTTCAGGCTCTTGTCATCTTACTGCTTGTCACTTTGCCCTTTATTGTCCTGGGTGCGGCTATCCTCTTTTTCGCCAACTTGCTCAAGCGTAACATTCGCCAGCCAGTGGATGAATTGATGCAAGCTGTAGAGAAAATTCGCCAGCAGGATCTCAACTTTTCCATCAACTATCGGGGTCGCAATGAATTAGGCGATCTCTGTGCTGCCTTTAATCAACTGCGCCATGAATTACAGTTATCGTTGGAACGAGAATGGGGAAAACAGGAAGAGATGCGTACCATGATGGCGGTGCTCTCGCATGATTTGCGCACGCCGGTTACGATCATTCAAGGACATGTTGAGAGTCTGGCACGTATCGAAGCCGGTGAGAAACGCAATGAGCGCTTGAACCGCTACCTGCCGGTCCTGGAGGCAAATAGTCAACGTATGACGCGCTTGCTGAACGATATGTTGCTTGTTGTTTCACTCGAACACACCAGTTTTGTGCTTCAACCTGAACCTGTGTGGCTGGAAGAGGAGCTCAAGCGGAAAGCGCACATGGATACATTGCAGGCTACTGCCCACGAAATCACGTTTGTGTCTATGTATCATCATCTGGCAACTCAGCGCAAGCAAGTCTCTATTGATCTGCACCGTATCGAGCAAATGTTAGATAATCTCTTTGAGAACGCGCTACGTTATACACCAGCACATGGAAACATTTCTCTTATCTGCACTCATAAAACGGATGCTCTCTCGTTTGTCTTACGTGATACCGGTTGCTGTATTGCCCCGGAGGATCTCCCGCATGTTTTCTAGAAGTTCTATCATGGCAGCCAGCAGCCTGGTGACAAAGTGCGTCAGGCTGCTGGCTTAGGCCTGTATACGTGCAAACTGCTGGTAGAGAAACAGGGTGGTACAATTACTATCCGGAATCATCCCGCTGGTGGCTGCGAGATCACTATTGAAATGCCGCTCTGTCAACCAACGGTCGGCGGCTCGATGGGAGTGAGTGTAGCTACAAGCAACAAAGCACATCTTAGCTGAAAAAAGGAGCTATGCATAGATTATGGGTTTCTCAGATACCTTGCTGACAGAAGATCTGGCGACATTACGCCAGAAATTGTTATACCATCCATTATGGACTGAAATTGAGCAGGGGACATTGCCGGTCGAACGTCTGCGTCTGTTTGCTCTGCAGGATGCGCTGGTGGTGATGCAAATGTACCGCCTGGACGCACTCGCGATTGCTGGTGAGAAGGATATTGATGCTCAGGTGTTGCTGATCCAGAAACTGCTTCCCAAGGTTGGTGGACATGAGATCTTGATCCGCTTTGGTGAGGCGGTCGGCCTGCAACGCTCAGACTTTGAGCAGATTGAACCTCTGGCCGGTTGCATGGCTTTGACGAATTATTTCTATTGGATGCTCGCCTATGGATCACCCGGCGAACGGCTGGCTGCCGTCAGTGCCAGTGAGGATATCTTTATCCAGATTTGCCTGCGTATCGCACCGGCGCTGATCAAGCATTATAACCTCACTGAAGCACAGATCGAATTTTTCTGGGGGCATAAAGCGTTAGAGGAAAAAGTTGCGCCCATCGATCAACAATTGCTGCAACGCTCCAGTGATCCTACGGAACGCCGCAACATCACGCGCGCGATCCGTCTCAGCCACGAATATGAGCTTATGTTCTACGATACTATACTCAGCGCGCCGCTCGCCTGATCCGTCAGCCCGGCCTGGATCTACCAGGCCGGGCGGGAGAACTATGCGTTGTTGTTTTCCAACGTTCGTGGTTTGAGCACGATGGTGGCGAGCGGTGGCAGTGTTAAGACAATGGAGTGTGGACAGGATTGCCAGTGGAGTGGACTACTGGGCAGTAGGGCATCATTTATCAGTCCACTCCCACCGTAGTGGGTAGCGTCGCTATTGAGAACTTCATAATATGCACCTGTATAGGGTACGCCAATGCGATAGTTATGATGGGGAGTGGGCGTGAAGTTACAGACAAAAATGAGCGTCTCTTCAGGTCGATGGCTGCGTCGCATAAAGGAGATGACGCTATTGTCGGAGTCATTCGGGTCGATCCAGGAGAAGCCTTGCTCAGAGCTATCTAAGACGCTTAAAGCAGGTTCCTGGTGATACAGTGTGTTGAGGTCACGGACAAAATCCCGTAGTTGAGCATGATGTGGATCGCTTGGTGGTGTGAGTAGATGCCAATCCAGGCTTTCCGCGAAGTTCCATTCGCGCCATTGTCCAAATTCACCCCCCATGAACAGCAGCTTTTTGCCGGGATGGCCCCACATGTAGCCATAGAATGCGCGCAGATTCGCAAATTTCTGCCACAAGTCACCGGGCATTTTATTAATGAGTGAGTGCTTAATATGTACGACTTCATCGTGTGACAGGGGCAAGACAAAGTTCTCAGAGTATGCATACATCAGCGAGAAGGTGATATTGTTGTGGTGATAGCGTCGGTGGATGTGATCAATCTGCATATATTCAAGCATGTCATGCATCCAGCCCATATTCCACTTATAGCTAAAGCCGAGCCCACCCGTATATGTTGGACGTGAGACAAACGGCCAGGTGGTGGACTCCTCGGCAATCGTGATGGTACCTGGCTCTTGCGTGGAGACCGCATCGTTCAACTGCCGCAAAAAGTCTACCGCTTCCAGATGTTCACGGCCACCATGGATATTGGGGGTCCATTGACCGGGATCGCGTAGATAGTCCAGATACAACATTGAGGCAACAGCGTCGACACGGAGTCCATCAATATGATACTCATGCAACCAGAGCATGGCGCTGCCGATGAGAAAGTTTTTGACCTCACTTTTCCCATAGTCGAACACATATGTTCCCCACTCTTTATGCTCGCCCTTGCGTGGATCGGCATATTCATACAGGTGCGTGCCATCAAAGTTGCCCAGTTGCGGCCCATGTAAATGATGTACCGGATCACCATCCTGGGAGAAATGGGATGGCACCCAGTCCAGTAAGACCCCAATTTCGTGTTGATGCATATAATCGACAAAATATTGAAAATCCTCTGGTGTGCCGAAGCGACTGGTGGGAGCATAATAGCCTGTGACTTGATAGCCCCATGATGCATCGGTGGGATACTCGGTAATAGGCGTGAGTTCTACATGTGTAAAGCCCAGATCTTTGACATATTCAGCGAGCGCGGGAGCCAGTTCACGATAGGTCAAATAGCGATCTTCTTCTGTCGCCCCTTCCTGGTGCCGTTCTGGTATATGCCGCCACGAGCCAGGATGTAATTCATAGATCGACAGCGGCGCATTGAGATCCTGTCGTTTCTCTCGTTGGAGCATCCATGCGTTGTCCTGCCAACTATGCCGATGAATATCGCTGACAATACTCGCTGTCTGTGGACGTACTTCGGTAGAAAAGCCATATGGATCAGTTTTATCTACAATATAGTCGTTGTAGCGCGACGTAATTGTATATTTATAGAGCGCGCCAACGTTCACACCTGGGACAAAGTGCTCCCATACCCCAAGCTCCTTATGTCGTAGATGCATCGGCGTGCTCTCACGGTCCCAGTTATTGAAGTCTCCTATGATAGAGACGGCGCGTGCGCCAGGTGCCCAAACAGCAAAGTTGACGCCAGCGACGCCATTGACAACACGAGGATGCGCCCCCATTTTCTCATAGATACGATAATCCCGTCCTTGTCCAAACAGGTAAAGGTCAAAATCGCTAAAGAGTGATGGCACATGATGATGCGAGTCGGACTGCTGCTGGCTATGCGATGTTGTCATATGTTTTTCATCCTTATCATAACTTCTGAGTATCTCTAAGAATAGCATACGAGCAACTTCTCTACCACTCTATTCCATTGGATACAGGGCTTTTTCATTTTCAGCCGGGAGTAACTGTCAGGCAAATCATATACAGAGTATTTCTGGTGTGGTGTGTGTTCTGTGGGCGGCTGCGGCCGCCCACAGAACACACACCACACCAGACTCCGGCGCCGTAGGCGCCAGGAAAAGGAAAATTAAAAAGCCCTGCATTGGACAACATCGTTTGTCCCGATGCATGCAGTCCATTTTTATGTTGTGCGTTTCATATTAAAAAGGGCTCCACCCGTCTTTAAACGAGTGGAGCGTGAGGATGTATGAATGATTTATTCGCCGTGTGCTTCTTCACTGAGCGTTGTGAATGTGTGAGCGTTGGATGCTCTTTACGCAAAGAAAGGAATTTCATCGCGTATCCAATGATCGTCAGGAGCGCTCTGTGCTATTTCCAGAAGATCCGTATCGTCAGTGTTAATAAATGTATGTATAGCATAAGAAGCAAAAAAGCGGTCTTCGAGGGTGGCATTTTCCAGAGTGCCGACCTGCTCAAAAAGCTCTTCATCAAGCTCACTTCCATCCCAGAGATTCCTATATGCTTCTCGAATGAGTGGCTTCCCAGGGGAATCGGCCAAAAAAGCGGCTCGACGTTCCTGAATGCGGGGATGAACTTGCACCAAAAAAGCGCCTCCATGAGGCCCATAGATACCTGCTTCGAGGTGAAGAACAAAGACAGAGAGCAGTTCACGAAAACCAGAAAAGACTACTTTAGTCACTCCGGTCTCATGTCCCCAATCTAAGATTTGCCCATAGGTGCCCTCGGCGGCGGGAGAGAGATCAATGCAGAGAGTATCACCTGCACCATTCGTTGTAAAATCTATCCAGGAAGGGTGTCTCCAAACAGCTTCTACGGGCAGTTTTTTTCCTTGCTGTACCCATTGAGGAGTTTTGCCTGCCCACCCTGGCTCCTGCAATAATTGCGCATATCTACTTTTCCCAAAATATTCTATACTGAAAAAGTTTCCCCAGCCCAAAATGCTCTCCCCTCCATTATGAATGTGATAAGACTCCTTAATATCTTCTGGAAGTTGTAACCCTAGCGTTGTTTCAATATGAGCAATCTGTTCGTTAGAGGCACCTGGATAAAAATAGGTATTCGCTTGTGATGGTGCGAATTGCTGTATCCAGGCATCGATGCGCTGCCATGCTTCGTGCACAGTATCCATACGTCTTGTATGAACCTCCTTATACCTGTTACTTAATGTCGTCGCTGCTTTTTCTTCTCTTTATAACACTACGTAGGAACAACTATCATACCACCGGATATGAGAAATGAGAAAGTCTACAGGTGGTGTAGCTGGCGCGCTATCGTCAGCGTTGAGATCTCGTCATGTTTGTTTGGCGTTACACGTGATATCCACTGCTAATGTCCTGCAGCGGTTTATTCTATGTGACGTGTATTCGTTATACTAATATAAATAGAAATTTTTTCGCATTATGAATGTCCCGGAATATCTCTTTTTTTAAATCTTTTACAGGTTTATTTTTGTTTATTATCTTGTTTATTTCACTGTATCTCGGATTATTTGACAGCTAAGATCATATTTCCTATACTTATATTAACATAATGGATTGTCGTAGTTCCATCGTATCACCTGTCAGACGGCAATCGGGAAATTACTGTAGAAATATACGGATTGATGCCGAAAAAGAGGAAACATGATTTTATATCCTTACCCGCGCGCATTGCCGCGTTCAGATGAAATCGCTGTGTTTGTCAATGGGCAAGCGCTTGACGTCCTGCAGACTGGCGTCGCTTATTTCGTTTCTGTCTCTTCTTCCGAAGAGCTGCAGGTTGAGATCATCAGCAATAAAAAATTAGGACCGCTGACTATCAGTCCTCAACGCCTGGGCGTCGTCGCTGAAGTCGCGGATAATTGTGCCCGTTTTCAGGTCAAAAATGATCAGTTGCTGCATATTGTGCTAGAAGGCGTAACGCTTCCGCTCTTTTTTTATGCGAATCCCGAAGACAGTTATGATGGGAAGGCGACCTATTATTTTGCGGCCGGACAGATCCACGAGGTGGGTGAACTTGTTTTGCATGATAATGAATCGATCTATATCGAGGGTGGGGCCGTCGTGAGAGGTAGTATCCGCGCGACAGATGCGGCCCATATCAAGATTTATGGCAATGGTATCCTTGATGGAAGTTACTTCAAAGACAGGCCAGGCTATCGTACTATTTTGCTCTATCGCTGTAGTGACATAGAGATCCAGGGCATCATTATGATTGAGCCTTCCTGTTGGATGATCATGCTGGCTGCCTGTAGTAATGTGCATGTTGCTCGTATCAAGCAGATTGGGGAGATTATTAGTTCGGATGGTATTGATGTGGTGGGCTCACATGATGTACTGATTGAACATTGCATACTGAGGAATAATGACGACTGCATCGTCCTGAAAGGCTTTAACTGGACGTATCCCGTGACGGGGGAAACCTATCATGCGGTCGATGATGTCTATAATATTCTTGTGCGCTCATGCACCATCATGACAGGCCGGGCTGGAAATGCATTGGAAATCGGACATGAACTGACGATCAATGAAGTCAGGGATGTTATATTTAGCGATCTTGATATCGTCTCGGTGCATGGACATGGTGCCCCCTTCGGGATACATGTTGGTGATCGAGCCCTGGTGAGAAATATCTTATTTGAGCATATCAGGGTCGAACATTATTATGACAAGTTGATTGACTTCCGTGTCATACGCTCCCGATTTAATATTGATGAAGAACGAGGGCATATTCAAGACATTGTCCTCAAGGATATCCATGTGGCCCTCTCCATCTATAATCCTGGATATTCGATCTCCGTAATCGGAGGCTATGACGAAAACCATCAGGTGCAAGGCGTCACCTTAGAAGACGTGTACCTGGGAGGCACGAAGGTGACAAATAGTGCTCAGCTTGATCTCTTCACCAGGGAAGCAAGAGGCATTGTGTTTCGCTAGTGGCTGTTATCATGGTACTGTGCTCAATTTGTGCGCTTTTTGAAGAAGGTCATCCTGAAGCATCGTGCTTGCTTCAGGATGACCCAGGGTTTCAGAATTGAGGCACGATCAAGAAAAGATACCCAGGATCTTTGACTTACCGGGCGACGCGGCGTCCGTATGCCCAGACTGCGAGTGGAATAAAGACGATAAGGATACCGATACACCAGGCGAGCGCTTGCCAGATGGTTGAGGCGTCGGCCTGGTTCAGCAAGAGTCCGCGTACGGCATCGACAATCAGTGAGACAGGTTGATGCTCGGCGAAGGCACGCAGCCAGTCGGGCATGCTTTTAGTTGGCACGAAAGCGCTACTGGCAAAAGTCAATGGAAAGAGCCAGATAAAGCCTGCCGATTGTGCGGCCTCGACACTGCTTACGACCAGACCTATCGTTGCCGATATCCAGGAGAAGGCAAAGCTTGTGAGAAGGAGCATACCAGCCGCCGCCAACCAGGAAAGGATATTGCCCTGTGGTTGGAAGCCGACCAGGAGGCCAACCATCCACATTACGAAGACGACAAAGGTATTGCGGACCAGGTCAGAGAGCGTACGCCCTGTGAGGACCGCAGATTTTGTCATTGGCAATGAGCGGAAGCGGTCAACAAGTCCACGTTGCAGGTCGGTGGCTAGTCCGATGCCCGTTGATGTTGAGCCAAAGATCACTGTTTGGGCAAAGATCCCTGCCATCAGGTAGTTGACATAACTGGTACCCGATACTGCGATAGCGCCGCCGAAGACATAGCGGAACAATAGCACAAACATGATCGGCTGAATCGTGGCAAAGATCAGTTCTTCAGGAATGCGCGGGATCTGAATGAGATGGCGCTTCGCCAGGACCAGTGCATCAGAGATGGTCCAGTAGAGCGCGGGGCGCGAAAGTGGCGTGAGTGGGCCTGTTTTTTGCTGGATTTTGCTGCTCATCGTTGGCTCCTTGCCATCGGGCGTGCATCCACTGTGCCTTCAGCATTGGCTTCTGATGCAATGGCATGCCCGGTCAGTGTAAGGAAGACATCATCAAGAGTTGGTCGGCGCAAGGCCAGATCGTCTAGAGGGATCTGGGCGTTATCGAGGTCACGCAAAACCGTCATCAAGAGCTGCGCACCTTGCGTGACTGGCACGATGATATGGCGATGATCGGTATTGATAATGGGCTCACCAATACTATAGGCTTCCAACACACGTGCGGCAGCAGCGATATCTCCACCCTGGCTAATGGTAAGCTCAATCCGTTCGCCACCGATCTGAGCCTTCAACTCATCTGACGTACCTTTGGCGATCACCCTACCCTGATCAACCACAGCGATCTGGTTGGCTAGTTGATCCGCCTCCTCCAGGTACTGCGTTGTCAGTAGCACCGTTGTACCATCCGCCACCAGATTACTGATGACATCCCACATCGCCAGACGACCACGTGGATCAAGGCCAGTTGTTGGTTCATCCAGGAAGAGTATGGGTGGTGACATAATTAAGCTCGCGGCCAGATCAAGACGGCGACGCATACCACCGGAATAGGTTTTGACAGGACGCCTGGCTGCATCAACGAGTTCAAATCGTTCAAGTAGTTCTTTGGCGCGTTGTCGGGCCATAGCGCCTGAGAGATGGTAGAGCTGACCAAACATCACCAGATTTTCAAGGCCAGTTAGATATTCGTCAACAGCAGCATACTGACCGGTCAGACCAATACGTGCCCGTAGCAGATCTGCCTGTTTGATCACATCGAGTCCTGCAACTTCAGCCCGTCCTGCATCGGGACGTAAGAGTGTCGTTAGAATACGTACGGTAGTTGTTTTGCCTGCACCATTAGGACCGAGGAGCGCAAGGACCGTTCCTTCTTCAACAACGAGATCAAGTCCTGTGAGGGCTTGTGTCTTTCCATAGTGTTTTTTTAGCCCCTCAGCCCGTATAGCTGGTCTATTCGCCATGGTATCTTTCCTCTACTGTTATGCTGACAATCATCTGTTTGTCAGCAGGAGATAGATAAGGCAAGAGATACAACGTAACAAAGGCAGGCCCGGCCTTGACCGGAATCCTGTCTTATGGTACCCTATAGTGGACAGGTGTCCACTTAATTCAATTTTACCGGACAGCTGTCCGTTTGTCAAGGGGAATGTTGTAATGGAAGAATTTCACACGATGCCGTGGTTGGCCCATTTGCCAGAGCCATTTATGCCGGAACGACACGAGCGGCGCGACGCAATGGAGCATCGCAGACGTATTTTAGCTGTTGCCCGTCAGCTCTTCGCCACCCAGGGCGTAGATGCCGTCAGCATGCATCAGATCGCGGTCGCTGCGGGCATTGGACAAGGCACACTTTATCGCCGTTATACGAATAAAGGCGAGCTATGTATGGAACTGATGCACGAAGGACATAAAAAATTTGTTGAGGAGATTGGTGCACTCTTCAAGGCACACGCCACCGCTTCTGCCCTCGAACGGCTGGATGGGGTACTGACACACCTGGTTGCGTTGTTTGAAGAGCAGGCAGTCTGGTTGAGTGCGATTGCTGCTCCTCTACCGCAGGGGGGCTCCTGCGATGAAGTTGAGGGTGCTCGCAAATTTTCGCTCCAGCAGGCCCCTTTTTATCGCTGGCTTCATGAACTGTTGTCCTGTTTGTTTAGTGAAGCAGTCGAGCGAGAAGAGATCGCTGCGCTGGACGTATCCTACACCGCTGACGCTCTTCTCGCTACACTACACCCGATCTGCTATCTCTTTCAGCGCCAGGAACGTGGTTTCTCGGCTGAAAGAATTCTGCAAGGTCTGCGGCATATCTATATCAAGAGCCTGCAACTCCACACAAATTAAGGGCATTTTCTCCACGTGTAGCCCATCGGGTCCGTTTGGGGCGGTTGTTTAGCGCTCTTTATATGTTGGAACTGCCAGTGGATTGCGCTCGGTGAAAGAGCGTTGATGCCAGTAGGGGTAGATGGTTGGGATTTCGCTGGCCTTGTCGAGCTTTGTGACTTGCTCAGCCGTGAGATTCCAATCAACTGCGCCCAGGTTGTGTTTGAGTTGTTCTTCATTGCGTGCGCCAACGATGACGCTGGCGACTGTGGGGCGCTGCAATAACCAGTTCAAAGCGATCTGCGCTACCGATTTGCCAGTCTCCTGGGCTATTTCGTCAAGGGCATCTACAATCTCGTATAGTTTCTCATCAGGAATACGTGACCCCTCTGAACCTATCTGTTGCACCCGACTACCCTCGGGAGCCGCCTGATTGCGGCGGATCTTGCCGGAGAGTACTCCTGAGGCCAGCGGACTCCAGACGATTGTGCCGACCTTCTGATCGAGGGCGAGCGGCATCAGTTCCCATTCATACTCGCGTCCAGCTAGAGAGTAAAAGGCCTGGTGGGCCGCGTAACGCGTCCAGCCATAATTTTGCGCGGTCGCCAGGGACTTCATCAGGTGCCAGCCGGAGAAATTAGAGCAGGCGATATAGCGTACCTTGCCACTCTGCACCAGCGTATCCAGTGTGCGCAGCGTCTCCTCGACCGGGGTAAGCGCATCAAAACCATGCATCGTATAGATATCGATATGATCCGTTTTTAAGCGACGCAGGCTATCCTCACAGGATTGGATCAGGTGATAGCGTGAGGAACCCAGTCCATTAGGGCCCTCGTCCATCCGGAAGGTTGCCTTGGTTGAAATCAGCAACTGGTCCCGTCGTCCGGAGATCGCCTGTCCCAGAACCTCTTCCGACAGGCCGCCTGAATAGACATCCGCTGTATCGAAGAGGTTGATGCCTGCCTCCAGGCAGATATCGACCAGACGACGTGCCTCCTCAACATCAGTATTGCCCCAGGCATTAAAAAAAGCATCGCCACCACCAAAGGTCGCCGTTCCAAAGCTTAGCGCAGACACTTTCAGGCCAGAACCACCAAGTTGTCTATATTCCATCGAGTTGTCTCTTTCTTCTCTTTATCACACTATATAGGAATATTTATCATACCACCAGACGTGAGAAATTCGAAAGTCTACCGGTGGTGTCGACAGGGCTTTTTCATTTTCAGCCGGGAGTAACTGTCAGGCAAATCATATACAGAGTATTTCTGGTGTGGTGTGTGTTCTGGGGGGCGGCCGCGGCCGCCCCCAGAACACACACCACACTAGACTCCGGCGCCGTAGGCGCCAGGAAGAGGAAAATTAAAAAGCCCTGTGGTGTCGATGGTGGAGGAGTTCGTTCGTGCGCTGCTGTGAGCTAGATCAGCTTGTGAAATGAGTATGTATGAAGGATATTTATTGAATATAGCCAGTTTTGCGTAGTAATTGTGTACTGAAATCGTAAATATCCTTTGCTTGTATATTATACAATACACGTCTTTCTTCAATCGTGAGCAAATAGCCTTTGCTGTCAATGGCAGCAATAGGATTGGCGAGCAGATGTTCACAAAATTCCGGATCAATACTTGCCAGGCCAAGAATCTCATTAATAGTTTTCCAGGTCATCTTTATTACCCTTGCTATTTTGAGTTGATCAGGTTTACTGGAAGTTTAGATGTGCAGATATGAAAAAGTGGACCATCGTGCCTGAAGAGCAACTGATGGTCCACTTGTGATCTGTTCCTGTAAAATTAAGAGAAGCGATCAGGTGCATGGAGAGAAAAATTAGCCCTTGAGATCGCCGGGGCCCCATGGAGGTGTTCCCTCGGCAAGTATATGGTGGGCACCAGTTTGGCTGAGCAGCAGCAATATCAGTACTGCCAGCAGGACTGCGGCAAGCAATCCCAGTAGGATATAGCGCTGTTTATTTACGCATGCGACGATAAACTGAACGAATGATTGGATATATGCATACAAGCGGATTGACATAGTACCTTCTCCTGTCTTTCTTTGGAATTGAGAAAGTATAAAGCGTTACAACAACAATTGCGGTTGCTTCATACTTATGTTCTATAGGAGACTATACATGTATGCTGTTGACGGCTTGTTCGCACTGAGTTCGCGGTTAACAGAGATGTTGTTTCTATCTGTTAGCTGTCGGCATGCATAAGTTTTTGATATAATTTATGAATAGTCGGGCTTGGAGCAAGATGAAGATCACTATCGAGTAAGTCACGATAGTGATGATACTGTTGGAGTGCCAGATTACGTTTTCCCTGACGGATATAACAGCGCATCAATCCATAATGTCCCTCATCCAGATAGTTATCGACATTGAGTAAATAGCGCCAGTGCAGAATGCTCTCTTCCAAATTTTCATAGTGCCAGGCAAGCAATGCCAGTTGACGGCGGGCATCCAGGTAAGAGCGTCGCAACTCATCACGGCGTAATGAGCACCAATTACTATAGAAGGATCGCACATAATCCCCTCGATATAGTGAGACCATGGTTTCGAAGGCAGTTTTTGCATGTGCATGATCCTCTTGTTGCAATGCTTGTTTCGCCTCAGTATAGTGGTGTTGAAAGATATCTACATCATACCAGACATGTGAGCCATAGACTGCTGTATTATCGAGGACATAAATACCTGTATTATAGGTAATGCAAGCTTCACCAATTGCTTTTCGCAAGTAATAAATAGTTGACCGTAATTTCTGATCCACATTTTCGTCAGACTCAGGCCATAATGCATCAATAATCTGCTCTTTTCGTACCGGACGTTGGTGATCCAGGAGATAAAAGTATAATTCCATTGCCTGAGCCATACGCCAGCGTCGTACCGGCATCCCGTTAATCAGGACTTCTGGTTCATCAAAGGCCAGGATACGTAGTGTTTTAGTTTCCTGGTTTTCATTTGTCCGGGTAATAAGCTGTGGCTCAACTGGTGGATGAGCATTTCCTGCCGAGATGTCTGGTGAGGCTTCAGATGTACTGTTGGCTCTTTCTTGTAATGCCTGTTTTAGTTCTGGCAGTCGTTGTAGTTCCATTGTTGTAATATGTTGATGATTTCCTTGTTGGATAATATCGCTAATTTGCTCCATCAGAACTGTCGCTTTAGCGGGTTGCTTGAGTCCTATATAGCAGGCCGTAAGACGAATGAGTGCACGAATGTATCGACTCTTTAAGCCAGCTTTTTCGATTGATGGAAGCAGATCGCTAAGAATCTCTTCTGCGCGTTGATACTGATGTTGATAGAGATAGATTGTTCCTCTGGTAAGCAGGCAGATCATTGCATCATAACTTGTTGTCTCCTGTGTCTTGATCTGCGTTTGATCGACCAGCAATAACGCGGTAACTGGATCGCCCATGTAGAGATAGGCCATGGCCATATTCAAAAGCGTATTGTTAATAAGCATATTATCGCCTATCTTGCGTGCAAGCATCAGGCTATGGTCCAGTGCTTGCAAAGATAATTCCAGATTATTTTGATCCTGATAGACCTCACCCATATTTTCCAGGGTATATGCCTCGCCATTGATATAGTTGGCCTCACGTGTCATTGTCAGGATATCCTGAAACAAGGCTATCGAAGCATCTATCTCGCTCTTATTCCGCTTAATGATAGCTTTACCTATTAAATTATCGATCTCACCACGCTTATTCTCTAAATCTCTATAGATCTTGATCGCTGTCGTGCAATGGTATTCAGCCAGCATGTAATTACCAATCATATTATAGATGTTTGATAAGTTACTATGGAGAATAGCTGTTTCATTCGTCTCCGTCTGATGGCTACAGAGTTGGAGGGCTCGTTGTATTTGAGAAAGACCCGTCTTGCAGTCCCCAAGTAAACTCGCTGCAATCCCAATGTAGTGATGGGCTTTGGCTTGTAACGCATATTCAGTTTCTGGGAGAAGTTGTAATGCCTGTTCGCACAGCCGCTGTGATTGCAGATAGTGCCCTGCATTAAACAGGGTTCGGCTTTGTGCAATAAGGACATCAGCTATTGCGGTTGACGTTATGTTTTCCTGCCCATGTTGTGTCTCTGTGCTCGTCAGTGCAATGATCTTTTCCAGGAGTGGCTGTGCCTGTAACCATTCGCTACGGCTCAGATAGATTTTGGCACGAATGAGTAAAAGTTGTGAGGAAGCCTCAAAGACCGGAAGCGGAATCATATCAATCCACCGGGCAATTTTTTCTTCATTTTCCTGGTGAAGAAGATCCTTGGCGCTTGTCGAAATGAATTTGGTCGCCAGTTCAAAATCCTGGGCTTCTATCGCGTGAGCTATTGCCTCGTCATAGTCCTGGAGATCATAGAAAATAGAGGCTGCCCGTTGATGTAGACGACGTGCATGATGAATATCTTGCCGATTCAACTCATCCAAAAGGAGCTCGCGCAAAATAGGGTGCATGATATAGAAAGATTGATCTTCATCATCGTTGCGTATCACAAAGAGGCCCTGTTTTTCTACATAGGAAAGTTGTTGCTCGGCAGTGGTTATATTAAGCAACTGGTTACACAGGAAAGGTGTCAACTGGTGCAGGATAGAAGATTCTTTCAGGAAGCGGTAAATAGCTGTTTCAGACTTGAACACTTCATCAACCATGTACGCAAATAAGTTTTGTTTATCCATACGTATAGCAGGAGAGCCCCACATTTCCTGCGTTGAAGTGGTTTGAATACTTGCAGAACGATCGCCCAGGCGTGTGCCTAACAGGATACCCGCAATCCAACCATCCAATGATTTCGAAAGGTACTGCACCTCTTCCTCTGTGAGCGGTGGAAGGTGTTGGAGTTGGATCAGATCATGAATATTTTGGATGCTGAAACGCAAGACATTACTACCAATGCCAAAGAGTTGATGATGGGAGAGCAATGTTGCCAGCTCCAGAGAAGGGATCGCTCGGCTTTCGATGATCAGGGTACATTGTTCAAATGTGTGCTTGAGAAGTATGTTGATGAAGGTATTGATATGGTCGTTTTCATTAACTTCATGATAATTGCAGAGAATGATCGCAAAACGGTGTGGAATGGTAGTCGTAATACGCGTGACGAGCGCATCAATAATGGTGCTAATGCGTTGTTCAATTTCAGCATGATGAGTATCGGCCGGAAAATTAGGCTCTAAAATCTGTGCAAAATCTGTGCCAAGTTGTGGAAAATGTTGCTGAATACAGGCAATGAAGCGACTGATAAATAAATACGTATTGGCATCAGATTGATCAAGGGAGTACCAGCAACACGGAAGGGATGTATGTCTGGCGAAATCAGCGAGGAGAGTTGTTTTACCATAACCAGCAGGCGCGGAGACTAGGACCAGTTTACAACTATTTGCATGGCTAGTGAGCGTTACCGTATCGGGAGGATCTGCGAGCGCATTATGCAGGAGTTTTACCAGTGATTCACGGTGGAGGATAGTGGGAGGTAGTGTTGGTTGGATAAATTTTCTTTGTAGATATGAACTGAGCATACGATTTCCTTTGTTCCATGTTTTTATGACAACCAGCAGCAAGTAACAGGTACATTGGTAGAGCACTCATAGAGAGCGAGAGTACTTTGATGTCAGGTCAAGCGCACAATACCAGACAAGTCAACAGTGAGGAACCTGGATACTGTTAAGGTTATATTAAGGCATCCGCTATGATCCTATAACCTGAATAGCTCTAAAAAGTCTTTCTTGTAAGTATTATGCAGGAATTACACCCTTGTCAAGTTATTTCCTATAGAATAGAGTCATTTAACAAATATTTAACATAAGGCATGTGAAAGCTGCATTTTATGAGAAGAACGCAACTTTAAAACGTTGCTAACGTAAAAGTGCGAACTGTCTGCAAACTGCTCAATGGCGATGTCTACTACCAGTGAACGTTTACCATGTATGCTCTTTTTACTACAAGGTTCCAACTATCAAAAGAAGAAGCGCATATATCTTTAGTATATCATTTTATATGTCTACTCATGAATACATGTGAGGATAGGTGTAAAATGATGGAAAGGCAATGATATCCATTGGCTATCAACCCATATGTATCGTCCAATAGACGGACCAGAGAAGCACATGAAGAGCTGGTAGTCTCTGAAAACGTTCTGCAAGATATGCAGCAGATCACAGCATTATTGAATTTCTCACAGATGCTTTGTGAACAAGGCATAGACGGCATTGCACGCTTATGTCGAGAAGTGACCGTGATAACGCAGGGACGTGCCCAGCTCTCGCTTGGCATGCACATGAAACGTGTCCATACCACTTCCTCTGCTCGCCTGACATTTCCCGTCCAGTTTGGTCAGTCTGTATACGGTACCCTGAAGATTCTGGCGGATCCTTTGAATGCAGAGCTGCCAGCCATGTCTTTAGCCGCCGCGCAATTGCTGGCACAGGTATGTAGTAGCCTCCTCCACAATTTTGAGCAAGCCGCTTTTATTCAGTGTCAGTGTAAAGACCTGAATTATTTTATCAACGGCTCTCTGACGAAGCGTGAGCAGGAGGTACTTTCATTGATCTGTTATGGCCATAACCGGGATCAGATCGCTGAGATATTGTGTATTACACCGGCGACCGTGGGTAAGCATTTTCAGCATATCTATGATCATCTTGGCGTGCATTGTGAACACGATGCATTACTCGCAGCGTACATGGTGGGATTATTTTCACCTTTCAATACGCTTGACGAGCGGGAGAACGTGTAAATATCTTGTATGCACGCCTGGAAGAGGCGCAATCAGTGATTTCCTACCGTGCAGAGGGAAGAAAAATACAATGCTGTCATGACGAAAAATCTGCCTGAGCCCGGTATGCTAGTACTACACAAAAAACTAGCGGATAAGATTAGATGTCTGGAGAAGCAACATGAGTATCTATCTTGCGGATCAGATCAATAAAGTATCGACACTCGTCGATTTATTGCACGAGCGTGCACACAACACACCAGATCGGCGAGCCTATAACTTTTTGCGTCAGGGTGAAAAAGAAGAAGGCCATTTCTCATACGCCGAGTTGGACCAGCGTGCTCGCGCGTTAGGGAGTTTCCTGCAGAGTAAAAAGGTGAAAGGCAAGCCGGTATTACTATTACATGCCCCTGGCCTGGATTATATTACTGGATTCTTTGGCTGCTTATATGCCCAGGCTATTGCCGTTCCTGCCTATCCACCCGCATCGGCGCGGATGATGCCACGTATTCAATCCATTGTAGCTGATACCCAGGCAGAAATTATTCTGACGACCAGTGATCTCGTTGGCAATCTGCGCACCTGGTTTCAAAATATACAGGCCTTACAACATGTGGAGTTTATTACCACCGATAATCTTCCGTTAAATCGTGCGGATGAATGGCATCGTCCTGATATTCATGGTGACACCTTAGCATTTCTCCAATATACCTCTGGTTCCACTTCGACCCCAAAAGGAGTGATGGTCTCACACGGAAATCTTGTTTATAATCTCTCGATGTTACATGAATGTTGCGGTCAACATGATGATAGCCATCTGGTCAGCTGGCTTCCACCATATCATGATATGGGATTGATTGCCGGAATTTTATTGCCGCTGTATGGAGGATGTCCTTCAACTATCATGTCGCCACTGGCATTCCTCCAGCGTCCGTTGCGCTGGCTGCAAGCGATGTCAAACTACCGGGCAACAGAGAGTTTTGGACCCAACTTCGCCTTTGAATTATGCTCACGCAAAGCGACGCCCGAGATGATTGAAAGTCTTGATTTGAGTAACTGGGAGGTAGCAGCCAACGGAGCAGAGCCTGTACGTGAAGATACGATGAAACGCTTTATCGAGACCTTTACGCCAAGCGGCTTACGTCCAAACGTGTTTTTTCCCGGATATGGGATGGCCGAAACAACCTTGATGGCTGCGACTGGAAGCCACATTGATGCTCCGATTCTCCTTCCCGTCCGTAAAGCGGCTCTCCAGGAGGGACGCGTCGAGGTTGATCTTGAGCGGAACGCAGAATGTGTCAATGTCGTTGGCTATCAACGCACACCCATTGATCAAAAAACCATTATCGTGAATCCTGAGACCCTGCTGCAATGCGCTCCTGACCAGATTGGTGAAATCTGGATTGGAGGACGCAGCGTTGCTCAGGGCTACTGGCAAAATCCAGAGGAGAGCGAAAGAACATTTCGTGCCCGCCTGGCTGATAGTGGTGAAGGACCCTTCTTACGGACAGGTGATCTCGGTTTTGTGTATGAGAATGTCTTTTTTATCACGGGACGCTTAAAAGACCTGATCATTATTCGCGGGCTCAACCATTATCCTCAGGACATCGAAGCCGTGGCTGAGAAAAGTCATTATGCTCTGCGCCCTGGATGTAGTGCGGCTTTTGCGACAGAGATACAAGGGAAAGAGCAGCTGGTCGTCGTGGCTGAGGTGCATCCACGCTATATCCCGGATATTGTTCAGGATGTTACCGCTACCGGACAACAGGATGCACCGAAAAATGATCGCGATGTCGTGCGCCAACCCATTGATCCTGAAGAGATTTACACATCTATCCGCCGTGCAGTCGCCGAAGAACAAGAACTCCAGATTGCGCACATCCAGCTCCTGAAAGCGGGACATATGTTTAAGACTTCAAGCGGAAAGGTGCAGCGTCGTGCATGTAAAGCAGCATTTTTAGCGAATAGCCTCAACAAGTGGAACGAGTAGATTGATGAATGAAGAGCTTCTCACCCCTCAAGGACATATGACACCGTCGGTAGCAAACCAGGCTGGCGACAGAAAGAGTGAACACGCCATACAGGCATGGTTAAGCGAGCATCTGGCCGAAATATTACAGATCGCGCCAGAGCAGATACGCAGTGATGAGCCATTCGCGAGCTATGGGCTGGAATCCGTGGATGCCGTTGGCCTTTCGGGCGATCTGGAGGATTGGTTAGGGTGTGAGCTTTCGCCAACCCTCCTCTATGATCATCCTTCTGTGAGAAAGCTTGCGCGTGCGTTGAGTCGTTCAGTCGATGACGTCTCCGAGGCAGAGCAGCACAGGGATGTGGCGCCAGACGAGTCGATTGCAGTCATCGGCATTGGATGTCGTTTTCCCGGTGGCGTGACCAATCCCGACGCCTTCTGGCAATTTCTCCGTGATGGTGGCAACGGTATTACTGAGGTGCCAGCCAGTCGTTGGGATGTGGACGCCTATTACGACGCAGATCCGGATGCTCCAGGCAAAATGTATACGCGCCACGGCGGTTTTCTCGCGGATAGCAGCCGTTTTGATGCTGAATTCTTTGGTATCTCACCTCGTGAAGCTATGCGCATGGATCCGCAGCAGCGTCTACTGTATGAAGTAACCTGGGAAGCATTGGAACATGCCAGTATTCCAAGTGAAAGCCTTACCGGGAGCCAGACAGGTGTCTTCATCGGTATGATGAATAATCTGGAATATTTACAGTTGCAAAGCCAGACTGGCGAGCCTGACTATATTGATGATCCTTATTGGAGTATCGGAAGCTCTTCAAGCATGGCGGCCGGTCGTCTGGCCTATTTGTATGACTGGCATGGGCCAGGCCTCACTGTCGATACCGCCTGCTCATCATCGTTGGTCTCACTGCATCTGGCCTGTCAGAGTTTGCGCAATCAAGAATGCTCACTGGCCGTTGTCGGTGGTGTCAATGCGATTGTCTTGCCTGAAACGATGGTTAACGCCTGTAAAATGGGCATGCTATCTCCAAACGGACAATGCAGTACCTTTGATGAGGCCGCTGATGGCTTTGCTTTAGGTGAAGGTTGTGGCGTCGTGATCGTCAAGCGACTCTCAGACGCCATGGCTGATCATAACCATATTCTGGCCGTTATCCGTGGCTCCGCTGTCAATCAAGATGGACGCAGCAATGGTATTACCGCCCCAAACAAACTGGCTCAGGAAGCGGTCATTCGTAGTGCCCTGGCCAATGCGCATATCAGCCCCGAACAGGTAGATTACGTCGAGACCCATGGTTCTGGCACCGCGCTTGGTGATCCTATTGAGATCAGTGCTTTAGCCTCAGTATTGGGAACTGGCCATTCTCAGGAGCGCCCTCTCCTGGTGGGGACCGTCAAAACCAATATTGGCCATCTGGCTGGAGCGGCGGGTATCGCTGGACTCATCAAGACAATCTTATCGCTCACACAGCGTGAGATCCCTCCCCATCTGCATTTGCAGAAACCTAATGCCCACATTCCATGGCAGAGCATTCCTGTGCATGTGCCGGACCAACCAACCGCCTGGCCGAAAGCAGCAGGAGCCCGCATCGCAGGCGTCAGTTCGTTTGGCTGGTCTGGGACAAACGCCCATGTGATCCTTGAAGAGGCGCCAACGCTCGCTGAGCAGTCCCATGTGGCCAGCAAACAGGCACCATCCGCTCAGTTGTTGGTCCTCTCAGCTAAGACAAATGCGGCCCTACAACGTACTTCAGCGCAACTGGCGACCTATCTTAAGCAGCATCCACAAGTGGATCTGGCCGCTGTAGCAGCAACGTTGCAACAGGGACGAAGTGTGCTCAATGTACGCCGTATCGTGGTGAGCCAGGACAGAGATGAGGCTATCAAGCACTTAGAGACCTGGGAGCCAGCCCAAATGCAGACAAGCGTACAGCAAGACTCGCGACCAGCAGTCGCCTTTCTTTTTCCAGGTGTGGGTGAGCAGTATATCGGCATGGCCCGGCAACTCTATCAGCAGGAAACCTATTTTCGCACGTTGATTGACCAGTGTTGTGAGCTCTTACAGCCGCTACTGGGTCAGGATCTACGCGACTTGCTCTTCGCGGATACCGCTGTGGATATCATATCGGGATCTATGGATCTGCGCGCCATGCGTGATCGACAGCCGCAGCAGACAAATCCGCTGGCCGAGACCAGCGTGGCTCAGCCCGTGGTCTTCGTGCTGGAGTATGCTCTGGCCCGGCTCTGGCAGCACTGGGGAATTGAGCCTCAGGCGCTACTGGGTTATAGCCTGGGTGAGTACGTGGCCGCCTGTCTGGCGGGCGTCTTCTCGCTTGAAGATGCGCTCCTGCTGACGGCGCGTCGAGCGCAATTGATCGCTCGGCAACCAGCAGGCGCAATGCTGGCCGTGGGACTCTCGGAACAGGAGGTGCAACGCTACCTCACCACAGAGATCAATCTGGCGATCATCAATGCTCCCATGACCTGTGTGCTGGCCGGGCCAGTAGAGGCGATCGCACGCCTGCAGGTGCAACTGGAGCACGACGAGGTGATTGCGCGCCGGATCGAGACGACCCATGCCTTCCACTCACGTATGCTCGAACCTGTCCGGGCGGAACTGGAGAGCTTGCTGGCAGGCATGCAACTGCACGCCCCCCAGATTCCGCTGCTCTCCAATGTCACCGGAAGCTGGCTGACAGAGGAGCAGGCCACCGATGCCAGCTATTGGGGTCGGCACATGTGCGAGACGGTACGTTTTGCCGATGGCGTCGGAGTGTTGTTGCAGGAGCCAGAGCAGGTGTTGCTGGAAGTGGGTGTTGGCCAGTCCCTTGGTTCGTTTGTACGGCAGCATGCGTTGTGCAGCCGGGACCAGATGCAGCGGGTCATCGCTACCCTGCCAGGACGTTTTGAGCGCCAGTCAGAGCAGTCCTATCTGCTCACTATGCTTGGCAAGCTCTGGCTGGCCGGGGTCCCGCTCGATTGGCAGTCCTATTATGCCGATCAGCCGCAACCCTGGGTAGCTTTGCCCACCTATCCTTTTGAACAGACACACTATTGGATTACCGCGGCGCGTCCAGCAGCACAACAGCAACGCCATCCATTAACCGGCCAGCCCAAGAAAGTGCCACAGATTGACGATTGGTTTTATCAGCCCACTTGGAAAGAAGTCGCTCTGCCAGGTACCAACAAAACGTTGAACTTTTCTGCTCCTGTGCTGGCTTTCATGGATGATGCAGACCTGCTTGAACAGCTCCGTCCTGGATGTGAGAGAAATGGACAGCCCTTCATTTGTGTCCGGCGCGGCCAACAATTCACACAAATTGATGAACATCATTTTGTGCTGCGTCCCGCCGAAGCTGGCGATTACCAGCGTTTATGGCAGTGTCTGAACGAGCAACAGTTGCAGCCACAGACCATTCTGCATGGCTGGAGCATAACCTCCACGGCAGACGAGGCTTCAGGTCAGGCATTCTTTCGCGCTATGCAGGAATGTGGACTCTATAGTCTTCTTTTCCTGACCCGTGCGTTATCCACCAGGGCAACATCACAGATACGCATACACGTAATAACGAATCACAGCCAGGCCTGTCAGGAGCAAGAGGTGGTCTATCCTGAGAAAGCAACCTTACAGGCCGCCTGTCAGGTGATCTCGCAGGAGAATCCCCAGATCAGCTGTCGCCTTATTGATCTTGCATATGATCCTGTTGCTGCGCAGGCAGCTCTGCCGGGCGCCGAGCAACTGCTCGCTGAATGTATGACCGCTACCAATGATCTGCTCGTCGCTTATCGTGCCGGTCAGCGCCTGGTGCGGACCTACCAGCAGGTCCAGCTCCATGAAGCGCTAGCGGATAATCTTCCGCTGCGCCAGCAAGGCGTCTATCTGATTACAGGAGGTCTGGGTGCGGTTGGCCTGGTTGTGGCCAGCCATCTCGCTATCCTTGCGCAAGCGAGACTGGTCTTTACAACTCGTAGCCCTTTTCCTGAGCAGAGCGATTGGACACGCTGGCTGGAAGAGCATAGTGCGGATGATACGATCAGTCGTAAGATTCAGCAATTACAGGCGCTACAACAATGTGGCAGCCAGATCTTGATTGTACAAGCGGATAGTGCGGATGAGCAGCAGATGCGTGTGGCGATCCAGCACATTCAGCAACACTTTGGGACTCTCCATGGCGTGATCCATGCCGCGGGCAATACACATGCGGAAGCCTTTAAAAGTACTTTAGACATCGGGCCCGTTGAATGCGAGCAGCACTTTCAAGCCAAAGTTTATGGCTTATATGTCCTGGAACAGGTGCTGCAGGGCCAGAATCTTGACTTTTGCCTGCTGTTCTCATCGATATCCGCAGTCCTTGGTGGTCTGGGCTTTGTTGGCTATGCCGCAGCGAACAGCTTTATTGACGCCTTTACCTATAGTCATAATCGTCGAACAACAGGAGCCTGGACCTGTGTCAACTGGGATACCTGGCATGTTGGTTCAGACAAAGAGCAATCTCAGGCCTTAAGTGGCTCCGCCGCGGAATATGCCATGACGGCTCAAGAAGGTTGTGAGGCCGTTATCCGTGTACTGGCGCAAACACGTTACCGCCATCTGGTCAATTCCACAGGCGATTTGCAGGCACGCCAGCAACAATGGTCAATATTCGAGGAAGATAGCGAGGACGTGGCTACAGTGACCCTGGCGCCGCGAACAGCAGCATCCAAATTTGGCCGCCAGGGACCCGCTGAGTTCACGGCTCGGAGTGAGTATGAGCGGGCGATTGCCGACATCTGGCAGGACGCACTGGGACTGGAAAAAGTTGGTTTATATGATAACTTCTTTGACCTGGGTGGTAACTCACTGATTGGCATGCAGGTGGTTGCCAGACTCAAGAAAGTTTTCCAGCAGCCGCTCTCAGCCATGTCTCTGTTTGAGGCCCCTACCATTAGCGCCATGGTCCAGCATCTTCTGCCTCAATCCATCGCTGACCAACCGGTAGATCAGCAGCAACGTTTGGCCATGAGACGGCAAGAAGCACAAAAATCAACCGGCACAGGTGACATTGCCATCATTGGTATGTCCGGGCGTTTTCCTGGTGCCTCGAATGTCGAGGAATTCTGGGAAAACTTACGCAACGGCGTTGAATCGATTGCGCACTTTAGTGATGAAGAATTGTTGGCCGCAGGTGTTGATGCCAGCCAGTTAGCACAGGAAAACTATATTAAAGCACGGCCAATCCTTAAACCCGAAGAGATCGAAAACTTTGATGCCGCCTTCTTTGGCTATAGTCCGCGTGAGGCCGAGCTGACCGATCCGCAGCATCGCCTCTTCCTGGAATGTGCCTGGGAAGCCTTAGAGATGGCTGGTTATGATACCTCAACCTATCAAGGACTGATAGGTGTCTATGGTGGCAACAATCTGAGTATGTATATGACAGTCCTCTCCCAGGCAAATGCGTTGCAGGAGATGGATGATTATCAGATGGTCATCGGCCATGATAAAGATTCGCTGACCACCAACGTTTCCTATAAGCTTAATCTGCGTGGCCCCAGTTTTGCGGTCCAGACCTTCTGCTCGACCTCGCTGGTGGCGACGCATCTGGCCTGTCGCAGTCTGCTCAATGGCGAATGTGATATTGCGCTAGCCGGCGGCGTCTCCTTACGCATACCATCCAAGATAGGCTATAGCTATCACGAAGGTGGCATGGAATCGCCAGATGGTCATTGCCGTACCTTTGATGCTGACGCACGTGGAAGTCTGTTTGGTGATGGCGTGGCGCTCGTTGCCCTGAAGCGACTGGATCATGCGTTAACCGATGGCGATACCATTCACGCTGTGATTAAAGGTTCCGCGATTAACAATGATGGCTCGCTCAAGGTCAGCTATACCGCACCCAGCATTGTCGGGCAAGCAGAAGTGGTCGCCTCGGCCCTGCAGGTTGCCCAGATTGATCCCGCCAGCATTAGTTATGTTGAGGCCCATGGGACCGCAACCGAGCTTGGCGATCCGATTGAGTTATCCTCGCTCACCAGAGCGTATCGTGCTTATACACAGAAAAATGGCTATTGTGCCATTGGTTCTGTCAAGACCAACATTGGTCATCTCGATCGTGCAGCAGGCGTCACAGGCTTGATCAAGACTGTGATGGCACTCAAGCATAAAGAACTGCCTGCGAGTCTGCATTATAAAGCTCCAAATCCTGAGATCGATTTTGCGACCAGTCCATTTTATGTCAATACCCAATTAACACCCTGGATAAGCAAGGATGGACCCAGACGGGCCGGCGTGAATTCGCTGGGCATGGGTGGCACCAATGCACACGTCATTGTCGAAGAAGCACCTGAACGCCAGCCTGGTAGCGCTGCCCAGCCATGGCAACTTTTACTCCTTTCGGCCCGTACCGCCTCGGCTCTGGATGTGGCGACAGAGAACCTTTGCCGCTATCTGCAACAGCATCCGCAGGCCAATCTGGCTGATGTCGCCTATACACTGCAGCTTGGTAGACGGAAATTTGCGCATCGGCGGCTAATCGTCTGCCGCAATACCGAGGAAGCCATCCAGGCGTTACAGAAACCACAGTCGTCACATGTGCTCAGCGCACAAGAGCCACGGACAGACCGGCGGGTTGCGTTCCTTTTTCCAGGCGTGGGTGAGCAGTATATCGGTATGGCCCGCCAGCTCTATCAGCAGGAGACCTATTTTCGTACGCTGATCGATCAGTGCTGTGAGCTCTTACAGCCGCTACTGGGTCAGGACCTGCGCGATCTGCTCTTTGCTGATGCCACTGATGACGTCACATCCGGATCTATCGATTTGAGCGCCATGCGTGATCGACAGCAGCAGCCGGCACAGCCTCAGCCGCTGGCCGAGACGACCGTGGCCCAGCCCGTGGTCTTCGTGCTGGAGTACGCTCTGGCCCGGCTCTGGCAGCACTGGGGGATTGAGCCTCAGGCGCTGCTGGGCTATAGCCTGGGTGAATATGTGGCTGCCTGCCTGGCGGGGGTCTTCTCGCTCGAAGATGCGCTCCTGCTGACGGCGCGTCGAGCGCAACTGATTGCCCGGCAACCGGCGGGCGCAATGCTGGCCGTGGGACTCTCCGAGCAGGCGGTGCAGCCCTACCTGACGGACGAGATCAATCTGGCGATCATCAATGCGCCTATGACCTGTGTGCTGGCCGGACCCGTAGAGGCGATCGCACGCCTGCAGGTGCAACTGGAGCACGACGAGGTGATTGCGCGTCGGGTTGAAACCACCCATGCCTTCCACTCGCGTATGCTCGAACCTGTCCGGGCGGAACTGGAGAGCCTGCTGGCAGGCATGCAACTGCACGCCCCCCAGATTCCACTGCTCTCTAACGTCACCGGAAGCTGGCTGACAGAGGAGCAGGCCACCGATGCCAGCTATTGGGGTCGGCACATGTGCGAGACGGTACGTTTTGCCGATGGCGTCGGAGTGTTGTTGCAGGAGCCAGAGCAGGTGCTGCTGGAAGTGGGCGTTGGCCAGTCCCTTGGTTCGTTTGTACGTCAGCATGCGTTGTGCAGTCGAGAACAGATGCAGCGGGTCATGCCCACCCTGCCAGGACGTTTTGAACGCCAGGCAGAGCAGTCCTATCTGCTCACTATGCTTGGCAAGCTCTGGCTGGCCGGGGTCCCGCTCGACTGGCAAAATTTTTATGCGCAGCAGGTTCGCTATCGTATCCCGCTGCCCACCTATCCTTTTGAGCGTCAACGCTACTTTATTGATGCGCCGCAGGGGCTGCAACGCGGACCCGCTATGTCGCAGCCGGAACAACAAAAGAAGGCTGATATTGCTGACTGGTTCTATCAACCCGTATGGAAGCAGGCAACGTTCCAACATACCGCCACCAGTATAGCTGCTCCATTCCATTGGCTTGTCTTTGCGAATGACGACCAGGTGAGTACAGCGCTCCTCCAGGGATTAGCCCGGAGCGAACAACGTGTGGTGGTCGTGAAGAGTGGCAATGTTTTTGAACAGGTTGCCGACCATAGTTACCGTATCAATCCTGCCGCACGCGCCGACTATACAACCCTGTTGCGCACTCTTCGCGAGGCGGAAACAATCCCAACCCGGATCATTAGCCTCTGGCCAATGGCACATCCTGATCAGGCTGAAAGGACCGTACTTGAGAGAAGTTTTTACCATCTCTTATCACTTGCTCAGGCGCTGGGTGATATCCAGATAGATGGTTGTCGGATCTCCGTGATCACAGAGAACTTGTATGATGTGCTCGGTGATGAATATGCTCCAGCCGAGCAAGCTACTGTGACTGGACTGTGTAAGGTCATTCCACAAGAGTATACAAACCTACAATGTCAGCAGATTGATCTTGCAGCGTCGATCACGCAACAGCAGATGGACACATTGTTGCAAGAACTGGTGTCAACATCCAATGAGCCGCAGGTCGCACTTCGTGGTCGTCATCGCTGGATTCCTGTCTATGAGCCTTGCCGTTTGGAGCAGCAAGGCACGCATACAACTTTACTTCGTGATCGTGGTACCTACTTGCTTACCGGTGGTCTGGGTGGTGTAGGACTGGCCATGGCCAATTATCTGGCCCGTAGTGTCCAGGCCAGACTGGTCCTTGTCTCGCGTACTGGTCTTCCACCACGCGATCAGTGGCAGCGCATTATCGCTGAACAAGGTGATCATGCAGGCACAGGTCGTCAAATTCGCCAGGTTTTGCAATTAGAGGAACTCGGTTCAGAGGTATTGATACTGGCGGCAGACGTGGCAGACGAAGCACAGATGCGTCAGGTTATTGCCCGCACGCAAGCCACCTTTGGAGGCTTACATGGCGTGCTAAATGTGGCAGGTTTACCTGGTGTTGGCTTGATACAGCTTAAGACTGAGCAAGCAGCAGGCCAGGTACTGGCGCCAAAGGTCCAGGGCACACGAGTCCTGGAGCGTGTCCTGCAAGAACATCCCCTGGATTTCTTGATCCTCTTCTCATCGATTACCGCTGTGACCGGTGGCCCGGGCCAGGTCGATTACTGCGCGGCCAACGCTTTCCTGGATAGCTATGCCCACCATCAGCGTACACCCCATACACTGGTGGCCTCAATCGCCTGGAGTGAGTGGCAATGGAATGCCTGGGAAGCTGGCTTAGAAGGATTCGATGAAGCCACAAAAAGCTTCTTTCGAGAGAATCGGGCGCGTTTCGGGATCAGCTTTGCCGAAGGTGCCAAGGTCCTGCGCAGGGTCCTGTCCCATCGTCAGACCCAGGTGATTGTGTCACCACAGAACTTTCAGGCGCTGATCGAGCTGAGCCGCACTATGACCCTGGCCTCGATGATACCTGATAATCAGAAAAGCAGACAGGCACCAGTTAAACACGACCGACCAGCATTGGGTAATACCTATGTTGCGCCGCGTAACGCTACCGAAACACGCATCGCCAGCATCTGGGAAGATCTGTTGGGCATCACTGACGTTGGCATCCACGATAACTTCTTTGATCTGGGAGGCAACTCGCTCGTTGGACTAGAACTGATCAATCGCTTGCGTAAAGCCTTTCTGCAAGAAACATTACCATCTTATGTGCTCTATGAAGCGCCTTCAGTCAGCGCGATGGCAACGTATCTGGACCAGGAAAAGGAGAGTGTGACGGCAGCCGAACTGAATGAAAGAAGTGACAAACGTAGGGTGAATTTGAAAAAGCGTATGAGCGGAAGAGTGAAATAAAGAGGATTATGTAATGGCTAATTCGATCTTGAATGATAGTGTATATGATACTTCGCTGGCTATTGTAGGCCTCGCAGGACGTTTTCCTGGTGCGCAGAACGTTGATGAGTTCTGGCAGAATCTGGTGAATGGAGTTAAATCCATTCGACATTTTTCCGATGAGGAATTGCTGGCCAACGGTGTTGATCCGGCCCTCCTCGCATTGCCAAACTATGTAAAGGCCGGCACGATTCTGGAAGGGGCTGACCTGTTTGATGCCTCTTTCTTCAAATTCAGCCCTCGTGAAGCCGAAGTGATGGATCCGCAGCATCGCCTCTTCCTTGAATGTGCCTATCAGGCGTTAGAGGATGCCGCATATGATCCCGAGCGCTACAAGGGCCTGGTTGGTGTCTTCGCTGGATCAGCTATTAGCACCTATCTTTTAAATAATCTGGCTGCCAATACAGATTTCCTTGATGAGGTCGGTCGCGTCCAGGTTTCCATCAGTAATGATCGTGACTCACTGGCCAATACCTTATCATACAAACTGAATTTGCGTGGACCCAGCTTTGCGGTTCAGACTTTCTGTTCAACCTCGCTGGTGGCGATCCATCTGGCCTGTCAGAGTCTTTTAAACTATGAATGTGATATTGCGCTGGCTGGTGGTGTGGCGGTCGAGCTTCCCCAGATTAGAGGCTATCTGTATGAAGAGGGTGGGATTCTTTCTCCTGATGGCGAGTGCCGAACCTTTGATCAAAATGGACGCGGAAGTGTAATGGGCAATGGATTAGGCGTTGTGGTGGTCAAGCGTCTGGCCGATGCGCTGGAGGATGGTGATCAGATCTACGCCCTGGTTCGTGGTTCGCATACCAATAATGACGGCAGTGTACGTGCCAGCTATACCGCCCCTGGCCTGGATGGTCAGGCGGCCGTTATCTCTCAGGCCATCAGCAATGCAGGGGTTGATCCAGAGACACTCACTTATATGGAAGCCCATGGCACCGCCACCATGCTCGGTGACGCCGTTGAACTGGCGGCAATGAAAAAAGCCTTTGCGCTGCACACACAGAAGCAACGATATTGTGCGCTCGGATCAGTGAAGCCTAATGTTGGTCACCTTGATCGCGCCTCAGGCGTCACCGGTTTGATCAAAACCACGCTCGCACTCAAAAACAAACTCCTTCCACCCAGCCTCAATTTTGAGCAGGCAGGTCCCGACGCCCAGCTAGAGCAGAGTCCATTTTATGTCAATACCAGCTTAAAGCCCTGGGAAACCGAGGAAGGTCCACGGCGCGCGGGCGTCAGTTCCTTTGGGTTGGGTGGTAGTAACGCGCATGTGGTACTTGAAGAAGCTCCCGAACTTCCTGAAACTTCAGCTTCACGTCCTCATCAATTGCTGCTCCTCTCAGCGAAAAGTGAGAGCGCGCTGGCGCAAGCAACCGAGAACCTGTATACCTATTTAGCACAGCATCCAGAGACCAGGCTGGCGGATATTGCCTATACACTGCAGAACGGACGGACCGCTTTTAATTATCGCCGTACCCTGGTCTGCACGAGCCATGAAGATGCCATGACCGCACTGAAGCAGGAGCCGCAGCGCCTGGCGAGTACCTATCAAGTTCATCGCGATCGTCCTGTCACTCTGCTGTTGTCGGATGTGGCAGGTGTAACCGAGCAGCAGGTGTTGGAGCTACGGGCACAGGAAAAGACCTTTGACGAGACCATTACACGTTGTCTGTCCTATTTACAGACAGCACAAGGCATAAGCTTACCCGCCGGGCTCTTTGAGGCATCCAGTCAGGAAAGCCCGATCAATAAAGTGGTCGCCAACTTTGTATATGTCTATGCGGTGGCGCACCTGTTTACTTCCTGGGGCGTGCCGACACAAGCTCTGGCAGGTGTTGGGAGCAGTGAGTATGCCGTAGCCAGCCTGGCAGGCGTATTGGAACTGGAAGTAGCCCTGCAGGCAGTCATTGCGTATGCACACCAGCACACAGAAGATGGAAGGCACACAGCGCAAGCGGTACCGTTACAGGCTGCTACCAAAGCCTATTTTTCTTTTGCTGAAGACGCATGGATACAGAGTGGTCAAACACCTCCAGACGGCTATGGAAAACATATATTGGAGCCATCCCATGCTGTAGCGAGCAGTGGAGAGCAGCTGTTCACAAACCAGCCACAGGTTGTGTTTGCTATTGGAAGCGACAACGCATATACGCAACAGATACAGCGGCAGCTGGCAGCGCAGAGTAGTGAGAACAAGCCTATTTTTATCCGCACACCTGAACTGAGCAGTCTGCAGGCAAGCTTCCTTCAGGCCTTTGGTCAGCTCTGGTTAGCTGGTGTGACATTGCAATGGGATCAACTCACGCGTGATGAGGTGCGTCGACGTGTCTCACTCCCAACCTATCCATTTGAGCGTCAACGCTATTGGATTGAGCAGAGTGATGTTATTGCCGAAGTGGTGTCACAGAGCGCGCGCAAACCTGATATCGCTGATTGGTTCTACCGTCTGACATGGGAAGAGGCTCCGCTCACCGTGAGCGATACAACGCGGGCACAGTCACCTGCTCCCTGGCTTATTTTTAGTGATACGTTCTCTATCGGGCAGGCGGTAAGCGCATACTTACAGGACCAGGGGCAGACCGCTATTCAGGTGCAGGCTGGTACAGAATTTATCCAGCTTGATCCGCAGAACTTCCGTATTCGTCCGCATGAAGCGGAAGACTATATTCAGCTGTGTCAGGCGCTTCAGCTCCAGGAATCCATGCCCACAACCGTCCTGCACCTATGGAATATTACTGCTGAAGTACTTGAGCCTGAACAATCTGCGGCCTTTGAGCAGATGCAAGATCGTGGCTTCTATAGTCTGATTTTTCTGACGCAGGCGCTGAGCAAGCTGGTATATGAGCGACCAGTGCAGATGCTCACTATTTCAAACCATCTGCAAGCGGTGACCAGCGAGGATCATGTACAGCCTGAGAAGGCAACCTTGATCGGTGCCTGTCGCGTGATTGCGCAAGAAAACTTAAATATTCGCTGCCGCAGTATCGATCTTGATGTGACCATGGCCGATAAGCAACTGGTTGAACAACTGGTGCATGAAGCCACATCCTCAGATCCAGATACCTTCCTGGCCTATCGCAATGGAACGCGTTTGAAGCAGCACTATCAACCATATCGTTTAGACGCATTGCCGCAGAAGCAGGTGTTTCGGAAGCATGGTGTCTACCTGATCACTGGTGGTATGGGAGGTGTTGGACCCCTGCTTGGTGCCTACCTGGCACAACAGGTTCAGGCTAAAGTGATCTTAACCAGTCGTAGTGAATTCCTGCCGGCCGATCAATGGAAAACATGGTTAGAGGGCCATGATGCATTGGATGCGACCAGCCTGAAAATCAAGCAACTCCAGGCCATCGAGGCCGCAGGTGGAGAAGTCCTTGTACTGAAAGCAGATGTCAGCAACGTTGAACAGATGCGTGCGGCCATCCAGCACAGCCAGCAGCGCTTTGGCGCGCTCCATGGGGTCCTGCATGCCGCCGGAGTTACAGATCCACGCGCCTTCAAAGCAACGTTGGAGATCGGGCGTCAGGAATGTGAGACACACTTTCAGCCCAAAGTCTATGGACTCTACGCTCTTGAAGAGGTGCTGCAGGATCAAGAGCTCGACTTTTGTTTGCTTTTCTCCTCCATCTCAGTTGTCCTGGGTGGTCTGGCCTTTTCGGCTTATGTGGCCGGCAATGCCTTTATGGATGCCTTTGCGCACAAACATAATATGACCACTGATCAGCCCTGGCTCTGTGTGAACTGGGATACCTGGCAGGTTAAAGAGAACGCCCATGGAGCGCTAGGAGCCACCGTTGCGGACTATGTCATGTCACCGCCTGAAGGAGCCGAAGCCCTGACCCGCGTGCTTGCCCATGGGCACACGCATCTGGTCAATTCGACCGGCGATCTTCAGGCACGTATTCAGCAGTGGGTACAGCTTGAATCACTGCAGGCAGATGAGGCCGATGATCAGGATCGCAGTACTATCAAGCAGCAAGCACAGCGCTTCACCTCGGTCGCGGAATATGAGCGCGTTATCAGTGAGATCTGGAAACAAGTGCTCGGGGTCAGTGAGATTGGCCTGTATGATAATTTCTTTGACCTGGGTGGCAACTCACTGATTGCCTTACAGGTCATTGCCAAACTCAAGAAAACATTACATATACAAATACCGGCTGTTGCCCTCTTTGAGGCCCCCACCATCAGTACACTGGTGCACTATCTCTTGCCCGATGGCGATGTCCAGCGACCCGTTGCGGCAACGGACCTGCTGATCGAGCGGCGTTCACAGGCGCGGCAGAATATAGAGCAGCAGGATATCGCTATTGTCAGTATGGCGGGCCGTTTTCCAGGAGCCTCAAATGTTAACGAGTTCTGGGAAAACCTGCGTAACGGTGTTGAATCAATTACCTTTTTCTCAGATGAAGAGCTTAAAGCAGCTGGCATTGATCCCAAAATCATGGCTGATCCAGCCTTTGTGCGCGCCCGCCCGGTCCTAAAGCCGGAGGAGGTCAAGGACTTTGATGCCGCCTTCTTTGGCTATAGCCCCCGTGAAGCCGAACTGACCGATCCGCAGCATCGCCTTTTCATCGAATGTGCCTGGGAGGCGCTTGAACTGGCCGGCTATGATCCCACGCGTTACCCCGGATTGATTGGCGTTTATGGTGGTGCCAATATTAGCACCTATCTCTTTGGCCTGATGGCGAATCCCGCCGACGTTGGTCCGGTTGATGATTATCAGATGGTGATTGGTAACGACAAAGATTCCCTGACGACCAGTGTCTCCTACAAATTGAACTTGAAAGGCCCCAGCTTTGCGGTCCAGACCTTTTGTTCGACCTCGCTGGTGGCCACGCACCTGGCCTGTCAGAGTCTAATCCATGGCGAATGTGATCTAGCGCTGGCTGGTGGCGTCTCGGTACGAGTACCAACCGTAGCAGGCCACATCTATCAGGAAGGGGGTATGGAATCGCCCGACGGCCATTGTCGCACCTTTGATGCTCAGGCGAAAGGCAGTATGTTTGGTGATGGTGTGGGCATCGTGGTCCTCAAACGTCTCCAGGATGCTCTGGACGACGGTGATCAGGTTATGGCCGTGATCAAAGGATCAGCCATCAACAACGATGGAGCGCTCAAAGTCAGCTACACCGCACCAAGTGTGGTTGGACAAGCAGACGTGGTCGCGACCGCGTTGCGAACCTCGGGCATTCATCCCGAGACGATCAGTTATATTGAGGCCCACGGCACCGCAACCGAGCTGGGAGATCCCATTGAAGTTGCCTCATTGACCAAAGCGTACCAGGCCTTTACTGACCGCACCAACTATTGTGCCATTGGCTCCGTCAAAACCAATATTGGCCACCTGGACCGTGCGGCGGGCATTTCTGGGCTCATGAAAACAGTTCTCTCTTTGCAGCATAAAGAGATTCCTGCCAGTTTGCACTACCAGGCACCAAATCCAGAGATCGATTTTGATCACAGCCCATTCTACGTCAACGCCAAACTTTCACCCTGGCTAAGCGAAAACGGCATGCCAAGACGTGCAGGCATCAACTCGCTTGGACTTGGTGGCACAAACGCCCACATCATCGTTGAAGAGGCACCAGAATTGGCCCCATCCAGTCCATCGCGTGACTGGCAACTTCTGGTCCTTTCCGCACGAACCGCTAAAGGTTTGGAGCAAGTTACGCAGAACCTGAGCACATTTCTGCAGGAACATCCGACCGCGAACCTTGCCGATGTGGCCTATACACTCAATGTTGGTCGTAAGAAATTTGAGCATCGTCGCGTGATTGTCGCTCAGAATCAGCAAGATGTCATCAGCACCATCGAGAGCAAGAAAAGCCCATATATGCATGCTCGTATTGAGCAGCGCACAGATCAACACATAAGCTTCCTTTTTCCTGGCCTGGGGGAGCAGCATATTGGGATGGCCCAGAATCTCTATCGACATGAAGCCGCCTTCCGTGAGGTCATCGATAGTTGTTGTGAGCTTCTACAAAACCAGTATCAACTTGACTTGAAATCTGTATTCGGCATTACGCAGAGCGAACAGCAGTCCCAGAACGGACATAGTAACGGCAATGGTAATGGTAATGGTAAAGCCGATACAGCGAGCAGAACCGCCTTTATGCTCGGCTCCAGGTCGATGGATCAATCGCCAGAGGCCGAGCGGTTACGGCATACGGATATGTCTCAGCCCGCTATCTTTATCTTTGAGTATGCGCTGGCGCGACTCCTGATGCAGTGGGGGATCCAGCCGCGCTCGATGCTTGGATATAGTCTGGGAGAGTATGTGGCTGCCTGTCTGGCGGGTGTGTTTACCTTAGAAGATGGTTTGAAGCTGGTTGTGGAGCGGGCACGCCTGATCGAAGCCTCGGAAAATGGCACGATGGTGGCGGTCATGTTATCAGAAGAGAAGGTCAAAGCCTATCTCACCCATGATATCAATCTGGCCATCATCAATGCACCCGATACCTGCGTGCTGGCCGGTCCCACATCAGCCATGGAGACGCTGATCACACACTTAGAAGAGGCCGAGATTGCGCATCAGCGGGTTGAGACTACCCACGCTTTCCATAGTGAAATGCTCAAGCCTTTAGCGGCACAGTTGACCGAATTGGTGCATAGCATCCACCTGCATGCACCACAGATCCCCTACATTTCGAATGTCAGCGGGACCTGGATTACCGCCGAGCAAGCGACTGATCCTGCGTATTGGGCACAACATATGTGCCAGACCGTACGCTTCTCCGAAGGTGTTGGACAGCTGCTCCGCGAGACGGAACAACTCTTCCTTGAGGTGGGACTGGGGCAGGCGTTAACCTCCTTTGTCAGGCAACATCCTGATTGTGCTCCAGAGCGTAATAGTCTGGTCTTTGCCACACAACCATCGTTCTTTGAAAAGCAGCCTGAGCATAGTTATTTGCTCACCGTGCTTGGCAAGCTCTGGTTAAGTGGAGTCGAAATCGATCTACCTGGTTTCTATCAGGGAGAGAAGCGTAAACGCATCGCTTTGCCAACCTATCCTTTTGAGAAGCAAAGTTACTGGATCGAGACCAGGCCCTGGACGCAGGCCCAGAAACAGGTGCAACAGGATCGTCTGACCTATGCCTCTCCTGAAGAATTCTTGAGCAATCTTAAAAAAGAAGCCCTCTCCGACTGGTTTTATCTGCCTGGTTGGAAACAGAGTGCTCCTCTTGCTCCCGTAGCTGCACCGGAAACCGAGAAAAAGCCTGTCTGGTGGTTGTTTATGGACCACTATGGTATTGGTGAGGATATCAAAGCCTGGCTTACCGAGCAGAACTATGAAGTGATAAGCATTGAGGAAGGATCGTCCTATGCTCAGCTCGATGATGCCACCTTTAGCGTGCGGCCCAGCCAGCGAGCCGATTATGAGCAATTAGTAAAAGATCTGCGCCAGGTGGAGAAATTGCCACAGCGGATTGTGCATCTCTGGACACTTACCACCCCTGATTGGTTTCAACAACATCAGGCTACACTGCTGGAGGATTGTCTGGATGGGGGGTTCTATAGCTTGCTGGCCCTGTCTCAAGCGCTGGGAAATGTGGAGCTTGCGGAACCCTGCCAGATTATTACCGTCTCCAACGAGACACAAGATGTCACGGGCAGCGAGCCATTGTGTGCCGAAAAAACGACGCTGACAGGTCCCTTGAAAGTTATTCCTCAGGAATATCCTGGACTCAGTTGTCGCGGCATCGATATTCAACTGACCCCGACGAGTCACCGCCAGGAAGTGGCGATGACCCAGCAATTGCTGGGTGAATTGACCGCTACGACAACTGAGCGTGTTGTCGCGCTCCGCAAGCATCGCCGCTGGTTACAGACCTTTGAGCCGCTGCATCTACCGGCTCCGAGTACGCCAGGAGCACAACTGCGTGAGCATGGTGTCTACCTGATTACTGGAGGATTGGGTGGGGTAGGCCTGGCCATGGCGAAACATCTGGCCCGCAGCATTCAAGCCCGGCTTATCTTGCTTTCGCGCACCGCCTTACCTGCGCGCGACCAATGGGAACGCATACTCAAGGAACAAGGCGACACACAAGGGGTTGGCCAGCAAATCCGTAAGGTACTGGATCTAGAGCAGCTTGGCGCCCAGGTATTGGTTATTCCAGCCGATGTCGCTAATGAACAACAGATGCGCGCCGCCATTGAGCTCACGCTTCAGACCTATGGGGAACTCCATGGTGTCCTGCATGCAGCTGGCGTACCAGGGATAGGACTGATCCAGCACAAAACACCAGCGATGGCCGCCAGCGTTATGGCGCCAAAGATTCAAGGTACACTCGTGCTGGAAAAGGTGCTGCAATCCTGTCAGCTTGACTTTCTGGTCCTGTTTTCCTCTATCACCTCTATCACGGGCGGTGGCCCGGGACAGGTTGACTATTGTGCTGCGAATGCTTTTATGGACGCCTATGCCGCCACCGCAAGTGAGCAGCACGGTATGACGATTGCTATCAACTGGAGTGAATGGCAGTGGAATGCCTGGGAAGCAGGTTTAGCAGGATACGATACAAGCTCACAGGCCTTCTTCAGGGAGAACCGTCGACGCTTCGGAATTGCCTTTGAGGAGGGGGCTGAAGTACTGGAGCGTCTCTTGGCAGCGCCATGGCCACAGGTTGTTGTCTCAACCCAGGATTTCCAGGCTCTGGTCGAGCTCAGCAAGGCTTATACCGCCGCCTCTATGCTTGAGAAATCGCGGCAAGCGCGTGTCAAGCACGAACGGCCCGCGCTGGGCAGTGAATATTCTGCGCCACACTCGGAGATGGAACACCAGCTGGCGGCCATCTGGGAAGACATCCTTGGCATTGACCATGTTGGCATTAACGACAACTTCTTCGAGCTTGGCGGCAACTCCTTAATCGGCATTGATATCATCACACGCATGCGCAAAGAGTTAGCCCAGGAAGATATTCCTTCCTATCTACTCTACGAAGCACCATCTGTTGCCGCCATGGCCCAGCAACTCGACAAAGGTAAGAGTACAGAGATGGTTACCGGACGCTATGCACGTGGCGAGAGACGGCGTGCAAACTTGAAGCAGCGTATGCAAGGACCTGGAAGACAGCGTTAAAGGGGATACTCTATGACAAGCTCAAGTGAACAAGATGCATATAGTACAGCGATCGCCATTGTTGGTATGTCTGGCCGTTTTCCAGGAGCCCGCGATACCTCAACCTTCTGGGAAAACCTCATGGGCGGAGTAAAATCGATTCGCCGCTTTTCAGACGAGGAATTGCTGGCAGCAGGAGTGGATCCAGAGCAATTGCTGGCACCTGATTATGTGAAAGCGGGCGCGATCCTGGACGACGTCGAGAAATTCGATGCAGCCTTCTTTGGTTTCTCACCCCGCGATGCTGAAATCATGGATCCACAGCACCGATTTTTTCTGGAATGTGCATGGGAAGCCCTGGAGGATGCCGCATATGATCCCGCGACCTATCCAGGACTCATCAGTGTATTCGCGGGCTCTGGCTTTAGTACCTATCTGATTAACAATCTGTATCAAAATCCAGCTCTCGCCGATATCGCCGATCCATTGTTATCGGCGATCGGCAACGAGCGCGACTCATTGGCTTCCATGGTTTCCTATAAGATGAATCTCAAGGGACCAAGTTTTAGCGTCCATACCTTTTGTTCAACCTCGCTGGTCGCGGTCCATCTGGCCTGTCAGAGTTTGCTGAACTATGAATCCGATCTGGCCCTGGCCGGTGGCGTTGCCATCCATGTTCCTCATCTGGCTGGCTATACCTATAAAGAAGGTGGAATTGTTTCGCCGGATGGCGAATGTCGCACCTTTGATGCCAGTGCACGCGGGAGCGTCGTAGGTAATGGTATCGGTGTTGTGACCCTGAAGCGCCTGAGCGAGGCAATCGAAGATCGGGACCATATCTATGCGGTCATTCGGGGCTCTGCCGCCAACAATGATGGGAGCCAGCGTGTGAGCTATACCGCGCCAGGTTTGAATGGACAATCTGAGGTGATCGCGGAAGCTATTGGTAACGCAGGCGTTGATATTGAGAGCATAAGCTATCTTGAAGCCCATGGGACAGGCACCAGGCTGGGCGATGCGGTTGAACTGGCGGCGATGAAAAAAGCCTTTGCTGCCAGTACCGATAAGACCGGATTTTGTGCGATTGGCTCAGTCAAACCCAATGTTGGCCATCTTGATCGTGCCTCGGGTGTGACTGGCCTGATCAAAACCACGCTGGCACTTCAGCATAAACGCTTGCCACCAACAATCAATTTTGAGCATACCAGTGCCGATATCGATCTGGAGCATAGTCCATTTTACGTGCTCACACAAGCGCGTGAATGGATCTCGCCGACAGATGAGCCGCTCCGAGCTGGTGTCAGTTCATTTGGCCTGGGTGGCACCAACGTCCATATGGTCCTGGAGGAGGCCCCTGTCCGTGAGGTTCACGGCGAGACACGGCCCTGGCAACTGCTTCTGCTGTCTGCAAAGACCGAGCAAGCTCTGGATGCCGCGACGCTCAAACTGGCGACCTACCTGCAACGAGATGATGTGGATCTCAGTGATGTAGCCTATACCCTGCAGGTTGGCCGCAGCACCTTTAACTATCGGCGCATGCTGGTATGTAAAGATAAGCAGGAAGCGCTACGCAACTTGCAGATACCGGCGCAAGATCCGTTGATGAGCAAGCACCAGACCACGCACGATAGTACCGTTGCGTTCCTCTTTCCCGGTCTGGGTGAGCACTATAGTGGCATGGCCCAGGACCTCTATCAACAGGAGCCGGTGTTCCGGGAAACTGTGACCAGCTGTTGCACCTGGCTGGAACAGCACTTGCAGATCAATGTCCTGGAATATCTGTATCCGGCTCAGGGGAGAGGAAGGCGTAAAACTGTTCATGGACATGCAGCGGGAGACGTTGCCATGCCCAGCACTATCGAATTAGCTGATCTCGCCCTCTTTATCATCGAATATGCGCTGGCCCGGCTTTTGATGTCCTGGGGTATTCAACCGGCCGCATTGTGTGGATATAGTCAGGGTGAGTATGTAGCCTCCTGCTTGGCTGGTATCTTCTCATTGGAAGATGCCCTCTGGCTCGTCGCCCAACGCGCACGTTTGATTGCCACACAATCCTCCGGCGCCATCCTGGCCGTGGCCCTGGCGGCCGATACTGTACAGTCTTATCTCGATGAAGAATTGAGTCTGGCCGCCATCAACGGCCCTAAACTCTGTTTGTTGTCCGGCTCAATCCAGGCCATTGAGGACATAGAGGAGCGCTTTGCCCAGCAAGAAGTAGAGTGTCAACGGCTGGATGTTGCCTATGCGCTGCATTCGACACAGCTCGCGCATCTGCAGGCTCAACTGACCGCGCTGGTAGGCAGCCGCCAATTGCACGCTCCGCAGATCCCACTGCTCTCCAACCTTACCGGGGATTGGATGACCGCCGAGCAGGCAACTGATCCAGCCTATTGGGCGCAACATATGAGCCAGACCATCCAGTTTGCGGTGGGCGTTGAGCGGCTCATCCATGAGACAAAACATATTCTGTTGGAGGTTGGTCCAGGCCAGGCGCTGAGTGCCATTCTGAGCCAGCATCCTGATAACCACGACACAGGAAGGATTATTTCCACCCTACCAGCAGCCAACCAGCCACGTTTCGCTTCTGCCCATGTGCTCAAGGCGCTGGGTCAACTCTGGCTCGAAGATGTGGTGCCTGCCTGGAGCCAGTTCTATGAGCACGAGCAGCGCCAACGTATTTCCCTGCCGACCTATCCTTTCGAACGTCAGACATACTGGGTTGATCCACCGCAGCGACAGCTCACGATCCAGCCCACAGGCTCCGTATCACAGAAGCAATCAGCTTCGGCGACTGGCAAAAAAGTTGATCCTGCCGACTGGTTCTATCGCTTGCATTGGGAAGAGACTCCATCATTATCTCTGCCCACAGCGGGAAAGCAGTCAGGACCCTGGTTGGTGTTTGACGACCTGACCTCGATTGGGGATGCAATTATTCAGCGGCTGCAACAGGCTAAGATCGAGGTCATCCGCGTCCAGGCTGATTCAAGTTTTGCCTGCCTGGATAGTCATCGTTTCCATATCAGGGCTGATGTGCAGGATGACTACGTGGCATTGGGCAAAGCCCTGGAGCAACTGCCGCCAATCAGTACCGTGCTGCATCTCTGGACTACCCAGGCAGAACAGGCCACCGCCAGCGACGCTGCCACATTCCAATTCTGGCAAGATCGTGGTTTGTATAGCTTGTTGTTTCTGACGAAGGCCCTTGGCGCGCAGCTCTATGATACCCCGATCACCATACTGGTTGCCTCGACAGGTCTACACGAGATTACCGGTCGAGAGCTACTCACTCCCGAAAAAGAGACCTTAATGGGGGCCTGTAAGGTCATTTCGCAGGAGTATTTGAATATTACCTGCCGTTGTATTGATTTTGAGCAATGGAGCGATCAGGAGAGTACCTGGCTGGCTGAGACGCTGCTGGCTGAGCATGGAACGGACAATAGTGATTATGTTGTGGCCTACCGTCAAGGGATGCGCCATCGTCAAGCGTTTGAGCCTGCTCCGCTTTCCCTGCCGCCGGCCCATAGCGCTCGTAATGTTTTCCGACGACATGGCGTCTATCTGATCACCGGTGGCCTGGGAGGGGTTGGTCTGGTGCTTGCAAGCTATCTTGCTCGTGAAGTACAGGCCAGGCTGATCCTGGTCGGACGGGCGGATTTTCCTGCCCGTGAAACATGGTCCGATTGGCTGCTTACCCATGACGAGCATGATAGTACACGGCAGCGTATTGAACAGTTGCAAACCATTGAAGCGCTGGGCGGACAACTCATGATCGCGCAGGCAGATGTGGCCGACCGCCAACAGTTAGAGGCCGTTTTTGAGCAGGCAGACAGACAATTTGGTCGTATCCATGGCGTGATCCATGCCGCTGGAACCTCGGCCAGGAGCGCCTTTGGCACCATCCAGGAGCTTGAGCGCGAGCAATGCGAACAACACTTTCAGCCGAAAGTCTATGGTCTGTATGCACTGGAGCAAGTTATTGGTGAGCGTGACCTCGACTTCTGCTTGCTCTTCTCCTCGCTGGCATCGATTCTGGGAGGACTTGGCTTTGCCGGTTATACTGCTGCCAACATCTTTATGGATGCCTTTGTGCGCAAACATAATCGTGAGGCAGCGACACTTTGGACAAGTATTAACTGGGATACCTGGTCACTGAAAGCCGATGCGCACGGTGCCCTGGGGGCTACTGTGGCCGAGTTTGCTATGTCACCTGAAGAGGGCGCGCAGGCCCTGCTACACATCCTGGCGTATCGGAATATCACCTATCTTATCAACTCGACCGGTGACTTGCCCGCTCGTATTCGCCAGTGGATCAAATTTGAGGGTGAGAAGCAAGCCGAGCCTGCGGTGAACGAGCGGCGTGACGTTCCACGACCATATATGTCAACTGACTATGTGGCGCCGAGCGATGGTTATGAACAACTCGTCATTGATGCCTGGCAGCAGATATTAGGTATCAACCATATCGGGGTGCAAGACAATTTCTTTGAACTGGGAGGCCATTCCCTGATGGGTACCCAACTCATCTCGCGGCTGCGCAAAACCTTCCAGATGGAAATTCCGCTCAGTACCCTTTTTGACGCTCCCACGGTCGCCGAGCTTACCGGTATCATCAAAAATATGGTTATTGAAGAAGCTGAGAAACAGAGCACAAAGGAGGCTGTAACCAACTAATTATCGGGCAATGTAGCATAGTATAAAGAGAAAGAGGTAGCGAGTGTTTTCAGACAACAAAGGTACCCCTCCTGATAATGCAATTGCGATTATTGGTATGTCGGGCCGTTTTCCAGATGCAAAGAATATCGACGAGTTCTGGCATAATATCCGTTCTGGCATCAGTTCTATTCGTCAATTTACTGACCAGGAACTACTGGCCGCTGGTGCTGATGCAGAAGCGCTGAAGCAGCCAAACTACGTCAAAGCAGGGGTAACTCTGCCGGGCATCGAGTTATTTGACGCCCAGTTCTTTGGATTTTCGCCACGTGAAGCCGAAGTAATGGATCCACAACAGCGCCTCTTCCTGGAATGTGCGCAAGAAGCTTTAGAATGTGCTGGCTATGATCCTAATACCTATCAAGGCTTGATTGGCGTCTTCGCCGGCAAAGGTGGAAATTCCTATCTGGTCGAGCATCTGGTGCCAAATCGAGCATCCATTAACACGTTGCAGGCGTCAACCGGCAATGATAGTGACGCGCTGGCATCAACCGTCGCCTATAAACTGAATCTCAAAGGACCAAGCATTGCGATCCAGACCTTCTGCTCAACGTCGCTAGTCGCCATCCATTTCGCCTGTCAGAGCCTGTTAAATTATGAGAGCGATATGACCCTGGCCGGTGGGGCCGCCATTCAGATTCCGCATGGTACTGGCTATCTCTATGAGGAAGGCAGTATTTATTCTCCAGACGGTACCTGTCATGCCCTTGATGCCAATGCACAAGGGAGTGTCATGGGGAGTGGTGCAGGCATTGTGGTATTGAAACGCCTGGCGGATGCGCTGGACGATGGCGATCAGATCTATGCCCTGATTCGTGGTTCAGCTGTGAACAATGATGGCACGCTACGTGTCAGCTATACCGCGCCAGGACTCGATGGTCAGACTGAGGTGATTGCAGAAGCTATTGGCAATGCCGATGTTCCAGCCGAGTCGATCAGTTATATTGAAACGCATGGAACCGGCACAAAACTGGGTGATGCTGTTGAATTATCAGCGATGAAAAACGCCTTTGCCTTGAGCACCACAAAACAACAGTTTTGTGCGATTGGCTCGGCCAAGCCCAATGTCGGCCACCTTGATCGTGCCTCTGGAGTGACCGGTCTGATCAAAACCATCCAGGCACTGCAACATAAAGTCCTGCCTCCCAGCTTAAACTTTACCCGCGCAAACCCTGATGTGCAGCTTGAGCAGAGTCCTTTTTATGTGAATACACAGCTTCAGGAATGGAGCAACGAGGACGGTCCCAGGAGAGCAGGGGTCAGTTCTTTTGGTCTGGGTGGCACCAATGCGCATGTCATTGTGGAAGAAGCGCCTGAACGTCAGCCCGGTAGTGCCTCACGGACCTGGCAACTGTTACTGCTTTCGGCGCGTACTGAAAGCGCATTAGAGGCCGCCACGACCAACCTGCAAAACTACCTGCAGCAGCATCCAACTGCAGAGCTGGCCGATATTGCCTACACCCTGCAGGTTGGGCGAGCAACCTATAATTATCGGCGTGCTATCGTCTGTCAGAGTAGCGCAGACGCTGTACAGATTCTGGAAACAAAGCAGACACCGATCCGCCAGGAAACCTTACGTGGTCGTGGCGTGGCCTTCTTGTTGTCAGGTCTGGAAGAGCCGGCGGTCGGCACTGCCCAGGAGCTGTATTCCACAGAGCCAGCCTTTCAAGCTGCCATCGACACCTGTAGTCAGATAGTACAAGAGCGCTTTCAACTTGATCTCCTGGCTGCACTGTATCCTGAATGCCAGACGCGACAGCGTGGAGGGCATCTCTCCAGAAAGCATCGGCACGGCAACGCCAAAGCGCCTGAAGCTATGGCTGATCCTCTACTAGCCCAGATGGCTCTGTTTGCCATTGGGTATGCATTGGCACAACTCTGTCAAAGTTGGGGCATACAACCACAGGCCATGCTTGGGTATGATCTGGGTGAATATATTGCAGCCTGTCTGGCCGAGGTCCTTTCACTGGAAGATGCCTTGAAATTGACCATGTATCGAGCGCAGCTGGCCGTACGTTTGCCTGCGGGAGCGATGATGATCGCCTCACTCTCGCCCGAGACGGCAGAACCATACCTCAACGAACAGATCACATTAGCGGCTACGCACCGTCCCAACTCCTGTGTCCTATCAGGATCCGATGAGGCCCTCGATTTGCTTGCCAGTCAGTTATCAGGCCAGGGGATATCCTGTCAGATGCTGCCAACCAGGTATGCCTGGCATTCCTCACAACTTGCAGCCGTGTGTACTGAGTTCAGAACCTTTGTCCAGAGCCTGCAATTGCAGGCACCCACGACTGCCTATATATCCAATGTGACTGGCAACTGGATTACTGCCGAGCAAGCCATGGACCCTGACTACTGGGTACAACTGCTATGTCAGCCGATACGATTTGGTAACGGAGTGGCCCGGCTCTTGCAGGAGACGGATAACCTGCTGCTAGAAGTAGGATGTGGTCCATTCTTGCGCACCATCAGTGCCCAGCATCCTGCCTGTCCAAAGGACCGTCTGGATTGTGTATTGGCGACCCTTCCGAATACCGCCGATACCGCGCAAGCAAATATGGTGGCCATGCTAGGTGGACTCTGGGCAGCAGGTACATTTATTGACTGGTCAGCCTTTTATGGTCGTGAACAGCGCCAGCGTCTGGCCCTGCCTACCTATCCGTTTGAGCGCCAGCGCTACTGGCTTGAGACGCGCAAAGCCTTGTATGAAGAGCAAGTCAAGCATCCTACAGACGATGATTGGGAGAAGCTGCCTGATCTCGCTGATTGGTTCAATATCCCTTCCTGGAAACGATTACCCATTCCTGTTGGTGGTAGCACAAGCTCTCATGGCTCATGGCTCATCTTTGCTGACGAGCAGGGTGTTGGACAGGCCCTTATTGAGCAGTTGCGTGCGCATGGGGAGGATGTTGTTGCGGTCATGCCGGGTTCAGGCTTCCAGCAGCAAGGGAGCAATGCCTATTGTGTGCGCGTAGACGTGCGTGGTGATTATACCCGGCTGTTTCAAGCGTTGCAGGCAGATGATAAGACACCTGAGCATATTGTGCAGCTCTGGAATGTTGCTCCAATCCAGCCAGCAACACAGCAAGTACGGCCCGAACAAGGATTAGTGCCGGTTCTGGCTTTAACTCAGGCGATTGCTGATAGTGCCTGTACGCAGTGTGCCCTGACCTTTATTGTGAACGGACTCTGGCGTATCCTGGGCACCGAACAGGTGCAAGCAGAGAAAGCGTGTATGCTGGGGCCTACTCGTGTCATTCCCCAGGAGTACAGTAATATTACCTGCCGCTGTATCGATATCGTCTTGCCAGAACATGGTGGCGTAGCAACGCAGCTGGTCGAGCAACTACAACAAGAACTTCTCTCCGCCAGCACTGATGTCGTGCTCGCCTATCGTGAGCAATCACGGTGGGTGCAAACCTTTGAGGCCATGCCCTTACCGGGTTCCCCGCAGCCGCTGAGCCCTTTCCGCCAGAAAGGCATCTATCTTATCACTGGTGGCTTAGGTGGGATCGGGTTGGCTACCGCTGATTACCTTGCGCGTAACGTGCAGGCTCGCCTGGTCTTAACCTCGCGCTCTGGTCTGCCTGAACGTGAGCAATGGGCCACCATCCTGCAGACGACAGGCAGTGAAAAAGGGACAGGGCGCATGATTCGTCAGGTGCTTGATCTGGAAAAGCATGGTGCGCAAGTGCTGACCTGCGCCGTAAATGTCGCGGATGAGCAAGGGATGGCACAAGTGATTGCCCGGGCTCAAGCCACTTTTGGTCCTCTCAACGGCGTGATCCATGCCGCTGGAATTCCTGCCTCGGGTCTGATTCAGCAGAAAGCGGCTGAGGATGCCCGGCGTGTGCTGCAACCTAAGATACAAGGAACCCAGGTGCTTGAACGTGTCCTGGCGGACGTCCCGCTAGACTTTCTCGTGCTCTTCTCCTCGACCAGTTCTGTCACTGGTGGAGGACCTGGTCAGATTGATTATTGCGCGGCTAACGCCTACCTGGATGCACATGCTCAGCAGCATAGTTCCAGGCAACGTAAAACCGTGGCGATCAACTGGGGCGAATGGCAGTGGGATGCCTGGGAAGATGGCTTGCAAGGGTATCCCAAAGATGTCCAGGAATACTTCAAGAAGAGGCGTGCCAGTGTTGGTATCTCCTTCGATGAAGGCATGGAAGCCCTTACCCGCATTCTGACACAGTCATTGTCGCAAGTCATTGTTTCAACCACCGATTTTCAGCGCGTGGTGACCAATAGCAAGCATTTTTCAGTCTCAACGGTCCTGGAGAAATTTCATGATCTCCATCAGGCAGATAGCAAACATCAGCGACCTGTCCTGGCCAACGATTATGTTGCTCCCGGCACTGAAGCTGAAGGCAAACTTGTCACCATCTGGGAAGAGCTTTTAGGCCTGGAACAGGTGGGTATTCACGATAACTTCTTCGAACTGGGTGGAAATTCCCTGATGGGTACACAGCTCATCGCACGTTTCCGTAAAGCTTTCCAGGCAAATCTACCCCTATCACTTGTCTATGAAGCCTTAACCGTGGCGGAGCAAGCGCAAACCATCCACCGATTATTGGATGAGCCTCATAAAAGCTCTGCGGATAGTAGAAACGCACAAAGCGCGGTCTCTGTACGATAGTTTTATTAGCAATATGGAGGGATAAAACAGTGAGTAAACAAATTGTTGGTGTAGTTGGCGCGGGTGTTATGGGCGTTGGCGTGGCCCAGGCCCTGGCACAATCAGGATTTCATGTCCTCTTGCTGGACATATCGAATGAGCTCCTGGAGCATGCAAAAGAAGAAATTAGCAACAATCTTCGTTTCCAGCGCATGTTTAACAAGGGGCAACAGCAAGAAAGCATTCCCCTGATTATTGAGCGCATCACCTTTGTGACCGATTATGCGCCATTTGCGGATGCCGACTTTGTGATTGAGAACGTCACCGAGAAATGGGAGATCAAGAAGCAGGTGCACGAGCGCTTGAATGAAGTTTGCGCAGACCACTGTGTCTTCGCTGCCAATACTTCAGCCATCTCTATTACGCGTCTTGGTTCACTGCATCGTGATCCAACGCACGTACTGGGTATGCACTTTATGAATCCTGTTCCTCAGAAAAACACCGTTGAAGTGATTCGCGGCTATCATACAAGTGCAGAGACCATCGAAACCGCCCAGAATCTCCTCAAAGCCATGGGGAAAGAAGGGATTGTCGTCAATGACATGCCAGGTTTTGTCTCGAATCGTGTGCTCATGCTTACCGTGAACGAAGCTATTTATCTCGTTCAGGATCAAGTTGCGGCGGCGGCCGACGTTGACAAAATTTTCCGTGAGTGCTTTGGCCATAAGATGGGACCCCTGGAAACCGCTGACCTGATCGGTCTGGATACCATTCTTTATTCGGTTGAAGTGCTCTATGAGAGTTATAGCGACAGTAAATACCGTCCCTGTCCACTCCTCAGGAAGATGGTGGATGCTGGTCTGTATGGTCGTAAGAATGGTCAGGGTTTTTATGCTTATTAATTGCAGTCGTCAGTTTTCATTGCAAATGTAGAAAGAGAGTATTCATCATGAACACACAAGAAATTCGTGACAGCATTCGTGCATTCTTGACCTCATTTTTTCCTAACCTTGATGTTACCGACGATCAGGATATCTTTGCGCTGGGCTTTGTCAACTCGCTATTCGCTATGCAACTCGTCCTTTTTGTCGAAAAGAAGTTAGGGGTCAGTCTGGATAATGAGGATCTTGATATCGATAATTTTCGCTCAATTGATGCTATTACGCGTTTGATTGAAAGTAAGAGTGTAGTTAAGGCTGATGCCTGAGTACTTTGTCAAACTTCGTTTGATAGGTTGTGCGCCCGCTGCGCGGGCGGGAAGGGGAGAAATCGGGGGCACAGCCCCCGAACCCCCAGTCAAGGGGCTGCTGCCCCTTGCACCCCCGCTTTGTGCGTTGATGGCTGTTACTGGCATGTTGATCAATTGATGTCTGGCAGAAGATTTGTATGAAAAATGTTGTGTTAAGAGGGGAAGACTATGGTAATAACGGCTATCAATGAAGAACAGGAGACTGAACGCAGGTCTGATTATCGAGCCTTTGTTGATCAGTACATTGTTCCCTATGCCGATCAGTATGATCGTCAGGCCAGTACGCCGCCGGAGTTAATCCAGCGGCTGGCTCGACAGGGATATCTGGGGGCTTTAATCCCCACTTGCTATGGTGGTTCCGGCCTGGATATGGTCACATTAGGCATCTTAAGCGAAGAGCTTGGACGCGGCTGCTCATCGATTCGGAGCCTTTTAACGGTCCATAGTATGGTTGCCTACGCACTATTACGCTGGGGGAAAAAGTGGCAGCAAGAACGCTGGCTCCCTAAACTGGCGAGTGGTGAGATGATTGGAGCATTTGGTCTGAGCGAACCCAATGTTGGCAGTGATGCCAAAAGCATTGAGGCTACCGCCACCATCCAGGGCGAGGAGTATGTCCTTAATGGGCGTAAGAAATGGACTACCTATGGGCAGATCGCGACCCTCTTCCTGATCTTTGCCCAGTGTGATGGCAAGGTTTCAGCGTTCCTGGTAGAGCGTGACACGCCCGGTTTCTCGGTTGAGCCACTGCATGGCATAACTGGCACGCGAGCCTCAATGTTAGGTGAACTCTTTATGCATGAGTGTCGGATACCCAGGGAAAACCTTATTGGTGGTCGAGGTTTTGGCCTGGCTTCCGTGGGGACCTCTGCCTTAGATATCGGGCGCTATACCGTAGCCTGTGGGTGTGTTGGCCTTATTCAGTCCTGTCTGGAAGCCTGTTTGTCCTATACCAATAGTCGGCAGCAATTTGGCAGCTATCTCAAAGACTTCCAGCTCACCCAGCAAATGATTACTCGTATGATGAGTGATGTACGGGCCGCTCGATTACTCTGCCAGCAGGCAGGCCAGCTAAAGGATAGTGGAGATCCAACGACAATTATGGAGACCTGGATCGCGAAATATTTCGCCTCAACAGCGGCGGTACGGGCAGCCAATGATGCCGTCCAGTTGCACGGAGCCAACGGGTGTACCGAAGACTATCCAGTGCAGCGCTACTTACGAGATGCGAAAGTCATGGAAATCATTGAAGGCAGCACGCAGATCCAGCAAATATCCATTGCCCAATACGGATATCAGCAATACAGTATGACCCATTGACGGTCCTTTGGTATTGGTTGGAGAAAGGATAGGAGATTCATGGTAAATAAGTTAGAAAAGAGTGCCCAGACAGCTAGAAAGCAATCAGGTATCAAGTGTGTGGTCTGGGATTTAGATAACACGATCTGGGAAGGAACGCTGCTTGAAGATAGCCAGGTACGTGTGCGCCCGGAAGTCGTAGCGGTGATCAAGGAATTAGATCGTCGTGGGATTTTGCACTCGATTGCCAGTAAAAATGACCATGCTAGCGCGATGGCGAAACTAGAAGAATTCGGGCTCGCTGAATACTTTCTGTATCCACAGATCAACTGGAACGCAAAGTCATCCTCTATTCGTGAAATTGCACGCTTGATCAACATTGGTATGGATACGCTGGCCTTTATTGATGACCAACCATTTGAGCGTGATGATGTTGCTTATGAACTGGCAGATGTCCTCTGCATCGATGCCCTGGATTGTGTGTCTATCTGTGAGCAGCCCGCGTTCACGCCAAAATTTATCACGGAAGATTCTAGCAAGCGGCGTGAGATGTATCTCAGTGATATCAAGCGCAATCAGGAGGAGAAAGAGTTCCAGGGTCCCAGTGAAGAGTTTCTGGCATCGCTCAACATGGTTTTTACCATCAAGGAAGCTGCCGAGGATGATCTGCAGCGTGCGGAAGAACTGACGGTGCGTACACACCAACTGAATACCACCGGCTACACCTATTCATATGATGAGCTCAACGCCTTCCGTACCTCGGATACGCATACTTTATATGTGGCCAGTCTGGAAGATACCTATGGCATCTACGGCAAAATTGGCCTGGCCCTGGTCGTACGCGAACCAGGTATCTGGACGGTCAAACTGCTCTTGATGTCCTGTCGCGTCGTCTCACGTGGTGTGGGCACCATCATCATCAGCTATATCATGCAACAAGCAAAAGCTGCCGGGGCCGTGGTGCGGGCGGAATTTGTCTCCAATGGCCGTAACCGCATGATGTATATCACCTATAAATTCAATGGCTTCAAAGAGATTGAGAAGCACGATGATTACAGCCTGTTTGAGAATGATGTTACTAATATTCAGCCTTTCCCTGATTATATTACCGTACAGATAGATGAGAATTGAGGTATTGCTATGCGCATTGATGAACAACGAACCCTGGCTACGGACACACCCATTGTAGATAAGAAGCAGCAATTGTTAGAGGAGCGGCTGAAGCAATTTCAAAGTAATGTCTCGGTGCTCGAAGCTCATCCAGCTTCGACTGAAAATGTCAGCCTGTCGCATCGTCCTGCTGAACTGACGGAGAAAGCGCCGCTCTCCTTTGCGCAACAACGCATCTGGTTTATGCAGCACCTGGAGCCAGAAAGTGCCTTTTATAATGAGCCCGTAGCGCTCTCCATTCGTGGACAGCTGAATATTCATGCGCTGACACAAGCTTTGGATGAGATTGTGCGCCGCCATGAAGTGATGCGTTCAACCTTTCCGTTGATTGACGGCCAGATCGTCCAGAGGCTGCAACCGATGTCACAGGATGCCCTGACCATTCCTATCCGTGATATCAGTACGGTTCCTGTGGAGGAGCAAGATGCGGAAGTGCGGCGCATTACGGCGGAAGAGATGGCACATCTTTTTCACCTCGATACTGATATTCCCTGGCGGACGCTCTTAATTCGTTTAAATACTGAAGAGCATGTATCCCTGACCGTGATGCACCATATCATTACCGATGGCTGGTCAATGGAGATATTCATCGCTGAGATCGGGCAACTCTATGCAGCGTATAGTGGTGGACAGGCTCCACTGCTCCCGGATCTGCCGCTTCAATATGCGGATTATGCCTGCTGGCAGCGTGGATGGATTGAGAACGAAGTAATGGCAGCGCAACTGCCTTACTGGAAGCAACGGATGGCAGAACCATTACCAGAATTGCATTTGCCAACCGATCATCTGCGTCCGGCTATTCAGAGCTACCATGGTCGTCGTCGTGCGCTCACCATTCCGAAGCATCTGGTCCAGCGCTTGCAAGAGATCAGCCAGCAAGAAGGCACAACACTCTTCATGACACTGCTGACCGCCTTTAACGTCCTACTCTACCGCTATAGTGGTCAGGAAGATATCATCGTTGGATCTCCGATTGCCGGACGCCGTCGACCAGAGCTTGAGTCCCTGATAGGGTGTTTTGTCAATACCCTGGCTCTGCGCACCGACCTCAGCAACAATCCGAGCTTCCTGGAGTTGCTACAGCGGGTACGCCATGTGACCGTGGATGCCTATGATCATCAGGACCTTCCTTTTGAGAAACTGGTAGAAGAGCTTCACCTGGAACGAAACCAGAGTCAGAATCCCCTCTTCCAGGTCCTCTTTGTGCTGCAAAATATGCCGACCGCAGTCCAGAAGCTGGGAGACCTGACGATAGAGCCCTATGATGTAGAGATCAAAACCGCCAAGTTTGATCTCACCCTTGCCCTGCAAGAAGTGGATCAGCAGCTGGAAGGGTATATCGAATATAATACCGACCTGTTTGAGGAAGCAACTATCAACGGCATTCAGACCAATTTTAACCATATCCTCTCGCTGCTCGTTGCTAATCCTATGGCCCATATCGCAGATTTTGAGTGCCTACCAGATGAACAGTGGCAGCAGATCGAGCGTTGGAATGCCACCGAAAAAGACTACACGCTTGAAACCCTGCAACGTATGTTTGAAGCGCAGGTGGCCAGGACCCCCGAGGCTGAGGCGGTACGCTATGATCAGGTAAAACTCAGCTATCAGGAATTGAATGAACGTGCCAACCAGTTCGCCCACTATCTACAAGGATTAGGTATTGGTTCCGACACACTGGTTGCGATCAGTATGGATCGTTCGCTTGAGCTTGTGATTGCCCTGTTGAGTATCCTCAAAACTGGTGCCGCCTACGTCCCTATTGATCCAGCATATCCAAATGAGCGTATTAGCGTCATGCTTGAAGATGCTGATATCGCCGTCCTGCTGACCCAGGAGAAATTCCTGAAGAAGTTCCCGGACGTTCAGGCACAAATTTTGACCGAGAAGACAGTGATGCAAGAACTGGCCAACCAGAGCAAGGAAAATCCTGTCAGTAGCGCTACCATAGATAATCTTGCTTATGTCATCTATACCTCTGGCTCGACTGGCCGACCAAAGGGTGTGATGAACACACAGCGGGGCATCAGCAATCGTCTGCAGTGGATGCAAGAAGCCTATCAGTTGGGGGCCAATGATCGCGTCTTGCAGAAGACGCCCATCAGCTTTGATGTCTCGGTCTGGGAATTCTTCTGGCCATTGCTCTATGGTGCGCAACTCGTCCTGGCCAAACCGGGTGGACAACGTGATAGTGAATATCTGGTCGCCACCATTCGAGAGCAACAGATTACGACCATGCATTTTGTGCCGTCGATGTTGCGAGCCTTTTTAGCGGCACCAGAGGTTGAAAGTTGTAGTAGCTTGCAGCGTGTCATTTGTAGTGGCGAAGCGCTGCCCTACGATCTGCAGCAGACCTTTTTTGAGCGCCTACCACAGGCGAAACTGTACAATCTTTATGGTCCAACTGAAGCGGCCATTGATGTAACTGCCTGGGAATGCCAGCGCGATAGCCAGGAACCCATCGTCCCAATCGGTTATCCTATCGCCAATACACAACTCTACATATTGGATGCCTACCAGCATCTGGTGCCAATTGGCGTGGTGGGCGAGCTTTACATTGGTGGGACAGGACTGGCGAGCGGTTACCTCAATCAGCCTGAGCTTACCCGTGAGTACTTTATTGCCCATCCCTTTAGTATGTTGCCAGACGAGTATCTCTATCGGACCGGAGATCTGGCCTACTATCGCAATGATGGAGCCATTGTCTATCAAGGTCGTAACGATGAGCAGGTCAAGCTGCGTGGGGTACGTATCGAATTGGGCGAGATTGAACATGTGCTGAACAATCATCCGGCCCTGCATGAGAGCGTCGTACTGGTACGGGAAGATACTCCATTTGATCAACGTCTGGTCGCCTACTTACGTGCTCAGCCTGGAGAAGAGCCAGCGGCCAGCGAGCTGCGTAGCTATGTTCGTCAGGTGCTCCCCGAGGCGATGGTGCCGACCGCATTTGTCTACCTTGACGCCTTCCCCTTGCAGCCGAATGGCAAACTCGATCGGCGAGCCCTGCCCGCTCCGGATGCATCCATCTTGCTTGATGAGGAGCCAGAAGAGGACTATCAAGCACCCGCCACCCCGACAGAGAAGCAGGTTGCAGAAATCTGGGCGCAGATGTTAGGCGTATCCCAGGTCAGCACGACGGCGAACTTCTTTGAAATTGGCGGCCATTCGCTGCTGGTCGCGCAGGTCCTCGGACGTATTCACGATGTCTTTGATGTCGATCTACCCCTGCGTATGATGTTCCAGTCGCCGACCGTTGAGGCACTATCCAAAGACATCGAGCGTGTGAAGGCACGAACTGCCGAACTGAAACGGCGACCCTCGGTACGAGCAGTCTCACGTGAGTCCTATCGAACCAGACGTACAGAGGATTAGCCATGTGCTAAAGCAGGCTGGAGGGGAGCAGGGAGCGCACGGCTCTCTGGGGGAGATGTGGGGATTGACTTCCTTTATTCTCCACCCTCCATTCCTGTCAGCATAGCCGGCACGACAGTTATTGCGATCACGTAGATGTTTTGCTTTCACTAATAGAAGGAGAGAAGACATGCGAGAATCTCTTTCCCAAAGCATGCCACCAGAACTCAATATCAGCGACCAGGCAGTCGCCAAAGAGATGTTTATGTTACCCGCGTCCTTCGCGCAGAAGCGACTATGGTTCCTGGAGCAGTGGGAAGCAGGCATTTACCATATTCCTACCGCCGTAGGAATGAAGGGGCAGATGAATGTTGAGGCCATGCAATGGAGCATTCAAGAGATTATCCACCGACATGAGATATTGCGCACCACCTTTCAAATGATCGATGGAGACATTATGCAGATGGTTGCGCCACAGATCCCATTTGAGATGTCAGTAGTTGATCTGCGGGCATTTGCCCCCGATGTCCGTAATGTCAAAGAGCGCCGCCTGGTGGCCGAGACCTTTCATCATCCCTTTGACCTGAGCAGGGGTCCCCTCTTACGGGTAAGCTTGCTCCGCTTGAAGGACGATAGCTATTCTCTTTTACTGACGATGCACCATATTATTTCGGATGCCTGGTCAATGGAAGTATTTGTACGGGAATTGACCACCCTCTATGCAGACTATGTGGCGCAGCGCACCTCATCATTAGAAGAGCTAAGCATCCAATATGCGGATTATGCCATCTGGCAGAATGATTGGTTGCAAGGAGAGGTCCTGGATGAGCACCTCACCTATTGGAAAGAACAACTGGCGCATGTGCCGATCTTGCAGCTTCCCACGGACCGCCCGCGTCCAGCTATCCAATCATTTCGCGGGGCCGTCCGTATTGTGATGTTTCCCAAAGAACTGACGACGAGCCTGAAAAACGTGTGCCGCAAAGAAGGCGTGACCATGTTTATGCTGCTCCTGGCGGCATTTAATGCGTTGCTCTATCGCTATTCGGGACAGGATGATATTGTGGTGGGCATCCCAATTGCAGGTCGAACTGATAGTAAAGTGGAGAATCTGATCGGTTGCTTTATCAATACGCTCGCCTTACGCACAGATCTCTCAGGAAATCCTGCTTTTAAAACCCTTTTAGAGCGTGTACGTGAGGTTGCGCTGAGCGGCTACTCGCACCAGGACCTGCCTTTTGAGCGCCTGGTTGAAGAGTTGCAGCCTGATCGTGATCTAAGCTATAACGCGCTGACGCAGGTCATGTTTGCCTTCCAGAATGTGCCGCGTGGTGAAGTTAAACTTCCTGGCCTGACGCTGAGCCCCTTAAAGCTCGATAGTGAAACCTCCAAGCTTAAAAATGCCGATGCCGAACGGATGAGCCGTAAGCAGAACGCTTCAGGCCATGGGAAGAAGAATGCCATTTTTGATCTTGATCTTACCATGTGGGAAAACGGAGAGACCCTCTTTGGTGAGATAAAGTATAATACCGATCTTTTTGATACGCAGACGATTATTCGACTGTATGAACATTTCCAGACCTTTCTGGAGGCCATTGCCACCAATATCACCTGTCCTATTAACGATATACCCTTACTCACAGCGGCGGATCTGCAGCGTCAGCTCATAGATTGGAATGATACGCAGGAAGATAATCCACTTGATACAGGTTTCACAACCCTTTTTGAGCAGCAGGTCGAGCGTACTCCTGATGCTATTGCCGTCGTTGAGGGAGAACAGACACGGACCTATCGAGAATTGAACCAGCAAGCCAATCGACTTGCTCATGCTTTGCGTGAGGTTGGTGTTGGTCCTGAGTGCCTTGTTGCCTTGCATATGGAAAGAAGCATTGCCCTGTTAACGGCAATCCTGGCGGTGTTTAAAGCAGGGGGAGCCTACCTGCCTCTGGATCTTCACCATCCTGGGAGCCGTGTAAAACACCTGTTACAGCAGAGCGGTGCTCAGCTTGTGCTGGCCACCAGAGACAGTCTAGCCACTTCAGAGCATGAGTTAGAGCTCTGTTGTCGCGAGGCAGGGGTGAGGCTTGACTATATTGAAGAGCTTGAGCTGGGACAGCGGGACAGTGATAATCTCCCACACACGGGGGCAGCGACAGACCTGGCGTATGTGATCTATACCTCGGGTTCAACGGGCCTGCCAAAAGGTGCCATGATTGAGCAACGCGGTATGATCAACCATCTCTATGCGAAGATTCATGCCCTTGACCTTCAGGAAGATGATTGTATCGCGCAGACCGCATCGCAGTGCTTCGACATCTCCGTCTGGCAATTTCTTGCGGCCCTGCTGGTTGGTGGGACAACGTACATCTATCCGAATGACATTACACACGATCCCATTGAGCTCTTGCGGGCGGTCGATACAGATGGCTGCAGCATTTTAGAGATTGTGCCATCATTGTTAACGGTACTGTTGGATGCTCATGAAAGCGATGATGGACAACAAACCAGACCAGCATTGACCGAGTTACGCTGGCTTATTCCAACCGGTGAAGCTCTGGTAGGATCTCTCTGTCGCCGCTGGTTTCACCTGTATCCTGACATTCCGTTACTCAACGCTTACGGGCCAACGGAATGTTCAGATGATGTGGCCCATTACGAAATTACTGCCGCACCTGAAGAGTCTCTGACCAATATGCCCATAGGCTTTCCTGTTGATAACACGCAACTCTATATCCTGGATAAACACTTGCAGCCAGTGCCCATAGGTGTAAAAGGTGAAATATACGTCGGTGGTGTGGGTGTTGGGCGTGGCTATCTCAATGATCCTGAGCGGACAGCCGCCGCCTTTCAGCATGATCCTTTTCAGACCGAGAAAGATGCGCGACTCTATAAGACTGGTGATGAGGCACGTTATCTACCAGATGGCAAGCTAGAATATCTGGGTCGCATTGATCAGCAGGTCAAAATCCGTGGATTTCGGGTTGAGCCAGGAGAGATTGAAGCCGTCCTTGAGCGGCATCCAGCGGTGCGATCCAGCCTGGTCATCGCACGTCCGGATGCAGCTGGCCAGCAACAACTGGTTGCCTATTGTGTGCCCGTGGAAGATCTCCATATTGAGACAAGTATGCTCCGCACATTTTGTAAAGAGTATCTTCCAGATTATATTGTGCCCACTGCTATTATCATGCTTGCGGCATTTCCATTGACCGATAATGGGAAAGTCGACCGAACGGCCCTGCCGGCGCCTGACGCATTGGTGGGCGAGCAGGAGCAGGACTATGTGGCACCACGCAATGCGTTAGAGCAGACACTGACAGAGATCTGGTCAGAGGTTTTGGGTGTCAAACGTGTTGGCATCCATCATGATTTTTTTGCACTGGGTGGGCATTCACTCTTGACTGTACGCCTGGTCACACAGATCCAAAAGCGTTGTGGTCAACGGATCCCGCTTGCCGCCATTTTCCAGTATAGAAGTATTGCTGAACTGGGAAAGGTCCTACAAACCGCTCCCGACGCAACTAGCTGGACTGCTCAGGAACAAGGTGACCTCTCACCTGCAGACCTGCGAGCAGAAGCGATGCTTGATCTGCAGACCTGTCCTGAAGTCTGGCCAAGCAAGCTAGAACTTGAGCCGGAGAACATTCTGCTGACAGGCGCTACCGGCTTTCTCGGCAACTTCCTGCTGGCCGATTTATTGGAACAGACATCTGCTACCATCTATTGCCTGATCCGTGTGAGAGATCCTGAAGAAGGCAAAGAAAAACTCCAGGCGCTGCTGGAAGCTATCGGACACTGGCAGCCAGCCTATGCTGAGCGTGTGGTTCCTCTGGTTGGTGATTTAGCGTTGACGCATTTAGGGCTGGATGACCTGACCTATCAAAAATTGACCACCGAGCTTGGAGCCATCTACCATAACGGCGCGCTGGTGAATTCGTTCTATCCCTATCAACAATTGCGGGCCGCCAATGTAGAGGGAACGAAAGAGATCATTTATCTTGCCAGTCACGGCCGTTTAAAACCGTTGCACTATATCTCGACGCTCAGTGTGTTTTCCCGTAAAGCAACGCTGCAGCAGCCCGTTATTCGAGAGCAAGAAGCGCTGGATGAGCATGGCGATTTTATGAAAGGTGGCTATGCACAGAGTAAATGGGTCGCTGAGAAGCTGGTAACCGTGGCCCGCTCACGTGGCTTGCCCGTGGTTATCTACCGGCCGGGCCGTATCACCGGTGATAGCCAGTCAGGCAGCTGGCGTACCAACGATGTGTTGTGCCGTGTCATCAAAGGCTGCATCCAGATGGGGAGTGTACCAGACTCTATTAAAGATGATCTGATAGAGATGACCCCGGTCAACTATGTCAGTCGCGCAATTGTGGCCCTGGCTCGTCGTAAGGCATCATTTGGACAGGTCTATCATCTTCTTAATACCGCACCAGCGCGCGTGGAGCAGGTTGTGCGCTGGCTCAACGATTATGGATATGCCGTTCAATTTCTCGACGATCAGCGTTGGGATCAAGAGGCGAAACGCCTGGCAGAACAGGATCCAGATAATGAGATGATCCCGGTTATGCCACTGGTCTTTTCACCAAAGCCAGCGCATAGCCAGCCGAAGGTAGCACCAGCGCAACCGCTGCGTTTTGATAACCGTAATGTCACCCTTGGACTATCCGGTACATCCATTACCTGTCCCGAGCTCGATGTCCGCTTATTCTACACGTATCTAGATCGTCTTGTGGCGCAAGGATTTTTGGCGGCTCCGCAGCAGTAGAAAGCGAGGATTCTTTCTTGAGTTATGAAGCACTTCTCAACAACTTTCTCCACTGGTCGGAGCAGCAAGATGATATTCGCGTAGTGTTTATTGTTGGATCACGGGGACGAGAAGATCATCCAGCCGATGAGTGGGCGGATCTCGACATCATCTTTGTGACCACACAACCGTATAACTATGTGACAAAAACCGACTGGCTCTACAAAGTTGGAACCCCATGGATGTCCCATTTAGAACCGTTTCGGACGGGTGAGATTGTCGAAAGGCGTGTGCTCTTTGCAGGCGGCCTTGCCGTTGATTTTGCGCCCCTTGCTGTTGACATGATGGAGAAGTTATTAGCCGTCGACCTCCTCCCGCTTGAAACAGTTATTCTGCCAGGCATCCATGTGGTTCTGGATAAAGATGGGTACAAGGATCTCCTGCTAGAGGCCCGTGAACGCTTACAGGCCCAGTCTGTCCAGTCACGGCCACCGCATAACCATGAGTTTAGCGAAAGCATCAATGACTTCTGGTATCACGCCTATTGGGTAGTCAAAAAGTGGCAGCGAGGAGAGCTGTGGTCCGCCAAGTGGTGCCTGGATGTATACATGAAACAACTTTTGCTCCACATGCTTGAGTGGCACGCACGAGCAACCCGAGGGAGGGATGCGCCTGTCAAAAATGATGGTCGTTTTCTTGAAGAATGGGCAGATCCCCGGGCCTTAGAGGAACTTCCCACCTGTTTTGCGCACTATGAGCATGAAGATATGCGCATAGCACTCAACGCGACATGCCTCCTCTATAGCCGGATTGCCAGGGAGGCGGCTCATTTGCTCCACTATACCTATCCAAACGAGATTGAAGAGCGTATCTCTCAGTTGCTGGAGCAACATCAGCTTCAATTGTGATATGCGCAGGGAACAAGAGAACATAACCACAACGTACGCAATAGCCTGGATATAGCAGGCTATTGCGTACAATTTCTCCTCTACACTGCGTACAAAAAATACGTCAGGCACGTCATGACAGGCAACGGATGCTTCTGTACTATTGAAAATAGATGAAATATGTCCTGAGCAGTAGTAAAGATAGGAGCATACATCGTGGATCGCATTCAAGGGACTGAGCCGCAGCCACAGCAAGCTATGCTGGTCATTGAAGGGCTCAGCAAAGTATATACCGGGCGTCACAATGCGCGCATGATCGCGTTAGATACGCTGAATCTGACCATTCCTAAAGGCCAGATCTTTGGGTTTCTAGGAGCCAATGGCGCGGGCAAAACCACGACCATCAAGATGATCTGTGGACTGATTTTTCCGACGAGCGGAACCATTACCGTAAATGGCTATAGTGTAGCGCATCAACATAGCATGGCGATGAGACAAATAGGCGCTGTCTTGGAAGGGACGCGCAATGTCTACTGGCGCCTGTCGGCCTGGGAAAACCTGATGTATTTTGGACATTTGAAGGGCTGTTCAGGCAAGGAACTCAAGCTGCGTGCTGAGTACCTGTTACGAGAACTAGATTTATGGGATCGGCGTCATGATAGTCTGCGCGTATTCTCACGTGGTATGCAGCAGAAGGTCGCTATTGCCTGCGCATTAATTGCTGATCCGCCGCTGGTTCTGTTGGATGAACCCACGCTTGGACTTGATATCCAATCGGCAAGGACGGTCAAAGAATGGATTTTCCGTTTGGCCCGTGAGCAAAACAAGACCGTTATCCTGACCACGCACCAGCTTGATATGGCCCAGGCATTATGTGATCGGGTTGCCATTATCCGTAAAGGGCATGTACTGGCAGATAAAGCCCTCTCAGAATTGTTGAACATTTTTCGGCAAGAATACTATCAGATTAAAGTTGCCGGATCAGTGGATGCGCAATGGCAGCACTGCTTTGAAGGCATGAGCATCGCACAGGAGAACGAAGAAACGATCCTGACTGGTCCCATTGCTGATCAGGGTAAGTTGTTGGACTACTTGAATAAACTGCACTCCTTGCACTATCCACTCCTCTCCACCACCCAGATCGAACCGAATCTTGAGGATGTCTTTATGCAATTGATTGCTGAGAGTGAAAAAGGAGATCATCGTGAGAACGATCTTGCTCGCCATCGTTAATGAAATCTACAAACGCTTCTTGATTCTCTGGGACTATAAATTTAACCTGCTCATGCAACTGGTAATGGTCGGTTTTATTTTTATTGGTGCCAGTTTTTTTATCCAGGGTGGGCAATTAGATCCCAGGCAACTTGCGCCCCTGTTCATCGGCTACATTGTGTGGTTTTATGCACGGATTATTATCATGACGACCGGAGCCGACCTTGTAGGTGAAGCTCAAGCTGGCACATTAGAGCAAATGTATATGAGCCCGGTCTCCGCCGAACTGCTGCTGATTGGACGCATGTGTGCTACCTTGATCACAACCACCATCATGGTCATAGTAACTGGCGTTGTGTTGCTGCTGCTGCTGCACATTCAGCTCCCCTTTCACTGGGAAGTTATTCCTGTCCTCTTGCTCACCCTCTTTGGACTCTTTGGGTTCACCTTGATCTTGAGTGGAGCGGCTCTGGTCTTTAAACAAGTTGATGGATTGGCCGACCTGGTTCAGAATGCACTTCTTTTCCTGACTGGATCGCTGTTACCGATCAGCCGTTTTCCTGCCTGGCTCGGTGAAGTTGCCAAAACTCTCCCCATCACGCAAGGCATCGTTGTGCTACGCCAGGTTGATCTGGAAGGGCAATCACTTGCGGCCACCTGGGCCAGCGGTAGTCTCTCCTGGCTGATCATTCATTCAGCGATTTATATGTGTGCAGGCTGGATTATTTTCAAGTGGTGTGAGCGTATTGCCAAGCAAAAAGGTTCATTGAGTCAGTATTAGCAGTTGGAGGTCACGCATATGAACATGACATCATCAGCGCGTAACGCATGGATATTTCCAACGGCTCCGGCTCCAGGGGCGCGTCTACGCCTTTTTTGTTTTCCCCATGCAGGTGGTGGTGCTTCAATGTATCAGAGTTGGAAACGTCTCTTGCCAGCGGACATAGATGTATGCCCGGTACAATTGCCCGGCCGAGAGAATCGCATGCGTGAGCCTGCCATGAAGAGCTTCGCCTCATTGGCAGAAGCGTTAGCATCAGCTTTGTCCGCCTATCTGGACACGCCCTTTGCCTTCTTTGGGCATAGTATGGGTTCCATGGTCAGTTTCGAGTTGACCCGCTTTTTACGCCGACAAGGTATGCCTTTGCCACAGCATCTTTTTGTTTCAGCCTACCGGGCACCTCAATTAGCGATTGCCCGGCCCTGGCTGCATACAATGTCGGAAGCAGATCTCGTACAAACTTTGCTTGCCTTAGAAGGCACAAGCCGTGAGGTGCTAGAGAATGACGAACTGCGGCAGTTTTTGCTACCCCTGATCAGAAGTGATTTTACCGCCTGTGAGACGTATACGTATACGTCCGAAGAGCCCCTTGCCTGTCCAATTGATGTCTTTGGTGGTCAGCAAGACCGACGTGCGCCACATGCCGTTCTCGCAGCCTGGCAAGAACAGACAAGCAGTCAATTTCAATTGCATATGTTGCCCGGTGGTCACTTCTATCTCCAGGAGAGACCAGCACCATTACTTGACATCCTGGCCAGGCAATTACAGTACCAGAGCCACTAAAAAATGTTTATGTTACTGGATGAGCAAAAAAGAGCGCCCTTGCCATCCAGGAAAGGGCACATTGATGAATCTCGTCTTAATGGATGTAAAAAGCATTAGCAATTTAAGCTCGGCATCGTTGAGTGATCTTGCCGATCAGGTAGGCAACACCCCGATCAAGCCAATAGGACTCACCATTGATGGTCGACACTATCCTATTCATCTCAAATTAGAGAGTATGAATCCTACTGGTTCAGTCAAGGATCGTACGGGTCTGGGACTGATTCAGTGGCTGGAGTTGCAAGGTTCCTTACAGCCGGGTTCGACCGTGATTGAATCTACATCAGGGAATTTAGGCGTTGCCCTGGCCCTTCAATGTAGGGTACGAGGCTACAAATTTGTGGCTGTTGTCGATCCCAAAACCACGCCAGAAAATATCAACAAGATGCGTGCGTTAGGTGCGCAGATTGATGTAGTCGACCAGCCAGATATCAATGGCGGCTATCTCCTCACACGTCTGGAGCGAATTCAACAGTTATGCGCAGTGCATCCCGACTATATCTGGTCCAATCAATATGGCAGTCTGGCTAATCCACGTATTCACGCGAATACGACAGCACCCGAGATATATGAGCAGATGCAGGGAGACGTTGATGTGATCTTTATTGCCGTCTCGACTGGTGGGACGTTGACCGGTGTCAGTCGTTACTTCCGTGCTGTGAGCCCTCATACGCGCATTATTGGGGTTGATGCCGTTGGTTCTATTATCTTTGGTACCCAGGCCGGACCGCGCCTGCTGACCGGCATTGGTTCGTCTCGTGCCTCAAGCTTTATTACGGCAGCGGCGTATGACGAATACATGCTGATCGATGACCACACCGCTTTTGCCTTTTGTCGAGAATTGGATACCGAGACTGGTATAAAGGTTGGAGGCTCAAGTGGCGCGGTCCTCTCCGCATGTGCGCGTTATCTATCCAGACGTCCTGAAGAGCAACGTATCGTCTGTCTCTGTGCTGATGGTGGAGAAAACTATGCCTCATCACTTTTTAGCGATGAGTGGTTAGAGGCGCATGGTATGGTCATCCCGGCACAGAGATCAGGCAGAATTCATAAAATTGTAGAGTAGGAAGCCATGAGCATGACACAAGTTGAAGACAGCGTACGTGAACACTTGTTGGAGATGTATAGTAGTCAGCATCCTACGTACGAGCAGCCAGAGATTCATCAGTTGAGACGTGAAAACACCGGTTGGGAAAGCGAACTTTATTCATTTACCTTCTGTTACCAGAAGGCAATGATATATCAAACAGCTCCCACCATTTTAAAGCTCTATCGTGGAACGAGTGGCGTAAAAAAAGCCATTGGTGAGTTCTATGGGATGCAGCAGCTATTACACAATGGCTATCCCGTGCCACGGGTCCAGCATATCATGTTGAACGATACCAGGGTAGGTTCAGCTTATGTCTTGATGGAAAAGATAGCTGGATGTTCCATGTATAGCATCATGAAGAATTGTTCTCCTCAAGAAGTACTCCCACTTATCAGTCATTTCTGTGAACTCTTCGTTGAGTTGCACACGATGCATTGGGAAGATTTTGTGATTGATCCCACTAAGTATGTACAGACCGACCTCGTCAATCAGAAACTTGCGACGACGCGAACTCTGATTGAACAGACCCTTCCCGAGCTTTTTGATCCGATCCTGACGTGGCTCCAGCAGCGTAGCCAACACATGAGCCATGTCGCCCCGGCGGTCGTACACGGAGATTTTCATCCCGCCAATATCATGCTCACCGAACAATGGGAAGCATATGTCATTGACTGGACCCAGATCGAAGTATCTGACTTTCGTTTTGACCTGGCCTGGACCCTTACACTCCTCAATACTTTCTTCGGTCAGGAATGGGGCTATATTGTTCTTTCTGAGTACGAGGATTTAATCGGGCAGCAGATCATGGACCTGGACTTTTTTGAGGTCTTTGCTTGTATGAAACGGCTTTTTGATATCATTGTCTGCATGCATAAGAATAATAACGAGAGTCTGGGGATGCACGCGGGAGCAAATGCGGCCATGAAGCAGCATCGTGAAGCAACCTACAAGACCTATGCACAACTGTGCAGGCATACCAACTGCGAATATCCCAAATTAGCATGCCTCCTATAAAAAGCACATGATCAATAGTGATTGTATCGTCACTATTGATCATGTGCTTTTTATTGCTACCTTGAAGATAATGTTTGATTACCATGAAATCCATACCCCCGTTATCGTTGTTTTCGCGCCTCTGGCGCTCCAACGGTTTTACGTGTGCTGTCAAAAAGTGTTCGGAGAATACTTTTTGACAGCACACGTAAAAGAAGGATGGGCGCTTTAGGGCCCGCGTGCGGCCGGTTGTATGCTTCCCTAAGAGAGTGGAAGTAAAACACATTCTAAGAGGTCGCCTCTATTTTACCTGCACCGAGGAATCCGGTTGCACCATATTGTTTATGGATGAGGGTGTGTTATGCTGGTGATCGATTGCCGCAATCTTCACGCCAAGCGATTCGAAGAAGGCGGGCCAGCTATTATAGCCATATTCGCTGCCAAAGCGTACAATCTCCAGGTTTTGATCGGGCATCAGGTAGATAAACTCGCCTTTATTGCCACGTGCTGAATAATGATAGTTCACGCCATCGCGACTGCTAATCCACCAGAGGTATTGATAGAACCAATCTGGATCTGTCTGGGTACTCGCACCGGTTGACTGTTTTACCCAGGCAGCAGGGATGATCTGCTGGTTATTCCACTTTCCATGATTAAGGAAGAGGCTACCAAATTTGGCGAAATCGATTGCCCGTCCATTGATTCCACTCTCCATTTTCTCAAAACCATCCTGTGCGCTATCCAGGCTCCAGGAACCCGATGCTTCCATACCCAGGGGTTTCCAGATCTTCTCCTGAAGATAATGCGAAACCGACTGATGGGTTGTCCGTTCTAGAATGAGGCCTAGAAGCAAAGCATTATAGGGATTGTAGACAAATTGTTTACCAGGGGCGGCTACGATATTGCATTGTAGCGCCAGAGAGCGTAAGTTTGGATCATAGTATGTTTTTGAGTCATCGCTTTGTAAAGGATTGGCCTCTTTATGCCATTGAATGCCTGAGGTCATCGTTAGTAAATGCTGGATCGTGATCTTTTCGAAGCGCGGATCACGTTTAGCTAATTCGGGCAGATAGCGTGTAATAGGTGTATTGACGCTCTCAATAGAGCCATCCTCAATAGCAATGCCAACCAGAGCAGAGGTAAAGGATTTCGCGATGGAAAATGAGGTTACCTCTGAGGTAGCATTATAGCCATTGAAGTATTGCTCATAGATGATCTGATTATTTTTGATTACCAGAAATGACGTTGTGCCAGTAGAGGTTAAAAACTGACGAAGATCTTGATTCTGTCCATAGTCATTATCGTTGGTGGTCACGGTTTGAAAGGCTGGGCTGTAGAGATTATTTGCTGGTAGTCGTTGGTAGGTGTAAGCCGGGCCTGCATTTGCGACTGGTCGGTTGGTAAATCGATTGAAATCCTTTGCTGATGCATCTTGCCAGACCAGTAAGCGTGCCGCAAGTGAGTTGTCCGTATTAAAGTATGCCAGCGTGTAGAGCGCTCCACTCAATACGAGTAACGTGCAGAGTATGCCAAGAATGATGCGCAGAACCTTAGGGACGCGGCGACGTTTGCGTGTCGGCTGTGGCTTCACGAGCCTCTCCTCTTGTTCTGGTATGTTGTTCTGAATCTGATTAATGGTGTGCATGATATACATCTCTCTGGGACTAACCAGTGACTGTCACGTACAGTATACAATAACTATTTTTTCGCGTATTGACAGTTGTGGGTTGTTCGCTGTTTAGCGTTCGAGCCAGATACCTCGCTGTTGTTTTTGTGCTAGCTGATAAACTCTGTGGGCAATCGCAATATCTTCGATAGCCATGCCAAAGGGATTGACCAGGATAATGTCTTGTGGCGTTTCCCGGCCTTTTTTCGTGCCAATGACAAGCTCTCCTAATTCTGCATCGATCCCGCGACACCCATCCTTGCTGGCAGCGCCCTCATCGCGTCCTGCAGGTCCGGTTATCTGTCCTGCGCGATACATACGGCCAAGCAGGCGGTGTGTATCATTTTTTACTAATGGCCAATCATCGATAATGATTTTTTGTGCCTGATAGACAACTTCTGGTAAGACATCATCCAACGAGACATTGACAATGATCGTTCCCGGTTGTAACCAGGAAAATGGAATATAGCCTCTGGTCGTCGTTGTCGTAGGAATGACTAACTGAGCCGGTCGGATCGCGGCTTCTGCGGAGGTCGTGATATGAAAGGCCAGGCGCTGTTGCATTTCTGGTGACAGGCTTTTGATCAGCTCATCAGCGCGATCGCGGTTAATATCAAAAATTTGGACGTGATGGAGAGCTGGCAGGCGCCTGGTAAGGAGCTCAATATGAGCTTTTGCCAGGACGCCTGCCCCAATGATTGCCAGCGTCTGGACCTCAGGACCCTGACAGAGATCTGCGGCCAACGCTGAAACACTGGCGGTACGCAGGCTTGAAATGAAAGCGCTATCCATAATGCATTGAATGCGTACCGTAGTATCATCATACAGTAAAGTCAGACCACTGGCACGGGGAAGATTGCGGTTCGGATTAGCGATATTGCCATTAATAATCTTCGTGCCTGCACGGCGTTGTGAACCCTGGAGATAACCCGGCATATTCAGATTGCGTACCACCTCACCATCAGCATTTGTCCATCCCATATATGCTTCATCTGGCAGGAGTGTTTGTCCTGTGGCATGGAGGTGAAACATCTCACGAATGATGGCCACACTATCGAGATCCTGACAAATGTGTGCCACATCCTGCTGAGAGAGATAAAGGATTTTCTCTTCTGTGTCTCTTTCCATTATCCTTCTGCTTTCGCTGCTCATAGCTCTGTGTCTCGTCTCAGGCGAACGTTGGGACTGGAGGGAGCGTTGGTAATTCCATATCCAGGCCAATGACGCGTAGTTTCTTTTCCAGTGACCTGCGTGCATAGCGCGGTGTTTCCCAGGGATCTTCTTTTTGTGCCAGCATCGGCTCTATTCTGTTTTCTGGCGGGGCGACTGATTGGAGCGCATTGGAAACATGGCGATTGATGGTGTTATACACAACCTGTGCATAGTCGCGATCGTTGTGGATCATATCGCGTAAGAATTTCACGCCGAAAAGCACATGTCTGGATTCATCGCGTGCCACGGCCGTAAAGCCAGCACGGAATCCTGGAAAAATATTGTCGCGTCGATACACTTCCAGCAGTGCTCGCTGGCCAGCCAGAGCCATCGTGCCCTCAATGAGTACATGATATAAGGTGACACCCTCAACCAGCAGGCGCAAATCCTGAGGCTCACGGCGAATACGGTCAGCGACATCACTTAAGGCCTCAATAATGATCGCCTTGGAATAAGGATTCATGAACTCTTTCGCATGAGCCAGTGTGTCTTCCAACGAGCCTTTATCTACCCCGAGCACCTCATTGAAGAAACGCGTAAAGAAGATAGTATGGCGGGATTCATCAACGAGTTGTGTTGTGGCATAGATGCGCATCTCTTCGTCTGGCATCGCAATTACGTAGGGTGCCAGCCCATCGGTTACACTGGCCTCACCTTGAAAAAATGAAGCCAGGGCATGAATACGCAAAGCCCGCTCTTCAGCCGAGGTATCTTCCCACTGAATAATATCTGGAATAAAATCGATCTCTCCTGCTTCCCAATGCTGATTCTCCCAACGATAATAGAGCTCTCGATATGATGGAAGATGTACTAATCCATCATCGATAATATTAAGGACATTATCAATGGGAGTTGATTGAAGTTCGTGTAAAGAAGCATCTTCGGGTGAGACGTGTATTGACATAGCATCCTCCTCTTGTAGATTGAATACAACTTTTCCGGTTTGTGAACCCCAGATTATTGTGCATAGGCCAGCAGGATGTTTCTTGCAAGCACATTACTGACTGTACTTGAAAACCTCATTGATGTCATGCCGTGGAGACAGTATTTTTTGTGTCTACAGGCACAAAAAATACCAAAATGAAGTGCAGGCTCTTTCAATAGGTGCAAAAATACTGTCTCCACGGCATGACAGATAGGAAAAGTTTGGTTATGTTTGGAGCAAAGCTATCAATGTACAAGGACATTTGGGGAGTGGAAAATGATTAACGAAGCTAAATATTCACCGCTAATCCAGAAAACAGCACCTGAGATGCCTCAAGCGCCTGAAGCAGATATCTATGAGCGGCGATACCAGACATTGCCGACACATCTAACAGGAATGGTTCATGATGAATGGGCCTTATGGCGCAATGTTGTCGTACGCGGAGCGGGTTTTCCCATCGCATGGATATTGGAACTGGCCGCTTCGTCGTGTGCAGAACTTGCAGATCGATTACGTTACCTGGAAGTAGAAGTCATGCAAGCCAGTGAAATGGCCTCTTATCACATAAGAGCACGACAAATAGCGACGAATGATGAACAAGAACAACGTATGCTCTCACAGGTCCTGAAAGCCTTAAAAAAAGGAAGACTGGAGACAATACCCAAACTTGTTGAGCTAGAGCATGTGCGTACACTGCGGAAAAAACTTCAGGTATGCCAGCAGGAATTTGCCCAGGCGTATGAACTGGCCACGCAGCAAAATTCCCACGCATTGCGCCAAATTGCTGAAGATAAGCAGTTCAGGGAAGCGATCATCTGGCAGAATAGAATAGCCTTGCATGCGAGTATTGCAGCGCTCTTACGCCATGATCCAGCGCAACGAGGTGCCGAGCAACGCAGACGTGAAGCGCTTGTCGCCAACTACATTCAACGCTATTGTACGAAAAACGAGAGCATTGGTTTTTTTGGGCCGCTGGGATGGGCCAGTTTCAGTTCTGATGTTGACACCATAGCCTTCCAGCCAGGAAAAGCATTACTCGCATCACGCGATGTCTATTTTGAAGGCTGGGCTATTGATAGCCTTGCCGAAGTGATCGCAACCGATACATCTGTCCTCCCGTATTGTAAACCTCGTCTCTTACCACACGTGCTTTTGGAGGGGGCGCTGCTCATTGTACCCTTTGCCAGACCTGTCAAACTGACCTCTCGGCAGGCCCTGATCCTCCAATATTGTAATGGAAAACGGGCCGCTAAAGATATCGCACGGCGCGTGTTGGAAGAGAGTGATGGCCAGATCACGAATGAAGCAGATGTCTACACTGTTCTCACCCACCTGCGTAGCATGAAGCGCATTACCTGGACATTGGAGGTACCGACCGAAGGAACACCTCGTTCGCATCCTGAACAGCGTTTACGCGCGGTCCTTGCTGGGATTGAAGATCAGCAATTACGGCAGGAGAAGCTTGTCCTGCTAGACACACTTGTCCAGGCGCGAGACGTTGTCAGGCAGGCCGCAGGAGACGCGGATACGCTGGATACAGCCTTTGGTCACTTAGAGGAAACCTTTACGGCCTTAACGCATAAGGAGTCGCATAGAGCATCTGGACGCATTTATGCTGGCCGCACCCTGGTCTACGAGGATTGCCGACGTGATATTGAAATGAAATTAGGGCCACAGTTTGTACAGGCGTTAGAACAACCATTAGCTTTACTGCTACAGAGTGCGCGCTGGTTTACCTATGAGACAGCCACACGTTACCGTAAAGCCTTTTGCCAGGCCTTTGCAGATTTGAAAGCAGAAACAGGGAAAGACCGCATCAATTTTGCGAATTTCTGGCTCTGGGCACAGCCATTACTTTTTGATGAATCGGCTGAGCGCCCGATTGACGGCGTGATCAAAGATTTTCAAGAGCGCTGGCTCTATATCCTGGCGACCCTGCCATATGAACGGCGCGCCAGCTATACAAGCAAAGAATTACGCCCCTTCGTGCAGGAAGTCTTTACCGCTCCTGGTCCTGGCTGGAAGGATGCCTGTTACCACAGTCCAGATATTCTGGTCAGAGCAACAAGCACAGACGCGATCAGCCAGGATGACTATGAACTTATCCTGGGTGAGCTGCATATAGCCACAAATACCCAGCAACATCAGGCCTTTATTGAACAATATCCAGATCCGGATCGACTCATCAGTTTTGTCGTGAGTGATATCCCGGAGCCACGGATTGTACCAATTTTGTCACAACAACGTTTTCCCGCCACCCGTATGCGGCCAGCATTTAATGCAGCCAAAGATATTCGATTAGTGTATTCGGCCGATGTCGTACCAGACCAAAGTGCTCAGGTGTTAGCCATTAGCGAACTGGAGATTACCCAACAAGGAGAGACGCTGGTTGCAGAGACAAAAGACGGTCAGTGTTTTGATATTATTGAAGTCTTTGCAGAGTTTCTCTCAAGGATTGTGTACAAAGAATTTAATCTTCTCCCAACGGGTCGCTATATGCCACGAATGACTGTCGATCGTATGGTGATCATGCGTGAAACATGGAGTTTTCATCCAACTGAATTATCCTTTACCCATGAAAAAGACGCGGGCAAACGCTTCATGCTGGTCAATTCCTGGGCACAAGCTCACCACATTCCCCGCTTTGTGTTTTTAAAGGTAGCCAGTGAATTCAAGCCCACCTTTATTGATATGACGAGTCCCGTCTATGTTGAAGCCTTTGTGAAACTTGTCCGTTACAACCAGGAAAACGGCCAGGAAAATGACCTGCTACACCTATCTGAAATGCTGCCAGAGCCAGATCAGACCTGGCTTACCGATAATAAGGATCACCATTACTCTTGTGAATTGCGTATGGTGGCTGTGGATATGATCAAGAACGTTGTAATCAGATAAAGGTTGCATGTGATGGGCGATTTGATCTTGGAGAAGATCGATTAGTAACAGCGTTGCCGCAAGTTGTAGTGATCACGATGGCACGTTCTTTGATTTTGCTCATCCTGTGGTATAACTTGCGGCAGCGCTATGTCTGGTTTTTCAGAGGCCCATTACACGTTGGTTTAAATCTCTAGTCACCAGACACTATTACATGAAGATTCTAGAATAGTGGTATACAAAGATCCCTGGTCAGGGATACACATTGAGCTCGTGGATACTCCACCAGTTAGCGGCACTCCCCGTTTGTTGGATCGTAATATAGCGTGCCGATTGGGTAGAGAAAGAAAGGGTCAGAATTGGACCATCTCCACTCCCGGAGGCAACGGCATTCCCCCAGGTGTTATTAGAGGTTGAGAGAAAGAGGATATACTGCCGTGGATAGTCACCTGGAGATTGAGTACTATCAAGAACCACCTGGCTGATATCATGGTTCTGTCCCATGTCTATTTGATAGTACTGATTGTTGGTTTGTGGGGCTTCGGTGGTCCAGCGCGTGGCGGCCTCACCATCTAGAGGACTGAGCAGGTTGTTGCTTGATGTTCCTTTTGCGCTCCACCCTGTTCGATCCAGTGCACCATTGCCCGAATCAGATGAGAAATCGGGAGCCATCGGGGCACGCAATGTGCCACCACCACCGATGTTGTTTTCGCTATTGTTGGTAATGACCTGAAGAGCGCTAAAGAGGTTGACAATGTCGTTATGATAGCCGCTATTGCCATCAAAATCATACTGTTTTTCGACACCACTTTGTACACCTACCTGCACATCATCCCAACCGGTGTCATCAACAATATAGCCTCCGTAATTTTGTAAGGCGGTGAACAACTTACGGCCAACATCGGTGGTAATGCCCAGGCTCTCGGGCGTCGCGTTTGTGGGCAAAGCCAGCAATGAGCCTTGCAGTACATTGGGATTGTTCCCTTTGTAATGTCCTGCATTATTACTATCACAGGCTCCACTATCGGCCCGCGAGGCTGGCCAACGGAAACCATTCACGGTCCCATTACAGGCGTAAAGATAATTATCCCAGATCTCTAATTGTAATGCATGTGGAATGGTATTGTCGCCGCTGGCTTGCAACTCGCTCAAGCGCACCATGCCACCAATGCTGGAGAGGCCGGAACCAAAGTGACCACCGCACAATCCATCATCCTTCAGATCCTGTCGGCTGGCCCAACCACAGGCTTGATAGCCATAGACATTCCCACCGGCCGAACAACGTGCCAGTGGCTCAACCTGTACCAGCGTATGACCATCAGGCTGCACGATAGCTGCGGCATTATTCGGCGTTGAATATGGATTACTGGTAGCATCTGGCACAATCACATTATCGGGAAAATAGGTTGTCGAACTGCCTTCTCCGGTCGTGCCAGAACAGCGTCCGGGTCCAAAAGAACCTGGCTGATAAATTGGGCGTACAGGATCAGACGAGGTGGTCGTAATCAGCCAGTCGGGATCTGGCGTCGCATTGGCCGCTCTGGGGATATTGGCCGGCGCATATTGTGCTTGATCGCCAATCGGCATGTTCCAGATACTCGTACTGGCAAATGGCCAGGTGAGAGGATCACGTCCGCTGGCACTCGCCCTGATATGGTTAAACTGTAATGTTACCAGCATAATCATGGCAAAGGCCAGTAATAAGATGAACGATTTTTTGAACGTACCTTGCATTCTTTGATGTGCATGTTCATTCATGACTACATCTCCTATGAATGCGGCTATGCTGGTCCTTCAACATAGCCGCGCATGGTTACATCCACAATTTCTCAGGAACAACTATTATAGACATCGATCTCATCGACAGCCCAGTTTTGTGATGGATTAATTCCTCCTCCCGTTGATTGAATTTTGAGATAGCGTGCGGTTTGAGTTGCAAAGGTAATCTGACTGCTGCGCGAGCCAGAACCATGCGTCACAAGATCGCCCCAATTTACTCCATCATTTGAGACAAAGATGTCATAGTCCTGGACATGCGAGAACGGATACAGACTGCTATCCATGACCACACGATTAAAGGTCTGTTTGTTCTTCATATCGATCACAATATTTTCGCCGGCATAAGGATTTTTACCGGTATCCCAGCCAGTGGTTGGCTTATTATCGAGCATCAGGTTGGCAGCGGCGCTATTATCTGAGGCGGTCGCGCTCCAGCCCTTTTTGCTCAATGGGGCAATCGTTTTCGCGTGTAGTTCTGGCGCAGGTTGTACCACAGGGGTACCACCACCACCAATACTGTTCGCACTATTGTTATCGATCACCTGCAGGTTCGCAAACAGCGTATTGATATCGCTGGTAAAGGTCGGATCATTGAGATTCGTATCCGCAAGAGCACTATTATCAATACCAATCTGGTTATCGTCCCAACCGGTATCGTCAACGACATAGCCACCATAATGCTGGAGCGCATAAAAGAGTTTAATCGCTGGTGCACTCGTCAATCCCAGACTTTGTGGCGTGGCATTGGTACTGATCGCCAGCAATGCTCCCTGGCGCAAACTGTTGTCTGGATTGCTTTTACAAGGATCAAGCGTACAATATCCGTAGGTTGGATCTTTGGCATAACCATCTGGATTGGCCGCCGGCCAGCGGAAACCTGGTTTGGGATCCTGCTGGTTATAGGCAAAATACTTACGTCCCCATAATTCAAGCTGCAATGCATGCATAATTGGGGTCGCATTGACCAACTCACTCTGACGAATTAAGCCACCAATGGCATTCATGCCCGAGCCAAAGTGTGTGCCCAATATACCATCGCTATAAATATCGCTCTCGGTTCCACGATACCCATTGGCACCACCATTCGCATCACAACGCGCCAGGGGCTGGACCTGTACGAGCGTACGTCCATCAGGCTGTACAATGCCTGCCGCATTATTGGGGGTTGAATAATTCGGGGAAAGCGTCGCATCACCTACGATCAAGTTATTGGGTAAAGCAATGCTGCCATAATTCGTTGTTCCCTTACAGCGTCCTCCATACGTCACGCCATCCACGGTATACGAGGGACCATCAGGACTATGTAAAGGATACGTTTTGTAATCGACGGCACCGTGTAAATTGGCAAAGTAGACGGGATCAAACGTAATATTGCTCGCCTTTTCGATATAGGTCGGTTTATACACGGCGTTCGAGCCAAGCGGCGTATTCCAGATACTATTGGAGGCAAATGGCCAGACGAGCGGATCGCGTCCGGGCAGCAGAGAAATATCATCGGCATAAAATGTTCCGCTACCGGCATTTTTTTGCACGATCACGACCGCTGACTTGATCGTGGCTGGCGTCAGAATGGTCTGCCCTTGCCAGCTCCAATCTACCTCGCTAAAGTGCATCTGGTACCCATAGACCTGACCAGCCGTATCGGTAACAATCAGGCTAATCTGACTGTAATCATGGCTGCCAACCAGTTTTCCCCAGCCAGTCAGGGAATAAAGGGTGTTGGCTTGTAGCGACACATTCTGGCCGCGTAGCTGCTGATCAGGACCTAGTTGCAGTGCGTGCTTGCCCACATGGACCACTTGACTGTTCGTTTGTGGGTTCCCTCCAAAGTCAGACCAATGAGCCAGGCCGGCCTCAAAACCAGGATTAAGCACAAGATTATGGGGAGAAACTGTCGTTCTGGCCTGTGCGCTTTGCACATCTGTCAGCAAAACACAACTCAGGCTTAATGAAAATATTGCTGCCACTGTACCCACTACCATCATCCATCGTAGCATCTGTTGCTTCGTATCCATAGCCTTTTCTCCTTGGAAAACAGGTATGTTGGTCATCCATGACCAGATTATGTTGGATGGGGGATAACGTGATAATTATGCTTGCATGAAGAAGGGATATCTACTGGAAACGTTTACGAAATAATTATCACTTCAGTAAAGGTAACATGCACATTTCTATTTGTCAAGGCATTATGAAAATACGAGAACAGTCCTTAGTGGTCGATAATTTGCTTTAAAAATCCCTTGACAAATGTATTTCTGCAATTTAGACTAAGATTGAATCCGGAAACGTTTACGGTAATTTGGCCAATAACATGAGAATATCTCACATATTTCTCAATAGGTAGGAGTGGTTAGTGAGCGATAAAAGGGCAAAAAGTCAGGGCGGTCCATCGCGTGCGCTTATCTGGGATATCGCACAAAGATCTGGTGTGTCGATAGCCACCGTTTCGCGTGTACTGAACGAGCGACCCGATGTGGCGGCGGCAACACGGGAAAGGGTGCTGGCACATGTGCGTGAATTAGGCTATGTCTCAAATCGGCACGCACGCTCCCTGGTTAGTGGGCACACTAACTATATCGGTTTCACCGTTCCACGCGTTGATCACTTTGTTGAAATTCTGGAGGGTGCCTCTCAGATTGCCGAAGAGCATGACGCGAATCTGGTCATCTGTCCGACCCGCCATGAACATTCACGCGAAGTCACGCTCCTTGAACGTTTACGCAGTGGAGGTGCAGATGGGGCTGTATTGATTTTGCCCTCAGAGAGTAAAGAAGAACTGGCTCAATTGCGCGCACAAAATTATCCTTTTGTTGTGATTGACCCTCGCTACCCACTGGGAGAAGAAATTCCAGCTGTCTCGGTTGCCAATATGTCAGGTGGACGAGCAGCAACCGAGCATCTGGTAGAACACGGGCATCGACGCATTGGGGTGATTACTGGGTATCCCGATTGGACTGCGAGCATTGATCGTCTGGCTGGTTTTCATGCGGTCCTAATTGCCGCCGGACTCTATACTACCCATACGCCGGAGCTTGTCAGCTATGGAGATTTTACTTTGGATGGAGGCTATAAGGCTGCACAGCGTCTACTGGCATTGACACATCGGCCGACAGCTATTTTTGCCTTCAACGATGTGATGGCGGTAGGCGCTATACGTGCCGCCCATGAACATAACTTGAGGGTGCCAGAAGACATTTCGGTGGTTGGTTTTGACGATAGCCCGTTTGCCTCTTTTGTCACACCAGCGTTAACCACGGTTCGCCAGCCCTCGTATGAACTGGGAAGGGTGGGTATAGAAACGCTGTATCGTGTGATGGAAGGGCAATCAATCGAGGGAACACGTATTGAGCTCTCAACCAGGCTCATTGTACGTGACTCAACCGCACCATGTCCAACCATCAGCTAAACCCACATTGCAGGTTTCATAGAACGATTCACGATGAAAGGAGCACAACCAGGTTACTGGTCAGCATATCCCAATATTTGTGTCAAAGCCTCATCGATGAGGCATAAAATGGCCGTCAAATGTGTGGCATCGATCTTATTTTCTCAGGGATGGAGGAATATTTCTATGACAGAGCACATCAAGGTTTCATCAACTACCCGTCGTCATTTCCTCGCTCAATCGGCCGGCATAGTTGGTGCCGCCAGTGGTATCGAAGCGATACTTGCAGCCTGTAGCGGGCCTGCTACCACTTCTTCAGGACCTGTAACCATAACCATCATGGATGATGCGAACGATAACAATGATACAGGCCTGAGCAAACGGTGGATTAGCGTTTTTGAAAAGCAACATGCAAACATCCACATTAAGCGCATCGACTACGATGTCAGTCGGTTAAGTGCGATGCTGGCATCCAATAATCCTCCCGATATTGTCAAAACTCCTGGTGGGTCGGAAATCACCAATTTAGCGGCCCGGGGGGTTGCTCTCGATCTTACAACATACTTCAAACAGAGTAGTATCCTCAAAGAAGATGATTTACAGGCAGTCTGTGATCTCTATCGTTGGGACGGCAAAGCGCAGGGCCAGGGGGCACGCTATGGGATGCCCCATGACTGGTCACAGGATTCAATGTACTGGATTAACAAAGCGACCTTTGATGCGGCCAAAGTACCTTATCCCAGTCAGGATACCCCGCTGACCTTTGATCAACTGCTTGATCTGGGTAAACGCCTCACTGTGCATCAAGGGAACAAAATCAAGACCTATGGTATGAGCACCAACTGGGATTTCATGGCCCAGATTCTCACCATGTTAAGTCAGGCAGGTGCCTCACTTTATGTAGATAATGATCTGAGCAAAATGGACTTTACGCAACCTGAAGTAAAGAAAATCATGCAATGGTTTGTGGACTGGGCCCGTGCACGCGTGGGGGATTCTCCTCTTGATCCCAGCACCGATTGGTCTGGACCGCTGTTTATTAGTGGGCGCATGGCAATGGTTCCCTGGGGCTACTGGTTTGGAGGCTATCTTGCCAGTTCCGATGCCAAAGTACGCCAGCAGTCATTACTGATTCCATCTCCACAATGGGCTCCCACTAAGCGGGTCAGCAATTGTTATGGCGGTACCGGCTGGTACATTACCAAAAAATCCAAGCATCCCGATGAAGCCTGGAAATTCTTTGAATTCTATATGGGTCAGGATCCAGCTGTAGCACGTGCTAAATCTGGTACAGGACTCTCCCCTCTTAAACATCTATTCGACCAGACGCCCAAAACTACGGCGGCTGATCAGCAAACCTACAAAGTACAACAGGCGGAACTGCCTTATTTGAGTACCTATCAGTTTACTCCTTATGCCACCACACAGGCCCTGAGTCAGGCCATTGATAATGTCATCAAACCCGTCATGTTAGGGCAAAGTAACCTGGACAATGGATTGCAGCAGTTGAATACAGCGGTCAATAAATTGTTGCAACAGGGCAAATCACAGATCGGTTAACCATTCGTGTGCAACAAGCAAGGGCCTTGCTTACCTCGGAAAAACAAGGCTCTTGCTCATGTATGCTTATGCCAGAAAAGGTAGGTTCCCATGGCACTTGCGACGAAACAGGATGCGATTATACCTGGCGCGCAATCGCGCAAAGCACGAAAGGGCTGGAAGCGCTATTCCAATCGCTTATTCTATCTCTTTGTGGCACCCTGGGTTTTAGGTTTCCTGCTCCTCACGGTCATCCCATTTGTCTATGCGTTTGTAATGAGCTTCTCAAATTTTGATGGCATCGCGATCTGGCGCTGGGTGGGATTTCAGAATTACGTTGAACTATTGAGCGATCCTCTCACCTATTACAGTCTGAGCCGCACACTGCTTTTCATGGTCATTACTGTACCAGTCAGTATCATTGGTGGCCTGGGATTAGCGGTACTGGTCAACAGGCAGTTTAAAGGCATTGGTATCTTTCGTACCATCTTTTATCTGCCCTCTGTCGTACCAATCGTTGCGGCGGCCATCATCTGGCGCTCCGTGTTCGCACGCGACACAGGGGCCTTAAATGCCCTGCTCGAACATGTAGGTGGCCCAACCATCACCTGGCTGATCGATCCAACCGCATTTTACGCACTGATCTTGATGACCTTATGGGGTATAGGTGGCGGCATGATCATCTCGCTAGCCGGTCTACAGGGTATTCCTCAGGAATTAACAGAGGCTGCGACGGTAGATGGGGCTGGATCCTGGCAGGCGTTTTCTACCGTAACCTTACCACTGCTAAGTCCCATTATCTTTTTCCAGATTGTAATGGGCGTGATTGCCTCTTTACAAACATTGATTCAACCTCTACTGCTTGCAGATACCGGGAATACCGCCGCCAACGGCTCGATTCCCCACAGCAACTACCTCTATATGGTTCATGTCTATGAGCAATTCTTCTATTCACAACGCTTCGGCTATGGATCAGCGTTACTCTGGATATTATTTGCCGTTATTTTATTATTTACCCTGCTCGTATTTCGTTCAAGTACCTTCTGGGTGTATTATGAAGTGGATAAGGAGACAGCCTGATTATGAGCAGTATCCATCTAACAGCGCAGGGAGTCAAACGCAGAACGCCCAACGCACGCAAAATTTTTGGCAATGTGATGGTGCTTATTCTCTTACTCGTGTTCACCTTCGCTTTTATCGCTCCATTCGTCTGGCTGATCCTTACATCGCTTAAATCACCCGCGGATTTAAATGCGTTTCCTATTACATGGTTACCTGATCACTTGCACCTGGATAATTTTGTTCAGGCATTGACACTGATTGATTACTGGCGCTTCGCCTGGAATTCATTTGCGCTCTCAACAATCCAATCGGTATTAATGACCGCTACCAGTGCCCTGGTAGGATTTGGCTTTGCGCGCCTGCGCGGCTGGGGAAAACGTCCTCTCTTTCTCATTATGCTTTCAACCATGATGCTTCCTTCGATTGTTGGCATCATTCCCACATATATTCTCTTCTCACAGTTTGGTCTGGTCGGAACCTACTGGCCCTGGGTCATCTGGGGACTGGCAAGCTCGCCATTTTTAAACTTCCTCTTTCGACAATTCTTTGCCGCCATTCCCTATGAGTTAGAGGAAGCCGCCATTGTCGATGGCTGTGGTTATGGACGTATCTTCTGGCAAATCTTTCTCCCTCTCTCCAAACCAGTCATCGCAACCTCAATGATCATCTCCTTCACCGGAGTATGGGGAGATTTCCTGGGACCATCGCTCTTTCTGGATGCCGATAATACTACGCTGGCTGTGGCAATCAGTCATGGCTACGCCGATCTGCATGGCTTCACGCTGGTCAATGTCCTGGCGGCGGGCTGTACCCTTTATGTTCTCCCCATGTTAATTCTCTTCTTTTTTGCGCAAAAGTATTTTGTGCGCGGCATCGTAACTTCAGGACTCAAGGGATAACAAGGTGTGCGGCATTAGTTTAATGTGTAGCATGGCAGTAGGTTTTCACCGGCGAAAACCTACTGCCATGCTACACATTATTTCGTGTAATATTTATAGCGTATCAATGTTTAGTTGCAAAGTCGGGGATGGCGATAGATCGATTGAAACCTCTTACGCTTGCAAAACCGGCTGAGGAGAAGTGCTCAACACCGGAAGCTCGTAGTGATCTAGCGCGAAAAATGGGGCATTTGACTCATTCCTTCTGGTTTACCTGGTTGTATGCTATGAGGCATAGAGCGGTAAGCATTTATCAGGTGAGGGTGCAGCCTGGCTTGCCATCAGAAGTGTACAGGAGGATTTACCATGGCCCGAAGCCTTTATCGTTTTTACCTCTACGCGGTTACGACGGCATTATTGATCTTTGCTGTGAGTGCCTTTGGTTCCTTGCTCTCAACATGCCTTGAGTTTACCAGTTTGCGAGGATCTTATCAGTCTATTCCGCCACAGGCGCAACTTGTACAGGCCCTGAGCTATGCCGGTGTGGCTTTTCTGATTGCTGGTGTCCTGGGTGCCCTGCATTACTGGCTCCTGCGCCGTGATCTTCAACAGGAGCCTCAAGCTGCGAATAGTGCTATACGTTCCTTTTTCTTAAATACGACCGAAGGGATCAGCGTAGCTTTTGGTGTCCCATTGCTAGCTACAACTTTCTCTGGTCTGGCTACCGCCTCTTCTGGTCTGACCTCTCTATGCGCGGCTGCTCTCGCATTTTTGCTGCTGGCCTGCCTGGTCCATCTTGAGCGTCGGCGTACGGGTGAGCCAACAGGACTCGCGCTTGTCTTTCAACGTATTCACATTTTTAGTGTGCAACTTGTGCTGCTGCTTATGGTGATTGTTTTTTTCATCCTGGTGTCCACGATCAAAAATATCATCGATAACGTTTTCTTTGGTGGGGCTCTCCATTGCGCGGGAAGTTCTTTCTGCCAACCTATGAATACTTTCTGGTTGTTGCTTACCTTGCTCTGGGTTGTAGGGAGCTGGATCTTTTATTGCTGGACGGCTTGCCAGGACCGATCTCTGGTGACACGCTTGATCTTTCACAGCCTGGAACTTGCCTTTGGTATGGCCTTCCTACTACGAGGTTGTTCGTTGGCGATTGTGCTTCTGCTGCGGCTGGGATATGGAAATCCTGTTGGTCTGCCTGAGGTCCTGGGCTATCAAGGGAGCAATGATTTTGTCTCATCTCTGTTGCTAGGGATGCTGCTGGTTATCATTTATGCCTGGTCATTGCATTGGAGTGTGCGTCAGGGATTGATGCGTTTTGAGGTATTCCGTATGACGATCCTGGCAATTGTGGGAGCCGTCATGGCCGCAGCCTTCTGGTGGGGAGTCGGCGGATTGCTGAACAATACACTGAAGCTGCTCTTCCCAACTGGTAGCGTGGGAGTAGATCAGCAGGCGTGGTTTGATTCCTGGTCCCTGGTGCTCTGTGGGAGCTGCTATATCCCGATGGATTGGTATATACGCAAAGTGTATAAACATGATGGCGAGCTGGTCGCGGGACCGCGTCGTGGCTATGTGCTTACTTTGATGGGCGTAGGTGTCCTGACGGGCGCCATTGGCCTGGCGGTCGCTTTGTATACCGGCATTACCGCATGGTTCGGCTCGGCTGTAGCGGACTGGCAACTGGCTGCTCAGGGAGGGCTGAGTGCCTTTCTGGTTGGTGCCGTGCTGGTGGGCATCTATCTGCCAATCGCACGACGTTATCACCTTTTCCAGGGGAGCGAAGTGCCACGGGAAGAGAAGGCCGCGACTGTTGTACCAGGGCACTCTGCGGATCCGGACTCAGAAATGGGTCATGAAGAGCCACAGGAGGCAACGATTGAAGCGGTCCTGGATGCATTGCTGGCTAACCAGATCTCGCGTGATCAAGCTGCTACTCGCCTGCACAAGCTCATACATACAGAGGTGTAGACGCATCGTTATAAGAGCTTCATCATATTCTAGTTCTCCTTGCACCAGATAGCAAAGATGCTGCATCTCATGTGGCATTTCAAGCATATATTGACATGCAATAGGCACGCGAATATACTGCATGTCAATAATATTATAGCGTAACTATAACACTCCTTTGTTCATCCTTACGATTGTATATCATACATCTTCAGGGTTTTTGGTTGGCCCTTGTTCTCTACCAGTTCTGGCGACCCGCCGTCTGCCTGATGGTAGCGTTGAGGCGGTTGAACAGGTTTGTGGTGGCAATCATGACAATGATGGCAGCCAGACCTTTTTCGTCGAAGTGTCTGGCTGCTTCATCCCAGATTTCGTCGGAGACTGCATCAGTCTGGTCGGCGAGTCGCGTAGCCGCCTCAGTGAGCGCAAGCGCAGCCCGTTCGGCATCGGTGAAGTAGGGTGTCTCCCGCCATGCTGCCACGGCGAAGAGGCGCTCGTCGGTCTCGCCGGCCTTCTTTGCGCTACGTGCTCCCGAGTCGACGCAGAAGCTACAGCCATTGATCTGGCTCGCACGCAAATGGACAAGTTCAAGGAGAGACTGTGGCACGTTGCCCTGTCTGGTAGCCTTGAGCAGGGCCTGTACGCCGGTGTTGACGTCGGGAAGGATCATTGCTGGATTGGTCATTCGTGCTTGCATCATCTTTACTCCTGTGGTGCTGTTCTGAAATGAAGCTTTGGCTCCATTTCAAAATACCTAACGTATTTCTATGTATTTTGAAAGACTCTTTCAGAGGTTCGTATAGGAGACGTGGCAGCAAGGGAAGATGTGACACTATCTGGTATCTGGTGCGCGTATATAAAGAAATGGATTGTTCACTGAAATACAGGATGTTGTGACATCTCTGCGGTGATAGATGTAGCATACAGAAGTAGTAGTATATTTCGACTCAGAATAGAATTTTTCTTTTACAAGACATGTTTATTAAACACATCAGTAATGTATATATGTATCTCTGATTATAAATTCAGCAAATACTGTGATTTGCTTCACAGCAAAAACCTGGGATCGGTGTTAGACTCATATCAGTCGATATATACACTACAGTGCGATGCATCGACACACGTAAAGGATTTACTCACAACGTGTCCTTGCATATCAGGATATGCTGTTCAAGAAGAAAGGCAACGCATTATGCGATATATACCCTATCCACGAGGGTTCACCCGGGTTAGTAGCCTGCTGTTCGTTATGTTAGCCCTGTTTGTCAGTGCTTGCTCTAACGCAAGTCAGGCCACGACTGGGGGGAACACCACAAGCACCGCGCAAGGCACCACTAACACGGCTCAGGGCATCACAGCGACTACAACGAAGCAGCCACAAACGTCAACCTCAATGTCGTCAACAGCGTCCCAGGGTAGCAGCAAGGCGACGAGTCTACCAGTCCATCCCCTGAAGCAGATCCGCATGACGGATGCTATACACGGCTGGGCCCTGGATCAGGATAATATCTTGAAGACTTCGGATGGAGGCCAAAGCTGGGTTGCGCTGACGCCAAAGCATGCAGTGATCTCGAACACGACACAGGCCGACTTTTTGAATGCGCAGTATGCCTGGTTTACCGTGACTGACAACAACTCGATCACGGTTTTCTCCACCACAACAGGTGGCGCAAGCTGGAAGGGTAGTGTGATCAATGTGTCCTCCCCTGAAGGCGCGATGCTGAGCTTTGTGAGCCCTCAGACCGGCTGGCTGGAGGTTGCACCGGGTGGGACCGGTGCTGGTAGCCAGAGTGTGAATATCCTGCGCACCGATGATGGGGGTCTGAACTGGAGCAAAATCTCGTCTTCTGGTCCTGGACCACAGAAACTGGCGAACGGTGGTATCAAGTCTGGCCTCTCATTTGTGAACGCAGCCACGGGCTGGGCTACAGGATCAGATGCCTCGACCGTTCCCTGGCTCTACATGACGCACGATGGTGGCAAGACCTGGGAGCGAAAGACCATCTCGGCTATGGCCGGTGGTACGAACGCCGGTGGGAGTATCCATACGTTGCCCCCGGTGGTGCTGGGTAATGATGGTTTCCTGCCCATGGTTGTTGAATCACGCACAGTCCTGGTACGCTCAACTGATGGTGGTGCTAGCTGGACCACCAATGGACAGGCGATTGCAGGATTCAACTCGTACAACGTCTACGTCATTGACGCGCAGAGCGTTCGGGCGACCGACCAGAACACAGGCGATGTTTACCAGTCTAGCGATGGTGGCAAGAGCTGGCAGAAGATTGCCAGCGCGAGCGGCGTCTATGGTCCTTTGAGTTTCATCAATACCACGACCGGTTTCGGCCTTGGCCACAGTAACCAGTCGGTGCTCAAGCGCACAGACGACGGTGGCAAAACCTGGCAGACCATTCCCTACCAGATCCACGGCTAAGCGCCAGTCTTACAAATTTTGTTATGGTGGGCTTCATGCACATGTACGCATGAAGCCCACCATGCTTTTCCTCGACTGCACATGTGTGCGCTAAATCTTCAGTGAGGAAATAAAACGTTACGTCAGGTGGCGGATGATCAGGCTGGCGTGGGAGAGTGGTTTGCTGCTATCATTAAGGTCACTATTCGTCTCATAGTCGAGCAGGATAACCGTCCCATGCTGTTGTTCGAGACGGCGTAATTCGGCCAGTTGTTCCTGAAGGCAGTTTTCTAATACCCATTGATACGAAGGCAGATAGATCTGCTGACGAGCTGTAAGGTAGGGCAGGAGTTCCTGACCACTGACGCCCGCCCGATGGCCGAGCACCTTGCCATAGGTACGCACTGTACGTTTGAGATTCTTCATCGTCGTATTCGCAAATCGACTGGTATCCACATCGGCGCGCTCAAATACTTTAAGTCCCTGCCAGATTCCCTCGACACTGGCACTATTCCACCCGGGTGAAAAAGGAACTGGAATGCCACCGTGAGGATAAAACGGACTGAAGTGTATCCACGGCTCGATCCCTTTAGACGTCACATCAATAATGCTGGCCCCGGGATATCGCTGCTGTATCCTAGTCAGCGAGGTACGGTGATTTTGAAGTATGAACATTGTAGATCCTTCTCAATATATTTTTGCATGGTGAGAGCATCAGGAATTGGAGAGCAAGTCATCTTTGAATGACGGTGCTACTGGTTTCCAACCAAGTATGTTTTCGGCCCGTGTTGAAGACAACCAGAGATTTCGTGAGAGTATCCTTGCCCAAAATGATCCCCACACGCTAAGAGCCTCACCCTCTGAAATGCTTTGAGCACCATCACGTATATGAGTTACTTGTGCAATGATTTCGGCTGTTTCGTGAAGTGAGAGAGCCTGGGCAACGGCATTAAACACCCGATAGGATGGCATCTGCTCGACAGCCAGTACCGTCAAGTGAGCCAGATCCTCAACATGGACCGAGGACCAACGTTGCTGGCCCTCACCAATGTACCACGCAACCTGCCGCTTTTTTGCCTCTTCCAGTAAGAAAGAGGGAGTGCTTCCACCCCCTCGACCATAAAGAATTCCCGCACCAACAATGACTATTCCATGAACGCCATGCTCTTTTGCTCGATAGACCACATTTTCCGGAGACTGATTCATTGCAGGGGTACTCAGTCGTTGCACAAAGGCATCCTCATCCACCCGTTCTTGCGCACCAATGTCACCATACAACGATGACCCACTAATATAGACCAAAGGCTTTTGCGTTTCTTGCAGTGCTGCGATAAGAGCCTGGAGCAATGTTACAGTGGCTTGAAGGGACGCTGAAGACGCAACCACGATCGCATCAGCTTGTTTCGCTACGGAGAGCCATGTTTTATACCTATCCATATCTCCCTGCACGGCCACAGCTCCTTTTGCTTCAAGGGCCGATACTGCTGAAGCATTGCGTGCGAGACCAATGACCTGATGATGCGATTGAAGGAACGCATCAGTAATAGCACTACCAATCCATCCTGTTGCGCCTATAACAAACACTCTCATATATCCCTCCGGCTGAAGCGAAATACATCTCTCTGAATGCTTCCATTGAAGAAGGTACTTTCTCCTAACAAATTTCTTCTTCTTCTCGAGGTATCTTATCCTACTTCTTGTTAGCCGGGCAAGGGGAGAAATTCCAGAGGATGCTGCAGTATCATCATGGGCCAACGAACTGGAATGTTGTTGATGTTATAATGGTGGCATGAAACATCGCATGAATATTGATGAGAGCAGCATTTTTTCGGCCGTTCAGGAGTATTTTTCTCTGCACCTTCAATCCCTGGAGTTCATGCCTGTGGGGGAGGGTTCCTGGGTATACAAAGGGCGAGATCAGAATCACAGCTCCTGGTTGATAAAGCTTTCCCGCTTGCATACGTCTATGTCTACTGGCGCTCGTGTGACCGCCTATCTTCACGATGAAGTTGGACTTTCTTTTGTGATCGGCTCTATCCTTGCCCCCGATCAAAGAGCAATCCCAGAGGTGAATGGGTATGATCTTAGCATCTATCCCTTTCTTGAAGGCAAAACCCTAAGCTATGATCTCCTCTCCAAAGAGCACCAGGCTGAGATAGCTCAGGATCTGCGGCGCATGCATGATGTCAAATTGCCGCAGCATCTTAGCGCGCTCCTACCGAAAGAAACTTTTGACAAGTTTCAAGGATCTGCGAGAAACCTTGTCAAAAAGGCAAAGGAGTATAGTGGCAACGACGTCTTCTTAGAACGCTTGCGAGAAGTGGTGTTGTCAAAATGGAATGTGATCGAGCGAACTATTGAAAATGGTTATCGACTGAGCCAGTATTGCAAACAACATACTTATGAACTGGTGGTCTGTCATGCCGATATCCATCCTTTCAACATCCTGCAAACGGCGACGAACCTCGTTATGATTGATTGGGACGGCATCATGCTTGCTCCCAGAGAACGCGATCTCATGTTCTACCGCCAGGAAATAAACGCCGCCAACTCTGACTTTCAGCGAGCCTACGGCCTTGATTATCAAGTCGATCCTTATCTCATGAGTTACTACAACTATGAATGGGTTTTACAAGAGTACACAGATTATATTGAGCGACAGTTTGATGTGCAGTCAGGCGAAGAGGCACGCGCTCATGCCTTGAATGAGTTTCATGCACTTTTTGGCTCTCAAGAAGAGTTGGATGGTGTGGTGAAAGAGGCTCTGTGCTCACCTCTTCCGGACTCATCCTTGAGGCGGCACCATTTTGGGATGTGGCAATGAGTTGGCTGATGGCCAGATTACGCAATGCGTCAAAAATATCCTCTTGATTTCTTTTCTTTTTTTTCGCTAATATGCTTATAGATTCAAATTTATAAAGGAGAAGAATATCGTGGTCGCTTTACTGCATACGAATGGCGAGGTATCTCTACCACAAGGTATTGTACGATATCGTGATGAAGGAACTGGGCCGACGCTTGTCTTCATACATGGTTTACTGGTCAATGGTGCTCTCTGGCGTGATGTTATAGCAACCCTTTCGGGGCAGTTTCGGTGTATTGCCCTGGATTTGCCTTTTGGAGCCCATGCGGTTCCTCTACATGCTGATGCCGATCTGAGCCCATCCGGCATCGCTCAGCTGATTGCTGATTTTCTGGCGGCCTTAGATTTACACGATGTTACGCTGGTTGGCAATGATACCGGTGGTGCTATGTGCCAGTTGACGATTGTCAATCATCCTGAGCGTATTACGCGGCTGATTTTGACGAACTGTGATGCCTTTGAGGCTTTTTTTCCGCTACTGATTAAGCCTTTTGCTGATGGTGCACGGCTCTTCGGAACCCGTTTCGCAGATTTTATTGCCTGGGCGTTTCAGACGAAACGTGCGCAACGTGTGTTGCTGGCGCTGGTTTCTCTGCGGCACGCAGATGATGCGACGCTTGACACCTATTTTGCAGCACTAGGGAGCGGGAATAGACAGATCAGGCGTGATGTCAGCAAATTCCTGAAGACTGTCTCGAACCGTTATACACTCGAAGCTGCGAAATCTTTTCAGTATTTCCAGCATCCCGTGTTGATCGTATGGGGTAAGAACGATCTTATCTTCTCAACACGGAACGCCAGACGGCTTCAACAGGCATTTCCTCATGCCAGGCTGGAATTTGTTCCGCGCTCACGTGCGTTCGTACCAGAAGATCAACCTCTTCTCCTCGCTCAAAAAATTGCTGAATTTATGAATGAATCATAGCTCCCTTTGAGGGGCAATAGATTGATGGCTATCTAGATGGCTTTGAGGAATTCCTAAGGCAGGGATTGGTCAGAGCCAACCTATGTTCCCGCACTGTATTTTGATATTGAAAAAATCGTATAACTATAGTATATTTTAGATATGGTTCACCTTGAAGTAGCAGATGAGAGTGCTGCAGATCCAAGAGAATACCTGGCGAGCAGTAATATCCGTGCGTAAAAGCCAGGTTTTCGTTGATCTGATGCTCACGCAGACGCCTGCCCCATATATTACAAGTGATGCGCGTCGTTATAGCGTTCCAACGCCCATGTTTGTCCATGAGGTGACTGGTACCAGTGGGTAATGGACGTGTGCCTCGCACTGAGAGCAACCCGAGCTGGTACGGCTGCACTCAAGCCGAAAAAATAGTGAAATGACGCAGCAATCACGCCTCCGTGTGTTACCACAACAATCGTTTTCCCCGCGTAATCCTGCAAAAGGTGATTGAGCGCTGATTGGATGCGTCCAGAGAATTCGAATCCGGTTTCGTAACCATCCATGAAGCGGAAGAACGGTTTTTGCGCTTCAGGAACCTGCCTCCAGCGTGCGGAAAATTGCTCGGGAGGTAATGTGCCGTCATCGCATACCCACTCTTCAAAGCCTTTGTCGAAGACAATTGGCTTACCCAGTGCCGATGCGAGAATCTCTGCTGAGGCTTTTGCCCGTCGCATCGGGCTGGCAATGAGCACATCGGCCTTGATCTCTCCTGTTCTGGACAGGCGATCTCGCAAGCATTTTGTCTGCCTGATGCCCTCTGGCGAGAGACCCAGATCCTGATAGGAACCATCCTCCAGGGCTTCAATATAGTCGCCATGTCGTATGAAGTAGAGATGCGTCAATTTCTGACTCCTTCCATCTTTTTCGTCGTCTCCACGATACTATCCGTTATGGATGTATCCATAACGGATAGTATACACGAGCACGGATGGGACGTCAAGTCCAGACGTTTCATTGCAGGTTTCTCCCCGGTTAGACCATACTCTGCTCTATGGACAAACACAGATGGGTGAATTTATCATTTTTTGAATTTACCGGAATTTGAAATACTTCACGAGAGGATTTTTGCTATGAAACGATATATTCTTACTGGCACACCTGGTTCAGGAAAGACCTCAATTCTGCATGAGTTGAAACGTCAGGGGTATTCGATTGTGGAGGAAGCTGCAACCGATGTTATTACACGTGAGCACCTGCTTGGCCAATCGGATCCGTGGATGCAGTCTGACTTTATTGATAAAATTATACACCTCCAAAAACAGAGGCAAATTGCGGCATCAAGCTATCCTGATGCATGCCAATTGTATGATCGTTCACCAATTTGTACCTTTGCCTTAAGCCGTCATCTGGGTTATCCCCCGTCTGTGTGTCTGCTAGAAGAGATGCAGAGAATTGAGCACGAACGTATTTACCAGCGAGAGGTATTCTTTATCGAAAATCTTGGGTTCTGCCAGCCCACGGAGGCAAGGAAAATTACCTTTGAAGACTCGCTTCTTTTCGAGAAAATCCATAGAGACACGTACACCTCCCTGGGTTACGAGCTGATAGAAATTGCGCCTAAGCCTCTCGCAGAGCGAGTTCAGTGTATTTCGGAATGGATGAGACAGACTCTTGATAAATAATGAGCGTCTTTTATACTTTGCTGGTACAAGTATTTGTATGTTTTCTCTCTGATTTTGATGACCATGACTTTCGACACAGCCCGGTGCTGTGTCTTTTTATACTTCCTCTTACCCGCTTCCTTCTTTTATACTGGACTCAGTCTTGAACGCAAGCTGTTCTTCATATATAAAGCTTATGATGTTTTATTATAAGGAAAGGGAAGCAAGATGTGTTATTATTCGTCCAGAAACTATCGCATTATTCGTGTGATGTTCTGGTCGTTCCCATATTTACTCTGGCAAGCTTTCGGCGACTGGAGTGGATTTCTTGTCGGCGTGATGGTAGCTGTTATTCTTACTACGATGTTTAACAACCTGTTCCGGGCAAACAACTTGAATATGACTTCCACTGCCAGACAGCGACCTCTCCATACGGCAGAGTTTCAACCACGTCGTCAGGAAGAGGATTCGTATTCACGTGGTTATCAGGCAGAGGCAGAGGTATATCACGCAGGATCATATCCGAACCATGAGGGAGAGGTCCAACCTCAGTATGAGGAAATGCAGGTACCATATCCAGAAATGCCCCCCATGGGGCCGTAGCAAGAAGTTTTTCCGGATAATAACGTGTCCCCCTGTTGCTACTTGCATAATATAGCGGGCATCAACTAGAGCATCAGAGTCTCCACAAGCGTAACGGAATCGGTTAAAATAGGTGGATAACTGAGTAGTTACGCGAAAGAAAGAGATACGATTTTATGCCGACAACACAGCAACTTCTGGCGCGGTTAGATGCAATTGGAGCCTCTTTGAAGGATACAGGTGAGGCTCTGGCTCTGCTTGGATTGGGATCGGTTGGGGCTGACACGGAGCGCCTGGATGAATATTCGGACCTGGATTTTTTTGTGATTGCCAGACCAGGTGTGAAGGCTCGCTATATTGATAATCTTGATTGGTTGGCAACTCTTTGTCCACTGGCCTATGTTTTTCGGAATACTGTGGATGGCTATAAAGTTCTGTTTGAAGACGGGATTTTTTGTGAATTTGCTGTGTTTGTGCCACAGGAGCTGCGTAGTATTCCGTTTATGCGCGGCCGCTTTATCTGGAAAGATGCTGCCTTTGATGAGAGCCTGACTGTTCCGCAACCCGTAGATCAACGTACCCATCCCATTGAAGGTACATCGGAATGGCATCTGGGAGAGGCGTTGACAAATCTGTATGTTGGGCTTGGTCGCGTACACAGAGGGGAGGTCCTGACTGGTACACGCTTCATCCAGAGTTATGCCGTTGATCATCTACTGGCGTTGACCAAAACGTTGGTAACTACACAGAGGAAGGATGAAGATCCATTCAATATGGAACGGAGATATGAGCTACGCTATCCACAGGTTGCTCAGTATCTACCAGACTTTATTCAAGGTTATGAGCATAATCTTGAGTCAGCTCTGGCCATAGTAGAATTCCTCACACAACATTTTGAAGTAGCGCCAGCTATACTTGCCGCTATTCGAGAACTTTGTGTTCGTCGTTGATGTTGCATTGTGCAATGAAGATATTGATCATACGCATTCCTAAAAAGTGAGAGCGAGTAAATCGAGCGCCACATTCATCATTATACAAAGAGACGAAGGCTATATTCTCTGCATTATACATAACAAGCATGCAACTTCTAAGATCATGCGAAATGCTTTGTGACGCATATACTTCCGTTATAAAGGTGGTATAATCAGATGTCTTATAGCAAGATTAATTCTTTTCTTATCACATTACTGCTTGCTCTCCTGCTAACCAGTTGCGGTATCGGTGCAACAACGGATACAGCAACCTCTATCCCAACGAGTTTGAGTACAGCGACGACAATCGCAGGTAACGTGGTACGTTTACAGCAGATCCATATGTTCAATGTCAGCACGGGCTGGTCCATGACGGCGGGTGGGCCAGGGAACAGCAGTCGCCGCGTTTTGCACACGACGAAAGGCGTCTCCCACTGGCAGGATGTCACACCTGCGATTGGCAATCAATACTCATTCATTGGCGGAAGTGATTTCTTCGATGCGCTGACTGCCTGGGTGGTCGCGGGCGGCGCCCCCGGCATCCCTATGGTTGTCTATCGCACCCACGATGGAGGACAGAGCTGGCAGCAGTCGCAGTTACCAGATCAGGGTATCGGGGGAGATACGTTTTTCTTTCTCAATGCTCAGATTGGCTGGCTCATCCATCCCAAAGGAGCCGCTACGGGTAATGTATGGGTGGATATATTACGGACCGGCGATGGCGGTGCTAGCTGGAAGATCATCTCTTCCTCCAGTCATACTACGACCAGCCCATCAGCACTGCCATTGGGGGGCACCAAATCGATCAGCTTTGTGAATGAGATGACCGGTTGGGCCACCAGTTTCACCAACCGAGAGAACTTTGCCTGGTTTTACGTGACCCACGATGGAGGTACGACATGGGAGCACCAGAACATTCCCTTACCCGCGCAGGCCTCCCAGATCACGATGCTGCCGCCCAGTTTTTTTAGCGCCACTGATGGATTGCTACCCGCTATTATTCCCAGTCGGTCGGACGAGACCATGATGATCTATGTGACCCATGATGGAGGGGAAAGCTGGCAGCCCACAAGCCCGGTACACACTGGAGGGGGCTTGATTGCTATTGCTGATGCACAACACGCCTGGATCATCAATAATAGCGATGATCTCAAGAGTAATCACTATATCCATAGCACCGCATATCGTACCAGCGATGGAGGATGGCACTGGACGCAGTACGCCGTTAAGTTCAGCGCGAATACAACCATGATCAACTTTGCATCTCCTACGCAGGGCTGGGCAATTGACAGTGAACTATCTCTGTACCAGACCGCAGACGGTGGGCAGACGTGGATGAAGGTGACGCCAACCATTCCATGACCAAACCTTCAACCCGCTTTTTGGTTGTTCTGGCGAAGCTTTACCTGTATTATGGAATGAAATAGGTCAACGTCTGATCATGACCTACCCCATCTTTCATTCCGTGATCTGTAGCCACAGCACGCTTTAATCCAAACGACGCAGGGGGCCGACTAGCAGGCCAATGGCGGCGCTACCCAGTGTCAGGATGCCTGCGCTGACGAAGAGCGCTTGCACCCCCCAGGCACTGACAATGATTCCTGAGCCATAGAGTGAGAGTGGTACTAAGCCAACACTGGCGAGCATATAGAAGCTCATGACTCGGCCCAGGAATTCTTTGGCGACTCTCGCCTGAATCAGTGAGAGGAAGAGCACGACCAATATGCCATTGAGCACCCCCACACTGGCCAGACAGCACATCGCCAGAGAGAGTGGAGCAAAAGCGATTCCAAGCAGCAATGGGGCCTCCAGTATTTGTATCAGGCAGAAAAATCGCCCACGCTTGTGCACGGGACTATAAACGCCAGGCAAGATAATGCCGATCACCGAGCCGAGGCCGAAGCTCCATAGCAGAAGGCTATAGCCCTGGGAACCTATATGAAGTACATCACGTGCCAGTAATGGTAATCCCACTGAAATAGGTCCAACCGCTGCCAGTGCCGCGCAGGTGTCAATGAGTAGCAGCGCAATGAGCCAGGGCAGGCTTACCAGATAGCTCACACCTGCGTAGGCATCACGCAACAACGATTGTTGGCTCTCTCGTGGCACGCGCACCAGGGGCTTCATCAGCAGCGCCGCCAGTACCGCGATGGCGAAGGAGAGCGCGTTGATACCAAAGGCCGCTCCTGCTCCCAGCGTAGCCACTACCACTCCTGCTGGCAACACACCCAACAGCGTACCCAGCTGCGAAGTGAGAGACATTAATGAATTGGCGCCGCTTAATTGTTCAGGTCTGACAAGCCGCGGCGGAATACTACTGGCTGCAGGATCAAAGATGCCGGTGGCAAGTCCATGCACGCCTAGCAGAACGCATACTATCCACAAGGTCATGCTGCCATTGAAGGTTAGTAGTGCGATCATACCCGAGGTCACCACACGCACTGCGTCTGACCATAGCATGACTGTGCGTGGATCTAGACGATCGGTAATAATTCCTCCTATCAGAGTTATGGGAATTCTGGGTACCGTCAGTGCCAGCATTGCCAGGGCCAGATCCAGTGCTGATCCATGCAATTCCTGCAGCACAAGCCAGGTAACCGCGATCACCTGAAAAGAACTGCCCAGCGCAGAAATTGTTTGCCCGGTCCACAGAAAACGGAAATCGCGCTGTCCTAGTGGCATCAGCACGCGTCCCACGTTCAACATCTTCATAGTTAAATTCCTTCATCCGCTATGACCGGTGGCAATGTATGCAGCAGTCCGGTAACTGCAAAGAACTGCTCGTAGGTATCGCGCTCAGGATCTTCGAGTGCTTTATAGACCTCGTCATGCAGTGCATCCAGGAGTCCCTGGATGCGTTCCAGTCGCTCCTGTGATAAGCGTACTAACTCATGGGTCATACGTAGGTCTGGAATTTGGCCCTCAAAGAATGTATTTGCCCGGATGTACTCCTGGCGTAGCGCCTCTAGCGTCGTTTCAATCAGATCCTGTCTATCGAATGCCTCCATTGATTCTGACTTCAAGCGTACTTTCCGCGCTACTGCTCGATAATACTTCTCCACTACTCCACCCTTTGGCTGCTCGGAGATGATCTCTATCAGGCCTGCTGCCTGCAGTTCGCGCACGTGAAAATGCAGGCGCGGCGGCGTTACCTGTAATAAAGCGGATAACTGCTTATTGGTATAGGGCGCATTTGTCAGCAAATTGAGTACTCGCTGACGCAATGGGTGCGCCAGTGCATGTATTTGCTCGGATGTCTCCAGCACAAGCTCATCTTTCATCGACAATCATCCTCTCTCTCCAACAATTAACCTTATCCTTATTGATTAAACAAATATTTATCGATGAAATTTATTTCAATCGTAAATTGATCAGAAGTCAAGATGGAAGCATAGATCCTGCCAGTGCAGCCAAATTCAAGCGCTATTTTAGTAAGAAGGATAAGAAGGAAGATCAAGATTAGGATGAAAGGTAACGTGTTATACTACTATATTGATGAATTTTTCTTTTGGGCAATGAAGCGCCGGAGCATGAGTGTTCGCGTTCGGATTGTGGGTGTTGCGGACAAGCGTATAAAAAATGATTGTAGCAAAGAAAGAAAAAAGATGGAAAGCAAAACAAAAAACAGGAAGACGAGGGCGCAGGTGGCTGGGATGGTAGAGAGGGCATTTGCTGGGACCACCCTTGCAGCCGGTGAAGATGCGCTGAGGGAGCTAAAAGAGGGCTGGTTTAACGCCGCATATACCGCTCGGCTGTCGGACGGGAGGGAAGTTATCTTAAAGATCGCTCCGCCTGAGGATGCTGAAGTTATGGCGTATGAAAAAAACATCATGGCAACCGAGGTTGTTTCTCTGCACATGATGCGTGAGAACCCGGCCATTCCCGTGCCGGAGGTTTATTTTTTTGATACGACCGGAGATATATGTGACTCAGATTATTACTTCATGGAGAAGCTGGCTGGAGACAACTATGAGCATGTGAAAGCATCATTTTCTCCCGCCATGCAGGCGCAGATCGACCAGCAGATTGGCGTGATCGTCCGGGAAATCAACGGCTTTACGGGCACGTATTTTGGTTATGCTGGAAATAGCGAGCTGCGCGGTGCTAGCTGGAAAGAGACTTTTATCAAGATCATGGATTCAGTGCTGGAAGATGGCTCTAGAAAAGACGCGGATTTTGGCTATGGCATTGACGAAATCCGTGCTGCCATCATGAAACATGCACACTCCCTGGAGGCTGTCACCGTACCGCAGTTGGTCCACTGGGATGCTTGGGACCTGAATTTCTTTGTCAAGGACGGCAAGGTTACCGGTATCATCGATTTTGAGAGGGCGCTTTGGGCGGACCCTTTGATGGAGGCACAATTTCGGGCGCTAGCCCTGGGAGGTATCTCCGAAAGCATGCGAAGCTATGGTAAGACCACCTTCACGCACCAGGAGGATGAAAGGTGCCACCTGTATACACTGCATCTCGCCCTGGTCATGAAGACGGAATGCTATTACAGAAATTATGATTCTGACTCTGTCAGCAACCAGTCCAGGCAGTTGATGGCGCCAACGCTGAACTGGCTGCAGGAAAACTGACCTCCAACTGAGATATTGTAAGCCATGTTTATTCTGTTGTTGTTTCTTTTACAATCCAGTCAAGATAGCCCTGGCTGGCGGCTACAATCAGGTGGGCAATGATTTCTGGCTCTTCATAACTGTGAACACGACGAATAGCCTGTTCAACGGCGCTATATACATCTTTTCTTGTCTTCGCCGTGCATGCCCACTCTTGTGCTGTCTCTATCTGACCTTTCCACCAATATGTACTGGTAATGGGACCTGATACCTGCACACATGCAGCCAGGCGACTTTCCACAAGTGACTCGGCAATCTTCTGTGCGCCCTCCCTAGTATCTATGGTTGTATAGACCTCGATGCACTCTTTATCCATTATAAAATCCTTCTACGCTCATTTTGAACGTTGCCGGCACATGTAGGTGTCGTTCAGATAATTTTACTCTGGCACAATAACCAGTGCATGTATGCGTTCTCCTGGGGACAGCGGAGCTGGCCATTGAATAGGGAGCTCGCTCCAGGATAAGCCTGCATCGGCTGAACGGAAAATGCCTTTGTTATTGCCAGCGTAAAAGATACCTGCTTCAGCTTCATTGGTGGCGAGAACAGAGGCTAGCTGACCATGCGTTGCGGGTAGACCGGCGCTGATCTGTTGCCAATCATGCTGACCAGAGCGGCGGTAGATCGTTGAATCGGCTTGCATGGGATTATGTGCTTCCTGTGGTCCGTGAGCTGCTGAGATAATCAGCGTGTCTGGATCGCCGGGATCAACCGCTACGCTCCAGAGATAATGATGCTGCAGTCCACGATCGGGCCGGAACCAGGTATCACCACCATCGTCACTTTGAACAAAACCATTGCCAGGCTGCATAAAACCATCGCCAGCTGCGGAATAGAGCCGGTTGGGCATCAGGCGATGCATGGCCAGCGTATGGGTATCAAAAGGCCCGCCAGTTTTTTTGTCTTCCCATGTCTGCCCACCATCCATGCTGCGTACCAACGCACCTGCTTCAGCCGCGGCGAAGACGCGTCCGGATTGGACAGGATCAGGAGTAATCCAACGGATATGGCTGGTATATGGACGTGGCGGGAAGCTCCAGGTTGGCGCTGAGGGGAGTTCTAGTAGGCTCGTTAACTCGCGCCAACTTACGCCTCCATCCTCGGAACGATAGATCGCACTTGGCTCAGTCCCAGCATACACTACTCCATAGCCATTGACTTGCTCTAGCGGACTGACCGCGACCGACATAATCTGTTTGTGGGTGATACCTGTCTCTACTTGCTTCCAACTGGCACCGGCATCGGTACTGTACCATAGACCATGATTGTACGTACCGCAATACACACGTTCCAGATGAGCCGGATCGACTGCGACACATTGTGGCTCGTAGTCTGTCAGTTGCAGATCTGCTCGCCATTCATCTCCGTGCCGGGTGATGCGTGCCAAAGAATTTTGTCGCGCTGCATAAATCTTTACCATAGAAAAAACCTCTTTTACTTTTTAACCTAGAATCAGCAGCCGCATAGTTAACTGAACAAGCAAGAAAGGTAGAAAATCTACCTTTCTCTCTTATTATACCTCTTTATCTGCGCGAATGTGTTGATGAACGACACAGCTTCGATGGATGTTGACCTTCCTCATAATGTCAGGTGAGATGGCAGGTGACCTGCAGGTAGGTGTCCAGTGTTTTCTTGAGTGCCCCCTTCTATACTCGTAGCAGGAGAGACGGATGGTCCACAATGTGTCACCATCAGCTCTCATTCACCCGGCCAGTTCAATCTTTGGATAGAACGGTTCTGCACCCGTTATGGCCCGATGGTCAGAGGTTTTGTGCTTAGTTGAATGCATAAGAAGAGGAATATACATATGGCAGATAGTACGATGATTGTGCTCATCTTTGAGGATGAGAGAGGGGACGACCGCCTTTTTGATGAAATTGAGGAGACGTTGAAGGTTGCAACGTATCTCACTACACCAGTTGCAGGGGTAGTCTGTACGATTTATGCGGGTCTGTTCCTGGTGACGAACCTTGTATATAATCTGCTCTGGTGGTTAGCCACCCATCGGTCCCGCCTCTTTAAAGATGATGTTCAGCCAGGGTTGATACATGCCCGGAGCCGCCACTACGCGCTGGGCGCTCCCTGTTATCTGCTCGCGCTGATACTTGCGTTCTGGAGCCCTGGGGTAAGTATAGGCATATGCTCTGTCCTCTGGCTGTTCTGGGTGTTTGACGCCTATGAACGTAGGCCCGCACGAGCAACATACCGGAAACAATGGTTTGAACCGGATCAAGAAGAACGTTAGTATGAAGAAAGATTTGGCGCTGGAATATAACACAACCTCAGCTGCTTGTTTCTTCAAAGGCTCCTAACGCACGCAACGATGCCTTTTGCGCACGAGAGAGGCCCTGAATGCCCGTAATGTTGAGCCGCTCATAGGGTCGGTCCCGCTGTAATGTGCGCAGATACTCGCCGCTATGCAGATCCCATAGCCGAATGGCTCCATCGTCTCCACAACTGGCAAGCCTGCGGCCGTCGGGATGAACTTTGAGGGCTTGTATCATCCCTTGATGTCCCTCGCGCACCCGCAAGCATTGCCCACTTTCGACCTCCCACCAACGCATCTTCCCCTCGCTGTCTCCACTGATCAGTACCTTTGCATCAGGGCTCCACACCACGCATGAGACCACGTCAGCATGCTCTGCTACTATTTGCACACGTTCGTCACTCAACACTTTCCACACGAAGAGTTGTCCACCCTCCTGACCTCCACCAGCAGAGGCGATCCATGCGCCATCGGGACTCCATGCCACGCTCATGACGACCCCATCATGTCCTAACAGTTGTTGCCTTTGCATACCATCACTGGTATCCCACACATACACTGAGCCGTTATAGCCTCCGCCCGCAAGCAGGCTTCCATCGGGGCTCCATGCCACGCGACGAATACGTGTTGCCTTTGTAGGTGCCATCCAACGACGGATGCGGGTGGATATCTCCCACACATGCACTCCATGCAAATAGCTCCCAACCGCGAGCTGGTTCCCATCGGGACTCCATGCTACATCCTGAAAGACGATGCTCGCCACGTTGGGGTCGCGCAGCTCGTTTACAGGAGCATTGGTGAATGCATCCCACAGCATAATAGCGTCTCGTCCTCCGCTGGCCAGAAGCCGCCCATCGGGACTCCAGGCCACCCCTTGTCCTTGTACCATGTCCCGCTGTTCTTGCATCATGCTCTGTGGCACTCCGCTATTTACATCCCACAGTGTTAGCTGCGTGTTAGCACCATAACTGGCAAGCCGTGTGCCATCGGGACTCCAGTCGAGATCGAGCAGGGAGTTTGTGTAGCCTCCCAGGGTGCGCAGCAACTTTCCACTCTCTACGTCCCACGCACGCAGTGTGCCATCGTAACTGCCGCTCAAGAGCGTATGGCTGTCGGATGTGAAGGCCAGACAGCTCGCCACATTGGTATGCCCTTGTAGTACTCTGTTCACTGTGCCCGTCTGGATGTCCCAGAACCGAATCGCTGTATCATTGCCGCAACTGGCTAATGTGTGTCCATCGGGACTCCACGCGACCCGTAGCACCCTGTCTGTATGCTCCGTGAACGTCTGTAGGCAGTTGCTCGTGGTCAGATCCCACCGCTTGACTGTGCCATCATGGCTTGCGCTTGCGAGCTGGGTCCCATCAGGAGAGAAGGCCAGTCCTGTCACGCGCTGTGTATGGGCCATCAAGACCCTGGCACGCATGTCTTGCTCTGGCGTCTCATGCTGCCACAACCAGATGCTTCCATCGAAGCAGCCAGTAGCAAGCAGGCGTCCATCGGGGCTCCAGGCCAGACAGAAGATCGCACTGGTCTGTTGCAATGTTTTGAGAGGAATGCTGTGCTGAGGGTCCCAGAGATGAATGAGCATATCGACACCTCCACTGGCGAGCACATTGCCAGTTGGAGAAAAGGCGAGCCAGACAAAGCCCCCGGAAGGCCAGTCCTCCCAGAGTAGTGTGCTGCTGTCGACCTCCCACAGTTTGACGCTACCAGTCGAGCCTGCGCTGGCGAGTGTGCGTTCATCCGGGCTGAACGCGAGTGTACTGACCACCTCTGTGTGAGCACGCCAGGTATGGTGCTGCGTCAGCCCGCCACGACCCCACATTCGTATTTCCCCTCGGGCGCCAGCAGCCGCCCAGTATCTACCCGTTTTGCTCATGGCGACCGCCAGGATCTCATCAAGAGGTTCAGCGAAGATGCATTCCTGTAACACGGCGTGAGATAAGGTGCTATCACGCAAGTCGGTACCTTGCAGACATATGTTGCGTAGAACCAGGTGTGAGAGATCTAGACCCCTCAGGTGCCCGCGCAGCACACGCAGCAGTATCACCAGATTAGCCGGTCCATACCCCTGGGCCGCCTGATCCTGATGTCGCATTTCGTTGAGCAAGCAGAGTAAGCGCGCTTCGACCCTGGATTGTGCCTGAGTGGTGCTCTGTAAGAGGGTAAGCAAAGGTATCACAATCAACTGCTCCTGAGTCAGCCGCACGTATTCCTTGACTTCAGCCAGACAGAGTCCATGCTCTAGCAGGCGAAGCAGCCGTCCCTGCTCGATTTCGCGGCTCCCCTCCTCAATAAGCCGCGCTGTCGCGTACTCCAATACCACTGATTGCAGGGTGAAGCTGCCGGTATCGTGTCCTCGCTCAATCAGGCTGCGGCGGCGTAGCCCCTCCACCGCTTCAAGCACCTGCGACATGGGTACTGGAGTGTTCAAGCTGCCGAGGAGGTTGTGCAGGCTCACCGGTTCACGCAGAATCGCCAACCATAGCAGCGCTGTCTGCTCCAGAGACGAGAGACGTATGAACTGCTCTTCGAGGAGCTGGCGTATACCCCCAAAGATGGTCTCGCCCTGCTGAAGGAACGGAGCAATCTCTCCACCGAACAATTCCACAATCGTGTGCGCCACGATTTGTAACGCCAGTGGATTGCCGTGGTACACCTCGACCAACTGTGCCCGTTCGTTCGAGGAACTTACAACATATTTCTCCTCCAGTAACTCAACACCTGCCTCTATATTCAGCCCTGCCAGCCGCATCGTTCGCACGGGTGAATGGCGACCTTCCAGGAGCGACAGTTCAACTGGTTTTTCGCGGCTCGTTAGCAGTAGACAACTCTGATGTCCGGTCTCGCCTCCTTGACGAAGCAGGTGGGCATAATTGTCAAAGCCGGCACGTATGCGACCTGTGCCGGTGCCTTCCTCTAAAATCATCTCCAGGTTATCCAGTACTAAGAGGACACGCTGTGTGCGCAGTTGCTGCATCAGCAAATACAGACATCTCTCGAAGGAGATAGGCTCTTCGGAGAGGGTGTGTGGGGCAATGATCTGGAGGCAGTCCTTTACAATCTCCTCACAGGGCGGGGCATCGCGCAGCGATCGCCAGATAACTGCCTCAAACTGCGATGCCACCTGATGCATGACTCTGGTTGTTAGTGCTGATTTGCCGATACCACCCATGCCTAGCACACTGATCACTCGGCAGTGGTCCTGGAGAATCCAGCGCGAGAGCAATACTTGTTCCTCCTCACGCCCATAAAAGACAGGGACATCGAGCGCACTCCCCCAATCCACTTTGGGACCCTTTTCAACAGCAGAGGGAGTGATGGTGTTCGCCTGCTGAGCCTGCTCGACCACAGCTGGCATCAGGGGAACAACTTGCTGGGTAAGGAGAGATGCTAGCCAGGGCTCATCCAGTAGCACCTTTTGATGAGCTGCACGCCACAAGGCTCTGATCTGCTCCTCCTCACTACCAGCGTGAAACGCTTGTTGCTCAAATAGCAGCGTGATAAAGGTCTTGAGGTGTCCGACCTTGGGATAACTCTCACCAGCTTCCCAGGCACCTATTGTATGTCGGGAGACGCCGAGGATAGTTGCCAGCCCTGCCTGAGTCAGTCCGGTTGTTGCTCGTAGCTCTAACATTCGTTGGCCGAAGTCGTGATCTCGTTCTCGATACAACGTTTTCGTCATAGATTCTTTCCTTTTTCTACGACGCAACCAGGGACGACCATGGAAGGTGAGATGGCAACCGCTGCACGGTGTTTTTCTCAGCACATTCTCTATACTGAGGTCTGTCGGACGTGCGTCTTCCTGGGCAACGCCTGTCATAGAGGTAAGAAAACGGCTGCAAAACGATTTCTTATCTCTACTTTCTTTTTTACCTTTATTTACTTATGCCTATGTTTATAATAGCAGATTTGCCTGTAAGCGACGAGCCTCCCTTGCGCGCAATCAGGGCTTTTTAATTTTCCTCTTCCTGGCGCCTATGGCGCCGGAGTCTGGTGTGGTGTGGTGTGTGTTGTGTGGGCGGCCGCGGCCGCCCACACAACACACACCACACCAGAAATACTCTGTATATGATTTGCCTGATAGTGACTCCCGGCCGAAAATGAAAAAGCCCTGGCGCGCAATGATGATAGACCTCTTCCAGAAAGCAAGGTGAGATGGCAAGTGTGATGGATGGTGATGAATAGTGCTTTCTTCCACACAAACTTTTATACTTACTGGAGAACAGTTGAAATGTTTTACAGTGTGTTGCTAAAAGAGGCTCTGGAAAAGAGTAGAGCGGCACTCTTGTACAGTTATAGTTGTTATTCTTGAATGGAGATTCAAATGAAGATAGTTGTTATTGGTGGTAGCGGACTGATTGGGAAAAAACTTGTGAAGAATCTTGTTGAGCCTGGCCATCAAGCCGTGGCGGCATCACCTCGCACAGGTGTTAATACCATTACCGGCGAGGGACTAGCCGAAGTGCTCGCAGGCGCTCAGGTGGTTGTTGATGTGGCGAATGCACCTTCATGGGAGGACAAGGCAGTCTTAGAATTTTTCGAAACGTCCGCCCATAATCTCCTGGCCGCAGAAGCGGCGGCTGGCGTGGGACATCACATTGCCCTGTCAATTGTCGGTGCTGAACGTCTTCCCGAGAATGGATACTTCCGCGCTAAGGTTGCCCAGGAAAATCTGATTAAGGCTTCGAAGGTGCCCTATACCATCTTGCGCGCAACGCAGTTCTCCGAGTTTGTCAGCGGTATCGCTCAAGAGGCCACTGATGGACAAACTGTACGCTTGTCGCATGCCTTTATACAGCCAATTGTATCGGATGACGTTGCGGCTGCCCTGACCGATGTCACCCTTGCGGCACCTGTAAACGGCACAATTGAGGTGGGTGGTCCAGAACAGATCCATCTCGATGACCTTGTTCGCCGCTTCTTGAGCGCAACTAAAGACACACGTGAGGTGGTCACAGACGTCAACGCACGCTATTATGGTGCCGTGTTAAGCGAGCATTCCCTCACCACGAGCGCGAACGCTCGTATCGCCCCGACACGTTTCGAGGACTGGCTGAGCAACTCCATCGCCCAAAAGTAAAAAATGCAGCCTGACAACTAAGGCAGTATCTATGCTGGAAGAGCGGCTCGATGGGGGATGAACCTATCTCCCATCAGCGGCTGCTGTGTTAAATGTACTGGCTCTTCTGTTTACCCGTTCTTTTGTCGTATGCATTGGAGCTCTTTATCCTGGCCCTGCAACTGCATAGTCCTGCTGAATAGTTACCACTATGTGAGTTTGTTCAGGTCTGCATGGTCGCTATGTTGGTAAGGTTCTCGTGCGTGGAGGTTGACAGGATTGTCTGATGACGATCGACGTTGAAAGTTCGACGTTGGTTGACTCCAGCGTGTGCCCGGAAATCAGGCGCAGTAGCATATTGGTGGCCATTTTTCCTATTTCTACCAGTGGCTGCCGAATAGTGGTCAATGGAGGGGCCATCTGGGCAGAGTACGTCACATCATCAAAACCGATGACACTCATATCATCAGGAATGCGAATATTGCGTTGATAGAGTGCCTGGTAAACTCCTGTCGCTTGAGCATCATTTCCAGCAAAGATAGCGGTTGGTGGTTCAGGTAGATCGAGCAGGGCATATGTTTGTTTGAAACCATCACCAAGTAAATATGTCCCTTCACAAATCAGCGCGGGATCGACGGGAATGCCGGCACGTTCAAGTGCCTCTCGATAACCAGCCAGGCGAGCTCGGGAAGTCATAAGATGGAGCGGGCCAGTGATAATACCAATGCGGCGATGTCCCAGCGAGAGCAGATACTCTGTCGCGGTATAGCCTCCTAGCCAGATAGTCGATCCAATGGTAGGGAAATTTGTGGCCGGCTCATTGCGATCTCCAATCGCCACAAAAGGTATTTTCTGTTGCACCAGGGAATTGGCAATCTCGCCATGCTCATAAGGGAGTAAAAGTAGCACACCATCGGTTGACTGGTCAAATAAGCGGCGTAGCCAGAGGCGCTCTACCACTTCATTCTCATGGGTAGCGAAGACAGCCAGGCGATGTCCACTCTCCATCAGGGTTTCTTGAACTCCATGCATAATACCCAGATCGTAGCCACCTTCCAGGCGCATTAAAACCAGATCTATCAATCCAGTCTGACCCTTGCGCAGATGGCGAGCAGCATGATTCTGGACATATTCATGTTGCTCAATGACATGTTGAATGCGTGCACGTGTTTGTGCACCCACTCCTGGAAGCTGGTTTAGCACTTTAGAGACCGTAGTAGTTGAAACGCCGACTTCCCTGGCTATTTCTGACATGGTTAAACGTTTAGGCTGTTCTAACTCCAACGTCGTACTATCCTCTCGATTTAAGTAAACGATAAACCACTTTTACTTTCACGTATCGTACCATGTTTTTCTCGAATCTGTCAATGTACAGTAGAGCATAAAGCTCATTAACGCCTATATAACTTCTTTACATGCCATATATTGGGCCGTTTTTCAGTTTTTTCAGAGAAACATAGCAGACTCTTGACAGCTACATTTTTCTATGTTACGTTTATTTACAAGAAACAAGGTTAACGTTATCCTAAATTGATACCTGATTCAGGTAAAAACATTGGATACTGATGGTTCTCTTATTTTTGTCAAGGAACGACGAATAACACTCTCTGGAGGCAGGAAGCTATGATGCTAACCACTGCACGATGGGCGTATCGCCATCATACCATAACTATTTGTTTTCTTTACTCCCAACTGCCTTTTCTTCCTATACCGCGTCCTGGTACATCCCTGGTTTATCGCTCCTGACCATTGTTCGTACGCCGTCATGCTCCATTCGCCATGTCTATAAATTGAATCATGAGGAATGCATACCCGAAGCATTTCCATCTTACTCCTGGTCTATTGAGATAGACCTCTGCTTTCGTGCGGACATCATGATGTTCGTACTGAATTAGTCTGTACATTGGAGGAGATTTCATGAAAAGCGCTTCTTTTCTTAATCGACGACGTTTTTTACAGAGTAGCGCCGCACTCGGTGCAGGAATTATCGGCTTAGAGGCATTAGCTGGTTGTGGCTCAGTGACGGCGGGAAATAGCACAACGTCGGTAACTGCGACCGTAAACACGTTGCCACCAGCAAGTAATCCGGGCGCGATCCATGTTTTCAATCAGGTCATTCAACAATTTGAAAAATCCCATCCAGGTAAAAAGATCGTGGGTAAAAACGATCCTTATGATCCCACGACGTACTTTGCCAGGGTCGCAGCAAATCAAGTTGAGGATGCGACGCAGAGTTACTTTACCGAACCCCCTCTGCTCATGCAGAAGCACGCGCTGGCGGATATTACCAGCTTAATCAAAGGCTGGCAGTATTTCCAGAGCTATAATCCAAGTATCGTGAGCATTGCCAGCAACGGCGGAAAAATTTATGGCGTTCCTCAGAATGCGTATGCGCTCGGTATTTACTATAACCGAAAAATGTTTAAGGCGGCTGGCCTTGATCCAGATAAACCACCCACCACGTGGGAAGCTTTTCGTGGTTATGCCAAACAACTGAAGTCTTCATCGGTAGCAGGTTTTGCTGAGACCAGTACCTCAAACCAGGGAGGCTGGCACTTCACCAACTGGATGTATACCGCGGGCGGTGATATGCAATCTGCAGATGGGAAGAAGGCATTATTTGGCAGCGATAAAGGGGTAAGCATCCTTCAAATGCTCAAGGATATGCGCTTCACCGATCAATCCATGACGAAACAACAATTGTTTACGCAGGCCGACACCTTGCAATTGTTGGCCACCAATAAAGTCGCTATGGTGGTGATGGCCCCTGACCAGTTGAATACCTTGAAATCGCAATATCAGGCCAACCTTGACGATTATGGCATTGGGCCCATGCCCCAAAATGGGGGGAACGCAGCCCTGACTGGTGGCAACATCTTTGTTTTCAATCCCAAATCGTCTTCAGACGTTATCAAAGCTGCCTTTGATTATGTGATCTACTCTAATTTTGATCTATCCGTCATCGAAGATAGTTACGCAGCCCAATCTGCGGCTGGACAGGTGGTTGGCGCACCAACAAATGTGCTCTTTACAGGAGATTTCCAGCAAAAGCTCAATGCCCTGAATACGAAATATGCGAACGTGCCGCTGCAGAACTACAAGGCATTTACCGATGCACAGCTTACATTGCGCGCCGAGCCTCGTAACCAGACACAGAAAATGTACGCGGCCCTCGATAGTGTCGTGCAGTCCGTTCTCACCAACGCGAATGCTGATCCTGGTAAATTATTGCAGCAAGCCGTACAGCAATTTCAGCCACTCCTTGATCAATCAGTTTCATAAAGCCTGACCGACAAGAGGAAACAATTTTCTCGCGGGTCTTTTCTCACAGAGAAAATTGTTTCTTTACATGACATCTAATTCCTAAAAGGAGATTGAGATGGGGCTTTCATCGCCCGTACCGCCTTTATTGCCTTCGCGGCAAGCTACAGTATTGGTGCAGGGAAAAAAGGGCACGCAGCAGCCTGCTCCTCATCGTAAGAGAAGCGTTATGGTCAGACGCGCGTTGAAACGCAATAGCGCTGGCTACCTTTTTTTGCTCCCAGCTCTTCTGCTGTTTGCACTATTTGTCTGGTATCCAGTGATACTAGGGATCGTGATGAGCTTTCAAAATGTTGACATGCTCAGTCCTGCGACCTGGATCGGATGGGAAAACTACCGGACAGTGTTGCTTGATCCGCTCTTTAAAGTTGCGTGGATTAATACTCTGGAGTTCACTGGTTATGCTCTGTTGTTTGGCTATATTGTTCCCATTATTCTGGCCTTGATTATAAACGAGATGCGCCATGCAAAAGGTTTCTTCCGCCTGGCTTTTTACCTGCCAGTGATGTTGCCTCCTATTGTAACAGTTTTTCTCTGGCGCTGGATATACAATCCCGATGGCGGGCTTTTAAATACCTTGCTAAATGTGCTACACCTGCCAACCGCTCTCTGGCTAGAGACACCAGGCATTGCTTTGCCAGCGCTGATGGTCATTACTACCTGGAGCAATGCTGGCTCAACCATGTTAATCTACCTGGCTGCATTGCAGGGCGTACCGGCAGCACTGTATGAAGCAGCCGAAATTGATGGTTCGAGCATCTGGCGACGGCTCTGGCACATAACGTTACCTGTTATTCGTCCTATTATGCTGTTAATGCTTATCTTGCAGATCATTGGAACCATGCAAGTATTTATCGAGCCCTTCACCATTACAGATGGTGGCCCACAGAACACAACTATCAGCATCCTGCTCTTAATCTACAAATACGCTTTTCAGCAAGCAAACTTTGGGGCTGCCAGTGCTTCGGGAATGCTACTCTTTCTTGTCCTCGCGATTTTTGCGCTGATCTATATGCGGATGACAAGCCGCTTTATGGAGGGAGAATAGTAATATGGCCACTTTACTGCGCAATCCACAGGGAGAATTGCCCGAGGGGAGAAAAAGAAGGCATGGTGCTGATGAAGCCTATGAGCGGACACTGATTTCGCCCTTCGCATTGAAACGACCGCAGGGACGCTTGCTCTACTGGTTCATCTTTACCCTGCTGGTACTGGCGACGCTAGGAACGCTGGGGCCTATTTATTGGATGTTTAGTGGTGCACTCAAGTCTAGTCGCGAAATTTTTCAGACACCGCCCACCTTCTGGCCCGTGCATCCACAATGGTCGAACTACAGCAATGCCTGGGATATCCTCAACTTTCCTATACACTTTACCGCAACGATGGTGCTGGCGATAGGAGCCGTCTGCTTGCAAATCCTTGTCTCAGCCACCGCGGCTTACGCGCTTTCTAAGCTTCGTGTAGCGGGTAAAAACATCATTCAATTCAGTTTTTTCTGCACGCTAATGGTGCCACCTGTAGTCTATTTGATTCCGCAATTTGTCAACATCAATGATCTCCCCTTATTACACATCTCACTGATTAACACATGGGCAGGCGTGCTATTGCCTGAAGCTGCCAATGCATTTAACATCCTGATCCTAAAAAGTTTTTTTGACGGTATTCCTAATGAGTTATCCGAGGCGGCCTGGTTGGACGGTGCCAATGCCTGGCAGCTCTTTATGCGCATTATTATTCCCTTATCGCGTCCGGCGCTGGCTGTCATTACTATTTTTACCGTCATTGCCTCCTGGAAAGATTTTCTCTGGCCCTTGCTCGTACTTTCCGATGATCGACTGCAACCACTTATGGTCTCACTCTATCATCAGGCGGGCACAAACTCAAATCTGCCCTTTATGTATCTGATTGCAGGTCTGGTGCTTGCCAGTCTTCCACCTATTATCTTATTCCTGCTATTTCAACGCCAGATCATCCGTGGTATCAATCTGACGGGTCTCAAAGGCTAGTTTGAAAAGAGTAAGGAAACTGGTAGCGATGACAAATTTCTCTTTGACAAAGTAGTAGAAAAGCCTTAGCAGGCTCAACTGCTGCCTGTCGATTGCCTTCGATAAAGATTTTGGCCATACGATGGTTTTGTTCCTGCGTGAAAGGAGGGAGGAAGATCTGTAACCTGGCGTGTCACCGTAGCTTTATGACGAGGTTACATAAGGCTGTATCTATTGGTTGAACAGTACATTGTGGTACAGTGCTCTACCGTTTAACAGGTGGACGGTAATGATAGAGCGTAGTAGCCTGGAAAGGGAACTGCATGATGCAGAATGAAAAGATAAAGGTGCGACAATTGCATGCAAGGGTGCTGGGAGTATTTATGGCGCTATTGTTGCTGCTCATCTCGGTTGGATTTTTGTTTAATATTCCTGGCACAGCGAATGCCGCTCAGGTGCCACCGGTAAATAGCGATGCGCACGCAAATAGTGTTGCAGGTGGCTCAGGTGCCACCCTGCCATATGTTGAACTGGAAGCGCATAGCGCGACCACGAGAGGCACCATCGTTGGTCCAAGTTTTCAGTTAGGTGACCTGGCCTCGGACGCAGTAGATCGGACTATCGTTCAGTTGACGCAGGGCCAGTCCGTTCAATTTACACTGCCCCAACAGGCCAATGCCATTAATCTCCGTTATAGCATTCCGGACGCATCTGGTGGTGGCGGCATCAATGCCTCGCTAAGTATTTATATTAACGGAGTTAAACAATCCAAAGACCTGCAACTGACCTCGAAGTATAGCTGGTTGTATGGGGCACCGAACTTCTCGGACTGTAACGGAAACGACTGGTCGAACAGTCCTGGCGGTACTGCACACCATCAGTTCGATGAAGTGCATGCGTTGTTACCGCAGATGGCGGCTGGTGCTACCGTGAAACTGCAAGTTGACTCTGAAAATACCGCGCAATGGTATGCTATCGATGTGGCTGATTTTGAGCAGGTGGCTGCCCCGCTGGCTCGACCTGCAGGCTCTATCTCGGTTACTGATGCACCCTATAATGCCGATCCGACGGGGAGCGTCGACGCTACCACCGCCATTCAAAATGCCGTCAATGCAGGCGCCGCTCAAGGTAAGAGCGTTTATATTCCTCAGGGCAACTTCCTGGTCACCAGCCATATTCTGGTAAACAATGTCACTGTAACGGGTGCGGGACCCTGGTATTCGATCCTGGGTGGCGCTCCAATCGGCAATGGCAATGGTGTTGGCATCTACGGAAACGATACGTATGACGGTAATGCAAGTGCCAATGTCAATCTATCAAACTTTGCCATTGAAGGCCAGATCACAAACCGCATTGACTGTATCCAGGACAACGGCATTGGTGGTTCACTGAACAACTCAAGCATCTCCAATGTCTGGATCGAACACACCAAAGTTGGTATGTGGTTTGATGGTCCGTTTAGTGGCCTGACGATCAGTAATAGCCGTATTGATAGCACTCTTGCTGATGGCATCAACTTCCATCGTGGCATCAGTAACTCAACCGTTAAGCAAACCATTATCCGTGGCACCGGCGATGATGGTCTTGCCATGTGGTCGGACCTGGGTGGCGCATCGTCTGGCGATAGCAATGATAGCTTTGATCACAATACCGTGCAATCGCCTTATCTGGCCAATGGTATCGCTATCTATGGTGGAAATGGGAACAGCGCTACGAACAACATCGTCACTGGTTCACAGTACCGTGGTGGCGGCATCATGCTGGACTATGAAGACTTTGGCAATCCGACAGCGCCTTTTAGTGGCACAACCACTGTTTCCAACAATACCATCAACCATACAGCGGGTTGGGGGGATCAGGGTATCCAGCAATTCGGGGCACTCATGTTCTGGGCCGATAATGGCTCCATCAACGCGCCCTTCACGGTTGCTGGAGATGAGATCGACGATAGTCACTTTGCCGCGATTTCATTTGATGGTGGCAATCCTATTAGTAATATAGCCTTGAGCAATATCAATATTAATGGCGCAGAGTTCGCATTCTCGAACAAAGTAAATACCATAACAGGCTCAGCCAATAACGTGACGGCCAGCGGTCTGACTGTTGGTGGTTTAGAGAGTTGTGAAGGCTCGCAATCCTGGAATATAACGCTGGGTACAGGCAACTCTGGCTGGAGTCCCGCGACTCAGACCTGTGGTTTCCCAACTGGAACACCGACGCCAACACCAACCCCACCTCCGGGAACCACGCCAACGCCAACGCCAACCCCTGCTCCATCGCCAACGCCAACGCCGGCACCTAGTGGAACCCTCATTACCGCGATCAATGCAGGTGGTGGAGTAGCAGGGAGCTATGCTGCCGACACAGATTATAACCAGGGCAACGCTTTTAGCGATACCTCGACCGCGATCGACACCAGTGGCGTAGCCAGTCCGGCACCGCAAGGAGTCTGGCAGACCTGTCGCTGGAATAGTGCATTTACCTATACCATTCCAGCTTTAACGGCAGGAAAAGCCTATACGCTACGCCTCGATTGGGCTGAACTCAGCTTCCAGAACGCTGGCGCACGTGTCTTTAATGTAGCGGTCAATGGGAGCGCAGTCCTGAACAATTTTGATGTCTATGCAACGGCAGGATACAAAAAGGCGGTTGCTAAGACCTTTGCTGTTACCGCCAATAGTAGTGGGCAGATCGTGATTGCCTTTACGCAGGCCGGGGCCGATAATCCTTTCATCAATGGTATTGAAGTCTGGGATCCTGCTGGTGGTCCGCCGCCGACACCAACACCGACGCCGACACCAACCCCGAAGACGTTGGTCAAAGCTATTAATGCTGGAGGTAGTGCGAGTGGGAACTTTGTTGCTGACACTGGATACAACCAGGGTAATGCCTTTAGTGATACCTCGACCTCAATTAATACCAATGGGGTCAGTAATGCGGCACCACAAGGAGTCTGGCAGACCTGCCGCTGGAACAGTGCATTTACTTATACACTTACAGGGTTAACGGCAGGCAAGTCATATACGCTGCAATTGGACTGGGCCGAACTGACTTGGCATGCCGCGGGGCAGCGCGTTTTCAATGTTGCTGTGAACAGTAACACCGTGCTTAGCAACTTTGATGTTTATGCAACGGCAGGCTATAAAACAGCGGTAGCAAAGCAGTTTACTGTTACGGCCAATAGTAGCGGCCAGATCGTGGTTGCCTTTACCCAGGCGGGTCCGGATAATCCCTTTATCAATGGTATCGAACTTTATTCCTGAGTAACGATGGAGTAAGGTAAAACTCTGAGCAGGGTTCGCCTGAAAAAGCAGAAAGATACGCGCCGTGGAAAATTTCTATGGCGCGTATCTTTCGTCGGATAGGGGTGCTAAGTATTTTGCTACGCGACTGGTAAAGGCGGTCCCAGTAACTCCATGCCATGGGCACGCCATACCTCTGGATCCTGGGGAGGCATCGCGTTGGCTCTGGTCACTTCGCGGAAGAAGGCTTCCATGTTCCCGGCAGGGAAAAACGCGACCAGAATCCGGCCACGTGCCTCACCAACAAAGGCCCATACATGAGGAATCTGACGGGGAGCCAGCAGTGAATCACCTGGCTGGAGGCGGAAACGTTCTGTTCCCACCTCGAACTGGAACTCGCCTTCGAGGATATAGAACCATTCATCCTGATCATAATGAAGATGGCGTGCCGGGCCACCTTTAGCCAGGAATGTGTTTTCCAGGATGAAGGAATTGGATGTTGTGGGGGTGCTCACCTTGAATGCAACAGTACTAATGCCCAGTCCACGGCTCTCGCCTTCACGATCAGCGCCAGCGGCTACGCGCAAGACCGCTGGCATATCAGCTGAGATCGATTCGCTCATTTCTTTCTCCTCTTGGGAACGAAGAGGCAATGGAAACGCTCATGAGAACGATTTACCCTGCCCTTGAGCATATTTTAACCCTCGTTTTGTTATCCTCTCTTACTGATAACAGCTTTTGCAGGATATGAACTCTATTGTAGTGAACAATGTTGTAGTAGTCAAGTAAATAGTGACAAACGCTAGAAGGACATAGTCTTTATCCAACCTACCCTGGATGTCTCTTGACGCCAGAGAGTTCCTCTGGTAATAGATACTCAGGGGCATTATTAGCCAATTCTGCAGGCTTTCTTACTGCGCGATCATGAAAGACGAGGCATAGAGAACATGAACATAAGCATGTCATGTTCTCTATGTGAGCGGGATGCTGACTGCTCAAGCTTTTTGTACTTGCGCATCAAAGGTGATTGGTAGGTGTTTGAAACCAAAGAGGAAACGTCCTTCAAATAGTTGTGCCTCGTTACGGTCTACGTGCAGGTTGGGGAGCTGCTTAAGGATCATTGGTAGCGCGACCGCTGCCTCCATGCGCGATAGTGGCGCGCCAATGCAGAAATGGATGCCATGGCCAAATGCGACATGTTTGTTTGGGGTGCGCGTGATGTCAAAACGTGCTGGCTCGGGAAACTGTTGAGGATCACGGTTGGCTGAGGAGAGCCAGGTAAAGATGGTTGCATCCTGCGGGATGGTTAACCCTGATAGTGTCACCGCTTCTTTTGTCGTTCGCACTATGCGCCAGACGGGTGAGGCATAGCGCAAGACTTCTTCGATGGCGGATGGCATCAATTCAGGCTCTCTATTGAGTCGAGTTAGCGTGTCAGGATGCTCATCGAAGCAACGGATCGCCTGACTGAGGAGATTGGTGGTGGTAACGTGTCCCGCCAGCAGAAGGAGTGTACAGAAGCTGATAGTGTCATCCATACTTAAGTGCTGGCCGTCGACCTCCGCTTGCAGCAGCGCGCTCATCATATCATCATGTGGCTCACGTTTGCGCTCCTCAAGCATGCGTTCGAAGTAGTCAGACATCTCCTCAAATACGCGAGCGAAATGCTGCAATTCTGGATTGTTGCGTTGTTCTTCAGCTGGTTTAAAAACCTCGGCATCGCTCAATTGGCGTCTGAGCAGTCCATCAGCCCAGCTTTGAAAGAGCGGTCTATCACTGACAGGCACCCCCAACATCTCGGCGATCACGATCGTTGGCAGCGGATACGCGATATCATTGGCAAAATCCATGTTTCCATTGGCGACTACCTTATCAAGCAGTTCTTGCGTGATCTGGGCGACACGGCCACGTAGTTTATCAATCGCGCGTGGCGTAAAGGCTGAGGTAACCAGATTGCGATACTGCCGATGCTGAGGTGGATCCATCGCAATAATACTTCTTCCACTGCGTGGACGTTTGTTCTGCGCGTCAGCCGTCGCCATCACAGCTTCGCGTTGCATCCTGCGCTCAGACGAAAAACGCTGGTAATCGGTAATGACCGTGTTTACATCATCATAGCGAAACACATGCCAGCAGTTACTCTCCTCATCCAGCCAGACAGGTTGTGTTTGACGCATCTGCTCAAACCAGGTGTACATTTTCTGACTATCTTCCACAGTTGCTAAGGTTGAGAGCATCATAGAAACCTTTCTTTCTGCATATTTCTACGCGAAACTGCTGATGGACGCACTATCATACCTTTAAAAGAGACAAGCTTGATGGATGCCAGCAGTTACTCTCATAATAATTAATTGGGCATCTGCTAATACTATAGCACATATATATAATAAATCACTTGTAGGAGTGAAAATATCGAGAAAGGTATTGGGTTAGATTTTATGTGGAGTGAGCTCTACTTCTCAGAGTAAAAAAAATTGTATTGTTGCGGAAAAATTGTCGGCGCTGCCGACAATTTTTCCGCAACAATACAAGAGATCCTGGATAGTGACCCGACCCGATCCTTGTCGTAGTTGTATAACGGCTCCGCTATTTAGCGGGAGCTTCCCAGAAGTTTACGTCAATTTCATGTGTATTATTTTTCACATCTGTAATCAAGCTCGCGCTGGCAAGAAGCGTATCATCGGGTGACCAGGTAATTCCTCGCATATCTCCACTCTTCTGCTGATAGGTGAAAAGCTTCTTTCCAGTGATAGGATTCCAGATAGCAACATTTTGTACCGATATTTGCTGACCTTTATCTGGACCACTGGAGATCGTCTGTAGGCCAGTTTCAACCGAGGCAATGCGTGTCCCATCATGCGACCAGGCCAGATATTGGACAGGATTGATTGACGGGGCAAGTGGATAGGTCAGAACAGGCGTCCCTGTCAGAGCCTTCCAGATCTGAATCTGTTGTTTGACTTTGATCTCGCCAAGCGTATTGTTTCCATCCTGAACGGTCATACTAACTGCCAGGAACTGGCTATCTGGTGACCAGGCTACATTCAACATTGCGCTATAGCTTTTCGCGTTGACGGTATAAATGAGTTGACCAGTACTGGCATTCCAGACGCGCACTGCTGGATCCCAATTCACAGATAAGGAGGCAATATACTTGCCATCGGGCGACCAGGCCAGCCTCTCTACATCGGCGGTATGACCTATCAGTGTCTTGACGACGTTGCCAGTGCTGCTATTCCAGATGAGAATCGGGTGCTCCTGTGGATTGTGAGAACTGTTGGTTGGATCATCAAGACTAGAAGCAATAAGTTTGCCATCAGGTGACCAGGCTATGGCTCGCATTGTGGGGCTCCCCTGACTGTGAGGAAGCAAGGGGACCAATAAACTGGTAAAGGTAGTTCCTATGTTCGCTGTCGCCGACTTTGGTCCGGTCGTGAGAAGATGACCAGTATTGGCATCCACCACCTGCACCGTATCGGTACCAATCGCGATACGTTGACTGTTATGCGGCTCCCAGGCCACATTTTGAATAGGTGTCTTTCCCCCTCCGCTGGGCTGATACGTTATCTCGTTTTTTCCGGTCGTGGCATCCCAGATGTGCGCGTTGTTTCCCACCAGGACTATACCCTTGCCGTCAGGTGACCACTGTAAACCCATAATAATGTCATCATTTACTTTGTGACTATAGACAACATGACCTGGTTGAGCCTGAGTCGTGGGTACCCGGGTAGGTTTCGCTACGGGCGTGGAGGCACTCCTGGTATTTTTGTTCTGGGCTACGCGTGACTGGGAAAGCATCGTTAGTAGGGTACCTACAAGCAATGCTGTCACCAGGACGGCGGCAATGAGTGCAAAGGTGCGCTGGATAGAGGCGAAGCGCCGTGCTGGTCGTGATCTGCTCTGCGTCGTGCCAGGAATGTGTGATGATGGTGTATGCATAGGGATGATCTTCCTTTCGGTCTGTTGTGAACGTTGTGAACGACTACGAATATGAATATGCTGCCAGGCATAGTTGATTGATTGCTCATCGGCCTGTGCGGCTGGTTGGTAGAGCCGTTGTAAATCAGTTACCAGTTGTGTATCTGGATCATCGGGTTGAGCCCGCGCCAGCGATTGCTCGATCTGCGTATCGATGTCCCCGGGCTGAAAATGTTCGTTCGATGTCTCCATCGTGCCTCTCCTTTTTAGTGCTTCTCATAGATCGAGCGCAGAGTGTTGAGGGTGCGCGAGAGCAACATGCGTACCGTGCCAGCTCGTTTGTCGAGGATATGCGCGATCTCTGCGCTACGCAATCCATTGACAAAGCGCAGGTAGAGTACCTGACGCTGTAGCTCTGGCAACTGCTGCACATGTGAACGTAACAGCGCATGGCGCTCCGTACGCATCGCATATTGTTCCGGTTCCTGGTCCTCATCAAAGTAGAGCGCGTCCACAACCTGTTCTATTGGCAACACCTGCTGGCGTCTGCGGCGACGATGCAGATCGATCGTCTTGTTCTGCGCCATCCGCCGCAGATAGGCCCGCTGCTTCTCCGCGGGCACATCCTGAACATTCTGCTGTTCCAGTGCCGCCAGGAAGACATCAATGAGCAGGTCCTCAGCATCCTCGCGCGTCGGCGTATGCATGCGCAAGTAGGTGAAAATTTCCTGAGCATAGCACTGATAGAGTTCAGCCGCAAAGGCATCATTCTCGGCTGACGTGGGCAAAGACTGTTTCATGGTTCCATCCTACTTCAGTAGTTCTTCGTAGTGTGTAGTGCTAGCGATTCCACTACCTATGTCGCTCAATAGCTAAAAATGCCACATTTCAAAATACCCTCTTGACTTTCGCCTTACCTGAACGTTGTATGATGCTAACAAGAGTTGTTTGACCTACCTGTAAACGGACAGAAAGAGATAGGATGTTAAAAATTCGCGATTTTGCCAGGCTTGGTGAGGTATCGATGACCACGCTGCGCTACTATGACGAGATTGGACTCCTCAAGCCGATCCATGTTGATCCTGAGACTGGCTATCGATTTTATACCATAGATCAGTTGCCGCAACTGCATCGCATTCTGGCATTTAAAGAGCTTGGATTGGGTCTCACGCAGATCGTTAAGATTCTTGACGAAGGCATTTCTCCTGATGCCTTGCAAGGAATGCTGCGTTTCAGACAGGCACAACTCCAGCAGCAGATCCAATCTGAGCATGAGCAACTTGTGCGCATCGAAGCGCGTCTGCGCTCCCTTGAGCAAGGCAGTGATATGCCGAATTATGACGTGGTCCTTAAAGCGGTGAAGCCGATCACGGGAGTTTCTCTGCTCCTGACGACGGAGGTTGCGTATCGGGGGCACTGGGTGGACATGATCGATGCTATGTTGAAGCGCTACAGGGTTAAACCCAACGATCACCTACTTGTCCTTCATACGCAGCGCGAGGATGAGCCACCTCCAGGTTCAGTAGAGATTGTCGCACCCGTTGACGAGAGAGACGCCGCTACCTTGAGCACAAAGAGCGAGGGACAACTGACCCGGTGCGAGTTGCCAGCGGTTCCCTATATGGCCAGTACGCTGCACCAGGGAAGCCCCGCGCTGGTGATGCCAGCCTATCAAGCGCTTGGAACCTGGATGGAGAACAATGCCTACACCATCGTTGGGCCGCGCCGCAAGATTTGCCTCCATCGAGGAGAAAATCTTGACGATGCACTTACCGAAATCCAGTTTCCAGTTGAGAAACTTACATGAACGAGAGGAGAGATATTCTCTAAAAACTTCTGACTAAGACTTCTTTATCAAAAAACATAGTCAGATGATAATACATGATGACAAGCTTAACAGTTTGGATAGATAGAATCATTAGTATATCAAAGAGCAATAGGAGAGGTTATAATGATCATTGTGACTGGAGTCAACGGTCAGCTTGGCCGTGGAATAGTAGAGCAACTGCTCGTGCGCGTTCCTGCCGAGCAAATAGGTGTAAGCGTGCGCGAACCGGAGAAGGCACAACAGCTACAGCAGCGGGGCGTCCGCGTGCGCCGAGGTGATTACGACGATCCCGCCAGTCTCGCTGAGGCATTTGAAGGAGCAGAACAGGTGCTGATCGTGTCATCGAACACGAGCGGAGAGGTGACCGTTCGCCAGCATCGCGCAGCCATCGACGCAGCCAGGCAGGTCGGCGCGCGCCGCATACTCTACACCAGCCACGCAGGCTCGTCCCCAAACTCGCTTTTCTCTCCCATGGTTGACCATGCAGCTACCGAGGAGGCGTTACAGAATTCGGGCGTAGCCTTTACCTCACTGCGCAATGGCTTCTACGCGACGACGACACTCATGTTGCTCGGTAATGCCGTGCAAACAGGTGAACTGGTTGCTCCAGAGGATGGACCAGTAGCCTGGACGACCCACGCTGACCTGGCCGAGGTGACAGCGATTGCTCTGAGTAAAGAGGGAAGCCTCGACGGCCTGACCCCTCCCCTTACCGCTTCAGAAGCAATCGACCTGGAAGGCATCGCAGCCATTGCTGCGGAACTGGCGCAGCGCCCGATCCGTCGGATTATCGTGCCGGACGCGAAGTATCAAGCAGAACTGGTCGCCCATGGTCTGCCGGTGGAGAGGGCCGACATGCTGCTGGGTATCTTCCGCGCGAGCCGACGAGGTGAATTCACCCGGGTCGACCCAACGCTCGCCCGCCTCATTGGTCGACCGCCAGTGTTCTTGCGGGACGTTCTGAAGGCAGCCATCTCACCGGCTGGCTAAGACTCCGAAATAGCATCACGCGGTGCTCAAGCCAGCCTGGTCTGAGCACTGCTGCGACAGAGCATACTGTTCATCTCACTTGGTCATAATCGTTGCATCTGCAGTCATATTAGGATAGAGCACAACCCCTCGCGTACTTGCTGGATCAATGTGCACAAGCGTGGGGAACGTTGCGCCACTGTTTGGCACAGCGTTTGGCACGATCGCTCCAACCGTTCCCCTAAACAGACGATTTTCATATGCCTTAAGCTTAAATTGGACCGACTGTCCAATGCGGACCTTGATAATATCGGCTTCGCTGACATTGAGTAAGATGCAATCAACACGGCTAAGATCGACCAGTTGAATAAATGGCAGGGTTGGGGCACCACCGGGTGCGCCAGATGCGCTATTGACTTGCACTGCAGGCTGCCCTCCAATTGTGCCATTAATCGCGGTGACTACTCCATCATGCGGCGCGATAAGTGCTGCCTCGGCCAGATTTGTTTGTGCCACATGGAGTTGCGCCAGCGCCTCGGCCAGCTGTCCCTCGTCCTCCGCAACGTCTTTAGTGGTCTCGCCACGCAGAGGATTATCGATCGCCGGAGGAATTTCAAGCCGGGTAACCTTGACGCGGCCCTGGGTTGCGGTTACCGCCACCTGGGCATTCGCATACGCCTGTTGCAGGGCTGCCTTATCCTTTTCAACCTGCGCTTTAGCCACCGCAACCAGAGCATGGGCATCGGCCACCACCTGCTGGTACTGTGCCTGAGCCGCATTCAAGCAAATCTTCAGGCGTTGTCGTTGTGTCTGTGTATCCGTTCCATTTCCCGTATCACTCGGCACATTAACGAGTGCAACATCTGGTACTACAGGTATTGGCGTAAAAGAAGTGGGCTTCGGTGTAATCGCAGTGATGGGAGTGGCAGAATCTGTTGCTGTTGAGGGCGTTATAATGTTGCCAGGAGAAGGCGTGCTTTGGGGATCGGCTTGCTCGGTGGGAGTCGTTGTATCAACGGGAAAATTAACCAGACAGTTCACAATACTCAACTTGAGCTGTGCACGACCATTCTTGATTTGTTTGTCCGCCTGGTTTTCAATTACCGCCAATAAAATCTCATCACTTGTCAGTACTGTCTGCGCGGCGGCAATATTTACCTTTGCCTGTTGTATGGTTGCGTCATTATTGGCCAGAGCCTCATCATACTCTGCTTCGGCCACCCGTACATTCTCATCAATCCATTTTAACGTGAGCTTATGGTAGAAAAGTGAAGCCTTTAATTTATGCCGTGCCGCCTCAATGCCAACCTGTGCGGCCACCACCTCGCTTTTTAATGTGATATCATCGATGCGAGCTAGTAACTGCCCTTGATACACTTTCTGTCCCAACCTGACATCAATCTCAGTGATTTTACCAACGCCATCCCGAAAAGCTAGATTATAAATGGGACTTTGCAGCAAACCAGATGCCTGTATCGTTTGCATAGCTGGATTATGCATAGCCAGTTGATTCTGATAAGACACAGCCAACAATGGGTGAAAGAGGATACCAGCAACAACACTTATGAGAAGCACCAGCAAAAGCCCGACCATGATCCAGCGGGGCTGTCTTATCCAGAGTAACGCGACACCATCCTGGATATGTTCTTCAGCATCGGCACTTGCCCGCGCACGTACGTGTTTGGGTAAGAGTAAAGACATGCAACGCTCCTCTTAAGAAAACCATCATTAGCTGTACCCCTCTATGTTTGTATCAGCTTAAAATCAGTATAGAGAAACGCTAAAACGACCGGTGGGAATGAAAAATAGTGTTTGATTCTGTTTTATTGGGGAGCGTGCAGCTAATCGCACTTGGGCGCTAAAGCGCTCCAACGGCTTTTGAGTGTGGTGTAGAATTGTGCGCATTGCGCACAATTCTACACCACACTCAAAAGAATTATGAGCACGAGAGGCGACCGTTGGAGCACGAAAACAATGTCAGGTGAACTATAGATTTTATGAGAATCAAACATTTATGCTGATAGCGTGCGAAAGGCATTAGTAAGGCAGCGTGCGAAAAGGCGTAGCGCGTCTCCATGGGGATCAAGGTCTGGATCCAGAATGGTTAGATCCATCCCTACCAGGAGTTCGTTTTCGAATAATCCAATCAGCGTTGCGGTCAGTTCCTCCTCAAAGAGTCCATCGACCTCGGGACAATCGACAGCCGGCATGAGTGAAGCATCCAGGATATCTGCATCAAGATGGAGCCATATACCCTTAATGTCGTGGGCTTGTAAATCTGTGAGAATGTCTTGCATTGTTTTTTTGAAGCCCTGGGCTCTGGCTGTTTCGATATCTATACACTGCATATGTGTACGCTTGACTTCGTCGATCATCCAGCTAAAAGGCAGATTGGATAAACGATAGCCCAGGACTACCACATCTTCTTCCTGAATGTAAGGTCCAAGCCCATCAATGGTGGTTAAGCGCGGAGCGCCTTTGCCTGTCACCAGTGCTAAATCCATACCCGCAACCACACCACCTTCGCAATTATCAGGATGAAAATAGTCTACGTGTGCATCAAGAAATGTAAGGCCATAGCGCCCGCGACGGGCAAGCGCCAGCGCGCTTCCCAGCAGCACACTACAGTCGCCCCCGGCGACGATTGGAAAGTGACCGCTGTCCAGCGCCTGACCGACAACATTAGCCAGTTCAAGGGTAAAAGGATGAACCTCTCTAGCATTGAGTGTTTTGTCCTCGAATTCTTTGGTGGGTGGATGCACGGGACGAGGTAGTTTCGCGAAAGGAAATGCTCCAATTTGTTCTAAAAATCCAGCATCTACGAGCGCTTGAGGAAGCTTATCACAACCTCTTTCGCGCCCATCGGGATGACGGCTTAGACCGAGGTTGGTGGGTGCAGCAATAAAAGCGAGCGATGTGCTTTTAACCATGAAATAAGATCCTTCCTTCCTTCTTTCTTTCTTTTTTGTAAGGACTATGCTATTCTTTAACCATTACCATAACCATAACATACTTTCGGTAAGGATTCAATGCAAAATGAAGGATTACTTTAAGAACCTGATACAATTGGCGGAAGATTTTGTAAATACCTATGATCTCTATTTAGAGCAGCCAGAGTGGCTACAAAATACTCATGATCTGGAAACATTCCTGCTGAAACATTCCATTAAGTTTAGTGAATCTTTGGGTGAAGAAATACTCCATGAGGCCTATCAGCTACGAGATCAATTGCGGATGGTCTATGAGGCAAAAGATGATGAGGATGCGGCGCATATTCTCAATGGATTGTTACGTGGAGCACAATTTCAGGTAAAACTGGTGCATGAGGATACGCAGAACTGGCAGGTACAAGTGTGGAATGAGCCGGGGATGGCCCCACTTCAGCAATTACGTGCTGCATCGGCGGTAGGCTTGAGTTATGCATTGGAACACTATGGAAAGTCGCGCTTGCGTTCCTGTGCCTCTGAGCCTTGCCGGGATGTGTTTTTGGATACCTCACGCAATGGAACACGGCGTTTCTGTAACGATCGGTGCGCCAATCGTTATAACATTGCTGCCTTCAGGGCAAGACAACGTCGTCTGGAATAAGCCCATTATAGGTGTGCAGGCGTGCTGATGAGGAGATGTAGAGCAAGCACTGCAATGGATCCAGCAATTGCCACGGGTCGGTTAGATACACGGTGGGTGGAGGGCGTTGAGGACTTCATGTTGGACCATTGGAGAGGAATCATGTCGCAATGTTGCGGCGGTGGCTTCATCTCCTAGTTTTATCAGGGCATGGACGGCGCTGGCGCGGATCAGTGGATTGATGTCCTGGGTGGCCCGCTGGATTAGTGGAAGGTACGTTGGATCCTGGGTGTTGGCCAGGACGATCAATGCGTTGCGGGCCATGCGGTCTCGACCACTACGCTCAACCAGGACCATGACACTTTTGACCCAGGCAAGGCGCCGGGTTGGTTCCTGGCGCACTTCAATCGCACGTGCAAGTTGACCCATCGTGGCGTGATGTCCATCAGTGATCCAATCCCACCACGCCTCATTGGCTATCCCTCGCGTACCTGAAAGTTCTTCCGGGTAAACCTCTTCAGTCGAGATATACTTGAAATGCCAATTCATGTCCCTTGTGAGATCATACCATTCTGTTCGCTCAATATGCGGTATGAGTAACCTCTTCAATGGGTAGATGTAATAAGCACTTGTTTTTACTTGTTGTAGTAAATTGCTATTTATGTGTAGTAAGACGACAGTATTACATGAGAATACATAAATATATACAGAAATGCAAGCTTTGGGTGCTATTCTGCCATTCATTTTTTGTAAGCGCAACCATGGACCATGTACCCATCTCCTCATACATCTCACATCACAATAGGTCATCCTTAACATGATCATGATGAGGGACGTTCACGTAGGGCGAGGAGACGGCAATCCCCTTGCGGGTTGCCGTCTCCTCGCCCCATGTCAAAGCACCTGTTGACGATCATGATCGCCGTCTCCTCGCCCTCTGTGAAGGTCCCTGAGCATGTCCACGATGGTATGCATGTCGTTGCAAAAATTTGAATGACACCCGCAAGCTTTTTATTATCCCCAGGCCTACCTTTGATTGCAGTGAATAATCTTTTGATGTATTATAGGGGCGAAAAAGAAGAGTCAACGCATGAAAAGAGGAGTGGTGAGCAGGCATGGAGCTCAAGGAATTTGAGGAGTCGGTGCAGACGGCGACGGTGGTGGGGGCAGCCTATGGAATCCACCGCACGACGTTGACGCAGGCAGCAAAAGCTGGCACGTTGGGAAACGGTGTGTATCGTTCTGGTGATGCGTGGTTAATCAAGACGGATCATCCTGATTTTTTGGAGTGGTTGCGCGGCCATGAATATCAGCCACGTGTGAAAGGCTATCGACGGAAAATGGCGTCACAGGAAGATGTGGCCAGCAATGAGCCTGTAGCTGTGCAATTGTCTATGGAGGAGCCAGCGGTGATGATCCCTCCGGAGCCAATTATGGCGCGTGAGGTCCAGGAAATGAATGCGTTGATTGAAGAGCAACCAGAAGCTGAGGAACAGGAAACTCCAATCTATCCAGCGCGCCAGCGTGTACGGCGGTTGATTGTGTATGTTGATGTGCAGCGTGGCGAGGGGGTAACGGAAGCAGGGGAGCACTTTACATTTGCTGAGCAGGCTTTGTTATCGGTCGTGTTGGCGCAAATACCTTTTCTGAGAGAAGCTGGCCAGGTACGTGTGTGGCTCTGCGGGGAACTGCCGACCGATGCCAGTGGATCCTATGAGGGTTGGGTCCTGGAGAGAGCACTGCGACAGTGGTACACGACGGGAAAGCGTGGGCATTATCTCTCGGATGAGCGCCCTGAGGAGACGGTGGCGCGCTACAGTCGGCGCAGTACTGACCAGGAGATTGAGATTCGCCATGTCTACTCCTGGTTTGGGACCGAGGGTACGGCGGGCGAGGCCCGAGAAGCGATCCAGCTCCTCACCCGCTACCTGCAGTTGGTGTTTGGGGATGATGCCAGCGCCTATGCGACACCCGCGCTCACCTTCCAATCGCTCTGGACCCGGCTTAATCGTATCCAGAAGAAGGAGTTTGCCCCACTCCCGTTGCCGCTCCGCGAGCAGATTCGCTCAACGTCTGGTCAAGGCCGCATAGAACTGTGTACGCTGTCCGGGCTCAAAACATTGCCTTCTTTATATTATTATGATGGTATTTTTATGTATAGCGCGCTGGCATGGGGCTTGCCCACGGAAATTGCCTACCACGATACCCGCAATGAGTACGCTGGGAAAGTGGCGGCGCGCTACCGTATACGGTATACAGTGCCAACCAGCTGGAGTCATCTAGGCTTGTTTATGACACCACGAGAGCAGGTGACGGGGAACCCGCGTGATCGACACACATGGGCCTTTCCAGGCGCGGAGTATGTTGGGAAGACGTACGAGACGTGGGTAGATGGTTCAGAGCTGGATGTGCTTTCGTCAGCGTATCTCACCATCGATCAGGGTTTTGCTGCCTGGAGCGTTGAGATTCTGGAGCGCATCGTCTTCAAGCCAGAGAAAGAATCGGCTCAGAAGAAGCCGCTGGATGGCATTATTGAGAAACTGGCTACGTTGCGCGAGAAGGTGGAACGGGATGCATTGGAGGCGCAAGAGCGCACACATGTGTTTCAATTGGTACGTGGTGGTATCCGTAATATTGTGCTTCATGGCATTGGCACCTTCAACCGCTCGACGCGGAACGTCACGTATATCATGGGCATGGATGAGCCGGCACCAGCTGATTATACGAGTCGCCGAGAGATCGATGAAGACACCGTCTGGTATAGTGTCCCGACGGCAACGGAAGGTTACAGCCAGCAATTTGATCACCCGGAATGGGCAGCGCAAGTCTGGGCACGTTGTCGCGCCCGCATGATTAAAGCCGCTCTCACCCTACCACGGGAGTCGATCATCGCGATACGGACCGATGCCATTGCCATGACACAGGAACAACCCGTGTGGAATGCCAACACGAAACGAGGCACACTACGCTTGAAATGGGCCATCCAGCAGTCGGTGAACGCACCGCATACCTATGAAGCGCTCGATCTGTTGCAGCGGCAACAGGCAACGAACGCCTGAGGAAAGAAGGAAATCGATGGCAGAAATGACACCGGCGGCGGATGCGATCGCGGCCCTGATGGCAGACGGCTGGACATACGCCGATATCGGCCGCTCCCTGGGCATTAACGGCTCTATCATCCGTCAGGCCATTCATCCGAGTCCAAACCAGCGCCAGAAACCGTTAGCCAAGTATGTGCCAGTATTGCGCCAACTCCACGGGACGGCTCCTGGTACCAAACCAGCGACATTGCCAGAACGGCGGAAAACGAAAAACGGCAAGGTGGCTAGCGTGCGTCGCGGTATCCGCGAATTCCAAACGAAGCAAGGCGAGACCCAGTACGCGGCTCGTCTCAAAAAAGGCAGTGCCACCTTACTCAAGTTGCTGGAGTTGGCGGCTCACACCGGGAAGAACGTACGTTGGGATGTCCTCTTCCAGACGATCCGTACGATCAGCGATGCCACAAAGTCTGGCTGGGTAACCGGCAAGTTGCCCGAAGGTTGGACCGCGGAAACGCTACTCTCACGTATCGCTCAGCCACAACAAGGGGATAACTGGAAACCCGGTGATGTTAGCGGGGCCCTCATTGCCTTAGCGAAGGAACAGAACGAAGGAGTCGTCTCCGCGAAAGGTGGTAGTGAGTTTAGCATCTTCACCACACCGTAGGTAGGGGCCGAAGCCTATATGTGAAAAGTGATTGCCTTTTTTGATGAGTCTATGAAGAAATAGTTATCCTCTATGCGTCTGTTCTCTTTTTCTGGTAATGATAGTATGGTGAAGCCACACTATCATTACCAGGACATAACAGAGGGTACATCCCCATATATCGATGACATACTTGTCGAAGACACCGATAACCAGCAGATCGGCACCAAGAAACATCAAGAGCAATGTTAGCTGTTTATAGGTTAATTCCATGCTGCAAAAATCTTTCCAGGATATATGTTGCGTTGAATTATAGCGAGCGCAATTACTGCAAGATAGCCCCCAGATGAGGAGTACTATCAACTCTGTATATCCTAGCATGCAGATAGTAAACAGACGCTCAAAAAACTCTGGGTCTCTATCAGAAGTCCCTCAGAAAAACTCATCGCGTCACGAGAAATTTTTATAATCTTGCGGTGAGAATGTCTATAATATGCTCTAGATAGAACATACACCTCCAGGTTTATACCACAACCGGCTGGGATTTTCTTCAAGCCAGGGGAGGTGTTGGTCTGTCCAGCCCTCATTGGTTTTTATACGAATATGGATATAAGGGAGGTTCTGCAATGACTACCTGGACAAGTAATGAAAATAGACGCTACCTATCGATCGAAATACAAGAAATACAGCGCGACATATGTTGACCCGATGATAACTCCGCAAGCACATACCGCAACCCTTAAGTTGTTGCCATCCAGATAACGATTCTATTGATCGCTATATTGGTGCCTCAGTAGATAAGATAGCTGTTGCCAATGATCGGAGTATAGATACAATTCCGTCTCCAGATGCCAGGCCAGTTTGGTTGTTACTAAACAAATACTCTCGTTGTGTGCTTTTTTTTAAAGCACACAACGAGAGTATTTGTTTGTAGGAAAAACGATCGGTCTGGTGATACTTTAGAACAATTTGCATTATATAATGTTTCTAATATACATTGATATGATACTTCATGATACTAGAAACGATACCAGTTGATACTGTTATACAGACATTTTTTAGCTAAAATTAGCATATTAAGTGATGCAAGTAAAAATTTCAGCTAATTGTGTTCCCGTAGGGAAGGTAGAAAAGGTGAAAAAGTACCTGACTGTTGTGGCCAAGCTCACCTTTTCCCTAAAGGACGGAGAATCAGGAATCTTACACGTTTCTTCTATTTCTACATAGAAGAATTTGCCCAAATTTTAGACGTTGTCGTACGGCAAAATTTTGAGGTGGTAGCTATTGAATAGTTTTTTATCGGGACCATTTAGTGATATATTAAAACACCTGAGGAAGCAGAAAAAAGTAAGTCAGAAGAAACTGGCGCTACGCCTTGGTATGCACATCAACACCATTGGAAAATGGGAGCGTGGTATCTGCCTTCCTGATAGTAAAGGCATCGTGCTAGAACTTGCCAAACAGTTGTCTCTTAATGAACAAGAAACCCGCCAGTTGTTGGAAGCAAGTTTAACAGCTGTCTCAACTTATTGGAACGTTCCCTATCAACGGAATCCTTTTTTTACTGGTCGAGACGATATTTTAGAGCACATTCATACAACGTTCTCTCAAGAAGCAGCAGTTGCTTTTCCTCAGCCGCTTGCTCTTAGTGGTCTAGGAGGTATTGGGAAAACACAGACGGCATTAGCATATGCTTATATACATGCCCTGGAATATGATGGTGTTTTTTGGATTAGCTCGGAATCATCTGAGCAGATCATGCGAAGTTTTTCCATTATCGCTAGCTGCCTGAGTCTTCCTCAAACGTCAGATCAAGACCAGCAGAAAATAGTCAATGCGGTTCTCCATTGGTTTGCCAGACATAGAAACTACCTGCTTATTTATGACAATGTAGAAGACCTTGATCTGCTACAATCTTTTTTCCCTCTGGCACTTCCTGATGGACATATACTGCTGACAACGCGCCTTCAGGTGACTGAACCTGTTGCTATGTCTCTCCCGCTCAATCCTTTCCCTGATGAACAAGGCATGCTTCTCTTATTACGGCGTATTAAACGAGTAGCAATGAATGACCCATTAACTGGGATATCATTGCAAGAACAAACGCTTGCATGCAAAATTTCACAGACATTAGGAGGATTACCACTCGCTTTAGATCAAGCTGGAGCATATTTACTAGAAACTGGCTCCAACTTTTCTGACTATCTTCACTTCTACGAACAGAAGCATCAAGTTCTCCTGACCAGACGTGGTCGTATTCCGACAAATCATCCAGCGTCTGTGACAACGACATTTCTCCTTGCTTTTGAGCGGTTAAGGTTGCAACATGCTTCCATCATTCACGTCCTTCAGGTCTGTGCTTTTCTTGACGCCGATATGATTCCCGATGCTCTCTTTATTGAAGGTGCTGATCAGGTTGAAGTTCCTGTTCACGCTTCGCCCAAATATGAAAAATTTGTTTTTAACGAGATCATGGAATTATTTCGTTTACAATCACTGCTTCAACGAGATAATCAAAATAGCACATTTAGTCTGCATCGCTTGTTGCAGACAGTATTGCGGAATGAAATGGATGAGGAAACGTACAAAGATGTAATCCAACAATGTGTGGATCTCCTCAACGAGACCTTTCCTTTAGATATCCTTAGCCTTGAGCAATGGACATGGTGCCAGCAACTCATCCCACACGTATTGAACTGCCTCAATTTTGCTCAACAAAGACACTACAATTCTTGTTCAGTGGCTTTGTTATTGCATAAAGCAGCGAAATATTTACAGGAGCAGGGACAGTATGCCCATGCGGAATCCTTTTTCTTGCAGACCCTACAGATGTATGAGCAATTGGTAGATAGTTCACATCCGCGTAATATTTTAGCGCTCAATGATCTGGGATGGTTATATTATAATCAAGGCTCATATGAGCAGGCTGAAAAAATCTACCGCCAGGCTTTACACATTTGTCAGGAATATCTGGATCCTATGCATACATCTGTCGCATTGGTCTTGAATAATCTCGCTGTTCTTTCTGCCAATCAAGGGCAGTATGAACAGGCGGAACGCATGTATTTACAGGCATTAAAGAGTCATGAATATCACTTAGGCTCAGACCATCCAGAAACGGTTGCGAGCTTGAATAATCTTGCTATTTTGTATCATCATCAAGGACGATACGAGAAGTCGAAGCAACTGTTCCATCGTTCTTTACAGAGTAAAGAAAAGCAATTAGGTGTAGACCACCCTTTAACCGCAACAACCAGAAGTAATCTTGCGTTGGTCTATCTTGATCAAGGAGAATATGAGCAGGCTGAGACATTGTTTCTGCATGCCTTGAAGGTTCGGGAAGAGCATTTAGGCCCTATCCACCCACTGACTGCGCAAAATTTGAGTAATCTTGCCAAGTTATATGGGCAGCAAGGTAAATATGAGCAGGCGGAAAACTATGCTCTGCGTGCTCTCCGCATTTGTGAGGAACACCTCGGTCTTGAACATCCTTCCACCGCAAATACGCTCTCTATTCTAGGTCGACTCTATTATAAACAAGGAAAGTATGAGGTTGCAGAACCCATCATACTACGTGTCCTTGAAATCAGGAAAAAAGGTTTTGGTCTATTTCATCCCAGAACAGCATTCGCGATGAATAATGTGGCGCTTCTTTATATTGATCAAAGAAAATACCAGGAGGCAGAACCATTCGTTACGCAAGCACTCAAAATTTGTGAAGATCAACTTGGCATGAAACACCCCTGGACGGCTATTATGCTTTCGACATTAGCCACACTTTATACCCATCAAATGGATTATGCTAAGGCTAAGCCATTATACCTTCATGCTCTTAGTATTCAAGAAGAGTGTTTTTCCCCTTATCATCCTGATATTAGCGACACCCTTCATGCATTCGCAATTCTTTATCAAAAGCAAGACAATAGAATTGAGGCACAACCTCTTCTTCAGCGTGCTTATATGATTAGAAAGCGTACCTTTGGTTCTCATCATCCTGATACCTCATTATTATTGATGCTCATCGATGAAATGAAAGAGGCCCTTCTTTTCAGCGAGAAATAAATATATATACTCAACACAGAAACCTCCTGGGAATGTCTGTAACTAAAACCGACAGACATTCCCAGGAGGTTTCTGTGTTTCTTGCCATCCTCGAAAAATGCTAGATTATTCAAGTAGGTAATGGCAACCTACTCATCTTTATTGCGTGAAACCTTGTTGATCAGTAAATTTATTCCAGCCGCTCCACTGATAACTTGGATCCTGCCAGTTGTGCCATATGGCGTGGGTTCCGTTGTCAATGGCAAAGACTTCTTCACTACCACCAGTATCGAGTTGGGCTGCCGGCGTGCCTTCAAAAGGATAGTTGGCTTGAAGATCTTGCCATCCATTGACCCATCCACCATCCGGAGCTGTTTTCCAAATGTGCCACATATCATGATTACTCCCAACCGCGAAAACATCCTGGGCACCATTGTTGTTGGTCACGACCGCTGGATCACCAACAAACTGACCTCCTGCCTGCAGTGGCGTCCACCCATTCCAGTTCCCGTTATATTGCCAGTTATGGTAGATGTTATTGTCAACCCCACGAGCGTAAATTTCGATCTGCTTATCTGCTGTAAACCCGATAGCAGGCGTGCCCAGGAAGGTATAGCCTTTGGCCAAAGGTTGCCAACTAGCGATCCAGTCTCCATCCGGTGCCGTCTGCCAGATATGCCAGATATTGTTATCATTACCGCGAGCGAACACCTCTTGATGGCCGTCGGCGTAATTGCCCACGACTGGATCACCATTAAATTGACCGCCGCTTTCTAACGGACCCCACCCTGACCAACTTCCATTAGCATTTTGGTAGTTGTGCCAGATGTTATTGTCACTGCCACGAGCATAGACTTCTAGATATCCCTTGGCCGTATAGCCTACTGCGGGGGTACCTTGAAATGAAAATCCTGCTTGTAGTGGTTGCCAGGCCGAGATCCAATCTCCATCGGGCGACGTCTGCCAGATGTGCCAGATATTATTATCATTGCCACGGGCGAAGATTTCCTGAATCTGGTACTTGGTCCCATTCTTATTGATGCCGACAGCAGGATTGCCATTGAATTGGCCGCCAGGTTGTAGTTCGCCCCAATTGGACCAGCCACCCCCTGCGAGACGATAACGATGCCAGATGTTGTTGTTACTTCCCCGAGCATAGACTTCTAAGCGGTTATCGGTGGTGTGACCAATGTAGGTATATACTTGCTGTTTAGATGTTGAAGGAGGCGTAACGTTCATATGAACAATGGTAATTGAAGCCTGGTTGCCATATTCATCCCATCCAGGCGAATATGGTTGACTATGTTCAGCAACATTGTGGCCGTCCATCAGCGTATCTGCACCGTTGATTGTGGTCCCAGTTGCAGTAAGGAGGACGGTATGAAACATTCCAGATGTGGGGGTTGTGTAAAAAACGACATCGCCGGGAACGGCCTCTTGTGGATTATTCCCGATATCAGTTCCCAGCCCATTGTTTGTAATGTACGTATAAAGATCACCGACTAGTCGTAGATTATAGCCCGAATAATTTGCATATTGGTCAGATGTTGAGGTATCAGCGTTAAGCTCAGAGAAAAATCCTTCAGCCGTAAGAGCTCGCGCAACGAACTCAGCACATTGAAAGTTGCCTTGTAAATCACCTTGTTGGACGTGAAGTGGATTAGCTGTACTCTCTGTCGATTGCCAATTCCAATCCCAGTGACCTTCAGCGTATTGAACCGCAGCATTATTTGGGTTAGTTGTAGCATTCCCTTGCGTGGGAGTTTGTACCTGGAAATGTTTCTGTCCAGTATGGCCACTATGCCCATTCCCATTTGGTAAGCCAGATACAGGACCAGCTGCATGGACAAGTCCGCTGGTACTGAGAAGAGAGAGGAAAAGAGCAATCAAGAGGCAGTGAGGAATAATCATCTTTCTATGGATGATGTGTATACGCATACGAACTCCCTGTTGTGTCGATAATTTTGGTGACAAAAGTAGTTCCGCAAAAATAGTGTATAAGGTGATCTATTTTTGGGAAAAACAATACACATTTTTTCTCATGAGAAGATTAATGCGTATATGATTTTTTTGCATTTTAACAACTTGGGTATTTCATAGGTGGTCTATAACCATAAGAGCATGCTCTTATGGTTATAGCTGATATTTCGTTGCCTCTTCACTAATCTTCTCATACTCATAATAAATTGCTGAATACACATAGTAAGTGTGTTTTTTGTAGAGGTTATTGAAAATAGCGATATTCGCACAATCCACGCACGCAACACTTGTAGCTCGCCCGTTTGGCCAGAGGAGTGTTGAGGTCATCAATAATTTGTTGAAAGTCAATGCATATGAAAGAGGAGGTGATGAGAACATCACCTCCTCTATAGTTTTAACGAGCCTGCGTTTAGAAACAGATGTTGACTTACTTTACAGGATTTCCTGATTTCAATTACATGTCACTCTGACATAATGATAATAGGCTGTAAATGGTGATTCAGCGATATTTACGAGGAGTGGTCCAACTTGCAAATTTTGCAGGTGTATATTCGTCGTATTGATTAATTGCCATGTCTTTTCAGGGAGGCGGTAATATGCGCTAAATGTATCATTGGAGCGCAGGATTTTTAGCTCGGCTTGTGATGTTCGTATGGTTGCTCCTGCTAAAGCGTCCGGGGCATTATGGCGGAATACTCCATTTGCTACCTGCTCAAAGTCAAACGTCCGAGTATTTAGTCCTACACGGAGAAAATTATCCTGATCCTGCCAGATGACGAGGCCCACCTCCCAGAAGGAGAGTGGTGGGCTTGCAGCCACTTCAACCAATGTTTCAAGTGTAAAATTGCCACGAATAGGTTGTAGTAATCTGGGGGCTTGAAAATTTGTTTGCGCGTTTAGATCAGCATTTGTTGGTGCCGTTATTGAAAGTGTGCCAGGCGCAGTTATGCGGTATATTGAGCGATTGGTTGGATCGACCCAGGTCCAACCAGGATGTATATTCCCTTGAAAATCATCAGAGAACGCTGTTCCACAATCTGGTGGTGAAACAGCAAAATATTTGAGCGCTTCCCATGTAATGCCAGCTCCTAATCCCACAGTTACCAATCCTGCTATCGCTGCTCGACGTGAAAACTTGCTTCCAGATGTACTGTTTTTTGCAGACAACACTGGTTGCTTCTGGCTAATGGGAGGTGCAATTTTGGTTGATGGCGGTGGGGATGGTGGTTGAGATAATACCGATTGAAATAAGATTGTATCGTTTATGGATTGTTGAGGTGCTCGGCTTGTCTCTTCTAAGGCCAACGCAAATTCCAGGATACTACTGAAACGTTGCCGAGGATCTTTGGCCATCGCCTGATGAACAACCGCCTCGATTGAAGGCGAGAGCGTTTTATTGTGAATACGTAAGGAAGGGATTGGAGCAGTCAGGTGCTGCATTCCCATCATAATGAGATCACCTTGATAGGGTAGTTGTCCGCAGAGCCATTCATAAATCATAATAGCCAGCGCATACTGGTCGCTGGCTGGAACTGGTTTGCCCCGTAATTGTTCAGGTGCCATATAGGCTGCGGTACCTGCGTATGGGCTTGTGCGCATTGAAGAGGTGCGGTGCGCGATTGTTGCAATGCCAAAATCGCTGAGCAATAGAGTATCATACTCATCGAGGAGTACATTGGCGGGTTTCACATCACGATGGATCAGCCGAACCTGGTGTGCATAATGCAGAGCCTGGGCGATCTGTTTCGTATAGGTGACAACCTGCTTCAAGACAACTCTGGTCCCCCGAGGATGACGATCAAGTAGAGTTCCATGGGCGGCATACTCCATTACCAGATATGGAGTTGACATTTCTATGCCGAATTCTAAGACTCGCAAAATATGTGGATGCTTCAGTGAGGCAATTTTGCGGGCTTCATGAAGGAAAGCCGTTTTAAATGATTCTACCTGCCTCTCTTCTCCGTCATTTTCCAATAAAAGCTTGATGGCCGCATACGTTTTAAGGTAAATGTGTTCGCCCAGGTAAACTTGCCCTGAGCCACCTCTTCCAATTCGGCGAATCAGGCGATAGTTCCCTAATTGTTGCCCTGCCCAGCTCGGCATGCATTTCTCCTTTTCTTGTCTTGGTGAGAGATATGGAATAGACCTGTGTTTGGGTGGACCTGAATGGAATGAATAAAGCAACGAAAATATATCATATGGATGCAAAAGTTATCAAACATATGCATCTATGCATAAAGTTATATAATAAGTGTAGAGTACCATACAAATAAGCTTTCCATCAACAAAAATGCACTTTGGGGCTTTGCATTTTTCTGCAAGCCAGGCAATTTTCATCCTGACAGATTTCTGCTAACTCACTATCTGGCAAACTGACACTGCTTATGCTCTGGAGAACTTAATTCACAAGACACACTGTTAGTTTTTATGGGGGGGCTGTATGGAGTAAACTAGCAAGAGGATGCTTCATCGAGACTTTGGCCTTTAAGAAAGGTCTCCGCGAGCCGATTAAAATGCTCTGGCTGATCATACATGCTTACATGGCTGGCATTCTTTAATACGACAAGATAGGAATTGGCGATGGTGGTGCATAATATTTTTCCTACCGATGGTGGAATCAGCGTATCGTGTTCTCCCCAGACGAGAAGGGTTGGGGCTGTAATCTTTGTAATATCTCCCTGAGCATCAACGGAGAGCAGGTCATGAGCCGCTCGCAGCAAGGTGAGGGGACCAGCGCGTAGGGCATCAAACGCCAGAATTGAGAAGAAACCCTTCTTTATATAGCGAATGGCTGTCAGCAGGGGACGTGTATAGCCCCATACGGTATGAATTTGAGTGAGCACCGCAGGTGAGATCAAAATCAGGCGCGAGACAACCTCGGGATGGTGGGCCGCGATCCAGATGCAGATATAGCCTCCCATTGAGTGCCCCATAAAATGCGCCCTTTGTATCTTTACTGCTTCCATCCATGCGAGCAGCCAGCGAGCAACATGCACGATGGCGAAGCGATTGCGCACCCGACGCATGGTACCGAAGCCTGGTAAATCGATCAGATAGACGCAATGATCCTGTGCAAGTGCCTGAACGTTGTGCTGCCACCAGCGCATTGAACCAGAGAGACCATGTACCAGGATCAACGGTTCTCCCTCCCCTATTACCTGGTAGGGCACGTGGGAGCCTTCAACCTGCACAGCACGCCGCTCAGGTTTTTTAAAATAAGGTCTATTGATATCATACTCCTTTTTATTTCGCTACATTTCATCACACTTTCTATTTCACGCTTTGCAACCCATATGCGTTGCATTTCGTGTCTATATATAATGAAACACCATAAAAAAAACATGGAAAGCAAATGGGCACGGGTAGCAGATTGTACCATGCATTATCGCGTGCCATATCAGCGGCCAGAACCGGATCGTCCTACTATCGTCATGGTTCATGGACTGGTAGTGTCGAGTCGGTATATGACGCCAACGGCTAGCCAATTGGCGGCTGACTATCACGTATACCTTCCTGAACTTCCAGGCTTTGGTAAAAGCCATAAACCCGATCATTATCAGGACCTGGATGAGATGGCCGATACCCTGGCCGCATGGATGACAACCATTGGATTGTCCCGGGTAGCGTTGCTTGGGAATTCTCTTGGGTGTCAGATCATCGCACGTTTTGCTGTTCGTCATCCAGAGCGTATCCAGGCGGCTATCCTGGTCAGTCCCACAATGGATATACGTGCACGGACCGCACATCAAGAGATTGGTCGCTGGCTGGTGAACGCCCTTCGTGAGCCTGTATCGCTCTACCCTATGGTGATGCTCGACTACATGGAGCTTGGCTTTCGCCGCTTTGCGGCTACCTTTCACTATGGACTTGAGGATACGATAGAAACGTACCTGACACAGATGAACATTCCTACTCTGGTAGTACGCGGTTCCTGGGATACGATTGTGCCTCAGGAGTGGGCTGAATATGTCACTCAGCAACTGCCACAAGGACAACTCGTCGTCATTAAAAGGGCGGCACACGATGTGAATTATAATGCACCGACTGAACTCGCTGATGCAGTCCGGTCTTTTTTCTAATTTTTCCTGGTCGAGACGATATTGGAGCGCAAATTCATATCAGTGTGCCAGTTCACGCGTATATTCAGTTTCGTTTATGGCCTTAAGCCTGGTGAGCGTTTCTGATGAACATGGGGTATAGGTTACCATGTGAAGTGGGGGATTCACTGGTACGTTAAACATGGTACTGGCAAAGTGAAGATGGCCAACTTGAGGATGGTTCAAAATCTTCTCTTGATAAAAATCGCAGGACGCTTGCACATTATGCTGTGACCACAGTGTGCGAAAATCGGAGCTTTCCAGTTGTAAGTCTGCTAGCAGTTGTTCAAACCAGGCATCTCCGATATATTGGTCATAGGTAAAACGAAAATGCATCACCGCATGCTGTGCCGCCTGTTCCCAGTCTACAAAGAGTTGGCGCGTTGCAGGGTCGGTGAACATATGCCAGATTCTATTTCGCTCTCTCCCTGTGAGTAGAGAGAAGTTGCCAAAGACGCGGCAGGCGCCCTCATTCCAGGCGACAAGGTTAAACCTATCATCGATCAGTATCGCTGGTGTGGGGCTCAGGGCATCGAGTACTGCCTGGATGCCAGGTGGGGAGGGGGCAATATCAGTGTGCGAGGTCGCCACTGGAACCATCCCACGTGCCAGGACAAAGAGATGACGGCGCTCCTCGCTCTCAAGTTGCAGTGTTTCCGCGAGCCGCTCTATCACCTGATCTGAGACTGTAATGTCACGCCCCTGCTCAAGCCAGGTATACCAGGAAACTCCAACCCCGGCGAGTTGTGCCACTTCATCACGCCTGAGTCCGGGAGTTCGTCTCCGTCCAAATGTTGGGAGCCCAAGTTGCTCTGGCCGCAAGCGTGCGCGGCGTGTACGTAGAAAATCAGCAAGTTCAGCTCGCCTCTTTGTGGTATCTCTCATCTACTCGGTTCCTCCCTCTTTTGTGGTGACTTCTTTCTACTATGTAATGCATTGAACTCGTTGCAGTTCGCTATCTTGTAAATATATTTTGTGTTTATGCAAGCTGTTACTTTTACACCTATGATAACTACACTCCTGGTTCCAATCATTCCCTCACGTTAAAATGCTTACCATCCAAATGGAGATGATCATTTGGATGGTAAGCATTTGCAAGAAAGGCATAATATCTATGTCAAAAGTCTGGTTGATTACTGGAAGTTCGCGTGGCCTGGGGCATAGTCTGGCTGAAGCTGTTCTCGCGCATGGAGATCAGTTAGTTGCCACCGCACGCAAACTTGAGCAACTTCAAGATCTGGTAGAAAAATATGGAGAGCAGGTGCGCGCCGTTGCCCTGGATGTTACCAACACTGAGCAAGCCCATGCTGCGATTGCCGGGGCCGTGAAGGCTTTTGGACGACTTGATGTCGTTGTCAATAATGCAGGATATGCCAACGTAACAACGATTGAGGATGCCTCTGATGAAGAATGGCATGCTCAGATGGAAGCGAATTTATGGGGTGTGATCAACGTAACACGGGCCGCCCTCCCTGTCTTACGCAAACAGCGCTCTGGACATTTCCTCCAGGTCTCCTCTATCGGGGGCCGTACAACTTCGGCTGGATTAGGCCCCTATCAGACCGCAAAATGGGCGGTTGAAGGTTTCTCTGAAGTGCTCTCTCGTGAGGTCAAGCACCTGGGTATCAAGGTCACCCTGATCGAGCCCGGCAGTTTTCGTACGGATTGGGGTGGTGCCTCGATGACCTTCATAGAAGCAAATGAAGATTATGAGCGCGTCCTCGAACCTATGATAGCATATCGGAAGGACATTTCTGGCAAAGAACCTGGCGATCCGAACAAAGCCGCCCAGGCGCTTATTACCCTTGTGAATGAAACCAATCCACCGCTGCGCTTGCCGCTGGGTAGCGATGCCTTCAAGATTGCGCGTCTGGTTGATCAAGCCAAACTGGCTGAGACCGAGCGCTGGGAACACCTGATTACATCTACCGACTATGACGACATTGAGCATGAACCTCTTGCACATGGCATGGGACTACCACAGTCAAGTCAGGAAACTACCAGGTAAATCAAGCCAACATGGTCGAAGCTTCTTGAATAGGGTAAGTAAACTGGCCCCACTTTTGCGGATGATTTGCAAAAGCGGGGCCAGTTTACTTATATCCTATCGTAAGGACTGTATCATCAGGAAATGAGTTCCTGCACAATCTCTTCTGGATGGAGTTGTTTGCGTTTACTCCAGGCGGCTACCACGATTTGTTGAATGACTCCAACCAGGGGGACGGCCAGGATGCCACCCACGATGCCGAAGAGTTCACTGCCCGCGAACAAGGCGAAGATGGCCAGGATCGGATGGATGCCGACCGCTTTTCCCAGAATGCGTGGGCTCAGGATCTGTCCCAGGAAGACGCCCTGAAGCAGAACCACGAAGACTGCAACAATCAGGACGGTGACCCAACCCTGCGGTATTGCCATTAAGATGCAGAGGGGACCACCAATATAGCCACCAATGACCGGGATGAAATTGGTGACAAAGACAATCAAGCCCAGTAAGACCGCATAGGGGACACCCAGCAACGTGAGGACAAGCCATGTCAGCACGCCAGCGATGGCACCTACAATAAAGAGTCCGCGAAAGTAGCCACCTATGGCGCGATCAATTTCATCGAGCAGAAAATTGACCTCTTTCTGGTACGAGAAAAAGGATTGGGCACGCATCCAGTGGACCATGCGTGGGCCAGCCTGGATAAAGTAGACCGCGACGGTTGCTACCACAATAATATCAATCAGGACATTGAAGGTTCCTTGCCAGAATGGGATAAGGCCAGAAAGGAATTGTTGGAGTTGCACGAAAACTTGATTGACCGTAGAGTTGATCTGATTATTGGAAATGCCAACCTTGTTCAGATTACTCAAGATGCCCTGGACCTGCTTTTGTCCTTCTTTGCTCTGCACCCAGTTGATTAAACCCGGTAATGTAGCGATCTGACTAAAGACAGCCTGCCCAACGCTGGCGACTAACAGGGATAAAGCGGCCAATAGCATCACAAAGATGAGCACGATAGCAATAATACGTGGGATGAAGCGTTCAAGAAAGAGCACAATCGGATAAATAAGGTAGGCCAGGAGCGCACCCGCAAAGATCAGTGTCAGTGCTCCCCCGATACGTGCCATGGCCATAAAAAAGAAATAGAACAGAATCGCCCAGATCAAGATTGCCGCGCCAACGATCAAGCGTCGCGTCCATAAAGCACGAAATTCGGCTGAACGCCGGGCCTTCTCCTGGTTTTCCGCTGTGTCAGTTGAACCCGGGTCTGGTATTGTTGTTGCCTGTGTAAGAGCTGAAGCCTCATACTGCTGAGGATTCAGTTCCTGTGCTGGCTGTTCCATAGAACCCATGGATCAGATACCTCCGAAGTTTTAAAGTTGCAGTCGCATCCCTTTGCTGCCTGCCTATTTGTAAAGGAGACAGCGCGCTACATATACAGACCAAGTATATCAGCATAGGACTCTGTTTTACCAACCTGTCTATCTGGCACATGTCCGATCCTTGTTCAAGCAGGGCGGAGCCTTCGTCTATCGGATGTACGCATGTACCATTTGCCTGCTTGCCTCCCAGACCTGTTCTTGCAATGCCAGATCATAAGAAGCTTTGGATGACTGTTTGAGGATCAGCTGATCGTAATATTTTCCGGTGACCTGTTCAACCTCAGGTGACATGGCGAGGTAGAGTGAGGTGAGTGCGCCCTTTTCCAGGCTGGAGCCCAGTCGTGAGAGTACTGCCTTCGCCACCGTCTGCATGCGTGGTCCGACATTGGTCATGCCCATGTTGGTGAACACAAAGCCAGGATTGAGACAATTGAGTGTCACGCCGCTACCCTCTAACTGGCGTGCCAGCTTATATGAGCACAGAAGCATAGCGAGTTTTGATTGTGCATAGGCTCGCCATACATTGTAGCCCCGCTCCAATTGCAGATCTTGCAAATTCATCTGCACTGTGTAATGCGCGCCAGAACAGACATTCACAATCCGAGCCGGTGTACTGGCTTTCAGGCGCTCGAGCAGCAGTTGTGTGAGTAGAAAAGGCGCCAGGTGATTGACCGCGAAGGTCATTTCCAGATGGTCAACCGTAAGGTGGCGTTTCGTCAAAAAAACACCAGCATTATTGATAAAGACGTGCAACTGCTCATATTGGTCCAGAAAAGTGGTCGCCAGTTGCTGGATGGATGCCTGGGATGAAAGGTCAGCGAGCAAGAGATTGATCGATGTATTCCCACTGGCTGCCCGGATTTCCTGGCATGCCGCCTCTCCTTTTGCCTGATTGCGCGCAACGATTACCACCGTTGCCCCTTGCTGTGCCAGGCCAAGCGCGGTGGCCTTCCCAACCCCCGAAGTTGCGCCAGTCACCAGGCAAATTTTGCCTTGCATAGATGGGTAGATTTGTGTCATGCCTGTATGCGTGCCAGCATCCTCGCTTCCAAACGACGAGAAGCACGCCCTCCTTTTTCGCACAAGGTGGAGATCTTTTGTCTAACACTGCTGATAGCATACAGCACGCATCTGTGTACTGACAAGGAGATGGCTGTACAATTCGAAAAACACTTCTTTTTTATTCGAGACGTGATTTGGAACTCTTGCGTTCTCGTTTGATGGAAGAGAAAAGAAGGCATGGTAGGTAACCCTTGACAAAGAGCATTAGTATGTCCTAATATCCGACTGAGTAGCTAAGATATAGAACATGCTAATATTATTCGTATGGGAAAGGAATACCCCCCTTGTCTACTGGAACGATTATCCTCCTGGGCGCATTCGCTGGACTGACAATTTTTCTGGGATTACCCCTGGTTTTTCTCAAAAAACTCCCACAGTCGCTCAGATATTTTTTGAACATGCTTGCCACTGGCATCCTTCTTTTCTTGCTCTTTGATGTTTTGAGCAAGGCCAGTGAGCCTATCAATACCTCCCTGGATGAGTTACGAACACATCATGCCAGTTCCGGCATCTTCTCGTTGAATGTTGCTCTACTTGTTCTCGGCATCGGACTGGGTTCGGTAGGGCTGGTCTATTTTAATCGCCTGGTCTTTGGATGGATGCGGAAGTACACCGCTTCTGCTAAGGTGCTTGATCAGCCTGCGGATGGCTCCATCTCTTCCTCTCCTTCTGCTAAATCAACTGGTATAGTGTCTCCAGGCGAGCGGGCAGAGCACACACCTGCCGCGCTGGCCTTACTTATCGCTACCGGGATTGGTCTCCACAACTTCTCTGAAGGGCTGGCGATTGGGCAGTCCGCAGCGACTGGAGCGATCCAACTCGCCGTTGTGCTCATGGTGGGCTTTGGTTTGCACAATATGACCGAGGGGTTTGGCATTGCAGGACCTTTGAGTGGGCAACGTGTTTCCTGGAAGTTCATTGTTCTCTTAGGCTTAATTGGTGGAGGGCCAACCTTTCTCGGGACTATCATTGGCATGACCTTCATTTCAACCCAGGTATTCATTCTGTTTCTCGCTCTGGCTGCTGGCGCCATTATTTACGTAATCACTGAACTGCTTGGTCAGGCCAAACGCTTCAAGTCACCTGAAATCGTCATGTGGGGTCTGCTGATTGGCTTTCTCCTGGGATATGCAACGGACCTGATCGTGACCTATGGCGGTGCGTAATTTTACCGAAACGTATTATGCCTTGTGTGCCTCCATTTTTTTCTATAGTCTGGAAGTTCCAATATGGGTAGGTACAGCCTGTACCTACCCATATTGTCCTCTCAATGTCCTTAAGATGTCCCTCTCTGATACTTCCTCTTTTCATTTGAAATTTCTATACTGTAAGTACATAGGACCAAAAATTCTTTTCCCTTGCGTCAGGCCTATTTTTGACATTCTCGTTGTTTGACAACCATACGTGTTACATAGATGCGTATGAGTTTAGCCGCAAAGGATGCTCGCCTTGAAAAAACACACATCTATTTTTCTTTCCCTTCTCTTCGTTATCATATGTAGTAGCGTTACACTTCTCGCCCCTGCGGTAGCCTCGGCCGCGCCAGCTAGCCCTAATTATGACACGCAAACCCATTTTGTCCTTACGGGCATAAAAAAAGCACATGCAATTACGAAGTCAGCACATGCAAATTATATTTGTGGTACTAATTGTAACAACCAGAACCCCCAGGACACTCAGTGTGCCCAGGGTGCACAGACTGTTCTCAGTGCATATATTACAGATCCTTACTATGGTGGAAATTGGGGGCTGCTTGAGCTTCGCTGGTCACCTACCTGCGGAACAAACTGGACGCGCATAACCAGCTATCAGGGAACGAGACAACTCTATGCCATTATTGAACACCCGGCCGGGCAGGATGGAGGATACGCCTACTATACCAGTGGCAATGTAGTCGCTACCCAAACCTGGTCTAAAATGGTGTATTCGCCTAATGATCCAGTCAAATCCATTGGCGATATCACGGTAAGAGGTCAGGCTAGCGTCTGCATCGCAAATACAGGTTTGTCCTGTTAATTTTTTGTGGAAGATAGCTTATCCCTCCCTTTAAATAAGGAAGAGGGAGGGATATTACTCAAATTTTCAAAAGGGAGCCCCTTCATCTTTTTCCTTTGTAGGAAGTGCTAACGCGTCATTAGCAAACCGGCGGAGCAATGAAGGCTATCGGGGGCGTGCTGCAAGCAACTATTCCGGGCGCTTTTGAGATTGCGACCAACACTGTTCCTCTTTCGAAAGTCGAAGACGCCTGGGCAACAGAAGTACCTCAGTCGCGCACTGTTTTTCTTGTTTGAGTACATTCATTCCTCTTCCTGTTACCGTTTTTGTCTTTGGCAGAGAGAATAGGTGGCTGTTCGGAGCGTTGCTGTGGGCCGTGATCGAGGCGTGCAGCCTTTGTGCATGGCTTCCAAGCAGCAACGGGGATATGCTAGACACTCGTGGACAAAAAACTGGTGTCTACATTGATTAAGTCACAGTATGTCTTGAGCATTTTAGGAGAGTTGCATGAGCGAAATTCACGTTGATGGAAGAACGATCAATGCCTATATGGCCGTTCCTGAACAGGGTAGCGGACCAGGGGTCCTGGTCCTGCATGCCTGGTGGGGGCTGACGGAGCCGTTCCGACACATCTGCGATCGGCTTGCGGAAGCTGGCTTTGTGGCGTTGGCCCCCGATCTTTACCAGGGTAAGACGACCACATCAATCGAGGAAGCGCAGGCCCTGGGTGCGGCACTGGATCAGGATGAGGAGCGAGTGCGCGGTGATATCGCAGGGGCAATACAGCTCTTGCATCAACACACAGCATCGCAGTTGACGAACGGCCATAACAAGCTCGCCCTCATTGGTTTCTCATTAGGAGGTGCTTATGCATTCGATACATCCGTTACCCTGGCTGATGAGATCGCTGCTGTCGTGACCTTTTATACCTCTTATACTGGACCGGATTATAGCGCCTCCCACGCGGCTTATCTCTGCCACTTCGGGGAGAACGACACCTTCGAGCCGGTAGAGTCGGTTGTGGAGATGGAAAAGACGCTTCAGGCTGCTGGCAAGTCAGTGACTGTCTATACCTATCCAGGGGCCAGCCATTGGTTCTTTGAAGAGAATCGCCCGGAGTATGACGCTGAGGCTGCTCGCCTTGCCTGGGAGCGTACCATCGAGTTCTTGCATCAACAGCTTGATTAAAGGAATGGGCATCACTCTCTGGCGCGTCGTTTGGTGCTGATGGGCTGCCTGTCCTGTATAGCGATTGATAAAGCTGTTTCACAGCGAACAAAACCGGGTAGTAAGTGCAAAGCACTAATGCCCGGTACCATTTTCTAGCACGCAACACGTCCCGGTTTACTGCCTTGTGTCCTCCGGCTCCCCTGCTTGTGCTGTCTTTTTCTCTTGTTCTGCCAGGCGGTGCAAACCTTCCAATGTTTCATCACACCACGTCATTAAGGCGCGACAGCGATGGAGGCCATAGCGCACCGTCATGAGTTGATAAGAGACGCTCACATCATCTTGGGCTTTCATCACCAAAGCATGTTCGATCTCTGCATATTTTTTCAGCAGGCGTGACTGAAGCTCCTGAAATGCACGGATATGTTCCTTGTTCTTCTCAAGTGGAACATGATCACCGAAGAAGATTTTGAGCAGTAACTCATTACGCTCTCCCGTAGACGCAACCGACTCCGAGAGCCAGGCTTGCAAGACTGTTTTTCCTGTCTCGGTTAACGTATAGATATACTTCTCAGGTTTCCCCTCTTGCTTTTCAGCATGGCGAACTGCCAATCCTTCTTCCTCTAGTTGCTTCAGAATAGGGTAGATCTGCCCATAGCTCTCGCTCCAAAAGTTACTTGTACTGTATTCCATAAATTTCTTGATGTCATAGCCAGAACCAGGATAGAGACTGAGTACCCCCATCACCGCATACTTACTCTTATTTTCTTTCGCCATTTTATAACTCCTAGATATATATCTAATAGATAGATATCATGAAGATATTTGAATGTCAAGAGGTAGCATGTCAAAATGGGATTTTTAGAACCTGCGGTTGGCTATCGATATGAAAAAAGTACTTGTTGGTAAATCTGGTAAAAAGTGGTCGTGATTAGGGTAAGAAGTAATAAGGTGTGCGCATAGCAAATACAAGGGAAAATCTTGATGATTAAATATATTGCAGGTACTATCATGAAGGATTGCCCCTTTTTACATAGATGCGTTTGCAAATACCGTAGTTGTATAGAAATTATTTTAAGGAGATAACAGTACATGAAAACATTCCGACATTTGGGTTCGTTTGTGCTTATGATCCTGCTAGCTATTTTGCTGACAGCATGTAGTGGTATGGGTAACCAGGCTACGACAGCGCCCACGCCGAAGCAGGATATGAATAATGGGGCACCTGCGACCAACGCAAATAACGGTTATACTACCAATGGAACACCAACGGCTACTGGCCAGATGGATAACATGCAGGGCATTGTCATCACAGCAAATCCTACTGGTGATATGAATGCCTTTATTCACACGGGGATAGCTATGGTTAACGGCAAGCAGGCTCCGGTACTGCTAAACAATAAAGACTTTGCCGTCTACACGTACAAGCCTGATCCTGCCTTGCAATCCACCTGTACCGGTGACTGTGCGAAAGACTGGCCGCCCGTTCTGGCACCCAAGGGCATGATGACGGTCTCCAGTTCCATGGCCCTGCCCAAACAGTTGTCGGTGCATCAGACCGCCAATGGAGCCCAGGTCTTCTATGATGGTCATGCCTTGTATACCTATGCAGAGGATAAGCAGGCGGGGCAAGCGATGGGTAATGGTGAGGATATGGATTGGTATCTGGTAGACGCCCCGATAAATACTGCTGCAAACACTCCTGCCCCTCCGGCGAACACGAACATGATGAAACAAGGCATCGTGGTTACCCCGGATGCTGCCGGTAATATGGATGCCTTTATTCACACGGGGAAGGCCGCTATTAATGGCAATCAGGTCCATGTACTGCTAACGAACAAAAACTTCGCCCTGTATTACTATAAGCCTGATCCTATGCTGCAATCCACCTGTACCGGTGACTGTGCGAAAGACTGGCCGCCCGTCCTGGCACCCAAGGGCATGATGACGGTATCCAGTTCCGTGGCCCTGCCTAAACAATTATCGGTCCATCAGACCGCTAATGGCGCCCAGGTCTTCTATGATGGGCATGCTTTATATACCTATGCGGAGGACAAACAGGCAAACAACGCTCAGGGCCGTGGTGAAGATATGTCATGGTACATGGTAGGTTTCCTGCTGTAACGGATTCCGCCTGATGGACATTGCTCCCATAGTAAAGGGCACAAGCCGCTGACATCGCTCAGCTATGTTTGTTTGGTGGTGCGCAGCGCATTTGCTTGCGAATACGCTGCGCGCTCACTGATCTGGTGACCTACGCTGTCGCCCGGATGCTGTCCGCAAATTCCAGTACGAGATTGAGCAAGCGTTGTGGTTGCTCAAATTGTGGAAGGTGACCGGCTTCCGGAATGAGTTCAAAGCGGGCATTAGGGAAAGATTGCGCATAGACCTGACCATATTCAGGGCGTATGACACGGTCACTTGCTCCCCACACCACCAGAACCGGGACACTCACATGTTTGAGGCGACGTCTGAGTCTTGGGTCACCCATACCCTGTCCCTGATCATAGACATAAAGCGCCCGGACATTGGCTGCACGAGCCTGGGCCTGCTCAGGAGTAATGGTCGCTGGATCAATGCGGAAGGCAGCTGGATTGTGGTAGCTGAGGGCCGCCAACTCATCAGGTGTCAGAGTCGACACATCAGGAATAGGATATCCCTCTACTTGAATACCACCGGCATCTACGAGAACCAGGCCGCTCAGCCGCCGCTCGGTATCATGCAAAGCCATGGCAGATGTGATCCAGCCGCCCATTGAGGAGCCGATCACCAGTACATCATGCAGATCTAGCCGTTTGAGCAGATCAAGATAGGCAAGGGCGAGATCATCAATACTGTCGAACCACTCAGGACGTGGCTCGCCCGCAAATCCAGGGTGGGTTGGCAGGAGCACATGCATACGTTTGGAGAGTACTTTAGAGAGTTCCAGCATGGTTTGCGGCCCGCCGCCACCATGCAAGAGAAGCACCGGGCGGCCACTGCCTCCCTCATCAACGCGTAATGTCAGGTCATCGGCGAAAGTTTCTCTTCTAGTGGTCAGTGGAGGTAGATTACTCATAGTATTTCTTCTTCTTTCTTTTAAGTGTCAGACTCACACCCCCATTGGGGAGCGTGCAGCCAGCCGTACTCGGGCACTAAAGCGCCCATACAATGAGTCATCCCAGATTTTTGAAAAATCTGAAAATGGGTTCCACTCTTCCAATGCGGGAGGTGCAGGAGGGCGGCTAGCCCTCCTGCCGGGGTGCGGGGCAGGCATGCTGGGGGCATGACGTCCCCGCTCGTTCTTTCTCCCTCTCGCGCCGCCTACGGCAGCGTGCAAAAAGAGAAAAAGGAGGGGTTGCGGGGACACCCCGCACCCCGGCAGGGAGGACCCTGCACCCCGGTTTTAAGAACTTTTTCAAAAGTTCGGGATGACTCATTAATTTAAATAAATAGAATGTTTAAATGTTCGAATGAAAGCATTCGGTGAACCACGAAATTTTATGCGAGGCTGACAGGTGTTAAGAAACAACCTCTGTGTCGTAGCGTGCCATCAATGTAGCCGCTTGTTGTGAATCGAGTGTACCGCCAGTCTGAAGGAGCTGGCTCACCTCCTCAAGATAGTGAACATAGAGTGGAGGTGTAAACGTATTAAGGAAGCGAGCTCGTTTTTCGGTGGCGTTGCGAAACGTATGAGCCGTTCCGATGGGCACCATCACTAACGTCCCTTGACCTGCCTGCACAATTTGTTCTCCTGTCAGAAACTCCAGAACCCCTTCAAGAATGTAAAAGCCCTCTTCATGTGTGTGATGAATATGTAATGGTGGTCCGGAAGTATGAGGAGGCACTTCAAATTCGGCGATGCCTAATGTTCCCCGCGTCTGCGTTCCATCCTCTTGTACCACCATTTTAATAGGACCGATAGAAAGGGTCCGTCCGTCTTCCGGCTTGACTACGATGACACTCATGAAAAAATCCTTTCATACTTGTAAGAACCAAGAGACGATATGCGTAACGCTCCTACTTCTCGCTGAGAGGGAACTTGTCGTATCCATTTCAGAACTGGTATACTTATGTAAGCAGGCTTATATAAACAAGCTTGTATAAGGATTATAACATAAACATCTTTATATAAGCAAGTGTATATAAGCAAGTGTATATAAAAGTGTTTATATGAGTAGCCAGAAAATGAGGAGGAAGAGAACATCCATGGGCGCAACAATCGAAGCTCTGGGACAGGCCGTTAAACGCTTGCAGTACCGTCACCATCGCACGCTTGATGGGAAACTGGTGCCACTGGGAATCACGCTGGTGCAATGGGACGCGTTGCGCGCGATCGGACAGCATCCTGATGCGTCGTCACACCGATTGGCGCAACTGACATTCCAGACCGATCAATCTTTTGGTGCCCTGGCAAATCGCATGGTGGCTCGTGGTCTGATCACCCGGGTCACGGGACCGGGGCGAGCACTACGCCATCGCCTCACGTCCACCGGGGAGGAACTTCTGATTAAAGGTCGTACCGAAGTTAATGAGGTACTCTCACAGTCCTTCTCGCCGCTTTCTCCTGCTGAAAAAGATACCCTGTATGATCTGCTTACGCGCCTGCTGAATGGCTCTAGCGAACCACTGGGAGAGTAATGGAGAATAGTAAGAAAGGGTGGTAATAGGTTGTACGAAGCCTTATTGCAGGAGATAGTTGCGGAGGCATCAAGGCAAGATGAGATTATTGGGATCTTGCTGACAGGTTCGGTTGCGAGAGGCGATGCTTTGCCAGGGGCTGATCTTGATCTGCGTTTCATTCTTACTCCAGAGACCAGGCGTGAGTTTCGGCGAGAGGTACGCCAAGGGGTGCTGGTTGAGCAGGGTTTTGCTGATGTGACAAAAGCGCAGTCCGAGCTTGAAACGAATCCGATGAATGTCTATGCCTATCTGGATGGACGGATCCTCTTTGATCCACAGGGAGTCCTTGAGCACTTGAGAGAGCAGGCGCAAAGACGTTTTGAGACGTATCAACTTGCTGAACAGGAGCGAGAGAGAATCATTTCCTGGTTAGAGTCCGCACGTGCGAAAATACAGGTTGCCGAGAGCGGAGGCGATCAGGTGAAAGCAGCTTTTGTAACCGGCACAGTTTCCTGGCAAATTGTTGAGGGGTTGTGGGCCGCGAATAATCGGCCGCTTCCACCCAATGGATCAGTCTGGGTGCACCTCAAGGATTTATCTCAAGGACCTCCTGATGTAGAAGCTCGTCTGGAACGCTTCTTTTGTGGTGAGACGGAACAGCGTATCCAGGTTGCTTTAGCGTTTCTTGATTGGATTCTGGTGCACCTGAATCATGATGGGAATACTTCTCTTCCAGCCAGCAGAAACAATGAGCCTGCCTGATCTGGTTTCAGCGCTTGATACATCCCTTAGCAGGTCACATGGAACAAGCTCATAGCAGGGCCTGCTGACTCATTCCAGACATGAATAGCTTCGGGTGTTGGTAGAAGATCCACCTGGCACTGTTTGTGTTTGAAGTAGTCAGCGGCCTCCTCGGAAAGTTGGACGTTTCCAGCCTGGCCGGTGCCGATGATCAGCCGTTTTGCCGCTGGCTCATAGACATGTTTGGCCTCGGCGAGCGAAAGGATATGTGATGTCCCATAGACGGCCTTTGATAATTTTTTCTTGCGCTTCTCTATCTGGCCATCAGGCCGGATGATTACATCATGGTCAAAGGTAGTTCCTTCAATGGTAATAGAACCAAAGCTGGTCTGCTCAATGGTAGGTTTCACTTTTCTCCTCCTCTGCTAGCTGCCTGCCTGCTGATTGCATGTGCTTAGAAATAGCAGCATATATACAAATACAACGTTTAGAGTGAATGCTTGGAAGATCATGGTTCATCCTCATATAAATATAGGCGCGAGAAATATAGCACTGTTGTACCGTCGCTTTTTGTATGAATCGTCGCTTGTGCCCTTGTCGATCTTATAAGAAGTGGATACAATAGAGCTGCATCAATTGTTATGGAAGGAGAGCGAAGCCATGGTGCGCGAGGAATATATCTTCGATCCGAACATCAGCATCCAACGAGAGCAATATCTCACGAACCAGCTTCTCGCCTATAATCAGACCCATAGTGCTGCACTTCCAATTGAGCATGTTGATCCTTCACCGCTTCAGATTACCGTTCTCGATCCAACGGGAATGGTACTGGGCGGGCTTGTTGGCAGAACACATGCCATTCCTCAGTGGTTCGAGATCAGCATTGTTTGGATCGATGAAGCCCTTCGTCAGCATGGCTTGGGTCGTCGGTTGATGATGGAAGCTGAGCGCGAAGCACAACAACGTGGTTGCCGCTATGCCCGTGTTACAACCTCCGACTTTCAAGCTCCAGGATTTTATCAACGCCTGGGATATATTCTCTATGGAAAACTCGAAAATTGCCCGCCAGGAGAAGCTGTCTTTTACTTATGGAAAAACTTGCATGCAAAAAATGCATAATATCCTAAAAATACAAAGGTCCGCCAATTTTTTGCCAGCACAACAATGAACATATATGAGGTATTGTCTTTGCGAGCTGCCGGGAAGGGAGGCCTGGTTGATGTGGTATACTGGCTGTGCCACTGATTTTGGCCAGATCTGACAGGATAGGGTGCAGCGAAGAGGACAAAATCAAGGTCTAACCACAGCTACTTTGCCTATGAACGTGAACACCGCATGGAGGGACTCATTGATGAGTAGTTCAGCGCTCAATACCTCAACGCAGCCAAATCGTTGGCTGATTGCTATCGCCGCTTTTGTATTACAGCTTGCTCTTGGCTCGGTTTACGCCTGGAGTGTCTTTTCCAAACCTATTGCTGGTCTATTTAATGGTATCCCGGCTGGCAAAGTGACTGCCGCGCAACTTGCACCGATTAGTTTAACCTTCTCTATCACGTTGCTTGCTCTTGGTGTTACTGCCGCCTTTGGCGGCTATCTCCAACTTCGCTATGGTCCTAGAGCCGTTGCGACCGTGGGAGGTATTCTCTATGGTCTGGGCATTGTGCTTGCGGGGCTAACTCTACCAGTCCACAATGTTTATTTGTTGTATCTGACGTATGGAATTATTGGTGGCATCGGTATTGGACTCGCATATATTGTGCCGCTGGCAATGCTGTTGCGCTGGTTCCCTGATCGGCGCGGTTTTATCACCGGTCTGGCAGTTGCTGGTTTTGGTCTGGGCGCGCTTGTGATCGCACAAGCTGTACCACCACTATTGGCTCCCACATCGATAGGTGTTGCATCGACATTTACTTATCTTGGGATTGTCTATCTCATCGTCGTAGTGGGCGCGGCCCAGTTCTTTCGCCGGGCGCCTGAGGGATATGCCCCGGCTGGTTGGACCCCTTCTGCAACCACTGAGGCCGTACGAACCAGCCGGGATTATACCCTGGGTGAGGCGCTACGGGAACCACGTTGGTATGTGCTCTGGCTCATCCTGGCGCTCAACGTAACTGCTGGTGCAGCCTTAATTGCGGTAGCCTCCCCACTGGCGCAAAAATTCACCGTTGTGGATGCCATCGCTGCGGCGGTCTTTGTTAGCACTATTTCAGTCTTCAATGGACTGGGACGATTGCTCTGGGCCTGGCTCTCTGACTCCATTGGCCGTCCATTTACTTTTCTGGCCATTTTTATCGTTCAGATTGTCGCTTTCCTGTTTCTGGCTCAGATTGGGGCTGGCGGCTTCGCTCTATTGCTTATCCCGGGTGCGCTGATTGGTCTCTGTTATGGTGGTGGTTTCGGTACCATGCCAGCCTTTGCCGCTGACTTTTTCGGCGCTAAATACTCTGGAATCATCTATGGAGCCATGTTGACTGCCTGGAGTGCTGGCGGTATTGTTGGTCCTATTCTGATATCAAATATGGAATACCATACCGCCATCTATGTTATCGTGGTCATCCTGGCAGTAGCCTGTGCCCTGCCACTGCTTGCGCGTTTCCTTAACCAACGCCAGCCTAACGACTCAATTGAGGTCGTTGCAGGCGATAATTCCTAACTCACACGCAGAGTACATAGCTGTAGTTTGATCTTGATTTTTGTCACTCTCGCTGAACCCTATCCTATTTGTGAAGGACTTCGTAACGTACAAGGATGTTTTCAGAGTCCTCCCAACTACGCACACCGATGAGCCGAAGTGATGCGGGAGGTTTGCCTGCAAAGACGGGAACGCCTTCTCCTAAGACGATGTTGCCAATCATCAGATGGAGTTCATCTACCAGATCATGTGCCAGCAGATCGTTCCAAAGCGTTCTGCTGCCTGTCATCAAAATATCTTTGCCTGTATTTTGGTTTTTGAGTTCGGCAATCTGCTGGTACACGTCTGCACGCCTGATGATGCGGATATTGGGCCGGTTGTCCACCAGCGTATCTGAGACAACGATATCTTTGACGGACTTGCCAGCCTGTACCATCTCCCTCTGTTCGTCCGTCCACTCGTCAGAATCTGGATTCTCGGCGACCTTGGGCCAGTAGCCGTGAAACAGTTCGTGGGAAACGCGGCCCACCAGAAACGTATCGGCTGTACGTAGCAGTTCGGCGTTATAGCCGTTGAAGGCTTTGCCTCCCATCACGGGAAACATGACCGAGACATCGTTGTCCAGCCCGGTGTGATATCCATCCAGTGAGATGATGTTATAGACAATGATTTTTCGCATATTCTTATGCCCTTACTATTCTTTGAAAGAGGTTGTATGCCTGCAATTATGGTTGGCTGATACCTGGTGCGGGCGCATGGGTGATGAGGACCTGGCCGGTCCGTTGCGCGTTGTCCATATGCTCAAAGCCATGCCATTCGGCTGCCATCATGAACAGCATTTGTGCGTCTATTCCTCCAAGCATACACGCAAAGCAGCCGCGATCAAGCTGGATTTTCTGCAAGATCTCACCACCTTTGCGTACGCGTACGCAACATTTGTTGGGAACATCTCCGAACCACACGGCACCTTCAGTATCGAGGCAGATCCCATCAGGGGCGAAGCCTTCAATCCTGGCCCAGACGCGCTGATTTGACAGGCTCGCATCTTCATCGATGTTGAAGGCCAGGAGTTGGCTGGTGTGGGAATCAGCGACAAGCAGTGTCTTGTTATCTGGTGTGATGGCCATGCCATTAGGAAATTCAAGTCCAGTGGCCACCTGACGTACCAGTCCATTATTGGTAACCACAGCGATAATTCCAGGAGCACCAAAGCCGCCGCCATTTACATAGATATTGCCGCGACCATCCACGACGATCTCATTCCAGATGCTGCCTAAATTGGAGAGCGTGGCATGCGTGACAAGTTCTCCAGTGGGCTCTCTACGTAGCAGGAGACCCTCGCGTCCTGAGACAACAAGCAGACGTCCATCGGGTAGCCAGTCGATGCAAAATGGAATGGTGGTTGGAACACGGACCATGACTTCGCTCTTACCAGCAAGGTTGACGGCTACGATCTCCTGCATGCCCCAGTTGGAAAACCAGAGACGATCCTCGTGCCAGCGCGGTGACTCACCGAACGCAAGCCCGGCCAACAATGTTTGTACTTCAGGCATTTTGAAGCTTCCTTTTTATTTACTTGAGCACAGAACCCAGGCTCTCACGTTGCTGTTTGTAGAGGTAACTAGAAATATAATACTCTCCATGAATAGAAAAAACTTCTTGGATCTTGCTCTTTATTGGTCACTTGCCAAAGAAGCGTTGTGTGAGCATCGCAATAAAAACACTTTCTAGCACGAGACCAGCTATGGCCTCCAAGGCGGTCACCCAGATTTGCGGCGTATCGGGAGTAAATAGCTCATAGAAAACGCGACCATGGAAGGCTGTAACGCTTTCGAGGAACGCCTGCAACAGGGTTAAATGGGGAGGATAATAGATGCCAATGCTGAAATATGCAGCGGTACAGAGCGCGATAATCAGGAGATAGGCCATGATAATGCGCCACATATGATAACCATATCCTGTGAGTAGCGCGAGAAACAGAGAGAAAAACCATCTGCCAAATGCGCGCTCATGCCAGCGTATTTTCCGCTGTAGTGTCTGTCCCTGATAAGTGAAGCGAGCTGCATCAGCACGAGAGAGCTTCATCCCTTTGAACGGATAAATCCCTCTCTCAATATCCGGGATAAGCGCACGGCACTGGCTTAATTTTGCCTGCCGCTCTCTCTCAATTTCTGGTTCTGTTCTCCAAGAAAAACCTCTGGTTTGCCAATACTGACTCCATTCTTCAGGTGTGCGATAAATAGAGATGGATTTTTGTGGAATATGAATGGTCTGCGTGGGTTGATTCAGTAATATCCTCTCAAAGAGTTTATATACATATTTATTTGTCATGACTTCTCCCCAATATAATTTCTCTGCCATCAAGTTGCGCTGTATTATCTATATATATGCCTTCATAGTCTGTAACGAATTACAATTATAGAGGTATTTTTCCATCAACATCTGTTATAATCAAGTAAATTTATTATCCTCCATTTTACCTTTATTTTGGACGATAAAGAGAGATATACAATGAGAGCGAAGTTCTATTCATTGTGGACAAAAATGCGCGGGCATTTCTTATTTCGTGCAAGGACGCTGTTCATCGGTGGTGTTGGAATTGCCTTCATCGTGATCGTTGTCTGTGGCTACTGGTTCAACTGGGATTGGGCCGGACTTGGTGCATATAATCCTCCACTTCACGGCAGCGATGTTCAACGTGGAAAAACACTGTGGGATTGGCTGCAATTACTCATTGTGCCAGTCGTTCTGGCTCTTGGTGGGGTATGGCTCAATCAGCTTCAACAGAGTCGAGAGCGGCAAGCGGCTCAACAACAGGCAACGCTTGAACGTGAACTCACCACTGATAATCAACAGGAGACCTTGCTACAAGTTTATATTGATAAAATGGCTGAACTCTTGATTGAGAAAAATTTGCGTGTGTCCCAACCAGAAGATGAGGTGCGCAACATCGCACGGGTACGTACGTTGATGGTCCTTTCTCGTTTAGACAATGTGCGTAAAGGAAGCGTGATTCGATTTTTACATGAGGCAGGTCTTATCGAAGGGGTAAAACCCATCATTCGTTTACAGGGGGCTGATTTAAGTCACATTGACTTGCGTGAAGCGGATCTTCACCAGGCTAATTTCCGTCTCGCTAATTTGAAGCAGGCGCTTCTGAGCCGGGCCGACCTGCGGGGCGCCATTATGAGTAGAACTGATTTACAGGGAGCCAACTTGCATGCAGCGATCCTACAAGGGACAGATTTAAGTGCGGCGGATTTACGGGAAGCGGATCTGAGCATCGCCGATCTGCAAGGCGCAATAGTGATGGGAACCGACCTGCGGAAAGCCACTATCTCTTCAGCCCAGCTTGCACGCGCCAAATCTGCTCAAGCGATTATTCTGTCTTAGTGGGAAATACCGCGACCAGATGGTTATAGTCATGGCTCTGGTGACGAAGTATTCGTTGTATGGTAAAGTAGATCCAGGTTTTGTGCTTTTTTGTGTTGATAGGTGTGTTTGCAGTATTTTTTGAGCCAGACCGTATCATTTGCTGATTTGTATTGGTCTAATCAGGACAGTATATTGTAAGGTGAGTTATGTATTTACAGAAACGGCAATGGCGTAAAGGCTGTATTTATGCCCTTGCCTGCTTAATAATGGTATTGAGTATGGTGTCGCTGACATCTCAAGGGGCGGCTAAGGCTACTGCCAGGCTTGAAAATCAGCAGCAATCATACGCTGGTGGATGTCCAATTTTCCCGGCTGATAATGCCTGGAATCAAGATATTTCGGCGCTTCCGGTGCATCCGCTTTCGGCTAACTATGTTGCCAGTATGGGTGGTGCGCAATCTATGCATGCTGACTTTGGGGCGGGACTGTATAATGGTGCTCCAATTGGTATTCCTTATGCGGTTGTGCCGGCCAGTCAGCCAGGTGTGCCGGTCCAGTTTGATTACGCTGGGGAAAGTGAGCCAGGACCTTATCCTGTGCCGACGACAACTGCTATTGAAGGTGGTGCACAGAGTAGTGGTGATCGACACGTGCTGGTGATACAAAGTGGGACCTGTAAGCTTTATGAGATGTTTAGCAGCTATCCACAAGGTACAGGCTGGCATGCTGGCAGTGGGGCGGTCTGGAATCTGACCACAAATGATTTACGCCCACAGGGCTGGACGTCCGCGGATGCCGCGGGGCTGCCTATTTTACCGGGCCTGGCTCGTTATGATGAAGTTGCGTCTGGTGCGATTAATCATGCATTACGTTTCACCGCTAATGCAACACAGAAGGCCTTTGTCTGGCCTGCTCGTCACTTTGCATCTTCAAATAGCGATCCTAATCTCCCTCCGATGGGATTGCGGATGCGTCTTAAAGCAAACATCGATATTTCTGCCTATCCTCCGCAAACACGCATCGTCCTGACGGCTTTGAAGCGCTATGGAATGATCCTTGCTGATAATGGGAGTAGCTGGTTTGTGGGTGGAGCGCCCGATGATCGCTGGATCAACGATGATCTGGCATCCTTACGTTCAATCAAAGGTAGCGACTTTGAAGCTGTTGACACCAGTAGTATGGTTATAAACGCCAATTCGGCCCAGGCACATGGGGCCGTTGCCGCTTCCACGCCAGTCCCGGCAACGCCAACACATAGTGCCTCGCCAACCAAACAGGCAGTCCAGACGGCCAATAAAACACCCTCACCGCTAGCCCTACGGCGCCGACCGGGTATTAATATCACAACAGATACCACCCAAACTCACTCGCAAGCACCAGCTAGAGAGAAGGCGGCCGACAATCCTCCTGTATTCTTATGGGTGGGACTGGCACTTGCCATCTGCACCAGTGCTGGTGGTCTCGTCGGAATACGCCTCTGGCGCAAATATAGATGATTATGGATACCATGAATGAAGGTGTAAAATATTTTGTCAGACGTAAAAAGGTAGTGGTTCGCCTGAGGCGAACTGGATGATACTGATAAAGAATCTTTAGCTATGATTCCTGTTCTAAAACACAAAGAGGGCTTGAAATGCATTATAATGCTCCAGCATTAGCATCTCAATTTATGGATAACTATCAACGTTTATCTGAAAAGGAGAAGGAAGTAGAGCCCACCATCGCTCGTCTTCATGCACAAGGTTTACTGTTGGGGGATGCATTGAGAATATTACGTATTGTTTATCATATTGATTTACACGAAGCACAAAAACTTTTGTTTAAACATCCTGACTGGCAAAAGAACGTGAATTTTCCGAACAAATACTCGAGTATTTTTTTTCTGTAGAGCCTTGATATGAACATTATTGACTACTCCTGGGGATGATTATGCTTTGGAAAGACCATAATTTTGCCACATTTGATGTATACGAGTAAAAAGCTCTGAATGTTCCACAAAGACACTAAACGCCGCCCACTGGTTGGGCGGCGTTTAGATATTACAGGCAGTTATTCTTGTTGGCGGCGATACTCAGCGCCATATCTTTTCCAAGTCCACGGCTTCCGCCAGTGATGATTGCTATTGCCATGATATTTCCTTTCAAGTAGAATCCTCAATTGATATGCCGGTTGTGCGTAAACAAGCCAGCGTCTCAATGTTGCAGACATCTTCAACGGTATATCTACAATGGCCGCTACTACGAACGAATTGGCTTACTCAACAAGCCAATTTGTTCGTAGTAAGGTAACGTATGTTCGCTCAGACCAGTACTCTGAACCACTTCCTGAAGAGTAAAGTAGGTTGGTGTTTCTGTATCATCTATCATGGCTCTATTATCTATTACCTGGAGCGCTCCAGGTCAAGTGTTTATTCGCGCTTTTGTGAAAATTGGTTAGAGTTTCTATATGTGTTGGCTTATTAGCCAGTGATCAGGCGGATCGGTGTGATACGTATGGGCTGCGAATACAGCATCGTAAACTGCTCGGCGGTCACACCAATCCCTCGCAGCCCTTCACGATATTTCTCACTATAGGCTGGTAATGCCTCACGTCCCTGTCCTTTTTCCAGCAATTGAGCGGTTCCCTCAAGGATTACCACATCACGACCATCTTTTGTATCATCGAGTGCCAGTACGACGGCCTGGTTCTGGCGTATATTGCGTACCTTTTGAGTTTTTGCCTTACTAAAAATCAGGATGGTTGCATTATCCCAAAGAAACCAGACTGGTATGTTATGTGGACGCCAATCGGGACGGATAGAGGTCAGCCAGACCATCTTATCAGAGCGGAGCCGTTCCTCCACATGTGGTTGTAGCGTAACTGTCATATTATTCCTTTCATTCTTGCCTATAAACAATCTTCAGAGAGAACATACACTCTCATGTAAGGTGAGAGTCAAGCGAAAGAAATGATGCCAGGGCCGCAATGTTGTATTTATCCCTTGTAGCGTGGTTCGTACTTGTATGTACGCAGATCAGGATAGCGCCAGGCGGTCCAACCGACGAGGAGTAGCGCGACGAGACCGCCAGAGATCAAGGTGAAGGAGACACTACTCAAGGCGGTCAGCAGACCAGCTTCCAGCTCACCAACCTGTGGTCCACCAAAGGCTACCATCATATGAATGGCATTAATACGGCCGCGCATAGCTTCTGGTGTCCATTCAAGTCGAATCATACTTCGTACTACCGTAGAGATCGTATCACCAACCCCGGTCAGTGCGAAGAGCACATATGAGAGCCAGAAGAAGGGTGAAAGACCAAATAGGGCGGTGGCCAGACCATAGAGTGCCACGCTTATCAGCAATACCCGTCCCTGGTGCTGAATAGGCTTACGGATCACAAGTGTGAAGCCAGTCAGGATCGAGCCTAGTGGTTGGGCTGTACCTAAGAGTCCATAGCCTACAACGCCTGCATGTAACACACGATCAGCGACGAGTGGAAGCATCATGCGGGCCGATGCAAAGAATGTTGCGCCACAGTCGAGCAACATGCTGCTCCAGATCATGCGCGTCTGTGAAGCAAAACGTAGCCCCTCACCCATCATGCGCCAGCTCTGTTCCATCTGTGCGGGTTGTGACTTCCCTCGATAACGCATGGCAAAAACAGTGACCAGAGCTACCAGAAATGAGAGCGCATTGCAAAGATAAATACTACCCAGATTGGTCACGACCAGCAGTAGCGTGGCCAGCAATGGACCTACGATGGTCCCAATATTCCATAGTAGGGAGTAGAGCGTGGCAGCATTGGGAAGATCCTCATCGGCGACCAATTCAGGATAGAGCGCGTTCTGGGCAGGCTCATCGAACGCTGTAATCGCCACTCCTAGGGCGGTCAGGATATACAGCAAAACAACGGTGATCTGGCCCGTAAAGGTTAGCAGTGCCAGCAGACCAGAACATATAGCGGAGATGATCTGTGCCCAGAGAACTAACAAGCGGCGATCGTAGCGATCGGCCAGCATGCCACCAAACAGAGCAAAGAGAAAAATAGGTACGACGCGAATCAAACCCAGTAAGCCCAGGCCCAGCGCCTGTGTATCAAGGGCAAAATGCCATTGGAAGAGCGAGAAATGGAATGCCTGACCGCGTAGCAGTTGATAGGCATGCCAGTTAATCGCAATAATCTGCATCTGCGTGCCAATACCTGAAAATAACTGCCCACCCCAGAGCAGACGAAAATCGCGTGATTGTAAAGCCGGAAATCGGGTTCGCATAAGATAATCCTTCTTCTTGGATGCACCATCACCACTTCCTTGCGATCCTCTGCTAACACGCCAGGCTGTTACTTTCATGATCACGCTTTTGTCAGCTCACGAGTCCAATTGAGGAGGTGTGCTACCTCTCTCTTTTTATATTGAAAGGCATGTTTATGGGTACCTGGATGAATCTGCTCTTCACGCCGCAAGATGCGAGGTTTTTTGGCATAAAAAAGAGCCCCGATTTGGGGGCTCTCTTGATGTGACATAAACAAGTATAACATATTCTCGGTAAATTTTCAAGGGACAAAACAAATTTTGCGGCAAAAAAGCCTTGATTTTTGGAGAATTATCAGGTATACTTAGTATGTAAGTTTGAGGAGCCCCCAAAAAGGACTCCTCTTTTTTGTTTAAAATGATGGCAAACTTCATTCTACATGCCTTGTCGATAGTCTCCTCTTATATATTTAGCTTGCTTGTAAACTAACTGGAAATTGCATTTCAGTAATTGGTTTGCCTGTATCTGCTGCTTCTGGTGATTGGAGTCGAATCTGGCGTACCGGACCACTGAGCTGGTAGTGGTTGGCTTCTATCCAGCGACGTAGGGACATGTAAGCTCGGCCGATTGACAGGTCATTTCCTATATGTACGGTGCTGGCTACCAGGCTGGCTGGTAGGTAGTGGATGTTGATCTGCTCGTTTCCAGCTATCCTATGTGCCAGAGGTACGGCGACCTCTGCATCAATCTCCATCCGCTCCTCGTTCCATCTGTGGGCGGAATGCCAGAGGAACAATTTGGGTCCTGAAATCTGGATGCCTTTTTCCTGAAGATAGGCCAGGAGCTGTTGGTCTAATATGCCATATTCACTGCTAGCAGGAATGCGTTCGCGTATTGATGCCACCAGCAAAGGTGGGACTTGCTTTAATAGTATATCGTAATCGGGCATGGTCTCCTCCTGCTCAATCTGGCGTAAGCGTGCGGCAATGCGGTTCAACCGTGCCTGTTCGGTCTGGATTACTTGCTGAACATAGTCTTGCTTACGCACAAATAGTGTACGTAATTGTTCCAGGGAAAGATCGTGTTCCAGTAGCAGGGCAATCTCCTCTAAGGGAAAACCGAGATCCTTCAGCGTTAAAATCCGATTTAGCCGTGGTAATTGATCCAGCCTATAATAGCGATAGCCCGTCTCAGGATCTAGCGCCGATGGTTTAAGCAAACCGTATTGATCGTAATAGCGCAAGGTCACGATCGATACCTGACCGATGCGCGCAAACTCACCAATCTTGAGCTGCATATGCTCTTTTCTCATTTCTTCTTTTTTATGAAAGCCTTCGAAAAGAGCATACACTCTCATGTATGGTGAGAGTCAAGCCTTTAGCCACCCTTAGTGCGCTAATGGAATGCTTTGCTTGAAGCGGAAGACATTTTTAGGATCATAGGTGGCTTTGACTTTTTGCAGTCGTGCCAGATTGTTCCCATAATATGCCTGTTGCCAGTTGTCCAGAGTTGGATCAATATAATTCTGGTAGGCGGCTCCTGAGGCGTATGGCTTCATCGCTTGCCAGGTATTATTGAGCCAGGTGCGGTTCTGGCTGATGATCGCTGCGCTCGCATCTGTGTCCCAGTTCGCATTGTATTGGATTGAGAAGAGCATGTTGCGGTGTACAAACGCGGTGGCATCTGGAGCGACGCGATTGATAGCTCCACCATATGTGTCGATGCCGATGCCGCCGGTGTTTGGTAGTGACGACTTCTGCCGCTGGGCAATGGCGTTGACGAGCGCATTGATACCCTGCCGTGGCATGGTTTTGCTAAAGTAATCCGATTTAGCGGCCGAGGCGTTGCGCTGTATTTGTCCTTGCGGGTCCTGACTGGGCAATCGGCATTGATTGAGATTTTTATCTGAGCAACCGGCTTCATAGAGCATGGTATCCAGCAGGCCTGCGCTAGAGACGTAGCGCACTGTGGGTGCAATGCCTAGTTTATTGATGAGTGTCTGCAGTTGCTGATTAAGGGGATCCGCGCCACCCACAAATACGCCATTGATACGTACAATTGGATCGCCGTTTTTGTCTGTGGTATTGAGTAACAGACAGTTGGACCATAGTTCGTCAGGTGCTTGCGGACCCCAGTTTTGCCAGGCGTCAACGACGGCGGCCGCATCCTGCCATGCCCAACCAAGCGTGAAGATAGAGAGCGTATCCACTGGATGTGTCTGGAAGGTGAAGGAGGTCACGATCCCGAAGTTGCCGCCACCGCCACCTCGCAGTGCCCAGTAGAGGTCGGGATTCTGGTTGGCATCGCAGGTAACCAGGCGACCATCGGCCACTACAACCTGGGCTGAGAGCAGATTATCACAGGTCAGACCAAACTTCCGCCCAAGCACACCAACGCCACCGCCCATGGTTAGCCCGGAAATTCCTACGGTCGGACATGAACCCGCTGGAATGACACGACCATTGTCTGCCAGATGAGCATAGACATCAATGAGTTTGGCTCCACTCCCAATCGTGGCCTTTCCACTGGCAGTATCCAGAGTGATACTATTCATGCGCGAAACGTCCAGCAGGAGTCCTGTGGTCGTTGAATAGCCTGCATATGAGTGTCCACCAGAGCGTGCGGTGATCGGCAGGTTAAAGCGTTCAACAAATGCCAGACAGGTCTGCACATCTTTTGGCGAAGTACAATACACGACCCCTGCAGGCTTGATCGCGTCAAATTGTGGATCAAATAATTGATGGGCCGTGGCATATTGAGCGTTGTTTGGACGCAGCAAGGTGCCTTTTATATTTTTCGCCAGCGCTGACCAGTCTGCCTCGGTAAGTACAGGTGCTTTCGTTGGCGTTGGTTGTAGCGTTGGTTTAGCGGGTATCGTTGGTGGGGTATTTCCCGGATTTGCATTGACGGGTGTCTGACAGGCACCTAGTAAAACAGGCATACTTCCAACCGCGCAGAGCGCTAGAAATTTCCTGCGATTTACCTGTATATTCTCTAGCCATGTTGGCTGTTGCTTCGATTCCTCTGCCATCTTGCGATCCTTCTTGATTGTATGAGGCTAAATATGTATTTGTTGTATCTATTATGTGTAAGCCATGGTATAACACGTCGTTTTTACTGTGGTGGTTTTACTGTGACCCGCACAAAGATTTTTTGGCATGCATATCATGGTATGAATATAGCGCAATGATAGTAGATTTGTGCCTGCAGTTCTATGAAGCACTTCACATTCGCACTTCAAGATCAAGCGAAGGCGAATTGTGTTATGCTAATGATAGCTTTCCTAGTTTTCGGGCGACGTTGAAGTGTACTTGCGCACATAAAATCATCAAGTAGAGAAATAGTATGAATGATCAATATTCACAGGAGCAGTTGGCGGCTTTGCGAGACAACGAGGCTCGTTGCGTACGAGTCCTGGCCGCCTGCCGCCGTTTTGCGGTCAATGTCAGTGGGGCCGCGGGCAACTATGCCACATTTGCCCAGAATGAAGAGGTCCTGTTGGAGTCCTTTCACGAGATCGAACTGGCCCATGCCAGTCCTGATGGCCGCTATGAGCAGTTGTTTGTTGAACGCTGTCAGCGGGCCGGCTTAACTTCCGCTGATGTCGCTATGCTACAGACACGCTGGCAGCAGCTCCAACAGTATGAGGAAGATTAAGCGTAATATCTGGACTTTCTTGCGGTCCAACACTTTTATAGAAGAGTTTGCCTGCTTTCTTTGTCTACTTTATGAATAGTCTTATCGTGTCAGAGATGAAGATTTATAGTGTTAGACAATGATGCCTATACTGTCGATATCGTAATGGCATAGAGAACAAATCTGCTGTGTTTAATTAGAAACACAGTTCTTTTTTTGGAAAGTGTGGAATGTATGAAAGCAATGATTATTACTGGATTTGGTGGGCCCGAGGTTTTTCAGGCAAGGGAAATGCCAAAGCCTACGCCTGAGGCGGATGAAGTATTAGTGCGAGTTTATGCTAGCTCTATTAATCCAGTTGATTATAAAATTCGTCAGGCTGGTTCGTGGGCAGGTGTACAGCCTCCTGCGATTATTGGCTATGATGTTTCGGGTGTGGTTGAAGAAGTGGGCGCGTCCGTGAAGGATTTCAAGGTAGGTGATGAGGTCTATTATACTCCGGATATTCCTGGACGCGGCGGTAGTTATGCGGAATATCATGTGGCTCGCGAAGCGATTGTGGCCCATAAACCTAAAAATTTGTCACATCTGGAGGCGGCCAGTATTCCTCTGGCTGGTGGTACTGCCTGGGATGCTTTAATTACCAGGGCTCAATTAAGACCCGCTGAGACAGTTTTGATCCATGGTGGTACAGGTGGAGTGGGCTCACTGGCTGTTCAGATCGCTCATGCTACAGGTGCTTATGTCTTTACAACCTGTAGTAGTAAAAATGCAGAGCTGGCAAAACAACTGGGTGCTGATCGCGTGATCGATTATAAGACAGAAAATTATGTGGATGTCATCGCTAAGGAGACGAATGGTCGGGGGGTAGACGTTGTCTTTGATACCGTTGGCGGTGAGACGATCGCGAATAGTATTGCGGCTACCAAGATGTATAGCCGTATGGTCAGTGTCGTTGATATCGCTGGCAATACCTATCCTGCCTTTTTGAAGAACATTACCTTGCACTATCTCTTCCTGCAGCGCGAGCGTTATAAATTGGATTATCTGCGCAATCTTCTTGAAGGTGGCAAGATTAAACCAGTTATCGCTAAAGTTATGCCTTTGGAAGAAGTGGCCCAGGCTCAGCGCGAACTTGAGCAGGGAGGTGTAGCCGGTAAGATTGTTATTCAGGTCGTCAAAAACTAAGCGCATACTGCTAAAAATGACGGACACAATCGTGTCCGTCATTTTTGTCATTGTTCGCAGTTTTAGTTAAAAACTGTTTCGTCCGCGCTCGCGCTCATTCATCGCTTCTCGAATTGAGCGGAGGGAGTAGCGCTGATCACCCACCATGATGAAAACGCCTCGGCCATCTTGTATATCTGCAATCTGGCGATGTAATTCCGCATTTTCTGCTTGCAAGCTCTCCATAGTCTGTTTCTGTCGAAATATTTCCTGGGCGAGCTGATCAAACGAATTCATTGGTCTTTGTGTCCTTTCTCAAAAGTTACCTCTAATTCCAGAACGCAGCAAGCATTCTGTCCATAACATCGTGGTACTGTTACCCATCCATTTTTCTCTCCACCCATTTAAGCTTTCTGTCAGTTTAGCAATTGTAGCATACATACAGATTTAGAGCCTTCCCCCAGGCTTAAATTTCAGGATAATTTGGCGAGTGTTTAGCTTTAACACTTATTTTACACTGCTTTTTACAATTTTGCTTTATCGACAAGTACTCACCTTATTTATGCAACGTTGCTATATGGGAACACGTATTGTATTATGGGCACCATGCCTGATCTTCTTACCCAAAGGAATGTTTTATATGAGCAAGAAGTTATCGACTACCAATACGAATGCCCCGGCTAATGCTGATCCACTTTATATTCAAACAGGGGCTGAAGATGTTGTCCCTGACAAGCTTGCGGGGGATGGCTGGACCTTAAACATCCTCTGGGCCATCACAATTAGCATCTTTATCATCTCTTTCTTCACTTCAGCGTATCAGTATACCTGGAGCTCGGTGGCCGCTTTCCTGGCGATTGAAGGCTTTAAGCGTGTCTGGGATGGTATATTCAAGTACACAGACCCCTTGCTCTATCGGCTTTTTAGCCATCTTCCTAACTTTGTGCAAAGAATCTGGCATTGGCTGACCCGCTTCTATACGTTGGCTACGCCTTTTGTAATTATTACTCTAGTTTTTATGCTGCTGACTCCAAAAGAATTTAGTTCTTTCTTTACTTACTTTTATCCAAATCAACTCTGTATCGAGCATCAGGTTGACGTGCTGGCATCTATTTGCCCAAATGGTGTAGGGACCTCGCAGATCCAGGCTGGTACTGAGCAAGTTACTGTTGGAATTATTGATGAAAATCATGCCAGTCCTTTTGATCAGTCCAATGGTAATACTTCAGAGAAACAGGTGGAATCTCTGATCTTTCAGGAAAATAAGCAGGTTGTTACCAATAAACAATATATGACTTTGATGGTAGCGACGATGCTTAGTCGTACGCTGGATGATAGTGAGCTTTCGATTTCTGTGGGTTTGAAGGATTTGAGTGGGGCGTACCTCGCGCAAAAAGATTATAACGCAAAACATAAGCTAAAAGTGCGTCTGGTCATTGTTAATATCGGGACGCGTCTGGCGGTTGATCAAACGGTTGAGCAGGTCATGAAACAGGTTGTTCTGTATGCCAGGAAAGATCCAACATTTCGTGGCATGATTGGTCCGCCTTTTAGTCGTTCCACCCAGCTTGCTCTGGGGCAGCTTGCCGCCTTGCATCAATCGAATATTCCTGTTGTTTCTCCTTCTGCGACCAGTGATTTGTTGTCGAATACCCCTGGTTTTTATCGTGTGGTGTCATCTGACAAAGTTCAGAGTAAATATATGGGCCAATTTTTTGGCAGGCATATGGTGCCTGCTTATCAAGCAAAAATGCATCTGAAGTCAGATGCTCCACTGAATATTGCGGTATTTAGCGATAGTACCGATCCATATAGTACCAGCCTCAATCGCGATTTTCTTGAGCAGGCTCAGGTTCAGGTTCCCAATCTCCATCCTATTCTGGAGCAATATGTAGTGGGTAGAATCGATACTATTACTCAAGGTTTGCAGGATGCTCTGGACCAGGGTGCAGGTATGATTTACTTTTCAGGCTATCAAGCTGATCTTAAGCCACTTGAGAATGCATTGCATGAGTTGAAGATAAGAAAAGGCATTACGCAGACGATACCGATTCTGGGTGGAGATGGTTTATATGAGATGAATGGCTATATGGATAATGAGTATGAGACTGTGTTTGCAACCGTCTATGCTTCACCGATCGATCCGAATAGTCCTTTTAAAAAGGAATTTGATCAGGTGTTTGGTCAGACTGCGGATGTACCCAGTGGTCAACCATATGCCTTGCTGGCGCCACATGCGATTCTATCATACGATGCGACGAATACTTTTCTTCATGCATTGGATAAAAGTTTGTCGATAAATAATAATAGTAATTTGCCATCGGTAAGCGATTTTAATAGTGCACTCCAGAATGTGACCTTTGAAGGTATCAGTGGGTTGATCTCTTTTGAAGGGGGCAACGCGAATTCTTTTCAGCGTAGTGATCCCCTGAATAAAGGAGCCTATGTGATGTGCGTAGATCAAAATCATCATACCCATACCGCTGCCAGCTACGGACCTGATCAATCAGAGCATTATTTTTTGAAAGATGCTCTACAATGTTTGTCTTGATCAGTGTTTGATCCCCTGCATCAAGAGTATAGTGCTTACTTGAGTGCTAAAGCATCCGAGTAAGCACTATGCTCTTACTACAAATTTAGTGGTATGTTAGTCGATCATATGAGCAATGTTCACGCTTGTTTTTATCGCAATACTACTTACGGATAATCATGTCATGGATATCTGTAAGAATGGTACACGCCTCTTCAGGTCCATATAATTCTGCCAGTCGCAGCCACGAATACTCCATATTGGCATAGTGCTTGTTGATAAAATCATGACGTCCAGTTACACGGGGAGCATACAGTGCGTTTTCGGCCGCCTCACATTCTCTGGCGATATTCTCCATTAGTTTTGATAGTTCTCCCATTCCTCACTCCTATCACTAAAGGTGCATATCTGTAGCATAAGAAACGTACCATGTTCCTGCCTCGAATTCTGTCTTCTCGGGCTGGCGGAGTTTATTTTTTAAGCGGTTTTTGCTGAAAAGCTGATAAAATCAGGAATATAAATGCTATACTATGCAACATAAGGTGCTTTATTGTAGGAGGGGGATGTTTGGGTATGGAGCAGGATTGGTGGGTGCGGGAGGGATATTATCCATTCTCGGCAGGAAGTGATGATGATGCGGGATATCCTCATCCCGGGCAGGTCATCAAATACTATCGCACACAGAAGCAGTGGAAACGTTCGGATGGCAAGATAGGTAGATGTAGACAGAAAGATATTGCAGGTGCATTGGGTATTACGGAAAGTAGGGTGAGAGCAATGGAGAATACTGGGGATGGTTTGAATTCTGTGGCGCGCCGTCGGCTTTTGATTGAACTGTTGGGTATTCCACCAGTGCTGCTGGGATTGAGCATGATACCAGATGTGGAGAAGGCGACCAATCTGGGGGCTACAACGCGACAATTGGACATGAGTACTATCCGCTGGTACCAGTCGTCGCTGGGTGATTCCTGGGAATTATATTATACCGGGGCAGCTCCCAATCTCCCTGAGAATCTGGCCAACAAAATCGGGCATTTAAGAAATATCGTTCCACAGGTAACTTCGCAGCAAAAAACGCTGCTGCTGGCGCTTCAGTGCCGTTTTTACTTTTTAGCGGCACGCGTGGCATCGGACCAGAATGATCAGCTGCGGGCTACTTCTTTTTTGCTCAGTAGCAAGAAGATTGCCAATCAGTTGAATGACCCAGATTTGATTGCGTCCACTCATTTCTGGCATGGTCGTATGCTGCTGGAGAACAATAAATTTGCGCAGGCGCGCACCGAGTTGAGCAAGGCAATGCAGTACGCTCCCCAGCTTCAAAGCCTCCAGTTGCGTGGTGGGATCTATCTGGAAGCTGGTCTGGCCCATGCTTATACGGCACAGACGGCGAGTGAGAAAAAATTCACCCTGACACTCTTTGATGAAGCTAATTCTGTGCTCAAGAAAAGTAATGGCAAGCAAATTGATGATAGCTATATCAAGGTCAATGCTGGCCGCTATCATCAATTTCGGGCTGAGGCTTTAATTGCGCTTAAGCAGCCTGAGAGCGCCCTGCAAGAACTAGAGTATGCTGAACAGCATACAAGCCCTGATCTGACGCGACGACGTACCTATATTGAGATACTTAAAGCTAAAGCTGCAGTAGATCAGAAGGATTATATTTTTGCCTCCTACACACTTCGTGAGGCGTTGAAGAATTGTCGATCGATTAAGTCAGATGTGAACATTTCCTTCATTAAAGAGATTGTTACCGATTTAAGTCAGACTCCTTACGCAAAATCCATTGAGGTGGTGAGCCTGCGTAAAGAGCTCGGTCTATAATCTCTCTACATTGCGCCCACACACCAATAGACTGGTTTAAACAATTATTAAACCAGTCTATTGGTGTATAACGTTTTTTGTTATGCTTGAGTTGGATGCGGTCCGGTTACGTATAAAGTGCGTGAATGGTATACATATGGTAACATTGTATTTATCATTACCATGGAGGTTGCTATGATTGATCAGAACCAACGCAGGCTACAACCGATCGCATTTCATGCTGTCCAGTTTAAGGATACCTTCTGGCAGCCACGTATTGAGCTGGTGCGTGAGCAGACGATTCCATTTGAATATCTGCAGTGTAAAGAGACGGGCCGCATTGATGCGCTCCGTTTGGATTGGAAACCGGGACAGGAGCCCAGACCGCATATTTTCTGGGAGTCAGATGTTGCGAAGTGGATTGAGGCCGCAAGTTATAGTCTGGCCCTCCATCCTGATTCCGCGCTGGATGCTTTACTGGATCAGGTGATTGCTTTGCTTGCTGGCGCCCAGCAGCCGGACGGTTATTTAAATGTCTATTTTACCGTTGTTGATCCTGTTCAGCGCTGGACTGATCTACGTGATGCCCATGAGTTGTATTGTGCAGGTCATTTAATCGAGGCGGGCGTGGCCCATTTTGCGTCAACCGGGAAACGTACGTTGCTGGAGATTGTGCAGCGCTATGCGGATTATATCTCGACGATCTTTGGTCGTGAACCTGGTCAGAAGCGGGGTTACTGCGGTCACGAAGAGATTGAGCTGGCGCTGGTAAAGCTGTACCGGACAACGGGTGATGAGAAGTATCTGCGCTTGAGTCAGTATTTTATTGATGAGCGTGGCCAGCAGCCGTTTTATTTTGAGCAGGAGGCCCGGGAGCGTGGTACGCCGGGTTTCTTTGGTGGCGCTTTTCCTGAACGTGATGCGCAGCTAGTAGCGTTTCGGCAGTATAATCAATCTCATCAACCGGTTCGTGAACAGAGCCAGGTGGTGGGCCACGCGGTACGGGCGATGTATCTTTATTGTGCTATGGCCGATCTCGCGCTAGAACTGGATGATCCCTTGCTAGTCCAGGCCTGTGAGCGCTTATGGCAACATCTAACCACCAAGCGCATGTATCTGACTGGCGGCATCGGGCCCTCAAGTGCCAATGAAGGCTTTACCACGGACTATGATCTCCCCAACGAAACGGCCTATGCGGAGACTTGCGCGTCTGTTGGATTGGTCTTCTGGGCTCAGCGCATGCTGCATCTGGATTGCGATAGCCGCTACGCTGATGTGCTAGAGCGGACCCTCTATAATGGTGTGCTGAGCGGTATATCTCTGGACGGTAAGAAGTTTTTCTATGTGAATCCTTTGGCGAGCTCTGGCCATGCCCATCGTCAGGAGTGGTTTGGCTGTGCTTGTTGTCCTCCCAACATCGCTCGTCTGCTGAGTTCTCTGGGACAATATATGTATTCTCAGGGAGATGCCGAGGTCGTGGTTCATCTCTATGCCAGTAGCGAGGCCCAGCTACAGGTAGGTGAGCATGCCCTGACCATGCGCCAGCAGACGCAATATCCCTGGGATGGCGCGGTACGCCTGGACCTTGAGCTGGCAAGGCCCGCCAGCTTCACCTTGAAGTTGCGTATTCCGGATTGGTGTACCGATCCGGTTCTGCGTGTCAATGGAACCACAGTCGATATCACAGACTCTCTTGAGCGTGGCTATGCGCGTATTGAGCGTACCTGGCAGGCTGGTGATAGCGTTGAACTGGATCTACCAATGGCTGTGACCCGTATCCATGCCCATCCCTCTGTAGAGGCTGATGCAGGCTGTGTCGCCCTCCAACGTGGACCTATTATCTACTGCCTGGAGGCCGTGGATAACTCTGTTCCATTACAACAGTTACAACTGCCAGCTAACCAGCAGCTCCAGCCTGAATTTCAACAGGAACTCCTTGATGGTGTGGTTACACTGCATGGATCAGCCCTGGCACCAGATCTGGCAGCCTGGGAAAATCATCTCTATCGTGCGGGCAAACCACCAATGCTAGAGACTGCACTGACCGCGATCCCCTACTTCGCCTGGGATAACCGCCAGCCAGGTGCTATGCATGTCTGGATCCATGAAACGCAGTAACAACTGTTAATTGACACATAAAAGGGGTCTGGCTCAATTTATGGGTCAACCAACAAATCATCAACCAGGATAAGGAATCACGCTACCTCATCGCAGCTCGAAGGAGAGAAATGACAATGCATCAGGACGACCAACCAGGAGGAGAGCATCAGCCTGCTCTCATCGTAGTGACCGGTATTATGGCGGCTGGAAAGTCCACCATTGCCCATCTCCTCGCCCAATGCTTCGCTTGTGGCGTGCATGTGGAGGCCGATAAGCTGCACCATATGATTGTATCAGGCGCTGTGTGGGTGAAAGAACCGGAAGAACCATCTGGAGAGGCGGCTCAGCAACTTCGCTTGCGTATCAAGCATATGTGTCTGCTTGGCAAGTCGTTCCTGGCAGCGGGCTTCACCGTCGTCCTCGATGATATTATTAGCGGGTCCAGTTGGCAGTACTTGCAGGAGGAACTCCAGGGGGTTCCATTCTCCCTGGTAGTGCTTGCTCCACGTGTGGAGGTGGTGACCCGGCAACGAGATCTGCACCGAGCGAAGCCGCCTCAGGGCCGCGCATGGGCAGAATATCTTGACAATGATCTCCATAGGACGATGAAGGGATTAGGACTCTGGATTGACACCTCTGAGCAGACGCCAGAAGAAACAGTGAAGCAGATTCTCCATCATCTCTGGCCCCTCTTATGATAGGACAAATATTAGGTGGAGAAAGGATGACCTGAAGACAGTTTCGGCAGGTTATCCATCGGCTTCTATGGCTTATGTATAAAAAATAGAGCGCCTGCCTGCTATCAAAGAGCAGGCAGGTGGATCTTGTTTAGTCGGGGTGTCAGTCAGGCTATCATTTAATAGTGGATATTGACTGTCGTGCCCATCGGAGCCCAACCATAGAGCCAGCCGGCCTGGTCGGTACTCATGACAACACAGCCATGGGTGCCGGTCATCTCTCCAAACTGTGGATCAGTGTGGGGAACGTTGGTGCCTGGACCATAGGTGCTTCTCCACCAGGCATCGTGGAGGAAGAAGCCGCCTTCTTTAAACTCCAGGGCATAGTTGATATGGGTTGGCTCGTAGTAGTAAGGTGAACCAACCGGCCATGGTGAATAGAATGTGGTTGGGCTCTGCTTGTTAAAGACATGGTAGATGCCAGTTGGTGTGGGCAGATCAGGTTGTCCGCTAGTGATCGCGAAACTATTGTCCACTTTACCATTATTACAGAACGTGGCCCACTGCGCACTCAGATTAACATCCACCATTTGTCCCTCAGTACCTGTACAGTTCGCATTGCTATTGGCCGGAGCGGGTGCGGGTGCCGGTTTCTCTGTGGTCAATAAACCACTATAAATGTATTCGGGATTACTATTTTGATCGGAGATGCGATACCAGATCGGACTATTTGAGACTGCCTCTCCATTAATTGATCCATAAATGGTTACTTCAGCGCCAGCCTCCAAGGTCGAGACAATTGCTCCATCTGTATAGGGGGTGCTACGTACATTGACCGCATTTATAGTATATTTGACCGACGTCGCATTATCCCAATTGACTAACGCCACCACAGGTACCGGCGTCGGTGTAGGCTCAACAGCCTTGGTAGGTATTGGTGTAGGCTTAACCGTCTTTGTGGGCGTCGCTTGTGGCTTCACAGTACTTGTATGTGTTGGTTTTGCTTTTTGGCCATCAGCATAAGGCGAAGAGATCGGCGTCGTTTTCACCGGCTGATTACTCGTGCCAGGTGTTGCCCGTGCTGCAAAAGGATTGAATATAACAAACATTGCTGTCCCAATCAGGACCATAATAACTATAAAAGATAGAAAGAAAGTTTTTAAATAACTTTTCATATTGTACCCCCACTGTCTGATCACGTTTATTATTGCTTAGTAGTAGTATAGCCAACTTTATGGATGAAATAAATGACCTACTTCACAATTTTGCCGTAATCTCTCCTACAATCCCGGATATATTTGAAGATGCAATAAGGAGGTGGCTGCAGCCACCTCCTTATTGCATCTTCAAATATATCAAGCGAGCGCTGAAGGCTCTCGCTCCTATAAGCTCAATGAGATTCCTTATAAGGATAATGCTGACTCTTCTCATTATCCCAATTTGCACGTAAACCTGGAGTCGCAAGATCCCAGTCTGGTCGAATTTTCTGCGTGACCACACGCAGATCCTGGCGCAAATCTTCCGTGGATGGACGCCCCCAGAACCAATAGCCATTATAGATTTTATAAATTTTTAATCCAGGTTCCAATACCAATGTATGTGGAATCATTGGATCATGGTGGGGATCGGTATACTCCTGGATATCCAGATCCTTTTGAATCTTACGACCAGAATCCGAGAGAAATGGCCATTGAGCCCCCACGGCATCCCGGAACTCATTTGTCTCCAAAATATTGTCGGTTGAGATGGTTACAATTTTTGTGTATGCCACCGCTATCTGTGGATAGAATGCAGCCAGGGCCAGGTGTTGTTGATGATCCTTTGGACAATAATGCCCACGCGATAAGATCAAGATCATCGGATCAATACCCTGTAGCTCGCTAAGGCGGCGGCGCGTTCTGGTATGATCAGTGAGCTCATAATCAGGAAATGTAGCTCCTGGAACGATATCTGCACGCATATCAGACCTTCCTTTTTCGTAAGTAGTTTTCTGCTGACTCTACTAAAGAAACGCTTCTTTGTTGTACTAAAGATAGAATATACCTTGTTTCCGCTTCTTTAAATAAGAACAGGGGCCATGTGTTTTTCTATTCCTCTTCTTTATGATTAAAAAAATACCTTTTCGTATTTGTATATACAATAATACTTGTCAGGGAAAAGATTTCCTGGCATACTATATTGAGTTTTTCGTTCATATTGAATGTCAGAAGGAAGGTGGTCATTGTTCAAGATGGATGTTTCAAAGATCTGGATGGCCTGGCCTGTGCAGGGTCCTTGTTCCCTGACACCTCTTACGGGCGGCACCAACAATCATGTCTGGCGCATGGATGCGGCGGATGGCCAGTCCTATACCTTGCGCGTGGCTCCCAATGCCACGCATATCCCCAGAATGCGTTATGAGGCGTCAGTCCTGCAGGCGCTTTCTTTGACAGATCTACCGTTCCTGTTGCCAGTCCCTATTCCAGCCTTGAATGGGGATATACTGGTCCCTGTTATAGCAGGAGATGCATCTGGTCCGATGGCTACACTGGCAGCGTTTCTGCCAGGAGCGCGCTCGGAGCTTAGTACGCCAGAACGCGCCCATGAAGCTGGCGCTGCCCTTGCTCTGTTAGATCGTGCCCTTGTTTCACTCTCTGTAGCTTCACCGCCAGCGGATGCTCGGACGCTACTGCCTTTTGGCTATCTGGCTGAGCGGAATCCTCTGCTGCCGGATCTGGTGGCGGCTCTTGAGCAATTGCCTGTTGGTCATGAGTTGATCCAGCAATTACAGACCACACTCATTCAGCATCTTGCCGGGATTGATGAGCTCTATGCGACCTTGCCTCAACAATTACTGCATCGAGATCTCGATCCCAGTAATCTTTTAATCGATGAGCATGGCGTTACCGCCATACTGGATTTTGAGTTTGCGGCCACCGATATTCGTGTACTGGATCTAAGCGTATCCCTGAGCTGGTGGCCCGTTAGCCGTATGGGAACAGGAACAGAATGGGAGATCATTGATCCATTGGGTCAGGCCTATATTTCAATTTTTCCTTTAACTGAAACAGAATTAGCCGCTATTCCGGCCATGATGCGCATGCGCCAGTTTGCCTCCCTACAACATCGCATTGGTCGCTACCTCTCTGGCCTTGAGCAAGTTGAGACTATCCAGGAAGTTCTCGAATTTGCGCAATGGCGCTTCACCTGGCTTGCCAACCAGCAACATACCCTGATCGAACACGCCCTTGGCTGGCAAAGAATATCCTCGTGAAGATTGCTGCTCATGTTGTTATTCTTCATCAAACACGTAAAATTGTTCTCGATACTCTTTTAATAACTGCTCAATTGGTAGGGGGTGTATATGCATTAGCGTTGGTGCCATAATATTCAGGGATAGGGTGCGGCTATTAATCTCTTTGAGCAATTTAGTATAGTGCTTCTCGTATACATGCACTTCACGTTGATAAGCTCTGATACGTCCCCGATATTTTGCTTTAGACAGGGTTTGTATATAGTTGAGCCTATGTTGTAGATATGCAAGATGTTTTTCGATCTGGGCTGTCTTTCTCTGTATCTCTTTTTGCAGCGAGATCTCTACTGGCTCTGCACCGATTGATTTAAGGATATTGCTGGCTAATGCATCAAATCCATTCGTTTCCAATGCCTCGCGCTGAAAAGGTTTGCCTGCTCCCGGTAGATTATCAAACTGGCCTGCGTTCTGGGCTTTCTGGATCAAGTAATCGGCGATTCCATGGAAACGAATGGCTGCATTCTTTTGCTCTTCTTCCTCATCCTGTGTACGTTGAGCCCTTGCTCGCTCGGCGGGTGTTAACTTGCGCCAATCCACAAAATCCATTTTTAGCTCCCTGTCTATTTATACTATCGCTTTATACTGAGCTATATGCTTATTTGTTGCTGTGATTTGACAATCGAAATGTCCTCGCTGGTGAAGCATATCCTGTCCAGCAGCCAGCCTGAGAAGCTGATGGAGAACTGCAACTGAAAGCAGTATTGCTCTGCTTTTGACGCATATCCGCGACTGTGGCACAACTTTTGACAGATTTATTGTCCATTGGTCCATTCGCGCAAAAGTTTGCGTCTTTGCTCGCTTTTGCATGGACTACCAGGACAAGAAATGGTTCAAACTGGACAGGATATGCTTCAAAATTGATAAAAACCAGTGTATGAGTCGGGATCTTGCTCAACTGGATGCCTTTGGCGTCGAGTGGTACCATTTACCTCTGCTTTGCCAATTGGCTTGTCAGGTGAATGAACTACTTATTGTTTTGAACCATAATCTGTCCAGACATCCATTGACCCATAAAGCGTCTGGCAAGGACAAAGAGATTGGCAAACCACAGTTGCGTATTAACTTTATTTCTTTTATACCATAGAATATACAAAAACAAGAATATCATTGCAAGCGCAGGTGAGCGTAGAGGTGTGGATGCCCACGGAATAGAGTTGGTAATGAAAAAGGAGAGACGGCGTTCATTACCAACTCATCACATATCTTATGCGAAGCCTTTGAGGCTGTCTGCATAGACCTCAGCGGCTTCGGTCTGGATGGCTTCGAGGATCTTTTCGGCGACCTGCTCGGGTGTTTCCATGGGCATTATGCCCTGGCGGCGTTCAGTGCTCTGCTGCATGCTAATGGCATTCTGATGGAAATTGGTTTCAGTCAGGCCGGGATAGACGAGTCCGACGCTGATATTATCCTGGGCTAGCTCTTTGCGGGCAGTGAGTGAGATGGCGTTGAGGGCATATTTGGTTGAGGCATAGGGTCCAACGCCTGGAATGACCATCTTGGAGGTGCCTGAGCTAATGTTGATGATGACGCCTTTCCCTTGTGCGCGCATGATCGGGATGACCGCTTGCATGGCACTGATGACGCCGATCAGGTTGAGCTCGATGATATCACGGTAATCCTGGATGCTGGCCTGCTCTATCGAGATATGCATGCCCTGACCTGCGTTATTGACCAGTACATCTACACGGCCATAGTGCTGTTGTACTTGTGTGATCATCTGTTGGACCGCCTGTTCGTTACGCATATCTGCGGGGACGACCAGTGAATCTGGTAGCTCTTGCGCGAGTTGCTCAAGTTTCTCAACCGAGCGGGCGACCAGCGCGACTTTAGCCCCATGCTGGGTAAGCAAACGAGCTGTCGAGAGCCCGATACCGCTGGAGGCGCCAGTAACAATAATGACTTTTCCTGTTATTTCCATCGAGAATGTTCCTCTACCTATCTTTTTTTTCTATTGTAGTAACTTACCTGCTGTTATCATATCCTTTCTTATTCAATGGCGCCAAGGGTGAGGAGCATACTCTTCTGGGCCGGGGTGAGTCCGCGAATAGCGCTGATCTTCATGCGTTCGTATGGCCGATCGCTACGCCAGCTGTGTAGACAAGTGCCGTTCTGGCTATCCCAGATTTTTAATGTGCCATCGTGGCTGCCGCTAGCCAGCAGTGGTTGCTGAGGATGGAAGGCAAGCGAGCGGATACGTTGTGTATGGCCTTGAAGTATGTGCAGACAACTTTGGCTGGCGAGCTCCCAGAGGCGTATGGTGTTGTCTTCGCTCCCGCTGGCCAGTTGGGTACCATCGGGATTAAAGGCCAGCGTGTAGATGCGATCTGTATGTCCAGGCATGGTGGCTAGCTGTTTGCCGCTGGCGAGGTCCCAGAGATAGACGAGGCGGTCATCACCGCCACTGGCCAGACGCTGATGGATTGGATCAAATGCGATCAGCCAGACGCGTCCAGCGGGTTGCTGGAAAGTTTGCTGACAGGTCTGGTGGGCGATGTTCCAGAGACGGATATGGCCGTCATCGCTCCCACTGGCGAGCGTGTTATTGTCAATGAAAATTACTGACCTGATACGGCGCATAGCTTTGTCGAGACCGGTCAGGGTCCTGTGGATTTTTCCCGTCTGGCGATCCCATATCTGTATCTGCTGATCGTCACCGCCGCTGGCAAGCAGGCTACCATCAGGACTGAAGGCGACCGTGCGCACGCGGCCTTGATGCCCATTGAGGGTTTGCAGGTTGCTTCCTGTCTGGCTATCCCATAATTTGATGCTATGATCATCGCTCCCACTGGCCAGTAGACTGCCATCAGGACTAAAGGTGATTGCGTAGATCCAGCTTGTATGGTCCTGCAGGGTTCTGATAATCTGGCCGCTGCTGGTTGCACGTAGTTGGATGTTCAGCTCTTCTCCATTGCTGGCCAGCAGACTGCCATCAGGACTAAAGGCGGTGGCGTAGATCCAGTTGCTATGGCCTTTAAGGATTTTTAGGCACTGGCGACTGTTCGTATCCCAGATGCGGATCGCTTGATCTTCTCCTCCACTGATGACCTGACTACCATCTTGATTGAAGATGACGGCGCGTATACGTTTGCTGTGGCCTTGTAGGACGCTTGTACAGCGCATGGTTGTCATATCCCATAGGCGCACTGTCTGGTCTTCGCTAGCGCTGGCCAGGAGCCGTCCATCAGGCTGAAAGGCGACCGCCTGAACCAGACCTGTATGCTCGGTAAGGACATGGTTGCATTTTCCTGTATTCATGTCCCAGAGTCGTAATGTCTGATCGTCGCTGCCGCTGGCGATGGTCCGGCCATCCGGGCTGATGGCGACGGTATAGACGCGTCCTGTATGCCCATGAAGTACCATGAATTGTTTACCACCAGCCAGGCTCCAAAGACGTATGCTACCGTCTTCGCTGCCGCTGATCAAGGTTTGCCCATCAGGGCTCAACGCAAGCGAACGGATGATCCCCTGATGTCCGCTGAACGTTTGACTGTTTGCTCCACTGGCGATATCCCAGAATTGTATCTGTTTATCATCGCCGCCACTGATGAGTTGTGTGCCATCGGGACTGAAGATGACGCTGTAGATTTTTCCGCTTGTGCCACCAAAAACTTTGAGGCAGGTGTTTGTCTGGAGATCCCATAGGCGTATGCTCTGGTCGTCACTACTACTGGCCAGATAACGTGCATCGGGACTGAAGGCGATGGCGCGAATCCAGTCGCTATGACCTTTTAAGGTTGCCTGGGGGACACCAGCGGGGAGGCTCCAGATCTCGATATGTCCGTTGGCGGTTCCGGCGGCAAATTCTGCCTGTCCGGGCCTGCTGGCAAGGCAGAGGATATTATCAAAGGCTTCAGTAAAAATGCAATCGAGCATTTCAGCGTTACTGAAATTCGCATTGGTCAGATGGACATTTTGTAGATATGCCTGTCTGATAGTTAATCCCGAGAAATCGTATCCCTGTAGCGATACTCCTAGTTGAATGAGTAGATTGAGGATATTGCCAGGACCATAGCTGCTGGCTTGTGCTGTATTGCTACGCCAGTGCTGGAGCAGATTTTTACAGCGCTGCTCGCTTTCCTTCAGTCCCAGGCTGGTGTGTGCATATGTTGCCAGGGGAGCCAGTAATTGTGTGACTTGATTGCGGCGAATGTAGTCTCTGGTGCCTGCTTTGAGTAGGGCATGACTGATTAATAACACCGGCTCCTGTTGCCTGAATTCCTGTTGGATTTGTTGCAGTAATTGATTGCTGACATATTCCATAATCACTGGTTGTAGTGAGAAGACAGCGCTTTGAGGGCTTTCTACTAATGATCTGCGGCGCAGGGCTCTCAGTGCGGTCAGTAATTCTCCTTTTGATTGGATACGAATACTATCGCTGCGTAACGTCTCCAGGGATACTGGTTCGCGTTCGATTGCCAGCCAGTATAAAATTTCTTGTTCAAAGGCTGAGAGACGTAGGAATTGTTGATCCAGTAGTTCGTGTATATCTCCAGTGATAATCTCTTCCTGGTCTAAAAATGCCTTGATATCACCGGAAAACAGTTCCCGTATTGGTTCGGCGACCATTTTTAAGGCCAGAGGATTACCTGAATAGAGGGCGATAAAGCGTTGCCAGGTAGCCGGATCGCCGTGCAGGTCTACGTCTCGCAGCATATTCTGAGCGGCGCTCTCTTCGATTCCGTGCAGCTCCAGCGCGCGTACTGGCGAAGATCTGCCTTCTAATCGCACTGTCTCACGTGGCTTCTCACGGCTTGTTAAGAGGAGGCAACTCTGGTGTTGGGCTGTTCCCACCACTTCTAGCAGGCGTCCAAATTCCTGGTAACCCTCTTTATATGCTCCTGAACTGTCTCCACTCTGAATAATGGACTCAAAGTTATCGAAGACGACCAGACAACGATACTGGCGCAGATACGCTAGAAACATGAGGATCTGGGCATCAAGTTGTGGGGGGAGCGGTTTATACGCCAGTTGCGGGAGTAATTGCATAAATTGTGTGAGTACATCGCGAAAATGTGGGGGATTTTGCAGGCTGCGCCAGAAGACTACTTCAAACTGCGCACTGATCTGGTGCGCGAGTATCGTGGCCAGCGAGGTTTTTCCAACTCCACCCTGACCCTGTAGGATAATCAGCCGGCAATTATCCTGTAATATCCAGTTTTTCAACATGACTATCTCGTGGGTACGCCCATAGAAATACTCGGCCGTTGGTGCTTCTCCCCAGTCTATATAAGATCCATTTTCCTGGTCGACCTCAGGTAATGGTAATGTAGTTTTGCTGGATAATGTCAGGGGGGTCGTTGGTGTAATTGAGACCTGGAATGAAGCGGTTGGCGATTGGGAGTTCACCCCTGTCGTCTCTATCTGCATAGAGGTTTCGTTATTGGATGCTGGTTGATTATTTGCGGAGGATAGTTGGAAATAGTTGATGAGCAGCGTCATGATGCTAACTACCATGCCAACTACTAATGATATCACGGTCAACGTGCTTGCACCTGTATTAAGGCCTTGTTGACGGATAACTAGAAAGGCTATCAGTGTAATTGCGATTACTGCCAGTGCACATAGACTACCAATAATCCAAACCAACCTGCTCCTTCTTTTGTGCGGTTTTATGGTCTGGTTCGATTGTGGCTGCTGTTGAGAAGTTGACATTGGATTGATTTCTTTCTAATTCCAACGTTATCTGGGTGCAATGATCAGATCAGGCGCGTTTTTTGTAAGATATGGAGTATAAAATCAGCTGCGTTTTTCGCAGCTAGTTTTTGCTTTTTATCTTTGCCACGAGCCTTATTACCATCAGCCCAGTCACAGATGGCTTTTACCAGTAGCCAGTGGATACGGTTACGATAAGCTACTGCGTAAAGGCCCTCACCCTCCATTTCACCGCCGATGGCCTCAGGCTCAAGTTGTAATAGTTGATCGCGCAAGCTTTTATTATCTACCAACTTCTCGCCTGACAGGATCACGCCAGAGTGTACGGGCGCGCCAGGCCAATCTAGTTTGCCACTCTCGACTCTATCTAGCAGCATTGGCGATGCTGGTACCAGATCACCTCGTGGTATGATTACAGGCGTCTGCAGACCATCTTTACTGGTGCCATAGCGCTGCATTTCATAGCCACGCAACTTCTGCGAAACCAGGATATCGCCGATCTGTTGCTTACGTTCTTGTAAACCAAAGGCGATGCCAACCATAATTACGGCCGAAGGTTGCAGGGCACCGATGGCCTCATTGATCGTCAATGTCGAACCATCTGGACCTCCCGATCCCATCGTTGAACGGACCAGAAATACCTGCGCACCGTTGATCAGCCCCAGATCGTAATAGGTCTGATTATTGCGAAATTTTCTCTGGTAAACAGTCCCCACCTGCTCTTTTACTGCTACCAGGACTGCCAGTGTCTCTGTTTCGGTTACCGTTACCAGCAGGATGTCAGCCTTTAGACGATCTTCACTGCTCGCTTTAATCGGGGCTGGACGTTTGATTTTATAGGTCGTACTGACCGTTTCGGTGCGAGGGTTGGCATCTTGATTGGCTAGCAAATCTTCCAATGTGTTAAAAAAGCTGTCAAAGGTGATTGCTTCTCCAGCAATAGTGTATGTGTCAGGATTTTTGCCACGCGCTTCAAGGAGCGCCACCAGTTGATCATCGCCTGCTGGTGGATGATCCAATACATAATACGTACTGTTCTGACGCGTATACATACTTAAAGCTCGTAGGATATCCATATCCTGTTCAAGCGAACCCACAATAATAATATCTTGCTGCAGATAGCGCGCAATACTCTCGCGCAACGTCTGCCGGATCTCAAAGAAATCTGGAAAGCTTTCCGGTACCGCCTGATCATGCAGACTGCCATGAAGCTTTACAATCTGAATGCCTTTATCCCGTCTCTCAAGTTCTTGCACAATATAATCATCTTTATCTCTATCGGGTATAAGGAGTTGTAAATTATGTGTGGATAAGCCTTCCTGAATTAGTGCCTGCTCTAGATGTGAATCAATATTAGTTGTCAGTATGGTTGAGAAGTAGCCTTGAAGGATCAGGCGGGCTAGAGACTGATAGCCGCTGGTATGCTGGTTGGATTGCTCGAGTATTTTGAGAGTCAGCATCCGATCCATCCGTCCAAATTGGTGCATATAGTGGCGGAAATCGTTCCAGCGCTCACTACTACTTATCTGTCGTTGTACCTGAGGGGTCAACGATAGGGTAGAGGTGAGTAGCAGGTGATATGGCTGATTGGGCTGTTCTTGCCGGCGTAAACTTAAGATACGCGCCAGATGCGTTAAGATCTGTGCTGGTTCCATCCATTGCTCCTTATTTGTACTTCTATCTATTAGAACGTAATCGGAGCTGTATATTTAAGTAGACGCGCCGCTTCCAAACGTAGCGCATCGGGAAAAAGTGCCTTGTAGATAGCGCAATTTGGGGATTTGATGTCACTGCGGCCGGTGAGCCGATAGGTGAGCATGGCACAGCCTCCTGTACACCAGTAGCGCCATTGGCAGCTTTTACAGCCTTCCTTTTCATCCACTGACACTCCCTGCACACCCAGGCGATTGTCCCGTATGACTTGTAGTGGATTATCTGCATGGATTGATGTGACTGGATTAGCAATATCGACCTGACAACTGGCGATGCCACCGCGTTGATTGATGGCCATGTAACTACGGCCAACGCCACAGCCATGCTGCCTTGAACCATACATTCTGGTTTTATCTACCAGCGCTCCAAGTAATGTTCTGTTTGGTAGATGGGCTTCGATATACGCGAAAGCGTTGCGCATACCACTGATCATCTCCGCGTCGCTGAATTGTAGATCGTTGTATTGTGTTGAACATTCGTTATCTCGATAATAGCTCAAGCCGAATGGTAAGTCTTTTTCTAGAATGTATGCTAGTAACCGTGGTAGGGAGGCCAGATTTCGTTGGGAGACGGTGACATTGATATTTGGAATTAAGCCGTGAGCCAGCAAGCGTGTAATCGTGCGATCCACAAATGTAAAGGAGCCTGCGCCATTGACCAGTGGTCGTTGCTGGTCATGATCTGCCCCCACTCCATCCAGGGAGATCGCCAGCCCGATCTTGCGCTGCTTCAATTGCTCAATAAAGCGTACTGGCATGGCCACACCATTGCTGATCATGCCCGCGAATAGTTGCAAGTCGTGTTCCTGCGCCTGGAGCAGGGCGTAATCATGGATTTTAATCACCTGTGGCAGTTGAAGTGATGCCTCGCCGCCTGCATAAGTAATGTGCACGCTGCTATAACCATTTTTCACCGCTGAACGAATAATCGCATCCACCGCCTGCCTGCTTGTATCCTCAGTCATATGTTCGGCCGTCTTGCTTACATAGCAATAGTGGCAACCCAGGTTACACGCATTGGTCACATGGAGCCAGGATGCAAGCATCTGATCCCGACCAGTTTCGCGTATAGCTGTGGGCTGATCCAGATCCTCTACAAATCCTAGCTGTAGCAATAACGATACCACCTCAGCCACCTTTGACTTGCCAGAACCATAGCCATCCAGCACGGTTTCGAGTTGTGTGGCTCCCTCAAACCTCTCCAGCAGCCCAAATGCCTCATCATCCAATACAGCTAGCTTGCCCGAGCCCAATGGATAGCATACCAGCCATAATCCTTCAGCATACGACTGGATAGAGAGTGTTTTGCTCCTGACAAATGTATGCTGAAATCGCTGCTGGATGTCACTTTTAGTTTTTGTCAATACAGCGAGAATGTTTGAGCTAGTAGGGGTTGGCCTGATACCTGCATCTGGTCCGTCCTTACCGTCCGTCTTGCAATCCTGTGCACATACATTTTCACTCATGCTGTTGCCATGTTCAGAAAGAGTTGTTACGTCAAGCCAAATATTCATTTAGAATTCCCCATGAGAATAGGCATCGCTCTACACCGAATACTGCCTGATTAATAGGTGGTAGTCATTATTTGTAAATAATGACTACTTTTAGATATTCTTTGCGGACAACCTCATTGTGCCCGGTACGAATGCATTGTCATATTAGCTCTTCTTTTATTTCTTCAAGCGCTAAAATCAATTCAGGATATTCCTGGTCGCGCTTGTTTGCTATCCAGTAACTGATCATGTCCGTGATAATAGGTAAGACCTTATCCTTTGGAAGCTCTAATATCACATCAACGATTTGTTGAATTGCGGTGTTGAATAGACTGGTATTGTATTGTGAGGCATTATCACAATACTTTATGAGATGCTGGAATGCTTGCGCATATTTCCCCAATTCGTAATATTTTAACCCATACTTTTGTTCAATTACGCCCAGCATATCGACATAATCCTGATGGGTAGCAATCTCTTGAGCTTGTCGCAAGTATTCCTCAGCCATGTCTGGTAACTGCATTTGCTCTAATGTTTCAGAGATATCAATCAGACTTTCTGTTTGTTGGAAGTAGTCAGGAACCTTTCTTGCCAGTTCAATGGCTTCCTCAAAGGAAGCACGTGCTTCTGACAGATGACCTTTTTGTAGAGAGATACGACCCAGTTTGTTTAAACTATTGATATATTGTTCCGTGTCAACTTCTCGTGCTGAGGCCTTCCCTCTGGTAAACCATAGCTTAGCTCCTTCCGTATCGCCTTTATTGAGCTGTACCTGACCAAAGCGATTGTAGATGAGCGCTAACTTACTTTTATCGTTATTACGCTCCATAATGTCAGATGCCATGTAGAAAGACTTCTCCGCCTCAATCGTTTTGCCCGCATCCAGGTATATTTGCCCCATGTTATGCAGGCTAAGCGCTACGTCTGTCTCGCTGATCTGCTGAGTTTCAGCCAGTTCTACCCGGATACGCCAGGCTATTTTGCAACGCCTTAACGCTTCTTCAAGTTTTCCCTGGCGTCGATAAACCACGGCCATATTATTGAGAATTGTCGCGTAATTGTCGCGCAGACCCAATTTTTTATAGATCTCAATGCTCTGTTCATAGAATTCTAGCGCTTCTGCGAATTGACCTCGACGGCGTGCTATCAATCCTAGATTGGTAAGTATGCCTGCTAGTCGGGATGGATCTCCGTCTTGTGTTCTTTCAATCTCCAGACATAATTGATAGCATTCTTGTGCCTCTTTTAAGCGACTTTGCTGTAAGTAGCAGCGTCCTTCTTCTCTTACTACTACAAATTTGTTCTCTTCATACCATTCAGGATCTACATCCTCCCTGAGTTGTTGTAGTATTTTGAGCGCTGGCGTTGGATTTTCTTCACCACGTAGCAGGCGAATATTCCTTAATTGGATGGTGTTTTTCTGGGCCAGTGAAAAATGCGGCTGGAATTTTTCAATCTCTTGTAGCATGAGGTGCATAAAAGCTGGCTTGAAGATCTCCATGGCTTCTTCAAATTGTTCCAGAAAATAATGTAATCCTCGTTCCTGGTCTATGAATAGGAGATGGTAAAGGCGTTCAATAATGTAACTTTGCCGCTGCTGTTCGCTTTGTGGTTGTTTGATTTGGCTATCATAATAGCTAATCATGCTGGCGCTGATCTCTTTGCGATAGCGTTGGTCAGGATCGAGTTGCTCCCAGCAGTATTTGTTGACGAGCCGGCGCATCTCGTCGTGCAGCACAAAGTCATCTCCTGAGCCGGGTTTGCGTACAAAGGATAAGCCAGGAAGGGCTGCGTTTAATTCGTCGTGTCCAATAATTTTGAGTGGCTCATCCTGTGGCACATTATGCAGGATCCAATCTAACACCGATATGTTAAAACGGTGATAGACATGTGCCATAAACAAAATGACCCAGTTGATGGGCTCTTCAAGTTTGTTTATTTGTGGAACCAGCGATTTTTCAAAATCGGTTCTGGAGATGGCGAGCAATTCGTCCAGGGTGAGAATCCGGTGGTTTAAGACATCAATGGTCAGTCCAATGATAATCGGTCGACCTTCAGTACGTTCGTATAATGCGTTAGCCTGATCACTATTCTCTACGAGAGTATAAATTGATTTTTCATCAAGATATTCAATCATTTCTTTCTGGTTGAACGGGTCCAGTTCAAGTATTTGGACTTCTTTCTCTCGCCCAATCCAGTTGGGGGATGACCAGTCCAGGCTATTGCGCCCGGCGATCAAGTTGCGTATCTGGCTTAGTCGGTAGGTATCTGGAAAAACCTGGCTACGACCAAGTACCGCTACATCTGGACTCTGCTCAATGGTCTCAAAAGTATCAAACAGGATCAGCAGGGTCTTTTTAACTTGCGCTAGATCTTGATTGAGCTGCTGGAGGTCCTGCTGTAGGGCGGCGTAGGTGGCATCGCGAATTTTGGTGCCGCTTCCCTCTATATAGGTCCTGGCTGGATTCTGAGAGCTCTCGTTGCGATAGCGTTGGATCGCTGCCTCGAAAGCGTCTGGTGACCAGTCTGGATAGAGCACTTGTAGTCCGGCAATGATCTTTTCTGCTAGAAAGAGGCGATCTCGATCTCCTACGTTAAAGAAATCGATCATGACGACGGCGATCTCTGGATGCTTCTGCTGGACAAGTTGGGCGAAGCGCCTGAGGAGATAGGTCTTGCCCAGGCCGCCTTTTTTTTCAGCTTCTTTGGCGGCGTCGTGCACATAGAGTATACGCCTGGAAGCTGGATCTTCGAGCCAGTGTATTAGCGCTTCTAGCTCGGTGCTTCTCCCGATAAAGCTATTCGTTTCTTGTGCTTTATGCATAACGACTATCCTTGTGATCGTCGTTATTCAGGCTTTCAATATGTGCAGCAATAATCGACTGGACCTTGATCAGATAATCTCCTAATGCTTCTTTGAGTTCCTGGTCCTGGGCAAATTCCTCTGTAAATTGTTGAAAATTTTCCAGGGACTCTTGTAGCATGAGCTGCATGCCTTCTTCTAGTTGTTGGGCAATATCAGTCTCCTGCGCGCTACAAGCGATATGGTAGAGACATTCGCGTGTATAACGTACTCGGTCGAAGCCTGGTTGTTCTCCCGCCAGTCGCTGATTAAGCTGAGCTAGAAAGCTATGAATGGCCAGATAGTTATCCAGATGCTGCATTTTGAGGAGGAGGAGAAATAAGGAACGGATCGGTTCATCGACACAGTATCCTGCGCGGGCAAAATTCCAGTTCACAACATTTGTGGTGGCGTTGAGTTCTCCGGGCAGCCCAAAATAGGCCATTGAACGTTCTCGGCGTAAATGTGGAATGAATTTTTCAATAAGATCCTGCATAATGGGAAGATTAAAACGGCGGGGTATAGCCAGAAGTTGGAGTAGGGCGCGATAATTGTCCCGCTCGTCTGCTTGTGTGTTAGCGAGCACTCCCTGATCAATGACTTTATCCATCAATAGGTTCAGCATCTCATCTCGTCCCTCATCGGTTCTGGGATCAATGCCATCGTTGAGGGCCTGGGTCATGATGTTCATTGCTAAAGGGTAACCGCGAGTCCATTCAAAGACGAGATCGCGTAACTCTGTGTCAATGGGGATATTTTGCTTGATAAGATAGGATTCACAATGCTTGCGGTTAAATGACTTGAGGGAGAATGTACTGAGCTTACGAGCGACTGAGCGCTCTTGATCAAATGGCAGAAGTTTCTGACTGGTTAAAATAACAAAGAATTTTTCATGATCGATTAAGTTGCGCAATAAGCTAACAAGCTTTTCCTGTTGTTCTTTATTTGCCGTGTCTACGGAATCTAGTAATAAAACAACTGGCCCTTGTTGCAATAAGGCTCTTGTTGCAAGGATGGGTGACTGCTTTTCCTCATCTTCATGGACTGGAATATATTTTCTGGTTTGTGTAATAATTTCATCATCAACACGGGCAGGATCGCGTCCGACGTCTACCCAGAGATATTGGAGCTTTTTCTCATTACAGCGCTCCTCGACCTGTTTTAAGAGCGAGGTCTTGCCAATGCCACCGACACCTGAAAATTCGATAATTGGTGTTCTTAACAAACGCGTTTTATCTAACAGGGTCTGGAAGGCATTATCTATAACTTGTAGCTCTGTTTCTCTATTTACAAAAAGTTCCATTTCACCTCCGCCTGAACTCGATAACGGAGTTTTATCGTTTGCGTCTGCGTGGCGATAATTTATCGAGTTCTTCTTGTAACTTTTTGATTTCCTCTAAAATATTTTGTTGGCTACTTGATAAATCCTCTAAACGACTAATGATATCTTTAGCAAATTCGGCGTGCATCGGTACGAACGTTCCACACAGGTCGTTATGCAATATGGTCATAAAACGATCATAAGCACCTGTATGACCTGTAATATACCCTGCTTTACGTTTTTCAAATATAGGCGCTACCTGTCGATCCTCAATCAGGTCTTCCTCATTGACAAACCAGATGGTTGCATCATTGGCCTGCGGGAACATACGCAGAATATATTCATCCCAATAAGGATCTATCCCGATTATGAGAATATCTTTTGCCAGTATGTTTTGGAGGAATCTCTTTAATTCTTCAAATTTCTCCTGGTTCAGCGCTGAGTGCCCTGTGATTACATAATACTCACGTGCTGAAAAATCCCCATAGGCTTTTGTAATCCGATACTGAAAATTTTTTTGCTCGGGCACTAGCTTGCCACGTCCTGGAATCAGTACCTCAAAGTCACGTGTCTCTTTTATATCGACCTGAGTAAGTGCCTGCTCAAGTATGTCATCAATATTCGTCGTAATAATCTCTGCGAAATATCCTCGCATTATTAGTGAAGCCAGACAGGCATCTGCTTGAGTTACGCTCATATCTTTAAGCGAAGTTTGAAAAATACTATAGATGTCAGTTTCGCTAAATGGAAGTTTTTTGAGCAGGTTATAGCATTGGCTGAACTTCTTAAGCATTGAAAGTTGATTAAAAATAGGATGGTCCATGCTTTGCATGCTGGTGTAGAAGTGATCACTACGAAAAAGTGCCCCTGCCCTGGATCCTAAGAGTAGCGTGGTTGGATTGCCATTATTCTTTCTGATGTCTAACCACTTTGCCATTTCTTTGCTATCAATCTGCTGGGGATCACGCATTGCTACAAGTTGCTTTCCGCTAATATTGAGTATCGTGTAATAAGTCTGTGGCATTGTGCTCATTTTTCAGACGGTATTGTGATAAATAGTTGTGAACACATACCACACTGGATAAGTACTTTTATTTATTTACATGCGAATAGAAATTAAATATGCGCATATAGCGCGTTGTTTATGCTTATTATAATAGGAAAGATTGTATTTTGCAATCATTAGCATACAATCTCGTATAAAAGTGGACTCTTTAGTATTGTGTCTGGCGCTCGCCCGCTACGCGGGCGGGCGGAGGGAGGGAGGTTGCGGGGGCACAGCCCCCGAGCCCCCAGTCAAAGGGCTCGCCGCCCCTTGCATCCCCGCTTTGTGTCTGGCCTGGGTCCGCGTAGCGGGCGAGCCCTTTGCATCCTTGCTTTGTGTGTGGCAGGAGCTTGCATCCTTGCTTTGTGTGTGGTGGATTGGTCGTGCGTGTCTATGTTCTAAGCTGTCAGAATTGGTATGAGCTGTTTTAATATGTAGCAAGGTTAATCTGGCGGTTGTTGGTGCCGCACCATGCAACGATCAGGCGACCATGATGGCTAAGGATGGCTGGGGCTCTGTCAGTGCTGTCTGTGAAGGTGATATGTTGTGCTGTACTACTGTCATAGAAGTTTCCGCCGGCAAACAGTTGCAGATTGAGTGTTGGATTCCAGTTGCCGGTACCTTGCCAGCAGAGAACTCCCTGTCCGCGATGGCTGCCAATAGCGGGCGCAGAGTGACTGGTTTGCTCTGAGATTATCTTTGTGGATGAGTCAAATGTTTGTCCACTATCTATTGAGGACATGATGTTGATGGAGCTATCCTGTCCTGTCCATGCGCAATATAATTGACCATTATGGACGCCGAGTGCCGGCCCCGGATAGTTTTTGTCGGTAATATACATGGCAGGAGGATTTGTGGCTCGCTGAGAGCGGGTGATATGGAAATAGCTTTTTTCTGGTGAGATAAACTGGGTGCCTGTATCAAAGCTCTTCCCACCATCAGTAGAATACATAAAGTTGAGATGCTGATCCTGTCCTGCCCATGCGACGTGCAATCGATTTTGGCAGACAGTTAGAGCTGGTCCATCATATCCTTCAGCATGGGATGTCCCGGCCAGGAAACCTGACGCAAAGGTGCTTTGATCTGAGATGCTTTTCGTATCGGGATTGAAGGAGTTTCCATTATCAGTGGAGTACATCAGGCAAATCAAGCCCCTGGTATTGATCCAGGCGATATAGAGCCGATTCTGATAGACGGCCAGGGCTGGGCGATTATAACTTTCCTCATCAAGTATGATTTTAGTGCTATAGTCGAAGGATTGTCCATCATCACGAGAAACAATAAGATTAATAGCGTGATCGCTCCCTGTCCAGGCTATATACAGTTGATCCAGATAACTTGCCAGTGCAACTCCACCCAGGCCAAGCTCATCAGATGTGAATTTCTGTGTAAAAGTATACTCCTGCATATCTGGTTTCTCACTCTCCATTTGCACGTGTAAAGCTAGCAAAGGTTTCTTTTCTTAAAAAGAATCATACCAGGAGTGTATCACAAAATAAGTGAGCATTTCTATCTTTGGATTAAATTTATCATGCCGGGTGCGCCTATACGCTTTTTAAGGTAGCGGCGCAATATCTTTGTTTTCAGTGCAATGTAGCGTGTGTGGCGTCAGTTCGGTACATCATTTTCTTTAACACACGAATTGACGCCATACTTATCGGGGGGGAATTTTATTTTAAATCTGTCAGTTTCTTTTTTGCTTCCTCGACGGTCATAGGAACGTTATAGATTGCCGAGTCAGGCTGCTGGAGACGTCCGCCTTCTTTTAAGAAGCCGGTGTCTACTGCAGCGAAGCCGATATCCTCAATCAAGCGTGCAACTACTTCTTTGGCTTCGCTATCATCGCTGGCAATAAAGAGCACAAGCTGTTTGTTCGGATCTTTTGTGCCACTATCTCTCAAGGTTTCAAAATACATGGTGTTGAATGCCTTGACTAAGCGTGCACCTGGCATTAGCTTGAGAATCTCTTCGCTGGATGTACTTTGACCGAGATTCTCGATTGTGTAGTTACCAGCTTGATCAACTTTATAAGGATTTGTGGCATCCATTACGATTTTATTTTCAAACACCTGGGCGGCTGGTAATTTGTTGCGCTGTGACCATGGTAAGGCTAGCAGGATAACTTCGCCGAAGCGGACCGCCTCTTCGATGCTGGCCGCGCTGGCATTAGGACCAATCTTGGAGACCAGATCAAATAAGGATTCGGGTCCTTTTGAATTACTAATCGCGACCTTGTGGCCGGCTTTAGCAAATAATATTGCAGCATTCGCTCCAATGTTGCCTGCTCCAATAATACCAATATTCATGGAATACATTCTCCTCTTGGTGTTAAAGATCGACTGTAAATTTTTTTCGTCTGTCTTTCTCACGTTTGGATTGCTCTATTCGTTACTTATCAATCCAAGTTGTCTCATTATGTAGCTTGTTCTTTTTGACTTTCATGCTACCTTCTTTATCCTAACATGCCCTACCATTGAAGAAATAGCATTTGCCAGTCAACGTATGTTTTATCCAAGATGTTTTTGAAAGTAGGCCAAAACACGTTCCCAGGCGTCTTTAGAGGCGGCGGCATCATAGCTTTTTCCCTGGTCATTGAAAAAGGAATGTTTAGCCCCGGGATAGATTTTGATGTCGTGCTCGATATTATATGTGGTCAAGGCTTCATCTAATTTGGTGGCTTGTTTGGCGGTGAAGTCTGCGGCAGGATAGGAGCCGACAACAGGACAACTACGGGACACGGCTTCCAGGGGTCTGGGATTCGCACCATAGAATGGGGCGATGGTTTTGAGCCGGTTATCACTGGTGGCCCAGGCAATGGCGAAACCGCCTCCCATGCAGAAGCCAATGGCTCCAATACGATTGGCATCAACGCGTGGCTGCTCACCAAGGTAGGTGAGGGCCTGCTTCAATGTGCGAATGCTGCTATTATTTAACGGACTGGTGAGCATTTGAGCCATGAAGCGGGACATGCAGATGGCGCGGTTGCGACCGGCGAACAGGTCGATGGCGAAGGCGGCATAACCGGCTTCCGCGAAGCGATGCGCGATATCCTTGATGTTCTCATTCAATCCAAAGATTTCATGGATGATGACGACACCTGGAAATGGTCCATCTCCATCTGGATATGCTGAATAGCCAGAGAGTTTTTCTTGTCCTACCGTTAGCCCGATTATTTCTTCTGTGTACACTTAAACCTCCTCTAAATAGTGGGAGTTACGTTTTTTATTCGTTATGCTTTACCATATCACAAACGAGACCAGCAAGCTGCGACTCTTTGATCTCTCTATCTTGATGATCTCAGCTTGATGAGCTGGGTCATTTTTGTTTGATAGTGTTGGATTCCCACTCTCATCGTGGAGCATGCAGCTAGCCGCACGCGGGCCCTGAAGGGCCCACCCTTCTTTTACGTGTGGTGTCAAATGTTGCGCATCGCGCAACATTTGACACCACACGTAAAACCCTTAGAGCGCCAAAGGCGCGAAAAAACGATCAGCGAGCAAGCACTATCATATATTTTTGCATAGCGAGCATTAAGAGTATTTGAGCTGTTAATGCGCTACCTTATACTTTCTCTTCGTTTGTGAGTATTTCTCCCCATTTATAGTTGGTGGCCTGCTTAAATGCTTCGCGCTGGCTCTTGAGTATTTGTACATTGACGATCCCATTGATACTGGAAACATTCAGGGTAACATCTCTTTTGGTTTTGTGGGGCTGATGAATCAGGCGACCCCAGATGGGCGTGCCGGGGCTGAAGCGGGCCATGGCGGCATAGGAGAATTTACTTTCTTCCCAGTTCGCTGTTCCCTCTTTAGCGCGCCGTTGGAAGGCTGGCCGTTCCAGGCGTTGCGGAAAGTGACACCAATCATTGACCAGTGGACATGCCTGATCGTGGGCGCAGGGCGCGATTGTATGGGCTTCCAGGCTGAGTAGATATTCTCGTAGTGCTTTGACGATTGGAAATGCGGCTGATGTCCCTGGTTCTACAATTAATAGGATGCCTGAACAATGTTGCCAGGCCAATGTCACGATCTCTTTACGCAGTGCCTCTGGTAACTCATTCAGCACATGTCCAAACACAATCACGTCATATTTCTGGGTAAATGCAGGGAGCTTGCCGCCAATAGTTGCTCGCTGCCAGTTGGTATGTTTGAGGACAGGATTTTCACTTTGCTGCGCCAGCTGGCGTCCAAGATTAATAAAGGCCGGCTCTCTTTCCCAGGCGGTCAGTGATTGCAGTGATGACCATTGCTCACAGGCCGCCCAGAGTGCTGTGCCGGGTCCACTACCAATATCCAGTAGCGACTTTGGCTGCCAGTCTGGTATTCTCTCTTGAACGGCTGCCATGGCGCCACTGAGCTGGGCATAGGCGGCAGGAAAAATGATGGCTGCATATCCTAATACATCGCCTGCGCCACGCGCCAATGATTGTTCCTCTCCTGTGCGCACTGTGCGATAGCGCTCACTCACTGCCTTTGCTGTGCTCTTCCATTTTGAGGCTGGCACATGCTGCAAAGCAGCTTCAATCGCGGTCTCTAATTGATCGGGCAAGGATAGCATGCAGTGATTCTCCTGTCATCATCATAATTCTTATTTGGATGCTGTTACTTTACCAGATCAGCTGTATGCCGCGCAACTTCCTGGCATTTTACCTGTAAAACATGAAAAAGAGAGATGCCCAATCTTGCTAAAGGTCAGGACACCTCTCTGCTCTCCACACGACAAACATGAATAGTCGTTCAGTTGTGGGTATGGATTACTTTATCTATTCTTTTTTGCTCCAAAAAAGCGGAAAGTTTGTCTGGCTCTATTTAAATCTGCTCTCCTATTTCATATAGATCAGGCGGCGGCCGTGAGATGGCAGGTAGCAGGTGAGTTCGGGATGATGAGCGCGGATATAGTCGACAAAGAAACCTGGACGGCCAGTATTGCCGGCAAACATCTCGTAATGGGTGGGAATGACTGCTTTAAATCCAGCTGCGGCGGCTAGATCGGCGGCTTCGCGCTCATCCATATTGCCCACAAGATTTTGCTGTTCCCTGAAATAGCTCCGACCATTGATCGGAAGGAGAGCAAGATCAATATTGAGTGGTTGCAGTTTTTCTACTAATCCTGCAAAGACCAGTGTGTCTCCTGGATGATAGATGCGTATTCCGTTCATTTCGACGATATAGCCAAGGTAGCGATATTGGCCATCGCTGATCTCCTGGCCAAAACTATAGGTGACCGGAGGAAAGCTCAGTCCATGCAGGGCGGGGACGGGCAAGATTTTGTTGGTGCCAGTGATAATCTCTTCATCAGGTTGGACCCCTTGTAATTGCTCAGGTTGGACGCCAGCTTTAAGGAGCTGGTCCATGATTGGACTGGGAGCAATAACGCGTGGTTGGGATCTGTGACGTGCTAACGTCTCCAGTGTGGGTATGTCTAGATGATCGATATGTTCATGGGTATAAAGTATTAGATCAATTGGCGGGCACTGCTCGGCTGTGAATGGAGGCGGGATGACACGACCTTCCATTGGATTTAAAAAAGGATCAATCAAGATAGTGGTGGATGTTGTCTTGAGAACAAAACTAGCTTGTCCTAACCACCAGATTGCCACCGCCTCGGATGGAATCTGGGTGCTCTCTTGAATCTGTCTTGCGGTATCAATCGACTGTATTACGACCATTCATCACATCCTTTTCTACAATCATTCTGCGTAAAAAAACTATTTTTTATCATACCATAGCTTGTATTGTGTATCTTGGCATAGTCAGAGTAGATTGATAGCAAGAACCTGTAGCAGCAAAACTGCTACAGGTTCCCGAAACTTAAAATGATGTAAAAATTTTTACATCATTTTATCTGTTCCTTAGGGAGCATCACACCCACATGAGCAACTATCATCGCTACATGGTGTTGTCTCGATAGGTGTAGGTGTAACTCTAGGATGTTTCACAATTGGTGTAGGTGTGACTCTAGGATGTTTCACAATCGGTGTTGGATAGCAATATGTAACAGGTGTAGGTGTGACTCTAGGATGTTTCACAATGGGCGTAGGTGTGACTGACGGGCAGCGTGTATAAACAGGCGTTGGCGTCGGACACTGCACAGAACTTGTAGGTAGCGCTGGCGTTACCATGGGCAGACAATCTACAGCTGGCCCTGGTACACAGTGTCCAGAAGGGCCGGGAGTGGGTGCTGATGATTGGATAAAGATATCTCCATCAGTTCCACAATTGAGTATGCGCAGACCAGAATATATTTGATATATTCCAGAGCAGTAATTGTAAGTTACATGTGGGTTATGCATGGGGATGACATAGTTGGTGACAGTTTCGACAATTTGACAACGACTGCCCAGGCGAACTACCTCAAACAGGCGGGTTGTGCCTGAGTCTATGCCTGTCTGCTGGTAGGTGAGGGCTACGTTTTTACAGAGCTTATAGCCTTTTGTGAAGCAATCTTCTACCTGCGTAGCATAAGATCCCGGTGTATGGCTACCCAGACGCACCGTGATTTTTCCACATGATGCATAACGACCAGCAGCAGAGACTGGTTCTCCGTTTGTGAAGAGACTCCAGGACAAGGCTCCTGCTGCGCAAAGGACTAACATGCACACAACGAGGAATACTTGCATCCTTTGTGGACTTTTCTTGACTCTCATACAATCCAGACCTTTCAAATCAGCTGTATATTTCAGATGAACAAGATGTTTCATCTTTATTCATTATATGTATTGGGCAAATTATAAATAAAAATATTATACATGCATAATCATTATTAGATGCTAGCTTTTATGGCAAAGAAATAGAGCGCCCTGAAGTGGGCGCTCTTACCGAGGGTGGATCTGAAGTTTATGCTCGGTGGGATTTTTCTGCTGAATTTATCGCTTGTATTCACCAATACACGGGGACTGGATTGTTAGCGTGTGCGGGCAATAATGCCGTTATGGGCTTTAATGCGTCCATGCCGCAGGATTTCGAAGCCGTTTTCGTATGCATACAGCCCAAGATGCTTTACATCCATCAATTCTCGATAGGCAAAATTCATGATATCGGCGAACAGGGTGTAGAAGATTTTAGACTGTAGCTGTGCGCGTGGCGTGGTCATGATGGCGTAACCGCCAGGTTTGAGAAAACGGCGATGCATATCCAATGCCAATGGCTTATATTCATCGGGAAAATGTTCGATGAGCCCGATACTGACCACGATATCGAATTCTTTGCCGTATTTCAAATCCCGAATGTCTACAACTTCGAAGTCGATATTCATCTCATCACGGTACCAGACCTTAGGTGCGCCGGTGGCCGGATTTTCGCCAAGGAAGGGATAGGCCTCAGGAAATTCGCCGAAGCGGTTGGTGCGGCAATAGTCATCATAATCTACCAGCACTGCGTGTCCGCCAGGATACATGGCCATCAGTTGCATGGCTTCATAGCCGTCGGCCGCTCCGAGGAAGAGAACTTCAGGCTTTTTAACATCCAGACCTTCAAAGAGGGCGCGCTTACCACGAGGATCCCAGACGGCATCTTCGACGCGGTGAATCTTATTCCAGACGGTCGCCTGTACTATATCTTCTACCGCTTCAAATGCTTCGTGAAGTTTAAGTGTGCCCAGGCTCGTGCCCAGTGTGCCCAGCGCAGCCTGGCGGGTAGCCAGGGCATCTGCATCGAAAAGATTTTGGAATGAGCGATTAAACATTTCCCATGAAGTCTGAGGAGGCAATTGCTGGTCATGCTCTTTTTCCCAGCGCAACTTCTCCTTTGACCAGCGCTCAACACGGTATGGGCGTCCAATTTTGTCCCAGGATAACTCTTTCCAATCTGAAACAGGATTAGCCTGATAGAAAACATCTTTACTATGGGTTGGTCGAAGATCCATACGGTAGGTTGGAAGTAGACTGGTCGTGCCAATATCCTGTTCCGTATATGGATGGGATGCTTGCTTCTCGCTCGTTTGCTGATAAACGTCCATTGTTCGATCCCTTCAAGAATGGTTGGTTCTTCGCGTGGGCAACGGTGCCAATCACGCATCCAATGAGAGCCATTATTTTGTATGTTGCGGTAAAAAGGTGGCAGGCAAAAACATGCACTCCCGAAATAACTAAAGATATTCCCTTAATTCGAAGTATGCTTGCCTATTAATGTATTGTCAAGTACCACCTTTTTTGGGAAATCTTTATAAACACAAAATACAAAAATGATACAATACAACCATATACTTTTTGTTTGATCATCCAGAAATGGCATCTACTTGATGATTGATACGTTACATTATGTGTATATAGTGCGCTGTAAAGATGATACCCTGTATACGGGCTACACAACGAATGTTGAGCGGCGTGTCGCCATGCATAATGCTGGCAAAGGCGCTCGCTATACACGCGCACGTTTGCCCGTGGTACTCATGATGAGCTGGCAGTTTGCTTCTAAGGGCGATGCTCTTCGCACTGAATATGCTTTGAAGCGCTATCCACGCTCGCAAAAATTGCGCTTGCTTGCATCACCTGATTTACTCACTCAAGCTATGTCCGTCACCGACTGCACGTTAGAATAGCCTCTGTATACTCATTTAAAGGTGCAGATAAAAGTTAAAGCTGCTTAAAAGGATATGTAGTATAGCGCGTGGATGTGCTATATTAAGAAGTAGATAAATAAAATACTATATTCGCTATCTATCTGCATACAGAAAGGTTCGACGCATGCAAATTCCGTCTTTCGTGGATGATTTCACTTTGCCACCTCTAGTATGGCACGATCAAATGCGTGATTGGTGTAGTACGATGCGGGCGACCGAGCCAGTTAGCTATGATGACCAGCATAAGCAGTGGCGCATTTTTCGCTATGAGGATCATATTCGCGTCCAGAATGATTATGCTACCTTCTCCTCAGCTCCAGGTCCACAGGAGAGCCAGGAGGCGGCGAACAGCATTCTTGCTATGGATCCGCCGCGCCATCGCCAGTTGCGCTCATTGGTCACACAGGCCTTCTCTGCCCGCACGATTGCTCAGCTAGCGCCCCGCATTGAACAGCTGGCCTCAGGCCTGGTCCAGTCCCACCTGGCACGTGGAGAGATGGATGTGGTGACTGACCTGGCTGTACCTTTGCCGATTCTGGTTATCGCTGATATGCTGGGATTTCCACGCCACAATTGGGCTGCGGTCAAAAAATGGTCTGACTCGTTGGTCACTGATCCCTCGCTGAGTGATGAGGGTCAGGATGCGGTATCTCCTGAATTTTATATAAGCATGTATGAAACTATGGCGCGCACCATCAATGAGCGTCGTCGCTCTCCGCGCGAAGATATTTTGAGCCTGTTGCTAGCGGCCGAGGTGGATGGTGAACAGTTAAGTGATGAGGATTTATATGGCTTTTTTGTTACACTTCTAGTGGCAGGCAATATTACGACAACACAATTAATCGGTAATGCCTTTCTGTGTTTTGAGCGTTATCCTGAAGCCTGGCAGCAGCTGCGACAGGATCCTACGTTGATTTCCACGGCCCTTGAGGAGGTTCTGCGTTATCTGCCACCCAATCGTGGTACAGGTGGGAATCGTGTTATTATTGGTGGACGAATAGCGACTAAAGATGTATTGTTGGGGGATCAACAGATCCAGCAGGGGGATATTGTGCAGGTCACGACGATCTCTGCTAACTTTGATGAGTCGCAGTTCCCAGATCCTTTGCGCTTTGATATCCAGCGTACGCCTAATCGTCATCTCTCCTTTGGACATGGTATCCACTTTTGTCTGGGTGCGCCTCTGGCCCGCCTGGAGGCAAAGATTGCTTTGGAGACGATGGTGCGATTGGTGCCAGATTGGCGGCATCAGGATCAAGATACTTTGCAACAACTGAAAAATCATGTTGTCTTTGGTGTGAAAAGTTTACCAATCCAGTTTGATCGTAGTCACAAATAGTTTTTCTATCCATCTATCTAGATAAGGTGCGTCCATTGGCTTTTAGTTTTCTTCAACATCTAGAATGTCCTCGTTGCCATGCTATCTATAATGCAGATGAGCAGGCACACTTATGCTCGTGCGGCTCGCCGCTTCTGGTGCGCTATGATCTGGCGGCCGTCAAGCAATACTTGAATAAAGAGATGCTACAGCGTCGGGAGCCATCGCTCTGGCGCTATCATGAGCTGTTACCGGTGCGCTCTCCTGAACATGTGGTGACCCTGGGAGAGGGTATGACGCCTCTACTCCCGCTGCAGCGTCTGGGGCCGTCGCTGCAGTTGGATCTCTATGTTAAGGATGAAGGGGTAATTCCTACTGGATCTTTTAAGGCGCGTGGTGCTGCGGTGGGAGTCTCGCGGGCGAAAGAGTTGGGGGTTGAGGTGCTGGCTATGCCAACTAATGGCAATGCCGGTGGCGCCTGGGCTACCTATGCGGCACGCGCTGGCCTGGATGCGTTTGTGGTCATGCCTGAGGGTGCACCCTTGATTACCCGCAATGAGTGCGCGATTAGTGGGGCGCATCTTTATCTGGTGAATGGTTTGATTAGCGATGCCGGCGCAATTGTTGGGCGGGCTGTGAAGTCCCATGGCTGGTATGATGCCTCGACCTTGAAGGAGCCCTATCGTATTGAAGGGAAAAAGACGATGGGCTATGAGATCGCGGAGCAGTTTCAGTGGGAGGTGCCGGATGTGATTATTTATCCGACTGGTGGCGGCGTAGGCATCATCGGCATCTATAAGGCTCTACAAGAACTGCAACAGCTTGGCTGGATTGGGGAGCGTTTACCCCGCCTGGTTGCTGTCCAATCCACAGGCTGCGCCCCGATCGTGAAGGCCTGGCAGGAAGGACAGGCCGTTTCTGAATTCTGGAAAGATTCTAGCACGATCGCCTTTGGTATTAATGTCCCTAAAGCGCTCGGCGATTTCCTGGTCCTGGATGCTGTTCGCAGCACTGATGGCTATGCCCTGGCCGTAGATGATAATGACCTGTTGCAGGCTCAGGCTGATCTTGCCAGTCAGGAAGGCCTCTTTGTGTGTCCTGAGGGTGCGGCCACTCTGGTTGCTGCCCGTCAGTTGCGCGCCAGTGGCTGGATCAAACCCTCTGAACGGGTCGTATTGCTCAACACTGGTAGTGGCATCAAATATCCTGATACTGTGCAGGTTTCTGTCCCGCTACTTCAACCCCAGGATGATCTTCCTGCGTAATCCGCTTTCTCGTAACGGCAACCAGCAGGGATACCGTTACGAGTCTGGCTGTTTGCTATGCGTGCTGAGTATCTTTGGCTTTCAGAAATGCCTCGACCTCTGACCGCTTTGGCGGGTCAGCTCCTTCGCGCTGACAATTGAGGGCGGCTGAGGCGGCGGCGAAGCGTAGCATCGCGGTAACTTTGTCGTCGCTGATAGCGGCCAGATCCGCATGTGTCAGGATCTGCTGATCCGCTAGATAGGTGAGGAGTCCGGCGCAGAAGGTATCACCTGCTCCAATGGTATCTACGATATCAACGCTGAATCCAGGTATATGTACCGGTCTCTCCCCGCCTTTCCTCAACGCGATCGCCCCTTTGTCGCCACGCGTGATAACCACCAGGGCAGGACCCTGCTGGGCCAACTGTCGTAGCGCATCTGTGATGGATTCGCCAGGATGCAACCAATCCAGATCGGCGTCGCTGAGTTTTAAGAGATCGGTTTGACTCACCAGTTCCTGCAAGAGTGCGCGGTACTTTGCTTCGTCTTTGACCAGATGTGGACGCAGGTTGGGATCGAGCGAGAGGAGGGCATGGCCTCTGAGGCGTTGAAAGGTTTTTTTGATGGTCTCGGGCGTAGTTCCCCTTAACAGGCTGATCGAGCCAATATGGAGCATTTTGGTCTCATTAAACAGGTTGGCTGGCACATCCTCCATTGTCATCAGGGTGTCAGCTGTTCCATCCCCATAAAAATCAAACGAGGCCTGTCCGTTCTCCATGGCCACAAAGGCAAGGGTGCTATGTCCTTCAGTCGTGCTTAGATAACGTGTATCAATACCATTTTGTTCTATATAATTATGCAAAGTACGACCAAAATAATCTCTGGCTAACTTGCAGGCAAAGGCGGTAGGCTGGCCCAGGCGAGAAACGCCAACGGCAACATTCAGGATCGAGCCCGCTGGATACATGCGAAATTCATTGCTCTGGCCCGCTTTTTTGCTAGGAAGAAAATCAATCAAGCATTCTCCCATACAGGTAATCAGTGTTCTCATTGATAACATCCTCTTAGAGCTAGCGTCTTTGCGCTTGAAATAAGATAAGTGGCATCCTGTTCTTGTGGAGCATTCACTTCCCTTACTACTATAACACTATCATAATTGAAATGGATACGTACTGAGGAAGGCGCGCAAAAGGACGGATTTGCTGGATTATTCCGCGAGCTTCTCTATAATGGTTGTGAGTTCCTGCTGGGCCTGTTCGATGTTGCCAGCGAAGATAATGCCCATGGGATGCTTGGCCATGCGACAAATGATACGGGTGCCGCTGGCCTTTAATTGCTCGTCTTTTTCGGCGATCCGCTCTCTTAATGTAGCCTGATGGATGTGGGGTGGAAAATAGTATTTGTCGATGGCCTGGATGCGCTGCTGGATTGTGTTGCGCATGTTCTGGATACTGGCTGTTTGCTGATTGGCCCCGATAACGCTTAAAATAGCATCAGTATAATTTGTCCAGCGTGGATTACATTCGGCGATATAGAGGGACGCTTGTTGTCCACGTCGCTTCTGTAATTCTTCTTCTAGTGAACTCGGCAGCATGATGTCGATATTGGCGACGCCACGGATACTCTGGAAATCGATGTTGAAGTGTTGGGCCGTACGTTTGAGGACCTGCTCAAAGCAAGCCAGCGTCTGACTTTCATATTCTGCTTGCATGCGTGCGATCGTGGCATTTTTAGGCTGATAGCTGCTGGTCCCGATGCAGGCTTTGCTGCCCTCAGCCTGCAGCTGTCCATTCCAGCGTAGACTTTCGATCTGTCCATCGATGATAACTACCGACATGCCAGGTGAGTCGCTTAAATCTAGATAGCGGCTCATGACGATCCTGGATTCTTTCTCGACATCCATAGTGTCCAGTAGGATTTTTTGTGCATCCTCCAGCGCTTGCGACCAGTCTGTGTAGAACATGGCCGCCGTTTGTTCACCATTGGGAACTAGAATAATGCGCTTTCCGATTGTATATAGCAAGCAGCAGCCATAATTCCCATCGGATTCCGCGGCGCGTAGCATCAAGCCTGGAGGATACGATGGTAGTCCAGCTGTAGTGATGATTGCTTCAATAGTTTTCAGGAATGCCAATGCCTGTTGTGGCAACTGCTCTATTTGTGCGATCTGATAGTCGGGAGTCTGGAAATTTTGCAGCTCAAATGTATCCAGCCAGCTATAAAAGTCTGCTTTATTTTTCAACAGATTGACCATCGCAGCGGGAATTCCCCAGGAATTAGCAGCCTGCTCGTTCTGAATAAATTTTTGTGACTCTGGTGTGTTGATATACGGAACCACGAGCGTTGAAGTATCGGCTTGTTGCTCCTGACGCAGTTCCTCGGCCGTGATGGCCTTGAGTTCTTTCTTGAAGAGAGCGCTGAGATAAGCAGTCTGGGTGGTGATATCTTGATTATGTTCTGTCACCAGGATGCGTAGCTTTTCTGCATTTAATGGAATGTGCCCACAGCGCTCTCCATAATGCGCCTCTATCTTGTGAATTATTGATGAATGCGAGGCGCGCAACACTCCACTGCCAACATTGTGGAAGCCAACCCCAATTTTGGCCGGTGGCTCTAACGCAAAAACCGAGATATCGAGTCTATTCATCATGTTGCCGCCCCTCATCATTAGTAACTCTGCTGGTAGATAAAGTTATTCTATCTTATATAGGATACATCATGAGCATAACATAATCGTGTGTATCTGAAAACATGCTGGAAAAACGGCTCTCTGTCTGGCTTTCGCTAGGATCTATAATAGGCTGCGATCGTGTCCATATACAGAGCTATGAAGCGTTCTTTATCTACGTTGATCGAGGCGAGTACGTTTGGCTGGTTGGTGGTAGGGCGAGCTGGATCCTGATCAAAATAGGTAATGGTTTGACCCTGGGTATATGTCCCGTTTAGCTCGATGTCTACATAGGCGTTTCGCCAGGTAATCAGCTCGGGCTGAATGGCTGCTGCCAGGCAGAGGGGATCGTGCATGGCTATGCCGCTGACGCCGCGTTTTTTGCCCATGCCCTCAATATAGGATGTGGCCATGGCCTGCATGCTGCGGGTGACTGGATGATTGTTTGCTGCGAGGCGCGCAAATTGCTCTTGATCCATTAAAGTATGGTTGGTGACATCGAGTGAGACGAGGCGCAGGGGCCAGCCAGCGTGCATGACGATATGGGCGGCATGTGGATCCGCGTAAATATTGAATTCTGCGGCTGGCGTGACATTACCAGGAACCTGGAAGGCTCCACCCATAATCACTACCTCGCGTACCATTTCTGCAATCTTTGGCTCACAGCGAACGGCCAGGGCGAGATTGGTGAGTGGCCCTAATGCTACAAGGGTGATTTCTCCGGGTGCCTGCAAGATTGTTTGGATAATGGTTTCGACGGCCTTATTGTGGAGCGGCTCCTGCTGTGGAGCGGGCAATTGGACCCCGCCAATACCATTCTCTCCATGTACATGATCCGCGAAGACTGCCTGGCGAATCAGTGGACGGGCACTACCACTGGCGACCGTTGTCTGTGTTGCTCCTGCCAGTTCAAGCAAGGCCAGGGCATTATGGGTAGTCATCGAAATTGATACATTACCACTTACTGTTGTTATGCCCTCAATTTGTACTTCTGGTGAAGCTATGGCTAAAAATAGTGCCAGGGCATCATCAATGCCTGGATCAGTATCAATCAATAAGCGAAGCATACAGGCTCCCTTTCTATAACTATAGATGTGTATTGCTGGATAGCTACTCATCTATTTTTGTGCTGGATGAAATAGCGCTCCTAACTCTACCAGGAGCGTTAACTGCTACTATAGCATATCTGGTTGCCTGTATAAATAATCCTACGTACATTGAGCTATTGATAACATAACGACTACTGAGATTGTTGTTGTATCTCTTGCTGGATGGCTAGCAGGGCAGTGCGAGCAAATTGTAAATGGTTGTCCTGCGCGAGTGTCAGGGCCTCTTCAATAACGGTGAGCGCCTTAGCTGGTTGATCTTGCGCTAGATGGAGATAGCTGATATTAAGCAGCGCAAAGACATAGGGCTGCGGCAAATCCATCTCTTGTGCCAGCAGGGCGGCTTTCTGATAATATAAAGCAGCCTGATCCATGTCCGCTCGCTTTTGTACAAGGTTGCCAATGGTCAGATATGTGAAGGGGAGATCAACGCGTAAATTAAGCTCCTCTCGCATCGTCATACCCAGCGTCATCGATTTCATGGCCGCTTCTAAATCCCCTTGCGTCTGTGCATAAGATCCCAGATGCAACAATATTTCAGCCATTTGTATCTGGTAATTGTGCTGCTCAGCCAGTGTCAGCGCCTTAACAAAATATGTGTGGGCTGAATCATCCTGTCCCATATTTTGATAGACACGGCCAATATTAAACGTCGTTTCGCAGCTTCCACGCTCATCCTGGAGTTGCCTGCGCTTTTCCAATGCATCTTCAAAATACATCAATGGTGTAGAAAAATCCGCTTCTAGTTCACTGGCATTGAGCGCCTGGTAATAGAGGGCCTGTCCAGTCCAATCGATAACACTGGCCAGTAATTGTTGATTATCAGTTGTTTCCGCAATGGAACGCACCTGTAAAAATGTAGCCAGAGCAGGACCAGCCTCGTGGCCTAGATAAATAATGCTTCTGGTCTGCAAGATGCCTGATTGTAAAAGTAGATTTCCTCCGGCTTCAGGTACTACTCCTTTATCCTCTACAAGTTGCATACCTGTATCTAGTAGTTGTCGGGCTTGCTGGAAATGGCCCAAAAAATAATACATCGTGGCAATATCGCAGATATTTTGTAGCAGGGAAGTATATTGCTCTGTAATTATCTCCAGGGATTGTTTCTGATTGGGCATGCCATCGTATCCTCATCTCTATAATCTTTCTGTTTATCTTCAGACACTCTAAGAGAGTGTGTCTTACTCCCATGAAATCTATGGACCGCTAAGCGTTTTTTCGCGCCTTTGGCGCTCCAAAGGTTTTACGTGTGGTGTCAAAAAGTGTTATCCGAACACTTTTTGACACCACACGTAAAAAAAACATGGGTCCTTTAGGGCCCGAGTGCGGCTGGCTGTATGCTTCTTCAAGAGAGTGGGAGTCAGACACGTTCTCAACAAATTGTTGTCGTGATAGAGATAGTACGGGCCAGCTTGTATAAAAGTGTCTCTGGCAAAAATATGTACATTCTGTTACATATTGCTACACATTTTTCGATGATGATTTGCAAAGGTAAAGAAATAATTGTTGGATAAACCTTTTTGCATTGCTCTACGTGAAATAATACGTAACGTATTGCTGTTATCGATTAGTATAAGCACAGTGTTATTGAATAAATGCTGTTGAAAGCTATAGATACGTCTGGGAGGTGCATATGCAAATAGGTGTTACTTTTCCACAAAATGAGATTGGTGCTGATCCAGCGGTGATTCGTGATTATGCTCAAGCTGTTGAAGGTATGGGCTACCAACATATTCTGGCATATGATCATGTGCTTGGAGCCGATCCAACCAATCGTCCAGGCTGGACCGGTTATACCCAGAACAGTCTGTTCCATGAACCGTTTGTGCTCTTTGGCTATCTGGCTGCCTTGACTCAACTTGGACTGGTGACCGGCGTGATTATCTTGCCTCAGCGCCAGACGGTACTGGTCGCAAAGCAAGCGGCAGAGGTGGATGTACTTACCGGCGGCAAATTTAGACTGGGTATCGGTGTGGGCTGGAATGCTGTGGAATATGAGGGGCTGGGGATAGATTTCCATGCGCGTGGCAAGATGGTTGAGGAGCAGATTGAGGTGTTGCGGGAACTGTGGAAGCAGGAGGTGGTGACCTATAAAGGCAAGTATCATACTGTTACTGAGGCCGGTTTGAATCCTTTGCCCGTCAAGCGTTCGATTCCCATCTGGACTGGTGGTAGTTCAGATGTTTTGTTACGCCGGACTGCTCGCCTGGCTGATGGCTGGTTCCCCCTTGGTGATCCAGATGATCAGATGCGTGCGACCCTTGAGCGCCTGTTTACTTATCTTCAGGAGGCGGGCCGCGAGCGCAGTTCGTTGGGTATTGAGGCTCGTGTCAATGCCAGCGAGACGTTAGATGAGCAGGTACGACAAACCGAAATTTGGCGTTCCCTGGGTGCTACCCATATCTCTCTCAATACGATGAATGCCAAATTTGGGACTCCAGTGGAGCATCTTGAGGCGCTTCGCCGCTATAGGGAAGCAGTCTCCTTTGACCGCTAGCCTGCCAATGGTTTTAATGTTTCACCAGATAGGTATGGACCTGAATGGTGGCGAGTCCCGCGATCTGATTACACAGTTGGGCGATGCCTGGCTCTGTGCTATGGGTAGCGGGATCGGTCCAGCCTGTGGTGGAGACGCTAAAAGCTCCTAGTTGAGCAAGTTGATTGCGTTGATCGCTGGCTGCCAGTAAGTGGCTTCTCGTCAGTTTGCTGAGCTGAATAGACAGCGTATGCATCTGCTTGATCAAGGTATTAAGCTTGCTAAGATGGTTATTGATGCTATTCGCATCGGTAATCTGCTGCTGGATTGCACCCGGCGCGCGTACGATGCCTGTCAGGTGCAGTCCGACATGCTTGATATGTCCATTGATATTGTTAAGTTGCGCACACTGCAATAATCCTATTTTTGCCTCATTAGCAATATTTGCCTCTGGCGCTGCGGGCAGATGTCCGCTGCTTTGGGCCTCAATGGCGGCGCAGGGACCATCCATATAGTACAGCATATCGGTTAGTTTCTGGCGCATCACGTCGGGATTTTTCTGATTCTTAATGTCCTGGGACTCTTGTTGTATCTGCTCTATATCGTGCTGCAACCAGAAGTCGATGCCGTTATGGAGTCCGCGTACATCCAGTGTTTGATCATTGGCCAGCAGGTGCCGTAGATGGTCCAACTGACTGAATTTATCCGGATCATCTGGATTTGGTTGGCGTGGCACGCTCCCAACGTAGCGCCATTGTTTGGTGTCGAGCAAAGGATTAACATCATTATTATTAGTAGGCTTTTCAACCAGCACAAAATCACTCATTGCCGCTAATAAATTCTGATGTGCTGGATCCTGATACGTTAACGTGCCTTCTCCATGTTGTACTTTCAACGTTCCCAGTAACAATGGAGCATCTTCAGAGTGCTGATTATAAAGCCACGCTGTATAGCTATTGCCGCTTGCTGGTGGGACGAGGCTGGTCAGATGGAGCTTGATACCATCGTTGATGGTTGAATGATTAACATCCAGGGCGTTACCAGTATTATAAAATGTGAGCTGTCCAACCACTGTATCTTTGGGACTGGCGGCCCCCGATGGGAAGATGGTGATGATTTTGTTGAGCAGGGTGGCGCCAAGAATGACAAAGATCAGGGCGGCAATAAAAATGGGCCAGATGTTTTTCCAGATACGATTCGTTTTCGCGATTGGAGCCGGTGAAAGCGTGGTCATGATCTCCATCTCTACGGCCCTGGTTGGTGTCCTGGTAATCATCAGTTCCTTGCTGGAATGCATGCGAATGCGCTCAGGAACTGGCACCTGGAATGCATGGGCAAGTGCGATGGTCATTGATGTGGCGCTATTGAAACGTTGGTCAGGATCTTTGGCGATCGCGTGTTTGATGACCTCATCAACATCGGCAGGGAGATTAGGATTGATCAGGCTGGGTAGCGGTGGCTCATCCTGAAGGTGTTGCCGCATAATCGCGTACGCATTATCACCCCGAAAAGGAGGTGTGCCGGTGCAGATTTCATAAAGGATAATGCCAAGCGAGTAGAGATCGCTCTTATGGCTTACCTCTCTACCCTGTACCTGTTCTGGCGAAATATAGAGCGGCGTCCCCATTAACGCTCCTATTTCGGTGGGACCCTGGGCGCCAATGATCTTGACCAGGCCAAAATCACTTAAAATAGGTTCGCCCATGGCGTTATTTTCTGTATTGGTCGTATCCAGCAAAATATTGGATGGTTTGATATCGCGATGGATAATGCCTCTTTTGTGCGCATAATCCAGTGCCAGGCTGATCGAAGCAAATAGTTCTACAATCTCCTCTGCGCCTGGAAAGTGACTGGCGCGTGAAGTATTCTGAATATACTTGCTCAGAGTTGGACCATCGACATACTTCATCACCAGGAAAGGCTCACAACCCTCTTCCTTTGCATCAGGAATGTGTAGATCATAGATGTTGACAATATTCGGATGATCGAGTTGCGCGACCGCCTGCCCTTCAGTGATAAAGCGTGTCATCATTGCTGGCGACATATACTTGAGATCGGCATGGAGAATTTTGATGGCCACGAAGCGCCGTAGATCTGGATGCAGCGCCTTCCAGACCTGGGCCATACCTCCCGAACCAATCGGCTCCAGCAGTTCATATTTTCCAAAACAACCTGGATTTCTATTCATCATACCTCTTCCTGCGAGTGGAGAAGTGAAAAAAGAGACTGTACCTTTACAATATGGCACTTTAAAGTATACTATATAGTATAGTACATGCTTGTTATCTCGGTGTCAAAATATGCCTTTTATCACATCCAATGCCAATTACTATCACACAATATAGACGCACGCCCAACTCATTTTTCGCTGTTAATGTTCCTTTTTGGCGCCTGCGGCGCCGGGTTGGGGGGGTGGAGTGTGTGTGGTGCGCGGCCGCGGCCGCGCACCACACACACTCCACACCTGAAATAATATACATCTGATCGCTTGCTCATGATCTCCCTGCGATCTCTGGGCAAATATTAAAAAGCCCTGCGAGAATCCCATACCCTCTTGCTTTTTCCATGAAGTTTGATAGAGTAGTATCTAACTTTCCAATATATGTTGCATGCTTGAATAAGAAAGATTGAAGGACATGAATGAGGAGTAGAATACCCATGCATCAGGCTGCACCCGATCACCCTATCATGGCCTGTCGTATTGGTTGCGGAGCCTGCTGTATCGCGCCATCAATTTCAAGTCCACTGCCCGGCATGCCCGACGGCAAACCCGCAGGAGTTCGTTGTGTCAATTTAAGCAACGACAACCGCTGCCAGATCTTCGGCAAACCCGAACGACCCGCCGTCTGCTCATCCTTCCAACCAGACCCAGACATCTGTGGACATTCCACCCACGAAGCCCTCCAACTCATCACCCTCCTCGAACGCGCCACCAACCCCAAATAAAACACACTCCATCAACTCTATTATGAACTGCAATCTAACATCCCCCATTTTTTATATGTGGTGCTCAGGGCGGCTGCAGCCGCCCTGAGCACCACATATAAAAAATGCCTCGCGCCGCAGGCGCGAGGCCCCGGCAGCAAAAAAAAGCAGTCACTTGTATGAAAACTCATAAAGTGACTGCTCTATAACTATCATGCAATAAACTATGGATGAGATACTATTCACTAAAATCAAGTTCAACTTGATCGATATAACACCAACCCCAATCTTCCCCCTTCTCAAAGGACGCAATGATTGGATGATTGGTACTATGAAAATGCTTGGTCGCATGCTTATTCGGCGAGGAATCGCAGCAGCCAACATGTCCACATATCAGGCAGATACGTAGATGAACCCAGCTACTACCTATCTTTAAGCAATCCTCGCATCCCTGTGCACTAGGCGTAACTTCTTGAATGAGATCAAGATGCGTGCATTCTATGGCCATTTTTCCCTCTTTTCAAACCTTGAGTGCTCATCCTGGTACGCAAACATAGATAAAACAATCAAGGGCTGTATCCAATAACAATCGTCAACCTCACTATAACACGTAGCGAAAGTTAATGGAAGAAGAGTTGATTGCGACCCTGCTGCTAAAAACCACTTTTCGGGGCGAAAGAAGTTACGTGCCTATACGCTTGCCGTGTATGTAGATATTGTAGGATGGCGTCCACGGCCGCGTGTACCCCTCCGGTTTCCGCGATAATGTGTTGCATCTGGCGTGTACGCATGCGGATCTCCGGTTGATGGGCAATGTTCGCCACAGCCATCTGTAAGCTTTCCGCCGTCACCAGTTCAGGCCCCAGTTCCATTCCCAATCCCAACTCAACCACTCTTCTGGCCGTTAGCTCATGTTCCTGTATCTGTGGGACACTAATCAGGGGTACGCCAAATGAGAGGGCCTCCATTGTACTGTTCATGCCCCCATGATTGATAAAAATGCTGGTCCGAGCCAGTATCTCTAGCTGTGGCACATAGGGTTGGACAATAAAATTCTCTGGTATCGGCCCCAGTTCGGCGCGTGTTACTTGTGTTCCAGTCGCCATAACAACCTGCCATGGGGTATTGGCGAAGGCATTGAGACATACTTGATAGAATTTGGGCCGATTATTGAATGAAGTGCCCAATGATATGTAGAGTAGGGGATGATTGCCCAGATGCTCAAGTGGAAAATGGGTGTTATCCTTGCGCGGAAGGATACAGGGGCCAACAAATTTGAAGCGATTATCAAAACTGTTGCCTGCATACTGGAAGGTACGTGGCATGGTTACGAGTGTCAACGGCTCAGCATAGGAGAATATATCGGTGAAATCGAACGGCGTAATGTGATATTCCCGACATAACGAGTTTAATTGATCGTTGATACTATCTCTGCGTTGCCGGTTTTGTTCAGCCTTCTCTGGCTCAAGCGTCGGTGGCGATGGAGCGAACAATTGAAAATACTGATTGATTGCATAACTGCTGCGCACACTGATCGCAGGTACATGCATGATTTGCGCCAGCAGACGGCCCCAGAGCGCCGCCTGTCCATAAATGATGCCATCTGGTCGGAGTCCCTGGAGATCATTGAGGATGTGAGGAAGGAGGGCGCGGCACTCCTGGAGAATGTTTTCACTTAATGTGAGATAGCGCTCGGTACTGCTTTGTGAGCCCATTGCCGCGATCATGGCGTTGAAATCCAGGCTGGAAGTATAGCTCCTGAATAGTGCCCCCGTTGCCTCGATTGGATCCCGAAATTCCGGGGTCAAATAATAGGTGGCCTGTTCGCCACGTGTGATGAGTCCCTGGACGATTGCCAGTGTTGGATTGACATTCCCATGCTGTGGGATGTTAAAACAGAGATATGTTGACATCGAAAGGACTCCTTCGCTCTGATCCGCTCGCTTGCTAACTTTGCTACATGGTCATACAAGGAGTATTTCAACACATCCTGTGTTCAATTTTCACTGCTTGCTTTCTTTATCTTACTTAGAGGAATAGCACATTATTTTAGCGCTGTCAATGTGACTAATCATCTCAATTATAGCTTGCCGTTCAAGCGTATGAGCGCAGTCGCCTGACAGGCTGCCATATTTCTGCCCCTGGCAGCGTTGGGCGTTTACATAAAAAAAGCAGGGAGCCAGTCGACTCCCTGCCTGATTGCTGTAATACATTAGCTCTGGTTAATGGGTGTTTTGGGGGTCTCGGTCGTGGTGGTTGCTGCAGCAGGTTTACTACCTCGGCCAATACCAACGCCTACTCCCAATCCAACGATCAGAGCAATTAATCCTGTAACAATGGGGATCCAGATAGCACCGCTGTTATCGGTTGTAGATTTGGCTGGCGCGGTATTGGACGTTGAGACAGCCGTAGGTTGGGCCTGGGCTGTTGTTTCGCCGGCGGCAGTTCCAACGGTAAAAACAAAGGCTCCTTGATCAGGATCCTCGTCGCCGGCCGATACTGTGGTCCAGCGTACAACATACACGCCATCCTTTTCTGGTTTGATATTGACCGACATCTGATCGGGCTTATTCAAATCTACTTTGGCGTCCCCATCGTTGATCAACTCTCCACTGGGTCCATACACCAGCAGATTGCTATTGGCGGCTCCCGGTTTCATATTTTCGGCCGTTGTGACCGTGATTTTCGTTGGTGCCTGCTTGATCGTCGAGTTTGCCTTTGGATCTGATGAGGTTACTTTCGCGTGAAACGGTGCCGCAAATGAGGTGCCGACCAGTGTCAGAAATAATCCAAGACTGAGCATGGATGCACAAATCAGGTGAATCCGTGAAAGATGTAAACGCATGATACCTTTTCAGGCCTTTCTTCAGTATAAATAAAATGGCTAAGAAATAGAAGCTTTAAGCGCTGCTTCCTTGACGTTACTAATTATCTACTGTGAGCATAAAACTTCCGTGCTTTTTTGTCCATAGGGCCAAGTCCCTATACATACCCCTAAGGTATCCCTTCCCCTTATAATATACTGAAGGAATAATAATATTTTGACGCGAGATGTGAAGAATGAAAAAAGGTATTTTATTTATCTTGCTGGGCTGTATAGCTATGTTAGCTATGCTGACAGGTTGTGGCGACGCAAGTCAGAATCAAGTACATATGAGTGAGACCAACTTTACCCAAAAATCGATTACGATCCATAAAGGAGAAAGTGTAACGCTGATCAATGATAGTCCGGCCATCCATATCATCACCAATGGTAGCTGGGTTGATGGCATGCAGATTCCCAAAGATGAGAAAGGGTCACCCCAGCTCGATGCAACCGTCAATGGCAATGTCAGTCAGGATATTGGACCCTTCAATACGGCCGGAACTTTCCACTTATACTGTACTGTCCATCCAGACATGAACCTGACTGTCATTGTCCAATAATATTTATGATTGCTAATCACGCGCATAATTTGGCTGGTATACCGCATGCATTTTTCCTTTTATGCTGTTGAGCTCTATGCGTTTCCATTAGCGAAAAGTATCAGAAAAACGATCATACTTAGCGTAGGATAAAAAAAGGTCAGCCGAAGCTCGTATTGGCTTCGACTGACCTCCCGCTGTGGCCTTCTTTTGAAGAGAGGAGAATGGATCATGTGGTCATCTGCGCTAGCTGATATGTGGCTGATCCCACTGCTGAACCAAAAAAGCTACTTGTAAGAAAAGATTTGTTTTAAGCTGGCGCTTCCTTTCGCCAATTATTATAGAGTAGAAGTGTAAAAACATAAGGGTTACAGCATTGGTTTAAGACTATAGCGATATTGACGCTCCTACTAGCAACCACTCTAGTAGCAGGTAAGAGTATAGAGGAGCTTGTGTGACGTTTGCTTTACTAACTCTTACACTACTATACATCGCCATAAGTGTTGGGGAAGTTTAGCTGTTTTTATAGGAAATTTTGTTGTTTGCTATGCGTATTGAATAAAAAGTATCTACCAATTTTATTCTTTTAATACGGGCAGGCAAAGATCTACCTTTTAAATGTAGGATATGTGTGTTTGCTCTGAGGCCTCGTGCCTGCGGCGCTGGCTTTTATGTGAGTGGTAGGAAATTGTTGAGCGTGACCGCCCAACAATTTCCTACCACTCACATGATGCTTGATTGCTGTGACCTGTGCCTTGTATGCACTAACGGTACGCTCAATTGCTACAAGTAAGTTCCCTTCAAGGGAAGAGGTAATCACGGGATCTGAGCGTGTGTGGATGGGGCGCATAAATAGGGCCCACTCCTTATTTGTATCTCTATTTCGGATGAGATCTTTTCAGTGAGTGGACCCTATCTATCAGGAGTTCAAAAGGCTAGTGCCTTTTCTGCTGTTCTACTGTGACTATTAGTAGTAGCTGTGATGGTAGTGATGATAGTGATGATAGCGGTAGTGGCGATAGTGGTGATGACTGTGGCCCCCGCTCCCACAATCACTACTCGTACTACTCGTACTACTACTATCTGTACAACCACTATCTCCACAACCGCCGTGGCCACCCTGGACGGCTTCCAACTCTTCTTCAGTCAATTCAATGGCTGCAAGGGAAGTTTCAGTTGCTTGCTTCTGTTCGTCGATGGGGACAAACACTGGTCTGGGTTTTATCTGGAATTTCATATAAAATGTCCTTTCTTGAAAACTGACTGACTGACTGAGTGGCTACAACGATAGTAGTCTATTCAGAGCATAATGATGAAACGTGAAAAATTGCGTGATGCTAGCGTGATAATGTAACCACTTTTTATTTCTGCTCAACTTTGTCAGGCTTACTTGTGCTTGTTATTTTCCGGTGAGAGTAGATATACTATTAGGCGTCATTGGAGGTCTGCTGCAAGTTTGCTGAAGGGAGCTGTATGCTTGATGAGTAGGTTATATATTTCTGTTCTGGGTCAACCGAAAATCTATCATGGAGATATACTGCTCTCGTTTGCAACTCGCAAAGCTCTGGCACTTCTGGCCTATTTAACTATTGAGGGGGGATCGCATTCTCGTACGCAGCTCTCTGAACTCTTTTGGCCTGATAGTGATGCCCATCATGCACATATGTCGTTGCGTGCGATTATTCGTGATCTACGTAGTGTGCTGGGCACTGATAATTCAACTGGACAGTCGCATCTTTTGGGTGACCGCACGGCGCTTGGCATCGATATACAGTCGGATATTGAAGTAGATCTTTATGCTTTTCGTTCAGCCTGCTCGCTAGCTACTACTATTTCGCAGTCCTCCATTATTACGCGTAATCATGATGAAGTACAGGCTGATCTGCTTGCACAATTGCAGCAGGCGGCCAGACTGTATCGCGGCGATATCCTGGCTGGATTTACGTTGTCCGATGCGCCTGACTTCGATACCTGGCTTAGATATCAGCGTGAGCAGTATCATGCTCATATGCATCAGGTTTTTGAGCAACTTTCAGTCTTGTATGCGGCGTCAGGCCTGATTGAGCGGAACCTGGAAACGCTTTTGACCTGGCGCTCCCTGGATCCTTTGCATGAAGCTGCCAATAGCCGTTTGATGCAAGCACACATGGCTGCAGGCCGACGTGTGGCGGCTTTGCGCGCTTATGAGGATTATCGCGAGCTCCTCTGGCAGGAGCAGCAGGTACATCCAACGGCTAGCATGATTTCACTGGCGGAAAGTATCCGCTTAGCTACCTCTACGCTTGCTCAGCATACCCCGGTCAATATGCCAGGCCTATCATCTTCTCATCAGGTTACCCCGCCTGCATCGATGCGCCTTGAAGGACCGTTACTTGGACGAACACAGGAATTTAATCGTTTGATTGAATTTTATCAACTGGCCTCTGAAGGCCGTCCACAGGTAGTATTGATTGAAGGGGATGCCGGTATCGGTAAGACGCGTCTGGTCCTGGAATGGTTGCATTGGGTGCAGACGCAGAAGGCTAGCGTGTTGATTGGCCGTGCTTATAAAACTGGTGGACATCTTCCTTATCAACCTATTATTGAACTGTTGCGGCGGCATATGGAAGAGGAAAATGCGCCTGAGGATCTCTTGCCCGATCTCTGGCTGGCTGAGGTTAGTCGTTTGCTTCCCGAATTACGCGAGCGGTACCCTGATCTTGCACCTCCAGTTGAGGATGTGACTGTCGCGCAGGCCCATCTTTTTGAAGCTATTGCTCGCTTGCTACAGGCCTGGGCGCAACGCTCCCCGCTTGTTCTTTTTATCGATGATCTACAATGGGCTGATACTTCCAGCTTTGATCTGTTGCATTATATGTTGCGTTTCTGGCAGGAGCAGCAGACAGCGGTCTGCCTGATTTTGACACAGCGCAATGATGAATCTTATCTGTTGTCGGAGCGGCAGGATTGGTTTGAGGAGGTTGAGCGTTTCTCTCCTCTGGCTCGATTTTCACTTCAGGCGCTGACGAAAGAGGATGTACGGGATCTCTTGCGCCAGCTAGTACACTATCAGCCTGCTCCATCGTCTCAATTTGCCGGAGAGACTGATGGCAAGCTTGAAAAGGTCGCCTCATGGCTATTTGGCTATACAAGCGGTCAACCTTTCTATCTCTTGGAGACGTTAAATGCGCTGGCAGATCTGGAGATCCTGAAGCGTCCGTTGACGGATGGTGGTGGCTGGCGGTTGGATGTGTCGGATGCTTGCCAGCATTCTGATCATCTCTGCCATATCGTGCCTTCGAGCGTACGGGTGCTGCTGGAGAGCCGGATCAGGAAGCTGTCGAGCACCGGGAAAGAATTACTGGTGGCGGTAGCTGTATTTGGACGAGGCTGTACGTTTGAGCAGTTGTGCCAGGTTGCTGCGCTCGCAGATAAAGATGCTTTACAGGCCCTGGATGAAGTGTTGAACTGCGGAATGCTGTGGGTGACTGGTAGTGTTCAAGGACACTTTTTGTATACTTTTCGGCATGAAATTATTCGCCAGGCGGTATATAGTAGCTTGAGTGATGCGCGTCGCCAGTTGTTACATCGACAAATCTTGCATATCCTTGTTGTCGAGCAGGCTTCGGCGGCCTGCCTGGCCTATCACTCATTAGAGGCTGGTTACCATGAACAATCGTTTGAGTATGCGGTCATCGCAGGTACTGAGGCCTGCGAGTTATATGCATTGCAAGATGCGATTGGTTACTTTGAGCAGGCCCGACGCCTTCTGAATGCATGTACTGATGAGCGCTGTTCTGTATCGTTTAAGAGTAACCGGGTACAGGAATTGTATACCTATCTGGGTTGTTGCTATCAGATCAGAAATGAGCTGGATCGAGCTCAGCAAATCCATGAAGAAATGCTTACTTATGCTCGCGCAACGAAACAAGCTACCATTGAATGCGCGGCCCTGAACTGTCTGGCCGTTCTGGCTACGCGTGAGCGCTTTGATCTTCAAGCTGTCAAGCAACTGCTGCTTGAGGCGTGGCAGATAGCCCGGGAACACCATGATCAGATTGGACAGGCTGAGTCGGCCTGGAATCTGGCTCAATTAAGTGGTTATAGTCGAGATCTGGCGGCTGAAGGTATTTCGGGTGAGCAGGCTCTGTATGTGGCGCGTCAGCTTAAGCGTCCTGAAATTATTATGCGCAGTATCGGTGGTATCATGAATACTAATGCGCGTACACGTGATTGGGAGGATGAGCGTATCATTGTTTCTCCGGATGAGGCTGCCTTTTATGCCGAGGAGGCCGCCACTCTCTATGCTATGCTGGGTAATCGTGTGGTCGAGGCTGATTGTTTGTGCATGCTGGCTGAGTCGCGTATCCATGCTGGACGTGCCGGTGAAGCCATTGAGCTATTACGTCGGGCCCATGCTTTAAGTGTGCAGGAGCATGATTGCTGGGGCCATGCCTTGAGTTCGTGTCGCCTGGGCTGGGCGTTGCAGGAATGTGGCTATTATGAAGAGGCCCTGCAGAGCTGTCAGGAAGCTTTGCCTGTGGCACGTGGCCTGGACATTTCGCCGTTAATCTTTGGTTGCCTGGCTGTCATGGGAGCTATCAATCTAGCGCTGCTACGTCCGGATGAAGCGTTTAAGAATTTTATGGAAGCCTGCGCGCTGAATGAGCATTTTACTAACCAGCCGTATACGGAATTTTTGGCCCGTAAGCTGTGCGAGGTGAGTATGCTCAAAGGTGATCTGGCCGACGCTTATAGCTATGCTCGTCAGGCGTTGCGTGTGCGTGATGATTCAACGTCTGTTGTGGGCCTGACGCGTTGGTTTGAGACGCTGGCCTTACTCCAGCATCATGATTATGCGGTGGCCCGGGATGACGCTATTGAATTTGGTTGCCGTATTAATGATAATCGTCGTTATCGCCTCTGTTATCTCCATTGTCTGGCCATCCTGTCCCATTATGAAGGGAAGTCGACCCTGGCACTTACCTATGTGCATGAGGCTTTACAACTGGCAGAAGAGTTGAATCTTCCCGGTGAAGCCTGGCCATTGCATATTTTGCAGTCTGAATTATATACATATATGCAGCAACCAGACGCAGCGCAATTGTCGCTGGATCAAGCCTGGCGTATCCAGCAAGAATTGGTGACGCGTGTCCATGATCCTGTCCTGAAAAAAGATTTTCAGGCAAGCCTCCAAAACATTGCCTGGCCCAGTCATGTGCAGCCAGACCTGCGGCCCATTGATCAGTTTTAAACCAATCTCCTGCCAGACTTTTTGCGCGTGATGATCTTTCCTCCAGGACATTTCTCCATAATATAAGTATACTTACTTTTATATGGAAAAGGCATGCTAGCTTTCTCATCATGTATTTATATCGATTGGACTTTGCAAAGGAGGGAATCTCTGTGAGTACTCAGATGCGTTCACTATCGTTGGTGAGCAACGGCTATACCCTTTCGCAATCCCCCCAACGCCTGGGATGGTTGGAACCAACTGATCCGGCTTCGCCGCTGGAGCAGTTACGCGAGAAGTATCGTGCCCATGGCTATCTCTGGCTGAAAGGCATCCTCGATCGTGATCGGGTCCTGGCCTTTCGCCGCCGCTTCTTTGAGTTGCTCCAGGTTAGCGGTATGCTTGCGCCTGCTACAGACCCCGTTGAAGGGTTGTATTCAGGCCAAATCGAGCAGAAAGAGCTGGCCCATCAACTGTTTATGGAGTTTCATCGCAGTCCCGCATACGAGGCATTCTGTACCTCGCCTGAAATAATCAAATTTTATCAGGCATTTCTGGATGGCCCGGTCTATTTGCATAAGCGCAAACTTATCCGTTACAATGTGCCAGGAGATGCTAAAACCACGGGTGCCCATTATGATCTGGTCTATCTACGCGGTGGGACGGATCGTTTATGTAGTAGCTGGATTCCTTTGGGCGATATCCCGGTTGAGGTTGGTGGATTGGTCTATCTGGAGGGATCGGATGCGCTGGGTCGCAAAATGGAGGCTGAATTTTCGCTCAAAAACGCTGATCTGCCTCCCGAGGAGCGGATCAGTGCTTTTAATAAAAACATGCGTGAAGGTTGGCTGACAAGCGATCTGCCTGAACTGGCTGAGCGCATCCAGAGCCGCTGGCTGATCGCGGACTATGAGGCTGGAGATATGGTGGTCCATAGCCCTTATATGATCCATGCGGCCACCGTCAATTATGATGCTCTCAACAGGATACGTTTGTCGACCGATATTCGCTATCAGCGTAGTGATGATGCTATAGATATGCGCTGGAAGAATCATTATTTTCCTGGGGATATGTTATAACCATCTATGCGTTCCATAAGAAAATTGCAGGCAGCTTGCTTTTACAGATGGGTTAAAGCTAGCTGTCTGTATACACTATTTCTCCCTAAATCGTGTCTGGTACAGCACCAGATTGAAATCAAAATCCCATCAATGTAGAAATACCATGTATCCTCTCGTGCATGGTCGAAATAGAAAGGATGAGTAAGTATGCAGAATAGTGATGCCGAGCAGCCCAAAGAAACCGATGTGCAGGATGAGAAGCTGACCGAGGAGACAGCAGGGGAGGAGGAGATAAACGCGGCTCCGGATGCGGTTTCAGAGCAACTGGCTGCTGAACAACAAAAGTCGGCGGAATACCTGGATCTCTTGCAGCGCACGCAGGCTGATTTTGCCAACTTTAAGCGTCGGACGCGTCAGGAAATGGCCGATACCCGCACTAATGCTCAGGCGGCCTTGATTGAGCGCTTGTTGCCTGTACTGGATGATCTGGGACGTGTCATGGCTTCTGCCCCCCCAGAACTGGCTGATCATTCCTGGGCGCAGGGCGTGATGCTGGCTTCCCGCCAGCTCAGCAATACCTTGGAACAACTGGGATTGAAAGAGCTAGGCGTGCCCGGTGAGCCATTTGATCCTTATAAACATGAGGCATTGTTGCGCGCGCCAAGTACTGAGTATCCAGAGGACACAATTGTTCAGGTTGTACGTCCTGGCTATAGCATGGGTGAACGCATTCTGCGTCCGGCCCAGGTTTTCGTTTCCAGTGGTCCAGTCGATCAAGCATAATCCTAATGCGTGTCCTATATTGGTGTGTATAATGAGGCATAAGCTCTATCATTAGCGGAGAAATCTTCTTGTGCGTTGTTTGTAGGGTGGTGATCATTTGTAGAAGCGTACCACATATGTGGTTACAGTATCTATGCATGTATGTGTGTGAAGGGAGCAAGATGATATGGCCAAGGTGATTGGTATTGATTTAGGAACCACCAATTCGGCGGCGGCAGTGATTGAGGGCGGCGAGCCCACGATGCTAGAGAATAGCGAGGGCTCGCGCCTGACCCCTTCGGTTGTGGCGATTACAAAAAACGGGGAGCGTCTGGTTGGTCAGGTTGCCAAAAGACAGGCTGTGACGAATCCTGAAAATACGGTGTTCTCTGTAAAGCGTTTGATGGGCCGTAAATTTGATGATCCAGAGGTGCAGCGTTCTCTGAAGGAGATGCCTTATAAGATTACGCGGGCCGCCAATGGTGATGTGCGCATTGTGCTGGCTGGCCGTGAGTATAGTCCGCCAGAAATTTCAGCCATGATCTTGCAGAAGTTGCGCACGGATGCTGAGACGAAGCTGGGTGAGAAGATTACTCAGGCGGTAATTACGGTACCGGCTTACTTTAATGATACGCAGCGTCAGGCAACTAAAGATGCTGGCACGATTGCTGGCCTGGAGGTGTTGCGTATTATCAATGAGCCGACCGCCGCTTCTCTGGCCTATGGATTGGACAAGAAGAAGGACGAGACGATCGCGGTCTATGATCTGGGCGGCGGTACCTTTGATATCTCCATCCTGCAATTGGGTGAAGGTGTTTTTGAGGTGAAGGCTACCAATGGTGATACCCATCTGGGTGGTGATGATTTTGATCAACATATCATCAACTGGTTGGCCGACGAATTTAAGCGCGAGCAAGGTATTGATCTACGCAACGATCGTATGGCTCTCCAACGCTTGAAAGAGGCGGCCGAGCGAGCCAAGATCGAGCTTTCCACGGTGCAGCAGACTGAGATCAATCTCCCCTTTATTACCGCCGATAGTAGCGGTCCTAAACACCTTGTGATTACCCTGACCCGTCCAAAGTTGGAACAACTGGTCGGTGATCTGATCGAGAAAACACGTGAGCCGGTTATGAAGGCCTTAAAAGATGCGGGTATTGATGCCAAACAGATTGATGAAGTGGTGCTGGTTGGTGGTCAGACCCGTATGCCGGCTGTGGTGGAGATGGTGAAGAGCATCTTCAACAAGGAACCTCATAAGGGTGTCAATCCAGATGAGGTGGTGGCGATCGGCGCGGCGATCCAGGCCGGTGTGTTGCAGGGAGATGTGAAAGATGTTTTGTTGCTGGATGTGACGCCGTTGTCGCTGGGCGTTGAGACGTTGGGCGGTATGATGACGCCTTTGATCGAGCGTAACACCACAATTCCTGCTCGTAAGAGTGAGATGTTCAGTACGGCTGATGATAACCAGTCAGCCGTCGAAATCCATGTTCTGCAAGGCGAACGTAAGTTGGCCCACGATAATAAGAGCCTGGGCCATTTCAAGCTTGAAGGTATCGCGCCTGCGCCACGTGGGGTACCGCAGATTGAGGTGGTCTTCGACATTGACGCCAACGGTATCCTCAATGTTACGGCTCGCGATAAAGCCACGGGTAAAGAGCAAAAAATCACCATTACAGCATCTAGTGGTCTCTCCAAGAGCGATGTCGAGCGTATGGTACGTGAGGCTCAAGAGCATGCGCAGGAAGATCAGCGCCGTAAAGAAGAGATTGATCTACGCAACCGGGCTGATACTATTGCTTATCAGGCTGAGCGTACGTTAAAAGATGCAGCTGATAAGATCTCGGCTACCTTGCGTACCGAGATTGAGGATAAAGTGAAAACTGTACGCGATGCCCTTGCCAGCAATGATCAGGGGCGCATCCGCACGAGTTCAGAGGAGCTAGAGCAGAGTTTACAACGGGTTGGCCAGGAAGTCTATAGCCAGACTGGAGCCTCTGATGGTTCTGCCACTGCCAATCCATCTTCCCGTCCTGAAGACGATTCAGGGACTATCGAGGGAGAGTTTCGTGAAGTCTAGTTCTGTGCTGTTTTGTACTTCTTTTTGCGTAGTGTAGAAAGAAAGCGATTGTAAAATGGCTGTAGATTATAAGGATTATTATAAGATCTTAGGGGTTAGCAAGGATGCTACCCAGAAGGAGATCCAACGTGCTTTTCGTCGTCTGGCCCGCCAATATCATCCTGATGTGAATCCGGACAATAAAGAGGCGGAAAGCAAGTTTAAGGAAATTAACGAGGCCAATGAAGTCCTTTCTGATCCTGAGAAGCGTAAAAAGTATAATGAGATGAGTGATTACTATCAGCGTTATGGTGTCTGGCCGGGTGCCGGTCAACCAGCTGGCGCGGGCACTGCAGGACGGGGCGCGGGCGGTTTTGCTGGTGGTAATTATCAGTATCAGACTATGAACGAGGAGGACCTTGAGGATCTATTTGGTGGGGCCTCGCCGTTTTCAGATTTCTTTGAGACATATTTTCATTCCGCTGGCCCTGGTGGGGGTAGGCGCCGTTCATATGCACGGGGTGGTCCTCGTCCCTCGGCCCGTAGTATGGCTGGACAGGATATTGAGGCTGATGTGGAGGTCTCTTTGCGTGAGGCCTATCAAGGGAGTCAGCGTGTCCTTGAGCTGGCCGAGCAAAATGGGGGGACGCGCCGTCTTGAGGTGAAGATTCCCCCTGGTGTAGATGATGGCGCTCGTATCCGTGTTTCAGGACAGGGTACGGAGGGTAATCCACGTGGCAATCTGTACCTGCGAGTACACGTGCTTCCCGACCCTCAGTTTACCCGCGATGGTACTACTTTGCGCACGACGGTCCATGCTCCGTTGACCACCGTTATGCTCGGTGGTGAGATCCCTGTACCTTTGCCCGATGGACGCCGGCTGATGTTGCGTATACCTGCTGGCACTGATGATGGTCGTGCGTTGCGCCTGCGTGGCCAGGGCATGCCACAAACAGGCCATCCAGAGACACGTGGCGATCTCTATGCCGAGATCCATGTAAGCCTGCCGACCCACCTCACCGAAGATCAGCGTAGCCGTTTTGAAGACTTTGCCAAATCGCTGGATGCGGCTGGTTAAATAGTAGAGGGAGAATTGCCCTATGTCTGAACCAATTTCAACCCGCCTCACAAAAATTGTTGTACGCAGCCAGCAAGAATCTTATACCTATACTGAACAAGAGATCCTGGAATACAGTCATCTGGAACAACCATTTGTGCTGTATCTCTTTGAATGTGGCTTGATTGGCAGCCATGATAGTGCTAGCCAGGAACACCATTATAGTGAAAGCGATCTACTGCTGTTGCGCCGTGCCCAACGCCTGCAGCGCGATCTGGATATCAACCTGGAAGGTATCGAAGTCATCCTGCGCCTGCTTGCCCGTATCGAAGAGCTACAACGCACCCTATCCCAGCGTCCCGAATCATAGCCGCAGCTTTTGAGTTCAATACATCTCACGTAGGATTTTCGCCTGGAATAGATGGACTGGATCATATTTAAGCGACCGAACCGTGTAGCGAGGAGACGTCAATGTCCCTGAGCATGACCATGGTGGGTCTGAAATATCACTACGTGAGATGTATTAGCCACAAGGACCGCGTACCATTGATCCCGACAACGATTATTGATCAGTCTATTCTATTGATTGGCTTGATTCAATGGTAATATGCTCTAGTTATGAATTCAATGTTAGAACATCTTATAATTTAAGAGAACAGATCATAAAACAATTGATAGAGCATATGTAGTAACCTGACTCTTATTTTTTGCCGATGACACAATGGATGCGCCATTTCTCATGATCGCCATCGGATTGCTTGATTTCCATGTTATATCCCTTCCAAAATGGTATTTTTTCACTGCAATTTTTGCATACTTGTATATACTTATATCATCTTTATTCACCCTTCGTTAAAATATCAATATAAGTCATCTTTTCAATTATGTATTATAAAGGGAAGGAAATATATGTCACAGCAGCAAGAACATGAGCGATTTTACGCAGGAATTGACTCTCCTCATACTTATACTTCTGATACCCATGAGCCAGTACATATTGCCGATAAGCCAAGTATTTTTATTGATTTTCGTTTTCTCGTAGCGCTCAACTCCATCATTATTCTTATGATTCCTGCTATCATCAGCATCGTTTTGAGCTTTCTCATTTTTGACCTCGCCACAATTGGACATGGGGGAGACGCTTCCATTTTGCTCTTGCTTCTGCCCTTGAGTCTTGCAGGTATGTTTGCCAGTCTTCTCCATGGATGGAATACACGCATGGATCGTAAATCCAAAAATACGCGCTCTGGCAAAATTTCTATTAACCCACCTGTCCCTCTGGCTCAACGCATTACCCTGGGACTGCTGTCACTATTATTAGCGGGCATTACAATTCTGCAAATAATAACGTATACCCGCGTGCTAGAATCTCGATTGCCGTTTATCGTAATTACTATCGCGATTGCTGTCGTGTTGAATTGGTCAGCTCTGTGGATCCAGCGCTCGTTTTATCGACGGTAGGCGTTACATCAATCCAAATTAATATAAGCTATGGGAATCATGCTTGCTTACATGATCCCATCATTACTTTTAGCTGAGTGTTTCTTTTAGACGATCAAACTCAGATTCGAATTCGGCTAATAGTACTTGCTTACGCTCTGGTGTTAGAAAGCTGTGGCGAATGCCGTTGAGCAGTAGTTGGTTGATGCTTGCTACATCTAACTGGAAGGCGCTATGGAGTAGACCGATCTCTGTATTTAATGTGGTATTGAAGAGGGGGGGATCATCGCTATTGATGGTCAGGGGAATGCCAGCTGCCAGTAGTTGTGGCAGGGGATGATGCTTGTAATCGGGATAAATGCCCAGACGGATGTTGCTGGTGGGAGAGACTTCCAGCGGAATCTGGTTTTCAGCGAGATAGTCGATGAGGGCTGGATCTTCAATTGAGCGTACACCATGGCCGATGCGTTCGGCTCCCAGTTCGCGTATCGCTCCCCAGACGCTCTCAGGACCACTTACTTCTCCGGCGTGTGGGACGCTGTGCAGGCCGGCGGCTCTGGCTTGTTCAAACCAGGGTTTAAACCATTGCGGTGGAAAGCCAGTTTCGTAGCCACCTAAGCCAATTCCAATGACTCCATTTTGCATTCCCTCGACCGCGACTTTGACGGTGTAATCAGCACGTTTGGAGTCGCCATAGCCTTTAGCCGCATCGCGTACAATATCGAAGATCCAGTTGATCTCAACCCCAAAATCCCTCCGGGCGCGCTCACGGCCTCGTGTCAGACCACCAAAATAGGTATCGAATGTTATACCTTTGATTATACCGTGGAAGCAGGCCGAGAAGGTAACTTCAGCATAGCGCACATGCTGTTGTGCCATCGTTTCGGCAAATTCGTAGACCACCAATTCATAATCTTCACTGGTCTGCAGACAGCGCGAAATCGAAACATAGACTTCAACAAAGTGTGGAAAGTCCCTGAATGCAAACCATTTTTGCGCCTCAGCTACAGTTTTGACTGGAAGTTCTCTATTATTTCTCTCGGCCAGCTTCAACAGTGTCTCCGGTCGAATCGCACCTTCCAAATGGACGTGTAATTCTGCCTTGGGCGCGGCCAATAGGTATTTATCAATGGGCATAGTGTTTGTCTACTCCTAGAAATAGTTTGTTCTTAGTATAGCAGCAAGAGAATTTAAATTGTAACGTGAGGTCGCAGAAAAGGTCCTGAATACCCATTAATCAAAATATACTAAATGGTCCTGGTTGCTTGACAGATATTATTAAGTAAATGTAAAACATTAGTAAGAGCAATTTCCTCAGTACGATTTCTGAACAAGTCACTGACGACCTCAATTCTTTTTACTCATGATTTCTGAGTTTAGAGATAAACTCAATTTTTGGGAAATCATGCAACACAATTGCACGAGCAGCGCTAGCTGCGTGTAAAATAGCTTTTCAAATGTCTCATATTCAATCTTCCGAACGTGGATAGCCATGGAAAGTTATATTCGTACTGACTTTTGGTTGCGGATGGCGGTGGCAAAAAGGGTTTTTATCTGATTTTATAGGAAAGAAGCTCATTACCGCGCTAAAAGTGCTTAAAAAGGGAATAATCAAACGTATTCATATGTTATAGAAAATATAGATAGATAGGAGTGGTGAGAATGCGACCGTTAATTGGTGTTCCGAGTCGAACTGGGGTGAGGGGAGAAAATGCTGAGAAGCCTGTCTACTACAGTAACAAATCCTATATACATGCGGTTGAGAGTGCTGGTGGCGTACCCGTTATTATTCCGATCATGAATGATTATGAGAGTCTCCGTTCTTTACTTTTCCGCTTGGATGGCTTACTGCTGTCAGGTGGCATTGATGTACACCCCAATACCTATAAAGAAGAAGCAACTATTGATTTAAGCGAGACTGATGCAGAGCTGGATAAGCTAGAATTATCTCTGGCTCATTGGGCCTGGCAGGAAGATATACCCACTTTGGGAATTTGCCGTGGCATGCAACTGATGAATGTCTCACTTGGTGGCAGCCTGTATCAGGATTTAGCTACTGGTTATGAGGGTGATCTCCTCAAGCATGCAAACTGGCAACTACCACGCAACGAGACTGTGCATAGTGTGAGTATTACTCCAGGCAGCCGTATGCGAGAAGTGCTGGGCGTGGATAAAATCCTTGTGAATAGCTTACACCATCAGGCTGTCAAGAATCTGGGCAAAGGTATTGTTGCCAGTGGCCTGGCTGAAGATGGTATCGTCGAATTACTAGAGATCCCCGAGCGCAGCTTTATGCTGGCGGCTCAATGCCATCCAGAAGAGCTTTACTCTGATAATCCTGTCTGGTCCCGCTTGTTCCAGGCATTTGTGGATGCTTCCAGCGATAAGATGGGCCGGCAAATGGACACGCTAGCAAGCGTCATGCGAGCCAGTGCTTAAGAAATCTCAATAATATGACGAGAAAAGCTCTCCTTTCCTACTTTTCCGGTAGCGCAAGGAGAGCTTTTCTTATTGAGATTTTCTGTGTAAGAAAGAGGCCAGCAACATTTCTCATTGGAAATGTTGCTGGCCTCTTTCTTTGTACTAGTGGCTTATTTATGCTGCCATAGTTGCGTATTATTACAATAGGTTTCTGAATAGATTGGTGCCGGCGTATTGGTTTTGACATAGCCCTTGGCGAAGATTTCGTTGTACATCTTCCAGATGCTAGGACCAGCCGCGTAGGCGCCTTCACCGCCGTTCTCACGCATCGCCACAATCGTCAATGCAGGCATCTGATCGGCGTTATGCAGAGTAAAGGGAGCCTGGGTAATCATCCAGCCGTGAGCCGGTAAGCCGCCGCCAACTTCGGCGGTTCCCGTTTTGCCTACAACCACGGATTGATAGCCCAGATTTTGGCTGAGATGCCAGCCACTCCCACAGGTGGTAACCGCGGCCATGGCTTGTCGCACCTGATAAGCCGTATCCTTGCTGACGACTGTATTTAACTCTTCGGGAGCCATAGTTTGCAACGGATTTTTATTGGTGTCGGTAATTTTGGAGACCACCATTGGACGCATCAGCACGCCATTATTGGCGACCGTATTATCAATCATTGACATTTGCAGGGGGGTCATATCGACCACCCCCTGTCCATAGGCATTGGAGGCCAGTTGGAGCGTCGTGAGTGGGTTGCCATTGCTATTCTCTACACTACTTTTGGTGGTGGGGAGGTCAAAACGATCATCCTGGCCAATATAGAGCTTTTTGGCATACTCTAGCCATTTATCCAGACCAGTTTTGACACCAAGCTGAGCAAACACGATATTATCAGAGTTGGCATAGGCAAATTCGGTCGTGATGGGGAAATGGAAAACAAACTCTCCAAAACCCAGGTTGTCGCCAAAAATTTGGCGACCATCATAGACCAGAGGCCCCATCGCGCCTTTCTTGTCCCATGGATGGTCCAGGGTCGTCGTACCAGAATCCAGGGCGGCCATTAAGGTCATGGTTTTAAAGGTTGATCCTGGTGAGTAGCGTGCTTTTAATGGCCGATCCAGCAGCGGCTGTTCAGGATCTTTGGCGAGCTGGTTGTAATAGTTATAATCTCCGGCACCTAGCGTCTGTACCAATTTATTGGGATCATAGCCCGGCGAACTGACCATAGCCAGCAGTCCCCCGGTATGCGGATCCGTGATCACGACCGAGCCTTTGTTTGAGGCTACAGCCTGTCCAGCTGCATAGGGCAGGTGATAGAATGGATCGGTGTCGGGATTATACTCATTGAACTTCTCGACCGCGATTTTCTGGATGCGCTCATCGATGGTTAGATAGATATCATTGCCGACCGGCGATTTGTGGAGCGCCTTATTGACCTGGTTATCCAGGGCAGTGCGACCGCTGTTTCCTGTGAGGACATCGTTATACTGGCCTTCAATGCCTGGAATAAACGACCCGGGCGCGTAGTAGCCAATCACAGCTGCTAGCGATGGATCAGTATAACGGCGGATATATCCTCCGCAGGCGTTGTTATCCGGCACGGACTCCGCGAGCAGGACTCCGTTGCGATCAAAGATACGCCCACGCATGGGCGAGTTTTCACGCAAACATTTGCGTGGATTGTGTACGGTGGCTACGACATTGTCCGCTTTTACTACTTGCCAATATACCAATCCACCACTTAAAGCCACGAATAATATCACAAAGATATAAGTTAGTTTTCGTATGCTATTACTAATATTCATCAAAGGCACCCTTTTATCCTGATACCTGCAGTACGTGTAATTAGAGGCGATCTCTGTCAGTTTACCATCCGCATGCGGTTGCTGCAAGCATTGCGCCGAATGGTCGCCCAGTTTTCCTATGTCAGGCTTACCCCTGGCGCGTCTCAATCTCGTCCATTCGTGTTGAATAGTACCCGTCCATGGACCAAATAACTCTTGCTATAAATGAAACGCGAGCGATGCTGAAATTTAGGATATTACTGTTCTCTACAAAAAGAATTACGCCTGGCATTTGCTGGAAGTTGTTTTTATCTATGTGTACCGGACTCTTTGGCTATCCTTTGTACTCAAAAAGCCGTGGACTTTCAAGAGAAATTATCCACGACTTTCTATGCATGCGCTACTTGCGTACTATTGCCACAATTTATTTGGCGGGCAGTAGTTTTCCGAAATGAGTGGGCTTGGCATCGTGGTTTTGATATAGCCTTTAGCGAAGATTTCGTTATACATCTTCCAGATATTAGGACCAACCGCGTAGGCACCTTCACCACCTTTCTCACGCATCGCCACAATGGTCAATGCAGGCATTTGATCGGCGTTATGCAGCGTAAAGGGAGCCTGGGTAATCATCCAGCCGTGAGGGCGCGAGCCACCACCAACCTCGGCGGTTCCCGTCTTGCCTGCAATGACGGATTGATAGCCCAGATTTTGACTGAGATGCCAGCCACTCCCACAGGTGGTAACCGCTGCCATTCCCTGTCGTACCTGATAAGCCGTATCCTTACTGACCACGGTATTCAACTCTTCCGGGGCCATGGTTTGCAACGGATTTTTATTCGTGTCAGTGATTTTGGAAACCACCATCGGGCGCATCAGCACGCCATTATTGGCGACCGTATTATCAATCATCGACATTTGCAGTGGGGTCATATCAACCACACCCTGTCCAAAGGCATTAGTAGCCAGTTGGAGCGTTGTGAGTGGTTTACCATTACTGTTCTCTACACTACTTTTGACCGTAGGGAGGTCGAAGCGATCATCCTGACCGATATAGAGCTTTTTGGCGTATTCGAGCCATTTGTCCAGACCTGTTTTGACACCCAATTGGGCAAACACGATATTGTCGGAATTGGCATAGGCAAACTCGGTATCGATAGGGAAGTGTTTAACAAAGCCCTGTTCAATTCCTAAATTATTCCCAACAATTTCGTGACCATCATAAAAGAGTGGTCCTGCGGCGCCTTTTTTGTCCCATGGAGTATTCAGGGTTGTAGTACCTGAGTCTAAAGCTGCCATTAAGGTCATAGTTTTAAAGGTTGATCCTGGTGAATAGCGTGCTTTTAATGGCCGGTCCAGCAGCGGCTTTTCAATATCTTTATCGAGCTGGTTGAAGTAATCATAATTCCCATCGCCCAGTGTCTGTACCAATTTATTGGGATCATAGCCCGGCGAACTGATCATGGCCAGCAGCTCCCCGGTATGTGGATCTGAGATAATGACCGAGCCTTTATCCGAGGGGGCAGCTTGATCGAATGAGTAGGGTTGTTGGAAGAGGGGGTCAGTCTCAGGATGATAATCGTTGAATTTTTCGACCGCGATTTTCTGGATGCGTTCGTCAATGGTCAGATAGATATCATTACCGACCGGCGATTTGTGCAGCGTCTTATTGACCTGATTATCCAGGGCGGTGCGGCCACTGTTGCCCGTGAGGACATCGTTGTACTCTCCCTCAACCCCCGGAATAAACGAGCCGGGCGCGTAGTAGCCAATCACTGAGGCTAGCGATGGATCGGTATAGTGGCGGATAAATCCTCCGCAGGCGTTGTTATCCGGGATAGATTCTGCGAGCAGGACTCCGTTGCGATCAAAGATGCGTCCACGTACGGGTGAGTTTTCGCGTAAGCAGCGGCGAGGATTGTGTACGGTGGCTACGACATTATCCGCTTTGATTACTTGCCAATATACCAATCCACCACTTAAAGCCACGAATAATACCACAAAAATGTAGGTCAATTTTCGTATGCTACTACTAATATTCATTGGCGGCACCTTTTATCCCGATACCTACAGTACATATCAATAGACTGTTTTTCTAGTGTACCACCCTTAGACTATTTTGGACAAGCAATAAACCAAATTTGCACCCGTTTTTCCTATCATGTTTAAAAATATGCTACATGTTCTTAATCCTGATTTTCTGGCTATAGATCGACTTAAGACGTGGCAAATCCTGGTAGATAAGCCTCTTTATCTGGCTCATTGCATATGTTAAACTGAAGAGTATCCTGGCATTACAAAGAGCAAGAAATGAAGGAGCGCACATGGCTGTAACTCATTTGCCGTCTGAACAAACGATACTTCTAATTGAGGCTGATTTCCCCACTGCCTCTCCGCGTATGCTCTTTGACTATTGGACGCAGCCGTCGTTATTGGAGCAGTGGTGGCCACAAAAGGCTGAGCTTGTAGGAAAAATCGGGGGGCGCTACCACTTAAGCTGGCCTCAGATGAACTGGCATCTACGCGGACACTATACCTCTTTTGAGCCTGGCAAGCAGCTTGGCTTTACCTGGAAATGGGACCATGATGAGCCGGAGGCCGACGAACGAGAAGTCAGGCTTGTCCTTATGCCATCAGCAACCACTGGAACACTGCTACATCTTACCCATGCATTCTATCGGGATACTCCTGAGGATCAAGAATTGCGTATTGAACATCATCTGGCTGGATGGCTGCATTTCTTGTCACGATTACAGCAGCTGGCCGCATCACCAATATAAGAATGCTGTCTTTACAACGTGTAGAATAAGTACTGTTTATGCGTTGACATCAAGTTTTGTGTCCCTGAAATTGAGGGTAATAATTTAATAATAATTTTGAAAGTGAAAAGCAAATGACTCAAAACAGATCTTCATCAGAGCTATCTACGGGCCAATTGTTAGCAATTACCGTTCCGGTGGCAGCCGCTATTGGCTCGGTAGCCTGGGCGATCTCCACCTTTTTTATTGTCCGTGAAATTGCCCATAAAGAGATAGAGCTTGCCCGGCTGAAAGTCGAAGCGCAAAAAATCTCGTATCCATTGCTCCCTACATCGCTGAATTCCGATCGCTCTTATGAAGATAGATATGGACAATTGTAGCTCTTATCTCGTCTATGGTCTGGTGACCCTTCTATTCTGGGAATGGCCAACCATCTGCTCTATGTTGGACACAAGGCCTGACTTTTGTTATCTATGATCTAGAGTATGGTGGCTGTGACTGAGTAGATGGTTGGCAGGTGGTTGGCGATCAGTTGCCAGTGTGTGCCATTATCGGGTGAAGCAAAGAGCTGGCCACTCATGGTGCCGACGTAGACACCACAGGGATCTGTGTTGTCTGTACACATACCATGGCGCAGAACTTTCAAGCGGGCGGCACGACCGCCGGGTAGGCCATCGGCGCAGGCTTGCCAGCTGTCGCCTGCGTTCTGGCTACGATAGACGCTGAATTGTTCGCCGCTGGGATAACGGTCCTCGGGATTGACTACGAGGGTGAAAAGGGTGTCAGGATGATTGGCATCCATGGCTAGAGGAAAGCCAAATGTTGTGGGTAGCCCATTATTGATACCATCCCAGGTGTTGCCAGCATCTCTACTGCGAAAGAGGCCACAGCGGCTCTGCTGATAGAGCGTTTCCGGTTGTTGGGTATGTTGCAATAGGCGGTGTGTGCTGCTGCATACCTCCGTCCAGCCGGCGGGATCTGGTTGGGCTAGCTGATTGATCGTCTGCCAGGATTTGCCGTGATCCTCGCTGCGAACACTGCCGGCGCCCGATATACCCAACCACATGCGTTCGGGCCGTGTGGGATCGGCAACTATGCTATGGACGCAGGTGCCGATCGGCCCATTTTCCCAATGGTCTTGTTGCGATTGTTGCCATAGATGAGTGTTTAGCTCCCAGCTTTTCCCCCGATCATGGCTGGTCCAGAGATTGGCTGGTCCTGTCCCTACATCGAGTGTTTGGGGATCGTTGGAGCGGCCAGGTTCGATATACCAGATCTCGTTGAGTGCAGCCTCGCTGGTGGACGAGAATTGTGGACCATATGCTGGTTCCTGCCATGTTGCACCAAGGTCGTCACTATAGCGTAGAAAAGCGTGCTGGCCAGTCCGGTTGTCGGCGGCAAAGAGGCGATGATGGTTGCGTGGATCGCATACCGCATAGAATATGTTGGCATTTGGTGCCTGCAAGCTGGTGGCTTCCAGGGTCCAGCGCTCACGATTGCGCGACGTGAGCCTGAATAGCCCCTGGCTGGTGCCGACCAGGAGGAGAACGGTATTCGCGGGATAAGATAATGTATTCATAATGCCAGCAGCCTCCTGTGCATGCGGTTTTCCACAGTCCTGTCCAGTGCTTATTCGCTCTGTGGAAGGTTTTTTTGGCGTTTAAAGTGTCGATACAGAAAATAGCTTGTTGGAACTATGATCATGATCGCGAGCAGTCCATAGGCGATTATAGTTGCGAGTATACCAGAAAATGTGGCCTCCTGTAGCTTGTTTGGTGCCAGTGGTGGATAGAGACCTGTAATAATAAAGTGTGGATTGCCTCCAACGCGGATGCTGGTTACTTGCTGTCTGCCAGGAATATCCAGCATCACGATTTGACCGCCATCCAGGGCTACAAAGCCAAGTTGTCCATCGTTGGTGATGGCGACCGAGTTGGGGGCGGCCTCGAAATGCAAGACACGCTGTGGTTCATGGATCCGTGAATATCCCACAGCTACCGGTGCGAGCACCGTTAACTGTTTATGTCTGGCATCGGGCACATATATTTCGCCTGTGGCTTCATCAAAATCCATCGGACCATATGTGCCGCCGGATAGCAGGTGCGCGGTCTGGTAGGTAGTAAGATCAATAGCCTTGATGGCTCCCGCTCTGGTTGTCACATAGGCGGTCTTGCCTGGTGGGATGGCAATGGTTCGTGCCTCGTCGGATACGAGAGTGATCACTTGTTTGGTTTGCCCTGTACGGGTATTAAGGACCATGATTCCCTTAGACGTTGTTGCCCAGAGCTGTGTATCCTGTCCATCGGCCAGATTCGTCTGTGCAAAGGCCAGGGCCAGACCATTGATTGGTGCTAGCGCCTGAAATATATGCTTGATTTTGCAATTGGATGTATCCAATGCGGTAATCTGATTTGTTGTATTGCCTGCGGTATACAGGGTTGCGGCATTGATATCCAGGGCCAGAAATTCTGGCCTGCCTGGCAGATAGAGGGTACAGATCGTATTGCCGGTGCTGGCTGCCAGTATCGTGACCTGTCCCTGTAGTGGTCGCGTGACATAGAGATAACGGCCATCGGGACTCAGCAGGACCGCGTGTGGATCCCCTGTGACCATGATAGTTTTGCTGACCGCCTTTTGAAAGACATCAATGACACTGATCCCGCCAGCGGAACCCGCGACATAGGCCAGATTTGGAGCGCCTCCATCGGCATGCGTCGTTTTATATAGTGAGAATACTAGCAGCGTGAAAAGTATCACATACCCACCCCAAAATGCCACACCCTTGTTCCTCTTCGTTTCATATTGCCAGGACCGGAATTCTCTCTTATATAGTGCTTTCATCAGGCCATCTCTTTACTATACTTGTAGACGCGCTGAGTGGATTCCTCGTGCCTCACAAAGATAGTCGTGCTTCACAGGCGCAATGTGGCAGGAAGAATCTTCATACAGCGTCAACTAAAATGCGTATAAAAATACACTTTTATTTAGTATAGGCCGAGTCCCAATGGCCTTTAGCGTCAGTAATGAGTTGATTGAGAGCGTGCTACCAGTATACTTATGATAAAACAAGTATCCTGGTAGCTGACTGATCAGACTACTAGTCTAGTTCAAGGGCGGCATAGCTGGCGGCTATGATGTCCTCGACACTGATGCCGACTTGTTGATAGAGATCATTCAGACTACCTGATTGTCCGAATTCATCCACGCCAAGTGATATACAGGGTGCTCCATAAATGCTACTGAGGAAGGCCAGACTATGGGCCGAGGCATCCTGGATGGTAACGAGGGGCACATGGCGTTCAGCTTTGGGAAACAGGCTGCGCAGCTGGTCCGTTTCGGCGGGTGCTGGCTGTCCCTGGCGTTGAGCACTACGCATGGTGGTAAGCATGGAGAAAATACGTTTAGGACTTGTCAGGTGCAGGACATTGGCGGCAATGCCTTCGCGGGCCAGTCGCTGCGCGGCCAGCAGGGCTTCGGGCACCATAGCTCCTGTGGTGACAATCTGCACTATTTCATCTGCCTGTGCGTCTGGTACCAGGTCACGTCCTTCGTGTAAGCGGTATCCTCCATTCAGTACTTGCTGGCGCAGTGTCTCGCGGCCCAGTCTGGCTATAGCGGGATCGAGCAGCTTTTGTTCAATTTTCTTGGTGGAGAGGCGTAAGTACGTCGAGCGTCCCTCCGTACGATCACAGCACTCGCGCAAGGCGGCCAGCAGAAGCCATTCCACTTCACAGGCGAAGGTTGGTTCATAATAATTTAACTCTGGTAACTCGATGCCCAGCGAGGCCGTAACGGTAGATTGATGGGCTCCTCCCTCACTACTAAGACTCACGCCCGATGGGGTGCCGGCGAAGATCATCTTTGTGTGGTTGTAGAGCCCATAGATCAGTGCATCCAGGCCACGGCACACAAAAGGATCATAGACCGTCCCGATGGGGAAGAGTAGCTGACCCGAATGTTCATAGCTTAGACCAAGCTGTCCCAGCAACATAAACAGGTTCATCTCCGAAATGCCTAGCTCAATATGCTGTCCCGTTGGACCGGGTTGCCAGCGCAATGCACGTTGCATATCTTCATGGTAGTCGGGATGAGTCGTTGGTGAGAAAACTCCGGTTTTGTTGACCCAGCCGCTCAGGTGGGTTGAGACCGCCACATCAGGAGCGACAGTCACGATCCGCTTGCCTACCTCCGCTAATCCAGCCAGTTGCGTCAGGATGCGTCCCAGGGCTTCCTGGCTTGAAGTCTTGCCTGGATAGGAGAGATCCAGACTGGATGGGATTGCAACCGCTGCGATCAGGGGTGCCGCCTGTAAATGTTCGCGCCGTAATAGCGCGGCTCTGCGTCGGCACCATCTGGCTTCTGATGTATGGGGAGCAAACGTATCCCACTCTTTTCCCGGTGCAATTCCCAGTTCTTCTTGGAACTGTCGTACCTGTTCGCCACTCAGGTGCATTGAGTGGTTCATCACATCACCGGCAAAGGGTAGACCCCAGCCTTTAATAGTGTAGGCAAAAAGCACGGTTGGTGCATCATGACATTGGTCTGCCTGCTCAAAGGCCTGGAGCAGTGTATTTAGATCGTGACCCCCTAGATTAGCCAGCAAGTCACGCAAGTTTTCATCTGGTGTATCACTGAGTGCCAGCGCAATCTCAGCGTTTTCCGGACCCTTGAGTCCGGTGGGATGCGTAAGGCGGACACGAATATCGGCTCCCGAACGGCGTAGCAAGCTTTGATACTCTTCATTACTCATTTCATCAATGCGCTGGCGCAGGGCGCTTCCACCTGGTTGGGTAAACGCCTTCTGTAGTTGCCGGCCATATTTTGCTTCTAGAATTTGCCAGCCAGCGGCCGCAAAGAGTTGTTTGAGTTGTGGGGTATGCGTACCCGGTACAATGCGATCCAGGCTTTGACGATTCAGATCTACAATCAGCAACACATTTCCCATGTCCTGTAAGGTTTCATCAATGATGGCTTCCCATACGCTACCCTCGTCTAGCTCTGCATCACCAATTACGGCTACAAAGCGTTGCGAGGTGACATGTTTGAAGTGCTTTTTTGCATAGTCCTGAGCTACCGCCGCAAAGGCTGGCGCAACCGCTCCCAGGCCGACCGAACCCGTACTGAAGTCGACTGGATCTGGATCTTTAGTACGGCTTGGATAGGCTTGTAGGCCTTTGAAAGCGCGTAAGGTCGGTAGATAGCCCGGTTCCAGGTTCCCAAGTAAGTACTGGATCGCATGATAAGCTGGCGAAGCGTGTGGTTTAACACTGACCCGATCCTCCGCATTCAAGAAATGAAAGTAGAGGGCCGTCAGAATGGTAACCATTGACGCCGATGACGCTTGATGCCCACCAACTTTCAAATCATCTGGATTAGGACGAAGCGCGTTAGCATGATGAATCATCCAGGTTGAGAGCCAGAGCACACGGTGCTGAATGGCATCCAGCGCATGATATTCATCAGCTTGGAGGATTGCTCGCTGTTGCTCCATTGCAGCAGGAATTGCAACTTTTGGGGCTAGCGGCTTATGTTTCTGGGGCATACTGCTATTCATTGCAGCGTTAGAGAACTCTCTCTGCATATAAGCCATCCTTATGTGAATTTGTAAAAAGAACATCGATACGAATAATATACGTACATAGTACAGTTTACCATCTCGCAAGCATCTTATCGCCATTCCGCCACCCCGACTTTCCCGACTCATGCCACTTTTGACGAGAACTTTATTTAACACATTGATTATAACAAATTTGCCGCTTGACGTTGTGAGGATTCGGGGAGGTTTGTGTAAAGAAATGGAGATGCATAAGCTTTTTCTGACTGTTATATTCAGGTGCGGTCATAGGAGTTGTATCGGCAATTAGTACTAATTTGGGATAGATGTGTGCAATTACATATTTGTTTCGTGTTATACTGTGTAGACCGAAATGAAAACAGTAGCTTGTCAGGCGAATAACGCCCTTGCTGCTGTTCAAATGGTATCTGGATCTGATGAGGATATGATGATGGGAATAGGGCAGGGGGAGTTGCTACGGTGGAAATGACATTTTTGGGTGGTGCATCGGAGGTTGGAGGGTCCAGCACATTACTAAAAGTGGCGGGTCGCTATCTATTAATCGATGGGGGCATGCGCCCGGCTGCCAGGGACGGCCAATCCCGTATCCCTGAGCTCTCACTACTTGCGGCAACTCCACCCGAAGCTTTGCTGATTACGCATGCGCATATTGATCATACGGGCGCTTTACCGCTGATCGCTTCGATTTATCCGCATATTCCAATTTATGTCACTGAGAGCACCAGAGTTCTCACTGAAATTTTGTTGCGCGATGCGGTGCGCATTATGAAGCAAGAGGGCTTGCATCCCGATGGCGAGACCCCTCTCTATAATAAGGATCAAGTGGATGCCCTATTGAGCCGTATGCGTCCAATTGGTTTTCGACAATCCTTTACCCCTATTGCATCAGCACCAGAGATCCGTGTCCATTATCTGCCAGCCGGCCACATTTTAGGCGCGGGCATCCTCTACTTCGACACACCTGAAGGGTCTCTTTTGCATACCGGCGATATCTCTGTCACGGATCAACGCTCAATACAGGGATTGGATCTCTCGTCTCTACCACATGCTGATATCATGATATGCGAAGGCACCTATGGCAATCGCAACCATAGCAACCGGCGGAAAGAAGAACGTACGTTTGCTGAGGCAGTTCAGCAGACATTGATGCGTAATGGCCGGGTCTTATGTCCCGCTTTTGCCGTAGGGCGTGCGCAGGAGATTGTCCTGATCCTGAAATCGTACCGGTCCAGTGGCCTTATCCCGCCAGTCCCGATCTACCTGGATGGTATGGTGCGCTCGGTCTGTCTGGCATATCAGCATCAGATACATGACCTTCATCCAAATGTGCAGCGCTATATAAAAAATGCACGACGACCGCTCTTTGTGGATCCTGATCTGCATATCTTTGCTGTACGGAGCCAGGAACGGGCCGCCTTGATTGCCAGTAAGCAACCAGCTATTATTATCAGCAGCTCAGGTATGCTTTCGGGAGGAGCTTCTCCGCTCTATGCGGCAACTATTGCGAAGCGTGAGCAGGATGCGCTCCTGTTGACTGGTTATCAGGATGAAGAGAGTCCTGGTGCGGCCCTGCTCCATGCGCGTCGAGGTCACCCAGTGCAGATTGGTTCCCAGACCGTACAACTAGCGTGTAAGGTTGAGAAATATAATCTAGCGGGTCACGCTGATAGTAAGCAGATCAGCCAGGTGGTGACAAAGGTGGCTCCTCATGTACTCATTCTTGTTCATGGGGCTCCTGATGCTCTGGCTGCTTTAGAACAGCGTTTCCGTGATCTGCGGGTAGAGATTCCTGTGGTAGGTAGCAAGTTAACATTCGTCCAGCCATCCTCCCGCCACTTTTCCCCCTCACCCCAGGAACAGGCGGTTGTCCCATCAGCAGATGATGCTAGCAGTTTAGACATGCCAGTACTCACTGCACAAACAAGCGCACCAGCCATTATATCACTGTGGATGCTTGCCAAAAAGTTGGGCCCACTACGTTTCTGGAGTGTCGTAGAACTGGGACAGGCTTACTATGGCGTGGCCTACCGCCCTTCACTACGTCCTGTCATTGAGCAGCTTTTCAAGTATGATACCTCTGCTTACTTCAAGCGTAGTCGCATTGGATCACAATCCATTTATCAGCCCTGTGAGACCGTTATGGGGCGTTCCTTGATCAGTGATGAAGAGATACTGGCTATCCAGCTTGCGGCCCCACTGTCCCCACCAGGTCCATCAGCTACCAATCCTTGTGCCGGCGCGGTTGCTATCGTGCAGGGACAGAAGAACTCTGTGCCGTATCTGGCGCTGATCCTATCTTCAACTTATAACAGTCGTATTCACATGGTGACGGATAGCTGGAAGGCGGCTCCACGGTCGTTATCTCTGCTGCAATTGTTACCGGATGTTCAGCGTTATGAGTGGCTGGGGCTGCCTGATGAGACGATACAGGTGCGTTTGAAGCAATGGCGGCAGGCATTAAATCAGGTATGGGTTGATCTGTTTAGCTGGTGGCGGCGTTGCCATGCTCAGTCGTTTTCTTTTGCCTCCCTGTGCCAGGATCTGAATTTGTGCCTGGAAGATGAACGTCTGGCCTGGGGACTGGAACTACTGTTACATGGCTCGTTACTTTTCCGCCGTGATGGCGAGACCTGGCTACCCCTGGCTGAGGAGCGTGTGTATCGCGATGCGGGTTTTGCCCAGCATCTACGCCTGCTTGATGCCGGTAAGGATAGCGCGGTGCTGGTAAATAATCGGTCGGGCTGGCTGACAGGTCGCAGTAACTGGCGTCTTTTTGAAGTACGCTGGCATGAACTAGAGACTGCGACCGCGCAACCAGCACAGATCCGAGCATCGTCGATCCACTTGATCGATTAATTGTTAATCAGTATTCGTCTGCTGGGATTGAGCTTCAAGCGCTTGCTTTTCAGGCGAGAAGGCGAAGGTTTCTTTCCGTCGCTCAGCCCGACCCCACAGATAAAAAATGATAGTAAGCAGGATAATCGCTCCCAGAGCACTCAACTGCGTGACTTCATAGATCAGGCGAGAGACCCCTGAACTTTTGATGGCGTCATCGGTTGGGAAGAGGAGGAAGTAGCTGACGATGAACGTATAAAACATCGCAAGTATACTCACGATCCAGGCACCAACCATGCCTCCGGGCACGCGATAAGGTCTTGGTGTCTCGGGGCGTTTGTAACGCAAGAACAAGAGGTTCGGGAAGATGAATAAGTAGGCCATGGTATTGACCGAGACGGTGAAGCCGAGTACCAGCGTGAATAGCGATTGTAAGGTTCCAGCTCCAAAGCTGTTGATCAGGACCGCGAGGATCATGGCAAAGGTGGCGATGATGCCACTTACGATGATAGCGGTCGTCGGTGTATTGGTACGTGGATTGAAGCGAGCCAGGCCCTGTGGCGCTACATGGTCTTTTGCCGCAACGGCATAGGCCCGGTTAGCACTGACCATCCAGGTTGAGCCGCTGGCACCCAGCGCGATAATCAATAGCGGAACGAGGAGCCACTTCAGGATGAGCGCTACTGATGCTGGGAGAATAATTGTGACGTTGGCGATGGCTTCCAGCAGGCTACTACTACCGCTGACCTGGGATTTGTTGAGGGCGAATATGGTGACGATAATTGGAATAACATAAGCTAAAAAGGCCAGTCCACCAGTCAGGAACATCGAGCGCGGTACTGTGCGCTGAGGATCTTCGACCTCGTCTCCTACATTGACCTGGACCTCGAAACCTTGCCATTTAAAAATCATGACCGGGATAATCGCGCTGACAATAATGCCCAGCGAACTGGATGGTAACAGGTCGCGCAAACTCATATGGGTCCCGCCAGCATGACCAGTCGCAAAAAAGATAAGTGCCAGAACGACGAAGAGTCCAATCAATAGCAGTTTGGCGGCGGCTCCAGTTGTGGAGATACGTTTACTGAGTGAGATGGGGAGCAAGGCCGCTCCCATGATACTCCAGATGAACACGGCTGCAATCGCGATGGTGATCCATACATCAGCGGTTTTGTTGCCGCCAAATAGATAGTCTGTATGTCCAAACCAGAGAACTTTAATCGAGGTGATAATGGTCACAAACATCGTCCCACCAATCCAGAGCGGATTAGCGATCCAATATAGCATAGCCGCAATCGCAGCGTAGAAGCGGCCCGCGCTCATTTTTCCCCATTCATAAACGCCACCGGCGCGGGGAAAAGCGCTTCCGAGTTCTGCCATCAATAATTGGTAAGGAATAAAAAAAGTCAGGCCAACCAGGAGAATCCAGAATAATGCCTGTCCTCCATAGGAGGCGGCTGCACCCAGGGTATCTAATCCTAATGCACCTGCGATGGTATAAAAGATTAAGTCTCGTACATTCAAACGAGAACGTATTGGCTTTCGGGCTTTTTGGGCTGCGAATGATGTCGAATCATTCATGAGTAAGTAGAGCTCTCTTTCGTAGGTATAGTGATAATAAGTGCTGTCCATGGCACAGGTTTCTACTTTTAGTTTAACAGCAAGAGAGCATAGAATATTCCTGAGGCTGCTACCGACTCTGAACAAAAAAAGTAGCGACAGGAGACCTCCTGTCGCTACCTGATAAGGCTAGTGATCAAGCACTAGTTGGATTGCCTAATACTACATTATCAACAAAAAATGAGGTTGGCAGGTATTGGTTGGTCGTTGCTGAAAAAGTGAGCTGAACCTGCTGTCCTCGATAGTTAGCCAGGGTATTTGTGAGATCAAAACTGAACTGTGTCCAGTTGCGTGCATCGCGATTACATTTGCTTGATACGGTCCTGATAATGGTGCCATTGCTTGTGCGAATTGTGACTGCGAAGTTGTCATAGCACCGTCCGTTATTACGTTCACTGGTAAAGATCGCCAGCCAGTAACTTAGCACAATTTTTGAGTCGTCGTTGGGCAACGTTACGGTCTGGCTAATTGAATCGAGGCAGTTATTATAGCCACAGAGAAACGCACTCAGCCGACCGCTGTATGGATAGGTGCCATCTACGATTTCAAACCCCGATTTTGAATATTCTGTCCAACCTACATTCCCTTGTTCAAAGCCACCATTGGTAAGCAGTTGTCCGGGACCAGGTGATGGTGTACCCGTTGGTGGAATTGGCGTAGGGGTCCTGGTTGGAGTAATAGTCGTTGGCGGAGTGGGACTCGGAGTAGACGTTGATGTTGGAATAGGTGTTGGGGTTCCACCCGTCCCAGCAGCCAGGTCCTGAGCAATATTCCAGGCATTCGGCGACCCGAGTCCTGTAGCCAGGTCATAATTTGGACCAGCTTGATAATACAGGTTATTACCTGTGGTGACGTCGTGGAATGGGGGATACGCTTGAGTATTATTGTAGAGATTATACAATGGAATGTGCGCGTTGCCCAGCACTGGTTTGCCCTGAGCTATCAAGTATTGATTGATGTTGGTTGCAAGACCTGCCCAGAGGGGGGCAGACGCGCTGGTTCCGCCGACCGATAACCATCCCGAACAGTTGGAGGCAGAGGCCGTACAATAGATGGAATAACCACTGGCTGGATCAGCATCAGCCGAGATATCGGGTACCATCCGATTCGCATTGGTGAGATTGGTACCTGTCTGATAGCTTGGTCGTTTGAAGTATGTACTGACACCACCACCACCACCTGATCCATCACTGCTATTTCCCCAGGCTGATTCGTTAGAATAGGTGCCGCCTGACCCCGTGGTCAGATGGGTTCCGCCAGTGCCAACGATGTTTGGATCACCAGATGGAGAATCGACGGCCAGTATAGAGTTCCCGTTGGTACAGTCATAAGCGCCTGAGTCGCCGGTCGCGGCAAAAAAGGCCTGTCCCTGGGCCGCACCTTGCATGAAGATGTTATTGAGGGCCGCCAATTCTGAGTTTCCTGAAGATTGTTCGCATTGCCCCCAACTGATTGAGGTGACTTTGGCGAGGTTGTCATTGACGATTTTATTATAAGTGTCATTGACCCCCATGGTTGAATTCGGACCAATATAAATTTTCTGAGTCGCGTTTGGCGCGAGGGCTGATACCACCTCCATATCTAATACAACCTCGATGGCGCCGCTACCAGGGGTGTTTGTGGCCCCATCAACCAGTACATTTGAGTACTTTCCTGCTCCGAGATTGTAATTGCTAAGGTAGGTATCGACATCAGATGACTTATAGCCGTCTAATTCAAAAATGGCGACGGTTTGACCGCTACCCGAGTAACCTGCGCTGATTAATTGATTCACGCCATAGGCTGTGCGCAGCTCGCTTGGTGTAAAGCCGCCACCAGGGCCTATCAGCGGTTTGACATTTTTATTCACGTGATGATGAGGATAAATTGGCAGATTGGATAGTCCACCAATCGTCTGGATCAAGGGCGCGATTACCGCGGGTACGGACGGCTCGTTCCTGGGGGCGTAAACGGGGCGATTATTGTACGTATAATTGCTGATTATAACAGCAAATGTATCCTCTACTTGTTTAACCGTACCCGTGGCGTCAATGAATAATCGATTAGGAGCAACCGAATTAACCGTGAGCGCCTTACTACGCAGGTAGTTCGTCACCATATCCACTGAACTTTGTGTGGGACTGAAGCGCGCGGTGAATTGCTGGGGAGTCATATATTTTTGATAATATGGTGATTTTGGATCGTTTTGGCGTTCCAATAATGTTGCTAGACCATCGCGATCACGAAGTGTGAGGCCAATTGAAAGATGGAGTACATTGTTTGGATCGGTTTGTGAGTCAGGCGCAGCATTATTCAATGCTGGAATTACATGCCCTGGAATAACGTGGTTGATAGATGCGCTTTTGCTGGTTGCGAAAGAGGGAGTTGTTCTGCTCACTACGCCAGATGTCATAAATGCGAGAATGATCACAGTAGCGGTTAGCGCGAAGTTGAGGCTCCATTTCTGATATTGTGTGTTCTTCAAAGGTACCTCCAGGAGAATCAATGGATTCTAAGTAAATGACAACGCAGTAGCGCTTGCATCCCTGGTACGTCCCTGTAGGCGAAGATGATTTTATTATCTTTTGATTGTCCTTGGCTTTGTAAGCACAATTGCGTTTTTTTAATTCTCGCTACTTTTCTATAATAAAAATATTACTACAGTTTTATAGCGAGCTTATCCCTAATTTAATTGTACATCGACTTAGAAATCTTTAACTTCAATAATAGCCATGTAGATTTTTTAACACGAAAAGTTATGTTTATTTATGTATTGTGTTGTTATTATTGATTTTTGTGTGTTTTTCTTAACTGGAGCTTGAACGATGGTGCATGTGGGCGACATGACTGTTTGAGTTATGCGCCCCACACTTATGAGGGGATGAATGGATCAGGTGTGCCGGATGTTATGAATGGGCCGTGTATGCATGTCGAAGTTTGTGTAGTTCGGTGAATTCTCTGGCCAGGCGCATATAGAGATCTTCCCATTGATCCAGGACATTGATGCGATTATGGGTGGCAACTATATGCAGGCTCTCGGCTCCCATACGCGCTTGCAGGTTCGGGTCCTGTAAAATGAGATCCATCTGGGAAGCCATCTCAGCGCTGTTACCCGGCTGGAAAAGAAAGCCATTGCGATGGTGATGGACCAATTCAGGTAGTGCATAGGAATTGGCGGCTACTATCGGGAGTCCACAAGCCATTGCTTCCATCATGGCCAGGCTTTGCAGGTCAGCCTCTGAAGGTATGACAAAGAGTTGTGCCGAACGCCGTAATGGCAACAGGTCACTATCGCGTATAAAACCCAGGAAACTCACACGATCCTGCAGTTGGAGTCGTTCAACCTGTTCTCGTAAGGCGGCTTCGGCCGGTCCTGAACTGAGTAGTGCCAGGTGCGCAGGCGTTTGCATGCTAGCCATGGCATCCAATAGAACATCAATACGTTTCTCAGGACTTAAACGATTGACATGGATAATCAGAGGGCGATCCGTGGGTAGTCCCAGACGACGCACAACCTCGGGGTCAGGTGGTCCGGGGGCATAGTAACGCAGGTCGATACCATTTGAGATGACTCCGGATGGTACATGCAGGCCATGCGCGGTTAGCAGGTTTAAGGCGGTCTGCGTGGGAGAAGTAACATAGTCGCAGCGATTGTAGAAGTAGACCAGATATGAGTAGGTGATTGAGCTTAGTGTCTTTCCAAGTATCGGATCGGTTAACAGGGCGCGGCTTAGCATGTTACTGGGAAGATAATGATTCGTGCATATGACTGGCTTACGTAGGGCAGGAGCAAGAATCTGGGCGATATTTCCTAAAACGATGGGGGAATGAACATGGATAATGTCTGGATCACTCTGCCTCAACAATTTATGGATGGGGGCAAATGGTAGCAGTGGAATGCGCAGGTCTTTATAGGTCGGCCACTCAAATGAGGAAAAGCGAGACACATGCACACCATCCTCTAGACGTTGAATATCACGGGTGCTATAGCTTGGTGCAACTACCCACACTTGATGTCCCCGAGCCACAAAATCTACTGCTAGGCCATGGGTCACGTTAGGAACCCCGCCTACCATAGGAGGATATTGATCGGTAACGATCATTATGCGCATAGTGTCTGCTCACTTTCCATTCGTTTCTGTTAAGAGACTGGCTTTTGTTCTCCTTGAGAAGGACTATGTCTATCATGTGGGCTTGCTTGAGTATGGCATAGACATTATAAAACGGGCTATCAGTTTAAACCAAACTCATTCATTGGTTTCGCCCGGGCTTATTTTGCCTGATTTGAAGTACTTTATGGTTTGTAATCATACATTTATTCGTGCTTATGCTATAATTATCTACATATGATTAGAACGGTAGGCACTAGTAAAAAGTGACGGGACAAGTGTAAGGGGGAGGTTACCATGCTGAATATACAAAATCCCTGGCAGCGTAAAATTCTCTACTGGATCTGGCATGCTCTGATTGCCAGTGCGATTCTTCTGCTGGTCTTGTGTCAGCAATCACCCATACCTATCATTGGTTGTGCCGGTGATTTTGCTTTGATGATGGAAAAAATCGAGATCCTACTCTTCATTCTGCTCCTGACCAGCCCGTTGACACATACATTACGCCAGCGGCTGTTTCCTAAAAACTCGCCCCCCCGCATGTAGGATTGACACGATTATTATCTCGTTATGGCTGAATTGGTATAGCTTTGTTGATTGCTATATTCCTGTAAGTAGGCCCCAAATCCCTGGGGATAGCGGGCTTCCCATTCTTTGCGCAGGATGCCATAGCCCAGGCTATCATAATAAGCACCATGAACGGTACGCGCTTTGCGAAAGCAGGCTTCTTGAAGATAACCAAGTTTGCCAGCGAGCGCGACCATACCTTTATTACCTGACCAGGTACGCAGATCGAGACGGGCAATCGTTGGCAGCGAAAAAAAGAGATACTCGCTCCAGAGTCCCAGGGCTTCAAAGCCGCGTCCCTGTTCCCAGTAAGCTGGATCAAAGATCACGATGCCTACTGACGGCCAGTGCGTCTCCTGGCTTTCCCAGTTCCAGGTAACGATACCAAGCAATCTATCTGTGGTTTTATCACTGATCACCAATACTGAACGGATCGTAGGAAAGGTATCCTGTTCAATCTGACTGCGAATGTAAGCCAGATTGGTTGCGATTACATCGGCCGTAGGAAGTGGATAATAAGGTCCTTCAAACTCTTTCCAGCGTTGTCCAGGCACCATCCAGGCACGGTACTGTTCTAGATCTGCTAACTGCCAATCGCGTAAATAAATCTGTAAACCAGGGATGCGTATATGCATGTATACTTGTTGCTCTCTCTTTCTGACCAGGTATGCCGTTCAATGGTATGAGTAGCGTTCATGATTGCTTTTCGGTAGCGTAATGGTATGCCACAGTATATCATGATGTTTCTATGTGTAACCAAAATCATGCTATCGCCTATTACCAATGTGTTACCGGCAAGCTTCCACTAGTACTGGAAACGCTTTTGAATGCGTCCGGGCAGAAGAAAGCCTATCGCAAATGTGCATCCGGCAAGTAACCAGACCCAGGGCAGGCTACCGAGCAGAGGGAGGACATTACTCAGCAGGATGAGCACGCCAATAAGTACAATTCCTGCCACCAGTAGCAAGCCACTGGTGATAATTGATGCTCTAAGGGATTCGCCTGGGAGCTTGTTGGCGATGGCTCTGCTTAAGGTGTGCAGGACCACCATTTTCTCAGGGTATCCGCATGCGTTGATACTATCAAGTAAGCGCGCATGTTCGGCTTTTGAACGAGATTTACCTATAAACTGGGCGAGTGACTGAAAAAAGTCAAAGATTGAGGAGATGAAAATGCCTGCCAGATAGCTACTAATCGCGACTATGACAGGAGTCACAGCATTTGAATTAATCTGTTGTACCACGATCAGTAGAATCAAGAGCAGAACAAGGACGACAATAACCAGGACCCACCAGATAGCTCCTGTAATTACACGTTTCAAAAAAAAATGCACAAAAATAGAAAAAAAGCGATCCTTGAAAAAGTTTAGTCCTGCTCTACCGAGCACCTCGGCCCGATCGCGATGGGATAAGCTACGGGATGCTCGTAGTAGCAGCCCGATCTGCTCACGCGCCGAAAGGGTTGTTAGATTCTGTATAAGTTGTTGCTGCCCCTGTTTTTCGGGGTATGGCTCTTGTAGCATGCTTCTTCCTCCTCTGTAGAGTATACGTGTCAGGTAGCCTTTCAGGCTTATGCCCTATTAATTTATTTTTTAACCCTTGCATATGACGTTACGTCATGCTTTAAGCTTGCAATGTTGCATAAGTTTTTAGTGTGTAAAAGGGAAAAATGAGATGGATATTACGATTTACGATACACTCTCTGCTATGCGTTCCATCATTGCCGCACCTGTTCCTGAGCGGCGTGCGCTCTATCGCGAATTACTGATCGAACCATTGCGTGACCACTGGTCTACAATTATCAGTCGCTTCGCGCCACAAATGGTTAATGATGAGACAATGGCGATGAAAGTTCTGTGGGACGTTGACCTGGACGCTGACCTCTCCGAGTATGGGCAGGCCCTGGATCGTCTGGAACTGTTTGATGCCTGGAAGAAGGCTGATGCGGCCTTGCATCTGGCTGCGCGTACCTTTGAGGCTACCGGTCGCTCATGCAGTGAGGAGCATATTACTGGAATTCTAGTGCTGGGCAATCCACATGAACGTGTCTTTATGGAATTGAATCGTGGCTACGCAGGCGGCCAGACTCCGGGCTATGTGATCCTGCCGATCTGGCCGACCGACTACAATCTGCCACGTATCCCTTCGGCACTCGTTCACGAGTTCAACCATCGTGTGCGCCTCACCCACGAGCCCTGGACCGCTGAGACGACCGTTGGTCAGTATATTGTACTGGAAGGATTAGCTGAATCGTTCGCCACCGAACTCTACGGCTATGAATATGCAGGTCCCTGGGTGACCAGCCTGAATGCTGAAGAGGTCGCACGCTCCAAAACCATTATTGGACAGGCCCTTGATGTAAGCGGTTTTGATAAGCTTCGTGCTTACATCTTTGGTGACGAGCTCCTGAAGCAGTGGGGGGCACCCGGTTTGGGGCTTCCTCACGCTGCCGGTTATACCATCGGCTATCAGATAGTGCAGGCTTGCATGCAACGCAGCGGCAAAACTGCCACAGAGGCCACATTCGTTCCTTACAAAGAGATTATAGAAGAATCAAAGTTTTTTGCGTAAATAGTTCATGGTCCATAGAGAACAAACCAGGGTTCTCTATGGACCAATGGTAGAGGACAGATCATTAAGTAGTTATCTTTAATGGCTTAATGATAATCTTTCCTGTATCCATTGACGTGTATCTTGTAAGGTCTGTTCGACGCTTGCTTTACTGGTATCATAGAGGGTCATAGGTGGCTCTGTATGTTGGGCTTGATCTTTAAACCAGCGATTAAAGTCAAGCATGTTTTTCTGCGTGTCTTTGTTATCACAGCCCCGCCAGGCTGGTCGCTGTTTTAATCGTTCTAGCAGGACTTCGTCGTCGCAGACCAGGGCCAGGATGTGGATGGCTGAGAAATACTGGCGTTGAAGACACATAGAGATGCGCTCAGGTGTGGTGCTGCCACACAGAACGACTGGTCGTCCATTCTGAGCAATATGTTTGGCGAGGAGTAACAAATTGTTCTGATAATCGCTATAATTTTTCTCCTCAGTTGCCGGTATCACCCCCCAAAGAATATCAGTATCTAGTGTCACACATTCCGGCATATATGCTGGTAGATGCTGACTTAGCACTGTTTTACCGGCCCCGCTAGCTCCTGTAACAATAAATAGCGGCAGGCTCACAAATGGTTCCGCATAGCTACAAAAAGGACAAAGTACGGCCGGAATCGTTTTATCAATTGGTTCCTCAACACACCATTCTCCACATTGAGGGCAAACCCTGGGCATCTTGTTATCCTTTCCATTGTGTACCTTGATGGTGTGCAGCAAAAGCTACTACCCAATCGCGTTGCTCTTGTGTCTCAGGCACTGTATAGCCTCTGATCTGGCTTAATTGCTCGAATGCTTGCTCTGGTGGAAAGCCATTGAGTACCAGTATGCTAGCGGCCACCAGTACAGCCCGGCCCAATCCTTGCCGACAATGTACCACTACATGTTTGCCGTCTACAAGTTGTGCATGCAGCTGCTCTATAAACGTAAAGGTAGCCTGATTAGATGGAGGAATACTACGATCAATAATTGGAAGAGAGCGATAAATAATGCCCTGTTGCTCACAAAAACTGGCTTCCTCACTCAGGTCCAGCTCGTTGATTTCATCTTCAGTCAACAATGAAGCTATAACCTTAATCCCAGCCTCGGCTAGATCTTTTACCTCATCAAGCAGCCAATCACCGCCTCGTGGCCGCGCCATAATACTGATCCGCCCTGGTTTGCAATCTTGAATTGAATATAACGTTACGCGCATTCCGTAATCCTCCCCTGTGTCATATAAATTTTATACAGGCATTGATATGTACGCTGTACATTAGTTTAGACGTAGCTAACATTTTTTTGGGAAAATATCATACTAGTGGTTGGTCGGGGGAGCTTTTATAGTTCTTCTTTAGAGAGTAAAGGTTCAAATGCTTCATAAGCTTGATAGTTATGGAAGTGGCGGGCATAGAGTTCGGCACCATCTTCTAGTGTATTTGTAAGTGCGGTGTTGACATCTACGATCGTTTTTAAGGTCCAGGTAATAGTTTCACCATACTCGTTTTGATAACTTGTCGTGGCGCTTTTGGCATGTAACAGGGCTTTTTCGTTGGCTTCCGCTTGTGATGATGCCTGCAAGAGTAAAAAGCTCTCTTGATATAATGGAGTATAGTTTGGAGCATCGGAAGCGGCTTCATACAGGACTATCGCTATATAGTAGGATTGGTCGGTAGATCCTTGTTCAATATTCATCACAAATCCTTTTTGTAACTCAATTAAATATATCAAGATACTTCTCTGTATACAAGCAGGCGGTCAGACATGCAGGGATCGGCTATAATTGCAATTATAGCCGATCCCTGCATGTCTGTATATAACGATACTTAGTGTTGTTCTTCGTCGAGGTCGAGCAGTGGTAGACCTGTGCGTTCGACAATGTAGCCGGATAGGTGTTCCATCCAGCGATCATGTTCCTTGGGTGTCATGGTTGGATCAGTTTTCTGGAAACGGAGTTGGTTGTGTGGCCATTGCCAGCGGACAACTGTATTGTCACCAGTGAGTTCGTAGATCTGGATTTTTGATTGTCCAGGGATGATGCGCAGGCCACGGTATCTGATGAAGCTAGTGACGTCTTGCCAGTTTATCTGGCTTTCCATGATGCTGATGCGAGAGGTGATGCCGTTGGGCCAGACTTCTATGCGGCGCTGATATCTTTTTCCTGATAGTGCTACTGTCGTGATGGCTGAGAAGAGCGAGAGTAGCATGCAGCCGAGAAGTATGTATAGCAGGTAAAGACCTGTCTGGCGAAAGATGACTTCGACGAGAAGAAAAGAAATGACGAGCAGGCTAATAAAGGTTACGCTAAACAGGTAAAGTGGGCTGATTTTTACATCTAATTTTCCGGGCTGCGGTGGCGTACTCACTGGCTGTGGCTGTATACTAGCCCGGAAGCGCTCTGGCGTTTGTTTACTTAATTCACGTTGTTTTTGCTGGCGCAACCAGTAGCGTCGGGCGATCCGATATGTGACCAGTGTCGTTCCTATTCCCAGGACCATCATTCCTCCCCCCAAAAGCCACATGGCATTTAAAACATTTCCAGCACTTTTAAATCCACTTTGTGTCCCTGGAAAAGTATTTCCGAACAAAGCCATAAGAATAAGCCCGATGCCAAATATCCCTGCGATGCTAAATGTCCAGAGTTGTTGCTTGTTTAAGCTTAAATGTGGTGCGAGCGGATCATTCTGGTCAGTCTGACTCCCCCGACCGGCTGACTGAGTATCGTTGAAGTCCAGTAGTGGCAGCCTGGTACGCTGTGCGACATAGGCTTTGACTTGACTGAGCAGCCAGTTGAAGTCATCATTGCGTGCTTGATTGCTATTAACTTTTAGATAAGTGGCATTAAAGCGTTGCTGGGACCAGCGTACTACTGTCTCCTGATTAGCCAGTTCAAAGGTGGTTCCGTTGACTTTTCGATTGAAGCCTCCTTGCTCATATTGTGCAAAGATCTGCGCATCCTCCCAGCGTATACTGCGCTTCTGGCTCTGGTAGCGTGTTGTGATACCTTCTTCATTTAGTTCAATGCTCTGCGTTTGATAGCGTAACCAGAAGAAGTATATGAACAGAAATGCGATCAACAACATACCGATAAATATTGCCAGGACGATCAATGCCGGAAACCAGTCCGTCAGGCTTCCACTGGCAAGATACACGCCCAGTCCTGCCGATACCACAAATAGTGTCAGGATCATACCGGTTGCGACTATGGTGAATGTTTGGTTGAAGTGGAGCCGAATGGTGACGGGGAGTTGTAGTGCCAGTTCAGGTCCTATTGGTTGATTGCGAGCGCGAAAGGAGGTTGGATCTTGCAGCGCCTCGCTACGACGTGTTCCCAGGCGCTTCCAGTAGGCTTCTTGTTTGAATTCATTGACTATAATGCCAACAGCGACCAATAGATTAAAGGCTGCCAATAGCATGCTAGACAGTCCTTGTTTTTCCCATACATGGGTAACGACCAGGAAAATCAGGTAGCCGATGGTATAGATGAGCCATAAAAATTTCCAGATGCGATTCGTCCAGACGTGTCGCCAGATTGGATCAACGCGTTTGGTAGCATTTTGCATATAAGCTCTCCTGCGAAAAAAAACATAGAGTAAAGTAATAGTGACAGAAAATTGTAGGTGAAGTTAAATAAACTTCTATGAATATTTGATCCATATAGTGTACGCATGGTGAGCTCAATGCGCTTCAAGTAATGCAGCTAAAAAGTATATAAAAAACCGTGGTAGATCCTACCACGGTTTTCTTTGATCAGGCTTCAATTAACCAGTATTGCGAACCATCGGGTTTGCGGCTCATAAAGCGGTATTCATATAAACCACGCCGTAGGGCGGCCGGATCTTTGAAGGTTGTATGCTTGAGCAGGAGATCATTGACCTCTTTCTCGCTATACATCTTACCGGTCTGGAAGAAGCTGGCCAGATGTTCCAGGATCAGTAGCTTGTCTCCTTGTTTGGATGGCGGCCACATGGTCAGCCGACCTTCCTGATTCATGAAACGCTTGAGACCCTGGTTGTAACTACCTGTGCTTTCTTGCTCTGTCTGCGTTGCTGGATCGTCTTGCGCCAGTTTCTGTACTGCTTGAGCGGTGCGCGCAAAGTGGTAGGAGCTAAGCCGATAGGTTTTGTTGGCTCCTTCACCGCGACGCTCGTAAAGATATCCCATGGAAACTAGCTGCTTCAGGTGGCGTGAGATACTGGACTGGCTTAGATCCAGGGCCGCAATGATTTCCTGGGACTGTAACTCGCTATGCCGGGTGAGTAGCTCGATGATTCTCAGGCGTGTCTCATCGGCCAGGGCTCCCAGACGGGCCTGGAGTTCAGCTTGCTTGATAGGTGTTGAACGCAGCTGCGCTACATCGTATGTAGGTGGCTCACTGAAAAAGATTCGTGCCACCTCCTGACCACCCCATTCCTCACCATTCCAGTCCGCTGCCTTCCAGACAGAGACATGCCGTCCTGTATGCCAGGATGGTAGCAAGAGGATTTGGGTACAGTCTCCGATCTTTTGTATAATCTCACTGGCAAGCTGGCGGCCAGTAAATTCCTGGAATGTTTCCGCTAATGATGCATCAGGTCGCAGGCTATTCGCAAACATATCGGATTGCCAGTGTAATCGTCTCTCGATGCGCCTCCATTCATGAGCGAAGTAGCTTCCCCACATCGATTCCAGATGGGATACAATGCTTTGCTTCAGCTCTTCTGGATGCTGTAACAGTGTATGAACCTGCGTTTGCAGTTCTGCATCAAATGTTAGTTCATCTTGCGTCTGCCTGACGGTATCCAGATATGTTGCCAGATCTGTAATCAGGTATTTTGTGTGTGGTGGCGCGGCCCCGGTCTGGTGGGAGAAACGCCGCCGTAGTGGCTCCAGCACACGTTTGCGTAACACATACGCATTCAGCTCTTGCAAATTATGTAGATAAGATGGGAAGTTTGGTTCGTCACGCTGAGGTGTCAACGTATCTTGCAAGCCAGCAAACACCAACCGATTCGTTTCCCTCTGCTCAGGAGTCATACTGGTTGCGGTCTGTACTACCCATGGACTCAGATCGGTGCGCTGTTCGACATCCTTTTCGCTCAGTAATGCAAAGCTGTTCAGGGCGTTACTGACAGGATCAAAGACGACCTGAATCGTTATTTCGCTTGTTGGTCCCTTATTTTCGAATTCCATTTCTTTATCCTTTTCTATACCACATATAATTTGCGATTATGCGCATATACGCATAATTATTATAGCCAGAAAAAGTTTGAAAGTCAAGAGTTGTTTACGTCTAGCAGTAGAGAAATTCTCTGTATGGAATAGTCGATCCTGACGATCAATGGTCATATGAAGTACACAATGAACACCTGGTTTCTTTGACAGATATACTGGTGGTGAAAACGGGAATATGACCAATCCTCTCAGTGTTTATACTAATGTAGCCATCATCCCTTCATTATCCACCGGGTTCAAACACACATTGTCGATGTTGCGGATCTGTTTTTGATGCTATTCTTTGTTACTCCATTAGTGTTTCGTTAGCATGGTGGGAATTCTCATGTAATGATATGAAATGTACCCATAGTGCTCCCTCATTTCCCTCTATAAGAGACACGTTTCACTGAAAGGAGAAAGGTACGGCCCATCTCCTGGGATCGCTACCATTTGACCTTATGAAAGATACTTACTCAACTATGAATAATACAAGCAGTGCCTTGCCAGGGCATGAAGATGGACGGCATGCGCTTCAATCATTTGTGCATGCAAATACAGGCACCTTTGATCAGATGAAGAACCAGTCAGCGTCAGCACCTGCGCGACCTTCGGCCCCCCTCTCGGACCAGGAGTTAGCCGTGCCGGGTTCTGGTGTGCTGGATATTGTTGAAGACGGTTATGGTTTTCTGCGTTCGGAGCGCTACCTCCCCAGCCCTCAGGATATCTATGTTTCACATTCGCAGATTCGCCGCTTTGGTTTGCGCCAGGGCGATTTTGTGGCCGGTCAGGTGCGGCCCCCCAAGGATCGTGAGCAGTATGGTGGCTTGCTACGCGTGGAGCAGGTGAATGGACGTAGTGCTGAATTAACGCATCCACGCCCGCGCTTTGATACCCTTACCCCTGTTTTTCCGCACGAGATGTTTGATCTGGAAAGTGATCCCAATAACATTTCTGGCCGCTTGATGAATCTGGTTTCTCCAATGGGACGCGGTCAGCGCGGCCTGATTGTGGCTCCTCCTAAAGCCGGTAAGACGCTACTGCTAAAGGCAATCGCCAACGCCATTTCCATCAATTATCCGGATGTCTATCTTTTGATGACCTTGATTGGCGAGCGTCCAGAAGAGGTCACTGACCTCAAGCGGGCCATCAATGGCGAGGTTATTAGCTCTACCTTTGACGAACCTGCTTACGCGCACACCCATCTGGCCGAGATGGTCCTGGAGCGAGCCAAGCGCCTGGTTGAAGAGGGCAAAGATGTTGTGGTGTTGCTGGATAGTCTGACGCGTTTATCGCGAGCCTATAATCTAACGGTTGAGGCCAGTGGACGTAGCCTATCAGGCGGCCTGGATCCTAGTGCGATGACGATGCCCAAGCGCTTCTTTGGCGCGGCCCGTAAAATCGAAGAGGGTGGCAGCCTGACCGTGATTGCGACCGCTTTGATTGAGACTGGAAGCCGTATGGATGATGTGATCTATGAGGAACTCAAAGGAACTGGCAATATGGAGCTGGTCCTGAGCCGTAAACTGGCTGAGCGCCGCCTCTTTCCTGCCATTGATATCGCCCTTTCAGGTACGCGTCGCGAAGAGTTGCTCTATGATCAGCCCACCTATCAGGCTGTTGTCACGATGCGCCGTATGTTTTCCCAACTCTCTGATCAACAGGGGGCAGATGCTATGGAAGCTTTTATCCAGCAACTGGCAAAGTCAAAAAATAATCGTGAGTTTTTAGCAACGTTAAGCAAGCGTAGTATGTGATCATATAACGAACAAAGCCTGGCCGCAATGATTTATAACAATAATCGTGCCAGGCTTTTCTATAGCTGAAAATCATTCTACTTTTCAGGTTTACCCTCTGATGACCTGCTGTGTTTCTCGCGTTTCTCAAAAGCTTTCGAGTAATGAGAGGCGTAGAATCTTATGATTTTCAACCATCAGCATGCTTAATAATGCCGTGGCTTTCTCATCATCAATCGGTAGCAGGTTGGTCAGGCGCTCGATTTCCTGCGTATCCTGTACTGCCTGATTGATATTCTTTCTGGTGTTTGTTACGTTGTTGTTAATGAAGGTCTTTTTTCTTACTGGCATGATAATTTTCCCCTTGTCTGTCTAAAAAGTCTCTCATTATATATATCTGTCTTTGGTACCAAATCGTTACACATTTTTGCTACCAATTTCAGAATGTATACGTCTATAATGGAAGTTCGCATTGTCTATAGCGTACAAGTAGTTTAAGGAATGGTATGTTGCATTCGGGTAAAAAGATAGCTCAGCGCAGCTTTGTCTTAGCTTTGTTATGTATGGCACAATTTATGGTCGTGTTGGATTTCTCAATTGTCAATGTGGCTTTGCCTTCAATGCAGAACGATCTGGGAATGACTACGCAGAATCTACAGTGGATTGTGAGTGCATATTCGTTGACCTTCGGCGGTTTCTTATTGCTGGGTGGCCGTGCGGCCGATCTATTTGGGCGGCGACGGCTCTTTCTCGCCAGTCTGGTGGTTTTTTCACTGGCTTCACTGGCTGGTGGATTGGCCAGAACAGGCGAATGGTTGATTATTGCGCGGGCTATCCAGGGGTTGGGCGCAGCGGTCGTGGCTCCGACATCTCTGGCGCTGGTTACCTCGCTGTTTGCTGAAGGACCAGAACGTAACCGGGCGCTGGGTGTCATGGGGGCGGTCGCATCGACAGCCTTCGCGGCAGGAGCTATCCTGGGCGGCCTGCTTACTGCCGGTCCTGGCTGGCGCTGGGTTATGTTCGTCAATGTACCTGTAGGCCTGCTCGCTTGTATTCTGACACCATTTCTGATTCCTAACAGCCAGACGCAAGAGTCGCGCAAGAGCCTGGATATATTGGGCGCAGTAACGGTGACCGCAGGCATCGTCTTGCTTGTCTATGCGCTTGCACGTGGCAACGAGATCGGCTGGCTCTCCTGGCAGATCCTGGGATTTTTAGCGCTGGGAGTGATTTTGCTAGTCTCCTTTGTGTTTATCGAAGCGCATACGCGGGATCCCCTGGTGCGGCTGGATATTTTCCGTATGCGCACATTGACTGGTGCGAATCTCATTGCCTTTCTGTTGCCTGGTACTTTCGGGGCAATCATTTTCGTTCTGACGCTCTTTATGCAGCGCGTCCTGCATTATGATGCGATCATGACGGGCCTGGCTTTTTTGCCGATGGCCTTTATTCTGTTTTTACTCTCTAATGTCGCATCGAGCCTGGTTTCACGGATTGGGGTGCGCCCGATTTTGATCGCCAGTATCAGTGTCACCGCTTGCGGAGAGGCGCTCTTCCTGGTGCTTTCGGCTACTAGTAGCTATGTGAGCGCTTTATTGCCAGGAATGCTTGTTGTTGGGCTTGGCATGGGATTTGTCTTTACTGCGGTTACGATTGCTGCGACGACGGGGATACACAACGAAGAACAAGGTCTGGCTTCTGGATTGCTTAATACCAGTGAGCAGGTTGGCTCCAGCCTGGTATTAGCGGTTGTTACCGCTATCGCTACCGGCCAGACTGCTTTTCTCCAGGCGCATGGCAGTAAGAGTGCTGATGCGCTGGCCCTGGGTTTTCGTTCGGCCATCTGGGTCTGCCTGATTTTTGTGACTATTGGACTGTGTCTCGCCATCTTTGTTGTGCGTGAGAAACGTCAACCAGAGGTGCTAGTTTCTCAACCAGAGGCTAGCGAGTCGGCAACAAATATTCCTACACGCATTCCTGAAGAAGACGATGTGCGGCTTTAAGCTGCCGGCTCCTCATCTGGAATGCTCGCGCTGAAAATTTGCCATAAAAAGAAGCATGCTGAGACCAGCAATCGCCGTGTCTCAGCATGCTTCTTGTCGTTTTATTCCGCTCCAGCTGGTTTAGGTTTATTGATTGCATAGAGGTGGAAGTGCTGTCCCCACTGATCCACGTCACGCTCATATTGCATACCGATTCGTTCAGCGATATGAATAGAAACGGCATTATCAGGGGGAATCAAAGAGACCAGGCGCGTAAAGCCTAGTTGATTCAGACCATATTCTTTGAGTGCGGCAGTCCCCTCTAAAGCCAGATTATTCTGCCAGTAAGGCCGCGCCAGTACATAGGCCAGCTCAATCTCTTCCTGACCCTGAACTTCTTGTTTCAGCAGACCGCAATGGCCAATAAAACTCTGGTCGCTTTTACGAATCGTCGCAAAAAACGAATGTCCATAAATCTGATATTCCCGAATATATCCGTTCAAGACGCGCTTTACCTCATCTCGACTGCGAGGGCCGCCCAGAAAGCGAGTCACCTCCGGATCGGTGTAGAGGGCGGTCATATCATCCAGGTCGTCCAGCGTCAATGGCCGGAAAAGCAACTGTTCCGTCTCTAAAATAATCATCGCACTATCCTTAACTTGCACTAGCACTAAAAATAAACGTCCCTGTCCCACCACTATCCGCTTCACCTCTTCATTATATGTGTTCAGCGCGTTTGTGACAAACGCGCTGGCAAATGTCTAGCTCTATTATTTTGATATACAATATATTTTTTAATGTATCATTACTTATGATGATTGTTGTTATTTACCGAGAGGCCTATGGACTATACTATGAAAATTGATCTTCTCAGTGCTTTTCATGATAAAGATGTGCAGTCTGCCTTGCAGCGTTTTGTCGAGCTGTATGAGTATACTTTTCCTGGCCGTGTGGCAGCTTATTATGTAGAAGGGAGCTATGCGGATGCCACGGCGGTACAGACCAGTGATGTGGATATCGTCGTTATTTTTCGGACTCAAGCTGGAGACTCTTCTTTGTCAGTAGATGCCGATCAGCTCTGGCAGCAACTCTCTCTACCCGAGGAGATTGAGCTTGATCCGACGTTTGTTGATGAGACAAGCTTGCAGGAAGGTGTGTGGCCGGCTATGAAGTTTGGAGGTCGCTTGATCTATGGGGAGGATATTTGTCAGCGTTATCCACTATTGCCGCTGGTCGAATGGACCTCTGATCGCATGCATGCCGCGTACTGGCTCTGTCTCAATGTTTATCAGCGGCCCATACCGTTCCAGCTTCCATTGAATTTTCCAGATCCGGACGATGAGTTTTTTGGCTATACCAGGCGCACACTACTGTTGTCGGACGGTACTGAAGTGCCTTGTACGCGCGATATCATCCGTACCTCTGGCTGGGCGGCAACCGCTCTGTTGGCTTCACAAGCCGGACAATATGTAGCACGGAAACGGGATTGCCAGCGGCTGTATCGTCAGTATATTGGCGATGAGTGGTCTACACTGTTAGAAGATATTTATCTCTACTGCCGCGGCGAATGGCAGTATCTTATTCCTGCGGATCCTACCATGCGTGCAAAATTACGTGCTATTTGTGAACGTATGCTGTATTTTGAGCGCCATTTCCTGCAACTGTATCGCCCCTATCTGCTATCCCAATTCCGGCAAGCGGAAGGTAAGCAACTTGAGCGTGCTATCTGGCTGCAAGAAAATGCTCCCTGGAACGGCATTGAAATACAAGAAGCCTTGCAGGCAGCCAGGCAGAGACAACAAAAATCTCTACTCTGAGTAGTTTTTCTGCGCTCCAGCCCCATAAAACAAAAAGCCAGCCACCTCTTATTATTTGTGTGGGTAGCGAAGCCCTCTCCCTATAAAATAAAAAGCCAGCTCCCCCTTATTATTGTGTGGGGTTGGGCGGCCGCAGCCGCCCAACCCCACACAATAATAAGCGAGCGCCGCAGGCGCGAGGAGTCAGCCCTGGAAACCCCTACACAACAAAGCAAAAACATATGCTATACTCAAGCTATATTTCTCTACCCATATGTTTCCTTTCAACGTAAACATAATAGACAAGATCATTTATGAAAGGGACTTCTATGCAACACTCATATTATCAATCTGCAGCCATCCATCGTAGAAGTAATATCGCTTTAACCAGCGGCCTGACCCTGGCTATGATCGCCGGCCTCGTCATCTTCGGAATTGGCTTCTGGACAGATTTTCATAACTTCCCATCCAATAATGCAATTCCAGCAGTGGCCTTCCTCATTGCACTCTTCGGTACGCCTTTTCTGGCCGGCCTGATTGGCACACTTGGATCTGGGCGAGTCGATACTGGTTCAGGGGCAGGAGTCTGGACAGGCTTTATTGTGGGTCTCTTTCTCGGAATCTATGTCTATATCTTCTCTTTGTTTAATCCACCCATTATTGTTTCCCCACAACTACTGCAACAGCTACATGATCAATTAGCGCAACGTGGTATATTGATCTCGATCCAATCAATTCAGATCAATCTTGGCCCTCAGCTACCAATTACGACTATTCTTATCATTGATGCGCTGATCATGATTATCTGGATTGGTATTAATACTCTGATTGCCACGATCGGTGCCTTGATTGGAAAAATCTTCTCGCCTCGACCACGTGACTATGTTCGAGCCCGAACCAGATGATCATGATCATGGTTCCACCTATGGCAGCATAATTACCGTTACTCCATCCGGATCCTGGATGGTTGCGGGTTCCATGCCTGGTCGCTTAATTTCGTAGAAGTCGATGCCATACATATCTGGCTCGACCTGTTTGACGTTGCGACCAGCCCATAGATTGGTGCCAAGATGGTGGTGATAGCCATCCCAGGACAGAAAGTAGGCTTGCTGCTCGATGCCGATCATACGCTGCATTCCAAGGGTATGTTGATAGAAATTATAGGTACGATCGAGATCACCTACATTGAGATGCATATGACCAAGGCGTAGTCCACTGGAGAATCCCTTGAAATCATGAGCCTGTTTTAACAGATGGGGTGCATCGAGTGGCAATGTATCCATGGCAACGACTCCATTACGAATCGGCCATTCCGTACGAGGGCGATCAACATACACTTCAATCCCATTCCCTTCTGGATCGGTCAGGTAGAGAGCCTGACTGACCAGGTGATCTGAGGCACCTCCCAGGGGCACATTATGCTGACTATCCAGAACATACTGCAAAAAGGAACCTAGTTCCGGCTCATCAGGGACCAGCAAGGCGAAATGGAACAGGCCAGCGGTATGGCGCGGGCGTGGCCGTCCACCTGCCAGAGTGCGCAGTTGCAGGACTTCATGCTCATCGGCCCCCAGTCCGACGCTCCCATTCCCATCCTGGTCACGCTCATCGCGCACGATAGCGAGTCCCAGACGTTGATAATAATCAATGCTACGCTGCATATTCTGGACACGTAGGCCAACGCGGCGTAACGGCCAGTTCTGCGCATTTTGCTGTTGCTGTGCGATTGGATCAATTGCCATGCCTGGAATCTCCTGTTTATCTGCTATCTACTTACTTATTGTTTGTTTATGATAATAGTATAGCATAGATGGTCATAAATAGATAGCAGTATTTCTACGCAGGGTGTCATGCATTTTGTTGCAACGACATGCACACCATCGTGGACATACTCAGGGACCTTGATGTAGAGCAAGGAGACGGCAATCATGATCGTAAACAGGCGCTTTGACATGGGCCGTCTCCTCCCCTCTCGATTCGGTTGTTTCAACACGATGCGGTCTCTCCGTTCCAGGCGACTCTTCATGTGAAATGAATTGGGCCTCCGATCTTCCGCTCATGTCGATCTTGATAAAAAATGAATGACAGACACCCCTTTGTGTATAAAGGTGTTCTAAGGGGAGGGTTTGGGGATGGAGTTAGTGATATTGATATGCTAATTTTGAAAATAATAGGAGGTTTTCTACTATACTGAATGCTGCGAGCGATATTTCGCAGCATTCAGTATAGCATATACACATGTTATCTAGTCTGGTGCCTGATATTATCTGGATACAGACTCGATAAAGCTCTCCAATGCATCTAGCTCTGTGATCTGGGTGTTACAGACTTTGCTGTCCAGACAGATATACTGGCCTACTGAGCGATAATAATCAGGCGACTGGGCACTCCTGGTTTTGGCTCTGACGGAGAATAAGCTTGCATCACCGGTCTTTTTACAGAAGGCGCAGATTCCCGTCTTGTTTGTCGATGTATACTGGCCCTGAATGCCAACGAGCTTGCCAGCGGCCTCTTTACTCGGTTGAGGCTGTCGGTAATAAACAAGATAATGCTTATTTGTGGCTGTATCCATCCAGGTAAAGTATGTCAGAGGACGTTCATCGATCTCTGTAAGATCAGGCATACTGAGTTTCTTGACCTTTGGAAACAGGCGCTGTAATCGGGTTTCAGTAATTGCGGGAAATTTGAAGGTACACTGTAGTATTTTGTCCAGATATAGTTGTAGTTCTTCTGCTGTCTGCAAATCACCCAATCTTTTCAGCAATTGCTGGTGCTCTTCACTGAGACCAGGGCAAGCATCCAATACTTTGCTTACCGCGCTGTATTTGAACGTTTCTATAACCTGATTGTCGGTGCAGGTTCTTATGGTGGACATGATCAGCCGACCTTGCCGCATAATATAGTTGTATTGATGGTTTTGTAAGAAAATATCCATGTTGTCGCCTCTTACCTATGAACTATGAAATGTACTGCCAGGCTTCTACGTAAATTTTGGCAGGTGCATGTGCGGTAGTGAAACCTGCCAGGAAAATTTGGTGTTCCCTTATCATAATGCATACAGGCATTCACACGCTTGCTAAACGTGGCAAAGAAATACACGCCTCTTCATGAAGGGTATGAGAGGATTGTGCCTTGTGCACTGAGGTGGAAGGACACAGGGTCCGGAGTGCGGCTTATTTGATAAAAGTATAATGCAACATGTAACGCATTTTTAACCTCCGCATATGAAAATAACATATTCATTCATTGCTGTCAATTCTCTTTTTTATCGAGTGTTTACCTGTTACGAAAAAGAAGAGCCGTGACCAATTCCAGTTCAGATGCGTATTCAATGTTCCGGATTAGACCGCTCTTCTTTCTATAATTAATCTCATAATTTAATGATTCACGACGTGAAAAGTGCCTTTTTCGTTTTTAAGGAGTATTTGTGCATCTTGAATATGCACCAGCATGTCTGGATGATGGGTATGATTTGGATCTACAAACTCGATGGTGACCGGGACATCAGCTGCATTTGCGCCCGATAATTGTGTGATCTGGAAGCGCTGAACTTTGGTCTGGTCGCCACCTGGCAATTCAAGTATTTGAATCATGCCATTCAGATTGACGACAATAAAATGGCTAGGAATGGTCGCGACACTTTCATGTCCTACAAAGGCATCGGTCTGGAATGTCCTCGGATGACCATACTGCCAGTCAGCATAGAAACTTCCCGTCCGCTGGGCCACGAACTGCCAGCAAAACACGATGACGAGCATCAACACCATGCCAAGTCCGAGTGATACCAGCCAGTGCCTCTTTGGATGCGGTTGTACTGGACCTGGCGCCTCATGTGTCTCAGTTATTGGTAATGGGCGCTTTGTAGGGCGTCCTACCTGGGTGCCCGTAGTATTCCTCTGTTGTGTCCCAGTCGTTCTTTTTGGTTGTATCTGCCGTGAGGCACGAGGTATGCGTGGCATCTGCATCGAGTTGCGTATAGTTTCTGGCATACCCAGGCGTATGGTCTCCTGTCCCTCACCCGCCATTCCAAAAGGTGTTGACATTGAACGTTCTCCTGTGTCCTATTCGATCAATGGTCCATGTAGTGCTGCAATAGTGAACAGTGTGCCTTGCTTGCTGAGTATATTCACGTTTGCATTTCAATAATATTGCAGGTATTATGCTCTGGTGAACTAAATCTCCCAGATCATAGGAAAAGAAATAGACGGTGCTTGATCAGTAACACAGAATATGAGGGTTTTCTTGCTATTACGGTGACGTAACTAAGGACAGACAATCTACGTTCGTGCTACGAAACGTTTTTACGTTGGAGGTAGAAGTGTGTTGGGCTGTGTATCTTGATGGATTACATAGCCGGCTGCCATACATATATGCATTGTCTTGTATGTATCTAGTTGTAGAGAAAGTATAGCAGAGACAGCATGGTATGACTAGTGGTTTTTTAAGGTGTTTTTGTACTGCCAATACTCACATATCATGCTATAGAAAATTGTCAGGATAAAAAGAAACTATGTTGTAAGCCCATTCTATAGCAAAAGGAATCTGGCTTCTCTATAAATGGGAGGCAGATTCCTTTCAGATGGTGGTTAGCCTTTAAGGCCGCCGCTGATACCTTTGACGAAGAAGCGAGAGACGAGGGTGTAGAGCGCCACGGCGGGCAATGCATAGAGCATGGCGTAGGCGGCCAGTTGTCCATAATTGACCTGGCCGTAGCTACCAAAGAAGGTATAGATGTTGACCGAGGCAGGCTCCAATTCCTGTGTTTGCAGGAGAATCAAGGGTACAAAGAAGTTGGTCCAGGCACCGAGAAAGCTCCAGACAGCAACGACGGAGATACCAGGAGCGCAGAGTGGGAGTACTACGCGGACCAGGGCAGTAAAAGTAGAGGCTCCATCAATCCAGGCGGCTTCCTCCAGTTCGTAGGGCACAGAATCCAGAAAGTTCTTCATCAGCCAGATGCTGAAGGGGAGGGCGCTGGCGACAAAGAAGAGGATCACGCCTTGCAGGGTATCAACCAGATTGAGTGTGACGTACATGGCATAGAGGGGTGTGACCAGGGCCAGAATTGGTAAGGCGCTGGCAAACAGAACCGCTAGCATCAGGGTATTTTTGAAGCGAAACTGAAAGCGTGAAAGAGGATATGCCGCCAGTCCTGCCAGGATTACTACTAGTACCATGGTGCTGATGGCCATAATCGCGCTATTGGTAAAGGGTGGTATGACAACTCCATTTGTCAGGATGGTTGTATAGTTATCAAAACTGGGATGGTCTGGCCATTTGACTGCCAGCGAGGCAGATGTATTGATACTTGCCAGTACCGGCCACAGGAGTGGCACCAGGAAGAACAGACCTAGTAGAGTTAGAAAGATATACATGATCGTAGAAATCAGCGCTCGACGAACCATACTATAACCTCATCTGTACTATAAATCGACGCGCAAAATGCGTGTATAAATCAAAGACAGAATCGCTCCGGCCGCGATAATCAAGAGTGCAATGGCGCTACCATAACCAATCTGATAGAATTGGAATGCCTGGCGGTATTGGTAAATAGTCATCAGCTCGGTATTGATATTACTACCTGCCGTCAAAACATAGACCAGTGTAAAGTCAGACAAGGTAGCCAGTGTAATCAGTAGCAGGTCGGTACCGATGGCACCTCTAATCAGCGGCAGGATAATATACCGCAAACTTGTCCAGGCATTCGCGCCATCAATAGACGAAGCTTCTGTCAGTTCTTGCGGTATGCTTTCCAGGGCCGATGCATAGAGCAACATCGAAAAGGCCGTACCGCGCCAGATGTTGGCGATCACCACCATCGTCATTGGTGCTTCCTGTAACCAGGCATGTTTGGGAAGACCAAAGGTAGAAAAAATCGTATTGAGCAAGCCAGGATCTAGTACACTCTGCGGGCCTCCAGCCAGGAAGGCGCTCCACACAAAGCCGGCTACTACATCAGGAATCACCCAGGCTGCAACAATAATCGCGCCGAGAATCGCCTTGAAGGTTGCGTTACGATGCCGCATCAATAGTGCCAGTAATAATCCCAGTCCTGCCTGTCCAATTAAAGCTGAAAATACCAGATATGTCAGTGAGACACGCAGTGAATTCAGAAATTCTCCGTCGCGGAAGATATGCACAAAGTTATCAAAGCCGACAAACTGAGGCGTTGCAGCCCCCACGCCGGTCAAAGCCATATTTGTAAACGAGACATAAATCGACCAGAAGGCTGGACCCAACATGAAAATCGCGATGACCAGAAACGCAGGTGCCATGAACAATAAGCTGATCCGTAGCTGCCGATTCCGTTTTCTCTTAATGGTGCGTGATGATTGTTCCGTGGCTCGTGTATCGATTGAGGTATCCACCTGCATGCACATTTCTCCTACAAAAATCAAAGAGCACTACAAACGGGGAGGCGATGGGCCATAAACTGCATGGCCCATCGCTCTATTATCCCTTTATGGCTTCAGGAATACCGTCACGGATGCTTCTCAGTCTTGTCCGATCCTGCGATCGATTCCACTGATTGTGTAAAGGCTGACATAGCATCATCCGGCGACTTACCGTTCATGACTTGCTGCATTGCCGAGTCAATCTGAACAGAGATCTTCGGATAAGCCGGGAAACCAGGCCGGAACTGGGTGAAATCCACTAGCTGGGTGAAGAATGGGAAATTGGGGATTGCGCTATACTCAGGCAGGCTCACGATATCTTTACGTGGGGCAATACCGTTGGTCTGAATATCATATTTTCCTAGCAGATCTTTCGCAAAGGCGGTTTTGATAACCTCAAACGCCTGATCCTTGTGGGGAGAACGGGCAGCAATCGAGTAAGCCCAGCCGCCTGAGAGGGTCACATACTTGGGATCCTGGCCATTTTGAGTGGGCATTTTGGCCAGGCCCATGGTATCCTTCCATTGTGGCCATGGCGTAGAGCCTCCCGTTTCCCAGGTGCCGCCCATCCATGAACCATCAATATCGATTGCCAGTTTGCCTTGAGGAATTAATTGCTGCGAGATAGTATTACCAGCGGTGGTGCTCAACGTGATGTCGTTGGTTGGTCCAAGTAGATCGGATTGATTATAGACCTCTTTCACAAAATTCAAGGAATCCTTGAAGCCTTTGCTTGAAGAGACCCATTTGCTATTCTGGTAATTGTAGAGTGTATCCTTGGTTCCATAAAGTAACATCTCAAAGCCCTGCATGGTCGAAGCCTCGTCCATCGGCACACCAGAATATAGATTCATCGGAATGACGCCAGGCACCTTTTTCTTGATGGTGTGGGCGGCGCTTAAGATATCTGCCCAGGTCTTTGGTTGCCAGTCCGTGGGCAGGCCGGCCTTTTTGAAGATATCTTTGTTGTACCAGATAGCGCGCACATCTGTACCATCCATGACCCCATAGTTATGGCCATTGAAGATTGTAATCTTCTGCATACTATCAAACCACTGGGCTTTGTAATCCGGCCATTTGTCCAGATAAGAATCCATAGGGGCCAGATAGCCAGCCGTCACGTCCGATCCAACCAGGAAGCTATCCTCACGCACCACATCTGGTGGATTATTTGAGCGTAGCATCAAGTCTAGTTTGGTGTAGTAACTACCTTCATCGGCAATAACCGGCATCAGTTTTACTTTGATGTTAGGATTGGCGGCTTCAATTTTGGCTTTGGCGCTCTTCCACCACTCTTCTTCATGATAAGGTGGTGGTCCAAACTGCTGATAAGCGACTGTAATGGTTACTGGCCCGTTTCCCCCATTGGAAGGTGTAGTACTACCACAGGCCTGGAGCAGAGGTACCAGGCAGCATAGCAAGGCGACGAGTGAAATTACATGTGTGGATCGCGTTAATTTTTTCACGAGGCACTCCTTCGCTTCGGAAATAACAGCTCAAGTACAACGATGTCCTGATAAGTACGCGAATCGATGTCTGAAGACATCATGGAGAGAATTGTTAGTATTGATGAGTATAAATGGCTAAGTAGTTACTGTAAAAATTCACGCGTCTGTCCTTCTTCTACCTCCTTTCTTGTTATTCTTCAACTTTCGACGAGGATCGAGATGTCAAACTGGCCGTCAGTAATAGCAACGGGTTGCCGCGATTTATTCAGATGCCCGGCAGGGAGCGACAGGCAGGAAAAATTTCCACGCATTCTATCCACACCTGGAGTGATAGTTGGCTGGTCTGATCGAATCATCAGTGAACAGGGAAGAGTGGCAATCAATGAGAGATCCCAGTACTGTTGATCCACCGTAATCCTTACATCTCCTCCATTAGATCGATTGGTAAGCGTATAATTTCCGGGGCCGTTATAGCCGTAGAAGACAATGATCAATGAACGCTGTGCATCCACAATATTGATGGTAAATTCTTTATGACCATGTCGGAGTTTAGAAATAGTTGCCGCAGATGTGATCTGGTACCTTTGTTTTAGCGCACCTGCAAACGAGAAACTCGTCCTTGATGGCTGATTTTGTGCCACTACTGTCACCGTAGAAGCCATATCATGATCAACAGTAGCCATATCCATACTACTAGAGCACGAAGATAGAATAAATAGTAGCAAGATCATGATAGACCAGAGATACCAATTTTTTTGCATCCAGGTTTCTCCAATCAAGAACGGCTGTTCCTTCCTGATATTATGGGATGATCAAAAAATTATAGTGGTGTTTTCTAGCGGCATACATTAGTTTATAGATGAGATATTACACTAGTGTATGTCAATATGTCAAGGATGAAAAGGGGTAGATTTTGGTAATTTGTCTTATTGATCATATTTTATTTCTCTTAGAAGCTGAGAAGTTTGTAATGCACCATCATAGACAGCAGATAAGCATGAAATTAATATGAAATGTCTATATATTGACGCTTCTATACACTATAGTATATACTCTGAATAATACAAGACGGAAGAGCTAATTTGTAGCTATTGACAAGGAAGAATCTTTGAGTACAGCGCAAGAACAAGAGCCACAGCTACCCTTGTATCGCCGAATTGCTCAAAGTATCCAGCAGGATATAATGCAACGAAGTCTGGTTGCTCATACCAAAATATCCTCTGAAGTAGAGTTGGCCAGGCAGTTTGGCGTAAGTCATGGGACCATTACCAAGGCGTTAGAGTCGCTTGTCCGCGAAGGTGTGCTTTATCGCCAGCGACCACGGGGCACCTTTGTTGCTGAAGCTGCTGAGCCTTTTGCCGCAAAATCTGGAAATATCCAACCTGACGTTGAAGTAGAGAGTGTCGAGCTATCCCCTTCCGCGTTTCGCATGCCCAGGCATACAACTTTCGTTGGCATTGTCATTCCTCACCTTGGTACCGATTTTCTAGATAGTATCGTGCTGGGCGTGGAATCTATGACGCGCTCCTTTGGCTATGGTTTAAGTTTCGCGTATTCAGAGGAAGATGGGGGTCTGGAGCGCTATCACATCGAGCAATTCTTACGTCAGGGTGTAGCAGGTATGATTATCTATCCCTGTGATCACCGTGTGCAGAAACGTGCTGGACACTATTTTTCCTCTCCCCAGGATCAGGACCGTATTGCGATGCTACAGACGCTCCAACAACGAAATATTCCTTTTGTGTTGCAGGACCGTTATGTGCCTGAAATTGATTGTAGTTATGTTATTTCAGATGATTTTATGGCTGGTTATGCCTCGACGGAACACTTGATCAAGCTGGGACATCAAAGGATTGGCTTTGTGACGATCGATTATATGGTGACAAGTAGTGGAGAGCGCTATGCTGGCTACCTTCAATGTCTACAAGATCATCAGTTACCTGTAGATGATAGCCTTATTTTATCGACGCTAAAGCATGCATACCCGCCTGTCTATAATCAATATGCGATGATTGAACCCTGTTGTTCGGCTGACATCCAGGGTTTGCATGCCTATTTACAGCAGCCTGAGCGGCCAACCGCCGTGGTAACCATGAATGATTATGTGGCGGTTCAGGTTCTCTATGTAGCCGAGCAACTTTCTTTGGCGGTCCCAACTGAGCTGGCGCTGGTGTGTAGCGGTGGGAGCAGCCGTATCGGAGCCATGTTACGTGTGCCATTGACGGCCATAGTACAACCTGCCAATGAATTGGGAAGGCAGAGCGCCTATATTTTGCATAACTTGATTTCACAGCGCTTTTCTAGTAATCGACAAATAAAGCTACCGATCAGCCTGCTAGTGCGGAAAAGCTGCGGTGCGACTGCTACCTCGGCTGCTAAAACGTTGCCCTATCTCGCAGACCGTTAAGCTGTACTTATACAAGTTCTATCGATTGTGTATCCAGGTTTCAGCAGTGAGGTAGCGATACAAATAATCTTTAGGCTTTTCAAGCCGCTTGCTGAAATGTTTCCTGTAGAAATTGAGCAAAGTTATCGAGTGTGGCACGTCCGACCGGTCGTCCCAGCCGTTCTCCCTGGTAGAGCGCCTGGGCCTGTTGGATCAACGAGTGGTACTGTTCAGGTAGTTGTGTGAGTCCCCATATGGCGGCGTCACGCTTGGAAAGCAGGCTGCCACTCCGAAGGTAGGCCATTGCACGGCAACCGTTTAAGACAAAGGCGATAGGATCGTGCAGGGGATGCTCTAGTTCTGCTTGCATTTCATGGATTAACGCGTTTCGGAAGGCCACAGCCGAAGGCTGAGGAATCGCGTCGGCGATAGATTGGCCGTAAAGGCAGATTCCATCGGTACGCAGAGCCTGGAATGCAAGGATCTGTTGGTCGTTGCTGATACTGGTCGCCCCATTCGGTGGCTGCTCATTGTCGCTACGCAGGGCTCGTTGATATTCCTCACGGACTTTTTCATGATAATGAAGCGTAATCGGCAATAATCCCTCCGCTGTTTCTTGTTTGACTGCAAAGATGCAATCGAGCGGAGCAGGAACCCGTGACATACGCAGCAGCAGTGTCGCCACCTGATGCCTGACCTTATCCTCTAGCGGATGGTCAGTCAAGACCAGCAAATTGATATTGCTGCGCTCAGGATTAAAGCCGCCGGAGGCCAATGATCCATAAAGATAGATTCCGAGTAGATGATCATCCAGTAAACGTGGAAACTCTAGCAGCAGTGTGTTAACCTCAGCCTTTATGACCTTGGAGCAGTTTGTCCAATTATAATCCATTTTGTCTCCCTGATTATTTGTACATGTATCCTTTCATTGTATGTGATGTTATTGACCAGGGCAAGTTTCTCTATTGACTATGCCTAAAGAATGCGCATGGATTGATTTTATGGTTGTGCAGGTGTTTCATCGGCATCGTTCGTATAGCTTTTGGCGAAAAATGTTCCTTTCCAGATGCGTGCGGAGGCGGGTGTACAGCCAACCAGACGAGCAAGTTCCTGGGGGCTGAGCGCTGGATTTTCACGGAGGAGGGTATGCAGCCGTTGTTTGGCATTCAACCTGGTTGGCTGCCAGCGCCTGGGAGAGCGATTACTTGTCATGATTTTAAATTCTCCTGATGCAATATTGCCTGTATATTGGCATATCCTCATGGAAATAGCAAGAGGAGAATAAAGGGCATATCTTGTAACCGTATAGTCTTATTTACTTGCCTGCTTGTTTTTACCACATCATGCTAAAAGCAAGCAGACAGTATGAAATTAGATTCCTGGTCCTGCAGCGGGACTAGATTCTGATGAGTAGAGTGCAATATGTGAGAATGCTACCTTTGCCGGCGTACCGCTTGAGCTATTTTGCAGGATCAAATTAATACCACCGGTCGTATAGGGATTGGTGGAAGTGTTATCATCGCAGGTTGCTACCTGGACACCATTGACCAGGAAGGTCATATTTGTGCCTTTGACGATCATGCTAATCTTAATCGGCTGGTTGGCCGGGGGAGGAGTATCCAGGAATCCCGAGGCCAGTGTAATGGTTGCATTGGTCTGATTGGGGTCGTGGTTCTTTGGTGGATCCACGACTTTCTTGATCATATATTGCCCGGTGGTGGCAGCAAACTTCAATTCATAGCTCCGCAGGCCCATGGAGGCAGGCACATTCTGGCGCCGGAACACGATCCCTGCAAAGCTTTGCTGGCCTGCTTGTAAGTTTGTGTAGGTCATATCCATCTGGAAATCACTGATTTGCTCGGCATTAGGAATGTGCTCCACAAAATTTTTGCCGTTGGCCTCAGTCATAATCAATTGATGATTCTGTATATTGGCACTATACCCATCGGACTGAAATAAATCCCATTTATTACCATTGTCCGCGAAATTATCGATCAGTACAGGTTTGCCGGCCGGCTGAACCGTGGGCGTTGCCTGTACCTGACCATCGGAATTGGGGGTTGTAGCCTGTTGACTACCTTGATTACTCAATGTATTCACAATGAAGACCAGACTAGCGCAAAGTATAACCAGCATGGCTATACCCACTCCGAGCAGGATGAAGAGCATGCTGTGTTTCTTCTTTGGAGCAGCAGGATAGCCAATCGGCGGCATTGGCTGCCCATAGTACTGGGGAGCCATATAGGGTTGTGCTCCGTTTTGGGCTGGACCCATGGGCGGATAGGCCTGGGGCATATTTTGTCCCTGGCCCATTGAAGGATAGGGTCGTGGCGTATTCTGCATTTGTCCCATGGGTGGATATGGCATGGCCTGGGGAGCAGACTGAAAGGGGTGATTCCCGGCTGGTCGTTCCTGTAGCATTGGTGTCATTGGGATGGGATGGTCCGCGGACTTTACGCCATCTTGTGGTTGCTGCCAGGTTTCTTCATGAGTACTCGTGGACATAGGGACGTCTGGCCGTGGCACAAATTCGGATGCTGCCACTGGCTGTACAACTGCCTTCATCCTATTTGTTGGCGCTGCTTGCACGCTAGGCATCCCACAATGGCCACAGAACTTTTGTCCCGGTTGAATCTGTGTACCGCATTGAGGACAAAGCTGCTCTTTACTACTCAAATGAAATAACTCCTGATTGGCTATACAAGCGTATTTTATAATTCCTTATAGGTGGATATAATTTTCCTGAAAAGAAAGAGAAGATCCATGATGATTGTACCAGAAAAAGCTCAAAATTGGTAGGAAAAGTACTTTTCTCATGCATGAAAGCTGTAGTTGCTGTATGTTTTTCCTGTCTGCACGTGTTGGAAATAGCTATTTTGTGTGTTTTCTGGTATTCTTTGGGCAATCATTTTAGTACTTTCTCGCAAGAAGATTGATGATGAAGGACGGTAAAGATGGCTACGAATGGACGAAAACCAACGGTGGATATTGCTCAACAGGAGGCCTTACGTAAGCTCAATCTAGCGGTTGAGCGCTTACAGCATCTGAAAGCCCATCCGGAGAACGAGCAAGCGCAGAAGAAGGCTGTAGACGCCGTGCTCTTTGACACCCTGGTTGCTGTACATGACCTGCTGCCACCGGAGGTCCGGGTGCAGGTCGAGCGTGTCCTGTCGCTCCAGACAGAGTTGAACAGCCCTTATTTGGGACGCGCGAACTCGATGACACAGCTTCATCAGCGGAACGCACAGCACTCAGATCTCCCTAGCTGGGCCCAACCCGAAGAATAGGTGGCACTGACTCAGAGAGATTGTTGCCAGCGATAGATGAGGCTAAGGAGCGTGAGAGGTAGCATGCCGTAAAAGACTATTGCCCCCACTTCCAATTCTAGCCTCAACGCGGTAATTAGCAAGTACTTCATCTTGCATGAATTATTTTGCTCCCGCCCTCGTCTCCTGAAAGTTATTCGCTTTATTCCATATGTATATTCTACCACATATATTACGTTTTTTATGGCAACGTTTCGTCAGGGGTATAGAAGTACTCATGTATCGGTTTATGCGCTGATTGATTGTGGCGAGCCTGGCGTGGGGTCTGGCCAAATTTCTGTTTGAAGGCGCGTTCAAAATGGGAAAGGCTTTGAAAGCCAGAGGCGGCACAAATGTGGGTTACAGGCAGAGCGGTACTAGAGAGCAGGGACATGGAGAAGCGCAGGCGTAGCTCCTGGAGGTAGTGTTGAAAGGTGGTGCCATAGGTATGATGGAAGTATTCGCTGAAATAGGCTGGTGAAAGATGTACCTGTGTCGCGACCTCCTTCAAGGTGAGTGGTTCTCGAAAGTGATGATGGAGATAGATCAGGCTCAGCGTTAGTCGTTGTTGCTGGTTCGCGTCTGGCTGGCTAGAAATTTCTTGCTGGCTTTTGCGCAATAGATCTATCAGGATGCGCTCCAGCGATCCAATTATAATGTGTTTGCTCCCAACCTGCTGTATATGTGATTCCATATACAGGCGTTGAAATTCTTGTTCGATGATCTCCCATTCAGTATGTGTGAAGTGTAACTGATAATTTTTCAGCGTATGGAAGAGCAGATGATATATCTCCTCATCGACTATATCGGTATGAAAGACGACATCAAATAGTTCTAGCGGTTCACTTCCAGCGGGTGTAAGCGCGTGAAAATCGGCTGGCGATAGCAAAAAGCAGCTGCCCCGTTGTACTGGATATGTATGACCATTGAGGATATGCTGACCCTCTCCAGAAAGGATAAGCCCCATTTCGTAGAATTCATGCCAGTGAACTTCTACATGTTCCCGCAGTGAATGACGATAGATTTTTAATGGAAGCTCCGCCTGTAAAAAATCGCTACTACTCAGGCGTTTAAGTGCGGTATGGCGCATCCTCTATTTCTGTGAGGAGATCCGGGTAAGGGACCTCCTCGTCCTTTCAATCAGGCATTCACATATGTATTTCCGGCCAGATCCTGGCCACGTGCCAACCAGATCTTATGGCCTGCGTTCCTGTCAGGGATAAGTCGTGTGTCGGCTGACATATAACGCATAGTATAGCCGCAACGTCGATACTGGCTGGTGTTCGCGTCCGCTCCATGCATAATACGTGAATCATGCAGTGAGGACTCACCGGGTTCTAACTCGAACGGTACAGCTTTAGTTACATCCACATCTTTTATCTGACTGGCAAATGTATTGGTGGTCGTATCGATGTCCTCATATGCTGAAAAACCATTGATATGTGTGCCTGGAATCACCTGCATGCAGCCATTATCGCGTGTACTGCGATCCAGGGCCAGCCATACGGTAAGGATCTTCTCGTATGTATCGACTCGTCCATTCCAGAATGCAGAATCCTCATGCCAGGGCGTCGCGCGACCAATATAAGGATCCTTGCAGATAAAATGGCTCGACCACAAAAAGATATTTGGTCCCAGAATTGGTTCAATCAGGTCCAATACCTCATCGCTCAACAAGAAATCCAGCAGGCGCGGATCGCGAAAATGAGGGGTATCCAGTTCGTCGGAAAGCTTCTCACCTTTATCCGCTAAATGTTCCTCAAAGATATTCTGTAAGTGGGTAAACTTGTCTGCCGCGAATAATTGATTATGATAGAGCAGGTAGCCATTTTCCTTATAAAAAGCTACATCCTGTGCTGCTAAAGGGTGAACTAGCTTTGTCATAAAGGTATCCTCCTTGAGCTTACTGATATGTTTTGTCGAAAGCTTGTGCTGCTTAGAAGTGTACCTTCGATTGTTTATATAATACTTCTCCTATGTTTGGCAAGACTCAGCATATATTTGGTAATCGTTTATTTGCAGTTCACATTCGCGTTGCTCGTTTTTCTTTTCCAGGGTAAGAGGCTGTTTGATCCAGTACAAAACGCAGGCGATTGGGGGGGAGCGCCTTCATTGTCATTCAGATATATATAAATGGGGACCCATCATCAATAATTGATAGGTCCCCATTTATATATTAATATTTAATCACTGCACAATAAGACTTTAAGATTTTGTTGATCTATGAAAATGGTGATAGTGAAAAGCGATTGGTGGTATTATTTGACGAGTACTACCAGACGCCAACCTCCAAACATACGTACGGCGAGGTCAGGTTTAACGGCGTAGCAGAGTTGCGAGGGCAGGCGTACAAAGGCTCTTTTGCCAAGGCGAATCAGCTTGTAGAGGGCTTTGACTGGACTTTTGACTTTGCCCCAGGGTTCTGGGTCCAGGGGTTGCAGGCTATAGTAATAATCAACGACCTCATAGCCCGCATCGCGTAGGATCTCCAGCGCGATATCCTTTGTGAAGAAATGCAGGTGGCCGGTGGCATGGCGATAGTCGATTAGTTCGTTCCTTAGAACAGACCTGGCTGAGATGTCGAGGGGTAATTGGAAAATCTTATAGGTGCTTTTAGGATGGGCATCACGTAAAATTTGGAAGCAGTTCTCGAAATGTTCCAATACATCGATGAAAAGGATGAGATCAAAGTGGGGAAGTTCCTTTTCGGCGAAGAAATCGCCTAGATGGAAGTGTAGGCGTTGGTTCTCGCGTGTTTTGGCCATCGCAATAGCTTGTGGCGCGATATCATAACCTTCAAATGTACAATCAGATGGTAAGCTTTTTTGCATAATCTGTAGTATGCCCCCGGATCCACAACCGATCTCACAGGTTGTATGTGGTAGCAACACGTTCCGCTGCATTATCTCTAGAACGCTCTCTGCTTTCCAGGGCGCCGCATCTTCATGCCAGTCAGGATTTTTCTGTAGATATTCTCCATTTGTATAAAAGTCTGCTACGACCATAACTATTTTCTCCTTATACAGGTAACTATCCGTAACATGGACATGGAGAGTCTTCTTATCCATTTAGTCCACTATAATATATTTTAGCATTGAAAATTTTTTTACATCTATTAAGAACTTAAGAGTATCACGTGAGAAAGATCTACTCGATATTTGAATACTAACAGTTAGAGATTAATGTCCTATTAAATATCTTCCGTTTTTATGCTTTCAGGTATAAATGGTATGTATCCTGTTGGATTGACTACCCTTTTTTGTTAACCTTGTCTCAATGATTGTTGTCTGAAGGAGATTTGACTATGACACATGTCCTGGTGGGAGTTGATACCGGGGGGACATTTACCGATATTGTCTTGTTTCAAGATGGTATCTTCAAGGTGCATAAAGTTCTTTCAACGCCAGAAGACCCATCCCAGGCGATTCTTCAGGCTTTGGATGATCTAGAAATTTTGGATACTATAGATGTAATGGTGCATGGGTCAACTGTAGCGACAAATGCAGTTCTGGAGCATAAAGGAGTGGCTACGGGCCTGATTACTACGGCCGGCTTTCGTGACATTTTAGAGATTGGTCGACAGGCACGTCCGGAGTTGTATAGCTTGCAGGCACAGAAAATTCCTCCTCTTGTGCCACGGGAGCGGCGTGTGGAGGTGCTTGAGCGGTTGAATGAGCGTGGAGAAGTTGTGGTGGAGTTGAATGAGGACTCGCTAACGGCGGCTCTGGTAAGCTTGCAGGCAGCCGGTGTAGAGTCCGTTGCGATCTCGTTGCTCTTTAGCTTTGCCAATCCTGTTCATGAGCAGTATGTGGCCGAACAGGCTCAGCAGGCTGGTTTCTCCATCTCGGTTTCCTCGCGTATCCTGCCCGAGTTTCGTGAGTATGAACGGACCAGTACGACGGTCCTTAATGCCTATATCGGTCCCCTTGTGGCGCGTTATCTACAGAGTTTGGAGCAGGGGTTGCCGGAGCAGACCACTCTACGCATCATGCAATCCAATGGCGGCTCGATCTCCAGTGTGACCGCACGTAGTGAAGCGGCCCGCACTTTACTGTCAGGACCAGCCGCCGGTGTGGTGGGCGCGGTCTATGTGGCCCAGGCTTCCGGTTTTGAGCAGGCGATCTCTTTTGATATCGGCGGTACCTCGACCGATGTTGCGCTGATCAATGGAGCGGCTACAGAGACGACTAATGGAATGGTAGGCGGTTATCCTAGCAAACTGCCAATGATAGATATCCATACCGTAGGTGCCGGTGGTGGGAGTATCGCCTGGTTCGACCTGGGTGGGGCCCTGCGCGTTGGACCTCAATCGGCTGGATCCAGTCCTGGTCCTGCTGCGTATGGACGTGGTGGACGCGAGGCTACGGTTACCGACGCCAATGTGGTGCTGGGTCGCCTGCTTCCTGATGCCTTTCTTGGCGGCTCAATGACACTGGATCTCCAGGCGGCCCACACAGCCGTTCAGGCTATCGCGAGCCGTTTGCGGATCTCATTGGAAGAGGCTGCGCTGGGTATTATCCGTGTCGTTAACGCTAATATGGAGGCTGCGATACGTGTGATCTCGGTGGAGCGCGGTTGTGATCCCCGCAACTTTATCCTGGTTGCTTTTGGGGGAGCCGGTCCCCTGCACGCCTGTGAACTGGCCGCCGCCCTACGTATCCCCAAGGTACTGGTTCCTACTGTACCAGGCGTACTATCAGCCCTCGGCACCCTGGTCGCGGATACGCTTAAGGACTACGTACGTACCATCATGCTGCCAGCCGAGCACGCCCAGGAAGTAGTCACGACGGTCCTTCAAGAGCTGGAACAACAGGGATGGCAGGATCTGGCGCATGAAGGAATTGCAGTTGAGGATGTGCGCATCGAGCGTTATCTGGACCTGCGCTATGCTGGACAATCCTATGAGCTACGGATACCTTTTATACAAAAGGTTGAGCAGGCAGCTAAGGATTTTCATCTGGCCCATGAGCAGCGCTTTGGCTATAATGATCCTGACGAGCAGGTGCAGGTAGTAAATGTACGGCTAAAAGCGCGTGGCCTGACACATACGCCCGAGCAGCAACGGCAGCAGTCAAAGGCAGGGGTGGTAGCCATACCATTGAGTCAGCGTCGCGTGATCTTTGCGGACGCAATGGGAGCGCTGGTAGCGCATGACACGCCTGTCTATGAACGCTCTTCTTTATATGTTGGAACGCTCTTAGCGGGCCCGGCCATTATTGTGCAGTATGATACTACAACCGTTCTCCCGCCTGATTGGCATGGCTATGTTGATGAGATTGGAAATATAATCCTTGAGCGTAGAGAGGAGCAATAGAGGCATGGGCGAGAATACACATGTAACGCCAATTAGCCTGGAGATTTTGCGCAGTGCCCTGGCGGCATTGGCGGAAGAAATGGGAACGGTCCTGATGCTGAGTAGTTATTCACCCAACATCAAAGAGCGGCGCGACTTCTCCTGTGCACTCTTTGATGTGCAGGGCCGCTTGATAGCTCAGGCTGCGCATATTCCTGTACATCTGGGTGCGATGCCGGATTCAGTGGCGGCGGCCCTATCCAGTTTTGCTAGTTTTGCTCCTGGCGATCTTATCGCTCTCAATGATCCTTTTCTCGGCGGCTCACACCTCCCTGATATTACATTGATTGCGCCGATCTTTGTTGAGCCTGCTGGTGAGCCACGCCTGATTGGTTTTGCTGCTAATCGGGCTCACCACTCGGATGTAGGTGGTATGTCGGCGGGCTCAATGCCGCTGGCCAGCGAGATTTATCAGGAAGGGATGATTATTCCTCCGGTCAAGCTGTGGGATGCTGGTCAGCTTAATCAAGCTCTGTTTACGCTCTTGCTGCGTAATGTGCGCACACCTGATGAGCGGCGTGGCGATCTCACTGCCCAGGTGGCCGCGAATCGCACCGCTATGCGACGTATGCAGGAACTGGTCGAGCGCTGGACCTTACCGATCATGGAGGAGCATATTGAGGCCCTGATCGCCTATGCTCAGCGTATCACCCGTGCCTGCATCGAGCAGATTCCTGATGGCTCATATATCTTTGAGGATTATCTGGATGACGACGGGATGGGGGCTGAGGCTATCAAGATAGCGGTCCAGGTGACGGTGCAGGGAAGCGAGCTGACCATAGATTTTACCGGCAGTAGTTCTCAGGTGCGTGGCAATGTCAATACTGTGGCTGCGGTTGCTCGCTCGGCTGCTTATTATGTGGTTCGTTGTTTGTTACCCGAGGATGCACCAATGAATCACGGTACTTTTATGCCGGTAAAGGTGATTGCACCCGCTGGCACTGTGGTAAATGCGCGTCCACCAGCTGGCGTGGCGCAAGGGAACGTCGAGACCTCGCAACGTATCACCGATACCATCTTTGGTGCTCTAGCCCAGGCGCTACCGCAGCTGATCCCCGCTGCCAGTCAGGGGACCATGAACAATATTACCGCCGGCGGCATCGATCCCCGGAGCCAGCAGCCCTTCGCCTATTATGAAACCATGGGAGGTGGCATGGGCGCGGGCCCTGATCAGAATGGTTTATCTGGCGTCCATGTACACATGAGTAACACGCTCAATACCCCGATTGAAGCCTTCGAGTATGCCTACCCGATGCGTATCAGCCGTTATCAACTGCGCGACAATTCAGGTGGCAACGGCCTGCACCGTGGCGGCGACGGCCTGATCCGTGAGATTACTTTTGAAGTACCAACCGACGTAACCCTGCTCAGCGAGCGCCGTCGTTTTGCTCCCTATGGACTCCAGGGGGGCGAGCCAGGCACGTGTGGTGAAAATCGCTTGATTCACGATGACCAAGAGCGCATCCTGCCCGGTAAAATCCACTTTCGCGCAGCTCCCGGCGATCGCCTCTCCATCGCCTCTCCCGGCGGTGGTGGCTGGGGCGAACCTGAAGCGTCCACACCTAAAGATACATAGTGCGACCAGTCAAGCCATCATCGCCCGTCTGTTTGCTTGCTGGATACTGCGAGCTTGACGGATGTCGCTCTTTAAATGTACAATAATAATATAAGTAACATACAAATTGTTAGCGACAGGTGGCCATGCTACCTGTCAGTGTTGATACAATCAGGACTTTGCGCGCTTTGATCACGCATCGCCTTACAAGGAATTCATGATGGAACTTGGTTTATATACATTCGCAGATACGATGCCCTCTCCTGAGACCGGGGAGATGATTAGTCCCGCCCAGCGTCTGCGTGATCTTATTGAAGAGATTGAACTGGCCGATCAGGTTGGTCTGGATGTGTTTGGCGTTGGTGAACATCATCGTCCCCAGTACTCTGTTTCTGCTCCGGCAGTGGTATTGGCCGCGGCTGCCGAGCGCACACGCAATATTCGCCTGACAAGCGCCGTCACCGTCTTGAGTTCGGATGATCCGGTGCGCGTGTTTCAGAACTTTTCTACCCTCGATCTCCTTTCTGGCGGACGTGCTGAGATCATGGCTGGTCGCGGCTCATTTATCGAATCCTTTCCGCTTTTTGGCTATGATCTTGATGATTATGAAGAGCTATTCTCTGAGAAGCTAGAACTCCTGCTACGTCTACGTGAGAGTGAGCGCGTTACCTGGTCTGGTAAGCACCGTCCTGCTATGGATGACCTGGGCGTGTATCCTCGCCCTATACAGAATCCATTACCAATCTGGGTTGCGGCCGGTGGCACGCCAGCTTCAATGGTACGTGCCGGCACGCTTGGTCTGCCTCTGGCCCTGGCTATTATTGGTGGACAACCGGCGCGCTTTGCTCCATTGGTCAAGATTTACCGTGATGCGGCGCAACGCAGTGGACATGACGTGTCGGCGTTACCCGTGAGTATTAACTCGCATGGCTACATCGCGGACACAGCGCAAGTGGCGCGAGATGAGCATGCTGCATATTATATGGCCATGATGAACATGCTTGGCCGCGAGCGTGGCTGGCCGCCATCTGGTCGCCGCCAATATGATGCCTCAACCACTCTCCAGGGTGCGCTCCTGGTTGGAAGTCCGGAAGAAGTCATCGAAAAGATTCTTTTCCAGCACGAGATTTTCCACCACCAACGCTTCCTGATGCAGATGAGTGTGGGTGCGATGCCTCATCGTGAAATTCTCCATTCCATCGAGCTATTCGGCACCAAAGTCGCGCCCGTCATACGCCGCGAGCTTGCATAACCATCCCCCGTAGATTTGGGGCTTGTCCCCCAATTGGTTGCCCCATCGAACATGTATAAATAAGCATAATCCAGCATTACGTTTATTTATACATGCACTCTCCACAGATAATATTATGTTTTCAGGATCTCGCAATAGATAGTCTTGCCGCCTGTAACACGATAGATGGAATGATATCCTGCTGGCCATGGATAACCACGTTGTTTGAGATGGGTTGGCCAGACAAGATAGCTGTAGCCCTGAAAACTCTTGGGCGTGTACTCGAATTTTGGATCGGTGACATCGATTTGTGATAGTTGGAAGTGTTGTACTAATGCTGGATTATAGGGTAACCATCCGTTAATACTGTTTCCGACCAGCCCGACTTTCGCATGTTCCTGTGTCTTGGAGGCCAACCATTGCAGAGCTTCACGATAGCCAGGATAGGCCACCTGTAAGCGCTGGTTCTCATTATTCTGGAAGAGCTCAGAGGTATAGCCTTCAGCGGCATATACGGTGCTCAAACCGATCAAATGTGGACCAATTGCCAGGATGGCGAGGAGCAGGGCCGGAAGCAGCAGCTGAAGTTGTATGCCTGGCAGCTTGTTGGCTATGTTTGCTTGTTTACTGTTTGTAGTGGCCAGGATTTCTTGTTTGTGTGTAGATTTTTTCCAGATGAAGTTGGCGATGGTGTGAAGCAATACTGCTAAACCAGAGACGCCGGCGATGGCCACGGGTGGTGCGAGAGGCAGATAGTAGTGTGTGCCAACGGCGATATTGAGCAGGCTGAACATTGCCAGCATAGCAAAGAGCCAGATCAGCAGGTAAGCCTGTTGGCCAATCTGTATGGGATCCGGGTGAGATTTATGGAGATGGAAGCGCACTATTTTAAGCAGCGTGAATACACTAAACAGCGCGGCTGGAATGGTTAAAAGGCTACTCATCTTTATAAAAAGTGTATAGCCACTGGTCCAGACTGGTACATGGGTCAGAATCTGGTTGGCCAGAAAGACGAGGTGCCCGTTTTTTGAGTGGGTGGCTTCAAAGGCAAAACTACTCAAGAGGCGGCTAAGGGGGTGTGGCCAGATGGCAGGGTCGGCCAGTAGGAAGCTGAGTGGCGCAACTAGAAAGGCTATGGTCCACCAGCGCCATGGTAATGGTGGGCGTTGCTCGACTGGTAGCATTGGACGCAGCAAGAAGTAGTAATATGCCACGAAGAGTGCGATAGCGGGAATAACCAGTACCGCGGGATATTTACTGGCGGCTCCCAGTCCTACCAGGAAGGTGACCACTGGATAGAGCCAGGGGCGCTTTATCGCGTGCCAGAGGAGTAGAGAGGCTAGCGTAATAAATGACGTCATGGTCATGTCCAGATAGGCCAGGGCACTGAAGTAGACTAACCAGGGGCTGATGGCCAGGGCAAGGGCCGCAAGCAGTGCGATCTTTGTGCCAAACGGAGAGCGTCCTAACCAGTATATACCCAGAACCAGCAGCGTGCCCATGACTACACTTGGCAGGCGTCCAGCCATGAGTTCACCAAGGGGATGACCCATAAGATTATTTAAAGCTATTGATGTCCCAATGAGAATTTTGACCAATGGTGGATGTTCGTGATTGACCAACCACTGCTTAGAGGCAATATCGGCGTGCGCAATCAATGGCAGATACACTTTGCCACCGGATAAATAGACAATTTCATCGGTGACTTCATCAAGTTGCCATGCCAGGAGCAAACGCGGTAGCAGGGTGGCGCATGCCAGGCCGATACTTATGAGCAACGTGATAAAACCCTGGCCGGACAATCGCGATCGTGTGCTGCTATGTGTTTCCTTCTCAGTCTCAGTTGTAGCTACTTGAGGATCGGTCGTACCTTCAATATTTGTTGCCATGTATTCCCCACCTCCATATGCCAGATGAATATATTGTAATATAAGCCTGTATTTCAAAATTTGCATTAAATTATAGAGATACGCCTGAAAAGCATTATAACAAAAACGCCTTTACGTTCCTATAATTTAGTACTAAAGATAAGCTTTGGCGCTACCCTTCAGCAAATTTTGCGGTCGCAATTAAAGATATGCCATGAGGATGCAAAAAAGCGGAAGAAAATCAGGACCAATTTTCTTCCGCTTTTTTGTGGGCGAGAATTTCTTACTGGACTGAAAGGAGAACCTCGTTTTCGGTGGCGACTTTGTCGGTAACCTGGCCGATACGCCAGAAGGGAACGTCTGATGCGAGTTTGGAGAGCTGGGACCAGGTTTCCTGATCGACGGCGGCAAAGAGTCCACCGGATGTCTGGGGATCCCAGAGGATGGCCTGGTCTATGGGATCGATGCCAGCGGCGATACTGACATGGGACTCCAAAAAGGTCTTGTTGCGTTGGGCTCCACCTGGGATACAGCCGAGTTTGGCGTAGTGACGGGCATTCTGCAATAGGGGGAATGAGGCCAGATCAAAGCGCATGTTGGTCAGGCTCTGTAGCGCCATCTCACGGGCATGTCCCATAATCCCAAAGCCGGTTACATCAGTAGCGGCGTGCACACCTTTTCCAGCCGCTACCAGAGCTTCGCTGGCTTTAAGATTCAGGCGTGTCATTGAAGCAATCGCGGCCTGGATATCCTCTTCTGTCACCTTGTCGCGTTTCTGCGCGGTCGTCAGGAGTCCTGTGCCCAGTGGCTTGCTCAGGATTAAGATATCGCCGGGTTGAGCACCGCCTTTGGTCAGGATATGCTCTGGATGGACCATGCCAGTTACCGATAGGCCGTATTTGGGCTCACTATCAATGATGGTGTGTCCCCCTGCGATGGCGCCACCCGCCTGCGCAACGATATCAGATCCACCCCGTAGAACCTCACGCAGAATAGCCGGATCCAGATCATCGGGCCAGGCTACCAGATTGATTGCCATCAGGACCTTGCCGCCCATAGCATAGATATCGCTGACCGCGTTAGCCGCCGCGATTGCCCCATAGCTATAAGGATCATCCACAACAGGCGGAAAGAAGTCCGCTGTACTGATTACTGCCTGCTCCGCATTCAAGCGATAAACGGCTGCATCATCGATCGCGTCCAATCCAACCAGCAGGTCCTGTGGCACCCCCACATTTTTTAGCGGGCTGACAACCTGGGCCAGATTCTGAGGCCCCATTTTAGCGGCACAACCGGCACTACTGGCCAGAGCGGTTAAGCGAATTGGCATATTAATACTCATTATAGACTGACCTTCTAGAAAAGAAATAGTGACAACGACTACTGCCACTATTGTACTACCATTAGCGAACGGGCTTCAATCCAATCACCCTCATCCATATGTGGACGTGTTTACGACTATTGCGTATGTCTCTATATCAAAAACACAAACAATGGAAGACGGCATTTACCATCTTCCATTGTTTGTACAGTATATTTCCTATGATTCACATCTTCTATGATGGGGTATATGTGTCTATTTAATCATACCTCTTTTAATCAAGAAATTAAAAATCGGATTCACCGTCAGGACGTACAAGAAGAACAACAAATACAGGAAGACTACGACAAAAACTATTGGATGCAAAGTGGGATTATCGATCGTCGCGTTCCAGGCTACTCTTGCTACGATGCTTGCTATAAATATCAGAGAGACACCGGCTCCCAACTTACGACGCAGGGAGGCATATTGCCAGAAGAGCCAGTAGAAGCGATTTTTAGCTTTGAGCGCTTTAAAGAAATTATTTCTCGTGACAGCATCGGCTGGATTGCGCATCAGTGCGATGCGGAAGTGCTCAAAAGCAGCTTTCGGATCATGTTTGTTATTGAGCAGAAACGCTCCATAACTGGTATGTAAAGAAACACTCTCTGGATCCAGACTGAGTCCCTGCAGATAAGCATCTTCGGCCTGTTGCAAATTATTTTCAGCTATATAGATTCGTGCCAGTACTTTATAGAAACGCGGCGCCGTAGGCTCTATTTCGATAGCCTTCAGACAATGTTCCTTCGCTTTAACTGTATCCTTGCGGATCAGCAAAAGAAAATCGCTGTAATTATAATGCGCGTTACTATATTCAGGCTTGAGTTCAATTGCCCGGCGGAAAGCCTGTTCTGCCTGATCATAATCCTTTTGGTATTGGCAGATCATTCCGTAACAATCATGGGCGCCAGGAAACTCTGGATCTTGTGCGAGGGCTGCTAGCGTGGCTTCTCTGGCCGCAGGAACATTATTCTGTATTAGATAGACACGCCCAATCGCTTGTAGTGCGACGCTATTGCCAGGATGTGTTTCCAGTGCACGATGCAAAATTTCCAGGGCCAGTGGATATTTTCTTACACTGATCGCATACTCAGCTTTACTCATTTCATCCTTAATGGCAGCCAGATCAATAAAGCGGTTTCCCATGTGATATGTCCTTACTTCTTCTTTAAATAGTCGAGAATGTCATCATAAGCATTGGCCACATTGCTATAGGTTGCATAATTTTTAGCAATAGAGAGCCATTCTAATGTGGATGGTTTGATCTTTTTTAATGCATTGAGTAGATCTTCAGTACGGATTGGACGCATCTTGCCGGATTTCATAACCTGGGCAATCACGGTATCCGCGGCTGCGGTACAGACTGCCTGGATATCGGCACCAGAAAACTTCTCCATCAGTTTTGCAATGCGGGTATAATCAATGTTTTCAATTGGCTTGCCTTGTAGATGAAGTTGTAAGATCTGGATTCTACCTGCTAGATCAGGGGGTGGAACAAAGAGAACTCGATCAAATCTACCCGGCCGGCGTAGCGAGGCATCTACAAACCATGGACTATTTGTAGCGCCTAACACCAGTATCTGGCTATTGTCGGAATCAATTCCATCGAGTTCAGTCAATAATTGGTTGGTTAGCATACGACCGTGATGTAGGTGCATTTGTTGACGACTACCGCCTAGAGCATCTAATTCATCAATAAAAATAATCGCAGGTTTTTTTCGGCGTGCTAACTCAAATATATTATGGAGATTCTTTTCGCTATTGCCAATATACATATCCAGTACATCGTGGATTGAGATAATAATAAAATGGGCCTGACACTCTCCAGCTGTGGCACGTGCCAGAAAGGTCTTGCCACATCCCGGGGGGCCATATAGCAGTAGTCCACCGCCAACTTTGCGGCCAAAGGATTGAAAGAGCTCTGGTTGCTGAAAAGGGTAGATGATATTCATCTTGATCTGCTCTTTTAGGACATCCATTCCACCAACATCCTTAAACGCCACTCCTGGCCGCTCGACCAGATCATTGTCTACATAATCGTCCACTTCATGAGTACCGCCAAGTGTTACAGTGGCCAGTAACTGAGCACCATTGGACAGGAGTATGCGCTGATAATCAACATCAGCGAGCTCGCTATCTTGCTTGATGGCTTGCTCATAATATTGGCCGGCTTGCTGATAATCACCCAGCTCATAGCAAACCTTTGAGAGGAGCAAGATAGTCTCGGCGTTGATTGCATGGGTTATTGCCTCAAGAAGGACTTTTTTTGCCTCGGCGAAGTTCTGAGTCCGATAATATGCCATCCCTAATTGGACCAGACATTCAGGATCTTCGGTCTGCCGATAAATTTCCTGCCACTGTGTTTCCGCTTCCTGATAACGTTGTGCCTGCATTAATAATTCAGCCACATGCCGCCGTAAACGTATGGTGGGACTAAACTTGAGCGCTTCAAGTAAAGCTGAAATTGCTTTATTTAGATCTTCAGACATAATAGCTATTCACCATCATCAGATAAAAGAACAATAGCCAGTGTATAAATATATAAACACAAATATAGCATGCTTCATGTTATTATTCAAGTAGCAGAAAAACGGAGGCATGTTAGCCTGAGTAAAATATGATTAACGCTATGTATAGAGTTTATTTTGATAGCTTGTACCTGCGGTGCCCATTTGTTTTTAAGTGGAAAATTGTGTATGGAGTTAATTAAGAAGATGATATTTGAAAAGGTAGTATTAGAAACTTGTGTGTAGCATTAATTAAAAAAATTTAGTGTCGGTCAAGCTTGCTTTGTCTATTTTATTTGTATCTATTGCGTATTTATATATGAATAGCCATGTATGATTATTTACTGAAATTATGTGTATAAATCTGGTATTGATCCAGGTCTGTATGGCTGATGCAATCTAATTCCGGGAGAAAATAATGCTACCATCTTATGCCAGGAAATTACGCAGGAATCCACTGATTGAAACGTATCGAGCGCAAAAAATTATGTCTGCTGTAGTTATGTGGATGTACGCCTTCATCGTTGTTGTTTTTGTGCTTGCATTTATAACCATACCTTTTTCTATGGATAACTTAATAAAGTTCTTAGATACTGGAGGCGCATACATATTTATAGTCTTATTTTTTCCTTTTACATACGTCTCAAATAGATCACTATTATTCTACTGGCGCTGGATTGAACTGCGTCGTATCGCGGCTGGGATGAGAGGGGATTTATGGTATGCTGCCGAGCAACCAGTGGCAAACCCAACTGCCTTGCCATTACCTTTTACCATTAGTCATCCATCAGTGAAGAGAGTTCTCCCACGTCGCTATGGTTTGATACTGCTGCTAGTATTTGTGTATTTTACTGGCTTTTCCTGGACATTCAGCCGTTTTCTCGAGTTCTGGTTGGTTCGCTGGCAGGGCTTCCTGGTAAGTTTTGTGGCGCTTGCCCTTTTCATTGGCATCTTAATTGTTGTAATCAGGAGTATCAGTGCCCGACAGGGAGGGACAAAGATATTTGTCACGGAACAGGGTGTGAGGATAGGCAAAACACTGATTCCCTGGCATGAGGCAGAATTGTTTGCTATCTATGAGATCTATGGACAGAAACGGTCAGGCAGAGCTATTACTTATGAGTTATCCAGTGCTACCGATATTCTGCGCTGGTACGCGGTGCAGCGACTTGAGGATGTACGGCAAGATTCGGCGGAGGCCGTGACTGAATATCATCAGCAGTTGCAGGCGCTTAGTGAAATAATCGTAGCCCGTACTGGTCTGCCGCTCTCGGATCTGCGTGATAAGCAAGCATAAATGTGTCTTTATGCTTGCTTGTTAGTGGCGCGACTAATCTTCTATACGCTCAAAGCTGACGAGCAGGTGGCGGGGGCCGCGCAGGGTGGGGCTTTCACGATATGGTGGTGGATCTTGTACCAGGCGCGGATTTTTCAGGCGGCGAGCCAGGGCAGTCAGGGCAATATCGGCCTCCAATCGGGCCAGTGGCGCGCCGACGCAGTAGTGGATGCCACCCCCAAAGCTAAAATGTTCGATAGCGGGTCGCTCCGGATCAAAGCGATCTGGCTCCTTGAAGTGGGCTGGATCACGGTTGGCGGCGGCGTTCATAAGCATGACAATTGATCCTTGTGGGATCTTGACGCCTTTGATGCTCAGGTCCGTGAGGGCGTTGCGCATAGTGAATTGGACAGGCGGCTCATAGCGCAGGACCTCTTCGATCATGTTAGCGATGATGGCCGGATGACGGCGTAAGCGCTCAAACGCTTCGGGATGGCGCAGGAGGGTCAAGGTACTATTGGTGATCAGGTTGACGGTCGTCTCATGTCCAGCGATCAGCAGGAGCGTGGCAGTGGTCACCAACTCGGTCCGGTTCATACGTTTCTCTATGGTGTTATCATGAATCATCGCCGAGAGGAGCCCTGGCCGTGGCTGCTGTTGGATCGTGTCGATGAGCCGACCCATATAGTTGTTTAAGAGATCTCGCCCTTGCTGAGCCTCCTTGACAGCGTCTTTATCTCTACCCAGGTTGCTGCCTTTAATGATCATGGTGGACCAGATGTGGAATTGCGCCTCATCCTCGCGTGGCACGCCAAGCAGCTCACAGATGGCTGTGACGGGCAACGGATAGGCAAAATTATCCACAATGTCTATCTGGTTCTGCCCACGCTGGGCGTCAAGTAGCCCTTTGACGATCTCCTCTAGCCGTGGACGCAGGCTGCTGATCAGCTCAGGTGTGAACCTGCTGATAACCTGATGACGGAGCCAATCGTGCCGGGGAGGATCCTGGAAGACAAATCCTGGCTCCTCTTGCTCAACCCGAATGGTTGGTTCATTACTTTTGCGCATATCAACGCTCATGCGTGGATCATTGACCAGGCTTTTTACAAGCTCATATGAGCTGACCACATAACGGCCATCAGCTTGCCGTTGAATTGGATTTTCACGCATCTTCGCGTAGATGGGATAAGGATTTGCACGATTAGCATAATCAAGGACCTGATCCAGTAAGTTTGATTGTGAGACGGACATGATCTCCTCCGTGCCTATAGCTTTGATAGCGGTTCAAATCAACTATCATGCGCATGATTGGCTATCTTCAAACTGGACTAAATGGCTTACTCTACAGGAATAATCTATTGAGCAGTACTATTAATCGTCATCATAGGAGAATGAGCGCATAGCAAAAGCGGCATGTCAAGCTCTACATCACGCCAGAATGTATAGGTGTATAGGGACATGTAAGAAATACTATTAAAATCATGCTATACTGAGGTTGCAGGGAATATAGAGTGGAAGGGGTGGGGCATGCTTTCTATTTGTAGATGTTAGTAATGAGATGTGTATATGCAGACGGAAAAGCCTCTAGCATTTCAGTTACCGGGCAGTGTTATCAGTACGATTCTGCGTCATGATACGAAGGTGACGAGTTATAAGATTGCTTTGTTGCGGGCAATAAATGATCTGGTGCTCTCTTTTCCGGATCTCTATACATATCGTCAGGATGTGGTGGTGCCGCTACGCGAGCTGGCGCGTTATTGGGTGGCGTATTATTGGCCTTTTATGGCTGAGCAGCAACCGATCTGGCAGGGGCGACGCTCGCAGCGTGCTCAGGGTATGAATAGTGATGTAGCTTTTCGAGGTGCTCTGACACGCTTACGGCAGGAGTGGGAGCGTTCTAGCCAGCTACCTGCCAGGCCATCCGATGGTTTTTTCATGATCGGTGAGATGAAGCTTACACGCAAGCGGCAGCAGTATTCTCCTGAGTTGTTGCAGCAGTATGAACTGGCAATTAAAGCGATCTGTGCGGTTCTGGATAATCCAATTCGGCATGCAGGTCCTGGTGAATGGAGCATCTTTGCGCGTCCAGCCCGCTATAAGGTGCTGGCCGGTCAGGTGGTTGCTCTTCCTGGCACATGTCCAGAGGATCTATGTGTGGTCATCAAGGCAGATCTCTGGCAGACGTTTCGTGAGATGTCGCTCTGGATTGAGGCGCTGTGCATCCATGAGTGGTGCCTCTTCTCAGAGCGCGTGCAGCCTGATGATGCGGTGGATCGTGGCCACATCTATAGTCTACTGGTGGATCGACCTGATAATCGACGTCCTCTGAGTTGGGAGCGCAATCACATTGACATTCTTCTATTAGAAGGCAAAGAATTTGTCTGCCCCTGGTCTAAAAAAGCGATTCGCTCAGGTGTGAAGTACGACCTGGATCACCTGTTACCACTATCAGTTTATCCGATCAACGAATTGTGGAATCTCGTCCCCGCCGATCCTTCCTTTAATTCTCACAAGAAGCGCGATCGTTTACCATCCACTCAGTATCTAATGGGAGCTCAACCGCATCTGATGCTGGCTTATAGCAATTATCTAACCTCTATGCAATTAGCCAGTGTTATTAAAGAGGATGTCTATGGACGCTTTGCTACAGTGCCTGCTATGGGTAGCGGCCAGGACAACACCTTTGTCCGGGCCACAACGCTGGTCGTGATGAAGTTTCTAGATGATGTGGCCAGTGCTCGTAATCTTGCTCGTTTTTGATTTCTCTTATGTATATTAACGGTTGTGTTCACTGCGTACAAAGAGAATGGTGCCGCTGACAAGGAAGATGATGAACAGGATGGCAGTGATAAGCAGGTTGACCAATGGATTTAGTAGTATGATCTGCTTATACTCGGGGCGTCCGAGGTAGAATATAGCACGGGTGAGGTCAACGACATAGCGCATTGGCATGATTTTCGATAAGATGTCCAGGTACCATGGCATGTTACGTAGTGGTAGAAAGACTCCTGATAGAAAGATCTGTGGGAATAGTATAAAGGGCATGACCATGTTAGCGGTGCGCTGACTGTTGAACAGTGAGATGAGTAGGACTCCAAATGCACCTCCAAACAGGCAAACGATTAGAGAAACGGGGAGAAGCAAGAGCAAGCTTGTTGCTGATATGGGGACCTTAAAGATAAGCAAGCCCATGAGCACCAGGACAAAGCCCTGTACCAGCGCGACCAGTGCTTCACCCAGGATCTTCCCAAAGATGATCGCATAACGTGAGATGGGCGCGATAAACATCTCCTGGCTGAAGTCGCTGGTGCGATCCTCAAGGAGCGAGACCAGACCGAGCATTGAGCTTTGGAAGAGCGACATTGCCAGCAGTCCAGTTATACTGAAGGTCATCAGATTGAATCCTGCCGCCCCTCCAAAGTTGCTTTGCAAGGGGGCTGCCAGGCCGCCGACCATAATAATAGGCAGGATGAATGTAAAGAGCAGGCGCATAGGGTCGCGCAAGAAGCGCGTGACATCGCGTGCAGCAATAGTTACTAGCGCATTCCAGGTAATATTGATGCGCTTTGCGTGAGCAGTTGAATGCTGACTGAGCGTGTTCTGCATAATATGTGTATCTCCATGTGTTTATGTAGCATTAATCTTGTTGAATAATGCGTAAGTAGGCATCTTCCAATGAAAGTGCGCTGGTCTGAACCAGGTTGAGTGGCGTTTGAATCTGTTGTAGAAGCTGATGAACCTGCTCGTTCTCGATGTCCAGTGCGAACTGTGGACCATCTTTAAATGGTTGCCCCAACCGTTGTAGTTCAGCACGCAGCCGATCCCGGTCCTCTGCGTTGATTGTGAGGGTAGATGGAGCCAGGTCAGCCTTGATCTGCTGCGGGGTGCCGGCGCTGATGATACGTCCATGATTCATGATACAGACCTGATCGGCCCCTTCTGCCTCCTCTAGATAATGGGTAGTCAGAAAGACCGTGGTGCCGCTCTCCGCGCGTACCCGGCGTAGATGGTCCCAGAGACTGCGGCGGCTGGCAGGGTCCAGGCCGGTAGTTGGTTCATCCAGAAACAGCACTTCTGGCCGATGGAGCAGGCTGCGCACAATTTCCAATTTGCGCTTCATGCCTCCAGAGAAGGTCTTGACTGGCTTGAAGAGGCTTTCTTCGATTTCGAGTAGCGCTGCCATTTCCTGTACCTGTGTACGGTAAGCACGCGGCATCCAGCGAAAGGCTGGCCGATAGGGATAGAGGCCATACAGGTTAACATGCAGGCGAATATTCTCCTCGGCGGTCAGATTAAGGTCCAGGCTGGGACGCTGGAAGATGATGCCGATCTTGCGCCGGACTAAATGTGCCTGCGTGGCCAGATCATAGCCCGCGATCTGGACCGTGCCAGAGGTCGCGGCCAGAGTTGTGGTCAGGATAGAGATCGCAGTCGTCTTGCCTGCGCCATTGGGTCCCAGTAGCGCAAAGAGCGTACCAGCCGGAACCTCCAATGAAATCTGATCAACGGCGTTTTTCTCCGCCTTTTTATAGCGCTTGACCAGCTTATCTACACGAATAATAGGTGTTGTCACCACTGCCTGCTTGCTAATAATCTCTGGGATGACTAAACTATTTTGTGACACGTTATCGTAATCCTTTCTGCTATCAATGGCGATTTTGCATATGCTTGCTATCTGTTTTTCTCGTAATGCTGAGCGTTTTATTGCTTATCTCGTTCAATCAGTGGTAAGACCAGATAGGATGGATGGCTGCTATTATGATAGATGCGATTAGCAGCAATTTTGAAATCTTCTGCGTGTTCATTAATCAGGTCGCCACCTGTATTGGTATTGCGATCAAAGACCGGGAAATTGCTGCTAGAGACTTCCAGACGTATGCGATGGTCAGCCTTGAAGAGGTTGCAAGTGGCTCCCAAATCTATCTGCAACTGATAGATCTGCTCAGGTTCCATCATGGTTGGTTTGTCGATTGCTTCGCGATAGCGGGCACGTAAAATCCCATCGGTCAGGTGAATCGCCCGACCATCGGGATAAACATCCACCAGTTTGCCAGTAAAGTCAGTATCAGGAACTGATGAAGCTACCGAGAGCACCAGTTCGATAGGACCAGTGACCTCGACTGCTTGCTCCAATATAGGTGTGGTATAACATAGGACATCTGCCCGCTCTTCGAGCTGACTTTGTTCAAATGGCACATCATCGCCTAACAGGTAGATAGAGCCGCCTTTGGATGGTACTGGATGATGTGGATCGTACTGATAGTTGTCCTCTGGCTCATCTCCAGGTTGCTCGCTTGAGAGCAGGCCATCTCCCGCCGAGCTATTGGCATGGCCAGCACTATGCAGGTAGAAACGACGATAATGCGTGTCTGGCAGAGGCCACTCAGCTTCTGTGCGCCATTCGTCCAGCCCCATTACAAACAGCAAGATCGGCGCCTCCTGTTCGTGCTGCGTGTCAATCCCTTTCAACCAGCGATCAAACCAGCGTAGCTGTATTCCTGTCAGGTCGACAGCTTCAGCGCTGGCTGCAGGCCCATAGTTGCGCTCAGGAAATGTGCCGGTAAAGTAGCCATGCGACCAGGGGCCAATCACGATGCGCGTCTGCTGGCGTGCTAGCTCGCTGCCGCCATGGCGCTTCATCGCCTGATAATGAGCCAGATCTTTATTCAAAAAGTAATCGTTCCAGCCAGCAATGATAAGCATGGGAATCTGAATGCGTTCATAGATCTGCTCCGCATCCATTTGATGCCAGTACTGATCATAAGGTGGCCGCCGCAACCAATCCAGATAGTTTGCCGCCTTTTCTTCAGGCAAGGGCACACTGGTGAGTGGGATATGTTGATACCATTGATCCAGATTACGTATGGGGGTTATGATTTCCAGCATCTTTTCCTGGGTGAATTGTCCCTGGCTGATAAGTTGCTCGATATTTCCGGCTAAATCATGGGTGAGCGTCCAGCCCAGCACAATGCTTAATTGAAACGCTCCCTTCTCGTAAGCAGGGAATACATGTGACTCTGGTGCCTGACAGGGAGCGATGGCGCGTAAGGCCTCTGGCTGTTGACTGGCTGCTTGCCACTGTGTCTGTCCCTGATAAGACACACCAAACATGCCAACCTGTCCTGTTGACCAGGGTTGACTGGCTATCCAGGCGATGGTATCGACGCCATCATTGGCCTCATCCCTGAATGGGACAAACTCGCCCTCTGAGGCAAATGTCCCGCGTGTATCCTGTATCACCACTACATAGCCCGCCTGTATCGCTCGCGTGAGATCCAGATCCATCTCTAAAAAGAGATACTTTGCGCGATCCTCGCCGACACGCACATCTTTACTATATGGCACCCGCGTTAATAGTACCGGCCACTGCCCATCTTGTTTGGGACGGTAAACATCGGTAGCCAGACGCACGCCATCACGCATCGGGACCATAATATTATGTTCTTTGCTATAGTCTGCTTGCTGGATATCTGTAGTCATCGGCCTGTCCTTTCGCTTCTATACTCTTTTTTTTATAGGCAATGCAGAAGGAATTGTGCGTGTTGCTTACACTGATTAGCCAGTAGTTTTTGTTTTGTTGCTGTTTATAGTGTAGTGTCAGACAGGATGAGTTTGCATCATCTGCTTGCATGAATGGGAGGGTGATTTTCTGCGCTAGCTGAAAAAGAAGAGGTTCTCATCCACTCTACAGTAAGTTGAGTTCGCGTGCTACCTCACTGGCGGCCTGGCGGTTGTTGACCTGGAGTTTACGATAAATACTCTGAATCTGGGTGCGTATAGTATTAACGGACACAATCAATTCGCGCGCGATCTCTGGATTCGAATGGCCAGCGATCAGGAGGCGTAGCACTTTTTGTTCGCGTTTTGAGAGGGGTTCAAAGATAGTAGAGATGACCGCTGTAACGGTGGTCTTCTGGCGCTGCTGGGCAAAGGAGCGTAGCAGCGACTGCACATAGCTACGCAGTGACTGTTTAGGTAACTCTGGCAAGAGGTCGCGTAGCAGCAGAAATAGTTGATCTCCCTCATCCAGGATGAGTCGTTGATAGCCTGCGGTCTGGGCCTGTTTGAGCGCAGCCAGTAGAACCTCACGTGACTCGCATACCTGTTTGCGTGCGCTATAGGCCTGGGCTAATAATAATCGTATCTGGAGCGTATGGTGTCCTCGTCCAGCTTCGTGGGCGGCTGGAAGGAGAGCATTAAGCAGTTTGAGCGCCGTTTCCGCCTGACCCTGAGCTAAATAGAGACGAGCCTCCAGCAAGGCTTTCTCCTCTTGTAATGCAATCGCTACCGGGCCATTTTCCTGCAATGGCTGGTAGTCATCTGTGAGTGGTGCCTCTACAATTACTGCATCAGCAGGTGCATCCAATAGGGGAATGATAGAGGGAGAGATAGAGCGATTATGTTGATTTGTTAACTCATTTATCCATTCTTCCCCAGTAGCCTGGTCGCCAATAAGTAGGGAGAGGCGCACGATCCAGGAGATTATTTCATGCTGCATGTAGGCATAAAATGGATTGCTCATGGCATCATCTTGTTTGTACCTGAGCCGGGTCGTCAGGTATTGTAAGGCCAACTGTGTCTCTCCACGACTATGTTGTAGCAGGGCTTGCATTAGATCGCTCATAGTTACAAGAAGGTCACGGGGAATTTCAGTAAAAACTTCTGCCAGACGTAATCCTTCCTGTAATTGTTGTGCGGCTTCCTCTAGCATATTCCATTCATAATAGACATAGGTCAGTCCCAGGTGGGCTGCGGCCGCGGCTGACTGCTGGTCTGATCGTTTAGGCTGGCCTATTAGCTTACGGTAATAATTACTGGCCTGCTGTAAATCACCTTGCTCGACGCTGAGCAGACCTAGAAGCACGGTTATGCCATCGCGTGCATCTGTGTTATTGGTGATGGTCCATTGTGTGTATACTTGCTTGAGTGTCTGGTCTGCTTGCTTAAACTGGCCCATCTGCATCGCATCCAGGCCGATAACCATCAAGCACATACTACGCCAGGTTGCATCATCTTCTGGCAACCATTCAAGGGCCTGTGCGGCCAGAGATCGTGCATTTTTGCGCTTTCCTAGCTGGAAACTAAGGAGGGCGCGCATGGCCAGAATTTTGCCTAATCCTACCAGGTTATTGCTGGCGCGCCAACCATTCTCGGCTAGCTGCAAAAACTCTTCAAACCGGGTGGGGGGCGCTTCTGGCTGTGTGTTTTGATCACGACCAAAGATCATGGTGACCGCATAACTAAAGCAGAGCAGCGGAAACTGGCGCAATACCTCTTGTGGTAAGCGTTCAAGCCAGCGTAGCAAGGTATGATGCTCATGTGTATCGATGGAACCCAGTGCCTCAATGTGGCGATCAATCAGCCGTGCGACCTGTTCGCTTTGATCAAGGTGGAAAGCCGCCTCAATCGCCTCTACCAGCAAACCATGTTCTTCAAACCACAAGCTGGCCGCTTGATAGAGCTGTTTAAGCGCCGTTTCACCCAACCGACGCTGAGCCTCATGTTGCATCGCCTCCGCGAAAAGTTCATGGTAGCGATACCACTCGCCTGTGCAGTCCAGGGCCTCTAAAAACAGGTTAGCCTGCTCGATTGTTTCCAGCAATGTGGCGCTATCTGTTCGGTTGGTAACTGCTGCACAAAGGGACGGACTCAGGCGTGTCAATATACTTGTGCGCAACAAAAAATCTTGAAGATCTGCTGTCTGAGCCTGTAATACCTCTCCTATAAAGTAGTTGCGGATCGATGGCTGGCTGCCTCGAAAGCTGGCCAGCGCCTGCTCAATCTGCTCGTCGGTTTGCTTACCCTGTAAGGACAATGAGAGCAGACGTAGTCCGGCTGCCCAACCGTCCAGCTGGCTGTGAAGCCGTTCCAACGTCTCTGCCGAGAGTGGAAATGACAGGGTTCGTTCCAGAAAAGCCACCATTTCAGCATAGGTGAAACGTAGTTCGCTGGTCTGGAGTTCATTGAGTTCGCCATTGGCGCGCAGCCGTACCAGCGCTAAAGGTGGCTCCAGACGCGTTATTAGCAGAATGTGTAGATTTTCAGGGAGATGAGCCAGTAGAAAATTGAAGCTCTCATGAATCCGTGGCTCGGTTAAGACATGATAATCCTCCAGGACCAAAAGACGCTGTTGATCCTGTCGCGCTATTTGATTTAAAAATACCGTCAAAACCGTTTCCAGCGAAATTGGCTGCAAGGACGGTGTGGATATAGAGAGCAATAAGGCGAGTGCATGTTGACTCTGAGGATGAGACCAGGCCTGACAGGCTGCCAGGATATAGCGCCAGAAGCGTATTGGATCATTATCGCCTGTATCGAGGGAGACCCAGGCCGTTTCGGCTATGCTATGTTGCTGATTTAACCAGGACTTTGTCAGGGTGGTTTTGCCAAAACCTGCTGGTGCATTGAGGAGTGTGAGCTTGTAGGCTTGCCAGGCATCCAGTCGCTGGTGGAGCCGTGGACGTTCGATTAACGTGTGTGATAGACGAGGAGGTCGTAACTTGGATTCTAATAATGGCCCTAAGGGTGTTACTAATGGAGGCGGCTCTACAGGTTCATTTGTGTCAATCAATGTTTTAGTCGACGCGCCAGGAGTGGTGGGAACCTTGACCGCCGCTACAAAGCTCTCGGCCACCTTTTCTAAATGCGCCAGCGAGAGATCCCTGGTCCGACCAAGATAGCGTTTCACGGTCCGTTGCTGTAATGAACGATAACCATACCAGTATGATCCGCTTCCCTGGATTACCTCCTTGCGAACCGTACAATTGATCCCCGACCGACTGTGGAAAGCAAATGAGGTCACTCCATCCAGCCAGGTGAACCAGGTAGCCTCGCCCGGTACCATATCATCTGGAGCCGCCTGATCGGCCGCTCCAACTAGCTCATACCGTTTCACCTGTTCTGACCAGAGCAAACGATAAGGCGCACGTCGAGGCATCAAAACTCCTTCAGCCAAAAAAGCTGTGTATTACCTAATGCATCCATTCAGCTAGAATTATAACACATAGTCGATCTTTAGGTAATACACAGTTGATATGCGCATACTCAAATCCTGCTTTGGATTCCTGTATTTATGCGTTTATTTTGAATGGTGAGGCTGGATCGGTATGTAGCAGTGTGAGCAGGCGAGGACTGGGTTCAATCGCTGTGGAACTTGCGTTGGCCAGGATCTGCTGGCGTTCATCTTCGCTCAGGTCGCTATTTGGATCCCAACTGTAACGCTTCAGGTCGACGCGCCCATCCTCAAGGAATGTAACGCCATCCTGCTCTAACAACTGGCGCATACGACCGATCTGGCCAAAGGCTCGACTGCCTGTTAGCTCGCCTTTACTATTGATCACGCGTTGCGCCGGTACTCCCTCAGGGGCTTCATGCATCAGAAAACCAATCATACGTGCGCCCCGTGGATATCCTACTGCCTTGCCCAACCAACCATACGTTGTAACGCGACCCGGCGGACATTCCTGCACAAGAGCAAATACTTGCGCCATCAATGTCGCAATCTGGTGTCTGAAATCTCCTACTATATCTGGCATATATGCTCCTCCACCTTTTATTTACTGTGCTTGTACTATCAGTTATATATCTTTAATATTACTGCATTTCGTCATTGGGATGCAAATATTGGAAACAATTATTGCTATGGGAGCTTACCAGGATTGGTTGGTTCTTTTTGCAGTAGGGCTGCAAAGAGGGCTGCGATATTCCAGGCGTCATCGGCCCCGCTGTGATGGATTCCTTCTAGTGCTATCTGTTGAATTTGCAATGCACGGGCCATACCCACCTCGCGGGTCAGAGCATGTTGTAGCGCAAAAAGTGTCTTGATATTGAGATGTTTGGGACCAAAGGGATACGCGATCTGGCGTTGGCGACACTGTCGTTCAAAATAAAGACGATCGGCGTCGCCATAACTGGCCCAGACACGCTGCTGCGCATAATACTCATCCTGTAGTAGTGTGCATGCTTCAGGAAAGGAGATGCCTCCCTCTACCTGTTTCTGGGTCAGGCCGGTCAATTGCGTACAAAAAGGACTGACGGTGGAATGCTCTGGGCGCACAAGGATGCTGCGCTTGCTATGGCGCTGCCGCGTGGCAACTTCCAGCAGGCAGAGGCCTATCTCGATAATCTCATTTTCCTGACCATCAGGAGGCGGACCCTCCCAGCAGGTCGCTTCTATATCGATGATTAGCACCTGGTCAAGCAGACGTTTTGGCATAGTTTTATTCCATCACGTTTATATCTATAATAAATCCAACATATAACATAAATAGTTTCCATCCTCTATCAAATCAAGATAGAGAATGGAAAGCTAGATAGTTGTTTATCGCGTTAAGTTGGCTTATAAGCCAGTGACTTTACTAATGACTATTTTTATATCGTTGGATGAGGTAGGAACCGTGTTTCCAAGGCCGCCAGTCGTCATCAAGGTTACGTTTTGTATCTCTTTCCGCTCATGCAAGATTTGTAAGGCATCCCGGCTCTTTTTGCCCGCGATCAGACGTTTGATCTCTTCCAAACGATCAGGCGTATATTGATAGGACCAGATGCCTTGTACTCTCATGATGAACATGTTACGTCGGGTCGTCGCTGATTTGCTGATAAGCATGTTTCCTATAACACCATAATCGTTGCCTAGGCGCTTGTTACCCTGGCTTTGGTATATTTTGACCGCTTGGTCATGCAACATCTTGTCTGTATATACCAGGACCTTGCAGGTAACGCTGATTTGCACAGCTACGTTTGCGACTTTATCGCCGACTTTATGATTGGCGAATGTGTTAGGTGAACATTGAATATCCTGAGCTGGCTTCTCACCTTTACCAATGTCTTTCTGGACGCGATCCTTGACTCCTGGTGTTAATTGATTGCTGAGCGTTCTAGTGGCATTATTAATGTCTGCTTGTTGCACATAGGTGTCGTTTAGCGCGTCAGTACCGCCCTTAAAACTTTGAGCGTTAAAGATATAGCCTGTTCCGATCGGTGCCTCGGTTTTATCATCAACGATACGAATAGGACCATTGATATCATTTGGCGGAATGTTGCCAGCCGCCCCCGCCGGCTCTACATGGGCTTTAATGGTTACCGTGCCACCATCTATGAGCTTAACTTTTTCATCGGTTACGATGTTTCTTCCCTGAGCATCTGTTATAGATGAGATGGCCAGGAAATTTCCACTAGGATTTATGGTCGTGAGATGAATTTGCGCCAGTGTGATGATACCTCGCGCCTGGGTTGCGGGTCGCACTACTTTTCCTGTGGCATTGACTGTCTGGGTGCGTTGTGGTGAGGTGAAAACAATCGTCCGGCCTACAACGAACATCAGACCATTTTGTGCATCCGTTACTACGGAGAGTGGATAGCTCTCATCCAACTTCTTTTGGACGGGCGTCACCGTTACCGTCGCACTGGCGGCTGGAACAAATGTATACAGTGCCGTTCTTGATGCTACCAGAATGGCAAGGAGGAGCGCAACGATAATCCCTAGTTGCCACCACTTGATTTTTAGTGGCTTGCGCAGCGGTCGTATGCCCACTAGAAGTGGGATGCTTTGTATGTGTGATAGAAGTGGAACTCGTTGAATGTGTGATAGAAGTGGAACTCGTTGAATGCGTGATAGAAGTGAGACTTGTTGAATGCGTTGATTTTGTGATCGGGACGGTATTGCTTGAGCGCTGAATGTCTCTGGTTGAGCGCTGAATGTCTCTAGTTGAGCGCTGAATGTCTCTGGTTGAGCGCTGAATGTCTCTGGTTGAGCGCTGGATGGCTCTAGTTGAGCGCTGGATGGCTCTGCTCGGGGACTTGATGAGGATATGATTGGTTGAAGGCGTGATGCAGATATGACTGATTTCGGACGGCTATTCAGGTCATTTGGTACAGATACTGGTTTTGGACGTGTATCTGGTTTTGGACGTGTATCTTGCTTTGGGCGCGTATAAGGATCTGCTATAGCCTGTACCGGCTTTGTTCGTGTGTCAAATATTGCTTGCATTGGTCTTGTCTGCGCATTAAACGCTGGTCGCACTGGCCTGGCCCCATGTTTTGTTGTTTGGATCAGGATGCTCATAAGAATCTGGAAACGAGCATGATTGTTCCCCTGTTGACCCTGCGTTACGCGAAGTGCCTGACTGATCATCTTGATATAATCAAGCAAAACCTGTTGTACCTCATCGGTATAGGTTGTGGCGAAATAGGGATGACCACTTGAAATACCAGCTTTTAGGACTGAAATAGTGATGCCGTTGTGTTGGATAATACTAACCGCTTGATTCAAGAATCCATTTTTTTCTTCCTGTGTTTCAATCTTTACGCCAGGTAAAAAAATTAGTAATACGGTCGCTGTTCGTTCAGCCTTCAGAAGTTCACAGAAAGAATCTTGATAAGGAACCGCAAGTACTCTATAAGTACCCACTAACTCGCCTATGAGTGTCATAATAGAAGTTTACTCCTTGGGATGCTTATTTGTTCTTTTCTTTTTATGATTATATAAATACAAGTGGTATAGTGCTCATGGGGCAGAGATATATTTAATATTAAGATACTCTATAATAAGGTAGAATGCAATACTTGTGATGATTTACAATACAACTTAAATGAGAGGTGTATTGGACATTTTTGCCTACGGGCTACTTCTTTTGTGTGTGATCTGGTAGTTACGGTGCTCGCTTATTTAAAGATTGTTGGATTTGATACACAGCTTCGCATCAAGTCCACCAATCTCTGGAAAGATGGGACCGTCACTTTATTTCTTGGTGGAATTGGAAATATGGATTATACTACGACTGCTAGCGTTTTTACGTAGGTGTTGGTTGGCATTTTATAGACGAAAATGATGGATATTTTTATATTTTAATATATAAAAGGAGCGCCTTTTCTTCATGTTAACTTTTGGTATTGTTCTTTTGATTATAGTGTGTGTGATTTTGTTACTGCTGACAATTGCAAGTTTCTATTTTTATCGTGTGGCGATCTATCGTCAACCAAAGACGTTTCTGGTGGATAATCCGGATCTGGCTCAGGGGAGTGCGCCTGATCTACCGGTCCAGGATGTGCCATGGGTGGAGTCGCAGCCTTTTGAGCGGATTGAGATGAAGTCGGGGGATGGGTTGTTGCTGTGTGGTTTTTATTTGCCAGCTCCTAGTCCTACCACTAAAACAGTGATAATTGCCCATGGTTATAGTGGTAGCGCGAAATTGAATATGGGACCATTTGCCCAGATGTATCATGAGGAGTTTGGGTACAATGTCCTGATGCCTGATGCGCGTGGACATGGTGAGAGCGAGGGTAATTATATTGGCTTTGGCTGGCATGAACGATTGGATTATCTGAAATGGATTCATCTATTGATTCAGCGATTGGGCGAGGATTGTGAGATTGCACTGCATGGTGTATCGATGGGTGCGGCCACTGTTGTGATGACTGGTGGTGAGCCCTTACCCCCACAGGTCAAGTGTGTGATCTCTGATTGTGCCTATACCTCCGTCATGGATATCCTGTCTTATCAAGGCAAGCGTATGTATCATCTGCCACCGTTTCCAATTATTTATACGACCAGCCTGGTCTGTAAATTGCGTGCCGGTTACTCTTTTAGTGAAGCATCCAGCCTGAAGCAAATTATGAAAACGAAGTTGCCAGTCTATTTTATTCACGGGGAAGAAGATACCTTTGTGCCGACTGACATGGCTCACCGCCTGTATGCAGCCTGTCCTACCTATAAAGAACTAACCATGGTCCCCCAGGCGGGGCATGGTATCTCATTCAATGTTGATCCAGCTGCCTATGCCAGGTATGTGGAGCAATTCCTGGTCAAGTTTATCTAGGCTGGTAGCCTTCTCTGAATATACCGAATGTGTTAATGATTATAGGATCATAGGTGATTTTATCATTCATGTGATGTCTGAATAAGCGCCCTCATTGCTCTAATGAGGGCGCTTATCGTATGTATCAAATCCTTGCTTTAATTGTTGATGGCGCTACGATTGTGTTTACAGACGACCGGGCCACCAGTTCCATTTGCCGAGCATAAGGACGAGGCCTGGAACGAGGAGACCGCGTACGATAAATGTATCCAGCAGGATACCAACGGCGACGCAGGCTCCGAGCTGGTAGAGGATGTTCAAGGGCAGTGTCATCAGGACACCGAAGGTGCCGGCCAGGATGAGGCCTGCGGATGTAATCACTCCACCTGTGCGTGAGACGGCGTATGGAACTCCTTTTTCGATGCCTTGTCGCTTGGCTTCTTCACGGACACGCGACATCAGGAAGATGGTGTAGTCCGCTCCCAGGGCCACGAGGAATATGAAGGTATAGAGGGGGATGGCGTAGCTAAAGCCGTCCTGGCCCTCGATGTGTTCAAAGAAAAATGCACAGATACCAATGGAGGCCAGGAAGTTCAGGGTCACGGCTGCCAGCAGGTAGATTGGAGCAATCAAGCTGCGTAGCAGGAGCGCCAGGACGATACCAACCAGCAGGATAACCGCCGGCACGACCAGATAGGTGTCATGCTGATTATAGCCCAATGTATCTGAAAGCTGTGATGTTTGTCCTGCCAGATACAGGCTAGCTGTAGGACTATTGCCGCCCTGGAAGTTGTCCTTGAGGGCTTTATTTAAAGCGTCTCGCAGCGGCGTGATATTGTTGATGGCGGTCAACGAATAGGGATCATCTTTCAGCACCACTGATAGCTGGAAGGTGCTGTTATCCTTTGAGACATACTGTGTGCTGGCCGCAAAGGCTCCAATGGATGCGAGCTGTTCAGGGGTATATGTAGGTGGCTGCTGGGCACCAGTCCCGGTAGATGGCTTGCCAGTCTGTCCGCCGACAGGTGGTTTGCCCGTGGTAGGCGGTTGTTGCCCACCAGTAGGAGGCTGGGAAGGTATGTTTGCTTGTTTGCCAGAGCGGATCGCATCTCGCAATGGTGCTGGTAAAGTGGTGATGGTGCTCTGAAGTTTGGCTGGATCGACCAGAGGATCCTTGCCCGTTGGTCGGGTTGGTCCCTGTACCTGGGCGACTCCAGGAGCTTTCTGGGCGGCAACATTGATAGCATCGATTTTTGCCAGTTGCTTGTACGCGTCAGCATCGGTACCAGTGAGTTTTACCAGCACTGTCGTTGGTGCCAGTGTGCCAGCTGGAAAATGCTTTTGCAGGATCGCATAGCCTTTGCTCGAATCAGTGGGCTCGCGGAAGGCGGTCAAAAAGTTAAAGGTCGGCACAGAGCCGATATTGCCAAGAGCCAGAATGATCAAGAATACTGTACTGCCTACCACGGCCACTACGCGATGCCTGGCAGTCCATTTGCCCAGGCTGCCCCAGAAGCCTTTGAGATTGGCCGCTTCTTCTTCATGCAGAGCAGGATTATAGCGAGGTAAGAAGGGCCAGTAAGCGGCGCGACCCAACCAGACGAGCAGGGCGGGAACCAGTGTCAGACCAGCGATCAGCATGACAAAGATCGCAATGACCAGCGCAGGTCCCAGGCTGTAGTAGAGTCCAATATAGGTAAAAAGGAGTGTTAGCAGACCGAGGATGACGGTGCCGGCGCTGGATGTAATGGCTTCACCAACCGCACGCATGGTTGTACGCATCGCCTCATGTTTGTCCTGGGTGATAACCAGTTCCTCACGGAAACGTGAAGCGATAAAGATACAATAGTCCGTCCCAGCGCCGAAAAGGAGTACTGTCATGATCGAGGTGGCCTGCTGGCTGATACCGACGACTCCTGTTTTACCGACAAAACCTAATATGGCGTTGATAATTTGCAGGGCCCAGCCTACACCAATCAGGGGAAGGAATGCCAGGATCGGTGAGCGATACAGCAAGATCAACAACACCAGGACCAGCCCAACGGTGGCCAGGAGCAGCTTGACATCGACCGAGCCAAAGATGCGAACCGTGTCAGTGATGACGCCGGCGGGTCCGGTGACGTATGCCTGGACGTTGGTATTGGCTGTATCTGTCTTGAGACGATTGCTTATTTGCTTGACACTGTCTTGAAATTTGGTGTCCGAGGATGAACCGGTCAGGTTGGCGATCAGTGTCATTGTCTTGCCATCCTGTGAGACCAGCTGGCTAGCGGCTTGAGGGACCGTGAAAATAGAGAGCACTTTATCCACCGAGGCTGGTTTCTGGCTGGATACCAACCAATCACTGACCTTTTTTGCGGTGGCTTTATCGTCCGCGCTCAAACCTTTCTCATCATAAAAAACTATAATTGCAGGCGTGCCCTTACTCCCAGGGAATTTTTCTAGTAGAAGTCGTTGAGCCACCTGAGAATTTGCATCAGATGGTATATTCTGAGTTGATCCATTGTCATAAATATCGGCCAGTTTAGGTGCCGTGAGCACCAGCGCGACCGCGACAATCAACCAGATCGCTATTGTCACAAACTTACCCCGTCTGCCGGTTGCGCTATCGGTGAGCGCATGTAGCCATCGTGTAACCATATCTTCTCCTGAGAAGAGTGACGGCTCCTGGTGAGCCTTCAATTCTCTTCTCCACACACTAAGTCGTTCATTAGGAAAAACAGCAGTATAATTACTTCTATCAATATAAATCAGGACCAAAAAATTATCAAGTGATAAGTAAAATATACATAATTTTTAGTGACCACTTTGTAAGGATGCCAGATGAAGCTGAATCGGGTGCATATTAGAGAAATTTAACTCTGATTACTTCAGCGAAAAGTAATATAGTTATTTATCATATGATAATCAAAATTTAACACAATGGTTGCAGTTAGCGCTATAATCGAAGCATATTATAGCGCACATACAGCTGGATTTTGTATGTGTAGTAGAAAGAACAGGACTACGATGTCTAAAGCTTTGGATTATGCTAGCTACCTGCGGGTGAATGAGTTGTTGCGGCTACAGACGCCCAGAAGTTCAGGACCTCAGGGACCCGAGCATGATGAGTTACTCTTTATTATTATCCATCAGGTTTATGAACTCTGGTTTAAAGAATTATTGCATGAAATTACATATATGCAGCAGCTGCTCCGGCAGAATGAAGCGGCCCGCGCCTCGCATACAACACGCCGCATTCTGGCTATACTGAAGACGGTGGTGGCGCAACTCGATGTCTTAGAGACTTTGACTCCACTGGAATTTAACTCGTTTCGAGGATTTCTAGAGACTGCCAGCGGTTTTCAATCGGCCCAATTTCGGGAGCTTGAGTTTGCACTCGGCTATAAGCGCGCGAATATTCTGGAGCATTGTACCGATGATCCAGAGGCCCGCCAGCGGCTCGATGAGCGCTATCAGCAGCCAACGGTCTGGGACGCCTTTTTGTATTATCTGCATTTGAACGGCTATGATGTGCCACAGGAGCATCTGCAACGGGATGTGACGCAATCCATCCAGCCTTCGGCTGAGATTCAGGCGTTGTTGATTGAGGCGTATCGCCATGATCCAATTGTCAGTAATGTTTGTGAGAATCTGGTCGATATTGATGAGGGTCTGCAGGAATGGCGCTATCGACATGTGAAGATGGTTGAGCGCACCATTGGTATCAAAGCTGGTACGGGTGGTTCGCCTGGTGCATCCTATCTGGCAACCACACTCAAGCCCATCTTCCCGGATCTCTGGGCTATTCGCTCACAGCTTTAGCATTGACGCGGGACATATGTCTTTGTATCTATCTCATAGAAAGAATACAACAACTATGACGATTTCTACCGATCTGGCCTATGCTGATAGGCTAGATGCCCAGGATGATCTGGGGCATTTTCGTGACCGTTTTATGATCGCAGAGGATGAACTGATCTACATGGATGGGAATTCTCTGGGACGTTTGCCTATGGCTGCGACCGAGCTGGCTACTGATATGATCCATCAGCAATGGGGAACACGGCTGATCCGCAGTTGGAATGAGGGTTGGTTCACGGCTCCTGAGCGTATTGGTGCAAAGATTGCTCACCTGATTGGAGCGCATGAGGATGAGGTGATCGTGGCAGAATCCACCTCTATCAATCTTTTCAAGCTGGTCATGGCCGCTCTGCGCTTACAATCTGGCCGTGCTCATATCCTGACTGACGATCTCAATTTTCCTTCGGACCTGTATATTTTGCAGGGGGTAATCGAGCTACTGGACAAGCAGCATCAGCTTGAAATCATGCCCTCAGCCGATGGCGTGTATGGTCCTGTGTCCGCGCTCCAGGCACGTTTAAGCGAGCAGACCGCTCTGCTAACGTTGTCCCATACCGTATTTAAAAGTGGCTATCTTTATGATATGGCCGCTCTGACTGCGGCAGCGCATGACGCCGGTAGCCTGGTGCTCTGGGATCTCAGTCACTCAGTTGGTGCGGTTCCTGTAGATCTCCATGCTGCCAACGCTGATCTGGCCATTGGTTGCACCTATAAATACCTCAACGGCGGCCCGGGTGCGCCCGCCTTTCTCTACGTGCGCCGCGATCTGCAAGAAAAGCTGCTCAACCCGCTCTCAGGCTGGATGGGACAGCGCGACCTGTTTGATTTCAAGCTGGATTATCAGCCCGCACCCGGACTGCGTCGTTTCCTGACGGGTACGCCCCCGATGATGTCTTTAGCTTTGATCGAGCCAGGCGTTGAGCTATTACTGGAAGCAGGAATCGACAAACTACGTGCCAAATCCCTGCGGCAGAGTAATTATCTGATCCAACTCTGGCAGCGCGAACTGGAACCACTTGGTTTTACCCTTAAGACGCCACGCGAGGCCCAACAGCGCGGCTCACATGTCTCTCTCGGACATCAAGAAGGACTGCGCATTGATCTGGCCTTGATCAACGATATGCAGGTTCTGCCTGATTTCCGGGCACCTGACAATATCCGTCTGGGCATTACCCCGCTCTACACCACCTACCGGGACATCTACCAGACCGTCCTGCGGCTCAAAGCTATCGTAACTGAGCGCCTCTACGAGAAATACTCGACCGACGCGCCCATTGTGACCTAGACGAGAGTAGATTAAAGCTATAATGCTTTATTTCCGGAGTTGACGGAAAAAGGCTCGGATCTCGTGAACCAGGGCGGCTGGCTGTTCCAGGGCAGCAAAATGGCCGCCTGCCCCCATGGTTGCCCAGCGCTGAATATTATACTGTTGTGATGCCAGACCCTGGGGTGGAATCATAATCTCGCGTGGAAAGATGGCGACTCCAGTTGGTACTTCGACCCTGCTACCAACAACGCTATCAGAGTGGGAATTTTCATAGTAGAGTCGCATTGAAGAATTAATCGTCTGGGTGACCCAATAGATCATCACGTTTGTGAGTAGTTCATCTTTACTAAACACGCACTCAATATCGTTATGGCAATCGCTCCAGGCTCGAAACTTCTCAACTATCCATCCAGCCAGACCCGCCGGGGAATCATTGAGGCCATAAGCCAGGGTCTGTGGCCGTGTGCCTTGAATATGACTATAGCCGCCGCCATCCTTCTGAAATTGCTGGAGCTGTTTACGCCAGCGCTGCTCATCTTCAGATGGCTCCTCCTCGCTGGGTTCTAACTTGACTGGCAGCATATTAACATGTACACCAATCAGCTTGTCCGGATACGCCTCACCGAGCCGCAACGAGATCGCGCTACCCCAGTCGCCGCCCTGCGCACCGAAGCGCTCATAGCCCAGCTCCTGTGTCATCAATTGCATAAACAGTTCAGCGACCCGCTTTACATCCACTCCACGCATATCAGGCCGATCCGAGAAGCCATAGCCAGGTAGTGAGGGCACAATCACATCGAAGGAATCCTGTGGATCGCCTCCGTGGTTGGCTGGATCCGTCAAAGGCCCAATAATCTTATACATCTCAAAAAACGAGCCAGGCCAGCCATGTGAGATAATCAGCGGCAGCGGATCAGGCCCCTGGCCCTTCGCATGGATAAAGTGCAGACCCATTCCATCCACTTCGGCTTTAAACTGTGGAAATGAATTCAGCAACTGCTCCTGCGCCCGCCAATCAAAGCTATCCAGCCAGTATGCCACCAGCTCACGCAAATACGCCAGATTCATCCCATAATCCCAGCCGCTCCCCTCAATCTCATCCGGCCAGCGCGTCATTTCTAAGCGCCGTCGTAAATCGGTTAGTACCGACTCTGGTACTTCAATTGAGAATGGTTCTATACTCATGTTTTATTTCCTCTTTTAAGCACATCTTTTCTATTTATGTGATGCAACTATCATTCTACCATAAGTATGGTACTTTCACGGTAGCTTTAAAAGAGGTGATCTATTGGTGGTTTCTGAATGTCTTCAGGATATGTTATCCGCTATGGATTCCAATTTGAATTGTGTTATAGGCATAATGTTTTCTGACATTAGATGGTAAGAGGCGGGTTATTGCAGAGAGGCGAGCAGGCCCATAACCCCGATACCCATAATTAATAGCCCCACACATGCAGAGCCCAGGATATTATATTGCCATTGCGCACTTTTTCTCTGTTGCTGAGCCAGCTTAGCAACACGAAACACCCAGCCGATAAGAGCCGCCCCAACCGATAAGAGTATTGAGAAGATTGCTGTATTCATGATTTTCCTTAGTTTGAGCATAGCATATTTATGTAATTGTTTTCATGTATTTAATGATACGTATTATAAGAGGATCTGGATACAATAGGAATGTACCTCGTCTGCTTTGAGAATACATGAGATGAGATGTATATGCTATAGGCCATTCCACATTGTGGATGTGTCTCTTTTCACACTATTCATAGGATCAAATTTATCGTTGTGATAGGTTTATTGCGCGCAATGTGGTGAAGGCTGCTTCAGACTCTGTGAGCTCATTGTGATGATGAGACTCCCAAATGTGAATCGTGTGTGAATTCTCAATAGATAATTTTGGATGAAGCTAGACATATGCAACGAAAGAGAGGTACAATGATGTAGATCTATATCTTTCGATCAATTGATCAAAATTCAATGAAAAAGATCGCTATGATACTCCGAGAGCGTGTTCAGGCGGCTTTATAATACATCATGCTCGCATTGCGGGGACTGTTCTCTCTTCCCAAAGGAGCTATTATTATGTCCGTTGCTTCATCACTGCGCGCCAGCATCACCACCCTGTATCGTCGCGCCGATCTCGCGCCTGCCGTGCTGATTATCGCCGGCATCTCGTTCCTGGTCCATGTCCTGGTTGGGGGCAATTACGGGTACTTCCGCGATGAACTTTATGTGCTGGCCATGAGCCAGCGCCCCGCCTTGGGCTATGTGGATGTCCCGCCGCTGGTTCCCTGGATCACGGCTCTACCCCGCTTCCTTACTGGCAACGCTTTATGGGCCATCCATGTGATCTCCGCGCTGGTTTGCGCCGGGACGATCATCCTGACCGGGCTTATGGCCCGTTTTATAGGCGGCACGCGTTGGGTTCAGGGACTTGCCGCCCTGGCAGCGGCGACAGCCCTCGTCCTGATGGGAACCGGCTCGATCTATAGCTATGATGTCTTCGATGAATTCTGGTGGACGCTTTGCGCTACCATCCTTATCCTCCTGCTGCGAGATGAAAAGCCCCGGCGCTGGCTCTGGTTCGGCTTGGTGGCTGGCCTGGGCTTATTGACCAAGGAGACTATCCTCTTTTGGGGATTCGCCCTGATTGTCGGGCTGGGGCTTTCCTCTCAACGTCGCTTGCTCTTCACCCGCTGGACGCTGTTTGGGGGCCTGATTGCTTTCGCGCTCGTTATGCCATTCCTGCTCTGGAATGCCACGAGTGGCTGGGCCTCGCTCCAGTATTGGGCGGGCTATTCCAAAAATCATAGCGCTGGCGAGTCGCCTTTCGCTTTCCTGCCCAACCAGATCCTCGTCATGAATCCTTTCTCGGTGCTCCTGTGGGGTGCAGGATTGTGGTACTTCTTCTCCGCCCGCGGGGCGCGCTATCGGGTCTTCGGATGGGCATACCTCATCCTTTTTGTGCTTTTTCTCGTGATTCAGGGAAAATCCTATTTTCTGGCTCCAGCTTACCCACCGTTGTTTGCTGGTGGGGCGATGCTGATCGATGCATGGCGGGTGCGCATACGCCGCTGGGTCGCGGTCTATCCCATGGTGCTGGTCATCAGTTGCCTCCTGCTGGCTCCGCTAGCAATGCCGGTATTGCCACCGGCTGTGTATGCACAGGTGTATGGCAAGAGTAGCAGCGGCGCAGGGGCAAATCAGCAGGCAGGCAATGTCTACGGGTTGCCGCAATCCCTGGCGGATCGCTTTGGTTGGGAGCAGCAGGTGGCGTTGATTGCGCAGGTGTATCACAGTCTGCCGCCAGATCAGCAGCGAGTCGCCTGCATCTATACCTCCAATTATGGTGAGGCGGCTGCGCTCATGCAATTCGGTGGGCACTATCATCTGCCTCCGCCGATCAGTGGACATAACGTCTTCTATGTCTGGGGACCGCAGGGGTGTAGCGGTCAGGTTCTCGTCACGATCAATATCACGCTCCAGGACGCGGCGCAGGCGTACAACTCGGTGACGCTGGCCGCCAGAACGTCCTGCACTGCGTGTGTGGACTTTGAGAATCGTGCTCCTATCCTGATTTTGCGGCAGCCGAAGGCGCAGGTACCATTTTCGACCCTCTGGGTACAGGCGAAACATTATAATTGAGCTCAAGCAGGGTTGGGGCCAAGCACACGTCAAGTCGCGCCACATGCAGAGTTGGAGATATCACGCGTCCCTCCCTGCGGTGTGGCGTTGCTTACTCTGATGCGAACTGGTTGCAGCGACGAGCGCTGCCAGTACGAGAGGCTAGGCTTTTGAACCAGTAATGTTGACGACCCAGTTTATACCAAATTTGTCAGTGAGCATGCCGAATGTATCACCCCAGACGGCCTTCTCAAGTGGCATTGTTATGTTGGCACCAGCCGAAAGCTGCTTAAAATAGTGTGTTAATTCTGCTTCGTTGTCCCCACTGAGAGACATGCTAAAGTTTGTGCCAATTTTATATTCCATGCGATCTGGCGTGTCAGATGCCATAAATGCAATGCCGTTGTCTGCCTGTAGCACCGAATGCATGATTTTGTTGTCTTCACTTGGATCCTGAGATGCGTTGAGTTCTTTGAATGTGTTCATCTCAAGCTTACCACCAAAGATCGATTGGTAAAATTCCATGGCCTCGCGAGTGTTGTCTTTAAAGCCCAGATACGGATTCAGCTGTGTGTGCATTGTTTCCTCCAGATTAATGTGAACTATTCATCGTACATATGTTCTACTGTCTGGAAGTAGTATACACGAATTTAAGCTGAAAAACTTATCGAATCTTGCTCTATTTAGGATTTCTATCCAATAGGTCACATTCATCTTTATGCGATCCCGCTATGGTATTATTTTTCTAATAAACAAATGAGGATGTCAATAATGGAATAGAGACACACTTTGATATTATTTATGTATTTGGGCTTACAGGGCGTAATTTAAAACAAAGGATGTGGATTATGCAACCGCTTTTCACACATAATGTGCTGGCTCTTGGTGTCCTGTCAATCAGCCTTCTCATCTGGAGAGTGATGGAAACGTGGGTGGATATCAAGACACACCACCGCCTCCGTACCGGCATCCAGCGCCATGATCAAGGATCGTACATGCTCATCCTTTGTTTGATGGTGTTTGGTATCCTGCTTGGTGTGCTAGCGGCTTTTAAGGTTCCTGGTACCGCCATTACCAGCGCGAACATGTTTTTTTTCTGGCTGGGCATTCTCCTGATTTACGCGGGGATCGTATTACGTTTCTACGCTATTACTGTACTTGGCGCATTTTTTACGACGAAAGTGGCCGTCGCAACCGAGCAGCCCGTGATCGAAGCTGGTCCCTACCGGCTCATTCGGCATCCCGCTTATACTGGTTTCTTCATCACATTGTTTGGATTGGGACTCAGCCTGACGAACTGGTTGAGTCTGCTCGTCATCATGGGCTGCGCGCTTATTGGCTTTAGTTATCGTATCCAGGTGGAAGAGCAGGTCCTCACGGCGCAGCTGGGGCAGCGCTATCAGGAATATATGCAGCGCACGAAACGGCTCATCCCCTTTGTGTTCTAGGCAAGATACCCTGAATCAGCTAAGCCTCTTTGTGATATTTTGGATGCTGGAATCAGTGGTGGTATAATGAAGAATTAACCTCGTCAGGCAGGAGAAAGGCATGCATAACTAAGTTATGGCTGAGCATGAGAGATTGCAGGCACTTGCTAGAAGTCAGTTGTTGGATAGCTCAAGTGAAGAAGCATTTGATCGATTTACAAAGTTGGCTGCATTAATTCTAGAAATACCAGTGTCACTTGTTTCTTTAGTCGATAAAGATCGACAGTATTTTAAGAGTTATTATGGTTTGCCGGAACCCTGGGCATCCCAGCAGCAGACGCCCTTATCGCACTCGTTTTGTCAATATGTGGTTGCGTCCCATGAACCGTTGATTGTGACCGATGCTCGTGAAGAAGCATGGTTGGCAAACAATCTGGCGATTCCTGATTTGGGCGTCATTGCCTATTTGGGATTCCCTCTGGAGGTGGAAGGTCAGGCGCTCGGCAGTTTTTGCGCCATTGATGATAAACCACGCGTCTGGTCTGAGCGTGAGATCAGAATCATGAAGGAACTGGCGCAGTTTGTGACCACTGAGATTGCTTTGCGCATGGAGGTAACTGAGCGCCAGAAGGCGGAGAAGCAGTTGCGCGAGAGCGAGGAGCGTTTTCGCACCCTTGCGAATCAGGCCCCCATTATGATCTGGCAGGCGGATACACATGGTGATAGCACCTTCCATAATGCTACCTGGTATACCTTTACTGGCTTATCGGAACAAGAGAGTCTGGGATTAGGGTGGATGACGGCGATCCATCCTGATGATCATGCAGAAGCTTCGATGTTGTGGCTGCAATCGCTTGAGCAACGCCTTCCCTACCATACTGAGTTTCGCCTGTATCGGGCTGATGGCTTCTATCATGCGGTGGTCGCGCATGGTTCCTCCTATACAGATCCATCTGGAAACTTTTTAGGCTATATTGGGACGCTGCTTGATATCTCAGAGCAGAAGGCACTGGAGCAGCAGCGAGAAGCTTTTATGAGTATGGTGACGCATGAGTTAAAGGCGCCACTCACCGCTATGAAGGGTAATATTCAACTGGCACAGCGGCGTCTGACCAGTCTGCTTGCTGATGCCTCAGTGCTCGATAGCCAGCAGCAAAAGCTTATTTCTCAGGCTATGAGCATGCTTACCCGAGGTGTGGAAAACCTGAATGACCAGACACGCCTGATAAATGATTTGCTCGATCTGTCTCGCGCACGGGCGGATAAGCTGAATTTCACTCTGGCCCCATGCGATCTGGTGTCCCTGGTGCAGAGAACTGTGCACGATCAACAAGCGATCCATCCACTACGCGTGATCAATTTTACTCTTCCTCCCTTCCCTTCGGTGATGGTCCTGGCAGATGCACAACGTACCAGGCAAGTACTGAGTAATTACCTGATCAATGCTTTTAAATATTCTCCACCAGAGCAACCTGTCCAGATTGGCATGTCCGTGGAGGCCGGGGTCGCGAGGGTCTGGGTTCAGGACAATGGGCTGGGCCTTACAGAAGAGCATAAGGCACATATCTGGGAGCGTTTCTATCAAACGCATGAAGTAGCTAGCTATACCCGTGGAACGCCCGGATTAGGCTTAGGATTGCATATTTGCAAGGTTCTGATCCATGGACAAGATGGAGAAGTTGGCGTTGAAAGTGTAAAAGGCCATGGCTCTACCTTCTGGTTTACACTTCCCTTGATCAATAGGGACAATCAAGTTTCTGGACTCAATTAATAGTATGGGCCTTTTCACTATAAACGATTTATGCATCCAAAATTGATGGATAGCATTCCATAGATGTGAAAGGAAAAAGTTGATGGATTTAGGCTTACAGGGGAAAGTCGCGCTGGTCATGGCGGCCAGCAAGGGCATTGGTAAGGCGAGTGCGGCGGCTCTGGCGGCGGAGGGGGCCTTATTGACGATCGCTTCACGGGATCGGGTGGCGCTTGAGCATACGGCCCAGGAGTTGCGCCAGAAGAGCGGGACACATGTCCTGGCTATTCCGGGTGATGTGACCCACGCGGAGGATCTGACCGCGATCGTGGAGGCGACTATTCAGGAGTATGGACGGTTGGATGTGTTAGTGAATAATGCTGGTGGACCACCGGTTGGCTCGTTTGCTGAATTTAACGATGCGCAATGGCTGGCCGCGTTCGAACTAACCCTCTTGAGCACTGTCCGCTTGTTCCGTCTGGCGATCCCGCATCTACGCAGCTCGGGCCAGGGCCGCATCATCAATATCGTCAGTACCTCTGTCAAGCAGCCAATCGACGGCCTCTTGCTCTCCAATGCCATTCGACCAGGCGTGATTGGATTAGCGAAATCGCTCTCAACCGAGCTGGCACCGGATAATATCACCATCAACAATGTTTGTCCCGGGCGCATCTTAACGGATCGCTTGCGCAAAGGACCAGGCATGCAGCAAAAGTTAGACCAGGGGATCAGCCAGGAAGAGGCTATCAAGGATTTGGCCCAGGGGATCCCAATGGGACGTGTGGGCGAGCCAGAGGAACTGGCCAGCCTGGTCGCGTTTCTGGCATCCAGACAGGCCAGTTATATCACCGGTACCACCATCCAGGTCGATGGCGGACTGGTACGCTCACTTTACTAAGCGAGCGAGTGTTTTGCCAGAATTACCTGGCGCATCCATTGATAAGCGCCTGCTTCATTGCTATAGGCATAGAAGCGCAAGGCTCCAAGGGCGATATAGTAGTAATAGCACAGTAAGCGTTCCTGATAATGGGTAACCTCTTGCTGGCGCTGCTGATAATATTCCTGGAAGCGTTCAGCGATCCTGAACTCAGGTGTCCAGATGTCCAGGTAGGCGATATCATATACAAAATCGCCATACCTGGCATCCACCCAATCCAGGACCGCACTGACCCGTCCTTGCTCGGCCAGGATATTCCTGAATGAGGGCGACCCATGCAGCAAGTAGCGTTCGGTAGGACAAACATCTAGCAATTGCCGCATCTTCCTATACAACTCTTGATAGAGGTCCCGTTCCAGGAAACTATCCTCAAACAAGTGATACCACTTGCCAAAGAAATCACGCGTATCTTCTTCCTGTCCCACCTGGAGCAGTGAGTCACGCCAACTTGCAGCCATACCCTGTCCCTGATAATCAAAGATGCCATAGCCAGTAGTTGTACTTACATCTACCTGATGGATCGTGTCCAGTAGCTCAATTACCTCAGGTAAGAGCTCCTCAACCTCTTGTGGCGACAATTGATCCAGCATCTTACCCGGCATCTTCTGCGAGATTGCATAATACAGCTCGCCTAACCGACCAGTATAGAAGATCGGTGGTATTGGAATTCTACTTGACGCCAGACGTTGGGACAGATATGCCTCTTTGGGTAAGTTGGTGTTCAGCATATTATCCTTATTGAAACGGATAATATATGCCTGTTCGCCTACGTGGAACGCATAGGTTCGGGATATACGCCCACCAGTTAACTCGACCAGATCGGTAATCTCGCCGGAAAAGTAGCTGGCGAGCAAGCTCTGAATCTCATCGGTTGCTATAGTGGCTTGATGATCAGCCATGGTTATCCTCCTGCTAATGTGCTTTATCCATGTATTATAGATAAATCTCCACAAATGGTCGAGCCCTAACAACTTAGAGGGATACCAGGCAAGAGGGTGCGCAACAAAGGGGGACATGAGTCGCAATGGAAGGGATTGTAATGACCATCCTACTCGCTTGCCTGGCATCCGTTACTAGCGGTTTTTATCCAAGCGAGCTGGCTAAACAATCCTGATCTATCATGTACAACGGCTATTATTTCATCTACTCGATAGACAAAACAGTGTACAGGTTGATCAGATGGAGATTGTCAAAGGCACTTGGTGCAGCCAGAAAGAGGAAGCAAATGGCTAGCGCAGATTAGAGCAAGCTAGAGTCCAGGTCATTAAACAATCAACCTTCCCTTCATGTTTTTGTGATCTTTATAAGCGTAACTGATATGCCTGTGTTTTTCAAGGTAAAGTTTAGTTATTCTTCAATATGTGCTCATCCCTTCATATTATTGTAGAATTTATCGGTGATGCTATTCATTGGATTTGAGGCGGTAGTCAGCCACATCGGTCATGTCGATGCGTTTGACGAGGCGCGTGTCGCTCATACGCGAGCGTAGGCGCGGCTCAACGCCTTCCAGGCCGATCAGGTTGGTGGTGATGATGGTTGAGAGATGGGCGTTATAGCGATGGTTGAGTAGCTGAAAGAGTTTCTCGCTGGCCCAGGGGGAATGCTGCTCGGTTCCTAAATCATCCAGGACCAGGAATTTGGCCTGGCGCATACGCTGGAAAAGGACATCATACTGGACCTCGGCCTTGGGGGCGTAGGTGGCGCGCAGGTAGTCCAGCAGGTCGGGCACGACCGCGAAGAGGACGGTGTCTTTGGATTCCAGGCGATGACGGGCGATGGCGACGGCCAGGTGCGTTTTTCCACAGCCGTTGGGGCCAGTCAAGACCAACCAGCCTTGCGGATTATTGGCATAATCGGTGGCTTGCTGGAAGGCGACGCGTGTGCCAGGAAGAAAGCCATTGAAGGTGTGCAGGCTCTTGTCGCGAAATTCCTCTAGCGTATCCAGGTTTGACAACTGCAGCAGGTACTGACGCTGGCGCTCTGCTTTTTTGGCTTGCATGCAAGCACATTCAACGGCCTTCCCGAACATTTCGTGGCCTACCGGAACCTCCACACGGTAATAGTGGTGTCCATGGCAGAGCGAGCAGGGGGGCTCTGGCGGCTCTTGATGCGTTTTTGATTGACAGGCAGGCAGTTCAAAGGCTGGTTTCGTGATCGGACCTGTGTAGTGCGACGAGCTCACATCAAACTCCTTCCCGGGCTCAGGCCCGGCTACTGGTTCCTCATCCTCAGCATCAAACTCCTGATCGCAGGGTGTCTGCCAGCGGCGCGGATCATTGTCCGCTTGTTGCATTGCCATAAACTTGTCTGAGTTTTTGTGGGCACGAATAATGTTCACGATATGTTCCATGAAAAATCCTTTCTGTGCTTAAGCGGGAATGCGTAGCCGTGCTTGCAGCATGCTATAAATTTCAGCAAACTCGCTACGCCAGTGGGCTGGGCTGGTGATGGCCAGGATGTTGCCATCCCAATTGATGCGTACCAGCCAGACAGCGTGATCTGGCGCGACCTCAGTCGTAATGACATAGTCATGGGTAGCCCCATCCAGCACAATTTGCTGGGCCAGAGTATGAGCCTCAGCCTCATTCATCCAGGTCTTATTGATATCCAGGGGGACCGCAGTTAGCTTGACCGCCTGATCACAGGTCGTCTCAGCTACTGCTTGTCTGGAGGACACGGTATCCGCCAGTGGTTGCGCGCCACTGTTATTAGCTGCTGGCGGCCGGGCACGTTGTTCAGCCTCCAGCCTCAGTGTCTCATCGATCTCCTGCCAGGTGGCATCGCTATCAAGCCAGTGCATAACCTCATCGCTAATGTTGGGATCCAGGCAGTTATAGCGCTTATAAACATTATTCATCCAGGCCCCTGGTACGTTGGGTTTGCCCCGATAATCGGGATTGTGTGTCTGGACCAATAGATCAACGAGCGCGGCCCTGGTGGCTCTGGGATTCTCTGATAGCTTTTTGATAAATGATGGCAGGTTGCGGGGAGACTTGTCTACAAAAAATGCCAGAGCCTCCGCTTCTTTGCGGATCTGCTCGATCTGACTTTTTCTTTCTGAAGTTGAATTTTTCAAGCACTGAGCGGTCTCCCTATCGATAATATTATCGTTAGAGATATAATCATTCGATAATAATAAATTATTATGCTAGCATTAAATAATTTTTAGAGGATACTAATAAATCAAGTCTAGATGCCAATGCACGCACAAAGCAAACAAGCTTAGAAAGCCTATTTTAAAGGCTACCTAAGCTCACAAATGCTATTGCCCTAGAATAACAATGTCAGAGTCTCAATTTTTTTTCCTAGAGTTGCGCCAATCCCTCATCTGCTTTCGCCTGTCTTTAGAGGAGTGATGCATGTTCAGAGAATCCACAGGAGAGAAACGAGCATATAAGTCTCTGTTATCCTGCTCGGCCAAGCGAACATATGTATTTATCATCTCTAACTGCTCATGTCCAAGCCATCCTTGGAGAACCGTACTAGGAACACCATTCTTAATAGCGTTCACAGCAAACCAGTGACGACAGGTATGAGCACTTACACGTTTATCAGTAATACCAGCAACCTTCTTTAATCTTCTGAAAAGCTCACCAGCAGCCGCAGTTTTAAGAGGATTGCCAAACACATTGAGAAACACATACTCATCACCAGATGTTGTTCCACCACGCCAATACCGAATATAGGTATCCAAGTACTGACGAGCAACCTTACCAAACGAGACTTTACGCTCTTTCGCACCTTTGCCACGAACATAGATCATACCCGTATCCCAATCAATATCAGAAAACAGTAAACCGCATGCCTCAGAAACACGAATACCTGTTGATAAAAGCAGCCAGAGGAAAGCCCGATCACGAGCTGCAAGAGCTTTGCGCTCATCAGGAGTTATAGCCTTGCCACTGGCAGCACGATCACATGCTGCATTCAACAAAACTAGCTCATCCTCTGTAAAGACACGAATTAGGGCCTTATCTGTTTTCGGAGATGGTACACCTTTCATCGGATTAACACATATATAGTTATGCCTAACCAACCAGGAAAAAAAAGCTGTAACATCTGTATAATAAGTACTTATAGTTCTACTGCTATAAGGTTTCCCCAATCGGCTTGTAGCATTACGTAAATAGTCTAACCACTCTATAATATCCGCCTCCTCCACTTCATTTATGTTTGTATAACCAAATTCATCAGATATGTAACGCCAAAACCATGTGATGACTTGAAGGTAATCTTTTTGTGTTGTCTTAGAATGACCAGCAGCATTTTGAGATTTAAGAAAAAGCTCTAATGCTCTATCAAAGGATAGTGATTCTGTATTTTGTTGCGATGGTGTAGAGCTTTGGGCACCCTGACGACGTTTTGACAGCTTCATAAGAAAACTCCTTTATGCAGAAATCACAGACTTGAGACGCAAGGCATCAAGTTCACGATCAATCGTTGACCAATCATCAGCAGCAAGTTCAACACCATACGAACGCTTTTCCCGTTCATAGTCCACTGCTGTCAACATGCCAAAAGCCAGCCGTTTCTTATTCACTTCTTCCACAAAAAACCGTCCTTTTTCCTTGTCATAGGTATACGCTTTTCCCACAAACCAGATCATCGAGGAAAGCAAATCAACATACGTCCGTCCAGGTGTCCGGCAAGTATGTGCCAGATGCCCTGGTAGCTCCTCAAGTGGCATCAAAGCAACCGCTGTACGCAGATTCCCAAGCGCAGCCGCCACACATGCTTTTTGTTTCGCCATCCGTTTTTGACGCTCGATTAATTCGGAACGCACTTCACGGAATGGCTGAGGACATAACCCATCAAGTAATTCACCTCGCTGTCCATCAGAGAGTAAGGCTATTTGCTCACTGGCAAACTCACGCAAAAGCTCAACGGGTTGACCCTGCATTGAAGCAGTGATCGCACGCGCATCCTCTGACATCTTTGTGTAAATCATTTTCTCTATCGTTGACAGGAGCACAAAGAGCAGCACCCACCGATAGAACGTCGCCGGAGCCAGGAGCGTCAGAACCAATCCTTCTATATTGGTCTGGGCACCCTCGACCTCATGCCATAAAGCATCGTGCAGCATGATTGACTGGGCTTGTTCAATCACTGGTAACGGCTTATCGTGCGTCACCATGTCAACCCGTAAGGCTTGTTCTGTTTGCGCATCACAGACCAGCTTTTCACCAGCAGTATACGCCGATTGAATCAGCGACCAAGCCGCATGTGTTGGATAGCGTGAGACATTGGTGGACGGTTGAGAGTGATCCACATAGCGCAACCATTGCTCAGTCGCATATTTCCAGAGCAAATGGAATTGTTCAATCACGTCATACGCCCCATTCAGATCAAAGCGTTGCAAAAACTTGCGTTTAAAGCGGAACTCAATCCGCCAGACCACCGACGTTCCATCCCATCCTCTTGCAAGCCAGATCGGAAAATACCAGTCTTTTTTGCGTTTCTTGACCTCAGCCAACTTGTTATAAATCTGACAGGAAATTTGAGAGCCATGAGAACCAAAATCAAGAGTGGCAATCTTGCGATGATTGGAGGTAATGAGCGGATCAACAATGCCCTCTTCCCGTTGGTGCTGTAATAATGTTTCCAACTTTTCAATCTCACCAGGAGAGAGACTTTCTGACAATTCGTTGTCTTCTGGCACCGTTGGGCGCTCACGAATACGCACCACGCGAGAAACAAAATCATGATGAGGATCAACCTGAGAGAAATCAACCCCGACCACATCCGCACACAAATGAATCTCGGATGCTTGCTGATGAAATGTCGCACCAAGCAAGCCCGCTAACACCTCTTCAACCGCCAGAATACACGCCTCAGGACCAATCTTATTCAAGAGGATCGAAGAGAAACGAGCCTGACAGAAGACATGTCCCTGTAACCTACCATGACCCATATCAAGGGTGATTTCATCCGTATACAGCAGCCAAGAAAAGGTACCTGACCCATGCGACCGCATGTAGAGCGTTCGACCATCACACTCAAGATCAGTTGGCACCGACTCATGGGCTTTCTTTGCCTCATCTTGATAGGCCTCAAGCAATTCAATCACATGATCAGGCAAGGAGTCACCCGTAGGAATATCATGCTCATTAGCAAACTTCCAATTGACAAGAAAGGTATCAGGACCAAAATGAACAATCTTTTCTTTATCAGTCATATGCTGGAATCTCCTCTCGTTGTTGATACAGGGTTAACCCGTGTTCCCACCGTTGATAGCTCCTATCAGGACACTTGACCGCCACACGAGCCACATGTTTCAACTTGTTGGCTGCCATCACGTGCAAGGCAGCGACCAGAGCAGAAGACACCACATCCGCATTGAGAAACGCCACATAGGGCAGATCAGAAGAAGGCCAGTACCGCCAGATCGCCACATCATAGAACGACTCATTCTGCATAACACGCTCCTACTTAGACCGTTCAACCCAATCAGAAGGACATTCGTTATAACCAGCCGTATAACGCAGAACAAGCGATTGATTAAATTGCTCATCATACGAACCATACTCACGAAATGCAGTCAAGACAAAACGCATCGGATTATACTCTTCATGGCTTGCCTTAGCCATCCAACCAAAGTTATAAGCAGACTCTAGCAACTCTTGTTCCATAAAACCCTCCTCGAAAACATTGATAAACACCACAGTAAAAAGAAAAAAATATTGTAAATAGCACACCACGTGTTACTAGTTTCGTGGTGTGCAGTGCTACCACCACAGATAGCACTGCTACAAATGTAGAGATTACTTACAAGGACAACGAGACAAGCAGATGAACATACTACTGTGCTAATAGAAGGTATGAAAGTGCAGTTGAAAAGACTTCAGATGCTAGCGGATTATGTATCTCACAATGCTTTTGCAACACCCACAACGTATCTTTCACCATCTGGTCATCTTTTCCAGCATCACCACAAAGGCAAGCAACCGTATAGTATGCGTGTCCCTTGATCTGTGAATATTGAGAATCAGTTTGATCCAGAAACAAATTGCGGCACTGGTCCAAACTAAAGACCTGAAGATGCCTTCGCTTGAGAACACCAATGCCATCATCAGAATAATCATCCAGAGCGATATGTGTCACTAACATGACATGACCACACTCACAGAGAGGTTCACTACAATACGTTTCAGCCACACGAATCACCTTGCGCCGTTGTTGGACACACTGACATGACAGATCAGAACAAACACACTCATAACGATAATCAGTCACAGGATTGAATAGCCGTAATCCCATCGTAATGCCCTCCTCTCACCATTCCTTATACACAGCCACCGGATAGACCCAATGACCATCATGAAGACGACGGACCACCAGTTGACCACGAACACTTTTTGCCTGTGTGATACGATGAAAGCTTTCACTACCTTGCAGAGAACAATAGACGCCACCACCACCGCCAACACGATTTTTATCCGCAGCCTTATTAATGTCACGAACATTCAAAGAAAGCTCAATCATTGGACACCTCCTATAAACGGCTCATCGCCAGAGCGACAAGTGCATCGTGATCAAACGCCAGAGGAGTAGGCCATGTATCAAAAGGGAACCATGCAGCATTCATCGCATCATCACCAGCATGTGTGTACATCACTGATTCAGGAGGAACAGAAGCAGCATAGAGCACGCTGACGTAACGACCACGAGGATCACGATCAACATTGCCAAATGTCGCGACCTGAACAAGCGAATCAAGGACAATCCCTGTCTCTTCATGAACCTCTCGACATGCTGCATCCTCTAGTGTCAGATCATGCTCATCAAGCTTCCCGCCAGGCAGTGCCCATTGACCTGCATATGGTTCTTTACCACGCTGAATAAGCAACACCTGCAATCCTCTTGAGGTTTGACGCAATACAAACACATCAACCGTGACAATAACCCGTGCTGTGTGACCTAGACCCATAGAAACACCTCCTTGCTACTGTGCAGGTACAAGCGCACAACCTTCATACCCAGCCATGTAGCTTGCTTGCAATTGACGATAAAACGCTTCAGGACGATCCCCGGTAAAGTTCGCCCCTATACTAATCACACATCGAAGCGGCTGAGACTCTACATGATCATAGGCGTGATTCTGTCCAAGGAAAAAAGCCATCTCGAAGAACTCTTGATCAGGATGATAAGGAACATTCATCGTGATACCTCCATCTATTGAGAGGGAAGGAGAACCCCACCCCGCACTAGCTACTTGGTCTTGTGACTAGCGTCTCCACCTGGACACTCTGTGCAGTGCATTCCATGCCGACGGTGCCAAGGTGATATACTCAGATGCTTCCTTAGCACCGTCGACACTCCAATTCTGGCACAGGTATCCAGGTAGTACGCTTGCTTCGCACCGTCACAGTGCGACAAGATCAAGCTTGAACGCTTATGCCTCAGGAAGCCAGATAATGCCTCAGGTTTTTTCTGCTTGCTCTATTACCTAGAACATATGATCTAAGGCATAACGACAAAAGTCAACCGTCAGCAGACATGTTTGATTGATAATTGTGCTTACTTGCCTCATCGTTGAGGCGTGCCACTTGCTAGGCGTACCACTTGCCGGGCGTGCAAGAAGCAAGTATGCTACTGTTTTTGTTGATTATTCGCCATCGCTTGCCATTGTGGTTTCCCTGGCATCGACTGAGGAGAAGGAAACACCACGTTTTGCGACGTCATATTCTGAAGCGGTTGAAATTGAGACGGTGCTGCATTGACCACCCTTGGCTGTTGAAATTCACCAGGAAGCCCAGGACGAGCAGACGGAGCTGGTAGCGAAGGTTGCTGAGCAGGAATGATTTTCTGCACACCAACCTTGTGCTTTTCTGTCTTCTCCTTCTTTAATTCATCCATGCCAAAGGAGAGATTGCCGCTTTTCACTGCCTTGACAATGTTATCGACATCCGCAGCACAAGCAGCATCATAGTGTTGTTGCGCCGTTTTTGCCGCCTTTTTTTGAGACTTGAGGAACATAGAACGGTGCTGTTCTGCACGCTCGACAATCATCGACCGATCTTCTAAGTTGGAGGAAGTAAACATCTCTTCCACTAAATGACTCAGATCAAACAACGCAAACGCACCGACCGCAATTGGAAACAGCAAACCAAGACCAAGTTTAAACACAACTACCAGAAAATCAGGCATGTATTGTGATACTGTTTTCACAACCCACGCCATTTCACCGCTATGATTGACAAAGCCCAGGTTACAACCAGCAGAAACCACCATGCCAACAAAGCCAATCACCGCAGGCACAAGTGCTAGCACATAGAACCCGATATTATTCTTGGAAATGAATAACCGGACTAGCTTGAACATGGCAAAAATCAAACCTTCAAGGAAAATGCCACGAGCAAGCGCAATCAATCCCGTACCAGTCAGAAGCGACTGACCACCAGCAAAGGCCCAGGCATTACCATATCCAGACTCAAGCATGATGATAAATGGAGCGATCACCGCAATCATCACGTCAAAACGCTCACGAAACAAATGGGCACGAACCACGGTTCCTGTTTTCATAAGTTAGTCCTCCAAAAGAAACAAACGACACCGATTAAAGAACACAAAGAGCAAAGCATCAATCTTTATGCACCAGTCGTAGAGGCAGGAGCAGCAGCATTCGGAAACGACACGTTGGCGACAATAAAGTTTGTTTGTGGACGCTCAGTACCATCTTTAAATGTGCGCATACGAGACACATATGATTTGATGGTAAATTGGACAGGCTGAAAGCGCATCTGTTCAATGCCCTGTGCGAGATTCGCAAATTGTGGATCGTCTTCCCACATCTGGCAGGAAAACGTGTTGCCAATCTCATCAGCGACCGTAAAAGAAATCATGCCCTTTTTCGACTTATCTTTTCCATCAACATTGTACGCAGCACCAAATTTGAGTGTTCCAATAAAATTCATCATAGAGGTAACTCCTTGCAGGTATCCCTGCTTGAATGAATGGCAATGTGTGACAACATATCAAGCGATGCCACACACCCATCACATAGCACAAAAGCAATGTAAACTACCAAAGAGATTGTTGCTCACAGGAATGAGCAGATGATGTATGATGAGTTGTTCTCTCAAGCACCGGATAGCTGACAATAGGTACATCCTGATGGAGAGAACAGAAACAGACGTCATAGTCCAGTAAGATGTAACCAAGGCAGGCAGGACAGATACCAACAGCACCACACACGGCTACCTTGCCTGACTTTGCTGAAAAGTTGACCGGACGAGTACACCTAAACCAACCAGGAGCAGTAGTTGACTGCCAACAATGACCCTGATCCTTGCAAGGTAGTGCCATCACATCACCTCAGGTTGTCGATAAGCGATTTGCCCACGATTACAACGGGCTTGAAAAAACCATTCACCAGCACTGTAACCATCATTAACCGTGGCACACACCGCATCAGCATAATCAACACCATATTTATCCATAACTTGTCTCACAGCATTAACAGAGGAAAGAGAGTTCACATCATCTGTAATCGAAGGCTCAACCTGATCACTGTCTACAGAAGGCCACACATGAACGACAAAGGATCGAGAGCGAAGCAGTGCAGGCATACGCCACCTCCTCTAGCGATGAGCGAAGAATGCGAAGAACTGATTTACAGGGACTTGAAATTGCACAAAGAACAACACAGCAAATGCGACGACGGCCAGCAGCAGTAAGGAACGCAATTTCAAAGCACGGAAGATCAACGAACACACGACCAGGACACCGAAAACAATAAGCACCTGCATAGGTGACAGAATGAATGTCGTCATAGGAATGCTCCTCTCTTGACGTATCCGATCCCATCCCGCATACTTAAAATATGAGAGATGGTCACAGTGAACACAAAAACTAATCTCATACGCTGGACTAGTGGCGGCAACCGCTAGCCAGCACCCCTACAATTGCCAGAAAACCAACCGTGTTAATGACTCCGCCAATAACATTCCCAACAGAGAAACAATAGAAAGCTCCAGCACCAAAGATCAACAGCACGATCAGAAATGTATTGCGTAATGCACTATTGTCTTGCAAAAATCACCTCCTATTGTGATATTTATCACTGCTCACTCAGCAGCTATTAAGATTATATATTGCTCTAGATCAAATGTCAATAGTTAAATGACTAGATCATAAAATGGGTAAAAAAAAGAGGTGATACATAAATCACCCCTTTTCATAGCTTGCTTGCTATTATTTTTTGTTTGTCCAATGAGCAGCCTCATAATCATAAGAGAGCATGAAGTAACTAGCTACAAAAATGATCTTGTTATACATTATGACTGTTGTATCATCCTCAGCGTAGTTAGTTCTCTTGACCTCAAGAACAGGAGCACCTCGAACAAGTTTCAATAGCTCTTGTTCCCTCTGATCTGGTAGACGTGCGATAACATCTTCATGCACATGCTTAATAACTTTACCATGAGCCTCTTTTATAGCAAGAACCGCATCAAATCTCTCGTCAGATTGCATCTGATGGAGAATATGATCATTGATCAACGTTACAGGATAAAAGTTTTCCGCCAGCCGATAATGTGCAGTAGTTGTTCCTTGACGGCGCAAGCGATGAACTATCGAAGACCCAGGAGCAATACCAAAAATTTTTGCAACCTCCTCAGAGGCTGGCACTAACGCAGGCTCATCAATATTTGTTTCAACAGGTGTCAAACCTAAACTTTCAAGATATTTATCAAATCTAGGTAAGATACCAGGAATACGGGTTCTCGGCATGTGGACAAAGACGCCCTGGCGGCCAAGAGATGATAACAAACCTTCAGACTGTAGTTGCTGTATAGCCTTGTTCATCGTCTCTTGAGTCGTGTTATATTGGGATGCAAACATTCTCAATGATGGCAGTCTACCACCAGTTCCGAATTCGCCTGCCACAATGCGCTGACGGATTGCATTAATAATCTCGTCAACTTTGCTAATCTCGGAAGTCATAATCTTAATACTTTCTGATCTAACACAGATGCAATAGTATAGCAACTCTAGAGCAAGCATAAGACAAAAACGACTACATGTCAACATTGACAATTGATCTAGACTTTTTATTTAAATTAACTGATCTAGATCAATTGACCTAGAATAAACATTAAAATATTTGCCTAGCTACATACATTCAAATCAGCCAATGAAGCATATCTATCTCCAAATACTACACTTATTGCCCTAGAATAAATACTATCTAGTCTACATAATTAGCGAACACACAAAGCAAGGGCTGAAGCCGTTTTATATATAGCAACCAAGCGAATAGAAGAGCTGATAATAAATTATTATGATCGATAATCGATACAGGGGTTACCTGAGTCTCCCTTTTGGCTTCAGAGTCTCCCTGTTTGTGCTCAAAGCTATCTGGCGAGTAACCCTTTTCGGCACAAAAAGCTTCTTCCAGGTAACCTTTTTCCACTACAGGTCGCCCTTTCTGCGCACCAAAGTAACCTTCCTGCGCAGGCAAATCGCCCTTTTGTGTATTTTCTTCAGGAGCCAGGTAACCTTTTTGTGCAAGCGAGTCGCCTTTTGGTATATCCTCCTCAGGAGCCAGGTAACCCTTTTGTCTATGTGAGTCTCCCTTTTGTATATCCAGGTCGCCCTTTGCAATAGAAGTCTCCCTTTCAGCGTTACCTGTCTCACCTTTATATGCGCAGACTTTGGATGTTTGAGGAATGGAGTAACCTTTTTGTCTGGGCGAGTCGCCCTGCTGGACGTAGCTGGCTAGCGTATGGACTTGATCGGTGAGTAATGTGATTGTCTCTCGATTCATTGGGCCCTGAAGGAGCTGCTGGCATGTTTCCTTGAGTTGTTGCATGGTTGAGGCAGGGGTCGCCCGTCCAGGATCGCCATAGTGATAGATGTAGCGTTTGCGTGTTGAGTTGGCCAATTGACACAGTTTGAAGCGCTTATTGGTACGCAGGTTGTTGAGTTTGTTTAATGAAGCAGGGGCTTGATACGGACCCAGGTGCAGGTGGATCTGGGTGCCGGAGGGGGTATGATGATAGTGCTGGACCAGTTCCAGTGCCCCCATGATAGCGATGGTACGTGAAATAAAATCATAGCTTCCACCATACGCACTGGCGAGATTACGCAGACAATGGCAGGAGAAGACAGCGGTCAAACCTTGACCGGGTAACGCTTCAATAGTGGCGTTTTTAAGCAGAAAAAGATAGAGTTCAAGCGCCTTAGGTTTACAGGTACGTGCCAGTACATCTTGCCTGGTGCCATCAACCAGGTCCCAGGTCTCATCAGGGCCAAGTACGTTGCTGCATTTCATATATTCTATCTTCGATGATCGTGTGGACATCTCTTCAATCCTTTGCGTTGTATGTTGTCGAATAATGATTTGGCAGAAGAAAGACGTAATGTGATCCCGAAGAAGAAGCAGGCGGAATAAATACTACTTGACATTGAATTGAACAATGTTATACTCGTTTCTATCCTGAATGTTAGAGATGCGAGAGCATCTTGTCCGTACTGCATATAATAAATTCGGTAATACATTTTTCTTCTATGCCAGTTTGCTTTTATTGCTCTTATCGGTTTGGCGACGCGACGTGGAGCAATGGACGCAACACTGGCTTTTTTTTATTTCTCTATGCGAGAATGCTCTAATTTTATAGATCCATTTATTCCTGCAGGATATGGAAATCTAGTGATAAAAGTACTATAGTTGTGTATTATGCTATGCATGTAATGCATATGCAGCGCATGTTTTTTACGGTGCAGGATAGAATATTTGCTTGCAGAGCAAAATCTTTTTTAAGCTTATTTGATGCGATTTCCACGCACGGAAGTGCTGAAATCATTGAGAAAAGCTACTATCTTGTTACAGTGCAATTCTGACAGGCATTTAAGGCTTATTACTCATAGAGGCATTTTAAACGAAATCTACAGATATTTCAATCGAATTGTGTCAATATCAAATTTGCGCAGATAAAAAGCTATCTATAATGCTGGAGAGAGGAAGAAATTGAAAGTATAATGGATCCCCGGGTTAACGACTGAGGCCTTCGGCGCTCTCTCTTTCGTATAACAAGGTGTCAGGAATAGTATATTGTGTTTGTGTGATTATGAATGGAGTTTATAATTCGATGAAGAAAATTGTTGTTACTGGAGGGAGCGGCAAGGCTGGCCGTGCGGTGATTAAGGATCTTTTAGAGCATGACTATGAGGTTTTAAATGTAGATTTATTGCCGCCTGCCGAGCAACTTTGTCCTTATTTAAAGGTTGAGTTGACCGATCTGGGACAGGTCTTCGAAGTCCTGGCTGGTGCCTATGGAGTGGTCCATTTGGGTGCGATTCCTGCTCCTGGTATTCGAACGGAAGAAGTAACGTTTAGTAATAATACGCTTAGCACCTACAATATTTTCAGTGCCGCGATGGCGCTGGGTTTGAAGCGGGTCGTATGGGCATCCAGTGAAACCACGCTGGGATTACCGTTTGAGCGTGAGAAGCCAGTCTACGCGCCGATCGACGAAGAGCATCCCCTCTATCCTGAATCCAGTTACGCGCTCTCAAAAGTTATCTCTGAGGAGATGGCGCGTCAGTTCAATCGCTGGAGTGGCATTCCTTTTGTGGGTCTGCGTTTCTCGAATATTATGGAGCCACAGGATTATCAACGCTTCCCTGCGTTCTCGGATGATGCCACGCTACGTAAGTGGAATCTCTGGGGCTATGTGGATGCGCGTGATGTGGCGCAGAGCTGTCGTCTTGGTCTGGAGGCAGATATCAAGGGGGCTGAGGCCTTTATTATCGCGGCGGCCGATACCGTCATGAAGCGTCCGAGTCGTGAACTGCTGGCTGAAGTTTTCCCGGGTGTGCCATTACATGGTGAGGTTGAAGAATTCGAGACCTTGCTTTCAATTAAAAAAGCACGTGCCCTGTTAGGATATCAGCCTCAGTATTCCTGGCGCAATGCATAAATAATAGAGTTGCTGGTATGAGGAAATTCAACTTTAGCAGAGAAAGGGATACAGATGGAAATCAAACGTTTAGGGCGTACAGGCTTAAAAGTTTCTGAAATATGTCTGGGTACTATGACTTTTGGCAATCAGTGTGACGAGCCTACATCGCACGCTATCATGGATCGCGCGGTTGAACACGGAGTGACTTTCTTTGATACCGCCGATGCATATCCGCTAGGTGGCACTTTAGAGACTGCTGGTCGTACTGAGGAGTTTATTGGACGCTGGCTTAAAGGCCGCCGTGACCAGATCGTGCTGGCCACCAAGTTTTTTGGCAAAATGGGGAGCGGTCCCAATGATCAGGGTGGCTCGCGCAAGCATATCATGCAGGCCGTAGAGGATAGCCTGCGCCGTTTGCAGACCGACTATATCGATCTGTATCAGATGCATTTTCCAGATTACGAGACCCCCCTTGACGAGACGTTGCGGGCCCTTGATGATCTGGTACATAGTGGCAAGGTACGCTACATTGGTTGCTCCAATTATCCTGCCTGGCTGCTGACTAAAGCTCTATGGACCAGTGATAAGCTTGGCCTGGCGCGCTTTGATAGTGTGCAGCCACGCTATAATATTCTGTTCCGGCACATTGAAACCGAGCTCTTTCCACTGGTTGAGGATCAAGGGATCGGCGTTATCAGCTACAATCCGCTGGCCGGTGGTGTGCTGACCGGTCGTTATCGCTCTGGCCAGGAGGTTGAGGGTGGTACGCGATTCAGCCTGGAAAACGCCGGTAAGATCTACCGGGATCGTTACTGGCAAGAGCCGCAGATGCGTGCTGTTGAAGAGCTCAAGCGCTACTGTGACGAGCACAACGTCTCGATCGCGCAGGTCGCCATCGCCTGGGTTCTGGCTCAACCGGCCATCACTTCAGCTATCGTTGGAGCCAGCAAGCCCGAGCAACTCGACCAATCATTACCAGCCGTTAACCTCATCCTTGATCAGGAACTCCTGGATGTCTGCAACGATATCTGGTACCAGATCCCTCGCGAGCGCAACAAAGATGTAGCTTATCGCTAAATCAACCGTACAGACATACTGTTTGTTCGATGCACTTCATGAGAGAGATAGGATAATCGAGCTTATGCTTGATTATCCTATCTTTTTATTAGTGGAAATTATTCTTCTTGATATCTACTGCGCAGCCAGGTTCGATGGAGATGGCTCCTCGGGCGTTGTCGATCAAGGTACAATTGTCGATGGTGCCGCGTCCGTTGGCGGTGACAATGACACCGTAGTCCTGGCCTTTACTGATAGTGTCGCGTTGGAGCTGGGGATCTCCACCGCTGGCGATGGCGACGTTGGCCGCCTGGTTGGCGAAGATGTCGCAGTATTCAAGTATCCCTTTGCCGTTGTCGGTCACGATGATGCCATGCTGCTGCGCTTCATGGATGCGGCAGAGGTAGAAATAGGGCGTACTACCAGTCGTAATGGAAACATTATCGACGCCATTGGCGAAAATTTCGCAATCCTGATACGAACCCTGGCCTTCTTGCAGGATTTCAATACCATATTTCTGGTTATCATGCAGCTGACAGCGCAGGAGCAATGGATTGCTCTGGTTATTGACCGTGACAGCGGCATAGCCATGGTGATGAATATCACAGTCCTCAAAAGTGCCACGGCCCAGGTCCTGAATGAGCAGCCCGTAGAGCTGACAGTCGTAAACGTTGCAGTGGCGTACGATGGGGTCGGCCCCTATCGTGACATGTATCCCGGACCGGCTATGGTTGAAGATATCGCAGTATTCAATGGTGGCATGGGCGTTTTGTGAGATTGCGATGCCATGACCTGCGCTATCGTGGATGGTGCAGTAGCGAATAGTGGGATTGGTGTTGGCGTTCAGGATGGTGATACAGGAAGATGAAGCTGAGCTGATATCGCAGTTTTCAATAAAGAGTTCACCCTCAGTAATATGGATTGCGCGCCAGGTCTTGCCTCTCGGACCCTCGGGACAACGGATGGTCAGTCCACGCATTGTGGCGGAACTGGTCTGCATGACGACGCAGTGTGAGCCAGCGCCCTCAAGTACGACCTGCTCGCGTGGTCCATTGGCGATGATCTCAATCGGTTTATCCAGGATAATGCTTTCTTTATAGATACCTTCGCGTAAAAAGATAAAGGTGCCCGGCTCCGCTTGCTGTATAGCTTCACTCAAAGATGTATAGTCGCCGCCACCTTGCTGTGCCACAATAATGCTGGCCCGTGGTTCAAGGGTAAGTGGGGTTGCTGGTAAGCTCGTAGTGGTAGTCGATATCCTGGGTTGGACAGGTTGTACCATCTGTCGAATGCTGGCGGTCTGTTGCATCTGCTGGACACGTTGTAGTTCCTGTTTGACTACACCTGTATCCTTTGGTCGCTGCTGCTCTTTCATCTCCAGCATCTGCATAATCAATTTTTCCAGTGCCACATTCGCAGGTACCGTTGGATCCAGCTCTGGTGGCTGTTGCAGAAATGGTGTCAGCCCTGGATGAATGCCGGAGCACAATTGATAGAGTGTGGCTCCCAGGCTATAGATATCTGAGCGAATCGTCGTCTGCATCCTGCCATACTGCTCGGGCGCCGCATAGCCGGGTGTACCAAGATTCATCGTATCTTTGCTCTGTCCAGGTTTAAAGAAGCGGGCGATGCCAAAATCGATCAGATATAACTGCCCATCGTCCGTGAGCATCACATTATCTGGCTTCAGGTCGCGAAAGATGATCGGTGGCTGATGGCTATGCAGATAGCCTAATACAGTACATAACTGGATCCCTAGTTCGACCACCTCTTTGAGAGGAAGCGCGCCACCAGTAGTCTTCTCCAGCCGCTTCTCAAGCGTCTCGCCATCGATATAGTCCATCACCAGGTACCAACGTCCATGTTCCTCAAAGTGATCATAGATACGTGGCAGATTAGGATGTGAGAGATTGGCCAGCAGCGTCGCTTCATTGCGGAAAGCCTCGATAGCCTCCTTTGTCTCGTCCGCATCCAGTCCACGCATCCCCATCTCCTTCACCGCCCGATGTGTATTATTAAAAAGTTGGTCCTCTACCAGATAGATAGCCCCAAAGCCACCCTGTCCCAGCTTTTGTAGAATGTGATAGCGCTGCTTTAACGCATAAGCAGAAGTCAGCAGCCCCGTAGCCGTATTCGTAGTTGTATAAGTAACTTGAGGTTGTCCACACGCATAGCAGAATTTAGCATCCAGCCGATTAGTGGCCCCACAATTATCGCAAAACCGTACAGATGAATTCATATCACAATTCTTTTCATGAAAAACTGCAATTGATTATAATAGCCTCCTAACGATAGCACGCCATAAAAATGATTGTCAATCTATTGAGGCTTCAGGTAATCAGTGGCCTTGACAGTGTTCTCATTCTTGTTTATACTACTCAGTAGTTCATTGAATAATATTTCAATGAAAATTATTTCAACTGAAGGAGAGATAATGACCCGTCGAGCACAGCAAGCCGAAGAGCGTCGAGAGCACCTGATTGATACAGCCCTCCACCTCTTCGCCGAGAAAGGTTGGAACGCGACCTCTATCCCTGATCTGGCCAAAGCAGCCGGGATTGCGCAAGGACTAATGTATCATTACTTTCGCAATAAAGAAGAGTTGTTGCTGGCCGTGATTGAGCGCCATAGCTTTCTGGCGGAATTGAAAGTCTTGCTCTCTGCCTCGTCTGAGCGTCCGGCCAGGCAAGTGTTGCCAGAGGTTGCGCAAAACTTTGCCCTGCTACTGCAGCAAAAGAGGGATCTGGTGCAGATCTTTATTTGTGAAGCACAGAAGAATCCAGAGGTTGCGCGTCATCAAGATGCACTGATTGAGGGTGGTGTTGAGATCCTTACAAGCTATCTGGCGGTGCGCATGGCAACTGGAGAGTTGCGACCGCATGAACCTGCGCTGACCGCTCGCACGCTGCTTTACACCATTTTCATGTCACAACTCATCCATGTTTCAGGGCAGCTGCACATCCCTGATTTTGTGCAGTTTTTGCTACAAGGCATTCTGAGTCCAGAAGAGCAGACGCATTAGTCACGCTCTTCTGGCATCTGTCCAGCTGTGATTGCTGCCAGGAAACTATTGAAAATAGAAGTTTAGCTACAATGTTATAGGCGGATGTCTACGAAAGAGGTTGTCCTTATGAACGTACAGCAACACCCTGTCCTTATTGTTGGGGCGGGTCCATCAGGTATGACATTAGCATTGCAATTAGCACGTTATAATGTACCATTGCGTATTATCGATAAGCATGCTGAGCCCCTGCAGCTCTCTAAGGCGGCGGCTATCCACGCACGAACATTGGAAATTTTTGCTGATCTTGGCGTGATTGATACATTTCTGGCTGAAGGTCAACAGGTTGATATCCTTGCTCTACGGACACGCTATAAGGATAGGCTGCGACTGGATTTCAGTCGCTTAAAACATACTCCTTATCCTTTTATGCTTGATTTGCCGCAATACCGTACTGAATATATCCTGATGAAGAAATTGGAGGAGATCAATATTCCTGTTGAGCGTGGTGTGCAGCTGGTTGGTATGCAGCAGAACGCGGATGCGGTGGAGGCGCGCTTGCGCCATGCGGATGGTCGGGAGGAACAGGTGAGCGTTTCCTGGCTGATCGGGGCCGATGGCGCCAAAAGCACCGTACGCACCCTCGCAGGCATAGATTTTGTGGGTGAGGCCTATGCTGACGATTGGGTGCTCTGCGATGCGAAGATTAGTTGGCCGCTCCCACGCAATGAGATGACCTTCAGTGGTGATCGCGAAGGCATTTTCGGCGTTTTTCCGTTGCCTGGAGAGAATACTTACCGTATGGCATACACCCAGACGCGTGACCGTGCAGGTCGCCTGGTTGAGCCAGATAGAGAAGATGCCCAGCATAGCCTGGAACGTACAGGCATAGATGGAAAGGTGCTGGCGGCCGAGCAGTTCTGGACCTTTAATCTCGCACATCGCCAGGTGACAGATAGTCGGCAAGGACGCATCTTTTTGATTGGCGATGCGGCCCACATCCACACGCCTTTTGGTGGTCAAGGGATGAATCTGGGTATCGCCGATGCCTATAATCTGGGCTGGAAGCTGGCTTATGTTTTTCATGGAGATGCGCACGATGGGCTGTTAGATAGCTATCAACGCGAGCGTGCCAGTGTCATTAAAGGAGTCATCCGCACAACCCATCTTGGGGTCACCGCGATGTTAATGAAAGAAGGACGTCAGGCTGCCGCGCGCGATCTGCTCATGCAAGCCGTAGGTAGCTCGTATATTCTACCAAAATTCCTCACATTCTCCTTCTCTCAGCTTGCCCATCATTATCGTCACTCGCCAATTGTGAAGGGACATGCTTTACGCTTGCAAGCAGGCGATCGTGCGCCAGATCAACGCTTCTTTGATGGTATTACCCAGTCCTATCAGCATCTTTTTGAGCTGATAAAGGGAACACAACATACCTTGCTGCTCTTCATAGGAGAAAAGCAGAATCAGCGTGCGGCGTTATTGCAACTGCTTACTGAGAGCGCGCGACGTTATCCAGGTATCCTCGATATACGGGTAATTGGTACATCCTATCAACGTCCTGACTGGCTACCAGAGGATGTGCAATATTGGAGTGATCGTGGTCGTGATCTCTCTTTATACCATCAATTTGGCATTACGACCGCCTATCTTGTACGACCGGATAAATATCTTGGCTTTATTCAGCCAAATCCTGGTTGGAGTGAGCTCGATCACTATCTCCAGCAGATCCTGACAGGTTCTACACGCTAAATATTGATCTTTATAAAGAGAAAGGGTTTGAACGTATGAAAGGCAATAGACCGGTGATAGAGCCTATAGCATTAGGTTTTGTCAATGCGTATATTATCCATGGAGAGCGAGATGTGCTGGTGGATACTGGTCTCCCCGGCATGGCCGATAAGCTCCTGGATGAATTGAAGAAGCGGAATGTGTCCATGCAGGACATATCGCTCATCCTGCTCACCCATGGACATTCTGATCATGCAGGCAACGCAAATGAATTGCGCCGGCGCTTGCATGTACCCGTGGCGATCCACGCGCTGGAAGTGGAATGGATGAGGCGTGGCCTGGCTCCGATACCACGTCCTATTCGCCCTATTGGCCATCTGATCAAGGCGATTACAAAGCCGAACATTGAGCCGTTTGAACCTGATATCTTGCTAGAAGCAGGCATGGCTCTTTCACCATATGGAATCGCAGGACAGGTTATCCACACACCAGGACATAGTCCCGGTTCCATTACGTTTCTGCATCCAGAAGGCATCGGCATCGCTGGAGATGTGCTGGCTGGCTCCCTCTGGCGGGAGAATCATCCGCTCTATCCTTTTTTTGCTGACGATGTCCCGCTCCTGCATCAAAGCATTGCGAAGCTTCTTCGTGCCTCGGTTCAGCGTGTTTACTTTGGGCATGGTCGTCCCTCTAGCTTGCAAGAGGTTCAACGTCGCTTTGCAGCCCGTGTCGCTTCTGTTAATGATCTAGCGTTTTCCGGCCAACACTCTTAGTCAATACCGAGATCGCGAAGCGCAGCCTGTGATATTGCATATAGTCTTAAGAGACTGCATTTGCTGTCAGGCTGCGCTTGCTCTATTTCTACTCAATGTGTTTGCAGGACAAATGTCCCTTTTTCATTGTGGAAGCGCACATGATTATTTTGAAATGAGACATCCATATCCATCTGCTTGCTTCCGGCGCTGCCAGGTATGAAGTTGATATTGACCGGGACCAGATCGGCCTGCGCTCCCCATATCTGTGGACCCAGGAAGATGCGGGCGTGCGCAGGATCTCCACCGGGCATCTCGATGATTTCGACCCGGCCATGATCGTTCAGGGCGATAAAGTGGCTGGGAGTGGTGCCGCTCTCATGGCCCACAAACGCGTCGGTCTGGACGGTTCTTGGCCGTCCATAGCGCATATCATCATAGGTAGTCATTCCCCAGCCAATAGCTTGCTGGGCCAGCCAGAACACGAGTAGCATGCCGAGCATGGTCAGGCCAGCGATCAGCGACCAGTGAAAGTTATGCCTCTGTGCGTATGGCTGTTCCCTGTGCTTTGTTAACTTCTTCGCAGGAGCGTGACTCCCGGTTGTATGTACTTCCTGTCTAGGAAGTGTCCTTGACGCTCTGGGCGTCACAAAGCGCACCTCTTCCGTCTCTGCCCCGATCGGCCGATGGCGCAGCGCACTCGGTCGTGTAATCTCTGATGTCACCACTGGTGCTGGCATAACAATCTCCCCTCTTACTATAAATGAATCAGTAGCTAGATAAAAACAAAGAAATAATCACATTTCCGAGAGGGAGGTAGAACCATTCTCTTATACAAAAGTGTAGCTGATCAGCCTGGATGGCCGCTAGTAGTTTATCCACAACTTTTTGTTGAACTATGTGGAAGCTTTGTGTACAACTCCTGAAGACATGTGTATAAGCGGTGTAATCCTGTGGATAACCTATGTTTAGAGTATATTGGGTACACTGCAGTGTGCCCATTTTTGCAACGATATGCATACCATCGTGGACATGCTCAGGTACTTTGACATAGGGTGAGGAGATGGCGATTATGATTTTAAACAGGTGCTTTGACAGGGGGCGAGGAGACGGCCCACGTGAACGTCCCTCATCATGATCATGTTGGGGATGATCTATCGTGACTTGAGATGTATGAGGGGATGGGCCCATGGCTACGCTTGCAAAAAAATGAATGGCACCCTCCTGGGAACACAAACTTGACTGTTCATTGTTATATACATTAGCATCATGTAGAGATGTTTTTTTAGAGCTACAATTCCATACAATTAAAGGAAGAGACATACATGAACAAATTGACACCTCAAGAAGAGCGGGTAATTCTGCATAAGGGGACTGAGGCCCCATTTAGAAATGAATATGATGAATTTTTCGCAGATGGAACATTCATCTGTCGTCGTTGTAACGCTCCTCTTTTCTCTTCGGAGAGCAAGTTCAATAGTGGCTGTGGCTGGCCCGCCTTTGATGAGAATTATCCTAATGCTGTACGCCGCGAGACGGATGCCGATGGTTACAGGACCGAGATTACGTGCGCTAATTGTGGCGGCCATCTGGGACATGTCTTCACAGGTGAGCGTCTGACGGCCAAGAATACACGTCACTGCGTCAACTCTCTGTCGATCCGCTTTATCCCTAAAGGCAAGGAAATTCCTGCTACTATTCACGAGTAGTTCTTACTATAAATAAAGCGAGCGGTCTGGTAACTTTGCCAGGCCGCTCGCTTTATGTGAGGACTATATTATCTATCCTCTGTGGAAGTTAGTATACTTCGCTTTCACTTTTGCTGGATTGTGATGGCTCCTGTGACTGAAGCGCATCCTCTCCATGTAGCAATGCAGGCTGCTTGCGACCGGATCCAATTTTGCGTGGTAAGCGCAGTCCGACCACAAAGCCGGTTCCCAGTAGAATAATCCCGAAGCCAATAAAAGTACTTAGAGTTACCGTTTCATGCAAGAAGAGGGCGCCCCAGAAGATACTGAAGAAGGGTACCAGAAATGTCACAGTCATCGTATTGGTAGGTCCAACATTCTCAATCAGGCGGAAATAGAGCAGGTAGGCGAGGGCCGTGCACACCAGCGCCAGACCAGCGACCGAGATGATCACAGAGAGATCGGGAACGTGCCGAGCTGGGAATGCAGCTGTAAACGGCAGCAAAAACAGGCCCGCCCCTAGCTGACAGCAAGCCGTCATCGCCAGTGGACTGGCACCTTTCATATAGACTTTTGTATAGACGCCGCCAACTCCATAGAATGCTGAGGCGCCCATCATCGCCAGGATGCCCAGGATTACTCCCGATGTAAGTGGCAGTGGGCTCCAGCCTACCAGTATCCCCACACCAATAATTCCCAGTAGCAGCCCCAACATCTTTTTAAGGGTCAGGCGATCCTTGATCCATAGGGCCGCCACAATTGCGCCGAACAGTGGTGTGGTTGCATTAAGAATCGCAGCCAGTCCGGCCGTCAGAAACAGTTCTGACGTCGCTATAAGCGTAAAAGGTAGCGCTGAATTGATAATACCTACAATCAGATAATGCCGCCAGCGAGCGCGCAAATCCAACGGCCGTCCGATAGCTTTGACGTATAGTAGCAGGGCCAGGCCCGCGATCATTGTGCGTAGTTCGATTAATACTACCGGTCCAAGTACGGGAGACGCGATACGCATAAATAGAAACGAGCCGCCCCACATCACCGCCAGCAAGAAAAGCATCCCAATGTCTTTGACTTTCATACTCGATTGTCCTCAAGTTCTGTCCAGCTCATGTGACTTTTTCAGTACAAGAGTTAGTATAGACGAGAATGGTTGAGGATGCTATCCGAATCTTGCGGTGATAGTAGATAAACGTCTATCAATCTACTGGTAAGTTTCTGAGCTGGCGTATAAATTTCTTGCGCCCCATTCCGACCCGGCCTGATGTCTCTGCTGCAGGTAAGTGGCCCAGAAAAGTAAGAGGACGACCTTGATCATCCAAGGTGTAGAATCCGTTATACTTTCGTCCTCCAAGCGCTATGGAGGTGGCGATGAGTGGTAAAAAAAGCATCATCATGCGCACAATGGGTGATACTGCTGGCCGCACGCGTGGATCAACAAACCAGCCCAGGCTACGTTCGAATGGCGAAATAACCAGATAATAGAAGATATGTTTGCGGGTCACCCCATAGCCAATGTTGTTTTCTTCGGCAGTTCTGCGCGGCCAATAAGAGGTGATGATTAGTTTCTTCGGAAAGCGTTGATCAATTTTTTTCATTGAGAATCCCTTCTATACATATCATAAGCAGAGCTATAATAATACTTTAATCTATCCAGTAGCGACCTGTACTAAATTTAGCTTATGTGATGAAACGTTACTTATAATACGTCCGTGATTCTATTTAGTTACTAAATCATATTGATTCATAGCAGCCGAATAAGTAGAGGTTACGAAATATGGATCTGAGTGCTTCAATATGGACAAAATGTCTATACCGTAACAGAGCATAATTATGGTATGCTCATAGAATAGAATACTACTCTGGTACATCTCAATGTCGAGATCAAGCGAGGAAGATGAAGATGAGTGTTTTTGAACAACTAAAAAATTTATTCATGGATGATCTTCAGGCATTACGCCAATTGAAGAAACATGGCTGGTTTGTCTGGCCGATGGAACGGGTTGTCAAGCAGGAGCATCTAGGACGTTGTTGTTATCTGGCGGAAGAGTTATTAAGCGAAGATGAACTGCAGCAGATGAAAGCGCAATTGGCCCTTTCGAATCTTCAATGGCATAGTTTAAAGACGAAAGTCTCTGGCGATCGTCATGCAAAGTCATAAGATATTCTCGTTTCACTTATAAATGTGTACCGTCTTAGCCAGCGTTTTCCTCTCTATTTTATGGTTATTATATCTACTTTGATAAACCTTTGAGAGCAGAAGACGCTGGCTAAAACATGTCTTTTTTTGTGTTGGAAATGCGAAAGTTCATATCTGGATACTATAGATAACGTGCAAAGCAAGCAGCAGGCTAGATAAAAGTCCTGGTCGGTTTAGCGCACTTGCATTTCTTTTTGCTTTAGGGCATACTGGAACTAGAAATAAAGTTCTAATGTTGTGAGGAGACGAAAAGGGATGCAGGAAGATCCAATTGAGCGTTTGCGCGCGTTCTGTATGGCTTTACCGGAGGCAACCGAGGGTGGTGGAGTAGGGAATCCTACTTTCCGGGTGCGAGATAAGATTTTCGCGATGCAACATCCAGTGGATGGTCGTATGACGGTCTGGTGCAAGGCGCCAGCGGGCGCGCAGCAGGCGCTGGTCAATTCTGATCCTACCCAGTTTTTTGTACCACCCTATGTGGGGGGTAAAGGCTGGATCGGTCTGTGGTTTGATATCGATATTGACTGGGAGATGGTCAATGATCTGGTCAAAGATAGTTATCGCCTTATCGCCCCCAAACGTCTGGCGGCCCAACTTACATAGATCTCAGCAGGTAGAGAAAAGGATGAGGAAAGATATATCCTCATCCTGAGTGCTTTAGTTCTCTTTGGGATTTTCTGTGGACGGTGCTGTTTGCTGAACCGTGGGTTGCGCAAGGCGTCTGGTCAGGATCAGCCAGGCGGCGAAAACGAACCAGGGAAGCAGTCCTATCAGCCCCAGTGGGGCTCCGATGTAGAGATTACCTGTAGTGATGGCGAAGCCAAAGGCGGCGCTTGCTACCGAGTTGATGGTGGCGTGGGCCAGGACGGCTGGCCAGATGCTGCCGGTCCGCAGGCGTAGCCAGGTGAAGAGTATGCTATATGCGATGGTAGTGAGCATGAAGAAGAAGACGCCAAGGAGAGGATAGAGGCCACCAAACTCGTAGCCGTCCAGCACGATCAATGGTGCATGCCAGAAGCCCCAGATGACACCCAGCAGTAGCGTGGCTTTGATGGGTCCAAGTGGCAGGAGCCGTGGTAGCAGGTAGCCACGCCAGCCAAACTCTTCTCCAAAGGTGGCGATCATAGTGACCAGTACACCTATAGTGCAGGCCTCTACAATGCCTAGCCATCCTACCAGGGTCGTTGAGCCCAGTGTTCTATTCTGCGCAGGCAGCACTTTCAACAAGGCCTGTACTTTGCCTGCCATGTCCCATTGCTGGAGATTGAACAGGATCGCCAGTGTAAATCCGACTGTCAGTAGCGCAATCGGTACGACATAGGCCGCCACATAAAACAGCCAGGTGTGCTTTTGTCCCTTGAGCTCTTTACTGCGCAGACGTAAGCCGGCATCGGCAAAGCCTTCATGGCGTATGAGGCGTACCAGGAGACAGGCTACGGCAGGACCAAACATGCCGAGTGCGGCCCGTGTAGTAAAGGGCACTCCAAGCTGCTTGAGCAGGATAAACATGATCCAGGCAAAGGCATAAGCCGCCAGTAAATACCAGGCAACGCCTTTCCAATTTACGTGTTGAGATGCTGTTTGTGCGGTAGGATTAATTGTGTGGGTCGTGCTGTCTATGTTCATATCTTATTCCTCCGAGTTTCCTTACTGCTATAGAAGAAAGATCTATATATATAGAGCATCAATCGTTAAGAGATACTAATCAGAATTTTTGTTAGCTTCATCCTGTGTCTGTTCGGATGGTGGCATCGACATAACAATGGTGTTAAAAAGGCGCTGCCTCCGTTCAGGGCCTGGTTGATAGGCAAGCCAGGGCTGGAAGAAAGTGCCGAGCTCTTGCAGAAACTGTTGGAATTCCTGATCACTTAGATGCAATAGCGCCTGGCGCATACCCATGTCGTTGTAGTCACGATCCTTTTTTTGCTGTAAGTATTGAGCATAATCGCCGATCAAGACGCTGACAAAGAGCTGGAACATATGCATTAGTTCGTCTGCGGTCATTTGTGAAAGATCCTCTGTACCCAGCACTGAACTGCCCTCGACTAGTGCATATGTTTTCTCATAGGTACCACGCTTCTGCTCCTCTTTGACCACCTGTAGGATTTCTGCTTTCACCAGCAGATTCAAATGGTGATAGAGCGTCGGAGTTGCTACATCGGCCATCTGCTTCGCCAGTTGCTGCGTGGTTTGAGCCTGCCTGCTAATTAAACCTATTATCCGCATCCGCACTGGATGCATTAATATATCTGCCTTCGCCATGCTCTTTCCCTTCTCTATAGATTACTATAAATATTTATAATAATCTACAAAAAAATAATAATATAAAAAAAGAGAAATGTCAACCAATCACGTGTGATGTTATCTGGCTTTATTGCATTCGACACGGTAAAATGGCTCAAAAATAAGCGAAAGTAGTTAGCGCTGCCAGAAAGAAACTTTTTTACGTGAATTTTGGTGGGTGTTGTGCGACATAGAGGTGATGGTAGCAATATCAATATCTTTTAGCAAGGTTGAAATGCATGGATAAGCAGATTTTGCAAGTAACGAGCGCGTTAGAGGGTGAACTCCTGTCGGAGCGTGCGCGCATTGTCCAATTATGTGCTTCTATTACGGGAAATGTTGATATCGCCGAGGATCTGGCGCAGGAGGTACTATTAGAGGCGTGGAGCCATCTGCATATGTTGCGTGATGTGGATAAACAAAAGCAGTGGATGAATGGTATTACGCGTAATGTGTGTTTGCGTTGGGCCAGGCGAACAGGCCGTGAGCCGGTGCAGCCACTGTTGCTCCAGGATGAAGATGGAGATGAATACAATGCGGCCGATTTCCTTGCGGATGATTATGATATAGAGGTCGCGTTGGAGCATAAAGAATTAATTGAGCTACTCGATCGCGCTCTGGCCTTGCTACCAGTGGAGACGCGGACGGTGATGATCCAGCGCTATATTGAGGAAACTCCGCTGGCGGAGCTGGCGGCCCGCATAGGTGCGCGTCCGAATGCGCTTGCGATGCGCCTGCAGCGTGGTAAGCTGGCTTTGCGCAACCTGTTAACTGGTGAGTTGAGCCATGAGGCGCAGGCATGGCTGGAATTCGTGAGAAAAACTGCTAGCGAGTGGGAAGAAACCAGCCTCTGGTGTGTGCTGTGTGGACAGCAACGTTTGCTGGGAACGATAGATGCTCAAGCAGGCTTTGTGCGTGTCAAGTGTCCCGTATGTTGTTCTCATCCTGATGATGTCATCACTTCCAGCTATCTGCCTCAGACTTTACGGGGCATACAGAGCTATAAGCCTGCGCTGCGGCGTGTCTTGCGCTGGGTTGATACCTTCTATGGTTCAGGACTTGAGCGGGGGTATGTTGCCTGTACCCATTGCGACAAAACTGTACCTGTCAGGTATGAGTTACCGATAACGGCACCAACCTGGCTGAAAGGGAGTTCCCGACTACATCATACTATCAATACGTCCTGTCCGTTCTGTGGTTCGGACAACTGGGCGGCACTTGATTGTTATGCTCTGGCCGCACCAGAAGGACTGCGTTTCTGGCAAAAACATCCACGCATGCGTCTGTTGCCGATCAACGAAGTTGAGGCCCAGGGCCGTCCCGCGCTGCTGGTGACCTTTGAGAGTGTCAAAGAACGGGCCAGCTTTTCAACGCTTTTTGAGCGGGAAACATATCGGAAGCTAGATACTTTCACGGAGGAAAATTGATATATGCTGGCTGCGACTAACGATAAGCACCCCTTCTCAACCGAGACGGATCCAGGACAGGCCCCGGTGCATGTGCCACTGTACGCTTTTTATGTTGCTAATTGTATCTCGCTGGTCGGAGATCGTTTGACGATGCTGGCCGTTCCCTGGTTTGTGTTGCAGACAACCGGTAGTATCGAGCAAACGGCGTTGACTGCGGCCATTGCTACCCTGCCTCTGATACTCTCATCCTTCTTTAGTGGGATTCTGGTTGATCGCCTGGGCTACAAACGTACAAGCGTGCTGGCGGATATTGCCAGTTGCGCGTGTACGCTGGCTATACCGCTGCTGTATATGCTGGCCAGCCTGCCTTTCTGGTTACTGCTAACCTTTGTTTTTCTGGGTGGCTTGCTTAAAGCGCCTGGAGAGGTGGCGCGCTCTTCGCTCTTGCCAGAACTGGTACGAGAGGCGCGGGTACCGATGGAGCGCGCCACGTCGATCAGCGATGGTCTAAGCCGCCTGGCAGGCTTATTAGGAGCGCCATTGGCGGCCTTGATCATGGTCTGGGTTAGCGCGAATAATCTCCTCTGGTTGGATGCGTTCTCCTTCGCGGTATCAGCGATACTGATTGGTCTCATGGTCCCTCGTAAGCTATCCCGCTCGCATACAGCGGGCGCGAACAGTGGCATACACCGTTATCTGGCAGAGCTACGTGAAGGGCTACAATTCATTGCGAGAGATACATTAATACTCTCTATTCTGATGACCGTCCTGATCACAAATCTACTGGATAGTGCTCTTTTCTCAGTCATTTATCCAGTATATGTGCATACCTACTTTCAGAGTCCCTGGCCGCTCGGTGCCCTGATTGGTGTCTTCGGGGGAGCCGCATTCCTAGGCACGCTTATCTATGGAGCGATTGGACATCGGCTACCACGTCGGCTCACGCTAGGCATATCTTTCACCCTGGGTGGTGGCACGCGCTTTCTGGCCCTGGCCTTCTTCCCATTTCTTCCATTTCTGTTAGTTGTACAGGCCGTGACCGGGCTGGCCATTGGACCCATCAATCCATTGCTTATGACGCTAGGCTATGAGCGCATCCCTGAGCAGATGCGCTCACGTGTACTCGGAGTTATCGGCGCAGCTAGCCTGGGTGGGATCCCCATTGGTGTCCTCTTGTCAGGCTATCTGGTTAGCTGGCTTGGCATGCAGATGGCACTGATTATTATGGGAAGTATCTACTTGTTAGTGACGCTTGCACTGCTAGTAAATCCAGCATTGAAGAAGATGGAGAGAAAAAGTTGATAGGCATCAATGCGCTACTGTCCTGAGGATCGTATCCGTTTGGCACCAACTGTGATCTCTCACGTAAGCTCGTATAGTATTCTTCCGATTTTATCTTTGCAAATAGAATAGAAGATTAGCGATCATTACTCTGTTATAATGAAACATTGAAGGAGTATTTTGATAATGGCGGCTAATACACATAATCCAACTGGAAATCATGCACCCGTAAATGGCATCAACCTTTACTATGAGGTTCATGGTACTGGCAAGCCCTTGATCATGCTTCACGGTGGTTTTGGCACCTTTGATATGTTCTCAGCACTCTCGCCCACACTGATGCGTGAACATCAGGTTATCGGTGTTGATCTTTATGCCCACGGACGGACCGCGCTGACCGATCGTCCTATCGATTTTGCCCAGATGGCCGATGATATCGCTGGCCTGATCGATTACCTTGAACTTGAGAAACCGGACATCCTTGGCTATTCGCTTGGAGGTCTCGTAGCGCTTCAGACCGCCATCCGCCACCAAGAGCTCATCAACAAACTCGTGCTTATCTCCATTCCCATCAAGCATACCGGCTGGTATCCAGAAGTGCAGGCAGGCATGGGCGCTATTAATGTTGATGGACTGATTAGTACTCCTGTCTATGATGCTTATAAGCAGGTTGCGCCAAAGCCAGAGGATTTTGCAGCCTTTGTAGGTAAAATGAAGGAAGGTATGAGCCGGGAATATGACTGGACCGAGGCTGTTTCGACTTTAAAGCTGCCTACTCTGATCATAGCCGGCGACTCTGATTCTTTCGCGCCTGCTCGTGCCGCGGAATTCTTTGCCCTTCTCGGTGGAGGCTTGAAAGATGCTGGCTGGAGTGGCGAACACATGGTCCCTTCTCAACTCGCCATCCTGCCGGGTGTTACTCATTACAACATTATTTTCCAACCGGATCTCCTCCTACCAATCATCTCCTCTTTCCTGAACAAGTAACACGCAGACATCTGGTGAAGATCTAGTTTATCTCACCAGATGTCTTATACAATGTTGAAGCTTGACACAATATACATACATATGGTATGTATATATGTGAAGGAGCTTGATGACAGTCCTATGCGTAAGACAAAAGAAGATGCCGCCCTTACCCGTAAACGCTTGCTGGATGCCGCGCTAGAGAGTTTTCACACCAATGGCTATGCGGCCACCACGCTTGAGGATATTGCCCGGCGGGCCGGGATCACGCGTGGGGCCATCCAGTGGCATTTTGGCAGTAAGGCTGATCTTTTTAATACGCTTGTGCGCGAATGCTATCAACGGGTGGCAACCCAATTTCAGGCTATCTATACGCAGGGAGGAACCCCATTGCAAGCGCTACGTCGGATCCTTTTGAGCTGGCTGACCTATCCCGAGCAGGATGCTGATTTTCGTAGTATGTTGGAATTGACCTTGTTGAAGACGGAGGTTTCGCCTGAACTCGCTGAGGGTATGCAGGAGAAAATTCAGGGCAATCGTGCCTCTATCCAATTCTTTGCTGGCCTGATCCAGCAGGGGATCGCCGTTGGTGAGATTCGGCCCGATGTGCGTCCAGAGGCGGCTGCGACCGCTGCGCTGGGCATTATTAACGGTATGACCTCGCTCTGGTTGGTTGATCCTACGTCCTTTTCGCTTCAGAGCTATGCGGAAGATGCCGTGGACCTTTTTTTACAGGGTATTGCTCGCGTATAGGAGCTCTCTTTTTTTTGCTATTATACATACATGTGGTATGTATATATTTTACGTAAAGGAGAAATTATCATATGGCGTTGATCGATCTTGAGGATGTCTGGAAGCGCTTTCGCGTGCGAAGCGCTGTGGTTGAGGCGGTACGGGGGCTGGATTTGCACGTAGTTGAGGGCGAGATATTTGGTTTCCTGGGTCCAAATGGGGCTGGAAAATCGACCACGGTACGTATTCTAGCGACACTGCTCAAGCCAGATCAGGGCCGGGCTCGCGTGGCCGGCTTTGATCTGGCACGCCAACCTGCCCGGGTACGCGAGTGTATTGGTTATGTCGGACAGGTCAGGGGGAGCGGTGATGGCGCGACCGGTCGTGCACATATCCTGTTTCAGGCTCATGCTTATGGTATGGCTGGAACTGCGGCACGTCAGCGAATGCAGGAACTGGTGGCGCAATTCGCTATGGAGACCTTTATCGATCGACCTATCCGTACTTATTCGGGAGGTCAGCGCCGCCGCCTGGATCTGGCGCTGGGTATCGTGCATCGACCAAAGATTCTGTTCCTGGACGAGCCCAGCCTGGGCCTTGATCCACAGAGTCGGGCCTATCTCTGGGATGAAGTGCGCCGCTTGCATGCCCTGGGCACGACGGTTTTCCTGACCACGCATTATCTTGAGGAGGCTGACAGCCTGTGTGATCGTCTGGCGATCATCGATGGTGGTAAGATCGTGGCCGAAGGTACGCCAGCCAAGCTCAAACAGCAGATCGCGGGCGATGTTGTGACGTTTCGCCTGACACGTCCAGAGACAGCAGTGGAGCAGGCGCAGCAATTATTGCGTAACCAACCAGGCGTCCGAGAAATGAAGAGTGACCAGGCAGAATTATATGTCTATGTGGATCAAGGTGAAGAAGCCTTGGTCGTCCTGCTGCATCTGCTAGAGGGCGCAGGCATTGCGGTACAGAGCGTCGCCCTGACCCGTCCATCGCTCGACGATGTCTTCCTGCAACAGACAGGACGCTCGCTGCGGGAGGATACTGCCAACGCGATTAGCTTGTAATTGCTCTTGCTCTTATGAATTACCATCTTTCGATATATGCTGTATATGTTCATCCAATGTATGCTGTATACCTTCAGCACAAGGAAGGATCGCCATGAAACTATTACGCGACACCTGGCTGCTATTCTCCTGGATCATGGGGCAGACCCTGCGTAATCCAGTCTGGCCTCTCATCGGACTCTTCCAGCCGTTATGCTATCTTTTCCTCTTTGCGCCGCTGTTACAATCCGTTTCAGGTGTGCCTGGCTTTCCAGCGGGAGGAGCCCTGACCGTCTTCACACCTGGAGTTCTGGTTATGATGGCCCTCTTTGGGTCCGCCTTTACCGGCTTTGGCCTCGTCGCCGAACTGCGCTCAGGTTTTATTGAACGCCTGCGCGTCACCCCCCTCAGCCGACTTGCACTATCCCTTGGCTATCTCCTCCGAGATTGTGTGGTACTCCTGCTACAATCGATTCTGCTTATAGCCATAGCGTTGCCACTAGGAGTACACATCAATTTGGCTGGTCTGGTGCTGACCCTGGGCCTGTTGATCCTGCTTGCGCTCTGCCTTTCCTCATGTTCTTACGCCCTCGCGCTCCTGCTCAAGGACGAGAACGCCCTTTCATCCATCCTCAATACCTTAAGCTTGCCAATCTTCTTACTTTCAGGCATAACCTTGCCCTTGACGCTGGCCCCACCAATCCTGCGCCTGCTGGCCAGATTTAATCCCTTTGCCTATGCAGTCAACGCGGCCCGAGCACTCTTCACCGGTAATCTGGCCAGCGGCGACGTTATCCAGGGCTACCTGCTGATCGGCCTGCTGGCCCTAGTCGCGATCTTCTGGGTGACCCGTACATTCCAACGCGCCACCGTTTAGGGAGGCAACGTGCCTCTAAGCCTCCAGGATAGCTTTCCTGACAGCATTTAGTTGGCTACAGGGGTGGCGCGTAGCGTTTTCAGCGCGCCGCCCCAGGCGATAAGCTGATCGAGCATCGTATTGACTGCCTCCCCCTGGAATGAGCGTGGCTGAAAGAGTGTGTAGTCCTCGAAATCGGATGATAGGGAGATCGCGACCTGACCTTTCACGTCGGCGACCTGGATCTCGCCCATGACTAGCCGTAGATGTTCTACCGCGCGTGCCCCACCTATATATCCATAGCCAACAAAGCCTGCAGCTTTATTGTTCCATTCACTATAGAGATGATCAATAGCGTTCTTGAGTACGCCGGATGGACCATGGTTGTACTCGGGCGTCACAAAGATGTAAGCATCGAAGCTAGCGATCTTCTCTGACCATGCTTGCAGGTTTGCTTGATTGTGTGGCTCCATCTCTGTGGATACTTCTTCACCGAGATGTGGCAGCTTAAAATCTTTGAGATCCACCAGTTCCGCCTCCACCTCACTATGACTTGCCGCAATCTCCCGCACCCAGCGAGCTATCACCTCGCCTTTACGTTTCTGGCGCGTACTTCCGATGATGATGGCTAGTTTGATCATGATTATTTTTCCTTGTGTGTTTATAGCATTAGTTTGTTGTTTTACACTAATAATCTTTCATGCTGTGCGGACATTACATCAATCTTTATAGTCCGTATACGTATACGTAGCGGCAAGACGATAATAGGTTCCATGACCGGTAAAGGTAATCGGCTTAATCCGGCGTCGTGAATCCATCGCGGCCTTGTAATCTGCTACTGAAAGCCACTCAGCCACATTAAAAAAGTGGAACGGCGTCTCGCTGGCAAGCCCGGCTACGGCCTGAGTATCTATTTCATAGAGTCCTGGTCCTAACGCCCCATCGGTACGAGCCATATCCGCCACAACGCGCCTGTACTCTTCGCGCATCTTCTCCTCCTCACCTTCAGGAACCTCAAAAGGAACGATAAAAGTAAATTCCTGTCCCGTTTTAATTTCTTGTAGTCTTTCAGCCTGAACTGCCTGACCGATACCGCCATACAGACGATAATAGGCTGGATAGGAAGGGAAGGATATGTTTTGTTTGACCAGATCTATGTGCCTGTCTGCTCGATCATATGTGTTTGCGTCCCATTCAATGATAGTGGTAAAGCGGAAGCGCGTCTCTAGCCATTTCATATTGAAGATATGATTTTCCACATATGTTGTGACCTCAGGACTCCATGCGTAGAGTCGGGCACGCAAAAAGCCGGGCGTATGGCTGAATGATTCTACTGTGGCAGGCCATTGTTGCTGGAAAATTTTATCCTGTTCTTCTGGCACGCGAAAAGGAATGATCAGTGTTTGTGCTGGCATTGTCGTAAGACCCTTTCTATTCAAGCTTAGTTTCTCTAGTTCGTGATTACTGTTTTAGTATAGGGTGTAAAAGGTTTTATACTCACTGTCCAAAAGCAGTGATAGTTCCTGTACAAAGGGTCAGAAATGAGGAGGAGGAATTTTTAGTGCCCATGCTTGAATAGTGGCGGGGCTATTGTTTGAGTTTGATACGCATTCTGGATGCGCTGTGGCTTCTTATTTGGCCAGGTGTTAGCGACCTGTGTTCTGGTGATTGAGGTGGATAGATTATAGCCAGAAGGAGGGTGAAGCAGGTCGCATAAACGTATACAAATTTTTACATCTTTTGGCGTAGCCATTCAACGGCCAGTTCAAATTTTTGTATCCCACTAAAACTCCTGCTATCACCGGCATTATTATCTAGTAGAATGACGTCTGAACTATTTTCAGGACTATCACTAATCCATCTGATTTCATAGCCAAGTTCAGATGCCAGCATATTCATTAATAGTACTGCCAGTCCTTTTCTCATCTTGTGCTCCTTTGTGTATAGGCATGTATGTATCTGTTCTACAAAGTATACATCTTCTATAGCTGTATCCGCTTCTTTTTCTCTTTGAGAAGGACAAAAGGACATTGCTGATTAAAAAATAAAGACGCTTGCCGCTTTGTGTTTGTTCTGGCGTAGCTTGAGAGAATGGTTCAAGAGAAGGGGAGGGTCCTTTCTCTTGAACGGTTGGATGGGGTTAGCTCGCATCCTGTTCGTCTGTGTTCTCAATATGTTCGCGGTCCAGGGGGAGGGTGAAGTAGAAGGTGGAGCCGCAGCCCTCTTCGCTTTCTACCCAGATTTTGCCTTCTTGACGATGGATGATTTCAGAGGCAATGTAGAGGCCCAGGCCAAGTCCTGAGATGGCTTGCTGCCTGGCATCGGTGAGGCGATAAAAAGGATCAAAGATTTTCTCTTGTTTGCCTTTTGGGATACCTGGTCCAAAATCCTGAATGCCCAGAGTTACAGAGTCGTCATTGGCGGTCGTTTTGATGATGATACGATCGCTGGCGGGCGCGTATTTGATGGCATTCATCAATAAGTTAGTTATTACCTGACCAATACGCCCACGATCGCCCCAGACGGTTTTGTTGGTTTCACCATCGCGTAGGAGCAGATGTTTCTCTGTAACTGGCTGGATCTCTTCGATCAGTTCCGCGACCAGCTCATCAAAGGCAAAGTAATCCTCGCGAAACTGGAGTTTTCCACCTTCGATGCGGGTGACATCCTGGAAATCGCTGATGAGGTCGGTCAGCTTATTAATCTGTGTATTCATGCGTGAGGTGGTGCGCACTACCTGCTCGTCACCACTGAGTAGGAAGCGCTTGCGCAGAATCTGGGCATGGGCCTTTAAACTGGTTAGAGGCGTGCGCAGTTCATGAGCCACCATGCTGATAAACTCATTGCGCTTCTTCTCCAGTTCCTGGCTGGCAAGTTGCTCACTGATCAATTTTTCGCGTTCGCGCTCAGCTTTTTTACGCTCAATCGCATAACGAATAATACGACGGAGCAGATCCTCTTGCAAATTTTCCTTTGATATATAGTCGTCCGCGCCAGCTTGCAGGGCCATGATATCGATTTCAGATTCATTGGCACCCGTCAAGAGCACAATTGGCAGTGCATAGCCCATGCTACGTGCCTTCTTGATCAGCTCAATACCATTCTGAGCGCCCAGACGATAGTCGAGTAAACACAGGTCATGCTGGCCGGCCAGCATCCTGGTGAGTCCAGCGTTCGGATCGCTCTCCCATTGCAGGTCGTATTTAGCATGGCGCATCCTGGTGAGCACTTTTCGGAGGAGGATATAATCCTCCTCGTCGTCCTCAATGAGTAGAATCGTCGTTCGCTGTAGTTCCATACGTGCCCTTCTTTGATTTGTCTGGCAAGGTGACAACCTCAAACCAATATTTTCCCAGCGCTTGCATGACTTCGATCAATTTGTCAAAGGTTACTGGTTTCGTAATAAACGAGTTAACACCTAATTTATAGGAGCGATAGATGTCTTCTTCTGCCTTTGATGTCGTGAAGACCACGATGGGAATATCTCTGAGTTCGGGATGATTTTTGATCTCACGCAGTGCCTCGCGTCCATCTTTTTTGGGCATGTTGAGATCTAGTAGAATCAAGCCAGGCAATGGGGCATCCGTGTTATCAGTATTGGTATATTTGCCGCGATGGAGCAGGTAATCTAATAGTTCTTCTCCATTACTAACACTATATAAAGTATTGAGCAATTTTCCTTTTTGTAATGCTTTCTGGGTCAGAAGAATATCATCTTCGTCATCGTCTGCCATTAAAATAACGATGCTATTGGAATTCATCATGGAATGTCTACATCCTTTGTTTAATGCGTTACTGGCAAGGTCACAATAAAGGTGGAACCCTCGCCAATGGTGCTGGTAGCAGTAATGGTACCGCCATGCCGCTCTACAATTTTGCGTACAACTGCCAGGCCAATGCCTGTGCCTTCGTATTCTGTCCTCCCATGTAAACGCTGGAAGACAGTGAAGATCCGATCCAGATATTTCTCGTCAAAGCCGATGCCATTATCCTGGACCGTGAGAATGCAGTTGGGCCCACTGTAGAATTCGTCTAGCTGGCTGTTTTCTTCAATGGTGGCCGAGACTTTGATGACCGGAGGCACGTTGGGACGATGGAATTTTAGCGCATTGCCCAGCAGGTTTTGTAGGACCTGATAGAGTTGCCGTGAGTCAGCCTCAATGGTAGGCAATTCGCCCAGTTCGATCGTGCCTTGTGTCTCCTGAATGCGTGTTTCCAGATCCTCTATCACATCACGTGCAACCAGATCCAGGCTGATCGGTGAGAAGGGGAGCGTCTTGGTGGCGACTCGCGAGAAGGTGAGCAGATCATCGATCAGGACACGCATACGAGCGGCCGCGTTCCTCATGCGATCCAGATACTCTTTTCCATCACTGATTTCCGCACCGTATTCTTCTTCAAGCAGATTACCAAAGGCTTGAATCTTACGCAGCGGTTCCTGCAGATCATGTGAAGCCACATAGGCAAATTCCTGGAGCTCCTGATTACTGCGTTCAAGATTCGCATTGAGCATACGCAACTCATCGGTACGCTGGGCGACGCGCTCCTCCAGGTTCGCATTTAAATCCTGTAGATTATGGTAGATGCGGGCGCGCTCAATCGCCGTCGCGACGCGGCTGGCCAGTTCCTCAACGATATTCAGGTCTCCCATGGTATAGGAGCCGCGTTCGCGCGAGGCGACAAAGGTGATGGTGCCCTCAATCTGGCCCTGAACGGTGAGCGGCATCACTATTGCGGATTCCGCGTGCAGGGCGCGTAGCAGGCTCTGTTCGGTGGGATCATAGGTGAGCTCTTGCAGATCCTTGTCGTTTAGATGAGTGTAGAGCGCTGGCGTCTTTTCCTCTCTGATACTGGCAATCACCGCTGGAATGGTCACGGTGGCAGGATCTTCCAGCTTAAAGTTCAGTTCCTGGGTTTTCAGCAGTGTATCGGGATAAGAGATGCGTAGTGGTTGAATGCCGGCTTCGGTGCTATGCAGGTCGATGCGACACCAATCGGCGATAGCTGGAATGGCGTTTTTGATTACATGAACCAGTACTTCTTGATAGTCCATTGAGGCAACCAGCAGTTTACTGGAGGATGCAATAAAGCCAACCTGCTCCAGTGTCTTCGCCAGTTGTAGCTCGGCCTCTTTACGTTCAGTGATGTCGATATTCACACCAAAGACACGTTCTGCACGTCCATTTTCATCTTTAGCAACTTCACCTTTACCAAGCATCCAGTGTTGTGAGCCATCGGGCCAGACGACCCGGAACTCCACATTATATGGGGGGCCACCGTTGATCGAGCCTTGCAGGCTTTCCTCGGCTCGTGCCAGGTCGGCTGGATGGACACGTTGTGCCCAGTTTTCGTAGCGACCCTCAAAACCGCCTGCGGGCAAGCCATAGAGCGCTTCCAGTTCGGGGGTCCAGATAATCTCGTTTTTCGCGATCATCCACTCGAAGGTGCCGATATGGGCGGCTTGCTGAGCCAGTTGTAGTCGTTGTTGACTCGACCTCAAGTGATTACGATTGCGAATCTGCTCGGTAACTTCGACGGCATGTACCATGATACCATTGATTTCTCCATTGGTATCACGGGCTGGTTGATAGACAAAGTTAAAGAATCCCTCTTCTAAATGTCCATTCAGTTTGCGATCAATCATCACAAGTACTTCATTGCCATGGAACGCCTTGCCTGTGGCGTACACTTGATCCAGCAACTCATAGATACCCTGATCAGCTACTTCTGGTAGGGCCTCACGGATCGTCTTGCCGATGAGTTCGCGGTTTCCAACGATTTGCATGTAGCGCGAATTGGCGAACTCAAAGACATGTTCAGGTCCTTTGAGTAGACATACGAGGGCAGGTACCTGCATGAAGAGATCGTAGAGTCGCTGGCGTTCAGCCTCGGCTTCCGCATGTGCCTGCTTTTCGGCGGCCAGCAGGTGAACTCGTTCTTCCTCTATCAACTTGCGGTCAGTGATGTCGCGGGTCACGCTCAATATCGAAATCATCCGCCCCCTGGCATCGAATTCAGGTGCCAGATTTGCTTGATAGAAACGCCGGCCAGTCGGACCCGTAAAATCCAGGTCCAGTTCAAGTGGTTTTTGCGTGCGGAACACTTCCGCTATCGCATGCTGCCAGCGCCGATTATGTTGCTCGGGAAACCCATTTTCTGCATGGGTCTTACCAACAATCTCTTCCTGGGCACGACCAGCGACCTTGCAGCCAGCCGGATTAATATAGAGGAAGCGGCCAGCGCGATCATAGCGTGTAATGATGTCTGGAGCGTTCTCCACCACCGCCATAAACGCCTGACGCTGATGATAGAGATCCTCTTCCAACTTCTTGCGCTCGTGGATATCTTCTATCACCGAAATAAAATACTGTGGTGTCCCATCTTCATCGCGGGACAGCGCGGCCGTCAGATGGGCCCAGACCAGATGGCCATCCTTGTGTATATAGCGCTTGTCCATGGAATAAGTAGAAATTTCACCGGCGACAAGCTGTTTAATATAGGCCAGATTTGCCGCCAGATCTTCAGAAAACGTCATTTCTTGAAAGGTCATGCCTATCAATTCATCGCGTTGATAGCCAGTGATGTCGCATAGCCTCTGGTTCACATAGAGCCATCTGCCGTCCAGCGCCACATGCGCCATGCCAACCGCTGCCTGCTCAAAGGTAACTTCAAAGCGGTGTTCAGTTTGCCTGACTGCGGATCGCAGTTCCGAGATGGTTGAAGTCTCTTCCTGCGGGGCGGGATCAGGTAATTTTGCCATACGTATTTCTTCTCTCTTCTCTTCTCTTCTCTTATCCCTGGACCAGACTGGCCAGGTGGGTTTAGCCTGGATTGTGTATGCCACACCTATCGGCACCAGACAGTCTACTGTCAGCGTGTTGCCTTGAAACGCTAATATCTGTGGCCCTATTATACCTCACAATCTAAACTATTCGATAGCGAAAAACACTCCCTCTATAAATGATCAGCGAAGAACAAACTGCCATGGAAAGAACAAATTTTCGCGTAGTATAAATTATAGTTTATCGACTATACCATGTACAGGCCACTCGCTTTAGGATCTCTGGATCTCTTCTGGTACTTTTTTACTATATATCCATAGAGAGCTATCCATAAAGTTTTTGGATATCGGCCGGATCGGCAAAGAACAGGACATTGCCACAAATAGGACAAGGGGGCAGATCACGTGGATACTCTTTCATCTTTTTATCCTCAACAAATAACGCAAAAGATCGCATAATACTACTACCTATGATACGTTTCCCATTGTATAATGGATGCCCATCTTGAAAATTAGCTTTTCGCATGTTAGACTCCGGCTAGAAATGTTAGATTATAATTGAGGATTATGGCGCGAATGCTGACAATATTTTATTCCCCGCATGCGACCAGTATTGATAATGAAGCGAAACGCGCTTCTGGTTATGTAGATGTGCCCCTCTCAGAAGCTGGTCTGCAACAAGCTAAGAGCCGTGGAGAGCACTATGCTCAGGTGACATTGGATGCTATCTATAGTTCTGATCTGCAACGTGCCTGGAGGACCGCCGAGATTGCCTTTGCTAGCCGTGGACTCCCTATGTATCGTGATGCCAGGTTGCGTGAATGCGATTATGGGGATATGACACAATATCCCATTGAGCAAATAGATGAAGAATTTCCACAACGTATCGTTGAGCCATTCCCTCATGGGGAGAGTGTCGTCATGGCTGTCCAACGCGTCGGTACCTTTTTGCGCGCTGCCTTACGCGATTATGATGGTAAAACCATTGTCGTGATTGGTCATCGTGCAACCCGCTATGGCCTGCTCTATTGGTGTAATAACCCATCATCGCTTGCAGATATCGTCAATGCGCCCTGGGAATGGCGCGATATTCCCATCTGGCGCCACGAAATCCATGCACACGACCTGGATAGAGATATAACGGTTTAATATAGAACGGATGACCATGATCATGTTGGGTCCGAAATGTTGCTACGTGAGATGTATTGGGCCTTGCGTGTGGTATACGCTCGGACCGTTTCTAGAGGCGGTTGCTTCGTATGCTTGCGATGGAATGGGATCTCCCACTTGATTCTGGCCCGTTGTGTGCTGTGTTACGATATTTTCTGGCTCATCTATGCTTATTGTAATTCCACAAAGACTTTTAGGGGGATTTGATGATCACTATTGTTCCATATGATACAGATTGGCCTGAGCAGTTTATGCTGGTGGCCCGGCCGTTACGTGCGGCGTTAGGCGATCTGGCATTGCGTATTGACCATATTGGATCTACATCCGTGCCTGATCTGGCGGCGAAAGATATTATTGATGTGCAGATTACGGTTGCGGATTTTGCCTGTACGCCACAGCTGGTGACTCTTCTTGGCACGCTCGGTTACACACAGGCTCCTGGAATCGTGAGCGATCATGTCCCGCCCCTTTATGAAGGACCAGCTACAGATTGGGAGAAGCGCTATTTCCGTCAACCAGCTGACCTGCGTCCGATGCATCTGCATGTCCGGGCGTAGGGACGCCCCAACCAGCGCTACCCGATCTTATTCCGCGATTACTTACGCAGCCATCCAGTTGCTAGTGCCGCCTATGGCTTGATCAAGACCAATCTCGCTAGCCGGCATGCCGATGATATAGAGTTCTATTATGATATCAAGGATCCTATCTGTGACATCATCATCGATGCTGCTGAAGACTGGGCCCGCACAAGCAACTGGCAACTTGGCCCCTTTGATATCTAGTCCCTTGAGCAGAGATCTCTCCATGTCTACTCAGCATTATAGAGTTTGCCAGACTTCATTAAACGGCCAGAAAGAGCAAGATCTGATAAGTTTTTTCGCCTTGATTCTGCTATAGTGTACTCTGCAATAGTCTGGGGCGTTGCCATATGCGCTAGCGGGTTCGCAGAGGATAGAAGGAAGAAAGATACGCCCTCAACTTTTTTTTCTAGCCCATGTTTTTTATGCAAAAGGAAAGGCTTAAGCCTATGTCACAGGAATATATAGAGATCCGGGGTGCTCGCGAGAACAATCTAAAGAATGTCTCGTTGCGCTTACCTAAGCGCAAAATCACGGTTTTTACTGGTGTCTCGGGTTCAGGCAAGTCTTCTATCGTCTTTGATACTATAGCTGCTGAGGCGCAGCGCCGATTGTATGAAAACTTCAGTATGTTTGTGCGGAACTTTCTGCCGCGCTATCCCCAGCCAGATGCGGATGCGATTGAGAATCTTAGTATGGCGGTGGTTGTAGATCAGAAACGTCTGGGTGGTGGCTCGCATTCTACAGTTGGTACGATCTCTGATATTGCACCATTGCTGCGGGTCTTATATTCGCGCGGTGGTACGCCTTATGTTGGCTATGCCAATGCCTTCTCCTTTAATGATCCACAGGGTATGTGTCCAGAGTGTAATGGGGTGGGTCGCAAGATAGGAGTAGATACTGATGTACTGGTGGATCGCTCGAAGTCGCTAAGCGAGGGGGCCATTATTGCGCCCGGCCTGGCTAATTGGGAACGGGGTAGCTACTTACGCTCTAATCTGTTCGATAAAGATAAAAAATTGTCCGATTACACTAAAGCTGAAATAGATCAGTTGTTGTATGGCGGGCCCTTTAAGGTTCCGATGGATATCAACGGTGAGCCTTTGCAGGTTACGTATGAAGGTGTAGTGGTCAAGTTTAATCGCAAGTTTATCAATCGCGACATCAAAACCCTGTCGGAGCGCACGCGCAAAAATGTCGAGCCATATCTGACAATGGCGCCATGTCCTTTGTGTAAGGGTTCACGACTGAGCCAGGCGGCGCTGAGCTGTAAAATCAATGGCTATACTATTGCGGACCTGGCTTCTATGGAGGTGGATGAACTGATTGCTGTTGTCAAGGAGATACGGAATCCGGCGCTGGCTCCGATTGTGGATACGCTGGCTGAACGTTTGCAGCATCTGGTGGATATCGGCCTGGGCTATCTTAGCCTGAATCGCGAGACCGATACGTTGTCTGGTGGTGAATCCCAGCGCGTAAAAATCGTCAAGCATCTGACCAGTGGCCTGGTAGATACACTATACATTTTCGATGAGCCCAGTGTCGGCCTGCATCCACGGGATATCCATCGTATGAATGGCTTGCTGCGCGCCTTGCGGGATAAGCATAATACGGTACTTGTGGTTGAACATGATCCTGCGGTCATGCAGGTGGCTGACCATGTGGTTGATATGGGACCACATGCCGGTAGCGATGGTGGCAAGATTGTCTATGAGGGTACTTTCGCGGGTCTCATGGAGGCTGATACCCTGACGGCACGCTATCTTAAACATGGTGCCTCGCCAAAGAGCTCGTTTCGAGCGGCAAAAGGCAAGCTGTCAGTCAGCCATGTGACGATCAACAATCTGAAAGATGTCAGTGTAGATATTCCTACAGGCGTCCTGACGGTCGTTACAGGTGTAGCCGGATCCGGCAAGAGCTCGCTGATCAATCAGGCCTTCCTGAAGCGCCATGAGGGCGCGATCGTGATTGACCAATCGGCGGTTGGAGTCTCGACGCGCTCCAATCCTGCAACCTATACTGGAATTATGGATGAGCTGCGTAAGGCCTTTGCGGCCGCTAACAAAGTGGATGCGGGCCTGTTTAGTTTCAATTCCAAAGGGGCGTGCGATAACTGCCAGGGCCTTGGCGTGACCTATACCGATCTTGCGTTCCTAGATAGTGTGGCCTTGCCATGTGAAGTCTGCCAGGGTAAGCGCTTCAAAGAAGAGGTGCTGACCTATCACTTGCATGGCAAATCCATTGCCGATGTGCTCAACATGACTATCCAGCAGGCGCTGCCCTTCTTTAAGATACGCGGCATCACCACAAAGTTGCAAGCGCTGAGCGATGTTGGCCTGAATTACCTGACGCTCGGCCAGCCGCTCAGCACCCTGTCTGGTGGTGAATGTCAGCGCATCAAATTGGCCGGTGAACTGCACAAGCATGGCAGTATCTATGTACTGGATGAGCCAACCACCGGCCTGCACATGTCCGATATCACGCATTTACTGGAGATCATGAACCGTCTGGTTGATGGCGGAAACACCGTTATTGTCATTGAACACAACCTCGACATCATTTGCAATGCCGACTGGATCATCGACATGGGACCTGAAGGCGGCAACAAAGGTGGTAAGGTCATCTTTGAAGGGACCCCACGCCAACTCCTCGACGCCCACCATTCCCTGACCAGCCAATATTTGCTTCGCGATGAGCATATAGCGGTGGTCGCGGAGTAAGCCGTTATCCTAAAAAGCAAGAATCAGCAGCCGTTTTAAACGGCCACTGATTCTTGTTGGGGGGAGGGAACAGAACAAAGAAGTAGTATTATTACTGTTCCTGCGATTTTACCTGAGCTTCGTGATAATCATTAATCTGATCGAAGATCTCAGAAGGGAACGTCAGTTCCTGATAGACATTACAGGCATCAGGATTCTCAGGATCGGGACAGATCGCGAAGTCCTGTTGTGACTGCCATTCCAGGATGCGCTCGCGCTTGGGAGGATTATAGTTGCGCTGCTTGACCTGGGTCAGCAAGGCCTGTGAATCGGTCGCATTATGATCGGGTTGACCGCTTAGCAACTCCACGATCTGCTCATCCGGCAAGAAGTGGCGCGCAATCATCACAAAGGTCAGGCGGCCATAATGACCGATATCCTCTTTCTTCTGGAGGGCATCCAGCAGATGGGCCATCATCGGTGATTTACGCAGCTCGGCACTTTGATCGTTCTCGGTTGTTGTCTTTTTATTATTGGTCGCATGGTCGTCTTGACTCATGAAAATTATCCTTTCAGCTCAATGCTCACTTATTTCCCTGTGCTTATTTACACTATAGAACATAAGTTCAAAATAAGCAAGCTGAACAATACACATTCCCACATCATCCTCTCGCTTTGGCCCCGCAGGCCAATTGTCTCCTTTAATACGAAACAACAAAGGATTTAGATGATCTATTATGGCTAACAAGCCTCCTAACGGCGCGGATAGAGCGGTTGGCGAACCTGATGAAAAAAGCAGATATCGTCTTTCATCGCTGGATCAGTTTTGTGTTTCAGAAGACCTCCAGGACAAACGGGCGCTTTTCCCAATAGTTCCTCCGAGAACGCCCAGGAGCAGGCCCGTGATTAAGCCAATCCACAGGTGACCGATCAGAGCGGCCAGCCAATCACCAGCTATGTAGGTGATAATGTCTGGGAGGCCGCTGTGCCGAAATTCTGTAATGGTCTGCTGGTCACTCAATCCCACCTGAAAAAGAGGAACTGAAAACAATAGCCAGGTTAAGAAAATCATCAATCCGCCCAACATCCCACAGAGTAAACCAGCCTGAATTCCTGGAGAGATGCGTCCGGTCTGCCATCCCGTAAGCAGACTGGGGAACACCGGGAGCAGAAACCCGAGCAATGATGAGCCTCTATAGAGGATGAGCATGAACGGACCTGATGGAGCGAGCGGAAAATTGCCCACCAACAGTTCGATCGCCCATATCGTTCCACAAAGAAGCCCCCAACATGTTCCCTGTTGGAGAGCAACACGTTCGTCTGTTGTTCCTGTATGGGTGCGAAAGAGTGCGAACCAGCCATAAATGAGTAATGCCAGTACATATAAGCTCAGATAGATACGTATTTCGGTTCCACCATGTATCGCAACTGCTGGATGTTCAAGTAATTGTATAATGCTGCTCAGAATGAACAGCACTAAACTGGCGAGAAAACACCAGCGAACCAGTCTCATCTGACCTTCAGTGATCATATCTCCTCCGTTTTCTTCAGAAATAGCCTTCACATATTGCTTACCAGGTGCCATTGTTCTGTTCCTTGGATAAGAGTAGTTTGCTCATGTTTCGTCAGAGCGTACATACGTCTCCAGCGAGCGCTTTCCTCAGACCACCAATTGTTTAAGTTCGCGTGCCTCTTTTTATCCCTGACGTACGGGAAGGACGGTTTGCAGGGCTTCGATATAGCGGTCTGCCGAACGCATGACGGCATCATGGGCATCTTGTGGGACGATGGCTTCGAACCAGGCTGCGTAGATACGATCGAATGTGTAGGGTGCGATAGTGTTGCGCATACGCTGGATTTCGCTGGCTGGTAGCGGAATCAAATTTGGATAACTATACATGAAGCTGACCCAGCGATTATCGGCGACCACTGTAATGATATCTCCGCTGAGCAGCGCCCCCTTGCCTTCGGCTCCCTGGGGCCAGTGCAGGACGGTTCCGCCTGGGAAGTGTCCACCCAGGCGTATCAAGGTGATATCGCCGGGTAGTTGTTGGGTTTCACCTGTCCAGAAGATGATACGCTCATCTGGCCGCATGACCCATTGCTGATCGTTGGCATGTAGATAAATCTTCGCGTCAAAGCGCCTGGCCCATTCGACCATGCTTGAATAATAGTGTGGATGGGAGATCGCGATCGCTGAAATACCCCCCAGATCCTTGACGGTCTCGTAGGTTTCGTCATCCAGATAGCTAATGCAGTCCCACAGGACATTGCCGTGCTCGCTGCGCACAAGGAGGCCGCGCTGGCCGATGGCGAATTTGGGGGTTGTGCCAATGCCCAGCAGATGTGGCTCATGATGTTTGAGTGTATTGCTGCGACCTTCCGCGCTCATCGCGTCCATCGTTGTCCATTGCTGGCCTTGATGACCAACATACTGGCGCTGATCCAGGCAGATCGGACATTCCCGAGGCGGCTCCTGGCTGGCCGAGAACTGGGTACCACAGGTCACACAAATCCAATGTTGCATAGCTCAAAGCTTCCTTCCTTAATTCATAACAAAGGCTCTAACATCATTGTGGCACATTCTTGATAGTTTATAAAAGACGCCAGTTGTCATGTGCAAATGAACTTTTGACCTGAATAGATCTATCCATTCTATTTCTTTTCCATCACGTTTCTACACGTTCGTATGTTTGTTTAAAAAAGTGAGAACTTCTTGTGCTATGATGCTGTTCGCTAGTGGTTCAGGCCGGCAAGGACGATGGTGATTAACCCTTTGATCAGTTGTCGGATCTGCATGGCAGACGAAGCCGATTCTTTGAAGCCTTGTGTGGCGGTGTTTAGAATATGGGCCAGTTGCTCAGGAGAGAGGGAAAGATTTGCTTGATCGCTCATGAGAGGCCGTAGAATATCCGAGAGGATCGTTTCAAATTCAGCAAACGCTCCCATTGTTATCTCGGTAGCGAATGCATAGCCACTCTCGAGGATATCTCTTGCATCGGGTGAGGCCTGGATCATTTCAAATGGGCGCACACACCAGACCTCGAACGCGCTGGTCAACTGATCAGCAACCTCCTCGTGCGTACTCACTTCTTTACGCACGTCATGTAGCAATTCGGAGAAGATCTGGGTGATGAGAGCCTGAAAGACTTCTTCTTTAGAAGAGAAGATGAGATATAATGCCGGCCTCGACATCTGCGCTGCTTCCGCCAGATCGCTCATCGTGGCGCGCTTAAAACCATATCTCATGAAGATCTTACGAGCAGCGTTCAGCACTTGCTCTTCTTTGCTTTGTGTCATCACAACCCCTTTGCATACATCTAATGTAAAAACCGGTTCAGGAAGAGTGGGAAGCGAGTGGCGTAATATTTCCAGACCGCTTGACCCATTCATATTTTACTACCTTGACAAATATTGTCAATGTGTCTATACTGACAATATGACATAAATTGTCAGCGTGATAAAAAAGTTAGGCGAAAGGAAATGCAGCATGAAACTTTCAGGCAGCACCATCTTAATTACCGGTGGTACCAGCGGGATCGGCTTGGAACTCGCAATACAGCTTTATAAACGGCAGAACACGGTTCTCATTACGGGACGAGATCCGCACAAACTTCAAGAGGTACAGAGACAATTCCCAGATATGCATACCTATCAGAGCGACGTCAGCGACCCGGCGGCCATCGTCTCGCTTTATCAACGTGTGACGCACGATTTTCCCGATCTCAATGTGCTGGTGAACAATGCCGGGGAGATGCGCATGCTAAGCCTCCAAGGACAGCACGGGCTACAGGATATCGGTCATGAGATTGCTATTAATCTGCTGGGGCCTGTGCGCATGGTCGAGCAGTTTTTGCCGTTTCTCACAACGAAGCGTCAGGCTGCTATCATCAACATGTCATCAGGACTGGCTTTTGTGCCGCTGGCAAGTGCACCCATTTACTGCGCCACCAAGGCTGCCATCCATTCCTATACCCAATCCCTGCGCATCCAACTGCACGGCACACCTGTCAAAGTGTTTGAGTTAGCCCCGCCTCCCACGAGCACTCCGCTCATGGACAACTTTGGCTCGGACGCGCTTAACAACCAGAGCTCAGGCGTGATGAATGTTGACAAGATGGTGCGGGTAGCGCTAAGAGGTCTCGAAAAGGATACCGAGGAAATTCGGCCCGGGGTAAGCAATGTCCTGAAGGTAATGAGCCGATTGGCACCAACCTTAATGCTGAGACAGATGAACAGGCCAGTCGCCAGAGAACTGGCAAAGATCCCGACCCTGCCCTTCCTCACCGAGCACGCCCATACCTAGAGTGGGCTTGAACACCTGCGAGGTGATGACATCCGGTGCTGAACTTGCCGACGAGGCCGGCATCGGATCAGTAGGCTTTTTGACCTGCTCGTACACCATGCCGACCTGCCTTTCCTGCCCGGCAATCTGGGTACTCTCCCTCTGCCAGGCTTCGACCTCTGGGCCTACTTGCTGGTCAGCATCATCCCTGAAATCCCTCAAACCAGATCATCCGGTAATCATTAAAAATCAGACAAAGGAAAACAGCATGAACACCACAAAAATTTTCACGCCCGCCATCCTCCTGCGCCTCGAAGGGGCCAGCGTTTTTCTCCTCACCCTGCTCCTCTACGCACAGCATGGAGGTAACTGGCTGATGTACATCTTGCTCCTCTTCATACCAGATCTCTCCGCACTCGGCTACCTCATCAACACCCATATAGGAGCATACGTGTACAACCTCATCCATACCTATGTTCTACCCATCGCCCTGCTTGCAATCTCCCTGCTCATCAGCAACCCACTCCTGCTGCTGTTCGCCCTGATCTGGCTCTCCCACATCGGGCTCGATCGCCTTCTCGGCTTCGGCCTCAAGTATCCTACAATCTTTAAGGATACACACCTCAACCGCGTAGGCTAAGTGCCCGACTGAGGAAAGCTGTCTGTGATAGACGTCATAGAATTGACAAAAAACCACGTCATCAAGTAATCACATTTACACCAATGATGTCTATGACGGTATCATAATCCTGTTTCATTTGTACTTTCGATGATGACTGAGAAGGATCCCTTGTCGTAGGTAATCAAAATATGCTCAACTACACATAGCTAGCTTGAACAGCTTTATACTTGTGCCACACTTTGGAGAAGCATTATACAATGACTAATTTTGATTTTACGCATTCTTTGCGATGAGGATCGAGAATAGAACTACATCTACAAAAAAAAGAAAAACAATAACAAAACCAACGGTAGGAGAAAGGAGTCTATGCACGAGGAGAAATAGTGTAACAATAAATACAAATCCTCCAGTATAGAAAAAAAAGTACCAAAGATCTTTGGATTGATGCCAAGAGAATTTTTCTGTACGCATAGCCTGTTGAAATGAAATAAAAAAGAGAACATCGCAATAAAAAATGAACGCGGCCATGATAATGTAAATAAAGTTAAGCAAGTACATTTGAGGTAATATGTAATTTAAATACAATAATGCTGCTATAAATAGTAATAAAGTTATAAAAAGCGTATTATTTCGCTGTTTCTTTGTCACTTTTGTCCAAATGAGGTAAGAGCGGAACATAAGTAGGACTCCTTCTATTCAATCTTCAATCATAGAGAAGGAAGTTGTTTTATTAACTTCTTTCTCTATAAATATGTTCACTACAATTATAGCAATTCTAAGTGCGTGTCACATAAATTACTTTATACTACAAAAGATTTATTCGTAAGAACTGAAATCATCATAAATGTGTAGTTAACTAAAAAAAGGGTAATCTCTTAAACCAGCCAGCAAAGCTCTCCCCATCGCCAGGAGAAGAAAAAGGCCATGCTGGTGTGACGTCAAATAATTACCACATTTTACCGCCATGTAGTAATCACATTTACACCGAGTCTTAGTAGATGTACTATTTAATCGATAATATTTGCTTGAAAGGAAGTACATATGCGAAGGCCTCATAATCGCAGAGTTTTTTTAATTGCAGCAATATGCAATTTTTGCTCACTGCTTATTTACTTGACCTTTTTTTTTACTCATTCATTTCCGGGTATACTATTGATAATGCTTATTTTTGGATTGGTAACTTTTAGCTTCTCTTTTCTTTTGTTCGTTGCGGCATACTTTATAAGCAGGCCTAATCAATGAGACCCGCGCTATATACGCTGTCATGAGGGGCAGGGTAGTGGTAAATGCTCTGAATGTTCTACGGTTTTTAGTTTGTTGCATTCCTGTGAAAGCAAGGTGACGCTATGGTTCAGAATGAGTCTATCTCGAGTGAGGGTGTTGTACTGTTTCGGCCGGTGGGGGAGGAGGAGTTGGCGTTGATTCGAGAGAGCGAGTGGACTGCCTTTCCGCCACGTTTATACTGGCAGCCTATCTTTTATCCTGTCTTGAATGAGGGATATGCCACCCAGATTGCGTGTGATTGGAATGCGCGTGATGGGCATTCGGGCTATGTGACGCGTTTCCAGGTGCACAAAGCGTTTCTGGATCGCTATGAGGTGCGCCAGGTTGGCGGTGCGGTTCACCTGGAATATTGGATACCAGCCGAGTACCTGGAGGAGTTTAATCGCCAGCTTGTGGGTCCAATTGAGGTAATCTCTGAATTCCATTCATGAGAGCTGGATCAGAGCCTGTGGCCTGCATCTTCGATACCTTCAAGGTTGATGGAGGCCAACTCTTTTACTCTGAAGATATTATATCTTGCGTAATTCCTTAATTTTGTCTCCTATTCATTCATATCTTACGTGTCCGTAGATGAGCGCCCTCTCAGGACGATTTCCTGTGGGTAATAAAGCAGCCTCAATCGGGCTATCATGCCACTATGGCTGGCATGTTCAGGGAGGATATGATGGAGCCATTTATGGCCAGAACAATTCGTGCTAATCCATTAATTGCAATCTTTAAAAACCAATTTCTTACGTTCTTTATATCTATAATAGCGCTATTTGCGTTTCTGGTTATTTTATTGTTTGTAGGCTTTATCTTTGCTGAAAGTAAATTTGTGCCGTTTCTTTTACGTGAAATTCCCCTTACTAGCGTTTTATTGTTGAATGCTTTTTCATCTATGTTGAGTTACCGGCAATGGCAATACTGGAAACATATAGAACGGCTGCGCATTGCGACCGTCAGGGGCGATCTCTCGCTGCTGGCAGCTGAACAGCCTGCGTCTAGTGCTGCCGGGCTGTCGTTGCCCTGTACACTTACATTTCGCTATGGGAAAGGTACCCTTTTAAAATTTATGGGAATGGTAGTGATACTTTTCGTTCCCTATCTAGGATTGGTCGCTTGGACTTCGAAGGATTTTATGGTGAGTTTATTGAGTGATACATCAATTCTTGTGGTTGTGTGTGTGGTTGTATTTTTTCTTTTCTTGATTGTGTCACTACTTATCTTTGTATTGCGCCGGCAACGGCAGATCGTAGATGTTACTGAGCAAGCAATATCGATGTTTAGTGGAAATAAGCAGAGTCTGGTACGCTGGGAAGAGGCGAGACTTTTTGCGGTATATCATACCTGGGGAGCACAACGCAATCAATCCTCGCTTACTTACGAGTTATCTAGCATGACCGATATAGTGCGCTGGACTGAAGTTGTGCGTCGTCCTGGTTTTTTTCAGATGCTTATGACTTCTACTATTCCGCTGGAAGAACATGTACAACAGATCCAGGCGCTCAATGCACTGGTAGTGGCTCGTACCGGTCTCCCTTTGTACGATTTGCGTAAAGAATCTACCCTGGATAACGTACATCCTCACAGCGCCGAGCCCTTAAAGAGTGAATTATAAAATGTTTGTGTTTCATAAATAATGGTTCATTGAATACAAGGAGTCCACTCTGAGCCATTCCAAATGCTTCTCGTCCTATTCCGGTGGGAGCCAGCACACAGAGATGATGCCAACTGAGTTGGTATCTCTTCTGTGCGCTGGTAATGTATGGTCCTGCTACATATAATGGAAGAGGCAATATCAGTGTTTTATCCATACATAGAACACTGGTTATTCTAGCAACTTTTTAGCCACACGCGCAGCTCGCCCGGCTCGCGATTGTCCCAGAGATAATAGGGAATGGCACGCATGGTATGAGAAACAGGGTGCGGAGGGGTAGTACGGTAGAGCTGACCTGCCCAATCATCCTCCTCATAACGTAGCGCTTTACCCTGGATAATCACGGCTCCTCCCAGAAATTGAGGATCATAGCTCGCTTCAATCTCTGCATCCATAGGCAAGAACATATTCTCCAGCGCTCCTGGATTGTCCGCACTCTCCAGACAATATATCAAGGGACCACGCTGCAACGCCACACGTCCAACATCGAATGAAATAGCGGGGTGAGCGTAGACGCGCTCGACAGGCATGGCAAAATCGAGTTGTATTTCGTCCCCATCGTTCCACACACGCCCGATAGTGGCATATCCCTGCTCCAAACACGCATTGAGATCGATGTCTTCTCCATTCACCTTGATCGTACTCTGGCGACTCCAACCAGGTATGCGCAGCTTCAAGCGGAAAGCTGTGGGAGCATTCATCTGCAAACGTAGCGCAATCGCTCCCTCCCAGGGATAATTCGTTTGCTGACGCAGTGTAAGCTCTTGCTCACCCACGTATACACGCGCCTCGCTCTGAATATATAGATGAACCGCAAGTGTCTCTTTATTGGTTGCGTAGATATATTGTCCTAACGAAGGCAGCAAGCGTACGATATTTGTTGGACAACAGGAGACATCGTACCATGGTTGACGGTGATGCTGGCCGGTACTGGCCAGGGGGTTTTCGTAGAAAAAGAGCGTACCATCCTGTGATACGCCACTTATCACCCCGTTATACAGTGCATGCTCCATCACATCAGCGTATCGGCTATCGCAGTCAAGGCGAAGCATACGCTGGCTCCACATTACCAGACCGATAGCGGCACAGGTTTCAGCGTAAGCTGTCTCATTGGGAAGATCATAATCAGCGGTAAAGCCCTCATTGTGGCGAGACGTTCCAATACCACCTGTGACGTACATACGCGTACGACAAAGATGATCCCATAACGTATGACACGCCTCCAACAGCGTACCATCACCTGTCTCACGAGCCAGATCGATCATGGCTGAATAGAGATACATCGCACGTACAGCGTGCCCAACTACTTCCTTCTGTTCACGAACCGGTACATGTGACTGGTTATACTCGTAGGTCTGATGCTGGAAATCTCTGGGGTTATCTCCACGCCGTACAGCTTCCTCGTCAAAATAATGGGGCGAGCGCCCGCGCTCATTAACAAAGTAAGCTGCAACCTGCAAATAGCGCTTCTCGCCAGTCACTTCATACAGTTTCACGAGAGCGAGCTCGATCTCCTGATGTCCATCATACCCTCTGAGTTGACCAGGGCCGGTACCAAAGGTTGCCGCAATATGATCGGCATAGCGACACATCGCATCCAATAAGGTACGTTTGCCCGTTGTCTGAAAATGCGCGACCGCCGCCTCAATCATATGACCGGCCCCATACAACTCATGGTTATCGCGCAAATTTTTCCAGCGCATTTCCGGCTCAACAATCGTAAAATGCGGGTTAAGATATCCATCTGGTTGCTGCGCGCTCGTGATCAGTGCAATAGCCTCATCAACTTGCGCTTCTAACTCTGTATCAGGCACATTGGCCAGACTATAACTCGCGGCCTCTAGCCATTTCGCGACATCAGAGTCCCAGAAAATATGTGGCTCGCCACCTTTTCCTGGTTCCCAATCCAGGCGAAAAGCCGCCAGGCGACCAGTCGTTTGCAAAAGATGATAGCTATGGGGTAACGTGTGTAAGCGATTCTTATCAATACGCGGCTTCCAGAACACATCATCGATGTTTACCTGTGTAAAAGGCACAGGGCGTAAGTAAGATTCTTGAGCAAACGTGACCTGAGAAGCAAGCAAGTTGGATGTCATAAAGAGATACCCTCTATCTTTCAGTCAAAGTATGGTGGAGAGAAAAGCAGCGCTAGCCCTTGACCGCGCCAGCAGTGATTCCACGGATGTAATGATCAGGATGGTGTGAACCACTCGGTATGACGATATTATCGCCACCAGCAAAAGCAGACGAGCCACCATTTTTACCCGGCAGCGGCGCAACTCCAAAGTTAATATTGCTATTTTTGGTTTTCAGCGTACTTAACTCGAAGGCACCAGCCCCCACCATGCCCACTTTGCCGGCAGCAAAACCAGTAAACCAGTTCGAGCCATCATCTACTTTCGAGCCAGGATCAACCAGGCCTCCAGTCCATAGGCGACGATAGAAGTTCAAGGCATCCTTAACTTGGGGCGACGACGAAAGTGTCGCCTGGGTGCCATCAGAGTTGAGAATATCGCCACCGCTGGCCCAGATTAATGGTAGGAAAGTGAATGCATTAATGCCACCGTTTGCACCCGAAATATGATAGCCATAGGTGCCATTGCCCAGTTTTGTAATAGCTTTTGCATCACTTTCCATCTGTGCCCATGTGGTAGGTGGCTTGTTGGGATCAAGCCCAGCCTTGCTAAAGAGATCTTTGTTGTAGAGCAGGAAAGAGCCCTCGGCGCTAAAAGGTAGGCCATAAATCTTGCTCTGATAGGTTGCCAGGCGTACATGAGAAGGGCTGAGTTTATCAAAGAAAGACAGTGCCTTCACCTTATCGGTGATATCTGTTAATTGATTTTGTGAAGCAAATGCAGGTGTATACACCAGGTCGGTCGCCACCAGATCGGGCACATCACCACTAGCCACAGCTGAACCAAACTTGGTCACAAAGCTATTTGCTGGGATAAGCGTCAATTTGATTTGATTTTTGTGACTGGCGTTATACGCAGCTATAAGAGGCTGAACCAGAGCTGCATCACTGTCGCGGCTCCAGAACGTAATCGTTACTTTATCAGAAGAACCACTACTGTTGCTCGTGCCCCCACAGGCAGCTAAAATCAGAGTAAGCGCAAGAAATGGAAGCAGCATAGCTCCTACTAGACCCCGTATCTTCATAGATCAGACTGTCCTTTCTGCTCTCAGAGCAGTAAACAATAAAAATAATGAGCGCTGTTATGCCTCTCGTTGTTGAATCTTGCTCTTGGTTTGTATACTCTTGCTTTGAGCAGCGCTGGACTCTCGGACGACCAGGCTACATGGTACGCGCTCGATACCAGTTGGGCGCTGGCCATCGATCATCTGCAGCAAACGTGTACCGGCGAGTTTGCCCAATTCGTGCAAGTTCAGATCAACTGTGGTGAGGGGTGGGCGAACGGCTGTGGCCATAACCTCCCAATTATCAAAGCCGGTAATTGCAATATCCTCAGGAACGCGAATCCCACGTTCACGGAGACCATCAACGACACCACGCGCAATCTGATCGCTGCCACAAAAGATTGCATCGATCAATGGATCACGATCCAATAGAATGTTTGCGGCCTCGTAGCCCCAACTTTCTTCCCAGGCTCCCGAAAGAACCCGTCGCTCAGTGAAAGGGATATCATGTTCACCGAGAACTGCTCGCATCTCTTTTGCTCGTAGCTGCACCGCCTCAAAATAAACCGGGCCGGTAATATGTGCGAAATGACGGCGGCCCTGCTTGATCAGGTGTTCCACTGCCAACCGTGCGCCCTGTTCATCATCCGGTAAGATACAGAGCACATTGGGATCTTCAACACGGGTATAGGCATAGATCACAGGCAGATCAAGTTTACCTAGATCAATTGGTGCACGTGAATTCGTGCGATCCGAGGTAACAATAATCCCATCGACATGTTTGGCTAGCAACGAATCAAGGTGTTGCTGCTCCCGTTCTGGACTCCCGAGAGTATTGCAAAGAAATACAGAAATCTGTGCATTTACCAATGCGTCTTCAATGCCTGTCACGAGGGGAATGCTGAAGCGACCATAGTTGTCAGTCGATAGTAGACCTACCGTAAAGCTACGTCCGCGTACCAGACTCTGCGCCAGGTCGTTGGGCCGAAAACCAAGCTGCTTCGCCGCCTCAAGAACCCGTTCGCGTGTCTCTGGACGGAGTTTCCCCTGTCCATTGAGGGCCTTCGATGCTGTGCTTAGTGCCACACCTGCAGCCTGTGCGACATCGCTTAAGGTGGGTAAGGGGCGTAATATACGCTCCGTGTTTTCTTTATCCTGTGCCACGCTGTCTCCTCCTCCGCTTATTTGAGCCAGAGAAAAGTGGTTTCTCATTGAATGGGACCCTACTTTTCTAGATTAAGGAAAGGGTTTTCCTTAATCTAGAAAAGAGATTACCTGTTTAAAAACAGTTTGTCAAGATCTTTTACCGACTATTTTTGCCTATTCCAGCAAAAATAGTCGGTATATATCCAGATTATGAGAGGTAGCGCGAGAAAAAAGAGCGTTTCGCCTCTTGACAGGAAGCTTTCCTCTCAGTACACTTAGATTCAGCTGAGTGAAAGCCCTTTCCTTGATGAATGAGTCAGGAATGACGGCCTTTTAGTGCTAGGAGATCTTCTATGCATACACGTACATGGATGTTCGTGATTCTCCGCATACTCTTTTTTGTTCTGCTCCTCACAGGAATTGTAGGAGCTGCAGAGTACCAGCCTGATCCTGCCAGGGTGGTAGGACCGAGTAGTACCAGCGCAACGTATCGCGACAAAACGACGGCGGGTCTTTTAAGCGAGATCGCGGGCGTACTTACTGGATACGAATTTGTGCGCAGCGCGAAATCGGCAACGCCGAATAATCCAACTTCCCCTCTGGCTGACTCCTGGTATCAAAATGGATCTTTTGATGACCTGATGAATGGTTCATATTCAGGCAATAATCCTAATTGGCAGCCCTCTGATACACAAGGGCATGAGATGCCGTTTGCGACGAATCATCCTGTTCATTTCACGCTGGCGCCGGGCTTACATGACGTCATGGCGGCTACGGACCATGCCCAACAATACATACTATCCATTGCAGAGAAAATCTTGACAGGACTTAATTTAAACCTTATAATAAGTGTAAGATTATAGTATTTAAGTATTTTGATCAACATACTTCTTCTGGTCAAGTCGCGCAAAGCATGCCCGAAAAACTTACGGTTGTATTCGCTGATTATCCTGTATGAGGGGTAGGAATGTGCTAACCGCCAGCCTTACATCGCGCGACGTCAGGCGCGTTAATCGGTCGATAGTGTTGCACGCGATCTATCGTGCCGGAGATATCAGCCGTTTGCAATTGAGTCAGAGCGCTGGTTTAAGTGTCGCTACCGTTACAAATGTTGTGGCTGAACTCCTTGCCGAGGGTATACTCCTGGAGGCTGGCCTTGAACCCTCCAATGGCGGCCGGCCAAGGACGATTTTGCGCCTCAATCGTGAATATGGCTATTTCTTTGGCGCCGAAATTGGCGAGACCGATGTGGTGGTGGAGCTATTTGACCTGACCCTGCGAAATCTGCGCACCGCGCACTATTTTTTGCATGGTGAAGAGAATCATCCCACGAAGGCTGTGCAATGTGTTATCGAGGGTGTTACCACGCTCCTTGCCGCTTTAGCCATCCCTGCTGAAAAAGTTTTGGGTATGGGTCTGGGCGTGTTGGGCCTGGTTGACCACACCGATAATGATGCGGTTCTGGCCCCTTCCTGGCAATGGCAGCGCGTGCCGCTTAAAGCACTGATTAGTCAGGCCCTGCCCATACCGCTTTTCCTGGACAATGGTTCTAAAACCATGGCCCTGGCCGAACTGCGCAAAAGGGAGGTGGAGGCCGGCGCTGAAACGATGATCGTTGTGAACCTGGGAACCGGGGTTGGCGCGGGCATTATCTATGAAGGGAAACTGTATCGCGGTAAAACCAATAGTGCTGGTGAATGGGGGCATACCGTGATGGCCCTGGATGGGGCTGTCTGTCGCTGTGGGCACCGTGGGTGTCTCGAAGCCTATATCGGTGCCAGCGCGATCATTCGTCGCTTCACGCAACTTGTCCCTACTAGTCCGCTGGTCTCGAATGAGGATGAGATGCAAGCGCTCTCCGCGATTCTTGAAGCGGCCCAGCAGGGAGATGGGGCAGCCATTCAGGTCTTACATGATACAGCCCACTACCTGGGAGCGGGCCTGGCTAACCTGATCAATCTATTCAATCCGCAATCCATCATTATGGGTGGCTGGGTTGGTACCTTGCTTGGTCCATATCTCTTGCCTGAGGTGCGGCAGTTTGTGGCTCGTTATGCGCTCGAATCGCCGTTTGGCGCAACACAGATACTTGTCAGCCAACTTGGGAAGGATGCTGGCAGTATTGGTGCGGCCCTGCTTGCTCACGATAGCTTCTTTACCTCTGGCATTTATATGATCGACACACAACATAATTCACTGGCGGCCCAGTAAGGAATTCAGCAGAGGACGTCGTAGTCCTTTTTATCTATTGCGTATGCTGCCATCCGTATTTCCTTACAACAGCTTGTCCAGCTATCTACAGAGGTGGTTGCCTATGGTAGCCATCCAGCCTTTTTCTCTCGATTTGTGCGACCAACATGTATTTCAAGGAGGATTCTATGCACTGGTCGACCCCGCTGCGCACCTTTACTGTGCGCTCCCTTCACGTTTCTGTTATTTGTACCATCTTACTCTTTAGCATTGTGGCTATCTTCTCCAGTCCTACACCGATCCACGCGGCCGGTGAAACGGTCAACGTCTGGCTCACCACTAGCGATCTGAGTACCCACCTGGCGCCCCAGGCCAACCTGACCTTTGCCAATGGGGGTGGTGGTGGCAATGTGATTAGCGTCAACGAGAATCAGACGTATCAGCAGATGGATGGTTTTGGTGCTTCTTTTGCGGATTCCAGTGCCTGGCTAGTCTATAACAAGATGAGTAGCAGCCAGCGTTCTACCCTGATGAATAACCTTTTTAGCAGTACGAGTGGTATTGGTCTGAGCTTCTTGCGTCAGCCGCTAGGTGCCTCGGACCTGACGCCACCGGCCCCAACTGTGGGTGAATATTCCTATGATGATATACCCGCCGGCCAGACCGATTTCTCGCTGGCGCATTTCTCTATTAATCACGACACAGCCTACATTATTCCTGTCCTAAAGCAGGCTTTGCAGATTAATCCCGCGCTTAAAATTATGGGTACGCCCTGGAGTCCTCCAGGCTGGATGAAGTCGAGCGGTTCCATGGAGGGTGGTACGCTCAATAGCAACGCCTATAGTGCCTATGCCAACTATTTTGCAAAGTATGTTCAGGCCTACCAGGCACAGGGCTTACCCATCTACGCGATTACTCCCCAGAACGAACCGCTCTACGTGCCCAACGGCTATCCCGGCATGTCTTTTCCGGCTACGGATGAGACCAATTTTATCAAAAACAACCTGGGACCAACCTTCGCGCAGAATGGCATTACGACAAAGATCCTGGGCTACGACCACAACTGGGATCAGCCCAGCTATCCCAACACTATCTTGGGTGATGCCAGCGCCAATTCTTATACCGCTGGCACCGCCTGGCACTGCTATGGTGGTACCGTCGACGCCCAGACGACCGTACACAACTCTTTCTCCAACAAGGATACCTGGGAGACTGAATGCTCTGGTGGCACCTGGGAGAACAGCAATGGTTTCCCAAACACGATGTCCCTGCTCATCGGTGTTGTGCGCAACTGGGGCAAGTCGGTTGTGCGTTGGGGCATGGTGCTCGATCCAAATGGCCAGCCTAACCTTGGGACGGGCGCGGCCTGCTCCACCTGCCGTGGCGTGGTGAGCGTCGATCAGAATAGCGGAAATGTGACCTACAACGGGGATTATTATGGTCTGGGACAGGCCAGTAAGTTTGTTGCTCCTGGTGCTTACCATATCGATTCCAGCGCGGGAAACAATGGCATTCAGGATGTGGCGTTCAAGAATTCTGATGGCTCGAAGGTACTGGTTGCCTACAACTCCGCGTCCAGTAGCCAGACCTTCAACGTGCAGTGGGGAGGCGAGAACTTTGCCTATACGCTACCGGCGGGCGCGGCGGCCACGTTTAAATGGAGTGGAACCCAGTCTGGCGGCGGCTCTGGCGCACCCATCGGCAAAACCATCTGGCTCAATGCGACCAATGGCAACTATGTCAGTGCCAGAATCGATCAGAGCAATAATCCCCTGAATGCAAGCGCGACCCAGGTGCAGGCCTGGGAAGAGTTTGATGTGATCGATGCCGGCAATGGACGGATCGCCCTGAAGTCCCATGCCAACGGGGATTATGTGAGTACCAGAATCGATCAGAGCAATAATCCACTTGATGCGAGCGCGACCCAGGTGCAGGCCTGGGAGGAATTTACCTGGCTCCCACAGAGTGATGGCACCATCGCGCTTCAGGCCCAGGCCAACGGGAATTATGTGAGTGCGCGTACCGACCAGAACAATACCCCGCTGGACGCCATGGTGACCCAGATCCAGGGCTGGGAGAAATTTACCTGGGGACAGGTATAGTCGATGCGTGGCTTGTCTCACTTTTATCTGTGATGTTCTAACAAATCAAAAGAATGTGCTATGCTACGTTTTTTCAGCGCTGCATAGCACATTTGGGGAGCGATTCTCCAAGCCAGAAGCAAGCAAGTGAGGCAAGAACCGCACGTATCATCATCTTATACTTCAGGTTGTCGGTATCGCTGACCGTCATTTTCAACAGTAACTTGCTCAACGCATCTGTATACGACCAGCGCACGACGGCATGTTCGTTCTGTCTGTATTAGTACGCTTCCTATGACAATGAAAGTCAGCCAGAATAGGGCCAGGAAGATGTGTATGCCGCGCTCAATATACATAAATTTCCAGATGGGATCGAAGCGTCTGAGCGCCCGGCGCTGGGCCGCATTATATAAAGAGTGGGTATGGCGCATAAAATAAATTCACCTCTCTGCTTTGATGCAAGACCAATATTTATGATTATTGATGCAAGGATTGAGTATAACTATTTCGCTTATTTTTTTCGGATTGCTCTGGTACGGCGTCCAGGTCGACCAGGGGCAGGTTGGTACGTTCTTTGATGTAGCCTAGCAGTTGCTGGTGCCAGCGATCATAGGCGGCCTGATCGAGTTTCGGCTGGATTGCTATAAGCGGAGAGCGTTTGGGCTGATATTGCCAGCGTATGATCCGCTGGGGGCTAGCTAGCTCATAATAACGGGCATGTTTGCTGCTAGTGAGCATAAAAGGTGTGTATGGTCCCTGGTAGGTTGCGAAGAAGCAGATATCCTGCCATGGCAGTGGCTCTCGAATCTTATCCATCGCCGCAGCGATACCGTCCTGGGACACCTCGACATAGGGATATCGTGGCTGGTTGCGTTGTACATATACTGTCACCAGAAACGCTATAGATACTAGCACAGCGACTACGACCCCGATCAGCAATGCCATAAGCAGAGACGTGCTGAAAAATAACAAGCAGATCACTGGAGTTATGATGAAGATATATGGCAGCAATATAATGCTTGTTTTTGTTATGATCGCGACTCTATCTGGTTGGGGCAGTTCGGGGAATGAAGCGGGTTGATATGCAGATAGGTAGTTTCCAGGCTGCTCGAAGGCCAGGGGTCGCTTCTGCTGTAATCTATGCCAATACCGTGATGGTAAATATGAATTATAAAAAGTTGTCAAGAAATTCAATACGAAAACGATGAATAAAGCGACACCTCTGAGAGCTGTAATTAAACTAAATATTCCTGGTATAAAAAGGGTTAGTAGCGCCAATAAGTATATGCAGGATGCAATACCATTGAAGATCAATAAAAACTTAAAATTGCTGTTGTTGTATGTGGTTAACTGTGGATCTTCTGGCGTAAAGGTCGCGTCACTAAAATGATTCTCAAGCATATTATTTCATCTCTTCTGTATCTAAATCTAATAAGGGTAGTTGGGTGCGTGCCGTAATGTAGCCGTCCAGGGCTTGTAACCAGTTTTCGTATTGCTCCTGGCTCATTTTGGGTTCGGTTGTGATGAAGGAAAAATGGTTCCTGTTCACAAGCCAGCGTGCCACTGTCTGCTGGCTGGCAAGCTCATAGTAGCGGTTGCGCGTAGATCGCTGTCGTAGTTGCATGTTCTGGTAGCGCGCAAACAATCGGGCATCCTGCCAGTTGATATAGCTATCCACCATATTGAGGCGCGTCGAGATGCCGTGGGCGCTAACCTCAATGCGTCGCTGCGAGGCGCGCTGGATAAATGGGGTCATAAGGACACTCATCAGTAGCGCGAGCACCAACGAGATCAGGAGTCCGGTGGATTCCAGGCGTTGATGAAGCAGGGCATTGATGAGGCTACCATTTATAAGTGACCAGATTATGAAGGACTCTACAAAAAATATGATAAATAGGTAACTGAAGCGATTGCGAATGATCAGGCTGGCCGGTTGTAATATTTCGGTAGTTGGCGTGGGTTGAGGGGATACCTCAAAGGTAGCTGGAGTTTGTGAGGCACGCTGGCGCAGGCTGGCTATGCGTTGCCAGTAGCGTTGGCTGATCGACAGGATACCCAGTGTGAATGCGAATACCACGAACAGCATACCACCGATCACCAGCCAGAAGCCATTGCCAAAGCTTTCTAGGGGAGGGATGACCAGTAGATGGGCCAGGTTTAGTATCCCATAGATGAATAACAGCAGGCTGACCCCACATGCTATCAGGACTGCCCGTCCGCTCTCGCCTTGCCACTGTAAGCGCTTTACCAGCGGATCATGCTGAGCCAGCGCTATGGCCGTGGATGTTGGTTCGGCCTGTGTATCGATAAGACCCCGCAGGTGTTGTCGTACCTCTGAATTGAGTTTGATCGGCGAGGTATTATCCAGGCTTATGAGTGGCAAGTTTGTATTCTCTGCCACCAGGGCATTCACGCGTCCAATCAGCCAGTTATAATCCTGCTTGCCAGTTGTATTGCTCCTGGTCTTCAGCAAAAAGTTTCCTACAAAATTGCCCTGGGACCAGCGTACAATGACCTGTTCATTAGAGAGCTCAAAGATCTGCTTATATTGCCCCATGGTGCCCGAGCTATATTGCGCGAAGATGCGCGCATCCTGCCAGCGTATGTGATATTCCTGGCCTCGGAAGCGGGTCGTAATGCCCTCCTCGCTGACCTCGATACGTTGCCGCAAGAAATATGCCTGATAGGCCAGTGAGAGCAGTATCATGACAACCCAAAAAAAGATAATTGCAGAGAAGAGTATAGCTATAAAGATACTTTGATCAGAAGTCGCCGGCGAGAAAAGCATTGCCACTACCACTACAATAAAGATCGTCGTCACTACACCAATAGTGATAAGCATATTGCGCTTCCAATCCAGCGCTACTACAAATGGTAGAGCTGCTGGTGGCGTGGCAGGATCTTTTACTATTTGTTCCTGTATCGGTACCTCATTGTGTAGTGCATACAGGCGGCGCTCCCCAACACGCAACCAATGCCGTTCCTGTCGTACCTGATTGAAGATAAGCTGAAGTAGTAATATAGCAAACAGAAAGATGCCAAAGTTGAGGTTTGGCGCGGCTCTGTACAGTGAAATATAAAAAGCAATGATACCCACATAAGTGAGCCCCTGAAGAATGCTGATACCACGATCGATGCGTAGTGATTTCCAGATGGGATCGTAACGCTTGAGGGTCTGGCGCTGTTCTGCATTATACCTATTATTCATATGCTGATGTCACATCCTTGTTTTATTGATAATTTGCAAGCATTATGAGTGTAACCAACTTGCAGATCTTCTGGCGCGAAGTTATGTCCGTCATATAATGGCTCATCATTATGCGTCTTCCTATAACGTCTTTATCTTATACGTCTTCTGCTCTTTTGTTTATTCTATATGGATTCGATAAGGCTAGATATGTAGCTTAATCTATATTTGACACGCCAAAGAGTCTTTTAACGCTTCAGTTTTTCAGGCTCGATTCTTATAATTATTCTGCTTTATGGCAATGCACCAATAAAAAATGCCTACGATATGAATGGAGTAATTACCAAAATGCCCATGTATCACGTGCTTGGGCGTGATACATGGCCCATTTTTTTGCCAGCACAGCTTGTCTGACCACATGTCTGCATGGGTAGGTCAGCAAGAAGCGGATCCTTTCTTCCCATCTAGCTGTAGAATCGGCTCATTTCCTCTTGACTTTCAACCTACTTGAAAGTGGTATTCTCTTCATGAAGAGCATTCCTGCTCCTTCCTATCTCACGCAAAGAGGGTGATCATGCTAAAAATTAGCGATTTTGCCAGGATCGGTCAGGTTGCGATGTCGGCGTTGCGCTATTATGACGAGATTGGACTTCTTCAGCCAGCACACGTCGATCAGCAGACCGGGTATCGTTTCTACGAGCTCGACCAGCTTTCTCGACTGCATCGGATTATGGCGCTCAAGGAGGTCGGCCTGGATCTCACCCAGATCGTTCAGATCCTCGACCAGGATATTTCTGCCGAGACCATCCAGAAGATGCTGCGGGCCAAACAAGTAGAACTCCGGCGACGCGTTCAAGAGGAGCAGGAGCGGATCTCACACATAGAAACGCGCTTGAAATCTCTGGAACAAGGGAGGCGGATGCCCACCTACGAGGTGATCCTCAAGAGTGTCGAACCCTTGACGGTCGTCTCAACGCGCGATGTAGTTGCCAATCTGGCTCAGAAAGCACAGTATGCCGACGACCTGTTGATCTTTCTTAGACAGCAGAAGGTCAAGCCCGTCGGTCCAGTGCTTTATCTCTACTATGAGCGGGAGTATACGCGCATGGATATCGACGTGGAGGTCGCGGTTCCAGTAGAGCGTTCGTCGGTGGGCAAGCTTACCGAATATCGAGGGGAACGTGTGGCTTTGCGCGACTTGCCAGCGGAGCCTTTGATGGTCAGTACGCTCTATCATGGCAGCCCATATCTGATTGGCGAGGCTTATCATGCGCTGGGGGCATGGATTGAAGAGTACGCCTACACCATCACCGGCGTCTGTCGCAAGGTGTGTCTGCGACGCGAAGGTGACCTGGACGACTACCTGATCGAGATCCAGTTCCCGGTTGAGAAACAGACTCCGGAGGCGCCATTTTCCCACTGAAAGCCAGACGTGTTGGCGCTTTCGAGGTAAAAGGAGGATGAAAGGATAATACAACAGGACAACATGATTTTATTACTACTGATATTCATTTTCAAAGAAAGAGCGAGGAATTTCCATGAGTACACAAACTATTTTAGTGACCGGAAGCAGCAGCGGGTTTGGTTTTTTGCTAACTCAGAGATTGTTGACCCAGGGATATACAGTTTTTGCCACCATGCGCCAACTCGAAGGATACAATGCTGAACCCGCCGGGCAGTTACGTCGTTATGCGCAAGATCAGCCGGGTAGTTTGCACCTGCTGGAACTGGATGTGACCGATGAGAGCTCGGTTACTGCTGCCGTTGACCAGGTGTTGCAACAGGCTGGGAGGCTCGATGTAGTAATTAATAATGCGGGCATTGGTGGGGGAGGATACACCGAGGCCTTTTCGGTCGCGCAATTTCAGCAGACGTTTGATGTCAATGTCTTTGCTATCCAGAGAATGATGCGTGCCGTCCTGCCCGCCATGCGTACCCAGCGCAGCGGGCTGATCATCACCATCTCCAGCCTCCAGGGCCGGATTGTCATCCCCTTCGCCGGTGCTTATACCGCTTCGAAGTTCGCGGTGGAGGGACTTTGCGAGAGCTATCACTATGAATTGGCACCGTCAGGGGTGGATGTCGTCATCGTTGAACCAGGTGGCTTTCCGACCGACTACTGGTCCAAAATGATGAAGCCGGCAGATCAAGCACGGACCGATGGCTATGCTCCAGACGGCGACCTGCCTGATCAACTATGGAATGGGGTCAAGGCAAATTTACAGAGCCAGCAGGCTCCTGATGCGCAGGTTCTGGTTTCGGCAGTCCTCCAGTTGATTGAAACTCCAGTGGGGCAACGGCCTTTACGCACAGTGGTCGATCCCTTGATGGGGGGTGGTGCGCCCACTGCCGTCAATCAGACGACAGAACCCATTCAACGGGAGTTGTTGCAGGCGCTTGGACTGGGTGAACGGATCACCGTACAAGGGGCTGGCCACTAAGGGAGATAAGCACTCTTGGGCAAGGGCGAGGGCGTTTCACATGCCTCTCGCCTTTTTGATGACCGGGATGCATATTGAGCCATCAGATCAAGCTCCAACAGTACCTGTCTTGACTTCTCCGGCTCGCTCATAATTGGCGAAAATTACTCCGTTTGGCGTAATCAGGCTGTCTGTTAATGTAAAGGCTGCCGAAATAGTGCCTCCACTAAATAGACGCTTGCCGCTACCGAGCGTGACGGGGAACGTCTTCAACCACAGCTCATCAACCAGATCGTGTTTGAGTAGTGTCTGGATCAGGTTGCCACTGCCGTGAACCTGGATAGCAGGGCCTTCTGAATTCTTGAGTTTTTTGATGTCATCGACACTTTTAAGAAAAACTGAGTTGTTCCAATCTGATTTGTCTATAGTGGTACTGATAGCATATTTTGTGACGTCATTGATGCCTGGCCACATGTCTGCATGTGTCGGCCAGAAAGAAGCAAAAAATTCAAAGGTTTTTCTCCCCAAAAGAAGATCTGCAGGCTGCATATATTTTTCCATGAACGTACCAGCCGCTTCGTCAGCTTCGTAAAAATACGGCGCACTCCAACCACCATATTTAAAACCGTCGGAAGTGTCTTCATCAGACATACCAGGTGCTTGCATGACCCCATCAAGCGTGAGAAACGTGAGGACGATAAATTTTCTCATCAGAAGCCATCCTTATCAATTGTTGGAGAATGGGAGAAAGGCGATGCCGCCAGATCTCTCTTATGCATTTCGTGTTTATGTATGAAGACAAAGCTCGGCTCCACACAACGAACGATGCTCGCTTTCGGAGTATAGCATGAGGACACGAAAAAAACTTCTCCGATCTTGCTCTCTTCTCCTGCCTGAATCCTGATAAATATCAAGTATTGCAGTTTATGATAGATTTTGTTTGTGATGTGCTGAACAGGTATTGCTCTGGTGTAATGGGCCCCGGACAGGCGTGCGGCAAGCTGAGGTTCTTGCGCATGCGGCCTGTTCCAGTAGACCTCTGACGACCGTTGAAAACAGCGGGCTATTATCCCACGTCCGACGTCGAGCGAATCACAAGGTCGATGATCGTATCAATGAAGCTGCTATCGATCTTCTGTTTCGAGAACCAGCGCTGGTAAAAGAGAGGCCCCACCAGTATCGCAACCAGATCATCTGTGGATTGCCGCGACGAAATCTCCCCTCTGGCCCGGGCCCGCTCTATGACGATTTCAAACGGCGTCATGAAGCTTTTTTGCATAGCGGTCTGCATGCTCGCGATCACAGAATCGCGCTCAGCGGCATCAATGATCGAAGGATAGACCGAGTTCCAGTTAGCCGTCTGTAAGCGCTCGGCAAGGTCGATCAGCAGCGCGCGCATGTCACCTTGCAAACTTCCTACGTCCGGTACTTCGGGTACGCTCCCGAAGCGGGAACAGGCATCGATGAGCAACGCTGAACGCGACGGCCAATGACGATAGATGGTCGTTTTGGGGATGCCTGAATGGCGGGAAATCCCCTCGATCGTCACGCCACTGATGCCATTGAGCGCCAGTTGACGATAGGTTTCGGCGAGAACCTTCGCCTTAGAGCGCTCGACCCGCTTATCCTCACTTTGAGCCGATCCTTCCATCGTTCTTTTTCTCCTCTTGACATAAAACGCTACGCTATGGTAGCGTATTGAAAGAAAGCTATCGTTCAGAATGGTAGCATATCACAAGCATGCCACTATGTTTAGCGATCCTGATGGCAACGTCACTAATTTTTACAAACCGCTCAAGGCTGCGCTCTAAGCAGATAAAGCTGAGCCTGCTACCAGGAGTGGTGATAGCTAGTAAAGGAAACATTACATGAGAGAAAACATTACCAGCGGCGCGGAGATGCGACCAACTCAACTATTACAGGGGCAGGTGGCACTGATTACGGGCGCGAGCCGAGGGATTGGCGCGGCCACCGCTCGTCTGTTTGCCCGGCATGGTGCCGCTGTCGCTGTCAATTATCATGCCAATGCTGAGCGTGCCCGGGAAGTGGTCGCCTCGATTGAAGCTGAAGGCGGGCGCGCGCTCGCGGTGCAGGCGAGCGTCGATAATCCGGCGCAGCTCCTGGAAATGGTCAAGGTTGTTGAGCAACAATTGGGATCAATCGATACGCTCGTAATGAACGCTACAGCTGTTCCCGATAACTCGGCGCTCTTTGGTTCTTTCCTGGAATCGAATTGGGATGTGTATCAGGACGTAGTATTAGGTGAACTGGTGGGTATTTACCATCCCGCGCGCGTGCTGGCTCCTTTAATGATTGAGCGAAAACGCGGGAATCTCATTGCGGTCAGTAGCCTGATTGCTCGGAGAACACCACCTGGAAGCGGAGCACATGCCGCGGGCAAAGCATCAGTCGAAGCGCTGATGAAAGTGCTGGCCGGCGAACTTGGTCCACACGGTATCCGCGCCAATGTGGTGGCACCGGGTCTCACTGAGACGGAAGCATCAACAGAAGTTACGCCCGAGCGCTTGCAGCAGGTTGGCGCAACCCTACCTCTGCGTCGGATTGGACAGCCAGAGGATATCGCAGGAGCTATTCTGCTGCTAGCGACCGACCAGGCCAGCTATCTGACCGGCAACTATCTCGCGGTTGGCGGTGGCAGCTACTTGCCTTAATGGCATTTCAGAGAGAATGTCTTACTCCCATCCCAATGGCAGTGGTGTGTTTTCAGCCAGCCTGGGGAGCGCAGGCGCCCCCATTCATGTTTTATTGGTTGGTGCAGCAATGGCGCATTTGCGCCATTGCTAACGATGAAAGAGAATTAACCCCTTTAACGATGAGCCACGCAGCTAAAATTATGCTCTCATGCTCCCCAATTGCAGGAAGGCCTGCATTCTGGCCTGAATCTCATGGTCATGGACGCTAAACCACATCAGATGGCTCTCTGCTTCGGAGACAAAAAGCTGAGCCTGAGGAATGTGGTCCTGCACATAGATAGCATGTGAAGAATCGACCAGGCCATCATATTTACTGGTAATAACCAGGACAGGAGCCGTCACACGGCCAAGATCTCCACAGTGATGCTGGATGTCATGGAGAAATCCTGATCCCGAACGTGAAGCTTGCAAAAAGGCAAGGGCCCCTTTTCGTTGATCAGGACTCATTGCAGAGAGCACTTGATCGATTGGTAGACAGGTAAGGCCCCACATCAGACATTTGAGTGCACTCTGAGGGGCAATGCGTGCCAGGCTCCGAAAGGCTGCCCAGACCATTCCTTCCAGCACAGGATTGAAGAACAGATAGGTCAAAAAACGTATTATTCCACGGGCATATCGGCCATCTGTGGCGGCGTTCTGCAATATCACCTTGCTGACGCGTTGAGGATGGCGACCAGCCAGTTGCAAGGCGGTTGGTCCACCTGCTGAAATTCCTACCACAAGCACCTGATCCAGTTGGAGGAGATTAAGCAAACTCACCAGAGCGTCAGCAAATGCTTCGGCACGCTTTCCAGTAGATGAAGGGGTCCTACCGTAACCGGGTCTCGATGGGATAATCAATTGATAGCCCTGTGCCAGAAAGAAAGTCTCATGACCCAGTGGTGAATGGCAGTTCGTGTGTCCACCGTTCAACACCAGTACTACAGGACCCTGCCCCACGCTTCGATACTCAATTAGTCCCAGCTCTGTTCGTACAAGATGACTCACCTGCTCTACATTTCTTCTCATTGCCCAGACCCCCTGTTGTCGATAGGACTGGATCATCCAGCAGGCAAATCCCAGCTCAGTGAATCCAACACCCACGCGAAACAGGCTATACCAGATAGGATAGGGATTGGGAAAAACGCCTAGGAGCTGCAAGCCTTCAATTGGAATCTGAATGACTGAGGCGCTCCAGGCCAGGAGCAGCCCCCAGAAGAGCCAGCGCCAACGGTGGAGTATTCCATATATCAGCATGCTGAGAAAGGCGAGCAAGGCAGCCAAAAACAGAAGTACAGGCCAGGGGTAACGCTCAGTCGGCACCCATCCGGGCCAGAGAGTTGTGGTATAGATCGATGGCTCGATGGCAAAAATGATCAATAAGCTCACCATGAGCAGGCCCACATACATGACGAGTGCTTTCTCCAACAGCCTGATTGGAGTAGGATGTGTGATAGTCATAGCTTCTTTCCTTGCCAACAACGGCCACGCTTCAAGCAGCGCGTTTTCCTGAATAGCTACGAAATCTTGTCAAAAAAGAGCGTTGTCAACACATCTGGCAACTCTTCCCACTGCTCCGTGAGTACCTCGTCCCCCATGAGTTGCAGTAAGAGTAGGCCGAGCAGAGTGCCAGCAATGGCTCGCACGGTCAGTGGAATATTAATCTGGATCTGCTCGTTCTGCCCCTGGAAAAATTGTTCGCCAACCGCAATGGTTGGCGCAAGTACCTGCTCATAATACTGCTTGCGTAATTCAGCATTAACTAAGAGTTCCGGAAGGACCGCTCGAAACACTTCAGCATTAGGCCAGAGTAAGGCCATGCGTTGCCGGAGGTACGCTCGAAAAAAAGCTTTGAGATCCTGCTCATCTCCCAGGACAAACTGTTGTTTTCGTTCGGTTGTTTCGTTCAGTCGATCCAGGACCGCCAGCAAGACCTCATCTTTACTCGCAAAGTATGTATAGATTGTGCCATCGGCGATACCAGCCACGCGGGCGATCTCTTTAATTGTGGCGCGATGAAAGCCTTTTTCGGCAAATACCTGGGTGGCCGCATCCAGGATCTGCTTACGCCGGGCAGCCACCATCAGTTCTTGAATGAGATCAGGTGTCTTGTCCATTGCTGCATGTCCCCTATTCTTTTCATCGCATTTTGCGTTATGGTGATCGAATAATTAATCATCCGATTGAATGTTCATTCATTACAATGATAGCCAATTCAAGCAGCTGTGTCAAGTCTGGAAATACGCTTCCTCAGATGTTTATGCATAACGGTGTCATTAACTGAACGACTAAAAAAAGCGTATACTAAAGTAGAGATAGTGAAATCCACTTTCTCTGATCCGACTTATTCGTCAGGAGTTTCTTCTACTATGTATCGTCTCCTCGCTATTGACCTGGATGGAACCTTGTTAACTCCGCAACATAAAGTGAGTCCATATACGCTGGAAGTCTTGCAGCGGGCCGTGGCCGATGGGATGCGGCTGGTGATCGCCACGGGCCGGGTGCCCTTTAGTTTCCATAAGGTGATCAGTGGACTTCCACTCAATGCGCCCCAGATTACCAGCAATGGAGCAGTGGTAATCGATATGAACACGAATACAATTTTGTATCAACAATTGGTTCCACCTGACTATATCTTACCTGTGATTGAATATGCACGGCGTCTAGATCTCGTATTTTGTTACTATACTAATGATTATTTATATACCGAGCATGAACTCTATAATCGGCATAACTGGTATCTTTCTGGCATTCCTGTACGTGATGTAGAGAAGATTGAGGATGTGTATCCACAACCATGTATCAAGATTGGGGCCTTTGGAGATGCGGCTACACTGATCGCCAAGCGCCGGGAACTGGAGCGGGCCTTTGTGGGCAAACTCTATGTGACGCAGACCGCAGGCCAGTGGCTGGAATTCCTGCATCCAGCAGTCTCTAAGGCCAATGCTCTCAGGACGATTACACAGATGCTGGATATTCGGCCCGAGGAGGTGATTGCATTTGGGGATAACCATAACGATATTGACATGTTGCGTTTCGCTGGTCTGGGTATCGCTATGGGAAATGCGCACCAGGAAGTCAAAGCTGTTGCCGATTATGTAACATTGAGGAATATCGACGATGGGGTAGCTGTTGCCCTGGAAAAATTTTTATTTGCCATAGAAAAGCGCTAAAGCGTATACTAACTGATACTATTCGATCATATATTTAAGGGAGGAGCACGATGTCAGAAGAGCAACAGTTTCAAGATGATGTCTGGTCATGGCTTGATGAACAGTATAAATATGATCGAATGCTAACCGGCAATATTGTTGAATTGATGGGCGATCATTTGATTGTGGATATTCGCGGCATTCAAGGCACAGTTGAGCATGTCACATTGGGGGTCAACTGGCGCATGGTAGATCTAACGATTGAAGAGCAACAATTGTCTGAAGAAGAGTTGATCTATCAGCGCCTGGAGGCCCTCAAAGGTCAGGAGATCCAGGTCAGAATCTTAGAAGTTAATCGTCCCTTGCATATCTTGTCCCTGGAGCTATCGACCAAGGGTGATTTGGATGCTGAGCGGCAGCGCCTGGAGGCTCAGTTGCTGGCCACATTACGACCAGGAGATGTCTGTAAGGGGCGGGTAAAGAGCATCTATAGTCATCAGGTCAAAGTAGATATAGGTGGTATCGAAGGTACAATTCCACCCAGCCATATCTCGCTCCAGAAAAGCTTCATTGATCCCTGGAGAGTAGTGCAGCCAGGACAAGAGGTTGACGTCATGATTCTGGACAAGAAGCCCGAGCAGCTTGTCCTGTCGCTGACCTATGCGCAGCGCCGTGATGAGGTGCTAGGCAAACTAAAACTAGATCTTACTTATGCCGGTACTATCGCTACGCTGGACAATGAAGGGGTCTATGTTGATCTGGATGGTGTGTTAGCCATGATCCCTGCGGCGCAAGCCGTCTCTGGCTACATCACACATCCAGCCGATCTCTATCATAAGGGTCAGCACGTCGTTGTCAGAATCCAGAAGATCGCCAGCGACAAACGCGTGACCGCCACGTTGGTCCAAGCCGATTAAACACGATCATTCGTTTTGGGTTCATTGGACCATAAGCGTTGCATTTCCGGGTTTGTGGCGAGCAGTTCTTGTAGCGTACCCTGGGCTTCTAGCTTGCCGTCTTTCAGGACGATGATATTATCTGCACGACGTAGTACGGCCTGGCGGTGGGTGACAACCAGGTAGGTATGGTCGCGTTGGGCGAAGAGACGTTCCCACATCTGGCCCTCGGTGGTGACATCAAGGGCGCTGGAGAGATCGTCCAGGACTAGCAATTCTGCGGGCCGGGCCAGCATACGGGCCGCCACGGTACGCTGGGCCTGTCCACCCGAAAGCTTCATACCCCGTGTACCGATCTCGGTCTGGATACCGTCTGGAAAGCCTGCCACATCTTGATCCAATACAGCTTTATGCAGGGCTGCCTGGATATCTACCGTCCCTTCAGCCTGTCCCAGCAGGATATTGGCCTGCAGGGTATCACTGAAGAGATGGGGAACCTGAGGCGTGTATGCCGAGCGTGGCGGTACAAAGAAGTCTGCCGCGTCACCGACCGACTGGCCATTCCAGTATATCTCGCCCCCATCCCTGGTTACCTGGCCTAACAAGGTACGTACCAGCGTCGTCTTCCCTGAGCCAACCCTGCCCACGATCGCCGTCAGGGTACCGCGCGCCAGGCGTAGGTCGATCCCGTCGATACCCTTTCCGCTGGTTGGATAATGATACTTGAGCTGCCTGGCCGTGATCAGCTCTAACTTCTCCTCACATTCCGTGCTCCAATCTACCTCCGGCACCGCTAGCGCCTGCTTCTTATTAGAGACAGGATGATGCTCGACCAGCTTCTCACCATGATCCCTGGCCTGCATCAAGGACATTAAGCGTGTTAACGAGACGCGTACCTGGGCAAAGTTTCCCAGCGTACTGCCTATCCCGGTCAGGGTACCAGTGATATATTCCATGTAGAAAATGAAAAGCGCGATATCACCGATACTGAGATTGGACGAATGTGAGCGCAGGGCCGCCATAAACAGCACCAGGCCGGTGCCGAGTCCAACTGTATTGCCCAGGATGGCATTGACGCTCTCATTTTGTAATCGTTCGCGTAGAAGTTGAAGCAAGCGCTGCTGACTGAGCTGGCGGAAACGCGTAATCACCGCCGACTCGGCTCCGGCTACCTGGATCGCCTGGGTGGCTCCCAGCAGCTCGCCCGCCAGTCCAGTTACCTTCCCGGTCGCTTCACGGCTGGCCTGACGATAGTGCTCAATCTGCTTCATCCAGAGCCGCGCCAGTATGATGATCAGTCCTAAGGGAAGCAGGACTGCCAGCGTGACGACGGCATCGATCCGTAACAGGATGATCAGGGCGACGATGGTAAAAAAGAGGTCGCCAAGTTGATTGAAGGCGGGCGCATACGCGACCGTCTCTGTATCATCGCGCAACGTATTCAGCGCCTCACCCTGAGATACATTCAGGGCTCGCGCCCCCGGCTGGCGGAACAGATTGGCCAGCACATTGCGGCTGAGCAGGCCGCGCACCGGATAATGATATTTGAGCGTATTATCAAAGCCGATGAACTGCATCCCCATCTGGATCATGGTGAGCGCAAATGTTCCTACCAGTAACCATGCAAGCTGACTACTAAAGTGTGGTTGCCGCATCAGTAGATCAAAAAGTTGCTGCAACAACAGGCCAAATACCAGTGTGGATGCATGGGAGATAAAACCCAGGATGACTCCTCTGGCCTGATAAAAGAAGCGATAACGGTTCAAACTAACAAGCATACTGTACATCTTCATACAAAAACTTCTCCTTGCTCATGTTGTAGCAGCCGGGCGAAATGGGAGTTTGGATCAGCGGCCAGCGTGGCGCGTGGACCAGCCTCTAGAATACGTCCATCCTCAACAACCAGAATCTCATCGGCGCGCTGGATAGTGGCCAGACGATGCGCAATCACGATTCCGCTACGCCCTGCGAAAAGTTGATCCACCGCCTTCTCAATTACCTGTTCCGTCAAAGGATCCAGGCGTGACGAAGCCTCATCCAGCAGCACCAGATCGGGTTGAGTCAGAAAGACGCGTGCAAATGCCAGCAACTGGGACTCACCAGCTGACAGGCCATTTCCAGTTGGACCCAACCGGGTATCTAATCCCTCTGGGAGCACCTGATACCAATCCCACAGGCCGATCTCGGCTAGCACCGCCAGGACCTGCTCATCGCTAATCGTGCGCTCAAAGAATGTCAGGTTATCACGCACCGAAGCATCAAAGAGCTGGACATCTTGCGTAATCAAGCTTAGCCGCTGGCGTAGATCCTTGAGTCGCATCTCCGTGAGTGGAACACCATTCAAACAGATTCGACCGGACTGAGGATCATACATCCGAAAGAGCAGGCGTGAGATCGTCGTTTTACCGCTGCCCGTCCGACCGACAATCCCCAGCACATGTCCAGCCGGCACCTGGAACGAAACATCCTGTAACACCGGATTGTCTTGCTTATAGCCAAAGGAAACCTGTTCAAATGAGACTGCCAGCGCGCCTGGAGCGAGATGAGCGCCAGGCCCATCCTGGATCGCGGAACTGGTCTTAAACAGGCCATCGATACGGCGAATACAAGACTCCGATTGATTGAGGTCCTGGAGTTGCCATTGGATCTTATCGAGCGGCTGCATCAGCAGATTGCTATAGAGAAAGATCAGATAGACCGTGCCGGGCGAGGCGATGTGGATACTCCATAAGTAGGCTCCCAGAGCCAGTCCCAGCACCCGGCCGAGCGTGAAAAGCGCCTGTGAGATAATCCAGGGCGCGCCACCCGACCAACCGGCATAACAGGTTGTGTTGTACCAGCGTGAAAAACGCTGATAGAAGTTTTGCCAGACATAGTTGAGGCCACCATTGCCGCGTATATCTTCCGCGGCCTGTAGCGACTCGCCCATAAAGCCAAAGAACTCGGAACTGGCCTGCCGGGCCATCACCCAGCGATCCACCGAAGGCCGGCGCATCCAGGTCAGGGCACCCGCTACCAGCAGACAATAGAGTCCCATACTCACGCTCAAGATCCAATCGATCGAGCCGAGCACCACCAGTATGCCGATCAGTAGCAAGAGATGGAAGAGCATATGCACCACAAACTTCGAGAAAAAATTTGTCAGATCATTAACATCGCCATCAATGCGCTCCAGCAGCTCGCCCTGGGTATGACTCTTATGGAAGCCCTGGTCCAGTGTCAGCACATGTGCCAGCAGATCGCTGCGCAGAGCATTGGTCGCCGTCCAGGCCACCTTCTCACAGAGATACTCCGAAGCCACAAAGACCGCTTGATTGAGGAGCGATATCACCAGAAAGAGCAGGGCCACCAGGATCAATGTCTGAGAGAGCCCCTGCTTCACCGTCACATCGATAAAGTCGCCCAGAATTCTTGGATTCTCCAACTGTAATCCAATACTGACCAATAGCAGCAGTGCCATCAAAAGGGCCATCAACCATTGTGGGCGCAGATAGCGGGCCAATAATGCAAAGTAGCGTTGAAACGGTCGCAAACTCACGAATACATCCTCTCGTGTCTAAAGTTTGAATGAAGAGCAAAGGAAAGGGATGTACCAGAAATGCTTTCCAGCAGAGAGGGGATGCAGGAAGAAAAGCAAATGGGAAGCAGAAGTGGGCAAGCGTATCGTAATATGATCTATTTGCCGCTATACATGTGCCTGGACGAATGCTGTCAATGCAGTGAGGTTTGCCCACCAGGAGAAAAGAGGTTTGAGCGTTTGAGTTTTAGCCTCTTTTTTTAGATTGACTCAGAGATGACACGCAATGCCTGCATCATGCCTTCTGTACCTACACCAGACAGGATTTTTCCGTGCATAAAGAATCCTGATGTCGCCAAACATCAAAGAAATCAAGCAAGAATACCATCCTGGCGTACTTTCTCCTGGAAAGGAAAACGGTACAGAACTAGCGGCAGTCGGGCATACGTGTCTACTCCTTCAAAAGCTTTATTGATATCCTTTTATTAGGATAAACAACGTCTCATAATTTGTCAAGCTTCGAGTTCGCGGTGAACCTGGAAGATGCGGCGGGCGGGGAGCTGGATAGCGGTAAGGTTGCCGGTACGCCAGGCTCCGGTGTCGAGGCCGATCTTGTGGACTTTGATCATAGGGCTGGACTGTTCCCAGTGGCCGAAGACGACGGTCTTACCCCAGTCATAATCCTTGTCAGCGAAGCCGCGCGCCCCCCACATTTTGGAGTAAGGGGGCGTTGAATAGAAAGGCTTGTCTGGTAGGACGCCTGCGTGTACATAATAGGCGTTGGCATCCTCATAATCGATGCGTGTCTGACTCAACCACTCGCCGATATCAGCCGGTATCTGGCCATTGCAGCTCTCCCAGACTTTGCGCGCACCCGGCATCAATGGTTGATCCAGGAATTTCGTGCCATCCCACTGTTCCAGCCAGGCATCCTCATGATTACCACGCAGGAAAAAGCAATGTGGATGCGCTTGCTGGATAGCCTGCAAGGTACGAATCACCGCGATTGAATCCTCGCCCCGATCGACATAATCTCCCAAAAAGATTAAATGATCCTCAGGCCGATACGGCAACAGATCGAGCAAGCGCCTCAACAGGCTCACCTCGCCATGAATATCACCAATCGCATAACTATGATAGCTCACAGGCTCATCCAGCAGTTCATTGTCCAGCATAAACACTGCTCCCTTGTCTCTATTTCTCGTCTGTAATTTCTGCTCATTATAGTATGGACGTAGGAGCATGTAAATATAAACTCATTCTTTATTTTGCCGTTATTTCTCCCCCTGGCGCCTACGCCACTCGATGTACGCAACGTCACGCTAACGAATTACCTTTGGGCGTCATGCGTTTTTTTACAAAAGTAGGCGTCCCATGAAAAGCACCACGTAGCTGCGACCCTCAGCGGTCGCTTGCCACCCGCCGCAGCGTGGTGGCCTGGTATCTGGATAGTTCGACTCACTCAGCGTGATCACCTCCGGCAGAGAGAGGGCCCCCGCGATACCACTGGGTGAGGCCATCCATGGGGAGGTTCCTTTTGGGCACCGCGTGAGGCAACGAGTCAGTCTGGAAGGAATAGAATTGCTGAGAGACCGGGCCACCACGCTGCGGCGGGTGGCAAGCGACCGCTGAGGGTCGTAACTACGGAGACGTGTTCGTGGTGGGGGAAGGGATTGTTGGGGATATGTGTGTTATGGTGGGCTTGCACCATGGCCTTTCTTCATCGATATGCTGCTATGCCACCATGAAGCTGAAGAGTCTGTCCAATCGAATTGACCCTGTCAGGTCTTGCTGGATTGAGCGGAAAACACGGGGTTGATCCTGACGATTATGCTACTATAGGAGGTTCATTACGTATATACACTAGTAAAAAAGAATGCTATTAAAGTGTAATGCTCAACGTTATCCACCCGAGGCTAGCTTCACGCATATAATTGAATCGCAGGCATGCGCTAAGATAAAATAAAGAAACATCCTGAATGGAAAGGATAAAAGATATATGCCACATGAATTGTATATTGCTATTCCGACGATTATCTGGATACTCGCATTAATCCATTGTAGCCGGAATCGAGCTTTAAGTGGAACAAGCAAATTACTTTGGATCATCTTTATGTTTGTAACCAACATCTTTGGTGCAGTTATGTACTTTATTTTTGCGCCAAAACGGTCCCGTCCTCGTGCGCGGACAGTGTATTATCAACCTGCCAGGCAAGCGAGAAGACAGCCACAGACATATTATCAGCCCACCCGGCAGCCACAGGAACCATATTATCGTCCTACGGAACGGACCACGCCAGCGCCCGAATCATATCGACCTTATGGAGAGGGCTATGCGACCCGGCAGAATGAGCAAGCGACAGAGCAAGCGCCTATGCAGTCGCCAGCTTACAATCCTTATGAATATCCACAGGCGACCTATCCCGAGCAGACGCAGCAGCAGTCACAATAGTTACTATCAACGCTGCTCGACTATTTTTGTGGCTGGCGTGCTAGTTGTGGGAGCCTGTGTCATATGCGCCAGGTTTATGCAGAATTTGAGCGGGTCGTATGGGTTAACTGGTAGCGTAATAACATTATACGCATGGAATAAGTTGAGTACGGGTCAGGGCGCCATGAATAGCGATTATTGTTGCTTGCATGTAGCCGTGGACCGAGGCATCGACCGGATGGCAACGACCAGCCGTGATTGTTATTTTCAACTGAGAGAGAATTCCATGGCCGCCGTGGTCTTGTCCGGCGGCTTGCTGAAAGCCTTTGATGATTGCTGGTAGAAAATCGCGTGGGATCTGTTCTTCTGTGACCTGCCATTGCAAGAGGAAGTCATGGGGGCCTTTAAAGGGTTCGAGGCGTAAACTGACAATGCCAACGTGACTGGGACTGCTTGTTTGCCGGATATAGCGGCCGTGTCCAGTAGAGGATGTGCTGATAGTACAGCGATTGATAGGCAGGTCTTCTACGGTATCAAGATTGAAGCCAATTGAAATTTGCTCCACGATTGGCCTTCCTTGCTAGTATTTATGTTTGTCTATCTTATGCACACAAGGTCCAATACCCAAACAGAACAATAGTGGACCGTTGCCAATCAACTATTGTTCTGTTTGGGTCTGGCCTTCCTCAAAGGTTGAAGGACCGGAAGCCAGGGCCACGATCTCTCGGTTACGGATCTGACTGTCGGGATAGAGGCGGATCTTCAGAGTCTCGCTGTGAATCTCGCCAATAGTCTCTACCTTACCAACCCGGCAGATAGGTACCCAGGCATCCGGTCGGGCCGCCAGCTCTTCAACCTCCCATATCGTTGTCAATTGTGGCACATAGCTACCATCATTCTGTCGAATCAAGCGCATAGAAAAGTTCCCCATCCTTTTTTAATCTCTCTAATAGCAGTCTATCATAAGATCATTAAAAGAATGGTTAAAACTCTTTAACATTCTCATTGCAATTGAGAATGTTGTCCAACCCACGTGTGCTGGTTAGTGTGTTGCCTGTCGTCCTAGCGTACTGGCGCGTGCCTGCAGGTGAAATGGCGCCATGATTGATGCTGGTGGTTGGCTGGCATGTCCTTTGATATGATCGACCAGACGTGTTACCGCCAGGCGTGCGATCTCCGGTTTATCAGGGGCGATGGTGCTAAGGGCAGGACTGGCATAGCGGCCGTCTTCTATATCGTCGATGCCGATGACGGCGATATCTTCCGGAATCCGATAGCCGGCTGCATTGATGACGGACATGGCGCCGAGGGCCATGAGATCATTGAAGCAGAAAACGGCGTCCGGCATCGCATTCTGCTCGCGTTGCAGTAACTGCTGCATGGCTCTGGCGCCGTCAGCGCGGTGCCAGAGTCCACCATCCATGAGTAATGAGTTATCGGGCTGGATATGCGCCTCTGCGTGGGCGCGTAAAAAGCCCTGGAGGCGCAGGGATGGTGCCTCGCTCCGTGCGGTCTGGACGCCAATCGCGGCGATCCGGCGTTTACCGGTCGCGATAAGATGGCTGGTTGCCACGTAGGCCGCTTCAACATTATCAATCAAGACATGATCAAAGGGAGCCCCAAAGAGTCGTTCACCCAATAATACAATCGGGGTACTCGCTGTGACCTCTGCAATGTCATCTACATTTAATGCATGTGAATCTAGAATTACCCCGTCCAACAGGTGGGGACTCATCCCAGTCAAAATATTCAACTCTTTATCGCGTTCAGCAAAGGTGTAGTCCAGCAAAACTGTATATTTAAGTTCGGCTGCGACTGTAGCGATAGCATCGCCAATATCAGTGAAATATGGATTAGAGAGATCTGGAAATGCATAAGCCAGGATACTCACACTGGCTTTACGAAGATGACGGGCAGCCGTATTGGGCCGGTAGTTCATCTTCTTAATCGCATCAAGCACTATCGCCCGTGTCTCTGGTCCAACATGTTCGTAGTTGCCATTCACGACATTTGATACCGTCTTAATCGAGACACCTGTATAGGCTGCAATATCTTTCAAATGTACAGTCACGGTCGCCCAAACTTCTTTCAATACTGGATTATTACTATAAGGAAAAGTTTAATAATGAGATAGTAGCATCCTCTTTTGATCGCTGTCAACTATAGAAAAGCAGCTAAAAATAGCGATCCTTGACAAAAACAACATCCTCCATGTATACTAAGTTCAACGTTGAACTCTCTATAGTAAAACAGTTAGCGTCCTGTTCTGTCAAGCTGTATTTATTCTGTCAGTACTTGTGCTATGCAGTCCTGTCATCTGCATAGCTCTGTTAATCATGTCCAGACATATGGATGAGTTCAGGTCAAAATTTTATCAGGTTCTTCTGTCCATGCGCTGCTGCATGTATTTTCCAGATTTTCTCATGAAGAGGGAAGGAAAGAACACAGATGTCAAAACAATTTGAGCCCTTCACCCAACCAGGCATTTCCACACTTCAGGATATTTTCTCTCGTCGCTCATTCCTCAAATCAGCGGCTGCTATTGGAGCGTTAGCGGCCAGTGGTGGCCTGTTGGCGGCCTGTAATTCCCCTGCGAATTCTTCGGCTCCGGCTGCCGCTGGTAATGCTACTGCTAACGAGGGCACCATTACGATCTGGGATCGTTCGGGCGATCTGTATCAGGTTTTTGATGCAACCATTGCCTCTTTCAATAAAAAATATCCAAAAATTACTGTCAAGCATGTATCGGTGGATGTCGATGCAAAGCTGCCAACGACGTTGAATACGGGTGTGAATGTGCCGGATGGTGCGTTCTATGAAGATAATAACCTGCCAAATCTTGCCTCGCACTATTATGATATCAGCGATTGGATCAAGCCATACGTGCATGATATCGTGCCGTTTAAGTTGCGCGTCAACACCTACCAGAATCATATCGTGGGTATTCCCTGGGACCTTGATCCTGGCTTGTTGTACTATCGGGAGGACATGCTCCAGCAGGCGGGTGTGAATCCTGCTTCGATCGCAACCTATGATGATCTGATTGCTGCCGCTCATAAGGTGCAGAATAAATTTGGACCAACCTGTAAACCGATCCATCTGGAACAGGATCCTGGCCTGACTCAGTTGTGGGTTGAGATGTTTGCCAACCAGCAAGGGACGAGTATGGTGGATGCCAATGGAAATTTGCAGCTTGACTCGCCGGCCTATCTCAACATTATGAATTTCTTCAAACGTATCCGTGATGAAAAGCTTGGAACACGGGCACAGTACTACGCGCCTGGCGATATCGCCGCCATTGAGAGCAATCAAGTCGCCTTTTATCCCTGGGCAGTCTGGGCCGTGTATGGTCCTGATCTCTTGTTTAAGAAGACCAAAGGCAAGTGGCGCGCCATGCCCCTGCCAGCCTGGAACGCAGGCGGTGCTAGAGGTGCTGTGATGGGTGGTAGCTCGTTTATCATCCCCAAGAAAGCGAAAAATCCACATCTGGCCTGGCTCTTCTACGAACATCTGGTCTTCAGTAAAGAGGGCTATACCGCGGTTTATGGACCGAACAAGATCTATGCCGGTGGTATCAATACCTCGATCCCTTCCTATCTGCCGGCGCTCCAGACGCAGCTTTACAAGAATTCCGAGGGATTAGGCGGGCAGAACCTATGGGAGACCGTGACCGGAACGGTCAAGGATATTCCTGGTAACTATTATATCGCCCCCTGGTATAACCAGGCCGTACCTTACTTTGGCACGAATGTGCAGCGCCTGCTTGACGGCCAGATGACACCGGAGCAGGTGTTGAAGAAATCCTCGGATGATATCAAGACAAAGCTAATCGCCCGCCAGTAGTGTGCTCCTGCATAAACAAGCGTGAACACCGCTTGCGGCCCACACGCTTGCATGACACGCTGTTTGTTCACCGCGCCAGGAGGATCCATAATGCCATGGATCCTCCCATATCTCAGAGAGGAGTTTTTTTACTATGGCTGTTGCCCCATCCCAGCCGCAGACAGTTCTCCCGCCCGTTATGCCTTCACGCTCGCCAATCGCACGGCTTCGTCGCTGGTTAGGAGGGAGCTTCTCGCCGTACCTATTTATCGCTCCCTTTGTGATTTTCTTTTGCTCTTTTTCGCTATTCCCGTTTCTCTATTCATTTTTCCTGAGTTTTACACACTGGCATGGAGATACGGATCCACGTTTTATCGGACTCTCAAACTATCTGTTTCTGCTGACGGATAGCTCATTCTGGCAGTCGCTCCTGAATTCAGTGGCGCTCTGGTTCTTGATCATCCCGCTTCGTGTGCTGATCGCGGTAATCATCGCCGCCCTGCTATCGTTGCCGGCCCTGCGCCTGCGCAGCTTCTTTCGCACCTCGATGCTCCTCTCCTATGTTGTACCACTGGTCGCGATTGCCCAGGTCTGGCTGGTCCTTTTTGACCAGGATTTTGGTGCAATCAACACCTTGCTAGGAATCATTCACCTGCCCGCGATCGGCTGGCTTACGACCAGCATGTGGGCTAAACCAACGCTGGCCCTGCTTGTATTATGGGGCGGGAGTGCCTTCTCGGTGTTAGTCATGCTGGCAGCCATTCAAGCGGTGCCGGCTGAATATTATGAAGCCGCCTCCATTGATGGTGCCAACGGCATCCAGCAATTCTTTTCGATTACCTTGCCACTACTACGCCGCACGATTGCCTTTCTGATAGTCTTTAGCACCCTTGGCGTCGTCCAGATGTTTGCGGAACCCAAAGTCCTGACCAATGGAGGCCCCTATAATTCCACTACGACCGCTGGCTTCCAATTGAATGCTTATATCACCAACTCAGATTTTGGTACTGGGGCGGCCAACTCCTTCTTATTGACGATTCTGCTGGTCATCCTTTCATTATTTATGTTGCGTTTCCTGCAAACCGGAGAGGAGAAATAGAAGGTTTATGGCTATTATTACTAAAGCGTCGACCAGAAAAATTACATCGATCAGCGTATATCGACAACATTCTATCTTGGCCCGCCGTAGTCCTGTGCGCGTGGGTCGCTTGCTGGTTTATGTACTACTCTGTATCGCGGTGCTGGTAACTATTTTTCCGCTGGGCTGGATGATTATTTCATCCTTTAAACCTGGAAATGAGATTGCCACTGCGCCCCTGTCCGTCAATCTGCAGACGCTCACATTGAATAATTATCGTGCCTTATTTGAGGCGGTGCCGATGTGGATTGGTTTTCAGAATACATTTATTGTTCTCCTGCTCCAGGGTGGAGCCACCATGCTGTTTTGTCCGCTGGCCGGATTTGCCTTTGCCAAGTTTGAGTTCCGTGGCAAGAAATTTTTGTTTGCCTTTGTGCTCTCAACCATGATGGTGCCGGCCATCGCTATGATTCTTCCACTCTTGCTGGAGATGGGTGCGCTGAACTGGGTGGATTCCTATCAAGGACTGATTGCGCCAGGACTTGTCAATGCCTTTGCCATTTTTTGGACGCGGCAGCAGATTGCGGATGTGCCCAATGAGTTGTTGGAGGCGGCGAAAGTTGATGGTTGTACACCTATTGGTATGTACTGGCGTATCGTGGTGCCGCTGATGAGGCCGGCACTGGCCGCATTGGCGATTATGACCTTTCTGGGCATCTACAACGATTTTGTCTGGCCTGTGATTATTACCGGCTCGGATTCAATGCAGACGCTGCAAGTATTACTTTCCAATCTGGCCACCCAGATTAATAATTCCAGTCCCGGTACGACCGGACACGATGCCTGGGGGATGATTATGGCCGCTAGTACTGTCGCTACCGTTCCAGTCCTGGTGTTATTTATCGCCTTACAGCGCCAGTTTATCAGCGGCATGCTGGCCGGAAGTATCAAGGGATAATGTATTGGGCGCCACTGTCTCCGTGGTTGGTCTCTTAAAGGGCTGCCACGGATTAAGATAGATGGGTTTTGAAGTTTTGGTAGATCGTTTTGTAGTGTATGCTTCCACTGCTGGAAGCGGTTAATGAATAGCAAGGAAAGCTAACTATTATGCACAAATACACACAGCGCTGGCGCTTGTTGCTCATCCCTATGCTGGGCATCATCTTTGCGCTGGCCCCATTTACGGCCGCGCAAGCCGCAGGACCAATCAACTGGTTTACCGTCAGTACCGTCAGTTCGAATAACAGTCCTGGCTGGGGGCGCATGTTGCCCTGGGACAAGCAAGGGGATAATCTGGTTACCTATACAGAATATCCCGCCGGAGGCTCTCCGGTCGTCAAGGTTGCCCGCAGTAATCCTGCCAATCCAGCCTATACCGAGATTGGAAGCATTCCTTCCCCTGACGGACATATCCAGGAGCAGTCTCAGATGGTGCAGTTTGACAATGGCGATATTTTGCTGGCCATGCGTAATCGTCAGAGTGACCTGAACTGGTATGGCCTGCCGGTTGTGAAAAGCACCGATGGCGGTTACAGCTGGAATTTTGTCAGCCAGCTGGATACCAATCCTAACTCGAATGGCCGTTTTGATCGCGGCCTCTGGGAGCCGTTCCTGTATGTGTTGCCCAATGGCTGTGTCGCTGGCTTCTATGCCAACGAGAAGCATGCCGACGATAATCCATCTTATAGTCAGACCGTATCTGAGCGTGTTTCCTGTGATGAAGGTCAGAGCTGGGGAGCGGAGATTTACGCTGCCGCCGAACCCGGCTCGGCGCGTCCAGGCATGCCTGGTATGGCTCGTCTGGCTAACGGCAACTATATATTGGTTTTTGAAGTATGTGGAACCGATAATTGTAACGTCCACTATAAAATCTCTGGCGACGGCATCAACTGGCCTGATGGACTGGGCACCAACATTCCCAATCAGCAGAGCGGCCCCTATGTGACGGTCCTTTCAAGTGGTCGTGTGCTGGTCTCCTCTGGTGGTTCCAACCAGATCTCGATCAGCGACAATAATGGACAGGATTGGTATCTGAATGATCCACCAGCCTTCCAGGGCGCGACCGAAACGTGGCCAGCCATCTATCAGACCGGCTATAACAACTCTAATGAAGTTGGTGTGGTCGTCAACATCAACGGAGCAATCAAGATCAACTTCGGCAACTACTAATTCCATAACCAATTGTTACTCCAGACCCCTGGGGCGGCTCTTACATCCCACTGAGAGCCGTCACCAGGGCTTGGGAACAATACATCTCACGTAGCAACATGCCATCCCCAACATGATCGTCCACAGGGACGCTGACGTGGGCCGTCTCCTCGGCCTACGTCAAAGTTCCTGATCATGACCATATCGGGCAGCAAGAGCGCTACGTGAGATGTATTAGTGCTTGGGAATATGCGTCGTCTTCTTTGGTCCTGTATTTTGGAGTAGTTGACACTTTTTGTTGCTGTCTTGCATATTATAGATGGGAGGCAGATCCCGTGCTTCTTCTTGTATAGAGGAGCACTTTTTTTGATGAGTTTTCTTTGAAAGGAAATCATTCATGCAAGCAGTCAATGTTCCATTACAGCCAGCGGCTGATCTGCTGGAGCACAAAAAGACGCATTTCGCGCTCTGGCGTCCGGCGGTAACGGATCCAGCTCCCAGGCTGATTATTGGGACCTTTGTCGCTGGCGAGCCACCGAGGCTGGCTGACGAACAAGCATTTCCATTGTCTCCTTCGGCAAAGGGGCCGGACCTATGGGATATCGCAGCCAGGGATTGTCTGCTTGAGGATGGTAAAATCTATCATTACTGGTTTGAGGTTACTGATAGTAATCTGTATAAGGAGAGCCATCCTCGGATCTGGTGTACGGATCCTTTTGCGCTGAGTGTAGATTGGCGGTTGCTGGGACCACGGCCCGATGATGCTCAGTTTGGAGAGGAAGATCGCTATCCGGCTGGTGTGGTGTTATATCGAAATGGTGAACTGCTGGCCTGTGATCCCGATGGTCAAATGCCCGATTGGCGCAATGATCCTCCATTGGAGACCCTGCCGGTGAACACGCAGCTGGTTATCTATGAGTTGCCCGCGAGCTGGTCACGCACACGCAAAGAAGGCGGCGTCGAAGTTGCCGCTGGCACGTTCCGGGATGTACTGGCCCTGGTTGATCCCGCTGCGATTCCCTTTAGTTTCTTTGGCCTGGCTATCTTACAGGAGGGTCGTGCCCATCTGCGAGACCTGGGCGTTACGGCGCTGGAACTTCTGCCCTCGGCCGATAGCTTCGTCAAAGGTGGCTGGGGCTATGCGACCACCAATTACTTTACCGCCGACCATGATCTGGGTATTTATGGCAGGAATCGTAAGCCGGCACCAAATACAGAGCTGGCGCGCTTGATTCGTGCCTGTCATCAGAATGGTTTGCGCTTCTTTGATGATGTCGTGATGGCTTTTTCTGCTCGTAATCCATATCGCTCAATTAACTTTCCTGATTTCTTTATTAAATTCGATTCCGGTGATCCTGAAGAATATTCTCAGGGAGAGCATCGTGACGGGTTTGGCAGCGATCTTTTCAAATATCAGTATGAAGTAGATGGCTATGATCCATTTACCGGCCAGCAGCAGCGCCTCTTTCCTGCCCGTTCTTTTATGTTGACCTATCTTGATCACTGGATGCGCTTTTATCGTATCGATGGCGTACGTATCGATAGTATCGTTAATATCGCGAACTGGGATTTTATTCAAAGCTTTAAGGCGGCCGCGCATAGCATCTATCAGGCGCGCTGGCATGAGCAACGCAATAATCCAGAGACGGCGGGTGCGCGTTTTCTGGTGGCTGGCGAGGAACTGGCGATGCCACTGGACCTGTTGCATGAACAGCGTATTGATAGTCTGTGGAATGAATACTTTAAGCGTTATGTACGCTCCGCCATCGTTGGTCGCAGTCATCCAGACGAGCCTCTGTTTGAGGAGATGGTCAAGAAGATGGTGGATTGTCGCCGCATCGGTTTTGGCGATGGATCGCAGGCCATCAATTATCTGACCTCCCATGATGTTGAGGGCTATGGGAACGAGCGGCTTTATGATTACCTGGAGAGCAACGGCGTCTATGAAAAGGAGCAGCGGATCAAGCTGGCCTTTACCTGTCTGATTACTGCGGTCGGTGTGCCTATGATCTTCGCGGGTGAGGAGTTTGCTGACCAGCATGATGTGCCTGCTGAAGGACCCGACAAGCAAACGGATGCCGTTAACTTTGAGCGCCGTGATGATCCCTGGCGTGCGCGTATCGTTGATCATGTGACACGGCTCGTCCGGCTGCGGACCAAGGCTGAAGAACTGTGGAGCAATGAGACGACCTTTATCCATAGTGACTTTAGCGAAGGGAAGCGTGTGATGGCCTGGATCCGTGGTGAGATTGGTAGTCGTACGATGCTGGTCGTTGTTGCTAACTTTAGCGATTATATGACTCCTGATGCCAGCTCGAAATCTGCCGAATATCGCATCAATAACTGGCCTGAACTGCCAGAAGGAATGCGCTGGAAAGAGATTACGCAGGACCGTAAGGTGTCGGTTGAGTGGGCTGGTCGCGAGCCTATCTTTCCCTGGGAAGCCAAAGTCTACGCTGTAGTTTAAGCAATGTATATGTGTCTCATCCTCTAATCAGGGATGAGACACATATGTGCCCCCATACTCGTTCCCTGACGGGAACTTGCTTAAACGTATTACATAAACATGTAGCCAATGTGGCATTGATCAAGAGAGTGTTTGGCCGCATCGGGGGCAGATTTGAGTATGTGTATCGTGGAGCCGATCATATACCTGCAGTGAGAAGCCGCAGTATGAACAATATCGTGCGTGCCAGTTCTTTGGCTTTTTAGTACTCCGCTCACCCCCTCCCCCGGAAGTATGGTTGCTAGAAAATGTATCCATGAAAAAGATCAGGAGTAATGCCACGGTCAGAATTATGACTAGACAAATGATGGCTTGCTTACGGCTCAACTGCTGCACACCCATCAATGAAGGTAAACAGAGCAGAAAACTGTATAGCGACAGGAGTATGGCGATGGCCGCTAGTGGGAGGCGCAGCGGGGTTGCCATATTCGGTGCAACAGAGAGCAGTAGTGTGGTTGTGATCAGCAGCAGGACTGGTGGGGTGGCAATGATCTGCATGCTATATAACTGGACGTGATAGCTGCCCCGACCTTCTTGAGTGCGAGCAAGGAGATGCAGAGCTAACGTCCAGCCCAGGATCAATAATGGGGGTGTTAATGCCAGGGCGATTACCGAAGCTGGCGTGAGGATTTGAGGGTTCAGATGATGAAGGCTCAAGTTCTCGATACCTCGATTTAACGTTGGTAGCCGCCCCCATATATAGGCTCCCACACCCGTTATCAACAGCAAACCACTGAGCCAGATAGTCAGTATACTCCATCGAGCCTGCTGTTTATGGCGTGCAAAAGTAGTGGGTACGGGCCAGAGATACGTTGCCAGTACCTGTAAAGGAAAAGAGACCATGACCTGGAAATGCCCATCTTCCGGTAACGTGAGAGCATTATTATTAAGATAAGGGCTTGTATTCATTAGAGAGATCCTTTTCATAGAAAAGCACATGCGCATCTACCACTTATTCAGTATAACTGTATATGTGCTCGCGTCCTATGAAAAGAATCTCTGTGTGATTGTGAATATATTCACTCTGATATGCATGACGCTAGTACAGTATGAAATCCTTCGATCTTTTTGGCGTTGATTATGCCTGGCAATTTCAGGTGGAATTGCTGTTAAGAGGGCGGCAAGTTCCTGACGTAGCTTGAGGAGGGCCTGAAATCGCTTGTTTTGAGGAGAACAGGGGCAATTGCGCTCCCCAGGCTGACTTATTGGGAGGTGGAAAGTGGCAGGGTAAACCAGAAGGTCGAACCTTGTCCCAGGGTGCTCTCGACTCCTAGTTGACCATTATGGTGAGCAATAATCGTTTGACAGATGTAGAGTCCGATGCCCAATCCGGTGCCAGAGCCGCTACGCGCAGTCACGCCAGGTTCCTGATAGAAGCGCTCCCAGATGTGTTGTTGGGCATCAGCGGACAGGCCTGGCCCATGATCCTGGACCCAGACGCGTGCTTGATCAGCCTGGACGCTTAATCCAACTGTGATTGGTTGGTCGTTATTAGAATACTTGATGGCATTGGTGAGATAGTTACTGATAACCTGTCCGATGCGGTCGCGGTCAGCCATGATCAGGACGGAGTCTGTGGTTTGTATGTCTAGCTGGATTGCCTGAGTTGGTGTGCTGGCAAGCTGATCCTCTACGCTTTCTTGCACCAGCGCCCGTAAATCACACTCCTCGATAGAGAGTTCTAGCTTGTTGATGGTGATACGAGAAACATCCAGCAGATCATTGATAAGTCGTTGCTGAAGGGCTACCTGATGGAGTGAACGTGTCAGACGTTTTTGAACTTCATGCAAGGTCAATTGTGTCGGGGACATAAATAGTCCCTGATCATCCGCAATCAGCCTGTCCAATTGACGATTAGCCAGTTGGAGATTGCCTTTAAGCGAGGTTAGCGGTGTGCGTAATTCATGGCCTGCGATACTAATAAACGCATCTTTACGGCTTTCCAGCTCTTTGAGTTCTGTAATATCATAGGTGATAACCAGAATAGAGATCATATTCTGGTCGCTATCATATTCAGGCACGAGATTCGATTGATATTGCCGCAGCTGATCAACACTGTGTGCACTATAACTTATATTGAAAGGCTGCCTGGTTTGCACTACATGTGTGAGTTGTTGTTCAAAAAAGAGATAGAGTTCCTCTGGCATCCCTAATTCTTGTGAAGTCTTGCCCGGAAAGGCCTCGGGAGGTAGTCCGGTGGCGTGCGTGATAGCTGGATTGGCATAGAGATAGCGGAACGTCGTTGCATCATGACGCGTAATAATATCTGGGACGTGATCGGCTAACGTTTGAAACGCCTGGGCAGCCCGAGCCAACTCGTCGTTGATCCGTTTCTGCTCCGAGAGATCCATTACAAAGCAGACCCACTGGGTAGGATCCTCCTGTACAGTGGCGGCGCCAATAAGAATTGGCACCCGGCTACCATCTTTATGGATGAATTCTTTTTCATATGGTGTACATGAGCCGCGCACCAGCAGTTGTTGGATTGCACGCTCGTCAAGCTTAGCATACTCTGGCGGAGTTATAGTTGTCCAATCGAGTCCATGTGCCTGTAGATCTTCTTGCTGATAACCAAGCATCTGTAAAAAGGCGTCATTCGCTTCAATAATCAGAGAGCCTTCGGCGAAGAAAACACCGATAATATTAGAATCCATCAGGCGTCGGCTACGTGCCTCACTACGCTGTAGCTTCTCTTGTGCCTGCCGCAGCACTGTCACATCGCGCGCGATAGACAGTATAGACACAATTTCGCCCTCTTGATCTCGTTCTGGAGCCAGCTTGGATTGATACCAGTGGTGGCCGTTTGGGCCTGAATAGTTGAATTCGATAATTCCTTCTTCGCCTGTGGCAAAGACCATCTCCAGGGCTGCATCCCAGGCGTCGACCTGAGAGGCAGGCATACCCAGTTCTCGATTTGTTTTGCCAAGGTAATCACTGATTAACAGCCCTGTAGCCCTTGTTGCGGCCGCATTAATTGAGAGGTGGCGCAAATTGCGATCAAAACGCGCAATAATATCGGGAGCGTTATTCACTATCTGGTTTAAGTAGTTGTTCTGCTGCCGAAGCGTTTCCTCTAGCTGTTTGCGCTGACTGATATCTTCGATGACTGAAATAAAGTAGCGTGGTGTGTTATTCTCATTGCGAACCAGGGAAACCGTCAAATTGATCCAGACGAGGGAGCCATCACGGCGTATATAGCGCTTTTCCATGGCGTAGGTCGTGAGTTCACCTACCAGGAGTTGGTTGACATAGGCAACATCAGCGGACAGATCAGGAGCATAAGTAATCTCTTGAAATGTGCGTGTGATCAGTTCTGAATGTTGGTAGCCGACAATCTCGCAAAATTTTTGATTGATTGCCAGGAAATGGCCTGAAGGAGCCACATGTGCCATACCAACCGCGGCCTGCTCAAAAGTTGCTTGAAAGCGTTGCTCCATCTCCTGCGCCGTTCTGGCTAACAGAACAGCTCCTTCATCCTGCTCCGATGGAGTTGTGTTCATTGTTTATCTCGCTTTCTGTCGATTCCCGTTGGCAATAGGGTGAATCGAGGTGCTTGTAGAACCGCACACATGATGTGATCACATCGCAAGTAGAGGGCGAAAGCTTAAGCCCTCGGCGCTCCTGTTTGACATCAGGTATCGTTAACCTACAATCTCCACGATTGTTCAATATTACCATATGTCAAGCATACGTGATCTTGAAAGAAAAAACAATCCTATGAATAATCTGCTAGCCATTTTGTTTTATATTCAAGATAGATGTCAGTATAAAAAATGTATAAATAAAATGTATGGAAAAACACTAAAAATTGAAATTTCCCCCCAAAACTGGGTGTTATGGTATAAATATACTTATGCCATAACATACCAACTGAAAATCAGCTAGCATATTATGTTAAACGGAGCAGCGAGCAGATTGGAACAGCTAATATGCTATCTTTGCACGTTTGTATATTGATAATGAAGGATATGTCGAGTATACTTTTTTTATTCTATCATTTGACGAGTGTTCAACCAAAGGTGGTAAAACATGGACGAACTTGATGTACTTTCAACACTTTTTCAAGTGCAGCAGCCTGAGATATATGCTATTCCAACGCATGCTCAAGGGCCGCAAGGCGAGTTGCCCCTGACACCGAAGATGTTGCGCGAGTGGGCAAGCGGGGATTTATTTGGCTTATCGCAAAATGTTGGCATGGGATGGGAGCCGGCCAAGGTGTTGGGCAAGCATATCCTGATGTTGAGCACCCAGGGTGGCATTCGTGCGGAAGATGGAACTCCTATCGCGCTGGGATATCATACCGGACACTGGGAGGTCGGGCGCTTGATGCGTGCCGCCGCTGGCGCGTTCAAGGGATCTGGTATGGTTCCTTATGCCGCGTATGTCAGTGATCCGTGTGATGGGCGTACGCAGGGTACGACCGGTATGTTTGATTCTTTGCCTTACCGCAATGATGCTTCGATGGTGATGCGTCGCCTGATCCGTTCTTTGCCGACGCGTAAAGCTGTCCTGGGCGTGGCTACCTGTGATAAAGGCCTGCCTGCTACTCTGATTGCGCTGGCTTCGCTCAGACATCTCCCTGGCATCCTGGTGCCGGGTGGTGTAACCCTCCCTGCCGAGCATGGTGAGGATGCCGGCAAGATCCAATCGATCGGCGTGCGTTATACGCATGGAGAGATCAGCCTGAAAGAGGCGGCGGAGATGGGATGCCGGGCCTGCGCTACTCCTGGCGGTGGCTGTCAATTTTTGGGGACGGCCGCGACCTCGCAGGTGGTGGCTGAGGCGCTCGGGATGGCTATTCCCCACTCGGCTCTGGCGCCTTCTGGCGAACCAATCTGGGAAGCGCTCGCCACCCAATCCGCCCAGGCACTGATGCGGCAGATCCAGTTGGGCTGGGGCATGCAAGATATTCTGACTGATGCCTCGATCCGTAACGCTATGGTCGTACATGCCGCCTTTGGTGGCTCCACCAACCTGCTACTCCACATTCCCGCCATCGCCTACTCCGCCGGACTGCACATCCCCACCGTCCAGGACTGGCAGGAAGTTAATCACCAGGTGCCACGCCTGGTGAGCGTCCTACCAAACGGACCCGTGGATCACCCTACCGTCAGAGCCTTCCTGGCTGGTGGAGTGCCCGAAGTCATGTTGCATCTGCGCCGTATGGATCTGCTGGATACCAGTGTCAACACCTGTACGGGTCAGACCCTGGAGCAAGTACTGAACTGGTGGGAAAGCTCGGAGCGCCGGCAGCAGGTACGTGCTCGCTTGTTAGCCGCGGACAATATCCATCCCGAGGATGTCATTATGGATCCAGAGACCGCCAGAGGCCGTGGACTGACCTCAACTGTTGTGTTTCCGGTTGGCAATCTGGCTCCTGAGGGTGCGGTCATTAAAGCAACCTCCATCGATCCATCCGTGGTAGACGAGGACGGTGTCTATCGGCATACTGGCCCTGCCCGTGTCTTCACCAGCGAGCACGCAGCCATTGAAGCCATCAAGACCAACCAGATCCACGCCGGCGAGATCATGGTCCTGATGGGTCGCGGGCCAGCCGGGACCGGTATGGAAGAAACCTATCAACTGACCGCCGCGCTCAAGCACCTACCCTTTGGCAAGCACGTTGCCCTGATCACCGATGCCCGTTTCTCTGGCGTCTCGACCGGAGCCTGTATCGGCCACGTCGGACCCGAAGCGCTCACCGGTGGACCCATCGGCAAAGTGCGTAATGGCGACATCATCGAAATCAGCATCGACCGCATCAACCTGCATGGCCAGCTCAACCTCATCGGGGATGGAGTCAGAACCTTCACACCTGAAGAGGGAGCTATCCTGCTCAGAGGACGCACCTCTCACGCGGAACTGGCACCTGATCCGCAGCTCCCCGATGACACGCGTCTCTGGGCGGCCTTGCAATCCGCCAGTGGTGGCATCTGGCGTGGCTCCATCTATGATGTAGACCGCATTATCGCTATCATCGACGCCGGCAAAAAGGCGCTGGAAATGTAAGATCTCTGTCAGATTGTGGCTGGATTTGTCCGCAATCTGGCTTGATTGTCTCTGGTAAGCGGGCGTTACGTGTTGCATACTAGTGACATGAAAAGACCTTTAGCTGAACCGAACGTTACCGAACAAGGGCCACGACGACAGATAATTTTTCTGGTGTTGCCAGATGTGCAATTACTTGACCTGGCTGGTCCTATCCAGGTGTTTGATACGGCCGCTCGCCTGTTTAGGGCACCTTATACATTGCGCTTTTGCGCAGCCTCTGCTGAGGTGCGTTCAGCGCAGCAGCTCTATCTTGCTCGTCTGGAACCGTTGCCGGAAATTGATCGCAAGAACATCGTTTTTGTACCTGGCACCGGCACATCGCCTGCTCAGAGTCGTGGCTTGCTTGCTGAGCCTACGAAACGCTGGCTCCAGGAGAGTTATCAGGCTGGAACGCAGATCGCCTCCATCTGTTCAGGTACGGCCGTCCTGGGTGCCGCGGGTTTGCTAGACAGACGGCGTTGTACCACGCACTGGGAATTCGTCGCCGAACTGCAATCCTGCTATCCCATGGCTCGGGTGCTTGATGATGTGCTCTATGTACAGGATCAAGGCATTATCACGAGCGCTGGCGTGACATCAGGTATTGATATGGCTCTCTGGCTGCTTGAGCAGGACAGTGGGGCGCGTATGACTGCGGAGGTTGCTCGACAGCTACTGGTGTATCTGCGCCGTAATGGACTGGAACGGCAGGTAAGTGTCTATCTGGAGTATCGCGCTCATATGAATCCTTGTATCCACAAGGTGCAGGATTGGCTGGTGGAGCACGTTGGCGAGCCCACGTCATTGGCTGAACTTGCCAGCGTGGGCCAGACCAGTGAGCGCTCACTTGCCCGTGCTTTTAAGGCGGCAACAGGGATTACACCCTATCGCTATCATCAATTACTGCGACTGGAGGTGGCCGCGCAACTGGTCTATGCCTCCACACTCCCATTTGAAACCATTGCTATGAAAAGCGGATTTAGCGATGCGCGCCAGTTTCGCCGTGCCTGGCGTGAGCGTTTCGGGGTCTCTCCAACTTTGAGTCGACAACGTGGTAACGATACGCGTCTGTACAAGGATTAGAAAATGCGTCTGCAAAGATTGATCTGGGCTGGATTAAAAATAGAAGTAGGTGACACAACCCTCTTTATTGATGCTATTGAGGGAGCGTCTAACTGGAATAGTGGTGGTATATCAGTGCCTCCACTTGTTTCCCAGACAACCGAACGACATGCTGTAATTACCCATATGCACGATGATCATTATGATCCAGTGGCATTACAATCTGTGCTGGGTGAGCAAGGGAGCCTGCTCTGTCACCGTCTGATGGCTGGATCTGTAGCCCACAACCAATTTCGGGTCCAGGCAACGGAGATGTATAAGCCGATCCTGCTCAACTGGCTTGCCGCCGATATCATGGCTATTCCTGTTCCTGCCGCAGATGGATGGGGCGAGCCCCAGGTCTCATGGATTATTGATGGAGGCGGGCGAAGGATCATCCACTGTGGCGATACGCTCTGGCATGGACACTGGTGGAACATTGCGCGCCAATATGGTCCCTTTGATCTGGCATTTGTACCAATCAATGGCGTCACCTATGATCGCGGCCGCTTTACCGGTAGCATGATTCCCGCGACCCTGACACCCGAGCAGGCTGTAACGGCAGGGAAAATACTTGGAGCCAGACGCGTTTGCCCTATCCACTATGGTATGCATGACGATCCAGGTCATTATATCTCGACACCTGCCGCACTGGAGAAGTTCCTACAAGCGGCTCAAGAGCAAGAAGTATCGACCCTGATCCTCAATCCAGGCGAATGGGTTGACTGGGACCCACTTACCTGTGCCTGATACCCAGTATGATTGTTGATAAGACTTTAAGCCGGTTGCATAATATGGTGGGCCGTGGCTTTGTGGGTAGCTTTTTTGTGCATAAGGATACGTGTTCCGCAGAAGATATTGCGGCGCGTGAAGGGATCAGGAGTCTCGCGTTCATAGCGTGCGCGGACAGCTGGATTGTGCAGAGCAGTTGGCACAAAGAACCATGGCTCGCTCAAGGCGGTTGCATATATAGGAGTATGCACCCATACCGGACAATCCATCCCATATTGCTGGCAGAGATATTCGATGGACGCAGCACAGAAGAGGGCCCACTGCCAGTGTTCCGGTTGTGGATGCTCAGCTACCTCGATAGGATCCGCAATCAAAGCCTGACGCGCATCCGCGTGATAATCAAAGAAGTCATTCAGAAAAGCGCCCACAGCATAGCGAGGATCCTCTCCCTGAGCGATCCCCTGATAAGTATCTTTAATGCTATGCATTTCGTTGGTAAAAGTAAGTATCATATTCATCCTGCTATCCCCCTATCCTTAAAGAGGCTTTCCTTTGTAGTATACCATTACCATCTCGCATAGCAGGATACAGGCAGAAACATGTCATCCAAAAAGATCCATGAGCGTCTCGTCAACCAGATTCTCTTCTTGCCAGGAGGCGGGTACATAGCGGTCGAGGATAGCCTGGGCTTCTTCAGCGGTGGTGACATTGAGCGCCTGACATAAGTGTAGCGTATCATCCAGGTCCTGTAAGGGTCGGAAGGCGGTCAATTTTAGCGCTAACATACAGGCCAGTTCCGGTAACCAGATCTCAAGCATCTGGAACGTCTTCCAGCGTACCAGTTCACTTTTTTGAATAATCTCTTCTACAAAGAGTGCGCCATCATTATTGATCCAGTTGCGTGGTAAGCCATGACGGGAAGCCACTGCATTACTGGCTTGCTTGAAAATCTTTTGGCGTTTCGTTTCCTGCTGAGGATCACTGCTGCCCGCGAGTGGCACGATATCAACATCATGGGTTGAGAGGCGATTGCCGATCTGCATCAACATATAGACCCCGCCAAATACAATAACCTGGACCGGTGAGTCAATCTCACGAGCCGCCAGTTCAGCCCCTAGCTCTTCCAGTAGTGCCATGACTTCGTCTCGTTGCAGCTTGACTTCGGGCATTTCAACGCTTCCCCTCTCATATAATGGTATTAATTGTACCACATGCCAGGAAAGCGTTTGAATATAGAACTAACGCCACGTGCGATTTTTCCACAGGCCAATGTATCGTGTATAAGTTTTCCACCGATCAACCAACTATCATATCCAGGTTTTCCACCAACCAGCCAACTACCCTATACCGGTTTTCCACCGACCGTCTTTTTGAGAGGAGAGACAGGGAGAGGCGGTCGCGACCGCATCTCAAATGCAAACGAGCACCATAGGCGTGGAGTGTTCAGTGCTAAAATAAATTATGTGACTAGCTAAAAACTCCCTTCTTATTCCCCTCTAATTATGGACTATGCTATGATATATTATAGGCATCCTAACACTATATCTTTCAGAGCAGTATTTAGCGTGTGTTTGCAACTTGCAGAGCTATGCGCTATATACCGCAACTTTTTGCCATGAAAAATTCATTATCTAACCAGTTTGCTCAATGAGAAAAGGACACCTTCAATCATGCTATTTGGCCCCGGCAGAACCTCATCCACAAATCCTCTGAATGTTTTAAAGAATGCGCAAGAACATGTCCTCTTAATCATTGACACAAATGTGGATCGTGTTCAGAAGCTGGCATCTTTACTGACATTGGCAGGAATGCGGGCTATTGTAACATCAACGAGTTATCAGGCGTTTGATCGCTATATAAAGGAACGTTTTGTGCCGTTAGCGATCCTGGTTGGTCAAAAAGAAGAGACAACAACGCCCTTATTTGGACGCTTTATGCTGCGTCTGAACCAGGAACTGCACTATGAGACTCCAATAGTAGATCTTTCATCTTTCTTTCTCAATGATGGTTTGATTCTGAGTGCTGAAGCTCAAACTTCATCGACCAGGCACGTTTTTTCAAAGTCTAATGCTGCAGTTCTCAGGCGCATCTGGCAGATGATGCCCTCGGCCGCTATTCCATTGCAGCAAGCCGAGAAAACGATCGTTATGAATACATTACCCACATATGGTTTTCAGCCACGTGTAACGCGGACGAAGCGTTCATTTTCTTCACATATGTATTATCAATTAAAAGCTGCTAAACAGGTTATTCCCGCGGAACAATGGGATAACCTGTTACGTGACGTCGGTCTGGGACAATTTAGTCGCGAAGAGAACTGGCCGTCAGCCGTAGATCAGTTTACGATTCCACCGGAATATTTTTCGTTACTGATGCATGCTGTGATGTATTCAAATCCCCGCCACCCTATCCAGCAGATCGCTCACTGGGCCGATCAAGTTGAGGCTGATGCACTGCAAAAAGCAGTACTAATCTTTATAATGCAGCAGATTCCAAAGATCATCGGACCAGATCTGACGATGCGGGCGCTTCTCAACATCCTGACTAACGAAGTTGATAGTCGGCGCGGAGAAAAGTTAACTGAATGGAAGCGGCTATCGGATGGCTCATTTATTTTTGTCTTCTATAGCAATATCTTTGCCTACGGAACCATTGGCGCCAACCAACCCTTATGCGGCACCTGGCAATCTTCCTTTGATCTTATGCTCCGTTTAACCAAACAACAGCAACAGTGGGATATTCGCGAAATAGAATGTAGTAGCCAGACCCATACTGGACATTGCGTATTCAAGATTACCCCTACCAGACAAAAATAATTACTTACCCAGATAGTGTTTGTTTTTCACTCTCATCAGGAACGTTCAACCAGCCGTACTCGGGCCCTTCCAGGGCCCATGCTTTTTTAAGTGTAGTGTCAAAAAGTGTTCGAGAACACTTTTTGACACTACACTTAAAACTGTTGGTGCGCCATAGGTGCCCAAGTACGGCTGGTTGCATATTACCCGATGAAAATGGGCAACCAGACACTGTCATTGAGTATAGCGCTAAAAGTTACAAGATATTTTTAGGCGAAAGGCTGATCCCAGCGCTCACGATGAGCGATCTCACCTAATGGCTTCCTTTTCTTGATACCTTTGCTGGTAGCTGAGACAGGATAGCCGAAGGGGAGGACTGCAAGCACATTGATGTCTTCTGGAATGCCGAGCAGTGGACGAACCTGTTCCAGATTGTCAAAGCCGACCCAGTTGGAGCCGATGCCGTGTGCCCAGGCGGTCAGAAACATGGATTGGATCGCGCGGCTACCATCTGAGATGGCAAAGGGGCTGTGTTCCATACCAACCACAATTGACACAGGGGCCTGTGTAATATACGGACCAGTGCGTGCCAGCGGTGCAAGCTGGCGTAATGTCTCTTTATCCTGCACAACAATAAAGTGCCAGGGTTGTCCATTCATGCTGCTGGCAGACACGTGTCCCGCCTCAACGATTTCATGAATAATCTCTTCTGGAATTGGCTTATCCTGAAATTGACGGACAGCCAGAATCGTACGAACAGCATCAAATACTTCCATGATTGATCACCTTTTATATAGTTACTCGTGAAGCTTTCCTGATAGCTCCTATCAGGTAATGTGTATATATTTTTAGCATATCACGCAGTTAGATAGCAAATGAAATAATTATCGGCGCATTTTTTCTTTAGATAGTGTATCCTTGTTTATTGTCAGCAATAAACAAGGAGTATATTAAGCTTTATGGAACAGAAAAGCTATTCTAACTCATTGTGGAAAAATCGGGATTTCTTGTTATTGTGGAGTGGACAAACGCTTTCGAGTGTTGGTACCGCCGTCTCGCTCCTGGCCTTTCCGTTGCTTATCCTGGCTGTAACGCATTCACCGGCCCAGGCTGGATTTATCAGTGCCATGCGCTCGCTGACCTATTTGCTCTTTGTGCTTCCGGCTGGAGCGCTCGTGGACCGCTGGGATCGGAAACGCGTGATGATTGTGTGCGATAGCGCGCGCTTACTGGGTATGGCCAGCATTTTTTTTCTTGGTATCTCTGGCAAGCTGACAATCGAGGTGCTCTATATCACAGGCTTTATCGATGTCCTGTTTGGAACCTTCTTTAGTATTGCTGAAGTTACCTGTTTACCACAAGTTGTTGACAAAGAGCAGCTTCCCTCCGCGATGGGATATACCCAGGCGACGGTCGGCATTATGAATTTGCTTGGCTCTCCGCTTGGAGGCTTGCTATTTTCGATACAAATGGTGGTGCCGTTCCTCACAGATGCTATTACCTACTTGTTTTCATTATGCTCACTGCTACTCATGCGTGTCCCATTTCAAGAGCAGCGCGAAGCAACAAAGCAGCATCTCCTCAAAGATATCGTAGAGGGCCTCGGCTGGCTCTGGCGGCAACCCCTCTTGCGTGCAATGGCCCTGACGACCGCTGGAAACGTCTTCTTTGGGGCTGGTCAGACGCTTATCATCATTATTATTGCGCAATCACAGCAGGCATCCAGTGAAGTAATTGGTATCATCTTGAGCATTGGAGGTATTGGAGGTATTATTGGCTCGATGGTAGCTACAAAAGTGCAACGGCACGTGCGCTTTGCGTTTGTCATCCTGGGCATACTCTGGCTGGACGTATTGCTCTGGATGCCCCTGATACTCCTACCTGCACCCTTGCTGCTTGGATGTATCGTTGGATTCTCCTATTTACTCAGCCCGATCTACAATATCGTGAATATAGGCTACCGCTTTAAGCTCACACCGGATGTCCTGCGTGGCAGAGTCAATAGTGTCTCACGCCTGATTAGCAATGGTCTGGCGCCGCTGGGACTCACACTCACAGGATTATTACTGCAATACGCTGGCCCAAAAACAACTGTCCTGCTGGCAGTCATAGGGCAGCTAGTGCTGGCCCTATTTGCCATGCTGAGTCGCTCGATCAGGCATGCACACACTCTGGATATTTCCCAACATAATTGAATTTGTTTCGTTTGATGCTGACCTGTCTTGCTCTTAACAGGACTCCAGTCGCACGAAAAAGTTATGCTTTTAGTGTATTCTCAGCAATGTATAGGTTGTAGTGCATCGATTATGAGATTTTGGTTGCGCCAGGTTCTATTTTTGCAAATGTGCTGGAGAGTCTATCTATAGAAAAAGATTATTGTGAAGGGTGATCATGTATTGAAACGCTTCAATCGCTTGCAGTGGAAATTAACGATATCATATATGCTTACCAGTGTCGTTGTGTTGTGCTTGCTTGAATTGCTGGTGATGCTGATTGGCCTGGTTGTGTCCAATACACAGGGTCAAGCCAGGCTTGAGAGTCACGCACAGAATCTAGCGCAGATGGTTGGATCTACTCTATCTGTAGATAAGATCGGGCAGCAGCGTCTTCAGGCGATCTGGAAGATGAGCCATGATAGCGATGCAACCTTTCAGGGATATCTGGCGGCTATAGATGGACATGGGAGGGTGAGCGTAGCCGCCGGTGACGTTGCTCCCGCTGCTGGATCTCCTCTTTTGCCACAACTGCCAGCAAGCGTGCAGCAGATACTCGCGACTGATCCTGCCTCTCCTTTGCCTGAAGGACAGAGAGCACATACGATTTTTGTGCAGGATAATGTATATGTGGTGACTCCACTGCTTGAGGGTGAAAAGAGCAGAGGCGCGCTGGTGGTGCGGATATATGTTGGTTCACGCGCACTGTGGATGGATCTATTTCTATTCTTTGGAGTGAGGGCCGTGGTCTTTTTCATTGGGGCCGGTATGGTTGGCCTGGCCTTTGGGATTGTGACCGCCCGTGGTCTGGTGCGCCGACTGCAGACGATCGTGAGTGCCGTTGATGGTTGGAGTCAGGGTGACTTCTCGCTGTTTGTACAGGATGCCTCACGTGATGAGTTGGGTCAACTGGCTCGCCGCCTTAATCAAATGGCGCAGCAGCTACAACAATTACTCAGGACGCGTCAGGATCTGGCGACCGTTGAGGAGCGCCAGCGGCTGGCCCGTGACTTGCATGATAGTGTCAAGCAACAGGTTTTTGCCGTCTCTTTGCATGTGAGCACGACGCGAGCACTGATGGAGCGCAATCCGACAGCAGCGCAGACGCAACTGGCCAAAGCCGAAAACCTGATCCGTCAGGCGCAGCGCGAACTGACCACCTTGATCCGCGAGTTACGACCAGTTGGGCTAGAGGGTAAGAATCTGGCTGAAGCGGTCCGGCAATATACACGCATCTGGCAGGAACAGACGGGTATTCCACTTGAACTTGAAATGGCTAACGATGCATCCGTACCACTGGTGATCGAGAATGCCCTCTTCCGCATCATCCAGGAAGGATTATCTAATGTCGAGCGCCATAGTGAAGCTACGGCCGTCAGGATTCAGCTGACATGTACTGATCGTATAAAGCTTGCCATCACTGACAACGGACGAGGTTTTGATGGCCAGAGAAAGGATTATCGTGGTGTTGGCCTGTCCTCTATGCGTGAGCGCATTCAGGCGCTGAACGGTCAAATAGAGATTCAGAGCGAGCCGGGAAAAGGCACGACAATCACCGTTAGCTGTGAGCAACCCGGCGAAGAAATTGTGTAAGTGCGAAGAAATTTGTATCAGGAGTAGAAGAATGATGACCGAGCTAATCACCATCTTGATTGTAGATGACCATGCTATTGTACGTGAAGGTATCCGAGCGTATCTGGAGATCCAGCCTGACTTTAGCGTGGTTGGCGAGGCCGAATCAGGCCAGTCCGCGGTGCGTATGGCGACTGATCTAGTACCGGACATCGTGTTGATGGATCTGATGATGCCCGGCATTGATGGCGTTGAGGCTACCCGCCGCCTCAAGCAGGTCAGTCCACACTCACAAATCATTGTACTTACCTCGTTTCATGAGGATGAGCATATCTTCCCCGCCTTGCGTGCGGGCGCCCTCTCCTATGTCCTCAAAGATATCCAGCCCGACGAACTGGTTGAGGTCGTGCATAAAGCTGTACGTGGCGAATCAGTGTTGCATCCCCGCGTCGCTGCACGCGTAGTCCAGGAACTGCGTGGAACCAGGCACGCCGCGCCCAATCCTTTCATCGAGCTCAGCGAGCGTGAGTTAGAAGTGTTACGTTTAATTGCGGCCGGCAACTCCAATGCTGATATTGCCGCTCAACTTGTCATCAGTGAGAAAACCGTCAAAGGCCACCTGAGCAATATCTTCTCCAAGTTACACCTCATGGATCGCACCCAGGCCGCGGTCTTTGCCTGGCAACAAGGGCTTGTCCAGCGTGATTAGGACGAATAATGATGCGTCAAATGTCTCATCCCCAACAAGACTGCTGACGCATCACAAAAATCCCTGCCAGCGATATGCTTATTCCTGAGAACAACAACACATACATACCTCTTTCTGCGCTACGTATGTGCTAACCTGAAAGGAATGAAATATCATGGCAAAAGAAGTCAATTATACTCTTCCTAAAAATACATCCTGGTCGGCTCGCTGGCCCCAATGGATCGGCTTTGTGACCGCCATCTGGTCACTGCTCTATGGGCTACTTGGTCTCTACTGGATGCTAGGAGGAAACGGTTTCCCCTTTGGACCAGGGGATCCTAATGGCGCACAAGAGTCAGTGCTAGAAGGATTACGAGTGGAGACAGGTGCACCTGTGATCGCTGTGCTAGGCTTGATTGGAGTCTTGCTCGCGCTGATCATGTCCTTCAGATGGGGTGGAAAAGTTGTACGCATACCGCTCCTGACTATCGCCATCCTGCTTGCTGCTGCCCTGCTGATCATCATTCCCGATCGGCGTGTCCTGATGGCTGTGGCCTATGCGCCCATTTTCCTGATCGGTGCTCCCTTCCACTGGCCGCCCGTTAGCTTCTCAAAAGCGATACCGTGGCCAGTCATCAACCAGGCGATCTTAATGGTAGGTGGAGCTTTATGGGCCGCCACAGCGGTTACCTATAACCGATCTATCCGCGGAGCCTGCACCCATTGTGGACGCCTGAGTACACAATCTGAAGAAATAAGCAAGCAGAAGGCCCTCTACTGGGGAAAATGGGCAGTCGCTTTCGCCGCTATGATTCCTATAGTCTATGCGGCTACTCGCTGGATCTGGGCGCTGGGGATTCCATTGGGCATCAGCGAGCAGATGCTTCGTGAAGGACAGGCAAGTGGTATGTGGCTTGCGGGAGCCAGTCTGGCTAGCGTGTCTATTGTCGGTTCTATCCTCACGCTAGGACTGGTGCAGCGCTGGGGCGAGATCTTTCCGCGCTGGATGATCGGTCTGGCTGGTAAGCGCGTACCACCACGTCTGGCAATCATACCGGCTACAATTGTTGCATTGGTCGTAACCTCGGCCGGCCTGGAATATGTACGCATCGTCGCCACCCGCGCCAGCTTTATTGAAAGCTGGACAACCATGGGACCCGAATTGCTCTGGCCATTCTGGGGTGTAGCCCTGGGTGCGGCTACACTGGCCTACGCCTATCGCCGCCGTGAGCGCTGTAAATACTGTTCCTAAACGCTAACTCTCACGCCGTGAAACATACCAGCGCTATAGACGCAAACTAAGAGAGAGCCGTTACGCTGATGCCGAGAAGACCAGCATAACGGCTCTTTTTTATCTACTTGAAGATTGGAAGACGTTTAGCAATTGGCGACGACAAAAAGACACAAGTATGGAAAACGGCGACCGGTCGTAATATACTTACATATCAAGGCCATACGAATATCGTTGAAGGTCTCGACTGGTCCCCGCAAGGAAAATACATTACCTCTGGTAGTAAAGACCTTACCTTCCACATCTGGGAGGCCCGGACTGGGAAACTTGTCTTTGCTGCACCAAAGTCCAAAAGCTCGTTTGAAGGTGTGCTGTGGTCACTCGACGGAACCATGGTAGCGGCCGCAACTGACGCAGAAGGAGTGATGATCTGGCAGTCTCCTCGTTAGTTGCCGTCCAATATTTTAGCAGTATAAGTAAGGAGGATATTGTATGTCTAGAGCAACAGGACAGTTTTATTCTGGTATGGCTGATGTAAATGGTACAACTATCTTTTATGAAATTGCAGGACATGGTCATCCTCTGGTTTTAATTCATAGTGGTTATTCAAATAGAAAACTCTGGGATGATCAATTTGAGGAACTAGCGCAGTTTTATCGAGTAATCCGCTATGATATACGTGGCTATGGAGATTCTGCTGTCGTCAAAACTGATACGCCACTCTATACTGACTGGCAGGATTTGTATGGATTGCTGCAATTCTTGGAGATTGAGCACACACATCTCCTTGGACTCTCGGGAGGAGCTGCTACCGCGCTTGACTTTGCCATTAACCATCCCGCGATGGTTGGTGCTCTGGTCCTGGTTTCTCCGGGTGTTAGTGGATTTGATTTTGGACGCTGGATTCACGAAAGTCCATTGCAGGATCAATTTGTGCGCTTGAGTGAAGCTTTTGAACGCATGGATATTCCCCAAATGATCGATCTCTCTCTGCCTTTATGGGCTGAAGGGCCAGCCAGGACGCCTGAACAGATTGATCCTTTAGTCCGTGAACATATTCGGGCTATGTGCCTGCAAAACTGGACACGGCCCAATGATCCAGACGCTCCACCAGCTCAGACGATTGATCCGCCAGCGATTGCCCGGCTGGCTGAAATTGATATACCAACACTTATTATCGTTGGCGATCAAGATGTCGCTGTAATCCTGGAAATAGGTGAGATCCTGACCCGGCAGATCAAGGGTGCACAAAAGATTGTTATGTCAGATGTGGCTCATCATCTTAATATGGAGAAATCTGTAGAGTTCAATCAACTTGTGCTGGAATTTTTAAAAAAGTTGTAACTGGCATGGAGTGATTAACGCTTTTAGCATCACCCCCGCTGGTATTGCAGGGCATAGACCAGGGCCCAGTCCTGGTCATTGGCGAGTGGATCGGCGACATGGGCTGGATTCCCATCCACGCAAGATGGATAGACGAAGGCGCAGGTGGCGGATCCATCGTCGTTGAAGTTGACGAGGTTGGCATCCAGGATGGCGTGGGCGATGGTTGTGGCCTCGCTCATACTGGCCTCTTCTGGTAAGCGTAGTAAGACGGCGGCGTTCAAGACGCTCCAATAATGTGGGAAAGTATCGCCCCAGAGGCGCAGGGCTCCAAACCAGTAGCCATCCCAGTGGCGGATGGCGATATGCCGCAAGCGCGCATGTGGTTGTGGTCCTGCAAAGGCCAGCAGCCATGGCAGGCGCTCTTTAATGGCCGCTATATATTTCTCGGATGGGTTGAGGCGCTGCGCTGAGATGAGTAACTGGAGCAGCGGAGCGACAATCGATTGCTCGTAATTGACCTCATGCGCTGGTAGATTGGCTCCCAGGGCCAGCATATAGTCAGCATGGGCGAGGAGCCGTGCGCGCAATTGTTCGGCCCGTTGTTGCTGGCCCTGCTCTCTGAGCAGCTGGATGACTGCTTCGGTGGATTCAGCTATGCCAATTGCCAGGAAATGTTCTCCGCCCAGTGTATAATACCGTTCCAGGATAGAGCAGGCGGTCTCGCCATCCTCGTTTTGTCCGTAGAGGTGATATTGATTGAGGAAATAATCGACAAACCAGGGAAAGTTATAGAGGCGCGGTTTCGCCGTGGCATCCTGAAAGCTATCACCCAGGACCGTGTTGTCGGGCGTGATCAGATAGTGTCGACAGAAGGCTGTAAAGGCGTGTAGGGCTTCGTCGATAGCTTGTTTTTCACCCCAATCGCGCATGCGTGCGTGTTGCAAGAGGATCGGCATACAGATGCGCTCACGAGCATCCGACCAGTCCGACCAGTTACTGGCCTCGCTACGTAGATGCCAGCGTGTATCATAGGGAACAAAGGCTGCCGCTGCGGTACCACCACGTTCAGTGGCTCGCTGGTTTGCCAGCAGGAAGTGAATACGCTGCTCAACTATTTCACGCAATGGACGATGGAAAAGGAGACCAACGCGTGCCCGCTTGCCTTCCCATTGTAGATCAATGTGAGCTATGCCTGCCTGATTGCTCTGCAAGGCGGTTGTAGTCTCAGAAAGCCTGCTGGCCTGCACCGTGTGGGGTAGGATGAGCTGTACATCTGTATTGACCAGGCGCTTTAGTAGTAGCGGCTCGCCTTGTTGGGCGGTAAGCCTGGGCAGTTCCACTGGGGGCGCAAGCAAGGTTTGTGAGAAGCTGGCAAAATCCTCAAACCAGTCCAGTGTCCAGGACCAGCTTAAGCTCGCGCCTGCCTGTAGCTGTAGGGCGGGCTGACCGCCCATGGCATGGGGGGTGCGTCGATCAGTGAGATGGAGATAGATATGTCCACGAATCTGCGAGCCAGTAAAATAGTTACGCGAAGCGATCGAGTAGCTCCACAACTCGCCTTGCGTCAGGGCCAGTCCCAGTCCAGGTCCTGTGCCGCGCATAGGCCAGGCCCAGGCATAGCTATACGCGCCGCCGGTCCAGATATGGGCGTGGCAATGGCCCGAAAGAGACTCCTGAGCTGAGGTATAGAGATCGCGAAAAGGTGTACTGATGCCCACCGAGGTCAGATCTACGTTGGTAGTTCCTGTATTGGTGAGCGTGTATGTTTCGCTCCAGTGCTGACCAAACAGGCGACTGACCTTGAGCGTGAGTGATGGGAGGAGTTGATAGGTGCAATCCAGTCCTTCAGTGTTCACAGTGAGTGTTTGTGGCTGATTCCAGCGGGCTCCCTGCTCGTTCGTGAGTAGAAATCCCTTCCCCCAGCGAAAAGGGGCCTGATGCCAGCTATTCTCCTGCTCATTCAGCAAGAAATTCATGCCCGGATGCTCTAGATGCTGCACATTTACTACAGAGCCATCATTGAGATCACACGTCACGCTACCTGTACCAAACGACCATGTTTGCTGATCCTGCGTCATGTTATTCCTATCCTTTTCAACTCCCGAGTACTGCCAGGCCGGTTGCTCAACTATTTATGCGTCCACTCGCTGGCGAGCATGCCATAGACAACCATATCATGAGGCTTGCCTTTAAGCCATTCCACCTGGCGTAGTATTCCTTCCTGTGTAAAGCCCAGGCGTTCGGCCACGGACCGGCTGGGTTTGTTGCCGGCAGCGGCATGGATCTCCACTTTATTGAAGCCATATTCCTGGAAAGCATAATCTACCAATGTCCTACAGGCCTTGGTGATAATGCCCCGGCCCTGCAAATCTTTGTCGAGCCAGTAACCAATTTCCGCCATGCGCTGCTCATGGCTCATTCTAGAAAAGCCGATGGTACCCGCGAACTGCCCGCGATACCAGAGGTTAGTGGGGAGTCCTTTCCCTTCCACAAATTGTAGCATTGTGTTCTGCATATATGCTCGTAGCGATGTTGGAGTCTGCTCAAAAGCAGCCCATGGCATCCACTCCTGCAAATACTCAAGATTGCGCAAGATCAAGGCCAGATATTCATCCGCATAGCGCACCTCGTTCAAGCGTAATTCGATCTCATCATCAACCTGTATCTTTAAAGCTAGTCCGCTCATAATAATCTCCTCTATAAATTATGTGCCTATTCTAATCGATTGCAGTCTATTACGCAACCGCGTTCATCTGGAACAATTGGAATAATGATCGCGAAGGTATTTGACAAAAATAGCTAAACCGTGTAAAGAAGTTTCAACAGGAAGGTGCGGTCAACCTGAACTGGTAAGCCATGATAGGGATGGTTTATAGCTAGACCAGAATGTGAGATGTTGCAGTATAACCACAATGAGCATTATGTAGAATTACTTTTGCGTCAGATCCCTCCGGATTGTCAGAATGCATTGGATATTGGCTGTGGCGATGGTGAATTGGCCCGGCGTGTAGCCGAGCGGTCTGCTACAGTCGTGTCAGGTATAGATCCGGATCAGGCAATGATCCAGCGGGCCCGGGAACTGACACGTAACCCTTTGATCCAGTTTGCCGAAGCCGATTTTATGCAGCACCAATTTGATGAGCAGTTTGATTTTATCTGTGCATCCGCATCGCTTCACCATATGCCATTCGAACAGGCGCTTGAAAAGATGGTGTCATTATTGCGACCAGGGGGCGTGTTAGCGGTGCTTGGCTTGTACCGGGAAGCCAGTCTGGCTGATACCGCGATCTCACTTGTCGCGGTTCCCGTGAATATTTTCTATGCACTCAGTCGTGGCTGGGATTACAGTGGAGCACCAACCAGGCCAGCGGAGATGTCACTAAGAGAGATTCAGGCGAGCGTTTCCGTTCATCTGCCAGCTGCACGCTTGCGTCGCTTGCTCCTCTGGCGCTATCTACTAACCTGGCAGAAACCGCCAGCGTCGGATGGGGGATAAGCGCTGTTAAAAAGCAATAGAGTTACACACACCAATTGATGTATGTAATTCTATTACGATAGGTATTATTACATGTGAGAAACTTTAGAGGATGCGGCGCACTGCTGGAATACGACGTAGCAGGTCGGCGCAGCCGAAGCAGAGTACCAGGGCAACCAGTGATACCAGGGCAAATTTGAGCAGTGGATAGAGATGCAAGCTGCTGAGCAGAATACCAATGCAAACAATCATCGGCGCATGGATGCAGTAGACCGCGTAAGTCTGCTGTGACAACCAGCGTCCGATGCGCCCCTGGCGATTGTGGCGCTGGCGGAACAGGATAAGCAATCCACTAGCCATACCTACCCCCATAATGGATTCCCAGAGACCATAGACAAAGGATTGCCAGTGGAGTCCACCAGTAAATGCGGCTGGCCCACTGATGATCGCCAGCGGCAACAAGATTAACGTGGAGCCAAGAGCCTTCCAGAGGCCAACTTTGCCGATCCATGATGGCGTATTTTGAAACCAGCCACGGTGTGCCGCCAGCAGACCAACGATGAAAAGACTGATGTACTGTGGGAAGTTGGATATGGTCAGGTTGATAACTGGAATAGACCAGCCGAAGGGAAACCAGAGGCGTGTAATAAAGACGAAGACGGCCAGGAATAATGTGAAGGCCAGCACACTTTTAAATGTCAGTGGCTTGTGTGTCTGCTGAAACATTTGCATGCTTCGGCCTTTGCTGATCTGGCGAAAAATGACATACAGACAATCGAACATCAGGAGGGCTGTAACAAACCATAGGGGTCCAGTACCCATCAGGTTCAGGCTGAATGGTACTTTGAAGCTAAACATCAGTAGCAAGGGATTGATGAGCAGGCTAAACACGAGCAATGGAATGCCCAGTCGTAGCAATCTATCCTTGAGAAAAGTCCTGGGACCCTTACGAGCATATGAGCCGGGCGTAAAGTAGGCCGAGATCAGAAAGAAGAGACCCATAAAGAACGATTGGTTGATCAACATAAAGAAGGTCAGTATGCCAGCGGACAATGGATCTTTGGTTGGCTCCTGATAATACCAGGGTCCTAAGGCTCCATAGGTGATAGCCAGATGGTGGAGGATTACCAGAATAGTCAGGGTGACACGTACATGATCAACAAAGAATAGGCGTGTAGGGGTCGATGTAACGGCTGACTCCGTCTGAGTCTGAACATTCTCCAGCAACGCTGGTTGTTTTAGCTGAAATGACATAACGGTTTCCTTCCGTGGTGTGGAATGCTGGCAGGTGCCCTAACCAGCATTCCTGTAGGCGATATAGCATACTTTTTTTATTGAACTTTATCGATGGTGACAACAGCGATCAGAAAGAGGGTCGTGCTGGCGATGCCAATCCAGGCGTTTGGTCCGCCGATGATCAGCATAAAGAACAGGCCAAAAAGCAGTAACATCAGTATTGAGAGAAAGGCAACCAGGATGCGTAGCACATTGCTATTGTCCCGTACAGGTGGATAGATTTTCTGTTCAGTCCTGTTTGTGGATGCTGATGAGGCGGACGTGTCAGCGCCATAATAAGATTGAAATTGTTCCTGCTCGTGCAACTGGAACGTGCTCTGTTGATCCATAAACATCTTTTTTTATTGCTCCCTCATTGATTATATTGTCGCTTTTCGCAGTAGTAGATACGATATTGCTATATATAGTAGTGCTGGCAGCGCTAACCATGAGGCAAGGTCTACGGCTGTATGCTGGGCAAACCAGGCGATGATACCACCCCAGCCAATCCAACTGGTCAGGGCAAAGAATGTCAGCGCGATAGTAACCAGCGCGATTACGCCCAGGATCAGCAAGCCATTGCGTCTAAAGCGCTGGTAGACACTGGCTAACATAAGGCCAAGCGAGTAGAGATGAACGAGCAGAACAAACGAGATCCAGAATTGACCCGGCCAGGGTCCATCGCTGACATACGGAACAGAGAAGAAGTGAAGATTGACACCCCAGCCCCGGATCAGGCTATGCTCTATCAAGCTGAGTAGTAGCAACAAGACTGCTGAGCCAGTGCAGAAGAGCAGAACCACGAGCAAGGTACCAAGGAAGTATTCGCTACGACGCGCGCTAAAACCGATGGCGAAAGGAAATGTTTCGCGCACGATCAACATGCCGATCGCCGCTGTAGAGAGGTAGAGCGAGGCAAGCCCGCCGGTATAGAGACCTACATCGCTATGGGTCAACAAGGCTATCAGCCAGTTGACGGCAAAGCTTGGGAGCAGGATCCAGAGCCAGGGGATCAACATCCATGATTGTTTATCTTGAAAGTACATTTTGATGATACCAGGTACGCGATTCATAGGGCCTCCACTGCCTTTCTTTCTCTTTTCTCATTGGTCAGATGGACAATGAGTTGTTGTAACGGGACCGCTGTCAATTCCAGATCCATCGCCTCGGCCCGCCGTCGCTCCGCGTTGTCCAGGGAGCCAAGTATGGTGGCTGAAAGTTGTCGGCCAAACGCTTTCTGTTCAATAACCTCTTTCCCAACGCTAAACGCCTCGACGCTGGCCGCTGGTCCCACCACAGAGAAGGCGAGCTCGCGTAGGGTCTCGGCATCTTCATTCAGGATCAATGTACCCTGGTTGATAACCAGTACATGTTCCAGCAACCGGCTTACCTCGTCGATCAGATGGGTTGAAAGAATGATTGTACGGGGATGCTCGGTATAGTCCTCAAGCAAGCGCTCGTAAAAGACGCTTCTAGCCGTTGCATCCAGGCCCAGGTAAGGCTCATCAAACATCGTCAATGGGGCCCGGCTGGCCAGACCAATAATGATGCCCACAGCGGACAACATACCTCTGGAGAGCGCCTTCATTTTGCGTTTCAAAGGAAGCTCGAAATCCTCGATCAGCGCAGAAGCATACTCGCGATCCCAGTTGGGAAAGAAGCCAGTCATCACCTTGAGCACATCAACGACCCGGAACGAATCTGGATACTTCTGGCTCTCCTTGATAAAGCAGATCTGGCTCAGAACGGCATTATTCTCATAAGGGGTGGCGCCAAAGATTTTAATATCGCCACCGGTAGGGAAGATCTGGGTGGTGAGCAACTGCATAATCGTTGTCTTGCCGGCTCCATTACGTCCCAGCAGGCCATAGATCTTGCCCTCCTCCAGTGAGAAACTGATCTGATCGACTGCCGTCACCTGGCCATATCTTTTTGTCAGTTGATGGACCTCAACGACACTATTCATGAATGATATACCTCTCTTTGAATCATATCTTTTAACTCATCGATAGTAATGCCTAACTTTTCTGCTTCCTGAAGCATCGTCACCACATACTGCTCGAAGAACTGTTCTTTCCGCCGGGCCAGCAAGCGTGCGCGTGCACCTGTAACCACAAACATACCTACACCTCGCTTCTTGTACAAGATATCCTGATCCACCAGCAGATTAATCCCCTTGGCGGCCGTAGCCGGATTGATCTGGTAAAAGGTCGCGAACTGATTGGTCGAAGGAACCTGTGATTCTTCGGGCAATTCTCCTTCAATAATGTCGTTCTCAATGCGTTCAGCGATCTGCATGAAAATTGGTCTGTTGTCTTCAATAAGATGGCTCATTTTATTACCACCACTTCGCTGGTTCATTACTCATGTAACTAAGTATAGAAGCAATGAACTTGATTGTCAATAGGTAAGTGGTGGTATGTAAAAATATCTTTCTGTTCAAGCATAATTAATTGGTGTTCTGTGTGCTTTCGGGGCGCGTATAGAGCATTTTTGTGATATTATTGATGGAAAGCGAAAAGATCGTCTTGATTGGAGACGGAGCGATGAACAAGACTACGCGGCGCTTCCCTGGTGGCGTTTTAACACTCCTTTTTACCGATATCGAAGGTTCAACACGTCTGCTGCAACAGCTTGGGAGCCGTTATGCTGATATGTTACGTGAGTGTCGGCGTGTACTACGGGCCGCGTTTACCGAGCAGGATGGCTATGAAGTGGATACGCAGGGTGACGCCTTCTTCGTGGTGTTTGAGCGTGCCCAAAACGCTATCTTAGCAGCCGCTAGCGCCCAGCAATCCCTGCACAATACGACGTGGCCCGATGGTGTCAGCGTGCGTGTCCGCATGGGGATCCACACGGGCGAACTGCAAGAGGTAGAAGAAGGCTACATCGGACTAGATGTACATCATGCCGCCCGTATTATGAGCGCGGCCCATGGCGGACAGGTTCTGCTCTCACAACGTACCCATGATCTGATTGCTCATGAGCTTCCAGAACCATTGACGATACAGGATCTCGGGGAATACCGGCTGAAGGATATTCCTGGCCATAGCCGACTCTTTCAACTTGTGCAGCCCCATCTTCCCCAGACCTTTCCTCGACCCGCCACGCTTGGACGCCGACGTTCACTACAAGGTATTCCTTCCAACCTGGCATCTTTTGTCGGACGTGAGCATGAGCTGGTCATGCTGACTCAACGACTATCCCGTCCGGATGTGCGCCTCCTGACACTGATCGGTACCGCTGGCGTGGGCAAGACACGGCTCGCCTTTCAGGTCGCCAGACAGCTTGAGGAGCGCTCCTCCAGACAGATCTGTTTCGTTGCTTTAGAGCGAGTGCGTACTACTGATGAAGTCCTGTTCGCACTCGCGCAGGCCCTGGATGTGCAGGAAGATAAAAATAGCAGTCTGCTCGAACAGCTCAAGAGTGCTTTGCAGGAACAGGCACTGATCTTGATACTGGATAATTTTGAACATGTACTACCCGCACGCTTGCTGATCGCTGACCTGCTGGCAAGTTGTCCCCATCTGCAAATACTCGTGACCAGTCGCGTAATACTGCATCTGCAAGCTGAGCATATTTTTGAGCTTGCGCCGCTCCCACTGCCAGCTGTAGAAGCAATAGTGGATCTACAATCCTGGCGACCTGCTGATGCCATCAGCTTATTTGTGCAAAGGGCTCAGGCAGTCCTCCCCAATTTTGTCCTTAATCAGGAGAATGTCAGCTCGATCATTAAGATATGTAGCTACCTGGATGGTATTCCACTGGCAATAGAGCTAGCGGCAGCTCACACCAGACACTTCAAGCCAGCACAGTTACTGGCCCGCCTGGAGCAAGGCACTATCTTCTTACAAGGGAAAGCCCAGGATGTGCCTGAGCGTCAGCAGACCCTGCATACCGCGATTGACTGGAGTTATAATCTACTTGAGGCCGATGAGCAGCGTGTCTTTCGCCGTATGGCGGTCTGTACAGGTGGCGTCACGCTGGAAGCCGCTGAACAGGTCTGTAGTGCCAGTAGTCCAGTCCAGGGCAATATCCTGGAGGTATTGGAAAGTCTGGTGGATAAGAGCATGCTGCGGCTCTCAGATGATTGGGAGGGGGAGCCTCGTTATTGGCTATTGCGTACGTTGCGTGAATACGGACTGGAAAGCCTCTCCAGCACAGGTGAACTTCAGGCCACGCAGGCTGCGTTGAGCGAGTATATAGTGAGCTGGATTACCAGGATTACACCTTTATTGAATGGAGCCGAGCAAATATTCTGGCTGGACCAACTCGATCGTGAGTATGATAATGTGCGCGTGGCGCTCCGCTGGTTATTGAGTGTCGAGGCCCGTTGTACTGAACATATAGAGCAAGCGATCCAGCTCTGCTCAGCGTTGATGCGCTTCTGGGAGATTCGCTGTTATTTTGCGGATGGTTCAGCTTTTCTGCAGCAAGCACTGGCGGCCAGTCAGGGGATATCACCAATCATCAAAGCGCAGGCGCTGCATAATGCAGGTTTTATGGCGCTGCTACAAAATGAGGCCGCACGCGCAGAATCCTACCTGCGCGAAAGTCAGCTCCTATTCCGCGAGAGTGGCGATAAAGAATCGATGGCCAATATTCTGCGTCTACAGGGCAATCTGGCCATGGTGAGAGACAACTATAAAGTTGCTCGTCGCCTGCTTGAAGAAGCGCTTACCCTCTACATTGACCTGGACAATCCGCGTCGCTGCGCCTCAACGCGCGAAGCCCTGGTGCAGATCGCCTGTATTCAAGGTAGCTACCAGCGTGCGCTCACACTGGCTGACGAGGCGCTGGTCGCCTACCAGGCATTAGGTGAGCACTATAGTACCGCTTATCCATTGTTTGATATGGCTACGATCCTCTTTCTGGCGGGGCAGGAGCGGGCCAGGGCGAAAGAGTTGGCTGAAGAAAGCCTGGCCCTTTTCAGATCCATCGGCAATAAAAGGTTGGTAGCGCTCGTCCTGGTCTTACTTGGGCAGATCCACTATGCGTCAGGGGATGAAGAGGTCGCAATGACGGTACTGGAAGAGGCGCGACACCTCTTCAAACAGATCAATGAGCGGCATGGAACTGCGGAAACACTGGTTGTGCTGGCCCGCATCAGTGGCCTGCGCGGTGAGGGAGAGCAGGCGCGCGCCTTGTATGAGGAAGCCTGGAAACATCTTTCAGAACTGGGAGGTAAAGAACTTGCCGCTCTCTGTCTGGAAGGATATGGGCAGATCCTGGTGACCCTGAAGCAGGCGCAGCACGCGGTACAGTGTTGGGGCATTGCCGCAGGCATACGAGCACAGATTGTTGCTCCCATGCCACCAGTTTATAAAAAAGCCTATCTCAAGGCCATGGACCGGGCACGCGCAAAGCTGAAGAGTGACGACTTCCAGGAGGCATGGCTGGCTGGAAGCCGTCTTGCCGCTGCTGGTTTTGAGGCCGCTACATACAAGGATTTAGCTACTCTGTTCACTGTTACTCCTGTTGGAGCCGGTGCGAAAGATGCGTAGCCTTAAAGCTGTTCTGTTGTTTTTGTTTGGTTGAGGATGCTGAGGTGACCGTGGCGGCTTGAGATGTAGTTGGATGCAATACTGAGATCAGCAGTAGCAGCAAGGCCAGACTTGCCAGCACAGAACTAGCGGCGTGAAACATATCCCAGGCGTCACGAACCTCATGCCAGTTAGCAGGCAACGTCTGAGGAGTCCATGCAGCGATCTGCTGATTGAGCGGATTATTGCCGACCGCAAACAGCACCAGCATGCCCGCAAAGCAGAGTGCAACGACCAGTGAGAATAGAAAGTCCATGCGTTGCCGACGCTGAAAGTAAGCCAGGACTCCGGCTGTGAGCAGGCCCAGCACCTCAGCCAATCCTCCAACAATCGCAAATCCACCATAGAACGTATGCTGCACCGTCAACCACTCGGCACCACTCAACAATTGTTTACCGGGCATCTCCAGATCATGGGTTACTGTTAATCCACAGGCGAGTGCCGCACAGATAATACAGACCAAGCGTAGTGTCTTCAAAATCATACGTAATGTTTCCTTTCTCTACATATACAGTTGCTTGTTTCGGACTACCATTTCCAGAAACGATGGAGTACGTAACATTTTTCGTACATGCTCACCCACCCGAATCACCCGGTAGGATGAGGCGGGCCTATCCGGCTATTGTATATACTTTCTGCAGATGAAACAAGCGCGGCCGCCTAAAAAAGTGGATTTTATGGCGAAAAGTATGTATGTATAGATAGAAGGACGCAGGATAGAAATAGCTATGAATACTTTTAAAGATAATTCGAGAAACACATATACTCATAATGATGAAGCAAGCCAGAAAAAGCCAACCAGGCTAAACTTACGACAGGAAATCGCACTGCGGCCACTGCCATTCCTACCGTTGCTGGTGATACTCTTATCTACTATCTTTGTGATCTGGATGCAGTTCTCACCTGTAGTATTACAGACATTACAGCGCGATCCACATGCGCTGGCCGCAGGACAATGGTGGCGCATCCTCTCGCCATTATTAGTAGATTCCGATGGTTGGGTGCAGTTGTTGACCGTCTCAATTGGCTTTATCTGTGTCGGGATTCCTGCTCAGCATTGGCTGGGATGGTGGCGCTGGTTACTGCTCTTTTGCTCGGGTGCACTGGCTGGAGAAATTATGGGCTATCTCTGGCAACCCTATGGAGGAGGCAACTCAATCGCTCTGTTCGGCCTGATGGGTGGCATGTTGATCCTCTTGTTGAGGAGCAAAGAACCTCAGTTTTTTCTACCCGTTTTCTTTGCAATCTTTGAAGTTTCATCCTTGATCGGCCAATCCACTGGCAGCATCTGGATCTCCATTGTCCTGTGGATTGTTGGCTCTGTCCTGTTGCGCATCTTATCGCCACGGGCAGGAGGACTGAGGCTGTTGCTCTGGCTGGCCATCGTCATTTGTTTGATTGGGGTCATCAGCCTATCAATCCTGCACGATATTCATGGTATAGCATTATTGGCTGGAATGGTGGTAGGAGGCTTATTATCCTTGCTTAGTCCCGTCCGAGAAGCACAAATGTAGTTGTGTTGAGCAAGCCTGGCTTGTGCCTGCTCGTACGTCGTACAGTTGCAGGTGCAAGACCGGCCGCTGCTACGCAACTTTATATTCCTCTTATACGTAACTGATGATGGATAGACAGAACAATAGCAATAAAGCTAATAGGAGGAATAATCTAATTATGATGCCACAAAGAGAGGCCAGCGAGGCTGGTCAGAGTTCAAGTTATGGTGGATATGGAGGCGAGCAGATAGATAATCAGCAGCAATTTGAGTCCTCTTATCAACGGCAATCAATGGGTGGAGCGGCTGGAAAATTATACCCATCTGCGCCTGATAATCATAATGTATTGCGGCTGATCGCATTTGGCATGTCCCTGTTAACCTTGATTGTGATGGCCGTGATCTGCCTGATTATCGTTGGTGGTTCCGGTGGATGGATCAGTTTTTGTGCGGCCAGCCTGGCCATCTTTATTATTGCTGTTGTCGCCATCGACAAAATTAAATAGTAATCCTGGTGAAGGACAGTCTTTTCACCCAATAGCCAGCACAGTTTTTGTAGAGCATGCGTAATGATAAATACTACGTTTTGCACGCATGCTCATAACAGTCTTTGCGCTCCACTATTTCCCGATAGACTTTTTTGCAATATTGTACGTGTCTAAAGAAGTAACTATATTTCAGCTTTGTTGATTCGATGCTATGTATAAGTAACCTGGCATCATCACACATCACTGGTTAATATCCTTGTACAGGATAGAAGGATTTGCAATGAGTTCAGTACAGAATGAGAAGATCGCGTTGGTCACCGGGACGTCCTCGGGTATTGGTTTGAGTACGGCGGTATTATTGGCGCAGCGTGGCTATACAGTTGTGGCGACACTGCGTGATACGAAAAAGGCTGGTTCGTTGGAGGAGCGTGCCCGTTCAGCCGGTGTGACCCTGGATATACGTGCGCTTGACGTACAGGATGATACATCGGTGGCAGATTGTGTACAGCAGGTGCTACAGACATATGGTCATATCGATCTACTGGTAAATAATGCTGGCGCAGGCTATCTGGGTACAATGGAACAGACCTCGGACGAGGATTTACGACGTACCATGGAAGTGAATTTCTTTGGCGTATGGCGTATGACCCAGGCGGTTTTTCCCGCTATGCGTGCGGCTGGCGCAGGCCGTATTCTCACGGTTTCTAGCGTGGGCGGAATTATCGGGCAGCCCTTTAACGATGCCTATTGTGCCGCCAAATTTGCCGTTGAAGGTTTCATGGAAAGTCTGGCTCCGGTCGCCCAACGCCTGGGCATTGATGTGGCCGTGATCGAGCCAGGTCCTGTAAACACAAACTTCGTGGCCTCAGTTGTCGCTACTTCAGCGACACCAACTGATGAGCAGCAGCGCATTTATGGACCGATGTTTGAAGTGTACATGGGAGGTTCCCAGGAACGCTTTGCCTCGCTGGGACAAACTCCAGACCAGATCGCGGAAATCATCATTCAGGCTGTAGCCGAGGATCATCCACACTTCCGCTACGCCACCTCCGACCTCGTAAAAGGCATGGTCGCGCAAAAATATACCGATCCTACAGGCGACAACATGGTGAAATTTTTTAACTCTCGACTAGGGAAAAACTAAAAGATTCTGCATTTGTTGATGCTCGAATGTATTTAAATCAATAGGGTGTAAAATGTGTATACACGTTTTACACCCTATTGATTATGAAATGATTTTTTAGGACAAATATGATACAGCTTGATAGCTCATCTAAATACCACTTTCGTCCGTATATGTAAGGGAACAGCGTATTATTATAATCAGGGATGAAATAATGAACAAGCATGATTCTTCGCAAACATATCAATTAAGTGAGGCACATAGCTATAGTATAGGTGCAACCAGACAGCTCTCTGCTCTGGCAATTTTTTTGTGGGGATCCCTTACAATTTATGAAGTGACTTCCCTGGTGCGGGCCATATATGCACATGACATGTATCGTTTGTGGGCATCTCTAGCTACAATATTTATGTTTTGTCTGGTTGGTGCCGCCACATTATATGGCGCTACAAAGCAACGCATAGTCGTTGGCCGTGAAGGAATAGTTTATAATTCTGGAGCACATATTCTCTATACTCCATGGCAAAATATTCATAAACTTGTACTCTCGCCGCATACTGGCGAACCTGCATTGCAGCTACAAAAGCCTGCGGAAGCACTGCCAATTGAACAGGGAATTCGTGAGGAACGTGCTGCTATCAAGATTCGTTTTTATGGGAAACGTCCTATAAAGATTGAGAGTCGCTATGATCTCTATAACTATATTCCGTTACCTGCCATAAAGAACGACATCTGGCAAGACATTCAGCAGCACGTTCCGGGTCTGGATATGACCCTTCCGGGTTCGCAGTCCACGGTTAATTCAGCTTTAACACGTATATTTTAGTTGGATATTGATTATTTGTGTGTAGCTGAGCGCACCTGCTCTATTTCCTGGGTTAGCTGTTCAAGCAGGTCTGGCCGGCCATGGAACTGAGCGGGTGTAGTTTGAAGATGAGCAATTAGCCAACCACGCTCACTTTTCGTGGCGACAAGGGTCTGAATGGCGTTGAGTTGTGGTTCGATCTCAGTCCTGCCGGGTGGAATCATGCCGACGACCGCACGGAGTATGGCGGTATCAGGACCGAAAAAGCGCACATCTTTGACTTTGGTGATGTAGGGAGGGGTAACGTGATGGCTAAAAATTTCGTGCAGGTTGCTGGCAATCTCACTCTGACCGATTAATTGACTTCCATCAAATCCGATTGTCTCTCCATCTTCTGTAAATAGAACTGCGAAAGATTGTGCATCGCGCCTGTTCCAGCTATCTATCAACGCTTGATAGAGTTTTTCTATCTGGTCGTTATTGGCAGTTGATGAGAGCTGCGAATTATTCATAACAAGATCCTCCTTCATTTCTAGCCTGGTCTACACAAAAAGGCCCTTTCTTTTTCTACTTCTGTTACAAGTGTTTAAAAGCGGAAAAGAAAGGACTCGACTGGTATCGTGTATGCTAGGACTTAGTCTTCAATCTCGCGATGGCAGAAGATGCGATTATAGATCGTGTCTGCGATCAACGCGTAGCCCTCATCACGTGGATGGATATCTCCCAGGGTTGGGGGGAGATCATTACAGATCCAGGTCAACTGGCAGAGATTTTGGGTTGTAAAAAGATGATTAATGCCAACAAAGGCAGCATAACCATGAGCATCCTGTTTAAGATGTTGATTGAGAGTATTGATGTAGGCTGTAGTATTGGGGCAGAGTTGTTGTAGTGGATTAAAGTAATCCACCAATACCAGTTTAGCCTGATGTTTGGGTGCGGCACTAAGTGCCTGCTTCAACTGTGGCAGGATCGTCTGCGTCAGATTTGTATCGACGGTCGTCAGCTGAGCATTGAAGATCGCAGGATCGACCTGACAATTAGTCAAATTGATCGCGCCACTATTCAAGAAATCATCGATACCGATCTGGAGTGTTACCAGTCCGATATCGCTGGCATGTACCTGTAAGTAAGCTTTAGCCACTGAAAGCTGGCTGGAGGTCTGCACCTCTGGTACCAGACAACCACGCTGGCTATTGCTCTGCGTAGGATCGCCATTGATAAAGGTAGCGGTAGTATCATCCGAGCAACTAAAATTCGCGAACGTCCCATACCCCTGTTTTGTCTGTAACGTCTGGAAAAGATCACTCGCATAGCCATGGGTAAAATCATTATCAGGTTGATAACCAAAAGGCAGAGAGTCGCCTAATGCGACATACTGCAATGCTGGATGACTAGCATGCGCAGCAGCCTCCCCTGTGGTGAATAGTACGAAGAGTCCGGTTAATAGAGGAATGCTGATGGCCGCAACGAGTAAGCGTAGAATAGAGTGTAATGAGAAACGCTTCATTCTGGTTGACATGGTTCCATCCTTTTTTATATAGAGGCGCTAAACCAGCGCTTTGCCCAGTATAAGCGAATAAAAGCGTAGCAGGCATGGGGCATTTGACCTATTTATACCGCTCTATAAAAAAAGATGTGTGAATCGTAAAGAAAAGAAAAACGCCTGCAATACATATCCTCTCCTCTACTTCTCCAGGTCCTTCATGACGTCTTCCGCCGCCGCATTCACCTTCTCAAGAAAATCTATTACCAGCGCAAGCTGCTCGTCAGAGTAATCCCGCACTGCATCAGTGGTCGCTCGTAACATTGCTGCAAAATACTTGCCAGTCGCCTGCTCCAATGGATCTGGAATAAGCTCAATCAACACGATACGACGATCAACAGGATGCCGCATCCTGCGTGCATAGCCAGCTTTCTCCAAACGATCAAGCATAAAGGTAATGGCGCCCGTCGTCAAACCAGTGAGATCGGCGAGACGTCCGGCACTGAGTGGACTCTGGCGCGAGAGAATGCTCAGTACCTTTAGGTCGCTGGGATGAAGTCCAACCTTCCCAGCCACCGCCTGCACAAAAAAGGTCGAAATATCACTGCTACGCTGCACCTCCGTCACCACCCGCATGATTTGCTCTTCCCGCAAGTGGGTAACACGTTCCTTCATGGTCGGGTCCAGATCGATTTTTTTCGAGCCCTCGTTTTCCTGCAACATTATTTACCCTCTCAACGTAATATATCTTAGTGACTGTGATTTACATTTACTGTGCTATCCATGTGATGTGATATTTAATCACTGGGTAAAGTGTAGCAAAAGGACTGAAGAATGTCTACTCTCCCGTTACATGTGCTGATCATTGGTGCAGGCACAGGTGGTCTCTGCCTGGCACAAGGCTTGAAACAAGCAAATATTAGCGTCGCAGTCTATGAGCGCGACCGTACTCGCATGAGTGGCATACAGGGCTACCGCGTGGGCATTGATCCCGATGGTATCCGTGGCCTCAAAGCAAATTTACCGCCTGATCTGTTCGATACCTTTATCACAACCTGTGCACGACCTCCAAAGTACTTCAATATGTACAGCGAGCGATTGACTGAACTGGGGTCGCTAGGCGGTTCATTGATAACTGGGGACCCAGATCCTCTGAAACGAGACCACACGGTCAGTCGCATGACTATGCGTCAGGTTCTCTTGACTGGCCTGGAAGATGTTGTCCATTTCGACAAAGTCTTCACCCATTATGAACAACACGCTGATGGCTCTGTCACAGCCTTTTTCGCCGATGGCTCCAGTGCGACTGGCACTGTGCTGGTTGCGGCTGACGGAGCCAACTCACGGGTCCGCAAACAATACCTGCCCCACGCACAACTGGTCGATACAGGCATCCTCTCGTTTGGAGCCAAAGTTCCCATGACACCAGAAGCGCGCCAGTTGCTCCCGCAAAAGGTTCTTGATGGGCTGAGTATAATTATGGCCCCCAAAGGTTTTGGTGCCATCATCCATGTCGTTGAATTTAAATGGCAACACGATGGAAGCATAAAAGCAGGGATTGGCGTCAATGATGCTGACCTTCTCGCTAAATGGCCAGGTATGCTCTATGACAATGAGCGCGACTACATCGGCTGGGGCTTCTGGGCTGCCAGGCAACACTTTCCCCGTGATCCCATGGCCCTACACGGCGAGGAGGTAATCACCTTGATGCTTGAGATGATCCCCAATTGGCACCCCAATTTCCGTAAATTGATCCAATTAAGCGATCCAACCACCGCTACCGCCATTAATGTCCGCACATCAGAGCCTATCGAAGCCTGGACAACGAGCAATATCACCTTGCTCGGCGATGCAATCCATACAATGACCCCTGGTCGTGGCGCAGGTGCCAACACTGCTCTGCGCGATGCACGCTTGCTATGCAAACAACTGACAGCGGTGCACGACGGACATATCGACCTTCTTCCTGCTATCCACGGATACGAGGAAAAAATGCAAAAATATGGCGCCGAGGCCGTCAAAGAATCACTGGCTCAAATGAACAGCAACGCCCTCATTCATAAACCAGTCATTGGTCGAGCGGTGGTGGCTGGACAACGCACTATGATGCGAGCCGTCAACCATATCCCTCCCCTCAAAAAGCAATTTGAAATCGCTCTCAGCAAATCCCGTGGTCTCGATCGTGTAGAGGATTAATTCCTACAAGGGTGAGTGAGAGGTCTTGCATTCCCACTCACCCTTGCAAAAGAATGCTAGATCGGTTTAGCCCAGGGCTTTTAATTTTCAGCCGGGAGTAACTGTCAGGCAAATCATATACAGAGGATTCTGGTGTGGAGTGTGTTCTGTGGGCGGCCGCGGCCGCCCACAGAACACACTCCACACCAGAATACGGCTCCGTAGGAGCCAGGAAGTGGAAAATTAAAAAGCCCTGGGTTTAGCCAGGATTTCTTGCATGGGTAGTTTGAGCGTGTTAAAATAGTTGTATCGATTTTCAAACGGAGATGGCAGTGTACACGAAATATTGACGCTGATACGCTCAAGATAGTAGAATTCAGGCTTCACTCATCTATCTTTGTACGAGTGAGCTTTATTCTTATGATCAAAATTCCATTGTTTCTCTGGTACATACACGATGTGATTGTTTATGTTCCTCTCCACGTGCTCCTCCATCCCACCTTGTGTGGATTTCTTCTACGCCCTCCAGGTTTTTGTATACCCGCTAAAAAAGAGCAGTACAATACATAGTATATGCAATCAACGCATAGGAGAGTAACTTCCATGTTTATTATGCCCGACAATTTTATGTATAGAGCTAGTCTGAGCTATGATGCTACTGGCACTGGTGGAATTGAGCGCCTGCATGCCGCGCTAAAAAATTGTGAAGCACGCTGGAATCTGACGCTTGAGCAGCCATTCAACCTGTCATTTAATTATGTCGCTCCTGCCAGGCGTGCGGACGGCACTCCGGTTGTGATCAAGGTCTGTTTACCCAGCGATGAGTTTGCGCTTCAGCATGAGGCACTGCGCATCTGTGATGGACATGGTATGGTGCGCTTGCTTGATGCTCATGATGAAGATGAAACCATGCTCCTTGAACGTCTGGAACCGGGACATATGCTGAGTACGGTCGAAGATGATGCAGAGGCCTTCTCGCAGGCTGCCGCCGTGATGCGTCAGATCCGGCAGCCTGTGCCGGCGCAACATTCCTTTCCGAGCATTCAGGATTGGGGGCGTGGATTGGTGGAGGCACGTACATATTATAGTCAGAACAGTGGCCCGATTCCACTGAAATTGCTCGACGAAGCCTGTCGCCTCTTTGCCGAGCTTGCTGCCAGTCAGGCGGAACCGGTAGTCCTGCATGGTGATCTCCATCAGGAGAATATCCTGTCCGCTGAACGTGCTCCCTGGCTAGCGATCGATCCCAAGGGGGTGATTGGCGAACCGGCCTATGAGACTGGCTCGCTATTGCGCAATGAGACTCATAAGGTGTTTAATGCCCCCCAGCCCATACGTGTGATGGCGCGCCGTGTGGATCAGCTGGCGGCCGAACTTGGTTTCGAACGTGAGCGAATCCGTGGCTGGGCCCTGGCTCAAGCCGTCCTCTCCGTCTGGTGGGACTTTGATGAGCCGGGCTTTCCCAACGTCTTTGATCTACGTATCATCGCTACCGCTGAACTGCTGGCTCAGATCAAATCCTGAGGACGCCACCTTTCATACAGACAGTGAGTGGATAGTTCAACATGTAGTATAGAGGTTACGTTCGTGATGGCTGGCTGGTCAGTGCTTTTTTGCGCAGGTTGATGGCATGGATACCGAGCACAATGGCGACCAGCCAGCCAGGGGCCGATAGATTGACAGGCTTTCCTGGATCCCTTATTGAAGGCCGATCATGGTCTTAAGGAACTCAGCGATGATTCCTGGCGCGTACTCCTCAATCCATCTTCCGAAGACCTTACCTCTCTTTTTGAGGACATGGCCCTTTCCATATTGACTTAGTTTTTCAAAGGCACTTTTCTCTTTATTGGTAAAAAGTTGTTTTTGTGGTTGATGGATATAAGTGCACACTTGTTGAAATAATGTTTTTACTTGTGGCAGGCTCATATCTTTCAATGAAAAAATAATCCAATCACTGTGGGTGAAATCTTCAAAAAAGAGAAAGCAGGGGTATTTATCAAATTCTATGCGTGTATAGCTGCTGATAAAATTATTCCAGCGTGTATGCTCTGCCAGTTCAAAGGGATTATCAAAGAATTTTGCCCGATCAAGATCGCGAAAATAGATCAGGCAGCAGACTTTGCCTGTTACATGATCAATAAAGGAACGTTCCTTTTCCATGAACTGCCTGGCTACTTCATCATCGGCTTCGGCGAGTAGAATGCAATACAATGGATAAGGATATTTTTCCGAAAACGACCTCCACCATTCCAGTTCTTTTTCATGAGCAAAATCATGTGTCTTATAGTGAGTGGTTTGAGTAGATTTCGAATATGCATAATAATCATTGACAGGACTTTGCGGACTTGAAAAGCGATTTTCGGGCTCGACATCCCATTTAGTAGATTTGGACCAACTTTCTAAGTGCTGGAAGAATTTGTCAGGTGGCTCTGGCTCACTTGTTGGTATATCCTTATCGTTATCCATGCGAAAAATCCTTTTTTATAAAATGGTAATTATTATAATTATAGTATATCTCTTTTTTTGACGTTTTTTAAAGGTGATTGACAAAAATGTCTATTTAAGAATTCATAAGGTAGCTGTCAGCTAAAGACTCATTCTTGCGCGTCGAGTGGCAGCGTAAACCAGAAGATTGTGTCTTGTGGTGGATGGCTATCAACGCCGACTGTGCCGTGGTGGAGTTCGATGAAGGCGCGGCAGAGATAGAGGCCCAGGCCCAGGCTGAGGTCCAGTTCGTTCTGGACCGCGACGCCGGTTGAGCGATAGAAACGTTTCCAGATTAGTTCTTGCTCAGCGGCAGGAACACCCCAGCCCTGATCGCGGACCTCTACACGAACCTGGTCTTCTTCCAGACAGAGGCAGATCCTGATTGGCCGGTCCAGAGGAGAATAGGCGTGGGCCTGTCGGATAAAGGTATTGATGACACGCCGAATACGTGGGGCATCAATCATAATATCAAGAGCATGTTCAGCAGAGGGTAATTCGATGATAAAAATGCGTTCAGGTGTTACTATTTGTTGAGCTGCGACCGTCTCAGCCACTAATTCCTGCAGGTTGCAAAGGCGCAGATGTAAGTTCAGGGTATTGGTTTGTATTCGTGAATCATCCAGCATATCGTGGATCATACGTTGTTGGATACGTGCCCCATGCAGGGCATTTTCCAGGGCCTGATGCATATTGGCCTGATAGTGTTCCCATTGTTCTTGCGTGGCTGGCATCTTACCGCGCTGGAGGCGCCGCTGGGCCAGTTGCAGATTTCCCATCAGGATCGTTGAGGGCGTACATAGCTCATGGCTGGCCAGATCCAAAAATTCATTCATGCGTTGATAGGTTTCGCTCAAGGCCTGTTCGCGAGCCTGTACCTGCAAAAGCTGTGTCCGTAGATAAAATTGCTTCAGAATCAATGTGATCAGCATTGACATCGCCTTGACTAATTCAATCTCTCCTGCTGAGTATTGGATGCCATCGCCACTCTTTGCCAGGACCAAGCAGCCAATTACCTGGTTAAACGCGAACAGTGGTAGACAGAGTAGGGTTTCCGCACCAATATCGGCCCGCAAACTCTCTTGAATCGGAATATCTTTGCGTGACACAATCAGGATCTCTTGCATCAAGAGACGAGCCAGATATTTTGGATTGATAAATGCAGAGATAGGAGAGTTTTCCGCCGCCTTATGGCGCAGTGCTTCTTGTTCAGGTGTAAAACCGCTCATGACTATAAATTTAACTTGATCCTTGGTCGCATCAATTGTGAGTAGCCATGCATGTTCAGAAGCGAGCTGTGAGCGTAATAAATCAATAATCGATTTTGTGATCATCTGCATGTCGGGTGAAGTAAGTAATTCCGTCGCCATTTGAGGATACTCCTCGTTGTCACTACCACCTGGAAGCAGACCCATTAAAGCCAACAACGCCTGGATGATTTGTTGCGTCTTTTGCGTATCCGCATTTGCTGAGACAGAGGCCTCATGAATGATACAGATTGCCTTGCGTGTCGATGTGCGATCAGCAGGTATAGGGGCACAATACACATCCACATGCAGCATGTTTCCGCTCGCCTGCTGTAATAGCACCTGATGGGCCGCGACAGGTCGTGTCGAAGTACCCTGTAGCGCCTGTGTTAAAGGATCCGCTTGCGTTGAGAGCGGAAACTGTTGTCCACCTACCTCTTCATATAGATGGAGATATTCAGAATAAAGATGGCCACGACTCGATTCCCTGGACTTCAAGCCTAATAGTCGATTGGCAACAGAATTGGCTAGCAGGATACGTCCCTGCTCATCATAGACGAAGGCACCCTCATTGATAGAACCAAAAATAGAATAAAATTCTTTTTTATTTCGATTATTGTTCCGTGTAATGGGTGTCTTTTGTTCAGTCATCGCTGTTTTTAGTCCTCTACCTATAGAACTAATGGATTGTATATAGGATGAAATTTATTGATTGTCATAGTATAGTTTGAAACAACATGATACAGCAAGCCGAACTATATGCTAGTACTATTCAAGGGCATTGATCCCCATCTTTTTTTATGTCCGGAGCGTTTGAGGTTGTGCTTATCAATATATACTTATTGACGAGGGCAATTTCTACACAACGGTAGTATTAAGTAGAGGTAATTTCTCTATAGAAATTGCATTATTACTTTTTAGGAATAAGATACCGATGTTTAAGATAAAACCTGATCCGCGACGAATTCATCACTTTATACTGATAAGTGTTGCAGTCATGCTTGCGTTGATGACCAATGGTGCCGTAAAGACGGTCACGCCTATTTTTGCCGCCAGCCATATTTCGCAGCCCACATTTCATGTGCTACCAGGTCATGTAATACCAACATTGAAGGGTGTGGCAGTACAGCATGCAACTGCCAAAAATAATATTTTGCATCTTGCCGTTAGCCTTACGCTACGCAATCAGGCTGATCTAACGGCATTGATCGCCGCCCAAAATGATTCTAACTCGGCCTACTATCAACATTTTTTGACCCCTCAACAATTCACCAGCCAGTTTGGTCCCACGCAGACTACAGTGAATCAGGTGGTAAATTTTCTACGCAGCCAAGGCCTTGCCATTGACGCAATTGCTCCCAATAATGTAATTATTGATGCCACTGGTACCGTCGCACAGGTAGAAAAAGCCTTTAAGGTGACGATCAATAATTATTATTGCAGTGGCCATATTATTTATGCTCCTGCCAATAATCCTTCCGTCCCTGATGCACTTGGTAATGCTATACAGAGCATTGCGGGATTGAATAATATTCCATGGAATCCTCAATCCTCTATTTATATAAATTATAAAAATGGGCGTAAAAAAATCAGGCCACTGATAGGTCCAGGCGGTGGGTATACACCAAACGAACTCAGGACAGCCTATGGCGCAGATAGCTTAATCAATGCCGGATATTCTGGAACTGGTCAGACCGTGGCGATCTTTGAACTGGATGGCTACAAGCCTTCAGATGTCGATACATACCTCAGTACTTATAATCTCGGACCAGCGAAATACTCGAATGTGCTGGTCGATGGTGCCACAAATACACCTGGTGATTCTTCTATTGAGGTTGTATTAGATATGGAGGCTGTGTCAGCGCTCGCACCCAATGCGGCACAAAAGATTTACATTGGGCCCAATAATGGATCAGGTGTCAATGATACCTATAATAGAATCGTGACCGACAATCTGGCCAAAGTCACCTCGATTAGTTGGGGATTATGTGAGCCATCGTCCGGCAACGCAGAATTAGCGGCCCTCGATAATATCTTTGCCCAGGGGGCCGCACAAGGACAGGCTTTTTTCGCGGCCAGTGGCGATACCGGCGCCTATGATTGCCGTGGAGATACAACGACCCTGGCCATCGATTCTCCTGCCAGCGATCCATATGTTGTTGGTGTTGGAGGTACTCATTTACTTATAGGTACAGGTGGTACCTATGCAAGCGAGTCAGCATGGAGCAATGTAAGTAATGGTACCGGTGGTGGTGGTGGCATCAGTTCATATTTTACGCGACCAGGCTACCAGACGGGTATCAACCTGACTAATACTCACAGGATGGTGCCTGATATCTCGGCTGATGCAGATCCCTCCACAGGCTATTCGGTCTACTGTACCGCAGCGGCGGTTTCCTACTGTTCAGGCTGGTTATCGATAGGTGGTACCAGTGCAGCCGCACCGCTTTGGGCGGCCATCGCGAGCGATATCAATCACTATTTGATCGCCCAGAGTAAGCCAGTGTTGGGTAATGCGCATGTGCCATTGTATAACCTCTATAATAATGCACAGGTGTATCCACCGTTCCACGATATAACCACGGGCAACAACTTATATTACCAGGCAACCGCTAATTATGATCTGGCCACTGGACTGGGCACGCCAAACAGCTGGAATATGGCTCGCGATCTGGCCACTGGCACAATTCCTACCCCGACGCCGAGTCCCACGCCAGTGCCGACGCTGAGCCCAACCCCAGTTCCAACCCTGACGCCAAGTCCAACCCCGTTGCCATTGCCCGATCTGACCATCCAGCAAATTCATGCTGGTGGTTCAAATCTAGGAATTGGACAAACCTTGAGTGAGCAGATCAGCATTTCAAGCTTACCTTCTGCTGGTGCGGTTTCAGGCTCCAATCTTGTACACATGGTCGCTGTACTACCGGTTGGCCTCAAAAACGTCACAGTCAGCGGTAGCAACTGGTCGATCATAATGACTGGAGCACTCAGCCCGATCCTGATTTCCGCCACCTATATTGGCACCTATCCAGTTCTACCTGGAACCATACTTCCGCCGATCAGGCTATCCGGTATTGTAGCTAGCGCGGTTGGAATAGCGATCACCGATACCGCTGTTGTCCAGACACCTGGTGATCGGCAGTCCGCCAATAATCTGGCCACAGATACCTTTGTGACGGTTGCGCAACCCACCCTGATTACGCCACTATCTGTGCAAACCACTATTCCAGCTACCTTGATTCCATTGACACTGCAAGCATTACCACTTGGTTTACCGAACCTACAGTTCCAATTGACGCACAATGGAAACACCTTTTATGTGGGCCAGGCCGTCACCTCCACCCTCACTGTGAGCAATGTTGGTCCCCAGCCTTTCAACACGGGTAGCCAGTTGTTGCATCTCACCGGTGTCATTCCCGTAGGCTTCAGTAATCTAAGTATCAGTGGTACAAACTGGCAAGTCACAACGACTGCAAATACCAGTCCCATACTCTTTTTTGCCACCTATACAGGAGTCACCCAGATCCCCATCGGACAAAGTCTGCCACCTATTCTCATCACCGGCACCCTGACAACCGGCGGCCAGCCATCGATTACCAGCGCCATCTATCTCAATGTGGATACGGACAGCTATCCCCAAAACAACTTTACCATCGACACCATAGGAGTTCTACCATCCCAACAAGCCTTACAAGAATAATCCTCATGAAGAATGCTTGTAATAGGTTACATCCTGGCTAAATGCCCAGCATGCTCCCCTTTAGCACAAATCCACGTACAAGCAAAAGATATATAAAGGGGATAAATACAAAAAAGAAGATAATAAAATAGTAGCGGCAGCCTTAATGGCTGCGAACCTCCCCCATCGAGCGCAGCCGCCCGCACCATGAGCTCACCAACCCACCAGCCTCCCTTTATGATCACCTTCCGTCCACCTGCCCCTACGTCCAGGTGCATAAACATGATCCCAGGGGAAGGTGGGCGGAGATGGTCACAGAGCAAGACGTGGAGGAAGGTGAACTCGTGGTGCTTACTGGCTGCGCTCGATGGGGGAGGTTCGCAGCCATTAAGGCTGCCGCTACCGCGTGTATATTGATTTTTGCTGTTTGTTATGTGTGTGTGTATGGTAACAAAGAAATAAATAAAAGCTGTAGGTTTGGTGTATCTATTGCTTGACATGAGATAAATAATCTAGTATTCTCCAAAGAAGTCCAAAATTCAGTAGAAGCTTTTCACGCTAGATAGGAGTGTGGTAATGATTTATTATCGTGTGAATTCCTATAGTCATGGACAATTGTTGTTTTATTATGTGCCAGATCAGTTGAATGGTATTGCTCACTATTGACGATCAATAGAGGCTAGCGCTGAAAAGAGGGTCATAATGCGCAGCTATATTGGAAGTACCCTCGCCGCAGAATCTGCCCGAAATTAATACATATATTTCTTCACAACTCAAACAACCAGGTTAATCCATGCCACCCGGGTGTGGATTGGTTCTTATTACCCTAAATTACCGCAGAGCCGTGCTCCTCCCCTTTTCCTTTTTTATGTGTCATTGCAAAAGTTGCATTCTCATGCATAAGAAAAGAAAAAGGGAAAAAGAATGTCTTCACTCTCAGATCATCAAGCAAATGGTCATAACAAGAAGCAGCAAAATTATGCCTTTTCTAAAAAGCGTCTTCCCCTCGGCATGCTGCTTGTGGAGCGTGGTTACTTTGCCCATCTTGATGAAGCGCGTGGTTGGATCATGGCCGGTAATGTTTTGATAAATGATCAACGTCTGGATAAAGTTGGGATGCTCGTTCCTCGGGATGCGCATGTACGCGTGCGTGGACGGTCCCGCTATGCAAGTCGTGCTGGCTATAAGCTGGCAGCCGCCCTGGATGCCTTTGCGATTGAAGCAAGTGGCCAGATAGCTCTGGATTGTGGTGCTTCCACCGGAGGGTTTACTGATTGTCTTTTGCAACGCGCCGCAAAGCTGGTCTATGCGGTCGATGTGGGTTATGGGCAGCTGCTTGGACGTTTGCATGTCAATGCTCGTGTACACAATCTAGAACGAACAAATCTGAGTGATCTCACAGCAGATATACTGCAGCCCTTACCAGGCTTGATCACATTAGACCTGTCCTATCTATCGCTCACGAAAGCCTTGCCCATAGCTAGCAGATTGCTCGCCCCAGAGGGACAGATCATCGTACTGATTAAGCCTCTCTTTGAGGTAGAGAGTCAATCAGCCAGGCGAACAGGACACATTGATGACATTGCCTTGCTAGTTGATGCTCTTCAGCAGGTATTAGAGGCGGGACGGACCTGTGATCTGGCAATACAGGGTCTGGTAAAGCTTGCCCTGAAGCCACGTCACGGCGTTCACGAATTTTTTGCCTCATTCGTTCGTCGCCCCGGTAGCATGGATTGGCAATATGACGAACAAACCTTGCTCGCCATTATTCAAGGCCACGGTGTCGGTGAGATGCACGAGGAATAGAGCCAGTAACGACAATTAGAGGAATAGAATACTGCTCTATTCCTCTAAGAGCAACCCCACCTATATATGATACACGATACATTATAGGGAGGGAATGAGCAACAAACAGCCGCTGATTATATTATGTAGTGTCTATGCGTTTGCTGTGTTGGCTTTTTTGCCAGGTAGAGTTTCTCTCATGGTCGTGGCGCGCGTTTATACGTTTAGCGAAATTGTTGTATAGTTATGGGTAGCTGTTAAGCGTTTTGAGGCTATAAAAGAATCAGTAGAGAGTGCGTAATGAAAGTCTATGCAATTAGTGATTTGCACGTTGGCGTTTCAAGTAATCGGGCGGCGTTAGATGTGTTACCCGCCTATCCTGATGATTGGTTGATTGTGGGTGGAGATGTGGGGGAGACTGAAGAGCAGCTTGATTATGCGCTCTCGATTTTGACGCAGCGTTTTGCGAAAGTTCTGTGGGTGCCGGGAAATCATGATCTATGGACGGTGCCGGCGAATAGTGAGACAGCGCTGAGGGGTGAGCCAAAATATCGTGCATTGGTAGATATTTGTCGATCTTATGGGGTGGCTACGCCCGAAGATCCTTATCCGCTCTGGAACGAGCAGGTTGTGCTGGCACCGCTTTTTGTGCTCTATGATTATAGTTTTCGGCCCGCTGATATTCCTGAGGAGCAGGCTGTGGCCTGGGCTGCGGAGACAAAGGTGGTCTGTAGCGATGAGTATGTCTTGCATCCAGACCCGTATCCAAGCAGGCAGGCATGGTGTCAGGCACGGCTGGCCTATACTGAAAAGCGTCTGGCCGCTATTCCCGCAACTCACTCAATTGTACTGATCAATCACTTTCCTTTGCGTCAGGAATTCGCTCGCGTTTATCGGATTCCGCGTTTCTCGATCTGGTGTGGAACCACACAGACCGAAGACTGGCATACGCGTTATCCTGTCTCTGTAGTCGTCTCCGGCCATGTTCATGTGCGGGCAACCGATTATCGCGATGGGGTACGCTTTGAAGAGGTGTCACTAGGTTATCAGAGGGACTGGAAGCAGGAAAAAGGTATCCAGGCATATCTACGTGAAATTCTACCTGGTCCTGGCAAGCCTGCGCAGCAACCAGCAACGCAATGGTATAGATAAGTATTCTTCTTATTGTCGTTTGGGCATTGAGATAGTTGATTCTGGTAGATATTGAAAGTATATTTTATGCGTGAAACTCCGTGGCAACAAGCTCCAGCTAAACTGGAATTGCGACCGGACGAGGTCCATGTCTGGCGGGCGGACCTGCAGGCGTCGCCAGCGAGTATGCAGCGTTTTCAGCAGGTGCTACAGCCAGCCGAACAGGCCAGGGCGCAGCGCTTCTATTTTGAGCATGATCGCCGACGCTGGACAATCGCCCATGGTATCCTGCGCCTCTTGCTGTCCATGTATACCGGACAAGCTCCTGCCGAGCTGAACTTTCAGGTGAACGATTATGGCAAACCCATCCTGGTTCAGGCTGAGGGGCAGCCAGAGCTGCAATTTAATCTCTCGCATTCGCATGAAATGGCGCTCTATGCATTCTCCTGGCAACGACAACTCGGGGTGGATGTAGAATATATGCGCGACAATATCGCCTATGATGAGCTGGCCCGCCATAGCTTTTCACCAGCCGAGCAGGCAGTCTTTCTAGCTCTTCTTGCCAGTCAGAAGCGCGGTGCATTCTTTAAATGCTGGACCAGCAAGGAAGCCTACATAAAAGGTAGAGGGATGGGATTATCCTTGCCGCTTAACGTGTTTGATGTGGCCGTGGCTCCCGACGTGCCCGTTGCCTTGCTGGCCAGTCGGGAAGATCCACATGAAGTTGAGCGCTGGCGTATGTCGGTGCTTGAACCAGGACCAGAGTATGCTGGAGCCCTCGCCGTCGAGGGTCCAGCGCCTCACATACATTGTTGGCAATGGAATGGCATCTCGTAGGTTTGAGACGTGTGCTTGATTGCGTTCCCATTTGATAGCGCGCATCAAAACGATTGGGATACAAGCGTGGACCAGCCACGAAGCTATCCGGTTTATGTTTCAACTTTAGACAAATCGGGTGTAAGTTCTGCACCTGTTTTGGCCCGATGTGCTCGTAAGGCTGGCAGGGCTAACACGATGCAGAGGATAGCTAAGCCGATGATCGAGGCGCCAGACCAATAGGGACTGGCGTGTCCGAACTGGGCGTAGAAGATGCCGCCGACAATGGGTCCGACGATCATGGCCAGGGATTGCATGGATTGGCCGGCGCCACCAACCAGACCTTGTTGACTGGGACCAACCGCCTGGGAAGTGAGGCCGCGTAGCCCGTTTTCTACCAGTCCACCGGCTCCCGCGAAGAGGATGACTCCAGCAATGAGTATGAGTGGCGAGGCGATGATGGCCACGGCTCCCAGCAAGATATAGCTGATAGCTACCAGGATCAAGGAGCCGATGCTGAGCTTGACATCTCCGAAGATGGGCAGCAATTTGCCAAGCAGGACGCCCTGGGCCAGGATATCGACAACGCCAACCAATGTCGCGACCAGTCCAGCCTGAGTCGGATTCCAGCCCAGACTATCCTTCATCAAGATAGTCAGGTTGGCCTGAAGACTGGCGAAGGGAAAGGCATAAAAGAAGGCCGCCAGTAGAAGCCAGCGTAGATTCGCGATTTTGAAGACCGTTCCTAACTGGGATAGCGGATTGAGGTCGCGTACCCGAATCGCTGTGATACGATGCTCCTTTTTCAGACTCTCAGGTAGAAAGAAGAAACCCCAGAGCAGGTTGAGTGCGGTAACCGCTGCGGCGACAAAGAAAGGTGTGCTATAGCTGATGCCGGCGAGTAGGCCACCGATAGCCGGTCCAAGGATAAAACCAACGCCAGAGATACCACCGAAGATGCCAAAGTACGCACCGCGCTCCTCAGGTTCTGTAATGTCCGCGACATAGGCAAAAAGCACGCTAAAGTTACCACCAGTCAAGCCATCGATGATGCGACTTAAGAAAAGGATCCATAGGGCGCCTCCCAGACCAAAGAGCAGGTAGCCGATAGCCGAACCGATCAGACAGGCAAACAGGACCGGTCGCCGACCATAGCGATCGCTCAGCAAACCCAGTCCCGGAGCTGCGATAAGTTGACAGATGCCATAGATAGAGAGCATCCAGGCAACCGTCAGGGCCAGATCATTGCCATTGCTGATGTACTGACGTGTCATAAAAGGGGTCACCGGACCAACGATGGTGAAACCCACAGTATTTAAGAAGGAAACGATGGCCAGGAAAATGATCGCCCGGCGTTTTGGGGTGGGCTTCTTGCCCTCCTGCGTTGATGATGGGATTTTCGCTGTACTCACAATATAATTCTCCAATCTGACTACGTTATTTTCATCTGGTTACGATCTCTACTATAGAAGTCAGATGGATGAGCCAGCATCATGCGTATGGACGAAGGATGGATGATTTTTAATCGCGTAGTTTGAGTTGTTTGGCGCGTGCACTGGCTTGCATACGGTTACTCACGTCCAATTTGCGGTAGATACTCTGGACCTGTGAGCGGACAGTGTTGACTGAGACGACCAGTTCACGGGCGATCTCGGCATTTGTGTTGCCCATGCTCAGCAAGCGTAATACTTTCTGTTCCTGCTGGCTTAAAGGTTCGCCGGACAACCCTGTGGCAGAGTGTGTGGGCTGTGGATCAAACGCGTTGAGCAATTGTTTGGCATAGATCTGGAGCGCCTTTGGCTGGATACGTGGCAAGCAGTCACGGAGCAATCTGGCCATCTCCTCTCCCTCATCCACAAAGAGGCGTTGATAGCCTTCACTATGGGTTGCGTGGAGCAAAAGCTGCAATTGTTCGTGGGCCTTGGCCTGAGTGCCCTGGCGCGTATAGGCCAGGACAAGTACCACCAGAACCTCCAGGGTGAGCAGGACATGGCCTGTCTGTTTGGCGCTGGCGTAGAGCTCTTCGAGTTGTGTTATCGCCGCAGAGCTCTCTTCCCGAGCCAACAAATAGCGCGCCATCATCAGTTGCTCGCGCCTGCGCTGTAGGAGAGGCAAGGTCTCTTGCTTGAGCTCTACAGAGGCGAACCAGCGCTGCACGGCCGTTTGATTGGCGCGGGCAAGTTGGAAGCGTGCCAGTATGGTTCTCAGCTCACGCATAAGTTGATAGCTCTGTGCTGTCTGTGTTGTCTGTGCGCGCACTAACCAGGCGGTGAGCCGCTGTTGCGCCTGCTCACTCTGACCCTGTGCCTGCTCGATTGTTGCCAGACACATCGTCGCATGGGCCAGAGTATCCTCAGCATGCAGCTGTTCACTCAGTTCTAGAGCCTCCTGAGCAGCCTGACGGGCCGCATCGAGCTGATTCCATTGATACATAATCTGAGCTAATCCCAACTGCATACGCGCAATATCATCGCGATCCTCTTGCGCTCGAGCCTCATGAAGAATCTGGCGGAACTGTTCGCTGGTATGATGTAATTCGCCGAGCTCAAAACTGGCGCCCCCGAGCATCCCTCTGGTTGCACGCGCATACAGAAAATTCCCGAGTTGCTCACTCAGTGCCAGAGCCTCCAGTAGAATCTTGCGTGCGGCCGTGAGATCGCCGGAGAGCATTTCACCAACGCCCACTACTGTCAGAGCCAGATTACGCCAGGTGCGTTCAGTGGTAGGCAGCCAGGCCAGCGCCTGCCTGGCCCAGGTGACCGCCTGCATGATATTGCCTTCCTGACGAGCCAGTAGCGCCCGAAACGCAAATATCTCAGCCAGCTTCTGCGTATTATTTGCATCCCGCCAATAGTGTTCAGCACGATAGAGCAGCTGCTGGATCCGCTCCCTGCCATGAGGTGTTTCGGGTTCCTCCCCCATCAGCGAAAAAAGCAGGGACATCGCATACTGTACACACAGATCAGGATGGTGAGCCAGTTCCTCTTCAGGCAGGCGTTGTAGCCAGCGCCTCAGGCTGTATATCTCTTGAGGTTCCGATGCCGTATGCTGTTCCCTTTGCGCCATGAGTTGCTCGATCAATATGACCGCTCGCGCAAACAGAGCCGCCTCCAGGGCCGCCTCAATCGCCTCTACCTGCAAATTATGTGCTTCATACCAGACGCTGGCTTGCGCCGATAGCTGGCGCAAACGCTCAGCTCCTAGTTTCCGTTGCGCCTCCTGACGCATCACCTCGGCAAAAAGAGGATGATAACGTGCCCATTCGCCTGAGCCATAGAGCGGTACCAAAAACATATCGCCCGCGCGTAACAACTGGATCAGCTCCTCACTATCTGTCCCTTGCCTGATCACATCGCAGAGCGGAGCAGTCAGCAGGGGGAGCACGCTGGTCTGCAAGAGAAACTCCTGCTGCCGCGTTGGCAGTGTATGAAGAACCTCCTCAAGGAGATATGCGTGAATACTCCAATGATTTTGTGTAAAGTTTGCCAGTATATGTTGAATGGTCTGTGTATTCGAGACATCCAACAAGGCACGGGCCAGTAGCCGTAGTCCGGTCGCCCAACCCTCAAGTTGCTCATGGATCTGTCGCAGATCCTTCTGCGCCAGCGTAAAGGGAAGCTCGCGCTCAAAGAAGGCGCGTGTCTCCTCAAACGAGAAGGCCAGCATAGGAGGGTAGATATCCAGCAGTTCATTGCGAGCGCGCAAGCGTGATATTGATAATGGTGGATCGCCGCGCAATAGCATAAAAAGATGCAGTGAAACAGGTAAATGATCGATAAAGAAGCTGAGTGATTCAATAACCTGAGGTGAATTGACGAGATGGCAATCATCTAGAATAAGGACCGCAGGCTCTTCAAGCTGGCTTAATTCGTTGAGCAGGGAGGTCAACATCATATGCAGCGATTTGAATGGAAGCAAGCGATGCGCACGCAACAATTCCAATGCCTCACCACCGCAGTGCGGTAGCAGTAGCTGGCAAGCCGCGATAAGATAGCGCCAGAAGCGCACCACATCATTATCCTCTTCATCCAGATTCACACTGGCCACACGTGGAAAATCCGCGCGTGAACTACCCTGGGCGATCCACTGACTGACCGCCGTTGTCTTACCGTAGCCGGCCGGTCCCGAAATCAGCGTCAGTTTATGCTCCAGTCCCTGATCCAATAGCCTCCACAACCGCTCACGAGACAGTAACGACTTCTGTGGCTGTGGCAACTGTAGCTTGGGGATCAACAGTGGTTCAAAGGACAGGGCAGACACCGTGGGATTTCTTATATTCTCTGTGTTGACGTTACCTGTTTTGGATTGTGAGGTGGGTGCAGTAGCTGGAGATGCCGATGTGACTGCTGGCTCATGGGTCAGGAGGGCTGCCAGTTCTTCCAGCTTTTCTATACTCAATTGGGAGCTCAAACCCAGATAGCGTTTGCGCATACGGCCCTGATGACGCCGATAAGCGTACCAGTAACCTTCAGCGCTATTGCGACGCTGCTCTTTTAACAGATTGATGCGTCCATGGCGGCCAGCAAAGGCAAAACTATGCTGGGTTTCAAGCCATGGCAGCCACTCATCACGATTGTTGCCGAATGCAGGCATTGTATCTTCTGAAGGACCTGTAAAAACATAGGTTGCCTGTTCTGGTGACCAGAGCAGGGTATAGCGCGCGCTTTTTGGCATAAATAATCCTGGCCCTCTTTTTTGCTCCCCAACAACGTTTATGGATGATTATACTGTGTTGGGGAGCAAAAAGCAATTGCTCCCCAACGCATATCTTCTTAATTGACAAAAAGCTCTAGCGGGGATGAATGAAGAAGACCAGGTAAAACGGTAGCTCTGGCTCGGTTTAGAGGTTCTGACCCACGACATGCTCAATTTTTACATTCAGGATCACGCGCTCATCGCCTTGATAGCCAAAGGGGGCGTTATAATGTTTGGCCAGCGTATCATAGAACGCACCATTAGGATCCTCTTCGATGCGTTCGACAACGCCGCGAAACTCGGCATAGGTATAAGGATCATCCGCATCCGTGATCGAGACGGAGACGCGTGGATCGCGTTTAATGTTCTCATACTTGGTGCGGGTCGTCGTATGGGTAAACTTGATATGTTCACCATCCCATAAAAACCACATTGGAGACGTCTGAGGATCGCCATTTACACCAATAGTCGCGAGATGGGCCAAACTTTTTCCCTTCAGTATTTTTTCAACCTTTGGATTATTCAGACCTGCCATAAGAAGCCTCTTTCTATGTATAGATGCTGGAATAGCCAGCTCATCAATGTGCCTGATTCAAGCAGATAAGGCAGTGCAAAATTCCTTATCACTGTAGTAATACGGATAATAACGAAATAAAGATGATGAGACGTGTCCTTTACCAGCCGGGTTTCCAGAGATACAGTTTGGGTGGATTTGATCCGATAGTGGCGATATATTGACTATCAGGTGACCAATTGGGAAATGAGGCGGAATACGTATTGTCTTCGGAATCATGGCTTTTCCCTAACAGTTTTCCTGTCTGAGCATCCCAGCATTGCAGATTCTCATAGTGATTAATCTCAGGAGGGCCACCGGGTCCCAGTTGCCATGGCGTAATGTCATAATAGCTGCGGGCAACGATGTATTTACCATCAGGTGACCAGGCAATTTCGGCCAGTTTGTTATTGGAAGTCTCTAGTGAGAGTAGACTGCTATTCGTCCGCACATCAAGTATTTCTATATCGTCATTTAGGCCAATCATCGCCACGCGTTGACCATCAGGTGCCCAGGCTAACGGAGCAATAGAGGTACTCCAGTAAACACCATTTGTTGTTAGTCTATCGTAATATGTGTCAGGAGGTTGTATATCACCTGGCATTTCCATTAGCTGATTATGCTTCTTCAGGTTTAAGATAACACCTCCGGCTCTGCCGTAGCCGAAGGCCAGTAATTTGCCTGTTGGATCTACGGAAATCCAGAATGTATTGTTGTACCCGTTCGATAGGCCTTCAGCTATAGTCGTACTTTTATCTGTTGTGATATCCCATAGTTGTATCTTACCTGTTCGATCATTGGTTAGCAGACTGGTACTGTCAGGTGACCAGGCAAAGGCAAAGGAAAGAGCGTTCTCTGACATTACCAATGCCTTTTGTGGGAGGATCATCAAGACTGACAACTGTTTCCAGCTTGTGGTGTCATAGAGCATGATCGATGCTGGTTGTTGCGACTGAGTGCTATTGTTGACGTCGATGGCCAGATAACGACCATTGGGCGACCAACTGGCAAAATGACTGGCCTGAGATGGTATCTGTAGAATGCGTGTCTGCATCTGACGTATGACATCCCAGATGGAGACTTGTCCATATTGAGTTGTGGTGGCAATGAAGCGGCTATCGGGAGACCAGATAGGTGTCCATGCCCAGGTATCCTCAGGTAAGGGAAGGTTGGTAACTGGTTTGATAGCTTTATGATTGATCCTATCAAAATAGTAGACAATATTATTCCACCAGGGCTGATCTGTCCTGGCCTTCCATCCCAGTGCCACGGTCAGCAAGCCGCCGGCCATGAGTCCACCTGCAATGAGTTGCCTTCTGCCAATTCTTTTTGGCTGGGTGGGTAAACTGGCAGGTGGCTCAATAGCATGTAGCTCTTCAATAATGTTGTTAACTGTGGCTGGTCGCTGATCAGCTGGTAATGAGACCATACGCATCACCAACTGCTCCAGGCGTGCCTGTTTGGGGTCTGTGGAATGCAGGGGAGCAAAGTGCAAGGGCGAGTCAGCAGGATCATTGCCGGAGAGCAGGTAATGGAGCAGAGCGCCCAGACTATAGATGTCCGAGCGTTGATCGGTCTGGGTTTTGCCATACTGCTCAGGAGCGGCATAGCCGGGTGAGCCAAAGGGGATAGTATCTTTGAGCTGTGCTGGTTTAAAACTGCGCGCAATACCAAAATCGATTAAAAATAGCCTGCCAGAGCCAGTGCGAATGAGATTGTCCGGTTTGAGATCACGATAAATAATCGGTGGCGTTTGCGCATGCAGGTAGTTCAACACATCACAGAGTTCATTGGCAACCTCCAGGATTTCCTGGAGGAAGAACGGTTGATAGGTTGGGGAAGCAGGATCGGCGTAGCGCTGTTTGAGATAACTCTCAAAGGATTCGCCGCCAAAATAGGTCATTGTCAGATACCAGTGTTCGCTATCTGAGAAGGCTGCCCGCAATTGGGGAAGCTGGGGATGATTGAATTTAGAGAGCAAGTCTACTTCGCGATTATACGTATCGGTTGCCTCAATGATTTGTTGTGGAGACAAATCTTTTAAATTAATCTGCTTTAGCGCTACCAGTGGCGAATTGCGTGTGCGCTGTGTATCACGTGCCAGGTAGACCGCACCAAAGCCACCGTCGCCGAGTTTGCGCAGTATCTCATAGTGTCCATGCACAAGTTCAGTGCTAGCATCAGGTATGTGCGGATTTATTACGGACTTATGTTGTGGAGATTGTTGCTGTGATGAATTACTTGTATCATTATTAGCCATCTCAAGTTTCTGTGTTTTTCGCATATCTACCATTCCTGAATTACATTCCTGTTAACAATGCATTTTATGTATATAGGTGTTTAGATATCCAGGTCAGTTTGTGCTTTTAGCAAGTATAAAAGAAGTAAGCCAGATATGAATGGGTCAAATGACCTATAAGAGATAGCAAAGTCTATGTGTAGATATGGTTTATTTTTTCTTTTCGCACGTCGATGGTTTTCGCTATATGGTATACTCAAAACTACTTCAGCCGGAATGGGTAGGATGTGCATGTTTTTCAGCCCTGGAGCGTCGAGTGCCTGGCGGGCTATGAAACGGGGAGCAGATGGGATGACTGGCCAGATCAATAGAGAAGAGGAATGCGAGTGAGTCAAGATATAATCTCTCTGGATGCGCTGGGTTTTCTGCGGGCTGCGGTTGTCGCGCCAGAGTTGCAGGTGGCAAATGTTCAATATAATACGCAGGCGATTGGCGCTGCTTTAAAGGATGCCGCGGCCCGTGGCTGTCAGCTGGCGGTTTTTCCTGAGCTTTCTATTACTGGATACACCTGTGCTGATTTATTTTATCAAGCGGCGCTACAGCAGCAGGCGCGCGAGGCTTTGCTGACCATTGCGCGTGTGTCAGGCGAGACGAAGGTAGCTGCGGTGGTTGGCCTGCCTCTCGAAATTGGCGGCAAGCTGTATAACTGTGCCGCATACGTCAATGATGGAGCGGTACTGGGCATCGTACCCAAAACATATCTTCCCAACACCAACGAATATTACGAGGAGCGCTGGTTTACCCCCGCCAAAAGTAGTCCTGTTACCGCGATACAGCTGGGCGGGAACACCATTCCCTTTGGTACTGATCTATTATTTGCCGCCAGTAACTTTCCTGGTTGTGTACTGGGGATAGAGATCTGCGAAGACCTGTGGGCGGTCCAGCCTCCCAGTGGGGATCAGGCACTGGCGGGCGCTACGGTTCTGATCAATCCTTCGGCTAGCGATGAAGTATTGGGTAAAGCTCCCTATCGGCTGTCATTGGTGCAGCAACAATCGGCCCGCTGTCTGGCTGCATACCTCTATGCGGGCGCAGGTCCTGGTGAATCGACGACAGACGTCATCTTTTCTGGCCATGCCTTTATCAGTGAAAATGGTAAGATGCTGGCCGAAACTGAGCGCTTCCACTTTTCGACCCAGATGGCGGTGGCCGATATTGACGTGCAGCGTATGACGCATGAGCGCCTGCGTAACAGCAGCTTCTCGGCTGCATTACCAGGGCGGAGCTATCGGACCATCCAATTTGAGATGCCGATCCCGACACGTAGCGCCGAGCAGAACGCCTTGATACGTCCTGATCTGACTCCTACTCCCTTTGTACCGGCCGATCCGGCACGGCGTGCGCAACATTGTCAGGAAATATTTCATCTGCAGTCCGTGGGACTGGCCAAGCGGCTCAAGCATACTGGTGTAACCCATATCACGTTGGGACTCTCCGGTGGACTGGATTCGACGCTGGGCTTACTGGTGACGCAGCAAGCTTTTGAGATGTTGTCTTTGCCGCTGGATGGGATTGTGGCGATTACTATGCCAGGCTTTGGCACCAGCAAGCGTACGCGCACAAACGCTGAACTGCTGGCGCAGGCACTGGGAATTACGTTGAAGGAGATTCCGATTAGCGAAGCTGTCCTGCAACATTTTAAGGATATCGGTCATGACAGTAACACACACGATATTACCTATGAAAATGCGCAAGCCAGAGAACGTACCCAGATCCTGATGGACGTAGCAAATCAGATTGGTGGCTTTATGGTCGGAACCGGAGATCTTTCCGAACTGGCACTGGGCTGGTGTACCTACAATGCCGACCACATGTCCATGTATCACGTCAACGCAGGCGTGCCCAAGACGCTGGTTCGCTACCTGATCGAGTGGTCAGCCGAAAGCGTCTATAGTGGTCCAACCTCCGCTGTATTGCAGGATATCTGCGCCACCCCTATCAGTCCCGAGTTGCTACCATTAGGGGAGAATGAAGCCATCCTGCAAGAGACCGAAGTCACGATCGGACCCTATGTGCTGCATGACTTCTTCCTCTTCTATGCGGTACGCCACTCGTTTGCGCCGCGTAAAATCTATGCACTGGCCTGTCAGGTCTTCCAGGGACATCATACGCCGAGCGAACTGTTGCGCTGGTTACGCGTATTCTATCAGCGCTTCTTTGGTGCCCAGTTCAAGCGTTCGGCCATGCCTGATGGTCCAAAAGTAGGTTCGGTTGCCCTTTCACCACGAGGAGACTGGCGCATGCCCAGCGATGCCAGCAGCGCCCTCTGGCTCCAAGAGCTTGACGAGCTGGAAAAGCGAAACCGCTAGATGTAATCCCTGGGGATGATGCGTTCAACATAACTACTTTAGAAGCGAGCCTTGCGCACGTCCCTTTAAGCGATTTGTGAAATAATGGCTTCGACATGCCACGTCTGCCAAGCGTACGTCGAGTGGCGCCACACGCAAGGCCGCACTGCTGGGTTTACGTGGGCCAGGGAATCAGAACGACTCGCAGTGCTGTGGCGCCTACACCAATCACCTTGGATGGTACCGGGGTGAGGGGGAACGTTTGGGTGGCGTGTTTATCCATCCAGACGTTCCCCTTGATGCATAGGTTCGCGAACCATGATTGGTGTGGGCCCTTGAGTATGAATGGAACGAAAAACAACGCGAAGGAAATTGGATCAAAGAAGGCTGATTGATCAGGTGTTTGAAAGACTGAGAGGGCCGCTCTTGAGAGTCGTGTTTTGTTGGCCTGAAATGCGCCAGGCTGTCATCAAGTGCAAAGTAGGACGATTGCTCTGCTCAAGCGAAGACTTCCATCAGTCTGAGAGGCTGTTTGATCTGAAGAAACTCGCCTTAGAAACCTCGCACGAGAAACAGAATTCTAGGACGAGTCGAACCAGCGAACATGCTGAATTTCTCTTCCAGTAGAACGCTGAAAACACCGATGAAAGGCAGAAACGCATGACTCGAAAGAGGGAATCATTCCCAGGATTGTTCGCCCTGCACTTCCTGACAGCCTGGCGCATTTCGCCCCAACGAAGGATTCTAGCAAGTATGGTTTTATGCTAACCGCGCCGTTAACTTCTTAAGTTGCTCCAACAAAGTCACGTACTCATCAAACTCAATACCGTAGCGACAACTGACCTGCATGGGCACGTCCACCGCACGTTCACGCAATGCACGCCCCTCGTCCGTGAGCGAGATGTCTACAACACGCTCATCCTGGGTGCGGCGTTGCCTTTTAATGAAACCTGTACTCTCAAGGCGCTTCAGAAGGGGAGAGAGCGTGCCGGAATCAAGATGCAACGTGCGCCCAATATCCTTTACAGAACATGTTTCACGATCCCACAAAACAACCATTACCAGGTACTGCGGATAGGTCAGACCGAACTTATCCAGCAATGGCCGATACACATCCATAGCCGCACGCGAGGCCGCATAGAGTGCGAAACAGAGCATGTCATCGATTTTTCCCTGGCCCTGCTCCCACCTATTCGTAGCCTTACTAGTATCCGACCCATCTTCTTGGCGCGATGAAATTGTCATAGTAAATCTCTCCCTCCTTACACCTGAGCAACTAGCATACGATTTTATAGTACACAATTAAATGGATATCAAGGAAATAAAAAGCAACCAGCCCTTGACAATTGTCTGTCTCATCTGGTAAATGCCCTCCCAAGTGATTTTGCCCTCCAATGTAAGCATTTGTACGGATTGTCATTGGATATTGCGAAACGTGTAAATCACGATGAGATCTACACCCCTTTGATGCTGGTCATAAGCGTGAAGAGTGAATATCTCAACCATTGAATACGTAAGAAATCGCTCCCCATCTCGCTTCGCCCATCAATACGTTGTCAATTGGCATCCTTTCTTCTAGAAAGGCATGTGAAGAGCCAGGATATCGAGGGATATCCTGGCTCCACAAGCGCATAGGGGGGCTGGAGTTGCACTTCTTCGATATGACCGGCGCTCCTTCAGGACACCGCGCTCAAGGATGCTGGGTAAGAGACAAGTCGACACCGGAGACCTTGACGACGGCCTGCCATGCGGCTTCCTGGCTGGCGCGATCGTGTAAGTGCGGGTGGCGCATCGCCTCGATGGGGCCGGTGACCTTCTTGGGCGCCGAGGCGAAGAATTGCCCCGAGACGTCGGTTCCGAACTCCGATGCCTGGAGGTAGCGACGAGCCGCAGTCTCCGGCGTCTGATTCATGCCGGGAATGAGGTTCACGATTGGGATAAACAGATATTTCAACGCCGGGCCAGCGTTTCGCACCACCTTGGTGTCGGTCGCCCCACCAGGCGAGACGGCGTACACGGCCATGCCTGAGGGTAACCGGCGGGCCAGCGCTGCGGCCCACCAAGCGACGATGAGCTTCGCGTCGGCATATGCCCGGTTGGGCTCGTATTTCACGTTCGGCCCGCTGCGCACCAGGGCTTCCACCGCAGCGCTTCGGTCACCCTGGTGGTATTTGGCCGCGAAGGCTGGCACGTCGGTGTAACTGAACAGGGGTACGTCTCCTCGGGCAGGTTCCGCCCCGGCGATAACAATCCGCGCGTTGGGGCTCAGAAGGTTGGCGCGGAGCAATCCGACGGTCAGTTGATGATGGCCGATTAGCGGGGCCTGAGTCGCCTCGATGCCCGCCGCAGTGAGCACGCGCTTCTTACCTGGGACCATTCCTGCATTGAGTAGTAGGAAATCGATCGGCCGACCGAGCCTGACTAGCTCGGCGAGGGCGGATTGAATGCTGGTCGGCGCGTCCAGCTCCAGCTCCAGCGGCGTGAAAACCTGTGTCTTGGTCTCAGCCGCGAGTTGAGCGGCCGTTTCTTGAACCCGGGCCAGGCTGCGCCCGGTAACGATGACCTGGCGGTAGCCCTCGATGGCGAGCATGCGGGCTGCCGCATAACCGAGCCCGGAGGTGGTACCGGTGACGAGTGCGATCGAATGTTCCATGTCTATTTTCCTTGCTGACTTTAAACTCTTTTGTATTCTACTCCGGTTGTGAAAATGTTTTGTTGAGGATGAAGGGTTCTTTTTTTCCTGTTCCTCGATTAGACGGCTGTACGTCCCCCATCAACGTGAAGAGTGATGCCATGCACAAAATTAGATTCAGGGCTGGCGAGGTAGACAGCGGCGTCAGCAATCTCCGAGGGCGAGGCCGCTCTTCCGGCAGGCAGGGTACTGGTTATTTGATCTATGAAAGCCGCTCCCGCCGTTTCGTTGGCAGGAGTGAGAGTTGGTCCTGGGGCAATAGCATTCACATTAACGCCACTATGCGCAAACTCCGCCACCCAGGATTTGGTGAGCTGGGTCAAAGCCGCCTTTGTGGCTCCAAAGAGGGCCAGTCCAGACATGCCTATATGAGCGGCCATAGACGTGATGTTGATGATTTTTCCGGCCCCTCGCTCGGCCATGTGAGGAGCGAGAGCGGCGCTGAGATAATAAGGAGCTTTCACATTGGTGTTGAACAGAGTATCGAAGGTTGGCTCGTCCACCTGCGCGGTGGGGCCAAATGTAACGGCGCCAGCATTATTGACGAGGATGTCGATCTGGCCGAACACCCTGACGGCCTCGTCCGCTAAACGATCCACCTCCGCTTTTGAAGACAGGTCAGCGAACACGAACGTCGCTGACCCACCGGTCGCGCGAATCTTCTCAACAACAGCTTTCCCACGTTGCTCGTCACGTCCAGAAACGACGATGTTCGCACCCTCGCGTGCGAAGGCTTCCGCAATGGCCTGACCGATGCCCGAGGTAGATCCGGTCACGAGCGCCGTTTTTCCCTGTAAACGCATAAAGATTGCCTCTTTCTATCCCTGGAAATACGTTATAATGGACTATGTGGTTCAATATATTGAACCACATAGTCCATTATAACAGAAGTGGACTAGGAAGTCCAGGATATGGTATACTCAGAGGCAAGAATACTCTCTTTTCGTACCTTGTGACGACGAAATGGGAGCACATGAGAGGAAGGGGAATCAACAATGCAGAGGGAGTTTCTTACCCCACGAGGGTATAGGAGTCGGGAGCGTATTCTCACGCAGGCCGCGCGGCTGGTCTATGAGAAGGGCGTTCGGGGCACCAGCCTGGACGACATTCGCGCGGCGACGGCTGTCAGTAAAAGCCAGTTGTACCATTACTTTGCTAATAAAGAGGACCTCGTGCTGGCGATCATTGAACGGCAGACGAGCATGGTTCTGGCCGAAGAACAGCCCTTCCTCGATCATCTCGACAGTTGGGAGAATCTCGAACGCTGGGGGGCATTTCTGGTTACCGAAACAGAAAAACGGCAATGTATCGGGGGGTGTCCAGTCGGCTCACTGGCGAGTGAGCTGGCTGATCAGGACGAGGCAAGTCGTGTGGCCCTGGTCTCTTCTTTCGATCAATGGGAAGGCTACCTGATCGAGGGCTTGACTGCTATGCAAGAGCGGGGTGAACTCCGAAAGGATGCGAACCCGGCCGAACTCGCGGTCGCGGTGATGACCAGTTTGCAGGGAGGACTCCTCTTATCCAAGACTCGCAAGACGACACAGCCACTACAGATTGCGCTGCGCACGGCATTCAGCTATGTGCGCTCGTTCGCGTCCTCAGTTCATACTCAAGGGCCGTGTGTTTCAACGTTGCTCAACGATCAAGGGTGAAAAACCATGATTCGTGTAGGCGCCACAGGCATGCAAGGTCTTTTCTGCACGTATCGCCGTTGATCATGCCGTATGCCGGCCTTGCGTGTGGCGCCCACTTGACGTACGGAACTCTGGCTCATTCCCCCACTCGACGTACGCAAGGCGGGATTCTAAAGTCGTTCGATCGATGTATGGTTCGCTGCTTTTTACGCCGTTTTCGTGGACACAAAAGTGCTTAACCGAAAGGTATTGTACGCAAGGCCCAATCCATCTCACGTAGCGACCTTTCAGACTCAACATGATCATGCTCAGGAACCTTCACGTGGAGCGAGGGGACGGCGACCCACAAGGGGACCGTCCTACATGATTCGTCTTTCTTCTCGCTTTATACATCTATCATCATGTATTGTCGTATTACGTTTTAGGCTTGTGAAACAGGTTCCAGGATAACCTGGAGGCCATTTTTTGGTCGCAGGGTGATCAGGGGATCGGTCTCCATCTTGAAGCCTGGCACAATCCGGAATTTGAAGCGCTGGATCATGGTGGCCAGGAGCAGGCGCATTTCCATCTGTGCGAAGGGCATACCAATACACATGCGGGGTCCGGCTCCGAAGGGGATATAGGACCAGGGCACGATATTTTTGGCGTTCTCTGGACGCCAGCGCTCAGGCTGAAAGGTGTCGGCGTTCTCCCATAGATCAGGGCGGCGATGCAGGACCCATTTGCTGATCAGCACAAATGTTTTGGCGGGCAAGGTATACTCCCCAAGCTTGAACTCTTCGCGTGCACGACGTCCGATCAGATAAGCAGGTGGATAGAGACGCAGCGTCTCATTGATCACCCACTCCGTATACGGCGTTTTGGAGAGATCAGCCAGGGTTGGAGGCTGTCCTTGTAATTGTTCCTGTAACTCAAGATAGAGTTTCTGGTATTGCGGATCATTCTGGGCGAGCAGATAAAAGGCCCAGACGAGCGTATTACTGGAGGTCTCGTGACCGGCGGCCACAAACGTCATGATATGATCGCGTATTTGTGTATCAGTTAAGGCTTTATCATCTTCAGTGGTTTCCAGTAGCATCGAGAGGAAATCACCTTTATCTATACCTTCTGTACGGCGTTGCGCAATCAATTCATAGATAACTTTATCAATAATACGTTTACCACGCTGGCGTTTACCATAGTCAGTGAATGGCAGATCGATACGCAGTTTCGTGATCGTCTCCAGTAAGCGTGGTTGATTCTCCAGGATATCTGTAAAGGCCTGCCCAAGCTTACTATTGCGCAAGCCAAGATCAATATCGAACAGACATTTAGCCACAATGCGCATCGTTAGCTGCTGTAATTCCTGGTCCAGAGCGATACGATCGCCGGCCTTCCAGGTATTCAACATTTCTATGGTATACTGGCGCATCGTATCGGCATAGTTCTCGACGCGTTTGCGATGGAACGCCGGTTGCACCAGACGGCGTTGCTGGCGGTGCGTATCCCCATCCAGATTGAAAAGGCCGTGTCCCGTGAACTCCTGCAAGCCCTGCGCAAACTCCGCACTCGTAAAATTACGAGGATTCTCGGTCAGCACATAATGAATATGTTCAGGTTCAAACAGAACCACGGAAGGCGTATCGGCCATACGAATTGTTGCCATGGGTCCATACGTTTGATGCAGTGTTTGTAGAAAATTCAGTGGATCTCTGACAAAACTATGATTGTTCCCTAAGACAGGCAATGGTTTAGGGCCGGGTGGTAGGATGGATTTTTGCTGGATGGCGTCCATGCGTGTTTTCCCTTTGTTGAAGAGTGGGTTATATACATAAAAAAAGGAACCGCCTTAGAGGTTCCTCAAATAGCTCTCTATAGATAATATCTGATTTGTGAGTTATTTTCAATATGTTTTTTTACGCCAATCTATCTGGCTGAAGTGTTTTATTATACATTGCGCCTGGAACTGACACTGGGCTCAACGCTGTCATCCCAGAAAATGATGCGCTTAGGGATGATGCGGATAATCGCCGAACTCATGCCGGGAGCATTGCGTTCGCCATGATCTTCATCGATGGCCTGGGCCTCGCCACGAATCTCCAGGCTGCGTGTTTTCCAGGGGGGGAGTACATCATCCACTAGCAAGGACGCCAGACCGTTGCGGGCAATATTGCGGAACTTCTGACTTGTCTCCATGTTGTAGCCACCGATATCAATGCTATCCAACTCTGGATTATAGCGGAAACTGACGGCCGCCACTTGTGGCTCGCCCTGCTTATTTACTGTTCCCAGCCGCCCCAACCTTTGTGTTTTTAAGTATGCTAACTCTGCGTCGCTAAACTTGCTCATGTGTAAACCTCAATTTCTGGCCCAAGAAGCCAATAGTATTTTATGTTAAGAAGAATTGTTCTTCTTCATGTTGAACAGCATAACAGATTTGCTTTCACAATGACACTGTCCCTGTGAACAGCGCTTGCCTGTCCTTTGGGACAGCATAAAGTTTCTTACAGGGCTTTTTCATGGCTCCTCGGAGGTCGTAAGGAGATCACTAGATAGTATTTCATGTGTAGAGTGTGTTTGGTGCGCGGCCCAGCCGCGCACCAAACACACTCTACCCCCCCAACCTGGCGCCGCAGGCGCCAAAAAGGAGCATGCAAGAGCCCTGGGTTTCTTATTTTTGGTGAATAGCTGTGGCACAGGATGTGCTATAGTAGGGGAAATGGTCATTGAGACTGGCATAAGATCGCATGAAAACAACTATTCATCAAAAAATGAGGTATTCATAGATGGACCTTCGGCGTTATATCCTTTTAATCTATCAAGTGCCCAGCCAGCCATCAGGTACCCGTGTGGGTATCTGGCGAGAGTTAAAGAAGATGGGTGCGCTTTACTTGCAGCAAAGTGTTTGTATTTTTCCTGAAATAGATGCAGTGCGTCTCTCTTTGCAGAAGATTACCGAACGTATTACAGAGCAAGGTGGTAATTACCATCTATTGCCCATTAATGATCTACCAGTTGAAGAAGAAACGAAAATTGTGGATGGTTTTATCGCGCAGAGCAACCTGCAATACGATGAGATTATCGAGAATTGCGACGTGAATTTCAGTAAAGAGATCGAGTTTGAGACCTTTCGACAGAATTTCACCTTTGCGGAAGCGGAAGAAATTGGGCAGGAACTGGAGAAAATTCGGCGCTGGTATGATCGGGTGGTTGAACGGGACTGGTTTGGGGCGGCCCGTCGGGAGCAGGCCCTGCGCAGTATAGAGCGTTGCGCAAAAATGCTTGAAGAATTTGAGGAGAAGGTCTTCCTCAAGCAAGAGGATGATGAGTCACAAGGAAGCTTACCGCTAGAAGGACATAAACAACTCCACCCACGACGCACGGAACGCAGTCATACCCATAAAAGCTAAAAAAGAAGCTACAGACCCTGGCTTTTGCCACATACCATTACCTGTACGTGATGGCAGGGCAGTTGTCCTGCCACCACATACACGATACAACTTATACTCTCTTCTTACTACGCAGTTCGCGATTCAGTGTAATGCCCAGGACTGCCAGAATAACAACCACGAGAATGAGTCCTGAATAAGGTCGAATCGCTGCCAGTGAAGCTACATTATTTATCAGTAGTAACAAGAGAAATACAAGTACAATACCAACAAGAATAATCATATCGCCAACAATGAAATTATAGACCGCTTTTAATGGTTTCATGCGCGAGTCCGTTTCCTTTCTTTCTTGCTCTCTCTTTGCTTATCGTCCTACGCTACTGACATTGGACGCTGCGATAGAGCGCTGCTGGCTTTTTAGCCACGCTACAAATCCCATTGATGCCAGGAGATAGATAATGGCGAGAACAGGAATGAAAGCATCCGCGAAAGGCCAATCCACATTAAAGCCTTCAACCATCCAGAAGGTACCAAATGTGGTAAGCATAATACCGACTACGAACTTCAAGGTATTTTCAGGTACCTGCTTGAGTGGAGCGCGTACAAGTGCGCCCAGCAAGATTACCAGCAGGCCAGCCACAACTGCACCGATCGCAGCCGAGCCAATGCCGCTGATGCCGCTTGTCGAGGTCGCATTACTCCCAAAGGTAATCACAATAAAAGCTACTTCCAATCCTTCAAGCAGGACCGATTTATATGAGAGCGCAACAGCCGTAGGCTGAATCTGGGTGATATCTTCGCCACGCGCGCGCATCTCTGCCATCGTCTCCTCGAAAATGGCTTCTTCATCGTGTAATGCCTTGAGACCGCTATAGCGCAGAATGGCCTTTTTGAGCCATTTTAAACCAAAGAGAACCAGAATCAACCCAACGACGATGCGTAAGATCGCAATTGGAACATAATAGACGATCGCGGTACCAAAGATGGCAACAATCACAGCCAGCGTTAAAGCCGCTGCTACGGCGCCGATCATCGCGCTCCGCCAGTTAATCGTAATGCCAACCACCAGGACAATGGTAAAGGCCTCGACAAATTCTACGGCTGACGCGAGAAATGCAGCAATAGTTACTGCCCATTCCATAAGAGCAAAACTCCTTTTTCACAATCAAAATAAGACGGCCATGCTAATTGACGCACTGAACTTTCTGTGACAGGACCAGCAGGGAAGATATTTTCCCTGTAGCTATATTGTAACACATATATTTTTGTAACATGTGTTGCGAGTAACAGAATTTACATTCAGTTAACTTCTTTTTTTTTATTGTGATAGTGTTTGGTTGCCACGCTTGTTGAGGAATATGCGACCAGCCATACGCGGGCCCTGAAGGGCCCATCATTCTTTTAAATGTGGTGTAAAATTGTGCGCATTGCGCACAATTTTACACCACATTTAAAACAGTGGATTACAGGTTGTCGATGGTTTGGGCGAGGGCATCGAGCCTGTGGATTACAGGTTGTCGATGGTTTGGGCGAGGGCATCGAGCACGGCTGTAAGTTGTTGGGCTGTTGCTGTATCCTGGATTTCGCCGGAAGGATTCAGTTTTTTGTTGATCTGAGGGATCGAGAGTTTGCCTGCTTCGGGGACCTTCGCGCCTAATGCTTGTAGGGTTAGTAGCAGTGATGCATGGGCTTTATCGCCTCCTCCCCAGAGTGGGGAGGCACTGATGGCCACAGTCGGCTTGCCAGAGAAATCGCCGGTAGATACCGTCCAGTCGAGCGCATTCTTCAGGACGCCCGGGACGCCAAAGGCATATTCTGGAGTACAGATCAGTACGCCATCGGCTTCAGTGAGCAACTGGCGCAATGTGAGTACTGTTGAGGGTGAATGATCACCATCGATATCAGGGGAGAAATGTGGGAGGTCTCCCAGTCCTTCATAGAGTGTAAATTCCATTGTAGCAGGAGCCATATGCATAATTGTACGTACAAGTCTCGTATTGGTTGAAGTTGCACGCAAGCTGCCAGAAATAGCTAGAATACGCATAGTCGATATATTTCCTTTTATCTTCTAGTCGTGATTGAATAGAGGCTGGTGTATAAGTTAACCATGATCTAGCAGCAAGTGTACATGTTCAAGTCAACTTGAAGTCAAGGGGGGAATAGTGAAATGAACATCTTATCCATTAGGTCCAATCTCAAAATCTCGGCCCAGCAACTTTAGGGTGATGCCCAGGACCAGGACGATGAGCGCGTACATGCCCAGTTCGATCATTACCGAGTTGAAATTTTCGACCTTTCCGACTGAGAGTTTGGCACTGATCGAGAGGATGCCTCGGGTGGCGGAGATAATGCCAATGAAGAGAAATGGACGTAGCGAGGTCACATGGGCTTTGAGATAATGGATGATGGTTCCAAGCACCTCGGCCATAATCAGGACCAGCAGCAGGTCAGCGATCAGTTTAATAATGGCGTTGGCGACCGCCGAAGATTGCTCGCTCCCTTGCATTCCTGATAGCCCTAGTAAGGTGACTGCCACATCCCAGCAGCCGTAGCCAAGGGCGATGAGGGTTCCCAGCAGAAAACAGATACCAACCAGGACATAGATCACAGTAGTGGCGCGGTCCAGCAACATGCTTGAGATGAGCGTGGGACGATCTTCAGGCTGGTAGGTGATGTGATTCTGTGCTGGTTGCTGATGGGGCTGGCTGCTGTTGGTACCAGCCATCTCCTGCTGTCGATCTGCCATTGCTTTGCTCTTTCTTCTGTCGACTTTCCAACGGCCTCATCCCAGTCCGTCACAGTGAGACTCTTCCAGCACCGGAAGCCATACCACGTTGCTGGGGTGACGTATCTGTCATCTGGTGGATTGATACATAGAGTTCGACGCATGTGGCTGTCGCGGTGGGTAGCGGCGAGATTTGAGCAGTATTGCTGTCATATTTACAGGTTAGGGGTAGAGGCTGCTATCATCCGGAGAGGGCTGATAAATAGTAGAGGAATAAGATATATATGGGTAACAAAAAAGCAGAAAGGTAGCAAATCCTTTTCTGCCTTTTTAGATTGCCGTAGAGGCTACATTTTTTTGAATGTAAAGGTATTTCTTAACGCCATTGGTCCATCATAGTCCCATGCGCGGGCCTGATATGCTTGCGGATCACTGCTAGCGCGCAACAAGGATGGTTGATCAGGCCTAAAGGTAGCATGGAGGGTCGGATTGCCCTCTGCTGCGGGATGATACGCTAATTGGGCGCGATAGACAGCCCGCTGTGTGTGCGGTAAAGGGGCCACTTCAGCCGGCACACTGTCCAGTTGTCGCTCAAACATACTGAGCAGGGCACTTGCTTGTTCACTGGTTGCTCGGGCATCAATGAGAAATATCTCTTGCCAGAGTTCATTACTCTCTACAGAAACTGGTTGAGTCAGACTCATAATGGAGAGGTCTGAGACCTCTATATCCTGAATAGTGCCAGTCTCGATATAATAGCCACTGACGCGCCATAAAGGATAGCTGAGTCCATCGTTGCCTCTCACGCCATCCGCACATTTGCATGGATTGCAATCGCATGGATTGCACGAGCAAGAATCGCCACGAGCCCCAAAGACGGCTCCCTGAAGCAGATATTTTTGTTGTATCACGGTAATCATGTGTCATTCTCCTGAAAAACAAGCCAGATGTGTTGTCTCCGTGCTGGAGCAATGCAAGGGAGCTTGATAGTGTGTACTGACTAAATAAATTTTTACTGGGACGAAGCACAGGTCAACCGTTTCAATCTTCAAATTTATTATAACATAAAATATATAAATATATACGGTAATGATTGTGGTATGATCTGTGGATCCTCTCACCTGCGTTGCTCGCTACATGATGAAATGTTGAAGTGGATATGGGAGTTGCGATCTACATACTCACTTCAATACATTGAAGAGAAGGATTTGATTATTTTTATTTGTATTGATCTTTTTTATTGTATTAGTATAAATACCTATATTTTTGCTTAGGGTTCCTTTTACTATAAATAGTTGATATAGTAGAGGTGTGATTGGTGTTAGATGTTAGGGAGGATTTTGCTATGTTACGAGAATGTTGTTTGACGATGGCGAAGATGAATTGTAGTGGATGTGTGGGTAATATTACCAGGGTGCTGCAAGCGTTTGCCGGCGTGGATATTATGGGGACTGACCTGCCTACCAAAACGGTTCAGATCCGCTATGATAGCGAGCGTGTGCAATTGGCGGAGATAGAGCAAGCATTGGCTAATGCTAAATATCCTGTTGCCAGCGTGAGCATTGCAGCGAAGTCCGTTTAGATCCTTTTTCAAGAGACCAACAGAGCCTTTCTGGATATCGTTAGAGAGGCTCTGTTGGTGATTGATTGACTAATTATACGATTAGATCAGCAGTTTTTCATCGAACGTATGGGGTGTACCACGCGGTTCAAGCGGCAGTCCGTAAGACTGCCAGGCTTTAAAGCCACCCCGTAAAGCGCTGGAACGCGGCCAGCCCGATCGTTGTAAGTCTAGTACCACACGGGCACTTGTTTCTTCATTGGGTCAAGTACAGTAAACGACGATGTAGGCGGAGGTAGGCAGCCCCATCTGTCGAGCCTGGAAGGCCACATTATCAGGTGACAGACGGATCGATCCGCTTGCCTGTACATCACTATTGCTATAGTCGCGTGGTTTACGCGCATCCAACAAGATAACCTGCTCCCCCCGCTGGATCAATTCTCGTAAATCTTTGAGTATGATCCTTGAAGGCGCTCTCTGCTGTTGATCAACCGCCACCGGAGCAGACTCAGGCGCTTTTTTCTCTTCCGTCGCTTCTTGATTAATGACTGGTAGTGGCAACCCGCGGGTAACTGCTGCACTTGCAGGATCTTTCTCGGTTGGTGGTTTCTCGGCTGGTACATCCTCAACTGGTAGGTTTTCGGCTGGCAGGTTCTCCGCTGGTGCCGGAACTAAAGGTAGCGGTGAACTGCCATCTGGAGTTGTCCCGAGCTGATTTTGTTGGCGTACATTACGCCGTTGTAATAACAGCGGCAATCCACCATGTGAGATTACTGACAGGAGCACGACCAGTGAACAGATCAAAAACAGGTATTGACTGCCAGGTATGCCGCTAAAGACAGGCAGGAGAATTAGCAGCAGCGAGCTCAGACCGCGTGGCCCAAACCAGGCAATCAACTGGCGTTCCTTCCAACCAAGTCGTACCCGTGCCAGTGACAGATAAAAGGCTATGGGGCGTACCAGTAGCGCGCAGACCGCGAAAATGATTAGCGGTATCGTCAGGATTGTCAGGCCACCCCAGATCAATGATGTGCCAAAGAGCACAAATGTGAAGAGCAAGGTTAGCTCGGCCGTCGTCTCGCCATATTCAAGGAAGCAGTCGCACAACTCGATATCCAGGGCCGAAATAGTGAGTCCTGCCACGAATGCCGCCAGGAAGCCACTGCCATGGACCGCTTCAGCGGCGGCATAGGCTGTAAAGGCGATACCAAGCGAGAACAACGACTCATAATCACGCCTGATGCCAAAGCGCTTGCGGATCAGCGCCATCGTTGCCACGCCGCATACACCAACCAGCATGCCGGCACCGGGTCCCAGCACACAGAGATCAAGGGCCAGACGCCCCCAGTCGGTTGGGGTGAGTCCATTGGACTTGGATAGCAGTTCCATCGCTACCAGTACAATCGGTAGCAAAACCGCATCATTTAAGCCACTCTCGAGGCGTAAAGCCTGGCGTGCCGTGGGTGGAATATCATCGCGTCGCAGCAGACCACGTAGCAGTACAGGATCCGTGGAGGCCAGTGCCGCGCCTAATAAAATAGCGGCCACCAGAGGCAAATGCAATAGCCCCCAGGCCAGCAATGCAATTAAAGCGGTGGAAAGCAACGTTCCTGGTCCCAGTACCAGGAGGGTCAAAGGACCTGAACGGCGAATCTCATTAATATCCAGCGAAATCGCATCTGTAAATAGCACCAGAGCCAGGCTAAGAGTGGTGACCGTGTGTAAAATAGGAGAATCAAGCGTTAAATTGAGCAGCCCCAGGCCCGCCGGCCCCAGCATAGCCCCGATAAGCAAGAACACAGCCACCTGTGGGAAGCCCGTACGCTCAATGATACCTGACAGCAAGGCCGCGATGATGATGACGATACCAACCAGGGCCAGTACGCCTATCAGTGCTTCGTTACTAAATTCACTCACTAATAAACAGCTCCTATTATTGCATTGAAAATAAGCGCGAACGCCGCTCCCGACACACATTCTACTTTATACTACATCACGTTCCATAGAGCGTAAAAGTTTGGGATAATCAAACCAGCACCATCGAGGAAGGTTGGAAAACCGATCGATCTCCATGTTGAAATACTACCACCGATTCAAATCCAAGCGCCAGCATCAGCGTATCCTGTACATACAGGCCAGTTTTTTCGCTCAGTGCGAAGCATTATTTCAACTCCGCTATGATATGCATCGCGACATACTTCTAGCTATAGAAATCTTTATGGAGTGCAGTTCCAAAAAGCACCTCCGTCACTGGTCCATCCTTGTGGGAAGTTATCCCAATGGAGCATTAATTTACCATCGCACGTTTGCATTTTTCCTTTCTGAATAGATTTTACGTGAATGGGATACGTGATGATACTCCTTGCCGCTTTATCCGTTCCCCAACTGGGCGAGCCAAGTTGATATGACTGTACGCTGTTATTCAATAGCTGACGCGTATTGTATAGACCCTCAATGACCAGCGGGGGACGCCCATAGTAATAAAAAACAGTGCAACCAGCCACACAACATGTCAGAATAGCCACGAGTATTACTGTACGTCGATGGCGCTGGGATGCTGGATATGGTGGGTTGGGGAGCGACTTTTTATCAACCACAATAGTGCGAGCCAGCAGATCGCCCAGGCGCTGGTGTTTTTCTGTGCGGCTGATAATGATCAGCGTCAGTAAGCCTGTACCAAGTACATAGAAAATCTGAAGAGCTTCTAGTGGACGCAATAGATTGCGCAGAAACGCTTGCCATGGTGTAATATGCCAGCTTCTCCGTTCAGCTGATGCCGGGATCACATACAAGCCTAGCATCGCTTTTCCAATAGTCGTACTGAACAGAGTTTCCAGCACAAAAAAGTAGCTAAAGGTAAGCAAAGCCAGCCACCACCAATCAACGGTTGTCGTGGCTGTATATATGGACCAACCATTTTGTGCTAGCAGTAGAGGCATACCACTTGTGACATGAACAACGCCAAAGGTTGTATTGACCAAAAAACCTAATCCAGCGAGACAAAGAAGGTCCAATAGAGCGGCCAAAAGTCTTTGCTCCACCACAGAAACATTGAGCGAAGAGTTTACATCGATTGATGAATTGAGATTGGCATGACCAGTAAGCAATAATATCTCCTCTTTCAATAGTGTCTATCCAACACAAAAAAATAAAAAGAGATCATTGTAAAAGCACCAGAAAATGATACCAGTCTCAGTATAGTATCATTATATAGATTAAGTTACAAATAGATATGTTGTCTCTAAAAGAAATTTTAAAGCGAAAAATCCAGGATTTATGTCCTTTAGGGTGAAGCGGTCTGCATCCTCATCAAGATGCTGCCGAAGAGTGAGCACATCCCCCAGCCGTTACGCTAGGGGACGTGCTCAATAGGCGTGAGCGTATCTATGACCACCACCTGCTTTGACCTTGATGAGAAAAAAACAACCATGTTAAATGAATGATAAGCGATGTAGGATCAGCATAGATAGAAAATTAGTGGCATTATTTATAAAGTGGCCGCTGCGTAGATACCTTCGATCTGTTTCGTGTTGATCAGGGTAGCGATCTCAGGTGAGCCCTCTCTCGCGAGGATGGCAAGTTCCTGCCGTAGTTTGAGCAGGGTCTGTTCTTTGGCTTTGCATTCAAGCATAACGTCATAGCTGGAGCCTGGGACGCTGGCGAGGAACTTGCTAAATGCGTTGACATCGACATAGCTGCTATGGGCGCCCGCTCGTTTGGTTGGATCCTGTTCAGAGTAGTGCAACTTGGGCACACGGTCCTGCCAGGTGGCGAAGATGTTGACCCAGGGGAGGTTGGCCAGGGGCATTTTGCCGTTGATGGCATGGTGGAGAGAATCGACAATTAATGGAATTCCGGTCTCTTCACAGATAGGCAGTAGTTCATCGACGGCCCAGGAGCGCTCATCGTTTTCCAGACGGATGCGGCGTTGAATTTCAGCTGGTAGAGAGCGCAGGTTGCGCTTGATGCGCTCCGCCGTCGCGCCGCGATCTCCATAGACACCACCTCCATGAAGCACGATATCTCCATCGATGCCCAGGATATCCATCAGATAGCAGTGATAGTGCAGATCTTTGACACTCCTTTGCCATACCTCACCGTCGGCGGAAGGGAGTGTAAACTGACCTGGATGGGTGGAGAGACGCATGCCCTGCGCCAATGACGCGATTTCATGGCGTAGCGGGAAGGCAATTTTGGTGAGTTCAACCTCATCATGTGAACCAAACGGCACCAGATCAGACGAGAGACGATACATCAGCACATTATGTTCATGATTCCAGCGCAAGATCTCCGCCAGCAAAACCATATTGGCATCGACCAGCGTCTGTAGATAAGGTAGTCCCTGCTCGCGTAGCGTAGCCAGCCGCAACGTGCGAAACGTGTTTTTCATGGAAAGATTGATACAGGCATATCCCAATTTCATCGAGCCATCTCCATCGTATAGTCATTGCATTGTCGTAGGTATAAAAAGGAGACGCACCAGTGAGAGCTTCTGTGTCAATTTGTGGAGATCAGAGCGAGAATGTACCAATCAGGATACAATGCTGGCTACCACGGGCCGTGCAATCGGTATCCAGTTGTAATGGTTTGACGTTCGGACTCACAAAGATGTAGTCGATACGCAGGACTGCCCAGACCTGATTGAGGAGCCGCCATCCCCAGGAATTTCCAACTCCCGTGCCTACCGCCAGCTGGGTATCCTGAAGTCCTGTGACGAGATCCTGGTAGGCCATTTCGCGCTCGCTGGTATTCATATCGCCCAGGAGCAGTAGATGCTCATGCTGTTTCAGTAGTGGCTGCAGAAACGTATTAAGCTCTTTAATCTGGTTATCACGGCGTTGAGGACAGTAAAAGCAGTTATACACAGTCTGGATCGCTGAGATAGGATGTGCATTAACCACCAGCAGCGTTTTGCCTTTACCAAGGTCCAGCCGCGCCCACATCACACGGGGAATATCCCAGACTGTACGCGAGCCATCGGACGCCTGGAGGATGCCATGGGCCACAATAGGATACTGGCTCAGTAGCGCCTCTCCCGGTGGCACCTCATCCTGTTGATAGAGATGGTAAGGATACTTTTGCTGAAGATCTGTCGCCACATCAAGTCCGTTCGCATCGGCCTCCTGTAAGGCGACAATGTTTGGCTCCTGTAGATTAATGATGTTGCGTAGATAGCCGTCGCGTTTATTGCGACCACGAAAATTCCAGGTCAGTGCTCGTACCTGTTGCGCGCCCACCGTTGGGTCGCTAGCTGGTCCGCTAAAGCGGGGTGGGAACCAGAGGGTAAAAAGGAGTAGACCCAGCACAAACACGACGCGTAACACGGACGTAAAACGCCAGAATAAGAATGGCAGTAGGAATAGCAACGGAATAAAGAGATAGGGGGCGAAAATATCCGCCAACGCCAATATGCCCTCACGTTGTGGAAATAGTGCATCGCCCAACAATAATATATCAACCACCAGAAGATACAGCAAGGTGATGATTGTTAGTGCCTTAAAACGTTGTTTCCTCCAGATATGTAAAAACCAATCCATCTTATTCCTTCAAACCAATCTTATAATTTTACTATGCAGTCACTCTCTCTCTAATATATATCGCAAGAACAGCTACAAATGTCTCTCTACTTCTCGCGACATTATTTCAGCGTTCCGAAAGCAGTCCGGCGTATGATCATTGACCATACCAACGGCCTGCATAAAGGCATAACAGATTGTCGCGCCGACAAAGCGGAAGCCGCGCTTCTTCAAGTCCTTACTCATGCGCTCACTTCTGGCGATCCCCTGCTGCTCTTCAGGATGGTGCAAAGGTGTTCCATCTACAAATTGCCAGATGTAGCGATCGAAGCTACCGGATTCGCGTTGAACCGCAAGAAAAGCTTTCGCGTTCTCAACTACAGCATGAATTTTCAAGCGATTACGAATAATACCTTCATTGGTGAGCAAGTCCGCTTTTTTGGCCTCATCGTAGTGTATGATCTTCTCAGCCTCAAAGTTCTCGAAGGCTTGACGATAATTCTCACGTTTTTTCAGCACTGTAAGCCAACTCAAGCCAGCCTGAGCGCCCTCTAGATTCAACATCTCAAACAGCAAGCGGTCATCGTGGACCGGGACGCCCCACTCCTCATCGTGGTAGGAAAAGAACAATTCGTTGGTCTGTGCCCATGCGCATCTTGTCTTAGTAAACATATTGCTACGCGTATCAATACTATTTTCTTCTATCATAACACAAATATACTGCAATGATGTTATTAGATCCGCTCATGGAATAAAGATTTAACGGTAGAATGGCGGTAATACTCGCATCATGCGGTTCCTTTCATATGCTCATATTACCATATTAACGAAGCCGGCCAGGCAAAAATTACCTGACCGGCGGGAAAAGAAGTTTAGCGCTTTAAGCTGCTGAGAGCTGGAGATAGTCGAGATTGACGTTACCACTATCGTTACGATCATATTTATAGGTGATGGTATTGCTGCCCGCCTTGAGTACAAGCGTTTCCACCCTATCACCCCATGTGTCCCAGTTGCCCAGTTTTGCCAGATTGATGGTTTTACTGCGCTTGCCATTGACATAGAGGTTAAGGGTACGCGTGCGGTTAGTGCCATTAGCATAGCGTAGATCGGCCTTATATTTTCCAGCCTTCGCAACCGTTACGGTAAAGGTGGTAGCCGCACCCTGGTGCCAGTAGCCATCGACAAAGCCAGAGCCAGAATAGTTGGCATGATTGGTGTTGACCGCGGCCCGGCCAGACAGTTTTGCCTGTTCGGCCTCATACTTGTTGGCACTATTATTTGCCTCAGGATCATCCCCATAGGCGAAGCCGTTACCGCTAAAGCCAACATAGACACGTCCGGCTATATTCATGTCGCCATTGACCACATTCGCATTATCATAGATGCCCAGCGGGGCCGTAGACAGTAAGCTCCAGGTTGCGCCCTGGTCAGATGAGCGATAGATGCCAAAGCTCGTATCGCCATTGGCCTTCCCATAGAGATAGATCGCAGGATAGCTCGTGCCAGGTAGTGTCTTACCGAAGCCAAAGGCACGTGCCTCCTGGACCGCGCTTACTTTGGTCCAGGCACTCTGTCCGGCATCGGTGGTATACCACAGCCCATCCTTTGCCGCGCTCGACCAGACGTGTCCTGCGTGACCTGGTGCCGCATGGATCTGACCAAAGACATGGCAGTCACCACTCTGGGCGCAGGCCGGTGAATTAGCCGCCGTCACAAATGTCTTACCACCATCGGTTGAGGTCGAAAAAGTGCCGGTAGATGAGGTACCAGTGGAAAAGGTAATGGCATAGAAAGCGTTATTCACCTTGTCGGACGCCAGGGCGCGTTTGGAGCCCCACCAGAACAGCCAGTGGGTATCTTTAGGATCGCTCAGGCCAGTGCTCTGTGTCCATGTCTGTCCACCATCTTGAGAATAATAGGGAGCAGTGCCCTGACCAAAATTACCGGTACTGGGAAGCCAGACCAGATTATTGGGATCGGTGCTCGAGATAGCAATATTTCCACCCACGGCACCCGGTGGGATACTTCCAAAGAGCTTCCAATTTTTGCCACCATCGGCTGAGATGGCACCCCGGGCCGTCAGGGCTGGATAGTAATTATTTTTCGCCTGGACGGTTACGACCGTACTGGGATTGCCACCGCTGTAATCCAGACTTGTGCCACCCCAGAATGCCGAGTCGAGCAGTGGTTTGGCGGGATAAGCATCCACGTTCTCATGATAGAATCCCTGGCGATCATAGATGGTTGAGATCGTAGCGCCTCCAGGAGGGGCAATCAGATCTGTGGAGACCGTCTCTTCAATGCCCTGTGAATAGAAATTCCAATTGATTGTTGGGCCGCTGTTATCAGAAGAGTACCAGACACCGGTCCCCTGAGGAAACCAGAGTTTATCGGGCACCAATGGATCAAAGGCCAGCTCCGCACTGGACATAAAATTCACTTCATCGGTCTGCGTTATCCAGGGAATAGCCTGAGAAGAAACGCTGATATTGAGCGCGGTCCACGTGCTACCGCCATCGGTGGTACGCCAGATATTGCCATTCGAAATGCCGCCCGCACCTGCAATGACGCGCTGCGGATTATGCGGATCGACTGCTATGACATAGCTATTACCACCGGGTGAAGGAGAGATGGTGGTCGCTGTATTGCTGGTTGGTGAGTAACGCTCCACCGCACCCGCGCCTGTGGTCGCCTGGATTGAGACGTACAGCGTGCTATCGGAAGCCACATTGGCGGTATAAGGGATCTGATCGGTACTGATGACGTTGTTCCAGCTTGCACCAGCGTCCTCAGACTTATAAACACCTGAACCGGCTACGCCGACATAGATACGTGAGGTCTTGCCATTGGTGACGCTGCTGGTTGGATCGAAGAGTACAAATTCGTCACCTGCCGGTGTGTTTCCGCTATTTGTGCCGACCGGTATGCTACTGGTTGGCACCTGCGTCCAGTTTTGTCCACCATCGGTCGTGACCCAGAGACCCTCTTTAGGAGAGCCAAAGTACGCCACATTATCATTGTTGGGGTCAACCGCCAGCCGTTCGCTGCCCTGGCGATAATCCGCATTGCCATCCATAGACCAGCGCTGACCATTGTCCGTAAAAGTCTGACCCTGGTTGGAACTTTTGAGGATGCGCCCATTTTGTGTACTGAGATCATTACCGGCAGCCAGATAGAGGGTCTGAGGGTTGCTTTTACTGACGGCCAGGCTCACAACATTATAATCACCCTGGGTGGGATTGGGCACCGCGCTTGCCGTCACCAACTGTTGCCAGGTATCATTGGGCCCAAGTTTGTATGCGCCACCAACATCGGTTCGTACATACATCAGTCCAGGGACGGTAGGATGAATAACTATCCCTGTCACAAAGCCGCCACCACCGATTTTGAGCTGTTTCCAATTATAGCTGGGATTGGCCGCATGGGTCGTTCGTAGAGGTTGAAGCACAAAAAATAGTAATGTAGATAAAGTGAGCGCCGCCAGCATTATGCATGTAAACGCCACATAGCGTCTTTTTTGCACCTTTTCATGGGACATAATGAAATCCTTCCATTAATCCGAGAGTGTGTTGTTACTACAGTGTCCATACACATACACCAGGTTTCTGCATCTCATTGCAGCAAAATAGAAGCCTGTTCATCCATACAACAGGACAAGAGTTATCAAGATAGTATTTCTGATCCCGCTCCTTTCCAAGATAGTGTAAGTATTCTCAATAGAGTAGCTAGTTTTAGATCTTACTGGGATATCCCAAGTATAAAGAGAAAGATGATAAAATGTCAATGCTTCTGCCTTATATTACCTGAAATACTAAGGTATAAGCAATTTATGCTTCTTTTGAGAGCGGTAAATATTAGATTTGAAGCTATTGGGATACTCCAATACTTCGTTTTTTGGAAAAAAAGGAGCAAAAAAGCCATGCATATGGTACGATAGTGTTGTTCCGTTTTTATCCTTACTGCTGTAAAAAGAGGTGGGCATGAAAGATAGTACCAGCGATCAGACTTTGACGAAAGTGGAAGAGGTGCGCAAAAAGATTCGTGAGATGGCTATTGAGAAAGGGCCGGATGCACAGTTGCTACCGGTACGTGAATTATGCGAACTCTTCTCGACCTCGCGTATCACTTTGCGTGAAGCGCTGGCCCCATTGCTGGCCGATCGCACCCTTTATAGCAAGGAGCGCGAAGGCATCTTTGTCTCACCGCATATCCACCATAAGTTAGTCGCTATCTTATTCGATGCCTCGGTCTTTGCGTTACGCGGTGTTTCGCCATTCTGGACCAATCTATGGTTTTTATTTTCGCAGGAGGCCGAGCGGCGAGCACGTTTTAAGCAGCAGACGTACGAATTTTATACTATCATGCCAAACATGGATGCAAGCCATTCGCTGCCCGATCAAGTCATCCAGATGATCACCAACCAGAAAGTTGATGGTGTCCTGGCCGTTGGTTTAAGTTCTCCACTACGTGAGTGGTTGCTAAAGCAATCTATTGCCTATGTATCATTTGCTGGTGGTGGACCCTGGGTTGTTGAATTAGATTCCGTTGAAATGGTCACGATGGCGGCCCGCGCGTTGCTCCAACAGGGGTGTACTAAAATTGGTCTCTGGCAGATCGCGCTTCAGCGTCAGGAGCAAGATGATATTCAGGATTATGCCACCTTTCAAGGCTTGCAAAGGGCCTATCAAGAGGCACTTCTCCCATTCAATTCCCAGTACTCTAAAATTCTTCCGCTACCAGTTGTTCAGCCAACATATAGCATGCCATTTCAGGAACAGGGCTACTTGCTTGCCAAAGAATACTTTAGTCTTCCTGAAAGTGAGCGGCCAGATGGAGTGATCCTGGGAGATGAGATGCTGGCCCATGGCGCTTTAACCGCTTTGCAAGAACTTGGTGTGCGTATAGGACAGGACGTGAAAATTGCCTCACATGCTAACATGAACTCTCCGATGCTGTTTGGGTACCGCAACATGACGATATTTGAATTTGATGCCATTGAAATCGTGCAAACAATGTTCTCCTTGCTTGATACCTTGTTGCAGGGCCAGACGCCTCATGCGCCGGTAACCTCTATCCTGCCGCGAAAAGTGCAGCGCTAAAGAGAGAGAAGGAACGCCATTGCCGATAGTGATCACTATCGGCAATGGCGTTCCTTCTCTCTCTTTGTATTCTGGTAAGCCTGTTTGTTTTAACGCCCTGGTGGCCTCTTCTCAGACCGATAGAGGATATAGCCATCAAGCTTATGCGGGACAAAGTAGTTTCCACCGGAGTCATTGATAAATTTGGCCCATGCTTTTAGCGCTGGCAAGCAGTTGTATTTCTCGTTTGTTAGCGTGAGATCTGAGGCACACATAAAGGGTGGTCTCTTTGAATGATTGACCGCATCTTCAAATGCCTGGATGCGTTTATGCTGGTCGCTAATCCCTGCACTTGCTTGCTTTAGCGTTTTATAGGTCTCGCCCGGAACATAATCACCACCAATCGTTGAACACATAATGGGATGTTTAGTGTTCATAGTAGCCTGAATCAGGCTATAGCAGGTCCAGTGATCGGTAAAGAGATAGGACACATTGAGGGCTGTAAGCTGTTCAATGAGATGCTGGCGTCGATTACTGGCGGCCTGTGCTCTGGGAACTTCCACGAAGGCGATAACTGTGCCACTAATCAGAATAATAGCCAGTGCCGCCAGGATGAAGCGACTGGCATATAATCTAAATTTCGGCCATGAGATTTCTGGTCTAAGATGGGTAGCGGCCTGCCATAACGGCGCCAGAATTACTGGTGTAATGGCGACAAGGCTTACAATATAGCGTGCGTGATAGCCTGGTTGGTCAATGGGACCGGAACTATTTACGTACGTGAGTATGGCCAGAATGCCCGCACCAAGCATACACAGGCGGGCTATACTGATCACCCGTGTTCTATGTTGCTCTTCTACACTGAGGCTATCCTTGGTGCTTCTGAGATGTCTGAGAACCAATACAGTCATTACGACAGAGGCGATAATCAAGAGCAGATAGCCGATGCTCCAACTGGACTGAATAATACCGCAGGCCAAGCTTCGCCTTGTATTATCACCCATAAAAGGATACTCAATGACAGGACAGAAAGGCGAACTGGTCGCGGTCGGCAGGCTAACCTGTACGGTTTCGACCACTTTATGCCAGAAGGTTAATTGTTCTGGTGTTGCCGTGGTAGGCCTGCTGCCCGCCATGCCAAACAAGACACTCAGCGGATTCTTTCCATGAGGAATATCATTGGTGATCGTATAGATAATCGTTGGGAGCAAACCAATCGCACCTCCCACGAGGCCTGTAAACCAGCCACCCCAAATGACTATTTCGCGCCAACAGATAATAATAAGTAGCAGGGTTGACATGGCATAGAGAGGCGCACCCACCATATCGCTCCAGAGTCCAATTCCCACGATAATTCCAAAGAGCGCATATCCTGCCAGACGTTTCAGCCTGGTGCGAGTGGTGGCTTTAGGATCATATGAGAGCGAAAGTAAGGTAGCAACAAGAAATGAGAGTGAGCCAAACAATAAGGTTTCGGCAGAGCCACCAGTACCCAGGGTCTGACGGCTTAAGTAAGGAATCGAACCAACACTCAGCATGGCAATAGTGAATAGAGCCATTTTTTGAGAATAGATTATACTGGTAAGCTTATAGATAACATAAAAGAAAAGACCGATTAATAAAATAACCCCAAGCCTTAAAGCCGTGATCGATGATCCCCCCGTGAGATGATAAAAGAGGGCTCCAAGATAAGCTTCAATGATGCCCATGTAGTCCTGGCCATAGAACATCAATGGAAATTTTCCCTTGTAAGCGATATCATTGGCAATGATAGCCATGATTCCTTCATCACTATTGGTGGGAGGCCAATGTAAGACGACTAGCAAGATACGTAAAGCTACGGCAAAAGCGATGATCGCAGCCGCAATGAGGCCGTACGAACTTATTTTTTTATTTAAAATACGCACACCTGGCAATGGTGCCTCCTCTATCTTAACGCTGCAGACAACTTTGTCATTAATTATCTACCATAGATAATTAACTATTCTACTAACTGGCAACCCCAAGGTCAAGAAAGAGGTTCTATCGGGCCAGTGTTTTGGAACTTTTGTGTTGCCGACCACGGCTGGGCTGCCTGATTGTCTGCTTTATGGCTTCTCTATTGATTATAGTCCCCGGTCGTGCATCTCATGAACATTGTTCGTCTCCTCTTCCGTACAACCGTAGCGGGTTCCCTGAATAAAATCAAGCTCTATTGATAAAACTTCTCATAGGGCCATAGCATAGACAAAGTTAGTATATTCTGGTATATTAGAACATATGTACAAATGAGTTTCTGTATTGTCTGTGTAGATAATTCACTAATTAAGCGAGGGATTGCATGGAAACCGGATTGAATACTATTGATGGCTCTGGTGTCCTCTTGAGAGACGTTCGCGAGAGTGACCTGCCTATATTCTTTGAACAGCAATTAGATAAGGACGCGAGTTGGATGGCAGCCTTTGTATCGAAAGATCCAGCCAACAGGGAAGCCTTCAACGCACACTGGAGCAAGATTCTGGCGGCTGGGAATCCCATCCAGACCATTCTCTTCAATGGAGAAGTGGCGGGCTATGTCGCAAGCTATACAGATGAAGAGTTAGGGCACCCAGAGGTTACCTACTGGATCGGGAAGCCCTATTGGGGGAAAGGAATTGCCACCAGAGGACTGGCTATGTTTCTCCAGCAGGTTCAAACACGTCCCATGTATGGGCGTGCCGCTAAAGATAATATAGGTTCTGTGCGTGTACTAGAAAAATGCGGCTTCACTAGAATTGGTGAAGACAGCGGATACGCCAATGCCCGTGCCCGGGAGACTGAAGAGTACATCCTGCGATTAGAGTAGCATTAGGTCTTGTCCCCCAATACATTTTCATTAAGCATTATTTGGTGCGTAACACAACGTAGCGGCAGGTCTTGCATCTGCGACCTGTGGGCGTACGACCATGCACAAGTCGTACGCGGCACATCGTCTTCGCACAAAAACGTGTTTTAGCGATATATTATGTTAACGAGTAGCAGGGGCTTGCCCTGCTGCTACGAGTGCTTCTGCGATTTTGTGATGGGTTGAGCGTGCTGTGGATAGAGTTTGCGCATGTTGTCACCAAACATTTTGATTGCCTGTTTACGCGATAGGATGCGGGTAGTGAGAAAGGCGGCTGCACGATTGGAGCGTCCAGCAATTTTACTGGGAGTTTTACCAAGGGCATTAATCGCTTCAGTGATAGTTGGTCCGGGTTCCATATAGGGCATAGGAATCGCTTTATAGTGTGGTTGTGCATGGTGAAAGCCAGGCGTATTGGTGGCGCCAGGCGCGAAGCCAAGGACATCGATGCCAGCACCACGTAGCTCATCCCATAATCCTTCAGCCAGAATCAAATTATAGGCTTTGGTGGCGGCATAATTTGTGACGAGGGCGGTACCCTGTAGCGCAGATGCAGACGAGAAGAAAATAATACCACCATGACCGCGCGTCCTCATCAAGCGTCCAAAGTGATAGGACAGATTCAGCGGAGCCAGACAATTAATCATGATCTGACGTTGTAATGTTGCCAGTTCAACATCCAGTAACGGACCAACCGAGGAGAGTCCTGCAATATTGGCAAGCAGACCGATCTCCAGATCAGAGGTTGCCTGTTGTACTTCGCTAAGAAAATCAGGAGTAGACAGGTCCAACACCAGTGTTCTGGCCTGTATATGGTAGGTTTGTTGCAAAAAAAGCACTTGCTTCTGCAATTTTTCGGCGTTAACATCCACGGCTACAATATGAAGTCCACGCGCAGCAAGCTGATTGGTACATTCTTTTCCCAGACCAGAGGCCGCACCAGTGACTAATGCCCAGGGACCGTAATGTTGTTCAAAAGACAATACTGACGGCATTATAAAAGGAATCCTTCCATTATGATGTGAAACAATGAAATAAAGAGATATGTGCCTTTTTCTATTTTACCTCAAATACTACGCTTGCGTGGTTCTCTCTGTCACGCATGCGTTGCTACATTGTTTTTGTGGTAATTATGGAATGAGCGAGAACGATGCATACAACTGAGGCTGCACCACTGGCGCGTGCCACTTCTGGTTGTGTCATAAAAGAACAGAATGCAGCGCTCATTCTTACAGACATGCAGGCGCTGCTGATCCTTCGTGGTAAAGAGATGTAATGCGGATAACGCAATAGGGAGGATAATGGCCCCTTGCTGTGGATCGCGTAGACGGATGACTGGTTTCACACTTTGGGCCGTGGTTTTATGCAGGGCAGGATAGCCCAGGGCAAGGATCCTGTTTAAGTATTCGAAGGTGTCTTCATCGAGGGATTGCTGTTCAATTAAACAGGTATACAGGGTGCGCAGAACAGTGCGGAGCATTTTTACTTCTAGCAGCAGGTTCGTATTCCAGTTAATGGGTTTTTCTAGTACCACAAAATGACAGTCATCGGGATGTTGCTCACACGCCTCATCCCACCAACGCGCCAGAGCCGCCGTCGATGAAAGCATATCACGCTTTTTATCACGCACGATTATCTCAGTATTCACCAGATCCAATGCCAGTGATCCACTCAGAAAAAGGCTCTCATGCATTGCCTCCTGAGGCAGAGTCTGTATGGTTTCGCCCATCATCCTCCTCCATTTCAAAAGGATACTGCTTCTCCCCTCATTATACAACTCTATCCTGGCATTGACCAATATGTTTTTTTTGTATATGGGATTAGTATAGATGGATAATCTTGACTTTATTATTTTAGTAGTATTAACATCAATATAGTATTCATACTTTCACCATAGGTGTAAATTGATTTATCTGCAGGAGAGATTAAGATGGTCACCTCTAACACATCTCCGATCACGAAGGCCGTTCCTTTTACGCATGAGCATTTTCTGCTCGGTAGCTATAAAGAGTTTTTACAGGATCGTATGGATTTCCTTCCACGTCTGGCTCAGCAGGGGGATGTGATGGGTTTTCACATCGGGCCGGTGCCAATGCTGCTTTTCAATAAAGCTGAATATGCACACTATGTGCTGGTTGAGCATGCAGACGACTTTTCTAAAGGTCGGCTCATGCGTAAAGCTGTGGGCAATAATGGGCTGTTTGTCAGTGAAGGAGCGTTTCATCGTCGGCAGCACAAGTTGATCGCACCTGTTTTTCAACCACGCCACATCGTCAGTTATGCTGATACTATTGTCAGTTATGCCGGACGTGTTATGCAGGAGTGGGAAAATGGCGCGATCATTGACATTAACAAATATATGATCCGTTTTACGATGAGTATCATTGGTAAGGTGCTCTTTGATACTGATTTTCTTAGCGAGACCGACGATCTGGGATCCGCTATTAATATCGGCCTGGCTCATGCGGTGCGTACACTGACCACACCTTTTACCTTGCCATTGAATATTCCAACGCCTCACAATCGGCATGTGCGCCAGGCGACTCAACTGGTCGAAGCGCGCCTGCGCCAGATGATTGAGGAACGCCGTCAGAACCCTGGCGAGCGCAATGATCTGCTCTCCCTGCTCCTACAGGCCAGGGATGAGGATGGGCAGCCAATGAGTGAGCGGCAATTAATCGACGAATGTATGACAGTTTTTACGGCCGGACACGAAACGACGGCCGCCGCACTGGCCTGGACATGGTACTTGCTCTGTACCCATCCTGAATGCTACCAAAAGCTCCAGCAGGAAGTTGATCAGGAGCTTCAGGGCCGTTTGCCCACATATACCAACCTGCCCAGACTCTCTTATTGTTTACAGGTATTCAAGGAGACCATGCGTATCTATCCACCCGCGCCAGGCATCTTGCGCGAAGCCTTGCATGATCTGGTGATCGATGGCTACAAGGTGCCAAAAGGGGCCACGCTGATGATCTCGCCCTATACGCTGCACAGACGGTCCGATGCCTTTCCTGATCCTGAGCAATTCCAGCCTGAGCGTTTCACGCCGCAGCAGGAGAAGCTTCTACCGCGCTCAGCCTACATTCCCTTTAGCGATGGACCACGTATCTGCATTGGTAACCACTTCGCTCTAATGGAAGGGCAGTTATTGATTGCCGCTATCGTCCAGCGCTATTCCTTTCGTCTGGTACCTGGACAGCATATTGTGCCCGACATTGCACACAACCTCGCCCTGCGTCCAGGAGGTAAAGTAGAGGTCGTTGTCTCTACGCGGACCTGAAGAGCTGATTAGCGTTGTTCTAAGCAGGAATTACTTATTCAGCTCTAGTAATATCGCATCAATAACCGTACCGGTGCGCCTCATTTGGAGAGGTCGCCCGGTCATTTTTGCTTCGCGAATCGCTTGCAACACCATTGGCATATCCTTACGAATACGCTCAATTTCACTGGCCTCACGCTGGTAGCGCTGAAAACGTGTCAAAAGATTATTGAAAGAAATAGCTACCGGCCAGAGCATATTATCTGGTGTCGTAGGCACGCGAGCTGTAAAGTCTCCATTGGCGACCTGACGCTGGGTTTCGATGATATATTGGATGCTCTGCTCTAATTGCCGCTTCTTCACCGCATCATTGCGTTCATATTCAGCGATTTCGTGTTCCATAGCCGCTAACTTTTCGGCTTTATTCGCTCTCTTAAGAGCCTTATTGGCACTAGTGACCCACTGCCATGTAACCACAGCTACCGCTAACTCAAGGAGTAGTGGACGTGAGATGACGACCGCCCAGCCGGACATAGCAAGGTAATGGTTGAGGTCAGCCGCCCGAGGTCCAAATACGATATCCAGGGTGATAAAGATACAGTTAAATAAGCAAACCAGAAATACAGTGGCGGGATTGAGTAATGAGACTGCGATAAGTTCGGAGGCGATCATGATATCAAAAAGTGGGAGATTGATCAGGCCGATGCCACCCTTTGCTGCCAGCGCTGTTGTGATGTTGCCTCCATCCATTACCAGCAGCATAATTAATGTGGCTGCCGTAATGTGACTATGGCGGATAAGCCAGGCCATGACAAAGATCAAAACGAAGACGACGATAGCCGAAGTTATGAAAACAGGCACATTGAGATTGGTAGTAACGCCCATTGCAGCCATAAACAGCACAACCAGAAAGATAATAAATAACAGCGTCAGGCTGGCGAGGCGACCGCGACGAAATGCTTCCTGTTGTTTGAATGTGGCTTGAAGTCCGGGGTAAGGGGGGGCTGTATAGCGATACCATAGGGATCGCGCACGTTTCCATAGTGGATCATTTACGACATGTATCTGATCGGTATTTACCAAACGCTTTGTGTCAAGTCCAGCGTTCCTGGAAGGGGGTGGAACATAGTTGTTCATATCTGACTACCTCGACTTCCTGAACTAAAGAACAGATGATAGCTCTAACATAGCGATATTAAACGTTGCTGCAGAAAAAATGCGCCTTTTTCGCCTTGTATTTTTAATGAAGAATCTCAGACATCTATAGATGTATATCAACTTACGGAAGGTAAATATCTTGTCTTATGATGTCTTATAAAATATCTTCTATTAATTTATAGTAACGAAGTAATTTTAACTTATTTCTTATAAAGTTGCTAGCATGGCATCGCCACCCGTAGTACTTTATAACCAGGAAAAATATGCGTATTCAGACGTATATTGAAGTCACCAATCGGGCTAGCGAGGGTGCGGCGATCATGATCGTAAATAGGGACATTAACATGGAGAGAGGAGACGGCAATCATAAACATGAACAGGAACGTTAACGTGGGCCGTCTCCTGGCTTTATGTGAAGGTTCCTGAGCATGACCGTGCTGGGTCTGAAAGGTTGCTATGTGAGATGTGTCAGGTCTTGCGTATAGGGCTCACTCGACGTAGCGCAAACATTGCGTACGCTGAGTGAGCCCTATATACTTCACAGGCTTTGTACGTGGAATGTATTAGCCTGTATGGCTGCTAAGGTTGTCTGCGAGCAGAGCCTTATTTTTCGTCGAGGGTAGCTTCCGTTGTGTTTTCAACGGGAGTCTCATCGACAGTGCTGTTTGTATCAGCGGGTACCGTCCCATTAACCGGTGTGGCTGTCTCATTAACTGGTGTAACTGTCTCATTGGCAGGAGTTGACAGTACGTCTGTATCAGAAGCATCATCGCCACGGACAATATGTCCCATGCGCTCGTATTGTAGAGGGCTTTTGCGTTTCAGGTATATTGAGTATCCTGTTCCGATTAAGACCCAGACGATAGGGAACAATGGTAAGATATTGAGCGGAAATGGTGTTGGTGCAAAGCCCAGGTTGGTGAAGAAGTCTCCAATGCCAGGGATAGGAGGCATGATGAAGGAGACCAACGGGATCAACAGGGCCAGGGTACTGATGACCGGGGCAACAATGTGGGTGAAGACGTTGAACTCTTTATGCTTCCAGGCATAGACAGGAGAAGCAATATTTACCAGAATGTATACCACGATAAAGCAGATGGTACCGATAATGGCCAGCCAGCCGTAGCTGCTAATACCATTGGTCTGCTGCCAATCTGCATTACTGGCGATACCCAGGGCATAGTTGACGCTACCATCTTTATTTGTGTGCTGAATGACCAGTCCCAGGAAGAGCAGTACCAGGGCGGTGAACACGCTCTGGAAGATGCTGGCAACATAGGGACTTTTCCAGCGGGGATGGGTTTTGCCAAAGCGGCCTGGCAGAATCTGCTCACGTCCCATGGCATAGAAGTAACGAACCATACCGTTGTGGAAGGTCAGGTTGGCTGAGAATGTACCGACGCTAATCGCGATCAGCATGACTACAACCAGCCAGCCACCAACATACTTGGTTGCCAGATCGAAGTAGGGTCCAGGTGCATTAGCGATATTACCTAATGTATCACCGGCATGCATCCAGCCCATACCAATAATTGCGCTATATGTGGTCCAGAGATACAGGACAGCCAGTCCGGCGATAACACTGAAGAGAGCGATCGGCACATTACGGCGAGGGTTACGTGTCTCCTCGGCCATAGCCGCGCCGGACTCAAAGCCGACCCAGCTCCAGACACCGAGTGCCATAGCGATACCAATACCGAGCGCACCACCAGGTGAGACACCTTTGAGATTAGCGCCAGCGGTTGTAAAGGTGTGCACAAAATCATGACCGGAGACGCCACCTTTGATGGTGATGACCAGGTCAAAGAGCACAAGGCTACCGATTTCAATAATCATAAATGGTGCCAGGGCCAGGGTTGACCATTTCACATCAAAGTAGGCCATCAAGGCAACGATAAGAGTGCCAAGCAGCGAATAGGTGAGCCAGCCGCCAGGAATATGGAAATTGAGGAAGGTGGCCAGGGTATTATCGGTCAAGCCACCAAAGGCAGCCTGAGATGCCGCCTCAAAGATCGCGTATCCACCCAGCATCAGCCAGCCAGATAGAAAAGCTGTGCGTGATCCCAGGCCGTGGGAAATCCAGGTATAGAAACCACCGGCGGAATTTAAGCGGCGACTAAAATAAACGATGGTAACCGCCAGCATCAACAAGCCGATAGCCGACAAAAGAAAGACCAGGGGGGTCGATGCACCAGCCTGGGAGGCAATGGTTGGAACGTTAAAGAACATAGCAGCAATAGGCGCTGCACCAGCGATACAAAAGAATAAAATTCCAGGCAGGCCCAGCGCATTTTTGTGCAAGGTATCAACGTGTGCGGAATCAACATCCACATCTTGCACTTGCTCAGGCAACTGTTTCTCTGATAAGGACATTCCTTGTCTCCTTAGATCAAAATAAAATGTGTGAGTCGGGCCGAGATCCTTGATAAGAGTGATAATAGCGATCTCGGCTGAACGTAAATGAGTTCCCGGACTGTATAAGTCCAGTATTTTCCTTTCTCATAAACAACTGATTGTTTATAGACAACTAATTGCGTGGTGTCGAAAGATCCTGCCAGGCAGCCTCACTGGTCGCGAACATGCTGCCGATCGCACCAATAACAACACCAGCGATTGTCAATCCCCCGATAATCAGGAGCCATGTTCCATTAGGAATGAGTGGCGTCCATGAATTGAGAATAGTATCCACAATAGCGATTCCACCAGCCACGATCCCGACAATCGAGAAGATTTTTAGGGTGGTTGCAGAGAACAGGCGTGCATCGCGAACCAGTTGTGGAGCGGTTTTCAGCAAGCGGAGCATATTAAAGAACAGAAAGAGCGTGCCACAGGCCCAGAGAAGTGTCGCACTGGCAACCCCGACAAAATATACCTGGTTAACCAGGTCGGCAGCATTCGTGCCATTAACGAACAGGGGAACCAGGACAAAAAAGAGCACTGATAGCATGACGGCCGCAAATGTCTGTATCCAGATAGCCGCAGTCGGAACACGATTTTTGTTCAGACGAGCCATCATCGCAGGTAGGCGTTGGTCGATACCTCCGCACATGAGCAAACGAGCGTAAGAAAAGTTATACGTCACCGTCGCCAGAAAGAAGGTACACAGCACACAAAGGGTAGCGATATTGCCCCAGACTTTGCCCAGCGCCATATCAATCGTCGAGATGACACTAAAGAGCATATAAGCACCTTGCTGGCCCTGGACAATCAAGATAGCGGCAGTAACCAGGATATAAAATAAGGTTGCGAGAATCGGACCCCAGATAAGATAACTGGTGATGATACGGCGGCGCTGCGTCGCATTCTCAGGCAACATTTCGCCAGCCATATTGAGTGGTATATTCACGCCAAGATAGCCCAGCGTAATCAAGCCAAAGAGCCCGAAATTACCGCCGCCAGAAAATGGATTCCACCAGGGGGTCCAGTTGATCGTCCAATTACCGAACTGACTAAAATCTGTGGCGGAGTGATGACCGTTAAGCAACCAGGTCATGCTGGCCGCGACAATTAATAACACCACAAAAATAAGTAAACAAACGGTAATGTTGATCATATTTTGTACAACCCGATAGCGGGCTTGAGCCACCAGCGCAGAAAGAATGATCAAGGCGCTAAGCACAAGTCCTTGTTGCCATGGAGCTGTAAGCCAACCACTGTTCAGACCCTGGAGATAGCTAACAATCAAGTCAGAGGTTGCCAGGATCAACAATGGATTGGGAATCCAGTACAGGAAAGTGGCGAAAAATCCCATGAAAGGACCAAAGGCTTTGTTGGTCCAGTTATAGAGAGAGCCTTCGTGAGGGAACATAATTCCCAACTGGGCGGTGATAATTACACATGGAAGTAGAAATGTTAGAGCACCAGCAATCCAGAACGTAATGCCGGCTGCACCACCCGCGACCGCGTTAGGCACGTTGGTGATAAAAAAGATAATCACCACAAAAGTGAAAAGCATGTCGCGCTTCGAAAGGATCTGCGGCATTGTCTTTTCAACGTAGGTCTCAGAGGGAAGTGGCGCCAGACGTGCTGCTACCTGCTCTTCCTGTATCGACTGCATAAAAATCCCTTTCGTAGTAAGGATATGGGAAGGTAGAGGCTATGTATATGGTATGTGTGCTCTCTACCTTCGCTACCCTCATACGTTGACGATATCGCTGGACACCGTCTGGCTGGTATTAACGTAGGGGTATCTCACTGATACTATAGGGTTGAGGTGCTTCCTTTAATTTGAAGACCCCAACAATGGAAAGCAGTTGTTCTGCCTGTGCGGCGAGATGATTCATCTCTTGCGCAACTGCACGCACACTGGTACCACTCTGTTGTGTGGTGATTGATACATCTTGCATAATTTCCGCCACATCGGTTGCCGATTGCAGCAGATATTGGATACGTTGATTGATGCTCTCTGTATCCTGTGCCTGTTGTTCAACCAGGCGGAAAATCATCTGTAGTGTTGTATCTGTTTCCTCGACGAGAGCGGCTCCAGAGGCGGTCTCACGTTCAGTTTCTTGCATAGCGGTCGAGACCTGGTTGATCTCATCAAAAACGCTTTGCACGATTCTACTAATCTGAGTCGTCTGGGCCTTGGCTGTCTCCGCCAGGCGGCGAATACTCTCGGCAACCGCGCCAAAGCCTTTTCCATTTTCACCCGCCATGGCCGATTGGATTGCGGCATCCAGGGCTAAACGATTGGTATGATTGGCAATATCATTGATGACGTTTACGATCTCACCGATATTGCGCGAATGTTGACCCAGTGTTTGCACTTTTTCTGTCGTTGTTTGCACATTTACCAGGATACGGTGAATACCTTCGGTCGTCTTTGTCGCCGTCTGGCGTCCATCCGCCGCAAAGCGTTGTGCCTGTTGCGCCTTACCGCTCAAATCCTGGACGTGTTCGGCCACCTGACGACTTGAGACCGACATCTGTTGCACCTCTTCAACTGCGCGCTCAATATGCGTTAACTGGATGTCGGTACGATTAACCAGCATATTCATGCGATAACTGGTCTCAGTGGTGGACGAGCGCACCTGTTGGGCATTGTCTTTCACGTGGATTACCAGCGCACTTAACTGTTCCACCATATAGTTGAAGGAATCGGCCAGTGTACCCAACACATCTAACGTTACCTCAGCCTCAACTCTTAGATCTCCCTCACCTACGCCACTAACTTCATTCAGAAGTTTTTCAATGCGGGCCTGGAGTTGATCGCGTTGGGTCTGGGTCTGTTGTAAGAGATACACGATATTGTCCAGCATCTTATTGATCGATGCAGAAACGATTGAGATTTCGTCGCGGCCAGTGACCTGGGCTCGTTCATCGGTGTTGCCATTTCCAATACGTTGTGTCAAACGGACAAGATAACGTAACGGTTGTGTTATTGTCATATGCGTGAAATAACCAAGAGCAAAAACAATACCGGTAGAAAACAATAGCGCCAGAATAATTTCTAGAAGAAATGAATTTCCCTGTTCGGCATTCAATAAGTGAGATTGCGTAACTTGCCAGTAAATAATCGCAATAACGATATCAGGAATCACGGCTGCCAGCAAGAAGACCAGAAAGAGGCGACGAAAAATAGGCAGGCGCATGAGTAATTTTTGCATGCTAGTGTTGCTCCTTCATACTTGAGTTGTGTTGCTCTGGAGTCCACAAGCAAAGGACAAAATAGAGAGAGCTCATTTTATAGGGATAAAAAATTGTCATGCTGACGTTCACTATCCTTTCCTCTATCGACTCAAGAGGATGAGTAAAAGTAATGGTAGAAGGACCCCAAGCATGCCAATGATTGTCGCACCATTGATAAATTTCGTCTCCAATGGAGGAAACTCTTCTGGACGTGGTAGATGCGGTATATTGTCATCTATCGCTGGCTTAAATTCCTTCTCAGGTGCAGGGTTATAATCAGGTGCATAAGAGCTATGATAAGGGTTGCTAAATGAATTCTCAGGTGCTGTAAATGTTGGTCCCGGGAGCGGTGGCAACGAAACAGAAGGATTAAAGGCCGGGGCAAAACTTTGTTGTTTTCGTGCGCCAGATGACTCCCAGGGCTGTGGTTGTGGTATTTGGGTCTCAGGCAACAGATGATTAACCTGTTTTCTATCAAAGGTGGCACATGCATCACGCAGTTGATAAGGATCTTTATAGGTATCAAAACCATTGCTAAAGAGCGTGTCTACCTGTGCTGAGATGGCTGGATTGATGGAGCTCGGCGATTGGACACGGCCATTTGTACGTGCAGGGAGGAATGCGCCCGTTAATGTATAGTAAAGCACGCGTAGCACAGCCTGGACATCGCTATCGATGCCGAGCGGTAATGCAGGAAATTGGGCGTTCCGCTCAGCCTGGAGAGCGACAAGACCCGCGAAAACCACGGAGCAATGCTTTAAATACCAGCGACCCTGCGAATTGACAACAATCTGATCTGGCCTAATCTGACCATGGATAATCGATGGCCTTTGATCGGCCAGAAAGCACAAAATAGTTGCAAGTTGCAAACAACCTTCGATCGCCGTAGCCTCTTCCAGCCTTCCCCCTCTTTTTTGTAAGTACCGAGGAAGCTCCTCACCGGGCTGGCGAGCGAAGACAAAGAAGTCCCGTCCACCTTCTGAGAACATATCCTGACATGAGGGTAACGCTTCGTTCATCTGGGCCATATGCAAAGTACGGAATGCCTTCTGCATGATCAGGATTTTTTGGCGTGCCTCCCCAAGGGGAAAGCGGACTTCACAGACAATCACCGGACTATTATTCATAAGTAGATCGAGCGCTTGCCAGTTTACTTCGGCTGTGTCTGCTGATCCTTGAGTAGTTCCCTCACGAGCGATCAGGCGATAGCGCTTTTGTAGAACTGTGCCCGCTTCCAACTCTGAAGCTGAAGAACGAGTGGGCGGCACGAGTCGGCCTGAGACAACCCCAGCTTCATGGCTGAGTGATCTGGTAGGTGAAGAAATATTGCTAACAGAACTACCAAACGAAGCGGGTGTACGCGAACCGGTCTGTGCATCTAGACTGAATGATGGTTGTTTGCCTTGAAGAGAGAGAGGAGAACCGCATCTGGGACAGATGGTCTCTCCTACCTGACAAACCTGGTGACAATGCGAACAAATCACATCTTAACTCCTCTATTGATAAGTCCTTTTGGAACGAAAATAGTGCACATCCCTGTCTGAGAATAAATGAAATCTTTGAGCAATTATTAGCGAAAATATGTTGTGACACTTGGCTTTATCTATTACCTTTCCCAACTATAGTGGTATTCATATATATTTGTCAATATATATCACCTATTTATCTATTTAATCTACCCATTTCTAATGGAAACTTCTTGACTATACCCGTTCGAAATATATAACTATTTGCTTACCGATATCCTTGCAGCAGCTACATCTCTATTTAATAAGGATAGGTGATTTTGCGTGTGATGAATAGTATTTATGCATGTTTGTGCATGATTATGTATAGATATTATTTGGGATACATAATTATTTACTGGAATATTATAAAAGTATTAAGAGTTATAAGGCAAATACGTAGCATATTATAGTTTATTGGTGAAATAATCTTCTGCGGAAAAATATGATTTCGCACATTTTCAGGGATAGAAATTAGAATTGATGTTGCTTGTTAGTGTAGTTGTTGTAGACATGATAAATTATGGCCCACCGTCCTTCAGGGTGAAAGGGGTTGCAAGGGCCAATAGATTCAACCTGGCGCCTCCTGATTGAGAGACATGCTCAAGAGGCATGAGAGTATCCATGACCATCACCTGCTTTCTTGAATGATGGTTTTCCACCCAAAGGACGGAGAGCTAAAATTATTACAGAGTAAGAGGTAATTATCAGGAATCTTGCTTCGAAAAGCTGAATGATTCAGAGTAGTATGTAGTACTCCTATGGTGAAATTCAAGCTGTGTGTGGGCATATATACTATGATGAAAATAAATTGTGTCAGCAAAAACACTTGAAATCACTAATCGAGCATTTGTATTTCGATGTGTGTCAGGACCTGTTGCCAATGGCGACGCATTTGTTCACGTTCCAGTGCTCCAGCTAGCCGCTCCTGATGAAAACTAATGGTTGTATTGGCTCCGCTTTGGATAGTACGGATCTGGATAGTTGAGGCATGAGTCCAGCTCGGAGGCTGCCAGGTCAGGCGTAGATTCACGCCAGGATTCACCACACGTACCATCCCGCTGGTCCCATCTGCCGTCGTATAGCTACTTCCTTCAATAAATTGCAGTGGATCGTTTGCACCGAGCCAGATACGCTGACCTTTTGCAGAGATTAAAAAATCCCATGCTGTTTTTATAGAGACAGTAAAGGTTCTACGTACACCGATTTGAAAGCCCGCTGTTCTAGTTAAACCGACTATGTATTGAGACGTTTCTTTGTTAGCGTCATGAGATTTCATACAATTCCTCCAGCTTATTCACAAATAGTATTAACACATTATCAAATATGCTTCTATCCAGTATGCCATACTATGCGGACAATATTGTTCCTGTTTTATCTTTTCCTGTATATATACTAGTGATTTTTCCACATTCTCAGCACTTTTTAAATTCGATAACTGGACAGTTGTTATCAGATAACGTGAAATATTCCTTCTTAATCGTTGAGGTAGATGAACTAATTTCACTATCGCTTAACATTCAGATAGCTATTATTTCATAATAATATGTTACACTTGATGAGTCATGCGTCGTTGCATATTGTGTGTTTGAGGCTATCCGAGAATGATTAAGCCTGATACTTCTTTCTATCATGATTGTAGTAAATATACTTTAGTAAAAGAAGGAGACACATCTTGAAAAGATCATGGGGAGTTCTTTTCCCAGGTGTCCTGCTCACAGCGTTACTGTTGACGCTGTTTATCGCCAATGGTCAATATGCCAATGCCGCTGTCGATAAGAAGAGCGCTGATAACAATGCTTGTAAGTTGAATTCGCCCACTGGAGCGGCGAAACATGTTATCTCTATTCAATTTGACAACGTGCACTTCACCCGCGATAATCCCAATGTTCCTTCTGACCTGGAGCAGATGCCCAATCTGTTAAACTTTATTAAAAATAATGGCACCATGCTCTCAAATTATCATACACCTTTGATTGCCCACACTGCCGGTGATATTTTGACCAGTCTGACTGGTCTTTACGGTGAGCACGATGGCATGCCTGTGAGCAATAGTTATCGTTACTTTAATGCAGATGGCACCAGCAGTTCGACCCCATCTTTTACCTACTGGACGGCTCCTGTGTCGACTGCTCCAAATGCGCAATACAACATGATCACCGCCCCTAATACCAATACACCAGCTCCCTGGGTTTCTTATACACGTGCTGGTTGTAATGTAGGTTCGGTTGCTACAGCCAATACAGTATTAGAAAATATTAATACAGACATTCCTACAGTCTTTGGTGCCAACTCACCTGAGGCTGCTGAAGTCAAAGCCAATAGTGGTCAGGCTTATAGCGACTTTGTTGGTATTGGTATTCATTGTGCTCAGAATGACGCTACCTGCTCAAGCGCCAACAATGGTAAAGCTGATGTATTGCCCAATGAGCCTGGTGGCTATACCGGTTTCAATGCTTTGTTTGGTCATAAAAATGTTGTGCCCCAGATCAGCCCGGCTGGTCCTTTGCAGGATCTCGATGGTCAGGTGATTCAGGATAGCAAGCAGCATGTTGGCTTTCCTGGCTTCGATGGCATGAGCGCGGCGGTCTCGCTCTCCTATGTTGCCGCCATGCAAGAGCACAATGTACCTGTCACCTATGCATACATTTCAGATGCCCATGATCCTCATGGTAGCGATCCACACAGTGGTGTTGCATATGGTCCAGGTGAGGCTGGTTATGTCCAAACTTTGAAATCCTATGATGATGCCTTTGGTAAGTTCTTTGCCCGCCTGGAAAAAGATGGTATCAACGCCAGCAATACTGTGTTTTCCTTTAGTGCTGACGAAAACGACCATTTCGCAGGCGGTCCACCTACGCCAGCCAATTGTGATGGTATCACCGTTCCTTGTACCTATCAGCAAGTTGGTGAAGTAAATGGTAATCTGACTGGCCTGCTGGCTACCCAGAAGAACATTACCACCCCATTTGCCGTCCATGCTGACTCCGCGCCTAACTTCTATCTCCAGGGCAATCCTGCACGTCAGGATCCAACCACACGTGCCTTTGATCGTGCGGTGGGCAGCCTGACCGCGACCAATCCTTACACGGGTAAAGAAGAACAGATCAGCAACTACCTGGCTGATCCTGTGGAGATGAAATTCTTACACATGGTAACCGCTGATCCTTCCAGGACCCCAACGTTGACTATGTTTGCTAAACCAGATTACTACCTGTATGCAGGTGCCCCTAATTGTAATCAGCCATGTATCCAGATCCAGTCAGGTTTTGCCTGGAACCATGGTGATCTCTCACCTGACATCAACAACACCTGGTTGGGCCTGGTTGGGCCTGGCGTACGTCACCTGGGTGTTGATCACAGCGTCTGGGCTGATCAGACAGATCTGCGCCCAACGCTGATGTCATTGCTGGGTCTCAAAGACGACTACACTCATGATGGACGAGCTCTGTTTGAAGTATTCACCGAAAAAGCTCTGCCACAGCAGGTACGTAGCAACAAAAACTTCTATGTACGGCTGGGTCAACTCTACAAGCAGATCAATGCTCCAGTTGGCCAATTGAGTATGTTGACCGTCCAGATTTCCACCAACGCGTTGGAAAGCGACTCTCCCAATGATCAGACCTACACCAATCTGGAAAATGAGTTGATCTCCCTGACAACCCTGCGTGATACCGTGGCACATCAGATCCAGAATACGCTGGAGACAGCTACCTTTGGTGCTAATGCCCATGTCCATGTAGGAGCCAAGGTTCAGCAGCAGGATCCATTCAAACAGAGCCAGCAGTTATTCAAGAAAGCGCAACAGCTACGCTAACTGTTGTTTGAATGGTGCTCAAGCAGCATACTATGCCAGCATGACGACCAGGTAGTGGTTACTAAACCACTATCTGGTTTTTCTGTATGTGCAGTTATGTTTAAAGCATCTCCAGAGGGACTTTTCTGGGTGGTGGGGGGAAGGCGCGGTCAAGTTGCTGGAGATCTTGCTCTGTTAGCTGGATGTCCAGAGCGGCGCGATTCTCTTTGACGTGTGCTGGTGTACCTGTTTTGGGGATGACATTCAGATTGTCCTGTCGGAGCAGCCAGCTCAGGGCAATCTGGGCAGGAGTGGCCCGATGCTGTGCTGCGATCTGCTTGAGTTGTGGATGATCAAGCAGGCGTCCCTGTTCTATGGGCGAATATGCCATCAGCGGGATGTGCCGCTGACGACACCAGGGCTGTAGATCATATTCGATTCCCCGGCGGGCGAGATTGTAGAGTACCTGGTCGGTAGCCACATTCTGTCCATCAGGGAACTCGACCAGTTCCTGCATGTCTGAAATATCCAGATTACTGACACCCCAGTAGCGGATCTTACCTGTGCGCACCAGTTCATCAAAGGCACCCAGCACCTCACCAAACGGTGTACTACCGCGCCAATGTAGGAGATAAAGATCGAGCTGATCGGTTCTCAGGCGCTGTAAGCTCCGTTCGCAGGCAGTGATGGTTCCATTATGCGTGGCATTGTACGGCAGTACCTTGCTGACCAGGAAAACCTCATCACGGCGGCCGGCAATTGCCTCACCCACAACTTTTTCAGCGCCCCCTTCGCCATACATTTCAGCCGTATCGATCAAAGTCATACCGAGATCAAGTCCAAGTTGTAAAGCCATGATCTCATTTTTGCGCCGTCCCGCATCTTCCCCCATTCCCCATGTACCCTGTCCCAGTATAGGTATCTTCTCACCCGCTGGAAGGCTAACCGTGCGCATAGTCGTGGTTGCCATATCTATCTCCTATCAAAGTGTAGTGGCATCGACATTTTTAATTTTTTGTCGTCACGAAACAAAAAATCCTCTCACGTACTACTGACACGTAGCCTGTGTCAAAAAAGAGAACAGAGCGTGTTCAGGCCTCAAAGGTCCGCAAATGGCGCACTGGCGAGATAAACAGCGAGATCAGGGCCAGGATAAAACCGATACCGGCGAGCCACAGGCTTATGCGCATACCGATCCATGTACTGAGAAAGCCAGCCACCAATGGGCCAAGCGTGGCGCCACCATAGCTTATCAGACGCAATATCGCATTCATGCGAGCCATCAAGGCTGGCGGTGTTTGAGCCTGGCGTAGACTAGTACTCTGGACAGCGTAGATGCCCAGCGCTGTACGCACCAGGAAGAAGACAATCGTAAACAGCACGGCCATCACAATGGTAGATCCTCCAATCATGGGGAGCAGAATAAAGGGAGCGCTACCCAGGGTAAAGGTCGCGCAGATCATAGGTCCAAGTGGAAAACGGCGAGCCAGCGGGCCCGCAATGGCTGAACCAAGCAGACCACCAATCGCGGCCAGGGCATAAATCAAGCCGATGAGTCCTGGCGTAAACTTTAACTCGCGGACCGCATAGAGGAGAAAAGCAATATCCACAATCGCAAAAAAGAAGTTCCAGGCGCCCGCTTGAATGGCGAGAATGCGGATATATGGATTTTTGCCGACAAACTGAATGCCTTCGGCAATCTGCCTGAACAAATGTGTCTCGTGTATATTCTGTGGAGGCGCCTCCTGATGGTGGATCAAGAGCAGTGATCCAATGGAGACCAGGTAGGAGAAACTATCGATCAATAAGGCAAAAGGGGCGGTCAAGAGCTGAACAAGAACACCCGCGAGACCAGGACCCGCTACTTCGGCGGCGGACGCACTGGTTGTGACCCGGCTATTGGCCTCCAGTAAATGTTCCTTTGGCACGATCAGCGGCACAAAGGAGAGCCAGCAGAGATCAAAAAGGACGGTGCCGATGCCCACGCAAAAAGTAATCACATAGAGTACAGGCAATTGTAAGACATGGAAAAATGCCAGCAGTGGCACCAGCACGATCAGCAGGGCGCGTACGGTATTGGCCAGAATCATCAAAGGACGTTTGTGTAGCCGATCTATCCAGGCGCCGAAAATGAGTGGGAACAAGAGATAAGGAGCCATTTCTAGGAAGCGTAGCAATCCCAACTGCTCAGGACTGGCATTGAGGGTCAGTACCGCCGCCAGTGGTAGTGCTAGTAGCGTGACCTGTGAACCAAACAGTGATGTGGTCTCTCCAAACCAGAATTTCAGAAAATCCGTATTTGTCCACAGGGTCTTTGTGATAGCCGTTGCGTTGTCTGGAGTCGTGGCATCCTGGGGGTGGGTTAAAGACATAAACAAGCATCCTTTAAGTGATAGTCATGATGACATAGGCGATACTCTCAAGCAAAGAGTTCTACATAGAGAGCATATGCCGGAAAATATGCCAGCAGCATGTCACATTTTGTGGCGACATTTTTGACCATCCAGGCCTATGCTATGAAGCCAGGCGCTGTTATGATAGCTCTAAAGAAATGTCATATTTTGCATGGAAAGGTTAAGCTGGATGCTACGTTTTGATCGCATACTGGGATTGCTCTTGTTCTTGCGTAGCGGGCAGAGCGTTTCCGCTGATGAACTGGCCAGACATTTCGCTGTCTCCAGACGTACAATCTATCGGGACCTGGAAACGCTGAGCCTGCTTGGTGTTCCTATCTATGCTGAACGTGGACGAGGGGGTGGCTTTCAACTTCTGGAAGGATATTTCTTGCCGCCGCTAATGTTTTCCCAGAGTGAAGCGGTCGCTTTGCTGTTTGGCATCAGCCTGCAAAAGAATCTACGTGCGGCCCCTTTTGCTACAGACATAGTAATGGCGGAACAAAAGCTGCTGGCCGCGCTACCCGAGCGTCTGCGTACTGTGTTGATCAAAGCCAGGCAGCTTATTGGGATCGAGCAACTGCCCTATGATATCTTTCATCCAGAAACTGGCTTTAGCGCCAGTGCCACACAAGCCGAAAACGATCCGGGCGGCGAAAGTGTGATCATCAGTGTGTTTCTGCAAGCTATTCTGGATCAGCAAGCGGTCGTCTTTGACTATGCATCCTACCGCCATGACCAGCGCTATGAAGTACAGGCGACCCCATGCGGAGTCTTCTGGGATCGAGATCACTGGTATCTGGTTGGCATGGATAGCGGAAAGCCGGAGCCGCGCATGTGGCGTTCAGATCGTGTGAGCGACATACGGCCACAGCGACCACAATCCAGCTATAATTCCCAGGGTGACTTTGATGTACGTGAGATGCTGGGCAGAAAATGGTTGAGCGCCGCCATCAAGCAATGGAGCCAGCAAGCGCCGGTAAAAATTCGGCTCTCCCCTCAACTCGCTACACGCCTGCAGCACGATTGGTATTACCGCCATGCGAGCTTTGAGCCACTTGCTTCGGGGCGGATACTGATGACCTTTGGTGAATCGGATCGAACGATTGTCTTTGAATTAGTACGCTGGCTGGGACCCGAGGCAGAGCTGCTTGAACCAGTAGCCTGGCGCGCGGAGCTACAGGCAGAGCTCAAACGTATGCTAGCAATATATGTAGATTAGCTCATACCATATACGAGTTTTCTCTACCCCTCCTCAAAAACGAACGAGCGCTGTAGGTAGAAGCGAGGTGTGAGGGATAAAACTTGCACAAAGAACAATTAAGCTTTCCGTGATGGAATAAGACATGGGCATTATGAGTAGAAAGTATCACAATTGTTGTGTTAATACGTAACCTTAATGAAGGTAAAATTGCTCTGCTTACGTTCTCACGCTCCCACTCATATCCGGTGAGCAGAGAGATGCGCAGAGTCTCTTATTCATACATTGACTTATTTAATTGTACACGCTTACAAGATAAGCAGTAATTGACTCCCGATGAAAGGTGATCAATGCACGATGCAAGAGGGTAGTATCAAACACAAAGGTGCTAAGCCATTACGGCCCAGAACAATAATTTTGCTTGCGCTATTAGGTGTCTTGCTTATCGCAGGTGGTTATGCAGGATGGAGCGCATGGAGCTCTCAACTTCCTGAGCGTATAAATATGGGTTCAGATGGTAATATGACCATGCCGATGGGCGATAATAGTATGCCAATGCCATCAGGACCTGCAACTCCGATCGCTAGCTTTAAGGCCCCTGAAACTGCCGCGCAAACCAAAAACTTTACCCTGACCGCAAGAACAGCCAACGTAAAGATTGGCAATCAGACGATTGAAGCCCTGACCTACAATGGTACTGCACCAGGACCTACCCTGCGTGTGCAGCAAGGGGATCTGGTCGTTGTGAAGCTGGTCAATACTCTATCAGAAGGTATTACTATTCACTGGCATGGTGTTGCGGTCCCCAATTCAGCAGATGGCGTCGCAGGTGTGACCCAGAATGCAGTCAAAAAAGGCGAGACCTATACGTATCGTTTCATCGCCAAAGATGCAGGCACCTACTGGTATCATTCCCATCAACAGAGTAATGATCAGGTTAAACGTGGTCTGTTTGGTATGTTGATTGTTGATCCAAAGCAGCCTGCCGAGCATGATGATGTTGATGCAGCACTTATCTATCATGATTGGAGCAACGCGGGAAAAGACACGTCGGGAAATACCATCGAGAAAACGGTCTCCACATCCCATATTCAGGCTCGTCCCGGTGCCTGGGTACATTTGCGTCTGCTGGACACAGACAATGATCAACACATGGCAACATTAATCGGCGCCCCCTTTACCGTTACTGCTATGGATGGAGCTGATATCAATAAACCACAGCCCCTCTCGGAATCCATTCTCTCCGTTGGTTCTGGTCAGCGCTACGACCTGCGTTTCCAGATGCCTGCCCAGGGAGCCGTACGCCTGGTAGAGGTTGATGATAAAGGTAAACCCACGGATGGAATCTCCGCGATCATCGGTGATGGAAATGCGCCGACCGCGCTCCACAATGCAAATCCTCCCATATTTGATTTCACGCACTATGGGCAGTCAAAACCTGATCCAATCACGGCTGATACGCATTTTGATAATGTAAATACAATGAAACTCGATTCGCATTTTGGTTTCTTTGACGGATCATTTGGATCGGTCTATACTATTAATGGAAAAAGTTTTCCTGATATCCCACCGATCACGGTCAAAGAGGGTCAACTGGTAAAAATTAGCATTATCAATGAAGGTACCAGTGTTCATCCAATCCACCTGCACGGTCATGACTTCTCCGTGCTCTCGCGCAATGGAAAAAAGGTCACTGGCAGCCCCATCTATCTTGATACCATCAACATCCAGAGCAAGGAAAGCTATGAGATTGGCTTCCGCGCCGACAATCCTGGTTTGTGGATGGACCATTGTCATGATCTTGATCATGCATCACATGGTATGGATATGATGGTTGTTTATCCCAACATTTCCACTCCCTTTGACATGGGTAAAAAATCAGGTAATATTCCTGAATAAATAGGTGCTGGCGAGCGCCAGTATATCCTATACTAGTAATCAGGCGTCATTCAAGAAAGAATGACGCCTGATTTTTTATAGTAGTGTTTGTTTGTCATTCTCATGGTGGAGTGTGCAGCCAGCCGCACTCGGGCCCTGAAGGGCCCGTGCTTTTTTTACATGTGTTATCAAAATATGAGCTTTGCTCATATTTTGATAACACATGTAAAACCTTGGAGAGTGGGTGTGCTGAGCGGTCGACCTGGAGAGTGGGTGTGCTGAGCGGTCGCAACCGCGTAGCACACCTACTCCATACCCTATACATGATGTTAACTGGACATGTTATAGATATTGTTGTAGTATTCAACATGTGAACAACCTCATCAGTCTGATTTAATAGTTTAAGGCTGTAGCAGGAGATATTCTGGAGGTTTTGAACATGGAGGTACAAAGTTCTATTCAAGATGTAGAGGGAATTCCGTTTACAAAGAGGGCGTCTCTACTACGAGCTCAAGATTTATATCAAAATGATCCTTTGCTGGTACTATTAAAGGATAGGCTAGCGCTCAATTCATTTCTACTACTTGTGATCGGCATCGTTATCAGTTCTGTGTGCTTCTATGTTTTTTATAGCCTTCCGGGAACAGGTCATGGTTTGGCCAATCAGCCGCTATTCGCGGTGCTGGAAATAGCGACCGCCACTTTATTTCTGGTTGCTTATCTCTGGTTGCCTGAAATGGTGGCGACCCTTTTTCATCAGCTCTGGAGTACCGAGATACTGAAAGGCCCTGTTAATGGAGATGATGCAGACCTCTTTTATGCCCAATTTATCAAAGGGTTGTTAAAGTGGGTAAATCATCCTTTGTGGACAATTGGTACGCTGGTCTTTGTGATTATCTATTTGTTGAATCGTTTCTTTGTGGGTGGGCCGCCCTTTTTGAGCTATATTCCACTTTGGCTACAACTCGTCACAGTGGTGTTTGATGGTATGATTGCCTATACCGCGATCATGACTATTATGCGTCTCCTGGTAGCGATGATCGCCCTCAACAGAATTTTTCATTTGTTCACCATCCACATCAATCCCTTGCACCCTGATGATGTTGGCGGTTTAGGTATCATGGGAAGTCTTGTCTGGCTCAGTGTCTGTATTATGCTGGCCTCCACCCTCACCTTTGTGCAAACCATTGAGTTATTAACCTATCGAAGCATCTTTTCCTCGACACTAGACCTGCTGGTGCTAATTATTGCCTATGCAGTAGTTACCCCCAATGTCATTCTAGGGTGGCTGATTACACCACATACGTTTATGCTTAAAGTCCGGGATGAAATCCTTAAGCCATTGATAGATGAGTTCGATACTATTGTGAACCATCCACAAGCCTTCGCAAAAGATGATGTGGCTGGTATTACGGCCGACAATAATCGTCTTACGGCGATCAAGCAACGCTATGATCTGATCGTGGATATCTTTCCTACCTGGCCTTTAGAAGTCAAGCAGATACGCAGGATTGTTGCTACCCTGACCTTACCTGCGGTGATCTCACTGATCCCAAATATTATCAATGTTGTTAACTTTATCTTGAAGCGCCTGTAACGCGTGCGTGGTAGGCATTATATCCACAAATAGATGAGCTTTTGTGAGGAGGGACATGGAGCTTGATCTCCTCCTCACAAAAGTAGGTAGCAGAAAATGTTAGCTAACTCATACGAATATAACTTGAGGATAATGCTTCCTCAATCGATCCTGTTTGCTGATATGATCGAATGAGGTCATGGGCTGGAGTATATTTTGAGATGAGCATTGTGCGCAGCGGGCGTAGCAGTTGTCTATCCGGATCTGTCTGTAATGCTCTTTCGGCCGTGTTGAATACGTTCCACGCGCCTTCAAGTATCTCCTGATTGGCGAAGCCCTGACGGGCCGATAGTTGATGGAGGACTGCATCCGGTACCAGTGCCTGTCCGGTCAGGGTTTGATCCAGTGCCAATCCTTTGAGCAGGGCGAGCAGGCCCGCATAGATGGCAAAGTTGGCGCAGCTATCGCAGGCTTTAAACTCGATTCTACCGACCTCAGCAGGGACGCGGGCGATTTTTGTCAGTGAAGGATTGCTTATCAGTAGATCCTCTGATCGTGCCAGGAAGACCATTGTGGCAGGTCGCACCCCGGTACGTAGGAACGTACGGACCGAAAGTCCATCCCAGAGTTCTCCATGATAGAAGGGAGAGCTATAGCTGAATGGAATGATAAAAGGACTATAGTACGTAAGCTTCTGTCCAAGTGCGATGATGTCTGCTGTGGAAAGTTCTTGTAATGAGAGATTGAGATCGGGACCGTAGGTTAACATCGGTAAAAAGGCGGTGAGCTTTTCCGGTGATTGCTGGCGGCGCTTTTGCTCATAGGCATTTAAGGGAGGATCAGGTAGAAACTCTGTCTGATAGGGATTGTAGCTAATGCAGACTGGTGTGAAGCCTGCTGTAATGACCCGCTCTGATAGTTGTAGAAAACTGTTGTTCAATTCCTCTACCGCACCCATGATGGTGGGATGGATAGTGGTACGGATCTCGATCCCCTTTGGTGGGCAATCGATGACCTTGCCCGCCTCATTATAGCGTTCAAAACCTTCAATATACCAGCGTTTATGCTTGATACCTGCATCACCGATACGTAATTGAGGGTAATCATCCTCATAGAGTGGAAGGGTAGCTACTATAGCTGCCAGATCAGCGAAGGATGTATGGGTGGCATCAACGAAGCGCTTTTTGGCATCCAGGAAGGCTACTTCGTGTTCAATACCAAATGCAAACATAATTTCTCCTCGCTATTCCCAATCGTCATCATCTAAAAGACTCTGTCCATGTTGATCAACGAATTTTGCCTCATAGCCACAGAGGAAGCACCAGACTTCTGCTTGCGCTGTGGTTATGGGCCAGAAAAAATAGTGTTTTGCGCAAAGAAACTTGCCGCAGCTATGGCATTGTTTCTGCCGTTGCTGGCGGCAAGCGAGGCAATCAAGCGCCTCCCGAAGAGCATTTTGCATGTCTATCCCTTTTCCCCTCTAGGAGTTGAACATGGAAAATATACAGAAAATATCTCATGTTTAGTAAAGAGTTATGCAACGCTACAAGTATACCCAAAAAATTCAATGCTTGAAAAGCAGGAGTATACTATGAACATTGATTATGATCGTCGGAACTGACATTAACGCTCGTGAATAAGGAGGAAATAAAATAGTAAGGCCATTTTTGTCATTGTTTGGCACTGCCCTGCTGGCTTAATGGGAGTGAGAACCAGAAGATGGCACCCTGACCTGGCATGCTTTCGACTCCTACCAACCCATGATGAAGCTCAATCAGGGTGCGACACAGATAAAAATTCATGCCCATGCTTAAATCGAGATCATTCTGGGGAGCCGTTCCTTGTGAGCGATAGAGGCGTTCCCAGAGTTGTGCCTGTTCTTCCAGCGGGATGCCAGGCCCTTGATCACGAATGTCGATGTAGGCGTGTGATAATTCCGGGCGGATCTGTATCGTGATAGGCTGTTCAGCCGGAGATTGGCGTTGAGCATTGGTGAGATAGATCTCTAGGACTTGATTGATGCGTTCGCGATCAATATTAACCCATAGTTCTTGTTGGGGAAGGATAAAGTTTATCTGTTGATTGGGATGCTGTTGCTGGTGCTGTGCGATTGTTTCCTGAATCAGTTCAGTCAGTTCATACTGTTGAGGATGTAGCTCCAGCGTATTGGTCTGGATTTGTGCATCATCGATGAGATTGCCGATGATACGTGCCTGTACACGGGTGCTATCACTGGCGGCCTCCAGTGGATCCTTTACCTGTTCTACTTTTCTACGAATAGCTGAGCTTGAAGCGTCAGCATACGCCTTTAACTTTTCCAGGCGTCGCAGGGCTAACTGAATATTTCCCATTGTGGCGGTTAGTGGTGTCTTCAATTCATGACTGGCCAGATTTAAGAATGTATTGATGATCTGGCCTGTTGCCTGCATGACCAGTTCTTTCCCCTCTTGCTGATCCATGGTCGCGAATGGCCGCACATATTCGAGCATGAATGTCGTCAAAGTTGAAACCGCCTGCACCAATTCGCTCTCTTCCGGATTGCATGGGCGATCCCTGCCTAACACAAACATCCCTACTATCTCCCCTTTTACAAACAATGGTGTCCAGAAAAGATTTTCTGCCGGAAAATCTACTTTAGGTAGAAAAGGAATACGTATATGCTCACGGTCAACGCTAACCTGTTTATGCGCATAGAGCTGTTCAATCGATGCTGAATCGAGAAAATCAGCCAGTCCAAAGCGTCCACTATTCTGCCAGCGTAGCTCGGTTTGTTCCGGCGTTAAGCCACTAAAAGCTATGTAGTAGAGGCGTTTATCTTGCGAGCCCAGTGAGAAAAGAAAGACCGCCTGTCCTTCCAGGAGATCACGGATCAGGTCAGCCAGATGCTGGCCAATAATGTGTACAGATGACGGTATTGAGAGCGTCTCCTCTGGTGGTGAAGCGGCCAGCAGATCATGCAGGTGGGAGATCGCATTGATTAAGGATAACATGGCTGTTTTGCTGCGGTTGTCCTCGTTTTGCTGCTGATAAAAGTTAGTGAGATCATGGAAGAGATATACTTTTATGGCCGGCTGTTTCGGCTTTTTGATCAAGGTACAGCCGATATCAAAGCAGGCAATACGCCCGGATGGGAGCAGGCACAGGACGGTTTGTTTACGACTTTCCGCGTCTGTCATGGTGTGAAAATAGGCAAAGCATCTGGCGGGTGCCAGAGGACGGTAGTAGGGATCGTACATCCGGCAACGGCTAAATAACTGTTCTAAGGAGTCCCCGCTAGAAAAATCAGCGGGTCTTAACTCTAGAAGAGCAAGGGCGGCGGCATTGCTCCATTGGACTTTTTCATCCATATTTGTAACCACGATACCTTCAACTACATTGGTCACAATAGCTTTAAATGTATCGCTGTGCTGCTCAGAGATGCGCACTGGCGAGGCGATAGCAATTTTGTGTTTGTTTGACATGCGGTGTTCAGGTTGATTGTGCCTATTTGAGTGGCTGTGTGCCTTATTATTAATTGATTTATGGGGAACTTTCCGAGTTTGTTTATCCACCATCGATGATTTTCCTCTGCACTCTTGATGAGTCTAAAACCTCTTCAGCTTTTTGATTCGTTCTTGCTAAGATTTTAGCATATTCGAAATTTAACTACAAACCTGCTTATTATGTACCTTTATATTGATGTTATGCCTGTCAGAGAGTATCGTGTTGTATACACTTAAAAAAGCTGCGGTGATCGGAAGAATAGAGCTATTTCATTCTCTGGTTAAGAAGGGCACAGGCGCAGTGAGTTCGTCAGTTCTCACTGGTTTGTGATGTGGGGAAGAGAGGCCAGGGGCCGCCCACATCACAAATCCACGCCGAAGGCGCCAAAGATGCTGCTTGCCAGAGTGGTGGTGTAAGCTTTACAATACATGTATCAAATGAGTAAGCTGGAAGAGAAGCTTTTTTGATGGTATTCTCATGTCTCATCAAAATAATAGAACGATGGTATCTTCTCTGAAAAAGGATGTTCAAAAAGATGAAGATTTCAAAGCAGACCGAAGGCATCGATGTCGATGCTATTGCCAGTCCTGTTCAGCGTCCACTCTCCTTCTCTGGTATGATCAACCTGAATCTTTTCTGGTTCGCCAACCAGTTCCACTGGCAGGCATTGCTGGCTGTGGTGATTCCCAGTATGGTTGCCAAGTTTCTTGATCCTACCCAAAAGAGCATTAATCTGGCCCTGGTAGTGAACTGGGGCACGCTGGTAGCTGTAGTGGTTAATCCTCTCGTTGGTGCGCTCTCGGACTATGCTGGATTTCGCCTGGGTCGGCGGCGGCCATTTATGATTATCGGGACCATCCTCAATGTTGTTGTCCTGGTGATCTTCGCTTTCTCACCAACTATTTTTCCACCGGGACTGCTGCTGGCGGCCTTTGCCATGCTTTTTGTCCTGCTCCAATTCAGCAACAACTTCGCCAACTCTCCCTGGAGCGCGATTATTGCCGATAATGTGCAGCCGCAGCAACGTGGTCTGGCCTCCGGTTTCAACGGCCTCTTCAACCTGCTGGGTACGGTCGTCGGCTCGATCGTGGCCGGTGTCATCATCAACAAGAACGATCCTTTGCCCCTTTACCGCAATCAGGTTGTAAAGATCTTTCTATTAATCGCGTTGGTACAGAGTGCCGTGGTCATCTACACCATCCTGACCGTGAAGGAGACCGCGTTGCCTGCCAGCGGGCGTCCACCCTTTCATCCGCAGCAATTTCTGCGTAAATTTTTCTTCAAACCCTCAACCTATCCCAACCTCTCATGGGTCCTACTGGCGCGCTTTCTGGTTATGATGGGTATCTGGAGCGTCTACTATTTTCTGCAATACTATTTTGATGATGTGCTGGGTGGCAGTAGTGTGAAAACCATCTTTTTCAACAACTCATTCTCAGGCGAATTCTTCAATGGCACCCTTTTCCAACCGGCGGTATTGCTGCTGGCACTGCCAATGTCGCTGCTGGCAGGCTGGGCCTCGGATCACTGGGGGCGCAAAAAACTGGTCTATCTATCAAGCGCGATGATGACACTGGTCTGTTTTATCTTCATTGGTTTCCAGAATCAGTATGCCGCCTTGCTGGCTGGTGCCTGTTTTGGCATTGGTTATGGTGCCTATACCAGCGTTGACTGGGCCTTGACGACCGATGTATTGCCACTTACCAATGAAGCTGGCAAGTTCATGGGCATCTGGTCCGCCGTTGGTATCTTGCCCCAGGTCGTGGGCATCACCATCGGCGGTGTTATCCTGCAATTGTTACGCACCATTCCCAATCATTTCGGTTACACCTCACTATTCATGCTCACCGTCGTCTATCTGGTCCTGGGCACGCTGGCCATTCAACGCGTGCGCGGCATACGCTGAACTGGATCAGCAAGATGCATTTCAATTTGAGCTGCGTCTTGCTGGTGTAATCGTGCGGCAAGCATATCAAGCCCGGCCGGTACTAAGCCATCTGGCCCAATCAGGACGTTGATTGCTCGTTGCCATTGCGGCCGCTTCATCGGAGGCATAGGGGAGCAGAATATGTTCTACCTGCCATGCATTTTGCAGCTTTTGTAAAATCGCATAGCGAGCGTGTGGGCTGCCCGATTCCATGGCATAGGGAATGGGCGTGTCCATTGTATAGGCGGGCAGTCCGACGCTGCCTGGATTGATCAGGAGCTTTCCCTGAGGAAGAAAGACGGTGCGGGCAATATGACTATGCCCGCTGAGAATGACTGGTTGGGGAATTGCGGCCACGCTAGCTTCGATGGCTTGCTGGTTGCGCAATACGACGCCAGAAACTTCGACCTGTTCAAGCAAATATGGAGCATCAAAGAGATCACCATGACAAACAAAAAGATCATCCGCCACCACCGCCGTTGCTGGTAGGGCACGTAGCCAATCCAGGTGTGTTGGCGTGAGTCGTTCGTATATATATCTCTGGGCAGGAGAAAGCTCCTCCAGAGGCGAGAAGAGGACGCGATCATCGTTACCACAAATATGTAGCATCTCCCGTTCCAGTAATAGATCAGCGGTTATGACAGGATCAAGTGGGCCTGCCAGATGATCCCCCAGATTGATAATGTGCTGAATGCCGCGCCGATCAATATCCTGTAGAACAGCTTCCAGTGCCCAACGATTCCCATGAATATCAGCAATAACAGCGAAAGTGCCCGTAATATCCTTTTTGATAGCCATAGATCATCCCTTCTCCAACACATATTGCCGTCAATTAGCGCAAAATGCTTACAGATCTACACTGATAAAAATGTGCCTACTAACTGATGAATTACTGATAAAATTTTACTTGTGCGTTCTGACAAGAATATTCTATCATTACTTTCACAAAGAGATATGTTTATGTATTGCGTACCTTTTTTTTCTTTAGTTGTTTCTGGCTTTTAAAAGAAACTATTATCTATAGTGCACTCGCAGGAGGAGTAGATGCTCCATATCTCGCCACGCAAACTGCGTAGTTTGCCTCTCAAGTCCAGACTTCGCGGTCTGGCCTTAATAGGTGCCTTGCTGACCCTGCTGGTCAGTAGCTTTCTGATGCAGTCGCAGGTGACGCATGCCGCGTCCTACTGTCAGGTCACCTACTCTGTTCCTAATCAATGGCAGGGAGGTTTTACTGGCAATATTGTGATTCAGAATACCAGTGCATCCACATGGAATAACTGGACTCTGACATATACCTTTCCATCCGCCAGTCAGGTGGTGAGCCAGGGATGGACCGGTAATTTCACTCAATCGGGCCAGAATGTCACAGTGACAAATGTGAGTTGGAACGGGACCCTGACTCCAAACTCCACCACCAATCCAGGCTTTAACGCCTCCTGGTCTGGAAGTAATCCGGCTCCAACCAACTTTGCCGTCAATGGTAACGCGTGTAATGGCTCAACGCAGCCAACGCCAACGCCGACACCTGTTACCCCGACGCCAACCCCTGGTTCACCAACGCCGACTCCAACGTCTGTACCGCCAACGCCAACGCCAACATCTGTGCCGCCAACGCCGACCCCACCGGTTACTCCAACGCCGACCCCACCGCCTGGCACGCATGTTGATAATCCCTATGCCGGTGCCAATGGCTATATCAATCCTGACTGGGCGGCCTCTGTGAAGGCAGGTGCAGCACAGACAGGTGGTACACTGGGACAGCAAGAGGCCAGTGTCGCCAATAACTCGACGGCCGTCTGGTTGGATCGTATCGCCGCCGTCACAGGTGGTAATGGAGTCACCCGGACCCTATCAGGCCATCTGGATGCAGCCGTAGACCAGGCCAATGCTAATCCAGGCAAGCCAGTAGTAATTACCCTGGTCATCTATGATCTGCCCAATCGTGACTGCGCGGCCCTGGCCTCCAATGGTGAGCTTTCCATCGCCAATAATGGGCTGGCTAACTACAAGTCACAATACATTGATCCAATTGCAAATATCCTTAGCCTCTCCAAGTATAGTAATTTGCGTATAGCCACGATAGTAGAACCGGATTCACTGCCGAACCTGATCACAAACCTGAGTTTCGCCAAGTGTTCCGAGGCCAACTCTAGCGGCGCATACGTCCAGGGTGTCCAGTATGCCCTCAACAAGTTGCATGCCATCTCCAATGTCTATACCTATATCGATATTGCTCACTCTGGCTGGCTTGGTTGGTCCAGCAATTTTGATCCTGGCGTCAACCTGATTACAAATACCGTCAAAGGCACAACCGCAGGCGTCAACAGTGTTGATGGCTTTATCAGCGATACCGCCAACTATGTACCAACCACCGAGCCATACATGACCGCTAATCAGCAGGTTGGTGGTAATCCTGTCCGCTCGGCCAACTTCTACCAATGGAATCAGTACATTGACGAGGCTTCGTATGACACCGCTATGCGCAACGCCTTTATCAGCGCTGGCTTCCCCAGTAGCATCGGTATGTTGATTGATACCTCCCGCAATGGTTGGGGCGGCCCAAACCGACCAGGAGGAGCAAGTAGCTCGACCGATCTTAATACCTTCGTCAACGGCTCAAAAATCGATCTGCGCGTCCATCGTGGCAACTGGTGTAACCAGAAGGGTGGTATTGGTGCGCGACCCGTAGCCAATCCTGCTCCAGGTTTTGACGCCTATGTCTGGATCAAACCTCCAGGTGAATCAGATGGTGCCAGCCAGGCGATTTCAAATGATGAGGGTAAAGGGGCAGATCCTATGTGTGATCCTACCTTCCACGGAAGCAATCAGGCTAACGGTGGTAACCTCACCGAAGCCCTGCCCAATGCTCCATTGGCAGGACACTGGTTCCAGGCCGAATTCGACCTGCTGGTCAAGAACGCCTCACCATCCTTCTAATCATATTCTTATAGTCTAGTGATTGTGACCCTTTGATAACGGAGCGACCAGGGGCAGTGAAATAGCCCCTGGTCGTCTTTGTGTCCTATCTTGTATCCTGAACCCAATCTCGTTGCGTGTCTACTAGCAGAGCAATGAATAGGCATATCAAGAGGATTAAATGTTACAGACACGACTGAGCGAGATCCGTGTTCGCTGGCAGGATTTGATGGATGGTTTCTGGTTTGTGCCCGGCCTGATTTCTGGTGGGATTGCTGTGCTTGCCCTGATTTTTCTGGGGTTTGATCACCTGCATGGTGAGAGTGACCTGCCCTTTCTTTTTAGTGGAAATTCATCGGCGGCCAGTGGCATCCTGTCGGCGATCTCCGCCTCATTTATCGCTGCGCTGGGGCTTTCATTTTCGATTATGATTGTGACTTTTCAGCTGGTCACCAGCCAGTTTACTCCCCGTGGGTTACGTGGTTTGCTCTCTGATCGCGTTACTCAGAGTATTTCGGGTTACTTCGTAGGTATTTTCGCCTATGCCTTGATTGTGCTCGCGGCCGTACGCGATCCCGCCCCCAACCATCCAGGTTTTGTGCCGGCCCTCAGTATTAGCCTGGCCATCCTGTTAGCCTTTGTTGGCCTGATCCTCTTAATTATCTTTTTTCATCATATCGCAGGATCCATGCACATCTATAATATTACGGCGCGCATCTCAAGAGAAACACTGGAAGCGCTTGATGATATGTATCCTGCCTGGAGTAATGATGCCACGCAGCAGGAGGATGGTGCGCAACTGCTAGCACAATGGCAGCAGGAGGGCGATCCAGACCTGATTTATGCCACGCACAATGGGTATGTGCAGACGATTGACTTTGATGGCTTACTGCATGCTTTTAGCCGGATTGGACCAGGGGTGCGCCTGCAACTGGCGGTCTGTCCGGGCGAATTTGTCTCCAAGGAGAGCGTCATCGCCAGAGTCTGGTCGCCCCGAAATCTGGAGGATGCTGCGGTGGAAGTGCTACGGCGCTGTGTGGTAGTACTGAAGCAGCGAGATATGGAGCAAGATCCCGCCTTTGGTATTCGTCAACTGACCGATATCGCTTTGCGCGCAATGTCACCGGCGGTCAATGATCCGAGTACCGCCGTCAATTGTATCCACTATCTACAAGCCATTTTTGAACATTTAGCGCACTGTGGTCCAGCGCCATCAGTACGACATCTCGGTGGCAGCATCGTCGTCATACGTTACCTGACCTTTCAAGAGTATGTGCAGGTTCTGGTAGAGATTGGACGCGTGACCACTACCAATGCCCGTGTCGCCCGGGCACTACTACGTGCGCTAGCCTCACTCATTGACATTGCTGCCCATACCGCCCAGGAGCGTATTCCATATCTTTTAGAGATAGCAGATGCAATCGTCATGCCCGCCCTGGCAGATGCGCGAACAGACCTTGACCGCCAGATTCTTAACGAGGCCTATCAGCCTATCCAAGAGATTGCCCAGAAGCTAAAAGCTCTGCCTGATGCATCATCTGGTGCCGCGCGTAAAGAAATTACGCACTAAGCATAAGACGGATCATAGCGGTATGGCCATGATCCGTTGTTGGCACCATAGTTTAAATTGTTGGATCGTCTGTTAGATCGGCGAGATATTGGTGAATGAAACTGATGGATATACTGCCTTCGCCAACGCCGGAGGCGACGCGTTTGACTGAGCCGTGGCGTACATCGCCGGCCGCAAAGATGCCGGGCACGCTGGTCTCGAGTAAGAAAGGATCACGGGTAAGTGGCCAATGGGTAGCTGCAGTCTGATTCGCCAGCACGTCTTGTCCGGTTAGAATGTAGCCGTCATCATCGCGGCTGATTATTTCTGGTAGCCATTCGGTCTGGGCATCGGCCCCGATAAAGACAAATACCGTACTGGTTTGATGGACCTGTTCGGTTTGGGTCTGGTTATTACGAACCACAATCGCTTCTAGATGTTCTTTTCCCTGTCCGGCGACGATTTCGCTGTGTGCCTGGACGGTGATATTGGCTTTGGTGGCGAGCTGGTCAATCAGATATTGAGACATCGTTTTGGAGAGGCTAGCGCCACGAATGAGTATCGTCACCGAACGAGCATAGTTGGCAAAGAAGATGGCCGCCTGGCCTGCCGAATTGCCACCGCCAACCAGATAGACATCTTTGCCGTTCGTGCCTAACGCTTCGGTACGCGCCGCTCCATAATAGATGCCGCGACCAACAAATTGATCCAGATTGGGCAATGCGAGCAGGCGCCAGTTTACACCTGTGGCGATCACGATCGCTTTCGCATTGATACATTCACCGCCATCCAGAACAATGCCGCGCTGCGCCTCATCCAGATTGATGCTCTCAACCTTGCGGGCAACCAGGATCTCGGCCCCAAAACGTCGGGCCTGCTGCCATGCCCGGCGACTGAGTTCCTCGCCCGATAAGCCTGCGGGAAAGCCCAGGTAATTCTCGATCCGTGATGACGTTCCCGCCTGTCCTCCGGGTGCTTCACGGTCGATGAGCAGCGTCTTCAAGCCCTCTGAAGCACCATACACAGCCGCAGCTAATCCAGCTGGTCCCGCGCCGATAATCGCTAAATCATAGGTATCGACGCTTGGCATTGTCTGGAGCCCTATGCGTTCGGCCACTTCGCGTAGCGCAGGCGTCACCAGAATTGAGCCATCCTGTAGCACTACTAACGGACAGGTATTATTGACTTCCGCCTTTTGCAGATAGACCTGTGCCGCAGACTCGGTTGGAGTAAGCCATTCAAAGGGCACACGATTACGAGCCAGAAAGTCGCGTAGTTCGTGGCACTGAGGATCCCAACGATATCCAATCACGCGAATAGCAGCTGCATTATTCTCAATTGTGAGGCGTTGTAAATTTCCAACCCGGCGAGCCATAGTCTTGAGCAATTGGCTACTCAGGGCAGGTGTCTCCACAATAAATGTATGAAAGTCTATTGGATCCAGGCGCAGGATACGTGAAGGTTCGGTTGCGCGTAGGCTGGCTATCGCCGTTGATCCAATTAACAGTGGCAGTTCGCCAAAATATTCGCCGACCGTAGCATATTTATCAATGATGTGATCAACATCGCCATACTGTTTGATCACATCAAATGATCCAGCAAGTAGCACAAAGAAGGATGGGACCTCGCCTTCCTGAATCAGCCATTCACCGGCTTGTAGTTGTACGTCGGCAGCCCGGGCTGCAATCTGTGTTAGCTGTTGCGGGCTAAGCTGAGAAAATAATGGAATCTGTAGTAACAGATCTTCCGTAATCATGTGACCTCCTATGCTATTGTCCAGAGCGTTTCTTTGGTTTATGGGGTGCATTCGTTCTCTTTACTTAAGGACAAGTAGAAGAGAAGTTGTATGGCAAGGGCGTTTATCAAATAGGGCTGAAATATTTTATTTTTACTGAGAATAGGCCTCTATTATATTACGTTATGCATCTCTCTATGGACACCTTGCGCCTCTGGCGCTCGTCTGATTTTGAGAGAGGGAATGGGAGAGGCGACCGCGGTCGCCTCTCCCATTCCCTCTCTCAAAATCAGAGGTAGTATGGGAAACTGCTATAGGGCGTTAGCTTGTATGTGTGAGAACTGATTTAAGGCGTACCGGATGCTGTTTTTTTGCGTTGAGCACGTCTGCGTTGGGTGAGGCGGCGTGCTTTCGTGGCGTTGCCACAATCTTCCATACTGCACCATTGACGATTCTTATTTTTGCTCTCGTCATAGAATAGCCATGCGCAAGCTATTGTATCTCCTGGTACGCCGGGACATGTTTTGAGACGTTGTTGTTCACTTTCGGTGAGTAATTGTATGGCGGAATGAATGATGGACCAGAGTGGAAAGGCCAGGTTATCTTTCTCTTGTGTCCATTGCCAGTTGAAGTGCTCTGCGGATTTTTGTAGCTGCGCATGTGTGAGGGCTTCCAGATAACTATTTTGTAGATCAGCCATTTCTGTAAGTTCTGGAGCACTATTGTGGGCCAGTTTCCAGAAAATGGCATAGATGAGCTCGCGTGCAGCAGTAATTTTATGCAGAACCTGCTTGCTTTGTGGTGGTTGCTGGCTAGCTTTCTTGAGCAATATTACTGCTTCATCCTCTGTGAGAATTTGCGCCTTCATTGTCCAGGCCAGGAATTTCGGGTAGTCCGAAATGTAGTCCCGCAGCTCCGCCTGCGGAGGTGGATCAGACAAGCCACCACGCGGCTCAACGGTGTTGGCAAAATCCAGACACAGTTTGCCACTTACCAGCGCGGGCATGTGCGTTATTGCGACCTGTAATTGTTCTCGCTCATTCATAAGGGCTTTTTCCTTGTGGTTTTTGCTACCACCAACGTTACTTTGGGTGGTAGCAATTCGTGTTATACATATGCTACCACCAATATATTTATAGCAGGTAGCATGATTGAAAGCAAGGAGGACATCAAGGTGACCGTGCCAGAGCAATATAGAACACCTGAGGCAGGAAATGTTACTACCCATGCACATGCAGTTGATAGCCATGCATGGATTATGTTAGCGCTTTTATGTGTCGCTCAATTTGTTAATGTACTCAATTTTCAGAGTGTGACACTGGTCCTTCCCGCCATAGCACGTGGCCTATCACTATCGACCGAAATAAGCCAATGGGTTGTGAGTGCGAATATACTGGCCTTTGGTGGTGGATTATTGATTGCGGGCCGACTGGCTGACCATATTGGACATCGACGGATGTTTATGATGGGAGTCGCCATATTCGCGCTTTCCTCTCTCCTCTGTGGCCTGTCCCCGCTATTGAGTATATTGATTATTGCGCGTATTCTGCAAGGGCTGAGTGCAGCTATGATGGCCTCATCTGCCTTTGCCCTGTTGATTGATATCTTTCCCGAGGGAAATTACCGTAATCGGGCCATTGGTATCTGGGGCGCGGTCGGACCGATTGGTGGTTTGATAGGTACGCTGGTAGGAAGCGTGCTGGCTGATCGCTTTGGCTGGCCCTGGCTCTTCTTTTTTAATGTTCCTATTGCGCTCGGAACATTGTACCTGGCTTATCGCTTGCTTCCACGCCGTCTTGAGCAGGCGGACGCAGCAAAATTCGACATCGTTGGAGCCCTGCTGGCCCTTGGTAGTGTTGTCCTGTTGATCGAGTCTCTAACCCAGATTGCGAACGGACCAGGAGGAGACTGGCTATTGCCAGTTCTACTACTGGCTGGTGCATGTGCTTTATTCGTATTATTCTGCTGGTTTGAGACACGGATCGCACATCCATTGGTGCCATTGCACTTTTTCCGTTATCCTAATATCGCAGGTGCCAATCTGGCCTCGCTGGCATTCTCAGCCGCGGCAAATACATCGCTCTTCTTTTTTGCGCTTTACATGCAACACATTCGTGGCTTCTCTGCATTTATGACTGGCGTAGCCTTTATGCCTACCAATATCGTGCTGATTGCTGGATCATTTGTAGGGGCAAGGTTGGTAAATCGCTTTGGGTATAAGCGCGTTATGTTACTTGGTCTGGGACTACTATGCATGGCTGGCCTGTTATTTAGTAGCCTATCCATCAACGGTTCTTATCTTCAGACACAGTTGCCGGCTTTAATCTTTCTGGGAGCGGGCCTGGGAATTGTGCAGATAGGGGCGATGGGAGCAGGAACAGCAGGCGTGCCGCCCGCAGAAAGTGGACTTGCGTCTGGCGTGATGAGTATGACTGGCCAGATAGGCACCTCGATTGGGCTGGCTACCCTGGTCTCAATTGCGGCTATCCGCTCGGCTGGACAGCCGTCCAACCCGGCTGTGCTTGTCGCTGGTTATCAATGGGCCTTTTATGGGGAAGCCGCATTCTCTCTGCTGGGAATCTTGCTCGTCCTGCTCACTATTCGCAAGCCCCCTCTGTCGGCAGATAAAGCGGTAACAGTGAACCACTCAGATGAGTTGTCCGAAAGTATCAGACGCTCGTGAGCTTCACTTTGCTGGTGTATGGGATGTATTAAATAAATTAGTGTATCGATATATATGGGGGGGTATGCTGTAAAGATGGATCATGATCCATTTTTACAGCATACCCCTCAATATAGAAGCATGTTCCCGTCAGGGAACGAGTGTGGGTGCGGCCCGAGCGCAATCGGGTCAGGAACCTGAAAGTACGTTACTCGTCTTTGCCGTGTTTGCCAGATTTGGCGTTCATCTGGGCTGCATGGGCGGATAGGACACTGGCAGTACTGTCAGAACGGGTGACGCGATAGCCATCGTAGTTTGGATACAGGGTGCCATCGTCTTGCAGACCTGTGAGAATCCAGAACTGATCGCCATTACCGCCCTCTTGATAGACCGTATCGGTCCAGGAGCGGTAGATGGCATCGCGGGTCGCCAGGTCACGCCAGCCAAATTCCTCCAGCACCGCTGGCTTGCCGGCGGCATGGGCATCATGGATATGATCTTTAATCCACTGGACCGCCCAGGTCGCATCTTTGCCCCAGTCATTGGGATAAAGGTGGAAGGTGCCATAGTCAATAGCTGGTAAAGCAATCAGCCGTTTCCAGTCCACACCACTGATACCCGCACGTGCCCAATCGGGATTGCCTGGTTCGTTATAGAAGCCCTCATCACCAACCGCCACCAGGTGGCGTGAATCCAATTTTTTGATAAAGCGGCTCAACTCATCGGCCCAGTGCAACAATGTATTTCCACTTGGATCTGATTCGCAGCGTGGTTCATTGCCCAGTTCCCAGGTCATAATGGCAGGCTCATGCTTCATCAGCCGACCAGTGTAGCGATTTTTACGCTGCACAAAATGTTGGATATAGTTTTTGTAGGCGGCCTTGATATGCTGGTTTGTATAGAAATCGTCATGCTTTGTACTACCAAACCACGCAGTATACTGATCCATCCCACCAAAGGCATCCCAGTTATTGGTCAAAGTAACTACAAGCTTCAAGCCCAGTTTACCAGCTTTCCAGACCGTATAATCGAAACGCTCATAGCCTTCCTCGGGATAAACACCGGGTGTAGGTTGCATCACAAAGCCATTGGCATCCTTGCCATCGATGAAGCCCCACAGACGTATCACCTTGAGTCCCAGGGCAGCCGCGCTGGTAAGCACATCATCGATCATAAAATGTGAATCGTAGTGCAAATAGTAGTTATTGGTACCAGCGAAAAAAAACGTTTTATGGTCCAAAGTAAAATTCGTCTTTTTCCGGCCCACAAAACCATGCGTCTCTTCCTCATGCTCCGCAGCCAGTACCGGGCTAGCCGTAAGTGGACTGCCTAGCGCCACCCCGGCGGTACCTATACCCACAGCTGCGGCTGTACGTAAAAATGAGCGTCTGGCAGCCTGATAATTATGGTCCTTCATTGGATCCTTCCTTTCGTAAGAAGCGAACATTATCCATCAATGGTATACGTTATTTGTGGTGCATTTATTCATGTTCATCGATAAATAAGTCGTTGTTTCAATGAAAATGAACAAAAATATTCAATGAATATGTAATAACATATCTATACGTTGAATGTCAATAGCTTTAATATAAATGAAGACACTTGCTATCTGTTAATGATTACAAGGAGAAGCCACATATTATATATCTTTCAAGAAAGGCATATAGCATGTATTCAATGAACGTTCATAGGGTAATATGCGATAAGTAATTATGATTGTGTAAGATAGTATTTTGAGCTTAAAAAGAGCTCAGAATGGTTACATATTTTGATCCGCTTCTACTCATTAAAAGAGACAAATAGATTTTCCTTAGATATTTCTAATGTGTTACTTTTATACATATCTTGTGGCATATGGTATTGCCAAACATCTATTCATACATATATAATATAGAAGGTACCGGTCGGAAAATTCACGCAAAATTTTCCACAATGAATACCGCTCTATTTTTTAATTCACGTTGATCTTATAAGGACAATTTAATCTCCCAACATCGAAAAATTGTTATAGTAGCGAATCTTTTGTAATTTATGATAGTAGAGATGATACGAGACGGCTGATGTATCTTCATCGTTGAAGCAAACTACAAGCCTGGATGCAGGCCTACTTTCTACCTCATCAAAAACCTCGGGGCAGAGTACTGTACAAGGTGTACAGTACTCTTTGTTTCTTGTCATTATAAGCACAGCAGAATGGATTTTGTATGGCTTGGAGACATCATTCGTACCCTAAAAAGGTGCATCACGTTGAGATGTTGGATGAAAGTGATTTAGTTGCAGGATATAACGATTGGCTATCTAAACACACATCATCGAGTACGTCGAGCACGACTTCTGATAGCCATGAATATCGAGAATATTCATTACGTAGTGTGAAAATTCGTGGTAAAGATATCAGCACGTTCGCTCCATTCAGACATAAGTTATCGGCTTTTAAAACTATTACCCGTTCGCAAATATTTCTGTTACTGGCTAGCATCGCCATTGTGGTTACTGCATTCATCTTCTTTGGGATGACGTTGTTAGTGACGATTATGGCCCTATTAATGCTTTTCTATCTTGGTGATCTGGCTTTAAGTTTTTTTCTCGCTTTACAAACGTTCAGGCATTCAGCGGAAGAACACATTGAAGATGAGATTGTGCATGTTTTGAGCGATGCCCGCTGGCCCATGTACACCATTCTCTGTCCACTTTATAAGGAAGCGCGTATCGTTCCGCAGTTTGTAGATGCGATGCAGAAATTGGATTATCCGGTCGAGAAGCTACAAATTTTATTCCTGACAGAGCAGGACGATAGTGAGACACGGGACGCTATTAACATCCTGAATTTACCCGCTCATTTCAAGATTGTTACCGTCCCTGAAGGTTATCCACGCACCAAGCCACGCGCCTGTAATTTTGGTTTGTTATTGGCGAAGGGCGACTATGTTGTGATTTATGACGCTGAAGATATTCCTGATCCACTGCAACTCAAAAAAGCTGTATTGACGTTCGCTAATCTAGGGCCAGATATTGCTTGTGTGCAGGCCAAGCTAAATTTCTATAATCCAAGACAGAATATCCTGACGCGCTGGTTTACGGCCGAGTACTCGCTCTGGTTTGACCTGACTCTACCCGGGCTGCAACGCCTGGGCCTGCCGCTGCCACTTGGTGGTACTTCAAATCATTTTCGCATCGAACTGCTACGCACACTGGGCGCCTGGGATCCGTTTAATGTGACGGAAGACTGTGATCTGGGCTTGCGCCTGGGGCGTTATGGCTTGAAGACCGCCATGCTTAATTCAACCACCTATGAGGAAGCCACATCCAATGTCAAAAACTGGATCAGGCAGCGCTCGCGTTGGATCAAAGGATACATGCAGACCTATCTGGTGTATATGCGCCAACCGCTACGCTATTTCCGGCCGGGCCACTTTAGCGAGTTCCTGTCCCTACAACTCGTAATTGGTGGCAAAACAGCCGTCCTGTTTATTAATCCTTTGATGTGGTTGCTACTCTTTATCTATGTATTCTGGCATACACAGGTTGGTCCAGTTTATCGTGAGCTCTTTCCACCTGTGCTGCTCTACATTGGCACGATCAGCCTGATCTTTGGCAACTTCTTCTATATCTACTCGCATATGGCAGGCTGTTTCAAACGGGACGAGCATACATTGATCAAATGGACCTTATTGATCCCTGTTTACTGGCTTCTGAATAGTATTGCGGGCTTTTATGCACTCTATCAATTGATTCTCAAGCCTCACTATTGGGAAAAGACGCAGCATGGCTTCCATTTAGCCGAGCTCAAGCCAGTATCTGCAACGACCGTTGTTGGCGTTGTGCAGGTGACGGATTTAGATGATACTGCTCTTACTACCCTGGTAAGTACAGACCAATCTACCCAGGCCTGAGCTCTATATCTGCCTCGTCCATCACGCTCTTTTTTTGCAGTAGTGTTTGTGGGATCCAATAAATAATAAAGGCGAGAGAAAATATGCCTGGACATAATAAAGACAGTAATACAATAGGTAGCGATGCTGGTACATCGCACGAAGATGATTGGGATGATATTACGGCGTTAATGGATAGTACAGATTTTTCAGCGCAGCCACTTCCACGCGTGACTGAGAAGATAAAGTCTGTGCAGGTCATGTCGGCGCCAAAGGTTGAGACCTATGTGCGCCAGGTTAAACAGCAGCAGGCTGGTTATATCTGGCGCACATTGCGGCAGGATCGCTGGCTGGTGGCAATCATCCTGGTTGCTTGTACTGCAAGTATTGCTTCCCTGATCTACTTTTATCAGCAAGGCTTGATCCTGACCTATGGCGATTCATATTCACATATGCTGATTGCGCGGCGTGTCTTTGACAATCTCACGCCCGGTTTAGCCCAGTTAGGTGGCGTCTGGCTACCGCTACCGCATTTGTTGATGATGCCATTTATCAGCAACAATTTTCTCTGGTATACAGGACTGGCCGGTAGCTGTGTGGCTATGCCCTGTTATGTGATCTCCAGTATCTATATCTATTTGACCGCGAATCGTTTAACACATAATCGAGCCTGTAGTTTTGTTGGTACTCTTATTTTTGTCTTGAATCCCAATGTTCTGTATCTACAGACAACGCCACTGAGTGAACTGGTTCTTATCGCGACCATGATTATGGCCTGCTATCATTTTCTGGCCTGGGCACAGGATGATAGTTCAAGGCAACTGATCCTGGCAGCCCTTGGCGTCCTGTTAGCCACCATGTCTCGCTATGATGGCTGGTTCCTGTTTGTGGTTCTGCTTGGATGCCTCGCCGTTATCAGTCGGATGCGTCGGCATAGCTGGGGCAAGTTTGAAGGGAACTTCCTGATGTTCAGCATCATGGGAGGACTGGGCATTAGCCTCTGGTTGCTCTGGTGCTGGGTTATCTTTGGTGATCCTTTATACTGGCAGCGAGGTCCGTTCTCATCACAGACGCAGCAAATGGCTCTATTAAAAGAGCATATCCTCTTTACGTATCACAATCTCTGGCAATCTATCCGTTATTTCGGTCTGGATGCCAGTAGCAATGTAGGTCCTGTCTTTTTTGTCATTGGATTGGGCGCGATTGCCTTGTTCTATCTGCGCCGGCGTATCAGTATTGACATGGTGGTAGGCATCGCGCTGCTCTCGCCGTTTTTCTTCTATATCATTTCTCTGTATGGTGGACAAGCAGCCATCTATGTGCCTGATGCCGTGCCGGCCAGTGCTCCTAATCCATGGTATAACGCTCGCTATGGCGTACAGGCGGTCCCGTCAATCGCCATTTTTGTGGCCCTGCTGGCTGTGCGTCTGCTGCAAGTAGATTGGTCCAGTTATCTAGCGCGTATCGTACCAAAGCTACAACAATGGAAAGGGGCTGCATATCCATCGTTAAGCGTCCTTTTCCTGGTACCATTTATCCTGGTGCAAGCCATATGGATCGCCAATAGTGGCATTATTTCATTGCAGTCCGGCCAATATGGACTGGAGTGCTCACCGCAACATCCCGCCACAACCTATCTTTTCCAACATTATGATGGAGGGAAAATTCTCGAAGATACCTTTACCTCTCCGACGCCAATGGTGGATTTTAAAAATGTGATCTATGAAGGATCCAATGTGCTCTGGAAGCAAACGCTAGCAAATCCGGTTGGCAAGGTCAACTGGATTCTGGTAAATCCCACCAATCAAAATGACCTGCTTACCGAGGCACTTGACGTGCATAGTGCCTTCTTCTCCAATAACTTTGAGCTTGTGCTCCAAGAACGCAATGGCTTGAGCCTGTACCGACAAAGAGGTCTACCGCCTGCCCCGACGCATGTCGTTCCCTCTGTAATGCTTGTTGATCATAGCATTTGTGGTACAGGTGGTCCTGCTAAACCCAGGCTCACTTCCACTTCATTGGAAGGAAATCATAGTCATGACCGTTACTAATAGGCGGTATGCGCCAGCGCGTTTCGCCTTGCTCTCCGCTCTGGTGCGTACAAAAGCCTTCTGGCAGATTGTGCGTTTTAGTCTGGTTGGCATCACCAATTCAGCGATCGATATCCTGGTACTCAATTTATTGTTGTGGTTAGCTCCACCACCAACCCTTTCTGTTTTGCTTACCTACAATATCAGCGCCTATATCCTGGGGGCTTTGAACAGTTTTTTCTGGAACAAATACTGGACCTTTAGACAAAAGAAGCATGTAGTTATCTACGGTGAATTGATCCGCTTTAGTGTCGTTACTTTGATCAGCGTATGCGTCAATAGTGGTATTGTCTGGAGTTCAATTGTTGTCTTACAACCATTTATTAAAAATCAATTTCTGCTCACAAATAGCGCGAAAATTGCGGCTGTGATCGGAACCTCAATAGTCTCTTATATCGGCATGCGCCTCTGGGTTTTCGAGCATTCGGCTCGCAAACTACAAGAGGCCGAGCTAACTGTAGAACCATTGATACCTGAAACACTCCCGCAATGACAGCTTAGCGTGTGGGAAGTGAGTGTCCAGGCGAGCAAAGCATGTGTGATTCGATGCAGCTCATGTAAAGCTTTCCGTCTGGCACGAATGGACAGGATCCTGTTTCAGCTACCGAACAACATGGCGAGGCGACGGCGATCATGATCGTAAACAGGGGCCTTGCCGTCTCCTCACCCTGTGTGAAGGTTTCTGAGCATGGTTATGGCGGGTATAGATAGATGAGTGCGAAGTGAGCTGTATTGGGTACGAGATTATATTGATAGAGATTGTACAGCGTTGAATAAAGTTAATAAATGTTTTCAGGCTATTTTTAAGGAAATATATACATGCAGACCCCATTATCTTCTCCATGGCCAGTAAAAGGAAGAGTATCTATTAGCCGTGGGCGCAAATACAATTTCTGGCGCTATCTGGCTTTATTTATGACCATGTCGTTGCTCATGGCACTGGTCGCCAGCCAGATTCCCCCAGCTGTTAGCCACGCGGCCTCGAATGTAGTCCCGGCTGTAACCACGGATGATTGGCCAACTTATCTGCACGACAATTATCGTAGCGGAGCCAGCAATGATACCGGTTTATCGGCGGCCAACGCTGGACAACTCACCAAGCAGTGGGGATTTAAAACCGGCGGCGGCATCTCTGCCGGGGCCGCGATTGTGAATGGGATCGCCTATGTTGGTTCCTGGGATGGCTATGAGTACGCATTGGATGCGGTAACTGGAGCCGTCAAATGGAAGGCCAACCTTGGTCAGACGATTACCCCAAATTGTATTCCGGCCACGATCGGTGTGAATTCCTCGGCCACTGTCCTCAATGGGGTGGTCTATGTCGGCGGCGGCGATTCCTTCTGGTATGCGCTCGATGCCAACACTGGCAATGTCTTATGGAAAGTGAATACCGGTGATAATAGTATTACCGGCGGCCACTATAACTGGTCCAGTCCACTTATCTATAATGGTTCAGCATATATAGGAATTGCCAGTAACTGCGATTCACCACTGGTCCAGGGATTGCTCTGGAAAGTTGATCTGCAGACCCATCAGGTGACCAAAGTATTTGATGTGGTGCCCGCCGGACAGGTGGGTGGTGGCATCTGGACCACGCCTTCGGTTGATCCAGAAACAAATACTATTTATGTCACGACCGGTACCCAGAGCTTAACCACCCAGACCTACTCACAGGCCGTGGTGGCATTGGATGCCGGAACTCTGGCCGTGAAAAGTTCCTGGCAAATTCCTTTTGATCAGGCTGGCATTGACCTGGACTGGGGAACGACACCGGTTTTCTTCAAGGACGCTAACGGTAATAAGCGCGTTACCGCAATCAATAAGGATGGTTTCGTCTATTCACTAGATGCGACCGATCTCAACAAAGGACCTGTCTGGCAGCAAGAGGTCGCTATTACCGGCTCATGTCCCCCTTGTGGCAATGGTAGTGTCTCAACCAGTGTGGTCGCCAATGGTGTGATCTATGTTTCTGGAGGCAATACTACCATCCAGGGTAAAGGCTATCAAGGATCCGTTCGGGCGCTGGATGCGACGACCGGCGCGATCAAATGGGAGCACGGCACATCCAGTCCGGTAATTCCAGCCCTGGCCTATGCCAATGGCCTGGTCATTGATGGGGCTGGACCCATGTTTGAGGTGCTGAATGCCGCCAATGGTGAGCGGCTCTATAGCTATAAAACAGGTGGCATGTATGCGGCGGCCGCTGTTGCGCATGGTACCATCTATGTGGGTGACCTGTTTGGTACCGTCTATGCCTTTGGACTGCCAGCTAATCCACCACCCCCACCGCCGGCCGATCCCAATTGTCCGGCTGGCTGGAATTGTCAGGATATCGGGGCTGCCACGCCGTTGGGGAATGAGACCGGTGCTAATGGAAACTGGAATATTACTGCCGGTGGTGCGGGCGTGGCCGGGACCGCTGATCAGTTCCGCTTTGTTTCACAGCCCGCCAATGGTAATATGCAGCTCACGACTCGCGTTTTGACCAGACCCGGAGCCGCCGCGGGTGCTCAGGCTGGCTTGATGCTCCGACAGAGTACTGATGCAGGCTCTCCTTATTATGCGGTCTTTGCCACCCAGAATAATGGCCTGACCGTCCAATCGCGGGCTGGTTTCAATGAAGCCCCAGCGATCGCGAAGCAGTTGAATCCCGTGGGCTTGCCACGCTACCTGCGTATTCTGCGGCAAGGTGATCAACTCAGCACCGCCACATCGGCCGATGGCGTTAACTATACCCTGGTACCTGGAAGTACCGTCACAGTCGTCGTTCCAACCCGAGCCCTGGTAGGCGTCATGACCAGTTCTGGCGTGAATGGTACAGGGGCGCTGGCAACCTATACACCGGCCGTAGTGGCTGCTCTGGGAGCACTACCACCTTCTACGCCACCGGCAACCGCCTGTGCCGCGGGCTGGAACTGCGCGGATATTGGTAATCCTGCTCTTGTTGGTGATCAGGCGCTGAACAATGGTGTCTGGACCTTAAAGGGTGCTGGTAATGATATCTCAAACTATAGCGATCAATTTCACTATGTCTGGAAACCCATGACTGGCAACAGCTCTGTCAGCGCCCATATTACCGCGCAGACCAATACCAGTCCTGGAGCTAAGGCAGGCGTGATGTTGCGCCAGACTACCGATAGTGCCTCACCCTATTATGCGGCCTTCCTGACGCCTGGTCACGATGTGCTTATTCAATATCGTACCAACCAGGGACAGAATACTACCCAGGTAGAGGCGCAACTGACAGCTAACAATGCGCTCAAGGTCGCCGTGCCTGCTACGGCCTGTATCGCGCCTAAGTGCCACTCGCCACATGCTAAAACACCGACTTCACAGGCTAAGAAAGCCAATGTGAAAGCGGCGGCGGTGGTGGCACCCATTTATCTGCGTGTCGAGCGCTACAGCGATGCTAACAATGGTACTGTCTTTGCCGCCTTTACCTCGGCTAATGGCACGGATTGGACCTATATTGCTGGTTCGACGGTCAGTTTTAATTTGAATGGTGATCTCTTAGGTGGTATCGCAGTCTCATCGGCTAATGGTGGGGTGCTGGGCAATGCAACCTTTGATCAGGTCGCGATCTCAGGCGTCGTCGCACCACCCCCCACGCTGTGTCCTGCTGGTTGGAGTTGTGCCGACATCGCTAATTCTGTCCCAACTGGTAATCAGGAGGTCAATGGCACCACCTGGACCGTCCAGGCCGGTGGTTCTGACATTTATGCCCTGGGCGATCAGTTTCGTTTTATGGGACAGACGCAGCCGGCCGATGCCAGTATCAGTACCCATATCGCTTCACAGGACGACACAGATCCCTGGGCTAAGGCTGGTGTGATGCTGCGTCAGAGTAATAAAGCCGCCTCACCGTACTATGCGGCCTTGATTACCCCTGGGAATGGACTGAGTATTCAGTATCGTCTGGTGCAGGGTGGAGATACACGCCAGATTTCGGTGCCTACTTTGAAGGCACCAATCTATCTAGAAGTAGCTCGTTCAGGTAACATCTATACCACCTACACTTCGACCGATGGTGTCACCTGGACCCCGATTACCGGTTCCAGCCTATCCTTGAATATTCCAGGTCCCATTATCGCTGGCCTGGCTGTCACTTCACATACAACGGCCGCTCTGGGGACCGTGGTCTTTGAAAATGTCGCTGTCAGCAATACCTCCCCTATTCCTCCTACCGCCTGTCCGGCTGGCTGGCATTGTGACGATATTGGCAATCCCACCATCCTGGGTAGTCAGTCGCTCTCAAATGGCACCTGGAGCATTCAGGGCGGGGGTACCGATATCTGGAATACTGTGGACCAGTTCCACTTTATCTGGCAGACCGAGGCGGCAGATACAACGGCGAGCGTACATATTACCAAACAGGCCTACACGGACCCCTGGGCCAAAGCTGGTGTGATGTTGCGGCTCAGCAATGATCCGGGTTCACCCTATTATGCGGCCTTTGCTACACCTGATAATGGGATCGCCATCCAATATCGTTCTACGCAGGGTGGTACCACGACCCAGCTATCAACCGGTGGAACTGTGCCGGTTTATCTGCGGGTCGCCCGCTTCGGTGGAACCTTTACCGCCTATACCTCAACCGATGGAACTACCTGGACGCCAGTCGCAAACTCCAGTCTGCGCCTGAACATCACTGTTCCATTGCAGGTAGGTGTGGCCGTAACCGGACATAGTGAAGCCAACATCGGCGACATTACCGCGGACGGACTGACGCTGACCGCTGATGCCCCGCCCCCACCGGTTGCGGCCTGTCCCGCTGGTTGGACCTGTGGCGACGTAGGTGCGCCAGCTCTGATTGGTACCCAGGCATTGACGAATGGGATGTGGACAGTGACCGGTGCTGGTGCCGACATCTGGGGTAACGCCGACCAGTTCCACTATGTGTGGCAAGCTTTGAATGCTGATGGAGCAGTTAGCGCCCATGTACTCGATCAGTCCTATACCGATCCCTGGACCAGATCCGGTGTGATGCTACGCCAGAGTACTGATCCGGCTGCCCCATACTATGCCGCCTTTGTCACGCACGATTATGGGATCGCCATTCAGTATCGTCTGACACAAGGAGGCGCGACCACGCAGGTTACCGTGAATGGTAAAGTTCCTGTCTACTTGAAAGTAACAAGAACTGGGAATAACTATACAGCGTATAGTTCGGCTGATGGTATCACCTGGGCTGCTGTGGCCGGTTCGACTGTTGCGATCAACATGCCTGGAGCAATTCTGGTAGGACTGGTGGAGAGCTCACACAACGCCAATGTGTTAGGTACCGCCACCTTTGATAGCGTAAACGTCACGGGAGGTACACCTGCCGCGAAAAAGCCAGCCGCCAGTGTAGCCAAAAAGTAAAGCGTGACAAGATTTTCACTGTTTGTTTAGTATGCATCACGCTCTGTATATTGTATGATATGCAGAGCGTGATGCATTGATATGTTTACGCTGCTTTATAAATATATTAATATCAATTGCATATGCATGCACAAGGAATAGAGTCAATGCAGAAGCGTAGTAGTGTGTTTCCTCTTACGATCATAGCCCTTCTCTTTCTGATCCTCATTATCGCGATTGATCTTATCTACTTTACCTTCAAGGCTGCGCCCGGCAAGGTTACCTCAAACTTTATTGCCTCAATTGATACTATGAAAGTCAGTCGTGACACCGAGACACGCCCACTATCCCAGACAGAAATTAAAGAAATTGTGCAGCTCGCCGGACAACTCAATACCAACTATATTACCGTTGACACCCATTGGGATTATCCAGAGTATATGCAAAGCTGGATCAACGCTATCCATCAGGCGGGACAACATGTCTGGTTTCGTGGACATCCCAACCAATGGGAGAATCAAAACAACGCTAACGGTACGATGACGCCCGCGCAATACCTGGACGCAGAGCGCCGTTTTATCCAGGACCATCCTACATTTTTCGCGGACGGCGATATCTTTGATCCCTGTCCAGAGCCAGAGCAGGGCCACTACTGGGAGAATAACTATGGACATAGCTGGACTAGTAATGCGCCCAATCAAGTGACCCGCGAGTTTAATCGCTTTCTGCGCGATGCCACCAGTGTTGCCGATGCCGCGTTCCAACAGAGCCAGATTACAGGTGTCACAACCACCATCCGCTCAATAAACTCCTTTTTCGCCACGCACACAGATGTACTTGAACGCGCCACCATCGACAAATTTGGTCGTATCACCATCGACAGTTATCCTGAACTCAACACATTCCAGCCCGAACAGGCCACCAAAGCGCGTATAGACGAAATCAAGAACATCTATAACCTCTGGCATGTGCCAATCATCCTCGGAGAAATGGGTTACAGCAACCAAACAAACGTTGATGACGCCACCCAGCAAGCCGTCCTCAAAGACGAATTTGCCGCCCTCCAGGGACTTTCCTATCTTGATGGCGTCAACTACTGGGTGGGTCCTGGCTCAACCACCACCGGTGGCTATACCTACATCATCAAAAAAGAGCAGGGCCACTGGTCCTATCGTCCAGCTGCTAATGATATCGCCGCCTTCTATCAGAAAAAAAGAAACCTGTAGCTTTAAGACTGAGATAGAGGGATACGTTTATGATCGATGTGCCTCTATCCATGTGGCGATATCTGTGTCTAGCTGTGTACGATCATCTTCAAATTCGGTATCGTGGTACCAGCCTGGATATGTTTTCCATTCTTTATCGGAGCTGGCCAATGTATCGTAGAATTTTCGGGTGGCTGCTTGAACGACCACTTTGTCGCCTTCGGCCTGTAGTACAAGCGCAGGAATACGTACCTGCTTTGCTTTAGTGAGGGTGGCGAGCCGCATGCGGAGGATTTGCAGCAGAAAGGTCGCGCTCAAGTCGCGCACCCAATAGGGATCCTCATCCAGCATACGCGCCGCATCAGCATTGGTGGTCATGCCTTCATGTCCACCACCTACACGCCAGCGCTTCCGGGACTTAACCAATCCACCGGCCAGAATAGAGAGGGTTGTTCCAGGTGCTAGCCGACTGGTATCCTGTATCCATGGATTTAAAAAGAGCACCCCATTTAACAGATCTCCATAGGCCGCCGCCACGTGGGTCGCGAAAATACCGCCCATACTATGGCCTAATATATACAGACGGGCCTCGGGATGGCGCTGCTTGATTTCACGAATAATTTGAACGATATCACGCACATATTGTTGATACAGGTCGATATGGCCTGGCTCGCCCTTGGAATTACCAAAGCCACGGTGATCAACCGTATACACGGTAAGGCCACGCATAAATAATTCATTCGCCATATCCACATACCATCCACCATGGCCTCCCAATCCATGCAGGATCAACAAGATATCTCCCACCGTATCCTGCTTCCACTCACGCAAAAATAACTGACACTGATCGGGCAGCGTCACATATTCCTCCTGATATCCCTGCTTCTCACCAGCACCACGACTCCCCCAGATCCCCGGAAACTTCGCATCATACCGCATCATAGCTTCTTGCTCCCTTGCATTACGATCAAATAATAGTGGCCTGCTATTAAAAAGCAATCGTGAACGCCGCTCACTCGCAGCTAGTGACGTTGCCACAACTTAAGTATAGAAACCTGAGCTTTTCTGGCGAAGCGCTTCAGCCTGGCAGGCAACGTCACTCACACGATTGAATGGCATACCATTTAATAATACCTGACTGAAGACTTTTACGCTATACAAAAGCCTCCACACTGAACCAGGAAAATAACTGGCGATCTTCTGGCTATTGTTCGTACTACATACAGGTGGATCAGAAATCTTCAATTGTACACAGAAGAGAAGCAGCCGCGTATCCTTCGTGGTATATATATTAGAGAGACACACATACTACTTAGACCTATATTTGGAGGCAGATTACTATGCAGATCGGTGTTGGTTTACCCTCAACGGTTCCTGGTGTACAGGGAGCATTGATTCTTGATTGGGCCAGACGAGCGGATAATGGACCGTTCTCTAGTCTTGGTGTCCTTGATCGTTTGGTCTTCACAAATTATGAGCCGTTGGTGACGTTGAGCGCCGCAGCGGCGGTCACCCAACGTATTCGTTTGATGACTACTATTCTTATTGCTCCCCTTCATAGTGCGAGCATCCTGGCCAAGCAGAGCGCCAGCATCGATGCGCTATCGAATGGCCGCCTCACCCTTGGTTTGGCGGTTGGGGCGCGCGAGGATGATTTTAAGGCCGCGCAGGTCTCGTATCATGATCGTGGCAAGATATTCGATGAGCAGCTTGCCACGATGAAGCGTATCTGGGAGGGCCAGCCAGTCGCGAGCGATATTGGACCTGTTGGGCCAGCGCCTGCGCATGCAGGAGGTCCAGAGATCCTGATTGGAGGCAATACCCCGGTCGCTCTCCAGCGGGTCGGGCGCTGGGGCAATGGCTATATCGTTGGTGGTGGTGGTCCAGCCATGGCACACAAGGGTTACCAACTGGCCGAGAAGGCCTGGCAGGATGCCGGGCGGAGCGGCAAGCCCCGCTTTGTCGCATGTATGTACTATGGCCTGGGAGCCAATGCCGCCGAACAGGCTGGAGCATATATTCGCAACTATTACAGCTTCATGCCTCAGATTGCGGAATCTGTTGTAAGTTCTCTTCCGACCACGCCTGAAGCGGTGAAGGCCGCCATCCAGGCATTCGAGGCTATCGGGCTCGACGAATTGATCATCTGGCCCTGCATCGCAGAGAGCGACCAGCTTGATCGCCTGGCTGACGTGATCGGCACACTTGCCTGAGACAGCTAACATAGCTTCAAGGTATCGTTCTCGCTTTGCTACCTGACAACCTTCTCATGAGTAGAGAACTCCGCACCAGTGGAAACGTCGTACCTCACAAGTGGTATCATGTTAGGTAGCATAGCCTTGAGGAGAAACGATGCCCAGACAGATACCCGATCAGCTACAGTGGTCGGAAACGACACAGAAATATAGCGTCCTGTATGCAGGTCAGCCAGTTGTTCCCAGGATCGAGCCTGGTGGCCAGCGCTGGCTGGCCTGGTTGGAGGCGATCTCCTCATTCTCCTTTCAGAGTCGATCTGAGGGTAGTTGTACACTACGGAAAGAGAGCGTACAGCGTGGTGGGGTCTACTGGTATGCGTATCGGCGTAGAGAGGGGAGGATGGCCAAACGCTATCTGGGGCGCAGTAGCGATCTTAGTATCGCTCGTTTAGAGGCAATGAGCGCTGAGCTCAACGCCAGCGAAAAGGACTCGCCCGATCCAGATCGGGCGAGGACGCTTTCTCCAGTACTCCTCACGACAAAGTTTCATCCTCCAGGATTGCCGGGACAGTATATTGAGCGTTCGCGTCTGCGTGCATTGCTGGAGCAAGGTGTACAGGGACCCCTGACACTGGTCTCGGCTCCTGCTGGCTCGGGTAAGACGACATTACTAGCAGCATGGGCCGCCAGGACCGATCTCCCGCTGGCCTGGCTTTCGCTGGAAGCGGCGGATAATGATCCTGCACGCTTTCTCGCGTATCTCACGGCAGCGCTGGTCGGACTGCATCCAGACATCCACCTGGTAGATCAGCCACCCTATCCCCACAATTCTGAACTGGCCCTGACCCACCTGCTTAATGAGCTCACGCGCTTGCTCAAGCAAGAAGCGGTCCTGATTCTGGATGATTACCACTGTCTGTCCGCCGAAGCTATTCAACGCTTGCTACAATTTCTGCTTGACCATCTGCCTCCTCATCTGCATCTGGTCATCGGAACGCGCACTGATCCACCACTACCACTGGCCCGTTTACGAGCCAGCAACCAGTTAACAGAGATACGTATCCAGGAATTACGGTTCGCGGTGGATGAGGTTGAGGCGCTGACCAACACGATGGGATTGACCCTGGCAGCGGAAGCGACGCGGTTACTGGAACACCACACAGCAGGATGGGTGGTTGGTGTGCAGTTATTGGCTCTGGCCCTGCGTGGACAGGCCGACTCCACGGCATTTTTACGAACCTTCCACGGTACCCATCGCTTTCTGCTTGATTATGTGAGCGAAGAGATACTGGCCCAGCAAACTCCGCAGACACGCTATTTTCTATTGCACACCAGTATGCTAGAACGTATGACTGGATCCTTGTGCGATGCGCTAACAGGACAGTCAGGAGGCCAAAAGCAACTGGAGGACCTGCAACGGGCCAATCTTTTTGTGAGCGTACTTGATGCTACAGGAATCTGGTATCGCTATCATCCTCTTTTCGCCGAAACACTGAAAACCTATCTACTCAAGCAAGAACCTGAAACCCTGCCAGAACTCTATATGCGGGCCAGTCACTGGTATGAGCAGCATCAGCATATGGAAGAGGCCTGTGATTATGCTTTGCAGGCCGGTGATTTTGCACATGCGGCACAACTGATCGCGGACCTTTTGCCACCAATGGTAGAACGTGGCCGCTTTGAGCAGCTAGGACGCTGGCTTGGTCAGCTACCACCAGATGTAATTGCGACCTCCCCCCAGCTCTATATTGCCACGCCCTGGATGTATATAGTTGGTCAGAGCTCACCAGAGTATGTGGAGCTGGCCCTTAAGCGCATGGAACAGCATGTGGAAAAGCAACAGGGCGCAGCTACGGCCTGGGTAGAAGCTAAAAGCGTGATTGTATTGATGCGGGCGCTAACAGCGCTGACACATAAAAGCCTGAGCAGCGCGCTCCCCCTGCTTCGAGAGGCTTTGCACACCCTGAACAGACGCGATAGCGCGTTAAGCCAGCTGATAGCGCGCTTCTTGCAGGTCTCTCTAAGCATCATGCATGGCGCGAACGGTGATCTGGCAACCGCCCAGGAAATCTTACTTGACCTCAGTCTGCTACAGCCGGCAGAACCCTTTTCGATCATACATTTGATAACGCTCTTTTTGCTAGGTGAATTATATAAAGCTCAAGGGCAACTGCGTAAAGGCGTAGCGCTTTATGAGCGGTTTGACTCTCTGCGTGGGTCAATCGCGACCATGCCACAGATGCCCTTGTTTGTACTAGGCTTCGCACTGATGCGTAGATCCTTATTATTCTATGAATGGAACCGTTTACAGGAAGCCGCAGAGGAAATACAGCAGGTATTGGACATTCTTCCACGTGCTATGCCGGATATTGTTCCGCAAATAACCCGCCCGGCTCTGCTAGCCTTTGGGTTATGGGTGCAGGCACGCATTGCATGGGCACAGGGTAAGCCAGAGGCCGCCAGCTATTTTCTTGAACTGGTACGCACACAACCAGAGGTATTGGGGCAACTGCCGCCTGGTAAGGAGCGATCTCCGGTGGATATTTTGACACTGGCTGCCCGGCTCGCATTAGTCTGTGGTCAACTTGAAGAAGCCCTGCATTGGAAAAAGACTTGCGGCATCCATTTTGATGACATGCCCGAGACGCTGGCGGAAGGCAGACAGGTTTTCGTCTATCTTACCCTGGCGCGTGTCTTGATTGCGTCCGGACGTAGAGAGCATGCAGGAGCAGAAGAAATCTCGCAGGCATTACGTCTGTTGGAGCGCTGGCGTTCCCTGGCCTTGCGGCTGGACTTTCAGGGCTGGCTGATCGAGATCCAGATGTTGACAGCCCTGGCATTACAGGTCCAGGGGCAGCAGCGACAGGCTCTGATCACTTTAGGAGCAGTGCTGGCCCAGGCTGAATCAGAGGGCTATGTACGCCTCTTCGCCGATGAAGGCCAGCCCATAGCACAACTGCTCACACACATCTCCAGCTATACTACCGCCTCATTCAGCTATATTCAACGTATCCAGAATGCTATTGTGTCCCCTCCCCAACAGTTGCTGCCGGGTCCCGCTGGCATAAAAGCGACTCAGACCCCGCTTGAACCTTTGAGTGGACGTGAACGCGAAGTATTATCATTGTTGGCCACCGGCGCATCCAATCAGCATATCGCTGAGCAACTTGTGATTAGCCCCCATACTGCCAAGCGGCATGTGAAAAATATCCTGGCCAAACTGAGCGCTAGCAATCGACTAGAGGCAGTTGTACGTGCCCGTGAGCTTGATATGCTCTAAGCCCAGCATAAATACTCCTTGTAATACTCCCAAATGGGTATGACCGCGCACCCAATCTGGCTTTAAACTGTGGGCAGGACAAAGAAATTACTATAAGGAGTTTTACTATGACTGAGATGACCTTTGCTACGCTCATATCACAAGAAAACAAAAAAGATCCCCATGCATTCTATGCACATCTACGTGCGACCGAACCAATCTTCTATGTACAGGACCTGAATACCTGGATCGTAACAACCTATGAAGATGCCCTGTTGGTTTTGAGAGATCCGCGCTTTACCAAAGATAACCGCAAAATAGTGCCATCTGAAAAGGGCCTGAATCCTATGGACGAGACAGCGGCCCAGATGATGAGAAACATGCTCATGGTTGATGCACCCGATCATACACGGTTGCGTTCCCTGGTCTCAAAAGCCTTTACGCCGCGCATGATCGAACAGCTACGTCCACGTATCCAGCAGATCGCCGACGAGCTTTTGGATGCGGTACAGGATCGGGGGCAAATGGACCTGATTGCTGATTTTGCGTATCCGCTTCCGCTGACCGTGATTTTAGAAATGTTGGGGATTCCCAGCGATGAGCGCCAGCAATTCCGTACCTGGACCCAGGCAATTGTGAATGTGGAGGATCCACAATTCCGAGTTACCTCACTCCAGGCTTTCCTTGGGTATATCAAGACCCTTGTGGATAAGAAGCGTCGCTATCCAGAAAAGGATTTGGTTAGCAGCCTGGCACAGGTAGAAGAGAACGGTGATCAACTCAATGAAAACGAATTGATTTCAATGATCTTTTTGCTGATCGTCGCCGGTCATGAGACAACCGTCAATCTCCTTGGCAATGGCACCCTGGCACTATTGCAGCACCAGGACCAGTTCCAACTGCTGCGGCGTGAGCCCGCGCTGATCCCGGAAGCGGTGGAAGAACTGTTACGTTATACCGCCCCGGTAAGTCTTTCTGACGAGCGTTGGGCAAGTGAGGATATCATCCTGCACGGCCAGCTGATTCACAAAGGTGATATGGTGCTGGCAGCCCTGATCTCAGCCAACGCAGACCCACACCACATTGCTGACGGAGACACGTTGGATGTAACGCGGCATGAGAAGCAGCATCTCGCCTTTGGAAAAGGCATCCATTATTGTCTGGGAGCTCCTCTGGCGCGCCTTGAAGGTCAGATCGCCTTTGCTACTCTGCTTAAACGCCTGCCAGAGCTCAGGCTGGCAGACAATGCTGCAAAGCTCACATGGGTTAATAATCCCATGTTGCGCGGTCTGACCAGTTTGCCTGTGTTGTTCTAACATATGGAATGATGTTACGGTTTGCCACTGGCTAATTGTTTGTCGAGATTATGTGGAAGGGCACAGTCCAATTGTTGCAATATGCCCAGTTGGTCTGAACTACCCCAGCGCTCAACAAGCTTGCCATTGGCAAACTTACTGATCTGAATGCCACGTACCCGTATGGGTTTGTTTGTGGGGGCAAGTCCCATAAACGTGCCCTGATGGGTGCCTGTCATCATATAGGCGAATGCTATATTATCCTCATCAGCAACCATGTGCTCAATGGTAAGGTTTAGATCAGGAAATGCCGTGAGCAGTTCGCCAAAAAAGTGGCGATATCCTTCAGGTCCAGGACCTTGATCTGGAGCAGGATCATGATCGATGGCGTTGGAGGCGACCACCTCATCAAAGATACGAAGATCCCTCGTCATGACAGCTTCCGCGAAGCGTTTTTGTGTAGCAAGATTATTTTCAAAAGCCACAGCTCTGTTCTCCTTTTATCCATGTGATGTTTCCAATCCCTCCAGATTATGGGTTAGAATAGGGAAACATGATCAGAACACAATGAGATATTTATAGGTGACGATAAAAAAACAGGCGCGTGTCTTTTCACGATAAAAGCATGCACTCGGAATTTGAAATTGTCAATGGAAAGGTTTCGATGAGTTTGCTGGCTGCCTGATAGATGAATATGTGTCACAATGTTGGCAAGGGCCACGTAATGGAATTTGTATCCCTTGTTGAGGGGTGATGATTATAGTTTATGCTAACCTATGAATGGATAGAACCTCTCTTGTACTGTTTTGGATGAGATAAGAAGGGATCGTTAGATGGCACAACTACTCTCTGTAAATGTTGGGCTCCCGCGTGACATTACCTGGCATGGTGAAACGGTGCATACCGCTGTCTGGAAGGAGTCTGTGCAGGGCAAGCAGATGGTGCGACGGCTTAATATCGATGGTGATGGACAAGGAGATCTAGGTGGTCATGGTGGGGAACAGCGAGCGGTATTTGTCTATCAGACAGCTTCTTATAGATACTGGGAGCAGCAACTGGGGCGCAACGATTTTGTGTTTGGTCAGTTCGGCGAAAACTTCACGATCGATGGCCTGGCCGATGATGAGGTCTGTATTGGCGATCGCTATCGTATAGGTCATGCCCTGTTTGAAGTCACTCAGCCGCGTGTCACCTGCTATCGAGTAGGTATTCGTATGGATGAGCCCAGGATGGCGGCCTTGCTAGTTGCGCATGGCAGACCTGGCTTCTATTTTCGCGTCCTGGAAGAAGGAGAGGTCGAAGCTGGTGACGAAATCATCAAGGTCGCCACTAGTCCTGAACACATGACGGTTGCCGAGATTAACGCATTATTGTATTTATCCGGTCATTCGCGCGAGCAATTAGAGCGAGCATTACGTATTCCCGCTCTTAGTCCGGGCTGGAAACAATCCTTTCGGTCGCTTTTAGAACAGGTGCTAGCAGGAAACACCTCAGGAGGAAACGCCGGGCTGGCAGCAACCAGCCGTCAGGCTCCAGCCTGGCAGGGCTTTCGTCCCTTAAAAGTAGAGCGTATTGAACGGGAAAGCAATAGTGTTCTTTCATTGGTACTCAAATCCGCGGACCAGCAGCCCCTCAGCGCAGCCTTGCCGGGCCAATTCATTGTACTGCGCCTGCACCCCCATCCTGATGCTGCGCCGCTCCTACGCAACTATTCGCTCTCAAATGCGCCAGATGCTCATGAGTATCGAGTGAGCGTTAAACTTGAAGACTATGGTGTCGCCAGCAAATATATCCATAGTCAGGTACAGGTAGGAGATATTCTGGACGTAAGTGCGCCACGAGGTACCTTTACATATAATTCTTATAGACATGGAGTTGTTGTGTTACTCAGTGCAGGTGTAGGTGCCACACCGGTGTTGTCGATGCTGCATGCACTTACTACCGAGAAAGATCCAGTTGAAGTCTGGTGGTTATATGGGGCACGCAACCATAGCGAGCATCCATTCGCGCAAGAAGCCCAGTTGTTGCTGGAGAAGTTGTCCAATAGCCATCGCCATATCCTGTATAGCCGGCCAGAGAGCCAGGATAGGCTCGGTCAGGATTTCGATGCGCCGGGCCATCTCAGCGTAGCGGTTATGGAGGAGCTGGGTGTACCGCGTAATGCAGACTTTTATTTGTGTGGACCTCAACAGTTTCTGCAGGACTTGACCGCGGGCCTCACCGCCTGGGGAGTTACCAGTGAACATCTGCATTCTGAGAGTTTTGGTCCTGGTACAGCTCTTAATCCTGGTGTGGTGAAGACAGCCGCACGCACCCCCCACCAGCCAGCGGGAGCCACCGCGAGCGGACCGTTAATCTCGTTTGCGCGTAGCGGCCTCGCCGTCCATTGGGACCCTGCCTTTCAGAGCATATTGGAACTGGCCGAGGCCTGTGATGTACCCGTCAGATGGTCCTGCCGAACAGGTGTCTGTCATAATTGTGAAAGCGGCCTGATCGCTGGAAGGGTAAGCTATCAGCCAGATCCACTCGAACCACCTGCGGATGGTAATCTCTTGATTTGTTGTTCTCGACCAGAAGGCGAGATCGTCGTTGATCTCTAATACCCTGTCATGTAAGGACTTTGTGGGCGTTACAGAGTGTCTGGGATCTGTTTTCTTGCCAACGCGTGTGAATTACGTTATATTTTTTGATACAACAATTGTTATACGCGCTGATCGATAACAATAATAGTGGAGAGGAAATATAACTATAGCCGCAATAAGAAGATTGAAAGAGTGGGCCCACACAGTAAAAAGGGACATTCTGGCACTTAGTGTGGCCTATAAGGATCCACGTGTGCCCTGGTATGCGCGGGCCTTTATCATTGGCCTGCTGGGCTATGCATTCAGTCCGATCGATCTCATTCCGGATTTTATTCCAGTCATCGGCCTGCTTGATGATCTGATCTTACTTCCTCTTGGAATCCTCCTCGCCATCAAAATGATTCCGCCGCTCGTTCTGCAAGAGAGTCGTATTCAGGCGCAGCAAATGCTTGATCAGCACAGGCCGCTTAGCTGGCGTGGTGCGCTGATCATTGTCCTGATATGGCTCACCTGCGCAGCCCTGATTGTACTATGGTTTTTGCGTTGGCGATAAAGCATCGCACCACTATATAGTGTGTGATGAGTTGGTGTGACTGCTTATCGCAACCTTACCAGTTCATCACATTGTAGACAAAATATAATGATGTAGGAATGAATCGATATAATGGAAATATGGAAACTATGTGTCGCCTTAATGCTAGGCCTTGTTGAAGGATTAACCGAGTTTGCGCCCGTTTCCTCTACCGGGCATATGATTATAGTTGATGACTTGCTACTCAAGTCAAAAGATTTATTTTCAGCTGAGATTGCTAACACCTTTAAAATCGTGATTCAGCTTGGATCTATTCTGGCGGTCGTGGTCGTCTTTCGCGAGCGTTTCATGACCTTATTACATTTAAAGAAGCAAACGGTTATAACGCGTAATCAGTTTATTGATCCTAAAAACCTGTTACCTCAACGTAGATTACAGCTCAAACATATCATCGTTGGGCTACTGCCCGCGCTGATCCTTGGTTTTCTCTTTTCAGATTTCATTGATGAACATCTCTTTTCCGTCGGAACCGTGATTGGTGCCCTGGTGGTAGGGGCGATCTGGATGATTGCTGCTGACTTCTTACGGCCGCGCAAGCCAACTATTGAGAGCGTAGATCAAATCACGTTGCCCAAAGCCTTCATGATGGGAGTAATGCAGTGTCTGGCACTCTGGCCCGGCTTCTCACGTTCTGGTGCCACCATCTCTGGTGGCGTGCTGATCGGTTTAAGTCATCGGGCCGCCGCCGACTTCTCATTTATTATGGCGGTACCCATTATGCTAGGAGCCAGCTCGCTCTCAATGCTCAAGCACTGGAAAGACATCACGCCTGGCAGCATCCCCTTCTTTATCGTTGGCTTTATCAGTGCTTTCTTATGCGCACTGGTCGTCATGCACTTTTTCCTCAAACTGATCGACAAGATCAAACTGCTACCATTTGCTATTTATAGAATTGTGCTCTCAATCGCCCTCTATTTCATCGTCTTTAGTTAACGCCATGTGCAAGTTGTATCCCTCACACCTCGTGCCTACGGCTCTCGCTTGTTTTGAGGAGGAACATGGCGAGGCGGTCGCGACCGCCTCGCCATGTTCCTCCTCAAAAGAGTGGGTATGTGGAAAACTTGCACATGGCGTTAGTTAAGATCCGAAGCTACAAAAAAGAGACTGTAACCATAAAGCCTTTATGGTTACAGTCTCTTTTTTGTAGCCATTAGGGGTATTATATTTACTTTTTATGGAATGTAATGGTATTCTTAGTATAAGCTTTACAACGTTGTACAGCCGTGCATGTAGGACATTGTCATATATCCTGTTTACTATTTCCAACGGATTGGAATACTTTGTTTGCTGAAAAACGAAACCTCAATGGATCGTTTACAGCTACAGTTAGCATGGAGGTTACTATGAACGTGCAAAGAAGCCGAACCACGAAGCTGCGTGTATTTTTTATGCTCTTGTTTGTAGGCGTGTGTACACTAGCTGGAATGTTCTTCTCCCAGTCTATGCCAGCATCCGCCGCCTCATCTGGAAATCCTATTTTGCCAGGCAACCAGGCAGATCCAAGTGTGCGTATTTTTGAAGGAAAGTATTGGATCTACCCTTCTGGTTTCGATAATAATCGTTTCCATGCCTGGTCTTCTACAGATCTCTCCAACTGGACCGATGAGGGTGTGGTGTTGGATGTAGGCCCACAGGTGAGTTGGGCAGATACCCGTGCCTGGGCTCCAGATATGATCTATCGCAATGGCAAATATTATTTTTACTTCGCGGCCGATGTGCAGGTAGGCGTTGCTGTCTGCGATAGTCCAAAGGGACCCTGTACAGATAGTGGCGCACCATTAGTGGCGGCCGGACTTGGTGGTGCTGAGTCGATTGACCCAACTGTCTTTGTGGATGATGACGGTCAGGCATATCTCTACTCAGGTGGTTCCGCTGGTGGTGGTCGTATGAGCATCTTCAAGTTGAATGCTGATATGGTCTCTGTAAATGGGAACCAGATCATTCAAACTCCCACCAACTTTACTGAAGGCACCTGGTTAAGCAAGCGTAACGGCACCTATTATCTTTCCTACTCTAATGGGTGCTACTGTAACGATACGTATAATGTACAGTATTCCACCGGTAGCTCACCCCTGGGACCATGGAGCTATCAAGGAACAATCCTTGCCAGCAATGATGTGTACAAAGGACCTGGTCACCATGCCTTCTTGCAGTATCCAGGTACAGATGATTGGTATATCGTCTATCACCGTTATGAAAATAACGATTTCTCGCAGCGGAAAGTAGCCATAGATCGTGTAAATTTCAACGCGCAAGGGCAGATTCAGCCGATTGTCATGACCAGTAGCGGTGTCGATACACGTCCCCTCGGACAATCCTCTGTCAGCTTAACGCGCAATGTCTATCAATCCTTGCAGACAACCACGCCGGGTTACTCGAATGCTTTTATTCGACATGCCAATGGCGATGGTTATACGGCGGTAGTTGATAATAATAGTGATACATTGCTCAAGCAAGATGCAACCTTTAAAGTCGTTGATGGGCTGGCGGATGCCAGTTGCTATTCATTTGAGTCACGCAACTATCCAGGCAACTATCTGCGGCATGCCAATAGCCGTCTACACAACTCTCCACGAGATGGCAGTGCCCTTTTTGATCAGGACGCCACCTTTTGCGCACAGGCGGGATTGTCCGGAACAGGGGTTTCCTTCAAGTCGTATAACTATCCTGATCACTATATTCGGCACTATAATGCCGAAGTCTGGATTGCCACCAATGGAGGTCCAGAGGCTTTCGATACCTCCACTTCCTTTATGCAGGATGCATCCTGGAACATAGCCGCTCCATGGGCTCCATAGTATTGAAGTTATAGTTACAATAATGACAGGAGGAAGGACTGGAGTTTCTTCTTCCTGTCAGTCATTTATTTATGATGATAGACTGGTGCGACCTGATCAACATGGTTGGTCCAGATGCCAGCGGTATATCCGGTGGGCAGTTGTTTTAGATCATCGGGAGTATCAAAACCATTTGAGAAATCCTGGCTCCCATTACCCTGCACCAGGATGACACGTGTATCACTGGCATCCATACGCTCAAGGAAACGATCAGGCCAGCCCCAGAGCCATGGTGCGACTTTATCGGGCAGTTGTAGATCGATATGCCGACAGGTCGCAGGCACATAGCCAGTCCAGCCGATAGCCTCATACTGAAGCACGCAATTCTGGATGATAGCTTTCGACATCACGCGCATGTGAGGGAGGCGCTGATGAAGCGCATCAATTGGTTTGTCGCCCCCTTCAACCGTCAACCGATCCTGAAAATGTTGGGGGAGCGTTGAAAGCACGCGCGCTAGCTGTACGCCTTCGTCAAAATTATCACTTTTGATATCGACACGTAGTGGTTGATCTGGAAAGGCCTGCAGCACCTCATTCAGCGAAGGCATCAGACCAATGCCCTTGCCACGGAAAGGGTATGTTTTGCCACCATCAGCGGTATAGCCATAGCCAATATCTAACTTTTTCAATTGCGCCAGCGTGTAATTCGTCGTGACCCCTTTCCCATTTGTGCGGCACTCAAGGTTCCAATCGTGGAAGACCACAAATTGTTGATCCTTCGTCGACTGTACATCGAATTCCACGATATCGGCTCCTACCGCGAAGGCTGCCCTGATTGAAGAAATTGTGTTATCCAGATAGGAATGTTTGGATGGGAGCATCCGTGACGCCACACAGGTCTGATTGGTCAAACCTTGCCTTGAATACGGTTGAGAGAGGGCGCCATTGGCCAGAAAAAATGCTTTGCCAGTACGTGGCGTGACAAAGAGAGGCCCATTATTTAAAAACATAAAAATGGCTAACAGGGCAATGCAGCCCAAAATCATGTGCAGGATCTTTCTCTTCCTTGAGTGCGGCTTTTTGATTGTGGAGGTCGTCTTCATTGAGCTATATGCCCTTCTTTCATCCAATAATTACTGGTCTATAACTATAGCATTTGTATTGTTAAAGACGGTGTCCTGCGCCTGGGTGGATCTATCGTTCAGATCACTACAGGATTAGTTCCCAGGTTTCTCCGACCAGATCCCGGCCGAAGCTATGATGGGCTTCTTCAGCAACAAGCTTAAAGCCCGTTTTTTGATAGATATGGCGGGCCTCTACCAGGATGCTATTTGTCCAGAGTATTATCTTCTGGTAGCCGTGACGGCGAGCAAAGCGAATACACTCTTCAACCAGGCGTGTGCCTAATCCGAGTCCACGTGCTTTTGGCTCGACCAGTAGAAGGCGCAGTTTGGCGACCGCCTCGCTGCTCTCCACAATAAAGACCGAGCCGACGATTTCACCATTGATCTCTGCGATCCAACAGCGCTCACGTCCAGGACGGTAGTTGGTAATGAAATCCGCAGTAATCCGGGCAACCAGTGCCTCGAATTGTTCGTCCCAACCATATTCTTGCGCATAGAGTACGGCATGGCGGTGCGTGATCCAGCCCATATCGCCAGGTTCATGAGCGCGAAGCACAAAAGGCTCAGAAAATTTGAGTCCCCTTGTGAGCAAGCTTTCAATGGTCCGCATAGAATTTAACAGACGTTGCTGGTCCTCTTCGCTGAGATCATCCAACATCTCTGCGACTTCTTCGCGAGAACGCTGATCATTGAGGAGGAAGGCCTCTTTCCCTTGAGGAGTGAGACTAAGCAAGAATTGGCGTCCATCTTTCTCCGACCGAGTCTTCTTGATCAGTTCCTGCTGCTCGAAATGCGTCAGGATGCGACTCAAATAGCCCGCATCTAGACCAAGTTCACGGACTAACTGGGAGGCAGTCACCTGCTCACCATGTCCTATCTCAAAGAGAACACGCGCCTCTGTGAGCGGGAAAGGACTATGTAGCAGGCCTTCTTGTAGAACTCCGATATGGCGCGTGAAGAAACGATTGAAGTGGCGTATGGCGCTGATCCTTGCTTCGGAAGATGGTTCCATCTTTATATCCTTTTCATTACTTGACAAAAGCAACTATAGTAGTGCTACTATCTAACAAATAGTTGCTTTTGTCAAGTAAATAAGGGCGCAAGCAACCTTATTTATCTAATTTCAGGTTATACCTTGTGCTTATTGCACGGGGATCGAGCGAGCCTGGGTCAGGAAATCGTCGTAGACTGCGAGTTGTTTGCGTTGTTCGGCGCGTATTTCGGGGCTCTCGGTACGTTGTATCTCCATGAGTTTCTCGCGGTGCAGGCGGCGCACCTGTGATTTCAATCCCGTGATAGCATCATTTTCCCTGAGGAGCATCAGAATTTCGTTGACGGTCTGCACGTAGATATCACCTTCACTGGTACTGCGCTGGCTTTTCTCTTCAAAATAGACGATGAGATCTTGCTTGCTTGTAATGTTAGGCATAGTTTGAGTTCTCCTGTGCGTTTTTGCCCACGGTATAACATATGTAGTTTTATGCCATCAGTCTGGTGGAGTCGCTTGAGAAGCCAGCTTTTGCTATGCCTGAGGAGAGACAGGCCACCCATCAACATACTGACAGGTGGCACTGTATGATCGGTTTTTAGGAGAGGTTTCCGGTTGCCACAAACCATTTGCCGCCGAGTCCATCGCCACTGGTTTGTCCAGGTGCTGAGTCGCCAGCGTAGGTATAAAGGAAGTGACCATTATATTGTATTTGTTGACCAGTGTCGGTCTTTACAACTGTCAATTTACCAGGGAGATTTGTTGGACTGGTAGGTTGAGTTGAGCCTGTTGCCAGCAAAGGTGGCCAGGATCCGGTACACCCGCTCCCGCAGGCAGACGTAGTTTTGGTATCTGGCGTAAAGTAATAAAGCGTAAGACCATGGCTATCTGTCAGAATGGTCTCTTTTTTTCCTTTAAGGGTTGCCGATGCCGTCTTGATGATAGCGCTATCTGATGATGAAGTACTGGCACTCGTCGTTGGTGTGGCATTACTGTTCCCATAGGAATTTTTGTCGCTGTTGTTCGTCGAACTGGTATTGGTGGTACCTGTATCTGTATTCGTGCTCTCTGTACCACAGGCGGCAAACAAGAATATGGTTAGAGCCAGGATGCAGAAAAGAACCGAAATGCGTAATGATCGCAAAGTCTGAGCCCTCCTTAGCGTTTCGCAAAGGTTTTTCAATCAAGTATCTATCTATACGTGAGCAGGTTACAGATGCTACTTGCAGTTTTTTAAGATCGGTGTAACCTGTATACGTACTCCTCTGTAGGACCATTAAATGTTGCCCATGGAATATCGAGGAGAGCTTTGAAGACAACAGGCAATCCATCCGAACAGGAGCCGCAGGAGTTTCAGACGTTCTATCAAGAACATCTAGGGATGATTTATCGCTATGTCTACAGTAAGGTAGGGAATCGCCAGGAAGCTGAGGATCTCACGACGCAGATATTTATGAAGGCGATCAAAAATGTAGATATTGCGCGTGGACAAGCAAGCATCCAGACCTGGCTCTTTCAAGTAGCCCGGACAACGATTGCTGACTACTGGCGTCAATATTATCGTGCGGAAGTACAATCACTTGAAGAACTGCTGGAAAGTGGCTGGGAAGGTCCTGTCGAAGAAGAGTTACATCCTGAAGGTCTGGCATCCGGTGAGAAAGTTCAGGCGCTCCTGCTACTCCTGCCAGAGCAGCAGCGGGAGGTCTTAAAGTGTCGTTTCTTACTGCATCTCTCGATTAAAGAGACGGCTGTGCGTATGAGTATTACGGAAGCTAATGTCAAGGTGACGCAATTTCGCGCCCTCAAGCGTGCGGCGGAACTGGAAACGATTATCAATAAACGAGCATAAAAGTTCTAGCATGGGGGAGTACAAACATGGCAGATGAAGATCAGGAGAGGTTTGAGGATTATCTGGAATTGGAGAGCTACATTGAAGCGCTCCAGGTGGGTAAAGTCGCTCATCCTCCCACAAACCTGACGCTAGAACAGGCGCGTATCTATCAGATGGCGGTCCTCTTTCATTCCGCAACTAATGAAGACGCGGAACCACGTCCCGATTTTGTGGAAAATTTGAAGGCACAACTGCTTGAAGCGGGCGAACAGCCACAGATATCCCAAATTGAGTCAGCCACCAGCCCTAAGCCTTTGCCACATGAAATTAGTGAGCCAGTCACAAAGACAAAAGGCACAGCCCAACCAGTACGTTTTGTTTCTCGTCGCCATCTTCTGGCTGGAGGTGCTATCGCCGCCGCCTCAATGGTGGTCGGAGCAGGAATCGGTACAAGCATTAACCACCAGACACAACCACAGGTTGTGACACCACCTCCTAATGATGCAGGCGCCGCAGGTCAACGCCTGCAAATGACCGAAGGCATCCCCACCAGATGGCAATTTGTGACCACGCTTGCAGATCTGGGCGATAAAGCCATACGCTTCACCTCTGATGCCATCGTTGGCTACGTTGTGCGTGCAAAAAATACCACCAGTGCCAACAGCGTGATCGCCTTATCGGCAGCCTGCACCCATAAAGGCTGCCTGGTTCAATGGAAGACCAGTGAGCGCCACTTTGTCTGTCCCTGCCATGGAGCCATATTTGATGTTCAGGGGACACAAAAGCTTACCAACTATGCCTACACACTACTCCCTCTACCCAGTTTGAATACAAAAATCGAAGATGATAAAGTATATGTAGAGATTCCCCTCTAGCGAACGCATAGAACGCGATAAATTGTTATGATAAGATAGAAGCTGCAAACACAATACCACTATTACATTTTTTGGAGAGAATTATCTATGATTGATTTTCAGCAAGGCCTGATCAAACTTTCACCGATTGCCCCGGATCGTGTTGTACCAATGGTTGCCCCCATGCTGGTCAATGATGAGCAGATTGTTGCCGCTTTTAAGACGGTACGCGATTCCGTTGTTTTTACAAATAAGCGTATTATCGCCATTAACGTGCAGGGAATGACAGGTAAGAAGACAGATTATACCTCCTTGCCTTACAGTAAGGTTCAGGCCTTCTCGATTGAGACTGCGGGTGTTTTTGATCGGGATTGTGAAATAGAACTGTATTTCAGTGCCATCGGGCAGGTGAAATTTGAGATCCGCGGTAGTTTTGACATCGTGCAATTCAACCGAATCCTCAGCCACTACGTATTATAGTTTATATCTTTTTTTGTTGAGTCCTCGCGTCTATAGCGTGCGCTTGTTTTTTTTATAGTGTGTGGTGGGAGTTTATTTACCACACACTATGAGAAGGAAGGAGTGGCATAAAGGAGAAGGCGCTGAGTGGTGACGAGGGAGAAAGTGGAAAGATACAGGCAGATTGGAATACAATATACCATCGAGTGGGCCTGAAAAAAATCGCTGGGAGTAGGAGTTCTCCAAATAATGGATGTTGAAATTATCCTTGTACTTCTTTTTGTGGTCGTATTACTGGTAGCGCTAGCCAATAAACTGAAATTACCTTATCCTATCCTGCTCGTACTGGCTGGATTGATAATCAGTTTTGTGCCAGCCTTCCCTGATGTGATCCTTAAACCTGAACTGGTTTTTATCTTGTTTTTACCGCCGATTATCCAGCTTTCAGCTTTTTATACATCGGCACGCGATTTTAGAGCCAATATTCGTTCGATTAGTTTACTGGCCGTGGGTTTAGTGCTGGCAACGATGGTGGCGGTCGCGCTTGTGGCCCATGCTCTCATCAAAGATTTACCCTGGGGTGCGGCCTTTGCTCTGGGTGCGATCGTTGGACCAACGGACTCGATTGCGGCGACCAGTATCGCCCAACGACTTGGATTGCCCAGGCGGATTGTGACGGTGCTTGAAGGTGAAAGTTTGCTCAACGATGCCACCGCGCTGGTGGCGTATCGGGTCGCCGTAGCGGCCGTGGTGACAGGAACATTTTCCTTGCTCGATGCCGGTGGACAATTTCTGCTCTCAAGTATTGGAGGCATTGGCCTTGGTATTGTACTTGGTTTAATCGTCACACCTATCTTTAGACGCCTGAATGAAGACGTTCCAGTCTATTTAACCCTGACATTTCTTTCTGGTTATGGTGCTTATCTACTGGCTGATGCCTTGCACTTTTCTGGCGTGCTGGCCGTGGCGACCATTGGTATTTTTTATGGTCAGCCGCGCTTCAATACCATGACGCCAACGTTACGCATCCAGGGCACGGCAATCTGGGATATCGTGGTTTTTGTGCTGAATGGCTTAATCTTTATTCTGGTTGGTCTACAATTGAATGACATCGTCAAACAATTGCCTGACGGTACCAGTATGGAGGTAGTCTGGTATGCTATTCTTATCAGCCTGACATTGATTGTGGTACGCTTTATCTGGGTATTTGCAGGCACCTATCTGCCACGATTGCCAGCTTCTGTGCGTGCGCGTGATCCTTTTCCGCACTGGCAGCATGTCGTGATTGTCTCATGGGCTGGTATGCGTGGTGGTGTCTCTTTAGCCACAGCCCTCGCCTTACCTTTTGTGCTGGATAATAAAGCGGTTTTTCCACAGCGCAGTCTGATCATTTTCCTGACCTTCTGCGTTATTCTGGCCACACTGGTCTTACAAGGTCTCACCTTACCATTTCTTATTAAGCGGCTCAACGTTGTCGATGATGGAACCAGTGAACGCGAGGAACATAAGGCTCGCCTCAAAGCGGCTCAAGCTGCGCAGGCTCAACTTACTATAATTGCGCAAGAGTTGGATCTCTCTTCTGCACATATGGGCAAATTGATGCATCATTATGAGGATCGTATTCGGCATTATACCGCTCTCTATCATGGTGAATTGGATGCAGATGGAGAAGATCATTTTGCGCAGTTTGGCAAGATTGAGCAGCAGTTGCTGAAAGCTGAACTGGATGCTGTTCTGCAATTGCGCAATGATCAGGTCATCAATGATGAGATCTTACGCCGTGTCCAATATGATCTTGATCTTGAATGGCTGCGCCTGCAAGATAATTAAATAAAGCATCTACCAACTCGTTTTTGAGGAAGAAAATAGCGGGGCGGCTATAACCGCCCCGCTATTTTCTTCCTCAAAAACAAGCGAGCGCTGTAGGCGCGAGGTGTGCATAAGCAAAATTGTACGCAACCTTAGTTAGATGAAACCTGTGCTCCGCTGATCGTTTGTTTCGCGCCGTTGGCGCTCCAACGGTCTCATGAGTCATCCCCAATTTTTCTGAAATCGCTCAAGGTCTCGGATGAGTGAGCAAACCGTGAGGGGATCATCAGAAGGTGGGAGGAAACAACCGAAGCGGGGACGGTAATCGTCCCACAAGCGACTGAGTGCCCATCGGATCCGATAGAGTGGTGCCTGCACGTGCAGGCACCGCTTTCCGGTTCGGTGACATCGGAAGCGCAAGAGCGCTTGCACGAGTTCGTGATGCCTCGGATCAAGCAAGGAAAGCAGGAAGGCATAGACGAGCATGACCATACCAAGCAACTTGAGTCGAGCTTCTAACGACCACAACCGAGGACATTCCAAGGCCAATTCACATTTCGCATAGCGAAAACTCACCTCAATTTGCCATCTCCGACGATAACTGAAGAATACATCCCATGCTTGCTCTTCGGTGTGGACTGGCTCATTGGTGATCAAATACATGATGCCTTTTTTGACCCGCGCTTTCACGAGAAACAATGGTTCATGCGTCTGAGGATGGCGAAGGGCTGTCCACCACAAATCACAGGCCATCTTTTCTCCCGTTCTGCCATCCCAGATCTCTTTGTGCGCGCGATACTTCTTCCCCTGGCCAATTTGCCACAGCTTCTTTTCCTCTCCGGCCAGTGTCAGAAACACGTGATGTTTGACCCAGCGGATAATGAAACGGGCTCGATACTTGGCGAGCACGCGCAGCCAATATCCTGAGGCATAGCCGCGATCAAAGACATGAACCAGCAAAGAACCCCATTTTCTGACACAGATCCGCAATCCCTCTTCTTCCGCATCTCGGAGCCTGGTGGCAAAGACGCCTTTGGTTGACCACCACTTCGTGACTGCCAGATGGGGAAGCCCTTGCATTCCGACAATGAGTGCAGCATTCCACTGCATTCCCATGACCCTGACCGGACGAGCAGCAGGCCAATTGAACACGAAGCCCCGCTTTGTCCGCTGCCGCCTCTTGGCTTTACTCGAGAGAACCGGGCAGAGTCCTTCCAACTTTTCGCTTTCGGCTTTCTCCAGCACACTTCCATCCCAGATGCAGAGGATCCGCTTGCATTGCTCTTTGAGGGTGCGTACCTCCTCATCTGCTTTTTCCAGCAGATAGTCATCAATGAGCCCCACGGTCCACTTCACGGATCGCAACAGCTTTCCAACCCGCTTGGTGCCTGCGGTGGCACTCGTTGAGTACCCATCATAGCCTTGCAGATAGGAACCAAGCTCACTCAGCCACAAAGCTTGTGGATTTTGACGCAGGCGGATGATGGCAACCAGGCATTGCAGTAAGGTGCGCACCAACCGTTTGTCTAAGACATCATCGAGCCTGAGCAAAAAAGGCTGCAAAAACTGTTCAAGCAACTGAAGCAGATGCTGTGATCCCCCCTGCGGATCTTGTTCCAAGCGTTTGAAGGTTTCTGACAATTCTGACATAATAACGATGGATCTCCTCATTTAGTGATTGTTTGCTTTTCATATTCAACAGTCTAAATGACGAGATCCATTTTGCCTAGTCCTTCTTTTGAAAAATTAGGGATGACTCATAAGAAGCATGGGCCCTTCAGGGCCCGAGTGCGGTTTGGCTGCACACTCCACGATAAAAGTGGGGGAAAATACTCTCTTATTTAATCGCTGGATACCTTTTATTTTACTTATTATGGAGTAGATATTTTATACTATAATCATCTGTATGCATAAAACTGCAATCTAATCTATTGAAATTTTCGTATTTATTGCGTATACTCTTATTTAGAGATACAACTATCCAAATGTGCCAGTTGGATAGCATTTCTCCCATAAAATGATGTTTTATGGGAAGGTCTGAGACTCCTATAAACAAATGCGTTGCTTTTCCTTTTATCTTTTTGCTGGTAAAAAACGAGACCCCTCACAGGGGGACTCTGTCTCTTTTTTTACCCTACAGCTAACAGAAGGAGCTGAGCTGTGAAACGAGTCTTTATGACAACCTGTCTTGCGCTTGTACTAACTGCTATGGTATTTTTCTCCGCAAGCGCGACGAGTTTTGCTAACCAGGCAAGCAGCCAGGGGCAATCTCCGCTTTCAGCAAAAACTTTTAAGCATGCCTGCACGCAGGCTAAAGTTGGATTTGCATCCTGTTTTGCCTTACAGTCAACCACAGGCGTTGCCGCACCAGGCGCCCAGACGCACGGTCTGACTCCTAACGCTCAGTCACCAGGAGGGAGTGCTCCTTATGGGCCGGCGAATTTAGCGGCCGCCTATAATTTGCCAACCGGTGCGAGTGTATCCCAGACGGTGGCGATCGTCGATGCATATGATGATCCCAATGCTGCCAGCGACATGAACTACTATCGTTCGAACTTTGGCCTGCCCGCCTGCACCTCCAGCAATGGCTGTTTTAGAAAGGTAGACCAGAACGGTGGAACCAACTATCCAACAGCCGATAGCGGCTGGGCCGGTGAAATTTCATTGGACCTGGATATGGTGAGTGCCATCTGTAATCGTTGTAAAATTCTGCTTGTAGAGGCAAAATCCAGCAGTTTTAGTGATCTTGGAGCCGCTGTAAATACAGCCGTACGCCTGGGTGCAACTGAGGTCAGTAATAGCTATGGCGGCAGCCAGTCGAGCAGTGATACATCTACCTGTAATTCATACTTCAATCATTCAGGCGTGGCGATCACCGCTAGCTCTGGCGATGGTGGACAATATGTTGAATCGCCTTCAGATTGTCCGCACGTCGTTGCAGTTGGTGGCACAACCCTGAATAGCAATGGAACCGAGACCGCTTGGCATACCAGTTCTTCAGAAGGTGCTGGCGGTGGCTGTAGCTCTTATATCACCCGCCCAACCTGGCAGAGTAGCAGCGTAACTGGATGCTCGCGCCGTGCGGTCTCAGATGTCTCGGCCGTCGCTGATCCTGCTACCGGTGTGTATGTCTATGATACCTATCAGGCAAGTGGCTGGCAGCAATATGGTGGGACCAGTGCTTCCTCCCCGATCATCGCCTCTGTTTATGCTCTGGCTGGTGGCGTCTCGGGAGAAGCCGCAAGTATCCCCTGGAGTAAACGCTCCAATGGCTGTCTCTTTACTGTCGGTGGAAAATCCTATTCATATCAGGCCGGACTTGGCTCACCCAACGGCACCGGGTGTTTCTAGCTCTAAGACCTTTCCCATAATCTAAGGAAGCATCAGACCTGAAGGACCTTGTGTGAAAGACTAACATTGTCTTTCACACAAGGTCTTGAGTTTTATGGTTTATGCGGCAAACATGTATCGCGGAACATGTTTGCCGCATAAACCATAAAATATCAGGTTCCCATTAGGGAACGGTGTTGTTTGCTATACCATATATTTGCAGATGTGGATGTATAGAAGTACGGCAGCCTTGACGAACGGATAATTGGATGTTATGTTTATTCTTAGTAATGATTTTATGGTCGACAGTCGATTCGTCAACTATATTGCTAATTATTTCTAAGGTAGAGATAACTGGAAAAGAATCATTGATGAAGGGTAGACGCTTTATTTTTTGTCCATCTCTGTAGATGAACGACTACCTGGACTTTCGATTTCCAAGGAAGGAAAATGTATGTCTTCTCGTACTGAAGTCCTCAAGGCGAAAAAAGTATGGAAGCTCAATCTCATTGTTCTGCTGGTACTTTTAGTTAATGCAGTACAACTGATTGGAGCCATGCCTGCGAAAGCCGCTGGAACCGCCCCCAATGTCTCCGTAAAAGTCCACTACTCACGGCCAGATGGTGTCTATGATCGCTGGAACCTCTGGATGTGGACCGTGGATAGCGCCGGTACCGGTCATAATGGCGCGAGCTACAATTTTAACACGCAAGATGCATATGGCGTCGTGGCTGACCTCTCTGTTCCCTCTGACACAGGTCAGACCGCCCCGACCGCTCAAGTAGGTTTTATTGTGCGCAAAGGCGACTGGGAAGCCAAAGATGTTGATATGAATCGCTTTATCAATGTTGCTGCCGGCCAGACTGAAATATGGTTGGTATCTGGAGATCCGAATGTATACACATCATTGAGTGATGCGCAGGATGCGCAAAAGCCTCGGGTCTCGAATGCTTATCTAGAAGCGCGCCAGACTGTGGTGGCGAAACTAAGTACCCCTATCTCATTTCCCTATGCGGCCGCGGATGTTACCGTCACAGATACTACCATGGGCAAGGCCATTCCCGTGACCGGCATCGTGCCCCAGACTGGCAATGCTAGCAGTCCAGCGGATCTGGTGACGATTACGCTGGGGGTTGCTCCTGATGTGACGCATAAGCTGGAGTTGGGCTTGAAGGATATCAAAGCCAACGTTATTACTCCACGCAACGTGCTCAATGATTCTTTATATACCTATACAGGCAATGATCTGGGAAATCACTACACACCACTCTTTACCACCTTCCGTATCTGGGCTCCAACGGCCTCAGATGTAAAGGTGCAACTCTTTAATAGTGAAACTGGAGCTATTACCAAAACGGTGCCTCTGCGCAAGGCTGAGAAGGGAACCTGGAAGGGTCTGGCGATTGGTAATCTGAAGAACTGGTATTATCTGTACCAGGTTACCGTGCTGGGTGAGACACAGACAGCGGTTGATCCTTATGCGACCGCCATCGCCGTTAATGGTACGCGCACCATGATCGCTGATCTGAAGGCCACCAATCCAGGCGGTTGGAGAAGTGACCGTCATCAGACACAGGCACATCCTGAAGATGCAGTCATCTATGAACTCCACACCCGCGACTTCACCATCAATCCTAACTCCGGTGTCAAAAACAATGGAAAGTTCCTTGGCTTTACCGAGACGAACACCAAAGGTCCAGATGGCGTCTCAACCGGAGTCTCAAGCCTGAAAGAGCTGGGTGTCACAGATGTCCAGATCATGCCGGCCTATGGTTTTGCCAGTATTGATGAAACCCGTAACGATCAATACAACTGGGGCTACGATCCACGCAACTATAATGTACCTGAAGGGGCGTATGCGACCGATCCTCATGGCACTACACGCATCACCGAGTTTAAACAAATGGTGCAGAGCCTGCACAAACAGGGTATTGGCGTGATCATGGACGTGGTCTACAACCATACATTCAGCACCAAAATCTCCGACTTCGATAAAATCGTCCCTGGCTACTACTACCGCACAGACTTCTCTGGATCCTACACCAATGGTTCTGGTACCGGCAACGAGATTGCCGCAGAACGACCAATGGTGCAGAAATTCATTCGTGACTCGGTTAAATACTGGGTGAATGAATATCATGTTGATGGCTTCCGCTTCGACCTGATGGCCCTGCTCGGGGTCGATACCATGAAGAAGGTTGCGCAGGACCTGCATACCATCAATCCTGGTATCCAGATCCACGGCGAACCCTGGACCGGTGGAACATCGGCCCTGCCAGAGGACCAACTACTGACCAAAGGCAAGCAGAAAGGTCTCAAACTGGCCGTCTTCAATGACAACCTGCGCAATGGTCTGGATGGTAACGTCTTTGATCGTAGCGCACAGGGCTTCGCCACTGGCGCCACCGGCCTGACCGATGTGATCAAAAAAGGCGTTGAGGGTAGCATCAACGATTTCACCGCCTCTCCCCGTGAGACGATCAACTATATCACCAGCCATGACAACATGACGTTATGGGACAAAATTGCCGCCAGCAATCCTGATGATAGTGTGACGGATCGCATTAAGATGGACGAACTGGCCCAGGCGGTCGTCATGACCTCCCAGGGTATTCCATTTATGCAGGGCGGCGAAGAGATGTTGCGCTCAAAAGGTGGAAATGACAACAGCTATCAGGCTGGCGATGCCGTCAACCAGTTCGACTGGTCCTTAAAAGCTCAGCATAAAGATGTCTTCAGCTACTATTCCGGCTTGATCAAATTGCGCACCAGCCATCCTGCCTTCAGAATGACCAGTGCCGAGCAGATCAAGCAGCATCTGGCCTTCCTGAATAGTCCAGCTAATACAATCGCCTTTATGCTCAAAGATCATGCAAACCATGATGCCTGGAAGAATATCATCGTCGTGTACAACCCGAACAAAACCTCAGCCGAGGTGGCGCTCCCCAATGGAAATTGGAAGATGGTTGCAACTGATAACAAGATTGGGCAGCAGGTACTCGGTCAGGCAACTGGCAATGTGGCTGTGGCGCCAATCAGTACGATGGTGCTCTATCAGAATTAAATGGCCTCGATACATGCTGATAGGAAGCGGGAAGATCTGCCAATTTTCCCGTTTCCTACTCCACCGAACCGCTTTCTTTAGCCTTGCCTGGTCCAATGTTGAGGGAAGTCATAGCGTAAAGTGGAGCTGATTGTCCCTCTTGACTTCACACCGTCGTAGTTCTTGATCCTTTTGTAGTTGTATTGATCAAAGAAGAAAATACACATATGGAGGACATTTTCCAATGATAGGAAAAGGACTTCTGCACAGCCTGCAACAGCACAGACGCTGGTCTACTATTTATGCTGGCATTACGCTGTTGCTGGTGGCTATTCTGGTCACGGTTGCCGTTTTGGCCTTCTCTCCAGCCCGAAACGCTCAGGCACATAGCGCACAGGATTGGACAACGCGCTCCATTTACTTTGTGATGACTGATCGCTTCAGTGATGGTGATAGCTCAAATGATAACTCTGGCGGTTTCAATACCAATCGGGCTGACGCGACAGCCTGGCATGGTGGAGACTTCCAGGGCATCATTTCGCATCTGGATTACATCAAGAACATGGGCTTTACCGCTATCTGGATTACGCCTGTGGTGATGCAGCATGACGCGCATGCCTATCATGGCTATTGGGGCTATGATTTTTATTCGATTGATGGACATCTGGGAACCATGAGTAAGCTCCAGGAACTGGTGACTCAGGCCCATAATCGGAATATCTGGGTCATGCTCGATGTGGTAGCCAATCATACTGGCTACTATAACTATAATACCCCGACCTTCCCCGATTCCGTTGACTACCATCACAATGGCAACGTCGCTGACTACAACAATCAATGGGATGTTGAGAACCAGGATGTCGCAGGACTCAATGACCTGGATCAGAGTAATTCCTATACGCGCTCAACCTTGCTCAATAATGTGAATTGGCTGGTCAAGACTACTGGTGTTGATGGGCTCCGTGTAGATACCGTCAAACATGTCCCCAAGGATTTCTGGAAAGCCTATGCACAGAGTGCAGGCACCTTTACCATTGGTGAAGTCTTCAATGGCGATCCAGCCTACGTTGGCGATTATACTCATTATCTCGATGCCACGCTAGATTATCCAATGTACTACACGATTCATGATGTGTTTGGCCAGAACAAGTCGATGTATAACATCAGTAGTCGTTACAGTTCCGACTACCAGTATCGTGATCCCAATACAAATGGTGTCTTCATCGACAACCACGATGTGGATCGCTTCCTCTGCGATGCCAGCGGCAATCCATCCGCCTCATGGGATAAATGGCCGCAATTGGAGATGGCGCTCTCCTTTACCTTCTCCAGTCGTGGTATTCCAATCATGTATTATGGGACCGAGCAAGGCTTTAGCGGCTGCGCCGATCCTAAAAACCGTGAGGACATGTTCAATTCATTCAGTACCACAGGTACCCTTTACAACTACATAGCCAGGCTAAATCAGGCCCGCAACCTCAATCCCGCTGTCCAGAACGGCGCGCAGTATGAGAAGTGGGTTGACGATACCTTCTACGCCTTTGAGCGCGAAAAAGGCACAAACGATGTCCTCGTCGCCATCAACAATTCCTGGGGAAGTCGCACGGTCACCATTCCTAATCTGGATAATTTCAGTAGTGGACAGACCCTGCACGACGAATTAACGGGAACCGCCTACAAACTGTCAGGTAACAGTATTACATTGACCCTCAATAGCCATCAGGCCGTTGAATTAACCAATCGCTATTAGTACAGTCCTGTTCCATGAAATGGAAGGAGCCGCTGAACACGTCTGTTCAGCGGCTCTTGATCTTTTCCTGTGATTGACAGCACTGGAGACAGTTCTGCTAAAAATGAAGCAGTTAGTTTAGGGATACAGGGCTGAAAAATGATCTTTAAAACCCTGACCGAAGGCAGTGGGTGTGCCATTATAATCAGAGATCAAGGATGGGAAGCTACCACAATCGTAGGTATCCCAGGCCCAGCCCATATATCCGATGCCATGTTGATCAGCCCAGTTCATCGCGGTATCGACAAAGCCATGCTGACAATCGCTTTCGCCAAGTTCACCAAAGACCACCGGTAACTGATTCGCAACAGCGGCATACTGCTGGTCATAACAAGAGGTTGAATTACAACCGGAGTTGTCGTAGACGTGTGCAGAGATCATCAGGTTGTTGTTGGGATCGCTAGGCAGGTTGTCCAGAACACCACCGATATAATTCGCATAGCCCCAACCATCCAGCATGACTACATTGCCTGCACCAGCTCCACGTACCTTATCCAACAATGTCTGCATACCAGCTACGGCATAATTTTGAGAGGCGCAGGGAGCGGTTGAAGGTGATGGGCTACCATTTCTCCAGCAAGCGCCGCCATCACTATCGGCATGTGGCTCATTAAACAGATTAAAGATCACCGAAGAATTGTTGGAGAAGGTACTGGCGACCGACCACCAGAAATCACCGGAATGGTCAACATCAGGCATCGGTTGCTGGCTAAAAGGAGTCGTTGAACCAGCCGCAGTCCAATGCAGATCCAGGATCGGAATGATCCCTTTGGAATCCAGCAAATTAACGTAATCTACGATCGCCTGCTGATAGGCAGATCCACTGTATGCATTTTGCGCGCCATTGATCCACAGCCAGCAATCCTCATTCAGAGGAATACGGACAGCATTGATATGCCAGCTGACCATGGCATCTACGGAAGCTGCATCGCTGGGGCCATCAAAAATACCAGCATTATTGACGCATTTGTATTCAGTGCCAGAGCGGTTCACGCCAAGTAAGCGGATAGTCTGGTTGTCGCCATTGAGCAACTGATTACCAGAGACGTGTAGCCCATAGACACTTGAGAGAGGCGCTTCCGCGTGAGCGGAGTGGGTAGAGAGAGAGAAACCAGCACAGGCTATTGCCAGTATTACCGCACACACAATACCAACGCGAAAGATAGGTTTTAGCTTCATAAGAACACTCCTTGTTCTAGCTATTCTCAACCATGAAAAGACGTTTCCTTACGCACAACAGACAACAATAATCAAGGTTTCTTGTGAATACCACGCTGTAAAAAAAACCGGTTTTTTTTCTTGGTATATTCGGTTTTTAACCGTTATTTGGTGCTGTCTCTCTAAGATTAAATAGAAAAAGCCTTCCTGTCAAGTCTTTTAGGCATTTCTAACTAGAAGTGCTATAGCAGCACACTGATTTATTAACCAGAATATATTCGGTTAATTGCAGAAAATCTGGCGAAAATGTCGTGAAAAGACGTTGACAATTTTAATTACTACTCGTTATACTTGTACTAATCATTAGTCAAAGAATAATGTATGTTTTATTTGTGCTAGGAAAAGTTTACGTGAGTGATCAAAAAGGCACAGGCAGGTTTTCGCGAACAATTATCAGTGACATTGCAGAGAAATCGGGTGTATCAGCGACAACTGTCTCGCGCGTATTGCATGGACACAAGGATGTTTCAATTGCCACCCGCAACAAAGTCATGCAATATATTAATGAAACAGGGTATGTCGCGCAGCGTAATGCACGTACTACGACCAGCCTGTTAGGATTAAGTGTACCGCTCTTCAATAATTATTTTGGCGATATCATGGAAGGTATGTATGATGCTTTGCTGAGCCGGGATGCTCAATGTATTACTATTCGTACTGAAAACAGATACGATCTTGAAACCGCGCACGTCCAGAAATTACTGACCCAGGACATTAGTGGTTTGCTTTTCATTCTGCCTCAGCATACGTCAGACGAACTAGCGCAGTTACAAAAAAGTGGTATCCCCCTGGTCGTCACGGATCCTTTTGTAAATTTGCCAGATACCATTCCCACTGTCATGGTCGAAAATATCTCGGCCAGTATGCTTGGCATGGAGCATTTGCTATCGCTGGGGCATCGGCGCATCGGCATTGTTACCGGGCCAGCACACTGGGGTATGACCATTAATCGTGTGGCCGGCTATTATGCAGCGCTGGCCGCCGCAGGCGTCCCGATTAATCCCAACTTGATCTGTGAAGGCCGTTGGACGGCTGAAAGCGGCGAAGAAATCTGTGCCCAGCTGTTATCCCTACCCGAGCCACCAACGGCTATTTTCGCCTTTAATGATGATATGGCGATTGGTGTTGTCCACGCGCTCTCCAAACGCGGTATACGGGTACCAGAGGATATTTCAGTGGTGGGTTTTGATGATGTATCCTTAAACCTTCCCTATATCACTCCGGGCCTGACAACGGTCAGGCAGCCCTTAAAAGAGATTGGTCGGCTGGCGGTAGATGTCCTCTATCGTCTATTGCAGCATCAACCCCTGGAAGCCACACACATCAGACTCTCCGCTCGCCTGGTCGTACGCGATTCGACGGGACCCTGCAAAGAAGCGTAATCTTCCTACTCCACATGTTGGTAAGGACATGCAGAAAAGGCGGCGAAATATCTTCGCCGCTTTTTTCTTGCCGGAGGGCTTAGCCCTTGGCGTAACCAGACACCAGCGCATCCTGCATGCGTCTTTGAACCAGTATATAGATAAAGTATACTGGGAGTACTGTGATTAATGTGCCCGCCGTCAGCAGGCCATAATCGACAATATTCAGGGTCTTCAGTGAAGGCAAGGCAACCTGTACCGTCTGTGTATCACCACCTAAAATGACCAGCGCAAAGAGGTATTCATTCCAGAAGTTCAAGAAATTTAGAATCAGCATTGTGGCAATGCCTGGAACCGACAAGGGAATGATCAGCCTGAGCAGAATGGTCATGCGACTGGCCCCATCCATAATGGCCGCTTCTTCTATCTCGTAAGGAATGCTGCGCATAAACTGGGCCATCATGATTACCGTCAACGGCAGCGCCGTCACTGGATAAAAAAGAATCAGGAAAAGTGTAGAATGGAACAGGCCAAGCTGAACCGACAGGAGAAATGTTGGTACCAGGACCGCGAAACCAGGAATTAAAAATCCTAGCGCAAACGCACGCTCAATGATCACGGTTCCTTTTAAAGGAATACGTGCAATCGCATATGCCGCTGGTAGCGCTAATACCAGGGTGAGCACCTCTGCGCACGCTGTAATATAGACCGAGTTACCCATGGCCTGGATCAGACCTGCATCATCTTCCGCGGTAAAGAAATTATGCAAGGAGAGTGTCGCGGGTAAGCTTAAAGGTTGAATGAAGATCTCATTGTTGGTTTTAAACGCAGAGATAATCAGGTAATACAGTGGTAAAAGTATAATTACAACGTAGAGTGCGACCAGGAAACGCACGATATTGGTAGAGATAAGTGAGCTAACGGATTTGCGTGAACGCCTGCGCCGTGAGCCCGTTGACGATAGAGCGGAAATGCTTGCCACGATTATATTTCCTTCCATATGCAGGACTAATAGGCAGGACGAAATAGTTGCCGAATCACCAGCATGCCCAGGAAACCAGCAATGAATAGGACGACACCAATGGCCTGACTGTATCCAAGGTGTGAAGAGATAAAGGCTTCTTTGTAGAGCATAAAACCGAGCGTGGTTGAAGCCGTACCAGGACCACCATTGGTGAGCAGCAAGACAGTCTGAGCTGATCCCAGCAGGAGTCCTAGAAACTGTAGCATCGTCATGACGCCCACAAAGTCGCGCACCATCGGATAGGCAATCAAGCGTATCTTCGCCCAATGTGACGCTCCATCAATCACGGCCGCCTCATATAGTTCTGGCGGAATACTCGCCAGGCGTGCGGAGAAGACGACCGCGCAAAATCCGATGCCACCCCAGAGGTTAATGGCAATGATTGAACCCAGGGCCGTTGAGGAATCCGCGTTCCACAAATGTGTCTGGGAACCTAGATTGACCGCATTGAGCAGAGCATTGATAATGCCATTCGGTGCATAGATACCGATGAAAAGCATCGTTGCCGCCGTCGCTGACATCAGGGCAGGCGTAAAACAGACCACATTCAAAAACTGATAACCACGTGGACGTAAGCTGAGGTAATAGCCTAAGAGGAACGAGAGCGGTATCATGATTGGGAGTACAACCAGGATATGGACCGCTGTATTTCGTGCCGCGATAAAGAATGTGGGATCCTCAAACATATGTGTATAGTTATGCAGGCCATCGAAATACTTTTCCTCCAGCAAGCCACCCCAGTTCAAGGTACTGTAGTAGAACATGCTGACAAATGGCCCGATCATAAAAAAGATGTACCAGAGGACCGCCGGGCCCGCAAAGAGCAGCAAGGTGGTTACGTTGCGCCTCCATCTTCTACGTGAAGATGAAGACGCAATAACTTTGGTGCTACGAGTAGGTTTGCGCTGTTCTACCTGTGGGCCGTGAGTGTCTACTTTCAATGAAGCCCCCATTATTTATAGGCTCCTTCCAATGCCTGGCAAATCTGGGTGCTTCCTGGACCCTTGGTATATGCCAGACCGGTTGCCTGGATCAAATTTTGCTGGACATTACCGGGGACGTATGTGTTGGGTGGGAGATAGGTAACACGCTCATCCAGGTGGTTTGCCGCCTGCTCCAATAGTGGATTCGCCTTTTGATCAACCTGTACATTTTTCACCGTTGGGATCATGCCTTTTGAAACCTGTACCGAGATTACCTTTGGTGAAAACATATACTGTACAAACTTGCGCACCTGGTCCAGATGTTTCTGACCATTAGGACTGATCCAGATACCCATGCTGGAATACCCCTGATAGGCGGTTGGCTTTGTGTATGGAGAATCCGGGGGCACTGGTAAGCCACCAAGATAGACATTCTTCGATAATTCAGGAGAAGCGCCAGCAAAAGCCCAGGAGCCAGCGGACATCATCGAGGCACCTGCTGTATAGAATTGGGAGTTCATCTGGTCAGCTTTTAAGCCCGCGACATCCTTGACGAAGACGTCTGAATCACGTATTTTGATGAACAGATTAATACCCTTCATGGCATCGGCATTGGAACAGAAAGTGCCTTTGCTGAACGCGCTGGCTATATCACTCTGGGTCATGTACGATTCCATGAATTGTGTGAAGAGGGTATAACCGGACCAATCATTACCACCGACGACGAAGCCACCCTTGCCTGCGCTGTGTAATTTTTTGCCATCAGTTATGAGCTCGTCGATGGTCGTTGGAGCTTTCGTGACTCCGACACTTTTGAGCAGATCCATGTTATACCAGACCGGCCACTTGAAGCCGTTGTAGGGGAAGGCTGCTAACTTGCCGTTCTGTGTCCATTCACTGATTGCTGCCGGCAAAATTTGATCGGCCAGGCCCCATTGTTTGACCAGATCTTTGACATCGATGGTTGAACCCTGTTTTGACCAGTTGGTGGCCTTGTCGGCTAGATTGACCATCACTATATCCGCTTCTTTGCCGGCCAGCAGGGAGGTTTCGTACACCTGTGGTGCATCGGAGGCAGCGATGGTCTGATTTAATGTAATGTGGTTCTGAGTCTCAAAATCATGCAGAATTTTTTGAAACTGGGCTCCGTCAGGCGTAGATTTGCCTGTGATATGCAGGATACTTAAGGTTTGGGGAGTATTACCATTACTACTACTCTGTGTCTGGCCGCAACTACTCAGAAGAGGTATCAGCATGCAGATGCATGCGAGCCAAAGAGCTATCGCCTTTGATGAATATCTCACAACCAATACTCCTGTTCAGATAAATGACGGGATACATACACAAAATACAATTAGTTGGGTTGGAGAGTGCACTGATATATGCACTTCTCTCAAATTGATCCTACCTTGTCTCACAAATTCATAATTGCTCGCCCGTACCCTCTTTACGCGGTGAAAAAACCGGTTAATAATGAATAAATGGCGGTGAATTTGTTCTACTTACTAAGAATAAGAATAAAAATGCTGCTTGTCAAGCATTTTGGTGATGTATTTAGGAATATATTTTAGAAGTAGTCAGGTAAAAAAACCGGTTAAAATGAATGGTAATTGAGAAAAATTACCGAAAAATCATTGACAGGGGAAGGTTTTTTTGATTATACTTGTCATTAATTACTGCTGTGTCTATTGCTAACTTGAGATAGTGGTTGATTTCCGCTTTTATTGGCGAGGGTATAACCAGCCGCACTCGGGCGCTAAAGCGCGCCTATGCTTCTTTTTAATGTGGTGTGATATCGTGTGCAAAGCATACGATATCACACCACATTAAAAAGGATTTTTGGAGTGTGAGGGGAGGGAGAGTTGTTGGAGTGTGAGGGGGATAGAAAAAATGTTATGAAATCCATGCCTCGCTGAGCGTTGTTTTTGCGCCTTTGGGGCTCCAAGAGTTTTACATGTGGTGTCAAAAAGTGTTCGTAGAACACTTTTTGACACCACATGTAAAAGAAGCATGGGCCCTTCAGGGCCCGAGTGCGGTTGGCTGCACGCTCCACGATGAGGGTGGCAAACAAACACTATGTAAACAAGTGTTTGATTTTTAACCTCATTGGGAAGTAAGGCATATTATTAGCGGGTTGGAAAGATGATACGTGGATAAAGATAAAAGTTCGGGAGAATTTACACGGAGTGTCATGAGCGATATCGCTCAGAAATCTGGTGTCTCAGTAACCACTGTCTCGCGAGTTTTACATGGCAATAAACATGTCTCGTTTGCAACTCGCGATAAAGTGATGAAGCATGTCAATACATTGGGTTATGTGCACCAGCGCAATACACATAAAATAACCAGGCGCATAGGCATAAGTGTACCGTTTTTTAATACCTACTTTGGAGATATTATGGAGGGAGCTTATGAGGCCGTGCAGGGTCGTGGGGCCCAGTTTATTCCTGTTCGTACAATGAACGATTATGCGACAGAAGTTTCCCAAATGCAGCAATTACTGCAACAAAATATTTCTGGTATGCTTTTCCTCTTGCCGCAGCAACCGGCTGCAGATTTACTTAGCTTAAAAGAGCAGCAAGGGATACCATTTGTGGTGGCGGATCCTTTTATTTTAGTGCCGGACGAAATTCCCACTATTATGGTTGAAAATATCTCGGCCAGTATGCTTGGCATGGAGCATTTATTGTCTCTGGGGCATCGACGTATCAGCATGATCACCGGGCCAGCACACTGGGCTGTGACTATTAATCGCGTGGCCGGTTATTATGCAGCTCTGGCCGCCGCAGGCGTTCCGATTGATCCCGACCTGATTTGTGAAGGGCGCTGGACCGCTGAAAGTGGGGAAGAAATATGCCATTATTTGTTATCATTACCGGAACCGCCGACCGCGATATTTGCTTGTAATGATGCTATGGCGATTGGTGCCATGCATAATATTCACCGTCAGGGGCTGAAGATTCCTGAGGATATCTCGGTGATTGGTTTTGACGACGCATCTGAGAAACTACCGTATCTGATACCTCCTTTAACCACGATCCATCATCCATTAAAAGAAATTGGTCGCCTCTCAATTGATGTATTATATCGCCTGATGCAGCAGCAACCATTAGATGCGACACATATTAAATTATCGACGCGCCTGATTATACGCGAATCAACCGGGCCCTGTAAGAGTCTATAAAAGGGATGGGCTAGCTATGTAGAGACTTGATTGCTTGATTTTGCCTGGGGAGCGCAGGCGCCCCCATCCATGTGTTTTTTCCTGGTTGGTACAAAAAGTGTACATTTGTACCAACCAGGAAAAAAGGAGATCCCCGTAAGGAGACGAGTGTAGACACGTGATATGGGCGCTATGGAGATGGGAGTCAGGCATCTTCCAGGTAGCAGGCGCAGCTATTCTTTCAGCAAAGATTCTGTAATGGATATCAATACACTGGCTATTAATGATAATCTTATAATGCAATGAGTCTTAATGTATTTAGACATGATGAAAGGATAAAGTAGGTATGCGTGCTGTTGTCATTTCTGGTCCAGGTAATGTGAAAGTAGAAAATGTAGCTGATCCCACTCTTCGTCCAGGAGAAGTACTTGTGCGGGTAGGGGCGTGTGGTATCTGTGGAACTGATTTACATATACTTGATGGTGATTCTCCGCTTGCGCGTTATCCGATTATTCCAGGTCATGAATTTGCTGGTGAGGTCGTGGCGCTAGGTGGTGAGCCAGGTGCTGGAACAAATGAAGATGGGATTGTGGTAGGGAGTAGAGTCGCTGTCGAGCCCAACCTTTATTGTGGGCGTTGTGAGCCATGTCGTACTGGTCATGAGAATTTATGCCTCAATTATGCCGCACTTGGTGTCACAACTAATGGTGCCATGGCCCAGTATGTGGCGGTTCCCAGAACAAAAACGTACCTGTTGCCAGAAAGCCTCTCATTACAAGAAGGAGCGTTGATCGAACCCATTTCCTGCGCGGTACACGGCATGCACCGCCTTCAACCCAGGTCCGGTGATACCATCCTGATTGTAGGTGCTGGAACAATGGGTCTGCTCCTGTTACAACTGGTGGTACGTGGTGGCGCATCGCGTGTGGCCGTGATCGATGTGAATACTCAACGCTTACAACGCGCGGAAAAACTGGGGGCCAGGCGCACCTATACGGACATCAAGCAAGCCCTGAAGGATGAACCCCGCGGTTTTGATTGTGTCGTTGATGCTACTGGAGTGCCTGTGGTAGTCGAGAACGCATTTGCGGCAGTCAAACGTGGAGGGAAGTTTATGATCTTTGGTGTCTCGCCAGCGAATGCCCATATATCTCTTTCACCGTTTCGTATTTATAATGACGAGATAACCGTGTTGGGCTCAATGGCGGTTCTCTACTCATTCCAGGCTGCGCTTGACCTGATCAGTTCAGGTGTCATCGATACTCAGGCCATGCTTACAACCGCCTTACCGCTAGCAGATTTTTCCACAGCCCTTGATATGGTGCGGCGTGGTGAAGGAGTAAAAAATCAGTTACTGCCAGGAAAAGAGTAGATAGAGCTATCTCTACCAGGGCAGTATAAGGAAAATTTAATGGATATACTTCCATTAAATGATATCAAAAAATATTAAATCATATATAGAGAAATAAGTTATTTCTGCTACTATCGTGATAAACTAAAGAAGAGAAGTGTTTCTAATAAAGAAACACTTCTCTTCTTTATACTTTAAATCTCTTTTTTTCTTATACCATTTAACTTACAAGATAAAAAGGGACGTATATGCTGTATATAGCTATGTATATGAACATTTTGTGTATCCATGTTACATATAGTATAGTTATATGTTATTTTGTGGAAAGTGGGAGGAATGGTGAAACGACCAATATTATCTGCAGTGCGCAATCTGTTAGGAGGATTGTGCATTTTGTGTGGGATTATTGCTTTCTTTGTGTGCACTCAAAGTGCAAGACCAGACGCAGTAAAGCATGCGCATCCGTTTCTATTTGCGCCACCAGTCAACTATAGTGTAGGAACTGCTCCTTTTGGAGTAATCACAGGATCCTTTACGGGGACCAGTGCGCAGGATGTGGCCCTCACTGCGAACCTCAGTAACGCCGTTGATTTGTTAGCCAATAATGGATCTGGAGTGTTTACCCTGCAATCGCCAACCTCAGTCGGTGTTAATCCGATAGGGATCGCCAAAGGAAACTTCATGGGGCAGGGCCACCTTGATCTGGCGGTTGCAAACATCGGCAATGATACCTTCAACGTCCTGGCCAATAATGGAGCTGGAGTGTTTACCTTGCAGCCGCCGCTGTCCACTGGTCGTAATCCCATTGGAATAGTGGCCGGTGACTTTCATGGTCTTGGACACAGTGATATCGCGATCACAAATCAGACCGGCAACAGCGTCAGCCTGTATTTTAATGATGGTAGTGGAAACTTTACCGCCCAGACTCCTATTGTCGTGGGGAATCATCCCATAGGAATTACCGTAGGAAATTTCATGGGGCTGGGACGTCAGGACCTGGCTGTAACCAATGGCAATGGTGCCAGCGTGACCATCCTAGCTAATAATGGAAGTGGCGTTTTTACTCCCCAGACCCCTGTTGCGGTGGGGAACGGGCCGCGAGAGATCGTGGTCGGCAATTTCATGGGGCTGGGACATCAGGACCTGGCTGTAACCAATGCCAATGATAATACCGTAAGTCTGCTGGCCAACAATGGTAGTGGTACCTTTACCCTCCAGGCAACGATCCCTGTTGGCAACACCCCTTTTGGCATAACGGTTGGTGATTTTGATGGACTGGGCCATCAAGATCTGGCAGTGGCCAATTCGGCGGATAATACGGTGTCGATTCTACTCAATAATGGGAGCGGTGCTTTCACCCCACAACCTGCTATCACCGTTGGGTTAAACCCGTTAGGCATAGCATCTGGCAATTTTTCAGGTTTCGGACATGATGAACTTGCGGTTACTAATCTAGGTGATGATACTGTAAGCATCCTCTTGAATGAAACGCTGACGCCAACGCCAACGCCAACTCCGACAGAAACGCCGACGCCAACTCCGACAGAAACGCCGACGCCGACGCCGACAGAAACGCCGACGCCGACGCCGACAGAAACGCCGACGCCGACGCCGACACCAACAGAAACGCCGACGCCGACACCAACAGAAACGCCGACGCCAACGCCCAGCCCAACCCCGTTCCCCTTGCCAGATGTGGCTGTTACGTTGAATCATCCGGGATCAACAACCGTGTTCCAGGGCCAGTCGGTAGCAGAGACACTGACTGTATCAGCCTCTACACACTCGGCTCCAATTCTGACTCCTTCTTCTATTAAAGTTGTAGGAGTACTTCCGCTTGGTTTCCAGAATGTTGCAGTCTCAGGGCTTAACTGGCTTATCACTACAACAGGAACCACCAGTCCGATACTTATCTCTGCTACCTATCTGGGCCCGCCTCCGTTGCTGCCAGGTACTTCCTTACCCCCAATCACGATTACAGGAATTGTAAACGGGAATGGAGGATCAGTCCTGTTACAGACTGCGTCCGTTGGTATTGCAGGTGATCTAAATCCTAATAATAATCTCGCGACCGATACTTTTGTGATTGCACCTGGACCGTTTGTAGCGGCTCCTTCTTCGACACATGCGCAAAGCCTCAAACAGCCTGTTACGCATGATGCGTTACCTGCCACTCTGCCAGATGTAGCGATCTCTCAGATCCACCTCAATGGCCCTAACTTCCATGTCGGGCAAACGCTAACGATGCTAGTCACAGTTTCTAATGCGAGCAGTTCGGTGGGCATTGATCCGCAAGCAACTCCCATTCATATGACAGCAGTACTTCCTCTCGGACTGACTAATGTGCATGTAACAGGAGCAAACTGGCAAATTTCCAGTTCAGGAAGTGTTAGCCCCTTGATGATTGCAGGACAATTTATAGGCACACACTCGATTTCTCCAGGTTTAAGTCTACCGACAATCCAGATTACTGGAACCTTAACGAATGCCGCCTTACCTGCATTTGTGCCTGTCTCCCAGGTTGGAATCTCCGGTGATCTAAATCCTAACAATAATTTTTCCTCTGATTCCATCTCAGTCTTACCTGCGCCAATGGGGCAAGTAGGTCATCCATTAGTAGCGGCTACATCATCACTCTTGACCAACGAGGAACGTAAAAAGTTGTTCTATCTACCATAATTAGATAAACATCTTTTATCCGGCGTACAAGCAAGCTAAAATGAGCAGCATCTCTGAGAAAGAGATGCTGCTCATTCTGATCCTCAAAAACGGCTATATATTGATAATTAGAAAAACCTCTGTTGTGTTGACAATTATATTATTAGAGGAATGACTAACTTTAAAATACCTGACATGCACAGATAGTGCAAGAGTAGGTAATGGTCATTCAGTAGTAGAAGTAAAGAAAGGTTTTAGCCCATGAACATTGGAAAAAGCAAATGGGGCAAGTTTTGCTTGAGTGGCATACTAATGGGAGGCATTGTGCTCATTAGTTCCGCTATGCTGGCACTACCAACACAAGCCGCCTCACCTCAGCTAAGGAGTGCTGAGTTAGCAACACCTATCTCCTGTGGCGTTGGTACCCCCTGTGTGATTGCTCCAACCATTCCAGTTGGTGGCGGTTCCCTATCTGGTTCCACTAATCCGATGGTCGTGAACAACGGTTCACCTGTAAGCATTCAACCAGTAGACCAGACGATCGGTTTCTCGTTTGGATCCAACGTAAGTGATTTGCGTGGAACAGCTGTTGGTTGGAACATCAGTGCCAGTGCGACCGCTCTAAACTTTATCACTGCGACCTCTGATCTTTTCCTGGATACACCCACTCCAATTATTGTTACCTGTTCTGGTGGTGCAACCTGTTCCTCACCAGGTGCTCTTACCCTGGCTGCTGGTGGAGTCGATCTTGTCCCTGGTCCTGTGGCATTAGTATCCGCACCCATTGGTGGAGGTCTTGGACCATACAACATCTCAACCCTTGGTAACTTTAACTTGCCAGCGAATGCCAGTGCTGGATCCGCTAGCGGTGGTGTGATCTCACTGACAATTTCTTCAGGGCCATAATCCTCGTCTCGTTTATAGTCGTTCTGAAAAGGCAAAGCTGATAAACCTGCTTTCCTTTTCAGGACCATTGAAAGTGATGCAAGCCAATATATTCCTCGTCTATTTTAATGTAAAGGGTATCAAACATGAAAATGTTCTCCGGCTTTCCAGGGTATCGAGTATGTTTGTGTGTAGGGATAATGATGGTGATGGTGGTGATGTTGCTGGAAACCAGAACTGGTGTGAGTGCTGAAAACGCACCCCCGCATTTGTCAGGATTTGATCTCAAGCCAACCGTCTGGGATCCTCATAATCCAATTACCGGTGCATATTTTGTGCTCGATACTCATCCTGCCAGCCATCTTCAGAGTAGTCTTCTGGTAACTAATACAGGGACTGTTCGTGGCACTGTCGTGCTCTATCCTGTGGATGCATTTACAGCGCCAACCGGAGGAACAGCATATCGTGATCGTAAAGATGCTCGTAAAGAGGTAGGTACCTGGATCAAGTTGAGTCAAGAAAAGATAACGCTAGGACCAGGCCAGAGCGCAAATATTCCATTTGAGATTAGTATTCCTGCGCATGTCCGTGCTGGTGATCATGTTGGCGGCATTGTGGCTGAAGACCTGGCCCTGAGGCCGGTAGTCCCAAGTAATATGCCCGTGCATATCAGAGAACTGCGAGCCGTTGCTGTACAGTTGAACCTGCCTGGCCCTGCTATTGAAAAGTTAGAGGCAACAGGCATCCAGCCAGATGGCGGCACGACCTATCAACGCATACAAATTGGGTTGCGTAACACGGGAAATAAGATGGTTAAGGCAAATGGAACGCTGCGTATCCTGGATGATAAGGGGCAAATTGTGCAAAAGCAAGAGGTGCGCTATGGAACCTTTTTGCCGCAAACAGCTATTCTTACCAGGCTCAATATTCGACACAAGGCCTTACCCATCGGTCATTATAAAGCTTTGCTCAATTTACACTATGGTCATAAGCAGATATTAGATTATACGACAGCATTTACTATCAAGCCTAAAAAAACATTTACTGGTGCCGTTGAGTCATTGGTCAAGCTTGGTGATTCTGAGGATCTGCTAACTCTCTTCGCGCCCTGGCAGTTAGCGTTAGGGGGAGCCATTGGGTTGCTGCTGGCCGGTGGTGTTGGTTATTGGCTGGTCAAATCTTGTATGAGGCTGGCACGCCAGCTGCCTCGTCGTCAGTAATCGCGATGCGTTTGTCACGTTCTTATGGAATTTATCGAGCGGGTAGGACAAGCAGAGCTTGCCCTACCACATTTTTAGTCATAACCAGATGGTGAGAAACCTATGGATGGGTCCATGAGTACCAACCTGTGTCATACTGCAGTCCCTGTTTCTGATAGGTAAATGAATATTGGAGTACCTGGCCAGAGTGGATGCCGTTGACAGGATACTCCCAGCGAGCCTTGCTGGCGTTATAGGTCATGTACACGTTTTGCTGGCCAATACCAGGATAGGTATAGTGTATGATCACATATCCTGCCGTCCAATCACAGGCTTTAAACCAGGGCAATGCCGCGCTGGAGCCGCTATTATCAGTACCCTGAATAAAACTACCTGACGGGCAATTCGATGTAGGAGTAGATGTTGGGCTTGGCGTTGGAGTCGGATTGGAGCCTCCACCAGCGGTAAAGACGCGTACATAATCGATCAGCATTGGAACGCCCGAAGCGGTCGATCCGTTCGGATTGCCCGGCCAGCCGCCGCCCATAGCGACATTGAGAATGACGAAGAAACCATGATCCACCGCATTGGTCCAGGTGTTCGCATCTACGCTATTAGCTGAAACCTGCCAGAATTGTGCGCCATCCAGATACCAGCGGATCTGCTCAGGTGAGACACTTCTATCCACTTCGATGCGATATGTATGAAAGCCAGCCTGGCAGGTAGTGCCAGTACATGGGGTATGACCGCCCAGGCCACTGGTCTCATTACAAGGACCCCCAGGACTCACGCCGCAATGGAGCGTACCATACTCCATATTGGTGCCATTTACATTTTCCATCGCATCAATCTCACCGATGCCGGGCCAGTTATTATAGTTGCCGCGAAAGTTTGCTCCAAGCGTCCAGAAGGCTGGCCAATAGCCCTGAGCCGCCGCACCCGTCACATTCGGCATCTGGATCGACGCTTCAACCGCCATCATACCACCAGCCGGGGCCGCAAAATTTGTCCGTTGCGTCTCAATACGGCCAGAGGTCCAATTGCCATTGCCATCACGGATTGGCTTAATCGCCAGGTGCCCGGAGCCATCCTGATAGACATTCGAGGTACTATTCGTCATCGTCTCGATCTCGCCAGTCCCCCAGTTTCCCGCGCCGCCTGGATAGCTGGTGCCTGTATCGTAGAGCCAGTTAGAGCCATTGACACCAGTACCCGACGCGCCAGAAAACTCATCATTCCAGACCTGGGTCCATGATGCAGCCCGGGCTGGCGAGATAGTGTTCAATGAAACGAAACTCAAGGCTGCCAGTAGTAGCGAGCCAAGAAGGGACAGAATTATCATACGAGAGGGAACGCGTGAACTCCGTTGCTGAGAACCGCCTGTCCGGTTCTGATGTTGAAACATCTGCATTGATTGTTCCTTTACATTGCTATTTTGTTCAACTTCGAAAAGATATTGCCTGATTGCCTTGCGACAATTTCAGATGTGTTCAGTACATCACTTGCTCCTGTCAGTTTGATCACCTCCTTTCTCGTATTTTGTCAACTTTCAAATGATGGAAGAGCGGGGATGCAAGGGGCGGCAAGCCCCTTGACTGGGGGATCGGGAACTGTGCCCCCGGCATCTCCCCTCCCACCGCCCGCGTAGTGGGCGCACAACTCATCAAACAAAGTTTGACACAATACTAGTCTCTATCAGCACCGCTGGTTGAGTTTATGACAACACGATGACATAACAACACTGTTTAAAATGTTGCGCAAAGCGTCGCCATTTAATGTGTGAATGCACAAATTGTGCATAGAAGAGTGTGTATTTATGTTTTCAATGAAAAGGGATGTGTTGATGCGCTGGATACGCGGGTCACGAGATGTGTTGGTAATTGAATACGTGTAGGTTGTTCATTGTCAGGTTGATAATTAGGATCAATCATAGAAAGAAGTAATTGCGTCGCCTGATAGCCCATTTCTGTAAAGGGTTGATGGATAGTTGTTAAAGGCGGACGCATATGGGCTGATAGGAGATTATCATCGAAGCCAATAATCGAGACAGCCTCAGGGACTTGAATTTTTTGTGCTTCCGCAACTTCCAGTACGCCATAGGCCATTTGATCATTGCCGACAAAAATGGCGTCGGGCCACGCACTCTGATCCTGGGCAAAAATGGTTTCCGCGCAACGCCGTCCACTGGCTGGTTCAAACTCACCCTGAAAAAGTAGTTCAGGATCGGCCTGCAGACCTGCATCCGTTAATGCCTGACGATAACCCTCCAGACGCTGCACTACGCAATAATAATGTTGGGGACCCATAATATGGGCAATCCGTCGATGTCCAAGTTGCAGTAAATAGCTGGTTGCTTCATAGGCGCTGGCGAAATTATCGATACCGACCCAGGGGATATGCGTTGGTTCTTTCTGGTCGTCGATCATCACCAGAGGTAGTCCTTGCTGGAAAAACGTATCCAGGTGATCCGCGAGTTCACCAGGTAAAATAGCCAGTAGACCAGAGACCATACGCATAGCTAAAATACGATCAAGCACATCTGAATGGTTGCGCTCAAGATTCATGCTATAGAGCACAATCTCATAGCGAGTATGTTCAATATGTTCGGAGACGCCATGCAGTATTTCTGGAATCGCAGGCCAATTCAAAGGAGGAGCCAGTACCCCGATTAAATGTGTACGGCCATTAGCCAGTTCAGTCGCGATAGTGTTGGGGACAAAATTATACTGCTGCACAATATCCATCACGCGTTCGCGGAGCACAGGATCAACTGACGAATGGCGATTCAAGACGCGTGAGACCGTCGCTTTAGAGACTTGAGCCATGCGCGCAATATCGTTAATAGTCAGTTTTTTCTGCATACCTGTATTCCCTGCATCTTTGCAATGAAGTAGTGACAGATTTGATCTTACGAAAAGACTTTATAAGGTACATACGGTGTGAGTGGCACATGAAGAATATACCATAGAAACCGGTTACTGTCAATACTAAACAGGTATCTTTTAGTAAATACTATCAATGCACGTATTTTACTACAGTATTTATGCACAGCCAAAGGTGTGCTTCAGGTTCGTGTGGTTCTGATTGAGGTAAGAGGTGCAGATGAGCTGAAAGGGCGTCGCACCTGTCTCTTTTTGGAACTTCCAGCGTAGAGGGAAAGTAGCACTGTGTCGAAGGATATTGCTCAGGAATGTAGAGCAAAGAACAGGTGTTGTCTGGCTCTCCATGAAGCAAGGGTGCTGTTTGGGTGAGCAACTTTTTGTAGATGCGTTTCCACCTGATTGAACAGAAGGAGAAATTATTCCTATGATTTCAGGTATAGGCCCGCTTGGCCCAGGAGTCAGACTCGTTTTGTGGATTACTGCACTCATCATGATTCTTGGTACCCTCTACTTCACTTATGGTTCAGTGAGTGCTCGCGTAGAAAGGCGTAGATTTTTCGCGATCAGTGCGATCATCACGCTCATTGCTGCCACCCTTTATACCTTAATGGCGACAGGATATGGAACGCTCCTACAACCGGGAGGTCACCTGTCCTTCTTTGGTCGCTACATCGACTGGACATTTACCACGCCACTCTTGCTCTTAGACCTGGCTTTATTGGCGTTAGCTCGTAACTTCCCCAATCGTGGAATGGTGATTGGGACCCTGGTAGCCGCTGATGTGTATATGATCCTGACCGGCTTTGTGGCCAGCATTATCCGCACAGATGTCCGCTGGATCTTTTTTGCCGCCAGTTGTGCTGGTTTCCTGGCCGTCATCTACCTGCTTGTGTCAAGACTCGCCCCCCAGGCCAGCTTACGGGGGAGATTAGTCGATAATCATTACCGCCGTCTCATGCCGATCCTCCTCGTGCTCTGGATCTTATATCCCATTGTCTGGGCATTAGGAAAAGAGGGAGCTGGAGTCATCTCCACACTTGCAGAAACAGTGCTCTACGCTATTCTAGATATCTGTGCCAAGGTTGGCTTTGGATTGGTCCTGGTCTCTAATCCGGACGCTCTAGAAGATGCCGAGCGCGATGTAAGTCCAATTGAACGTCCTATTGGACAATATAATCCACATTGATGTTCCTCTTAACCAGTCAAGCATGGCTAGCTGGTTGAGTACGGAGCAGAAACACGGAAGGACCATGGCGCCTGCTATAGCAGAACAAGACATGGTCCTTTCCTTCATTGTAAAGGACAGATCTTGATGCTACCTTCTTTTGCCATTCCATTTAGAAGTGGGGATAGCCCGACTTTGCAGCAGTGCCTGGCGAAAATCCTCTTGCCGCGCACATTTGACCTTTACAAGGATATTCATTGGGAGCAAGCGGCAGGAGAGTTGCAGACCCCGCATTTGAGCTATCCCAACTACTATCTGGTCCCCCACCATGGTGTCAAGGCTGGTTACCTCTCCTATCAACAGGCCGCTGGCTGGGAAGCGGTCGAGCACCTCTTTCGCATTCCCCGTGTTCGTCCCAGTGTGGTCCAGATGGCTCGTGATACCTATCCCAGGACCATTGTGGATCTTGGCTGTGGGACTGCCCTGACCAGTATCGAGCTCGTGCGCTCACTGCCCCAGGCCCAATTGTCCCTGGTCGATCTCTCCCCTTATGCCCTGGTCGCGGCCCGCCGGCAGGTCCAGCAGGCGGGGATAGCCGCTCATATTACGTATCTGCATGCTGATGCCGCACACACACCCTTAGCAGATAATAGTATTGACCTGGTGTTAGTCTCATTACTCTTGCATGAACTCCCTTACGAAAATGCCAGAGAAGTGCTGTTAGAAGCCAGACGGCTGTTACGAGATGATGGTCATCTGATCATATTTGATCCAATTCAATGTGCGGTCCCCTGGCCATCCCTCGATCGAGCCGTCAATCGGGCATTGATGCACATGATGCACGAAGTTTACTGGATGGACTATGCCACAAATCCAGTCTGGAACACGTGTCAGGAGACGGGCTTTCACAATATTCAACGTCAATTACTCTTTGCCCTACCCTGGATCTATCAGGTTGTGCATGTTACAAAATAAAGCGGCGTGCCTGTGATTTTTGTGGCAAGAGAATGACAAGAGACGCGTCTCTTGTCATTCTCTTGCTTATAAAGTTATTTTATCTTCTGGCTATTTAACGCCATGTGCAAGTGTTATTCCTCACACCTCGCGCCTACGGCGCTCGCTTGTTTTGAGGAGGAAGATGGGGAGGCGGTCGCGACCGCCTCCCCATCTTCCTCCTCAAAAGAGTGGGTATGTGGAAAACTTGTACATGGCGTTATTTATGTGTATGTGGATGGATTAAAGGGTGTAGGACCTGCCAACCCCGCTCCAGTCCTTCGTCAAAGCGATCACCACTATAAATGGGATCTTCATGTTCAATGGCGATATCGCCTGTATAGCCGATCTCATCAAGTGCAGAGATGAACTGAGGCCAATTGATCTCGCCATAGCCAGGAATACGGAAACGGAAATAATCGCCGTTCACGCCACCACGGTAACGCCGTTCAGGTAGCATCTCGGTATCCTTGGCATGCACATGATAGATGCGATCCTTAAACTCATGGAGTGCTCGAATATGATCGATTCCTTGCCAGTATAGGTGAGAGGGATCAAATTCGAGTCCCAACGCTTTTGAGGGTACGGCCTTAAACATGGCATCCCATGTATCAGGTGAGCCACCAATATTGACCGGTTTGAAGGGCAGGCGACCATGAACCGCCATCCAATTCTCGATCGCAATCAGCATACCACGCTTTTCGGCCAGCTCAGTGATTGGTCCAAAACGATCCGTAAAAAGTTGAATATTCCCGTCCCAGTTGCGGTTGGAATCGAAGCCACCCATACTGGCAATCACATTGACGCCCAGTATTTCAGCCGCATCAAACACATGTCCATAAGCCTTTGTAATCGCCTCCGGTGAAGAGGATGTATCTCCCGCGAGATTATAGTAGGCGAGCGATGTAATGCTGACCTGATGTTTCTCCGCCAATTGTTTGGCTCGTGTGATCGCCTCACGATCCAACGCGCCTTGAGCCGCAGCACCGAACGCGGCCGCATTGAGTTCAATGCCATCGAAACCAAGTCTGGCAGCCTTTTCAAGCTCTGTCATCGTTGACGTTAAATAACTAAGCTTCATAAAGTATCCTTTCAAAACTTCAGAGATACATATTTCAGATAGCTTATTTCGTGGATGTGTGCATTTGAAAAGTATGCCCGATAAGCCATATGGCGTCAATCGGAAATTACGACATTTCCTTCTAGGCCAGTCATATTTCCACACCTTCTATCTATTGGCGTTGCGAAAAGGCGAGGCGAATTCCGAGTCCCACAAAAACGCCACCGGTAAGCCAGCTTATGAGCTTTTGCGCTCCAGCATGTCCTTTGAGCCACAAGCCAAGAAAACTTGCCAGTACAGCAATGCTTGTATCTATAGCAAGTGAGGTAATGTTAAAGATGAGTCCGAGGATGAGTAATTGGACAGGAACATGACCTTGCGACTGATTCACAAATTGTGGCAGGAAGGCCAGATAGAAAAAGGCGATTTTGGGATTTAGCAATGTTGTGGCCATACCTTGAAAAAATACCGGGGCAAAACCTTTTTTCTGGCCAGTTGAGGCAGCCAGCAGCTCCTTACGGCTGAGAATAGTACGAATGCCCAGGTAAACAAGATAAACGGCGCCCGCATACTTGATGACATCATACGCAAAAGGCACAACAAGAAAGAGTCCCGAGAGCCCGAGCGCCACCGCCGTTGTCTGGATGACACCACCACTGGCGATACCCACACACGAAACGACGCCAGCGGACCGACCCTGGCTGGTACTGCGTGCCAGGATATAAAGCATATCGGGTCCAGGTACAATACATATCAGAATAGTGGCAATGAAAAGCAAAAAGATATTCGTTAGCGTTGGCATGTAGATATTCCCTTCTTTACCAGACACCAAATCTATTCTTATAGTCTAAAAAGAGCACTATGTCATTAATGTATCAAGCTTATGGAGCCGAGGTATGGGAGAAAATAAGATCCAGAGCCAGGTTGAGAGCAGGCCCATTGCGCCCACCAGAAGTGTAAATTGTAATCCGATCCAGGCTCCGAGAAAGCCTCCCAGGAGAGATCCTAAAGGAAGAGCACCCGAGACGAGCAAGCGATAACTGGCATTAGCACGTCCCCGCAAGTGATCTGGTATGATGACCTGACGAATGCTATTTACATGGACATTGCATCCGGTAATTCCTATACCCTGGAGAAAAAAAGCGCATACCAGTATGATCAATGAGTTGCTAGTTGAACCTGTCATAAATGGGAGCACAAGCATAGGCGCATCGCTAAGGGCTGCCGTTGCAACAATAGTCAGTCCTACACCGATACGGCGAGCGATGCGACCTGTAAGCAAGGCTCCGCATAGAGCACCCACGCTGCCAACTGCGAAGAGCAGGCCAATGCTGCCTGAATTGTAATGTAATTCGCGTATCGCGTACAGGAAAAATATGGTCAGGATGACTTGCCAGAACAGATTATAGGTGGCAGCTTCACCTGCAAATGCGCGCAGGTAACGGTTGGTAAAAGTGGTATGGAAGCCCTCACTGATCTCATGTGGAATGCTATGCAGGTTGGTCGCTGATGTTGGTTTTGGCTCAGGAGTACGAATGAGTGCCAGACTGATAGCCGCTACGAGGAAAGAGAACGCATCTACGGCAATGGTGAGTGGTGCTGAAATGTACTGCACCAGCCAGCCAGCCAGGCCAGGACTACTGATCTCCGCGATAGACTGGCTTACGCTGAGTTTACTGTTCCCTTCCAGTAGATCGTCTCTCGGTATGAGTGCTGGCAGAAATGCCTGGAAGGCCAGAGAGGTAAACACTGCCAGGCATCCAACCAGTACCGCAATAAGATATAAATACTCCATGCGTAACCAGCCTATCAAGGCCAGTAGCGGGATCAAACTCAACAGGATTGCTTGCCCAATATTGGTCACCAGGAGAATCGGACGGCGGCGCTGGTGGTCTATCCAGACTCCCGCTAATAGCGTGAGAAACAAGAACGGGGCAAAGCCGGCTGCATAGAGGAATCCTAACTCTATTGATGTTGCCTTAAACAACAACACAGCAGTTAGTGGCAACGCAATGGTGGTCACCTGTGATCCAACCATGGAAACTGTTTCTCCAGCCCACACCTTCAAAAAATCAGCATGGCGCCAGAGAGCCCCAAAAGGAGCGCGACTATCTAATTTGACATGCGACATGAATTCATCCTTGACGGCTACTATCTTACCTGCTAAATTATATTTGTTGGTAAGATGATAACAGGAAGATGTATTACCTGTCAAGTAAATTTTGCTGGTAAGAATATCATTGAGGTATGTGCCATGCAGGCAAGTACAACTATGTTTGAGAACCTGAGCCTATTAGGGGGAAGACTTTGTTTGGATTTCACGAATACCGTAGATCCACGCATTGGTAATTCCCCCCGTGAATTCCTGACGAACTATGCTGACCTGGCACGCTGGAGTTTATATGTAGGGGTGCTTGATGAAAGTGAAGCGGAAAGACTGCTCCAATGTGCGGAGCAGCAGCCTGAAGAGGCCGCCAGCGTCTTTGAACGAGCCATTGTCTTGCGTGAGGTGCTGTATAGAACATTTGCTGCGCTCGCACACAATCTGGTCCCTGAGCCTGCTGACCTGGATCTGCTGAAGACTGCCTTTGTTGAGGCCATGACGCCTGCACAACTTATTCCTACAACCCATGGTCTACAATGGGACTGGACAGCGAGAAAGAACGAACTTGAGCAGATGTTATGGCCGGTAGTGCGCTCAGCCATTGAGTTGTTAACAACGCCTGAGGAGATCAAGCGCGTTAAAGAGTGTCCTGGTATTAACGATTGTGGTTGGCTCTTTCTGGATACAAGTAAGAATGGTAGTCGGCAATGGTGTAGCATGGAAGGCTGTGGTAGCCGCGCCAAGATGCGTCGGCAATATGCCCGTAAGCGCTCGGGGAAGCCGCAACGCTCATAAGTACCTGGCTTGTATGGACGCTAAACACATTGTATGTGCCTGGATCATAGATCCAAACACATACAATTGAGAAAGCAAGAGATTTAGTCTTCGCCAGCCAGGATCAGGACAGGGCTGACTTTATCTTCTTCGGTACCAGAGATATCGGCGTGTGTCATTTCTTTAAGTCCGAGGACGGACACAAATGAGATGCTTGATAGGACAATGACATAGATCGAAACGGCTTGCCAGGAGCCAGCACCAATGTTGACGACGACGTCACTACGTCCAAGGGCGGACAGCGTGGTTTTGCCATTCAGTAAGAGTAAGGCGATAATCGGAGCCAGTCCTCCAGCCAGGGGGGCCGCCAATTGATAGCCGAGTGAGGCACCACTGTAGCGTGAGCGGGTACTGAAGCGTTCGGCGATCATAGCTGCCTGCGGTCCATAGACCCAGGAATGGAAGATTGCCAGCGAGAGAATAACGGCCAGGGCAAAGAGCACGGGCGAGCCACTATTCATTAATAGATAGTATGGGAAGGCGAAGGCGATCATCAGTCCACAACCGATCAGGTACCAGAGACGGCGACCAACACGATCGGAAAGCGCACCGAATACCGGAATGGTGCACATCTCCAGGATGGCGGCCGCCACGATGCTGTTCAAGATCATGGTTTTGCTGAGGAGCAGTTTATCGACGCCATAGGTGACCACAAAGGTCGCGAAGAGATAGAATGGTGCCTGTTCAACAAAGCGTGAGCCTGCACTCAGTAAAATCTCAGGGGTGCTATGGCGAAAAGCATGCAGCAAAGGCGATGAGGCCTCACGGTTCTGCTCTTTGACTTTAGCGAAGAGCGGAGTTTCCATGATCCGCAAGCGGATATAGAGTCCGATGATGATCAGCAAGGCACTTACAAAGAAGGGAATGCGCCATCCCCAGGATAAGAAGCTATCGGCACTCATGGATGCCTGGACGATATCAACCGCGATGGTGGAGAGTGCCAGACCCAGTGGCGCACCGAGCTGTGGCCAGCTTGCCCAGAAACCACGATTGCTTTTATGACCATATTCCATAGCTAGCAGGACCGAACCGCCCCATTCGCCGCCCACTCCCAGTCCCTGACACAGGCGCATTATCGTCACCAGGATCGCGGCAGTTATACCCAGGGTGGCATAACCCGGTAGAATACCGATGATAAAGGTGGAGATACCCATCAACATCAGTGTCGCGACCAGCGTAGATTTACGCCCGATCTTATCCCCCATATGTCCAAAAATCGCGCCACCAAACGGGCGCGCAAGAAAACCAACCAGGAAGGTTAACAATGACAGTAACGTACCTACAGTATGATCAGAGGTTGGGAAAAAGAGTTTGGGAAAGACCAGGGTTGCCATGGTACCATACAGGAAAAAATCATACCACTCAATGGCGGTACCGATCGTACTCGAGATAATGACTGTACGCATTTGTTGAGGAGTTGGATCATCTACGGATGAAATATTTGTGGCCATTACGATCCTCCTTTGGAATATAGCAGGTTGAAAAAAAGATGTGCCTGAACTGCATGTATGTATCAGCGTCGATACGCAGGTTGGCTCTATTGCCTGTTACGAACCCCCTTTCCATGTACTCTAAACTTATACCCGCGCTTCAACCGCATCCTGTCCGGTATAATCCTTCAGAAAGAGAGCGGCCAGCAGGGATATCAGGGCCATGGCCATTAGGTACATGGCGATTAATACCCAGACTGGATAGGTTGAGCTGTGGGGTTGGGCACGGCTCAATAGATACGTTGCGATGATTGGAGCGGGCCCGCCAGCGATAATCGAGGCCAGTTGATAGCCAAGAGTCGCGCCAGTATAGCGAAATTGTGTAGGAAAGCGTTCGGCGATCAAGGCTGCCTGCGGTCCATAGAGGCAGGCATGGCAGCCACCTAAAGAGAGCGCAATCGCCAGGATGATCAAGATTGGATTGCCGCTATTAAAAAAGAGGAAATATGGCAAGGCCCAGGAACCCATCAGGAGCGCTCCATAGATGGTCAGGCGGCGCCGCCCAATGCGATCTGATAGTGTTCCATAAATGGGAATGGTGATGCAGGCGATCAGCGCAGCCAGGATCAGTCCACGATAGAGCAACGATGCATCCCAGTGCAGGACCTCAATGCCATACGAGAGCATAAAGGTCGTAAAGATATAAAAGGGTGCCTGCTCTCCCGAGCGCACCAGCGCTGAGAGCAGAATCTCACGCCAGTAGCGTCGCCAGGTCTGACGGACAATACTCTGGGTCTGTTGTCGCTGCTGGATACTGAGAAAGGCCGGTGTTTCCGGGATGCGCAGACGAATATACAGGCCAACCAGCAAGAGCATCGTACTCAGGAGAAAAGGCATGCGCCAGCCGATACTCTGGAAGGCATCGCCTGGATAAAGATTTTTAAAGAGGAGCAGCGAAGCCACAGACAGACCCAGACCTACGAGTGCGCCTGTTTGAGGCCAGCTGGTCAAAAAACCACGCCGCCCAGGATTGCCAAACTCCATCGTCAGCAGGACCGAACCGCCCCATTCTCCACCGACACCAACCCCCTGCAAAAAGCGCAGCAGTGCCAGGAGGAGCGGAGCCGCGATTCCAAGTGTGGCATAGCCCGGCAGTACGCCGATCAACATCGTGGAGATACCAATTAACAGCAAGGTCGTCGCCAGCGTTGGCTTACGTCCGACGCGATCGCCGAAGCGGCCAAAGAAGATACTGCCCAGCGGGCGAGCTACAAAGCCGACGAAATTTGTCGTAAACGCAGCAATCACACCGGCATAAGGATTAAGTCCGGGAAAAAAGACCGCAGGAAATACAGTGACAGCCAGAAAGCCATAATAAAAAAAATCCAACCACTCAATCGCCGAGCCGATCGTGCTGGCAACAATAATGGGAAACATCGACTCATGGGTAGCCGTATCCTCTGTGGTATCGAAGCGCAAAGTTGTCATGAAACCTCCTAACCTCTTGCGGCTCTGCATATATCAGTCAGGATAACAGCTATCGCCAGTGCCTGAAAAGCGTGAGATCTGTGTTTCTCTCGGTGTCGACCAGGGTTAAAAGTAAGTATACGCATCAGGAGTAACAAAGCCATAAACGGAACATATTTTGATGTAAACAAAAATATAAACATTTTACAGGGGAGGGTATAAAGAGTTGAATTGCTCGTCATATTAGCGCATACTATAACCACGCGAGCACAGTTTCTTAAACGAGGTTAAACGATGCTGAAAATACTGGAACGCAAAATAACCTTGCAACTACTGGTCTTTTATGGCTTATTTGTTATTCCGCTGGTGCTCGGTGGGGCTGAACTCTATTTTTTTCAATACGATGCATTACAGCAGAACGCACAACAGGCGGATGTAAGTCTGGCGCAGGCGTTGGCCCAGGACGTACAGACCTATGTACAAGGAAGCGTTAAAGAGGCCCAGGAACTGGCGCAAAGTCCGGCCGCGACTCAGCTGATGCCTACCCAGCTGAGCGCACAATTCAGTATCTCTAAATGCATCCATCCCGAGATTGGCCAGTATCGCATATATGCTGCTACAGGCAGGTTGCTTCTCACCTATCCTCAGCCATCCTTGAATAAGACACAAAACTTCAATGCACTGGCTGGTTTGCAGAGATTACAGAATTCCAGCGAAGCCTTTCTCCTGATGGGACAGAGTGATCAAGCAAGCAAGAGCTATACGGTGGCGATTGCCGCTCCGATCAGGCGTGGTCAGCATCAATTGGCTGGAATGATTGTCCTTACGCTACTGCAACAGCAATTGAAGCCACATCTGCTGGCCGTGCAGCAGCAGTTTAAAAAAAATGGTGAGATGCGCATCTGGATTATGGATAGTCAGGGTACAGCTATCGTCAATACGCAAAGTACAGCCTCTAACATATCCCTGATTCAACGTATTCCAGGTTTAAGTAATGCCCTGCATGGTAATGTGGGGAATGTGGTGGCTAGAGATGAGCAACGTGAATGGCTGTATAGCTATGTACCCATGCCTGAAACCAACTGGGTGGTCGCGGTTGGCCGACCGTTGGATGATACATTCGCTACCGTGATCAGTTTTCAACATAGCTTGATTATCGCCCTGATCATGTTGCTGGTGGGGGCCAGCGTCTTCTGGTTTGTCATGCATGGCTGGGTGGTTGCGCCCCTGTCAAGGTTGGCGCAGGCCGCCACGATGATTAAGCCCGATCAGGCCAGAAAAGTCACCAATCACCGCCTGCTGGTGCGTGAAAAGAGTCGGCAGGACGAGATTGGGCGACTGGTAAATGCCTTCTCAGAGATGGAAGACGAGATTCATACCCTGTTCCGTAAGAGCGATGAGCAGAGCTATACGCGCCTCCAAACCCTGGATGCCCTGCTGTGCAGCATGGATGAAGGGGTATTACTGGAAGATCCAGCGGGCGAAGTGGTCTATGCTAATCATCATTTTACCCGTTTCGTCGGCATGTCAGCTCCGACCATCTCACAAGATACTTTCCAGAGCAAACATTTGACCGAGCGTATGGACGCGCTGGTAGAAAAGCCAGAGGCTTATTTAGAGGCGCTACACCAGGCTGAGAGCGGATCTGGACCACAGGTAATTGAATTCCAGGTACACGGCTACTATAACCAACTTGGCCAGCTTGTACCGGTACGGCGGCATATACGCATGCGCCTGTTTCAAGTGCGCGATATGTCAGATCGGGTCATTGGACGCGGGAAGATCATGAATGATGTTACGCGGCAAAATGAGGCTGAACAGGTCAAAAAGAACCTGCTGGCCATCGTTTCACACGAGCTCCGTACACCACTGACAACCATCAAAGGATATGCCACCAGCCTGTTGGAGACCGATATTGAGCTCGATGAAGCCATGCAGCGAGAGTTTCTCCAGCGTATCGTGGGAGAAGGCGATCGTATGGCCGAGCTGGTCACCAGCCTGTTAGAGATGTCGCAACTGGAAGCCGGTACCCTTAAACTATCTCCCAGTCTATGTCGGCTGGATATTTTGCTGACCAGGGTCATCGAGAATGTTGAGAATGGACATTTGCAGATCCGCCTTGCTGTACCGGCCGAGGTGCCTGTGATTTATCTTGATCAACGTCGTATTGAAATGGTCTTGCGGAACCTGTTAGAGAACGCCCAGCGTTATGCCGGCGGGGAGTCTGAGGTCACGATCAAGGTATGTTACACTCACGAGCCAGAAGAGAACGGCATCCGTTTGAGTCTAGAGGATAATGGTCCCGGTCTGCCTGTTAACCTGACCGAGCGTATCTTTGATAGTTTTTATCAAGTTGATGGAGGCCGTGCACGTAGTAGTAGTGGAGTTGGCCTGGGACTGGCCATTTGCCGTGGCTTTGTCGAGGCCCATGGTGGCCGTATCTGGGCCGAGAACCGTAGCAATGGCGCAACTGGTGCGATCTTCCATATCTGGTTGCCCGCGCGTCTCCTGCATGTTCCCAACTCACCGGCAAGTCCCTTTAAACTAGAAGAAGCATTCTAGTCTAGCAAGAAAGAGTGTCAATGTATGCCACTGGAAAAACATATCCTTGTCGTAGAAGACGAGCCAGGTATCCAGGATTTTGTGCAGCGTAACCTGGAACTACGGACCTTCAAGGTCTCGCTGGCCAGCAATGGGCTGGAGGCCCTGGACCTGTTTGAGAAGAGCAATTTTGCGCTGGTAATCCTGGATATCATGATGCCACGAATGGATGGCCTGGAAGTGTGTCGGCGTATCCGCAAAAGCAGTACCGTCCCCATTATTATCCTGACCGCCCTTGGGGAAGATGGCGATAAAATCGCGGCCCTGGAGCAAGGCGCCGATGATTATCTGACCAAGCCATTTAGCATCGGTGAATTGCTGGCTCGTATCAAGGCCGTACTGCGCCGTAACCACTGGGCAGACCACCCGATCTCTGCTGGCATACGGCGTTTTGGTAATCTGGAAATCGACTTTGAGCAGCGTCGTGTCTGGAAAGACAGCATCCTGGTCAAATTATCGCCGACCGAGTTCGAGTTATTGCAAGAACTCGCGCTCCATCCAGATAAGATCTTCACCCACGAAGCCCTGCTCAGGCGCGTCTGGGGCAGCGAATATCGTAGTGAAGCTGAATATCTACGCGTCTACATCGGTCGCCTGCGTCGCAAACTTGAACATAATCCCTCTCAGCCCACACACATCTTGACCGAACCCGGAATCGGTTATTATATGGTCGGCTAAATATTTTCCTGATGGTGCAGAGTCACTTGACAATTTGTGTCATTATCTGATATATGAATCATGTGTCATATTTCTGTACTGCTCTAATTGTGTATCGTTACCTGATAGATAGTATTGAGAAATCCAACTTTGTAGCCTGGCTCTTGAGGTACTCATTGTTGAGTACTGTTTTGCAGCGCTGCGCGTATTTTTGCGCATCGTTATCTCATGACACAGTTGTGAGAGGAGGCTTCCATGTCAAAGCTGTTACGCTACCTTGCTGTCCTGACACTGATCCTGGTGAGCCTGTTAATGTTTAGCGCGCCATTTATCCATCGTGTGTATGCCAGTAGCGGTACTTTTACGCAGTACACGTATAGTGGATCAGCCGGCAGTCGTCCTTATTATGTTTACACTCCCGCTAATTATCAGGTTGGTACCGTTGTACCAATGGTCGTCATGTTGCATGGATGTACACAAAACCCGACAGATTTTGCCAATGGTACGCAGATGAACGCGCTGGCAGATCAGAAGCAATTTATTGTGGTCTATCCGCAGCAGACGAGTAGCGATAACTCTTCCTCATGTTGGAACTGGTTTCAGCCTGCCGATCAGGCACGTGGAAGTGGTGAGCCAGCAATCATTGCTGGTATTGCGCAGACCGTCAAGCAGGCGACTTCCAAATGGACGATTGATAGTAATCGTGTGTATGTCGCGGGTATGTCGGCGGGTGCGGCGATGACCGCGATCATGGGGGCAACCTATCCCGATATCTTTGCAGCCATTGGTGTGCATTCTGGTCTGGAATATCAGGCGGCCACTTCACTGACAGCAGCCACGATGGCGCAGTCGCAGGGTGGCCCCAGTCCAACCCAGCAGGGACAGGCAGCCTATAATGCCATGGGCAGTGCCGCCCGTGTCGTTCCGACCATCGATTTCCAGGGGCAGAGCGATTATACTGTCTATCCGGTCAATGGCGATCAGGTAATCCAGCAATGGATGCAGACCGATCATCTGGCCTCAAACGGAACCTATGCGGCCAGTTTTAGCAGCCCTTCGACCACGACCAATGGTCAGGCACCAGGCTCTAACGGACGTGCTTATACCGTCTTAACCTGGAATAATACCAGTGGCAACGAAATCGAGGAATACTGGAAAATTGCTGGCATGGGGCATGCCTGGTCAGGTGGTAGTAGTAGTGGCTCGTATACAGACCCCAATGGTCCCAGTGCCACCAATGCCATGTATACCTTTTTCATGAACCATCCCATGAATAACCAGAATCCGACGCCAACACCAACTCCAGTGACCACGCCAACGCCGACCCCAATTGTGACACCGACCCCGAGTGCCACCGCGACGCCACCTTCTACACATACCATTACCCTGTCCTCGCTGGCTGGCGAAGATGGCTATATCTATCCTAATGATGGTATCCCGATGGGAGCGCTGGCCTATCTACAGGCTGGCTCAACCTCGCTCAACCAGGCTGAGATAAGCATTGTCTCGTTTGATACCAGCCAGATTCCGGCCGGGTCAAGCATTGTCAGCGCAATCCTGACACTTTATCGTTATGATCCCTATTTCTATCAAGGGGATCTAGGCGCCATCAGTGCGGACATCTCGCCCATTGGCGGTTTCAATGGCAATAATGCTCTGGAACAGGCTGACTATAACGCTGGTTCTGGTCAGAACAATGTTGGTACCTTCAATATTGTGCCCACGCAGGCACAACAGGCTACCAGTGATACCATTGCCTCTAGTGCCTTCCCATACATCAATGTTAGTGGCCACACCCAGTTCCGCATCCATTTCCAGACGCCAACAAAGAACACCTATCAAATGGATGTTATGGATTTCTATAGTGGAGATTCCAGTGGAGCCTATGTGCCCGTGTTGAAAGTCCAGTATCGATAGAGCTATTGTTGGCTTGAAAAGACCAGGACAGCAAGCACACGCCTGCTGTCCTGGATTATGTATCTACATCAAGTTCTATGGATTAAAACTATGAGACGAAAGCACGTATGACTCTGGCTGGTTCTGGTTCTACATTGAAGAGCAGGGTATAGTGATTGAGCGTCGGAAAATTCATAAACTGGTTGTGTGCTATGGCGTGCTGCATATCTGTAGCTGCTTTTTCTAATAGTATTTGATCACCTTGTTGGAGTAGTCCCTGACCGGCGCGGAGGATCAAGGTGGGCACATGCACGTTGGCCCACTGCTCTTCAGGCCTGGCTTCATTGGCATGGAGTCCTTCTTCCAGGATGCCTTCACGGTAGCTACGAGAGACAACTGAGCCATCGCTTTGTATGGAGACATCATGCTCAAAATAGATATCCATATACTCGTTCCAGTAGGGACCCAGGAATGGAGCTGTTTTGAGGCGCTGAATGTATTCTGCATATGAAGGGACCGCCACACCCAGACGGCTGATGGCCGCAACTAACCAGGCAGGCTGATCCTCATATGTTTGCCAGGGGAGGGGAGCACCGCCATCCGCCAGGATGAGCTTGCTTAATTGGTTAGGGTAGTGGGCAGCAAAATAGAGTGAGATTAAAGCGCCCAGCGAATGTCCCAGTACGATTGGCTGCTCCAGTTCTAATGTCGTGATCAATGCGGACAGGTCAGCCGCATGAATGGGGACGCTATAGCCATGTTCTGGTCGGTCGCTCTGACCACGTCCCCGCAGATCATATGCAAAGACACGATGATCACGTGCCAACTCTTCTGCATAGGCCTGGAAGCAAAAAGCATTGGCCGTCAAGCCATGGGCACAGATAACCGCTGGCCCATGAGTTCCCCATTGAACATAGTGATGGGTAAGTCGATCTGTCGTCACAAATGTATCGCTGACAGGTTGTAGTAACATAGCTTTTCATCCTTTATACACCGCCTGGAGGTAAGCAATACCTCCAGGACTGACTGTATTATGGCCAGACTTGCGCGGCTTTGATAAAATCACTGACTTGCGTAAGTTGAGCTTTTTTGATCTGAAGGAACATAAAATCGCTGACACCACCATGTTTATCAGGTGTCCAGGTCAGGCTGGGGCCAAAGCCGGTATCATAATTACTGAAATCATGATCCAGGGCGTTGCGCAGACTATCACGGGTCAGGTCTTTGCCCGCTTTCATTAAGGCATCTGAGAATATCTTGGCATTGATATAGCCATAAAACTTGTACGCACTAAAGCTTGTATCAGCAGAGGTGGCTTTTAGATACTCCTGACCAATTGGCGCGGCGGTACTGGTATAGCCACTGACATAGGTATCCTCGCCTGCGGGTCCCAGAACTTTCGCCCAGGAATTATCGGCCATAGGATAGTTGGCCAGGTAACCCATGGGTGGATGATAGCCCTGACTGGTCGCTGCCGCGATAAACTTAGCAGTAGGACCAGGGAGACCATTCAGCACAATGATATCTGGATGGGCCGCCTTCATTGTCTGGACCGCCGCCGTAAAGTCGGTCTGGGTAGCATTATACCCGACCGATGTAGACAATTGGGCCCCATTTTTTTGGAGAGACTCACCCAGAGTCGTTTTTTGCTGCAAGCCCAGGACATCATTCTCATAGAGCAGGCCAACCGTTTTCGCATGCTGCTTATTCGTCAAATAGTAGCCGATAACATGGCCTTCATCGCCATAATTAGGCTGCGTCATCCAGACCCATGGTAAGGCTTTGCCCTGGGCATCATTGAATTTGGAGCCACCTCCAATGGGATCAACAAAAGGAATTTGTTTGGCATTCGTGTAACTACTGGCTACATTGGCATTCCCCGAGCCGCAAACCTGGAACAGGGCGAACGCATTATTTTGCTCAAAGAGTTGACGTACCGCACCCTTCGTTTTGGTGGAGTTGCCATCATCACTGACCTGGACCAGCTTCACCTTACGGCCATTGATGCCTCCCGCCGCATTAATCTTGTCAAAATAAAGTTGATCACCAGCCAGGATTGGTGCGCAGATAACTTTCAAAGGACCGGTGGTATCCAATACCGCCCCAATTGTGATTGTGTCGTTACTCACACCAGGTACATTCGCCGCTGGTGAGGGACCGCTATTAGGGTTGCCACCATTGCAGGCTGCCAGCGTAAACATGGCGGCCGCGGCAACCAGCAACACCGCATAGCGTTTTCCGCCCCGAAGCCGTGTAAAAAGATCCATGCCTTTTTGCTCCCTTTGGTTTAACACCACGTATGCGTGGTCAGGAATATGATACATGAGTCATGTTTCACATATAACCGATATGAGTATCAAATGTCAAGGGTGCAAAAAAACATCTCTTGACAGCAACAGCATCTTCATGGCATGATACATAAGACATGACTCACCTGTCATGTTGGCGCTAGTGAATGGAAATTATAGCCGACGGAGGCAGATGCAATGATCGCATTTTTGCAAGTCGTCATAGCGGGACTGGTAACAGGCAGTCTGTATGGGCTATTAACGTTAGGGATCGTTTTGATCTACCGTACCACTGGAGTACTTAATTTTGCTTATGGGGCCATCGCCGCCCTGTGCGCCTGTTTTATGTATATTTTGTTGACCGTGGCACGACTTAATTTCTGGCTGGCCTTGCTGCTCACACTAATCTTCGCGCCGCTGCTGGGGATTGTACTGGAGCGAGGTTTTGCGCGGCCCGTGCTGCATGCTCCTATCTTTACCAAAGCGATTGCCACCCTGGCGCTGGCGCTGGTACTGGAAACAATCATCCAGGCGATCTGGCCGCAACTGGCTGAGGTGCAGCACTTCTCCACACCATTTGAGGGCCAGGCGATCCGTCTGGGAGGGCTGTATATTTCAGCCATCGATATAGTGATTCTGGTGGTGACCGCGGCTTTGATGCTGGGGTTAAACCTCTTTCTGCTGCGCACCCGGTTGGGTATCGCCATGCGCGCCATGGCCGATAGTATTCCAGCGACACGCCTGATGGGAGCCTCGGTGGGACGGATCTTTATGCTGGTCTGGGCCATGAGTTCATTTCTGGCAGCCATTTGCGGTATTTTACTGGCGGGCCAGAGCAATCTCATCAATGTCCAATTTATGGACCCGATCCTCCTACCTGCATTTATTGGGGCCGTACTTGGTGGATTGGATAGCCTGCCTGGATCTTTGATTGGAGGTATCCTGGTTGGGCTGGTCAGCAATCTCTTAGCCTACCTGCTGGCCGGTCATACTATTGGATCACTCGATATCGGCAATCCGGCGATCCGTGATAGCGTAATTTTTGCTGGTTTTGTGATTGTATTGCTGATCAGGCCCCAGGGGTTGCGTGGTCGTGCGCTGCTACGGCGTGTATAGCAAAGGAGGTGTGGTAATGACACAAAAGCCGACAATGGATCAAGTGTCCGGTCCAGATGTAGCGGCGCAGCCAGAGGTAGAGTCGCGCAGAAAACCGGGTCTTATCTTACAACTCAAAAATCAACGGAACTGGTTGGGAAGTATCTGTGGCATCCTGGCATTGATCGTTCTGCCACAGGTGTATGACCAGTTCTTCGGTTCAAGTTCAGCCTTCCAATTGCACCGGATCTCACTGATCGGTATTTTCATCCTGGCGGCCCTGGCCCAGAATATCCTCACCGGCTATGCGGCCCAACCTTCCTTGGGCAATGCCGCCTTCTTTGGGGTCAGCGCATATATTCTGACCTGGTTGAGCAGCGACCTGGGTCAGCCCTACTGGATTGGCATTCTGGTCGCGGTTCTGGTCTCGGCCCTGCTTGGTGTGCTCGTTGGTAGTCCGGCCCTGCGTATCTCCGGTGCCCATCTTGCCGTAGCTACTCTGGGACTGGTAACCACGGTCGGAACATTGCTGAATTACTGGGATACCACGGCAGGGCGGCAGAATTATGATCTGAGCAACCTGCCAGATTTTTTAAATGATGATCACACGCTCTATTATTTTATCTTTGCTATCGTTGTTTGTTTGCTCTTCTTAAGCTATCATCTTCTCCATTCGCGGGTCGGACGGGCCTGGATCGCTATTCGAGACAACGAAACGGCGGCCGAAGCCTTTGGCATCAATCTGACCAAATATAAGTTACAGGCATTTGTGATTAGCGCCGCCATGACCGGGCTGGCTGGTGCCCTCTATGCCACCTGGGCCACCACGGCCTCATCAAGTATGTCGAGTGCGGACCAGACCATCGCCTTTCTGGCCATGATCGTCGTAGGTGGATTAGGCTCATTGACAGGATCAGTCCTGGGAGCTATTTTTGTGGGTTTTCTCCCGGTGCTGCTGGGCCAATTACCCAGTCCTATGCTGATTGGCACATTCCAATTGCAGATCTCAACCCTGATTACAGGCATCTATGGCTTACTGCTCCTGCTTGTCCTGATCTTCTTTCCCAGTGGATTGAGTAGTCTGGGAGCACGGGCCGGCAACTGGCTACAACGTAACTGTAGCGGGGAGGAGCAGCATGGCTGAGGTGATGCAAGCAGGTCCATTGTTGGAAATCCAGCACCTGAGCGTGCGCTTTGGTGGCCTCACCGCAATCAATGAACTGGACCTGCAGATTGCGGAAGGAGAAATTTTCGCGCTGGTCGGTCCTAATGGCGCGGGGAAAACAACCGTGCTCAACTGTATCAGCGGGCTGATCAAGCCTGCCGCCGGCAGCATTCGCTTTGCTGGAAACGAACTGTTGTCCTTACAGGCTCATCAGCGTGCCTCGCTTGGTATCGGGCGCACGTTTCAGCAATTGCAGCTATTCAATAGTATGACCGTCCTGGATAATTTGCTGACTGCTCGCCATACCCAATTGCACGCAGGTATCCTCTCGGGCATCCTACCTTTTGGACGCAGTAAACGCGAAGATGCCAGTACCCGGCAGCAGGCCATGGACACACTGGTCCTGCTTGGATTAGAGAGTTATGCCCGGCGTAATACTGGTTCGCTTCCATTTGGGGTTCAGAAACTGATCGGCGTGGCCCGTGCCTTGGTGCTGCACCCGCGCCTGTTGCTCCTTGACGAGCCAGCCGCAGGCGTGCCGCCCCAGGAGGTACAGGAACTGGCAGCCCGCTTACGGTCCTGGCAAAACGAACTGGGTACGACCCTGCTCCTGATCGAGCATAATATGCGCCTGGTACAGGCCGTGGCTGATCGTATCTGTGTACTGGATTATGGCCGTAAACTGGCCGAAGGTGCGCCTGGAATCGTCCTGAGCAATCCCGCTGTCCTGGAAGCCTATCTGGGACGGGGCGCTACGAAGAAAGTGCAACAGGAGGGGATCACGCATGCTGAAAGTTGAACAGCTACATGTTGGCTATGGCTCACTCGAAGTCCTGCATGGTATCTCTTTTGAGGTGCCACAGGGAGCCATCGTCGCTATCTTAGGCTCCAATGGTGCTGGTAAAACCACGCTGATGCGCGCCTTGAGCGGACTGATCCCCATCAAAGCTGGTAATATTGAACTGATGAGTAAACCACTCAGACGGCTGGCGGCCGAAAGGCGCCTACGGGAAGGATTGGCCCTGGTACCTGAGGGACGTGAGCTATTTGGCTCGCTCACGGTACGTGAAAATCTGTTGATGGGAGCTTATACGCGCCATTCACGTATCGAGATCGAACAGGACATTGAGCGTATTCTAACGCGATTTCCACGCCTGAAAACGCGTCTACAGGCGCACGCGGCTAGCTTAAGTGGTGGCGAAGGCCAGATGCTCGCGATCGGGCGTGCCCTGATGTCGCATCCGCGCCTGCTCTTGCTTGACGAACCATCACACGGCCTAGCCCCGATCATCGTAGAAACCGTTTTTGAAGTCATCGAGCAATTGAACCGTGAAGAAGGCCTGACCATCGTACTGGTTGAGCAGAACGCCCATCAGGCCCTGGACGTGGCGCATACCGCCTATATTTTACAGAGTGGCAGCATTGTCCTCAATGGAGAGGCGACGGTATTGACCGCCAATTCAGCCGTCCAGGAACTATACATGGGTGGATAACGATTTCATACTAACGCAAAGGAGTTGTGTTATGAGTAGTTTGCATGGAAAAGTCGCGATTGTCACTGGTGCCGCCTCTGGTATTGGTCTGGCCGTGGCCCGGGATCTGGCCGCTCAAGGCGTACGTGTTACCATCTCAGATGTAGACGTTGAACATGGACGGGCCGCCGCCGCCGAACTGTCCGATGCACGTTTCCAGGCGGCAGACATGACAAAGCCAGATGAGGTGCGTACACTGGTATCCAGCACCATTGAAGTGGAAGGACAGGTTGATATTCTGATCAATAATGCAGGTATTCAGTATGTCGCCCCAATTGTTGAATTTCCTGAAGAGAAATGGCGGCAGATTATTGAGATTATGTTAACCGCGCCTTTTCTATTGACGCAAGCTGTATTACCCGACATGTATAAGCGCAACTGGGGTCGTATCATCAACATAGCTTCAGTCCACGCCCTGCTCGCCTCACCTTTTAAATCAGCCTACGTTACAGCCAAGCATGGTATCCTTGGTCTGACGCGTACCACAGCTTTGGAAGTAGCGGAGCATGGCGTAACCTGCAATGCCATCTGCCCATCCTATGTACGGACCCCGCTGGTCGAAAAGCAGATCGCCTCCCAGGCCAAAATCCATGGAATTCCCGAAAGTGAAGTCGTCGAGAAAATCATGGTCACTGAAGGTGCCATCAAGCGTTTGCTCGAGCCTGTCGAGGTAGCACAGTTGGCAACCTATCTGTGTAGTGATGCCGCCAGTGGCATTACCGGCAGTGCCCAAACAATCGACTGCGGCTGGACCGCCCATTAAAGGTCGTGTTGTATCAGGACATATGTTGAAATTCTCTGGCCAGTTCGGCTTTCAGGATCTTTCCCATCATATTGCGCGGCAAGACTTCTGTGAAGTGCACCGCACGGGGAAGCTTATAGCGAGCAAGTTTGTCCGCGCAAAAATCCAGAATTTCTTCAGAACTTAAGCTACCTGGAATACGTGGAACTACTACCGCCAGTCCGACCTCACCCCAACGAGCGTCGGGCTGGGGAATGACCGCGACCTCCAGTACCTTGGGATGGGTAATAATCACGCCCTCAACTTCGGCTGGATAAATGTTCTCGCCACCAGAGATAAACATATCTTTTTTGCGCCCAACGATATAATAAAAGCCCTCAGCATCGCAGCGTGCCTGGTCTCCTGTATGCCACCAGCCAGCGCGATAGGCTTCAGTCGTGGCCTCAGGCTGTTGCCAGTAGCCGGAACAAACATGCGGGCCTGCCAGCACCAGTTCACCGATCTCGCCCGCTGCTACATCTTGATCAAACTCATCAACGATACGAGCATGTGAATGGATGATGGGATGGCCAACCGAGCCAGCTTTACTGAACGCATACTCTGGTGCCAGACTAAAGCAATTCACTCCCACCTCTGTCAGACCATACCCCTGCCGAAATCCCAGTCCACGTTCAGCATAGCCAGCAATCAGCGGCAAAGGACAGGGAGAGCCACCCGCAATAAAGAAGCGCACCGACGAGAAATCAGTGCGACCAAAACTGGCATGTTCCAACATACGCTGAAAAATCGTAGGGACCGCGAAAACAACCGTACAGCGTAGTCTCTCGATGGCAGACAAGATCGTCTGTGGAGCCGAGTCAGGTAGCAGAATGATCGTCCCCCCAAGCTGAAAAAGCGGAGTTGTCAGCACATTGAGTCCACCAGCATGAAAAAAAGGCGCGAAAGTTGGCGCGATATCATTTTCTTGTAGTCCCCAACTGATCTGCGTATTGAGCGCATTCCAGGTGAGCATGCGTTGGGAGAGCACAACGCCTTTCGGTATGCCAGTGGTACCTGATGTATAGAGAATCAAAGCTGGCTCCTCACCATCCTTTGTGCTGAAAGGACGAAGCTGCTGTGCCAGTTGTGCCTGCTCGCCGGGAAAGTGCTGGAAGGCAAGTAGAGAGCGTGTTGGACAGGTATTTTGCAGGTGATCCACCAGTGTTTCGTGGGTAGCATCGTGCAAGAGTAGGACCGGCTGGCAGTCATTGAGGATCATATTCAGTTCATGTACCGTTAGACGCCAGTTGAGTGGTACTAGTATAGCTCCCAACAAGATGCAGGCGAAAAGAGCGTCCAGATATTCGGGGGCATTAAAGGCCAGGACCGCCACGCGCTCTCCCTGCTGAAGATGAAAATTCTGTTGTAGATAGGCAGCCAGCGTGCGGGCACGCAGATTGAGCGAGCGATATGTAACGCTCGTTCCAGTCTTATCATCGATCAGCGCTATTTTCTCAGGACAGAGAAGTTCATGTCGAGTCAGCCACTCGCCGGGAGGAATGAACGTCATGGGCCACCTCCATGTCGAACTACATTGTTCTTTTCTTCTTCTATTGTATCGGAAATAGGCTGAATCTTCTACTGTTTTCCCTAGTGGTATGCGTATATCTAACAGAGGCGCGTCTTTTTTTAGCGTGGTATTGTATAATATGATACATGGTTCATGTATCATATTTGTAATGGTAGTAATCGTTAGAGGATAAAAAATGAGTAAAGGTCATGAAGCTGAAAATCCCCTGATGCCCGTTACCGCACGGGGAGAAGCCACTCGCCGTAAGATACTCGATGCGGCCGAAGAAGTCTTTGGTGAACTGGGCTATTATGAAGCCAGCATCTCAGAAATCACCAGACGTGCAGGCGTAGCCCAGGGAACGTATTATATCTATTTTCATAGTAAGCGCACCATATTTGAAGAACTGGTGAGAGATATCGGCGAGCGCTTACGGGCCGATATGCGGGCTGCAATTGCTGGCGCGGATAATCGTATCGAGATTGAGCGGCGTGGTTTTCAGGCCTTCTTTCAGTTTGTATCCAGCCATCGACGTATCTATAGTATTGTGCAGGAAGCCGAACGGGTGGCGCCAGACGCATTTTATTCCTACTATCATAAGATCAGTCAGGGATATATCCGTGGTCTACAAGAGGCGATGGATGAAGGGAGCATTCGCCAGCTGGATCCTGAAGCTATTGCCTATACGTTGATGGGCATCGGACATTTTATTGCCTTACGCTGGCTAATCTGGCCTCCAGAAAGTGGACAAAAAAAGGAAATTGACGAGTTGCCAGAGAACGTGTTTAACTCGATTATGGAATTTATTACGCATGGCCTGTCTCTTAGTGCTCCTGAGCACAAAGCTCCTTGAAAACTAGCAGTTATTATTCAAGTAAAACGACAAAAAATATAATATAGAAATATTATATTTTGAGCTTTAAATAAAACAAAGAAGATATATGGTACCAGCTAATTTGTAAAATATCTATACCTTAGTATACTGTTGTACAGAAGGCTTACCTGAAGAAGTTAAATGTGAAATAACTCACAGGGAATTTTTATGCCTTTTTTCTCTTTACGCATTTTATGAAAAAGAGGAAAAGGATGAGAAAGGCTAGCTAATGCAACAGCAGCAACAAAAAAAGTATAATTCTAGCAGTAATACCCCTATAAATACGCCCCCAATTGAAGAGACACTACGAGGGTTTGAGTGGTTTACCTATATGCGAGCAAATTCACCGGTTGTTTATGATCAACAGCTCAACATCTGGCATGTTTTTCGCTATGACGATGTCTATCAGGTGATTACTGACCATCATACTTTTTCGTCAGCAGATGTTCCCAATTTCTCACAGAACAACTTTTTGAAAGATACCATCGTCGCTCAAGATCCACCAGATCATCGCAGGTTGCGCCAGCTGACCAATCAGGCATTTACCAGGCGTGCTATTATATCTATGACTGAAAGTATCCGTCAGCTCACGCAGGAGCTATTGGATCAACTGATACCGCTGGGAACAATGGATATTGTCTCAGACCTGGCATTTCCTTTGACCTGTAACTTGATTGCTGCTATGCTCGAGATACCCATACAAGACCGACGGCTCGTTTATCGCTGGGTTAAAGGTGTGGATAGTAATACTCCCTTGCTTTCAAGAGAAGATGTTATCAAGTCCCATAATCGTATGGGGCAGGAACTGTATGATTATATCGCGCATATTCTGGAAAAGCGCCGTCGTGAACCGTGTGAAGGTTTTATTTCTGCTCTGAGTACCGCTATGAGCAATAATGCAGGATTAAGTGATGACGAGTTGCTAAAATTTTGCGTCCTCCTGCTCGTTGCCGGACAGGAGACGGTGCAAAATCTGATCACCAATGCCATCTACTGTTTTACAAAATATCCGCAGTCGCGCGATCATTTGCTCCAACAGCCAGAGCACATGCCAGAAGCAATTGAAGAAATTCTACGTTACCTGCCACCGTTCTGGGTGACTGTTCGTCGCACTACTGTGGATGCCGTTGTAGGTGGCAAATCTATACCTGCTAACATGATTATTAATGCATGGAATGCGTCGGCCAATCATGATGGGCAATACTTTGCTGATCCAGAGCACTTTGATATTCGACGTGATGCTAAACGCCATCTGAGTTTTGGTCATGGCATCCACTTTTGCCTCGGTGCGCCTCTTGCCCGTATGGAAGCGAATATTATTCTCCCAATGTTATGCAAACAACTCAAGAACTTCCGGCGCATCCCGGATAGATCGCCTGATATAACCGCCGGTCCTCTGCACCAGATCCTCTCATTACCGATTATGTTTGAAGCATAAATAGTAATGTAGACTCATTTTTTGCAGAAGAACCTGTTCGTACAGCGAGATTAATGCTGAGCTGTGGGAAGAGGTAAGGTGAACCAGAAGGTAGAACCTTCGCCAGGTTGGCTGCTTGCGCCGACAGTGCCGTGATGCAGACTAATTAATGTCTGGCAAATATAGAGCCCCAGGCCCAGTCCTGCATTGGAGCCAACTTGTGTCACCTGATAGAAGCGCTCCCAGATGTGTGCAAGATCTTCTCTTTGTAGTCCTTGACCATGATCCTTGACCCAGATACACACACGGTCAGCTTCCCGGGTGAGACCCACGATGATTGGCTCAGTTGGATCTGAGTATTTCAAGGCATTGGTCATATAGTTTTGTAGTACCTGACCGATACGAATATGGTCGATCATGACTGGAATGCTGGAGTTGATGGGTAGATGTAGCTGGATGGTACGCTGTGGAACAAGGGCCCGCTGATCCTCAGAGGTTTCTCGTATTAATCTGATGATATCATACAACTGGCAATCGAGTTCGATTTTCTGGTTTTGAATACGAGAGACATCCAGAAGATCCTGTACCAGACGATTCTGAATATCAAGCTGGCGAGTCGCGCGCTGGAGCAGTCCAGCCGTTTCTGCCAACGATTGGACCGTTTCGGCGGAAAATGCCTTTTCGTTATGCTGCAATTTTTGCAATCGGCGTTGTATGAGTTGGAGATTGGCTTTGGCCGCGGTTAACGGCGTGCGCAACTCGTGACTGATCATACTGATAAAGGTATCTTTACGCTGCTCAAGTTCCTTCTTGTCAGTAATATCGCGGGTCACACCCAGAACAGAGACGATATCACCATGGGAATTCAACTCAGGGACCAGGTGTGACTCGTAATAGCGTAGCCCAGAGGTCGACTGAAACGTATATTCAATGACTCTCTCACTTTTGGATGTAAAGGTTTCGGCCAGAATCTGGTCCCAGAACGCAACATTCTCTTCGGGCATGTGTAAATCACGATTCGTTTTACCAATCACCTCTTCAAAAGAGAGGTTGGTAGCCTGGAGCATAGCGGGATTGACATAGATATGGCGTAAATCAGGATCAAAACGCGCAATAATATCGGGCGCGTTTTCCGCCACCATACGAAACGCCTGATGTTGTCGTGCGACCTCAAGCCGCTGCTCTTCCACATTTTTTTGCAGTATAGCCGTACGAATCGCATTTGCCACAGCCGAACGTAAATGTTCGGGCGATGTCTTGCCCTTCACCAGGTAATCTTGCGCGCCTGTCTTCATCGCCTGGACCGCAATTTCTTCATTGCTGCTCCCGGTCAAAAAAATGACGGCTGGCATATGAGAAAGCGGTCGAGCATGTAAAGCCTGCAAAAACATCACGCCATCCATATCGGGAAGGCGATGATCGAGTAGAATGCAATCCAGTTGTTGTTCCTGGCAAATTGATAAACCTTGTTCACCATTCGCAGCTTCATAAATCTGATAGCGGGCATCAGGATCACGAATAAGATAATGACGAAAGAGCTGGCGATCTGATGAGGTATCATCAACAATCAGCACACGCCATACTTGCTCGGACATAGAACTCCTCCAGAGGAATACACAGGTGCGATAGGTGGAAACAAAACTGGTCTCTTTTTATTCTCTTCTGTAGTATAGTCATATTTTTGAATAGAGTAGCTAATGGATAGAACTATAGTTTTTTCGAGTTAAGAGTGTGTGTCTCTATGTAGCTATCGCACGATTATAGTTCTTTATTTGACGTTTGGCTGACCTGCTACGGATAAAGTATCATCCTTTTAGTCAACGGTTCAGCTAACAAAATGTATACAGATGACGGAAGGGAAAATGTTCCTTTTTGGCGCCTGCGACGCCGGGTTGGGGGTGTGGAGTGTGGTGCGCGGCCGCAGCCGCGCACCACACTCCACACCTGAAATAATGTACATCTGATCGCTTGCGAGTGATCTCCGGGCGAATATGAAAAAGCTCTGGAAGGGAAGCAGGCAGGAAATGTTTGAAGCCCTGCTTTAGATCTGGTAGAATGGCTGCTATGACAGTAAAAACAGAGTTCTCGCCGCACGAATTGATAGAAATTCTTGCGAACTATCAATTAGGAGCGCTTGAAGATTTTAAGCCGATTTCGTCTGGGACGGTACAGACAAATTTCTTGCTACAGACGACACATGGAACGTTTGTGTTCAGGTATTATGAAAATCGTTCCATGGGCTCGGTTCTCTTTGAGAGCGAGCTTATGTGTTATTTGCAAGACAAAAAATATCCCTGTCCCGCCCTCTTGAAAAATAAGTCAGGTGAAGCGGTAGGTATATATAACGAGAAGCCCTATAGTATCTTTGAATTTGCTGAAGGCCAGCATCTGGAAAATCCTGATGAGTTTCAGCAAAAGCAACTGATACGAGAAGTCGCGCACCTACAAATTATTACCAGGGATTATAAGCCACGCCATACAGATGATAGATTAAACTACGATGTTGACCATTGCCGAGCATTAGCGCAAGTTACAGCTACCAGGATCGGCACCCTAAATGCGCAGGCAAAGCTAGCCTGGTTTGAATATGAACTAGCACAGCTTCAACTGCCAGCCTCTTTGCCAAAGGGCATCTGTCATGGCGATTTTCATTTCTCGAATATTCTGTTTAAAGACGGCAAATTCAACGCATTGATCGATTTTGATGATGCAAATTACACGTTTCTGGCCTACGATCTTGTAAACCTGATGAACCCTTTTATCACGACCTTCGAGTGGCATAGCTGGTTCAATTTTAAGCCGGATGCTCATATCCTTGATTTTAGTGCGGCACGAAAAACAGTCGTAGAGTATAACCGCTATCGACCATTGGATGAGAATGAAAAGAAATATTTGTTCGATGTCTATAAATTAAGTATCCTATTCGATTGTATCTGGTATTTTGAGCGTGGAGATGTCAAAGATTTTTACGAGAAACGCAAAATCGCAGCACTGAATCTTGCGGGTCGAGATGCCTTTTACACAGAAATTTTTGGTCATAGTAGCTAAAAAAGTAGTAATTGCGGGAAGCCTCTACTCATAGCAGAGGATGTTATATGGCAAACCATGACTATTTGCGTACAATCGATCTGGCCCGAGCCGGACAAATAAGTGTTCAGCAGGTTCGCAACTATGAAGCTGCTGGCTTTATACCACCGGCAGAGCGTAGTTCAGGGGGATATCGTCTGTATACGCAGCGGCATCTGCTGGCGCTCAAGACCGCCAGAAAACTGATTGGTGGCTATGGTTGGCCAGGGACACGCGCAATTATGCAGGCACTGCATCAGAATAAGCTTGCGGCGGCGCTGGCCCTGATTGATGAGCGCCATGCTGAACTTGCTCATAAACGTTCGCAGGTTGAGCAAACTTTGACCGCTCTGAGCATGTTGGCGGCACAATCCTCTTCATCAGGCGATGCAGGCCATACGCACGTACGTCATACACAACTATTGCGCGTGGGAGATGCCGCCAGGGAAGTGGGTGTGCGCGTCTCGGCCTTACATTTCTGGGAGCAGCAGGGCTTATTGCATCCACTGCGCGATAAGAGCAGCCACTATCGTCTCTATGATGAGCAGCAGATGCGACGGTTGCGTCTGGTTGTTCTACTCAGAGAAGCAGGTTATAACTTTGATATTATTGTGCCTGTGTTAGAAGAATTGGCGGCAGGACGGCCTGAAAAAGCCATCGCGGCAGTTGAGAAGCGGCGTGAAGAACTGGCGCGAACCAGCTGGGCGTGTCTTGAAGCAATTGCCTTGTTTCAGCAGTATGTGCGCGATTTTTATCCGCAACTGCTCTGAGCACTATTGAAAATGGGAGCTACCTTGTCACGAAAGTAGCTCCCATACGTCTTTTTAGTTGGTCCATGTCCAATCGCGGACTTCTGGTAGGTCTTCGAGATTGGCCTGGATATAGCTTTTGTGGCGGGTCAGGATATCATTGCATTCCGCGATCAGTGGGGCGGTCAAACCTCGTACGCGGGTCGCGCGGCGCATAGCTTCGATACAGAGTTGATAGCGGCTCATGCCGTTGAGGACAACCATATCAAATGGAGTGGTGGTTGTCCCTTCTTCGTTAAAGCCACGCACATGGAAACGCTCCGCATTAGGACGTCCATGCACTACTTCGTGGATGGCCCTTGGATAGCCATGGAACGCAAAGACTACCGGCTTATCGTGTGTGAAGTGGTTAATGAACGTTGCTTCATCCAGTCCATGGGGATGTAACAGGGATGGATAGAGCGTCATCAGGTCCACCACATTTACCACACGTACCTTCAGTTCCGGAATATGTTTGCGTAGCCACCAGGCCGCCGCGATTGTTTCCAGCGTTGGAATATCTCCGGCACAGGCCATGACCACATCTGGCTCGACGAATTCATCATTGCTGGCCCATTGCCAGGTAGAGAGGCCACGCGTACAATGATCGATGGCATCCTCTTTATTGAGCCATTGCAACTGAGGCTGCTTATCAATCACGATCAGATTCACATAGTCGTGGCTACGCAGACAATGGTCGGCGACCGATAGCAGGCAGTTGGCATCTGGCGGCAGATAGATGCGTGAGACGGTGCCTTTTTTCGAGAGCATTGTATCAATCAAGCCTGGTCCTTGATGACTGAAGCCATTATGATCATTGCGCCAGCAGGTAGAGGTGAGCAGAATATTGAGCGAGGCAACCGGTTTACGCCAGGGAAGTTTGATGCTCTCTTCCAACCACTTGGCATGTTGGATACTCATGGATGCAGAGACCATGGCGAATGCTTCGTAGGAAGCGAACAGGCCATGGCGACCGGTGAGAAGATAGCCCTCAAGCCATCCCTGGCAAAGATGTTCGCTCAGTACTTCCATCACACGGCCGTCAGGAGAGACATGATCATCGATTGAAATGACAGGTTCTACCGAACAGCGATTTTCAACTTCAAAGACATTACCAAGGCGATTGGAATTGGTCTCATCTGGACAGAAGAGGCGGAAATTGTGTTCTGCGGCATTGCGCGTGAAAATGTCACGCAGCATTTTTCCTAATTGGCGTGTGGACTCATGCAATTCCGTCGCAGGTTTTTGGACATCAATGGCGTAATCTGTAAAGGCTGGAAGATCCAACTCGGTCAATATTGTGCCACCATTGGCATGTGGATTAGCGCCCATGCGCCGATCACCCTTAGGGGCCAGCGCGGCAAGTTCAGGAACCAGACTACCCTCGGCGTCAAATAGTTCTTCCGGATGATAGCTGCGCAGCCAGTTTTCAAAGATGCGCATATGTTCAGGATTGCTTCTTACACTGGCGACCGGAACCTGGTGAGAACGGAACGTTCCCTCAATTGGTATGCCATCAACCTCTTTAGGACCTGTCCAGCCCTTTGGTGTACGCAGGACAATGGCGGGCCACTCGGGTTGGCGGGTGAAACCATGGGTACGGGCCTCTTCCTGATAGGAACGGATTTTAGCGTAACACAGATCCAGTGTTGTCGCCAGATCCTGGTGCACCTGCATAGGATCATCGCCCTCGACGAAGTGGACATCATAACCATGTCCTGAGAGCAACTTTTCGATGCTCTCATCGCTAGAACGTCCGAGTACGGTTGGTCCTGAAATCTTATAGCCATTCAAGTGCAGAATAGGCAGGACCGCGCCATCACGTTGTGGATTCAGGAATTGCGTACTTTTCCAGGCACCTTCCAGTGGTGCAGTCTCTGCTTCGCCATCGCCAACGACTGCGGCGACAATCAGATCTGGATTATCAAAGGCCGCCCCAAAGGCATGTGAGAGCACATAGCCTAACTCGCCACCTTCATGGATAGAGCCAGGGGTAGGGACGCTGACATGACTGGGGACACCACCAGGTGTAGAGAACTGACGGAATAGCCGCTGTATCCCCACGGCATCCGGCGTTATTTTTGGATAAATCTCCGAGTAGGTACCTTCCAGATACACATTCGCTAGCAGAGCCGGACCGCCATGTCCAGGTCCTGCGAGATAAATGATATTGGCATCATACTCTTGGATAAGACGATTTAAATGAACATATATAAGACTAAGTCCCGGCGATGTTCCCCAATGTCCGAGGAGCCGAGGCTTGATATGTTCTGGTTGTAATGGTTCTTTGAGAAGAGGGTTATGCTGTAGATAGATCTGACCGACCGTCAAATAGTTCGCCGCGTTCCAATACTTATGCATTAATGCGAGACGTCCCTGATCAGCGTAAACCATGTATACCTCCATATATGCTGTCGCTTCATGTACCTGTCCTGAGTATATGGGGAGGCGCTCACAATCTACTTACGCTTGTTGTGTTTGTTATCACAAAGCGGTCACAGCAGAGATAGCAAGAAGAGCAGTACGCTCGGGTTCGTGATTGTTCTGTGATGGTTGCGGTTCATTTGTGTATATTTTGTGATGTTGTTCCTTTAAACTATAGAGAAATAATCATGCTGAACATATTCAGGTTTCCTGAGGTGTAGAAAGGAATCATCGTTATGGTATTCGATGCTGGTCGTGCCTATGAATTACTTGCTCCCCATTTTCAGGCGCGCGTTCAGCGGCGGGAGCCGCTTACGCTGCATAGCTCCTTTGGGGTTGGGGGTGAGGCCGATCTTTGGATTACCGTTGAGAACCAGAAAGAACTGGTGAACCTGATCAGTTTGTGTTCGCAGGAACGCTGGCCCTTGCTGGCCGTTGGTGCTGGCACAAATATCTTATATGCAGATGCCGGTGTCCGGGGTATTGTTGCTCAGGTACGTCTCCAGGATTATCAGATTGAGGCGCAGGCCGATGGATCCGCCATTGTTACCGCGGAAGCAGGCGTACGCTGGAATGACCTGCTGCAGAAACTTGTGCCACTTGGTTGGGGGGGTATGGAATTTGGGGCTGGTATTCCTGGTACGCTTGGCGCTGGCGTCATCAGTAATGCGGGCGCACACAATCAGGACCTGGGACAGGCTCTGTTATGGATTGATGTGCTGGATGCTCGTGGTTGTAATATCGCTGAAGAGGGTGAGTATGCCCAACCATTATTTCGGCGCTATGAACATGATGAGCTGGAACTTGGTTACCGTCATAGCCGTTTCCGTGAAAAGCCGATGACGCAGATCGATCAAAGTGGTCGCCTGGTTCTCGCTCCTAGCCAACTCATTACTCCGGCCGAGCTGATCGTGACGCTGGCCCTCCATCTGCATCCACAACATCCTACCGCCCTAACCGCGCTGATTGACACCAATCTGCAAAAGCGCAGACAGATCGAACCATCTCACCAGCAGCTTGGTTCAATCTTTAAAGATCCCGCTAACACAACGGCGCGGGCCCTGATCGCTAAAGCTGGCCTGGGTGGAAAAACAAAAGGCAAAGCGCAGATTTCAGCGCAGAACGCGAACTATATTCTGAATCTAGGGGGCGCTAGTGCGCAGGATATTGCTGACCTTATTATCGATGCGTACCAGCGCGTTCTGGAACAATCTGGAGTGGCGCTCGCATTAAATATAGAACTCCTTGGTGAGTGGTCCTATCCACATGCATAATACAGCACATGTACAGTCGAGGTAAGCAAGAGGAGGAGGCATAGAGATAGATGCTATGCTTTATACCGCCTCCTCAGGTAGTTTATTTAGACGGTTGCTGCAGAGCTGGCTGCTGCCGCATCGTTTCTTTCGACGATGATGTTGTAGAGACCGAGAGCCACGAGTAAAGAGAGGTTGGGTAGGTCAGCGGCTTGTGGATGGATGGTAACTGTCGTTTTACGTGAGAAGCTGCCGGTGGAGAAGTGGATATAGGGATTGGTACCAGTGGAGTCTGTCCAGGCTTTCTCGTTGCCCCAGAAATTGATACCTTTCCATGTGAATGCATAGCCATCCGGAAATGTGAGCGTGCCGCTGGTGCCTGTCCATTTGCGTTGGTAGGTAGCAAGGAGAGGACCCTGCTCACTGGCTTGAACATTTATTTTTCTGCCAGACCAGCCTTCTCTCTCTATAAAAAGAGTTCCTTCTGGTACAACAATGTGTGCCTTTGATTTCCAGCCACTCATGTCTAATGTTGCCAGGGTGGTATTGTCCGGCGCTACGAGAGAGTAACGAGACTTGAATGTCGCGGTGGGCATCCAGACCAATGGTTGTCCAACCAGGTAACTGAGAGAGGATGTCATCTGTCTTATACTCCTTTGCTGAAAAAGTAGTGCTACTTTTTTCTAATAGCTTCATTCCTATAGTACTAATCAAGATATATTCATATCTATATATTTGATATCTTATTTTAGTGATTTAGTAGCCGGCGATGAATGATCTTTAAATATATACGTGTAATGCTATTGGAGTGTTGCATAGAGATTGCTTGACCTTTGTGGTATGGGTGGGAATGCATTGAGGGGAAGTGGGAGAAATTAGTAGTCGCTAGCGAGAAAGTAACTTCTCGCTAGCGACTTGATTGAATCGGGTGGCTGATGTTACGGGGTGGTTGATTGGTTCTGGTTTATGCGTACATTACCACACATGATGGGATTGTACTGAGCTTGATCGTTCAGATTTGTGCCGTAATGTACCTGTGCCGCCAGATCATTTTCTGGGATTGAGGTGACATTTTTAAACGTTTTGGTCAGGCTGGCCGTGCCCTGGGAGGTCGCGGTCAGGGTACCAAGGTCGTAGACAACATTACCAATATTCTTACAGGTACCTGAATGCAGATGAGCATCATGGGTGGAATTTGGAGCCAATCCACGCACATTCATCTCCACTGTTAGTGTGCCGTCACTCAGGCTTAGCTGGGCTGTGCCGCTGGCACGCTCGTTGGGATTGTCGGTTGGACCCATATCGGCTGAAAACATGGTGCCGCTACCGGCAGTAGCCGTAGATGTGGCGGTCGCTGTTTCGGTGGCCGTGCTGACTGCTGTAGCGGTACCAGTGTTGGTCACTGTGGCGGTACCGGTGTTGGTCGCCGTGGCGGTAGCAGCAGCAGGAGTGTATGGTTTGATAGCGCCACAAGCAATCGCTACTTTTTCCTCAGCCGTCTGGAGTCCTGGACCATTGTAGACAGTGACGCGCATGTTGGGGGCAGATGGCGCAGCGCTTACGTTATAGATGGTGGCGCTATTCTTGAGATGTCCCGTGGAGTCAACAGTCAAGGTCGTTGAATACTGATTCGGCGTTGACGTACTTGTTGACGATACGTGTGCCGTGGTCCCCGATACGGTAGCCTTTTCAGTTGGTGTCGCCCCTGTGGCCGTGGCCGTGCCCCCGCCAACCCCTGCGGTGCGGCAGCTTGCCTGCTCAATTTTTACAGGATGCGTACTGTTTGGTTTGAAACCGCTCATACTGGGATTCAAGGTCAGGGTCTTGTCATTCGCATTGTATGTCATGCGAATAACCCCGTTTGGCGTATGCTGCATAACTGCTTGTGCCGTAACTGTTGTCGTCGCAGTACCAGTACCCGTCGCGGTCCCAGTCGCAGATGTAGTCTCTGTAGCTACAGGTGTCGTCGGCGGATCTGGAAGCCGTGCAGCGGTGGCTCCTCTGGCATAGACACCAAATGACACAAATGCTGTCGTAAGGATGAGCATACAAAAAGTCAGAATGATGAACATACTGCGAATGAGTGTGCTCTTTAACCGGGCTTGTTTCAACACATTATTCCTCCTCTGGTGATAAAGGTGTTCGCCATGCTTGTGCAGGCCCTATATTACGATTATGGAAGAGCAGGGGATGAATAAGCATCAGAATTACTGCTCACCTTCTAAATGACGATCATGTTATATTATGCCAGCATTGTTTATAAAACTGCAATATCAGCAATATGCTCGGCAAGCATCAGGCATTTCGAGATAATGGACACACCGATCAGACGATCTCGTTCTGTCTACACCACTTTTCCACAAGAATAGAGGATAAGAGCCATCGCATCATAAGGATGTTTTTCCGCCTCTTACCATCAGGTTTTTGCAAGTCTCTGCATTTAAAAGGACAGAGTAGATGGGCGTAAGCGCGCTTCTCAACGGCATTTACGCCCATCTACTCTGTCCAGAATCCTCGACCCCGCAGAATTTTCTATTGAATGTTTTGTTTTGAAAAGCTGGATTGTCCTTCAGCTTGCAGAGGTTGTTCAGGCTGAGATGGGCTGTTGTCCTGCTGGCTGTTCTGACGATAGCCAAAGAGTGATAATAAGGGAGAGGCCATCATCGTGGTTACAATAGCCATTAAGACAAGCATGGCAAACAGCGTGGGCGACAGTACCTTGAGGTCGAGGCCAATATTGAGTACAATCAATTCGACGAGCCCACGCGTATTCATCAAGATACCAAGGATCGCGGAATCTTTCCAGCTATCGCCCATGCTACGGACAGAAAGGGAGCCACCAAGGAATTTTCCTGCGCAGGCAACCAGAAAGATCAAGAGACAGATGAGCCAGGGGCCAGGTCCACTAATCAAGCTTATCTGGGTGCGCAGGCCACTGGAAACAAAGAAAAGTGGTAAGAAAAGAACAGTGTTGACGCGATCAAGACTTGTTACCTGTTCTGTAAAGATCGTTCGACGTGGAAGAATGATACCCATCAGAAAACCGCCAAAGACTGGATGAATACCAATTGTATTTGTGGTATAGGCCGACGCGATCAGGAGAATGAAACTGCCTGCGATTAACACCTGTTCTGACCTGATGTGTTGTGCAGCATAGCGTAATAACGGGCGCACAACTACGAGCATGATCATGATAAAGATGATAGAAAGACCCACCGTTACTGCCACCGCAGCCAGGCCTGTGGCTTGAATAATAGCGATCATCAGTGCAAGCAAGCACCAGGCCGCCACATCCCCTACCGCAGCGCAAGTCAGAGCAAGTATGCCAACCTTTGTGGTAAGCATATGTCTTTCGGCTAGCAGACGTGCAAGGACAGGAAAAGCCGTAATCGCCATAGCAGTGCCGACCATCAACATAAATGAAATGAGATTAGCGCTCGCGCCGGCCAGGCCGGTTGGATAAAGGAAAAAAGCCAATATCGCACCCATTAGCAGAGGAAGAAGAATACCATTGAGAGAAGTAATAATTGCCTTACGGCCCTGACTCAGCATTAGCTGTGTGTCCAGTCGTGCGCCCAGAGAGAACATATAGAGCACCAGACCGATATCCCCCAATGTCTGCAAAGTTGGCATCACACTGGCAGGAAACAACAACGCTTGTACATCTGGAAACAATGCTCCTAATAATGAAGGTCCAAGGGCGAGTCCGGCAAGTATTTCGCCTATCACCCATTGCTGACCAATAAATCTACTCATATATCCAAATAATTGAACCACGATCAAAATCACAATAAGCAAGAGCAAGATCTGACCAGTGAGCATTAGCGCCTCCATATTATTGTCCCGGTATCAGTTGTGATGGTTACTGTTTATCGTTCCAAAGAGATGTGGAATGGTTGGCATAAAAGGTGAAGCTGATCTTATATACTAAACTCTGGATTAGCTTATTTCTATCTATGAATTATTTGCCGTAAGGTAGTTAACGCCATGTCCAAGTTTTATCCCTTACACCTCGCGCCTACGGCTCTCGCTTGTTTTGAGGAGGAAAATGGCGAGGCGGTCGCGACCGCCTCGCCATTTTCCTCCTCAAAAGAGTGGGCATGTGGAAAACGTGCACATGGTGTTAGTTAGAAAGATGTCAGATACTGATTGGCTGTGGCTGTTGCAGGTCTATTTTTTTGCGTTTCTTCCAGCCATAGATGATACAAACCAGCGATAGGCCAAAGCAGGTCGCACTCATCCAGAAGAAGATCTGTTTAAGACCAGCTAATGGAAAACTTGTTGCGCTCAAAGCGGCTATGCCGAGTACGAGATAGAGGAAAAGTTGTGTCCAATCACTGAGGCGCTGTCCTTGCACTAATTTTTCTGTTTGAAAATGCATCCAGGAGGAAGCTAATCTGGGATTTGCATCCTCTATCAACATTTTCTGGTAGAGCTTTAAATTAGCCATGATGATCTCATGGTGAGCACTCAAAGCACCCGTAAAGAAAGCAAGGAAACCCACACTAATATCAAGGTAATTAAAGGCGGGTTGTGCCAGAGATGTCGCAATCAAGGTACTGGATACAGTCACGAAACCAAAGAGTATCTGAGTTCGTAATTGCAGCCTGGTAGCGATCTCCCGCCCGATATCTCGATAGATATCATTGCTGGCAATAGCTGGCCTGCTTTCTTCAGATGGCATGAAGTGCTCCCCATTTCGCTATAGTTTCAGGTTGGAATGCATGTTTTGTTTGCGCGGAAGGTGAGCACTATGACTATGGCCTGCCTTTCACACGAATCGTGACCATAAACTGAGCTGCGACGGCTGGTTTTACTTTTTCCCAGGGGCGTCGATAGATCAGTTTTAATTGAACCTTGCCAGGGACCATAGCTTGAAAGGTAAACTCCATGATGCCAGGAACACCAACCATAGGTGGGTGATTTGGTTGGGGAGTTGGAGCAATGTAATGTTTGCTTTGTAGAGGGAGAACAAAATTTGCGGGCGTGGTAACAGTCCAGGAATAACCTGTACTGGCATTCGCGGGGAGGTGAAGGATGACCAGCGTATTTTGATAGACTATTTTGGTCTTCCCATTATCTGCTTCCGTTAGAAGTAGCGTGGGATTCGACGTACGAAACGCACAAAGAAAGACAAATAAGCAGCCCAGAAAGATCGAGATGAGTAATTTTCGCATGAGGGGCCATCGTTGTTTGTTCCATTGGAACTCTTTTATGCTTTGCATACTATTGTTTTGCGCAACCTTTCTATTAAGTAGTCAACTCACTGGCGTCTACAATCAGTATATTGGGAGTAAAAAATAATCGATGCGATGGTATGGTTATTAAGCGTGTTCAGGACTGTAATATGACGGAGGATGTCATGAGGACTAACATACTATGTAGAGGAATGATGAAATAGAGACAAGGAGAAATTTAGCTATGCGTTATGGTTTCATTCTTCCTGGTACTGATATCTGGACTGCACCTGAGATGGCGGTAGAGGCGGAGGCAGCGGGCTGGGACGGCGTGTTTATTCCTGATAGTATCTCAATTGATACTGCTGGCTATCCAGCCGGACCCAACTATGATACCTGGATTGTATTGGCCTTGATGGCAATGCGTACTGAGCGCGTGACACTGGGTCCGATGCTGGCCGCGATCTCACGGCGACGTCCCTGGAAACTGGCGCGCGAAACGATGACCCTGGACCATCTTTCGCATGGTCGCTTTGTGTTGCCGGTTGGCCTGGGAGCGGCTACCGATGATGCAGGTTTCTACAAAGTAGGAGAGGAGATGAGTGCCCGAGGTCGCGCGCAGCTTATGGATGAGTGCCTGGATATCCTGAACGGAGCCTGGAGCAGCGAACTGTTCGCGCACGATGGAGAGCAGTATCATGTACAGTCCATGAAACTTCTCCCTGCAACTATACAACGACCCCGTATCCCTGTCTGGGTTGTTGGAGCGTGGCCGCGTCAGAAATCTATGCAACGCGTACTGAACTGGGATGGCATTATCCCCCAGAAAATGGGTGGTGGTGACAATCCGATGACCCCGGATGATATTCGGGCCATCAAAAGTTATGTTGAGGCAAACCGCCAGCATTCTACCCCGTTTGACATTATCTGGGAAGGTGAAACGCCTGGGGATGATCCTGAGCGTGCGGCGGCGATGGTACAACCCTGGCAAGATGCAGGTATCACCTGGTGGATGGAGTCTCGCTGGACTTCCAACAGTCCTCAAGAGGTGCTTGCACGTATTAAGCAAGGACCACCTGCAGCCATTTAAAATCAGAACGGAAATGCAAATAGGGTTTCTGCGGACGCGTATGGTGTGTCACCGGAACAATGCTGTTCCGGTGACGATTGCGTGTGTTGAGTCTAGGGTTCGGTACCCCAGACGAGTTGGCCGCGATAATAGGCGGTAATTTTAGTGGATGGCGAGAAGCTGGTCTGACTGCCGTTATACGAATAGTCATTATTCTCGTTGTAGTTGGACCAGTCGTTTTTGTTGAAACGGTTCTGAATGTCTCCGCTGTTGGCTCCTGCTGCCAGGCTGCCGGCTCCGGATGTGAAGCTGACTTCCAGGTAGTAGTCGGCGTTGGTGCGACCACTGACAGGAACAAACTTGCCTTTGACATTACTACTGCCGATCTGGGCATAATCACTGGTGTAGGTCTGGCTCTGGTTGCCATCGATGGTATACCAGTAGCGGATCGTGACATCGCTCAGATTGACGGCTTGCTGACCTGTGTTAATGACCTGTATTTGTGGTCGGATCTCACTATTGGTAGCGCCACCTGGATCACCAACCTGATAATTCACTTTTAACGAGACACCCGGTACAGGCGTTGGAGTTGGTGTCGGGTTAACTGGCGTAGGCGTAGGCGTTGGGCCAGTTGGAGTTGGTGTGGGTGTTGGATTTGTCGGTGTTGGTGTGGGTGTCGTACCCGGCTGGGTCGGAGTCGGAGTCGGTGGTGGTGGATTGGTGCCATTGAGCGCGAACTCGATGGGGGTCAGATAGGCCTGTTTAGTCTGATTGACCGTGTTCCAATCATCATTCAAGATCCCACCAGTATCGCCAGAATCGGGATTCCAGCACCAGAAGGTCCAGTTGAAGCCGTTAACACCTTTGCCGAGATAGTTCGTGAGCGTTGAGAGCCATTGCTGGTCCGAGGTGGTTGCCAGTTTGGTACCAAACTCACCGAGCCAGACTGGTGCGATATTTTGTTTGGCGATATAGCCCCAGTGCTTGTCCCAGATGCCGGCCAGGTTATTGGGATAATTAGGATCGCTAAACCAGGTCTGGTTAAAGACGCTGGCTGGATAATCGTGGGCGGAATAGACCAGACGGTTGGCTACATTCAGCTGAACCGGCTTCTGTGCTACCCCCTCCAGGTTACCGCCCCACCAGTAGCAATCGCCGTTGGCCGCGCCATTGGTGCCATAGCAGTCTACGCCTTCTACAAAGATCAGCCAATCTGGATTTACACCCAGAATCGCATTACCGGCACGCTGTGCCGCCTGTTGCCAGTCCGTGTTCGGGTCTCCACAGCCCCAGCAAGCAGGCGCATGTGGTTCATTATGCAGATCCGCGCCAATTACGGTTGGATTGCCCTTATAGCGCTGCGCCAGCATCTTCCAATCCGAGATCCAGCGCGATTCAGGATAGGCTGAGGTATACCAGAGTGCTGATTGCGCACCGGAATCGGGACGATGGCGATCCAGGATGATGCGCAGGCCCTTCTGACCAGCATAATTAATGATCTTGTCCATGATCTGGATACCGCTCAGTCCCTGTAAATCGGCATTCTTGCTATAGTCGATTCCGTTGGGTGTACTGCCAGCATCAAATAGCTGATTAGAGTACGGTAAGCGAATCGTGTTGTAGCCAAGGCTACTGATCTGATCCAACATATCTTTGTAACCACGTGACCAGAGACCGTGGGCAACATAGTTGGAGGTCTCAAAACCAAACCAGTTGATACCGGCAATCTTCACCGGCTGGTTGTTTGCATCTAGAATCTGTGCGCCACTGGTATGCCAGTAGCCGGCGCCCGCAGCCTTTGCCTGTTGGGCCTGCAATTGGAACAAACTTCCACTGATCAACAACGCCAATGCTCCAATCATTACAAAAGCACGACCATGATGCCAGATTTTCCAGCGTTTAATTGCTGTTGCGTGCATAGTAACTCCTTCCAGGATTTCCCGTACCACCATCGGTAGAATGATAGAGTACTACTGTATAAATACAGGATGGGGAGTGTAGCGGTCAATGCGTCCTGTAGGACTGAATAAAAACTGAAGACTACTTTGTCATTTTTTATTCATCCAGTAGCGTGTTAAGATATATAATAGCCATGTATTGCTAGAGGTGATATGATAGTCTGCACATGAAAGTGTATACTATTCATGGTATATTTTTTTCCTGAAATCGCACCCACTATGTACTCTTTTTCAGGCATAGTAGCTTGAAATTACACAGCTAATCGATCGTCTTTGTTGATGGTTCACGATCCATTGTGGGAGGAATGCATGGGGACACATCTCTTACGCATCGCGCGTTGTCTGCGCAACCTAACAATCAAGCAGCTGGCTGAAGAAGCCAGAGTTGGCTCATCCACCATATGGAGGGCCGAGCATAGCTATCCGATTAATGCCGAGTCACGTCGTCGTCTCTGTCTCTATTTTGGCAAGAACGCCCAGGAGCTTGGCTTGATTCGGGATGAAATGCCGGTGGAGCCTGAACCAACCGAAGTGTTGGTACCGTTTGAGCGGGTGGCGCAAAATCTCTCATCACCCCAGGAGAAGTCGCAGCAGCGCGAACAGGGACCAGAACAGCATGCTGGTGTCTGGTTGGCCTTGCATGCGACCGAGCTCTCAACCCTCTTCGAGACTGGATGGAGCATTGAAGAGGTCCTCAATTCGTTACGCGTAGTATTGCGTGGCACCCAGGGACTCCCATCAACCGTACGGCAAAAGATCATGAGGATCGACGATATTATTCCTAATGCCAGCGACCATGTTTCGATGGATGAGCGTACCCTGTTGTGTCAGACGCTCCAACAGAGCGTCGCCGAAGGCTGGCAACGCTTTCATACTATGCGTCCAACCGAAGTATTTGTTTCAGCCCAGGCCCAACTCTATTTAGTACAGCAGACCCACGAGCTTATTTTTCCTGAGGTCCGTTACGGTTTGTATGCCGCTATTTATAATCTGATCGGGGCAGCTGCTTATTTACAAGGATCCTATACGGCCGCCCAGCAAGCGTATACCAAAGCGCATATTGCCGCTCTGGAGGGAGCGGATATCTGGAATATGGCGCAGAACCTGAACTGGCAGGCTATTATCGCCAATGTACGTGGAAACTACGATAGTGCTATCGCCCATATTGAGGCCGCGCTGCGCCTGGTCGTCAATGAGTTTGGAGAGGAATTTGTGCGTTTACGCGCCCATTTACTGGCTGACTGGGCCTATAATGCCGCACTCTTGCAGGACGCCCATCGTGCTGAAGAAAAGTTGGACGCTTCCGCTCGTTTTCTGGAGAAGCTGGGACCACACGAAGAATTTGATCAGGCCAAGTGGCACCAGATGGCTGGTAGTTGTATGCTTACTCTCAAGCACTATTCACGCGCCATTAATCATTTAGAGCAATCTCTGGAACAGCAAGCTCCTCAATGGATTATTCGGCGTGCCCTCACGCTGGTTCCACTCGCCGAGGCCTATGCGCGTAAACGCGAACTTGAAGCCAGCTTGAATACCGCCGAAAGGATTATGACGCTCCTTGAAGAAGTTGATTCCAGTATGCTTAATCAGCGTTTCCAGGAATATCAACATACTTTAATTAAAACGTTTCCCCATGAACCACGCGCTAAAGCGTTGCTTACTCGAGCGCGGCAACATCCGATGGCTCTTTAAGCATTGTTTACTTTGCTCTGGTGAGGGGAGTTGTGCTCCCGCTCACTCGGGTACTGAAGTACCCTTGCTTTTTTACTATAGATGGGAATTGGTGTGTTTAAACACACCAATTCCCATCTATAGTAAAAAAGGGTGTTTGCATTTGTGATTGATGAGAGAGTGTGTTTGCATCTGTAGGTGCGAACACCCTTGGGTGATACTATGGCTACCCTTTCTGGATGGTAGAAGCTTTTTCTGGGAGTGATATTTTGTTGGTTTTGTCGCTATCCTCTTCAGTAAATTCTTCCGGATGGCGGGTGCGCCAGTATTTCCAGTAGGCTTGGAGTAGTGCCTGAATAAGTCCGACTACTGGTGCGGCAAAGAAGGCACCTGCGATGCCGAAGCGTTCTGAGCCAGCAAACACGGCGAATATTGTCAGAATGGGATTCAGTCCAACGGAGCCACCAAGGATACGGGGTGCGAAGACGTTGTTTTCTAGTAATTGCATTACGAGCATAAAGGCTACCGCAATGATGGCGATGGGCACGCTTTTGGTGATGGCCAGCACAAAGATGGCCACGCCAGTGATATAGATACCGATCACCGGAATAAACTCCATCACAAAGGCTAGAATTGCCAGCAGCAAAGCATATGGGACTCCGATAAAGAAGAGTCCAATGCCGGTCAGGGTACTGATGACAGTAGCAAGCAGGAAAGTACCGCGAATGTAGCCACCAACGACGTTGCCGGTGATATCCAGGACCGTGTTGACGGTCTGGCTATAACGGCGAGGCAACTGGGTACGCAACCATTTGGTGGCCCGTGGGCCACTCAACAGGAAGTAGACACTGAGAAGTGTAATCAGGACCGTGTTGAGCAACACACTAAACAGATTACTGATCACTGGCACAATATTGGTCAGAAGGCCCTGAAGCTGTGTGGCCAGGCCACGCGCCCCCGAGTTGATCTGGTCACGGGTAATCCCAAATTGTCCCAGCGCATCGACAACAGGCTTTAATTGATCATTGCCATCTTGATTAACCTGCTGCTGGATATAGTGAATCAGTGAGGTCAGCTGATGTACCAGCGTTAACCCCACAAAATAGAGCAAGGTCACCAGGGCACCAAAGACGACCAGATAGACCAGTGTAATCGCGATCGGCTTAGGAATATAGCGACGGAGAACCTCTACCAATGGATAAATGGCATAGGCGATCAGGGCCGCAATTGCCAGGAGAATAACCGCCTGAGAAATCTGACTCACCAGCCAGAAGAAGACACCAGTCAGTGCGATCCAGGCTAGAATTGTCAGAGAAATGAGTAGTCGATCCAACCAGAGCTCCCGTTTCGTACGCTGAGGCGCTGTCACAGCTGGTTGTTGTGTATCTAGCGACATGTAGAAGTATCCTTCTTTTGTAGTAGTACATGAACAGTTATTACGTTAATAATCCCATGCTTTTTTTGCAGATAAGTTGCATAATAAAATAGTTGTCTCCTCTTTTTACGGAAGGCATACGAAAATAGTTGTGCCCTGCTACCAATGTGCCAATCCTTTCTTGTGATAACCACCTTAGCCATCGAGGATACAGGATGAAGTGTATCGGCATGGAGTGCTTATGGGATCACCTGTATATTCTTGATAATTTGCTATAGACTTCGCATGTTAAATCAGTTTATACTTTTCATATGCTTCTATATTTATCTTGTATGCTGTGTCAATAGCATCAACCCCTCCATGTTATCGTGCTTTGTACTTGTCATTGTAGCGTTGGCGCTGTAGAGAGACGAGATGAAGAGAGGGGGTATGGTATGAATTATCCGCAGTATGTGTCTATTCAAGGTGGCATACGCGAGGCCCGCTGGTCTGCTTTTATCCTTCCCTGGTGTTTACTTTTTTTGAGCTGGTCGGTGCTGGCGGTGGCTTTCTTTACACGTCAGGACGCCTGGTTGGACCATGATTATTTGCTGGCATCCAGACACTTGTCCTGGCAACTGGCACTGTTATTGTTTATATTGAGCTGGCAGGTGATGGTACTGGCAATGATGTTGCCCGGACTTTGCGTGCAACTGTGGTGGTTGGTTCCAGTCAGAGGACAGAGCTGGCCAGTCCAACTACAGTTCATCCTTGGCTTTTCGGCCGCCTGGACCCTTTTTGCGCTTGGCGCCTTCAGTGGTGATGGTTTGTTGCATAATGTGGTGCGCCACTGGCAATGGCTCTACCTGCACAGTGTATGGATCGGTGCAACACTCCTGGTGGTGGCTGGCGTTTTTCAGTGGAGTTCCTGGAAACTGCGCTGTCTGGAGCGTTTCCATATCGTGGCGGTTGATGATGGTGGATCCCCGTTGGAGCATGGTTGGCGTTATGGACTGTGGGATATGGCTGGCAACGGAGCCTTGATGTTAGTTATGTTTGGTATCGGCATGCGCAGCTTTTTAGCGCTGGCCAGTTTATCCGCCTTGATGTGGATTGAGCATGCAAACTGTGCCAGCAAGCTCCTCCCACGTCTGATCGGAGTTAGTTGCTTTATCGCTGCCATCCTCTGGCTGGTCTTGTAGTGTTGGCGATTTACCAGATCGTTTGTGCTTGATGATAGGAGGCACCACGTGGGCCGCCGTGTCGGCCCACGTCTGTAGCCACCGAATAGATCGGTCGCAGGTAGATTTAATCTTGATCTTGATCTTGATCTTGATCGCGGTCTCGATTGTTACCAACACCATTGACAATGATGATGCGGCGTTCGTTGGTGATGCCATCGCCGAGGCGGCTAATATTGTTCGTGTTTGTTTGATTTTGGCTCTGGTACCTGTTGATCGTGCGCAAACCAGGTGGCAGGGGCTGTGGGTTCAGGCCACCGCTGACCCGCATTAGCTGCTCATCTGAAAGCTCGCTGAACTTTGCCACTTGTTCCATCGGTGATGACTGAACTTTTTTCAGGCGTTTCATGTGTAGGCCTTCCCTTCTGTGTTGAGTAGAATGAGCAAGATGCTTTTTTCTACTTACATTATACTTGAAGCCTGATATAAATATATTTTTTGAAGTTTAACACACAAATACAATGCTGTTTGTATTTGTGTATATATATGTATGTTTTGACACTTCGAGCATTTTATATTATTCTAAAGAATATATTATGCGTAATAAGAGTATAATATAGCATTGTGCTTGCATGTCTTTTATGGCTTGTTTATGGTGAGAAATGATTTTCGCAAGCATCACAGATAACCGTAGAAGGCTGCAAGCTTCGTTACGGCAGAGATGAATACGTAGCTTGCTCGCTATGGGCAACAAGCGATCCCCCTATGTAACCTTTGTCGTTTGTATGGGAGAGAACCATGTCATTTTCGATTGGAACACGTATCGCAGTTAGTGCATTATGCCTTGCCTGTGCAGGAAGTTTTGCCGCGCCTGCGACGCAGATACATGCGGACACAATCAAAAATAGCAGTTGTCAGAGCTGGCAACTTATGTCCAGCCCAAATCCTGGGATGGTCAATAGTAGCCTGGGGCTCGCAGCCAGCGCAGGCAATGATGTATGGATGGTTGGTCAACAGAACGGCACTACGAAAGATCCGCATGTCGCGCCTTTGCTTGAGCATTGGGATGGTAGTAAATGGAGCGGCATGAGTGTCCCAGCCACCAAAGCGATTTCAGTGCTGTTTGCGGTCACTACTAACTCACCGCAGGATGCCTGGGCGGTTGGTATTAATGCAGACAAAAATGCGCCGACCAGTACCCTGACAGAACACTGGGATGGTAAGCAGTGGCGTAGCGTGGCCAGTCCTAATGTGTCTGGAGCTAATGCTAACAATTTCCTTTATGGGGTTGCCGCCAGTCGCGCCAATGATGTCTGGGCGGTCGGCGAAGCTAATGCTAAACAAAGTAAAAGTAGTGCCTTGCTCGAACACTGGGATGGTAAGCAGTGGAGCCTTGTGGCCAGTCCCAACGTTGTCCAGGGTGCTAACCATCTCCAAAATGTCACCAGTCTGTCTCCCAATGATGCCTGGGCGGTTGGTAGCGTCAATATCAACAACCAGAGTGCCACCCCCCTGATTGAGCACTGGGATGGTAAGCAATGGCGCCTGATAGATAGTCCTAACGTAGCAGGACACGTAAATGCGTTGACCGGCATCTCTGCCAGCGCCCCTAATGACATCTGGGCCGTTGGAACGAGCATTGATCCTAAAAGTGGAGATAGCCGGCCGTTGCTCGAACACTGGGATGGTAAGCAATGGAGTATGCTGCCAGACGTTGGCCTGGTTAGTGATGGCGGATTACAAAGCGTCATCGCCCTCTCTCCAACCAACGTTTGGGGTGCTGGTTCTCAGATCAATGATCAATCCAAGGAAGTGCCTCTCCTTGAGCACTGGGATGGTAAGCAATGGAGTATTGTGGCAAGTCCAAATAGTCAGGCTGATGGTAGTAGCCTGAATACCATTATCCGTATACCCGGTACCGCCCGACTCATCGGTTCTGGTACATCCTATACCAAAGATACAGCCAGCACCCTGGTCATCAGCACAAGTTGCTCATAGCTGCTTGCAGCGGCGACCCTCTGGATTATCCAGAGGGTCGATTCAATGCGATGAGTAGATGCAATGCTTTCCTCAAATAGAGATGTATTGTGAAGGAAGAAAGTGTGGATAAGCCACGAAGTTACGCGGATACCTGCGTGAGTGCAGCCAGAAGTGCTTCTTGCTCCCAGGAGCCATCATAGCGTACTCCGTTGATAAAGAAGGTTGGTGTTCCCTCTACTCCACTGCGTATGCCATTCTCTTCATCATCCCGAATGCGGTCCCGATAGCGATGTTCGTGCATATCCTGTTGATATTGCTCCTGCGACAGGCCAACAGCATCAGCAAAGCGGGCCAGATCAGCATCCTCTAGCGTATGCTGATGATGAAAAATGTAATCATGCATTTCCCAGAACTTGTCCTGTGCCGCCGCCGCTTCCGCCGCTTCCGCAGCCTGAAGGGCATGAGGATGAATCTGGAGGAGAGGAAAGTTCCGAAAAACGAACCGCAAGCGATCTCCGAGTTGTTGTTGAATCTCCCGCACGATCGTGTTTGACTGCCGTGTATAAGGGCACTCGTAATCGCCATACTGAACAAGTGTCACCGGGGCCGTTACAGGTCCCTGGCTGTGATCCTGCTCGCTAACGGGTACTGTCAGGTGGACATGTTTTGTCATCGTCTTATTTCTTTCATAAAAAGCTATTGGACACTTTTGATAACTCAACACTTTACATGAGTAAGAAGCTTTTATGAGACCTTACGTAGCATAAAAGCAAGATCATAACATCAACTCCACGCCTTATCATCGCAACCAGGAGGCAATGTTTCTCCCCTATAGTATATGCAGAAATATGAGTGAATTTGCAAATGGTTGTTTAACATCATGTGCGACACCCCGTGCCCAAGACATCCTGTGTTGCGATATTTCATGCCCAATATGACCATGATCAGGGACCATAACATGAGCCGAGGAGACGGCTCACGGCCGCAAGGGACATTGCCCTACAATAGCCATTTCCATGTCACTTTATCGTAGGAAACCGTAAATCAATTGGCTTACCGTCCTTCAGGGCGAAATGGGTTGCAATGGCTAATAGATTCAACTTGGCGCCTCCTGATTGAGAGGCTGGCGAATAGTGAGCATGTCTCTCAACGTAACGGCAGGGCTTGTCCCTGCCCCAATTCACGTACGAGCAGGTACACGTACGAGGTTGGCTCCGTTTCCTCAGGCGCTCGGCATCATGACCACGTGTTTGAGGCACTTTTCATACGTGAACTGGGGCAGCCGCAAGGGCGTGCCGTTACGCTGGGAGACGTGCTCAAGAGGCGTGAGCGTATCCATGACCATCACCTACTTTCCAAGCTACTTGAATAGTCACCCACTAATTTGACGTGATCTAAATAGAGTTAAGCATGCGAGTGCTAAGACAAATAATATTATTAATAAATCTGTAATAGAGTAATAATAAGAAGATGTAGAAAAAGCTTCTAATATGTCAATTAAGATAATAGAACCCATTGATAAGGTGGCTATTCCCGCTGAAATATCACTTTTAAGAAAGTTTTTTCCTTTTGATTGATGTTTGGCAGAAAAAAATAAGAGAGCTACCGTAAAAGAAAAAAATACTTCGATAAAATAAGGGACGTGTAAGGCACGCTGACTTAGATGAACTGAAATAGCAAAAAGGAGTAACGTTAATAAGAACACGGTAAAAAGTATGATGAAAAATCTCTTTTTAGATAATCTCGCCCATATAGTAGTCGTGAAAAAATGTTTCATATTATCTCTTCCTTGTAGTTTTAAAATATGATAATTGTTTTCACTGCCCCTTGCGACCGTGGGTCGTCTCCTCGGCACACGTTAATGTCTCTGTTGACGATCATGATCGCCCTCACAGCGGTATGTTGTTCGGTCGCTTCGACAGAATCCTGTGCATTTATTGTCCGTTGCGAGGGCTGAGGATGATGGTGATGTCGTCGAGGGTGGTTGGGATATGATCGGTGCCGAATGGCAGGCGAATATCCACGCTCTCTACGCCGGGTTGGGTAATCAGGTAGGTTCTGGCGACATCGGCGCTGGCGCCTTTGATGGGTGCCCGTAGCTTTTTGATCTGGTCGTCACTAAAGTTATAGGACCAGATGCCCTGGGCTTTGAGGGTGAGGTAGGCGAGGCCATCTTTCCCGGCGGTGGCATCGATGGGATCGCTGACCGTAGCCTGTCCCTGGAGTTGATAACCAGTACCAATTTTTTTCCTGGCATAGGTATTGAGCAAGGAGAGGGCAGCCGCCTGGGCCACACTTTTCTGATAGACCGCGACCTGTCCCATCACTTTGATGGTGAGCTGTACTTTGTCCACGGTCGCGTTGACTTGATTATCGGTATCGGTGTTGACTATCTTATAGTCTGGAACACCAGCCATGATTTCGTTGTTTTTGACCTGCTGCAGTAGCTGACCCTGGAGTTGCTGCTTGAGTTTGCCAAACAGTTCGGCCTTCGTGGCATCCAGGTCGGATTGGGAGAAGAAGTGCGTGGTGGCATCATCTGTCCCACCGACGAAGGGGGCCGGATTGCTGGTGAAGAGCGTCGGTTTGCAGCAGGTGCCGCTGATGGCGTTGGCGGCGATATTGCCGGCCTGACCAGTCTGCAAGGCAACCGCTGGCAGGTCAATACGACCGGGAGTATTATCCTGTTTGGGTGGCACCGTGCTGTCCTGGACGAGTTGCACCTGGACGCCGTTCCCGCTGGTCAGGATGAGATTTTTGGAGACCGGGATCGGATTTTTGGTGGTATTGACAAAGCGGATCAGTCCGCTGGCCCGCTGGCCGTTGGTTTTGTTGATGCCGGTAGTGGTAATGACGGTTTTGATCTCCTGTGATGAGCTGAGCAGGCGATCAGGTATGGTGCGGGCATTCAGGTCGGTCGTTTTAACCTGTGGCGAGGCGGTAAGCAAAAAGGAATTTTCGAGTGTACTGGATTTAGGGGTGATGCGGATCGTAGCGGTCTGTGTACCTCCTAACAGGGGCACTGTGGGTGGAAAGAGGCTGGCCCCCAATACGCGTGGGACGAGCAGCATCGCGAGTAGCACCAGGGCGACCAGGGCCAGGACCCAGATGAAACGCTTCCGTTGATGTGGGATCGTGTGTGGCCGGCTGGTGGATATAACTGGTTCCTCGGTGATACGTGGGCGTTGACGGACGTTCTCAGCGGCATAGAGGCGCTCAGGTTTCTCTGGCCGTTCAGTACGTTCGGTGCGCTCTATATATTCTGGCTGCTCGCTACGTTCACGTTTATCGCGTACCGCTACCTGTGGGGGCAACTCGCTGGTGCGTGGACGTTGATGCATAATGATTGGGCGCGGTGGATCCACCGGTGGACGCCGCAAGTTAAGCGCGTTTTTATGACGCGGACTTTCTGGCGGCGCATCTATTGCTGAACGCTCCTCCGGACTCAGTTGGAGTGTGGCACGCGTTGGCTTGACATCCTCGGTTACTGGCAAATCGGAGGATGAGCCCTGGAGGGCATGCAGGAAGGCCACACGCAGCGCAGCCACATTCGGATAGCGATCTGCGGGATCCTTCGCCATGGCCGTCCTGACGACCTCTCCTAGCTCAAGAGGGACCGATGCATCATCCTCACAGGGCGACGGAATCGGATCGTGCAGATGCATCTCGATGACACGCACCTCATCGGGATCATTATAGGGCAGGTTTCCGGTCAGCATTTGATAGAGCAAGACACCGAGGGCATAAATATCGGTTAAAGGTGTCACAATGCCCAATGTCTGTTCAGGGGCCATATAGTGAGGAGTACCCGGAACCTGCTCCAATGGAATTGGCTTGCCGACCTGACTGGCATCGCTGGCACGGACCGCGCGCACCAGGCCAAAATCAGCCAGATAGGCATAGGGAGGCATATTACGTCGTAGCTCCAACAGTACATTGGAGGATTTAATATCGCGATGGATCAAGCCATGGTCATGGGCATACTCCACCGCATCCAGCATCTGCTGATACATCGCCGAGACCTCGCCAAGTCCTGGCAGATTATGGCGCAGATAGCTGGTGAGCGTACCTCCTTCGATAAAGGGCATCACCAGATAGAGGATGCCCTGCTCATCACCAAACTCGATCAGTGGCAAAATATGTGGATGTTGCAGGCGAGCAACCGTCTTCGCCTCGCGCGCGAAACGCCGCCGCATATCTGGATCGGCGGCATAATCGCCCAGGATCACCTTAATAGCGACACGGCGATCAAAAGCCGTGCGCTGACGCCCCTCATAGACGGCTCCCATGCCACCGATGCGAATGCGCCGGATGATATCGTAGTTACCGAGCTGTTTGCCCTCTAGCGACAGCATTACGCGCGTTTATCCTTTCAATGGTCCAGTAGAGCTGATGGACCCCCGCCCTTCAGGTGCTACTGGTGTCGTGTCCGGCCCGGTCACAGGGGGAGTTGTGCCCCCTGGATTCGTCGTTGGAGTACTGGGTGAGCCAGGAACCGACAATACGTCAATCTTGATCTGATTTGGATCGGTTGGCATGGTCTTGCTATTATCGCTTAGCTTGATTGTGGCATCCTTGAAGCCTTTTTGTGCCTTCAGAAATGCCTGTGCATCCGCCAATTTCTTACCCGCCAGATTACGGGCCAGCTCCGATTTCTGTGTATCTCCAACCTGGAAGGCCCAGGTGCCCTTAGCGTTTACCAGCAAGGTAATGTTCTGACCCTGCTTATTGACGTTGACCACCTGTGAGCTGATATTCCCAACCAGTGCATAACCAGCCCCTGGATCGGTCGTCGCCTTCTTCTGCAAACGATCCTGTGCCACCTTCAGCGCCCCCGTCTGATCATACGCGATGCCCGTACAGGTCGCAGTGACCGTTACCGGCACAGAAGCGATATTGTGGCCTTGATCGCCAATATTGTTTTGATTGACATCCACATTCTTGGTACAGGTCGGGTTCCCTACCAGACGCTCATTGGCTGCCAACTGCTTATTAAAATCCGTCTGCGCCTGTTGTGAAAGAGTCGTCAACAGTGGATTTACTACTGCATCTACATCTCCCTGCTGCACAAAAGTATAATTCTGCGGATCAACACCCCCGCTGAAAGTGCCATTGGACACAGTGATAAAATCACCAGCCAGACAACATGGTTTTTTAAATGCGCCTGCTCCTAGATTTCCCTTACTGCCTGCTGTTGTCGCATGCGCTGTAACTGTGCGCTGACCAACTATAGCAGGAAGATTACTTGCAGGAATAGTTACCTGGCGATCAGGGATATAGGATACGCCATTTGGTCCGTTGATAGCTGTAGCATTAATCGTTACAGCCTGTGAAGAACCATTAACGAATGTTAACGTACCAGTTGCCGTGGCGGGATCAGTGGCAGTATGACCGGTGCCGTTGACCTGACGGTTCTGGGCTGCTGGATTAGCTTTGAGGTTATGCAGCTTGATCTGGAGTTGGTTGGGATTGGGATTGGCGTCCACTGCCTGCATAACGTAATTGTCGGTAATAACCTTGCTGTCAGGTGTCACGGTGACGGTAGCGGTGGTCGTTGGTGCTCCCTTGGGAATTATGCCCGAAAGTGGTGCGCCGACCGTCCTCTGGAAGCTGTCGGGTGATACTGAGGCAAAGATGCAGGTAGCAAGTACAAGGAGTGCCAGCAGCAGCACTAAGAGCATAGCAACGAGGCGCCCTGGCCTGCGTTCACGATCGCGTGGGTTTACAGGGCGCGGAGGAGTTCCTCCTGCGGGCGGACGTTGGATGGGTGTGGCAGAGGCTGCATTGGCGCTGCCAGCGGACGCATTAGGTCCTGCTGTGCGGCCTGCTCCAGCTGCGGCCAGAGCAGCGCCCGCGCCTGCCGCGCCTGTCGCCATACTGCCAGTGCGACGACGCTTGGCGCCATGGGTTGGTGGTGGTAGATCGGGATCCTCAAGCTCATTGGGAGTCACCACCGGTGGGGGAACATTCTGTTTGCCTGTATTCTGTTGCACCGGACGATTATTCAGTGGCGCACTGGGGGCCTGCCCGGGTGCACGTGGATTCACCGGCTGTAGATCGATAATGCCTGGTCCACCCGGTCCTTGCTGGGTCGCATTAGGATCCAGAGGCACAGAAGGAGCAGGGTTGCGGGTCGCGGGATCCTGGGGAGCCAGCGCCGTCATGTCTTCATCATCGAGATTACCTGCTGGAGGTGCGGGCCGGCTGGCGCGGCGCAAGCGATCGGCGGCGATACCGCCAGCGGCTCCGGCTGCGGCTGCACCAGCAATATTTGAGCCTCCCGTAGGTCCCAGATCATCATCGTCATCCAGCGTACTGCGCCGTGGTGTCGCAGGCACGCGCGGAGTTGATGGCGCCTTTGGTACATTCGTAACCGGCGTTTTAGCAATTGGTGCGGGTGGAACTGACTGAGCATCCTCATCCACAAACTTCGTCGTTGAGTCCGGCTCATTATCAAGTGGCAAATTTCCAGCGGCCGTACCAGCAGCCGCGCCTGCCGCGGCACCAGCGGCAGCTGATTTACCACGTCGTCCAAAGAAACGGCTCCGCTTCTCCGCTGGAGGTTCCACTACAGGAGCCGCCGTGGGGGAAGGAGCCTCACTGGCTCGGAAAGCCTGTGTATAGGCCTCCAATGTCGGATACACAGAAAAGCGACGCTGGCGCGCAAACTCAGCTGGACCAGGACCATCAGGAGCTATAAATATCATCTCGCCCTGCACCGTTTGACGTAAACTTTTCAGATCATCAAAATCCAGCGGACGTTGAAATGCTTTATTTGGATTAGGCAAAACAATGACAATTTGTTGGCGATTCATTTTTTCCTGGGTCAAGATTGCGGTGAGTACACTCTTGCGATCGTCGTTGGGAGAAACATAGATGACACCAATAGTTGCACTCCGAGGGTCATTCGTTCCCAGCAAGTCCGTGCCATTACCCTGTCTCATAATTCAATCCCTCTATGCCATAAAATTTGCGTTTCTCGCCTATGGCGTTCATTTTACACTATACTGATCAAATCGGAAAGAGAAGAATATGTTTGCTTCTGCAAAATTACAGTATTCTCACAAATAATAAAGGTTAGAGCTGCGTGATATTTTTTTTGCCACTGGTGGTGGCTGGCCACGTTACGAGGGGGTTTTTTCAAAAGAAATTTTGTTGGTCCTCGCCGTGTATTCATATATATTTGTTTGGTATACGTTTAGCTAACGTGTATCGGATAATTCTGGCTTCTGGTCTACTGTCTGCTCCTATGATGGGCTCTTCGCCCGCTACGCGGGCGGGAGGGGGGAGGGGGAAACGGGGGCACAGCCCCCGAGCCCCCAGTCAAGGGGCTGGCCGCCCCTTGCATCCCCGCTTTTACCATCATGCAAGGGATTGGCCGCCCCTTGCATCCCCGCTTTTACCATCATGCAAGGGATTGGCCGCCCCTTGCATCCCCGCTTTTACCATCATGCAAGGGGCTGGCCGCCCCTTGCATCCCCGCTTTTACCACCATTTAAGGGACTGGCCGCCCTTGTATGCCCGCTTTGCTAGTAAGTGAAGTGGGTCGAGCCACTTCTGGTATGCCCGCTTTGTTAGCAAGTGAAGTGGGTTGAACCACTGCTCAATACATCTCACATAGCGACCTTTCAGGCCCAACATGCTCACGATCAGGAACCCTGGCAGAGGCTACTCATTTCCAGGTCACTTTATCGTAGATTTATAGCAAAAGTATTTTATTCCCTTTTCAAATAAAAGAACAAGAAAAACGACAGATGTAGGGCAATCTCCTTGCGGGTTGCCGTCTCCTTGACGCACGGTTCGATCGCTATCACATGAAGTGAGTCAGACTATTAGCTTAGTTATCTCAAGAATAGGGTTGATTAGTCAAGCATACAGGATCAACGGATTAGCCCTGGCTTGTTCCGGGGCTGCTTTGTACCTGAATGGTGATTGCGGTTGGATCGGTAGGTAGTGTAGCGGCCGCATTATCCCCTGACTTAATAAACACGTTGACGATGCCTTTTTGCTGCTTTATGATATTTTTTGCTGCGTCGATAGATTTTCCAGCCACCTGACGTAGCAACTGCTGTTTTTGTTCTGCCTTCACCTGATAGACCCATGTGCCATGACCCTGGACCAGTAATAAGCCAGCCGTGATAGAATTAGCTGGATTGGGCATGAGTGTAGTGGTAACCTCCCCTTGAAGTTGATAATCATCCCCAGGATTCTGGTGGGCCTTGGCCAGCATCTGCTGCATCACCAGCTGCTGTAACTCATCCTTATGATAGGACGTACCACTACAACTGAGCGTCACAGATACCTGGGCACTGGTTATATTCTTGCCCTGATCCCCCACTGCCTGATCTGGCTTTGCCTGCGGGCTACATTGCACACTATTTACATCAAGTTGCTCGCCTGCAGGCACATTCGCTTTCAAGGCCGCCTGCGCCTGCGTCGTAAGCTCCGGTTTCACCTGATTGACAACCCCATCTACATCAGCCTGCTGCAAAAACTTATAATCTTGAGTATCCTGCCCGCCTGTGAATGGAGCCTTATTTCTTACCGTCACAAAGTTTTGATCTGTACAACAAGCCTGATTAATACCTAACGTTGTAATGTTGCCAATTGCTCCTTGTTTTGTGGCATGAGCAGGCACATCCTGAGCACCTTGTTTTCCTGTAACAGAACTTGCTGCTGGTATTGTAAATGTGTGATCTGTTAAGAATTCAGTTCCATTGGGTCCTGGGATAGTAATATTAGCATTAACAGTGAATGGAGCAAAAGATCCATTGAAAAATGTCAGTGTGCCTTTGGCTACGACGCCTTGTGTTTGGGTGTGGCCTGTGGCGATGGCTGGTTGAGTTTGGGATTTGCTAGCGGTGACTGTGTGGGTGGTGATTTGGAATTTTTGGGGATCGGGATTACTGGCGACGCCCTGGATAGTGTAATTTTCGGTGATAATGGATGTGTTAGGGACAAGGGTAATGGTGGGGCCGGTCTGGGCACCTGTAATTGTGTGGACACCATTCATGATCATCGGTGCGAGCAGGAAAGAGATCAATCCTAGCAGGAGTAGTGCGATCAGGGCGATCCCGATGCGCCAGGGACGCTGGCGGCGTGGCTGTGGCGCTGGTCGTGTGGGGATCGCGGTTGGTCCGGTGGTAGAGATAGGATCGGGTGATGAAATAGGTCCACGTGAGGTGCGCGGCGGGATGCGGGTCTGTAGATCTGTCGAGCGGCGCACGGACCGTGATTGTGATTCAGTGTTGTTAGAGCGGATGCGCGCAGTATTGGGCTCGCTCTCCAGCTCCTCGAAGTCATCGGATGCTGGTAGAGAGGGCCGGGAAGCCAGCGCATCGGGCGCCTGTCTGGCGGTAGGGCCATAGGATGGCTGGCGGAACGGTAGATGAGCAATGTCATCATCAGCAGCAGAGTCGCTGATGAACGGATCCTGGATAGATCTGGCCCCCGACGACGATGAGTACTGTGACTGATGGCGGGTAATCGCATGGATTGTACTGGCCGACACCACCTCCTGTACCGCATCCCAGAAATCCAGGGCATCTGTATAGCGCTGGCGCGGATCCTCGGCCAGTGCCCGTAGAATAACCCCATCCAGATCTGGAGGTAACAAGCGAAAGACCTGACTGGGTAAGCGCGGAGGTGGCAAAGGATCGCGGCGGCTGATACTCGCCAGCGAACGCCGGAAGGGCAGGCGGCCCGTACAGAGTTGATAGAGGATTACTCCCAGCGCAAAGATATCGCTGGCCTGCTCTACCCGTCCCCGTAACTGCTCTGGAGCCATATAGGGCAGCGTCCCGCCGGACGCAAAGGTAAAATGGGTCGCATCCTTTTCGACCGCCAGTCCAAAATCGCTCAACACCATCTGTTCCGAGCCATCCGCCAGCGCCCGAAAAAGAATGTTCAGCGGCTTCAAATCCCGATGGATCATGCCCTGAGAGTGCGCATAGGAGACCGCAGCGCACAATTGCTCAAAGACCACCAGCGTCTGAGCAAACGCAAACGGAGTGCCGGGCTGCAAACGCTTATGCAGATCCCCATTCTGAGCAAACTCCATCACAATATATGGAATCATCGATCCAAGTGAGCGATCCACCAACTCAAAGCGTGTAGCGCCAAAGATGCGCAAAATATGTGGATGCCGCCAGCGAGCCACCTGAGACGCCTCCTTCAAGAAGCGATCCACGGTACGCTGATCCAGCTCATTATCCTTAATCACCTTAACCGCCACCTCACATGCATCGCGTTCATCCCAGGCCAGACACACATCCGCCATACCTCCGCTCCCCAGCATCCCCTCCAGGCGATAGCGCCCCCCCAACTGCTCCAGCGGAACCCCATAGCGCCACAGCTTCATAGAACACCCCAATCAAAATTATCAAGAGAAACACAGGCGGTAACAACAGGTATGGCATAACTATATACGATATAAGCAATTATTTCATCCTCATAGGAGAAAAGCAAGCATGTCCGCACCCATCCATGCGAACAACGTCCCCAGAATCAACGATGGTTATGTTAGCCTTCTGATGGTGAAAATGGGGTGGGTTTGGGATGATGGGGTGGGTATGAATTGTTATGATAGTTGAAAGGTTGACGTGGGGGGGTATTACTATATATATAGGAAGTATTTTTTTGAAAGGCAGTGTGTGGACATGTCTTATTTTGAAGATGAGTTCCAGGATGAAGGCGAGCTGGGAGGTGAGCGGGGGTTTCGGGGGTATATGTTGCAGTTGACGGGCGGATATTCAGCTTTTCTTCCAATTGATCTGCATCGTATAGGAAGACAGCTCCGGATGCGGCGTGGGGATAATGAGAGAGAATTTGAGGTTGATATCACTTCCGATGAGCCTGGGCCGGGTCGGTGCGCGTCTTTTATTGAGCGGGCAGATCGTTACGGGTTGTTAACGGTGGATGATGAGACAGATGATCCTCGCTATCCGGGATGGGAGCCTTTGCCGCCAGAATTGCCGGATTTCGTTTGTTTTCCGGAGGATCGGCGCACCACACGCTATCGGGCTCGGGCGGTCGTGTCGCGTATCTTGAAGCTTTCAGGTCACGAATCATCAAATAGGGATCGCGGATTTGGCTTTTAAGCTTATTGCGCCTTTCTTTTGCTTATGCAATGATCTCAAGGGTTGAAGTCCCATGCTCGCCGGGTTGAGGTGGGTTATTTGGGTTGGAAATGAACTGGCGCTAGAGATCGAATATCCATTGGTGTTATTCTATAGATAATTGATGATGACATATGGGGAGCAGGAAAGAATCTGGTTTTATAACTATGGATGAAAAATATAGTGATACTGGAAAAAGAATTCTTTTATTAATGTCTCCAGCTACGTATCGGGCGAGCGCTTTTGTGCAGGCGGCCCGCTCTTTAGGTTTGGAGGCGGTGGTAGGATTAGATTTGCCGGAGCAACTGGCCGACTACTGGCATGTACCGCTGGGATTGGATTTTGCGCAGGTGGCGGCTTCGGTTGAGGCGATTGTCGCGTATGCGCGTGAGCAGCCGTTTGTGGCGATTTTGTCGGTGGATGATAGCGCGACTGAGCTGGCTGCCTATGCTAACCTGGCACTGGGACTGGTCAATAATTCGCCACAGGCCAGTGAAGCGGCGCGGGACAAATTGATGATGCGCCAGCTGATGTCCGCCGGTGGTGCCCCATGTCCCATTTTCCGTAGCTTCTGGCTTCACGATGAGCCAGACTGGATCGCCACCCAGATCAGCTATCCCTGTGTCGTCAAGCCACGTCGTCTTTCTGGTAGTCGTGGGGTGATCCGAGCGGATAATCCAGCGGAGTTTCGCGTCGCTTTTGAGCGCTTGAAGCGTTTGCTGATCAGCGAAGGCGCCTCCGAGCACGATACGACTATATTGGTTGAGGACTTTATTCCAGGTGTTGAGGTGGCGTTAGAAGGGCTATTGACGGCCGGCAAGCTCAAGGTTCTCACCTTATTTGATAAGCCAGATCCACTGGATGGTCCATTCTTTGAAGAAACTATTTACGTCACGCCCTCACGCCTGCCAGAGCAGACTCAGCAAGCGATTGCGGAATGTGTCGCCACTGCCTCGGCCGCGCTGGGATTGCGTACCGGCCCTGTGCACGCCGAGCTGCGCGTCAACGAGCAGGGTCCCTGGATGCTGGAGATCGCAGGCCGCTCAATCGGTGGCTTATGTTCAACCATTCTGGAATTCGGTTCTGGCATGTGTCTTGAAGAACTGATCCTACGGCACGCGGTCGGAGAAAAAGTCGAGATGCTGGAACGAGAGCAGCAGGCCGCAGGCGTCATGATGATTCCCATTCCTGGCGCTGGCATCCTCAAAGGCGTCCATGGTATCGAGGCTGCGGAGGCCGTTCCTTTGATTACCGGGGTCGAGATCACAGCCAAACTTAACAACCAGCTTGTACCATTGCCAGAAGGGGCCAGCTACCTTGGCTTTATCTTTGCCCGTGGAGGTACCCCGGCTGAGGTCGAAGCCGCCATTCGTCAGGCCCACCAATGCCTGCGCTTCGAGATCCGACGCGAGATCCCCATTCTCAACCTTAAAGGAGCTAGCTAGACTATGGCAGGGACGTTTGCAGCCAGGCGTCCCTGCCAGATGCGTTTAATGGGTGGCCGTGAGAGCCTGGGCGTAGACAACTGGATCAACATTGCCGCCGCTAACAATACAGCAGACGCGCTTGCCCTTAAAGCGCTCTGGCTGAGTCAGGATAGCTCCCAGCGCCAGCGCACCGGTTGGCTCGACCTTTAAGTTGCAATACAGGAAAAACTGGCGTAGCGCCTCCAACGTCTGCTCGTCTGGCACCTCAATAATATCTGCCAGCCCTGCATGTAAGATCTCCCAGTTCACCTGGCCCAGACTGATGGTGCGCGCGCCATCGGCCACCGTCGCGGGCTCCTGATCATTCTTCACTAGTGCACCACTGCGCAACGAGCGAGCAGCATCATTGCCCGGCAACGGTTCAGCTCCAATGATCTCCGTATTTGAATTCATATAGTCTCTGGCGAGTACCACCCCTGAACTCAAGCCACCCCCACCGATAGGCACCACCAGCGAATCGAAGTTGTCCGCCGTGAGAATCTCATGGCCCAGCGTGGAGTTGCCCGCCACCACACGATAATCATCATAAGCCTGCGCCCAGAACGCATCTTTTGACTCCTCTAGCAGCTGCGCCACGCGTGCCGCTCGGCTCACCTCTCGGACATCGATCAGATCTACCGTTCCTCCGAAGGACTTTACTGCTGCAATTTTTACCTGTGCTGATGTGGATGGCATCACTACCGTGCACGACTTGCCCAGTAGCCGGCTCGCATACGCTACGGCCTGTCCAAAATTGCCCGAGGACGCCGTCACAATCTGTGTCTGAGGAATGCTTGCCAGGAGATTATAGGCCGCCCTAAACTTAAAGCTCCCCGTATATTGTAGCGTCTCGCTGGCGATGGTCAGCTCACAGTCCAGTGCCTCCGAAAGGCGAGGAACCGGCAATAATAATGTTGGTCGTATAGAAGCTGGCAATGTCTGCCACACCTGTTCCACGTAAGCCGCCGTCAGTTCAGGAGCCGAAGTATAAGAAGCAAGCATTGTGAGATACCCCCATCATAAAAATTGCGCTAACTTTTTTAGCGTCAACAGCCCGATCAAAATATTCTACTATAGTACCCGAGCTCATTATAAATGTAAACCGAGAACCTGGCGTGCCATGTATTTTTTGCCAAAAAGGAGCCTTCCCCTGAGCGTACCGTGTGGAACCACCTGGCAATATCGCAGGGGCTCCCTCTCTGGTCGAGGTGATCACGGTGGGGGAGCCGAACAGGCTGGATACCGGGCCACCACGCTGCGGCGGGTGGCAAACGACCGCTGAGGGTCGTAACTACGTTGCCTGGCTTTCACATGGTGCGCATATTGCTGCAAAAAATGCATGACATTCTTTATACGGTTCCTGGCTAATTCATTTTCGGGTAGACCATGATCATCAAACACTTAACCTCCCCCTATTGATGAGTGGGGTGTTGCCAGTCGTACGGCCATGGCCGTACGACTGGCAACACCCCACTCATTTCAATCTGGCGCCGCAGGGGCCAAAGAAAGAGGCTAATTAACGCCATCTGCAAGTTTCCACATATCCACCCTTGTTGAGGAGGAACATGGTGAGGCGTCCGCGGACTCCTCACCATGTTCCTCCTCAACAAGAAGCGAGCGCTGTAAGCGCGAGGTGTGAGGGATAAAATTTGCAGATGGCGTTAATTAAATAGCCCTATATGCGGTTGTATTGGGAGATAGTAGAGATAGAATCTTACTAAGATTTGAAGGATAAGTGGATTGCTGACATTGCACAGTATGTAGAAAAAAAATTTGTTGACGAGGACTATATTTTGGGCGCTATATTGTTGAGAAATGTACGCATATAGACCTACTTACTTTCTACTTTTTGATGTGTTATACTGTGTAAACGTCAGGTTTTTTATGAGAAACGAGGAGGCCTCTGTGGAGCAAAAACAAGAACGTGTACATTACGACGAGTTCTCTGAGCAATTCGTTTCCATTGTAACTGAACATTGGCCAGATATCTTGTTGATTATTAATCGCCAATCGCCCCGTTTATCTGCTTTATTGCGGGTCGCGACCCCTACGACTTTGAAACGTATGAATGGGGTCTGGCGCATCCAACTGATTACGCGGCGAATTTCGCAGCGTGAAGGATTACAGTCTCCTCGTGACAATGAGATTGTGGCCCAGGCCATTCGTTTGTGGGCGCATACTCAGGCACAGCTCCGTCTACCACGTATCACCGTTGAGTTTATGTTGTAGGGATGTGGTTTTCTTCCCCTTTTACTGTTTGTTGTTAATGCTGCCGATATAGAAAAAGCGACACCAGAGCCAGTTCGTCACTTTTTCTGGTGCCGGTATTGATAGGATTTGAGCAGGAACTATGCTTGTTTCTCACGCTCCACAAACTGGCGCAGGACACGAACTACCAGTTCATGATCTTCCTGTTGAGGAAGGCCTGAGACGGTCACGGTCCCCACGGGCCCGATGCCACGAATGATTAGCGGAAATGCCCCACCGTGGGCAGCATATTCCTGTGAAGAGATGAGATACTTCTCCTCAAGCGTTTTTTCGGCATTTTTGAGTGAAGTACCAATATAAAATGAGCTATGGCTAAAGCGATTAACGACATTATTCTTACGGCGAATCCACTCGCCATTATCGATTGCCGTTCCTTCCATCGCAAAATGGAAGAGTTGTAGACCGTTACGTGTAATATCGATGGCCACTGGTTTGCTGAGCGTTTTCGCATCTTTTAATAGGGCTAATCCTACTTCCAGTGCCAGCTCATTAGAAAAATGCGAGAACTGGATTTCTTCTTCTTGTTGCAGAAGATCCTGTAATAAAGCTTTATGGGTGCTCATATATATACTTTCATTTTGTAAAGAAATACGTCATGTTTTACTTTCAACTCGAGTATAGCATACAAACAAATAAGATTGTATATATCGAGTGGGGAGTACTGGCCGGATCCAGTATTGGTCGGGTTGGTGGCTCTGCTGCTAGAAGTAGATTTAGACGAATAAAGAAATGGATGTGCAACACTCGTTCTGGATGAAGCGTAGTATAGATGCAGTGTATAAAAAGCTTTTTTGAGCCTGGAGTATCTGGATTAGCATGAAGAAGAGAACCCCCAATGGTCACGGACAGGCCGGCTTTTTTCTCCTTTGACTTCACCATGCATTGATCTATCGGACGCCATTGTTTACAAAACATTTACCATCTTTTAACAAACTAGATGGTTGTAGGCATTATTACGTGCTATACTGGATTTGTTATAGTGAGGAATACTCACTTTCTATAAGTAGATAAGAAAGTGCTTATTATGAGACGTAGGAACACTAATAATTTGAATGGATCTAGTAATCATCGAGATAAGACAGCGACTGATCGTTATAATGCCTTGCGCAACAAGGGAGCGGTGACTGATGATGAGCGGCTCTTAAGTCGTCCGACGCAGCCCCTGGTCAGTCCCAATGAGCCTATACCCGATGAACTCAGGCAGGAAGAAGATCATGCCTTTGAGCGTGCGCTGAACTTTGATTACACCATGACTGATCCCTGGCGGGTGTTCCGTATTATGAGCGAGTTCGTCAATGGATTTGATGTGCTGGCGCATATTCCTCCATCGATCGCCATTTTTGGTTCTGCGCGCACGAAACTCGACGATCCGAGTTATGCCGCGGCCACCGAGACTGCGCGTTTACTGGCACAGGCAGGTTTTGGCATCATTACCGGCGGTGGACCAGGGATCATGGAAGCCGCGAACAAGGGTGCCCAGGAGGGAGGCAATCTCTCAATTGGATGTAATATTGAGCTTCCCTTTGAGCAGGAATCGAATCCTTACCTGGATGTCTCGCTGGACTTCCGCTACTTCTTTGTGCGCAAAACGCTGTTCGTCAAATATTCGAATGCCTTCATTATCTTTCCTGGTGGTTTTGGTACTATGGATGAACTGTTTGAAGCCCTGACGCTCATCCAGACCCAAAAAGTGAGCAACTTCCCCATTATCCTCTATGGATCTGCCTATTGGGGGGGGCTGCTGGACTGGATCCGCAGTACCATGCTAGACGAAGGAAATATCTCCGCGAAAGATCTGGACCTGCTGCGCGTCTCCGATGATCCTCAGGAGATTTGTGATCTGGTCTGTGATACTTACCAGAATAATATCCGACTCGAAAGAATCAATCGCCACCGCGAAACCTCGATTCGCTAAAAGCTGCAGAATTCCAACGGATGTTTACCAGGCCGTCTACTCATAGAGTAGGCGGCCTGTTTTTTTGGGCTAGTGCCCGATGTGAGTATTCCTGAATAGTATTATTGAATGAACATTTGACTAGCCACAAGCGGGCGCTAAAGCGCCCAACATTTTTTATATGTGGTATGAAATCGTGTGCAATGCACACGATTTCATACCACATATAAAAAATGTTGGGGTTAAAAATATTGGGGTATTAAAGGTGTGAAAATGACTCTAATTTATAAATGTATTTTTTGGGAATAAAAACATTTAGGGGTGAATCATGTAAGATGTGTCAGCGATAAAACCGTATATGGATTTAAATAGATAATAATAGTTGATATGAGTCATGTAGAGCTTATGGTGCGTACTAATAAATGAATATAGTATTGAATATATTACGCTATGGCATGGAGGTCTTTTTATGGATTATCTTGGGGAAGCATTGAAGCTGCTTCCCAGGCCTGTTTGGGTCTTATACACCACATTTTATCTTGTCTTTACTGCCTGTATTTTGCTGAGCTGGTTTAATGTCTCTTTTCCAGGTCAGATGTATGTAATGATGATTGCTATTGCTGGTGTGATGCTTAGTATGGGCATTGCTTTTATCTATGGTGGGGTTGTTGAGATGAGGCAGGCGCGTGAGGAAAAGCGCAAGCCGGCATTTTATAAGCGTGCGGCCTTGTACGCGGGAATTGCATGTATCGTGGCGGCCTGCTTGCTGGTATATGATTTTTGGGCTCCATCTGGTATTCCAGAAACAGTTGGTTGGATTGTGACTATCGCCTGTGCCGCTGTTATCATTGTTGGCCTTGCGCCAGCTTTTTATCATCAAGTTCAGGATACGAATCGAGCGGGCAAAGAGGCTCTGGAAAAAGTGCAGCAGGAACAGGAGCAACAGAAGCTTGAGCGCGAAAGTTTACAAGCCGAGGGGAAAGCTGTTCCCGAGCCCGAGGTGAATAAGGCGCGTGGTCGCGTGCTATTAGCATTGCTCCTGTTGATAGTGGTGCTGTTTTTTGGTGGGATGATAGGTATGATTGTTAATATGATTACAAAGACTTTACCCTATGAAATTTTTATGCTTGCTATGAGCGGAGCCTGGTTTGGCTGGAGCCTGTTTTTAATTATGATTAGCCGGGAGAAGGCGCGTAAAGAGCAACGGTCCTGGGGACCCTGGTATGTGCACGCATCGGTAATCTATATGCTCACTGGCGTGCTCTTTCTGGCTTATTTCGCGGCGCACTATCTCCTCGTTGCTCAATATATGCTGGCGAAAGATACAGCAGATAAACTCAATATCATTCCATTTGTACTTTTTGTCGCTATCTTTGTGAGTAACAGTGTATTAACGAAGCGAAAAGAAAAAGTAGCAGGTACCACAGCGTAAATTTATGCTGTGGTGTGCACTTTGAAATATAGTCCTGATGCGGGTCAGGCGTATTATGGCAATAACACAATACATATGGCATGGAGGACCTTGTTGATGAATTATTTTTGGGAAACTGTGAATAAATTACCTGCACCTTTACGCTTGATAATTGTTGTGATCTTTATAGGGATTTTCTTATATTTATTTGCTGGATTTTTTAATATTCCTCTTGCTTTACCGGATTATGTTATTAATATTATTAGCAGCACGTTTTTTGTGGCATTTGGATTGGTCTTGCTTTATGGGGGCATTGCTGATTTGCGGCAGGCGCGCCGAGAAGGGCGGAAGCCGATATTTTATAAGCAGGCTGGCATTGTCGCAGGAATCGCATGTGTGGTGGTACCTTTCTTATTGCTGTATGCTGTGCTTAATCCTCATAAGGTTTCAGATACGGTTGAACTAACGCTTATTATTATTATCTTCGTGGTGTTTGTGCTTGGCATTGCACCGGCTGGCTATCACTATACTCAGGCTATGAATAAGGCTGGTGTCGATGCACTGAAAGAGGTGCAGAGAGAGGAAGAGGAGAGGAAAGCGCAGCGGGAACGTTTGCGGGCTGAGGGGGAAGATCTGCCCGAGCCACATAAGGAGAAGGGGCGCAACTGGCTGCGCGTGGCTGTGGCCGTGAGCGGGTTGTTGGTGTGGTTGGCATGCGTGACTATCTTAGTGGTAGATACCTTGACGAGGTCTGTACCCTATGACTTTTTGATGTTAGGCTTTAGCTTTGGCTGGTTGTGCTGGAGTGTGGCGGCGATTATGAATAGTCAGGATCAAGCACACGAGCAGCGAAGATCCTGGCGTCCCTGGTATCTGCATGTATCGAGCGCCTATTTTATCGCCAGCCTCCTCTGTTTATGCTATTATGTGACCCATTATCTTCTTGTGACCCGTTACATGCTGGCGAAAGATATTGCGGATAAGTTCAATGTGATTCCATTTATTGTGCTGGTGGCTGTGATTGTATGTAGCAACATAGTTACAAATAAAAAGGCCAGGCGGGAAGCTACTAGAACATCTTGAGTCTTTAGAATGTTGCGGCCTGTTTAAATCTGCTTCTAGGTTTCCAGGTGGGCGTTATCTGGCTTGAAAGCTATAACAGGCCTTGTTTTCTGTAAGGGGATATGGTAACTTATTTATTGTGTCACATTATTTTTGCTGCGTTGTAGCAATTTGTATGTAGATACGCTTTTTCCTCGCGCCTCTGGTTCTTTTCTTTTTTAGTGCGTCTGTTTCTACTCACTGGAGGTCAACTGCTATGGCTGATGCCATCTCTCCTCAAGATGAGGGGAAGTCTGGTCCGGTTCGCAACGCTGGAGTTGTTGAAGATCAGCAAACTACTCTCCGTGACTGGCAGGCCATCGAGCGCGATGGTGAGTTCCGCGAACTCGTGCGTGCCAAGCGCAATCTGATTATCCCTGCGACCATTTTTTTCCTGCTCTACTATTTTGTTTTCCTGATTATCGTTGGATATTTTCCGGATATCGCCAATGCCAGCGTGTTTGGCAATATCAATGTGGCTTATCTGTTTGCGCTCTCGCAATTTTTCATGACCTGGATCTTAATGGGGATTTATGTCTGGCGTGCCGGTGCGTTTGATCGGCTGGTAGAGCGCATCGTTGCGCGTGTACGGGGGGAGAATAAAGGATGAGTACAAAAGAGCTGCAAACGCTACTGATGTTTGGCGTGATCGTCTTGATTACGCTGGGAATCACCCTCTGGGCCTCACGTCGTACACGTACTACCAAGGACTTCTACGCCGCTGGCCGTAAGATTAGCGCTGCCCAGAATGGTCTGGCCGTGGCAGGCGATTATATGTCGGCCGCCTCATTCCTGGGTATTGCTGGACTGATTGCCTTCTTTGGTTATGATGGCTTTATGTACTCGGTCGGCTTTCTTGTCGCCTACCTGACTGTGCTCTTTCTAGTAGCCGAACCATTGCGCAATATCGGTCGTTTTACCATGGCTGATGTGCTTTCTTTCAGGTTGCGTCAGCGCTCAGTGCGGACCGTGGCTGCGATCTCTACCTTGATTGTCACGCTGATCTATATGATTGCACAGATGGTCGGGGCCGGTTCACTGGTGAGCTTACTGGTGCCAAGTCTGGACTATAATCTGGCTATTATCATTGTTGGCTTGCTGATGATCTTTTATGTCATTTTTGGTGGCATGCTCGCGACCACCTGGGTGCAGATCATCAAAGCGGTCCTGCTGATGGGTGGTACCCTGATCCTCTCGATCCTGGTGATGAGCCATTATGGGTTCTCGCTAGGAAACTTCTTTGACGCCATTCATGGCGTGGTCGGCAAATACTGTACCGGAGGCGGGACGCTTAAAGATGGCGCGTGTAGCACTGGTACCCTGGTTTCTCAGAGCTATCTGACACCGGGCCTGCGCTATCATGGCACCTATGGACAGTTAGACCTGATCTCGCTTGGGCTGGCGCTGGTACTGGGGACTGCCGGACTGCCGCATATTCTGATGCGCTTCTACACGGTGCCAACGGCCCGCGCGGCCCGCTCCTCAGTGGTCTGGGCTACCGCGATCATTGGTGTCTTCTATATCCTGACCACCTTCCTGGGCTTTGGGGCTGCTACCCTGGTTGGTAAAGCACATATCGCCAATCAGAATCTGGCTGCACCACTGCTGGCCGAGGCTGTCGGCGGAACCATCTTCCTGGCCTTTATTGCTGCCGTCGCCTTTGCAACGATTCTGGCGGTTGTGGCCGGACTGACTATTGCTGGCTCATCGGCCTTTGCCCATGACATCTGGCTCAATGTCGTCAAACGTGGACGTGAGGATGAGCGTGAGCAGGTGCTGGTCGCCAAGATTACCGCAGGCGTTATTGGTGTGATCGCAATCATCCTGGCGATTGCCCTGCGTTATAGCAATGTAGCCTTTCTGGTCGGACTTGCCTTTGCCGTAGCAGCCAGTGCTAACGTTCCATCGATCGTGCTCTCGATCTTCTGGCGGCGCTTCAATACCGCTGGTATGATTGCAAGTATGCTGACGGGACTCATCGCATCCGTGATTTTGATCATCGTCAGTCCGGCCATCATGGCAGTTGACCCGCCGGGAACCGCCGCCACGGCTGCGCACCTGATCCAGGCTAAAGCCCTCTTCCCGCTGGAAAATCCCGGGCTGGTAGCCATTCCCCTCAGTTTCGCCGTCGCCATCATCGTCTCCCTGGTCACACGTGACGAAGCTGCCATTGAAGCCTTTAGTGAAACTAATGTCCGTGCCAACCTCGGTATCGACGCCGAAGTCTAAAGCTATATTGTGAGTGTGATGTTCGATACATTGGGCATCACACTTGCTTGCTTTCATAGAACGGCGGATTTCCTCTTTAGTTTTTTTTCCTTAGCTTTTTTTGTATAATTGAGATCTGAACGACAGAGAAAACGTAACCAGCAATTGAGAAGACGAGCAATACCAGCGCGACGACGAAACTGGCGATAATCAAGCCAAAGACGCCCTCGGGTAACCCGGCGGTCATGCCAGATCCGACTGTTCTCCCGAATACATTCGCGGTTAATGCGACAAGAGCAATTGAGAGTGCCATGATCAGCGAAGAGGCTACTACACTCAGAATAGCCATAACATAGTTAGTTGTACTGAGCGTCGCATCGTTATCGGGTCGTAGTTTTTGCTGGCTGTCATATTGAGATTGTGGCCACTCGGCCTGTTCTTTACCTTGATAGGCACCGTATCCGACTGATTCCGAGGACCATTCTTTATAAGATTGTCGTTCTGGCTCTTGCATCTGTGACATAGAAATGCTCTCCTTCAAGAGAGGCGACACCCTGGAGAATCGCCGAAGCATACAGATATAATCGCTTCTAAGGTGTACTGTTTGTGCTGCGAGAAAAGTGGTATAGAGGGATCACTCTCATGGCGATCCCTCCAAATGGGAGATTGCCATCTCCTCAGATTATACCCCATAGTCTGAACAATATGGCACGAATTACCCTTAATATTTTGTTTGTAGCGCAGTTTTATGCGTTGCAGGAGCACAAAGTGCGGCAATAAGGCAGAGGAGCACAACTGGTACCAACGCGAGACGCATTCCCGCTTGCTCGGCGAGAAAACCAATCATCGGTGGACCAACAATCATGCCCGCATATCCCCATGTGGTAACCGTCGCCAGCGCGACGTCTTTATCAGGTCCGGCATGATGCGCAGCCGCACTTAAAACGAGAGGAAATGGAATAGAGAGGCCAATACCTACCAGACCCAGTCCAAAAAACACAGCCGGCGCCCAGGGAAAAGCCAGGGCTAGCGTAAGCCCACTTGCTGCCAGGGCGCAGGCAATACGCACAAGTCTGGGGGCGCCAAAGCGCTCTGCCATCCTATCACCAACGCTGCGACCAAGAGCCATACAGGCTAAAAACGTCGTAAAGCCTGCTGCTGCTAGCCCAGTCCCTGTATGTAAATTGCTCGAAATATACACTGCACTCCAATCAAATAAAGCTCCTACGCTAAGTAAAGAGCAGAAGGCAATGATCCCCAATAATATTAATGTGGGAGAAATTTGAGCAGAGAGCGCTTTCAGGACAGGTTGCTTGTCCGCAACTTGTTTCTGTTGTGAAGCGAGAAGGAAGCGTGTGCTCCATACAAGAGCAGCCCCACCTGCGATAGCGATAGCGAAAAAATGCGTCTCTGGTTGTACATCAAAAGCGGCTAGAAGACTGCCAAGCGACGCGCCGGTTAAACTTCCTACGCTGAAGTAAGCGTGGAACGAATTCATGATGCTGCGGCCATATGCTTGCTCAACATCAGTTCCCTGGAAATTCATGGTCACATCCATGGCACCACTAGCGACTCCAAAGAAGATCAGTGCCAGGAGAAAGAGTGGTAGTGTTGGAGCGAGTGTGATCAGTGAAAGCGAGACACACATTGCAAGTGCAGCAATAATTGTAATCACCTTGCTACCAAAACGTGAAGACACATGCCCCGCTATACTTATTGCCAACAATCCACCAATGGTACATCCTAATAATGCGAGTCCTAGTTGACCTGGGGGTAAAGCTAACTTCATTTGTAATGTGGGTAAGCGCGTTGAAAAGGTTGCAGTCAACACGCCATTGACAAAAAAGTATATATTCACCGCCATGCGGGCCAGATGTAAGCGCCATTTCTCTGCTTCTGATTGAGAATGTAATGTCATTTTGAAACCTTCACTTTCAAAGAGAGATTGTAGTTATAGAGAAAGGGGCGGGCATCCTTGTATGAATTGAATGAGGTAGTGAAAAAGTGGAGGAAACGTACAGTACAATCTCCATCGCACGACTATCTCTTGAACGTGAGATGCCCGGCGATACACGCCGTGGAGATGAAGAGAGAGGAAGGAGGCAATGAAATATAACCTATCTTAATACTATGATAGGTGAGTTGTGGATTGATAGCCTGACATCTCCCGCATAAGCATGGCGTGATCGCTTATACGGGAAATGTGGTTGCGTTCAGTATAGCTCCAACAATTTGCAATATATATACTTTCTTTAGATGGCAGTGACTGATCTTTCTAGAAAAAGACTTTATCAAGTGGTGGGTATTTTGTCAAGTATATTCTGCTCAAGGAGCGAGCTGCGTAGTCAGGTTGTATGACTACAACATGAAGCTTGTGCGCCATTTTTGTCATCTTGTTATGCGATAATATAGGTGAAGTGCTTTTAGAAGCAATTGACTGATTTGTATTTTTAAGGTATGATGACAAGAGATTGCAAAGATAAATTTTAGTTATGGAGAGATATATGCCCGATTATCGCTAACACGCGCCAGGAAATGTGACTGACGAGCAGGCATATGCCGTTACCATTGTGGTGATGGTCTCTTTGCTTTGTCCAGCACACGATGGTAGAGTGTTAGCGGCTTCAGTCTATGGGTCAGTTGTTTCTTCTACGCTCGTTTTCTTCCTCGACCTGTGCCCTCGAAGTTGTCTGCCATACTGCACTAGAACGTATACGCTGCTCGCTTGCTGTATATTTCTGGCGTTTTCACCACTTTCCGAGATATTGATTGATGTATTGAGCAAAGATAATTGCTAATCACGGAGAAGCTAGAAGCCAGGAGTAGCAGCGATGAATGCTACCCGTTGGTTTGTCTTTGTTCCTGAAGCATGCTTCTCCAGGAAAGGTCTTTGGTATGAGTAGTCAAAAGGCGTTACGCAGTCCCCGTATTGTGGCATTGGAAGAGGCATTGATTGCAGGCGATAACACTGCGCTGGACACATTCTGGCAAGAGATCGAGGCACATGGTGCGCCCTTGATGGAAGAGCTCGAAGAGGGATATTATCTGGTAACCTTTCTCTGGCATGCCAGGCAAGAGACACATAACGTGGTGATCTGGGGAGGACCAGCAGGGCTGGAATATCCCGCGGATAACCGCATGGCACGTTTATTAGAGACAGATCTCTGGTATAGAACATACCGCGTCCAAGCTGATTTACGGGGCGTCTATACCCTTTCAACTAACGATTCTGTAGATGCAGAGATTGATAACCATGAAATTGGTACGCGTTTCATTCCAGATCCCTTGAATCCGCGCCAGTTTGTGGCCCACAAGGATGAAGAAATACCGAATGATAAAGAGGTTATCTTTTCCATTCTGGAACTTCCGGCCGCCCCGGTTCAGTCCTGGATTGTGCCTCGGCCCGAGGTACCTACGGGCCAGCTTAATTTGCATCGTCTGAGTAGCCGCATCCTCAACAATCAGCGGCGCGTCTGGGTCTATACTCCCGATGGTTATGTTGAGAGTGGCGAGCCATATCGGCTATTGGTTTTGTTTGATGGATGGAGCTACATCGACCTGATTCCTACTCCAACGATATTGGATAATCTGACCTATGCTGGCAAGATTCCACCAATGGTCGCTGTCCTGATCGATAGTCCCGATCAAGCGACCCGCAATCGTGAGCTTACCTGCCATCCACCACTGATAGATTTTTTGCGCCAGGAACTCATGCCCTGGCTGCATGAGCACTATCACGTCACCAATGATCCTGCCCGCACGATTGTCGGTGGAAATAGTTATGGTGGCCTGGCTGCTGCTTTTGTCGGCTTGCATGCGCCTGAATTTTTTGGCAATGTGCTCTCACAGTCCGGCTCGTTCTGGTGGGACAAAGAGCCAGATGAAGATATTCAGCAAGAGTGGCTGATCCAGCAATTTATCGCCAGTCCGACTCTGTCCTTGCATTTCTATCTAGAGGTAGGCTTGAAGGAAGATTCTGGCTGGATCTACATGGTTGGTTGCAATCGACATTTTCGGGATGTGCTCAGGCTGAAAGGCTATCAAGTTCACTATTATGAGTTTAACGGCTATCACCATCCTGTTTCTAATCGTGGAACCCTGGCCGACGGACTGTTAGCACTTCTGGGTGACTGATACCTGTTTGCTTGTCGAGAAGTGAGGAGAATTGAGGGGCAGCTGCAATTGCCCTGAAGGATCAGCATAGATTGCGTGTCTACCACATCTAGTGCTGATCCTTCCAATATACTATCCTGGTTCTGTTTGAGATATAAAGAAACTTATTGTGAGTAATGTGCGTAGATTATGAGAAATAAGATTGTTGTTAAGGAAAAGGAGTAAGCTTGCTATGGAGCCGAAACCGAGTCACCTTGGATTGAAATATGCGGAGCAGTTTCAGGATCGCAGTATTGTGGATGTATATCACCATCGCGCTCCCTATGCGGATACGTTGATTGAGACACTGATCAATCTTGTCATTGATGAGCCACGTGTTGTCCTTGACGTTGGTTGTGGAACGGGTGATCTGGCACGGCGTCTGGTGCACGGAGTTGAGCGCGTGGATGCGGTAGATTTTTCGCCGGCCATGCTTGAGAAGGGCCGGTCGCTACCAAATGGCGATCATCCTGGTCTGCGCTGGCTGTATGGACGCGTCGAAGAGATAGCATTACAGCCAGCATATGCCTTAATTACAGCTGGCGAGAGCCTGCATTGGATGGAATGGGATATCGTCTGCCCGCTATTTGAACGCCTGCTCACGCCGAATGGTTATCTGGTCATTGCCGGTCGCGGTTTTGAGAAAAATCCATGGGACACAGAATTATTTGCCCTTATCAACGAGTTCTCGACCAACAAAGAATTCAAGCGCTACAATTTGATTGACGAACTGGAGCGGCGAGAGCTCTTTGAAGCCCAGGGAAGTTTTGTCTCTGCGCCAGTTTCTTATATTCAAGATATTGAGGCTTATCTCAAATCCTATCATTCTCGCAACGGCTTATCGCGTGAGCGCATGGGTGACGTGGCCGCAGACCGCTTTGATGAGGGCGTCAGGGAGATCATTGGCCCTTATACACAGGATGGATTCCTGACGCTCTCGATTGTCAGTAGCATGGTCTGGGGTCAACCGGGTCCAGGCTTTGTGAAATAGAACGATTGTTATTCTTAGAAAAGTCCATTTTTAGTGTTATTGGCGATACTGATTAGCTTTTATATTCATTGCTGCCAGGCGTGTCGTTTCTTCGATACGCTTCTTCCTTGTCTCGGTGCGTTTCGCGCTTTCAATCCACCATAAAATGCTTTTTTTGACTGAAGGACTGAAGGCGTGAAAGTACTGATGCGCCGTTGGATTGGCACGCAAGGCGTTATCCAGATCGGCTGGAAGTGTCAGATCTTCAATGGCGTCATAGCTGTTCCATGCGCCATTGCGTTTTGCTTCCTCGATAGCTTTAAAGCCGGCTGCAGCCATTAAGCCTTGTGCGATGAGCTTTTCAACGCGTTGTTTATTCAGGCGGGACCACGAACTTTTGGGATTTCTGGGTGAGAAGAGCCGTATGTAGCGCTCCTCATCCAGAACATTTGGGCGGCTATCAACCCAGCCAAAGCAGAGCGCCTCCTCAACCGCATCGGAGTAGGAGACAGAAGGCCGGGCCGTTTGTTGTTTGTAAGCGATGAGCCATATGCCAGGTGATGTAGCATGATGTTCTTCGAGCCAGCGGCGCCATTGATGGCGGTCCTGAGCATAATATTGCTCGCGTTGGCCCGCAGTAGAGTCAGTCATAATTCATACTCCATTGTTACCAGGACAAAGGTTCTCCATAGCGAAAAAAGCCACCAGTTGGTCCATTGTCGGGCAGGGTTGCGGCCCATAGGACGCTAGAGGCACCTTTCTCAACTGGACCAGCACCCATTGCTTCCATACCGGGCGCCGTTGCGGTCAGGCCGGGGCAGACGGCATTGACGAGGATACCTGTGCCTTCAAGTTCCGCGGCAAACTTCGAGGTGAGCGCGTTGAGTGCAGCCTTAGATATACCATAGCTTGCAACCGATCCTCGATTGGTGGTCAAGCCAAATTGTTGGTCGCCATGAGAGCCTGCTCCGCTGGATACATTGACGATGCGGGCATGCTGGCTCTGGTGGAGAAGCGGTAACAAGATTTGTGTGGTACGCCAGGCTCCGAAGAGATTTGTTTCAAGAATCGTATGCGCGGCCTGTAGATCAGCCGTGGTAGCCTTCTCCGACCAATCGACATAGGCAGCGGCATTATTAATGAGTACATCTAGCCCTCCAAACTCCTGTTCCAGTACAGTCGCGAGCGCGTGGATACTCTCGTCCTGGGTCACATCAAGCGCATGGGCGTGGACATCTAGTCCCTCCACGATCAGCTGCCGAGCGGCACTGGTAGCTTTCTCCTGGTCACGTGCGGTCAGAATCACCGTCATGCCAGCTTTTGCCAGTTGGCGACATACCTCGAAGCCAATACCATGGCTGGAACCAGTTACCAGTACAACCCGTGAATTCGTGCGTTTCTTAGCGTCCATCAATCTCTCCTTCTCTTCTTACTCATGCAGGTTATTGATAAGTATATTTCTGAATGTGTTCTGCCTACACTCAGGAAAGTATATATTGTTTGAGCGCTGAAAAGAAAACCTACAGGCAGGTAAAAATGACCAATTTCTACGATGATAGAGACTACACCTGTTTTTTGAAGGCTTGCTGACGATACTCCAGTGGAGTGAGTGCAAACTGGCGCTTGAAGAGCCGAGTGAAGTGCGTTGGCTCTTCAAAACCAAGGTAATTCGCCACCTCGCCAACATTGAGATCAGTATAGTACAGCAGTTTCTTTGCTTCTAGTAGGACACGATCCGTAATCAAAGCATATGCCTTGCGCCCAATTTCTTTGGAGACTGCCTGACTGAGATGGTTTGGTGTCACATGTAAAAGATCCGCATAGGCCTGAACCGTACGTAGCGTGAGATAGTGTTGCTCAAGCGCTTGTAGAAATTGTGTTGCAAGTGAAGCAGGAATAGATAAATATTTTTGACGTTCCTGATAGCCTTCGTATAGACCTTTACAATCGAACAGGAGCGCCAGGAGCAGTGCTTGTAACATCGCTACACGATAGGGGTGGTGCTGGTTCTTGAAGGTACGCTCCAGGCGTACAAAATGATCGCGGAGTGCCACTTTTTCCTCGTTGGTAAGTGGCAGCATATTGATCTCAGTTGGACGAAAGAACGGGAACTCTTCCATCAGTGGGATGTGATGATGACTCAGGAATTCAGGTTGGAAATAGAGCAGAAAGCCTCGCTGCTCCTCGCCGCGTATCCAGGCGGACACATGTCCGGGTGGCTGAAAAAACATGGCGTTAGCTGGTCCGTTTAGATGATTGGTATTCAGATCGATTACCGCATCATGTGAGTTCTCCTCAAGGAGCATCAGACAGTAAAAACGGAACGTGTAGGGTGGCATCACCTTCCGTGTCGAAGGATAGGTCTCCTCAAGCGTATAGACATGAAAATCAGGCAGATCAGTGCGTCCAGTAAAGCCCATGACCTCATGACTGTGATTAATATCATCAAAATGGAGAATGTGTTTTCGGCGCTGCATCGCTGGTATGTTCCCTTAACCTTTGCATGTTTCTATGATTATATGACGGTACGCGAGAGCTCTCTTCTTTGACAATGTCTCTATTAAGATGCTTTTTAGTGAAATAAGGACGCCATGAATATACATGTCGCATCTATGTTACACTTAATCCTCGCAAACCTAAAGCACTCGAATTATCTGATTACATAATATCTATCAGGAAAGGTAATGCATGAATGGCTTCGTTAACCTTACCTTTAGAAGAGTACAAAGATAGCTATCTTGAAGCTCTGGGAGAGTTGCAAGCGGAGGGTCGGCAGCAGCATCTTTCCCGGGAAGAGCTAGCTATCCATTTCGCCAGTTTTGTGCAGCGGCTACGTGATCAGGCAGATATTGCCAGGATTGAGCCCGGACACATCCCTTTTTCAGAGTTCTGGTTGATAGATGGAAATGCCTATCTTGGCATGCTTGTTTTGCGCCATACCTTAGACGAGGACCTTTTGCAAAAAGGTGGGCATATTGGCTATGTTATTCGCCCATCATCCAGGCAGCAAGGCTATGGAAAGCTGATCCTTAGCTATGGGTTGGCGAAGGCGAAAGCTCGCGGCCTGGAGCGTGTGCTTTTGACTTGCGATGAGGATAATGCTAGTTCCAGGGCTATTATTGAAGCGAATGGAGGCGTGCTGGAGAATATCATTCAGATCGAGCGCTGGCCTGCCCCGGTGTGTCGCTATTGGATTCAATTAAGCTAAATGGTTTGGGTTCGTGGAAGATAGAGAGGATGGGGCAGCGACTCAGAGCCGTTGCCCCCAGGGGATTCAGGCGTAGGACCAGTCCATGTTACGGAGGATGGTCTGGAGGGCCTGGGAGGCGCGGCGGAATAGCTCTGGTCCGCTGAAGCCTTGATATTGGCCGGAGTTAGCGAGATGGGGTTCAAGGGCGATGTAGCCGTTGTAGCCATCGCTGCGCAGGCGCTGCAAGATGGCGGGCCAGTCGGATTCACCTTCGCCGGCGACGGCCATAGAACCGTCGGCACGTACGTCTTTGACGTGGACGTATTCAAGCCAGGGCAGGGTGGCCTCGTAGGCGTCGGGATAGGGTGTCTGGTCGCATTGCAGGTAGTTGGCGGGATCAAAGACGGAGCGGAAGTACTCGTCGTTGATGGTTTTGAGCAGGTCTACGTTGCGTGCGATGGTGTCGCCATAGATGGCTTTCTCGTTTTCATGGATGAGCCGAACACCGGCGGCCCGGGCGCGACGGGTCATCTCTTGCAGATTGCTGATGACCTGGTCGCGATACGTGGCTGGATCGCTATCCCCGGTCCCGGCCTGGGCAGGTGGATAGAACGAAAAGATGCGGATGTAGCGTGTATCCAGGGCTTTGGCTACAGCCACCGAGCGGTCGAAGCGTACCAGATGATCCTCGAAGGAGCTATCTATTGGCACTTTCCCGATAGGAGATCCGATGGCGGCCACGGCGATGCCAGCCTCCGTAAGGGTCCGCTTGATGTTCTGAACCTGCTGGTCAGAGAGATCAAGCACGTTGATATGGTCAACTGCACGCAGATCGATGGCGTGGATATTCTCGCTTTTGAGGACCGCAATCTGCTCATTCAGATCTGGTGAGATTTCGTCGGCGAATGCTGAAAGACGAATCATAAAAGTGTTATCTCCTTCCCGGTGCGGGCAGATTCATAGATGCCAAGGATAATTTCGACGGGATGGCGGGCGGCGTTGCCATCTACCAGTGGCGTGCCGTTTTGCTGAATCGCCTGGATCATATTCTCGATCTGGGCGGCGTGGGTGCTGGCCTGTAGCGCGGCGGGATCACTGGCCGTGGCGGCCTTTTCAGGTTTGACGACCTCTGATTTTTTGGCACCACCACCATAAGGTCCGACCTCCTCGCCGTCCTGGCTGGCCAGATGCAAATAGCCCAGGCGATCATCTTCGATGACGGCCGAGCCTTTGTCGCCGCAGACCTCAATGCGTGTGGTCACGCCGGGATAAGCTCCTGTGGTTGCTGCGATCGTGCCCAGGGCACCATTGGCGAAGCGCAGGACTGCTACCGCCACATCCTCGGTCTCCATTGTATGGACCAGGGTATCGGTATAGGCATGGATGCTCTTAACTGGTCCCATGAGCCATTGCAGAATATCGATCGAGTGGATCGACTGATTCATCAGGATACCACCACCATCCAGTTCCCAGGTACCACGCCAGGCACCGCTATCATAGTATTTCTGTGAGCGCCACCAGGGCACGACCGCGTTACCCAGCACCAGGCGTCCCAACTGCTTCTCTTCGATGAGCTTATGTACCTGCAGTGAGGCCTCATCGAAGCGATGCTGGCTGATGACCGCTAGCTTCTTGCCTGTCTCCTTCTGGACACGCAGGATCTCCTCGATGCGATCATGACGGATCTCCATCGGCTTCTCAATAATCACGTTGCTGCCGGCGCGCATAATCTGGCAGGCATGTTCACCGTGCATTCCACTGGGAGTGCAGACATCAACCACATCCAGCTGCTCGGCTGCCAGCATCTCTTGTAGACTATTATAGGATTTGACATGGAATTTGTCGGCCAGTTTCTGGGCCTTCTCTGGTACGATATCGGCTACCGCCACCAGTTCAGCTGAATCCAGACTCCTGATGGCCTCTGCATGGGTAGGTCCGATTACGCCGCAACCCACGATGCCAAAGCGTAGTTTTTCCATTATATATACCTCCTTGATGTATGTTTTTTTCGCTTTTTTATAAAGAATCCAGATAACGAGTCAGACGTTCGCTGGCCTGAGCGGGCGTCCCATCGATGATGAGCAGGAAGCAAGCCCGGCCCTGCCCGATTAGTGCTTGCCAGGTACTGACCGCCTGGGCGCGCAGGAATGTATCGGTGTACGTGCCAGCCAGGATCGGCTCGTGCTCACGTAGCAGGATACGCAGACTGACCAGAGCGGGTGGACCATCCATCTCGCTCTGCTCGGTTGAATGATAATCAGCTGGAGCGGAGCGCAACTTGAGTGGGATACCCAGGCGATCGTTGGCCAGTGGATAGAGGCGTTGCGCCACCGCCGCCTTGAGTTCTTGCGGAGCCTCCCCATTGATCGTGAAATCCAGATATGCTGGATGGCGCAGGCGTAGCGTACTCGTCAACGCCGACACAATATTCTCCTGCGGTGAAACTTCTGCCGGCGCATAGAGCGTCAACCCCTCATCTTTAAAGACCGCCGGCCAATCCTGGAGTGCCTGTAAAGGATCTGATAGTTCGCGCAACTTGCGGGCACCAGTTTTATAATTCTCAACCGCTGGCTGGCCCGAGAAGGTAATGTCATGGAGATAGCCATAGAGCGCCATCGTCAATTGCCAGCCCAGGAATGAGGTGGCGATGGCCGTCAGACGCTCAACTGGAGCACTGGCCGCCAGATAGGGTTGATACAGCGTGAAGGTTGGCAGACCCTGGGCAGCTTCATTCGTCATATCTGTGGCAAGGTGAACGCGCAGCAGGCCCTCGGTACTGAAATTAGGTGCCTGTGAATTCAGATCCTGATTACGGAAAATAACTACGCCCTTATTGCCCTTGCCCAGACTCTCCTCCATCAACTGCTCAATCCAGATCACCAGCGTATCCCACTGGTCCGGTGCGTCAAAGAGCAGGCGACAGGCTCCGCCGCTGCTGGCCGCTGAGAGAGCTGCCGCTAACTGGACAAAAGGATGTTGTGCTGGCTGGCTCTCAGCCTGAGCCAGGTCGTAAGACTGCCAGGCCTGGCTCAGGACATGGCGCAGCTGGCCAGGACTATCTGTGTGGCGGATCAGGTAAAGGGCCGCCGGTAGCAGAAAGACGCGCGTCGCGGGCGCACTCATGCGTCCACCCGTACCATTGCCACCATCCAGCTGCAGCGGTCGGCTTGGAGCATGTTGCTCACGTGCAAAACGATCCAGATAAGAATCGGGGAGCGTCATTACCAGCAGGTGTTCGGCCGGAGAGAGGCCTGCCTGTTCCAATAATTGCGTAAACCAGGCCAGATGGGTGATTGGTTCTTCTGAGGTCATGCCCATTGCCACACCAATCATCATCGTATCCTGAAATAGTGTCTTGATCTGTGAGGAAGAGAGCGCCGTTCCATTGGTCAGCGTCAGTCCTTTAGCCTCGGCAATCTGCCGCACAATCGTGTTTAAAGCGGCCGGATCAGTGCTATCCAGTGGATAAATGCTGATGCCGGTGGCCGGATTCGCGCTACAGAAGCCAAATTCCTTGAGGACACGCACCGTAATAATCGAGCCCCCCATGCCGGCCCAGATGATATGGCGAATCCCTTGATCCCAGAGCGCTCGTGCCTCGGCCTCCACAGCCTCCAGGCCAGTGGGATCCGCCAGTAAACGCGCGACCCCCTCCACCCAATCCAATTTTAATGAGTCATTCTCGCTCCCCAGTTCCGCCATCCTGCCTGTGCGTCGACGTAAAAAGCCAACCGCATCCTCTGCAGCCAGACGCTCAAGCGCAGCCGCACGCTGCATCGTGGTCTGCCCATCTGTCATGATCAAAAATCCCTTCTCATCTTTTTATACAGCCTGTTTACTACTCTCAGTCCACTGGGTACGCAACGTAGCCAGGGCAGGACCCGCCTCAGTTGCCAGATCAGTCCAGTTGCACTCGATCGAGATACGCTGGTCATAACTGATTTGATGGAGCGCCGCCAGGTAAGGTCGGAAATCCTCGCCAAAGCGGCCCGGCGCCGCCCGCTCCTGCTTTTCCGCTACATGCACATGTGTTAGCAGTGAGGCATAGGGCAAGAGCGAATCCGCATCCTCGCCATTGCAAGCCATATGATAGAGGTCGGACAGCAGGCGTGCGCCTGATTGCTCGATGCCTGAAACCATTGCCCCGCCATCCGCCACCGTATTAAAGATGTTTGTCTCCTCATAGCGTAGTGGCTCAAGCACAATCTGAACACCATGTTGACGTGCCCAGCTACTCCAGGTCGCCAGATGATCTGCCAGTTGGAGGCTCGCCGCAGCCTTATCTATATCAGCAGGACAGGCCCGTGCAGGCCCACTGCCAAAGACAAAGATACGGATACCAGCCTGTTCCGCGCGCTGCAAAGCCGTGCGCATATATTTTTCCAGGCGGGCTCGATCGACTTTCTGGCTCGGCGATTCCACGAGTGTCATATTAGATGGTAGCAACGAATTCGCTGCCTCGATGGGGAAAGAAAACTGGTGTGCTGAATGTAACCGCTCCTCAAACTCCTCCTGAGAATGCTCAGGCAGCAGAAAGCGCTGGACGCTTTCTTCTAGATAGTCATAGGCGTTATCGCGGAGCAATGGAATGTTCTTAAAAGATGTGCAGATACCAAACTTCATCGTAATCCTCTTCTTCTACTAACAACGAACGCATTACCAAACACCCGGACGTTCGCTCCTGTCATATAGAAAGCAAGTAAGCAGAGTGTTCATTCACTTTGCGCCATAAAAATAGCATATCACACATGATTGTTTGCTAGCGGGCAAAGCAAAGAATGAGCAGCCGAGCGATGCCTTATATTCAATAATCGGCAGCTCTACTATATCCAGGCATCCTTTGTAGTAAACTAGACAGAATATGAGTGTTAACTGGCCTGCGTGGCTGATCTAGGAATACCTTAGGAGGAGAAGTAGGGTCGTGTGAAAATTGCAGGATTGTGATTTTTAACCATACACATATGTACAATTAATCTATATTTTCTGTGGAAGTAATCGTTTACTTTTTTGCCAGGATGGGGGTGCCTGGTGACTGCTATCTTTCGCTCTTCTCGGTGTCTATGCCTATATTGCATGGTCTGGCAGAAGGATATGGTAGATAGAGTTTGTATTGTATTGTTGGTTGAAGCGATTGTGAAGTGGTGGTCATTTTCAGCTCTTTTGCTATTATATGTCTGGAAGGAAGGTGTGTAATGGCGCAACAACGAGAACAAGGAATGTCATACTGGCCGCTTGAGGTGACGGTAGGTGATGTGGTGTATCCGCCTGGTAGCACATTGGGTCCGCGTATTCAGCCATGGCTGCAGTTTGTGTTTGTGTATGCTGGCCAGATTACGCTGCGGATTGATCAGCAGGTGCATGTAATTCCAGCGAATAGTGCCTTTGTGCTGTATCCTGGCCATCATGAGTATTTTGTCTTTGCCGAGGATTGCGAGACAGTGCATAGCTGGGTGCATCTGGATTTTACCGAGTTGGATCCTGAGTTGATCGCACGTTTGCGGCAGGTAGCCTGGCCGCTTCCATTATCGCCAGCCATGCAGCAACATATGCATGACGCGCTGGCGCTCAAGAAAAGTACGTTTCCGACCACCAATGAGATCCTGAAGGGACTGGGAATGCAGATCTGCTGGCGATATATTGGTGAGGGCGAGCAACTGGCCACGCAGGATATCGGGCTTGCGCATAGTGCGGTTGAGCAGGCATTGCAGTATATCTACGAGCATATCAGTGAGCCACTGACACTGACGCAGATCGCCGAGGCGGTTTCTATCAGTCCTGCCCACTTGATCCGTTTGTTCCAGCTACAATTACAGACCACCCCGATGGCCTATGTCTGGGAACAGCGTATCGCTATGGGAATCAAATTGCTGGAGCAGACTGGGCTCTCGGTTGGTATGATCGCTGAACGCTGTGGTTTTCAATCCCGCTTCCACTTTTCGCGGCGTATCCGCCAGACGATCGGCTATACTCCATTGGAAGTACGTCACCGCTCCTGGCAGATTGAAGTATGATCCAGCAGCTCATACATTCATTTATGTAACCATATGTGTGTATATTCAGCTCGACTTGCATAATTTGTGTGCAATGATATGATCTATATTTAACAATAAATTTGCAGTATAATCATACCGCCTTAACCTGAGCTGACTACACTGGGGACGTACCATTTATAGGATGGAGCAATAGTTTTGAAGCAAAATGTAAGTGTGCCGGAGTTCAAAACGCAGAAAAACAAGCATTCGTGGTTCTGGCACCTACGTCATTGGGCCTCAACAGGGCAGGCCTATGTATATCTCTTACCAGCTTTTATTGTGCTGGCGTTATTTTCTTATGGTCCTGCCGCCTTTGTTTTTTACATGAGTCTCTTTAAGTGGAGCTTTTTAAACCAGGGTGTGCAACCATTTATCGGGCTTGCCAACTACGACTATCTTTTGCATAGCTCGACTTTCTGGCATGCGTTGCAGACCACCGTATTATATGTGGTGATCTCAGTGCCTTTGCAATTATTTCTGGCCCTTTTTCTGGCGCTGTGTTTGATGTCTGGTATTCGCGCTAAAGCTTTCTGGCGACTGGTGATTTTTACACCATTTATCACGCCTCTGGTCGCCACAACAGCGATCTGGTACTGGATGTTCGATAAATACCATGGCCTGTTCGATAATTTGTTGCGGCTGGTACACCTGCCTGCCATCGATTGGCTGGGAGATCCACATTGGACTCTTTTTAGTATTATCCTTTACACCACCTGGAAGTCGTCTGGTTTTAGTCTGGTTATCTTTCTGGCGGGATTGGGAAATATACCACCGGATCTCAGGGATGCTGCGCGGGTCGATGGGGCTGGTAGCTGGCAGGTTTTCCGCCATATTACCTGGCCGATCTTGACTCCGATTACACTGGTGGTGATGTTATTGAGTACTATTGAAGCCTTCAAGATGTTCCAGCCAGCCTTTTTGCTGGTTGGTCCAGTGGGTGGACCCGACAATGCCGCCAACACGTTGGGACTCTACCTTTTCTCGGAAGGTTTCTCTACAGACCCTCATGACGGACGTGGAGCGGCCATCTCGGTAATTCTCTTTTTATTAGTCTTCATTATCTCAATCGTGCAATTCAGTCTGTCTCGACGTGGCACACAGGCGGTGGATGCATGAAGATGAAGGAGGAGTCTCGTGTTATGGCGAGCAGACGTCGAACAACCAGGGGTTGGAGCTATCAACAAACGCAGCTTGTTGTGCGCTATTTTTTCATTATCGTAGCGGCTATCTGTGCCTTTTTCCCGATCTATTGGGTGGTGATCTCATCCCTGCTTAATACGCATAGTGCCGCCGATATCGTGCCTCATTTCTGGCCAGACTGGGAATGGTCCAACTATACACGAGCCTGGAATCTCGCGCCCTGGCTGCAGTTCTTTATGAACAGCATCTTTATCGCCACCTGTACCGTTGTATTGGCTGTCCTGACCTCACTGCTGGCTGGATATGCCTTTGGCACCATGAAGTTTCCCGGTCGCACCATTTTGTTCCTGCTGGTACTGGGACTGATCATGATTCCTGGCGAGGCCACCCTGATTCCCAGTTATTTGATCGTCTCAACGCTGGGCTGGATTGATACTTACCAGGCACAGATCATTCCATATGCCGTCAGTATCTCAGGTATCTTCTTGATCCGACAATTTTTCCTGTCCCTGCCTCCTTCTCTATGGGAAGCGGCCCAACTTGATGGTTGCTCACGTTTCGGATTTCTCTGGCGCATCGCGGCCCCGCTGGCCCGACCTGCGATTGCGGTTGTCGCCCTGCAGACCTTCATCGGTAGCTGGAACGCCTTTCTCTGGCCGTATCTGGTCACCAGTTCAGATGCCCATCGACCGATCGAAGTCGGCCTGCAAGCCTTTATGAGCGGTGAAGGTGGCACCGATCCAACCGGCCTGGCAGCAGCCGCGACCTTTACCACTATACCGGTCCTGATCGTATTCTTGTTGGCCCAGCGCCAATTCATTGAAGGGATTTCAGCGGGCAGCACCAAAGGCTGATTTTTTGTGTCTTTGGACTAGCTTGCTTTCCTGATATATTTTTTTGTGTTCATTGTTTTTCTTCACACATGAAGGAAAGGAATTGTATGTATCGTAAATGGTTTCATCCAACCTTTGTTCTGCTCGTCTTGAGCATCCTGTTGTTGTCCGCCTGTGGCACAACTGCTGATAATAATAATCAGAGCAACCAGGGAGGGACAAGCAACAGCAGTGACCCAACCAGCTTTGATGCTAACAAAAAGTACTCGATCAACTTCTGGGAGGCCTTCGCGACTGGAGCCAACAAGACTGCGCTGGAAGGCCTGACCAAGCAGTATATGGACAAGCATCCAAACGTCAAAATTAATCTGCAGGCCTATGATTCATATCCAACCTTGCAGACAAAGTTGAACGCAGCCATCGCAGCCAAGAATCCTCCGGCTATCGCACAGGTCTACGAGAGCTGGGCTGTCCAATACAAACAAAACAGCAACATCGTCTCCTTGAAACCCTATTTAGATGGTAAGAATGGTATCAGCGAAACGGATCGTGCCGACTTTTATCCTTCCCTGTTAAAGGACGGCCAGATTGACGGTGAGCAGTATATGATGCCTTTCAACAAGAGTGATGAAGTCGTTTATTATAATGCTGATGTCTTGAAGAAGAATAATATTACTCCACCTACCAGCTGGGAAGAGATGTTAAAGGACCTGACCAAACTCACCAAGAGCGATGGCTCACAGTGGGGACTCTCCATAACACCGAGCGTCGATGAGTGGTCCATTTTGTATAAAGCCATGGGTGGTAAAGACTTCGTGACCACCGATGGTCAGAAAGTAGCTTTTACGCAGGACAACAACAAAACCACCGCGAAAGCCGCCCTGGATGCTCTGACCCCACTGGTTAAATCTGGTGCCGTCCATGTTACCAAGCAATATGGTTGGCAGAACGATTTCGCCTCTCAGAAAGCTGCCTTTGGCATCAGCACCGTTGCCAGCTATAGCTTCTTGAAATCCTCAATCAAAGATAGCTTTAAGTTTGATCAGGCGGCTATCCCTGGTGGTCCTGGTGGACAGTATACCGTCCTCTATGGCACCAACCTCTCGCTCTTCAAAGGCGTCAGTGATGACACCCGAGCAGTGGCCTGGGATTACCTGAAATTCCTGACTGGCAAGGAAGCCAACTCCACCTTCGTCCAGAAAACCGGCTACCTGCCCATCCGCCAGTCCGTTTATAACAGTCCTGAATTGCAGGCCTACTATGCCAAGACCCCGGCCCGTAAGGTAGGATCGGATCAGATCAACAACGCTTTTGTCGCCTCCATCCAGCCAGGCTGGCAGAAGTGCCGCGACGTCATCACCAACGGCTACACCAGCGTCCTCAACGGCCAGAGCACCTCCGATGCTGCCCTGACCAAAATGGAACAGCAGTGTAATGATGCCCTGAACGGCTAAAATCGCGTAAGCAGTAAAAGAGAGAAGGCGACCATCACAACGGTCGCCTTCTCTCTTTTGCATGTCTCAGGGGTATAGAAAGGTTGAAGTTTAAAGAGCAAGAATTGGATAGTTTTGTGGTGAGATTGAGCATATACTTGGCTTGTTGGATGATTTAGAGCAGAGCACAGAGCCCTTATTAATAGCAGGCATAGGAGTCATAAAGAATATGCATAAATGCGTTGAGCCAAGTATTTTGTATTGGGGTACGCCGGTCGTGTTGATCAGTACATTGAATGAAGATGGGACGCCAAATCTGGCGCCGATGTCTTCGGCCTGGTGGCTGGACCAATCGTGTATGCTGGGCATGAGTAGTCGCTCCAGGACAGTGAATAATCTGTTGCGTGAAAGAGAATGCGTATTGAATTTGCCTTCGGTGGACCTGGTCGCGGCGGTAAATCGCCTGGCGTTAACTACGGGGAGTAATCCTGTTCCTCCACATAAGGCAGCGCAGGGATATTGTTATGTGCCCGATAAATTTGCGTGTGCCCAACTAACTCCGGCCGTTTCAGAACTCGTCAAGGCACCATGTGTTGTTGAGTGTCCAGTACAGATGGAAGCGGTAATTGAAAAAGTGTCTGCCTTTGGTCAACCGGAGGACCATGTCCTAGCTATTGAGGCACGTATTATCCGTGTGCATGTTGAGGAACGTCTGCTGATCCCTGGCGCTAAAAACTATATTGATCCAGAAAAATGGAGCCCCTTGATTATGAATTTCTGCGAATTCTTTGGACTTGGACCCAAAATCCATCCATCAACACTGCGCAGCATTTTCGCGCCGCCTCAAGAGGCTGAGATGGCGGGATAGGAAGACCAGTACCCACCATGCGCATCCCCACATGGTGGGTAACCTGGATTTATTTATCTATCGTTTGCGTCAGGCGGCCAGGTTGGGTGCTCACGAGTTCTAGCTGTTCTGGCACGACTGGTACCTCTTTTGTTTGCAGACGAGCACGCCGGCGGCCTTCGATCGATTTGCGCCAGAGATCGCCAATTTTTATGCCGGGTTTCTCCACATATAAATAGTAGAGGATACAGAAAGGTATCAGTACAACAGCGATCCAGACCCAATGGAGTCCATACAGTAGATAGCGGTTCATTTTAGGCAAGCGGGGTACCACTTGCACCTCGAAGAGCATGATGAATGGCAGATGCCAGATGTAGAGACCATAGGAGATCAAGCCGATCCAGCGGAGCGGTTTCCAGTTAAATAGCCGCTGCAATTCACGAGGACCAAAGAGGATGGCCATAATGCAGAACAGGTAGCCGATGGAAAGGATAAACTCACTTAGCCAGTAAAAGTATGGCATGATCGGATTTAGAAGTGGCCAGGCATTCGAGCCGGGTGCTGATCGCAAATGCCAGATGGCTGAGAAGGTCAGGATAAGTATTCCCACCCCCCAGAGCCAGAGGCTTAACTGGCGTAACTTATTGGCCAATATGCCTTCGGGTGAGATATTCTGAGTATAGACATAGACAAGAGCCCCCAGCATACCCACCGCAAATTCTTCAATGTATTTGCCCGATAGCCCATAACCAAAGAAGAGTAATATCCTGGTTACACCATGGGATACGAGAAAGATAGTCGTAGGATGGATTACTAAATAGTCGCCTTCATAACGCACAGCCATGCTTATAATCATGATACCGAGCAGGCACAATGTCACCGCGTGTAGCCGCTTCTCTAAACGTACCCGCTTGACAAGCATAAGTATGCCCAGCGCCAGCAAGGGTAATATCAGATAAAATTGCCATTCGACCGCCAGGGTCCAATAAGGTCCATTTAATTTCCTGAATGTATGAGCTGAAGAATCCATAAAAAAAGTGAGAAATAAGAGTAGTGCTTTCAGGTTTTGCGACTGTAAATATTGTGGTGCAGTCAATAAGATCAATGCAATGAGTGAGATATAGTAGCCAGGGACGATGCGCATAATGCGTCGCACATAGAACGTACGAGCCAGCGGCCAGCGACCAGCCGTTAAGAGTGCTTTTGAATAGGGTAGAAAGAGGAGAAAGCCGGACAGAACAAAGAACAACGTCACCCCGGTTCCCCCGGCTAGAGCGATTGAAGCAGCCAGTGGATCTTTATGCCAATCCACAATAGTGAGGATGTTTCTATTAGTCCAATTTACATGAAAAATAATCACAATCAGAATGGCGCACCCTCGCACACCATCTAGCATAGTAATAGTATTTTTCTGTCCACCAGGTTTTTGTTCCGTAAGCATTCTTTTCCTAACTAAGCTAAACTATAACCAGCATAGGCGCCGGGTGATAAACATAACTCTTCAAAAGAATAACGCAAATAGCGCATTTTGTATACTCAGATGATACATTTGTCTGTTTGCATGACATGGATTTTCTCCACTGGTACACCTCATCTAACAAAATACTATGCAGTTCGTTGTTTGAGTAAGGCCTTACAATTTCTACTTGAAAATGAGATAGTGTTTAATTCCCACTCTCATCGTGGAGCATACAGCCCGCCGCACGCGGGCCCTGAAGGGCCCATGCTCCTTTTACGTGTGCTGTCAAAAAATGAGCAAAGCTCATTTTTTGACAGCACACGTAAAACCGTTGGAGCGCCAAAGGCGCGAAAGAACGAGCAGCGGGACATGGATTTCATGCGAATCAAACACTATTTGAAAGAGCCTTGCTGATTGTTGCTTCTACCTGACATGAGGGCGTTAGATGTGCGATACTGTTTTTATTCGTTCATTTAGCAGTGTCGCGATTAGATATATAAAGGAAAGTATTTATGGCACGTATACAGTTTGGGTTAGCTTTGCGCGCTCGTCCATTGGAAAATCAGACACCTGGCCGTTTTTTGGAGGAGACACGGAAAAATCTGGATGTAGTAGTGGAGCGCTTTGACTCGATCTGGTTTGTTGATCATGTACAGTTTAAAGATAGTCCGATTTTGGAAGGCTGGACTGCTCTGACGCATATGGCGGCTCTGTATCCAACCTTTCAGTTTGGTCATGTGGTGCTCTGCCAATCATTTCGTAATCCAGCTTTGTTGGCCAAGATGACCTCGACTGCCCAGTTTATGAGTGAGGGACGTTTTATACTGGGGGTTGGTGCGGGTTGGCATCAGGAAGAATATGATGCCTATGGCTACCCATTTCCTGGACCTGGTACGCGTGTCGAAGAGCTAGAAGAGACGCTACAGATCGTTAAAGCACTCTGGACTCAGCCCAGGGCTACTGTAAAGGGCAAGCATTATCAGGTTATTGACGCTTATTGTGAACCTAAACCTGATCCTTTGCCACTGATTATGGTTGGTGCATCTCAGCCACGTATGCTACGTCTGACCGCGCGCTATGCTGACTGGTGGAACGTCTCACAGGTTACTATTGAAGAATACCGAGAACAGGTCAAGGAGAGCGAAAAGGCTTGTCATGTGGTCGGACGAGATCCAGCTACACTAAGGCGTACCTGGTTTGGAGGTTGTCTCTGTGTTCCCGAAGGCACAGATCCCGCCAGTATTGATAGGAAGCAAATTAGCTCACCAAACCCTTTTGTAGGCACTCCCAGTCAGATCATTGAGCAGATGAAGCCATTTATTGATCTGGGCGTTGATTATTTCATGCTCAAAAACGAGGGCTTCCCTGATAGTACATCGCTACGACTGCTCGCTGAAGAGGTGCTGCCACGTCTGAATGCTTGAGAACGTGGCAGTTTTTGACCGTAGGTGATGGTTATTTATGAGCCGGCGAGGCGAGCAACCAGTTTGCGTTCGTCTGACCCAAACCAGGGAGGCGCACCGGCGCTAGCGTTTTCGATAACACGTTGAGTACGGGTAGTGGCCGGGATCGCAATGTGGCAGCGCGGATCACTGAGGATCCATTTGAGCAGGGCCTGGCCCCAGGTAGTAACACCAAAGGGGGCGAGCGGCTCCAGTTGCCGGGCAGTCGGTGGATTACGCATCAGGCTGCCCTCCCCAAAGGGACGCATCACGATCACACCCAGTCCCAAATCTGCGGCCAATGGCAGGATATCTTTCTCAACTTCACGTTGTAATGGATTATAGGGAATCTGGATTACTGAGATGCGGCCAGTCTTGATGACTTTGCGTAATTCATTAAAGGCGCTAGCGCTATAGTGGGTAGCCCCGATGGCGCGAATGTGGCCACTCTCCTTGAGGCTTTCTAGCATAGCCAGATGTTCGAGCCAGTTAGCAAGATTATGGATCTGATACACATCTATGCAGCCCCCAAAGAACTGTAATGCCCGCTTAACCTGGGCCTGTCCCTCAACGCGGCTGTTCGCCCAGACCTTTGTGGCGACAAGTGCATCCTTGCGGCGTTCGCGTAAGCTTTCGCCCAGCACCTGTTCGGCGACACCATACATCGGTGACGAATCAAAGAACGACACTCCGTTGGAAAGCGCTGTATCCACCAGCATATGAGCATTTTTCTGAGCGGGCTCGCCGCGTCCATCAAATGTGCGCCAGGTGCCCATACCGATAACTGGCACCTCTAATGCACTGGCTCCCAATGTACGATACTCCATACAATAGATCCTTTCTCTTGTGAGTTTGTAAATAGAGTATAACATCAACAATTCTAGCAGCAGTTTTTCCGCCGATAATGGAATGTTCCTGATAATCGTAAAAGGAGAAGGAGAAACTGCCGTGAAGGTATAGCAGAGGCTAGAAGTTAGAGTGGGATTTTTAGCGAACGCACAAAAAATGGAATATAATAAATTCCAGGATAAATGGAGTTATGGATGAAGTATTTATCCATGCTCACGACCTCCAACAGAGAGAGAAAGCCGATAAATAGAATGCGGCTGTGGATATTGTTTAATTTGGCCTCTACTTGTATCTCGTCCAATTGACGTAAATGGTTTCAGTAAAACTCGGCAGGAAAAAAACTGGTATGATTACATTTCCCGAAATTTTATTGCGTATGGTAGCCTCTCTGGTGTTGGGAGGATTGATTGGTTGGGAGCGAGAGTATAGCGAGCATAATACCGGTATTCGGACCAATGCGCTAATCTCGTTGGGCACTACCATGTTCACAATTATTTCTGGCTATGCCTTTCATGACCTCACCCAGATCCCACATGTCCAACTTGATCCAACGCGTATCGCCTCCTACATTATTGCTGGTATCGGCTTCCTGGGCGGGGGCTCAATCTATTTTCGCCAGGATATCCAGAAAGTCAAAGGACTGACCACCGCTGCTTCAGTCTGGGTGGTAGCGGCGATCGGTATGGCCTGTGGAGTTGGTTTTCTGCTCGAAGCTGCCATCACTACCATCATGGCCCTGATTGTCCTGATCGCGATGCGCTACCTTGAGGCCGCCGTCCTGCCATATAAGAACCGGCATGTCCATAGCATTACGATTAATAGTGATAGTGACGCAGAAGGAACCCTGATCGGCAGCATCTATGATATTCTGGACGAATTGCAGATAAACGTCATCAGCATGGATATTCACAGCAAAGCTGGTGAAGGTGAGGTTCGCCTGAGAACTTTGCGCATTGAATGCTATTGTGATGACAAACGTGTCATGGCTCAGGCCATTGACAAGCTCCATGTGCTCAAAGGGGTTATTAGTGTTAACACTTCTGTTCGCAAGAATGTTAGCGATTAATAAGATTCGTCGCTTGCGCTCTTTGCACACTCGGGCCCTAAAGGGCCCACTATAATAGTGTCACGTTGAAAAATGCGATACGTGCATTTTTCAACGTGACACTATTATGTGATGTACTTCTTTTGGCTTATTCGGCTTTGCGTTGTTGGCGGTAGCGGTTGATAAGAGTGTTGGTTGAACTGTCATGTTTGAGGTCCGGTTGTTGTGGGCTCTCCAGTTCAGGAATGATGCGGTTCGCCAGGACTTTACCGAGCTCGACGCCCCACTGATCGAAGGAATTGATGTTCCAGATTGTGCCCTGCACAAAGACTTTGTGTTCGTAGAGCGCGACCAGTTTGCCAAGCATAGCTGGTGTCAGGCGGTTCGCCAGGATGGTGTTGCTAGGGCGATTGCCTTCGAAGGTGCGATGTGGCACCTGGAAATCAGCTACGCCATCGGCGGCAACCTCTTCAGCAGTTTTCCCGAAAGCCAGGGCCTCGGTCTGGGCAAAGAAATTGGCCATCAGCAGATCATGATGTGGCTTGATGGCATTCAGTGTCTGGCTGAAGCCGATGAAATCACAGGGAATTAACTTGGTGCCCTGGTGAATCAATTGATAGAAGGCATGTTGTCCATTGGTGCCGGGTTGACCCCAAATGATTGGGCCAGTCTGGTAGTTGACTTTATTACCCTCAAGATCCACATGCTTACCATTACTCTCCATATCTAACTGCTGCAAGTAAGCACTGAAGCGTTCCAGGTATTGATCATAAGGCAGGATTGCCACAGTCTGTGCATCGAAGAAATTGTTGTACCAGACACCGATTAGGCCCAGCAAGACTGGCAGATTCTTCTCAAAAGGAGTGGTGCGGAAATGCTCATCCATAGCATGGAAGCCAGCCAGCATCTCATAGAAATGCTCAGGGCCGATTGCGATCATCAGAGAGAGACCGATGGCAGAATCATAAGAATAGCGGCCACCGACCCAATCCCAGAAGCCAAACATATTCGCGGTATCGATACCGAACTTTGAGACCTCTTTATCATTGGTAGAAACGGCCACAAAGTGTTTGGCCACCGCTGTATCATCCTTCAATGTTGCTAGCAGCCAGTTGCGTGCTGAGCGAGCATTGGTTAGTGTCTCCAGGGTTGTAAAGGTTTTAGAGGCTACGATGAACAGCGTCTCCTCAGGATTTAGATCGTGGACCGCCTCGGCGAAGTCGGTGCCATCGACATTGGAGACAAAGCGGCAGGTCAGGTTGCGATCGCTATAGTAGCGTAGGGCATCATAGGCCATGTGGGGACCGAGATCTGATCCGCCGATACCGATATTGACAATATTGCGGATGCGCTTGCCGGTAAAGCCCTTCCACTCGCCACTGCGGACCCGGTTTGAGAAGTTCGCCATCTTCTCCAGGACAGCATGGACCTCAGGAACTACATCCTCGCCATCCACTATGATTTTCTCACCCTTAGGGGCGCGCAGGGCCACATGCAGAACCGCACGTTTCTCTGTGATATTAATTTTCTCGCCGCTAAACATCGCATCAATGCGTGCGCGCAGTCCAACTTCGTCAGCCAGTTTTAGCAGTAATTGTATAGTTTCCGCCGTGACACGGTTCTTAGAATAATCAAAATATATATCTTCAGCCTCAACTGAGAAACGCTCACCGCGTTGAGCATCTTCAGCAAACAGTGTGCGTAAATGAAGGTTACTAACCTTTTTGTAGTGATCTTCGAGCGCCCTCCATGAGGGTAATGTTGTCAATCGTGTTGACATCTTTCAAGTCTCCTCTTAAAAATGACTGCTATTGGGGCCGTTAAGAATAACCGACCAATGAGAGTATATCACCCTTTGACACGTGCTGGCAGGATTTCTAGCTACACCAGAATATGTCCGGTCGCTTGTTAACGAAGCTTCCCACCTTGTTCTAGATGAGCGCTGGTCACACATATATAAATCACACACCACGATCCTGCTTGGATCGTGGTGTGTGATTTATGGAATATGTTGTAGCAGGATCAAGTATGGGCATATTGTTGATGTAGAAAGCGGTCAATCAATAAGAGTAAATCTTCAACCTCAAAAGGCTTTTCAAGTCCTACAACGTTATGCAGAAGCATTTCTTGTTGTGTGAGTAGAGCACTTAAGAAAATAACGGGAGTTTGTTGCCACTTTTCTTGCTGGCGCAATACCTGATGAAGTTCCAGCCCATTCATGTATGGTAGATGATAATCAATGATGAGGAGATCAGGCTTTACAGTATCAATACGATCAAGAGTAGCCCGGGCGCTGCTGGTTGCAAGGGTACTGTATCCTCGTTCTTGTAACAATAATTCCGAAAGCATACAGGCAGTCATCTCATCATCCTCAACAACCAGAATGGTTTTTGGGGAGTCCATTTCTTTGCTCCTCGCCTAAATATCTTTCTGAGCATTGTAATCTTGAAGTCTATGGAATTTACTGGAATACGGATTTATCATAGCATATTCTGCTCGACAATGTCCAGTATCACAACTGTTCCACAGGGCTTTTTAATTTTCCACTTCCTGGCGCCTATGGCGCCGGAGTCTGGTGTGGTGTGTGTTCTGTGGGCGGCCGCAGCCGCCCACAGAACACACACCACACCAGAAATACTCTGTATATGATTTGCCTGACAGTTACTCCCGGTTGAAAATGAAAAAGCCCTGACTGTTCCAGACTATTCTTGCAGAGTGATGTAAAAAATGTCGCATGGTGACTCACATTTTTTAACGAATCATGCATGTCTTTTTGTCTATGACCTGGTCTAGCAGGGGGATTTCCTCCCGCGTTTGGTTGGCTTAGTTCTGGTGGTTCTGGTGTGTATCTGAAGTCAGGAGGAGATATGGTGGTCTGGTATGTGAGAGGATGGCTTTGTTAAGCAATGTTTGTATTTGCTGAGTATTATTGAGGTTAGCAGTTGTAGATGCTATCTTCTCGCGTTGTTTGAGGATCTCCAGATAGCGTTGATAGAAGCGGACCATATAGCCGGGCTCATAGATGGACGTGATATCCCCATGTGTGTCCACCGGGAGTTTATTGAGTTTGGAGATGACTGTGATTGCATCAACAAAGCATTGATCTGCTCTGTTATAAGCCTTCTGCCGCACGTCTGAATCTTTGATTGAGTAAGCGATTTCTTCAGATACTTCGCCGGTTGCAAAGTAAAGTTCAGCCAGTGCCAGCAGACGGCCAGGAGATGTATCCTCAAGATCTGGGATATAGGGAAGATAGAGTTTGGGTTGAAGTGTCTTGCTGGCATGGTGGCCAGAGAGATGGACAACATCATTCAATATGGCCCAGGAAAGTGATTGATCTTCCAGAGAGCGCGAGACATGCTGACTCAGCACCGCCGCCAGAGAACTTTCCCACATCGCTGTATCTGTATCGCCTCCCAGACGCGCAATCGTCGCGCGTCGATTGTAAGAGCGAATAAAGTAAGCCAGCGCCATATAGGCAATATTTTCATGCTCAACCGATAGCTTTGGTGCTGTCTGATACAGTTCTAACAGGCGTAACAGTATTTGTCGACATTGTTCCGTCACATCATCTAGCAATACTGTGGCATTAATATGTACTGGCCGTTGTGAATCATGATCTTTCAAGAGTGCCTGATGTTGTCGCCAGGAGCAGAGATCCAGCAGAATTGCTGCCTGACTCAGGCGGGCTTGAACCTCGCCATCCCAATCGCTGCCCACCTGAAAAAGCGTTCGGCTCTGGAGAAGATATCCCAATGACTGCCGGAAATGTTCCTCAACCTTTTCTTGAGGTAGCTGGGTCAGCAAAGGCTCAATTTCAGCGCCAGCTTGAAAGAGGAAAGCGTAGGTGCTATAGCCTAATCCCAGGTAGAGCTGACCTGCAATTTTCATATTGTGGGTGGGGCGGAGATGTTTGTGGGCCTCAGTATAGTGTTGTTGCGCGGCCTCATGCTGTCCAAGCAAGCGTAGAGCATGACCACTGTGCAGTTCAATCCGAAAGAGTAGATCTGGTTGAGGGAGAGATAAAAGTTTCATCTGTTGGAGCGCGCGCAGATAATAGTTCAGAGACTGAGCATAATCGCCAAGTAAATAGGCATTGTTTCCAAGTGCATCCAGGATCATCGGCTTATATTCATTTGAGGAGAGCGCCAGAGCATATTCCAGTTGTGTCTGGGCGATCGCGAAATCTGCATGTTCCTGAGCCAGTAATCCTTTGAGTAGGACGGCTCGCGCATGCTTCTTAAGCCAGGCATCCAGGGTTGGATCGAGTGCAATCTCCGGTGTCTCCATTGAAAATGAGAAGGTATCCAGACTTTGACCTTGTTGGATCAGATTCAGCAACATAGCTGCATCTTGATCTTTCATGCGCTCATCCAATTGTTCTGCATAGGGTAGTGGAGCAAGCGTTGTCTGTTTTTGTGATTGGTCCAGCAAAGCTTCGAGCTCTTCTGCTGGTTGATTAAGTTGAAGGGCGAAGAAATGCAAGGCGGCATAGGATGGTGTAATCTGGCCGCGTTCAACCGCGCTGACATAAGATTTTGAGAATTCGGGATTGCCCAGTTCTGTTTGTGTGAGCCCCCGCTGGCGTCGTGCCTGCCGTATAAACTCTCCAATGGGCATCTGCATGGGGAGGCTCCTTTCTTCAGGCATGATTGATTAATAAGAGACACCTTGAGTGCTGTTTCCTCAAATGCCTACAGATGAAGCTAATTAGTTAACTATTATACAGGCATTTCCGAGAAATGTCAAAAAATGGAAGAAATTCGAAGAAAATTCCAGTAATTAAATAAGAGTATTTATCTAAAATTGATACTAGAACAGCTCAGATTTAGCGCTTACGTCACCAGATTGGGGAGAGACGGAGTGTGCCAGTGGTGCGGTCGCGACCGCACCACTGGCACACTCCATTTTTGGTAATTATTGCTTGTGCAGGTTGGAAGGGGGTAGCAAGTATATTATTGGTGCGCTCTAATATAGATAAATAAAAATGTCTCTGAGCTGGTGACCACTATAGTACCTTTGTATGTCAGTGATGGTCGGGTTAATGGCGTGGTGATTTATGCGATGGATGAAACAGACCAGCAAGAGATGGCGATTCTAAACTATCGCCATAATCTGCAGGAAATCGAGCCCAAAGAACAGATGCCATGGATTGTGTCAGGATAATGCATAGTGGTAGTTCTCAGTAAGAATTGTACGCAGCGTTTTTTTTGCGCGCGAAAAGTATGTTTTGGCGGTTGCCTCAGGCATATGGAGAACGTTCCCGATCTCTGAGAAGCTAAGTTGTGACTGGTAGCGTAATGTCGTTACTGCTCGATATTTGATTGGAAGTGATTGAATCGCTTCACTCAGGATACGGCGCAATTCAAAATGTTCGGTCATCTCATCTGGTAGAGGACGGGGATCCGTGATCATCGCAAGGTTGTTCTCATCTTCTGTATCGGCATCTGATGTGACCGATGAGAAAGGCAATGCCTGCCGACGACGGCGTCGAAGTTCATCGATACAGCAATTGTGGGCCACCTGAAATAACCAGGGCTTAAATGGTCGTTCCGCATTAATATTTGGTAGCGCTGTATAGACGCGTAGAAATACCTCCTGCGATAGATCTTCAGCCATTCCACTATCTCCTAATAATCGATATAAATAGTTGAAGATCATACGATTATAGCGATGCAGCAATTCTTCAAACGCTAGCTGCTCACTATTACAACAAAGATAAATCAGCTGAGTATCAGAATAATTCTGGTAGGTATTTGTTTGCAGCATTGTAGCGCCCATAGAGTTGCCTCACTTTACCTTTAATCTAGGGGAGATATTATAGTATGTATCTAACAATAACATCCCCTTATAGGAAATTCCATAGACTTTATTGGAAAAATGAGTGGTTTTCAATTTTATAATCAAACTTTAATCAACGCTTGTAGAAGATAAGAATTTTCTTATCTTTTGGGGAAGCTTAGATAGTGTTTGTTTCCCACTTTTCATCGTGGAGCGTGCAGCCAACCACACTCGGGCCCTGAAGACCCCATGCTTCTTTTACATGTGGTGTCAAGAAGTGTTCTCCAAACACTTCTTGACACCACATGTAAAAACCTTGGGGCGCCAAAGGCGCTAATGCCCTGCCAAAAAATTTTTTACTGTAGCGTTGAATATTGCTGGTTGATCAAACATGCAGACATGGCCAGCTTTTGGAATGATGCGTAGTGAAGCATGTAGCATTTTTTGGTGCAGAAGTTCACCAAGGGAAGGAGGTACCAGCGTATCATCTTCACCCCAGATGAGCAGTGTAGGAACCTGTACTGTCTCGATCTCATCATCTAAATGTATTGATATGAGATCATGTACAGCGCGTAGCAGGGTTATAAATCCCATGCGGAGTGTGTCCGTTGAGACAACCATGAAAAACTGTGGCGTCATATAACGCATCGACTTGAGTAGCGGCATGATATAACCAAAAATGGAGTGTACGTGTGGTATGACTGCCGGAGCGACCAGTACCAGACGCTCGACCGCCTCTGGTCGATGTGCTGCGATCCATAAGCAGACAAAGCCACCCATCGAATGCCCGATAAAATGTGCGCGCTGCAACCCGATGGCATCCATCCACTGGACCATCCAGTTAGCCGCCTGCAATAAAGCAAAACGCTGCCGCACCCGGGCCATAGATCCGAATCCTGGCAGATCCACCAGATAGACACAATACTGGCGGGCCAGTGCCTCCACATTGCGTGACCACCAGCGGGTCGAGCCTGAGAGCCCATGGAGCATTACAACTGGCGGCCCAGAGCCCACGCGCTGATAGCGCACCCAAAGATTATTTACCTGAACGTATTGTATTTCTGAACGTAATACCATAGTAGTGAAAAGCGATTATGAACGCCGCTCACACGCGGCCAGTGAAGTTGCCACAGACTGGCAACAGTAAGCTAATCAGTGTCGCGAAATGATAGAGCCTGGCAGCCTACTTCATCCACACGATTGAACAGCCTATCACTTTTATAGCACAGATTTCACTAAATGCCCAGTACCAGCAGGTTGCTACCTGGCAACCTGCTGGTACTGGACTAGATCCATCTCTGACAGGAATTAGTCAGATTGCTTCTGATCCAACTGATCCAGGTGTGCCAGCAAACGCTGGCGATCCGTTTTGTTTTTGAGCACAAAGACTTTTCCAGCATAATATTCAAGGTACTGATACATAGTTGCTATCGTGTTGGTAAGCTCGCTCATTCTGAATTTGTCATGATACATCCGCAGAAAATCCAGGGCCGGTGGTTCTACGCCAGCGGGATAGGATTCGTGATAGTGTTGCGAAAATTCGGCGGTTGGTGGCTCTGAGATTGTTTGATAGGTGACCAGGTAGTGGGCGGCAAACTCCTCATCAAAACCTGTGGTAGGTACCCTGGTTTGCGCGCGATACAGGTCAAGATATTTACGCATAAACTCTGTAGGTGGACGATTGGTATGATCATAGAAGCGAGGCATGTCCTTTAGTAATGGAATCATCAATTTAGTGGCATAAGGATTCGTGCCACGTAGACTTTTATCCACATGGCGATAGAGCACGCGCCATAGCGCTAGTGCTAGCGGAATATCCAGCAGGACAATGCAATCGGCTTCATGCAGGAGTGGGTCGGTCCAGAAGAGATAGTTACCCTCAGTTACCCAACCTGGTTGTTTCAGGATCGTCAATGCCTCCCGCACATAGAGTGATAGCGGCCCCATACCATGTTTCCAGCCAATTTGATCTAAATCATAATGAGGAATGTTAAAGCGTTCCCCCAGTTGTGCTCCCAGTGTGGTCTTACCGCTGCCAGGGCCACCAATAAGATGAATTTTGAGCATAGTCTTTTGTTCTTTTCCTTCATTTCCATATGAAATTCTAGCTTAATGAAGTGTGTCCATTCTAGATAAAGTACAAGAGGGAGATATGCCAGAAATGCACACGAAAAAGGCGCCTGCTCACTGTTCTGCAACGGAAAGGCAACTTCCAGTGAAGGTCGGAAAAATGAGGAACGTAACGAAAAAGCCATGCCGAACCCGAAAGGAAAAGTTGCTAACGCGATGCCATAGAAACCGTTATGGATAAAACAAATTCCTGTCGCACTGCATAAAACAGCGACAGACCTGCTTTTCCGGTTCTACTGATCTGGCATACGTTAGCGCTGGTCGGGCATAGTGCTCTCCTTAATGAAGAAGTAGTATTTACAGAATAATGGTAAACGAAACTATCTGGAAAGTCAAGTGAGATAGTTCTGCAGTCGGGTTGGAGAAACGGTTCTGTGGGCGCATCACAAGCGGGGAGATTAGCTTTATTATTGTGGAGAGAGAAAGCGATGTGCGTCCTCTTATCGACCTGTATAAAGAAGGAGTGTAGGAGATGTTCAACGTAAATGATAAAGAGAAAGTTTCCCGGCGCAGATTCCTGACGTATAGTGCGGCGACAGTGGGGGTGGCGGCCCTGAGTATCTATGGTAGCAAGGTTGGCGTGCATGCGGTTCCAGGTTTGGTGGAAGTCCAGGTAGAGAACGCAGTTCAGGCCGTCACAGCCGCACTGGCAAGTTATAAGCTGGTTGCATTGGGCGAGGCCCACCAGCTACAACAGGAACATGATTTCATAATAGATGTACTAAAAAGCCTGGAGCCAGGCACAATCAACGATATTGTGGTAGAGTTCGGAAACGCAGGCTATCAAGATGTTATGGATCGTTTTATGACGGGCCAGCCGGTTGAGGATGCGGTATTACAGCAAGTATGGCGTAACACACTGATCACGGGAGCTAATCCTGTCTGGGATGCACCAGTGTATGAGCGCTTTTTCCGTACAGTGCGCACACTAAATGCATCCTTACCCCAAGCGCAAAAAATACGTGTCCTGCTGGGAGATCCAGCCATCGATTGGTCAAAGGTAGAGCGGAAAGATGATTGGGGGCGACTGGCCCTGCGGCGTGATGAGCATTATGCCGGAGTTGTGGAGCGCGAGGTATTACAGAAGGGGCATAAAGCATTATTGATTGCCGGCACCAACCATCTTTTACGTGGTATCCGTGGTGAAGGAGATCCAGCGCAAGCACCTGATACGGCACCAATCAATGTGACCACGCGTTTAGAGGCCGCCCATCCAGGTAGCGTATTTGTCATTGATGTCTTGATTCCCATTCCTGAAGATCAGAGTGCGCAAGGCAAAGCACTGTTATCCTGGCCGAAACCTGGCTTTGTGCGGTTAGCTGGTACATGGTTAGGGTCCGAAACAATAGTTGGCAACAGCAATGTCCAGGTTTTGACCCGGGCCAGCATGGCCGATGCCATCCTTTACTTTGGAAAGGTAGAAGAATTAACTGCTTCACGTGCTGATCCTGGGCTTTATAAGGGAGGAGCCTATGCAGCAGAACTGGAACGTAGAGGTAAATTATTGGTGCAATGGGGTATACAAGGTCCTGGCGATCCATTGCAACAGGCCCTGGAAAGTGCGCGTAAGGGACCTCGCTATCTCTCCTAAATGAGGTCCTATCAACAATGATAAACGTGATACAACCAGATGCAGCAAATGTCTCATTGTGTAATAAATGTGTTGTGTGGTAAAATGATGGAAATTCAAACTGTATCGTTCGTCTATTCCCAGATTTGAAACTCCGCCCGCCGCAGATCTACCTTATGGCATTACATCAATAGTGGAGTGGCCAGGAATAAAAATCGTGTGAGCATAATTGAATGACATGATGAGACCTGATGGATACAGGTGGTGAATGAGGAGAAGATGACCACAATACTTACTATTTATGTAAATATACTGCAAAAATTATTGGATGCTGGTAGCGTAGTGGAGATGCATACAATCATTGAGCAGGAAACGCCCGCTGAAAACGAAGTGGAAACCAAATCAACTATGATTGATCTGGAAGATACTTCTCTCCGTATTCAAAGCAAGATTGAAGTGGATGAGGAGCAGAAGGTGTTTGCCAACGGACAGGGTATTGATGATATAGATGATATCCTGTTTGAACTTTCCCTGAGGCAGCCCGGGACCGACCTGGCGCTTTTTTGCCAGTATGTGACCGAATTAGCTGATGCTGGTCATATTGTGCAGGTGAAGATTGACGAACAAGAGGTACGTGTGCTGGAGGTGGAGCTAGCGAACAACGAGAAATTGCGCGTGCTCTATATCTCGATTGAAGATGCGGAGCAGCCATTGGCTGTGGAGCGCAACCTGGATACCGATGTCGCAGATCAGTTTTATCATATGAGCGAAGAGTTGGATTATTCCACTCATTTTTATGTGCTCTATAATAAAGTCGAAGCAGATTTTCGACTTTATCCACCGGACTTTGATCAAGAGGCTGAAGATGCGGTGGAGCTATACGAGCGTATTTTTCTGCCACGCATGCAGGCATCCCGTGACTATGACGAAGTGCCGGGCCTGATCTATCATTGATGGTGTGCGGTGCTCCTACTATGGCCCGGTATCCCGGTGAGGTTACTCAATACCTCACCCCTTGTCCGCGAACGACAGACCACGTTCAGCGAGGGCATCGCGGAGCTGAACGAGTGCTTTAGGCCCCATACCATGCAGCTTTTTAAGGTCAGCCTCACTCACTTTTGTCAACTGCTCCAAGCGCACATAGCCAGCCCCTATAAGTGCTCGCTGAGCAGGTTGGCTTAGTTTGGGCAGATCACTTCCCTGTTGATCCTCTGGCTTCATGGACATGATTTTTTTCTCCTCTATGAATGAAGTATCATTTCTGAGCAATATACCATGAAAAAATCTACAAAACTTCTTCAATCTTGCTAAAATTTAGCCTCAAATATGACCACTGATGCATAACTGTGGACTTTAGCTCATCCATGATAGCTCTGTGAGCACAGGGATATTTATGTGCCTCGCCATACATCATCAAATTGTATAGCGAGGCCTCTTTTGCGATAATTTATTTTGTCGTGTTACTGGTTGGTGGTAGATTGTAGATGTGTTCGAATTTTTGGGTCAGGTAGTCGACGAAGTATTGAGGGTTGGGTGCTTCACCGCAGACACGTTGAATGAGCTCTTCGGGCTGGTAGATAGCTCCATATTGATGGATATTTTCGCGCAGCCAGTTGAGGATGAAGCCAGTATCGCCGCCAGCCAGTTGTGCCTGGAAATTCGGGAAGGTTTGCTGGAGCGTGTGCAGGATCTGAGCAGAATACAGATTGCCCAGGGTATAGGTTGGGAAATAGCCGAACTGTGAGGTCCAATGCACATCTTGCAGAACGCCTTCAGTCTCAGTTGGTGGGGTAATACCCAGGTACTGCTGATATTTGGCATTCCAGAGGCCGGGCAGACTCTCCACCGCAAGCTCGCCATTGACCAGTCCCTTCTCGAGCTCGAAACGGATCAATATATGTAGATTATAGGTGACCTCATCGGCCATCACGCGGATCAGGCTGGGTTTCACGGCATTGAGGGCGCGGACAAAGTTTGCTTGCTCGATCTCCTTAAAGTGATCTGGAAACGCCTGCTGGAGCAGTGCATAGTTAGCCTGCCAGAATGCAGGCGAGCGGCCGATAGCGTTTTCCCAGAGACGTGACTGCGATTCGTGGATGCCCAGTGAAGTTCCATTGGCCAGAGAGGTACGCGCTAGATTGGCCGAGATACCCTGGGCATAGAGGCCATGACCACCTTCATGTAGTCCAGCCATAATGCCCATCGGTAGATATTCTTCTTCATAACGATTGGTGACGCGCACATCAAAGGGAGCCCCAAACGAAGTGGTGAAAGGATGCTGTGAACTGGCCAGTTGTCCATGGGAGAAATCATAGCCGATCACACGCAATAGCTGCTCACTCAGAGCCTCCTGCCGATCCTTTGGAAAATGTCCATGCAGGCTGGCAGTATCAATGACCTGACCGCTCTGCTGGATACGTTGGAGCAGGGTGGTGCTCACCGAGCGCACCGGATCAAACATTGCCTCCACCTTCCGTGTGGTCAGGCCAGGCTCAAAATCGTCCAGGAGCGCATCATATGGGAACTCGGTATAGCCGATGCGATCAGCGACCTCACGCTTGAGGGTTACCGTTCGTTGGAGATAGGGAGCAAAGAGCGCGAAATCATTGTTGGCACGAGCTTTCAGCCAGGCATCTACACTTTCTGAGCGCAGGCGGGCCATCTCCTCTACCAGATTTTGTGGCAACTTTGTCGCATGATCATATGCGCGTCGGGTCTGGCGTAGCAGTGCCCGATCAGCATCTGAAAACTCTGTCCTGGACTGTTCTGCGGCCGATAGCAATTCACCCAATGTGCGAGCTGTCAGGCGTTCATGGATAAGACTTTGTAGGATCGTCACTTGGTGCATACGCGCCACGCCAGCCTCAGCTGGCATATAGGTTTGCTGGTCCCAACTCGCCAGAGCCGAAAGTGCCTCCAGATCCTCGATTGGATGCAAATAGTCCAGTAACGCCTGTAACTGGGGAGTCTGTTTTGTGAAGCTAATACTGTTCTTTGATGCTAGTGTCATACTGCTTTTACCTTCGTTAGTAGTATTTATGGATATGCTTGTTTACACTATTCTATGTGATAGATCAATGTAGTAGCAACACCATCATGAGCGGAGCCGGTAGGTAGATCATAGCTGCATTGGCAAAGTGCACTAAAGATCTTTCTCTGTTTTTACGTTGCAGAATGGCCTGGGTTTTAGGAAAGTGTCAAAACTGTAAAAGATACTATCTTTTGTTGACGTCTCCAGGACAGCAGAAGTTCCATTATAGATCCGCTGCTGTCCTGAATTGACTGGATGGCTTAGGGCTGGTTTAGCCATTTGCCGAGGTGGCGAATGGTATGGACCTGCTGAAAGCCGGCCTTTTCATAGGCTGCGCGGGCAGGTGTGCGATCCAAACTGGTTTCGACGATGGCACTATCGGCACCATGTGCCTTGAAACGGTGTAGCATCTCAAGGAGCAGGATGCTGCCCAGGCCGAACTGCTGGAAGCGTGGGTGAACCCCCAGTGGTTCCACCTCAGCAATTTTGCGTGCAGTATCAAGCCAGCCGACACAGAATCCGGCGAGGGATCCATCAGGGGCGCTGATCACGATATCCAACTCAGGCCGATACTGTGGCATACGCAGGGTACGCGCCCGCCACGAGGGCGTCATGGACGTACTTTCAAAGGCTGCCCGATGCAACTCGGCGTAAGCCGCAACTTCCTGTTCACCCCGTAAAGGGCGCAACTGAAAACCATCCGGCAGAGCAGGCACGGCTGGAAGATCGCTTAGCGAGTGTTGCAGCAAGACATAGTGATCCTCCTCATTCAGGATAAAGCCATGGTCCAATGCGAGCTGACGGCGTGGCAGATCATCATCACGAAACTCCACCCAATAGAGGAGAGGCCAGCCCCGCTCTGCATCGAGCTCAAGGAAGCGCTTATCGGCCCAGGCGAAAAGGTCCGTGGTCACGGCTGTAAATGTAGGGCCTGGCAAAACAAAAAGATCCAGGACTCCCCAATAATATTGCCAGGCCGCAAAGCCAACCACATTTTTGTCCTCATCGGTCCAGAATACCGCATTGGGAGCTTCATTGATCATCGGTGAACTGATCCGCCAGGGCAGATCGATAACATGGCGACACGAAAACGGCATACTACCTATAAGGTCCTGAATACGAGGCAAATCAGCCTCACCACGGAACGGATGACGAGTAATAGTCATGAGTAGAGATTCCTTCCATTGAATAGCAAACAACGATCAACAAGCACAAAAAAGCCGGGGCAAGCAGATATGCAGCCGCGCACAGCTTGCCTGATCAGTTTGCTAAAGGGAAGCAGAGAAATGCTGACAGCAAGGCCATGGCGTCTGTTTTTTCTGGTCGCCCATGGCCTGTTTGTGGTGGAGTAAGAGAGCTTCTTACTGCGAGGTATAGGATGAATATAACCTCAAAAAAGGCATACTCCGGCCCTGGGCGCCTGAGCGCGGACCGCAGAGTATGTTGCAATTGCCAGGTCTGGTGGTTTTGGATACCATTGACAGCCTCGCATCCTTTTTGAGATAAGACATCCAGAGCATGTAGATACTCGCTATTACCAGCGAAGTATAATTATAGGTTACCTGATAAACAAATTTGTTGTCAAGTACTATGATTCATCAGATGCATCATTGGGATTGGTATCAGGAGGGATCTGGCTGTAGTATTGGAGCCAATTGGTGGCGATTTCGCTTTGGGCCTCGCGTAGCGAAATTTTGCCCGAGCATACCTGATCGTGGAGGTAATTCTCAACTTGATTTTTCTGACGATAGCCAGGGAAAGGCTTTTCAGGTTCTGGCCAGAGATTGGAGATGTCGTTAGAGCCTCCTAACTGGAGACTGACGAGATGGTCTATTTCATATTGTCCGGGCAGGCGGGTCTTGATGCCATAAGAGGCGTAGACCTTTCTTTTAAGTGGTTGAGAAACGTTGCGAACAGAGCCAGCATAGCCAGGAGTGCAGATCTCCTGGGCCGTAGCCTGCGGAAAAATAGCGCCCGGCGTACACTCACTATCCTGGAGCGGTCCATCTATCCTGCAGCCAGAAGTTTTGGTTTGCTTACCCCAGTCCGGCTCGATATAAGATTGGCCTGACCGGTTACTGGTAACCACCGATGATTGTGACCAGCGTGTTGATAGTGGCAAAAGATTATAACTGTACAGGATCACGAGTAGCAGGAGAATTACGATCAAGATCAACAGAGATTTGACGTACATAATGCTCCTTTCCTGTAGTCCATAACAGCACACGTTAATGTTTAATCGGATTGCAGAATCAGCCAGGTGTCATCAAAATAACTGGCCTGTAGATCGGGCCAGCGGATCCAATAGTAAAGCATGCCGGTGCTACCCCAGCGCATATGGATGCGCTCATCGGTATCGACCTGTAACAATAAGCGCCAGTCTCGACTTCTGGTCGTCAGGAGTTCTATGCGTGGATCTGTAGCATCCCGTACACCAGCGTGCATCAACTGGCACTGTTCCTGCATATCATCCTGTAGCATATAAGGATGTCCCAGAACGTGATGGCTTGGTTCCGTACCCGTGTATAGTGAGCTCACCAGTTGATCGTAGCGATCCTGTTCATCATCGCTCCAATCGAAATGGGTGAGTAGCGATGTGGGCAACTGGGAGAGTGTGAAGTCGTTAGCGAATTTGATCCGACAGGCGGAGAAGCGATCTGAGCAGGGCAATGAGACAGGAGGTAACCTGGGCCGGAGGTGTGTGGCATCGTGGCGGAAAAGTACGGACCAGCTCCCCATATCATCGGGATTGGCGCCATATACCTGCTGGCGAGCCGCATAGAAAAACCAGAGCATCCCATGGACAGGTAACGCACGCGCACTATCATAGGATGATAGCTCCTCCAGCCGTAGCTGTGCTACAAAGGCCAGCGGCAACTGCTTCCATCGCGGCCACTCGATATCCATGGGAAGATCTGGTAGTCCGCCGATTTTAGAGTTACCCACAACCATAGCGGCCTCTGGCGTTGGCGCAGTCACAAGACTGATCGCAGGAGCCATCAAGGCTGGCAAATCCTTGAGCAGGCGCGATAAGCCAGCAGCTACCAGAGCTTCACGCAGCGCCTTTTTGTTCATTGTAACATTGTCCGTTCTTGTGCATGCTATTATGTTATCCCTACCAGCACACACGTCGTGGATAAATCGTTTGTTACAGATGATGGAAAAGGGCTGACTGACAGCTTTATGGTGTCTTTTCTCGTTCATCCATTGGGCTCCACAAGCAGTTCTGGTCGATAAGTGGACCGCAGAACGCACATCTGTTTCCCATAGGTGATGCGTATATCCAATAGTATAACTGTGCTAACAATGAAAGAAGGTTAGACATGAAGTTTAGCGCTGAAATTCCAAATGGCTGGAAAATGAATCTGGCAATGATTCCAGATCCTGTTGATGCTTATGAAGCAATGACCAATGTGGCCAAGGCTGCTGATGAGACTGGTTATGAGTCTCTCTGGATGGTTGACCACTTTCATACAGTTCCTGTCCCCTCGCAGGAAGTAACGTTTGAGACGTGGATGTCGCTGGCGGCTATTGCACGTGACACCAAACGGATCCGTATCGGCCAGATTGTGACCTGTAATGGTTATCGCAATCCTGCCTTGCTGGCGAAAATGGCCAGTACGATGGATGTGCTTTCGCATGGGCGCTTGAATTTTGGTATTGGTTCGGGCTGGTACGAACATGAGTATCGAGCTTATGGTTATCCTTATCCTGATGCCCCAGAGCGCCTGCGCATGTTGCGAGAAGCTTTGCAGGTCATCCATGCGATGTGGGAACAGGAAGAGGCCTATTTTGAAGGTAAGTATTACCAGATTCGTGGTGCGATAAACCAACCAAAGGGAGTACAGAAACCGCATATCCCGATTCTGATCGGTGGTGGTGGCGAGAAAGTCACGCTTAAACTGGTCGCGCAATATGGTGATGGTTGTAATGTGGGTGGTGATCTGCAGACCATTAAGCATAAGCTGGACGTTTTGAAGCAGCATTGTGATAACGTGGGACGTGATTATTCAACCATCAACTGTACCTCAGGTACTGTTTGCGCTATTGCTGATAGCGATGCTGAAGCTATGGCATCGTTGCCCGAGCGTGTCAGGGCACAGGTGGGCGAAACCTCACTCGTTGGTAGTCCTGAAACAATTCGACAGCGTGTTGCCGATCTAGAAGGTGCGGGCATTCATGAGCTGATCCTGGATTTCCCAGGTATTGCAGCCGACCTGACTCCACTTTACCGTTTCGCGCAAGAGTTTATCCAGCAGTAAGATAGGCAGAAGACATCATAAAATCCCCGACCATCTCATAAAATGGTCGGGGATTTTCTAATGCTGAAAAACTGTTACTTGTATAAAGCTTTTAAATCCATCCACCGGGTTGGGTGATCCAGCCGCCATCGACGACGATGGTATTCCCTTGAATGTGCAATGAATGATCATCAGCCAGGAAGAGGACAACGTTAGCAACATCGTCAGGGGTACCCAGACGTCCATCGGGCGTGGCTGCTTTGGTTGCTGTAACCAGTTGTGGGTTGGAGGTGAGTTGCTCTGTCATCGGTGTTTCAATCATGCCAGGAGCGACCGTGTTAAAATTGATGCCATAGCGCGCATATTCAACGACCCAGGCACGGGCCAACTGATCCTGAGCAGCTTTGGTGGCACCATATAATGATTGATCTTTAACACCACGCAGACCGGCGATGCTGGATATAATGACAACACGGCCATGCTGCTGTTTAATCATAGCTGGTAGAGCCGCCGCAGTCAGAAAATAGGTTCCCGGACGTTGCGCTGGAAAATGATATCAAACAGAGCAGGTGTGGCATCTGTGGTTGATTCAAAGATGGACCAACCAGCGGAATGGACCAAAATTTCGACCGGTCCAAGCGTCTCTTCAACCGCGGTGATTATTTGTGTGGGAGCCTGTTCATCTTCCTGCTCATGTGCGACAAACATCGCTTGCCCACCTGATCGCTGAATGGTCTCCACCACCTCCATCCCCCGCTCTCTGTTACGACCAGCCACGGCGACCCTCGCTCCACACTCACCGAAGCGGCGGGCAATACAGGCTCCGATACCAGATGTGGCTCCTGTAACTAAGGCCACACGTTGTTTTACACCCATGGCTTCTCTCCTGCTCTCTGAACTGCTAACGTTCCATCTACATATTCTACCGCCATTGTCATTCTGGCTTTAGCTATGGCACGCCTTTTTGAATATGAAGGTTACATTCAGAATAGGCTCTTCATTCTTTCTCTGGAAAGCTGGAGGAGGAGGGTTGCGAGGACTGCCGCTCCTGCCCTCTGCTTTTCCTGTAAAGGATCGAGACTGGATAAATTTCCCAGCGAAAATGTAGAGCTTATTGCGTCTATTATTATGGTAACCATCGCAACTTCCAGGTCTGTGTACGTTGTTTATTGTTGTATTTATCTGTATTCAACAAGGCACCAAAAGGAGAAGAATCGCGATGCAAGAAGATGTCGAAACATCTCGCTGGAACATTCAGTCGAGCCCTCTGCGCGCAGGTATGCGTATCCTGCTCATCACTGCTATGATTGTCTTTGTTGTTACTGTTATTATTGGACTCATTAATGGGCAGCGTGTATTTAAGCTCAGTCATGATGTACTACTGACCCACGTTCATGCGGGAACGCTGGGATGGATTACACTTAGTGTCTTTGCTGTGGGGCTCTGGTTCTTTGGCGAAGGACTAAGTTCGACGTTAAGAGATCGCTACTTACGCTGGCTCAGTATTATCTCCGCTATCGCTGTTCCCCTCTACGTTCTAGCCTTCCTGAGTGGAAACTATCTTGCGCGAGCCATCTTTGGTGTACCCGTGCTCCTGGTCATTCTGGGATTTTTCGTTTGGATCGCCGGTCGCGTCAACAAGGTTCGCCTTAGTCTGGCACGTTTAGCGGTCCTATGTGCGCTCTTCACACTGATCCTAGGAGCGCTGGTGGGGGTACTTTTACAATTCCAGTATGCCAGTGCTACCACGTTACTGCCTGCCGGAGCCTTTGGCGCACATCCCGCTTCGCTTGTCGCAGGCTACTTGATCCTGATCGGTATCGCGTTATGTGAACATGGCTTGATGCCCAGTACGGAACGTTTGCCTCGTCTAGGTTTAGCCATGATCCTCTGTTTCCTTATCTCAGGTCTGGCGCTAGGAATAGGACTGCTCTTTAATGCACAGCCTTTGCTCGGCCTTGCGCTATTGCTGGATATCGCTGGAGGCATACTCTTTCTCATCCGTATCATTCCTCGCGTCTTACGTTTGAGCTGGTTGGGGCGTGGCGGTAATCGTTTTCTAGCGATCAGCGCGATTTTCATCGTGGCAGAGGTGGTGCTGACAACGATCGTCACTATCCTGGAGATCACCACCAACGGACATGCACCTGACAACCTGATCATCGCGCTCGACCACACAACCTTTGTCGGTGTCATGACTAATGCCATCTTTGGCCTGATCATCGAGGCCACGGTCGAGCGACGCGATTTCTGGCCCTGGGCGGAAGACGTAGCCTTCTGGGGTATGAATCTCGGTGCCGCAGGCTTTATTATTAGTCTGATTACTGATGCACGTTTCCTTGAGCCCATCTTCACACCAATTATGGGACTGGCAATTTTACTGGCACTTATCACCTTCTCCATACGCATGTTACGGCCACCTGTCGCCGCTATCGAAGTACGTGCAGGCGGCGTAGGTCCAGTTGAGCCCGCCAACTGAGGTTTTTTGAAATACTTATGCAAAGGAAGGATCCTCTGGTGCATATGCCAGAGGATCCTTCTCTCATATGCTGGTCCTACAAAGAAGCCTTCTTCTTAAGTGTGGTTTCATATTGTGTTTTAGAAGTATACAGACCATTAGATGAGCAAGATTCGAGAAGTTTTTTATGTATAATGTTATATACTTGTGATAATTCCCGGATTGAGATACATCGGTCTGATTCATAAGGATGAAGAATTGGAGAACAGGATGAGTATGAAACTAATCTGGAAAAAGGGGCGTGGAAAACTAGGGATTCTCACTCCATTGATAGGAACTTGGCATACGCTTGCCGATACTCCTCAGGGGGCGGTCCTTTGTACACGCAGTTTTCAGAAAGTGTTGAATGGCTCATATATTGAGCTGACCGCTATCTGGCATCTGGGAGAGAATGGCTATGAGGAACGGGCCTTCTTTGGCTGTGATGCGGCGAGAACTATACGCTTCTGGTCGTTTACCTCTGACGGAAAACAATCTAGCGGGGAGCAGACTGATACCATTGATATTCATCCTGAAGCCCTTGGGTTTATCGCCCAGATGCCTGCCGGGATAGCCCGCCAGATCTACTGGCCAGATGAAACCCAGGGATTCCATTGGGCTGTGGAGTCGCAAACGAAAAAAGGCTGGAAGCGCTTTGTTGAGCATCATTATATTTCCGATACCCAACCAATTACATCCCCCGAAGACGCTCCACTACATTCCTGATGTTCTCACCAATATATCTCCTAGTATGCTGGTGAGAACATCAGGAATGCCTCATGAAACTCAAACATTTATTTATGTTCAAGGCTTTTTTTGCACGCTCACACTTAAATTCAGGTCGATGTTGTAGGTAATAGAATGACATTGACGTTAACGTTAATCTTGTTGTATACTATAAGTGAGCTAAAAGGGGATGGTAGATGCGTGGTGGTGGGTAGCTTGTATGGCATCCTCGGAAATCTGTCCGATACTCTGTTTTTATGGGCTCCTCTTTGTGTTCTGATGGATAGGTGGCTGTGACTTTTTTAGGGGAGGTTATACTGTTCTATTTGGAATAGAAATGGATGGTTCTTATAGCGATTATATATATTTAAAAAATTATAGATGGGAAAAAGGATTAATGCAAACGACGGAAAGAAATGGAATACACATTACTGGTCAATTGACCGAGCCGCAGGGTGGAAAGTTTTTGCAGGCGTTTCCTGCCTTGCAGCATAGAAACTTTCGGCTATTCTGGTTTGGGCAGCTTATTTCATTGATCGGCACCTGGATGCAGACCACCGGACAGTCCTGGCTGGTCTTACAGTTGACGCATAATTCGCTGGCATTGGGAACGGTTGGCGCACTACAATTTTTGCCGGTGCTGCTGTTCACCTTGTTTGGTGGCGTCCTCGCCGATAGGCTGCCCAAGCGCAGGGTACTGTTTGGAACACAAACATTCGCATGTGTATTAGCAACTACATTGTTTGTGCTCTATATAACGCATACCGTGCAGATCTGGCATGTGTATACCCTGGCCTTCCTGCTGGGCATCAATAACTCAATCGACATGCCGACACGTCAGGCTTTTGTGGTAGAGATGGTGGGGCGGAAAGCGCTGGGAAATGCGGTGGCTCTAAACTCATCAGTCTTTAACATGGCAAAAATCGTAGGTCCAGGCGTTGCGGGACTGATTATCGCACGCTTTGGTGAGGGTCCACTGTTTCTTGGGAACGCGATCAGCTTTATTCCTGTTCTGATCTGCCTGTTCCTGTTGGATCCTGCAAAGTTGTTTGCTGGTAAGCCCCAGAAGAATGCGGAACAGGTTGGTCCGCTCAAGAGTCTGCATGAAGGATTAAATTATGTCTGGCGGACACCAGCGATTTTCTTGATTATCGCTGTGGTTGGGATCGTATCGCTGTTTGGCATCAACTTCAATGTTGTTGAGCCACTGGTCAGTACCGACCTGTTGCACCAGGGGGCGCAAGGGTTTGGCTTGCTCTCATCTTCATTTGGTATTGGAGCCCTGATCGGAGCACTCTCGATTGCTACTGGACACAAAAATCCTAATTTCAAGAAGATGCTGACACGTGCCGCCTTCTTCTGTATTGGATTGGGGTTAGTCGGGTTTTCCCATAACTATCTGTTATCGCTGGCCCTCGCCATGGTGACCGGTTTCTGTATGATCACCTTTACCGCTGCCGCTAATACTGCCTTGCAGACCGTGGCGCCAGACCATCTGCGTGGTCGTGTCATGAGCGTTTACATGCTCGTCTTTAACGGCACCACCCCGATTGGGAATCTATTCACTGGTTGGCTGGCTGGTGTAATTGGTATCTCGCTGACTTTGATCGTCAATGCCGCAATCAGCCTGGTTGCCGTGATCATCGGCTGGTTTAAACGTGGGAAAGCCGAGAAAAATCTTTCGCAAGTTTTCTCCAAATAAAGCATTGATACCATTTGATGAGGGGCAGATACGTAGATAGTGTTGTTGAAATAGAAAGGCCAATCCTCAATCGAAGATTGGCCTTTCTATTTGTCTCTTTGCAGATATGCTTTATTTCATTTTTCTGTTCATAGTAAAGAGTAGAGACGATAAATAATGGAGACAGGACAGCCCCACATCTTATTCATAGAGGGCAACAATTTGCCGGGCTTGAGCACGAATGGCTTCACGAAGTTCCAGCGGCTCTAAGACTTCCAGGAGATTTCCAACGCCCATCGTAATTGTTTGCGCATGAAGAAGAGAGCTAAAGGTCATCGTAATGAGACGCCATCCCCAATCGTCGCTGAGCGGCTCTTCTGTCATCGAGGCTCGTACCGTTTCATCGGTTATCTCGAAGAGCCTCTGGACTCCTTCTGGCGCCAGGCGGAGACGGACGGCATAGGGAGTATAGCTAGCTTCCAGCGTGCGATGCCACTTTTCCCAATACTCTCGCACATCGAAGTCTAGCGGGCGCTGGCTGGTCTCCGCCAGCATGCGGGCCGCGTATACGCGCGAAACGCGGAACGTCCGAAGCTGGCCATCAACCGCGCCAATCAGATACCAGACCGTAGATTTTGCCACAAATCCGTATGGATCAATGACGCGCTGGCGTATTTGACCATCGTGGCGCCGGTATTCTATTTCCACCTTCTGACCAAGCCAGAGGGCCTCATTCAACAGAGGCAGAAACGGCACAGACTCTTTTGTCCAGAGCCAGCCGGTGGAATCCAGGTGGATTGAGCGTTTTACCGTATCTATGTCTCCATGCCAATGTGGCGAGAGTACGGCTTCAAGTTTGAGGAATGCTGCCTCCAAGGCTGATCCCAGGCCCAGATCGTGAAGCGGTCCAGGTGATTGAGATGGGGCCAGGGCGCGCACTTCAGACTTCGTGAAGCCCGTCAAGCGCGTCTGATACTGTTCGATCAGTGAGTAACCACCTCCTGTCCCTGTTTCCGCATAAACTGGAATTCCTGCCTGGCCGAGAGCTTGAAGATCACGGTAGATGGTGCGCTCCGAAACCTCCAGCCGTCCAGCCAGTTCCTGGGCCGTCATGCGCCCACGTGCTTGTAGCAGCAACAAAATCATCAGTAAACGATCCGCTCTCATCCCCAATGCTCCTCTGTTTATCCCAAATGTTCAGTTCAGTTTACCATGTTGCATCCTCCCTGACAAAAGGTGTCAGGGAGGATCAAGTATGCTATGAGTCAAGCACAAGGTATTGAACTATTACCAGATGCAGGATAGCGATACATGTATGTGTTAGTGATAGCTGTTCAAGCGAAAAGCGAACGCAGAAAGTAGGAGTTTATGAGTAGAAGCATTGAGCCAACCAGACTCGATCTCAAAGTAGATTTAAAACACTTATATTCTCCACCGGTGCAGAAGGTGGAAATCGTAGAGATTCCTGACATGAATTTTCTGATGCTGGATGGGAAAGGTGATCCCAACACGGCACAGGAATACAAAGATGCAGTCGAAGCATTGTATTCGCTGGCCTATACCACAAAATTTTTGCTCAAGAAAGAAATAGGTATTGACTATCCTGTGATGCCGCTTGAAGGCCTCTGGTGGGCTGATGGTGGGAGGGATGCTCCACGTGAAAACTGGCAGTGGACAATGATGATTATGCAGCCGGATTGTGTGACGAATGAATGGTTTAATGAAGCATGCAAACAAGCACAACGAAAAAAGAAGCTGCCTGCGTTAGAAAAGATTCGCCTGGAGCGTTTTCATGAAGGGAATGCTGCCCAGATCATGCATATTGGTCCATTTGCAGACGAAGGACCAACCATCGAGAAACTGCATCGTTTTATGGAGGAACATGGATGTATTTTTCAAGGTAAGCATCATGAGATCTATCTGAACGATATGCGGAGAGTTGCCCCAGACAAAATGCGTACGGTGATCCGCCATGCATTCATATAAGCTACAGCTGGAATGAATGTTTCGGGCTTAATGTAATAAAGCGAGATAAAATAATTTTTCCTGCATTTTATCGTGATAGTGTTTGATGCTCATCATTATCGAGGAGCGTGCAGTTAGCCGCACGCGGGCTCTGACGGGCCCATGCTTCTTTTACGTGTGCTGTCAAAAAATGAGCAAAGCTCATTTTTTGACAGCACACGTAAAACCGTTGGAGCGCCAAAGGCGCGAAAAAACGATCAGCGGGACATGGATTTCATGCGAAGCAAACACTATCTCTACTCGACTTTGTACATTTTTCGCTCTTTGAGCTGAGAATGGTCCTGATTTGTCTCGTACTGCGAGCTCATTTCTCGACTTTTGTACAAAGTCGAGCTCTATTTACTTATGAACGCCAATCTGGTAAAAGTGAATGAAAGGATGATGGTAATGGCATAAACCATATGGTACAACCAGCTTGTAAGGTATTTAATGCGCAAGGATATTTCTAAAGGTAAGAGATATTCTACGTTTGCGTGCGAGTACTTGTCCCTGATAGACATCGGTCTTACGTGCGGGTAGGCCATGTTTCCAGGCATAGCGGGCCTCGCCTTGCATGATAAGTAAACTGCCGGGTTCTAGTAAGACAGGCACTTTTTGAGTGGAAGAGGTATGCGTAAATTGCATCACGCACGGTGAGAGCAGGCTTAAAGAAAGTATCGTATCATCAAAGCAGGGCACACAATCGATATGGCTTGAGATCCCTTGTCCTGGCTCATATTCGTTTACAATGACCTGATCGGGTACTTGAGCGACAAATCCATCGGCGTGTAATCTTTGTGCGACCGTAGCGAGCCATTCCGGTAGTGATCCCAGATAGAGTTGAGGACTGGTGGCTGTATGACGAGTGTAATCATAGCGATAGCCATAGTGTTGTACGCGTCGCTTCAAATCTGTAATCCACGACTGCTGATCAATAAGCGAGATCAACGCTGCCTGTTCTTTTTCTGCTAGATAAGCTTCATGATATGTGAGTCCTGCTATCATTGAAATTGTCAAAGTACCCTCATTTCTGCAAATGATTTTCACAACTAACTATGCATATTTCTAGTTTAAGCGTACTAGAACACGAGCAGCAGGTCAATTGTCTTATTATCAACAGGACTGTGGACCCATCACAACATACCTTCCTTGCCCTATGCTTGGTGACAGAAGACCGAACATGTCTGGCATACCAGACCTCTTTTGCACAATGCTGTTAGAAAAAAGGATGTCACCACTATGATCAAATTCATGAACAAGGGAACAGATACTTCGTCCTCGCGAGCCTCACGTTGGATACTATGGGTGGGATATGCTGCCTGCGCCTGGGGAATATGGTTTGCCACCCTCCACGCTCTGCTATTCTTTGGCGGAGGATCCTTTGATATTCCCAACATTTCTCGATGGCTGTATATCCTCCTTACAACCCTCTCGGTCCTTTTGTTTACTACAGCCGCACTATTCCCATTGTCATTGATCTGGCCATTTCACTGGTTACGTAAATCCCGTCTGCAGATGATTACTCTGGTTCTGGCGTATATTGGGATGCTTGGATTTACACTTTATGAACTTGTGCTGGCCAAAAATGAACCAGGGGCGGTCGGATTTGGTGTCGGCGTATGTGTGCTAGGTGTGATTGTGGCTTTTATAAGGCCACGAAAATACAATATCGCGCAATGGATGGTTCTGATCGCAACCTGGGCCATCGGCATTGGCATGACGTTGTACGGTGGTGCCTATATCTGTCTATCTTTCTTTCAGCCCACATTTGAACAGGGGCTTAGCTACTTCTCACTTGGAGGTATCAACTTTACCGTTGAAGGTATCCTTTTTGTCGCCACCGCCTGGCTTATCAGTCGCTATGGACAGTAGAAGCGGTCTGGATGAAGAGTTTAGCCGCCGGCGACGACATTTCCGAGGATTTCGTGGCGAGTCCGATCTGTAATTGTTGGGGAGGATCTAGAGGGAGAGCGACTACACCCTCAAGCTTTTTAGGCACCATCATCCTGGGCAGGATCCCGATGCCCAGTCCTTCACGGATCATGGCCAGGATGGTAGCGCTATCGCTGGCCTGATAGCGTATGCGCGGCTTAATCTTACCCAGTTTCAGTCCGGCCATCTCCAGCATCTGAAACGAGCAACCCGCCTTTGCCATAATAAAATCATATTCATATAGTCTATTATGCGGTACCCCTGTCTCTGTCTGGAAATGGTGATTGGATGGTAGGATGACGCAGAGCTCATCGGTCGCAATCAAGGTGCTTTTGATAGCGCGGGCGGGATGGAGGATGAAGCCGACATCAACGATACCACCTTCAATCCACTCATAGACCTCTTGCATTGAACCTTCAAAAAGCACTACTTCTATGTCCGGATATTGTTGTTGAAAGATAGTTAGTAGTCTGGCAATCAAGCCAGGACAGAGCGAGAGGACATGCCCCAGTCGCAATTTTCCTTTAACCAATCCTTGCGCGGAACGAGCCTCCTGCTCAATTGTCTCTGACTGCACCAGTAGCGCCTGTGCATGAGGCAGAATCTTCTGCCCCACATGAGTTAGCGAGACCACACCTTTGCGGTTGCGTTCGAGCAGGGTTACACCTAACTCGCTTTCGAGGGCGGCCAGCGCATGACTTACAGCTGACTGTGTCAGGTCAACCTCATAGGCTGCCTCAGTAAAGCTACTCGTCTTGGCCAGGGCCACAAAGCATTGTAGTTGTGAGAAATTCATTATGTATATCTTTCATAAGCTTATGAGGATTATGATTTGCGCTCATTATAACATTCGCCTATACTGGCTGACAAGTAAGGCAAATGTAAGGCCGCTATCATTATGCACAGAAGGGATTTCTCAGCCATGGAACAGAGCAATCAGAAAGCATCAAGCACACCTCAGACTGAAGGAAGCAAGCAATTCGTAAAGGACCAGCAGGAAAGCAAGTCCGGCCGTATTCGGCCATGGCATATAGCGATCCTGGGTGGATTGGGAGCGTTTGGACCACTGGCCACCGATATGTATCTGCCATCTCTGCCGATGGTGCGCCATGATCTGGGAGCGACCATGGCGCAGGCGCAGATTACCTTGAGCGCCTGTATCCTGGGGTTGTCATTGGGACAAGTAATTGCGGGACCAATGAGTGATGCGCAGGGCCGGCGGCGGCCGTTGTTAATTGGGGTAGCCGCCTTTGTAGTCGCTTCGTTACTCTGTACGTTTGCTCCCACGATCGAAATATTAACCATATTCCGTTTCATACAAGGTATCGCAGGGGCTGCTGGCATCTCGATCGCCCTGGCTATAGCCAGTGATCTGTATACTGGAACTGCCCTGGCACGCTCTTTCTCACTCCTAATGATGGTCAACGCCCTGGCTCCGATTCTTGCACCCGTGATTGGAAGCCAACTACTTAACTTCACCTCCTGGCGTGGAGTTTTCATTGTATTGACCCTTATCGGTCTGAGCTTTTTTCTGGCCACGACCTTTGGACTTGGCGAGACCTTGCCAGTAGAGCATCGCCAGAAGGGAGGCATTGCCATCATCCTGCAAGCATTTCGGGAACTCCTGACCGATCGTCGTTTTATCGGTTATGCTCTTTCCTGTAGCCTGGCTTTTGCTACCGGCATCATTTACATCTCGGTCTCACCGTTTGTACTGCAAAACGTCTATCACCTCTCACCACAAATTTTTGGTCTTATCTTTGGCATTAACGCCCTTGGTCTGGCCCTGGTCGCTCAGACTGGCAGTCGCCTGGTTGACCGTGTCACGCCGTATAAACTTATGTATTGGGGTATCATTACCAGTGTTATTGGCGGTATGATACTGCTTATAGCTGTAGTCAGTGACATCGGCTTTTTAGGTGTACTGATTGCTTGTTTTATCATCACTGCCAGCCTGGGACTGATCGCACCAAACGCAACCACCTTAGCGCTTAGTGGTGCGAAAGCCGCTGGTAGTGCTTCGGCTTTATTGGGGGTGTTGCAATTCAGTATCGGGGCCATCTTTGCCCCTCTGGTTGGACTTGCTGGTAGTACCGCTTTGCCTATGGCGATCGCCATCGCTACTTTCAGTCTGGCGACCCTGCTCACATTTGTGCTGCTGTGCCGACCAGCCCGCACAAACTAAAGGGTTGTCAGGCATGAATATAGGGGCCAGGAAGAGACAATCATATGTCAGTAATTTTGGTAGGAGCTAATCGGGAAATAAAGGAATGAAGTTGAAGTGTTATAGATGGTCGAAAGCTTTAAAGCTGCTTATCAGTTTTAGCATGTAGCGAAAGGAATTATTCTGTGAGTGTTACCAATGAATTTTTAGCCGCCAATGAAGCCTATGCCGCCTCTTTTGGTAAAGGGGATTTGTCTATGCCACCAGCACGAAAAGTTACTGTGGTGACCTGTATGGATGCACGACTCGATCCAGCCAAATTTTTAGGTCTGGTAGAAGGTGATGCACACGTTATTCGTAATGCAGGTGGACGGGTACAGGATGCTCTGCGCTCTCTGATCATTTCTGAGCAGTTGTTGGGGACAACCGAGATTGTTGTGATCCATCATACAGACTGTGGCATGCTCACGTTTAGTAATGCTGATCTGCGCACAAAACTCCAGCAAGAGCTGCACATTAATGCTGAGAATATTGATTTTCTACCATTTTCGAACCTTGAGCAATCCGTGCGCGATGATGTTTCCTACTTAAAAGACTCTGAGTTCATTCCTAAAAGTATTACCGTGAGTGGTTATATCTACGATGTTAAAACAGGGAAATTATTGCCAGTAGCTTAGGAACACACAAGACCAAAAAGCAGGCGGCCAACGTATTGTTTGGCCACTTGCTTTTTTTATACAAAACATTTGACAGGCTATTCAATGTGTAAGGGACCGCGTTCGATGCTTGCACGCATAGTTGTTAACTCACCGGCAGGGACATATTCTACCCACCAAGTGACGCCGGCTCCAGCTAATGAGCGCATCAAGGCACGATCTTTCTCCCAGTCCTCGGAGCGACTGCGGCCGCCTAGCTTGATTTCGTATGGTGTGGCTTTCTGCTGTTCACTACGATGGTTTTCAATGAATGTTTTGAGTTCCTGTACATCAGCGGGGGTCCAATCCTCTGACTTACCGGGTTGTTGTTGTTTGTAGAGGCAGCAGCCATCATAGCGCGCGGCGCGCAGCGATGGTCCTTTGAGCGGCCAGCCACCTCCGACCAGGATGGGGATGCGCGGTTTCTGGACCGGGGTAGGGAGGAAGGTCATATTATCTACCTGAAAGTGGCTTCCTTGATAACTAAAAGGCTCGCCGCTCCACAGTCCAACGATGATATCGAGGGCCTCATCGAGGATTTGTGCGCGTTCTTTAGCATCCCTGGCCTCATTGACCAGACTGAAGCCAGCTTCGTTGGCATCACCTGAACCAACCCCGAGCATAAAACGTCCATTGGATAGTTGATCCAGGGCCACCGCCTCGCGGGCAACCTTCCAAGGTCGACGCCTGGGGAGTGGTGTCACGGATGTGCTTAATATGATGCGTTTGGTGCCGATGGCTATTGCTGCTAGCGCGATCCATGGATCACAGGTTGGCACTGCTCCAGCGCTTTGATGCACAATATAATCCTCCAGAAACACCCCATCCCAGCCTGCTTCTTCGGCCAGACATCCCAACTCGGCCAGGATCCGCGCATCGCCACATACTCCTCCATTTGGAAGAGCAAGACCATATTTCATCGCAATCTCCTCTTATTGTCTATTGCTTTCTCAAAATCGTTTGGGTAGTATAACCCCAGCACCATGACATCCTCTGTCATATTTGCTAGCAGTTCTTATTCATGTGTATGAGTGTTTACAGCGTGAAGGGCAAAAAGGACAGTGAGAAAGAAAGAATGGACATCTTATCCACCTCCGGTTTTAGTATGCGGCCTGCATTGATGGAGAATGCGGCAGAGTTGAGCGCCTTGATTGCGTTACGGGATAAAACTGAATATCCGCCGGAACTTGATTATGAGCCGGACTATACGGTTGATGACATTGAGGCTGAATGGCGAGGTATGAATCTGGCCGCTGATAGTCGTGTTGTGTTTGCTCCTGATGGACGGCTGGTCGGTTATCTGGGTGTCACGATGAATTTTGTGGATGCTGAGCGTAAGCAGCAATATGCTGGCATCCAATCCTTCTCGGGCGTGCATCCGGCTTTTGTTGGTCGTGGGATTGGCAGTGCGTTGCTGGACTTTGCTCACCACTGGTTCCAACAATGCTATGCAATGGATGTGCTTAGTATGACCACGTGGATTAATCCACGCAATGAACGTGCGCGCCGACTCCTGACAAAACAGGATTTTAGTCCGGATCAGCATAGCGTGGTCGAAATGAAGGTCAAACTGGGCCAGATGCCACAACTGGTGTTATGGCCCGCTGGTATCAGTGTAAGAACTTTTCAACCGGGACAGGATGATGGGTTAGTGAAAGCCACAATCGAAGAGGCTTTTGAGCGACCGTTTAATCATTGGGATCAAGTGTACACGAACCATGCCAATTTTGATCCTACCTGTTGGCATCTGGCCTGGGAGGCGGATCAACTTGTTGGAGTTCTGATTGGAGCCCAGCAGCCTGCGCTTGGTTGGATTGATCAGCTAGGCGTGCGTCCTGCCTGGCGTAAACGTGGTATAGGCCAGACACTGCTCCAGCATGCTATCCGAGATTTTTATCAACGTGGACTACGTACGGTTGCGCTGTCCGTGAGTCTGAATAACCAGCATGGAGCACTGCGCCTCTATGAGCGCGCTGGCATGCAAATTGGGAGTCAGATTGATCGTTATAGCACACGATCCACATCCAAGTAGTTGGTCCTGTATGAGACAGCCTTTTAAGGTAATCAAGGATCCCTGGCAATGTAACACTGCCAGGGATCCTTGATTGTTGTGTACAGTACTGTGTGGAGTCTACTCGGTGCCGCCAACGCTGGCAAGGGTGCCGGTGAGAGCGATTTCGGGCTGGCCGTTTTCGGAATCGACCCAGACGCCGCAGGGACCACCCTCGGCACTATAATTGAGGTCAAGCGTGGTTCCGTCCATACGATAGAGAGGCTTCATATATTTGGTGACGGTATCAGCTTCGCCTGAGATATAGTGTCCAATCAAGGCACGGCGGAAGCGATCGCTGGATTGGTTGGGATAGCTACCATGGACCAGCGAGCCACCAAAGAACAAGACATCGCCGGGTGCCATGATCACTGAGCGTACTTCCTTTTGCTCAGGGACCGGGACCTGGATATTGGTAAAGCTGTCTTTCGTATTAGCCTCAGTGGTGCAGAGAATTGGCCAGTGCTGACTACCGGGAACGACTTTCATGCAGCCATTCTCTTCATCGCAGGGATCAAGGGCCATCCAGGCCGCCATGCAGGTACCGGGACGGGCACGCAGAAAGAAATTGTCCTGATGCAGGGCCTGGCCACGAGCCCTGGGTGGTTTGAAGTAGAGCATTGTCTGTGCCGCATAGGGTTCGCCACCGAGCAGTGAGGTCAATACCTCATTCAGACGCGCATCAATCAAGAAACGCAGACTGGCCTCGTCCCAGTGGTGCATATGGATCATACGTGGATAGCGTTTTAACGGATCATTGCTATCAGCATCAACACCCGCCACATCACCAGGATAACTACCCTTAGCGCGCAGATCCATATAATGATCCCGAAAAAAATCGGCCTCAGCGGCAGTAAAAAGCTGTTTTACAACCACATAACCATTTTCATCAAAGAATTGTTTTATATCCGCAGCAATCATTTTTTGTGCATCCTTTCCGTATACCTGAAAATGATATACATAAATAGGGAGTAACATCGTCGTTAGCTAAATGATAGCGTAAAAGGCGCCAAAAAGGGATAGCTAGAATTGCTGCTATGTGTCTGAGATGCGCATCATTGTAATCGGTGAGCACTGGAAACAGGGTTGATGTTGTCTGGCAATGTGGTGAAAGTCGCAGCTATGGTGCTGCGCATAGAGCCTGCACAGCGTGCAGGCAGCTACAAGTTATGCGCGACAACCCTGGGGGCAGGTAAAAGGAGTATGTTCAGCGAGACAATCCGAGCAGCAGATCAGGTGGCGATGGCAGGCATCGTTGGTACAATTGATATACTGTTCCGATGGTTGCTGGCAATAGACACAGCGACCCACAACCTCATGTTCCGGCTCGCGATCGCTGGCAAAATCCATCAAGATACGATTATCGAAGACATACAGCTTGCCTTTAAAATGCTGATTAGGATACTTCTCCATATAGGTCACGATGCCATCCTTCAACTGATAGACATCCTGCATCCCATTTTTGAGCAGCAAACCCGTAGCCTTCTCGCAGCGCACGCCGCCTGTACAGACCGTCACCACCGGAGCATCCGTCAACTGCTTCAATTCAGGTAGCACAGCAGGCAGATCGCGGAAATTCTCAATTGCAGGCAGGATCGCATTCTCGAAATGCCCACTTTTATGCTCATAATCATTGCGCATATCGACCAGATAAAATTTCTTTCCGCTCTCATACCACTGATGCAACTCATCCGCCGACAGATACTTACCAGTCAACTGATTAGGATTGACACCCCAATCCGCCACACTATTACTGATAATATCCGTGCGCACCTTCACCGACAAAGAAGGAAAAGCCTCGCCGGTCCCCTCGCTACGCTTATAATTGATTTCCCGGAACGGTGGATACTCATTCATCGCCTGGACATACAGCTTGATCTTAGCAACCGGTCCCTCGACCGTGCCGTTGATGCCCTCAGGTGCAATAATGATGCGTCCCTTCAAGCCAAGCAACTGGCACAGAACCCGCTGCCACAGCTTCACCGCCTCCGGATCGGCAACCTCAACATATTTGTAATACAACAAAATCTGGTAACTCATGCTGACAAGTATAGCACACTTTTACGGGTCCTTATAGAGGTTTTCTTACCAGGGGTGCCATTCATTTTTTGGCAACCACACCTATGAGCGGAAGAGCGGAGACCCAATTCATTTCACATCATGGGTGCCGCCTGGAACGGAGAAACCGAAGCGTGTTGAAGCAACCGAATCGAGAGGCGAGGAGACGGCAACCCGCAAGGGGATTGCCCTACAATAGTCATGTCCAGGCCACTTTATCATACAAAAAATGGATGAGTACCATGGTATATTTTAAATAACGAAACAAGAAAAAAAGACAGATGTAGGGCAATCCCCTTGCGGGTTGCCGTCTCCTCGCCCTATGTCAAAGCCCCTGTTTACGACCATGATCGCTGTCTTCTCGCCCCATGTGAAGGTCCTTGAGCATGTTCATGATGGGACGTATGCCGTTGCAAAAAAAATGAATGGCACCCTCTTACCAGGGGCGCTCAGAGATGGAACCCCTGCGATAGCGCCGGATGGTTCTGTATGGTGCGCTCAAGGAAGGTCCCGTTTGGGCACCGCGAGAGGGAACGTGTCAGGCGAGAGGAAACCGGATCGCGGGGAGACCGGGCCACCACGCTGCGGCGGGTGGCAAACGGCCGCTGAGGGCCGTAACTACGGGAACGTGGTCGTGATGAGGGAGGGGATCGCTGGGGTATGTATGGTTTTTCTTCTCATGGCTGCGCTGGCAAAAAATGCATGACAGCCTTTTGGGAAGGGATAATAACGAGCAGATACGCTGTGGAAAATGGCAAGGCCTGGATATTCTCTCAAAGAGCAGAAGCCGCGACCTGTTTGTGTGTCTTCTGCAAATGCGAAGGCCGCAGTTCAGTTGCTGCTGAGGTTTTGTTGTGCTGTAGATGCTTGCTGCATGGCATAGGTGAGCTTGATAGTATGGGCGATAGCATATGCTTGTGCAAAAGCCTCTCTGGCCTGCTCTGATGCTTGTTTGCTCTGGCAGATACGACCATGGGTGAGCAAAGCAAAAATATGAGCTTTCTGGATATGCATCTCCTCTGCCAGTTCACATGCTTGTTGACAGTGGAAGGAGGCCTGATCAGTGTTTTTCTGGTCGAGACAGACATCTGCAAGGACAATGTGCGCGAAGGGAAGATAAACATAGATGTTTGCTTGCTCAAGCTGTTGCAGTGACTCAGCAAAGTAGTGATGTGCCTGGGATAAATTTCCACGTACCTGTTCAAGAAAGCCAAGATGACGCAGGGCTTCAAAGGCTTCCCGTGGATAATTATGTTGTTGGGCAAGCTGGAGGGCCTGGGTATAGTATGTGCGTGCCGTCTCCATCTGGCCAAGGACATCTGAAATGAGTCCGACATAAAAGAGAGATTCGCTCATACCTCGATTATCTTGCAGGCGACGTCGATGTTCTAATGCCTGCTGAAAGTAAGGTAGAAGCAGATGGGGGTCTCCCTCGCGCTTGTTTGAAGCGGCCATATAGTGAGCATATCCGATGCTTTGCAAAGCATCAGCCAGCAGATGGGGAGTATCCGTCTTTTGTGCAATAACTTTTGCCTCTTCCAACACCAAGAGAGCATCTTCAATCGGGGTATTTTCAAAATTTGTTTTGACGGCTAGCATATTTCCATAAACAAGTTTCAGCTGAGCCTGTGCTGTTGCAGTAGTTTCTGGTCGTTGGATCAATTGCATACCCATCTGGCATATTTCAAGCGCCGGTTCCAGTTGGCCAGACTGAAAATAGGCTTGTGCCGTCGTCTCCAACGTAAGAAGCAACGTGCTGATATGTGCGGCAAGTGTTTGCTGATCTGGTAGCAATGATGCCATAAATCCCTCTTTCTATGCTGGATTACAAAGCAGTCCACCTCACGAGTTGGTGTTGTGATGCTAGTGGATTTCCAAGCGCTCGATCAGTTCTCCTCGTAGGGTCAAAGAAAAGGTAGCAGGTCCAGTATAGCCACCAGTAGATTTGATTTGTAGTGCTACGAGCGTGCCGGCAGGATTTATTTCTTGTAGTACATCGATATGCATCTGGACGCCAAATGTTTCTCGTTGTGCCCAGGTACGGATCGCATCGTATCCTGAGTAGGTTGGGCCATCCATAACGATAGCATCCTGTGTGAAGAGAGGCATGAAGTCGTTGATTTGATCTTGATTGATGGCCTCAATGACGCGGCGCATATGTGGAGAATGCAATAAGGTTACATCCATAGTTTTTAGCTCCTGATAGTAAAGTAGCGCTTAGCACAATGAGTGAAGCGCTACTTGGATAGGTAAAGGTATAACAATCAGCGTATGTTTAGTGGCGGTGCTCACGAAGGCGTACGCGGAACGAGTAGCCAAAGGTGGGAGCGGGATCATTGCGTACACGCAGAGATGCCTGGGGATCAACACGTTCCAGACGGACGCTATGTAGAAGGGTTGCCAGCACCAATACGATCTGGGCTTCGGCGGCTCCCGCGCCCAGGCACAGGTGGGTGCCGATGCCGAAGGGAGCGTATGCGCCACGCTGTTTATGTTCTTTGCGTTCCGCGCTATAACGCTCGATATCAAATGTATAGGGATCGGGATAGAACTCAGGCAGGAAATGACTGACCGTAGTCGCAATAATTACATTTTGTCCCTTTTTGATCTGGTGACCAGCAAAGGCAAAATCTTTGGCTGCGATACGATTGACGACTGGACTGATCGAGTGCATGCGTAGTGTCTCCATCATGGCAGAATGGAGCACGCCATGGCCGCGAATCTGTTCCTGTGTCGGGAGACCCTGCGAGAAGAGCTCATCGGCCGCGGCTTCACATTGTTCCAGAATTGAAGGATGCTTTAGCAATTCATAGAGCATAAAGCTACATTCATTTGCCGCCGTATCCAGGCCCGCTACGAATGGACCGAGAGAGGCAAAGGCGATCTGCTCTTCACTACTCAACATCTCTTGAAAAGCCGGATCCTGGCTGGCCGTCAAAATACCATCAATCAAATCTTTAGTCGTACGCGTAGTAGCTCGATGCTCGGCAACGATATCCTGTCCCATTTTCAAATAATGTTGTCTGGCCCGCTGGTAAACTGGCAATTTCAGCATAAAGTTTGGCATTTGTTTGGTTACATAGACATTTAGTGCAAAGCGGACTGAGGTGATCATATATTGTAGATTATCGCCGGGAGCATAATTGGCCAGCGCGCGCCCCAGTTGCTCGGTCACAATCATGCGAAAAAGATAGAGGGCGGGTATCTCTTCACCAACCGGGAGGCGATTAAGAACAGCCTCGGCAATATCCACCAGCATGGGTATATCTGCAAGTAACCGGCTCACTGAATAAGCTGGCTTAAAGAGCTTGCGCAGCTGTGCATGATTTTCCCCATCGATAGCTGATAAGTGCTGTTCAGCGCCGAACTCCAGGCCAAATTTATGCCAGAGTTCATAAGAACTGAATTTATCAGTCCCCTCTTTTGTAACAAATGTATTTGCCTCCGGCCCGGCCATAACCACCATTTCCTGGTTAAGCGCACGCACGCGGAAAATTGGTCCTAGCTGTCTGTATTGTTCGACAAGAAAAGCCACTAGATCCTGACGCATTGCCAGCGCGCTACCAAGTAATGGCAATCCTGGTGCCAGTGGTGGTGATGGAAGAAGATCTGTTACCGCATCGACAGTCATTTATCCTCCAGTAGTAACTCATGTAATTATAAAACAAACAAATGTCAACTATGATCATACCATATGAATAGTTAAATAACTTCATGTGCAAGTTTTATCCCTCACACCTCGCGCCTACGGCTCTCGCTTGTTTTGAGGAGGAACATGGCGAGGCGGTTGCAACCGCCTCGCCATGTTCCTCCTCAAAACAAGTGGGTATGTGGAAAAATTGAACATGAAGTTATTTAACTATATATGTAGGTTTTTGGGCTGATAACTCACATCTACGGCAATCGTTGTTTTTATACATAAATATTGAAAATACATGATCCTGAGTTTGCGGTGTCTAGAAAGCGAAAAGCTAGATAAAGTAGGCAGCGAGAGATGAGGTCTGATGTCTGCGTTATCAAGTAGACTCCGGGGCGGGTCCGGTTGAGTCACGGATAATGAGTTGGGCGGGTACCTCCATCAAGACAGGTGGACGGTCACGCTGGCTGAGACGTTCGAGGGTGAGTTGCGCGGCCTTCGCGCCGATGAGGCGGGCATTATAGTCGATGGTGGTTAAAGGTGGAACGCTGTATCTGGCCTGAGGAATATTATCGAAGCTAATCACACTCATCTGAGCGGGGACCTGGATCTTTTGCTCGGCAAGAGCGGCTAGGACACCGATGGCCAGCAGGTCATTGACGACGATCAGTGCAGTTGGACGTGTAGCTACTGGTTGGGACGCGAGCAGAGCGGATGTTGCGTTATAGCCATCATCGATAGTAGGACCACAGCGAGAGATCCATTCTTCCTGGACAGGAATGCCCATTTGCTGTTGGATCTGCAGACAGGTCTGCAGACGGTCATTGAGCAATTGATGGTTAGCGACGCCATAGATATAGCCAATACGCCGATGACCTGCTGAAGCCAGATGCTGTAATACTAATTGTTCACCCGTTGTAGCCTGGGGGACTACACTATCAATATCGGCATCAAAGAGCGTATCGCGACGGAAGCTGAGACTAGTGATGGCATAGCCACGCTCATGGAGCGAGCGCACCTCAGCAAGTAGAGCGCGACCAGTGCCAGAAAGCAGGATCAAAGCATCGCTACGCTTCTGCTGCAGCCAGGTAAAACATTGTCGTTCACGATCCTCGCTGAAATCAGTAATAAAGATCGACGTGCTATAACCATGGTCCTGTGCATAACTATTGATGCCACTCACAATTTGCATATAGTGTGGATTATTCGCATCCGGGATCGCCACGCCAAGCGTCTGAGAAGCCTGAGTACGCAGATTGCGCGCCGCCTCCAGAGGATGATAGTTTAATTGCATCACCGCGTTATGCACCCGGCTCCGCGTCTCTGGCGAAATATTAGCCGTTGCCACATTATTCAAGACCAGCGAAACAGTCGTGCGAGAGACCCCTGCCAGAAGAGCCACGTCACGTATCGTTGGTCTTTTTACCTGTGAGTTCTCCAAAGCTACCTGTACCCTCTATCATACGCGCATATACCTAAGAAAAACGTTTTACTAATTCGATTTACCTCATTCGAAGTATACCGAGCAGCGCATTTTTTGTCAATATTTCTCGGGAGCCTTGACTTATCAAGGATGTATGCTTATACTTTGGATAAGTAAACTGATTTACTAAATCGAATTATTATTTGTTTGCTAGCTTCTATGGATGAATGAGATCATCCATTTGCATACAATAACACGGGGTCGTCTGTTGGCAGTGGCGCGGCAGGCGGTGCGATTATTTTGTATCGATGTCGAAGGAGCATTGGCATGCAGACTGTTTTTCGTCCTGATCAGGCTGAGGTGGGGAGTCCTGTGCGTAAAAAGAGACGCGCGGGGCTATTCGGGCTCTTGCGGCGGACATGGATGTTGTATCTTCCGCTTTTGCCGCTCTTTGTGTGCCTGGGATTCTTCAGTTATTATCCAGCTTTTAGCGGCCTCTATCATGCATTTTTTGATTGGCGACCAGGTTTTGATTCTCCATTTGTGGGCTTTAAGAACTTTGCAGCCATGATCCTAGATAGCATCTTTGTGTTGTCATTTGCTAATATCATCAAGTTCTTTATCTTCGGGGTAACGCTGGCCTGGGTCGTGCCGTTATTTGCGGCAGAACTGGTGCTGGCACATTCAAGTAAGCGCTGGCAGTTTATTTTCCGCACCCTGTTGATTGTGCCGATCGCGTTTCCGATGGTCGTAGTATTTTATCTATGGGGATTTATGTATGAGCCGAATATTGGCATGCTCAATACACTGCTGCATGCAATCGGCTTAAGTGGCCTGGAGCGCAACTGGCTGGGTGATCCAAATATCGCGCTCTACTCACTAATGTTTCTGGGTTTTCCCTGGATTGCCAGTACTCCATTCCTGCTCTTCCTGGCCGGCTTGCAGACGATTCCAGGTGAAATTTTTGATGCAGCCTCAATTGATGGAGCATCCTGGTTTACCCGTATCCTGAAAATCGATATTCCACTCCTAACAGGCCAGTTCCGGCTCCTGTTTGTGCTGGCCATCATCAACTATGTGCAGCTTGCGATTCCAATGGCCTTGCTGACTAATGGAGGGCCTGCCTACTCGACGATGACACCAGCCCTGTATATGGTCAATCAAGCATTTTACAACGGCAATTGGGGCTATGCAGCCGCCTTATCATCCATCCTTTTCATGATTACTGCGCTCTTTAGTGTGGTCTCCCTACGTACAAGAAGGCAAGCTGTTACAACCGCATAATGGATGCCTGAAAAATTCTCTTCCTGTGCAAGGATAGATTGTTACATATAAATATATAGCACCCTTGTAGATCGTTAAGCGTGCCCACCAGCTTGAAAGGATCATTGAGCATGTCAACACGCCAGGGACGTCGTGATTTTTTCATCGGCAGTATCTTGATGATATTGGTCATCCTGACCTTATTTCCTTTTCTCTTTATGTTAATTACCTCATTAAAGGATAACGACCAGTTTCGCGCATCCTACTGGATTCCCTCGTTCCCATTACACTTTGAGAACTATGCTGTAGCATGGGGGCAGATCAGCGTATATATCATGAACTCATTGATCATCGCTATCAGTTCGATGATTGGTGTACTCGTACTCAGTTCAATCGCCGCCTTCGTCTTTGCCCGCTATAACTTCCTGGGGCGTAACTTTCTCTTTACCATGATCGCCATTCTCCTGATGGTCCCATCCATCTCAAGTCTGGTCCCACTCTTTATCCTGATCCGCGACATGGGACTGGTCAATACACGGCTGGCATTGATCCTGCCGTATATTGCCAGCGGCTCCATTTTTGCCACATTTTTGATGCGTACATTTTTTCAGCAGGTGCCGCAGGAACTATTTGAGGCCGCCCACATCGACGGAGCGGCCGGCTGGCAGGCATACTTTTATGTCATGCTGCCCCTCTCAGGACCGATCATCGGCACCATCATCCTGTTAACCTTAACCAATGTCTGGAACGACTACTTCTGGCCGTTACTCACCCTGACCGATGATAGCCTGAGAACGGTGACCACAGGTCTGGCCTTTTTGCAGGGACAGAACGTTACCCTGTGGGGACCGCTGTTCGCCGGCTACGTCCTGGCCAGTCTGCCCCTGGTCGTCGTCTATTTCCTGGCTTCACGCTACTTTATCGCTGGAGTGGGTGGTGTTGTAGGTGGTGGGGAGATGCTCAAGTAGGTATGGTAGCACAGGTAGTTTAACTGAATTTATCGCGTATCTTTCTTTATTGGTTGTATTTGAAAGGACTCATGTTTTATGAACACGACAATGTCTGTGCGGCGTTCAACCTATCTGCTGGGTTTGTTTTGTTTGCTAGGAGCAATGCTGCTCTCGGCCTGTGGCAATGATCAGCAGCAGAGCCAGGGTGGTCCAATCACTATCACGCTGGCCGGTCCTAACCAATGGAATAGTAGTGGTAAAAGCTTTGGAACTGGCTGGGATGCAGCGGTCCAGCAATTTGAAAAGCTGAATCCCAACGTCAAAGTCAAAATTACCGTCCTGCCACTATCCAACTTCTCACAGATTGAAGCCACCGAACTGGCCTCCGGTAGTGCACCCGACCTGATCTTCAACCAGACCAGCTACAAGCCCTACCAGGTCACCCCGTTAGATAGTTATCTACAGCAGCCCAACCCCTATGCTACCGAGAAGCCACACTGGATGGACTGGTTTGACTCACGAGCCTACAATCCGACCCTTTCAGGGGCCGCTGATGGGCACTTGTACTGGGTACCGCTCAACCTGGTGAGCGTAGGACTGTTTGTCAACCAAGATCTCTTCCAGAAAGCCGGAGTCAGCTATCCAATCAAGACCTACAAGGAATGGGAAACAGCCATCCAGAAATTTAAAGCCGCCGGCATTACGCCCATGGCCATGGACAACTCACAGATCGGCATTGCATTTCCCGTTGGCTCGATCCTGAACCAGATGATGAACAAATATTACAACGACTTCAACTGGTTTGACGCCGCCGGAAAACCCGGAACTTATACAAACCTGACCACTAAAGACCTGATCCGAGCGGTGAAAAGCGGCAAGCTTAATGCCAACCTGCCCGAAGTCGTCGAAGCTTTGAAACTGGCCAAGGACATGTATGCCAACGGAGCGACCCCTAACTGGTCCGGTATCAAAGGCTTATCAGGTGCGGGCGTCAACCTGGATGATTTCCTGGCTGGTCGTACCGCCATGGCCTGGGGCGTCAATTTCGGAGCCGCCGAAGTATCCAAAGCCACCTTTAAAGTTGGTAGTATGGGTTTCCCAACGATCACCACTGAGACCACCCCACTCTCGACCAACCAGCCAGCTCAATTTGGTGTCACCACCGGTGGAACCAGTTACATGATCCCATCAACCGTTAAAGGTGATCACCTCAAATATGCGGTACGCTTCCTGCAATTCATGACCGCACCCAAATATGCCCAGAGCTGGATTACCGCCACTACCGGAGTACCCTCAATCACCGGCATTACCGCTCCCGGTGTGATCAAAGGTTTCTCCGATGGCCCCTGGGGTGAAGCTCCAAAATCGGCTGGCTACTCCCTGCAAGGACTTTCACCGCAGCAAGGGCAAGACTATACCCAGATCATGCAAGGATACCTGCTGGGCACCACCAGCCTGTCCGCCACCCAGAGCAAGCTAGACGCCTCCTGGAAAGCGGCGGCCGACTATCAAATTCAGCAGAATCCGAACTGGCAGAGCGAAAGCTGGGCCAAATAAGCAGCCGATTGACATGCCTTCTGCCATGGGGGCATGTCACATTTGTGGGCGCCTTCAACTGGAAAGGTTGGATCATGAAGATTACCGGCGTTCATTGCCGAACATTACAACTAAAAGAGGAGTTATCATCGCAGCCCTCGTGGTTATCGGAAGCGGTCATTGCCAATCCGATGTCGCTCTATCCACGTTATGCAGCCCGGCGCTCGTCCTGGATGGCTCCTTTTTCGGGATTAGCGGTCCTGATAGATACAGACGAAGGGATCCAGGGACTGGCCGTGGCTGATGGTGGCGCGGCCGTACAGATCATCATCGAGCAACACTTTGCGCGCTTGCTGGTGGGAGAAGATCCGAGCGATATCGAGCTCCTGTGGGACCAGATGTTCCGTGCCTCTTTACCGTATGGACGCAAAGGACTGAGCATGTTCGCAATCAGTGCCGTAGATTGCGCGTTATGGGATATCCTTGGTAAAGCACTCCAGCAGCCGGTCTATCGCCTATTGGGGGGAGCCACCAAAGAGGATATGCCAGTCTACGAAACCACCAATGATCGAGTCGATTGGGATAACGCTGCCTTCTTTGGCGTCAAGCTTGCCATGCCCTATGGTCCTGCTGATGGGCGCGAAGGACTACTCAAGAATCGCGATCTGGTCAAAGAATGTCGTGAGCGCATTGGCGAGAAGCGCGATATTATGCTGGACTGTTATATGGCCTGGGATGTTGAGTACACCATTCGCATGATCGATCTGGTCGAACCCTATGGAGTACGCTGGATCGAGGAGGCTTTGACCCCGGACAATATTCATGGCTATGAAAAGCTCGCCCGTTATACTGGTCCGATTGCGCTGGCAACTGGAGAACATGAATACTCACGTTGGGGACATCGCGACCTACTGGCAACTGGAGCTATCTCTGTCTTCCAGCCTGATATCAACTGGGTTGGGGGCATCACCGAGACGCGCAAGATCTGTGCCATGGCCTCAGCCTGGGGATTGATTGTTTGTCCACACGCAGGAGGGTTGCAGGCTGCGGGCCTGCATCTGATCAAGAGTCAGGTCAACTGTCCATTCGCTGAATGGGTACGCACCTGGAACCGGGATAGCGGGCGTCCGGCTGCAGGCGTGCTGGGCATTCCTGATCCAATTGATGGGCGTATTCGGCCTGGTGAAGAGCCAGGACTGGGTATGCATTTAAATGAAGATGTGCTCAGACCAGCCTGAAGGGACAATACACTATGCCTAAACTAGATGGGCGGGTCGCGATCATAACCGGTGGGGCCCGAGGGATCGGAGCCAGTATTGCCCAGACCCTGGCCGAGCATGGCGCGCATATTGCCATCCTGGACTGGAAATTGGATGAAGAGTCAGACCAGATTGTGCATGCCATTGAGAAACTGGGTCGGCAAGTCAAGACCATCGAGATCGACGTCTCACAGTCCGAACAGGTCAATGCTGCTATTCAGGAGATCAGCGAGTATTATGGACGCATCGACATCCTGGTCAACAACGCTGGCATCTGCCCGTTTGGAGATCTCTTATCAATTACAGACGAGATCTGGAGCAAGACCCTGAACGTCAATCTTAGTAGTATGTTTTATCTGGCGCGGGCCGTAGCTCCAATCATGCAAGAGCAACAGAGCGGAGTCATAATTAATATCTCTACCGTTTCGACCCAACTTTGCAGTCCACACCAGGTACATTATATCGCCTCCAAAGGTGGGGTTGATGCCCTGACCAGAGCGCTAGCTGTGGCGCTCTCGCCTTACAATGTACGCGTCAATGCCGTGGCCCCGTTGGGAGCCGCAACTGCCATCAACCAGAACGTCGAAGTACAGCAAGAGGCCTGGGCCAGAAGTGGAGTTCCCCTGCTCCTGCGTAACACCCTGATCCCACGTCATGGCGTCCCCCAGGACTACGCCAACGGCGTCCTTTACCTTGTCTCGGACGAAGCAGCTTTTATTACCGGCATTATATTACCAATCGAAGGAGGTGCCCTCCTCATCTAGCTTTTCCTGAGCTCTACTATATGTTTGGCTTATGGAACAACGTTGTTCGGAACCGTCCATAATTGTCCAGTTTATGTTTTCTCAGCACAAAAGGGAGGAAGCACATGCCAATAAGGAAGTTGGGATACTGGCCTATCAGTGGTTTTGTGGTTGCATTGCTGGTAGCTGCACTCACGCTGAATTTTGTCCAGGTAGCACGGGCAGCCAGCACGACCTATTATATAAACAATCAGAGTGGCACAAATTGTAATAATGCAGGTTCCGGTACCACACAAAGCGCGCCCTGGTGTGATTTCACGCCAGTCAATAGCCGTACTTTTGGAGCAGGCGACCAGATATTGCTCGCACGTGGAGCTAGCTGGAACCAGCAGATGACCATCAACGGCTCTGGAAGCGCCACCAGCTATGCCAGGATCGATGCCTATGGAACAGGAGCGCGTCCAAAGATTATCCGCAATGGCAATGAAGCCGAGCGTGCGATCCGTATGAACGATCCATCTTACTGGAGCGTCAACAACCTGGAGCTTGGTTCAGCAGGCACAGGCATCCTGGTTTATTACAGTACCCTCTCACACCAGGGACTGCGTTTCTCTAATATCTATGTGCACGACATTCGTGGCATCCATCAAGGCAACACGACCAGTGGCCAGAATGACCGCATCTGGAATTCCGCCGGCATCGAGATTACCGGTAGTGTTACATTCACATCCAGCCAGTATGCGCTCCAGGATATCAAATTGGACGCTATCGAAGGTACGCATAACCAGGACAGCATCTCATTCGACTGGTTTAATGGCATAACCTCCAGTGATGGCGGCGATGGACACAATCTGGTCCAGAATGTTACTCTGAGCAACCTGTATCTCCATGATGACAATGGTCCTGCCGCCGGTTGTGATGAAGGTATGCGCCTGGTCAACATGCAGAACGTTACTATTTTGAACTCCCAACTCAACAACGAGGCCGCTTGCCATAGTCCCACAGGTACCGCAGGGATTATCTTTGGTCGCCTGCAAAATGTCACATTCGTTAACAGTATCATGACCAATGTTCCCAACACCAGTTCACCTGACCAGACCGGATTTGACTATGAATGCTGCAATAATCAGGTACGTATCCGCAATAGCTACATTGCCGGTAACGCGGGCGCCGGCATTGAGTTTCTGGCCATCCATGGTAGTAGCGATCAGAGTACTAATGGCGAGGTCTCCGGAAACCTGTTTCGTAACAATGGTAACGGAGGTATTGAACGACTGGGCAATGACATCACACCAACCGGAACTATCCGTGATAATTTATACTCCGAAGCAGCCGGGCTGACGACTACCGCTGGAGGCGCCAACTTTAACGGTTTTACGCTAACCAATAACATCCAGGCTACCGCCGCCAGCGCGCTATACAACGCAAGCAACGACTTCAGTGGCACGCAAGGGCAGCAGAACTGGTCCTATCAAGCCAGTAGCAATGGTAGCAGTTGGAGCAATCTGCCATATGATACCAGTGCCAGCACCTGGAAACCAACCACCTCATCTGTCCCGCAGATCACCCGCTTTGGCATGCATCCAGATAGCTGTGCGGCATGCTGGGTTGGGCGTACCTGGACAGCGCCAGCTGGAGGCACCATCAGTATCCGTGGTCGTGTCCTCAAAGTTGATACTGATGGCGGCAATGGGATTGTCGCACGCATCACCAAAAATGGGAGCGTCATCTGGGGGTCGCAGACCATCGCCTATAACGACCAGAATGGTAGTGAGAGCAACCTTGACGGCCTTGCCGTCAGCGCCCAGGACGTTGTGCGTTTCGAAATCGCCAACAATGGCGACAACACCTACGACACCACCAGCTGGACACCATCCATTGCTTATACAGGTACAGCTACACCTGCTCTCAATCGTTACTACAACACTGCCATCGCAGACCATTGGATTACCAGCGGTAGCGTCGGCTCCGGATATCATCTAGAAAGTACCCTCGGTTATCTCTATACCAATAGTCAGAGCGGCACCATTGCCCTGTATGGTTGTAGCGTTGGAACAGATCACTTTATCTCACCCAACTCTAACTGCGAAGGCTATACCGTCCTGCGAACTGAAGGCTGGATCTATAGTACACAACCAGGCGGTGTCGCTACAACCCACATCTACCGTTGTCGAGCTGGAAGTGACCACTTCATCTCGACCGATGCTAATTGTGAAGGCCAGACCTTTGAACAATCTCTTGGATATGTCTTGAGTGCTCCCCAATAAAGTATCGATGCTGACCTGACTTATTCAGGCAGGTCAGCATCCTTCGCAAATCAGCTTAAGCTAGTTGTCAGGCTGGAATATACACTTTAAATTTCAGCCTGACTCGTTGTGTTATTTAACTTGGTAGCTTTCGTCTGCTCGTTTTTATACAGGGCAAGTGGTGTAAAAAGCTGTATTTTTCCATAGCGCCAGCGGATATAGGCCAAGAGGATGAGTATGCCAAGCAGGAAGGCACAGATGGAGAGGAGACCACCATCGGGGCCGGCGATGCCACCGGTCCATATGATGGGTCCATGCTGGTGGAAAATGAAGAGGGAAGCCAGGTTGTTGGGAGTCTGTCCAGCGATGGGGAAGCCATAGATGTTGCCCTGAGTAAAATCCCAGGTCATGTGCAGACCGAGGGCAAAACCGAGATTGCCGGTTAAAATGTATCCCAGTCCCATTAACAGCCCTGCCATGCTGATGCTGATCATTTCCAGCAAAGTGACATGTGGATTAGAATAATGCCCAAAACCAAAGAGCAGCGATGTAAGTAACCAGGAGAGTACGATGGCCCTCCGGGAGCCAATAGATGGTGTGTTGAAGACCTGAGCAAAGTTACGTAGTGGATAGCTACGTGCGAATGTTTCTTCGAAGAGAGCAACCAGCAGGAAATTGAGCAACCAGGCCCCCAGAACAACGATAAAAGGTAATGTTGTAACTTGATTGAAAAAGAGCCGTGATACAGATATCCAGCCAGCTAGCCACATAACCAGCACAAGTGCGCTATTTAAGAATACTCCTAATAAGGATCCAAATATAAAATCAAGCCACCAATTCTTATTGAGATGATATCCAAAGTGCTTAAAACGATCGTGATCAAGAAAACGTACTACAAGCCAGGTCAGTACAAGTGTTGCAACAGCGCTTGCCAACATAGTATTGACAAGTTGTAGCAGGGGAAGCGCCATTCTCAAGTGTACAAGCAATAAAATAATAGCCAGAGGAAAGTAGAGAGCATAGACAACTATGTAAATCGCAGGAGTGCCCAGGATAAAAAGCAATAGCAGTCTCCAGAGAGCACGAACGCGTCGCTCTTTCTGGTTCCAAAACAGATTCTTAAGCATAAAATATCTCCCAGCTTTTAAAAATACTTTGTTATAGACTAGCATAAAGATGTCTTATTTATGTTTTAGAATTGTCTCAAACCTGTCTCGTTTATAATAGGTAAATAGCAGTTAAGATATTTACAAGAATGAATAGTCGCTGATGCAATAAGAGCTAGGATATGATATGTGAGAAAGAAGACCAGGACATCATGCCCTGGCCTGTTTTTCTATTTGTAGAAGTGGCTTCAGGCGAGAGCCTGTGGATTGACGATGTTGAGGGGATTGCCGGCGGCGAAGGCGAGCAGGTTGTCGAAGGCCTCCTTAAAATAGACTTCGTAGCTACCTTTCTCGACATAGCCAAGGTGTGGCGTACACACAACGTTATCCATTTGAAGTAAGGGAGAGGTGGTGAGTGGCTCGACTTCGTAGACATCGACGGCCGCATAGCCAGGATGGCCAGTGTGGAGTGCCTCCTCTAGTGCGTCAGGTGCGACCAATAGGGCCCGGCTGGTATTGACGAACAGGGCGTCGGGCTTCATGCGTTGCAGATCGCTGGCTGTGACAATGCCACGTGTTTCTGGAAGGAGTTTGACATGGATACTCAACACATCGGCCTGCTCAAACAGCTGCTGCTGGCTGTTGGCGACCGCGAAGCCATCGGCCTGCGCACGGCTCAGGGAGCCTTCGCGTCCCCATACGATGACTTGCATTCCGAAGGCCCGACCATAATTGGCTACCAGTTTACCAATATTGCCATAACCAAAGATACCAAGTACACGACCATGCAAGCCAAGTCCTAGCGTCGACTGCCAGCGACCCGCCTTCAGATTAGCAACCTCCTGTGGAATATGGCGTAGCGTCGCCAGGATTAGTCCCCAGGTCAGTTCAGCCGTAGAATAGGGAGAACCGCCACCGGCCGCGACAGGAATACCATGGCGATTGCAGGCGTCCAGGTCTATATGCGGCATACCGCGACCAGTCTGGCTAATAAACTTCAGTTTAGGGAGTTGGGACAGCAGATCCTCTGTGATCGCCGTACGTTCGCGGATCAGTACCAGAGCGTCGGAATCCTGAAAGCGCTCGGCCAGCTTTTTGACATCCTGCGTGCTATCGTTGTAGATTGTCACCTCATGTCCAGTCAAGCTGGCAAAGCAGTCAAGGGTGCGTACCGCATCCTGGTAATCGTCAGGAATTACAATTTTCATTTTCAATCTCATTTCAATGGTGCCCATTCAATCACTCTATTATATATCAAGGCTGTATGCTGACGTGCTGAGTCTTCGGGAAGGTTGGCGGCTTTTATATGCTGATCTGGTTATATGCATTGACAGTTATATAACTAATATGGTATATTAATTTTATGATGACAACCTTTGATGCATTAGCTGATCCCATGCGCAGACGTATATTGGACTTACTCCGTGAGCGACCCCATACGGTGGGGGAGTTAACTGACTTGCTTTCTATTAGTCAGCCGGGTATTTCCAAGCATTTGCGTGTACTCCGCGAAGTGGGGTTGGTGCGGGTGCGCCAGGATGCGCAACGGCACTGGTATGAGCTACAGCCTGAACCATTAGCAGAAGTCTATGCATGGTTAGAATCCTATCATCACCTCTGGGATGAGCGGTTCCAGTATCTGGATACTTATCTGGACAGTTTGCAGGAGAAAGAGAAAGAGAAGAAACATGACTGAGACAGAGCGTTTTGCTACTACCCTCGCGACGCCATCGGATCAAGAGATCGTTATCACACGGACCTTTAACGCACCCCCTCGACTAGTCTTTGAGGCATGGACCAGGCCAGAGCATGTACAGCACTGGTATCGAACCAGGGATATGACTCTGGTAATCTGCCAGATTGATCTGCGTCCAGGAGGAGCCTATCGTTATGTCTTGCAAGATACTTCCGGTCAGGAGTATGCCTTCTCAGGAGTATATCGTGAGGTCGTGCCCTATACAAAGTTGGTCTACACGGATGGCTTCGAAGGGATGCCGGGACATGAAGCCGTGGTCACGCTGACCTTTGAGGAAGATAACGGTAAGACAACGCTGATGAGTCGATCGCTCTACCAGAGTGAAGAAGACCGCAACGCGCATCTCAATTCCGGGATGGAGCAGGGGACCAGAGAACTCCTTTCTCGACTTGAAGAGCTTCTGCAAACCCTGGTATGACAGTCGGGTAAAGCGTTGATGAATAGGCATGGCGAGTTGAGAATAGCGCTAAATGGTCTCGCCAGATTACAGGAAGGGACCACCTATGACAGAGAAGACAAATCCACAAGTTGCAGACCTGCCAGTTTTGCCTGATGCCGATTTGAAAAGCTTAGAGAAATTGATTGGAACCTGGACCCTCTCCGGTGATACAACGGGTCAGGTAAGCTACGAATGGATGGAGGGAGGATTTTTTCTCTTGCAACATGTAGATTTTGAGCATAACGGACACGTGATCAAGGGACTGGAGGTGATTGGACACCTCAAGCCATTTGGTGAAGAGTCCGGCAAAGATATCATGTCGCGCTTTTATAGCTCGACTGGTGATACCCTCGATTATGTCTACGAGCTCAAAGACAATATCCTTATAATCTGGGGAGGGCAGAAAGGCTCTCCTGCTTACTACCAGGGAACGTTTAACGCAGATGGCACTATCTGCGCAGGCGGCTGGGTCTTTCCTGGTGGGGGTGGATATAGTTCTACGATGACCAGAGTTGTAAACTAGAAGGAGTCAAGCATGGCGCAATCACTCACAATGACGAAACCGGTGTCCAACGCTCAAGTCCTGGCTGCACGGCTATCCATCGCCTCAGGAGTGCTCTTCGTCTTTCTCCTCCTGAGCCTGCATGTGCTTGAGCCGGCATTTGATCCAACATGGCGCTTTATCAGTGAGTATGCTCTCGGTTCTTTTGGCTGGATGATGCACCTGGCATTCTGCTTGCTGGCGACAAGCCTGGTAAGCGCCGGGGTGGCGATCTTTCCATATATCCGGACTGTTTTGGGCTATCTTGGTCTGATCATCCTTGTCATTGGTGCCATTGGACTCTTTATTGCAGGCATCTTTACTACCGATCCAATCGCGACGAGCCAGGAGGCAGCAACCTTGAGCGGCAATATGCACGTCTTTGGGGCTTCACTCGACTATACACCGGTAGCTGCGCTCCTGCTGAGTTATGTACTAACGCGTCATCCAGCCTGGAAACCTATGCGCATGCAGCTGTTTATTACTGCTGGCATTACATTGGTGGGTATGGTTGCATTTATGCTCCTTCTGCCGCATGATGGAAAATTCGGTCCTGGTGTGCTGGCTGGTCTGTGCGGGCGTTTTCTTATAGTCTCATACCTGTGTTGGCTGCTAACCGTTGGATTCTATACACTCAAACTGCGTCATCGAGCTGAATAGCTGTAAAAATAGAATTTATACAACAATGAAGTAGATTATACAGTTAGCTGATGACCATTAAAAAAGTAAAATTGAAAGTAGAGTAGAGGGATATACCCGGATCTTTGCCGGATATATCCCTCTACTCTACTTTCAGTTCTGTATTGTTCTAATAATAAATAATAGAAGTTTGACAGGCATAAGATTGTATCGTACAGTATGAGTATATATTCATTGTGGTGAATAGATGTTCACCGGGGAGATGCTTATCAAAGGTGCGATACAGGAACAACTCATTGCTGCTCGGCGTAATCAGATTCTGGATGCGGCGAAGACGGTATTTGCACAGAAGGGGAGTGATCAATCATGATCAAGAAGCAATCTGTACCGGCAGCAACGCCGGTAAATGGCATTATACCTGTTGATATTACCAGCGCTCAGTTTAAGGCTGACCCATTTCCATTTTATGCGCAGCTGCGCGCCGAGGCTCCGGTATTTCCAATCATGTTACCAAGTAAGCAGCGAGCCTGGTTGGTGACACGCTATGATGATGTGGTGAATGTTTTGAAAGACGAGCGTTTTGCCAAGAACCGTCGTAACGTCATGTCGGCTGAGCAATTGAAAAAGATTCCCTGGATGCCGCCAATGTTCAAGCCGCTTGAACGCAATATGCTCGATCTGGACAGTCCTGATCACACCAGATTGCGCGCTCTGGTGCATAAAGCCTTTACGCCACGTCTGGTAGAGCAGATGCGTGAGCAGATCCAACAACTAACAAATGAACTGTTGGATGCTGTCGAGGCCAAAGGCCAGATGGATCTGCTTGCTGACTTTGCGTTGGTGTTGCCGCTGACGATGATCGCGCGCATTTTAGGGATACCAGCCGAGGACAATACCAAATTTCACCGCTGGAGCAATGCGATAGTTTCCATAAAAACGAGCGGGGATAGCTTGAGACTTATTCCAACCATTATGCAATTCATGTCATATGCGCGGAGAAAGATCAAAGAGCGACGTATTCATCCCAAAGACGATCTGATTACAGCATTAGTGCAGGCCAAAGACGGTAGCGACACGTTGAGTGAAGACGAAATCGTAGCTATGATCTTCCTGTTGCTGATCGCTGGGCATGAAACAACGGTGAATTTGATTGCCAGCGGCACATTAGCCCTATTGCAGTATCCTGAGCAACTAGCAAAGTTACAGAACGAGCCAGAACTGATCAAACCAGCCATCGAAGAACTCCTGCGCTTTGTCTGTCCTGTCGAAACAGCCACCGAACGTTATGCGCGTGAAGACATCACCATCGTCGGAACCACCATTCCGCGTGGTGAGATGGTCCTGGCCGCGATAGGATCAGCCAATCGTGATGCCAGCTACTTTGACAATCCTGATCAGCTAGACATCGCGCGCAAGAATAACAGGCACCTGGCCTTTGGCCTGAGCTCCCATTACTGCCTGGGTGCGCCGCTGGCCCGCCTGGAAGGACAGATCGCTATGAGCGCATTAATCCAGCGTTTTCCTGCTCTACGTCTGAACATCGAGCCAAAAGAGATCCGCTGGCATGGTAGTTTCATCCTGCGTGGACTTGAGGCACTACCAGTAGCATTCTAGGATAGCGATGGGTCGGCACTACATTTGTGTCCAGCCTGCAATATTCAGGCTGGCGCTTTGTGAAGAGGCAAAAGATGACAGTGCCGTCCCATCAGTCTTGCCGAATAAGAGCTGATCAAGTCCTGTAGCTTGCGAGGAACCCATACGGACCGCATAATAAGGGCATTGATACTGGCTACTACAGAAGACATCAAGAGCTGATTGTTGAGAGAAGAAAAAGACTGTGCCATCATCTTTACGAAGATTGGTTGCATGGTTATTTTGATCGATCAGATAGAGACCATTGTTTGGACTATACTGAGCCGCAGTAACATTCTTGACCAGGGCCAGAAATTTACCATCGTCAAGAGAACTGATGCCGACAATGGCAAGATCCTGTGATGTATAGATGGTTGTATTAGTATTGATATCAGTGATGGTACTTGGACCTGCGTTGGAGCACGCGCCACTACAATCACCATTGCCAAAGCCTGTACAGTGGCTTACAAACAGGTGCGGCCTGCTGGTGGTAGGATCTTGCGCGTAGCTATCACATGTTGAGCCGCTGTGAATTAATTTTGCCTCTGATGGTTCGCCATTTTGGGAGAGAGGATAGAGATACACACTCCTATCTGGTCCTTCAAGATAAACGCTCCTCGCATCGGACCAGCCGATAGGCACTCCCCAGGTGATGTTTTGTGTAGCGAGTTTTTCCTGCATGAGCTGACCATTCTGCACATCAAGCTGATAGGCAGAGATTGCTGGTGGAGCCTGCGCTGTGCCTGCTGGGTCTGCCGTGGCTTCAAAAAAGACGCGGCCCGTTTCCGTCTCATCAAAAGGAGACCACGATAGCCTGTTGATCTGGAGCGGATTGGCGGTACAATACAGCGTTTGCAGCCCCTGTCCATCGACGCGTAATAGCTGTAATTTCGCAGGCTGGTTGGCAACGGAGGTCGAGAAAAGAATCCATTGTTTATCAGGAGATAACACGGCCTGATCGATCGCGAATGTAGTCGAGGTCAGTAAGGTAGTTTTACTTCCATTAATGGCTGAATAGCGGATCAATGAGCCAGAGAATTTATTGTCGGCAGCATTATACTGATGAGAATAATAAATGACCTGTGCATCGCTGCCCCGATTGGCTAGATTCAAGAGACTCGGCTTACGGACCTGTCCCGTGGGTGGACAACTTGTATCATAAGTTGGGAGGGTGGCGAGCGTGTTGGGATTGGTAGCCTTAGCTGTAGGCGTAGTTTTTGTGGTAGGAACGAAGGTATTTTTGCTCACAGGTGCCGCACTATGGAGTGTGCTCGCATACCAGGCACCGACAGAGGCAAACACAACGAGAGCAAGGCAGAACGAGAGCAGCATGACCCAGACGCGTGGAGAGCGCTTTTTCTGGTTTTCAGATGTATACAGGACGCGGGTCGCATACGGTTGTGTGGTAAGGTGTTTGGCATCGATGGTATCTGGACGATAGACCGTTCTGTAATCGGGAGAAGCGTCCGGGTGGGTCGTAGATAACAGATTTGTGGAAGCCTCCTCATCTGAGGAAGAGGAAGATGTCTGTCGTTGGTTAGATGAAATGGCTGTGGTGTCAAATTTTTGTGCCACGTCAGTCAGGGCTGCAATAAATGCGGCAGGAGTCGCATAGCGCTCCGACTCATTTTTGGCCAGTGCACGTAGTACCACACGATCAAGTTCAGGTGGAATAGTGGAATTCACCAAACGCATTGATGATGGCTGTTCATAAAGATGCTTACTTAAGACAAGAATTGTATTCTCGCCTGAGAATGGTGGTGCGCCAGTGAGCATTTCATAGAGTACAATGCCGACACTATAAATATCACTACCACGACCGGGCCGACCCTGAATCTGTTCGGGTGCCATATATTGAGGGGTACCCATAATGCTTACATCGCCAGTATGGGTAATTACAGAGGAGAGAAGCTTATCGGTCTGATCATCCTTTTGGATAGACTTAACCAGTCCAAAATCGCTCAGGACGGGCGTATTGTCATCCTTGAACAAGATATTTCCTGGTTTAATATCCCGGTGGATAAAGTTGTTGGTATGAGCATATTGTAGGGCACGTAGGATCTGGATAGTTATATTGAGAGCATCCGCAATGGGGAGCACCTGTTGTTGGTGCAGACGATCACGTAAAGTACCCTGGGTGAGATAAGGCATCACAAAATAGGCCAGACCATCCTGTTCACCATAATCATAGACCGTCAGAATATTAGGGTGATCCAGACGAGCAACGACCTTGGCCTCACGCGCGAACCGGCGCATAAATATCTCATTGTCATGAAGTTTAGAGCGAAAAACTTTGACCGCAACGTCTCGTTTTAAGCGAGTATCCTTAGCAAGAAATACAGTCGCCATACCTCCCTGACCCACTGGCCGCACAATGCTGTAATTACCCAGCGAATGACCGACGATTTCTTCCGGCGGCATGGCATAATCTCCTTTAAATCCATTTATTGGTGAGCATATAAATAGTATTTATAAATTAATAAGTTTCTATCTTGCTAACCATTATAGAGATGCATGTGTATGTTGTAAAGTACAGTACGACATTGGTGGAGATTCCTATTTGAGGGCAGGGGTATGCAAAGGAATCTCCCGAAAAACTGGCGTCTGATTAGATGGGATGCTGGTGTGACCTGGTTGGTAGTATGGTTGCCTCTTGACGTAGAGTGTGCTTTAAAGCGTAGACTTGTAGTGTATGTATAGGGGCACCGTAGTCTGGTTGACCATAAGATGCCCATATATTCTGCCTCTAGTTATAGAGCGTGGAGGCAGTTGTATAATGCTAGAATGAGAAAGGATGGAAAGAGTGCAACAACGAACACTGGGCAAAACGGATCTAAAGGTCTCGGCGGAAGGGTTTGGTTGTATGGGACTGACAAGTTTCTATGGAGCACCCGCAGCTGAGAATGAGGCGATTGATCTGATCCATAAAGCCATTGATTTAGGAGTGACTTTTTTTGATACAGCCGAGTCGTATGGTCCCTTCCTCAATGAAAAGCTGGTGGGACGTGCCTTAAAGGGACGGCGCGACTCCGTGGTTATCGCGACCAAATTCGGCTGGGTCTGGTCCGTAAATGGTGAGCGCAGCCTCAATAGTCGTCCTGATCATATTTTCAAAGTGGTCGATGAGTCCTTACAGCGTCTGGATACTGAATATATTGACCTGTATTATCAGCATCGTTTGGATCCGCAAGTGCCGATCGAAGAGACAGTTGGCGCACTGGCTGAACTAATCAAGCAGGGCAAGATTCGCCATATTGGACTATCAGAGGTCGGCCCGAAGACGTTACGCCGTGCCCACGCGGTCCATCCTATTACCGCTTTGCAAACCGAGTACTCACTCTGGGAGCGTGATCCCGAAGCTGAAATACTGCCAACCCTGCGTGAACTGGGGATAGGTTTTGTGGCCTACAGTCCACTGGGGCGTGGCTTCCTGACCGGTGAAATCAAGAAAGTACAGGATCTGGATGCGAATGACTTTCGTCGTAGTGATCCACGTTTCCAGGGAGAGAATTTTGCCCGCAATGTGGAACTGGTTGAGCTTGTCAGACAACTGGCCGCAACCAAACATGCTACCCCGGGTCAGATCGCCCTTGCATGGCTGCTGCACAAAGGTAACGACATCGTGCCTATTCCTGGCACCAAACGCTTGAAGTACCTGGAAGAGAATATTGCCGCAACCGAGATTGCTTTAAGCCCGGAAGAGATGTCCCAATTAGAAGCCAGCATTGGAAAGAGCGCTGGAGCCCGCTATAGTGAAACTGGCATGCGCGCCATTTCCCGCGACTAAAGCTTTTTTGTGGCCCGTTTCCTGAATAAAAGCATACGTATATAATAATTTATCAATATACTGTACGTATGCTTTTATTGTATTTTCAGTTATTAAGCAATACCCTGCTTGCCAGATAGCTAAAGAAATTGTACTTTAAGAAAGGTATGGGGGCTTGTTTTCATCCGCCGAGTCCAATGGAGATAGCCGCAAGAACAGGATGTTTCGCTTCAAGTGAAGTGCGCATATTAAGTGTCCTTTGCTATAGCCAGATTATTTGATAATGTATCCCTCGTTAAGGGTGGAGATTTCGCAGCTCGAAATAGAGTGCGTGCGAGGTTTTCCACTAGCTTCCCCCGGGCCATCGAGCAGCAGCCGCCGAACTTGCAAGTAGATGGTCACTTCGGCTCCTGTGTGACTGCCCAAGGTGAAGACCTGACGAAACTTGCGGTGCAGGTCCCGATTGGTCCGTTTTAACAGAGAAGTCGTGCGTATCCATTATTTTCCTTGCGTATACGGTATGCTCATGCAACTGGAAGCTCCTTTTCCCCTTGCAGCAGGTGGTACAGTGCCTGATCAAGCCGGGGATAGTCGAAGAGGAAATGAGCCTCCACCAAGCGTTGAGGCAGAAGGTGTTGGCTGTCCAACACGACGGTTGACAACTCCCCCAAGAGTACTCGCAAGGCAAAGGCTGGCATCGGGAACACAGGGAACCGCTTCAGAACATGTTGCACCTTGCGGATAAAATCCCTATTCGTCACGGCTTCTGGCGCACACAGATTGAACGAGCCAGAAAGCAGACGATGCGCAAGTAGGAACTGGATCGCTTTGGCCACATCTTTTTTGTGAATCCAGGGAATCCACTGCTGTCCATCGCCCAACTGGCTTCCCAGGAGCTGGGCAAAATGCAAAAGTGGAGGGAGGGCACCCTCGTGTGTATCAAGGACGAGACCTGTCCGCACAATGCAGTGCCTGGTCTGGGCGTGGATAGTAGATGCTTCCCATTGCTGGCACACCTGAGCACGGAAGCCCCGACCAGAGGTGCTCGCTTCCGTGAGGATTTCTTGCCCGCGATCCCCGTAATACCCTGATGCTGAGGCTTGTACCAGCACTTCCGGTGGCCCATAGCGTTCAATTGCCTGCATTACCGCCTCCCCGGCACGCAACCGGCTCTCAAGAATACATGCCCGGTACGACTGTGTCCAGCGCCAATGAGCTGGACTTGCACCAGCCAGGTTGACAATGGCGCAGTCTTTGCTGATCAGTTCTCCCCATCCCTGATCAGTCTGAGCGTCCCAACCCATTGTCTGGATATTCGCCAGTCCTTGTTGCTGAAACATCTGAGCAGCCAGGGTGGGATTGCGACTCAGGACAATGACCTCATCGCTGCCGTGTGCCAGCAAATCCACGAGCGACCTCCCGATGAGCCCTGTTCCACCAGTAATGATGATTCGCATATTTTACGCCTTCTCTGCCTCTACTCTGAGTCGCCAGCCGAGTAATCCACAGAGTCCAAAGACCAGCGCATTTATCCATCCATGTATCACGATCATTTGAGAGATGGTAATGGTCCAGAACCCTGTCACATTTCCCAGAACGTAAGCCCCGGCAAATAGCATCGTAATTGCCACCGCAGTGCTCGAAAAGGCCAGAAGCCCACGGGCAAGCAAAGGAGCAGTGGTAGGAACTATGCAGATCAGATTAAGCAGCGCTATCAGTATCATACTGAGTGCTAAGAGGCAAGCCCCGGCAGACTCCAAAAAGCTCACGCCAGTGATCTGAGTAATGGTAATCCCTGTGGCTACGAGCAGCGGATTGAGAAGCATGCACATAGCGGTGACTCGATATGTTTTCCATGGAATCTCGCGCCGTGTTGCCAGGATAGCTCGACCGGTGAGGCCCGTTATTATGAGTGCCGCCAGCGTGATAAAGTGAAAATGGACAGCGGTAAGTAAAACGATGGTCTGACTGAAACTGAGTGGCTGGAGACCTAAACGATCCAGCACCAACCACGTTCCGCCGATTGGCACATAAGCCAACGCCACAGCCAGACAGGCGTCGGGGAGAGATCTGCCACGTTTCTGGAAAAGCAGGAGCACACCGATCAGGGCAATCAACGCTGTGAACAGGAGCCATACGGCGGCAGCGGCAGCAGCGAGCAGTCCCCTGCCAAGCAGCAAAGAAGCTCCCCCAATGAGTGTCGCAAAGGGTTGTAGAAAAATGACGAGACCACAGAGATCACCAGACAAGCAAGGCTTCCTGGGAAGTGTTGCCAGCGGGACCGCTAACGGTGTAATGACGCACAGAGCCAGGAGAAGTATGAGATCCAGGTCGTCGAGCATGATCCAACCAAACAACCTGGCGAACAGTATCAACATCCAAACGCTTCCTCCAAGGCTTACACTGATGCGGTTCCATCTGGTCAGATCAAAGGTATCAATAAACATAGGTAGCTCCATCTGTTTTAAGGTGATCCCCTCGCACTGGCTGAATCCGCAGTCAAGAAGGTGTGTTCTTAAAAATGAACAGTGTTCACTTGCTAAGATATTACCAGATGCGCTATGCTGGTGTCAAGAGTGCAGCTGACACTGTTCGAGGGCACATTCATTTGTGGGAGAGAGATTATGCAATCTTCTGAGACGACTAAACTTAGCCGGAAAGCGGCTTTGACGCGGCAACGCATCATTGATACGGCACTGCAACTTTTTGCCACCAAAGGCTATGATCAGACAACTATGCGAGACATCGCGGCTGAGGCGGGGTGTTCATTGGGGCTCACCTATCGATACTTTGCCAGCAAAGAAGATCTGGTTTTAGAGCTTTACCGCTGGCTGGCTGTTCAATTGGAAGCATTGGTGGACGTGCTCCCTGCCACTTCCATCGCTGATCGTTTCCACCACCTCATGCGCGAGTTACTGGTCGCGATGGCCCCGCACCGGCTGACCCTGGTGGCCCTATCCGGAGCTGCCTTGAATCCGCTCTCGCGAGCTGGAGTTTTTGGCGCGGAAGGGGCAGAAGTTCGTCGCCGGGCGCGAGCAGCCTATCTTGTTGTAGTTGCCAAAGCCAAGGATGCTCCTCGTGCTTCGCAAGGAGACGATTTGGCCACGATGCTCTACGGGTTACAACTGGCTCTGGTACTGTTCTGGTTACAGGATCTGAGCAGCGAGACACTCAAAACGACGGAACTCTTACAGCTCGTGAACGAACTGTTAGGGCGCACCCGGCCGCTGTTACGCCTTCCTTGGGTCGCTCAAACCGTCACTCGATTGGTTCAGATTGTTGGACCATTGCTCGGACAGAGTGAGACTGCCAGCACCAACTAGGAATCTTGGCCTCCTGTCCGTTTTGTGAAAAAGAGGGCTGGCGAGTTGAGGTGATCAGAAGGCGTTCCATGAGCTACTTCATCACTTAAAAGCTCTTCAGTTCTTTTCGGCTCTTCCTACCCTTCCACCCTTAGCCAAGGATATATTATCGTAAGGCCGATTTTATCGGCCTTGACACATCTGGGCGGAATAGTTTTTTCGAGGAACTTATGGCAAAACAAGCGCACATCAGCTGATAGTTTTGATGATAGAATTACAGAAGAGGGGTGCGTGCAGGTAAATGTCCTGGAAAGGGGAAATGAAATAAAATGGGTGTAGGCGAGCAGGCGAAATTCTGGCGGGACCCGGCGGTGCATGGTTTAGAGTTGCTGCATGCCAGATATGTGACACATACTTTTGCGCCACACATGCATGAAGGATATGCGTTAGGAGTAATTGAGCAAGGAGCCGAACAGTTCTGGTACCGTCATGCCAACCATATAGTACCGCAAGGCAGTATATTTGTGGTAAATCCCGGCGAAATTCATACCGGATCGGCTGTGGAGAAAGAAGGTTGGAAATACCGTGTGTTGTATCCCGATGCCACTATTTTGCAGGAGGCGGCCCGACAGATTGTTGGTAAGCCACACGATGTCCCCTTCTTTCCCGATCCCGTAGTCTATGATCCAGAACTTGCGCGGCAGATCGCCGACCTGCATCGGGCATTTGAAGAGCCGGTATCGGCATTAGAGCGCGAGTCACGTTTGTTATGGACATTTTCGCAACTGGTTTTGCGCTTTGCCGATGATCATCCCCAACAGAAAGCGCTCCCCAACGATCAAGGGCGGGTCCAGCAGATTCGGGCATATTTAGAAGAGAATTACGCCGAGAACATCTCACTGAAAGAACTAGCCCAGCAGTTCCATGTTAGCCCATTTTATCTCCTACACTCATTTCGCAGACATACTGGTGTGCCACCACATGCCTATCAAGCGCAGGTACGGGTCCAACGGGCTAGAGACCTGCTACGACTGGGTATACCGATAGCCACAACCGCCCAACAGGTAGGTTTCGCGGATCAGAGTCATCTCACCCGTCACTTTAAGCGCATCGTCGGCATACCACCCGGTCGTTATCGTGGTTGATAGGGATACCGCCGCTAAAAAAAGCAATTTTAGACAAGATTTATGTGTACAGATGTATTTATAATAGTCTACATGAGTACAAGATCTTCAGAATTTTGGAGTGGCGCACGCGCTGAACTACCAATATTGCTTGGAGCAATACCGTTTGGCATGATCTATGGAGTTTCAGCGCTAGGAGCTGGAATTCCAGCTGTAATTGCGCAAGCAATGTCCTTTATCGTGTTTGCTGGCTCCGCACAATTTATTATTGCACAACTAGTGGCCGCAGGAACGCCAGCCCTGGTTGTGGTGGTGACAGCAGTCGTCGTCAATATTCGCCATATGCTTTATAGTGCATCACTTGCTGGTCAGGTGCATAAATTAGGCTGGCGCTGGAAGATCGTACTGGCATACCTGCTTACCGATGAGGCATATGCTGTAACGATACAGCGCTATCAACGGCCAGAGGCCGAGCCAGATTACAAGCACTGGTATTTCTTCGGCGCAGGCCTGACCTTATGGACTGGCTGGCAACTGAGTACAGCCGTTGGTGTATTTCTGGGTGCGCAGATACCCGCGAGCTGGTCGTTAGACTTCGCATCAACCTTAACCTTTATCGCTCTGGTCGTGCCAGCCCTCAAGGATCGTGCCAATACAGCCGCTGCCGTGGCTGCGGGAATGGCCGCCCTGGTATTTGTAGCGTTACCACTGAAACTCAGTATTGTCGCCGCCGTCTTTATTGGTATTGCCGTTGGCCTGTTGATGGAAACACGTAGGAAAAAATATGAAGCCTAAGTGAGGATAGAGAGAGTATGTCGCAAAAAATAGTCTGGATCACCATTATTGTGATAGGTATATTCACCTTCGCCACCCGCCTCTCTTTTATAGGATCATCGGGGAAGTTGCGCCTGGCACCGTTTTTACAGCAGGCGCTACGCTTTGTCCCGGTCGCCGCCCTCTCGGCCCTGATCCTACCCGATCTCTTCTTAAAGCAAGGCCATCTAGCCCTCTCGCTAAATAACGCACGCTTATGCGCAGGGATTATCGCGATTATCATTGCGTGGCGCACCAAAAATGTCCTGCTAACCGTAGGTATAGGAATGGCAAGTTTATGGCTCTTGCAAGCATTGTTGGGATTACACTAATAAACGACTGACAATGAGATAAGATGTGCGGGCTAACTACGCGTAGTTAGTCCGCACAAATATGTTGAAGTGTTGTTGGTGAAAGTTCTATTATCCGCTTATAGCCTGCCAATCTAAACTATTTGTGTGCAGAAGTCAGATAAAGAGAAAAGTGCATAGATATGAATTTTTTGGATGAATATATTTTCTATTGCTATAAAATATTGAGGAGCCTATAATATATATAGGAGTGCTGATGTCTATTAATACATACTTGTTGATTGTGATAGACAACCAGTGCCCCCTGGCAGGAAGCAAGGTGACCCTTATGGCAGTAATACGTTTAGAGACCTTCATCCAGGCCCCGGTAGAACGTTGTTTTGATCTTTCCTTAAATGTTGACGAACATAGCAAATCGGTTGCCAACACCCATGAGCATCCAGTAGCCGGAGTAATGTCTGGCGCAATGAAATTGGGGGATACAGTAACCTGGGAAGCCACCCATTTTGGTATTCGTCAGCACCTCACCTCAGAGATTACTGTTTACAAACGTCCCACTCGCTTTACCGATGAAATGACCAAAGGTGTTTTTTACGAAATGAAGCACCATCATGAATTTGTAGAGCAGCAGGGAGGAACCCTCATGATAGACGATTTTCGGTTTCAGGCTCCAATGGGGATTTTTGGCCGCCTGGCCGAAGTTTTGTTTTTGACCCAGTATATGAAGAAACAACTCGTAACCAGGAATGCGTACCTGAAGCAGACCGCAGAAGCTGAGGTAGTGAAAGCGAGCTAAAAAATCCTATACATTTACAAAGGCTGCACTTCATATAGCCTAAAAATCATGAAGCGTAGCCTTTGTTAGCTGGAAGCAGAGAGATGATTTAGATTTCTAGAACGATATGTCCGTGTACTGTGCCTTGTTCGAGCAGGGCGTGGGCATGTGAAGCCTGCTGGAGAGGGAGAGTGAGTCCGATTGGATGAGGCCGTAGCGTGCCTTGTTCGAGTATGTCGGTGATCTGGCGCAGCAACTGACTTTCGTCGCCAGTATTTTGATTCATAACGGCCCTGACACCATAGCGGGCAGCAATGGCAGGATCGGGCAAGGGTGGAACCAGCGTCACAAGGATACCTCCCCGTTTCAATACTCCCCATGAGCGTTCCCTGGTCGTGCCTCCAATGGTATCAAGGATCACATCCTGTTGGGTAACCAGGTCATCAAAGTTTTGCTTCTGATAGTCTATGACCTCGTCAGCGCCCAGACCGAGCACATAGTCCATGCGGCTACTAGAGGCGGTAGCGACAACATGTGCGCCGGCACGTTTAGCCAGTTGGACCGCGAAACTGCCGACAGTGCCTGAGGCGCCATGGATAAGGATACTTTGTCCCGCCTGTAAATGAGCCATCGCAAAGAGAGCATTGTGCGCGGTCAGAACGCCTACTGGAACGGCCGCAGCCTGCGTGAAGGGAAGATTTTTGGGTTTAGGCTGCAAGTTGACGGCTGATGCAACTACATATTCAGCGTAGCCACCGCGTACAAATGGCGAATCAGTACCATAGACAGCTTCTCCAATACGTTGTTTATCGACACCACGTCCCACGGCTTCAATTATACCGGATAGGCCAAAGCCCAGGATATCCTCAGGCCAGACTGGATGGATAGTTTTGACCGCGCCCGAACGCATCTTGAGGTCTAGCGGATTAATCTCGGCTGCCTGGACACGCAGCAACACCTGACCTGGTCCTGGTACTGGTTTGGCTATCTCCTGATAGGTTAGCACCTCGGGTCCCCCCTAACCATGCATTACTACCGCCTTCATCATGGCCGGGGGTGGCGCGGGAGGTCCCTGGAAGGCAGAAACGATGCGATAGAGTCCAAGATAACTGTGAACCGGTGGACGACCTGAACCACTGGGAGCGCCAGCCGCAGCCCGGGCCTGACGAGGAAAATTTTGCTCGAAACCTGCCAGCGTGTCCGCATACTTTGTGGCGCTTTGCCATTCAGCACGATTAAAGGCCGCAATGCGTATATCCGACTGGATACGGCGATGCAGAAAGGCGGAATAGAAACCCTCTTGCTGAGACTGATAATCACCACGTGCGGGCCAGCCCAGCACAAAGCCTTGCTCGACTGCCGGAGGTCCATCGATCTCAAAGCAATTATAGAGCAGCGCTTCCGGGTTGCCTGTCAGCTCAGGTTTCACAAATGGATGGACAATAGTGAACAATCCCTCAACCGTTGCATATTGTTTCGTGATCTCCGCAGGCAGTGCCGGCAAAGTTGTCGGGTCCACATCAGGGCTCAGCAGAGTATAATCGATGAAATCGTAAGGATTAGGATTCTGCGCCTCATCGTGGACCTGAGCGTTCCATTCTGGCATCTGCTGGCATAGTTCACGATAGATGAGTCCCTGTGGCTGTGGTGAACTGGCCACCACATTCTGCCATGCCGCAATAAACTGTTCAGCTGGCACACCTGGCCGGGGTTGATAACCGATAAAACGAATGAGGGTGTTGGCATGGGCCAACTGGCTTGCACGTATCATGGTATTCCTCTATTTGTATCCTACACTGATCTCGCAACAAGTTATATGAATTACTATATACCTGGTTAGAGTATGACAAGCTTTTAATTCCAGATGCCGACGATCTGTTTGCTATAGCGTTGTTCCTGGGCCTCTTTGAACAGGAAATCGGCCACATCGGCAGGTGAAATGAGTTTGAATCCCCCGGGGAAGCAACCTGGAGCAACTTTATAGCTGGCGGTATGGCGGCCATCGCGGATGTATGGACAGCCAGCCAATACCCAATCAACTGAAGAATTCTTGACCAGTTCAAAGGCGTGATCATGATCACGAACGGCATAGCGAATCGGTGAGCGACGGAGCAGGCCGGCAGTGATAGAACCAAACAAGCCGCAGGTGGGCATTTCCGCGACCCCAGTAATGCCCAGATAGCGTGGGATATTGAGCTGTTGTACCGTTTCCAGCGCGGCCTTCACACTATCCGTCACCACCGTAGACGGCTTAAAGACATCGCCACCAACAACGTTGATAAGGGCATCAAACGGTTGTTGTTTGAGTTGATCAATAAAGGATTGTGGCTGATAGATATCGCCTGCTACAACGACAAGATTAGGGGAGGTCTGCTGAATTTTGGCACGATTACGCGCGATGGCCGTTACATGATGTCCGGCCGCCAGGGCATACTCGATCACAAATGAGCCAACGCGCCCCGTGGCACCAAGAAGAAGAATATTCATAGGATGTTGCTCCTGACCGTGATCTATAAGGATCGCTAAAGCTATACGTGTTTTGGTAATAGTGGCCAGACATTGCTTGCCTTGCTATAATAGATACTAACAGTTTATTTTTTATACGTCAAGTCTAAATTTATACTGAGGGTATAGATTAATGAGATCATTTCGTGAGAAACAAAGAGAGCTACGTGAGGACGTGATACTGGATACAGCCTACCAATTATTGTTGGAACAGGGCTATCAAAAGATGAATATGGATGAACTAGCGGCACGTGTTGGCGTGGCTAAAATGACCATCTACCAGCATTTTTCCTCCAAGGAAGCACTGGTGATCGGTGTGATCATACGTGGTATGAAAGTGATTGAAGAAGAACTCACACCGGACTTTGAGTCCAATGCCTCTGCACTAGAGCGCCTGGAAGCCATCCTGCGCAAAAGCCTGGAGCGGCGTTCATCGATGAGGCGTATCAACATCGAACTGGCGGCCGCCGTAGTGCAGCAAGATCCAGCTTATCTGGCTCAGAGAGATCGCCTCTCGGCGCAATGGTCACAGTTGATTGAGCAAGCTAAGGCCGAAGGCACAATAGACGTTGCCCTCTCGACACCAGTCCTGGTGCGTCTGCTATTCCAGGCCTTCCAGACTGATTTTGACGACCTCTTGAAGTCTGGGGTTGTGAGTGCAGATGAGTTGGCGCACACCCTGATTTCTATGGCCATCAAAGGGATGCGCGCCTAGAACTCCAGGCTTAGATAACTCCACCAGCTAGTTACTAAAAAAACTCCCCTGTTCACTTTTCTAGTGAACTATGGGGAGATCTGTGTTTATTTATAGGTGATGTTGACTGAGTATCTCTGGTGGAGGAATATATTCTTTTGTTTTACGCCTCATGAAGTGCCCGGATGGCTATTGGCGCATCTGCTTTTTTTGTTGTAAGCCAGCGAGAGTAGCATTGGATTTCCTGGGATTATCTAATTTTAGCACCGTTCATAAGCGATCTGACGCATACCCCACTCTATTTCATTTGTGTTGGTGGCAGTGGCAGCCAGTTCTTGTAGATCACGTTCCATCTGATCAATCATGTTGGCTGAATATTGTTCCTGGATGAAAGGGGAATTTTTCCAGGATTGAATGTTGAGAAAGAACATTGTAGCTGCCTGTGCCGTTGATACTGGCAAGCTATAGACACGGCTTATATGGCGTTGTAGATCGCTGCTCACCCGTTGAGTATCCAGCGTGGAGCCTATGTAGAGTTGATTTTGCTGTTGCTCTAGCATAGCCGCAACTATCCCTAGATAGCTGCGAAAGGGAGGATATTCGGTCTGAATGTACTCCACTTCTTCTAACAACAAGAGGCCCTGTGGGTGCAATTGTGTGCTCCAGCGTTCAATAATAGATGCTGGATTTTGTAGATGAGTGAGGAGCATGCGGCAGGAGATAAGATTGCTTTGTCCAGTAGGAAAAGGAAGCTGTGTGACATCGTGGTGGACGAATGATATATCTAAGGTTGAGCTTTGAGTGGCCAGAACAATAAAGTGCTCAGAATTATCAAAGCCAAAGGTGTGCCCACAATGCGTAGTTTCTGCGAGAAGATGGGTTGTGTAGCCTGGCCCACAACCTAAATCTATCGCCACCTCTGGTGTTGTACTGACAGCGTCCTGTAGAAACGCACGACTTGATGTAGCGAACACCTCGGCCAGGACTTGTAGCCTTTGAGCGGCTCTCGTGGTATCTTTAAAAAGATAGGGCATAAATTTTTCCTTTGCTTATGCTCAAACAGTCACATATGTTTTTCTGATCCTGATAATTTAGCGATTTTGTCTGCCAATCGTCAAATCAGACTATACATATTATAAGTCGACAAGTCACCATGCCGCGTTCTTTTTCATGGAGAAAAGTTGACACTGGTTAGATGCTGGAAGCCATAAGACGGCGTAATAGGTAAGTGCCTGACGAACATGTGCGGTCATGAAGGTTGCCGAGACAGTTTATAACCTTCTTTTTTATCGAACCTATTATATGTTTAATTATTACCAGAAAAAGCGAAGCAGTTTTTATCTAGTCTTGTTATTGATGTGGTTATCATGTTCATTGTTTTGTAGTGGATAGCGTTTCAGCATATGTGAGTATGGTTGGTACATAGGTAAAGGGCCGGTTGGCGATATATTAGGCTCGGAACACTGAGAAATCTGTCTTGTCAGTTCGGTTATAGGGAGATGAGCTGGTAGTGTCGAAGTTATCTTGAGATCCAGTGCTAAAACCAGGCGATGGGTAATAGCGAGCTGTTTATAGACAGGATAGAGCACAAAAGGTTTGCCTGCTTGTTTGCGTTCTAGAGCATTACAGATATCAACAAGGATGCTCGTAAGTGTTTCAGCATAGACATCCGCATGTTCTAATCGACTCAAGCGTTCTGCAAGGAGATTGAGTCCACCAGCCAGTGGTAGGAGTTCATCTGATGTGAGGCGAGCTCGTGTGCGTAAATGGCCATTGGCCAGACTGGCTTGAACAAATTTCAAATGTTGAATTCCCTGTTCCAGTTGTCGATTACGATTCTCTATCCGTTGGGCTTGAAGTTCAATCTGCTGTTGGATAGCTTCGAGGTCTGCTAAAGCTTTGCGTTGACTTCTAATCAGATCCTGATTTTCTTTGGTCGTCAGAATCTGGCGTACAATGAGGATACAGAAAACAACAAGTGTTATACTACCCAGGATTGGTAGGAATGCATCACGGAGAGTATAACGATTCCACATATCGATCGTTAAAACAAGAAATGGGACCGCAAACAGCAGATAGGGTAATAGCAAGACAAAAGAGAGTCCTGATTGTGCGCAAGGATCATCCTGGCATTCGGGATAGAGGTCCTGTTCAGCATGTGAGTGTACATAACGTAAAGGGGCCGCGATACCTAGAATAAGCATGCCAAGTGACCATCCCAGTGTTAAAGATGTATCATTGACATATGTGCCAGTATTTTGTTGTAGATCAAACAGAAAATCGGATAAGAGAAAGCCGCATAGACCAATGCACACGAGTGCCCAACTTCCTTTAAAAGACAGGGTTTGATAACGATAGTTTCTGCCGCGTAAGAGAGAAGTGACAGCACAACAGAGCAAGATAACATCCGCGATAGGATAATAAATAGCCAGAAAGCGTGCAATTTGTATCTGATGGACCATCAGGATTTGTTTTCCGACTAAAAAATACCAGCTAATGGCAATAATAGAGCCGGCAGCAATAAAGCTATCTAGAAAAGTGAACAAACGCTCACGACGAGAGCGAAACACAGCAGGTTGGATGAGTAAGCCGAAAAAAACAAAGAGCGGCATCAAAGCGTAGCCAAGGTCTGCTAATGAAGGAAAAGGATTTTTCTGGTGGAGCAATAGATAGCGCCAGATCAATTCACCTCCTGCCCATGATAATAAGCCAATGCCAATCAATGTCCAGCCAACCCGTTCGCGGTAGGTTCTTTGTGTCATGCGCCCCATTTGCTGGCCCAATGGACCGTTTGCCGCGGCAATCGTCATGCTTCCTCCCACAAGTGCACAGATGAATTGCGAGAAGAATTTTATCTGCGAGAAGATACCGATGGCCGGAACAACCTGGAGCATGATTACAACGAGTGCCAGTACGCCTGTTAGTTTGATCAGCAAATTCCACTTATTACGCTGTGCCTGTATCGTATGAGTAGTTATGTGCCTGGAGGAATAAAGCATGCTTCTCTCCTTGAGATGTTGATCTTTACAAGTGAGATGAGGTGGTTCTATGAGGGACATCCTACGGGGAAGCTCTACTATAGATTGAAATAGTACAAGATTGCTCTACATTATGGCATGTATGTCAACTATTTGTGTGTGAATGACAATTTCTTTTGTTGAGAGATATAGTGGTAGTGAAGTCTCGTGTTCGCTTCTTATATAGAAGCACGGGAGCGGTCGCTAACCGTCCCCCGTGCTTCTATATAAACAGGCATTAATTGTACTTCTATATAAACAGGCATTAATTGTACTTCGCAAATAATATGCGATAATTAAGAGCCCTGTTTTTGCTGTTCCTGGCGACCTTGCTGATCGAGTTGTTTAAAGTCTTCATCGTCGAGATGAATATTTACCGCAGCAACATTTTCTTCAAGGTGTTTCACACTACTGGTGCCAGGAATAGGCAGTATTACCGGACTCCGCTGAAGGATCCAGGCAAGGGCGATGCCGCCGGGGGTGGTATTATTTTTTTTGGCAATAGTATCGAGGAGTGTCCCTGGCTGTGCCAGATCACCTGACGCCAGTGGAAACCACGGAATAAAGCCAATATTATTGGTAGTACAATAATCGAGGACATCCTCGCTCTGACGGGTCACGAGATTATACAAATTCTGTACAGTCACGACCTTAAAGAACTTTTGGGCTGCCTCAATTTCTTCAACATTGACCTCACTGAGACCAACGTGGCGGATCAAGCCTTCCTGCTGCATCTGCTTAATTACATCAAACTGCTCATCGCGTGGGACCTTTGGATCGATACGATGCAACTGCCACAGATCGATACGCTCCACACCCAGGCGACGCAAGCTCATCAGCACACACTGGCGCAGATACTCAGGTCGTCCTAAAGGAGGCCAGATATCTGGTCCATGACGGGTCAATCCAGCTTTAGTCGCGATAAGCATATCTTTATAAGGATGGAGTGCTTCATGTATCAGATTTTCACTGACCTCGGGACCGTAACTATCCGCAGTATCGATAAAGTTTACGCCGAGCTCTGGCAGACGTTTCAGCGTACGCAAGGCCTCTTCACGGTCATCTGGCTCTCCCCAGATGCCTTTACCCGTGATGCGCATCGCTCCATAGCCGAGGCGATTTATAGTAATATCGCCACCAATTTTGAACTGTCCACTGGCAGCGGCATTAATAGTGCTCATATAAAATGTGCTCCTTTTTTTAATTGAATTCTTTCAATCTATGGCACGAGATAATGGACAGCAAGGTTTCAGTATTGTTGAAAATAAATGGAAAATAGTGACGGGAAGGCCAGCGATATATTGGGGAAGAGAGCCAATTTTGGAGGTAGCTATGCTTAGAACATATTTTTTAGCTCGTTTTATCTAACCATGAGCATGTATTCTGTTTTTCATGTAAGCCATATATTCTTATCTATCGTCTGGTATTTATTGAAAAAGTGAAAAAGGAGAGACAAAAAGATGAAATTTCTTATCCTTGGTGGGACAGTTTTTGTGGGGCGACATCTGGTTGAAGCCGCGCTTAGTAGAGGACACGAGGTCACAATATTTCATCGTGGAGTGCATGAAGCAAGTTTTTCTAGACCAGTTGAGCAGCTAAAAGGGAATCGTACTGATGATTTAGCAGCCCTACGAGGTCGAAGTTGGGACGTAGTAATTGATACCAATGGCTATGTACCATCTCGTGTACAGGCAACCGCTCAATTATTAGCAGATAGTGTAAATCAATACATCTTTATATCCAGCATTTCTGTCTACCAAGATTTTAACGTATTAGGAATGAATGAGTCTGCGCCAGTTGGGACTTTGACGGAAGAGCAAGTGCGCGAAGCCGAACAACTGATACCAGCACGAAATGGTGTTATTGCCCTGACCTATGGACCCATGTATGGTCCACTAAAGGCATTGTGTGAACAGGTACTAGAAGAAACAATGCCAGGGAGGGTACTCAACATTCGTGCAGGCCTCATCGTTGGTCCTTATGATTACAGCGATCGTTTCACTTACTGGCCATGGCGCGTAGCGCAAGGAGGAGAGATGCTTGCTCCCGGTCGTCCAGAGCGCACTATTCAACTGATCGATGTAAGGGATCTCGCAGAATGGATTATCAGGATGGCCGAAACCGAACGAAATGGCATCTACAACGCCAACGGTCCAGCTTCCCCTCTTACTATGCAAGATCTATTAGAGACATGCAAGATTGTGAGCGAGAAGCAAGGCACCTTTACCTGGATCAACGACTCCTTCTTACTCAAAAAAGGAGTCGAGCCCTGGTCCCAGATGCCGTTGTGGATACCAGACGAAGAAGAAGGCCTCAAGGGTTTTCAGGCCTTTGACGTACAGAAAGCGCTTGCGACAGGTCTAATCTTTCGTCCACTAGCCAAAACAGTTCAAGATACATTTACCTGGGATGCTCAGCGTTCACCCAACGAAAAACGACGAGCCGGACTTGAGCCAGAGCAAGAGAGGCAAATACTGGAAGCATGGCATCGTCAATAAAGTAAGCGAGGCCCATCATATAAAATGCTTTTCACCAGTCAAAGATCAGGTACATGCTGTGTAGAGTTTGTCTGATAGTATTGTTGTGGTAGGATTTGTCACTATTGCCAGAGTTGCCGCGTGCTTGCTATAAATGATCTTTTAGGAAGGAAAGTGACATGGGTGAGCAGCAACAAAGTAGCAGTAATGCTAAATGTATGCTTGTGCGAGAGAAAATGCTCCAGGCAATAGTGCAGATGAGTATGCAGGATGGATCGCTCAGCGCATCGCTCTATGTAATTCTGGATGCGATCGAAGAGCATGGTAACTGTGAGCTGGGAGCGGTTGAGCAAGCCATAGAGGAAATCCATGCATTTGAGAAGGTTCTCCATGGCTTGCAAGACGAGCTAATGACGTTGCGCAATCTCAGCGAATAAAGAAGTAGACGCTGCGGCAGGAGCATGTTTTGTACTGCCAGGTTTTAAACTAAGCCTTGCTGATAATCTCATTAGCCGTGACCTGAAAGTGGAAGCCCGAATAATCTTCAAGTACATAGACAAGCTCCTCTTCTCGTTGCAAATACTTCCAAGTCACTGTTCCTATGGCCTTGCCATTAGCGAACTTCACCTTGTCATTGAGCATATAGTCTCCATCAGAGATCAACTCACCATAATGCTGACTAAACTGGCGATACATGATTAAACGGAATTTAGGGGTATCTTTATACATGTGTGCTCCTTATCCGAAGCGTTATATAGTGGTGTCTAGAGGAAGATAAAATCTTCTATTAGTATGCCAGAGCTTTGAATTTGTTAGCAAGCTGTCAGTACTTTTGTATTAGTTGCGAGAAAAAATAGAGCATAGATTATGGCAATTAGTTATTACTAATAGTCACAATCTATGCTTGACTCATTTGTAATCTAGTGGATAGCCAGAGGTTGTTCTTCAAAGTATAGTCTGACGGGAATATTGCCACGGGTAGCATTGGAATATGGGCATACCTGATGAGCAAGCTCAACCATTTTTTCACCAGTCTCCTGGTCCATATCAGGTATAAAGACATGCAACTCAACCTCTAGACCAAAACCACCTTCACCTATTGGACCGATGCTCGTTTTGGCGGTAACGGTAGAGGCGCTAGCATCAAGCTTCTGACGACGTGCGGTGAGCATGAGTGCCGACTGGAAGCAAGCTGCATAGCCAGCCGCAAATAACTGTTCCGGATTTGTACCCTCACCACCTGGGCCTCCCATCTCCTTCGGCACACTGAGATTTACAGCCAGATGACCATCCGAAGATTGGGCCTTTCCATCACGTCCACCCTGGACGGTTGCTTCTGCAGTATAGAGAACTTTCATGATAATCAATACCTTTCTTTTATAATAGAAATTTACGCGAGGCAGCTATCAGTACTTCCTTTTTCCCTCTTCATCTCCATCAGGGCCGTCTCGCAGATGGTGGTGTATAAATTGAGAGAAATTGAATTGTGCACAATTCAATTTCTCTCAATTTATACACCACCATGCACTATATTGTCAAGGGGAATGGATAGCAAAAAGAGGGCTAATGAAATCATTTGACTTCCATTTTATTGTGTGCTATATAATTGTATGCAAGCTAAGGGGAAGGAGAGAAAGGTATGAGTAAGATGACAAAAATACAGAGCCAGGATGATGCCCTCGCAGGAAATATGAATATCAAGATCAGTGACATGCTTTGTTTCGCTTTATACTCAGCATCGCGGGCCGCTATGGATATCTACCGACCATTACTGGATGAATTAGGGTTGACCTATCCACAATATCTAGTGATGATAGTATTGTGGGAGCATGAGACATGTTCAGTTAAAGAGATTGGGCAGATATTGCATCTGGATTCAGGAACTCTCTCCCCTTTGTTGAAGCGTTTGGAGGTAGCAGGCTTTATCTCACGGCGGCGAAGATCCAGCGATGAGCGCGTAGTGGATATCATCCTTACTGATGCTGGCCATGAACTAAAAATTCAGGCTGGCAGAGTTCCAGAACAGATCCGTTGTCAGTATGGGGTAGAGTTTGATGAATATATCGAACTATTAGGCCGTCTCAAAAAGCTCACTGATCATTTATCAACGCTTAATAGGTAATGACAACATAGCGCATTGATGTGAATGATCCTTAATAAAAAAGGATAGGAAAACCATAAGATCTTCCTATCCCTTTTTCATGCATGATTAATGATTACTTAGACAGTTCTACGTCCCATAACAGCATGCAAGATCGCGACGAGGGCACAGGATGCAATAAAAGCGACAACCAGACTGCCCCAGAAGCCAAAGGTAGCATCAGGTGAGATTAAGCCTACAACGAAGCCACCGATTAATGCGCCAACCAGACCAAGAATCAGGTCACCAATAATGCCGTATCCTTTGCCTGGCATAACTACGCCAGCCAACCAGCCGGCAACCAGGCCAATAATAACCCATGCAATGATGTTACCAGGTTGAAGTGTTGCACCTAAAACAATACTCATAATTTTCACCTCTCAAAATGCTAAAAAAAGAAAGATTCCTGATAGACCAATATGTGTATCTATCACTAGTAATACGATCCACAACCACCCTTAGATGAGGTCGCAGGGCTAAAATTTCGGTATTTTTTATACAAAGTTCTAAATGGTGGGCCCCAGGTGATTTATGGAGTTATTCATCACGTAATTTTGTGTTTAAGCGTGTGTCTAAAAATGATGGTACTATAGCAAGAATGAAAATTTCTATTAGAACGATTTCGTGTCATAAATAGTGTGGTTCTAAATAAAGTGGGTCTATAAAGTAGTAATAGTTATCCAGAAAAGTGAGATTATTCCTATAATTCTTCTGGACCATATACTATGTATACAACGCAATTTCCTGAAGAACGTTGCGTCTGCCAGCGCCATGCCAGGTGTGCGCCATGTGATTATTATGAATATGGATTATCCGCTGTCTTATCGGGCCAGTTGCCGTTTGCAAGGGCCACATGTTTGGAATAATAGGCTGCAATCTGGTCCAGCGCAGCCTGGCCCTCTGGCAAGCGATCTGCAAACGCATGCCAACCATGAAATACATCTGGCCAGGTAACACATCTAGCTTTGGCGCCTGAAGCCGTAGCATGTTTTACCAGTGTGTAGGCATCATCATGGAGAAGTTCGTGCTGTGTGACTTGCAGAAAGAGCGGTGGAAGTCCATGTAGATCTGCATAGAGTGGAGATGCCAGAGGTTGAGAAGCTTCTTCCGGGCTTACATAGAGTTGTGCGGCATAGGTGAGCAGTCCTATGGAAAGGACACTATCTGTGGTCACTTGCTTCTTGACGTTCAGTCCTGCCGTAGTGAGATCAAGCCAGGGTGAAAGGCAGGCAACCATAATTGGAAATGGATAATGTTGATCACGAGCCAATAAGAGAACTGAAAGAGCAATGCCTCCACCAGCTCCTGTACCCATAATGGCCATATGTCTGGGTGAGTGGTGCTGCGCAAGTAACCACTGATAAGCTATCAGGCCGTCAGTGATGGCTGCCGGAAATGGATGCTCCGGCGCAAGACGATAAGCTATCTGTAGTATGCGTGTTTGTGTCATAGAAGCCAATGCAGAGACAAGGGCGCGATCAGTACATAATGAGCCATTAATGTATGTGCCGCTATGAAAATAAAGGATCGTCTGTTCTGGTATTGCATTAGCTGGAATAATCCACTCAGCGGGCAATCCTTCAAGGGTAAAAGCCTCAATCGTAACAGCTGACTGCATAGTATAAAGTGTAGATAGAGCATCAAAGCTGGCACGATAGTGCTCAACTGTAAGGGAGTCAAGCGGCTGTTCCCGAATTGCCTGAAGACAATTTTGTATGTTTGACAGAGTAACATTTATATCGTGTTTTTTGCTTTCCATGCAATATTATCCTTTGCTTGACTGATGGTTTTATTAAATTATACTTGAAAAGTCAAATGACAAAGTTTTTTTGATACAAAATACAGGATTATGCTAATAATATGGTCTCTAAATTAAGTTTGTAGCGTGTGTTTCTCGATGGTGGCTGTTGGTTGGTCTGATGATATATAGGAGATGATGATCTTTAACAGTATTTAAATTACAAAACTATTTCACGAAGAAAATTATCTTTATTTCACCTTTAGTAACATATAATGCTATCAGGAAGCAGCTATGCTAAATGATAGGAGTGGAAAAAGATGAGTCGTTATTCACACGAGCATCATGTACGAGCCCCACAGCAGTCTGTATTGAAATGGATGGAAGCGTTCTTTCATATGCGCAAGTGTTTATCCTTTGATGTGTTTCCTTTGCCGGAGGATAGTCAAGAAAGAGAGGCGCTCGCTGATGCTGTGAATGATGACGTGTTGAGATATGTAATAGCACCAACGGATGCTCAAGGATGGACCATTCTGTGGGCAGAGTATGATGAATATAATCAGGATGAGCTTATGGCCTACCTAAGCAAGCAACTCCATACGACAGCTCTATATGGTCATGATAATGATCAGGTATGTAACGAGCGTTGGATTCACTTTGAAGATGGATTTGAGGTAGGATCATACTGGTATCTGGGGCGAGAAGAGGACATGTGGGCGAATTTCCCCGAACTGTATCCTACTCCTCCGGGAGCGATGTTGCTCAGGGAAGCTTTTGCAAAGCAAGGGCGGCTCTATTATCATTTCAATTTATATCTGGCCATAGGACGTAGTGATTGGAAGCTCTCACTTCCACTTGATCAGTTCCGATTAGTCTGCATTGGTATGGAATAATGGCATATTTCTATGAGTATTAGATTATCTTCGTCCCTTCGCTAGCGTACACTTTTCAAGTGTTACCAATTTGCGAAACTGTAGAGATCTTCTATAAACAGGATTGAAATACATCCTGTTTATAGAAGATCTCATATTTACTTACTTCGATGAGCCATGAACTATATTAGTCATCCTCGCCAGACCAGGTAAAGGTTACGGCTGCGCCAGCTGGCAGCGTGTACGAGAAGGTTCGGTGCTGTAGCTGAACCTGGAAGGTTGTGGTTCCAGAACTACTCGCGTTATTATTGTAGACTACCAGCACATGAGAGCCATTCTGGTTCCGGAAAGCTACATTTTCAAGGTTGCTGTTGGATGTCGAAGCAATACGCGTAGCACCAGGAATGACAAACTTGCTAAAATGTCCAAGACCATAATAATCAGAGTTCTTTGTCACAGTACCGTCTACGGCAATGGAGATAACCCCACGACATGATCCACACGATCCAGAGGTATCCAGATGCGGATTACCATTGGGATCGAGTGCCAGACCCCAACGTACAACCGTTTTGGCACCATGGACAGTTGAATTAATCCCTAGATCCATTACCGATTTAAGAGTTGCTCCAAAGGTAGGATTACCATTATTTTCCCACTGTCCACCCGAGCATTCCGTCTCGTAGATATCCTTCTGACCATAGAATTGATCTTGTGCGCTGGCATCTCCCCCATAGCAGTGGAATGCGATACCATCTACATATTTTCCCGCCGGGCTATTGAGGATCGCGCGGGGATACTCTGGTGTGTCCCAGTTATGATCAAAGGCGAGAATTTTTGTTTTGAGGTGACTTTGCTGGAAGGCTTTGCCCAGATGTATGATAAAATCCGCTTCATTGCCAATGGCCTGGCCGTTAGAAGTCTGGCTGGTGGCAGGCAAGAGCATCGTTGGCATGTAATTGCCATTTTGCGGCTCATTTTGCGGCGTGATGGCGTAGATAGGTATACCTTCCTTCTGATATGCCTGAATGAATTTGACAAAGTACTGAGCATACGCCTGATAATACTCTGGATTGAGGTAGCCCTGGTTGATACTAGCGGCGCCAGAACCACCATAGTAGAACTGGTTGAGGCTCGAACCCTGTACGCTATCATCAACAGTTGTAACGTCACTCGCTGAGATAATATCGACACGATCAGGGTTAATACCATTCCAATGTGCATTACTGTTCTGTTGCCCGGTGACACGCACCTTGAGTGTATGCTGTCCAGCAGTCAGGACCGGACTGGTATAGGCCAATGTGTTACCAGCATTAGTAGGTGAGTAGAAATCAACCATGGTTTCAGGTCCACCATCGATGGAGACGGCACCAATACCGTGATCCGTACCCACGACTGCATAGAACTTGATCTGGGTCCCATTGAAGGTGATGGATGTATAATCATTGGGAGTATTGTCCCAACTGTTACTTCCATTATAAAAACCTAGCTTATTACCATCACAATTAGCGCAGTGGCCCCAACTATTACCAGGTAACTTCATCCAGGCAGGTGGAGACCAGGGGGTCGCCATAATCTTGAGATTGGGATTAATGTGCAGGGCTTGTTTAAGCAGTGACGTAATGTGATAGCGATCATCCTGCGCGATCGAGAAATGACTGAGCGTAGGATCAGTCTGGCCGGAAGGCATATCATCATAGGTATATTCGCCGACCCAGCCCCTACTTGTGTCCTGTGGGGGAGCCAGATCAGATGATCCCATTGGCTGGCGCAAATAACTCAGCCCGATGCCAGTGTGAGGATCAAAGAGAGAGCGCATCACCTGGTCCTGTGAAATATTCGGTTGAGACAGGACTACCGCCGATGAAGCGGTCAAAGAAGCGCCAAAACCAGTCATACGTTGATATTTTTGTGCATCATTGACCGTAATGGTCGAAGTATTGGCGTTAGTGTTTTTAGAAAAAGAAATGGCTGGCTGCCGTGTCAGCAGATTGCTCTGATCAGGTGTTGTAAGCCACGCATTTACATGGTTATCATCGGCGGCCTGGGCCTGTGAAGGATATATCGCCACAAATGAAACCGTGCTTAAAATAAAGCAAACGACCATAAGAGGGCGACCAATGGTTAATAGTAGCCGAGACATAGAATCCTCCTTGATAGAGTGTCTCTAGAGAATGGGAGTGCTTCCACGCACTTCTCAATCAGTTCATTATACACATCTTTCAACATTCATGACAACGCTATCAAGGGAATTGTTAATTTATTACACAATTATTATGGACTTTCTTTTCTTGTGGGTGAAAACGTGATTCATCGAAGTTTGCCCGCTAGAATACGGAGCCGAAGATGCCGACGATTTTTGAAGCCATAACTTCGGCGCATCATCTTGGTCCGATTGTTTTCGTCAAGCCTTGTGTGAGGTGTTTTTCTAGATCCAACCCAAGGCATCTTTGAGCTCTTGTGGCAGGCTGGCCTGCACCACTATGACGAATTGGTAGGTATCGGCTGGGACTGGCAAAGCACCAACAGATCGACTGTGAAAGCCCCTTTCGCCAGAGCCACCGTCGGTACCGTTCCCACCACCGATCGCGGCAAACAGGGAACCAAACGGATCTGAGCATCCTATGTAATCGCCGTGACTTGCCCCTGGCTCTGTGTATTGATGGGGTCAATCGCCATGATAGCAAACTGCTTTTCTCCACCCTGGATACGCTCATTGCTGAGCAACAAGAACCAACCGTGGAGCATCCTCAAAACCTGTGCATGGATGTGGCTTATGACCGTGATGCAATCTAGGGTGAGCCCTATGAATGAGGCTATGAGCCACACGTGCGGCTCAACCGGCAATGCCACAAGTGGTATCAGCCTCCCCAGAAAGAGGCCAACAACCTGGAACAAGGAAAAACGCCTCGGCGATGGGTGGTCGAGCGCTTTTTCTTCTAGCTCAATTGTTGGCAGCGCTTGCTGGTTCACTGGGAAAAGTTTGGAAATACTTATCAAGCTTTCTTGCAGCTGGCTTGCGGACTCATTTGTTTTCAGTATGTCTCTCGTGATTAGGTTTTTGGATAAGGTTTAAATAAAGAAAGTACTCTTTTTATCACATTTTAAATACCAAGATGAAGAATAAAAAAATCTCCTGTTGCTGTAAGATCAAAGAACTCGTCAGTTTTGTCAATGGTATTGACTGAGACTATGACGCAGTTCGAGCAGGATTAACCTATTCTTTGAATCAAGGTCCGGTAGAAGGAGCCGTGAACAAAATAAAAACGCACAAAAGGCTCATGTATGGACGAGCCAGCTTCTCTCTTCTCCGCAAAAAAATGCTTCACCAAAAAGTTTCATGAGCCGAATATACACCGGCTTTAATAAGGGTAATTGGCTCTGCTCATAACCAGGAAGAACGAGAAAGTGCAGACGGCCTCACCGCGCTTTCCCTTGGTCATCTGGCAGAGATGCCCCTGCGGTATCTCCGCCAGATGCTTAGAAGTGATTGCAATCGCCTAGGCTTAGTGAGCTACTCCAGGCCACCAAACTTCGGGCCACCAGACCAATGGCATATATTTCACCTTTCTCGTGATGTGAAGTGTTGTCATGAAGCCCACCAGTTGTGGGCTTCACAAAGAAAGAGGGTTGAATCATCTGATTTGGGACAATACGCCCCCTTGTTGTTGCTTATCTCAGACATCTTGAAGCATTCGCCTAGATCTGTGGAATGTGCGTACCAAATTTTCACAAGCAGTGCCATGTTTAAGCTGTCCCACAAAGGATAGTTCATCCCTCTTTACATGTGATGGCCATGTTTTTAGTTCTCACAGACATGAACATATCTTCACTTATCTTTTTACAACAGCATCTAACCGCTCTTGAGTTGAGTGGCAACTTATATCAGGAGGAACTTTTTATGAAACTGAATCATATTAACCTGGCTGTGACCGATATGTCAAAAGCATGGTTCATGTTTGGGCACCGCGTGGGCCGAGATCTTAGAGACAAGCAACTGCTTGGTGAAGATACCGGGCCACCCTCCCGAGGTGGCAATCGGCCGCTGAGGGCCAAACCTATGCGCATCGCTGTTCTTGCTGCCTGGTTTGCTCAATGAAAGGTATGTGGGCTTGTTCTCACCCAGGGCGTTCATTTAGCGGTCTATGCTATGGGTGGCAAGGTCTGGACGCTCTTCCTTTGGCTGCGGTCGCCTATACCTTGAGCCCAGTTTGGAACCCAGACGACCCAGGAAGAATGTTCCGATGGTTCCCAGAAGCACATAGAGACCAACCAGGGGAAAAGACGCGAGGTAAGGGTGCAGCATGTTTTGTAGTGCTTGCAGGGGTTGTCCATAGAGGTTATAAAAAAAATTGTTGTATATATAGATAATGAGCATGCTGATGTTGACGAGGGTTCCAGAATTGATAGCTCAATACTGTCATGGGAGTCTTCTCTTGGAAAATCCCTCCTTAACGAAATAATGATAAGTAAGGTTCCCATTCTCATACCAGGCCATGTTCCTCATTCCCCATTCGGTTTATCTCAGGGTTCGCCATCCATATCATTTATGCGTGAGAATCTACATATGGGATACTGGATAAGGAGAAAGATGCTCACTCGATTCTTTGGCACTACCAAGGGAAGCAAAAACCACACGCGCTGCCTCATCCAGGGGCAGAAACGCAGCAATACAGGGATATTTGTGGCTACAGACTGAGATGTAGATTTGCCGAAGTTGTATTGGAAGTAGTTCGGACGTTTCGGCATTACGGCTGAGCACTATTTTTGACGGAGTATTTTTTTGGGGAAGCGGCTTTCCCTCTTGTTCCTGGCTCTCTTGTCCCCAGTACGCGCGAAAATCCGAGAGTGTAGAGAACTGTTCAATCAGTTGCTGATACCAGGGCTCAAATTGGTATAGGATGTTACTGTGCTTAAAAAGGTCAATTCCCAGAGACGCCTGAACGTGCCAGACATCTCTGGCCTGATCATTGAACGTCGAACGTGCGCGCATTGGGAAGTCGCGATGAAACAGGAAATAGAAGAGATGACGTTGTTGTTTCTGGAGAGCTTCGAGTGGTGGGATTTCAAATACCCTCTGGAAGGCATTATTGGCTGCGTGGACCGAGAGGGTGTGGGTGACAATGATGGCCGGGTAAGGCAGCATTCCCATCACTTGTTGTGCTTGCTCTAGCGCTTGCTTGAGCGCGATCCCTTCCAATTCAAGATTTTCAGGAAGATATCGGGCGGCTAAGAGCAAGTTGTTGCGCTCTTGCGCACTACATTCGAGATACTGTGCAATCTGCATGATCATTGTCTGGTTTGGCACTCGGCGCGAACGCCCCTCCAACAAATTTCTGTAGGTGGGACAGGCTTCATCGGCTAACTCTTGTTGCGAAAAGCGTTTGAGGAGCGGATGAGGACGATCCCTCGCCTCCTGCTGTCTTTTGATCCGCAAGGTTTCAATCTGGTGAAGAACATCACGTAGGATATCCAATCTATGGGAAGAATCGGGTTCGCTATTCATCATGTTTCTCTCTCCTGTTCTCAAACCGTGGCAGAGGTCTGTCTTTGACCGGTGTCTCGATCTCTCGCCAATTCAGCGTAGTTTTACACTTGGTAGAACACCTTTCCCCCCATATACTATTTCCTAGAAACAGAAAAGTACCCCGATGCGCATGGCTGCTTGAGAGGCTCTCTTGAGGGGGCTAATAAGTGTTTCGCCCTTGAATGAGCTAGAATGCTGAAGTTCTGGCAAGGCTGGCTCCTGTGTGCGTCGCAGGCTCCCAGAAAGTGAATTAGTACATGTATCAATTTCCAAGCAGGGCGCTGATACAAAAAGCAAAAGGAGAGACATATGGTTACTGTAGGATTTCTCATTCAATTTGAGGCAAAGCCAGGAAAAGAGGCGGATGTTGAGCAAGAGCTCAAAAAAGCGTTGGCGGTCGTCCAGAAGGAGCCAGCAACAATCGCCTGGTTTGCGGCCCGCATGGGACACTCGAAGTACGTTGTTTTCGACGTTTTTCCAGATGAAGAAGGGAGACAAGCCCACTTCAATGCCAACGCGGCGGCGTTGCAAGCGGCAGGTTCCGAACTGTTTGTGGAAGGATCATTGGTCTTGGAGCGGGTTGATATTCTGGCGGCCAAGCTTCCTGAGTAGGGATGGCAAAGATTGTAAGGTAGACAGCAAAACAGGTAAGAGTAAAGTGAAAATGATGACAGCTGGTACTACAGTTGGAGTTAAGAAGTGTTGAGAATGAGTTGCCGTTTGTAATGAGAGGCTTTCGCCACAGCTTGATGATGACGGCGAAATCAGGACCAAGCGATGACGTGAGCGTGCATGGTCACCTTCTGCTGGACCAAGGACCATGCCAGGTCTATTCCTCCCTTCAGGTAAACTGAAGAGGATCAGCCAGAATTTGCAGCTTGTGTTGGATCTTGAATCTCTCCAGGCTGCAACTTCTGAAGGGTGGTATCTGGACTTTTTTCCCTGTTCTGCGTTGGCTTGGCCCTGCATCAACGTTGCCCTGATTGGGCCGCTAGCGCGAGCGTGATACGCTGATACCATCCTGTTCTCATCACCAGTGACCATCCCAATTGCCCAGGAATCAGTACCAGCCTCTTCCTGGTTCCCAGAAACGGACTTCTTTGCTCAAACCTCTGACTCACCAATCTATTATGGGCAAAATCAGGCCGAAAAGCTGTCCCACAAAGAGCCACTCATCCCTCTTTAGATATGATGACGGTATGATTGATTCTCATAGTCATGCCCCTCTTGAAAGAATATACAGAAAAATGGTTCATGTGCAACCAAGAGAGTTTTTTCTCTCAATGAAAGGAGTTTTCTATGATTCTGATTACTGGCGCGACAGGAAATGTTGGGCGTGAGGTCGTGGACCTGTTACGAGAGAGCGGTGAAAAGGTGATCGCTGTCACTCGCCATCCATCCACTGCTACTTTCCCCAATGGCACTGATGTCTTTCTTGGAGATGCCTCCCGTCCGCACACCCTCATATCCATCCTCAAGGGTGTAAAGACGATTTTTATTAGTCCCCGTGCCCTCGGCGATAGCACAGCAGGGAGCGCGACAGCGTGACATCGCTGCCGTCAGTGCACAAGCGTCGCTAGATCCTATCCACGCGGGACATACGTATGTGCTCACCGGTCTCCAATCGCTGAGTCAACGTGATAAAGTTGACCTGATCAGCCGAGCCATTGGGAAACCGGTGCGTTGGGAAGAAGTCCCACCCCAGCAGTTTCGCCAGGCCATGCTTGCCCAGGGGGTACCCGAGGATGTCCCTGAGAGGATCATTGGCTTCTGGTCTAGTCTGAGCAGCCAGCAAACGATGCCCATTTCACCCGCTGTGGAGCAGATCCTGGGTCGCCCTGCCCTTACCTTCGCGGAATGGGCAAGCGAACACGCTGCTGCCTTCTGGAACTAACCTTTCAACCCGACCAGAGTTCAAGCAAAATGTTCTTTTAATACCTCTTTCCTATAGATCGCAGCCACTTTATTAGCAGTTCTCTGTTAAGTCAGGATACTGAAGTTTAGCAAGCTATGCTGAGATCTATAAAGAGATATTGCAAGAACGCATGAATAAAACAGAGAGAACCATTTTTAGACGAAAAGGAATAATCATGACAGAAACGCTTATTGGGAAGCAGGCCGTCGTAACTGGAGGAACCAGTGGTATTGGGGCCGCGATTGTGCAGTATCTGCAGGAAGAGGGTGCGACAGTGCTCACCTGTGCTCGCTCCTCCCAGGAGACCCTTCCAGCTGGAGTGTTGTTTGTGCAAACTGACCTCGCCACGGCCGAGGGGACGCAACACCTGGCTGAACAGGCGCTGAACATGCTTGGCTCCATCGATATTCTGGTCAACAACGCTGCTGCAACACAACATCTGTTCCACGCTGGTGGGTTGATGACCATCGAGGATACAGCATGGGAGCAGGCTCTCAACGTCAATCTGCTCTCGTCAGTTCGGCTAGACAAGGCGCTCCTGCCAGGTATGCTTGAGCGTCATTCAGGCTCCATTATCCACATTTCTTCGGGGACCGCACGCTTGCCGATGCCTGCGATGTTGCACTACGCAGCCTCCAAGGCTGCGCTCACGACCTATAGCAAAGGGCTCGCGCTTGAAGTTGCTTCACGAGGAGTACGTGTCAATATGGCTACCCTCGGAATGGTCGAGACCCCCGGGCTTGACAAAGATCAGCAAGATATTGCTCAAGCCAGGGGAATTGATATCGCCGCGGCGCGTCAGGCTGCTCTGCATCGAATTCCGCTCGGCCGGTTTGGACAACCGCGTGACATTGCGGAGCTAGTAGGATTCCTCGTGTCAGATCGAGCATTATGGATGACTGGAAGCAACGTTGTTATCGATGGTGGTTTGATGCCAGCCGTCTAATAGAGACGCAGCAATAAAGGAGAGGAGACTTCTATGAAGAGAGTACGTCTTGTGCGAATTCTTTCCACAATCGCAACCGTGATTACCGCAGCTTTGGGGATAGGGACCTATACCCATGTGAATTTTACCAATATGCATATTCTTTTTGGGCTTCTTGTTGCTTTCATGCTGTTGCTCCTATCGCTTCTAGCAACCTTTACTCGTGAGTTAAGAGGACTGGGAGCAATAGGGATTGTGTACGCCGTCGTCATGCCGTTATTGGGTGTCAAGCAACAACTGATTCTGGTAGGCGACCTGCACTGGCTCATTGAAACAACCCATTTAGCCGTGGGATTTGGTGCACTGGCACTCATTGGAGTCATTGGTGAGCGCTTGGCACACCGCAAGACAGTGATGAGTAAGGACACGTTTTCCTCTGAGACCGCCTGAGCGGCGAATAGAGAGCGGAAATGATTGGCTGAACTCGGTAGAACCCATCAGATGACCCCCACATTCTAGCACGTCAGTGCTCCCTTCTCACGAGGCACTAGCTAGTCCCGCTAAGTCCCGCCGGAGGCGCTGTTGGATAACCGCTATGCTCGCTCTGGCCGATGGTGGCGTGAAGAACTGGCGACGCTTGCGCTTGCCCCTTGGAGCACGGGGTACGCTCGGAGGGGCTTCGGCGCGGCTTGTATCATCGTACGAGTATTCAGATAAGTAATTACGTCGGCGTTAATACAAGTGGACGGTGGAGCTCATTGATCGCTTCCTGCTCGAAAAGGCGGATGAACAGGTACGCATTATGCAGGCTCAAGGTCAGCGCATCCTGTGTCTCTGGGATGGAAGTGTAAAAGTGAAAAGCTCGAAGGGTTGTGTCCCGTGCCCTTCAGTAAAGCGAAGCGGCGTCAGCGCACCAAGCGCGGATTGATGTTCAATTGGCCTGCCCCTTGCCCAGTGCGGGTGATGGGGATGCAGTGGAATGCAGATCTCATTGCTGGCATGTATGGCCCCGTGCATTTGGCAGTCACCAGGTTGTGGTCAACCAAAGGCGTCTTTTGCACCAAGCTCAGAAAGTTGGAAGAAGAGGGATTGCGCATCTGTGTTAGGAAATGGGGACCGTTGCTGGTCCATGTGTTTGATCGTGGCTATGCCTCGGGGTATTGGCTCGGCGTCCCGGCGACCTACCGAAGCCGTTTTATCATCCGCTGGATCAAAAATCATCACGTGATCACTAATGAGCCTGTGTACACAGAAGCGCAGGCATGGGAGATCTTTTTCAGTTATCGGAGGAGATGGCAAATTGAGCTGAGCTTCCGCTATGCCAAATGTGAGCTGGCCTTGAAATGTCCTCGCTTATGGTCGCTGGAGGCTCGACTCAAATTGCTGGGAATGGTCATGCTTGTCTATGCGTTCCTGCTCTCGTTGCTTGATCCCAAGCATCACGAACTGGTGCAAGCCCTCTTACGCTTCCGCTGTCCTCGAACCGGAAAGCGATGCCAGCAGGTGCAGGCACCGCTCTATCGGCTCCGGTGGGCACTCAGTCGACTCTGGAGCGATTATCGTCCTCGGTTCAGCTGTTTTCTCCCACCGGCTGATGATCTCCTTGCGGTTGGTTCGCTCATCCGAGATCTTGAGCGGTTTCAGAAAAATTGGGGATGACTCATAGATTGAATGATCCTTTTTGGGACAACTTTCCTTTGGGACAACTTTCCTATCTGATTGTGCTACCCGAGCACATTTGACTCACCGACAAATGTAACAATCTTTTGCGCAAGGAGAACCGGTTGATCTTCTGGTACGCACGTGCGTGTCCCAATACTCGTCAGACTCGTGTGAGTTTTTCTGGATTAGCAATGATCCGAATCTCCTGAATCTGCCCTTGCGCTATATCCATCGCTATGACGTTCCAGGCCAGATCATCGACGCGACCCACCAGCGCCATCCCACCGTTGACTTCCCTGAGCTCGAAACGAATGCTCTCGGGCCAGAAGTGCTTCGATCTCAAGCAGAGACGAACCACATGTTCACGTCCATAAATGGGACGCAAGGTGGCAGTTCTGGCCTTTCCACCTCCATCTGCCCACAGAACGACATTTGTAGAAAGCAGATTCGCCAGAGCAGTCATGTCTCCGCTCTGTACGGCCTCCAGGAAGCTGGTAAGCAGTTGTTGGTGTGTTTCGGGCACTGGTGAGAAACGTGGTCGCCGCTCGATCAGGTGTTGCTTCGCCCGACTGAAGGAGCGGCGGCAGGCTGTTTCCGTTTTCCCAAGGATGCCCGCAATCTCCACAAACTCGTACTCGAAGACTTCGCGTAGCAGAAAGACTGCTCGCTCGAATGGCTGAAGTTGCTCCAGAAGTACCAGAAAGGCCAGTGAGATGGACTCTTCTGTTTCAACACGCGTTTCGGGATCGGCAGCTTCGGGCATGTCTTCTGTGAGAATGGGTTCTGGTAACCAGGGGCCGATGTAGAGTTCTCGCTTCCTGCGCGCGAGCTGGAGCTGATCCATGCACAAGCGCACCAGAATCGTGGTCAGATAGGCCTTGAGCGAGTGAATAGTCTGTGATGACGCAGTCTGATAACGTATATACGTCTCTTGCACCATATCCTCGGCATCCATAGCACTTCCAAGCATGCGATAGGCGATAGAAAAAAGATAAGGCCGATAGGCTTCGAAAGATTCCACGTTGTTTCCTCCTGGAAACGACTCTTGAGCAGAGCTGTTCTCTCCTTATATGAGGATTGCTTCACATTGAGGTCATTCTCTTGTCTGCGATCATCATAAAGAAAGAGCGTTGACTATCTGATGTTGCCCGCTCAGTTCCCGGACAGATATCCTGTGTCAACCTGTCCGGGAACTGAGCGGGCAGTTAGTTCAAAGTTGGTTTCCCCTAGCGGGGCGTTTTTTTTCACGAGCTACCCAACGATATTCGTATCAGTTTCGGAAGGCGGCAGCGTGAACCATAGCGTTCGACGCGAAGTCAGTGCAGCGCAGAATAGTCCACTGCAAGCGAGAGGCTTTGGCTGCCTCCTCAACTGCTCTGAAGGCGTCGGAGAAGTGCTGATAGCCACCGCCGTACTCCACGGTCACTGCTGATAGGGCAACGACACGTTGCGCCCCCTGCTCGGCTACCAGCTTCAGCAGTTCAGCGGTCGCAGCCCCAGCCGTGCTATCTCCCAGGGCGCGTGGGCTAATGAAAATCGTCTTCACGCCGCGTAGCAGTGGTGCCAGGGTTTGTGGATGGGAGGGATCGCCAACCACCACATGAACACCATCGGGCAATGTGGCAGTGGCGGGATGGCGGGTGACCGCCACTACTTCTTCACCTTTAGAGAGTAGCAGGTTCACGACTTCACGCCCGACGTTTCCTCTCGCTCCGGTAACCAGAATCATTGTAAGCTCCTTCTATCTGTAGAGGAAACTCTACGATGGTTGAATGTCAAGGATTTCATGTTCTTTCTCTAAGGAGAGACATGGATGAGATGACCAATTATGTGGTCGTCACATAGAAAGAGGGTTGAGCCATTCTGTTTGGGACAGCTTTCCTGGCAATTTCGCCCCATTACTTTGTCAAACTTCAATTGGCGACGCGTTCTTCCACAGCCCCATGCGTCGATCATCAATCCTACATGACCCACCTTAAGGTTCGACAAGACATTTTTATCTACATTGCGCAATTTTACAATAGAAAGTGGCTTCATTCAGTATTAGGCTACTCAGTCTACCTTACACCCAGATTGTGTCCCTGCCCAGTTTTCGTGGAGTCTCCACTGATAGTGGTGCCCCGCTAACTGGTGAAATTGGGGAAAAGGCTTGAAAAAAATGACGCATCTTGGCATGATGTTCTTATGCAAAAAAGTACAGCAAAGCCGATGGACGTGTCCCGCAAGAGGCATCGGCATCGGTCATGGCACGCCACGACGAATGGATGGGAGGGCCACCTTCAATTTTTTACGCTTCGATCTCCCCCACGAACTTGAACTTTTCGATAGGCATCTCGTCATAGCGCCCGTTGAGCAGGTCACGGAAGCTCTGGATGGTCTGTTCGCGCATCAGGTAGGTGCCGGGAATTTCGGTGTAGGCTTCGGTGACGAAGAAGGGTTGCGTGAAGAAGAGGTTGATCTTCTCGCCACGTGCCAGGATTTGCCGCTCTTCTGCGTTGAGCGACGAATGATTGGCGCGGTCGCGCAACTCATGATAGCGTTGCAGCGTTTCACGCACACCTTGAGCAACTTGTTGATGCTCGGCTGGAACCGTCTCGCTGGTCAACAGATGTGAGTTGGAGGCGATAGGATCGATCGCGGGCCATAGATATTCCCGGGCTCGTGCCTGGCTGAACCAGAGTTGTGCGTCGAGTTCGGCGAGCAGGGCACGATCTTGCGGCTGGTGCTGATCGTCTACCGGCACAAGGACCAGCGTGGTGATGCCGCTCATATTGGCAAATTGGCGCACATCAGCCATGATAGCCTTACTAATGACCTGACTATCGATCAGCAGCAGGACCTCGCGTCCGTTCTCGGCAAAGTGAGTGGCAGCCGTCATTGCGGCGTGCAGGAGGCGCTGACGTACGGCCTGATCTTCGGTTATTTGCTCGAAAAACATCGTAATCCGATCTTCAAGCTCGCTTTCGCGTACCATCTCGTAGAGGCTGCTGGCATTATAGGTCGTCTCGCGCATCCCGGCGATGATTCCGATGGCTTGGCACTTGGTGAAGAGATGCTGCATGATCTCTTCGGTCACAACCTCCTTGCCCACCCCGTAGCCTGCGATCAAGCCAACGACGCCACCATGGGCTAGGGGAGCCATCAGGTCAATGGTTTTGATGCCTGTTTCCAAGAGGCGCGTGGGCGTGCTGGCTGTTTTGTTCAACACCTCTGGCGTGGCGAGTGGTACGCGTGTGACATTTTCTAGTGTCTCTTTCTTATCAATCGGTTCACCGTTCGCATTGAAAACGCGTCCCAGAATGGCGTCACCGACAGGCAACGTGAGAGCAGTATTCATGAGCGTTCAGTCCTTTCTTGTAACACAGCAACAATTGCTGTGTGTCCTCTGGAGATGGCCCAGGCAATGGGCGTCTTACCCGTTTGATCGCGCAATTGTGGATTCGCGCCGTGAGCAAGCAGGAGATGCACAATTTCGCTGTGACCTTTGAGTGCGGCCCAGTGCAAAGGCGTGCGCCCGTGCTGGCTCTGACAATCGACGGTTGCGCTACGCTTAAGTAACAAACGCCCCATCTCTATGCCATCGTTCATCGCGGCAAGGTGCAGAGCCGTCAAGCCGTTATCCATCGGCAATGCGACGTCGGCATCGTGCGCGAGCAGGATGGCGGCGCTGGTAGAGCAGCGATACATCACCGCGCCATGCAAAGGCGTCATACCTCCGCCTGTGCGTGCATCAACGTGCGCGCCATAGGCCAGCAGTAATGTGGTCACTTGCGCATGGTCGTGCATCGCGGCTTCGTGAAGTGCAGTAATGCCCGTCGGGAGAAACACGGCTGGGCGTATGCCGGCCTCGTTGCGTCCCATCTTCATGTTCAGCAAATAGGGACTCTGATCCAGCAGTGTCTTCACCGCGTCCAGATCGCCGACGCGCGCGGCAATCAGCAAACGAATGTTCGCCGGAAGTGTATTAACGAGCGATGGGCGCTGCTCCTGCAAGACATCGCGCATCATATCGATCAGTTCGTCTTTGAGCTGCTGGCGAGCATCGTAGAGCCGTTTCTTGATCGTGGTCACGGGGACTTCCAGAAAGGCTCCGATCTCTTTCAGTGCGTAGCCTGTGCCATAGAAGAGCAGCACGACCAGGCGTTGACGTTCGGGCAGCGCGTTGATGGCGTTGCGTACCTGGTGATGCACGTCGCGAGTATCAATCAGCTCGCTCAGATCTGGCTCGATTCCCGGTACCGATGCCGCGGCTTCCAGAGAACTGCTTGCCAGGCGCTTGCCGCGCGTCAGCCGATCCACCTGCTTGAAAATAATGAGGCGAAACCAGCTCAGAAAAGCCGCCGGTTCGCGGAGCTTCTCTAGCGTCAGATACACCTCGATGAACGCCTCTTGCGTGGCATCTTCGGCGAGTTGCCAATCTCCGAGCATGGCGTACGCGCTGGCGCAAGCCATGTCCTGAAAACGCTCGATCAGCGTGTTGAAGGCCTCCTTATCCTCATGCTGAGCCGCTCTCACCAGCGTATCGAGTGCTTCCATCGTCCTGTCCTTACCTTTCCATGTCGTTTACTTCTTCTAGAGAAAAGTCCCAATCTAGAGGAAAAAGGATACTGAAAAATTTGCCACCTCCACCTGTAAATTACAATTTGGTGAGGCAGATGTTTGATCGTTGGTTGCGGTAGGAGCCGAGGCGGTAAACAGGCGAGACGGACTACTTTCACCTGTTTCCTCCTTGAAAAACTCATCTGCCTCCGCTCGGAGACATCGGTGTGCTATACTGCTAACGCCTGCAAAAACAGGTGAAAAAACATGCTGAGTTCCTCGCTACCCGCTCCTTCTCCCGAAGCCGTCTTCACGCTCTGGCTGGAGGAACTCCAGGCGGGTGATCGAGCCAGTGGAACCATCCGTTGCTACCGCAGCGCTGTGGAGGGGTTTCTTGTGTGGTACCGAGAGGTCGAGCAGCGTCCGTGACAACTTGCGGCCCTTACCCCTATGACCATCGTCGGCTATCGGAATTTTCTCCAACACACCCAACGCCGAGCCACCAGTACGGTGAATGGACATCTCAGCGCGCTGCGAGCCTGGTGCGCTTGGCTCACCACAGAACATTACCTGGAAGCGAATCCCGCCCGCCGCATCAAGCTGGTGGGGTGATAAGCGGCGTCATCACGCGAGGGTCTCAATGAGAACGAGGTCGATGCCCTGTTACGTCAGGCCCAGAGGAGTCGTGAAGGGAAGCGCAATTACGCCATTGTGCAAGTCCTTCTCCAAACTGGTTTGCGCTTGGATGAATGCAGTCATGTGCTGCTCTCTGATATCGATATCAGAGAGCGCAACGGGTCCGTGATTGTGCGCCAGGGCAAAGGCAACAAGGCCCGGACCGTCCCGCTCAATGTGTCCGCGCGCCTGGCCCTGGCCGCATACCTGGAGCCGCGCTTCCAATGTGACCCTACCGTGAAAGCCGTGGCCTCGGCGTGATTCGAGGGAAGCAGAACTTCCCCTCTGGCAGAGCCAAAAGCATGGGAGACTCACCACTTCGGCGATGCGACAAATGATCGATGTGCTGGTCCGCGATGCTGGACTGGCCCCGGCTCAGGCCAGCGCACATACCTTGCGTCATACGTTCGCGCGCAATTATTTAAGCGAGTACCCCGGCGACGTGGTAGAATTGGCAACGCTCCTGGGGCATACGTCCCTCGACACGACCAGAATCTACAGCCAACCTACGGTTGAGCAACTAGCCGTGCGCGTGGAAGGACTGCGACAAAACGCCTATGAGGATTAAATTCCTGTCCAGTGTGTGGCTCTGGAGCTGCTTCTGCCATAAGTCAGGCGGCAAAGCGTTTGTCAGCAGAAGGACCATTTCCCCACTTGCGGTCCTTAGCATCTGGTTTTCGCTGAGCGGAGGCCGAGTGGACTGGCTTCTAAACAGAAGAAATCTTCTGCATGTTTTACTCGTTTCCCCTATGTCCTATTTTACGCGTATCTCGGCGTTGGGTCTAGAACGGAAATGGATTGGCTTTGAATGTCGCGTTGGTGATATCAATATTTGTCAGTTCCATAATCTTGTTCTCCTTGTTTTACTGTTTGGCGTAACGATTATCTTTTGCTACCTCTACCTGAGGGGTAGCGATGGTATCTTCTCCTTGAGATGCGGGTGCATCCCGTAAGAACACTGCCACGACCAGGCTGAGCAGGCTGAGGCAGAACGTGATGACGAATGCCTGATGAATGCTGCTCGCTAATGCCTGCCGTACGATCTCAAAAAGATGGTCGAGTAGCGACGTCGGGACAAGCCCTTTCTGTACAATGTTCTGGCGAGCATTGAGCCTAGCAGAAAGATTAATACTCTTCCAATGAAAAACCATTTGCGACCAAAAAGATCGGATAACTTGCCCGCGATGGGAATCGTGGTGGTCGAGGCCAGCAGATAGATGGTTACCAGCCAGCCGTACAGGCTAAAGCCGTGCAGGTCCGCGATAATACGTGGCGTGGCTCGATCGTCGATCGAGCCATCGATGGCCGCCATCAGCAGGGTGGTAAAGAGCGCGCTAATGGTTGCCACGAGCGGCCAACCACGCAAGCGAGCTGACACCGTGTTTGCGCTCTCTGTGGCGCTGTCTCGTGTTGTGCTCACCTGGGTAATCCGGTGCTTCGTGGAGCGGAAAAACTTTTATTCTGGCTCTGCTCGATGATCTCAACTGCTCGCTCAACGCCGTTCTCGGTGCGGATACGCTGACCAAGTGTGGCCGCCTTCTCACGCATCGCGTTATCGTTCATGGCCTGCTCAATAGCATGTGTGAGCCTGTCGGCGGTGAGCTTTTTGCGCGGGATCGGTTGAGGTCCAACGCCGAGCTGGTGGACGCGCTGACCCCAGAATGGCTGGTCGGCGAAGAAGGGGACGATGATCGAGGTAACCCCTGCCGCCAGTCCCGCTGCTGTGGTACCGACGCCACCATGATGGACGACCGCCGCCATACGTGGGAAGAGCCAGCTATGGGGGATCGACTGCGTCATATACACATTCGCGGGCAACTGCTCTTTTTTGAGGCCGCCCCAGCCTTCGTAGACCACGCCGCGCTGGCCGGTGCGCTCCAATGCGTGCAGGACCAGGTCCGCTGTCTCTTCTGGCTTGCTATTAGTCATGCTGCCGAAGCCGATATAGATCGGTGCAGGACCCGCTTGCAGGAATTGCACAAGCTCGACGGGTGGCTCCCAGCCCTCGGATGGTTCGAGAAACCAGTAGCCAGTGACGTGTTGCGATGCATCCCAATCGTGAGGTTGTGGAATGACATGTTTGCTATAGCCGTAGAGTGTTGGTTGCTTGCTTTTGCGTAAAGCGGAGAAGGGTCCCCAGAACGAGGAGGGTTGCAAGTGCAGAGCCTGCGTGCGGACCTTCGTATCCCCTCCACGGAACGATTGCCACATCATCTGTTGCGCGATATGGTGGGATGGCTTGTTAAGCCAGCGGGTCAGTGGAGACTGCGGCAGGGGCGTCAGCGCGCTGGGAAACTCGCTGGTCGGATGGAAAGGAACCAGGTAAGCGAGCAGGAGTGGGATGTTGAGATACTCCGAGAGCGAGGCGCCGCTAGCGATGCCACTGAGTCCACCCAGCAAAAGATCTGAACCTTCGCAGGCACGGATGCTGGCCTCAACGGCCTGTACGGCCTGCTTTTCGGATGCTTCCCCCATACGTGCTAGAACGGTTAGCATGTTCCCTTGGTCTAAGAGCCCTTGCATCTCTCTGGCGGCAGCCTCAGCACTACCGCCAGTCGAAAAAGCCTCCAGGCCATACTCGGTGATCAGTGATTGAAAATCGTCCGAAGTCAGGACGCGAACAGCGTGACCTGCATCCTTCAAGCCCTTGCCCAGCGCTACATAAGGCTGCACGTCACCACGGCTCCCTCCTGCAATAATAGTAATCTGCATAAAGTGTGTACTCCTGTCTTTATTTGTACGGTTGAACGATAGTCCGTATGTCTGTACTACACTGCTGTTGGTGTCTCTGAAAAAGAGACATTGTTTGATGTTGTCGTGCTGTTTATTGATGCGATCCCGATCTGCATTCCATAGCGGGCAAAGAGATACCCCATTGCTAGCGAGCAGACGACAATGGTGAATAAGCCAGGCAGGACCAGCAAGACCAGGCCCAGGCAGCTTACAAGGAGCGTGATGACTCCCAGCAGGAATAGATTGAGTATGAGTATACTAGTGGTGGAGCGGTGCTGGAGAAGAAGCGTGATACTAGTCGTTGGTGAGAAGAGTCCCCGTTGCATGATCGCCTGACGTACTCCTCCCAGACCCAGCCCGATCACAGAGATGAGCAGGGTGAGTATAACGTACAGCGCGATAGCTGCAGCGTTTGGTCTGCTAAAGTTCGCATCTGACACAACAGCTTGCAAGACAAAGATGGCCAGAATCATCACGAAAAGCGGTACGATCTTTGCGAAGATGGAACCAGGTTTTGGTGGCTGCTTGAGTGCGGCTCCCGTTTGTGGCTGCTTGCGGCTGCTCATGAGTAAGCTTCCAACGATGGCAATCAGAGGGATGCCGATAGAGAGGATAATGCTCAATGTACCCATGCTGCCGGTGTCCACACGTAGACCAATTGTGCTCATCCCTATGATGGCTCCGGTTATAATGATGGGCAGGCAGTAGAGGAGTCCAGCCATGATCATGCGCAGGCCATTGCCGAGTGCTTGTTGCCAGCGTATTGGTGGCAGATTGGCCTCTCCGGCGTAGACCGCACGCACGATCTCGAGGCGATAGCCAAGGAGCATAAGCTGACCGATAACAGGAATCAATTGCAGCAGTGTCAGAGCGAGAAGGCGGCGAGTCCAGCCCGTCCCCTGAAAAGGATAACGTAATGCCTGTGTCGGGATCATTTTTCATTTCTCCTACAATGGTTCTTTTTTTATGCCGTTGACAATCAGTGAGGCAAGCGTATCAGGCAACGTATCCCATTGTGCTTCGAGCGTTTGATCGCCCATGCTCTGTTCTAGCAACAGGCCAAGGATCATCCCTGCAATGGCACGTATTGTCAGATCGGTATTCTGTGGTGAGATCATGCCTTGCTCTGACCAGTGGCGCAGGTATGCTTCACCTCCTTGCAGCATCGGTCCCAGCACTTGTTGATGAAACCGTTCGCGTAGCTCCTGATTGACCAGAATCTCCGAGACAATCACTTTAAAGAGTTCGAAATTATCTTTTTTGAAGGCCATCAATGGCTGGTGGATAAAGGCCTTCATAACGCTATGAATGTCTGCATCGGGTTCTAGCAAAAAGCTCATATCCTGTTGAGCTTGCGTTCTTTGGGGCTCAAGGATGCCAAGCAAGAGCGCCGTCTTATTTTCGAAGTATTTATAGATCGTTCCATCCGCCAGATCAGCCTCGCGCGCGATATCTTTAATGGTCGTCGCATGGAAGCCTTTCTGCGCGAACACCTTGATCGCCGCATCGAGGATCTGGGCGCGCCGGGCGGCAGCCAATTGCTCTTGTAGGGACGCTTTCACGGGATCTTTCATAAGCCTGCCTTCTTCATGTGAGTGAATGATCGTTCATTATGAATGATTGTTCACTCATTATAATAGAGAGATGCCAGGCTGTCAAGGCTTGTGATACCATTCGACCAACATTGGTTATGAGTGTAGCAAGACAGGTTTTCAGTGTTGTTTGACACATATCTGGCTCTGGCACAACTTTGGTGATTTCTGCCTGGTTGTTTTCGCACTCAGAACATATGTAAAACTCGTTGGCGGAGCAAATGAAAGCCAGCCTAGCCATACACCATCCGTTTGATCAGTTTCATTTTCGTTACTTGGCCCTCTACTGGTCCATTGTTGATAGAACGTGTCAGCCTTGATTGGACAGCAGCCTTATCAAGTTCCACACCTCTCGCAAAACGTTGGAGTTCAGGAATCTGGCTTTGCATGACGTGCTCTATCCAGGTCTCCAATCGTTCTCCTTCGCTATGCCGAAGCATCTGCCAAAAATCTTGCAAAAAGCGATAAGTCATATCAAGGGTTGAGTGCGCTAAGCGAAAGGCATCGAGATCTTGCCTCTCAATTTCATTGAGTGTCTTAGTATCCGTACAAATAACCAGACTGCCGTGTTTGAAGTGTAATAAGGCAGACGAGAATGTCCAGCAGAAAACAAAATGTCTGTATTTTTCAATGTTTCTAGAAACCGATAGCCCATACGTTCGGAGCCCCTAAATCCTTGAGGTGTGATTTCACGCCATAACGGTCGGCCATTGTGCTCGCCTTGCCGCCATCGTTTCAGCACATAGGGCGCGTGTTGGTCAAAATCGCTCTGCTGTTTTCGACGCGGTCTCGTATCAGGAGCAACCTCTTTATGAAGCCAATCCCGTACCGTTTGTGCTTTCATCCCAAGATGGTTCGCAATTTCTTGCGATGTCATCTTTTGCTCAGAGAGGATCATTACGTGTTGATAACGGTCTTGTCGCTCTGCACGTCGTGTGGCAACGGTTTGTTTGACACTCGCTTCTTGCGCTGGACGCAATTCCTCAATAGGAAGAGAGACCGTTGCCTTTGTCAGTTCAGAAACATCTTTCTCCTGTCCGTATCCTTTCATCTCTGGCAGGACACGGGCAAGAAGATTTTGGACTGCTTCTGTCATGTTTTTGGCGATGTGAAAACGGTCGGCTACCTGCACCGCTTGAGGCGCTCCTTGAGAGGCTGCCGATGCATACTCACTTCCTCGATCACGGCTCACGATGGTAATTTCTGGATGAGAACGCATCCATGCAGCAACTGTTTCGACCAGACGATTGGGCAAGACATTGCAAATCTGATGGGTTTCCAGATCAACAAGGACCATCCCAAATGTTCTGCCACGCCGAAAGGGGAAATCATCAACTCCAAGTACTGGAATGGTCTGAGGCGTCTGAGTTGGAATCTCCATGACTCGTCTGACAATCGTCGTTCGCGATGTTTGAATGCCAAGACGAGTTGCAAGGTGCTGCCTCAATCTTCCACCAGTTGAAAGTCCAATGGCTTGGATAGTCGAACAGAGTCGCTGGCTCATTTGAGCCCAGGGAGCCACGAGATGGGGGAGCCGTTCAGTGAAGATTTTCCGGAGACAATCTCCACGATTGCAGAAGAACCTGCGCACATGCAAGACGATTTGTCCTTGATGTCCTATGCAAGGAAGTTCAGAAACGACACGGAAGTATTGACTATGAATGCGCGTTGCTGGTTGTTGACACAGAGGACAGATCGAAACATCAGCCGTAGCTTGCACATGAAAAACGAAGTGATCATTGACCACTTCCATTTTTCTCAGTTGTAACCCCTCGCCAAGAGAGAGGATGTGAGATTCTTCCATTTCTGAATAGGCATCTTTCTCTTTTTTACATGTAGAACGATGCTTTCAGGTAATTGTATCAAGCAAACTTACAATGATCACCAAAGTTGTGCCAGAGCCGAGATATGCGTCAAACAACAGAGAACCACACCTGGGGTATGTCTACAGTGCGCCATCTCTCTCTTCTACGTGCTGAAAAATTTGTACAAACGACACAAAGGCAGTTCCATCCAACATGGACACGATTTGAGTTGCGGATTGCCCCTCTATTTGTACCGGGTGTTCATTGAACGGCATGAGGGGAACGCTGGAGTACCGGGTGTTCTGAGGGGAACGCTGGAGTACCGGGTGTTCATTGAACGGCATGAGGGGAACGCTGGAGTACAGTGTGCTCCTGGCGAGGGGCCGCGCTCTGGTTTACCTTGCCATTATACCATTGGCAGGAAAATGAGGCACAGTCCCCTGCCATCTGGTTCAGTCTTTCGGTAGGGAACGACTGTACTCTTTGATGCATGGCCTCTTACCAGATGGAAAACTGCGTGTCTATGCGTCTTTACAACAGGCTTTGACCACCATCAATTGCATAGGTTGATCCAGTGATGGCAGTGTTTAGCATCAAGTGAACAGCCAGTTTGGCTACATCCTCGGGTTGCACCACGCGATGAATAGGGAGTGTCCGTTCTAATTCTTCCCGACGTGCCTGCAACCCCTCGCCAAGCAGAGCAGCCGATAAGGGAGTATCGACGAATCCGCAGGCAATGGTGTTCACCCGAGTGGGAGCCAGTTCCAAAGCGAGGTTCTTTGTCAGCGTCCCTGTGGCATGGCCAGCGATTGAGGTCACACTGAGGCCGAGAGCTGGCCGCTGAATCAGCGTTCCGCTGAGAAAGATCAATGAGCCAGCAGGAACCATATGCGGCCCAGCGTACCGTGCTATATATAGTATCGACAAAATACGGTTATCAATGTAGCGACGCGCCTCTGAGAAGTTCATCTGTACAAGCGGTGCATAGAAAGGATTGCCCGCCGCGAGGAGAACATGGTCAATCCTCCCAATATGTTCGAAGAACGTTCTGACGGCCCCTTCGTCGGCGACATCAAAGATGGCCGTCCGAGCCGAACCTCCCAGTGCGTGGGAGGCTGCCTCAAGCTTGTGCACATCACGAGCGACGAGCACAAGCTTGGCACCCTGTGCGTCAGCGAGACGTGCCGTTTCAAGGCCAATACCCGAACTGCCTCCGAGGACGATAACTTGTTTCTCGTGGAGCGTCCCCTCACATCGTTCCATTGGTGTTCCTCCTACTTATGAATAGTGCTTTTGCGGCGAGGCCATTCCCATCATCCACTCATCAAGATGAAGCTTCTCTAGCACAACTCTTGCTCCTAAAAAGAAAAACATAGCCCTCAATCATGTATGCTCACTATACCGTCACCAATGGTGCCATAGTGGTATCCTTCTTCATGGTTTTTCTCATACGGGATGTAACAGTAATCTTCTCTTCCTCCAGTAAGGACACGATGCGTCAGTCGAAAGGTAACACCAACTGGTTTCCTGATCTTCTGAATCACCGATGACCAGATTTGTATAAGATACCTTTAATAGAGAGCGCCCGTATTAGAGTTGAAGGGTGAGAAGATATTTCCTGAGTAATGCAGTGCTCGAGAAAACTTCCTCAAAAGTCGGATGGCACGAGTGTTTGGTATGGTTGGTATATCACTCCAACGGCTTCTATTCTAGCGCATCATGAAAGGATGAGAGGGGGGAACAGATGGACGATCTACTAACCCAAGTCATTGCCGCACATGGCGGCCTTGATCGTTGGAATACATTCAAGAGGGCGACTGCTACGGTCATCACCGGTGGGGGGGTGTGGCCGATGAAGGGTCTCGAGCAGGATCCCAATCCCCGTGAGGAGACAATCACGCTTCATGAGGAAACTGCGTCCGTCAGCCCATTCGGCCAGATGGACTGGCACACCGCTTTCACACCCGATCGTATCGCGATCGAAACCACCACGGGGGGCGTTGTCAGCGAGCGCCTCCATCCAAAGGCGTCTTTCGCTGGCCATGTGATGAACACACCATGGGATCCGCTTCAGCGTGCCTAACGCTCGCATATCTAGACTGCACCTTAGCCACCCATAGCGATTGAGCATACTCATAAATAAAGAGGCATGACAATGAAATCTACAGATGACAGCATGACTCTTGTGACCGGGGCAGCCGGTAGTCTTGGTTCGATCGGTCGCAACCTCACTGCGTTATTGCTCTCCCGAGGACATAAGGTACGCGCCCTGGTGCGGCGCGAGGATGAGCGTGCCGAGGCTTTGCGCCGACTCGGAGCCGAAGTTGTGCAAGGAGATTTGACAGATCTTACCTCGATGCACCGCGCGATCGAAGGCTGTGCGCGCATGTATTTCGGCATGTCCGTCTCCCCGACGTATCTGGAAGCCACGGTCAACACCGCCGCCGTGGCGCGCCACCATGGTGTCGAGGCGTTTGTGAATATGTCGCAAATGACGGTCTCGCAGATGAGCATCACCGAGACCACAGACAGCCAGCAGCAAAAATTGCACTGGCTAGCGGAGCAAGCCCTCTCATGGTCGGGACTGCCAGTCGTTACGGTCCGACCAACGGTCTTCCTTGAAAATTTCTTCCTGCTTCTCGCTGCTACGAGTGTACGGGAAGCCAACGAGTTGGCATTGCCGATGGGCGAAGGCAAGACCTCACCAATCTCGGCGGTCGACGTAGCACGCGCCGTAGCTGTCATCCTTGATGACCCGGCTCCCTATATTGGTCACAGTTACAATCTCACCGGTTTTGAGTCTGCAGATCTCAATCATTATGCGTACCTCTTCTCCAGGGCACTCGGTCGGACGATTCGCTATCGCAATGTACCCCTCGCCACATGGACCGATCAACTTCGTGAGGCAGGGTTGCCTCCATATCTCGTCAACCATTTTGGGGTAATGGCAGAACTGCACGAACAGGGACGTTACGACCGCATGACGGACGATTTTTTCAAGCTCACTGGCGAGAGGCCAACGAATGTGCACGACTTTGTAAAGCTGCATGCCGCCGAATTTACGCGGCGTGAAATTACACATTGACGGAGTTCTTAGCCGAAGCGTTTGCGTAAGCGCGGTAAGATCTCTTTGGCATAGATCTGTAGGAAGCGTGACTGATCTTCGCCTGGAGCGTGAAAGATCAGGTGTGTAAAGCCAAGTTCGATGTAGGGGCGAATCTGTTCGACGTGCTCATCAGGATCACTGGAGGCAATCCAGCGGCGATGAGCCTGATCGGCAACCGCTTCTGCTCGTTTTTCCATATGGTAATATACTGCCTTCTCCATCTCACCAGTAAGACTAACTCATATGGTTGGGGAGATGTCATCCTTCATGCTACAACTGCATGAAGGATGATGTTTGTAGATAGTCTCCAGCTCATCCTTTTTTGAATCTATTATTTGTAAACGCGAAAATGAAATGATCACATTTTTTCGTGGTGGCCTGGAGAGAAGGAGGAAGGGGGGAAACGGGAGAGAAAGCTTGTGGGGCGAGAGGGCAGAAGTTGGTGGGGGGAGAAGGAGAAGTGTTCAAAAAGCAAAGAAAAAAGCACCCTAAATAAAAATGGAATTGACTGTGCCAGCCTCCTAGTGTCATTTTTTGATCGATAGATGAGATGAATGTGTGAACACGACGTGAGAGGTGAACAGCAGTGAGCAGGGTGCTGGCTGCTCTGGTTCCAATGGTGTGCACAGGAAGGTGGCCAGCTGGGCGATGTGCATGGTGTGATCCGGGAAAGACGTGCGCATATGGGTGACGATGCGGTGGAGATCGGCGTCGAACTGCTGGGAGCGAGGCAGGGGCATGGGCTGCAGGCGCGTCCAGAGAGCATCAGTTGTGGTAGGTGGCTGGTTCTTCGTCCAGTAATTCTAAAATGGGAAGGTGAACCCTTGTGTGCAAGACACACAAGGGTCCTATCTTAGAAGCTCTTTGTGTTGGTAAGAGAAGCATATGGCTGGATCAACTCCTTCGACACCTGCCAGAGGCGTTTGCGCACCTCCAGATCATAGGAACGTTTGGAGGAAGAGACCGGCTGACATTTGGAGAAGTACTTCCCCGTGACTCCCTCCACCTCAGGCGAGCTTGCCAGGTACAGCGTCGTCTGCGTTCCTTTATCGGCGCTGGCCCCCACCAGATTGTTGAAGGCTCCAATAAAACCCACCAGCCCAGTCAGGTTGTCGTTGAAGTTGGTCGCGACCGCCCCCGGATGAAGCGCGTTCACGGTAATCCCCGTCCCTTCGAGCTGGGCGGCCAGTTCGTAGGTGGCATAAAGTTGTGCGAGCTTGGTATCGGCATAAGCCCTTGAGGCACTGTAGCGTTGCTCGCTTTGCAGATTCGCGAAATCGATCCGCCCCAGGCTGTGCCCGGCCGAACTGACATTGATGATCCGCGCAGGAACACTGGCCTTGAGCGTATCCAGCAGGAGCTGGGTGAGCAGGAAGGGAGCCAGATAATTGGTGGCAAAAGCGTACTCCAGGCCGTCAGTTGTCACTTCCCGCTTACTCTTCAACCCTCCGGCGTTATTGATCAACACGTGCAGGTGCGGATACCTTTGCGTCAACTCCTGAGCAGCGCGCTGCACCTGGGCCAGCTCCGAAAGGTCGGCAACGATCAAATCCGTCTGCGCGTGCGCAATCTCCTGCCTGATCTCCGCCTGGGTGGCTTCGCCCTTGGCACGATTGCGACAGATCATCACCACCTTCGCACCCGTCCGCGCCAGTCCTTTCGCCGTCGCCTTGCCAATCCCCGAACTACTCCCCGTCACCAGACAAACCTTCCCTTGCATGTTACCGGTTTCCATCATATATGTCGTCACTCCAATCCTGAAAACTGAAACATCTCACGCCGAACTCTTGTAGGGACAGGTTGAAAATCTATCCCCGTACCCGTTCGCCCACCGCCCCTCTTATCCGAAGGCCTCCTTCCTTGCTCTGGTCCCGACGACCTGAGCAACCGGAGGTTGAGAGAGCAGGACAGACTCCTGAAAGGACAAGGAGAAGTCAGGAATAATATCATCCAGGATCTCCTCGAAGCGTTGCGGATAACCCTGAAGCAGCTCTGCCAGCAGTCGTCCTTCCTCTGAAGCCCCTCCCACCGCAAGTAAGGCGGCCAGTACGCGCGCATTGATGACTTCGCACGGTGAGATCAGCAAGCCATTCATCAAGAAGTTTTTCAGCAGGTACGTTTGTCCATACTTCCCTTGTTGCAGCAATTCCCGATCCAGCACTGGAGCATACTTGAGATACAGGTCGAGATACAATTGGACCAACCGGACCCCGCGTACTGGAGAATGACCTGTATAGGTGACACCCTGCGCATTGAGGTCTGAGACACTGCTGAGCCACCAGGCCGGGTCGATGGCCTGCTGCATGCGTTGAAGTACGTAGCGTTCAAAGCCAGGCCGGGGCTGGCTCTGTTGCTCTTGCAAACATTGTGCCAACGTCTCGGCCTCGATCGCGGCCACGCTCATGCCCTGCCCATAGATCGGATCAAAGTTGCAAAAGGCATCTCCTAGTACTAGCAAACCAGCAGGCCAATCTTCCATCTGCTCAAAGTGATGGCGCTTACAGACCGGAATCCGCTGCCCACGCGGATTACCAAGGGGCTTAGCATCTCGCAACAATTGAGGGAGATAGGGTCCGATGGCGTCGGAGAGTCGTTGCTCAAACTCCACCACATCGGTCGGAGGGTACTGGCCGCCGATATTGCCAATAATCGCGGCACAGGTATGGTTCTCGATGAGCGAGAAGGCGACCCCATCGCTCTGAGAGAATGGCTTGAGCGCGTTACTCCACTCCGGCTCAGTCTCTACCGGGAACTGGTAGTAGCGCGTGCTATAGCCGATCGCGGAATGGACCTGCTCAGTCTCAGGCAGGTGATAGCCTAATTCTTGTAACCAGGATGGGAGCTTGGAGGAGCGTCCACTGGCATCGACGATCAGATCCGCGAACAAAGGGGTCCGCTTTTCCAATTGTCCTCGCTTACGTAGATGGAGACCGGCGATAGATTTTTGGTCGGGGGCCGCGATAAGACCAACCACGTCCTGTTGGGACAGAAAATGCACACCTGCCATGGCCTGCACGCGCTGCCGTATCTCCCACTCCAACAGCGCCCTGCTACACGAGGCGTCTTTGCCCAGCGCATTGGGCGCACTGTGGGCCGTACGTCCATCTTTGGCGATCAACAGGCTCTTGGTCTGCTCCAGCGGGACAGCTCCATGCGCAAGGAGATCCTCAAGAAAACCGGGAAACAGGCGTTGCAGGATCATCTTGCCACGCGGCAACAAGCGATGGAGATGATGGGACTGCGGTGTCCCCGCACGCGGTTGGGGCTGGCTGGGCAACTGGTCACGCTCTACCACCAGTACTCGTTCATAATACTCCGCCAGCACACGGGCCGCCAACAGGCCGGCGATCCCGGCACCAATGACGATCGCCTGCCGTTGTTTTGCCTGGGTTCCTATTGTGTTGTTCTGCATAATAGAGCACCTTTACTGTTTTTGTGATTATGTTGAATTGAGATAGTATTTCTTATAGCTTGATAGCGCCCTGTTCCGAGTTGAGCACCTCCAGCGCTTGAGCGATCCCTTGTCGATAGCTGGGGGCAATCGTTGGCCTCCACCCAAGCTCACGCACCGCTTTCGCATTGGAGACGCGCATGGAGGTTGCGAAAAAGTCGGTTGCTAGCGGGGCGAGGGGATGCATCATCCAACTTGGCAGCGACAAGGGTTTGGGAAGGTGAGTTTGTTGGCACAGGAACGCGAAGAAGTCCTGGTTGCGTACCGGTTCGTCATCGACGATGTTATATGCCTCTCCCGCCTTCCCTCCTTCAAGCGCGGCGATGGTGGCGGCGGCGGCATCTTCCAGATAGATCCAGGAGGTAACCGCGCGGCCTCCATCGGGCAGAGGAAGGCTGTGGTGGCGTAGGGCCTCCAGCAGCGGGGGGAGAGAGGCCGCGCCATAAAAGTAGCCATAGCGCAGGGCGATCCCCTCGATCCAACCCTCCTGGGTCGCCTCCCAGAGCTGGCGTTCCAAGGAGCGGAACCCGGCCACGTGTCGTTCGAGTTGCGCCGAGCTTCCCATGGGCGCGAAGGGATGGTCTTCCGTGAGGACCTGTGCGCCCCAGTCTCCATAGCCGTAGCCCAGCGTCATCGATTCGGCAATGAACCTGCGTGCTCCGACCTGGCGGGCTGCTGCGAGCAGATTTCTGGAGCCAACATCGCGCAGGGCGTTGGTCGCATACATGTCCTGATGACGCAGGGGCGACTTCTTGAGCGCGGTCAGGGCATGAATCACGACGTCGGCTTGTACACCCTTGACCGCTTTGAGCAGCTCGTCGCGCTCCATCACATTGGCCTGAAGCGGGTGAGCACCAAGACGGGTGAGGTGCGCTCGGCTCTCAGGGGTCCGGGCCAGACCCAAAACTTGATGTCCTTTGGTGATCAATGCACGGGTCAAAGGGGCGCCCAAAGCCCCACTTGCTCCAGCAATCAGTATTTTCATCGTTATCTCCTATCTCAGACACTTTCTCCATACCTATATGGCTATTTTTTGCAATGTCACGCGCTTTCCCAGAGCGCCTAGAAACCAATCTGCTGCTTGACCAGGACCAGCGTGATGCGGTCGGGTTCGTGCTCTGCCTTGACGGTCAGCAACTTATTGATGGCGCTGCCTTGACCATATACTTGCAGAGCGCGTTCATTTTCTAGGGGGAGGCTATATTCGCGGATGCGACGCAGGCCATCGGCCAAGGTGTGCACAAGTTTTTGCGTGCTCACGACCCAGATCACTTTATTTGCCCCAAAGACGGCGGCCCCTAACTGGCTGCCGGAGGCAGAGGCAAGCAGGATCTCGCCCTGTTCGGTGATCGCCTGAACGCTCCCCAGCAGGAGATCAGGAGCCGCAATCAGTTTACGCATCTTGTTGCGCTCCGTCGCGAGATCAAGCGTCGCTAACTGCGTACGTACGGACTGGAAGCGGCTTGCGCGTGCGATCTGCTCTGTCAGACCAAGCGTTTCAAGCGTCCGTGAGGGCGCATCGTAGACCTCTGCACCGGCGGGGATGCAAGCCAGCACATATGCTCTTGCTTCTTCGCCTGTTTCGCAGACGACCACGTGTATGCCGTGCGTTTGTAGTGCTTGAACGGTCCTCTCGACCTGCTCATCTGCTGCCAATTGTGTGAAGGTGGAATGTGAGGAATTGAGAGTCATGGTGTTTATTGTCACTTTCTCGTTTATTATTTATCCTCATTGGTCACATTCAGAGGGTTTGCTCTGTCATATCTATGACAAACCGAAACGACGAGATGTGACCGATGAGAAAGAGAGAATCGGCGGACAGCAGCGAAGCTGTTCCCCTTCCACCGATCAGGTTTTCTTCGTTATACCTATGACAAACTGAAACGAGGAAGTGTGACCGATGAGAGAGATACCCAACTGGTTAACAGAACAATTTGAGGCGGAGCGCCCTCGCCTGCGTGCGATGGCCTACCGCATGCTTGGCTCACTTGCCGAGGCGGAAGATGCCGTCCAGGAGACCTGGCTGCACCTTTTTCGGGCCGATGTGAGCGCGGTCTCCAATCTGGAGGGATGGTTGACGACGGTGCTGGCGCGCATCTGCCTGAACATGCTCCATGCACGTACCACGCGCCGTGAGGATTCGCTGGAAGCGTCGGCCTCCAATCCTCCCACCAGCCAGGAGAGTGAGGTTGACCCGGAGGAGGAGGCCGAGCTTGCTGATGCGGTGGGGCTGGCTCTGCTCGTGGTGCTCGACACGCTTGCGCCCGCCGAGCGCCTCGCCTTCGTCCTGCACGATATCTTCAGCGTCCCCTTCGATGAGATTGCGCCCCTCGTGGAACGTTCTCCGCTGGCGACCCGGCAGCTTGCCAGCCGGGCGCGCCGCCGTGTACGTGGATCGGCCCTGCTCAAAGAACCCGATCTCGCCTCCCAGCGCGCGGTGGTGGAGGCCTTTTTAGCGGCGGCCCGCGAAGGTTCCTTCGATGCGCTGATGACCATGCTTGATCCAGAAGTCGTCTTTCGCGCCGACCCGCTCGCCGTCTCACGCGGAGCGGTTGCCAAAATGTATGGCGCACGAGCCGTCGCCCGGGGAGCCATGCAACTGCTCAAACGCATCCCGTTCGCGCAACCAGTGCTTGTGGATGGATCCGTAGGAGTCGCGATCGCCCCACGTGGGCAATTGCTCTTCCTTGTACTCCTCACCATCAGCGACGGCAAATTTGTCGCCATCGAAGCCGTCATCGAGCCTGAACACCTGCGCCACTTGCACCTCGCAGTCTTGTTCGCATGACGAGCCTGTGTGGAGCTTAGATGATGTTTCACCTGCTTTATGTGATCGAGTAAATAATGGCGCTATATGTATAAAAGTAGAAATAGGGTTAACTATGAATGCATCTAGATTTCAGGAAGTGATTCGTTCGGAGGAAGAGCTGCGTGAGCTGTTAGGTTTTCCAAGCGAGCTGGTTGTACGCAAGCAGCTTGCGGCCCTGGATACGCACTGCGAAAATTTTATCGCCTACTCTCCCTTTCTGCTGATCGGGACAGCCGATGCTGCCGGGCACTTCGATGTCTCGCCTCGTGGAGATGCGCCGGGCTTTGTCCATATCTTGGACCAGCAGACACTCCTCATTCCCGAAAGACCAGGCAACCGGAGGCTCGATACCTTAAGAAACATTCTCCAGAACCCGTCTGTCAGCCTGCTCTTCCTGATCCCAGGCGTGGAGGAGATCCTGCGTGTCAACGGGCGTGCCCAGCTCATTCGCGATGCCGCGCTGCTTGAGCCGATGAAGGTGCAAGACAAGTCTCCCCTGGTCGCCATTGCCCTCGAAGTGCAGGAGTGCTTTCTGCATTGCGCCAAAGCAGCCAAACGCTCCCATCTCTGGGACTCGACCACCTGGCCCGAAAGCTCCGTCATCCCCTCCCTCGGCCAGATCCTGCTCGATCAGGTTCGCCCTGCCAATACCAGCGTCCAGGAGATGGAGGCCTCTCTACAGGAGAGCTACCGGAAGCGGCTTTATTAGGCGGTCACATAAAAAGCAAAAGGATAGCATGATGCAAACCATTACAGTCCCCTTTACTGGAATGAAAGAAACACTTCTTCTCACACTCTATACCAGAGCGATGGATAGCCTCTCAAAGCGCCCGATCCTGGGTGATAAGAAAGCGGAGGAGCTGGTCCAGGCGCTTGACTATGACTTCCAAAAGTTGAAGGTGCCGCAAAAAGAGAGCTTTGGTGGGGCCATTCGGGCCAAAATGCTTGATGATTGTACCAGGGCATTTCTCGCGGACCACCCTGAGGCCACGGTCCTTGATCTGGGCTGTGGTCTGGATAACCGCTGGGAACGCGTGAACCCGCCGCAAGGTGTCCACTGGTTCGATATCGACTATCCCGATGTAATCGAATTGCGTCAACGCTTCTACCGCGAACACGACGGCTACCAGATGATAGGAGCCTCCTTAACCGATCCTGGCTTTCTAGATACCGTTCCTACCGACCGCCCCGCAATCATGGTCGCGGATGGTCTTTTGCCATTTCTGACCGAAGACGAGATCAAGCAGCTCTTCAGCCGTCTAACGGCCCACTTCCCGAGCGGACAACTGGTCTTCAACGGCTATAGCAAGCTGGCCTCACGGCTCATCGTCGCTCATCCTTCGATCAAGGCCCTTGGCATCACCCCAGCCAATCCGGGCTTCGATGATCCCCAGGAGCCCGAAAAGTGGAATCCACGTCTCAATCTCGTGGGCGCGCGCTCAATCATCGAGTCGCCGTATGTTGCCCGCACAACCTGGGCCTATCGTACACTCTGCCGCTTGATGGACAGCCTACCCGCTCTAAGAAAGGAAGGAGGTTGGATCTTCTGCTATCAGTTCTAGCCGTTTGACCGCAATCAGCTTTCCCGTTTGTAGGAGATAATCATGGAAAAAAGTTTTTTGAGCTCAACAATGAATCAAGCGCCTTCTTTCCTGTCATAGTGGACAACATGGGCGGGATATGCCGCTCTATGTTCTCTGGTCAACGGCCAGATTGGTGAGGGCCGCGTTCAGGTCTGCCGGTGGGAGCTTGAGATCCTTCGCCAGGCGAGCAGGATCAATGGAGACAGCGTGGGATAGATAGCAGAGCAGGAAGGTGTGCAGGGCTTCCTGCTGGGTCAGGCGTTTGGCGGCGGCGGCGTGCTCGGCGTAGCGCTGACTGACCAGGGTATGATACATCGTATGCTCGTCGTCGGGGAAGACCTTGGCCAGGAGCATCTGAGATTCCAGCTCTTCCACCGCCTTGAGATAGAGGTGGCGTGAGGCCGTGCCGCGAGGAAAGCCCGCCCGTTCGCGTAGCTCGCGGGTCGACAGTGGCTCTTCGACCTCCTCCAGAACCTCGATAATGCGATGAGCCGACGCGGAAAGCTTGCCGGAATGATAGAGCTCATGAGGACTGCGTAATTCGCCACACAACCGCAGCATGACAGGGAACAGCGACCAGGAGATCCAGGTTAGCCGGCGCCGGATCAGGGCCGAATAGAAAGCCACCTCCTGACTGCCCAGCGTCCAGCGCCAGGTATAGATCTCACCGCTGGGCGTATCCCAGCCGGAATCCGTCTTCGTGGTGGGATCGCCCACATAGGCGGAAAAAAGATTGGGGAACTCCGGCGAGGCTGGATAGAGCGTCACGATGCCCATACGCTCGATAAAGTCTGGTGCGTGCTCGCTGCCCGGTAAACGATCCTCGGACGTCTGGCGCCAATTGCGCAGGCGTTGCTGCACAGAGGCAGATGCAACCATAGTCATAGCTCCTTCAACGTGATGACCAGCTCGCTATCGGCTGGTAGAGAGAGTGTACAGCAGTAATGGTGACAGCCTTATGTCACTATTAGGAGTAGCGTTGCGCAATGGTCAGAGCGGCCGCACGCAACTGGTCTTTAAGCGTCTCGGGAGCCAGCACCTCGGCGTCGGGACCCAAACTGAGCAGGGTACGCAGCAGCCAAGGATATTCAGAGGGCGGGCAACGAAAGCGCAACAATCCACTGCCATCATTGTTTTCGTCGGGCTGGATGGCGTTGCCCAGGTGAGGATCACGCTCCATGAGCATGGTGCCATAGGCGGACAGGCGGATGCATACCTCTGGCAGCGAGGGATGTCCATAAGGAAGCTTCGGAGATATAGCGGGGATGCGTGACTCGTCCGGTTCTGGTGTGTCGGTGGGGCTCACGCTGAGAAATCGATCCACACGATAGATGCGCTCCTCCTGTCGCTCATGCGAATAGGCCCGGCAATACCAGAAGCCACCGGAAGAAGAGAGGCGCAGCGGGCGCAGCGTCTGCCGCGACGTGCGCTGGCCAGAACGATACTCCACCGTCAGCCACGCCCGTTCCTGCGCGGCGGCAATCAGGTGCTCGATAAACGGCGTTTCATAATGGCGCTGTGGCACCTCAAGCTGGATGGTGCGCAGCAGCTGTTCGGCTTTGTCCGCGTGGCGCGTGGGCATGATGGCCGCCATCTTGGCCAGCAGGGACTCGCGCTCCTGCTTAAAAGGGGTATCAGCCAGTTGCGCCACACTGCTCAAGGCCAGGCGCAGCAGGAACGACTCGCTGACCGTCAGCTGGAGTGGAGAAAGCGAATAATCAGGCATCAATGCGTAGCCGCCCCGTGGGCCGGCAGTCGCCACAATCGGAATCCCCATCTGGCATAGCGACTCGATATCACGAAACACGGTACGTCGCGAGACCTCAAAGCGCTGTGCCAGATCACCAGCTGTACGTGGTCCTCCCTGTAGGAGTAGCACCATCGCGGTCAACCGATCCATGCGATTCATATTTCTCCTTCAGAAAACCTCGCTACTGATCAAAACCCGCATGGTGGTAGTATAGCACCTCAACGATGAAATGCCCACGCGCGCGTATGCAGACCTGGATGGGGAAGATGGTGGGATGAGCGTGGAAAATGGTCTTTCCCCTTCTGGCGTTGAGGTTGATAGAGTGAGCGGGTTTCGCCCTCCGACCTCGCGCATTTGTCCTCTCTTATTAAGAGACTTTCATACGCGTTTGCTGGAAAAACCGCTCCCCATCAGGTATACTGTTGTCCAAAAGTATCAAGAAAAGGATAAGCAATGGGAAAGAGAAATTATCTTATCGAGGGCGTTTCCGGCACCGGCAAAACGTCGGTTTGCACAGAATTGCAGCGGCGCGGCTACTAGGCCTTTCATGGTGACCGGGAATTGAGGTATCAAGCCAATCCACAAACAGGCACACCGATAGATACTTCCGCATCTGATCTCCACCTATCCCCCCTTTGGGATGTAGAGAAAGTCAAGGCGTTAATCGCGAACAAGGATGAGGTGATCACCTTTTTCTGCGGCGGGTCGAGGAATTTTTCCCAATTCATCGAGGTATTAGATGGCGTGTTTGTCCTTGATGTCGACCTTGATACCTGCCTTCGGTGGATTGATGAGCGCATGGCACGGGATCCAACTGACTGGGGTGGACGACCAGAGGAGCGGGAAACCATTGTGCGCTTGCATCAAACCAAAGAAGCCATTCCCACTAGCGGCGTAACAATAGACGCTACACAACCACTTGTGCAAGTGGTTGATGATATTCTTGCGCGTACCCAGGGAGGTTCCTGAATGTGAAAGAGCGGTACAGGTCTCTTCATGTTTCCAGTTGTCAACTATACATTCTCATACTATAGGACGGTATGAGTGCTTTTTTGCAGAGTGTAAGAGTGTAAAGGAGTAGCTCTTTTTTTGAAGCTCCCCTGAAATTTATAAGCCTCGCTGTGCTATCAGGTGAGCGAGGGCAAGCTTCTTGTACGAACCAGGTTCTGCAACCGATCTGGTGCAAGCGCCGCTGGAATTTCTCACGCTGAATTCACGTCCTGTATCGTTGGTAAAGTAAACCAGAAGGTCTATCCTTCACCTGGTGTGCTCTCTACGCCAACTTCACCGTGATGTTGGGCAATGAGCATCTTGCAGATAGAGAGGCCTAATCCTAATTCTTTCTCAAGCCGTTCCAGCTCTTTTTGGGCGGTTAGATCCAGGGCAAACGCGAGTGCTAGCGAAGACGAGGCATGTTCCGGGTGCATAAGAACCCCCCTACCAGAACGGGAACTTGCGTGCCTTCTCGTGTGTAATAGATCTTTTCAAACGGTAGATACCTGCCCGTTGTGAACAGTTCTTCTCTGGAGTGTTGATCTTTTGCCTGATACTCGCTGGGCGTTAGATCCCTCAAGTGGAGGCCAGTTGTAGTCAACTCCTCACGTGTCGCCTTGATGAGCGAGAGAAACTTGTCATTGGCTTCAACAATGGTTCCTTCCTTCGAGAATCTCAACCACCTGCTCCTGCGCCTTTTTTACTTCAGTAATATCTAGAGCCGACCCAATCATAAGGCCAGACTGATTTGGGACATCTACTAGATATTGTAATCGTGAGATTACCCAGCGCACACTTCCATCAGGTTGAATGATACGGAACTGGACGTCGTAGGAGATGGTAGGATCAGCATGCGCACGTGTATTCACGGCCTCAAAGCGTTCCCGGTCATCGGGATGGATCATGCTCAGGAAGCGTTCAAAGGTAACGGGAGCATCTGGCGAGAGGCCATATACCTGCTTCCAATGTTCCGTGGCCAGAAATTGCTGTGTGCCCAGATCTAATTGCCACAAACCGACATTGGAGGCCTCAAGTGCTAATTGAATTTGCGATTCATTCATTTTTTCTGTCGTGATATCTATGCCACTCACTACATGCTCGTACATCTTTCCAGCAACGGTAAAAAATGGAAACACGCGCAGGCGTATCAAACGATAGATCCGTCGTTTCGGCGAAAATGGCAGATATGTTCATGCGATTGAGTTGTGGAACTGGATTGAGCGAGAAACGCTTTTAAGGAAGGTTGATCTATTGTATACACAGCCTCAAGCCAACCTTTTCCACGTGCTTCGTGTTTCTGCTGATCGGTGAAAGCAAGCCAACTGGGACAGATTTCGTCCATCGTTCCGGTAGCAGAGAGAATCCAAAAGAGATCCGAGGCTCCTTGCATCACGGCGAGAAAGCGATCGTCCGGCATGGGTGGCTACGGGGGCGATATTGCTTTTTCTTTAGGATTAAGGGAATTCGAGTTAGACATGATGATTCTTCTTTCTTTTCCTTTGCAATGATTGGGGGTCAACGGAAGGGTGAACCAGAAGGTCGATCCCTCACCTTTGCTGCTGTATACTCCCACCTGCCCGGGCAGGGCGTGCGCAATGTTGCTCAGCAGATGCGCTATTTCGATGCATCGTATGACCAGGCTCTTGATCTCTTGATCTCTTGATCTCTTGCTCACTGGTCACTGTTCCGTTTTTTAGAATTGAAAGCCCTGATGTAGAGAAAAATGTACTTGTCAATGTGGATTTATCTGCGTATAATTCAAGGAGCAAGTGATTGCTATGAATAGAAAAAAGAAGCGTAATATTCAGGACAACTCATCAGGGGCTGTTGGCAGCCTGTAGGTGAAGAATATTTGAGAAGTTACACGAACAGAAGACCTGGATAGATATGGAACATTACGATGACCAATGAGAAGAGTTTCAAAGATGACCGGTTCCTGAGTGGCTCGCTGGCTCTGGATCTCGTCAATACGGAAATGATTGTTCGAGGAAAGAAACAGGACCTGTTCACATCTCCCGACGATCTTGCGCAGTGGTGGCAGGTGGCGTGTGCCTATCATCCTGAACATGAGAATATCGTAGGCGATGGAACCCCATTTGTCTGGACCACTGAACTGCTTGAAGAAGTCAAAGCGTTTCGACAGTCATTGCGCTTGTTATGTACTGGTCTCGTTGAAGACCCACTCATCACTTCACCCGATCTTACAATGCTTAATCAGATGCTGGCGCTTGGATATCAGTTGGCCCAGGTCACGCCACAGGGAACGATTATGGCGATCTATCGTGTGTACGATGAGCAAAAAGGAAGGATTCTACTCCCGATCGCCCTGTCCGCCTTGCGCTTGCTCACAGAAGGAGAGAGATCGAGATTACACAAATGTAAGAATGACCGCTGTATCTTGTTTTTTTATGATACCTCTAAAGGTGGAAGCCGGCAGTGGTGCAGTTTAGGATGTTTGAATCGAGCCCGATCCATCTATCATTATCGTCAACAACGCTCGACTGGCTCGCATCCACTGTAGGAGTTTTACAGCCTGAACAAAAACGTATCTGTTCTTCCTTCGCTGATCTGAACCTTTATAGGAGCGTCCTGATTAAAGGACGCTCTGCGCTCACACTCTGGCAGCCCTACGGGTGGAAGATGGCATCAGGTTTTTGCTCCATTCAACTCTCAATGCGTTTATTGATTACATGCGATGCGTAGAGAGCGACACCGTCCATACTCTTCCCAGCGCCACCTCATTAGCCTCTTTACCGCCTGGCAATAGTCAGTAGCTGACCGATTTGTTGTCCCCAGGGTCAGTGTCACTTCTTTGAAGATCAATACAAAGACGACGAACCAACGATCTACCGCGAAAAAATCCCTCAAGGCATAATTGCCTCAGTGAGACAGCCATTCTATGTAACATTGCTTAATACGTATCTACACATGGCCTGGAACGGACAGGAGAAAAGTGCAAATTGCTCTCTGGCAGGTTTGGTGCCAATGGATATGGACGCAAGGCCTTTGCAACGTTCCTGATGGACACTGGCATATCCAGGCTTAGTGCTATTGTATCAATCAAGATTCTTCCTTTAGCGGCAAACGGCATATTGACAAAGATATTTCTTCCTAGTATATACTATATACGTGGTAAAAACGATTTTGATCTGTATATAACTACAAAGGAGAGGCCGAGCAGGATCGCATGAGTGTCAAGGAGACGCAGCAGTTTATGGTGGAGCGAATGAAGGCGAAGGTACGCATGTATCCAGTTGACCATATTCCAAGTTTGACGGTACTCGGTGGCGTCGTAAACATCATCCTTGAAGCACTTCGTGATGTATCTCGGGATGCACACGAACCGTCCCATTTAGACAGACAGGAGAATTAACTATGACTACCTATCGCACAGTCGACGTGAACGGACTCAGCGTTTTCTATCGTGAGGCTGGCGCGCTGACGGCTCCTAAGCTTTTGCTGTTGCATGGTTTCCCCAGTGCGGGACACATGTTTCGCGATTTGATTCCCCTGCTGGCCGATCGTTTCCACCTTATCGCGCCCGATTTGCCCGGATTTGGTCAGACCGATATGCCAGCACGGAGCGAGTTCACGTACACATTTGAGAACATCGCCAATGTTATCGACCACTTTACCGAGGTGGTTGGCTTCGATCGCTTTGCCGTCTACATCTTCGACTATGGTGCTCCGACGGGATTGCGGCTGGCTGTAAAACACCCTGAGCGCATCACCGCGATCATCTCGCAAAACGGCAATGCGTATGAAGAAGGTCTGAGCGACGGGTGGAATCCCATGCGGGCCTACTGGCAGGATGCATCCCAGAGCAACCGGGAAGCGTTGCGTCAATTGTTGGCTCCGCAAACGACGCGCTGGCAGTACACCTATGGCGTTTCCAATGAAGCAACGGTGTCGCCGGATGGGAGTGCGCTCGACACCTTTTATCTTGCCCGTCCCGGTGCCGACGATGTGCAGCTAGATCTCTTCGGTGATTACAAGAGCAATGTCGCGCTCTATCCTACCTTCCAGCACTATTTCCGCATCCATCAGCCACCGCTCCTGGCAGTGTGGGGCAAGAACGATCCCTTCTTCCTCCCAGCAGGCGCTGAAGCCTTCAAACGTGATGTGCCCGAGGCCGAGATTCACTTCTTTGACACGGGTCACTTCGCATTGGAGACCCACGCTGAAGTAATTGCCATGGCGATTCGCAGGTTTCTTGGACGCCAATGATTCATCTGGTACACAATGAAGATTCCAAGAGACAGAGAGGGTATGTTGTTTTTTTAGAAGAAAAAGGAGAACAGTGAAATGCGACAAACGACATCTTATGATGCAATTGTAATCGGAACCAGTCAGGGCGACAGATTCCTCCCCATGGCATTGGCAAAGGCAGGTCGAAAAGTAGCGCAGATTGAGCGCGGCCCCATTGGTGGTGTTTGTGTCAATACTGGCTGTACTCCGACAAAAACGATGGTTGCCAGTGCCCATCTCGCCTATCAGGCAAGAAATGGCGTCGAGTATGGTGTCCACACCGGCTCTATCTCGGTGGATCTGCGGGCTGTTCGCCAACGGAAACAGCGAATCGTCGAGGGCGCACGCCAGGGCTATGAGAGTCATCTTACGGGGATGGAGGGTGTGGATCTGTTGAGGGGTGTGGCCCATTTTATCGCTCCTAAGACACTTGAGGTCTCTCTGAATACTGGCGAGACGCACACGATCACCGCGCCACAGATCTTTATCGCGACTGGTGTTCGACCAGAGCCACTCACACTCAAAGGCATCGAGAGCGTTCCGATTCTCAATTCGACCACGCTCATGGAGTTGGATACACTGCCTGAGCACCTTATCATTATCGGTGGTGGGTATATCGGGCTGGAGTTTGGACAAATGTTTCGCCGCTTTGGCAGCCAGGTCACGATTATTCAGTCCCGTCCACGGTTACTGATGAACGAGGATGAAGATGTCTCTGAGGAAATCACGAGCATTTTGCGTGAGGAAGGGGTCACGGTCTTGACATCAACGATGTCGCGACAGGTTGAGCTGATCGATGATGGGCGCATCCAGGTGACGGTATCTACACCGAAGGGTGAACAGCAGCTTATCGGCTCGCATCTGCTGGCAGCGACCGGCCGCATCCCCAATACTGAGGATCTCACCCTTGAAGCTGCTGACATTCAAATGGACGAGCAGGGCTACATCCAGGTCAATGAACAGCTGGAAACGAATGTTCCTGGCATCTATGCGCTGGGTGACGTCAAAGGGGGACCCGCTTTTACGCACGTTTCGTACGATGACTTCCGCATTTTGCGCACAAACCTGTTGGAGCATGGTCATGCGAGCACGCGGGATCGCCTTGTTCCCCATACTGTTTTTATTGATCCTCAGCTTGGGCGTGTTGGCCTGAGTGAAAGTGAGGCCAGGAGGCAGGGGCGGCCTATCCGTGTGGCGAAGTTACCTATGAATGCTGTCGCTCGTGCGATAGAAACGGGAGAAACGCGGGGCTTCATGAAGGCTATTGTTGATGACGAGACGCAACAGATTTTGGGCTGTGCCATCCTAGTGCATTCTCAATAAAGGTGATCCGGGATATGGTATACTCAGAGCCATGAAAGCACACATTTTTGTCCGTGATCTGTCCGAACAGGAACAGAGGTCGCTCACCAGCGGGCTGCGTTCCTCGGATGCCTTTGTGCTTCGTCGCAGCCAGGTCTTGTTGGCCTCAGCTCGTGGGGAAACCGCTCCCGGCATCGCAAAGGCGCTCTCCTGCGACGAACAAACAGTTCGCCGTGCTATCCACGCGTTCAATCAGCAGGGGCGTTCCTCCCTGCAAGCTGGATCGAGTCGTCCCCACCATTTGCCAACTGTTCTGCGAGAAGATGTCACGGCCGAGATGTTCAAAACGGTGTTGCATCGTCCGCCTCGCGATTTTGGCTTCGAGACGAGCCTATGGACGCTCGATTTGCTCGTCCAGCAGGGTGTGCGCCTTGGCTGGATGGCACGGGAAGTCTCCATCGAGACGATGCGCCAAACGCTCTTGCGTCTGGGCATCAACTGGAAGCGAGCGAAGCATTGGATCACCAGCCCCGATCCGTTGTACCAGGAAAAAAAACGGCTCGCGACCGATTGTTGAGCTGGGTCTCGCAAGAGAAACAAGCCGCCAACTGGGCCATCGGTTTTTTGGACGAGGTGTGGTGGTCTCGTTTTGCGTTGCCTCGCACTCGTGCCTGGCAGACGAGCGATGACCCTGTTCACCTGGTGGAACAAACCTGGCAAAAGGCCGATTCCGATGCCAAAGCTCTGGCCTGTTATGGGGTCCTGTGGCAACGAGGTCCTGCCCAAGCCCCCATCCGCGACCAGATGTCCTTGCGCTTCGTCGATGGACGTCCAGTCAGTGACATCACGACGCAGTTTTTGGCCTCTTGCTGCACTGAATTGGAGCGCCTGGGCAAAACGGCGTGGTTGTTGATCTGGGATAATGCTCCCTGGCACTCCAGTAAGATCGTGCGCACATGGATCAGAGAGCAGAACCAGAAAGTCAAGAGCAAGGGCCAGGGCGTGCGTATCCTGCCACTGTTTCTGCCCAAACAGAGTCCCTGGCTCAATCCCATTGAACCCAAATGGGTCCATGGCAAGCGTGCCGTTGTGGAACCCAACGGGCTGCTCTCGGCCAAGCAACTGGCTGAGCGCATTTGCGCCTATTATCACTGCTCGTATGAAGCTCATTTATCACTCCCGGCAAAGGTCTCTTGAGAATGCACTAGGGATGGAGGGGGGCGAGATTATGACCATTATCCAGGTGGCCATGATGGGCAAGCTACCCTATACTGCCCTGAAAGAAGGCATCTTCACCCACCCCACCCTGGCAGAAGGACTCAACGCGCTCTTTATGACGCTTGATGCTTAAAGGGACGTTTGATTATTGTTTGGCTTTGTGGCCAGCTTGCCCGCAATGAGGAGATAACTGGCTTTTTGCTATGAACGTATAGAGGGCATGCGCCTGCTATAAAGAAGAAGAAAGGAGAGATGGATGCAAAAGCCCTCCTGGTGGCGAAGGCTTCACTGGCCCGAATACGCTTCAGAACTGATGGGAACCGCGTGGCTCGTCTTCATCGCCTTAAGCGTTGTCTCCTTCAGTTTTGGCGCAGGTTCCCCACTCGCCATCCTCCTTCCCAATCGCAGTGTGCGTTGGCTGATGGCAGGACTGATGCTGGCGACGAGCGGACCGCTCGTCGCCATCTCTCCTCCTGGCAAACTCAGTGGTGCTCACCTTAACCCTGCGATCTCGCTGGCGTTCTGGCTGCAAGGAAAGATGCATCAACACGATCTGATCTTCTATATAGTGAGCCAGTTGCTTGGCGCGGTGTTTGGGGCGGGATTAGCAGTGCATATCTGGGGACAGCGGGCGGCAAGTGTTCACAATGGTGTCACCGCCCCAGGGGCCGGATATCCTCTCTGGAGTGTTTTTCTGATCGAAATGGGATGTACCTGTCTGCTGATTCTGGCGATTTTTCTCTTTGTCAGTAGCCCCCGCCTGATGCACTGGACTCCCTTGATGAACTGGATGCTGGTGGCGCTTATCTACTGGCAGGTCGCGCCTATTTCTGGTTCCAGTCTTAATCCAGCGCGCAGCTTTGGACCCGCATTCGTCTCCTGGTTCTGGCATGCTCAATGGGTGTATGTTCTGGCATCTCTCTGCGGGGCGTTGCTGGCCGTTGTTCTCTTTCGCATGCTGATGCTGGCTGGCAACAACGATGTGCTGACTGCCAAAATGTTTCACGTTCCCCGCTATCGGTGCATCTTTCAGCAGGTCCAGGCGGCACAAATCAACACAGATCCGGATGGTCCACTCATCGCAAAACGTCATAGAACAAGCCTACCAGAATAGCATGAAATCTGTCTTATACGCGCCGAAGCGGCATACGTGGCAATACTACATAAGTAGGATCAGAATAGTCCCATGCAATAGAGCTGCATCTCATACAAGCAATGTAGTTCCGGTTGTTTGCTGAACAACACGCTCAGCAGTAATACCAGAAGGAGACCTTATGAAGATATTATTCAGTTTTGCCGAGCATGTTGCAGGGCTGCTCTTGCGTCTTAGCTTAGGCCTGGTGCTGCTCTGGATCGGGCTCATACATCTTATTAATCCCCAACCTGTTGTTGTATTGCTCTCTATGTCGCTTCCTTTCCTGGCCTTCAGCGTAGCCGTCTATGTGCTCGGCGCGCTTGAAATCATTGCTGGCATCCTGCTCATCGTTGGCCTTTGGGTGCGCTATGTCGCGCTACTATCCCTCGCGCTGTTTGCCGGGACGTTAACTATTTTCGTGATTGCTCCTATAGTGACAGGCTTCCCTGTGCTCACCCAGATGGGACAGTTCTTGCTGAAGGATGTGGTTCTGGCTTCTGCTGCAATCACAGTGATGGCAAGGGATGCAGCCAGCCATGAGGCACGACGGGCCCAGCGTACCCGGAGTACTGCGTAAGCTGTTATCGAAGGATATAGCACACCAAAGGCCCGACAAAAATGGGCTGCCGAGGCGAGAATTCCAAACCCATATCATAGAATACTGTTGAGATTTTTCTATGTTTGTAGAGGCAACAGTTCGACCACTAGTTGCAGAAACGCTTCGAGATCAAAGGGTTTGCGCATGTATTTGATCTGGTGTCGCAAGCTCACCTCCTCAGGCAGCGTCGTGCTGAGCATGATGATCGGGAGGTGTTCTGTGCCGGTGCTGCTCTGCAGGTGGTCGGCTAATTGCAGTCCATTCATCTGTGGAAGAAGATAGTCCACGATAAACAAGGCTGGTGTGAGTGTTTTCAGGGCAGCTATGGCCATCTCTGCAGTGATTACCAGGTGCACCTGACAATGGATGCACTCCTGGAGTGCCTCCTGAAGAAGCATCCCCAGGATTGTATTATCCTCAACAATGAGAACCGTTTGATTGTGATACGCTGCATCGCGGCGATCGTGATTCTTGCACATACGTGCTCCTTATTGCTGGTGTAGAGGAAACGTCACGTGGAATGTGGACCCTTTTCCTGGTGTGCTCTCTACGCTGATGGTTCCTCGATGCTGTTTGACGATTTTGGAGACGATATAGAGTCCTATGCCCAGTCCGGGAATAGATGTCTGGTCGGAAGGAACGGCCCGATAGAAACGCTCAAAAATTCTTTTCTGTTGCTCATGAGTCATGCCGATGCCATGGTCGCGTATACTTACCGTAACCGTCTCCGCGCGGTTGATGATGTCGATCTCAATCTCATTGGCAGCGGGCGAATATTTGATTGCATTATTGATGAGGTTGAGAACGACCTGCCCCAACCGATCGCGATCGCCCAACATAGGGGATGGCGTCGTGGCATTGTGCAGCACGATCGTATGGCGCTCTTGCAATTGTTGTACAATGTGGACCTTTTCACGTAACACATCGTTCAGATCAACGAGCTCGTGCCGATAGTGTAAGGCATCGTCTGGTGTGCTTACAGGATCCAGTACATCTTCTATAATGCGTATCATGACATCAATTTGTGTCTCCATCAACGAAAGAGGGGTACTCATCGATGCATCGCTGTGGTGTTTCAGTTTCTTTTGTAACATCTGCGTTTGCAGCTTCAAGGAGGTGAGTGGCGTGCGGATCTCGTGATTGAGCATACTCTGCATCATATCTCTGCGCTGCTCTCGTTGTACTCGCTCAGTGATATCCTGGCAGATACAAACGATCGCTTCGACGCGCTGCTGCTGCTCATTGAACTGTGGTGTCAGTGTGAGGGTCAGGTGACTCTCCTCGTCACTGTTTGGATGCAGCTGGATATCGAACGCGACGATCTTTCCTTCGCAAGCTTGCTCAATTGCTGTTTGTAGCTGGTGTTTGGCCGTGGGAGCATGCTGCCATACTGGCAGCATAGGGAATAGTGTGCCAAGAACCTCCTCCCGTCTCATTTGCGTATGCTGTAAGAGACGCTGGCTAATATCTTGAATCAACCCCTGAGGTGTCAAAATCACCACGCCATCCGCGCTGTTTTCCAGCAGGAGATGGTACTTCCATTGCTGCTTGAGAAACGCTTCTTGTTGGGAAGCCGAGTCTAATGTTTCCTGGAAAAAGAGCGTCACCCCGTTGTGACGTGGAGAAAGATGAACCTGGAACGTCATGAATGTCAGTGGAGAGTCGTACATAATGTTTAATGATTGCTGTGTGCACATTGCTGTGCCTACCGCCGTATAGAGTGGGGTAACGACCAGGGAGGGAACCGATTCCCAAAGGATGGTACCAGTGAGTCCAGGTTCTGTAACTTTCATGATCTCTGTTGCTCTCGCATTGGCATAGATCACCGTTCCATTTTGATCCAGGAAGATAATGGCGCTGGGGATGGTTTCGAGAAGCTGCGTAGGTTCAAGATCGGCCAGGTTTGATGGGTGGGTTTCTGGTATATCATTAATCATATCTATCTCTATCCTTTTCCACTTTTCCAGTCATTCTTCATATGAACGATGGCTGGCTTCTACTCTGATTGGGTCTAAATGGTTCTGACTACGCAAACGGTCGAATGCATATGGTATGAGCATCTTTGGATTGCAATATGATTGATCTTGTGCTCTGCAGCCATCATTGTTGTGATAGCGTTGGATGTCTCTAGTATAGGGAGATGGTTTGAGGATGTCATGGCACGAATGTGATGTTTTCGCCTGCTACGATCTAGCAAGAATATCCTATCTCTCAGAGAACAGGGGTGAGCGTGCTTAAAGCAGATTAAGAGTACGCGCGTGCATTGCTGCTTGTGTGCGATTGGTCACGCCGAGCTTGCTGAGGATATTGCTCACATGGTGCCTGACCGTATCAGGGGAGATGACCAATGTTTCTGCGATTGTTTGATTGGTGGCGCCGTGGGCGATCAGCTTGAGCACTTCCTGTTCTCGTGCCGTCAAGGGATCAACTGGTGGCTGGATTGATTCCGGCTGCCTCCCTTGTGTGGGCTGGATCGCTCTGGTTTCATTCGCCTTCTCGAAGGCAGTCAGAAGCGTGTCCAGGTAGTCTGCCGTTTCGCGTAGGTGTTCTTGCCTTTGCAATGTGGCGAGGAGCTCTGCCATTGGCGTGCTCTCATCGACAAAACTGTGAATGTACCCTTCGGGAGCGGCCAGACGAACGGCCTGTGTGAGTAGAGAGAGAGCCTCTGGCATGTGCTGGCTCATCTGATATGCCTGAGCCTGTAAGAGCCACATTTCCAGCAGATGGGCCCATCTCCCTGTGGACTGCGCTCGTACGGCCAAAGGAGCCAGCAGGGTCAGGGCACGTTCCGGATGAGACTCGGCCAGCGCGATTCTGGCGAGCGCAATGCTTTGCCGTTCTCTTGCCAGGGGGGAGACTAGCGGCACTTCTTGTTCCACATCCCTGGCCCATTGCCTGGCCCGTGCCAGATCGTTGCATGCGAGCCAGAAGCGGATCTGTTCCACACTGCTGTAGACCGTATAGCGATACGGGGCCGAGATTGCCTGCCAGGCGTCTGCCAACAGGTGATTAGCCGTTGCTGCATCCTCTAACGCTTGGCGTGAGAGCGCAAGCTTGAGCAAGACGGTATATCCTAGCGGCAACAGTGCGTTGATTTCAGCCTGCTCGGCCAGTTGAATGGCCTGTTCAATGAGCTGGTGGGCCTCTTCTAACCTGTGCCACTCACGCAAGATATCCGCCTGGTGGGCATACGTCCAGCACACCGTCGTCGGAAGATGTCCTTCTGGGGTGCGTACCAGTCGCAGGCAGTCTTCGGTAAAGCGCCATGCTTTGTGCAATCGTCCATCCATGGTTGTATCCCAGCTAGCTTTGGTCAGGCTGATGTTCGCGAGTGCTTTATCTTCTTCTGCATGCACCTGTGTATACAGTGTCTTCATGGTCTCGAAGGCCGGCTCGAAATCTCCCTGGGCTAAAGCGGCCAGGGCGTGAGCGAAGGTGACCTGCATATGCGCTGCTGGCTGTTGCTCGTCAAGCAGGGCAAGGGCTTCTTTACAGTACGTCAGTGTCGTTCCTGCATCACCGTCGTAGTAGCCTGCGGTCACTGCTTGCAGGGCTGCGATTTCTCCCAGAAGACGCAGTGGTGCTTCTGGCTCTGGTCCCTGTCTGGCTCCTGTGATGTTTTCATCGTGCGCATGCAGTGCGACCCATGCCTTTCTGGCATCTTGCAACCAGCCTTTCGTGGTCAGGGGAGGAGCATACCAGAACAAGGCCTGTGCGTACGCCAGGCACAAACGAGGTCGCGCACGAACACTCTCTGAAGGCAATTCCTTGATCCAGGTCCAGTAAGGAGTCTGCAGCCCGCTCCAGATGTGCTGGCTTGGGACACGTTCGACCAGTTCTGCGGCCCGGCGAAGATCCTGGGCAAAGATCGCATGCAGAATGGCCTCGCTTCTATACTGATGCTCCTCATACCACTGACTGGCTCGTAGGTGAAGTGATGGCAGCTCCTCATGGAGCGTTTGTTTCAATTGATATTGAAGCGCCTCGGCAAACAGAGGATGATAGGCATACAGGTGGTGTTCCCGGTTAAGAAGGGAGAGAAACAGATTGGCACGTTCCAGTTCTTCCAGGATGGATTGGCTATCCTGTTGCGCTGACACGGCGTCGCACAGGGATGGATCAAAACTCTCCAGAATAGATGTGCGTAACAGGAACGTTTGCGCCCGTTCTGATTGGTGGTGGAGCACTTCCTGCATCAAGTAGGTAAGAATATCGTGCTGGTTTCCGTGGAGCTCACGCAGCAGGTCTGCGGGATTGGCACGTTCTCGCAACGCGAAGGCGATCAGGTGCAATCCTGCGCACCAGCCCTGTGTGCGGGCTTGTATCTTCTGGATATCCTGTGCTGAAAAATGTAGATGCATGACTGTCTCAAGAAATGTCCTGGTTTCCTCCTGGCTGTATCGCAACTGTTCGGTCTGAAGCTCCTGGATTTGTTCCTGGAGTTGAAGTCGAACAAGTGAGAACGGGGGTTGTGTGCGTGTCGAGAGGACCACACACATCGTTGGTGGGAGATACTCGATCAAAAATGAGATCAGGCCATGAATAGCCGGCTCGGTGATCTTGTCATAGTTATCTAGAATCAAGACCACGCGTTCGCTACGCTGCGCTATAGTATTGATCAGCATGGTGAGGATGGATTGCCATGCGGGCTGCGACTCTTCTTGTATGCACAGCAAAGGCCTGGCCGCGACTCCCGGCAGACAATGCTCCAGGGCGGTTAGAACGTATGCCCAGAACCGGACAGGCATATTATCGCAGATATCAAGAGAAACCCAGGCCACCCGTGGATCTCCAGGAGTGAACGTGTTTACCCAACTTGAAAGCAGGGCTGTCTTGCCGAAGCCAGCAGCAGCTGACATGAGAATGAGATGTCTTTGGAGGCCAGCATGAAGCAGAGCAAGAGGATGAGTACGAGCAATGAAGGGGCTGGGTGATGCCGGAACGAGGAGTTTCGTTTCCAATAGTGGGTTGAGAGACCAATGTGTAGCATTGGCAAGGATTGGTGTGCTTGCCTTGTCTCTATCGTCACGTTCACAATTGTTGGAACCTTTCTTTCTTCTTCCTGCATCATTTTCCATGGCTTTATCCTTTGTTTCTGTGAAAAAACCTTCCGGTAGACATGGGGATTACCTTCATCAATAGGTAAACTGGTTTGACTATAGATCATTGCTAGAATGAAATGCAAGCTCGTCTATCATTTTTCAAGTAGATGAGGTGAACTGCTTGATCTTTGACGCGTGGGGATCTGGCCGCTATGCGTCCGAGGGAGTGTACAGGAAGGCGGTCAGCTGGGAGGTGTGGATGGTGATATCAGGGGAAGACGTGAGGACGTGGGCGATGATGCGGTGGAGATCGGCGTCGAAGTGCTGGGGGCGAGGGAGTGGCATAGCCTGCAGGCGTGTCCAGAGGGAATCAGTAGAGGAGTGGTGCAGGCCGAGCAGGGTGCGTTGTTGTGTGATCGAGAGACCGGAGTGCTGGCGGTGGAGATGGAGGGCGTAGCCGAGAAAGCCAGGGGCACTGGCGGCGAAGTCATACCAGGCTGTGAGGATGGAGGTGTCATCGGTCATTATGAGTATCCTTTCGGTGTGGCCGCCAGAAGCGGCGAAGAGAAGTCGTTTCATGTGAGTTATACAGCCGCGACACAAACTTGTCGCACGAAAAGAGGCGAATTTGGGGAACTGGAAGGGAATTCGTGTGAGGATGAGGAAGAACAGGGGTGACCAATCAGGTGGTTGGTCGCCCCTGTTCTTCCTCAGCGCTCGTTCACGTCCTCTGAGGAGTCGGAGAGGAGCGCGGAGAGGGCAGCCTGGTCGACGTGGAAGCGGTGCGCGATGTGGGCCAGTTCCTGGTTGGTGGTCTGGAGACGGCAGAGGCGCAGATGAGTGAGGCTGTCGAGAGAGCACTGGAGGAGCGTGGCAAGGTGTGCATCGGTGAGGCTATGACGCTGTTGTGTTGTTGATGCCGTGCGAGGGCTGTAACGTACCTGGTAAAATAGACAGTGAAAGAAGAGAGGTACGGAAACATGACAGGGAAACGAAAAACCTATACACCCGAATTTAAATTCAAAGTCGTGATGGAAAGCTTTCAGCGTGAGACGACCCTTGAAGAAGTGTGCCGGAAATTTGGTTTGGCCAGCTCAGTGATCAGCCGATGGCGGCAAGAATTTCAGCAAAAAGGGCCAGAGATTTTTGCCGATCAACGCGATCACAAAACGCGCAACCAAGCACAAGGCTATGCACCAGGAGAATCACCTGAGGAGTTGAAACAGCTCATTGGCGACCTGGCGGTTCAAAATGAACTGCTAAAAAAATCCCGGGGGCTACTAGGCAATTAAGCGCACATGAGAAAGTTGAGATCGGGCGTATGCTCTGCGCTTCTGGTGGTCCGATCAATAAAAGTCAACTCGTCCGCGCCCTTGGCATTGCTCGCAGCAGTCTGTATCTGCATCCCAAGCGGCCTCACCTGGATAAAGCGTTGGTTGTCAGCATTGAGCAGTGGCATGAACACGATGATACACTCGGACATCGCAAGCTTGCGGTGCTCATCAAGACCGGAAAAAATCGCGTCAAACGGGTGATGCAGAAATATGGCATCGCTGCTCGGCGCAAAAAGAAAAAGTACATCTATCCAGGTAAGGCGACGCACACGGCTCCCAATCTTGTCCGAGAGATGACCGAGGAGAGTCTGCAAAAGGTGGTGTTTTCCGACATGTTTGAAGTCCATCTCGCTGATCAATCACGTGTGCGAGGGTGTTTTGCCCTCGAGAAGCAGACGCGCCAGATTCTCGGACTGGCATTTGATTATCATATGCGGGCAGATCTGGTGACCAGTGTCATTGAAACAATGACGTTCCACGCTCCAGGAGCCATTTGGCATAGCGATCAAGGAAAACAATATGGGGCGCAAAGCACACGAGAACTGCTGTTACAGAAAGGGTTTCTTCAATCGATGAGTCGTGCAGGAACGCCGACAGATAATGGATTGGCCGAGCGTTTCGTTGGGACCTTCAAGTTAGCGGTGGCTGAACGCCGTTCCTATCGAACGCTGGGTCATTTCTTGCGAGCAGCAGAATCGTGGGTCAATTTTTACAATAGGATACGTCCTCATGAGGGCTTGGGAAATTGTTCACCGTTACATTATGCTCAAACACATCAGTTGCATATGGCTCCTTTCATTTCCTTATAGGAGTGTCTCTTTTACTGGGTACTTTACAGGGAAGATCGAGCGTTTTTTTCGGACGGTGGAGCAGTTGTTTGCGGAGCGAGAGGCGGGATATGCGCCCAAAGGGGAATGGCCGAAGAAGGCAGGGAAGGAACCGAGGCGAGAGCGGGCAGGGATTGAGAGCCTGGAGGAAGTGGAGCAGCGATTTCGCCGATGGGTGATGGAGGAATATCACCAACGCGAGCATGGGGAACTGGGAATGAGTCCGAAGGAGAAATGGGAAGGAGGAGGATTTTTGCCACGGATGCCCGAGAGTGTGGAGCAATTGGATCTGCTGCTAGTGACGGTGGCCAAGAAGAGACGGGTGCAGCAAGATGGAGTGTCGTTTGAGGGGTATCGGTACATGGATCCGACGTTGTCGGGGTATGTGGGGGAGGATGTGGTGCTGCGATATGATCCAGCGGATATGGCTGAGGTGCGTATTTTTGCGGAGGATCGGTTTGTATGTCGAGCGGTGTGTCCAGAATGAGCGGGAGGGCAGGTGAGTTTAAAAGAGATTGTGGCAGCGCGTGTGGAGCAGAGGCGAGAGGTAGAGAGAGCGTTGAAGGAAAGACAGGGAGCGGTGAGGCGAGTGAAAACGGGAGTGAAACGAGGGGTGAGTGAGGAGAAGCATGCAGGAGGGGTGCCGGGAGAAGGATCGGTGGAGGCGGAGAAGCCGAGCGGGGAAGAACCTGGGCGGGTGACGTTGAAGCGATATTTTAATGAGTAGGACGTGGAAGCAGAAGGGAGCCGAGGATGGTGGATGGACGAGGCAGGTTTGTGGAAACGAGGGAATACTACCGGTTCGTGGAACTGTGTGAAAGTTGCCGGAGAGGCAGGACAATGGGGATCTGTTGTGGGGTGACGGGAGTGGGCAAGACGAGAGCGGCGAAGCAGTATGCGCAGTGGGAAGAGATTGAGCCGTTGTTGACGTGGAGAGGGGTAGTGGAACCATCGTTGTCGCCGGAGAATCCGAGGCCAAGAACGGCGGTATATACGCCGCGAGCGAGGGTGACGCCGCGACAGATGGAGCATGAGATCCGGTTGCTGAGATGGAGTTTGCGGGTGATCGGAGTGGATGAGGTGGACCGGTTGAAGCCCCTGGCACTGGAGGTGCTGAGAGATCTGCACGAAGAAAGCGAGGTGGGAATGATTCTGCTGGGGTTGCCCGGGCTAGAGAGAAAGCTGTCGAGATATGCGCAAGTGTATGGGCGTGTGGGATTTGTGCATCAGATGAGGGCGCTGGGAGTGGAAGAGCAACGGCAGATCTTGTTGGAGCAAGTGGAGAGGATAAGTGAACGGCGAGTAAATGCGAGGGAACCATTGCAGGTGGATCAAGAAGCGCTGGCGACGATGATCCGGATGACGGAGGGGAATTTTCAACGGCAGAAGCATGTATTGATGCAAATCGAGAGAATCGTGCAAATTAACCCGCAGGTGGATGTGGTGAGTAAGGAGGTGGTAGAGGCAGCGCGGGAGCAACTGGTGTATGGGCGAGGGTGAGCGCGAGAGGGGAAAGGCAAGCAGAGAAGTGCGAAGACAGGAGAGGTATCGAGCAGGTGCCTCTCCTTTGTGTATCCTCATGCACCTACATTGTTTGGATCCTGGGAGGAGAGGATCGCGTTTGAGGCAGTCGAGATCGCTGGGAATGGGTTTGATTGTCTTGGGAAATGCGCGGTGGTGGAGAGTGGGCCGGAGGGGATGCTGCTGCTGCTGGAAAGAGTTTTCTTTGTCCTGTGTCCTGTATCCCCTGGGCAGGTGTGTGCTGTGTTCAGATGGATAATTTTGTATACGGAGATATATTTCATCATATGATGAATAGATGTAGGTGAAATGCTGTTGCGGCTTTTCTGTTGACGTGATGAGTAGTTGGCAGTGGGCAGGAACAGGAGCAGCAGCCTGGTTTAGGTGTAGGGATCGGTCTTCATCCTGCAAGACTGGAATGTCGGAGGAGCAGCGCTGCTGCTGGGAACCTGTCTGCGTGGCATGTGGGGAGGGAGAGGAAAAGAGAGGGAAATCCTCTGATGAATGCAGAGCATCATCTCGTGATATCCATGGATCAGAACACATGCGCCTGGCTGAGAACAGAGGCGGTAGATGATCCCCAAGGAGATGTCCATCTGCTAGCTGCACCTCTGCCTGGTGGGGGATGTGCCATGGTGTCGAGCTAGAGTTGTTCGCGGTGCCGTCCGACGGGGAGTACCCGAGCTTGTGTCTGACATTGGGAGAACAGATGGTGGGCAATCAGTGTGATGGGCATTCGTGGAATTGGCTGGCCAGACACATGAAACCTGGGTGGATGGCTCGAAACTGGAGGTGCTGTCGACAGCATCCTCAAGTACCGAAGAGAGCTCTGCTTCTTGGAGTATTCCGATGCTGGAGCGGATCGTGTTGACGCCAGAGAACCCCTCGATGAAACAGGTGTGTTCCAGCTGGTACGTGGTGGTATCAGCATCATCGTGGTGCATGGCCCTGGTTCCTTCACCCAGTTGAGCCGTAACGTGATGTCCATCCTGGCATGGATGAGCTTGCCCCCAGTGGCGATGTTTGTCGCTGGGAGATTGATGACACCATGGTGTGGTAGCGTGTGCTGGAGGTGACAGGAGGGAAGTGCAATACGTTTGATCACCCCGAAGAGGCTGCCCAAGTCTGGGTATGTTGCCGCTAGAGAGCCTCCCCAAAATGCAAGGCGCGTAGCGGCCTGAGCATGAATATTTTTGGGGGCATGAATGCGTCCTTTTTTGGAGAAAATGGCCTGGCTGAAAGGATAGTATCTGTTGAAATACAGGCTTCACTGTCACTTCCAGGCCATTCATGTTTTCTGTTGGAGAGTGTAAGCGCGACAGCGCGTTGAGTCTGCCAATTCCCTATTCCAAAGGAGGTGGTGAGCTGAGGAGTGGCAGAAAGGACAGTAAAATATGCTAGAGAGCTGATGGGCGTAGGGAAAAAGAGGGATCTTAGCACCCTTAAGAAGAAAAGTACTGAAAAGAGCATATTATCTATTTATAGAGATATAAGAGTAAAAAGAGTTAAAATGATTATACATATAAATTCCAATAATACAATACTTTGTTGATAGAGTATCAAGTTAGCTAGCAATAGAATGATGAAGTTCGAGAGGAGCGACAGCGACTCGATCGAGCGACTGCGACAGCAGGAGCGCGCTGCCCCC
>NZ_BIFT01000003.1:0-199150 GCF_003967575.1 Dictyobacter alpinus
GTTGGTCCTCCAGAACAAAAATGAGCTGGTGCTTGGCAGCACCAGCTCAGAGAATAGTGTGGATGAGAGAGATTATAGGCTGCCCTCGTGGTTAGGGGTGAGCCTGCGGAGTCAGAGAGCTTCGATGACATCACGCGCACGCACGAGAGCATCACGTTTTACGTAGTAATAGGCCCAAAGACCCTTTTTACGGCAATCAACGAGGCCAGCATCGCGCAGGATGCGCAGATGGTGAGAAATGGTTGGCTGTTCCAGCGTGAAGCTCTCCACGATCTCAAAGACACACGCCTCTCCCTCATAGCGGTTGAGCAGGCTCAGTATACGCAAGCGTGTTGGATCGGCCAGAGCTTTGAACAAGCGGGCCTGAACGACGGCATCAGGCTCAGGCAGTGGAGAGATAAAGCGAGGAACGGCCATTGATGTGTTCTCTCGTGACATCTGGCGGTTATGTTGTTTATTCGGTGTATTCGTTACCATGAGTAAGCCTCCTGATGGCATAAGAAATGCCTGTCCAGGAGATTTTTTCCTTGGGCAGGCACAGATCAAACAAAACATATCTTTCTTTGAAGCATGGGTTAGCAAGTATGGTGGGGCACGTGGTGCGGAGGATAGACGGTGCATTATTGCCACCTCGTGTAAAGCATTTCAGTAATCTGCGCAGACTCTCTGCCATGCTGCAGAGGGGTCACTCACGAATGTCCTTATAACAAGCAAAGGGGGTATGCCAGTGGAGATCGGTGGTCTGAACGCGGAGGGTATTTCCCTCCAGTTTAGTACCAACAATCTCTACCACGCACGCACCTGGAACCAATCGGGCAACGACCCTGGGGCCTGCTTCACGCCGATATGCTTCAATGGCAGCGCGGATGGTTTCGGCATCAGAAGTAAAAAATTGACGTAGCATGTGCTCTCCCTTCTTTCGCAGACTATATTCCATCGGACTACATGGATTGAGAGGCCACAAGGGCATCGGCTTCCTCAAGGAAGCGTTGAGTAGGAACACTACTGGGCCGCCAGCGTAGCCTGGTACAGTCAACCTATCCTGGTTCACCGACAGCAAAACAAGGTGCCATTGCGACACGCTTCCTCCTTTTTCCCGATAGGCCTATCACTACGAAATTCGTCGGTATCTCATGATGCTGTATCATTCACCCCCTCTCCTTGGCCCCGTCATCGCCTGTATAGCAGGTGCCGGCTTGCTGGCAACATCTTTGATGAGCTCAAAAGGTCTCGGTTCACGGTAGCCGCTGCTCGTCTCGATGGTCAAAGATTTCCGGTTCTTCCGTACCACCTTCACCAGGCCAAAGGCGCTATCAAGCACGTAATCGCCCACCACTGCCAGGCGTACGCGAGCTTCCGCCTCTTGCCGCCACTGCTCCAACCTTGCTTGCTTCTCGCGCTGCTGCTTTCGACGCCCGGAGGTCACGTCGGTGATCAATGCGGTAAGCCGCGTGCGCTCGCGGTAGAGCGGCTCCAGCTTTTTAGTGACCTCAAAGCTTCTATCCATCGCGCCGAGCTTTTTCTTATTCAGCTTTGCTGAGGCGCGGCCACCCCGGCCCACCATTCCTAGGTGAAAATGATCCGATATGTCGCGGGGAAAGAGACGCTCTAGCTGGGCCTCCAGAGCGGTGATCTGCTGTTGCACTGGCTCTAGTTGAAGCTTGAATGTCTCTAGTTCTTGCTGATCTTGCTCGTCCAGCACATACGCTTCCTGCTCTTCGCGTTCCGGTCTGGGGATCTCAGCCATATTTCCTCCCATAATAAAAGCCGGCCTTTATCTGATAAGGGCCGGCTCAGCAATTGAGACGTTCTTCACTATCGATTCGGCGTCATCGGCATGACAATATAGATGGTCTGCTCCCCTGGCCCTTCATAGCATGGCCTTGCAACCACTGGCCGCGCTGGCGTGGTCATCTCTATCACCACCTCTGATGCCTTTGTCGCCTTCAGAAAATCGAGCATATACTGGCAATTGAGGAGGGCATGGGTGTCGGGACCGCTGACAATCGCGGGGATCTCGTGGACGGTTGGCTCTGGCTGCTCCTCAGCAGAAGCCTCAATAAAGGCCGTGTCCCCGGTGATGCGCAGCTTTGCGATATTGCTCGAATCCTTCGCTACAGGCCAGATCGTCTGATATCCGCTCAATAGTTCTGCGGTATCGCAGACGACACGAGTGCTGTAGGATTTAGGCAAGGCCCCCTCATAATTGGGATATGTGCCCTCAGTCGGACGGAGCAGGACGACAGTAGTATCTGTCGCAAAGCGCACCTGGGAGATAGTAAGGTAGGGGAGAGTGTTTGCCTCCTCCTTCCCATTCTTTTCCAGTACTTTTTCAAGCGTGGACAGCACTTCTATGTCCACTCCGCAGTCTTTCGGGAGGAGCTTCCCGATCTGCGCAAAGTATTTCGCGTCGATGAGGACAGCGTGTTCCCATGAACCAGCGCAGGGCACGTCAACCACGTGCTTCACGAGGCGAAAGGCATCGGCTGCCACCATGGTCAGCCGATCATCCCTGAGATCGGTGAAAATGGCTCGATACACGGGCCGGGAATCATCATCCGCCGCAACATAAGCGACCTGGCTCAACATGCCCACGAGGAGGTTGCGAGGAAGACAGAGTTGTTGGATCTGCGTTTTGAGTACTTCGTATTTATAGGTATTTGTGACACGCGTACTTCCATTTCCCGACGAGTCCGGCTCGTATTCCTCCCTGGTCTCTGTGTAGGTTTCGCCAGGAACGTGCGCTGGCTTCCAGTCTGGATACTCCTCGGCCTCTATCCCCCGGACGAATTTGCGGCCAGAACAGGTGATTTCGACGGTGCCTTCCAGTCGCCGCACCGCGATGTCCGCCCGCTTAGGCAAGACCTTGATGGTGTCGAACAACTGCTTGTAATTCACCGTGTATGCCCCCTCCTCGGCCACCTTCACCGTGTGAGCCGCCGTGAACGTGACCCGCATCGTGAGGTCCGTCGTCGTGAAACTCACTACGCCATCTCTGGCCTCGATCAGCACGTTATTGAGCACCTCTAAGGCGAAGCGACCCTTGCAGGGGGCCTTCACCGCGCCCAGTGCTGACATCAGCTCGGCCTGGTTGATCGTAAATTGCATAGCGTTGTTTTTCCTCTCATTGCACAGAAAAAAGCGCCAGCACGCAGGCGTAATTCCGCGTGCGTGCTGGCGCTGTTCATCGCCAACGTTCTCTTTACGCCTTCGCCGCTGTGACCGCGCACCGATAATCGTCTGATCCGCCCGTGGGACGCAGTACTATGGGATCTTCAGGCCCGCTCATTTCTATCGTCACCTGGGGTGCGGTGATCGCCTTGAGCGCATCGGGTAAGCAGCCCCATCCGGTGGCAAAGCTGATATTCTCGCTCATCGAAGCTACTGCCTGAACCTGATGCAGCGCTCTCTGGAGAGACTGGTCGTCGTGTCCCGCCTCGATACTTATTCCGGCCTCGTTCACATGAAGCCACATAACAGTACTGCGAGCTTCAGCAACGGTCGAGACGGCTTTACAGGCATTCAACAGGTCGGCGGTCGCACACACCACCTGTGTCTCGCGTACTCTGGCGAAGAAGGACCGATAGTCTGGAATATCGCCGTTCAGCAGTCCTATGCTCACGCGCATATCGCCCGAAGAGAGGCGGATTTCTCGCGCTCTCATAAACGGTTCTGCGTCAAGTATGTCCTCCTCGTCTTTTTTGACGTGCTGATGTTGAAGCAAAACCGCCTCCAGGAGAATGTCTGACTTCTTCGGAAAGAGCTGGAGCGCTCGCTCCAATGGTCTTGCAGGGATGATTACCGCATGCTCCCAGTCCTCTGCCCCGGGAAGTTCGGCCCAACGCTGGGCCAGGCAGTGACCATCGCGAGCTTGCAGCAAGAGCACCTCGTCCTTGAGGCTCAGGTAGACACCAGTACGGCCCTGGTCCCCATTGCCATAGTCATCTTCCGATGCGACCGCCCACGCGACCTGCTTGAACATGGAGAAAAGTTGATCCCGCCCAACGCGGGCCTGTTGCGTCATTACAGCAGCAAGCCGATAGAGATTCACCTGTTCTTTGTGTTCACTTCTTCCACAGGTCGGACAATTTCCCCACTGTGACTCCTTTCTGGTGTAGGTCGCTCCTACCTCGGGATGTACTGTTCCTTCAGAGAAGAGACTTGTCACAACAGTCGTATCAGGGGAGATACTTGTTCCCTCGACAGGCGTTTGCTGTGTGAGATCGCCTGGACGTTCAACGATCACCGCTTGCTCTTCCCGCCGCAGAGCAATGGAGCCATCAAACATCTTGACAGCATTCACCAACGCCTGGTACTGCGCAGCATGCTGACCCTCCTCCGGAATGGTGAGCGATTCGGTGATCGACACACTTGCTACTACTGAAGGGGTTTCCAGTCTACTCCAGCGGAATGGTGGTTCCGTACAGGTTCGTAGCGTGAGCCGGCCATCTTGCGCCTGGATCTGGACGAATGCGTGCATGTGGTAACGGATATTGATACTTTTCAGCGCATGCAAAAGGGCATGCGCGTCTACGGTAAATTGCAAGGTATACTCCTTTCGAGGTGAAACAATGAAAAAGGCGGGTATGAACCCGCCTGGAACAGTGCGCTCGCGCTTCTCTCGCGCGAGCGTGGCATCAGATTCGCTGAAACGCGGATAACGAGAGGTGGAATGAGGCTGCTGTTTGTTGCCGATACACGGCCTTCGAGATAGCCCGCAGGATGCGAAGGCTGTTGGGGGGATGCTCCCGCCCTTGCGTGCAGCTTTGCCCAGAGGTCCATTCCACCAGAGGAGCTGATAAGGTCCTCGCTACCTGCGCGGCATCAGAGCTGGGGGAATAACGAAAGTTGTTCTGGCATTTGTGTGGGGAATACGTTTCTCGGAGGTTCCTCTTCCTCGGCCAAAGACTTGGGCGCTGAAAGTCGTGCGCACTCATCCAGGGAGAGCACATCAACACCCACCACATCAGGAAACAGGACCAATTGCATGAGTGGGGGTGTAGCCTGCCCAGCAAGCAGAATCGTCGTATCAAATGTCATACGCGATGGTTCCTTTCAATCTGTGAACGCCACGCATGGGTATGAGCGTGGCAAATGGCGGCAGCGGCAGCGTCGGCGGCATCATCTGGTCGCGGAATGGCCGAAAGCCTGAGAAGCACTCGCACCATTTCCCCAACCTGGGATTTGTCCGCATTTCCGTAACCAGTGACCGCAAGCTTTATTTGCGAGGGAGTATATTCGGCAATGGAAAGATGCGCCTGTTTCAGCGTGAGCATGGCAACCCCGCGCGCATGAGCCACATCAATGGCGGTCTTGCGATTTTTGCCAAAAAACAAGATCTCCATTGCCGACTCTGAGGGACGATAGGTAGCGAGCAACGCGGAAAGCTGATCATGCAGAGACTGCAAGCGGTCCGGTAAAGGGGTATGCTTCGGGGTCCGAATCACATCACAAGCGAGCATTTGCAACCCCCCGTGCTGTTCGTGAAGAAAAGCGTAGCCAGTAATCGCGATACCTGGATCGACGCCCAGGATGATCCGTTCTGGTGGAGAGCGCTGGGATATCACGTGAGCCATCCCTCACTCTCCGTTATAGTAGCGAATCACGTTCTGTGCGGCAGTCACGAACTCTTGCGGCGTCTTTCCGTCATCCCGCGCGTTAAAGTGTGAGGCCGCCTCGTCGGCGATTTCCTGCGCATGTAAGGTGACACTAATGTCAATATCTCCCACACGTCGCCGCATGTAGGACTCCACCTGGGTGAGCGAAAGGCGTGTTCGCCAATCAGTATGGGACATGGGATTTCTCCTTTCAAACTAGTGGACAGGACAAAGGCAGGTGATGTGAGGTATCGCTTGCGGGCAAAATCACGAAGTGAATGGTGTATCGATATCTTCGAGGGAATCGACGAGATCCTTTATCTCCGCTTCCGTGTGCGCTGGGAAGCACTGCCAGGCAATGTGGACGGCGAACTGGCGCAGTCGCCTCGCTATGTCGGACGAGCTGACCAGCTCATAGGCATCGGCATCGTCGGTAATACGCTCAGCCATCGCCTCGAATTGCCTTTCGCGTAGCTCTTCTATTTGCGCATCCAGCCGCCTATGCTCGTCAACGGAGCGTTCTGCCTCCTCAAACAGCGGGCCTCCTCGCTGAAAACGCTCTCGAATGACGTTCTGGGTCTGTTTCACTTGCTGAATTTGATCTCGAACGGCCATCTTTTTTAGGGTCATCGTAAAATCATGTTGAACAGGTAAAAGGATTATGTAACACTAATTAGGTTACTCTTGTTTATGCCGTAGAAAATCCATTTTTGTGAGAGGGATGCCTCTCTCAAAAATTTTCTTTGCGCTTCATCGTCAAAGTAGTCAAGCGCAGTTTCAATACAGCCTGCATTCGATGCCCGATGATTATCGGAGATAAGCCAGTAGCTATGATGCCGACATCTCCCTTGCCCATCGGGCTTGCAATGGAATTCGATCTGGATATTGCCATCAGGAGTAGCAATGATCCAGGTATGCCAATGATTCGTAATGACTAATGCCTCCAGTATGGTCAGATCAGCTATGCGCTCCACAACCGTTTGACGTTTCATCCAATCTGTCATTTGCAATATATCTTCTGTTTGCATAAGCTCCTCCTTTCCTCGAAGAATGAAACAATTGTTACCTGTGCAAAAAACATCATCAACATGATTTTACGATGACCCCTTTTTTACTCTTTCTTCATTTTTTGGGGTAAAACAAAAGAGCCGGGGACAATTCCACCGACTCCGGGACAGGTTTCTTTTTTATCAGGCTCTTGCTTTTTGCGACGCAGAGCGCGGCCCTGCTGATCAGGATCGGAGCTTATCGGTCACATCGTCACTGTCGGGATTTGTAACCCCCTTAGTTTGAATAATTGGGCCAACTACAATTTTCCCTTTGCCTCATCATCCGGGAATTGCAGGGTTGGTGGCTGCCCTATGCACAGAACATGCGACGCGATGATATCGTTCAACAGCTCCAACCGCTCGTGTTCGCGCCACTGGCCGCCTACCCAGGAGCACTCCACCCCCATTTTCCGGTAGGGATTGATTCGCTCGCGTACTATGCCCTGCCCCAGGTACAGTAGCGTGGGGCGATCAGGCTGCCGGATACGATAGAGTCCGCTCACCTCTTTCGAGAGAGCCGCATCCTGCACGAGAGCCCAGTGCGACCAGGAAAGACCGCACCAGTCGAGGCCGCCGGGCAAACCCCTTTCAAGGTCGCCCGGCAGTGCGAGGTTTTGGAGATGGCTGTCGTTGCGCGCTGGCGATGGATATCCACGGAAGCTGCCTGCCCCTTTATTGAAGGTGGAAGCGATGTAGCCCCTTGGCATCCTGCCGAAGTTCGCCAGAAACCGGTGAGGCTGAAGCTTCCGGTGACGTGCAATGGCAACACACTCATAACCCAGCCGCTGCGATTTGGGCACACCGCGAAGCTCCATGACGGAGACTTCAAAGCAGGCCGGGACACGTTCTTGCCGGAGACGCTGCCGAATGGCCCAGAGTGGCGGCCCGGCAATATGCGGGCTTTTAAATGGCATGTCGATTCCAAAAACCCCCTTGAGGTGTCCCATGCGCGTCCGAAGGTCGCCAGATTGACCGATGTACACGACAAAGGGGAAGATGCGGTCGTGGAGGGAAATGACGATGCGGATGCGATAGAGACCCGGGCAGGTGGAGATACGCGCTTCCCTCCAACTCCCTTCCAGGTTCTGCCATGTGGACCAGACTCGTTCCAAACAAAACGGCGCAAGCTCGTGCTGTGCGATGGTCATCATGTTCCACCCAGCGCTCCCTGCTCTTCCCCCGCCTCAAGAGCAAGGATAGGAGGCGGGGCCACCGTAACGATCCGAGATGCAGCTTCCGCGAACCCCTGATACTTGATATTTTTCGCCCAGATACGCAGCAGTTCAGCCATGTCCCTCTTGCCGCGCACGTTGACCAGAACCTCTTGCGTCCGAGCGTCACGCCAGAGGACAGGGGTTTCCATGATACCAAACACGGTTTGTCTGAGCCGCACGGGAAAGCCGTACTCGGTCATCTCCAGCTCAGGGTCTGGAAACTGCCGCTCTTTTACTGTGTAGTAGTGCGCAACCAGGACATGCCGCTGCTCGCCTTGCAGAGGGTCCAGCGTGGGCCAGCTCTCGATGATGAGCGGCATATAGGGTTCGTTCTCAACGGAGAGAGTGAACTGCTCCGCCGTCTCAAACTCTTCCCACAGCCTGGCCGCTCGTACCACGTCGTGAACAGACCGAAGCAGCAGTTCACCCGCGCTCTTGCCCATGTGGTCCACCTCCGTTCCGTTGGACAACAATCACGCCGAAATCAGAGGATTGGCTAACTACCTCATCCTGGGATGGAAGCAATGTCGCTTTCACCTCAACAAAAGTCTTCTTCTCAGAAAGCATCGACCTGGCCTTCTGTAACGCAGATTCGTAGGCGGCAAGATAGCCAGCATGCTGCATTCCATCGTCCCTATACCCAGAGAAGCGTACATGGGGAAAGAACTCGTTTTCCAGCGCCTCCAGTTCAGCCCGCGCACGGGATACGCCGGGATAATAATACACAGGCTGGCTAATCTCGACCGCAAGCACAATGGTGGGATCGACGATATACTGCTGTCTGCTAAGAAGCCATCCATGTTCCATCAGCACTACACGATCTGTATCCTCGAAGACAATCCAGCCCTCGATAAACAGGCCATGTGGGTCGAAAAGTTCCGGTATGGCAAAGAACAATGGATAGGCGTTTTCATAACAATGACCCCAGACCGCGCCAACCTGCATCGAAATGAAAAAAGAGAGCATGTACTCGTGCTCAGACCATGCTCTCCCTTGGACCTGCGTGTGATCACCGTGGGAATTCATCAAAACTGCTCCTTTCCGAGCGCAAAAAGAAACCCCTGCCGGCGGTTCTGCCAACAGGGGGACTCAAGAGAAAAACGGTAAGGACTGCTAGACCATGAGGGATCTGTGCTAAAAGATGCCTTGCTGCTGACGCTGCTCAGTGGTCAGCAGATTCAGGTGCTGACATGCAGCCTCTGTATACGTGTCAAACACCAGGACGTGGAGTTCTTGTTGAAAAGGCTGGATACAGGTCTGCACCAACTTCATCATGATCTTGCCATCGCTTCTGCGCAATCCCCACGAGCCAATAGGATGCAGTATGACCTCCAAGTCCATTTCTATCTCCTTTTTTCGGTTATCCGGCATAATATGTAGGAGAGCTTTGTGATTACTGTAACAAATGCTCCACAAAACAAGAGCCAGACGCGTAATAATTCTCTTTCTTACGACCAGCTAACAGGTGAAGAAGCTTTTTCAGAGGCAGGCTCCTCAGCGTTCTTCATTACGCATTGTTTCCTTGCAAGACTTTTTGTCGCTCCAGCTCCAGTATCCACTCCTCTTTCACATTCACCAGCGGATAGACTGGACTCTGGCGCTCTAACTGCTCAAAAAGTGCTTCTACTGCTGTCAACTGTTCATCACTCATGGCAGTAAGCGACTGCATACCATAATGTAGGAGGTGCGAGACTTTCTCAACTAACCGGGCATGTCGAACTGCCATTTGAATTTCTTCGGTATAGGGTAAGAGTTGCCAGTGTTTGATCATATTGCCATCCTCATCATGAGCTTTGCCATCGGCGATGGCAAAACCTTGTTTGACGTGCGTGATGAACAAGTGCGTTTCGGTGCGCTTCGTTACAAAGTGCAGATAGATACTGTACAGGTCTTCTTTATACTGGATATAAAGAACGACCATATCGCCCATCTGCACTGTTGCGAAACGCTGTTGTAATTCGTTTGGTGGCGGGATCGTTGGCTCTGGGTAGTCCAGTCCCGTCTTTTTGCTTCTAACCATGAGTGCCTCCCTTATACCTTGCATTCCTCATTCTGGTTCAATGATGAAACCCAAAAAGGGGATTAATACGCTCACCACTATGGCATGGCTGGATACGTCCAGCCATGCGGTGCATATTTTACTGGTTCGTCAAGACGCGAAGGTGATCTAGAACATCTGCGTGCTGCTCTTCGCTTATTGCCGCGCCTGGCTGTTGGCAAAACGCTGTCAACACACCACGCAGAAACCAGTAGAGCTCTTCCTTTTTGAGGGAGGGGTGCTTCTCGATCTCCTCGTTCATGAGGTGGTGGAGGTCTGAATTAATATCGCTGAGGTCTACTGATAGCTTTTCCTCAGAAAGCCATTGCTGGAAACGCGCCTCATAGTCCTGGACAAAAGCTCGCAAGCTATCAACCGATCCCAGTGCCTCTTTCACCCACGCCGCCATATCCGTTGATTGGCGAAGCAGGAGTTTTGTAAATCCGGGCCAGCAAAGATCAGTTTCGTGGCGAATATAGAGGGCAAACTGCTTCTGTTGCGTTGTATGAGCACGCGAGAGAAGCACCATACTGATAAGATCGTGGTTGTTGTAGTCGATGTTTGTCTTGCCATTATACCTCAACCTTTTTCCAAAGCTCGCACCTTCACAGTTGCAGTTACGGAGGTAGGCATCCTCTACATTGACGGTGTGAAGCTTGCTAAAGGAGAAGTTGGCATCCCCAAGCGTAGCCTCTTGCAGATTTGCACCGAACCAATCGCTGTAGGAGCATTGCGCATCTGTCAGTATGGCCTGGTTGAGTACAGCATAGTGGACCGCCGCATGCCTCAAAATTGCCTCAGTAAAATTAGCCTTTGTTGCCTCTACCTCCTGCAAACAGGCTCCCTCCAGATTCGCTTCGTTCCAGATAGAGTCCGTCAAAACGGCATAGTCGAAAGTGGCTTGCTTTGCTTTCACACGTGTACAAGTCGCATGGGAGAGCGTTGCTCCCGAGAAATCGGCGTGTGTCAGATCTGCGTCGATGAGTATCGCATGGGAAAGATCCGCACGTGTAAAGTCTGCGCCACAAAGCTCCGCCTCCTCCAGAAGCGCATATTGCATCTGAGATTGATTGCACTTCGCCTCACGCAGGTTCGCGCGAGTGAAATTTGCACGACTGAGTTTGGCTCCGTAGAATTTCGTGCCTTGTAACTTGGCCCCGGCAAAGTTGAAACCTTCAAGATGCATTGAAGAGAAATCTTCTTCCTGGAGGTCATACCCCTGGAAATCCTTCTTTAACAAAGCATAGAGGCGCGTGTAATCGAGGCCCTCTTCTGGTAGAACATGGTGATAGGAAAGCAGTTTCTTGAGACGCCACACTGCGTCCGTGAGCGTGCAGCGTGCAACCGCTTTCTCCAGTTTTGCTAATAGGGGGTGGTTATCGCAAAGCAGGTGATAAAACGTGTTGGTCGTATTCATGTTCTTGCTATAACGATGCCCCCGAACGGTCTTGTTCGGGGGCATCGTTGCTCCTTTCATAAAAACAGCAGCTCTCATTGCGAGCTGAAACAACAAAAAGCGAGTGTGACAGGACAGTGAATAGGGACGAGGTGGTGAGAAGACAGCCAGCTTTTGTGCCGCTGTGGTAGCGTGTGGTATGTGTTATGCCGCTGACGACATGCCAGCAGGCCCACCAAGGGGAGCGCCGCTCTCGAATTGCCACAAGGGAATTGTCGAGAGAGAGAGGAGATGCGCGCCGACAGCATTGGATCTGAGCTCCAAGCGTCGATGATAGGTCCAGCTCCCCAACACCCAGGAGCATTCCAATGGCAGGTTTGAGCGATATGCTTTCAGACGGGCGGCAATCTCCCCCTGTCCGATATACAGAAGCGGATCGCACCCCGCCACGCGCAGGCGATACAGTCCCAGACCATCTTCAGGCAGGTGTTCACGATCAAGAAGGGTCCATGATGTCCAATCCAGGCCGCACCACGATCTGGCATGGGGATTGCCATCAAGCGGTCCAGTTAGCCTGACTTCTTGCATCTGTCGTTCAGGTGATGAAGACCACAGAGCACTCCATTCGTCGCGTGTGCGCCCAAAGTTCGCCAGGGGGGCTACGTCTTGCTCTTGATGACAAAGTGCGAGCGCCAGGCACTCCAGGCCGAGTCGGAGGGGCTTGGGTATTGTCGGAAACGGTGCTACAGATACCTCAAAGTGCGACCGGGGCAACGCTTGGCGCCACGTCCATAATGCCGGTCCCGCAAAGTGCGGGTCGTGGAGCGGTGAAACATCGCTATAGACATGCTTGAGTGCCCCCAATCGTTCTTTCAGGTTCTTTGACTGACCGATATAGGCCATCTGCGTGTGCTCTTCATCGACCAGCAGAATACGATAGAGACCTGGACCCGCAGGAACTTTCTTCCCGCGCCAGCTGTTCTCAAGCGGAATCCATGGATGCCAGGCCGTTTTCTCGTACAGCGAGGTGATAACCGTTCTCATGATCCTCCTTTCGTATGATGCTCAGAACAGGTGCCTCCTCATCCTCGAAGATGCGGTGCTGCTGGCGGATCGCACGCCACCGATAGTGTTGCAGCTCCCGATCACGGAAGTTGGCGAGCCATCTCCGCACAAGCCAGCAGTGAATTTTCCTCTGTCTGCCTAGCTCTGGACCGTTTGGGGGCCGACGAAGCGTATAGGTCTTGTCGGCCCAGGAGGCGTATCCCCAACGACCCAGCACGGGCCGCAGCGACGGGTAGGCGGAATCTGTGGAGAGCTTGATTCCGTACTGGTCGCACAGCCAGAGCAATTCACCGAGGGCTGGAGCAAAGAGGCACCCCCAGATATGGATTTGCCTCACTCCCTCGCGCCCAACGAATGGGATGACCTCGTGGATGATCTCACGAAAGATCGGCATGGTCTGACGCGGGAAGCGACCCAGGATGCAGAAGCCGCCCAGGCCGAGCATGTCCCCCTCCTGCAGATAGGGCAACACGCCCTGCACGCAGGAGAGATACTGTGAAGCTGTCACGCCCTGCGCTGAAAAAATGCAGCGTAAGTTCTCACGATGCACGCTCAGAAATCTGGCCGCCTGGATCGTCGTGATGCATGCCTCCCAGGCATCCGCTTCCGACCACCGGCTCTTGCGCCGTCTTCCCTGGTAATCCCACTTTTCATCAATCAGCTGGTCGTAACTGGCCCGGTGCGTCACACGATCTGCATAGCTACATTGCTCTGCGTGCTTGATTTGTCGTCGGAGTGCCGCCTCGAATGAGAGGCGCTGCCCAGGGCCATCACAGAAGGCCCCGGAATCCTGGACAATTGCGAGTGTCTTAGGGGAAAGTCGGACATAGTTCGGGCTTTTCGTCGCGAGTGTTCGACCATACACAGGGCTGATGCATGCGAAAGGGCCAACTTCTACGGGAAGCGTGTTCCAGTCGTCCTCCGCACTGCCACAGTACAGTCGAATAGCTTCTGTCTGAGGAATTACGTGCATTGTACCAGATCCTTTTCTCGTAGCTCCACGACATTTCTTTCCAGGCGAGTAATCATGTTTTTTCTTTCCAGCTAAGAGGCTTTTACTTCTACAGCAAGGGTGGGCTGGGATATCACCGGGGTGAAATGGCTTTGGTTGGCTGCGCGATATGCTGCTTGGAGGCGAGGTGAGTCCATCACGTGAGGAGCGCTCAGCGGTTCAGGGCAGGCACACTGCCAATGAATGGTAGGATTGGATGTGGCAATGACCACCATGCCGCAATTCTGGCACTCGCACCAGCCATAGTCCTGGCCCCAGCGCCCGTACGCATTGAGCAGGTGTGGGTGTTCTCGCGGAGGGAGTTGGCCTGGCCGCACGAGTGGGTAACGAATGCGTACTGGATCAGATGCTCTGTTGAGCACGTAGTAGTAGTCGTCTCCATAATCGACAAACGCCCCTCGACAGTATCTTGAATCAGGGATACCAACGTCCCCAAAAAAGGTATAGACGTTAACGCGCACCTTTTGCGCGAGCAATCGCATTTTCTCGCGTTGCTCTGGCTTTTCACCCTTCACTTCCACAAAGCAGTGATGGTCAATGAGCCAGAAATCGGGCCGGTAGTACAGAGCGGAATGCAAGCAAAACAGTTTCGGTTCGTAGCGGTAGCGGATACCAAGCATGTCAAAGAAAAAGGCCCAGCGGGCCTCAAGCTGGCTTCTAAATGTGTACTGACCATAGGTGGTTGGTTTTGCAGCGATAGACATGGGATTCACACTCCATTTGTTGCATAGGAAAAAGGCCCGGCGAACTTCGCCTGGGCCTTCCTCTCGATTCGTGATGATTGAACAGCTACAGGGGACTGAGTACGCAAAAGTTAGTCTTCGTACACATCGCGGTAAAAGGCATCCTCTTGCTCCTTGGCCTCAACCAAGAAGCGTTTCTCTTCGAGACAAGCCACCAATGCCTCCTCTGAGAGAGGCAGGACAAGTGGTAGGCAGATGCCATGCGGCACGATCTTTCCCGATTCATAAAAAGCCGCGTGGAGATTACAGGATGGAACCTGGGTGATTTCCCAGGTTCCATCCAGATGCAGGCGAACGTACCTCGGCAGTAAATCTACGGCAACCTCGACATCCGCGTCCTTCGTTGCCGCGAGAAAGACATTGAGGGCCTGGCGGTAGCACTCCATATCGCTGCTCATTTCGTCACCTCCCGCTCGATGTGGTCCTGTGGAGTAAGGCACGCGTAGCGCACACCACAGAACTTACAGGGTGAGAATGCCGCAGGTTGAATGCCTCGCACGCGGAGAAATTGGCCCTTCACAATCGCGGCCTTCAATTGGGCAAAATGATCATGAAGTTGTGGCAAGACGAGATCGTCATAGTGTGAGATATCTGACCACTCGTACCGAGGCGGCTCTTTCTCTTTGATGTAGCAGTGGCCAACACGGGTGGGCTGGCCGTCTGTGATCCAGGTGTTCTGCCGCAAAAGAATGTAGTACACCGCGAGCTGGCTGTCATACCCCAGTTCTTCGGACGAGAGTTGGGATGCAGTGACCTTGTTATCGGAAATCCATGCGGTACCATCGGGGTCCACGCCGAACTGATCGGGAACGCCCACAACATGGGCACCGCCAATCACCCCATGCAACAGTTTGTAGTGTTCTCGCCCGCCATCTTCACCGTCAAAGCGACGGATCACCTCGCCGTCAGGCCACCGAACCGGAAGACCCTCGACCAGGGCCGCGTAAGGCAAGACAATCTGGGACATCGGGGTCGTCCTGGCAAACGTGGCAGACCAGCGATAATAGGCCGTCAAGGGATATTTCTCCGACCAGTTCCAATTGGAGAGGTACTCTTGCTGGTGGGCATCGATCCGCGCGGTCAACGTTTTGTACTCGGGATGAGCCTGATTCCAGTCTTTTCGCGCATGGCTATTCGCTGCCCCAGACTTACGGGACGCAACGTCAAGATGAAACCAGTCCTGCAGATCTTCAAAGATGGGGCCACATTCCTGCTGCCACACCTGGAGATGTCCCTCTAGCAACGGAACTTCGTGATATGCCCGCTGGATGATTTGTTGGATGACTTTTCCGAACCAGACGGCTGCACCCATATCAAGCACCGGTGTCCTCGGATTGGTGAGATACTGCAATTCGTACGACTTGGGGCAGCGGTCGAACGTGCGAAGTTGGGAGACGCTCAAGGGACGCTCTTTTAAAATGGTTGATGTTACTTCATCAAGAACAAAAGGCACGTCATTCCCTTCCTTTCAAAAAGGAAGGCGGATCACCTCTCAGCTAAGAAGTGATCCGCCTGGTATACAGTATGAAACAAGAGCTATTCAGCAAAGTAGTTGAAATTTACGTATTCCACATCATGCGACAGAAGTGCTTGAAATTCTTTAACTGTTCCTCTGTCCATTCCTCCTTTTTCCCATCTGCTAGCAATGCCTCTTCAAGTTCTTCGGCAGAGCTAGGAATAGCGCCATCAAGTAGCTCATAAATCTGATGAAGCACTTTTTGTGCTTCGTGTTCTTGGGCTTGTGACATGTTCTCCACTGTTTGTTCCTTGTGTTCACATGCAACGACATCTGCCGGGATGGTTCCCGACTCAGCTCAGAGACCTTGACTATGGCAGTCAGGAAAAGAGAGCTGCGCTTATACACCATCGCGACGGGTGTTTTACTGCTTAGAGCAACCACTGTATGCGCTCAATCCGCTCCATACAGGAAGGATGAACGCGTCCCGTATTCACATATCCGTCGCGAAGCCATTGATCGTCAATTCCTGCCCGATTACCACGCGACCACTCCTGTGTTATTGACCCATCCATCTGTTGGACAAAGCGCTCATATGACAAAAACGCAGCCGCGTAGCCGCGCTGAAAAAGTGGCCTGCGGTCGATCCCCTGTTTGCGAAACAATCCACACAGGGGATCTGTATTGCCATTCTCCTCTTCCATGCGCTCAAACCCTCTGAGAAAGCGGCGCACATCGAAGTCGTGCAAAAGCTGCGTCATGGGTTCAAAAACGCCCTCGTTCCACATCCCCAGGTAGTAGCGCTGAGGATGAACAAGCCGTGGATCGAGATAGGGGGAAAAGGGATTGGGCGCCATCAGATCGTCTTCCTCGTAGATAACCTGGATATCTCCATTAGCCAGGGTCGCTTTCCAGGTCACCTCACGCCTTGGTCGCTCTCTTGTGCGCGTAGCAGAACTCCACATGGTTCTCTCTTCGCTTTGCGTTCTTTCATCCATTCCATGTCCGGTTTCGTTCACGCTCGCCTCCATCCTCGACTCGTTTGCTTTTGCCAGCAGCCATCGCGCCACTGCATCGGCAGTGTGCGCCCGCGCTGTTTAGGCTCTGGGACATCCGTGATGTGGGTAAACTGGGCCTTTGTTTGTCCGCCATCGACTAAGCGGTAGAGAAGACCATCTTCATCGCGATACAGGCCGTTCCCCAGATAGATCACTGGCCGCCCGATGCGCTTGCGAGCTTCCACTGTGTTTACAAAGCGGTGGGCGAAATCAGCGAAGCGCACCTGGAGCGGCCACCAGTTTGCAATCTCCTTCGGTTCTGTAAAGCTCGTCTGGGTATGTTTGATGAAGAGCCAGCCGTCGCGCTCTTCAAGCGTTTCACTCATATTCTGTTCCTCATAAAACAAGGGCGGGGCCACTCCCAAAAGGAGCCGCCCCGCCGAAACGAGAGACAAACGATTGACAAACGATTACTGAGGCTCACCCGTGTCAAACAGGGAGAATTGATAGCGCTGAGCGCTGTGCTTCTTCCACAGTTCTTCAAGCTGCCTCGACCAGGCCCGCTTTTTGTGCTCCCCTGTCTTTTCCTTGAGGATAGCGGTAATACCCCTGGACCAATCGGTGATCTGGAGGGCGTCAGCTATCCATCCTCGTACCCGTGCATGAGTCGTCTCATCAAGAACTGAGAGATAGACGGTGGCCATAACATGGTTGCTTTTGCAATGAACCAGGCTGACTCCATAAAAATCCTCCTTCAGCTTCTTGATGACGTAGCCAAGATGCTCGTCTTTCACCACCCAACCGGGCCATGCCCACCACGTCTTTTGCGTTCCCATGCGCACGGATTGCTCAAGATATTTGAGTTTCTTCGCTCGCGCGCTCGTCCGTTTTGGCTTCTCGGCTTTTCCGTCGTTGGTGCCGGACATCTCTTCGTCGAACAGCGAGAACTGCTGATAGCGGTTGCCATTCGTCAGCGCAACCGGCGTCTCGGGCTGGATCTCCGTTGCTGGTCGCGGAAAGACAACGCAGGCCAGAGCGCTCACATGCCCTTCCCAGATCGGGCGATGGGGGTAGAGGCGCGCCGGATGGCGGATAAACACGTTGCCGCCAGGAATCGTGATAAACATTCGTGGCGGTTGTGGTTCTCCTGAGTTTCTGAGCGTCGAGTGGCCTCGGTCTACAAGATAGGCGATGGCCTCCTCGTACGCCCTTCCTCCCTGTAGCATCAGGCGTGCCTCAGCCAGCTCTTCTGGAAAGAAGTAATGCTGGAAAGCGTATTCCACGGCCTCCTCATCGCTACACGACACGGAAAGCATTGCATCACCCATGACTTCTCCTCTTTTTGTGCTGAGGTTGTTCGATAACAAGAGTCCGGTGTGCGAAAACATCATCGACCAGGCGCTTGTTGCCGAACAGGTTATGATGGGTCCCGTTATTTGGCCTCGACAGTAACCGTTAAGCCGTAGGTGGACAGACATTCCTGGTAGTGCTCCGCCGTCTCCATTGGACAGACAATCACGACCGCCTGTCCAATGGTAAACGCAGCCTCAGCAATTCCTCTTGCTCTCTCCAACGAGAGCACTCCTACAACAGTCATGAGCGCCTCCGCGACATAATCGAGGCGGTCATAATGGTATTCATCTCGATGCAAAATGACGGCGTGCGGACGAAGCGGTTCCACATGTGTCTGCGGGAGTGCTTCGCGCTGGGCAGTCTCAAGTTGGGTAGACAGTGAAGGGGGTAAGCAATTACTCATAAGAGATCTCTTCCTTTCGCGATACATGCGGTTTATAGACCAGGCACATCGAACAGAGAATGCAGAATATAAGGCGTTCCCTGCTTTTTGAGTCTTTTTGGGGCTGCTCGCGTTATCACAACACCGGGGTCAGGAGCGAGCTTTGTCCCCGGTAGAGGCTGTTCCCGATACAAAGGAGGTGAGGCGATGGCGGGATCGCACACGGCATCTTCCTCTTGGGGGTCTGGAAGTGGTGGAGCAGGAGTGAAATCAGGCTCCTGATCGATTCTGCACGTCAGCTCTTCCAGCGCCCTGGCGTCATCAGCAAGTTGTCGTTCTTGCCGGGCGATGTGCTCATGGCTTCGCTCAATACGCTGGCGTGCCTCTTCAATCCTCTTGTGAAGCCTGTCACTCTTGCGTTGCTGTTCAACTTGCCACCGTTCTCGTTTGCTTTTGCTATACCACTGCTGGGCGAGCCGATAGTCAGCCAGAATATGCTGTTCCATAAATGTTTCGTCAGACGTCAAGGGAATATAGAGCTTATACTCTGAGAGAATGTACTCTGTCACCTGCAAGCTGAAAGCTCTCATCGCCTCCTTCGTCTGTGTGCTTGCCTTGCCGCTCGTGTAGATGGGCAGTTTCCCTTCCAGCATGCTATTGAGAAGTTGACTATATGCCTCAACCAGCTTGCTATCGGCACTAATATACATCCAGGCTCGCTTGAGGCGCTGATTGGGATAGTTGTCTTCGGGATCGAGGCCATCCCAGTGGGCGTAGAAGTCATTCAGGCGCTTGCTCAGCGAGACGATACCGGTTTGCCAGGTCGTGCCTGCCTCAACAAAGGAACCGTTGGGAAGGTCCTGGTAATCGCCGTACTGTACAACCTGGATGTAGAACTCCTGGTAGCGTTTTTGCCGGGCGACCTGCGCGGGGACAACCGAGACAAGCTTGCTCAGACCATGGTCAGCGAGCATGGTGTAGGCATGCCTGATGTGCTTGAGAAAGACAGACGTATCGCCGTTCACGGTGAAGGGAGGATTCATCAGACACACGTCATAAAAACAGTCGAGGGCTGGATGATAGCGCAAAAAGTCCTCCGCCACGACGGTATATCCTTTGCTCTCCAACGCAGCGCGTCGATATGGGTCCAACTCACAGACGTCAATAGTCGCCATCGGGTAGCGCGCTCGAAACGCGTCGGCGAGATGCCCCAACCCCGCACTGGGCTCAATAACCCGGATTGGGCGACCCTCTTGTTCATAGGCTGCAAGCAGACCGAGCATGGTATCTCCCCACTCCAGCTCATCCAAGAGTGCCTCCACCACGTCAGACGGTGAGTAAAAAAAGTCGAGCGGATTTTCTTTGGGCATCTGACCCAGGGCCACGGTTTGCCTGAGCAACGGGCATGGATCGAGAGGGAACTCAAAACGCCTTTGATTGGGAAGGTAGACTCCCCCTAACCGCTCGACAGCGAGCTTTATCCTCTCGTAGAGCTCGCTGTCGAGCTTCTTGGTGATGCGTATCTGATTCCCTTTCAGCACTTCAACGTAATGCTGTAAAATGCCCAGTTCAACCTCAGAGAGTGTTTGACCTCCTTTTGTGGCGCTCTTTGACTTCTTCGTGGCGTTAGACATATCCACCTCCTCAGCAGAGCAACAAAAAGGCCTGACCCACGGGATTATCCGTTTCGATCAGGCCGTCATCTTCTACGTTTCTCACGTTGTTATACTGCAAAAAAGCGCTCAACATCGGCGATCTGTGTGGTACGCCGACTGGGCGGAAGAGCACCCAGCACATCTCTCCCATAGCCCTTGGTCACCAGACGCGTATCAAGAATTGCCATCACACCGCGATCTTCAGACGTGCGCAGCAGGCGCCCAACGCCTTGCTTGAGTTGGAGTACGACTTGTGGCAAGACATACCCTCCAAACCAGTTTTCATTGTTTGCCTTCATGAGGTTCACGCGGGCCTCATGCACTGGATCATCGGGAACTCCAAAAGGAAGCTTGTCTATAACGACCAGGGAAAGGGCCTCCCCGGCGATATCGACACCTTCCCAGAAGCTTTTGAGGCCGAACAGGACTGAACCTTCCTCGGCGCGAAAGCGTCGGGTCAGCTCCGCCCGGCTCATATCATGGCCCTGGCTCAGAACCGGGAACGGCAGCGAGGACGCGATTCGGCCATAGACCTCATCGAGCATGCGACGGCTAGAGAAAAGAAGGAAGGCCCTACCGCGAGACGCCATCACGAGTTTCCCCATCTCATCTGCGACCGCCTGCATGTACCGCTGAACGTGTAACCCGTTTCCATAGACGGGTTCGGGAACCCCACGAGGAATATAGAGCAGGGCACGGTTTTTGTAGTCAAACGTCGCCGGAAGGATGCGTTCGATCACCTGTGGGTAGTCTCCCTGGCTCAAACCGACCTGCTTGCGGAAGTACGCGAAGTTGGGCCGTCCATTTTCTTCCGGTTTGGTAGGGTTAGGCCCAACGGTGGCCAGTGTGGCGGAGGTCATCACGACGCAAGGCGACTTGTCGAAGAGCTTCTCTTTGAGAAAAGGCGCTACGTCAAGCGGAGCTGCACAGACCTGAAATTTGACCGCACGCTGACTTCCTACAGCAATCCGTTCAAGGTAATGGACATACTTCCCCTCTGTCTGCACCGCGAACACGAGCTGCATACCGTTCGCCAAATTTTGTACACGCTTGAGCAACTTGTCGTATAATGCAGACTCTTTCTCGCTCTGGTTCTCGGGTCGATTGAGACGAAGGGCGTCCGCGAGATCAACCAGTTTGGTCGAAAGTGCCAGGGCTTCAGGCATCGGCTCGCGGAAAGGCACTTTCGTTGAGGTTCCGAACTGCGTCTGCTCCACGCGCGACCACAGATTAGTCGCCAGTTGCCCGATCTCATTGTAGAGCGTTTCTGGAGCATGTTCTTTGACAGCGCGTAGTTGGAGCAACGAGGCGAGTTGCGTTGGGCGAATAGAAACGGTGAAGGCGCTGGTGGCCTCGTCGGCCAGATGATGTGCCTCGTCTATGACGAGCACATCCGTCTCCCGATGTGGAAGGATCGCGCCGTCAGCTGCTGCATCAAGCAGCAGCAAGGTATGATTGACAATCACGACCTGCGCGGACAGCGCGGTATCACGCATCTTGCGGATATAGCACTGATCGAAAAAGTCGCACTTGCTCCATGCGCACACATCACGATCACCATTCACCTGAGCGCGCAGATCGGCAGACAGGGTGAAATCCAGAGCCTCGAAATCTCCTGAAAAGGTAAAATCGCTCTGGACCCTTTCAAGCAGTTGCTCCAATTCTGGATGCAGGTCAAAAACCCGTAGGTCCTTGCGTGCCTCATGCAGTCGGTCGCGGCACACATAGCTCCCAACGCCCTTCATCATCACCGCCCCGAAGGGCTGTAGGTGCCTTTGGAGGAACGGCACGTCTTTGAAGTACACTTGATCCTGCAATGCTTTGTTGGCGGTACTCACAAGAACCGTTTTGCCTGAGCGGATCAGAGGCACGAGGTAACCGCCCGTCTTGCCCGTACCCGTCGGTGCCTCCAGGATGACAGGAACTTCTTCCTCAATGGCACGATCCACCTGGATCGCCATCTCGATTTGTGCGGGGCGCAACTCACGACCTCCCTTGAGGAGATCTGAAATGAGCGATGGAACTCTCGATGCGGGTGCTTGCTCATGTATGCTCATAGCTCTTCCTTCCCAAAAAGAAAGCCAGGAACAGCACGTATGCCCTGCTCCTGGCTGAAAACAGTCGTTGAAAATGGCGTTTATATTTCCTTGTCAGTACGAGAAGGTTTAGTAGTCAAAGCCGAGAAGCTGCTTCAGCTTCTCGTGGGAGGCACATTCCTGTAGAGACTTGCCATCGAAGTAGAAGAAGTGCTTTACTCGCTTCCAGCGCTGGCTGGCAAAGAGGGATTGCTGGCTGATGGCATCGCCAGGTGTGAGCAAAAGGCACTCACTCTCTGTCCAGAGCCAACCAAAGGGCTGGCAGACCCCGGTACGCATCCGGCTGGCAAGAAATGCCTGCGTCCTTGCACGGTGATGCACTGAGTAATAGCGGCTCTTTGCACGAACCGCCGCTTCAAGTGCATTGAAGACATCTTGCGGATAGGGTTCCCGCTCCTTGCTCTCCTCTTCTGCAGGCTGGCCAGTCGCCTGTTCAACGACACGGTAATGCAACAATTGGGAGATCCCCCACTTGCGGTCAACTTTTTGCTGCTGCCGCCCTTCCCGGCGCTGCGCTTTCTCGGTGAGGAGCGCTCTGGTTGCCTCGGCCCACTCCGCCGAGGGATTCGCGACGAAGCAGAGCGAGGTATGGGTGTAGAGCGGTGACTGCTGTAACAACGTGAGCATCGCGTGAGCCTGTGCTTCATACTCAACGACTTCTAGCGGCGTCTCACATCCTTTGTGGCACGCATACACGGTATAGCCATACGGCCAGTGCGGCTCGCACCGAAAAGTTGCCTTGTCCATGCGATACACGAGCAGGTCACGCCGCATGCCTGTCGCATGAGCTTCAACCCACCAGACGGAGCCAGGCAGTGGTACCTGGCGGGCCTCCAGGGTACAATGGTCGAGCGAAAAGCCACGCTCACGCCAATAGCGCCCGGCCTCCTCGATAGCTCTCTCTCGTGCGTTCATGGCGTTGGAAGCGTCCCGTCGGGAACCGAGACGATTTCATAGTTGTAGCGCTTCCAGTTGGTGATATGGTAGGCCTTCTCGTTGTCCAACGCGTAAAAGACGAGGCTCTGCTGAATGACGCGGGTTCCCTTACGCTTGACAGATTTGCGGTACGTCCCTTTGCGGAATGTATCATGTTTGGTTTCATCGGTAAACGTAAAAGGCGTCTCGAAACGGATGATGGTTCCATCCGCCAGATGGGTGGGTGGCCGTTTCGCCTGCTGGATGAGTTTCCGATAGATATACTCGTAGATGCGCACCTGGTGATTGGTCTGGCAGTAGTTCATGTCAAACGCACAGCCCGCGCAGGTGCAGCGCAGGTATCCTCTGTCTTCGCCCTCCTCGCGAACCTGGTAGAGATCTTTTCCAATGCGCAGCGTCCCGTCTGGCAGCAACGTTATTTTCTGGTTGTGGCAGTCCACCCAGGTGGTTTCACCCCGTGCCACACACTCACGATGGCGAGCCATAAAGTCCTCATCATGAGCTACCGCCTCGCGATAGGACGCCAGTTCAAGTGCGTCCCATTGCCTTTGCAGCGTCGCTTTGATACTGACTGCTGATCGTTGTTCCATCCATCAACTCCTTTTCTCGTTTTTCGGAGAATAAAAAAAGCGGCCAGAGCGTTTTGTGCTCTAACCGCTTTTCAATCTGGCTTTTTTCGTCCAGGGGATAACGTCACCTTTTCATATTCTGTAGGCCCAGCATTAAGGATGAGAGATGGGAACCAGCGTGTAGCGTTCAATGATCGTTTCATCCAAAGGGTGCTGGACAACCACATAGGTGTAAATTTCGTAGTGTCCCTGATGTCCTTGATAGGTAGCTCCATTGCCATTGAGATAGATCGCCCCATCGATGCTGATACCCACCATTGGGCGGAGGATAGAAGCATACACATGCCAGTTACTCAAATCCTGACCAGTCACGTTCTCCTTCAGTAGAGCTCTCATTTCAGAAGAGTGGGTGATCCTACGGGCGACTTCCTCCTGAAACTTTTGCTCTGACAGGCGCCTGGCACTCTCACCATATGTCCCTTTCACCTTATCCACAATCTCTCCTGGCGTCTTTTCCCCGCTCAGCGTTATTGGAACCTGACTGGTGGGCAGCAGCATCGATACCTCCCAGACGAGGGCTTCATTCCGATAAACTTTGTAAACTACATGATCTAGCCATATTCGTTCGTTCATGCTCCACTCCTTTTCTTTACTGAACATTAGCGGAATAAAGGGGGATATATCCCTGCGCATTCAGCGCATCCAGACGCTCCTGATACCCATCTGACTGGGCGGCACCCAGAGCCAGGAGCGCATGCAACATCCGCTGCGTCACGTACACGAGCGCGTCAGCGGGAATCGACGGCTGACTCAGGGCAGGCACTTCTTGGATATGGATCGTATAGGTTCCCTCATTCCTGCTTGGAGCGATCTCTATCGTGTAGGCAGCGGAAGCACCGCTCTCCTCTATGAGGTGATAGGCCTCGCGCAGTTCAGGAACACACTCAGCGTCCGTCATTAGCCGACCAGATTCGGCAAAGACGGTCAGGGAGGGAAGGAGTGCTTCCACATGCGCCTGGGAGAGGTGCATTGTGTAATCGAGGCGCTCGTCCCCGGCACCTTTGAGCACACGTTGCGCTTCCGAGAGCTGAGTGTAGTACTGGAGGCGTGCGCCGTCTGACTGCGCCTGCCGGGCGTCGAGATGCGGCGTCAGGTCAAGGCCAAAGCGGATAGTGAGACGCTTTTCGTGCCTGCTCTCATACAGTATTCCCGGCTGCTTATACCGATCCGAGAAGAAAAGGTAGAGCAGCCCGCGCGGGATGTGGGAGTCCAGACAACCACTTTGCGCAAAGTGCCGAAGGTAGGGAAGCACGCACTGGACCATCTCCTGTGTCAAGTGCATACGGTTGCGCAGCGGCAGACCCTGATGAGCGTAACGCTCGACCTCTTCGGAAGGAAGCTCAACCCCTAACCATACCGCATCTTCATCGGCCAACGAGCTTTTTTGCAGGGAGCATGGTTGCCCATCTACATCGGTAAAGGAGATGAAGCGAAAACCACGCGGTGTTGTTGTTGATTCCTCGAACATGAACCTACCCCTTTCAGATGCAAGAACCACGTAAAAAGCCTCTCGTCAGGCTCGTGCCCAGGAGAGGCTCTACAACAAAAGCAAACAATGTATGTACATTGTTTGACATATATACATTTCAACGATAAACCTGATAAAAACAGTAGACGCGAGTGGCAGAGGGATCAGGGATGAGTTGGCTTGACGATGACACTCACCCCATCGTGAAAGTACTGCCACACATCCGCATCGTGTGCTGCCGCATACGTTTCCCGCCAGGCCGGATGGGTAGATCGATTATGAATCTTCAGCCCGCTTACGGCTATCAGTTTATCAAGATAGCACTCGCATGCGTGCCAGGCCTTGCTTTGCAGGACAGTCACCAGGAAGGTTCCGTCGCTGGTATAGCCACTCCAGTAGTAAAATCCATCAATGATGACTTCCTTGGAAAGCAGTGCGGCTGGCACTGGGGGTGGATGCTCCAGATACTCGCGCACAAAGACACTATGGTTCACGTGCGTCTCCTATCCGCTCTGGCAGGGCGATATGCCGCCCAAACAGCTCTCCGAAATTGATGCCATCACCGAAGGTTCCAGCAGGGACCTGCATGACCCGTGGTCCCGTTCCACGACGTGGCGTGTCCCGCGCACACGAATTCCACAGGCGCGCGGCGAGGGCAAAGTGTGAAACGGGATCTTCTTCCAGCCACTCGCAGAAGCAACTGGCCCGCGAGCGGATCTCCAATCCCAGATGATACTGCCGTCTAATCTCCTCCATATCCTCTTTCGTCCACATCGCGTCCAGACAGGGATCGTCCATCGTCACGTTCAACCACACCGAATCCGTCTCATTCATCAGCATCTGAACAGCCAGTGCAAGCGAGGCAAGCGCACCGCCCTGGGCACTGCAGCGCTTGACAAGTAACGCCTCGCTTGCACCTCCCCGCGAAACTGGAATCTCAAAGAGATCGTCATCTTCGTACACGCCATGAGCGCGAAACCACTCTTCATCTACAGTACCTAACAGGTACAGCAGGAGCTTCCAGCCGAAGGGAAGCTCCTGCCACTGATCCTCATCGTAGAGGTCGAATCCCATTTCACCGATAGGGATTCGCTCCATCAACCGCCTCTCTCCGTACAGGTCGTCTGGCAGGAAATCTACTGGCAAAGGGAAGTAGTGCTCATCCACTAGGCGAAAGAAGTTCACCTCGCACTCGCTGTAGTCGTGACCTGACTCTGGAAAGATAGACACCCCCTGCTCTTGATCGCGCTGAAACTGATCAGGAAAGCATTCTTCGTACAGTTGAAGCATCTCTATGATCGAGAGGAACTGTTCGAGGATATCTCGCCCCTGTCCAACACTGAAAGGAATGGCTTCTCCTAAGAGCACATGCCCTCCGTCAGGCAAGAGTGTCATACGCATGCTCCTGCCTGCTCACCCGGTAGCCTTCCAGTACGTCACGGAGCATGGGAATTGTGACATGCGGAGGAAGTTCCTCGCGTTTCTCGCGTGTCCCACGCCGACGGGTATCAAGGCATTTCTGGAGTCGGAACGTCGTCAGGACGACTCCGGCGGGGCTGATGACCCGTGCATCCATGTCTCCATCGTGGCGAAGCGCCATAGTGTGTGCAACCACTTCCGCCTCGCCTTCGTCATCAAACCGATTTGAACATTCCCAACCACTTTCCATCAACTCCCAATAGGTGTCTGGTTCTCTTCGCTTGATTTCTACCGTATAATGCACACCGTCCGACTGCGGCACTGGCCAGGCTGGTATCCACCTCGCATCGCTGGAGAGTGACCCATCAATGCCCCAGATCCGCTGCGTTGCTCCTTGCCCCCTAAGCCACACGACCCCCTGAAGCGTTTTCCCAAGCGTTCGCTGCACATAATTCGCGCAATCCTGCACAACCTCATCATATGCACCTTGGGGAAGAACCAGGATAATAAAAGCAAACGGCGTGATAGAGGGGGGCACGAGTCCCTGCGCCAGCGCTTCATCGGAGATTTCGACGCTGGCTGCGATGGTTGCCTGAGAGTACGATGCAAGAGCCTCCACGAACTGCGGTGAGGGAGCACCTATCCCGTGATAGGTCAGATCGTGATACGCCAGGCAGGCAGTAGGTTTCCCTTGTTTCATTGCACGTTCCTTCACGAGCAGGGTTCCAGGATCGCTACAGGCTGAGAGGGAAACCTGGGACCCTACGAACAGTTTTTTCGTCCCGTTAACGAGCTGCGCCCATAGAAGAGAAAGAGTGGACGCACGTGTGCGATCCAGTTGGACGCATTACACCGACGGGCGCTCGTGTCATCCCAACCTCGAAGATCAGTTCTGGAGCGGAGATGACTCCGAGAACTTTAGCAATATGGGAGACGTTGAAAATCAGCGCTTCCTGATCATCGCCCTCGACTGCGACGGGGATAGTAGGTGCCGCCCCCCCAACGTCAGCAGCTTCTGACGCAAGTTGCAGCGTCCCCGGCTCTACCCCCATGCTGGATTTGATCGTGAGGTGCCCAGCATCGTAGTCTGACTTGGCAAACAGCGAAGCCAATTGGACAATCTCACGCAGATCCGCTGTCTTGATGGTCACACTTGTTTGCTTTTCACGGGGCAGAGCCGCCTTGTAATTGGGAAAGCTTCCCGATGACAGGATGGATGAGAGCACCATCCATTGCGTGCTGAAAATGACCTGGCTGTTGTTCGGCGTCAGCCGGATCTCAACCATTCCGTCGGTTGGGAGAATACTTGCCAGTTCCGTCAGAGATCGCGCTGGAACCAGAATATCGCTCGTAAGGGCACTTTCGGCTGGCAACGGCAACGTGCGGAAGGCCAGCTTTCCATATCCGTCTGCTGCGGCGAAGGTGATGCGTTGCTGCTCAATCTGCAGAAGAATGTTGCTGAATACTTCATTGCGCACCCCACCATCGTCTACCGCGATGGAGACTTCCCGAATGACTTCTTTGAGAAGAGCCGATTTGAGCAATGTTGGCTTAACACTCAGCTCTGGGCCCGGCATGGGAGGAAACTCTTCAGGGTCAAGGCCCCGAACGTGGACAGGGCCACGTGGTCCTTTGACCTGGACATCGTAGGTAGTGTTATCTACCGAAATCTCGATTTTCCCCGGCGTCAGGGCACCAATCAGATCAGTAAACAACTTTGCGGGAACAGCGACGTTCCCTTCCTCGGTAATCGTGGCTTCGATCCACCCTGTGATGCCAATGCTCAGGTTCGTTGCATCTAGCCTGATACGATTTTCCTCGTCGGACATGATGCGAATATTCGTCGCCATCGGAAACGCTCCCGCACCTCTGGCGACAGCATGGTTGACCATGCTGAGCATACGGTTCAAACGATCTTGCTCACAGACGAATTTCATACCTTGGTATCCTTTCTTCAAAAGAGTAAGCACGAAAAAGGCACAGCGTTTTTCGCTGTGCCTTGAAACACTGGAATAAAGAAGCGTGGCTTCTTGGAACGGAGTGAGACCAAGCGGAACAATAGAGCGCATGGCAAGGAGATGAACCACTGAAAGCGTTACGCCTCATCCTCCTCATCACTATCTTTATCATCGCTCCCCTCTCGACTTTCGACCAGCGTTCCCGGCGTGGTGAAGAAGGGAACTGGGAGTCCAAGCGCCAGAGACAGGCCTTCGGGGGTTGTCTCTAACGAGCGGGTGACAAAGGTGGAGTTGTCGGTATAGGTCGCAAAGGTGGTGAGCCCCCCATACATCAGCATTTCTACATATCCGTAGACGAGCCCTGCCATATGATTATTGATCGTGCGCGATTGTTGCATGGCTGGTTCACCAGCGAGCACCAGGTCTTTGCAGGAAAGCCGAGCAGACGCGCTCATCTCTTCGTCGGGTAGCGGTACCAGCAGTTCAGGATGAACAAGTGACGGCGACGGCAATCGCAGGCACAGTGGACCTGCCAGTGCTCCACACAATTCGTCGGCGGTCGCGACGTTTCCACAGAGTACTTGCCCGGCGTGCAGAGAATTTCCACTATCGATCCACCACAAGAGCGAGGGATACTCGTTCTCTCGCGTTCCATAAGGGTTCTGTTTCGCCAGGCAGTCCGCCATCTCCTGTCTGGCCTTTGCATTATCAACGCAGCCAATCAAAATCGTCAGTTCGTTCCAGCGACGCGCCAGCAGCGAGGAGGAGAACTGTCCCACGTGGGCCGAGATCTCGTGCTCAGAGAGTCCGAAAGCAAACGCGAGTCGGTTCACCAGCAGTTGTGCCTTTGGATACCCAATTTCCGCAGGGCAAAAGTTCTGCCGCGCGCGGATGTTGCCCTCTTCGACAGCATCGTGATCAACAATAAGCAGTGACGCATGGCGAGGTTCTTCGCCATGCACTTGTGCCCACGTGCGGTTAAAGTCCCACACTAAACGGGCCAGGTGCCCAACAAGCCAGGAGCCAGTGCCGCCTGCACCAACGACGACGATCTGCACCGTTTTTGCTTGGTAGGTGAGTACGGGGCGTGGAGATTGCGTTGCCAATCCTGGGTAATTCATTGCGGCTTCTCCATCTGCTCTGTCGCCGCGCAATCTTCGACCCCTGCTGGAAGCGCGAAGAAGGTACTGGCGGGCACATCCCAAGCATAACCATGGACACAGACGCGTGTCCGTATTTGCGGATGAGTATTGATCTGGCCGATGACGAAGTAGACCTTAAAGCCCCCATTCACCAGTTCGTCTCGGTCGTCTGTCGAGGAAAAGTAGGCCCGCATAGTATGGTGTGAATGCCCTTCGATCAGCGCTGTCTCGTCCTGCTCAGAAGAGGTAAGGGCCTGCACGCTGCCTGCCGACTGAACTTGTTCGGGCTCGTGAACGCGCCACGCGTCCTCCCAGGTCAGATAGAAGAGCCGCTCAAGCATGTGGCCATGCTCCCTGTCCTGTGACGCACGCGCACGGTCGAAGACATCCCGAACAACCTCCTCGTCAACCAGGGGATGTTTCCAGGCAACATACGGTACAACCGGGGCCAGTCCAGGAAGATGGCAGGGAGCGGAAATGGGCATGAGCACTTCCAGACCCGGACACCCTGCAAACAGGAAGACACCGTTGCCCGCAATCACGTATTGGTAGATACGAGAAGCGTCGAGTGCAGGCAGTTCTGGGCGCATGAGCACATGATGGCTGGGCGCAAACGGCAGAGAAACACGGTTGGTGCAGAGTGCTTCATCGCCTGGCACATCCAGGGTGCCATTGTCGAGCGCAAACAATGACATGAGTGAGGCGAGCGGGAGCAGACCCCGAATCTCGCACAGCGCAAGCGGGAAGGGAATGCTCATTCCGAAACAGCGTACCGAACTGTACACACCGTCTCCTGCCACAATGAGGTCCGTCTCATCATCGACCTCCAGGCGAGCTTCTGCCGAAACATGCAGCAGGTGATAGGAAAGTGATGACATGATTTTATCTCCTAGCATGGATGACTGAGTTAAGTAAGTGGTCCAGCGAGAGTACCTTAGTGGACTGGGCACTGGCCGCTATGCCAAACAGATCTTCATGGGGGAAAAAGCGAGCCTCTTGGGCCGCAAGCTCTGCCAACAGGTAGCGAATGTCCCCTGGATGTTTCTGTGACTTATTGTTCGCCATATGCCCGTTGAAAGGACTGTCGAGAAAGAGGTGAAATGCTTGGAGTATGGTTGATCCGCTGGCCTCAGGAGCCCGGTTTGCTCCGAAACAGATGCTTCCGTTCGAGCTGACATTGGAAAGTGGCGCGTGATACAACGCCGTTTGAGCCGAGATATCTGTGTCCTTGACCGCCCAAATCCAGTAGTTGCGTCCGCACCCGGTAAAGACAAAACCAGGTAAGGGCACATCCACTTGCTGGAGACCAAGATCATTATCGATCACGGCGAGATGGTGATGGGCCGGTGGGATGCAGATCGATAACCAGCGTCGGCCTGCTGCATCAATACCACATCGAAACGTGCCTTGCGGCATCCAGCCACTGTCAAAGGGCATCGTGTGGAATGCAGTCCGGACGGCATCGGCAGGAAGGAGCTTGCATTGCTGCGAACCATTGCGCTCCCGCCAATAAAAAGCGAACATCTCATTGCTGCCGAGAAAAAAGAGCGCAGCGTTGATTCTGATCAGCCCGTCCTTGGGAATCTTGAGCAGGTCAAGAATGACATCCGAGGTAAGAAACTCTTCCAGTCCAGGCATGGGCAAGCCCTCTGGGATGCTTAACTCTTCTGTTCCTGGTGCATCTGCTTCGTCAGGATAACGCTCTCGTTCCATACGCGTATCACCTCCGTAAAATTGGGGATAAGATCCCCTTCGAGCCACTTCATAAAGTGGTCAGATTTCTTTTTCATATCCAGGGCTTCTGCATACTGCTTTATCAGTTCATCAATGGTCTCGATGCTCCAATCAGCAGTAGCACAGGGCATTTCCATCGTGGCATCCAGCCAGACCGTCCCGGTGTCGTTGGCAACCAGGTCGATGACGCAGCGAAAAAATGCGAGTGGCTCCCGCTGACGCTCGCACACCTCCCGAAGGGCCGCATCATCGACCTTCCCCTCCTCAATGGGAATGGTGAAGATCGCGTCCCGCTCATCACCGAAGAGATCCTGAAAAAAACCTTCCCCAACTTCACCAATCAGGTAGAACATGAGCTGCCACCCCAGATCCATTTCTAGGAAGTCGTCACCAGTGGAGAGATCGATACCGAAAGGCTCGACGGGGATGGTATAGCAGCGATTGTCCTCACCAGCATCATCCAGCACATACCACAGCGAGAGCGGGAACAAGTTCGTGTCTATCAGCCGGAGCAATTGGGCCTCATGCGGGCTGTACGCCTCGCCGCGTAAGGGGAAAAGAGGGGCCAGACCCTGGCTGATCTGCTCCATCGACTCGGTATACTCTGAGGGAAAGTAGTGCTGATAGACCACGAGATAGTCTATGGCCGAGCGTACTCGCTCAAGAAAGCGCCTTGCCTCATATTTGTTCAGCGGAACCTGAAAGGCGCGCAGTGTGTCAGTGAGGTCCGAGATCATGTCACATAAAAAGCGCAGCCAGAGACATGTCTCTGGCTGCGCCCTCCTTTCGCAAGGTTAAAAGCCGAGGGGTACCCAGGGACTGGGAGCGGCCTGAGCATCCTGCAACTTTCTGCAGATCTCGCTGACGATGCGTTCGTCGCTGTTCTCGTATTCAAGCGCATGGTTGATGCGCGACTGATAGGATAGGAGCCGGGGGAGCGCTTCTCTACCGATGAACTGGCCGCTGATCTGAAGCAGCTTCAGTTCAAACGTCAGCTCCATTACCGGGTGTATGCGTTGTGGGATGGCACAGAGGTCCCCAATAAGTGCATCGATCTCTCTCCCTCCTTTCGTTCCCAACTGCGGTGTCACCCGGATGACGGTCTCTTTTGATCCATCCAATTTGCTTTCCTCCGACCAATTGAGGGTTGCATTGGTGGCCGCAGGACTCACCTGGCTGAGCCAGCGTTTCAGGTTGATGTCACGCTGCTTTTTCGCTTCCTCTTCACCTTTCTCAGCGACCACACGCTCATCGAGTGCGGTCAGTTCCTGTGGGATTTCAAACTCTTGATTTTGCAATTTTACTTTTGCCATAAAGACGCTCCTTTTAACTACTCGAACATGGAAACCGTCGCATACTTCTGTTCAGGTTTTTTGGTGGCTTCCTTACTTGTGGCCTTGCTGGATTTCTGCGTAGATGCAGGCACAGGAGAAGGAGATGCCTGGGGCGTGGAGGAAACTGTTGCACTGGTCGAAGACGAGTGTGCGTTCGCTGCTCCCAAAGCGGTCGTTGCAGACGACTTTGGCAAGGGCTGAGATGGGCGGGCTTTTCGCTTCGCCTCCTCCTCTAGCCGTCTGCGTTGCCGATCCGACCACGCCAGGAAGTGAAGCTGCATGGTGGCCGCGATGGCCTTTTGCAGGTTATCCAGAAATGCGCGCTGGGAAAGCTCTGCGGCACGGAACGCTTTCGTGTGAACTACACCATCAGGCACTTCACGTGCAAACAGTAGCACAAGCGGACCTTGTGGATCGCCATCGTCGTGTTGGATCGTCACACCAATGAAGAGATCGTTCGATCCTTTGAGCAGATCAGGGACCGTCCAGTTACGAGCTGTGTTTTCAGAAGGTTCCTCTTGTTCTGCCTCCGTTTGTGGCTGTGCCATTTTTTCGCACTGTTCTGCTGTCTTGACGAGCGTGGGTGACTGTTCATCCGGCAGTCCATCGTCGTAATAATCAACAATCTCGCCGTTATCGCCGTAGATAGGCTGTGAAGCCATACATTTCTCACTTTCATCACCAAACATAAAGCCTGCCCAGCCTTGAAAGCTGGGCAGGCTAAAAACGATGTGCGCATCATGCGTCGCCGTCTTCTCGAAGGAGATGAGGGCGATGGAATGTCATCCATGCCTGCGCCTCTTCCTGGTTGACCTGACACACGACCTGTGGATCTGAGGCGATAAAGTACAAACGCTCTACATCAGCATCGAAGAAGGCCATAAATGCGATAATGCTCTCTGAAATTGCATCTCCGCCATACGCTTCCTCATGCAAGCCGAGCAGGTCATCATCGTCAGAGGCCGCGAACCAGCGGGTCACATCCACGGTTTCCTGCTCACTCCCATCAATGGAGTAGGTTGCATGCACCGATGGCGAGAGAAGCTCTGAGTCAGTCTTGCTCTCAATCTGAGATTTCGCCTCTTGTATGTAAAGGGTGAGCCCTTCCTGCAATACCTGCTGCGCAACGTCGTCGGTCAAGAGCATTTCGCTCAGTTCGCCTGGATCGCGTCGTGCGAGATCGAAGAGCTGCGCGGCCATCTCCAAGCCAGCTTTTGGAGTAATACTTTCTTCCATAAAACCCTTTCTTCTGCCTATTCAACTCAAGACGTTCAATGAGATGGAGTGCAGACGAGGTGGGCCGCGCGTACAGGTCGGAGAATACCAACCATTACCAGTACAGATCCACACGTGAAACCTCCTGCTCCAGCTCTTGGAGGCGGCGTTCCGCCTCTGGGGGAATGGAGAAGTCGTGTCGGCTCAGGAATGCCCGCAATGGGTCAGCGGCGGAACGCCTGGCCCCAATGACCCAGTGGAAACCGCCATTATAGGAGTAGGAACGGCAGGGGATCGCTTTAACCTCAGCATTCAACAAGCGGTCGGGAAAGTAGAGTGCAAAGGCATCCATCTCCTGGGCGTACTCTACCCGGTACTCAGACGGTACTACGACGCTCCCATGAGATGCCTGTGCACGTTCTCGCACTCCGGGCCCAAGCCGAAAGTGGTAAGGCGTTGCCCAGTCGAGAAGAATGCTCCCCGCTCCATGATAAGTTCGGTAGCGGAAAAAGAGTTTTGTCCCTATCGGCTCTTTGTGCAACGCGTTTCCTGGAAGGTTTCGGAACGAGTCAACCAGCGGCCAATCATCGTTGGGAAAGATGACAAAAAAGCCTGTGCCGTCTGGGTGCAGCGCGATCTGCCGATCCTCACCCTCAAATACAGGTGGTTCGGGCAATGCGGAACAATCAATCTGCATCTCCCCTAGCTGGCGGTGATACTTCTTCGTCCAGCGCCAGGCACGATGAAAGATACTCAGTGGCCAGGCATCGAGCGGCAGATAGGCGTAGAGGTGCCCAGCTCGCGTGTCCGTCCCATCAAATCCTTGATCGTCGCGCATCAATGCTCCATCGCAGACCCCCGCCAATGCTTCCACTGCGTGTTTCAAGCGCTGGTACCGGCTCCGGTCAAACGTCGCCTCATCTTCTGCACAATCCATGACGTTCCTCCTTTTCGACAGAGAAAAGCGGCAATGGTTGTTCGTTCCATTGCCGCTGAGCGTGAGTAAAACCCGTGGGCGAGACTCCCCTGGAGGGTGCGCCTCGTCTTAAATTTCCACACAGACCACGATTTGTGCTTGACCAGACACCTGTACTGTCTCCTGCGTGACTGGGTATGGCACAAGCTGTGCGAGTCTTTGCGCGAGGCGATCTGGCGGAACAGGGCGTAGGTCGTCGTAAGTGAACCCTGTTTGCTCGACCACCCTGACCAGTTCGACCAGTCCGGTATCCCCAGAACGTTTTCCTGGCTGACAGATGTAGTGGCGTTCGGCCAGTTTTTGCACGACGTGCATCGCGCGTTGCTCATAACGCAGGCGATCCTCCTGATTCCAAGAATTACCAAAATGCAACAGCGTTTCCCCACGACGTTCTGGGAATGTCTGCCGATAATCGACAACGATTTCTGTGTTGAGATCGAATGCCATCGTCATATCCTCCTTATGAGTTGCTCAAAAAAGAGCCTCGTATACTTGCTTGTCGGTTTGTCTTGTTGCCCTAGTGAACCAGGCCAATCACCACGCCGAAGAGAAACCAGAGGTAGAGCGTTGGGAGAGACCAGACCACGACTCCAAGCCAATACATGGTTGATGAAGAGGGTGATGCACTCGTTTTCGGGAACGGAATGGCAAAAGCGGCGCATAAGAGCACCATTCTGACCACAATGATGGCGAGAGCACCATAGGCCAAACCGAGCGGCTGCACGTGAACCAGAACGGCCCAAATGACGTAGAAAGGCTCGACCAGGTAAAGATGCACGATTTCCCAGGCTCCCGAAAGAGACACAGCGCAACCATGTGAAAGCCCCAGTTCATTTTTTTCCTGCTCATATTCTTTGATAGCTTCAGGACTCATTGATGCTTTGCGTGCGCTCCAGCGACGAGAGGGACTAAACGCGGCGAAAAATGAGCCAGCAAGCGCACTGTACAGAAGCAAACAAGTTTGAAAAACACCCATTGAACCTACTCCTTTGCAAAAAACAGAGCAGCCAGATCTCTGTGTGGACCTGGCTGCTCAAAAACAAGAGAAACGTTATTTGCGCCGACCTTTGCGCTTGGTGGTGTACTGCTGTCTGAGCAGAGCCCATGCATCGAGGGCGGCACTCGCCACAATTGGTTCTGCCCACGGGTCGTCGGTCACTGAGATGGGAATGGCTGTCACCATTTCCTCCTTCGTGACCACCCGTGTCTCGGAAGGAGCGGTACCCGGGGCAATGTCAGCAGTTTCTGATGGAACATCGACGAAAGACGCCGAGGCAGAAAGCGGCATCTGGCGAATTTCCTCCATTTGCACTGGAGGCGGTTCGCTCTCGTCGTCAACCGCCTGATTTTGCTGTTGTTCCAGTTCGGCAGCGGCCCGGAACATCTCTTGCAGTTCCAGCGCTTCCTTCTCTGGATCGACGATCTCCCCTCGCTCCAGCACGCTCACCATTTCGCGCGCCATCTGCCCAATGATGTCACCCTCCTCCATCTCGTCTTCTTCGCCCAATGACACCAGTCCACCACTTGCCACCTGCCCTTCGACCAGGAGGCTCGCCTGGGTTTTGCGCGCCATTAAGTGCAGAAGTCGCAGCGCCATCGATCCCAGGTAGGCAAAAAAGACGACTTCAACATCGACCTGTTGACCGAGGCGTAGCGAGCGGCGTGCAGACTGTCGCAGATCTGACGTTGACCTGGGAAAGCTCATGTAGGCGATGCGCGGAAACGCAATGAGATCCAGGCCCACCTTCACGAGCCTGGGATTGCAGATCAGGACATCGACGCCAGCCTTGACCTGCCGATCTAGCCATTCCTCACGGTCCATGGTCTTCTTCGTCGAGTTGGAACGAAGGATAACGACTTTGAGCTTTTTCCCACCGCGCTTGCGCACCTTGGTCTCTAGCAGCTCTTTCAGGCGAGGTTGAACGTCATAGACACCGGTGTTCTCCGAAAAAATGAGGACTGGGAGTCCCTGGTCCTGCTGCTCTTGCACATAATCGATCAGGCTCCGCTCCAGCGGGAAAATCATGTCCTTGGGCAGAGCAGACGCCTTCCCGAAAACCAGACCATGCTTCGTGCGGCACTCCCAGCCCAGCCACGGCATGTTGGGGTAATACAGCATCGCGTAAAACCAGGGGGATAGGCCAGACTTATCGCCCGATGAGAGCATTTTGCCCAGGTTGCGGGTCGCCTCGCGCTCAAACTCGCTATATTCTGGCCCGAGGACGGGACCCATCGGTACCACACGAACTTCTTCTCGATACTTGACCAGGCCGGGAACAACATCGCGCAGCTCCGTGAACGTCGAGCAGCGCGCCACCTTCCCCATGCACGACGGCGCAACCCCCGCGATCTCTTTGTAGACCGGCATCCCCTGGCGAATCTTCCGCTTGCTATCGGACCCACTCCCCGCTTCATCTTCCTCTTTATAACTCTTTTGAACCATCTGCCGCTTGCCGTTTTCATCGATCCAGCGCTCGACATCTTCATACGGGTATTCCTGGCGGACCAGCTTGAGCAGCAGATAAAACAGACGGAAAAGCGACGAAGAGTAGCCGTTAGAGAGTGTTCCGGTGAGGCCAAGCATCCGACCGCAGGCATTCGCCAGGCTCTGGCGCGCAAAATCGAGCGCGGTGCCGTCTGCGCCTTCATGCATCTCATCGGCAATCAAGAGTTTGAAGAAGCCGTTGTAGTAGTCAAGGATGTAGTCCGCGATAGGGTACCGGCGTTTATAGGTATTGCGCACGCACGGCGGTCGGAAACTCTGGCTGGGCAGGGGGAGCGCTTCAGCATGTTTGGAACCAACATGCTGCACGAGGGTAGTCTGCCCACAGCGTCGTTCCACACGGGTGGTAGGTTGGGAGGAGAGCGCGGAGAAAGGGCGCCAGTTTTTTTGTCGCTTGGCAACGTACTGCCAGAGCGGTTCCCCACATTCTGGACACGCCCGCTTCACCCGATGATCCTTGGCTCCTACCAGATCCCCTTCCGTCATCACAAGAGAAATCGGATGGACCACCTCTTCTTCGTGCAGCGCCAACCGGTGTTCATAGTGCAAAACCGCAGCACGAACGATTTCACCCTCGCGCAGCAGTTGCTGGTAGTCCTCGTCCGTTGTGGCAAGATCACGGATGAATGCCTGGATACTCGCCTCACACTCCAGTTGCAACTCGCGGAAAAGCTGGTCTTGGGCGATGATCAGCTTGCGATAGGCATCTGAACGAAGCAAGAGGCGACTTTTGAACTGCTGGAGGGTCTTTTGTGTCTCCTCTGCCTGCGACGTAGCCGCGATCTTTGTGGCGAGCAGCACGCGGTACTCGTCTGAGTCAGGCGATTGGCACTGCTCGACGCGCTGCGTTGCCTCTCTCTGCTGTGTCCATGCCTCCTCTTGCTGAGTGAGCAACGCACGGTACTCACCGTCCGTCTCCCGTAGGCGATCAAAGAACATGTCAATGAGGTGTGCTGATGCCGCATATCGCGTATCATAGGGAGCACTTCCCTGGCGCAACGTCTCCCGTTGCCCAATGAGTATGCGGTAGCCCTCGAACGAATACAGATACTCTTGGACACGCCGTTCATAGGCGTTGAGACGATTCCCACTTCGCCCTCCCTGAGTCCGGCGCTGCTCGCGCAGCTTTTCCAGGGTCTCCAAACGCTCGGCGTACTCGTGGCTATTCTTTACCTGCTGCTTGGCCCTCCGCTCGTCGAGGATGGTATGCGAACAGTTCGTACAACACGGAACCATCGCAGGCTTACCGTTCGCACGTTTAAGCAGTTTGACCAGACCGTTGTCTCTATCGATGTAGCGAGCGGGCTTCAGCGCGTACTGAACACCCCACTCCGGCGTCAACTTGGCCGTACTGAAGGTCACAATGACCACATGGCACGGTTTCAGCGGAAGTGGCTTGAGTGCAGCCTCAAGGGTCTGGCCTGAAAGTTGGACGCGGGCTTGCCGGTTCTCTTCTTCGACAACATGGCACTGCTTCTTCCATTCCTCCAGTTCGTACGTAATGCGTGCCACGATACGGTCTACACTGCCTACCGTACCCAGACTTGTGCCAGCGAAGTCGGGATCAAACGCACGAAAATCAGCGGAGGCATCGCTAAATGACCGCTTCTCTTCCTGCTCATTCGCCTCCTCGTCGTCATCGTCGTCGCTGCCCTGGGATGATCCAAAACGCTCGACGATGACGACCCGCGCATTGGGGAGGGTCGCTTCGATCTCGCGCTTCCATTTTTTTGCCATGATCGGCGGGCTGAGCACGACGGCGGGGAAGAAAGGCAGACATCTGGTCGCTTTCGTCGCAAGTTCGGTGCAGCCACACGCATAGAGGTCAGAAAGGAAGGCGGTGGCAATCGCCATAAAGGTCTTTCCACTTGCCATCTCTGCGATCTCTGCAATGCGCTCCAGCAACTCATCTTCGTCAATCCCACCCTCTTTCCACTCATTGACAAAGCTGTGAACCTGAGCCAGGATCGTGTCGTACTGCTTGCCGAGCGGCTGACGTTTAAGCAGGCTCAGAGCCTTCTTTGCCCACGGGACCTGACTCGCGTGCCGATAGCGCGGTGCATTGAGCTTCGTCACCTGTTGCATTAGTGATGCCCCGAAGTTGTCCAAAAACTCGGCCATCGAGAGCGTTTCGTACTCAACGGCCCACTCCACGAGCGTTGCTCCCCCCGTCTGCACCAGGATCAGATCGCCCGTTTCCAGATCGGTACACCACAGCGATGACTCGAACTTATCCGTCACCTTCTCCACAATTTCGGCATCATCTTCGACCTTGTTGTAGTGTGTGGTCTTACGGGTATGCCCCTTGACCAGGATGCGCCGTCCGTCCCTACCCACCAGCACCGCGCGATTACAGAGACCAGCCACCGCAAAGACGACCACATAGCCCTTTTTGAACTTGTGCATGGGGTGTCCGACAGCGAGGCCAACTTTGCGAGGGTTGGGAAAACGCGCTGACCAGTAATCGTCGCTGGCCCAGACGCCTAATTCTGGGCGTCTGGTCTTGGTGGAAAAGGTGCCAACTTGCACTGCGGCGGCATCGGGATCGAATGCCCCTTTCACAAAGTAGCGCAGCTGACCGTGAGGCGCGTTGGGAATCTCGTATTGCGGCGGATGTTCCTCGGTCCCAATGATGGGAAGCAATGCACCCATATTGGCCCATTCTTCGACGCGCGACAGCAGATCCTGCTCGGCAGGCACCATCTGGGGACGTTTTTGTAAGAAGAGCACCACCTGTTTGAACTGGCCGTACATCGACACTTCTTCACGGCTCTCAGGAGGCCGCCACTGAGCATCGGGAAAGCGAACACAGTGCATTTCCTCATAATGCTCTGCCAGGAACTTCGCGACCCCCGAACGGCGAAGCACATATTGGGGAATGACCCAGACGAGAACGCCCCCTGGGCACAACTTGAGAGTTGCCCGCTGCAGGAACGTAAATTCCAGACGATATTTTCTCCCCTTCAAGCTTGTCTGCTCGGTATCGTCATCGTAGTCGCTATTCAGATAGATGAACTGCCAACCACCGTCTGACGATTCACCATTTGAGAGCGTCGTTGAAAAGAAGCTGGTGTGAAGCAAGTGATTGAGCCGATCCGCCGCCGCCTGGGCAAGGGTGGCCTGAGGTTCGATCCCATAGGTTTCCACCTCAAACTCGGCGTAACGACCGTGTTTGCGCTCGTGTTGCGTACGCAAGGCATCGACAATGATCTTGATGGCGGTTGCGTCACCAACGCAAGGATCGAGGACTCTGAAGCGTGCATCCTCGCGCTGAGCCTTGAGGTAGTGCGCGATAGCACTGGCGACGGGTGGCGGCGTAGGATAATGACCCAACTTGACTTTTGATTGAGGTCGTGCCATACTGCTTGTATCCTTTTCGAGAGAAAAAACTACCCCCCGGTGCTGCTACACCGGGGGGCTTTTACCTATCAGTGAACGGTTATGCGAGAGCTGAGGAATACGCGTCGGCCTCCTCTTCGTCAGGTGAGACGAGATTACTAATGCGACCGTCCCGACGTGCCTGCTTCAGATCTGAGTCCAGCAGCGCAATATTTGGCTGACAGAGCCAGGCCTGAGAGAAGACTGGTGGTCGCTGCTTCTCCCCGTCCGGCGTCTCTTCCGAAGAGACCTGCGCACACCAGACAGTGAGCGGCACGTTTTCCCCACGCTCCACTCCTCGCTGCCAGAGGTAGTCACACCACTCAAGTGCCATTGCCCAGGGGGCACGGAGATCCAGAAACGCGAAGTACGATTCGGCCAGAAAGGCGGTCGTGTGCAACTCACAGTGCGTGCGATATCCCTCATCAGTCTCCCCAGGCAGGCGTTCGGGATGTTCATTCCCAGGGACGAGGAGGAGGAAGAGGGGATGCTTTTCGCGATTCTGTCGCTCTTCGAGTACACCCAACGTTTTTTTCGTCGCGGTCGAACCCTCGGCACGCTCTTTTCCGCGCCCTTTTTTCTTCGGATTGATGCGCCGGCCTTTTTTGGTCTTGCGTTCCTTCTGGACAGGGGCCGCACCGCGTAGCGGGTCATACATCGTGAGCATATTGGATTCAATGACCCGTTGCAGATCCTGGCTGGGCAGATCGGCCTGGCGATAATTCCAGTGAAGTGTGTATCCAAGTGCAGCAGAATCCGGGCGGCGATGAGCGAGCACCACCGTTCCAACACCATCCAGATAGACATCATAGGGATTACTTGCAGTCAGGGCCGACCAGATCCCATCCAGGATCGTGCCTTGCCCACGCATGGCGACCAACGATAGATAGTAGAGAGGTGTGACATCAGTTCCTTGAAAGCGAAACTTGGGGCCAGCGATATAGCAATTGACATAGGCGTAGTATTTGACTGCACCTTTCACGCGCACGAGAATACGTGGGAGATGGGTTTGTTCTACCAGTGATTGAGGAGCTAAAGCGGCGGCGGCAGTCATACGGGAAGAGGGTGGCATACCGTGCTTCCTTTCATGGATAAGAGACCGGTGGTAGAGCAGCACCACCGGTCCAGGACAATAGTTAGGGGGGTTACTTTTGGGTGAGCTGATTGTAAAGCAGCGTGTACTGACTCACACGCAACTGTACGAGGTCAGCAACACGAAAGTGCTGGCAGATAGCCTTGATCGTATCCTGGCTTCCGCTACAGTAGGTGTCGCGAATCCAGGCCATCTGTGTCGCATTGACTAATGGATCATCCCCTGATGGAAGCTGAGGAAGCTCCACAGCGGTTCCATCGATGGACTCATGCTCCTCCGTCACCGTGACCTCCGGGCGCTCCTCGACAATCTCCTGAGAGCGCTGGACCGACCAGATCAGGGTCTCATCGAGCAAGCCTTCGCGCAGAACTTCGCGAATATGCTCGGGTGTACGGTGTGCGTTGAGGTACGCAATCGTCGCCGGTACATTGAGGGGGAGTTCGGGAATTTTCGCCACCATAGGGAAGATGGTGGACTGATCGCCATCCTTCGGCCCAACGGGTTTGGGCGTTCCAGGCACCATTGGGATGGAGAACCCCCAGTACGGAGCACGCGGAGGCTTTTTCTCTTCCCACTTCTTGGGATCAGCAGCCACCTGTGCTCTTATAGCGGCGTTATAGGCGTCGAGCACGCGGAACTGTTCGTTTAAAGCAGCCAGCATATCGTCCACCAGGTAGTTCGAGAGGCTCACCTGGAACCACTCGTTGAAGCCATTCTCTTTGTCGAGCAGTTCATGGATAAAAACACGCATCTGCAGTTGTGGCTTCTTTTTGGGCAGGCCAGTCTTCTTGCTGATCTGGACCGTCCCATCGCGCTCGGTGGCGATCCCTACGCCGTAGGCGATCCCCACGCGATCATCTATCTTGCGCCCCATCTCCCACGTGGATTTGATCCCGTAGGCAACGGGGATGAGGGAGCAGACCGCACCGTTCCAGTTGAGATTCCAGTAGGGCTTTTGCCGCACCTCACCGGTTTTATGCTGCACAGTGTAGCGCTTTGTTCCGCGAGACGCGAGCAGCTCGTCAAGGGTGGGATTGACGTCCGCCGGAACATGCCATCCAACTGCCGTTTCAAAGGTCGTCGTCGTCAGGTTTCCCGTCATATACATCAACTGAGGGTTGGGTTGCAGCGTCGGCTTGACAACTGCATCGATCTCATCGTCAAAGTCCACATCCAGCGGAACGAGCGAGGTATTCAGGGTAGAATCGTTCATAAACAATGTTCTCCTTTGCAAAATGGTGAAAAACACAACAAACGCCGCGCTCAGGTGAGGCGGCAAGGCTCGCAATCGAGTGCGCCATTCTCGATTGCGGCGGGGAAGCAGTACAAAAAGCGGGGCATCGGATGATGTTTTCCGATGCCCCGCACTGTTTTTGTAGGAAATTCATGCCAACTGCCCTCTCGTGCTCGAAACCACAACCCAACGCCCGTCCTGATAGGCAACAGGGAATACAGCAAGTGCGTCTGGATGCCAGATCTGGATCGCGGGCACCTGGTAGGATGCTGGATAACGGAGGTGCGCAACTCGCTCGTCGTGCTGCAGCGCGAGTTGCAACGCTGTAAGCAACTCATCTTGCAGATCGCGAATTCGCTTTCGTACCTGCTGGTCATGTTGTGTCTGGCGATAGGGATAGGTAATGCGACCCTGCGAACCTCCGAGGATCGCTTCTACGGCCAGGACAATACACGCATGCACACGCGAAGTTTCGTCAGATCGCTGCCCGGAGAGCAGAGCTCCCGCCTGAATGGAGTTGCCAGTAGTGCGATACGCTGGCGCGAGGAGCACCTCTGCCTTCGACTGCTCAGAGAGCGCATTCAGGAAGGCAGCGACAGTGCCATATTCACAGACAGATCCAGCCTTCGGGCTGCTCTTCTTTCTAGGGATCTTTGCCATAAGTCGCCTTTGCTTGACGTTAGGCCCCTCCAGGCCGCTACAGCGCTGATAGGGGCGGTCCCAATAGACACTTGCAAAAAGGGAGGGCGGACCTCGCGCTCGATGAGGGGAAGAGAACCGCGCCATATCAGACAATGGCCCCCGTCTGATCGCGGGTAGACACGCCATATTCCAGGTCAAACTCGCTTTGGATTTTGACCCGGCGGTCCCGTCCTGAAAGCTTGAGCGTGAGGAGGATGCTCTCATCCGACGCTTCCGCATCTTTGAACGCTTCCATCGTCAGGATGCCCTCTAAAAACAAGCGGACAGCTACTCTGCTGGAAATGAGGACGTGATCAATCAGGTGTTCGCGGCCTTGTGCTCGGTCTGTCTCAATGACGCTAACGATTTCGTCCAGAGCAGGAGCTGGGCCAACCTCTGTGAGCACGTAGCTCTCTGCTGTGTCACCAAAGGGGACACTCATCGCCCAGTTGTTTCCCGTGTGGGCACCTTGTAGCTGAAAAAGCGTGATGTGCTTCTGTGAGACCTCAAAGTTCGGGCCAGTGACTGTTGATGTCGCCATGAATGGTTTCCTTTCCGTTCAATGAGTGTGCTAAATGACAGTGCGCAAAATGCCGGTTTCGCACGCGCAGTTCACGCGAAGAGGTACGAGAGCCGGCGAATGATGGAGGTCGAGAAGTGGGAGTGATTAGTAGGAGTAGTAGTTCGAGGAGCGTCTGAACTCTTTTATGGTGAAGCACCAGAGCAGGACGGCACCGACGAAGACGGCCACGACCCAGAAATGGGGGATGATGGCCGCCAGCAAAAGGAGCGCGATGAGCAGAAGGACGAGCAGCACATAACCTGCCCCTTTATTGCTGCTGTGGCTAGAGGAGCTGGAGGAACTGCCGCTGCTGGTCGCCTCGTGCCACCAGGAATAGTAGAAGAAACTGGAATGGGAACTGCTGTCGCTGGAAGAGGTGACGCTGTGGTCCGATGGGGCTTGGGGCGCGAGACTCGGCTCGCTGATGAATACACCCTCCGCGAGCGACAGGACAACGAAAAGCGAGAGAAAGCATAGCACAACCGTTGGAGTCGTGTCATCAATGTCAAGCAGCCTCAAGAGTGCCGCGATCCCGATGAATGCGAGAGCAAGCACAACCGCGTACACCCAGATGCTGATCCCCCACCACTCAGCGCTCCATTTGCCAAAGGCGACCACCGCCCACAGCCAGAGGCATGAGAGACCAAATGCAATAATCGCCAGGATATGTCGCTTTTCCATGAGTATGGTCCTTTCAAAATGAGTTTAACAGTGAAAAACATGCAAAAGGGCCACTGCCGAACGATGTCGAGCAATGGCCCTTTTTGTGATATAGATGGAGCAAACCGATCACGGCAGTGAAAGCCAAGTATGATGCGACCCGCATGTCTCCCCATTTTCGTCTCTCGCATCTAATGCGGAAGACCGAGAGAGCGTTTTGCTGCATCACCTCATCATTGCGACAGAAGCCGCCTTTTTGTCTGCTTGTAGTGGGCAGAGTGGAATCCGCGTGAGGCAGGAGGAGGAAAGCGAAAACGGGTGCGCGGGCAGCGCTATAACAGAGTGATCTCCCCTGAGAGGAGATACCGCCTCTGTCCAACGCCAGATCGGTATTCAGTTGTCGTAGGTGGTCGGCCAGGAACGCTCGCTTACATACCGTGCCTCCTTTTTTGGGCGAGATGGAGAGCCTGGCTCACTATCAGGCCCAAACGAGATCTGCTTCCCCCATTTTTCGCGTAAAACAAGAGACCTGCTAGCCGCGCAGCGGAGCAGGTGGATCGAGGCCGCGAGCGCTGAGGGAATAGTCTGGTGGATGGGAAAGAGGAAGGTCGAGATTACGGGCGAGGAGTACTGGTGGGGTGAACATCAGTCTTAGTGGGTTGTCTCCCCTTCGGCGCCGTATACGGCACAACCGTGGGATAGTAGACATGCCCACCTGATGGTATCACGCGCACCGGTTGGGGGGCTGGGCTGGTCATCACATGTGCCAGCAGGCCCAGGAACGATCCACAGAGTACTGCAATAATGATCCAACGACGCATAGAGATTCTCCTTTCTGAGGGAAAAACGGCTGCACACCTGGTGCAGCAGGGTTTATTGAAAAACAAGACACCCACTGCCAACGCACGCAGGGGGAGCGCGTGCGTTCGTGGAGCGTTCCGCGTAACAGCTAAAATGAAGCAGCGTCAAACTGGTCTTCCCGCATGTGACGCTACGCAAGAGTTCGAGCAGCCTTCTTGACGGCTCTGTTCTGTGCGCCATTCCCCCGCCGCCATTGGTGCTTGCAAGTCAAATAGCTGCCCATAGGCAAAGCTTCCAGATGCAAGCCCAGACGACCTCATGCAGTGCGGCTCAAAGCCTGCCCCATTCAATCGCGACCACGCTCTTTTGGCGTTGCCGCGCGATAGCTGATACCCTTCTATAAGGAAGTGTTTTCCCATCACCACTCTCCTATGGGACTTCACCAGCCACGATGCAGTCCCTGGCATGTACCGCGCGCTCCAGTTTGATCTGTTCTATCGCCTCTCGATAGGTGGGATCAGCAGGAGCGAGGTGATGAGCGCGCGTAAAGTCAAGGAGCGCCTGATCATATGCCTCCTCTCGTCCATAGAGAAGTCCCCGGTGAAAATAGACCGCCGCCCGTTCACGCGAGGAAGCGGTGCAGTTCAGCGCGGCGGTGAAACTCGCCAGGGACTCCTCTACCCGCATCTGGAGTGAGAGCACCACGCCACGATAATCGTAGAGTTGCACACAAGGACCACACTGGATACCCCGATTGAGCGCGAGGATCGCTGACTCGTAACGATCACGCATGACGAGCCAACGGGCCTGCCGCAATACTGTATCTACCTGGGTTTTCTGAGAAGTTTGAAGCATAGACATACCCTTTCTTAGAAAACTGCGTTCTCGGCTGATTGATAGGGCAACACCGCAGAAACAAAGGGGAAGGCTGCTTGCCAATCGTGGCGACGATGGTAGCCCGAAAGAAGTTTGTGGATGGCACGCTGCGTCAAAATACAATGGGCTTCGTCGCCGACTGTGATATGCCAACGTCCAGCAACAGTCACCTGCACTTTGTGGACCTTCGCCCACCCGTTCAACATGGCTAAAATCTTCTCCGCAGAGAAGGGCAGACGCTCTTTTTCCGTGAGGAAGAGGCGCAAAGTCTTGTCATAATCAATGGTGACTGTATGATCATCTCTTGTCGTTGTGTAAGCAATGCACAAATGGTGAGAAGACATAATGAGGCTCTTTTCTTGTGATGAATGGACAATAAAAAGAGGCCGCCTGTCAGGAAAAGACCTGGTGGCGACCTATGAGTGATACGTGAAAGTTCAGCGTTGGAAGAAATTCTGGGAAGATGAAGGAGCAAGATGGCAGAAAGCGGCACGAGTACGCCTCTCAAGCGAGCTCCACCTGTAGCAAGAACAGTGATGTATGCCAAACGTGCTAGATGCTAGGTGGGCAAAAGAAGGCGTACTATGGCTTTCACTGGCGAAAAAGGGGTCGCCCGAGCAGACATGCATCGGCTCGAACGACCGTGAAGGAAGGCGTACAATCACATCATTCAGGATTAGTACTCTCGCATGTCTGCTGCGCAGGATCTTGTTGGAGAGTGATTCGAGTTCCCAGGGTCAGGCTCGTCATTTGCACAAACGGCACCAGCATGTGCCCCATGTAGTGCTGCGACCAGCAACACAATGACTCACTGCTGGTCGGCAAGACGTGACCAGGAAACACTGGAAAAGGGAGGCAGATATCATCGGAATGCCACATGTTCACCTCCGTTTTCAGGACGATGCTCCCAAAGAGCATCGACAAATCGTTTGGCCTGATCAACGCCGTCGATCTGCAAGAGGTGTGTCGCTGCGGACTTGACGTATCCCCAGGACTGCCCATCTATCAAAAACGTTCGTCCAGCGGTATCAGAGCAGAGCACATGTCCACGGTAGGTCTGTATATGGCGATGCCAGCAGGCAATATGTGCAAGAATCTCTATGCGTGCTTCCACTGCCCAGATCTTCATACACTCCACCAGTTCATCGGCGACCTTCGTCACGAACAGATACTCGTCTTTCTCTATCGGGCGTGCCCAGTACCCTTTGGGGGCTGGACACGCAAACAACGTTTGTTGTAGACGAGTGAGCCAGGGAAGCCTCGCCTGATCTGATACCATACGAGACACAGGGCATCCCTCCTTTAGCGTACTTCCTGACACTCACGATCTGCGCCCACCTGGTCGGGGATGGCAAAGACGATATGATGGTCGAATTGCGCCGCCAGTTCGTCGTCGAGTGCCTCGCTGAAGCCAATACGGGATGGAGCCGTAAAATACTCCAACACCGTTCGCCACATTTGGGAAATGAACGGATACCCATAAAGAACGAGCACATCAAACGTCGCTCTCGGTAATGGTTCAGTTCTCCGCATTGCCATCTGCATCTCGCGAATAGATGCAATGCTGACGCAGGACGTTATCGTTTCCTTCACGCTGGTTTGCACTGGATACCGTTCGCTCAATGATGCTTCATCCTCGTATGAAATCCACGCATTGTAAGCGCGCACCAACTCAGGTTTCAAAGACGCTTGCGCGGTGACCACCAGAATACGCGAAACGTAGCTGTACAGCAAAAGTCTATCGAGGCAAGCGAAAAGAGCTCCGGTATTGTCCTGGCCTGGAGAGAGCTTTACCAGCACCCGCCCGTGGCCTGCGAGCGTAGCCTCGATACCGACTATGGCGTCACGATGATAGCCAGCAAGATTGTCGGGCAACACCGGAAAAGGGCCGATGCGTGGAGCGCTGGCAGATTCCTGAACCCGAATGATCTCGCGAGCGGCTGGACGTAGGGTGGCAAACCAATCATTCCCCATCTTTTGCTCCAGGGGTCGTCCGCTTCTTGCTGCTCGTGGCGCAACAAAGGAAGACTCACCATGCTCAAACACAGCAGGCAGGCAGGTGGTCTCAACAGGCACCGGCTCGTCTTCGTTTTCTGGAAACGAGACGAGATATGTGCCATCAAGCGAGAGCGAATAGACATCCTGCCCGGCCTCCGGGGTGTAGTTGTCTACCAGCCGTGCGAGCTTTGTGTGGATGCGCGGCAAAACGTAGGCTTCGCCTTCGGCTTTCCAGCACTCGGCGCTTCTGCGCTGACGCGTCCGTAGGTTCTGTATCTCCTCCTGCGCATCAGTGCTACTCGTCATCAAGCACTCCACGTACTCTTTGAGTGCCTTGTACAGGCCGTACTCAGTGTCGTGCTGATCCCGTAGCGACTTGAGCTGCCCTGCGACCCAGCGCAACGTCTTTTGACTACCCCGCGCCTTCCAGTGTTTGGCCTCAGCGAAAGCACCACGGCGATCATACGAATAACGCTGGCGGTCAAGACGGTTGGCCCAATGTTCAAGCGCGTGAGCGTGGGAGTCCACTTTTGCGCGGAGGGGCATGAAGGGAAACGAGATGCTTTTGTCGGGCAGGGGGGCTTGTCGTTCGTTCATAGCTTCTCACTCTTTCTATCTACAAAAAGTCTCCTGTGTCTTCTCAGGAGCGCGAACACAACGGTCATCTTTCCAACTGGCGTGCCCGGAGCCGGGCTCCTGTATGATCCAACGCCTCCCGATACATTTGGCTGTCAGGGACGAGATCTAATGCATACGCGAAGTCAACCAGCGCCAAATCAAATGCTTCTTGTTGGGCAGACAACAGACCACGCAGGTACGAAACCTCAGCTTGTTGATGGGCAGAGTCGGCATAATTCAGTGCCTGAGTGAGATCTACCAGCGCCAGATCAAGCTTGCCACGAACAGCACGCGCCACAGCAAGGTGGCTATAGGCGGCATACGTGTCCTTCCGCGAGGGCGAATCTTCCTGTTCGGACAGGGCGCTCTGCCTGACTGCCGCAGAATACACATTTTCCGCTTCCTGATACCAAGCCCTTGCTCGTTCGTCACGTTTCGAGGATGGCGCCAGAAAAGAGAGCGCCCGCCGGTAGCGACGCTCCAAGAGAGATACAACTGTCTGCTCATCCTGTTGCCCATCCTCACGAAGCAAGGCGAGAACCATATAGCGATCACCGAGCATGGACAGATGCTGGATTCGCTGCTGGACCTGACTCTGATCCAGATCCAGCAGTTCGTACACCAGTCGTGTGGTGACCGGATCGTTTCTTTGCGCGATGAGTTCTTTTACATCCTGCTCATCACGCACGCTTAGCTGCTGCATATCAACCCTTCTTTCGTGTTGTATAGCCTTGCTCGACTAGTGCCCGCACCGCTGCCGCAATATCTCCACCCCAGAACCAGTAAGCAAAAAACTCAAATTTGGTAAAGTAGCGGCCCATTGGTAAACCGACTGATGGAGAAAAACAAAACAAACGGTCTGTTCCATCAGCATTTAAGGTACAATTCGGGCCGGGGCCAGCTTTGCCGGGGTGGCGCAAATAGCGCTCCAGGTAGCCCGCCGCGTTCAATGCAGGCTCAGAAATGTCCCAACCAACGAGGAGTGACTCCCAGGTATTGATTGGGTCAGCCATGAACAAGTCTCCAGGCCGCTCACCGGGCACAGAAACCCTGGGCGTCCACGATCCAGGACGAGATTGAAACACGCGAGCAGGCTCCACCTTCACCAATTCGGGCGCTTCGTCGAGGGTTTTCAGCGACGCGTAGAGTTGCTCACGTTCGACAGCGCTGATAGTCCTGATTGTGCTAACGCTCCCCCGGAGCCGTACATAGGGTTTCCCGTTCGGATGCACAGCCCCACGTGACGGATCGATAATGATCAAGCCACCCTCCTCGCGTGTCTCCACCAGTGTCTCAAAACGTTGGGGAGGGGGCACCGGGCGAAGCGCCAGTTTTTGATTTCCTGGTCGCCTTTCTTTCTGAAACGCTTCTGGACACCGAAAGAGGATGTGTCTTCCACCCTTGGGTGTCTTCTCTTCGTAGCCCTCGGCCAGAAACTCATAAAGAGCCTGCAGGCCTGCATTACATCTTATGAGCTTTCGCCATGCCTCGAACGTCTTCGGATCGTCGAAGTCGAGGGCGACTAAACCGCCACTCACGTAGCCGGTCACCACGGCCAAGCCACGATGAGGATGTCTGAACCATGTTTCTACCTCCTCAACTGAGGGGCAAAACTGCTGATAGTTTTTCCAGCCAGAAACCGCAGGCTGTTTGGAGCCATCCGGCTTAATGGGAAGCACGGAGAGTCCTGCCTCCAGGGCAGCAAGCGCAACCTGGCAGGCCGGAGTTTGGCTCATAGATCGCGGTGCTACTACCATACCTATGCTCTCCGTCTCAACTCAGCCCAGGCTAATCGGTCCACCTGGCAAAGGCCCACAGGCACATACCTTTTCGCGCTTTCACCTCGCGAGGCCGGAACCTGGAGGGCTGGGAAGCAGGTTGCAGTCCGGGTTCCGTATGACAACAGGGATTGCAGCACACAATACGCGGCGTATATAAATGCTCCAAAGAACAATGCAAGCATGAAATGAAGTACGATGGGCAAGATTTATTTCCTTTTTTCTCTCCTTCCTCTTGGAAGGAGGCTAGGGAACGATACTGGCCCACATCTAAAGCGCAGGCCAGATCGACGAATAACGGGGATTAGCTCAGGGAAGCAACGGCCTGCATTTCGACTCGTTGAGCGAAAGAGGGGACAATGATCGTTTTCAGATCCTCCACTATCAGGCCGGTCTTGATGACGAGCAGGCCAATGTTGTCGTGTCCACCTCCGTTGAGGGCCAGATCGACAAGCGCTTCCGCCATTTCCGAAGCATCAGCCTCGGAATCCGACAGGATCGCATGGATCGCTTTCGCCTCTGGATCACGAACCATTTCCCATAAACCATCCGAACATAATAAGAGGATGTCGCCGTTCTGGAGTTGGAGATAGCCAGGTTCGTCAAGATCGACATTTATTTCTCCCAGTGAGCGATAAATGATATTGCGCTTCGGGTGGGTGTACACATCACGTGGCTCGATGTCTCCAGCTTCAAGCAGTTGGGCGACGTACGAATGGTCGCGGGTCAACTGCTTTAATCCAACTCCTGGCCGACACAGGTAGGTGCGGCTATCGCCGACGTTGGCAATGTAGGCTTCTGCCCCAACCGAGAGGACCGCCGTCATCGTGGTTGCCATGATGCGTCCGAAGAGCAGCGGATCCTCATTACGCAGGCAGACTGCCTTGTTTGCCTCACGCATACCGTCGAGAAGCAGATCCTTGAGTGCTAAGCCTCGCACGTTCCCCATGAGTCGGGGGAGAACCTCATCGACGAAGGCATGAACGGCAATGCGGGATGCCTCCTGACCGTTGGCGTGACCACCTGCACCATCAGCCAGGACAAAAATACCGACGGTCTCCCGGTCGCCGGAGCGCACCAGCCGCTCGGCAAAAACATAGTCTTCGTTTTTTGTGCGTGATGGATTATTCCCCGCATCCAGGCCAATACCAATTTCCAACTGTACCGGCGGGATGGACGTTGCCGCCCAATATTCACGCTCGTTGTGACCAAGCCACTCCACCGCTTGATCAAAAAGAAAGGCTGCGTGATCGGTTTGTCCGTTTGCCTGAGCAGCCAGGCTGTTCCGAAGGTAGGCAAGGACGAGATCGGAAGAGTGGGAAGTAGGCATGATAGACACCTTTCTTTTCAGAGTGAAAAAGATCGAGGCACGTTGCATGACCAGGAGGAAAACAACCACGACTGAACGCGGCATGGCTCCGCTCGAAAAGCACAAAATCTTCCCTCTGTGCTCTTCCCTGGGGACAGAAACCCCGAAAAAGCACAAAAAGGCCCCTTGATGCAGCTTTCCTGCCGCTTCTTTTTTGAAGCTTTATTCAGTGAATACTGCGATAGACACTACCTAGGGAATTTTCATTTGTTGATGTTTCGAGTGCGGAAACCTTCTCCTTTTTAACCAACGCCACACAGGACGTATCATAAGCGAACGCACTTCAATCAGTCTTTATAGAAGAAACTGCTATAGTTAAAACGCATTACGCAAAGACACACAACAGAACCACTCAATCAAAGGCCATCATCAGGAGAGTCTCGCGTGCGAGCCACCCTCATTGGGATGGGAGTCGGCAAGGCCAACATCTCCTACGATCCTGAGAGACCGTCACATCACTCGATCACCAAACAGGGAAAGCGTTCCCATGTGATCGTGATGGTCGTGTAGCGCGCGAGCTATCTACACGGCGGCTTAGCAGCCAGGAAAACAAGCTATGTACCATCCCCAACGGGGAGTACTTCTTTGATCACTTTGACTATACCCAATGAAGGCAGGAACGGGACGGGATGGAGACGGGAAAAATGCGGCAAAAGACGGCAAAAGACGGGAAGCCTATCGACCTCATCCATACCTGGACTGCCCGTGGCCATCGAAGTGCTGACCTGCTCCCTTCGACGGCAAGAGAAGGAGCCAGATCGAGATTACCGAAAATGAAAGAGCGAAGGTTCTCTCGCAGCACCTCACACCTGCCTCGATGCGTAGCACACATTCCAGGTACTCTTCTCTTTGGTGACCATTACGGGTTCTTTTCCCGTCTTTTTGCCTCAGACGTATGCAGCTGGCAGGGCGCCCACGTCTGATCATCCAGAAAGAAATAAATTATTAGAGAGTAAGTAATACCTTGCGGTATCCTTACAGCTCTAATAGGGGTGCCATCACACGCATTCAGCAGGGGAGCAGAATTGGGTGAACACTCAACTCAAACAGTATCAGCGCAAGCACTTCTACTATCGAGGAGCGAAACAACCAAACACTCAACCACAGCATTCTGCGGAGGCGTGGAGTCTTCTGGACGGATGACCATCCTCCCGACTCGGGGAAAGCGTTGTGGATGGATACCCCATCCTCCCGGCTCAGGGGAGAGCTGTGGCGACGCTTTACGCGTTGCCGCCTCCGCTCAAGAGGGAATGTTGTGTGGACGGTACCTCCGTCCCACCTGGATTCACCAGGTGGCGCTTCCGGGCTTTGCAGCCCCTGGCCCACAGGAAACCTTTCGGGCTTGCGCCCCACCCGGTCAGGGTGAACCTGGGAAAAACGCGTCCCCTCACTCCCCGGTCAAGGGAGATCGGGAAAAGAATAGGTAGCTTTGGGCCCGCCAGCCCCACCCAACCACGGGTGTCCCATCCGGGAAGGGTTTCTGGTGGAAGCGGCCCACCCACCGGCAGAGGGTTGCCCCCTCTGCAAGGGTTCTGGTGGTGCCGCCACTCCGCCGTCGTGGGATGACCCTCCCACACAAGAGGTTGAGCAGGAGCGCCCTGCTGCCGTTGAAGCATTGCCCCTGCTCCAAATGGGGTTAGAAGCCTAGGGTGAGACGAAGCAGGAACCAGGCCAGCCCGATGGCCAGCGGAACAGCCGCAACCATCACCAAAGCCACGATGCCCCGGGTCAGGATTTTGCGACGTTCGATTCTGGCTTGTGCCTTCTCCATCTCCCTTGGAAGGCTCTGTTCAAGGTTCTGGTTGAATTCCTGCTGAGTTTTGATCGCAGCCTGCATGACCTGCACACCATGAGTGTACATACCCTGCACGCCTTGCTGATACCAGTACACGTTTTGCGACGCTTGCTGATTCAGGCGCTCAACTCCCGCCATCATCCACTGGGCACCTTGCTGCGCTTGTCGGACGCCATCGAGAGCAGCTTGCGCATACTCGCGATTATATTGGTGAGCCTGATGCAGGGCGCTTCCCTGATCCTGCACCATCTGGTGGTAAACACCGTAGAGACGCTCATTACGCTCCATATAGATGTTTGCCTGATTGGCTTTTCGCTGTTGGTCGCCTTCGATCCACTTGTTCTGCAATTCTGTTGCCCAGAAGGCAACGGAGTGTTGCAGCGCGCGAACGAAGTCAACTACTGTATCTGGATTAGCGGCGTCCAGATACAGTCCATGGGTATCTGCATTGATCAGGTCTTTGTCGGCTTTGTACAGCGACCAACCTGTCACAATGAAGGCAAGCTGGATGCTCGCGTTTTGGACGTCACCTGCAAAGGCCGCCCGCAAAGCCTCTTCTCTCCACATCTCTAATTTTGCTCTGTGCTCCTGAAGGGATTGCTCCAAGAGATTGGTAGGGGTTCCACCAAATTGCTGCTTCTTCTGCACGGTATCCAGGTAATAGACACGCGCCTGGTCGCAAGCATCAGAGACGATAGTGGTCAAGAATGGGTTTTGCTGATTGGAGGTTGTCATGGTTGGTTGTTCCTTTCTTGGAACCCACCAGGACAGTCCCATGCGATTACTCGCACAGGAACATGTCTCATGATGGTTCCTGTGCGAATAATTTTTTTCAACAATATGTATCCCTCTGAGGACACAAATACCTTAACTGGACAACCAGGGGACAAGATGGGTTTGAGACGGGGGAAACACGGAAAAAGACGGGAGACGCACGGTGAAACGACCGTGCTGTGTCATGAGAGCCGGAGCACTCACCTTGACAGTGCTCCGGTCTGTGGCGAAAGAAATAGGAAAGAGGTAGCACCCAAAGGGCGCTATCCTCTTGAGATGATACTACTCCACACACTGTCAGGGAGCGAAAGCCAGCAAGCTCAATTCAAGGTCGCAGTGATGCCGAGACACCACTACTACTGTCGAAGAGCACTGGCTCCACTCAACGCACAAGCAGGCGCGTCGTAGGAGTCTCCTGATGGAAAAACCATCTTCCCGACTCAGGGAAAGCCTAAAATTGCGCATATAAGCAACGCGCAGACCTCTTTTCAGGCTCTGGAGAGGAAACAGCTTCAGACAATACCTTCGTCTCATCCCGTTTACGGATGTGCGCGGAAGCGCAAGGGGCCTCTTGAGCAGTGCAGCTCCACCCGGCCAGGTGTCCTCAGAGAAGGTAACGAAAGGAACAACTACAAGGACGATAGTTAGTTGCTGTGGACGCGGCAGCTCTTCAAGAGGAGATTCAGGAAGGAATCCTCGCCATTGAGAAATCCATACCGCTCACACTCAAAGCTCACTGCCAACTTCGACAGCTGCTTCATCAGTGCCGTGACATGCTCCGACAACTGCTCAGCCGGGACGCTGCTCTCTTCAAGCATCAGCTCAACGATGTGAAGCATACCAGGGAACCTCTGGTAGGCCGGATTGTACATCGCCAGACAATAGTGCTTGCCAAGAGATGTATGCAGAGCGCGAATCTCAGAGAGACGGTGCTGCAACCGGCGCTGTTGGTTGTTATTTTTCAGCTCGAACAACCGAAAACGAGCCCATAACTCCTCCACCCACTTTTGATAAAAATCCAGATCCTCGCCCTCGGCCCGCCCGCTGTCAATTTGAGTACCCAGGTGGGTCAGACCACGTGCAATGGCCATCAGTTCAACATAAAAGGGTCGGTAACACTCAGGCAACACCAAGGCAGGCATCAGCGCCCCGAACAGCTTGCTGATTTCCCACAGGTCGGCTTCGATCTGTGGCGTGGTACCGTGAAAAGCATGTGACAAGCTGGTCACTTGTTCCCACACGGAATGCAGGGCAAGTTGCAACTCGTACTGCTTTTTTCCCTCGGCCATGCGCGCGAGACGCTGGTCTTCACATTGCCTTTCATACTCGGCCTTCAGAGCGCGATATACCGCCTGATGTACCGCCTTATTGCGCCACCCAGTGAGCAGATAGAAGATCCATACCGTCATAACAGGGACAAGCATGAGTCCACAGATCAGCACCGGATAAACCACCAGGGCATGGACGCACGTTGAAAGCAAAGTATTCAAGTCAATGGATGGAACGGACATAGGTGAACCTCTTTCTTTTTTCTTGGCGGCTGTTCACCTGAAACAGGTGTTTCCCTCCAAAGCTCACCGCTGTCATGGCTTGCGCCATACACAGGGCGAGTATTCTGCAGGTACTCGTTCTGTGCAGGCGACTCATTACACAAACATCGATCAGTGTCCGTGGTGGACGCTTTTCACTGTAGCAGGGCAAGAGGGGAGCGAGTCTGGTGCCAGACGGAAAAAACACAGGATCGGGGCAGGAAGTAGACGGAGGAACGGCACCAGACTCGCAACGCCAGAAAAAAACACGGGAGAAGGGAGGATGCGCAGGCAAAAGAAAAGAGTACCTGATCGATGAATGCTACTATCTCAGCCTGTAAAGCCACACGATGAATCTCAATTGGCTGCTCATTGCGCAACGTCAATCTTGCTCTCATACCACTTAACCGCCGCCATCCATTGGGCGAGCCGTCACGGCTGAACCACACCTCAGCTCCTATCCAGAGCCGACATCCCTTCAGCATTTCCCGCTATATAAGGAAGGGAATCATTTCATCACAGACCAGGTTCGTCATCCCCGTGTTTTGCCGTGTTTTGCCGCCTTGCTCCCGTCTTTTTCCTGGCATTTTCCCTGCCTGCGCCTGTGCCATACCCATCTGAGCTTGTTACTCTGACTTTCGAGCAAAAGCCAAGAGGCGCACGCTGCCTCTGGAAAGTGGAAACGAGAAGAAGAGTATGCATTTTTTTCTGACCGGACTTGTGATGGCCGATCTCATTGGAGACCTTGGCAACGCCGTCGCTAACGGCATCGGCCAGTTTTTCAGTGGTTTGATTGGCAATATTCTCAATAACCTCAATGACGCCATTGGTCCCATTGTCGCCTTAATGGGCAACACGCCCTTAAATCTCACAACAGCCAATCCTGTGATCAACGGGGCCTGGCAGACGATGGTGGGTGTCGCGGATGCCTTTTTAGGCCTCTACGTGATTATGAAGATCATCCAGATCATGCATGGAGAGGCAACGGGCACGACCCATATCCCATTGGGCCAGTTCGTGCCCAAAGTCATCTTGACCGTCATTTTGATCCATGCATCTTCTTTTCTGGGCCAGGAGCTTCTCATCATCGTCAATGCACTCTGTGAGCTGGTGCGCACAAATGTACAGGACCTGGCGAGACAGGTAAACGGTGGAAAACTGTTTGACACCAACCAGGTTCTAGGCCTCTCGGTCGTCTTAGCCATCATCTTTGGCTTTAGCATGGTGCGAGTTGTTTTCCAGGCGGTCAAAAGAGTGGTCTTCTTCAATGTCCTCTATGTGCTCAGTGGCCCGGCCTTCTTAATGAGCCTGGACGCCCAAACCGCTCCGTGGTTCCAGTTCTGGCTCAGAACCTACTTAGTCACGGCTTTGGAGCAATTCTTACAGTTTTTTACCTTTGGCTTAGGATTTCAATTTCTTATTGCAACGAAAACGACCGGCTTTACAGGCTTTGTCCTGGCGATTGCCCTCCTCAATTTGACGGCAGAAATCCCGTCGCTTATGTCGCGCTTTGCCTCTTCATCAGGTGGAAGCGCTCCGGGGCTTGGGTCACTCGTTCGCGGTGCAATGACGGCTGCGGCCTTGTTAATCTAGAAACTTTTGCCCGATTCCGGGCCTAGAAACTCACGAAAGGATTTACGAACAATGGGAACACTGAACAACCTTAATACTATTGTTACCCAACTTCAACAACATGCCGCGACCATTGGAATTACCTTGGCCGGTCTGATGATTGGCATCTACTGCATGATGATCATGCTTTCACATGATAACTCAGCTATGGCAAATCGCAACAAGTGGGACAACCTTCAGAAGGTCCTCATTTGCGCTGGCATCATCGCTGGGACTGGAGCATTTATGCAGTTCGCCCAGGGTCTGGGAAAGATGCTATGAAGTCAGCTCACTGGCGGCTCACCCTTGATACAAAGGTGAGCCGCTGAAAGGAGGAAGCATGCAAGACGAGCGCGACGCCAATCCACTCGTAAAAAACGTTCCAGGGCAACTGTTCTCATTTGAGGAACGGGTATTCGGCGTGATGAGCATTACACAATTGCTGAGTGACCTTGGTGCGGGTGTGGGTATTCTTTCGCTCACCGGGTCACTCTCCCTTGTGCCGCGCCTCATTGTGTCCCTGATTCTGCTCATACCGGCACTCATTCTGATTCACGGGAAAACCCATGACCAGACACTCCTGTCCTGGATCTTGTTGTATATACGCTCCCTTTTCATTGCGCGGCACAGTACCTGGCAACCGCTGCAAGAGTTGCAGGAAAGAGCAAAACGCAAAGAAAAAAAGGCGATCAAGACAGATGGTGCTTCCATCCAGAGCACCTGGATTGCCCTAGATAGTCTGGATCGAGGCATCGCTGGGTATAGCGAGACGGGGAGGAAGGGGCCAGCGGGTCGGTACTGGGCTGTGTTAGAGTGCGAAGGGCACAATGTCCGTTACTTACCCGAAAGCGATCAGGTAAAAACCTTTAGCCGCTTCGAGACATTTCTCTGCGGGCTGGAGTTCCGTCTCCAGTTCATCTCACACATCGAGCAGGTTGATCCTGCGCACTACAAACCACTCCTCGTGCAAAAACAGGCGGTGACAAGCCTCGCCAAGACCCCTCGTCTGGCTGCCCTACAGGAAGCGAACATCCGCTATCAGGAGCAGCACCTACAAAATTGCACACTCACACGCCATTTCGTGGTCCTTACGGCTACCGCTGGGGAAGAGGCATATCGGCAGGCAGATGGGGAAAAGCAGGGCGTCCTGAGCTTTTTCTGGCGCATGTTCTCCAAGCAAAAGCCAACAGAGATTCCGCGAGAACAGGTTCTCGACCAGCTTCGCGTTCGCCTCTCAGTCCTCAAAAAAATACTCCAGCAGCTTGATGTGCGCTGCCAACTCCTTGAAGACCCGGAGCTGCTCAAACAGTTTGTCATGTGCCTGGCCCTGGGCGCAGAACTACCCACGTTTACGCCACGTCTGGAAGGTGCAGTGGAGGCAGCGAGGGCTTTGGCTGTTGCGGCAGATGCGGTCGATCTGCCCACAACACAGGACCCGAACAGGACAGCGCCACAGAAAGCGCGGCCACCTTCTGGCAGAAGTAAGAGCTTTCACAAGAAAAGTATCAAGGGGCTTCACGGCAAAATCGTGTATACGAGCGCCAACGCCCAGGCCCGTTTCGAGGCTGGAGTGGTGAATCTGGCGGATCTGGTTGCCCCCTCGCGCATTGACATCGAACCTGACGTGCTCGAAGTCTCAGTCCGAGAGAAAAAGCGGTTTCAGCGATACTTCCACGTTGTGGGTTACGGGCATCAACTGCTGTGCGGATGGGTCGGCGACTTGACCGAGTTAGGGCTTCCCATGGTGATCTCGACCACCTTTGATCCCATCGACAGCCAGTACATGATTAACCGATTGGAAATGCAACTGGTTCGTCTGGAATCCAGGAGAATCGCGGACCAGAAGGCGTTACGCATAGGGCGCGCCGGCAGAAATATCGAGGCTGACCAGATCCGCGCTGTGACCCACGCCCTGGCTGGGCGGCGTATGAAAATTTTTGCGGTGCAGATGACCATCGGCATCCACGCCTCCTCACGAGAGCGGCTGGAACAACGCACGCACTACCTGCTCTCGCACTTACGGCAGAAGCAGCTCAGGGTCCGACCGGCCATTCGTCGCCAAGATAAAGCCTGGCAGGCCACGCTGCCGACCTGTCCCGTCACGGAGATCGATGTATCGGTCAACTTGCCCTCCAGCGTGCTGTCCTCTTTTTTACACATGAGTTCGGGCATCATCGGAACACCAACCGGCGTCTTCATGGGCTTTACCGGCTCTGGAGCGAGCCGCCGACCGGTCTTTTTCAACCCGTGGTCCGAGGACAAGCGTATCCCTAATCCCCACGTCGTGTTCGTCGGTGAATCGGGGATGGGCAAGTCATTTACGGGCAAGGTCTTTGTCAGCGGCATCATGGGCATGGGCATCGCCGATGTCGTGGTCTTAGACCGCGACGATGATTACCTGCCGCTCCATGAATACCTGGGTGATGAGAGCCAGCGCTACAACCTGGCACGCGGCTGCCCGATTAACTTTTTCGATATTCCCTATGCACCCTCCGACGTGGACCCTGACGACCCCTCGGACCTGCTGGCGGAATTTATCGATAACCAGCTCCTGGCGGGACTCACACTGCTGCTCTGTGACGCAGACACGAGGCTTTCCAAAATCGAAGAGGCATATCTGATGCATGTGGCGAGAAACGCCTATGCAGGCAAAGGTATCACCTCCGAGGCCATCAGGACTGATCCTTCTACGCTCCTGCGCGAGATGCCAACGCTCGCCGACTTCATCGAGACGATGCGCTCCACTCCAGCCTCAAGCGAGACGTTACAGGCATCGCTCATCGAACGGCTGGAGAAGGCCGCCTACCTCTTTAGCGGTCAGACGAGCGTGTCCATCGAGAAGCCCCTTACCATCTTTTCCATCCACGATTTAGATGAGAAGTGGTATGCGCTGATGACCTTTGTCGTCCAAAATTTCCTGATGCGTCACCGGGCGCTCCGGCAGGACGAGCGCTACCTCGCCTATGTCGTTGAGGAGGCCAGCTACATGTTAAAACACCCGGCAGGGCGCAAGTATCTAGAAACGGGGTCGCGCGGCTTTCGGAAGTTGGGTATCGCCCAGATCACCCTCTCGCAACACCCCCGCGAGTTTTTGACCGACGGCGCAGTGATTATGAACAACTGCGGCTCTGCATGCTATCTTGGCATGCAGCAGTATGCGGCCCAGGAACTCCACCTTCCAGAGGAACTAGAGCGTACCCTCACCGCCGCTGTTCCAGGTCAACTGGTGATGCGGGTAGGTAACGAATTTGCGGCGGTCGCTATTGCGGCCAGCCCGCTCCATCGGAAAATATTCACGACCTCTCCCCAAGAACGCAAAAAGTTGCGCCAGAGGGAACGGCAACGTGCTGAATCTCTGGCCTCATAAGCCAGCAGGAAAGAAAGGAGATCGTTATGCCGATGATCCTCGATAGGCTCAAAAACACACGTGAGGTCAGAGTAATACGCGCAGCAGCCTCACATCCCAAAGTCATGGCGGCCATGTGCTGGCTCAGGGGGCCATTCATACAGCATCTCATCCTCCTGCTTCTGGCAACACTCGTTGCCTGTTGCCTTGGGTACAGTCTCCTCGCGTTCCTCTCCCAGGCTCCGATGCATCAACCGGTCGCCTCACTAGTGTATCAGGGAACGAGGGGAGGCCAGGCCGGAGACACGGTTCTGTGCTGGTTCCGTTGCTTTCGACCGGCGTACATAAGGACATCGCTCGCCTAATGGGCACGAGAAGGGAAAACAAAAATGGTTCACTTACAGATACCCGGGCAGACAACACCCACAGCGCCGACGGTTCCTCTGCATTTGATGGTCAATCAAGCAGGTTCGCTCCAGGGGAGCGAGTTCCTCGCGATGATCATTCCATTTGATGAGGGTGAATTGCAGGCACAGGCGATGGAAAACTGGTTTCAAGCATGTGCCAGTGATGAGCCTTTTTGCCTGGAACTGGTGGGCACACGTCGAGAGCAAGGCTTTTTACTGCGGGCCAGCTCAGAGGCTCAACTCACGCTGCTCTGTAAGCAATTCCAGGCACAATACCCGCAGGCAGAAATTCAACGGGTCGCCCCCAGCGCAGATCCACTCATTCTCCATCCCGGGGAGCAGGCTATCATTGGAGATTTTGCACTGACCCAGCCGTCATGGATGCCACTCAAGACCTTCACCGGAAAGACGCTTGCAGAGCAGGGCAACGATCCACTCGCCAACCTGCTGGCAGCAATGGAGGCCGTCTGGCCAGGGGAACGGATCATCTGCCAGCTCGCTCTGGTCCGTGCCCCCGATGATTGGATTGGTCCGGCGATCCGCAAAGCGGTTGAGCATCCACTCCAAGAGGAACGTGACAGATTTGCCGCCTCGTTAAAGGGAACAGACGCTTCCAGCACAGCCCGTGGTTGGCGGATCTTCTTCAGCTTCTTCGGGGTCTTCGGAGCCCTGTGGGGATACCGGCTTTACCGCGAAGGAGCCCAAGTCCCCCTTCTGCTGCTTATCCTGGGGGCTGTCTTGGTTGGCATCCTGGGACTGGTCTGGTGGATCAAAAACAGTCGGCGCGAGATCTACGATATGAAACTGGTGGCTGAAAAACTGGTGCGTGCTGCTTTCTATATGCAACTCCGGGTCATCGTGGTGGGAAAGAAAGCTTCCACCACGCCCGAAACACTACGCTCACACCTGACGGGCATGGAGGTCGCCTACCGTCAATTCTCCCTGGCGAGCGCGAACAGTCTCGCCATAAGAGATGCCAAACTCATCGATGTCAACCATACGATGGCCGGAACGCTATGCCTACCTTCACACGCCTTCGCCTATCATCATCCCTGGTTACGCTTCTTCCATCATGGATGGAGTAAATTCATCTGTAATGGCCTGGAGTTGTCAGGCATGTTTCACCTGCCCCAGCAGTTCACTGACCTTCCACTCGTGAAAAGAATCAGCGTCAAACATCTCCTGTTCTCACCAGAGGTATCTCACGCCGTTGCCGAAAGCCAGGATCCACTCCCACCGGTTGCCATTGGCTACTCGAAGCATCGCAGTTTCGCGATCAAGGTCTTGCTCCCGTTTCTGACCCAATTTTCGCACAAGTTTCTCGTGGGAAGATCCAGGTACGGGAAATCGGTGCTGATCCAGTTGCTCATTGCTGGTGTGATGCGCCACGTACGCGATGCCTCTCCGCAGCCAGGGATTTTCTGCATTGATCCGCACCGCGATCTCATTTTCGATATTCTCAAGCAGATTCCACCGCACAGGGCCAAGGAGGTGTTGCTGTTGGATTTTACTGAGAGTACGCACATTGTTGGCCTCAATCCCCTGGATGCAACGCAAGGGCTGACACGCGACCAGATGGTTTCTTCACTCATGAGCTGCTTTGAGCGCATCTGGGAGAAATACTGGGGGCCACGCATGTCCTTCTTTTTGAAGAACATCTGCTTGCTGTTGATTACGCTCAATTTTCGCTTATGTGCAGCAGGCCGCGCGAACGAACAATACACGCTGCTCGACATCAATCCAGTCTTGCAGTACAAAGATTACGCCACACTCGTTTTGAATCAGCTTGACCGGTCGGAAACCTGGCACCAGGAGTTGCTCGCATGGTTCCAGCATACGTATTGGACGTTGCCGACGAATAGCTCATTTCGGCAAGAAATCATTCTTCCGATCTTGTCAAAAATGAGTGTGTTCAACGACAACATACAGCTCAGGCGCATCTTTAGCCAGCCGATAACAACGGCAGCGGTTCACAAGGCGATCACCGAAGGAAAAATTGTCTTATGTGCGCTGAGTTCTCGCGATATGGACGAGGCCTCCGTTAATATCTTAGGTTCTACCTTGATCAATACGCTGCATTACGCTTTTACACGGCAGCAGGATGTGCCGCTCATGCAGCGCCGCAAGTGCGCAGTGTTCGTAGACGAACTCCAGAATTTCACCGGCAGCCAGTTCTCGAAACTCCTGTCGGAAGATGCCAAGTGGGGATGTTCCGCCCTCTTCACCACCCAAAACCTCAAGAGGCTCAACCAGCTCCAGGATGGCCTGCAAGAAATGCTGCTCTCCAACTGTGACAACCTGTTCGCCTTCAACGTCAGCGCGGCGGACGCAAAAATTCTGGAGTCTGAATTTCAGGAGCGTGTGACGCAGAAGCACATTCTGAGTCAGCCGCGTCTGCATTGCTACGCCCGCGTTGCGATACCAGGCTATCCGCTCCAGTTCGCAAGCGTGACCCTCGCACAACCACCTTCCTGGGGCTCATCTCCCGACAGGCAAGCCCTGGCAGATGAGATCCAGCGCGAGAACCACGCCCGTTTCAACAATGCCGCTGACATTGACCGCCAGCACGAGGTGCATCTCAAAAAATTCCTGGATGTGAGCCTCTTTGCTGATAAAATTCAAAAGGATGCAGAGTCCATCGAATACCATCGCCAGCGTCGAGAAGAGGAGGAGCGCCGCATCCAAGAGTTGCAGCAGGATGCCGATCAGCAGCAGAACAACGAGTCCGATGACGATCCAGCCGATCAACAGGGAGAGGTCAAGCTGCCTACTGCCAGATATGATGCCACATCTGCTGGCAAGGGGGGACAAACGGGGCGAGAACAGGGGCAGAACACATCGACTCCCCCCCCGAAAGGAAACGCTGCGAGCGCGAACCAGGGCGACAACGACGCTGACGGGCTGGCAAAACGCAAACGCACCCGCAGCCGTCGGATGAACCGGATGAAAAGTAAGGCACCTGTGGGTACTCCCTTTCCAGGGATAGAGTCCTCACCTGAGACGGGCCCCGCAGGCGAGGTTCGTCCACTGCCACCCCCCTCCAGTTCTATGAGTTGGGGCCGTGAGGGGGGTGAACGAGGGGAGCGCGGTGCATGAGTGTCCTTCAGCAAGAACTTCCACCGCTGCTAAAAGAGGAGGTGCTTCCCCTCCTCACATCAGATCAGATCACCGATCAGCACATGGATGTACTCAGGTGGTTGGTATGGTTGTCACTGCTCACCCGCGAGGAGTTGGGACGCGTCCTCAAGCGAGACACGCAAACACTATGGAACCACCTTGATTTCTTAACCAAATGTGGTCTCATCGATTACGTGATCCTCAACGAAACGGGCTGGCCACGCCGCCACCATCGCTACTATATCACCGACCTTGGCCTGCACGTCCTGGCGGCGCGGCATGCACCAGCGCTCTCGGCACGCAAAATCGCCATGAGTTATCCGGTCACGCAGGCAGATCTCCTTGAGCGCCTGGCACGGCCACGCGTTCATTTACTCCTGTGCGAACTCGTCACGCGACTGATTACCGAATGCCCGGCGGGATACCATTTGAGCAGCTATCAACAGCCATACAAACAAGCCTATAGGGATGTCACTGGCAAAAATCATACGATGACGTTTGACGCTGCCTTTCTTTTGCAAACTCCCGGGGGAGCACAGCACGCCTTTTACATTCACATCGATCAGCCAGAACATATGTTTAGTCAGAAAGAAGCAAAGGTCTTCATAAAAAAGCTTTTCGCGCTGCGCCAGTGGATGCGTTTACAAGGCGAGGTCATGCCGCACCTGCTCTTGCTCTCCGGGGTAGAACGCTTCTCCTTCTGGTCCGAACACCTGGAGCGCATCACGCTCAATCAGGGCATTTCCCTGCTGAGCGGTTCCATCACCGATACGGGGCAGATGCGAAAAGGAGCCTACGCGCCTATCTGGATTCCCTTTCAGAAGCTCCCTGAACATGATGGACGAGTAAAAGAGAGCGATCTGCTAGATCTTCTCTCACTGCTGGATCGGCCCATCTCATCGCGCATCGCCGAACAGTTCTCTCAGTACTTTACCTTCCAACATCTGCTTTTGCGCAAAGAGGCCAATGCGCTTTCTCCAAACAGGCGCACACTAAAACGCTACGTTGAGAGCTCGCTGCAAGAGGCATCAACAGCACTCACGGCGCTCCTTACCCCACGCGTTCTCTCGCCAGAAGAACGCAAGCAACGGCCCGCCCACGCGGAAATGTCCAGAGAGATCCTCGATATCCTTTATGGGGCGAAAGAAGAGCGCCTCGCAATGAGTACGCAACTCACGTTGGCCCTTTCTAACCAGCAAAAGGACATCTTAGCCCATCTCACCAGGCATCCCTACTTGAGCCAGCCTGATTTGCTCACGCTTCTGCACCCGGAGAGTCAAAACGAACGCCTCCTTGCACGTCAGATGACGCCGTTGATCCATATGGGATTTGTCCGTGTCTACTCATGGGACAATGCACCTTCATGGCGAGTGCACGAGCGGTACTACGCAAGCGAGTCTGTTCTCCGGTTCTTCGCCGTGCGCCATGGGCTTTCTCCCGCCTACTACCTGCATCCGATATTCCCCAAGGATGAAAAACGCCATCCGGTCTCGCCGCTGTCCAGAAAGGTGGTCTGGCTCCAACATGGAGCTGGTTTGCTCAAACAGCAGATGCCCCATACTGCTGGTGTCTACACCTGTGTGCGAGCTATCCTCGCCGCATCCTATCAAGGTGCTCCGTACCGGATCAATTACTGGAAGAGCGCACAGGAATCGGTACGTTGGCATCAGGACCCTTTCCATACAGAGGAAGATGAACCTGTCTCCTTTATTCGCCCAGATGCAGAACTCCTCTATACAGTCAACGATGTATTCATCCCGCGCCCGCTCCTCATCGAATATGATCGTGCGACCACCTACAGCCGAGAACACACGCGAAAAATGAGGTGCTACGCCGATTACCAGCATTTGTCTCGCACGATGCTGCCTCCTATGCTGATGATTGTGCGAAACGAACGCGCAGCGCAATCAGTTCGAGCTGCCATAGTCTCCGAAAAAGCCTTCGATGTACGTGTCATTATGATCCTCGAAGAGCAGGTGGTGCGGGAGGGCCTCTTGCCTGTCCTGGACCAATTACGATGCCTTTCCCTCCCCACAGAAGGGGATACCGTTGCACTCTCATCGCCCATCAGGGAGTCCGGCTAAACTCTGCCATCCTGTTTTTCCCGCGTTCCCGACTTCCGCCGTCTTGCTCCCGCGCCCATCGGTTAGACTCTTCCTGGTTTGAGATTTACTCTTGCGAGTCCACCAACAACCGCCTCGCCCTCCGGCCAACCGTCTTTTGCCGCGTTTGTCCGTCTCGCTCCTGCCTCTCTCCCGTCCCACACCCGTGTCAGCACTGCCCTCCCACGTTACGCTGAAACATATGAAACTCACCGCTTCCGGTGAGAAAACGCAGAGTACGTTCTCCATCCTGGCGTTTTCGGGCCAGGGGAAAACAATGAAAAAACAAGAAAGGACACGAAAACTTGCATTACTCATCATGGGTGTCGTCGGAAGTCGTCAGACGCTCATACCGTAGCATGAGTGCCATTCCCTTCACACGCCACATCCATCCACGGGCGAACGATCCTAGTTGGGAGTTCGGGTGGCGCATGAACGGAAATTGGCGCCGCCTGTTGCACCTTCCAGAGGAATCGTACGCGCTAGATCTGGCCTCGCATGCTGGCGTCATTGTAGGACTCTCAGAAGAGGGGGTTCATATGACCCAACTCCGCATTGCGGTCAATGCGGCACGGCAAGGCTGGAAGGTTGTTCTGTTTGATGCACAGAGTTCGGAGAGAAAGGCAGCCGAATTTGTGGCAGCCATGCGCCAGGCAGGCCTCGGAGACACCTATGTCTCTTCGAGGACAGACGAGCATGGGACAACAGAGAGAACCTCCACTGCTCATGGGACCAGAACAGATGGGGATCATTCATACCCAGAGATCTCGCCCCATGCTCTCGACGACGCGCTACAGTGCCTGCTGGGCGGAAAAGATCCCTTCTCGGATATGAGTGCCCACATTATGCCTCCACATGGCCTCCTCGAACAGGTGCGAAGAGAGCCGTTCGAGGAGCCACCGCCGGCAGTGCCCTATGAGAGTGCCAACGCCGTCTACCTTGGCCTCAATGTGTGGGAAGGCGCACAAGAAGCCCAGGATACAGCTCAGGCGTGCCTCTCCGATTTTACACGATTTTTGAGCACGACCCGAACGCGCCACGTCCTTCTGCTCATTGAGCACCCGGCTCTTCTCTTCAACATGCAAGAAATCTGCCCGCTCTTTGCGCTCCTCGAACAAGCACAAGGTAGTATGTTTGTTTCAGCGCGCTCGGTTGCCGACTTTGGGAAAGAGGCTCCCAGACTGCTCAAAAATGCGCGAACCCTCATTGCACACCGCAGCACACCGGAGCCATTCGAGCCATATGTGTCACAACGCGGGTGGAACCAGCGCCCTTTCTTTGGTGAGGCCATTCGCCAATTTCACCGTGACGAGTGCTTTGTTATCCATGCAGGCCAGGCCACACCCGTCCGCGTCAACCCCATCTTTATTGATACCGACGGCGTTGTCGGCTCACGGCTGTCTCCCAGGCCCTCCACAGACGGCCCGGCTGCCGCACGCATTCCCTGGCTTGATCTGGACATCCAGGATGCTGAGTTTGAGGAGTTCCTCGCCTCTGCTTTTGGTCCCCTGGCTCAGGATAGGAGCAATGAACAGGCAATGCCACCACAGCGTAAAGGTGCAAGGCAAACGCGACCTCGTAGGGGGCGCACCCGCTCTGCGGAACTGCTCTCCAATGATCGCTCCCATCTTCGTAGTGCGTTATCGCTCCTCGGTCGCGAACACTAGCAAGCCGAGAGACACGTAGTTGACGTTCGTCGGCATCCGGGAGTGTTTTGCTCTTCGGATGCCACATCGAGCAAAGGCATTGCTACTCACATTGAAAGGATGAGCATGATGGAGCATATGGACGCAATTGCGGGACTGCGCCTGACCCTGGCCTCCCCAGAGCGCATCCGTTCGTGGAGTCACGGAGAAGTCACCGAACCAGAAACGATCAATTACCGCACCGGTCAGCCAGAACCAAATGGCTTGTTCAGCGAACGCATCTTCGGACCGACAAAAGATTGGTCCTGCGCCTGCGGAAAATACAAACGCGTGCGCACACCTGGCACCAGGTGCGAGAAATGCGGCGTCGAGATGACCACCAGTTCCGTGCGACGCGAACGTATGGGTCATATCGACCTGGTGGTTCCCGTTGCTCATTCCTGGTTCGCCAGGAATGCCCCCAGTACCATCGCACTCCTGCTCGACCTCTCCCCGCGTCAATTGAGCGCACTCCTCTCCTATAGCGTCTATATCGTGCTCTCCCTCGACGAAGACCAGAGGCAGGAACATATGAATACTGCGCAGCCTGCGGACCTCGATAAACACTGCACAACCAGGTTCGCAGGCCTGCGCGTCGGTGAGTTTTTGGACGAGGAAGAGTATCGCGTGCTCTCTCTTCACTTCGGGCACCTCTTCACAGCGCAAACAGGAGCCATTGCCGTACGCGCCTTGCTTGGCGCTCTCGATCTTGAGAACATAGCTGCCCACCTTCGCCGGAACATTCAACACGATGCCAACAGCCAGAAGAAGGCGATCAAACGACTGCACCTGGTCGAGGCATTTCGCGAGAGTTGTGTGGATCCCGCATGGATGATTCTTGAAGCCATTCCAGTTCTTCCGCCAGAGCTGCGGCCACTAGTGCCGCTCGGCGGCGGGAGATACGCCGCCAGCGATGTGAATGCTCTCTACGAGCGCGTTATCTACCGCAACAACCGTATCAAGCAGTTCCTGGCTATGAACGCTCCAGAGATGATCCTGAACCATGAGCGACGACTGCTGCAGGATGCCTGTGATGCGCTCTTCGACAACGGTCGTCGCAAAAATCCCGTGATTGGGTCACACAAGCAGGCATTGAAGAGCCTGACCGATACACTCAAAGGCAAAGAGGGCCGGTTTCGCCGCAATCTTTTAGGGAAGCGGGTCGATTACTCCGGGCGTTCCGTTATTGTCGGCGATACCTCGCTCAAATTGCACCAGTGCGGCCTTCCAACCAAAATTTGCCTTGAACTCTTCAAACCGTTCCTCATTCGCAAACTGATGGAGTGGGACGTCGCGCCACACGCACACGCAGCCAAGAAGATGATCGAGCGCACACGAAAACGCCACCCGGTGATCTGGGATGCGTTGGAAGAAGTGATGCGGGGCAAGGTGGTCTTACTGAACCGCGCACCCACGCTGCACCGATTGTCCATCCAGGCGTTTGAGGCGGTACGCATGGATGGTTCACAAGCCATCCGTCTGCACCCGTGCGTCTGTTCCGCCTTCAACGCTGACTTTGACGGAGATCAGATGTCCGTTCACCTACCGCTCTCCGACCTGGCTCAGGCCGAGGCAAGAGCGCTCATGCTCTCAACGCGCAACCTCCGCGCTCCTGCCAGTGGAGAGCCCGCTATCTCCATTTCCCAGGAGATGGTGCTCGGACTTTTCTACCTGACACAGGAACGACCAAGCGCAAAAAGCACGGGGCGTATCTTCGCCGATGCAGCCGAGGCACACATCGCCTTCGAGCATGGCATCATCGATTTGCACACGCGCTTTTTTGTACGCATACCCGACGAGCATATCTTTGAAACCCCTGGATTGCTCAGAAGGGCTCCTGAGCGAAAACGGATGGAAACAACCCTGGGGCGACTCATTTTTAATGAGGTGCTCCCAGCTCCGTTGCGTTTCAAAAACTACGAAATGACAAAAGAGCGATTGAAACAGGTGATCGCAGAGTGCCTGGAAACGTGTGGCGAGGCGAAAACGGCAAAGCTGGCAGACGCGCTGAAGCAGCTTGGGTTTCGCTATGCGACTCGCAGCGGCATCAGTTTCTCGGTGCTTTCTGATATTGAAGTGCCACCAGAGAAACAGGGCCTGCTCGCACAGGCTGAGGTAGCGGCTCAAGAGATCGAGGAACAACTGCATGCAGGAATGATTACGGCTGATGAGCGGTACCAACACCTGATCGAGATCTGGACGAAAGCGACAGACGCCATCAGCAAAAGGCTTGAGGCGGCACTTGACCCCTGGGGAAGTCTCGCCACGATCATCAGGTCAGGAGCCACCAAAGCGAAATTTCAACAGATCAGGCAACTCTCAGGTATTCGCGGACTCATGGCAAGTCCGACGGGAAGAATCATCGCGATCCCCATCAGAGGGAATTATCTCGAAGGTCTAAAAGTGTGGGAAATCTTTATCGCAGCCAGTGGCGCAAGGAAAGGCTTTATGGATCGGAGCCTCAACACCGCGCGGTCCGGGTATTTAACTCGCAGGCTCGTTGAGGCTGCCATCGAGGTCTGGATTACCTCCATCGATTGCGGCACACAAGCGGGCCTCCTGATTACCCAGGAGGAAAGTAAGGCCCTCGGACTCCCCAACATGTCAAGCCGCTTGCTCGGACGCGTGCTCGCCGAACCGTTGCCGGAAGTTGATCTTCCTTGTAGAACGCTCCTCGATGACACGGCGATAGAACGTATCATCGCAGCGGACATCCCTGCGGTGTTGGTGCGCTCTCCGCTGACCTGCGAAGCAAGCTATGGTATCTGCCAAGGCTGCTACGGCCTCGATCTCGCTACAGCTCGCCTGGTTCGTTTGGGCGCAGCCGTCGGCATTGTTGCAGCTCAGGCGGTAGGAGAACCTGGCACCCAGCTCACGATGCGCACCTTTCACTCCGGTGGGGTGGCCCACGCCCAGGGTGATATTACGCAAGGCCTCCCGCGTGTAGAAGAGCTTTTTGACGCGCGCCACCCAAAAAATATGGCGATTCTCAGTGAGATTGAAGGAATGGTGACTATTGAAAAGGGCCAGGCGGGCCCCACTCGCCTTCACGTCCGTTCCTTAGAGAGTGGGGAAGAACGCTGCTACGACGTCCCCCTCGGCAAACAACTCTTGATAGAGGACGGGACTCAGGTGAGAGTAGGTCAGCTCCTGAATGCTGGTCATCCCGACCCACAAGCGCTCCTCCAACTGTGCGGGCGGGAGGCCGTGGCGCGGTACCTGGTCAACGAGGTGCAGCAGGTCTACCGAAGTACCGGCGTGTACATCGCTGATAAACACGTGGAGTGCATCGTCCGGCAAATGGTTCGGTATGTGTTCATCAGTGAGGCTGGTGACACGAGTTTCCTCCCCGGCGAAGTCGTAGACCGTTTTTTCTATGCAGAAGTCAACGCACGTATTCTGGCACAAGGCGGGCAAGCCGCGACCGCCCGCCCAATTCTCCTGGGGCTCACAAAATCGGTCTTACAAACGCACAGCTGGCTCGCAGCAGCCTCGTTTCAGGAAACAAGTCGTGTCCTCACACGTGCCGCCATTCGTGGGCAGTGGGACAATATTCGCGGGTTTAAGGAACGCCTCATTATAGGTCGTCGCCTCCCTATGGCCTCAGATATCGCCAAAAATCGAGACACCGTTCGCCCGGGTGGGCGTGGAGAGGTTGCTTGAAAAGGTGACCGCCATGAAGGTTTTCTTTGCTGTGTTCTCGTTGTATACTACAGTGATGCACAAGAACGTTCTTATTGGATCATTCTAGCGTTCCGTTTGGAGCATATGGCACAGCTTAGAAGGTCTCTCGAAAAGAGAGAGGACGTCAGGAGGGGCCCCTTCTCATACGAGAAGTGGGTGCCACTGAAGAGATACGGATGCGTGCGTGCAGGAATAGGGTACAAACCGCTGTTCTCACGCGCCGTGCGCACCGAGCTGTATCGTTGTTGACACGTCCCCGTGGATGTGTTCTGAAGGAAATAGGAGAGGGCAATGCCTGTTAATGACATTGAGAAACATCCTCATTCTTTCTTCCACGAGGAAGAGAGGAGACTTCCACTGATGCCAGCGCTCATCGTTGGAGGTGCTTTTTTCGTTGGAATCTGCCTTATGGCATTAATAAACAGAGCTGAACTTGGCATTATTGTCAGCCAGTTTGGAGCGCTCTGGCCGATTGCGCAGAATCGACAGGAGATCCTGCGCGTCTGCTTCAAAATCCTTTTGACTGGCCTCGTCTTCGCCGCTATCGCGCTGGTCTGCTATCTGACGTTCTACGCTGTGAGAAATTACAAACAAGATGGGCAGGATGAACAGGATGAAGCCTTGCCCGTAGCAACAACACACACAGCGTCTCGGGCACTGTCTCGTACTCCCGTCATGGCGACGTCGCCATCTGCAACACAGAGAGACCTGATCCCGGCGCCTGCTTCTCCCCGTCAGCAAGTCCCGTCTCAGCGTCCTGCAATGCAGCAGCTCCCATTCACCCCTATCCCAGAAACGGTGATGATCTCTGCACATGCGATCAATGCACAGATTGAAAAAGAACACGCCGAGATCCAGTCGGTGGGCACCATCTATGGAGATACGGTAGTAATACCAGAAGAGCGGCTAGATCAGCAGGCAGCAAAAGAGGAGAAGTCTCTCGTTTCCTCGAAGCAGCAGCTGGGCCAGATGGGCGATGAGCCCACCCCCATTTACATCACCATCACGCTCCTGAAGACCATTACGATGGCACTTCACGTCCCTGGAAGTACCAAGACGTATCCTGTCACGCTGGATGACCTGAACTCGAAGGCGCTCCAGCTCATTGCGTATATTGCCCGGCACCAGGGCAAAAAGGTCAACCTGGGCGATATGAGGAACGATGTTTTTGGGAACGATGACATGGATACCAATCAGGTACAAGAGTCGCTCAACACAGCCAAACGCGAAATTCGCCGCCGCATTGGCCAGGCGGTTGAGCGAGCCAGGAACGATTTCGGGACGGATGTGTTTCCCACAGACCTTGATATCTTCGAGCTGGCAAAGAAAAAATATTGGTTACCCGCGCACTGTCGAGTGACAGATCTCGCCATCCTCGAAGAGCAACACCAGATCATCGAGCAGGCCGAAACCAGCAACCAACTGGTCAACTATGTGCCTGATGCTGTATACAAAGCCTGTATGACACTCATCAACACCTACAGTGGGGACTTTATTGAGGATCTCCTTGTCGATGATCCGTATGCTTTCGATCCCCCGACCGACTCCTGGGCGAGGGAACCCTTTACGCTGTTCCGAGACTATTACCTGGATGCCATTCTCTACGCCGCTGAATATGAGCGCAAGATGGCAGATAGCGCGAACACACCGGCACAACAGCGCGAACACTATGCGGAGGCAGGGCGCCTTTTCTCGTTGGGGGCGATGGCAGCCTGCAACAAACAGGTGTTCGATGGAATGTTCGACACAAAAGTGTTCTTTAGCAGTAAGCCTGGTCGCAGGCATGGAGCACACGTGCTTTTAAGCGAGCAACTCATCCGGCGCGCCATTGCGCTCTATGGAAAAATTGGGAACACCATCGTGGCCAAGCGCGTCTACGCAACCTATGAACAGCAGATGCACTTCGTCTCCAACAAAGGTTGGACTGCCGACCCAGAGACCCTGAAAGACCTGGAGGCTGCCATGCAACAGACAGGAGCCTATCGCTTTCCTGATCAGATTGCTTCGCCGTATGACCTGTCGAGCAATTTGGTCGGCGCTGAAAGTGCCTAGACCTGCAAAATACCCCCTCCCGTTCTGGAGGAAGGCGACGAGTACACCGGTACAGGGGGTACACCCTGCTCGAAGAAGAGCGTTTTTGAGGGTCGTCAACAGCGGGAGGGGGGGGTCAGACGAGAGGGGGGGATATTGGACCGCGACAGCCAACCAGCGTTAAGAATACAGGCGGCACCTGTGAAGGGTCCAGACCCCCACTCAACCGGGTAAGGGGCCTGGACCCTTCAGGTCTGTTTGTTTTGTTCATGGGGACACTGTTCGCAGCGATATCCATAGCCCATCCTCACCAGCCACTCAACTGCTTCATCTTGCATCTGTGGATCAAGAAAATACTGGACGCGCGTTTCATCTCCACCGTACGGACGCGACATGGCTCGTATATCCTGCCGTTTGGCAGCCGCCGTCATGATATCTCTTGTCGTCCCATGTGACACCGTAAAGGAGCGCATAGAGACGCTTCCCTCGGGAAGATCAGTCGGGAGACGGTGAGGTTTCATCTGACCAGCAGGAACGTAGGGGGGCGGGATCGCCCGTTCCGTCGTTTCAGAGGGCTTCGCCCTCGGCTCGGTTCCTTGCTTGAGACGCTCAATCTCTTGCATCAATCGCTTCGTTTCCTCACTATGTCGAGCTTGCAATGACTCGATCCGCCGATGCAATGCAGCGATCTCTCTGGTATGCTGCGTCCTCAGTTCCTCAAGCGTCGTCGGCTCGACTATTTTTTCCACGCCTTTTCGCCCTGTTGGCCTGCCATCCTCCTTCATAGAGCGTCCAACAAGAGTAGCCAGCGCCACGAGGTCCTTGTGCGAAATAAGCACCGTATTCCCCTGAACGGGACTCTGGTAAGTTTCGATAGCCAGATCGGCAATCCACCCGCGCAGGGTCCGTGGGTCAGCAGGGGGATCAAGTAACACACAGGCATCTTTCAGCGCGTGGTAGCGTCCCCTACTCATCTCTTGCAAGCTCAGCTTCTTTCGCTGTTTCGTCTCCTCGTAGTCCATGAAAGCCCCTCCAATCATTGGTCTCCCAAGAGATATTTTTCTTGTGCATCATATCACACAATAAAGAGTGCAACAAAACATACAGCAAAAAGTACCACCAAATTACAAACCGAAGACAGTGAAATGAACAGTTCGGCTCGCTGCATACGCAAAGCAATCGGCGATGAGCAAGAACACGTATCCGTTTTACTGTTCTATTTGATGTATGTTTCACTGTATATTTATAAACCTATAGACCGGCTCTACAGGCTGGATTAACGCTATTTTTTACGATAAAAACATGAGCCGCTGCTTTTGGCGTTGCCTCAATCCGATAATGCTGACTTTCTCAAAGACGACGCAAAAGTTTAATTTTTGCGTCGTCTTTGAGAAAGTCAGCTATAAAAACCTGGACATCTCCACCAAAATATGTTATATTTTTCTCAAAGCTTATGCAAAAGTTTAATTTTTGCGTCGTTTTCGAGAAAAGCGGTTCAATTGAACGACTACAAAGAGAGGTATGGTATGGCACAAGTCGTTGGCCAGGATCCACAAACGGTCGGGTATATCCCGGAACGCTCGTACCTTTGGCATTTTATTCAGCAAAAGGAGATCAAAATCCAGATCGTTGAGAGTGCCAATGGTCAAAAAGTCCCTCACATCATCGCTGTTCCAAGTTGGGTCAGATCTCGCAATATGCAGTTGTACAAAGTTGGCCTGGACTTAGGCAACAATGGGCCGAAGGCAGCCATGTTTGACAGCAACGGAAGGATCGTTGTCAACCATATGCAGGCGGTCGTCAAAGCGGTACAAGATCTGGCTGCTGGAGAAATGGGCACAACCTACGAAGAACTCATTCTACAGCCGAAACCCAAGCCGCAAGACGAAAACACGGCGGTTGACACCGCAGAAAACGAGTCCGTCCTCACCGCGATCAAGAATAAACTCACCGGGCAGAAAGAAGAATACGAAGAAATCTCCCCGGGGAAGATCTGGATCGATCAACAAGCGGTTGATAACGATGGCGTCTCCCTTTCTAAGGGAACGACCAGAGCACGCTTGAGTGATCCCCGCTATGCTCAATTTCTGATGTTCACTATCGCCAACCTTTTCGAGAAAGCTGGCTACCCTTCCGGCGACTATGATGTACTAGTGGCCCCAGGGATGCCGAATGAGGAAATGGTCGAGACGGCAACGGGTTCTCAGCTCGACGAGGAAACGCAAAAGGCTCTATCGAGCGCGCTCTGCACGAAGCGCTGGCGCATTCGTATCACCGATCCCTATGGTCGTTCTAAGCAGTTCAACTTTAAAGTGGCCGATCTGGCTCCTGGTCCGCAGTCCTACGCTGGTTTCTACGCCTGGCAATTTCGGCCTGACGGCCAACCGGCCCAGACCATCATCAACGAGATCCTGCTCGCAGATCTCGGTGCCAATGATCTCCATGAGTTGGGCATCCGCCTCAAGTTCCAGGAAAAAGTGATCAACGGGGAAAAGCGCTACGACGTTGCTGTCAGTGCCACGCGCGAACGCAAGGGCAACGGCATCATTCTGGCCATCATGCAGCCGTTCGCGAAACGGCTAAAGAGACAGTATGGCTTGGAAGAGTTGGATGATGCTATTGCCCAGCAGGCATTCTTCAAGCGCGAAATTACGGTTGGTGGGTTCCGCGAGGATGTCTCGGCCCTCGTCGAAGCGGTCAAGGCTGAGGAAGGGGCCAAAGTCATCACCGATGTGTTCAAAGGCCCAGCACGACCACGGAGTTTCTATATGCTCGAAGGCGGCGGGAATGTGCTCCTGCGCGAGGACCTGGTTGAAAAGTTGAAGAGTTTGAGACGGACACCAAAAACCTACCTGCTGATGGGTGCTCAACACGCGAGTCCGCTCAACGCTGTTGGGTTACTGGCGATTCTGGATCAGATGTGCCGCTATGGTCAGTAGTCGTATAGAGGGGGAGAGATATGGAGCGGAAACAACGCAGTTCATCGGGTAAGGCAGCAGCGAAGGGAACTCCACCCCCTTCGCTACCGACGAGACCAGATCGTACCGTCACTATCCACCCGCGCGTCTCGGTGGACGAGAACCAGATCGTCAAGGAGTTGGCCGAGCAGGTCAATCAACCAGAGACAACGATCTGGGGCGATTGCGCCTCCATCGGCTTGCTCATCACCCTCATGAAAAAAGGTCCAAACACCCTGGGCATGTACGGTGGGCGCTGGAGTGCCAAGGAGCTGGCCCAGGAGATTCGTCGCCGGATCCTCAACGAATTGATCGATTTTCAATATGAACAGGGAGAGTTGCCCGGCCTTCTACGAGACTACATGGCAACGCTCAAAACCCTGGCAGAGCAGAGGCAGCAGGGCATCCTCGTTGCCTCTGCTCTGCCAGGCCAACAGGAAGCGATCCCCCCCACAGAAGAGGACGAGCTCATCTTTAGTGCGCAGGGGACAGATGCCGATAGTGTCAATCAAAGTCTGGGAGGCATGGGCTTTGCCAGGTTGAATCTGGGTACAGTGGGCGACGATACAACTGAGTGATATCCCTGGCCCGCGAGCGGCGGGCCACTATACCAATAGTGTGAAGAGAGTGTCGTGCGCTCTCGCAGAATTAGGCCCTCCGCGAGAGAGCGCACAGCAGGTGAGTTCACCCACATGCGTGTAGTATACTCCATGTGGGATACCCATATCAGGAGGTTTCACATGGCAGGCATACTTTCGGCAACTGGCACCCAGAAACCAGCCCATTTCGTCTCTATCGTCATGCAACTCATTCTCTTTGTCGCGTCCCTCGCAGTGCTCGGTATTCTGATCATTGTTGTCGGAGTAGTTCTCGTCTTTGTCGCCCTTGTGAGCATCGTCTTCCTCATCCTCGCCGGGTTGTTCCTGGGTGTACTCATCCTTGTATTCAAGGTATGCAGCGCTCTGTTCTGCCAGATCCTCCGCATAGGGAAGCATAGCACGACAGCAGCATATGCGAGGATCTCAGCCTCCAATCGGTATCAACACATCCTCAAGCCCTGGCTGGTCGAGGCGCTCAAACGCCTCCTGCGCTGGCTCATTCCATTTCTTCTCTGGCAGCTCTGGCAGTGGGCAGCTCCAACGGCAGGAGCTGCCGCACCCTGGGCACAGCAGCGACCACGCCATTCACTCTCTGGATAGCCACCACACGAACTACCCACAGGAGGTTTCAGCGAGACGCATTTCTTCTTTCGACAGCTCATCCCCCCAACTCTCCTTTCCCCGCTCTTTGCCATATACTCATCATTACCGCATTTTGCCGCGTTTTGCCGCGTTTTTCCTGCCTCATTCCTGCCCTAGTTCCCCAACACACCTGTGGGCTCAGGTTACAGTGATTTTTGTCCGAACGCGGCGAGGAAAGGTTTTGCTCCCCCTCTGGCAAAGCCCCTTTCTCTGAAAGGGGCACGCCACCCCATCGCCACCTGGCGCATCAGCAAGCCACTTCCGCGTTGCGGACACACAAAAAAGAGCTGAAAAGCACCGAAAGGAAATGACGATGGCACAAAAAACTATAGGAACACGACGACCTCTTTTATTGAGCGCAGGGAGCATACTCCTCATTCTTCTTCTCGCCGGGGGTCTCTCCCTTGTCTTCGCACTGCATGGATCTCCTCATGCTTTTGCCGCCTCGCTTCAGCAGGCGACAGGAGCTACCTGTGCGCAGGCACCGAGCACGGAACATTGCAATACTCAGGACCCGGAGCTGCAAGGGTGCGCGGCAGATGCCCAGACGCTGGACCAGATGAATATCGTCGAGAATGGCATTACCATCGGGAGCGTCGAGCGACGTTGGTCAGCCCGCTGCCAGAGCTGGTGGGGGCGCGTCTTCGATATGCGGCCATACTCACAGGCCAATATGTATATTGGGGTTGCCGGCGCAACACTCTCTGCCTCTCCAACGTTCGTTAGCAATAACTACCGTATTCTGTATAGCTTCATGGTGTTCGATGCCACGCCAAACCAACCGGTCCCAGCTATCACTGGCACCTTGGAGATTGATGGTATCACGACACCACCGAGCGCGACGCTCCCGACTATCACCATTCCTGGGACAGCACAGTAACCAGTGGGCACGCCACGAAAACAGGAAGAAGCTAAATGGTTTCAAATAGGGGTATTCATAGGAACCGTACGAACGAGCGAGACCAGCAATGGCAACAAGACCGAGAACAGCAACATATTCTGGTGACCCTCCAGCAGCCTGCCCATCGTTCATGTCCCCTTCGTTCTTGCTGAAAAGATTGAAGAAGGTCAAGAGAGCGAACGACCTCCCACATACTGGGGCCGTTCGCTTGTGCGCGGACAAAAGCAATGGGCGGCTGCTTTTTTGAAGCGTTGCCTGGAGATCGCGTTAGACATTTTTGTATAATGCGTTAGAGAAGGGAGAATCAACAAACCGTTTGTCCCAGACCAAAGCAAGAGGCCAACGTGCGTTAGATATTTTTCACCAATGCGTTAGATGATCGATCCCTCAAAGCTATGTCCGAAGCATTCTTCCCTTCGTGGCAGGAAAAGACCTATGAAGATTGAAGCAGAACATGACTGGCTCACCACCGCAGAGGCGGCGTTCCATCTTGGGGTCAATGCCTCACGGATACGCCAGCTCCTGCTCAAGGATCAGGGATGCCGTGAAGATCGACGTACATTCCCATCGGCGCGAAGAGCCAATCCTCAAGAGGAGCGAGAATTGCAGGCAGACCGTCGAGTTGGTCGTATACCGCGTGAAGGTGTGTGGCTCATTGGGGTCAAAGATATTGAGAGGCGAAAGCTGATGCTCGGGCCATTACAAATCGGTCGGCCACACCAATGGAAAGATCATTACGCCGATTGCCCCTGGTTCTCTGGAACCTCTGCGCCAGCCAGGGAGGCACTGGTCTGGGCATGTGATGGCGATAACAGCTGCAGTACTGTCATGCTTTCCGAAAGCATACAGCGCTTCTATGAGCGCTGTATGCCTGCTCCGGTACTCATTGAAGGAAGCTGGGAAACAATGATGCCAAAGAAGTATACCCAGGAACTTCACTCAGCTTACCAGCAGCACGCGTATGGCAAAATTGCCACGTTAATGGCTCCTTTCCATACGGCAAGCGGACTGGCAAACGTCATCATACAGCTTGAGCGCTCGTTTACACGACACACCAAGAGAAAGGCACCCATGCCCAAGGTGGAAAAGTAAGGCTATTGGGTCACCTCAACTGAAAGCATTCAGAAGGAAAATCTCAACACCATCGTGACATTTTACGCCATTCATGGTAGAGTAGGCTGCATCATTGGCAACCGACTCGGTATCAGCTCTGGGAGCGATGCATTTTCACCATGTGTGGAGGACGTGTTTATTTGGGTTACAGAGAGACCAGAGCGTTTCTCTGAGAGGAGCAAAAGCATCATGCAAGATGAAATGAGCGATCAGTCTAGCAAATCTACAGATGACGGGCTTGATGAAGAGGTCTTGTCCAACGCGGTCGATGATATTCAAGTCGATGATATTCAAGTTCCAGAAGAAATAGCGACTCGCCGAGAGATCGTCGAGTTCATGGCAGACAAATTGGAGGGTGCCCTGACTGAGGGTGGAGGTATCTACCTCTCGATACCAGGCATGTGTAAAGCCCTGGGCCTCGCCTCACAATCTCAGGTCCGTCGTATCAAAGGCACTCCGACCCTCTTCAAAGGATTGCGGCTCATCTCGACAAAGACCAGCGGTGGCCCTCAAAAAATCAATTTCCTGCGAGCTGACAAAATAGCACTGTGGCTGGCAGGTGTTGAGAGCGCCAAGATGCGGCGAGATACAGAGAGGCAGCGCTTTCTCCGCGAGAAGATCGAACGGTATCAGGAAGAGCTGGCACCTATCGCCACGCAAGTGTTTCTCCGTGTCCTCAAGGAAGGTCCACAACTCGCTTCGATGGTTCCAACGGTTCAACCGGAGAACCCCCTTCTCATGACGCTAGCCCAACAAATCCACGACATCGCTGGTGCCGTCCCCTCTATCCAGCAGGGTGTCGTCGAACTGCTCGGTGCAACGGACGCACAAGCGATCAAGCTGGAAAGCCTGTTAGAGATCGTCAGTAGCCAGGCCATTCAATTGGAGAGCCTCCTGGAGATCACCAGCTCACAAACCCTGAACCTGCAGCAGGCTATTGAACTGTTGAGCCGATATCTGCAAAGTCAGGAAGACATTGAGGAAAAGCTCGAACGCGTAGACACCAGAACAAAACGGCTCTCTCCAGATCACGCGATCAAAGTGCAGAACGCCGTTGGGCACATCGTTCGATTGATCCAGAAGAAAAATGCCTCGATTAGTGACCAGATCGCCCACCGTATGGTCTACGGTCGCCTGAAGAGTCATTTCCGACCTGCCACCAGTTATAAGGAGATCGACGACGACCGGTTTGAAGAAGTCATGGAGTTTCTCCGCCGCGAGTATCGGACGATCCTGGAAGAAGGGCCCAAACAAGAGAAGCTCTTCTAACGCTGCACGCCATAATGACAGTCCCCCGGCTCTCACCCATCACCACGATGATTGCCTCTTGCGACAAAGGGTGTGCTATACGGCACACCCTTGAACTCAGCTCAAAACAAAGGGTGTGCCGTATAGCACACCCTTTGAACTCCTCTGCTCGCGAGGCGCAAACCAGGTTCCCGATCCCCTTGCATTCAGAAACTACGCCCAGCTCATACACCGCTGCTACTTTTGGGGATGCATCCCCAAGATGCTACTTATGCTCGTTGTAAGATCGCCTCAATCTCATTTCTCATATTTGTGAGAATGGTTCGCTCTTCTTCAGATGGGGACCTGTCTTGTATCAAGCTGACGAATTGCCGTAACCGTTGCGTTGCGAGGTGTAGTTTCGTACTCCTTTGGATCTCAGGAATGGCGGTCTCTTTTTTCGATACGTCTTTCTTCACGGACTCCAACTCTGGCTGTTCTCCTGTCTCCTCCTGCTGTTGGAGATCACGAAGAAGAGCAGCCAGGGTGGCTTCAGGATCATCTGAGGCCACAATACGCTTCGTGGCGATATCAAGAGCATCTGTCAGGAGCTTTTCATAGAGGAACGCATCAATCAAAGGAGAGAGGAGACGCGCGGTGAGCCCTGGCTGTCGCTCGTCCAATACCTCAAGCCGGCGCAAATGCTTTGCAGCGAGTAGCCCCCGTTTTGCACTGCTCTCCATTTCCTTAATACGAGTAAACATCTCGATAATAAGCGGGTGCGACTGTGCAGCAGCCATACATTCCTTAATACGGTTTCGACTGATACCAAGTTCTGCCTCTAGTCCTTCTTGTGTGTATCCCCACTCATGCTTAAAAATAAGATAAAGGCGTCCTTCTTCTACTGGCGTCAAATCTTCCCGTGCCAGGTTCTCTCTCGCCGTATCAAACGCTGATCGTTTATTATCGTACTCAACCAGGATGACCGGATACTGACTTAACCCGGCGGCCTTTGCGGCCTTGAGTCTGGTATGTCCCCCCCTCACCACCTGCAATTTCCCATCCTGATCGGGATGATGGCGTACCGGAAGGGCATCTTTGAATTCCTGCGGTGGGGTCTGCTTCATAGAGGTCACCAGACTCTCAAAACGCTTGGGATTCTCAGCCTCTCTCGTCTGATACTTGCTCGGTAAAATATCGTCGATAGGGGCAAGAAAAACTTGATAGAGACTAGATGAAGAGGATCCACTCACCCCTATGACCTCACCCTGATTGATCTTACTGGTGAGTGATGCGAGCCCTTGCAGTGTCTTTGCGCCACCAGATTGTTTTGCCATGACCTTACGCTCCTTCTCCTCCTGATTGCTGGCGCGCCCACTCATAGATCGCCTCGCAATGGGGACAATGTGTTTTCTTTCCAAACGATCCTTGATACCCATCAAGCCGCATGGCGAGTTCAAAAAATTCGCGCCCAGCCCGGCTGGTTTGGTCAACCTCATAAATGCTCTGGGCAGGGTAGTAGTCCTGGGTTGCGGCCACCTTATCATCGTTGTGAATAGGATGCATAAAGATATCCTGATGGGCAAGATAGAGCTTTGCGAACTCCTCCGTTACCTTCTCCGTCTTGTGCGTAAGCATAAACGGAAATACCCCTTTGAGCACGGGTCGGCGCTCTACCGGGTGATACTGAAACATCTGCGTAGTTTGCTGCTTCATCTGAGCAAACGCCAAAAGGGGATAAGGTTCTAACAGTACTGGGGACCAGATTTCACCCTTTGGAAGACGTAAGATAGCCTTCCCCAGCGCTCCGGGCTCTGCGGCAAAGTCCCAGATGATGTATTCCAGATACGCTGGAGGCGCTTGCATCTCCAGGTCGGAGAGCTCGGCCAACGGCGGAAGGTGGTGAGGGGCAAGATAGGTCTTCTCTTGCCAGAAAGGGGGATCTTCCGGGGGCGGAGCGAGCTGGGCCATTAATGCGTAGAATCGGTCAAGAAGGACATCCTGCGCTTCGTTGATAATAATATGCGTCTTCGCGACCTCGATATTTGTCTCGCTTGGAACAACATACAGCCCGTTGCGAACCTGATACATCGCATCGAGGAAGGGTTTTTCTCGCTGAATGACATCAGAGAGGGTATATCGCCTATCTTCCCGAACCTTGGACATATCCTTGAGGCTACTCGTATTGGGATGGCTATCAGTATCCACAACGGCGACCTTGCGACCTGAAGCCGCAAGCCAGGTCGCAAGGTTGATCGCAGCCGTCGTCTTCCCGACTCCCCCCTTGCCCGACCACATGTAAATATTCCTGATTCCATTGATCTGCTTCACGATTTTCTGCAAATCAACCATGAGCACTTCCTTTCAATAGAGATGAAACTCCTTGCGTTTTCTCTCCTTTGGGGATGCATCCCCAAAGTATTTTTTTCTGCGGCGGCATTCAGAAAGACGCGTGCTCCTGACAACAAATAACGTGCGGTTCTGATGACCGCCACCCTTATGGATAAGTATAGCACTTCCCTCTCCTTTGGGGATGCATCCCCAAAAAATCATCGTCTGGATAGGAAGTTTGGTAGCATCAGCCTTCCTGTTCAAAAAAAGGAGCGTGCTCTCACATGCTCTTCAATACATGCACCCTCTATCCATGCAGAACTGGCCTTTCCCTCAAACGCATCGTATACGGCGTGGATTGAGGGCGCTTTGCAGCACACCCGCGATCACCGCCACATTCACCACAATGTCAAACCGGAGAAGCTGCTGCTCTCTGACGTTGGGATGTGTAGCCATCGCATCCAAAACAGAGACAATGAGCACCCAGGAAAAAGCTGATGCCTCTTTGTACAGAGCCACGGATGGGTGCAGACTGATTACCTGATGAAAGATATCTGCTATCAGAGGATGGAGAAGAGAGCGTGCAGATTTGGAGCTCGACGAGTGGGAGATACCTTTTTTCCTTGTGGACACAGCAGGATACCATTCATGCCCTGACCTGAGCAGCCAGGGGAAACTTCCTGACCTCAAGTGAGGGCAACGGGTCCGCCGCGATCAGGAAAGCCACCAGTGCCATCCGGGCCGAGAACGAGACACCCGGTGGAAAGCATAGGGGCGAGCAGACGCAAGCGCGAGCCAGCAGCCCTAGTCCCATATGAGGAGTGATCTGGACCAGCCAATCGGCAGCGCTTTTGCGACATTTCTCTTGTACAATGGACAGCCTGTTCGTGAAGATGATAGGATACAAGGAACAAATTGCACCATAGCGGAGCTGGCGGCCCGGCATTCTACACATGAAGAGAGGAACACTCGTGGCAAAACCTGATGACCAGCGAGACAAGCAGACACTCGTTCCCTTACAAGAATTCAGAGGACCGCGCGAGCGCTTGACCGAGGCACAGGCTCGCGTGTTGGCCGCGCTCTCTTCCAGCTATACCGTGTGCATGAGCAGTCATGCTGTCTCCGTTCCCTACCATGATCAAGTCCTGATTGGCAATGGCTCACGCCTCTCCCCCGCGACGATTGAAAGCCTCAAGTGGCGTGGCCTGATTGAGGAAGCGGGCCGAGAACTGGAACCCTCGCAGCCTGGCTACCCCGAACATTGGCGCAAGCAGCTCCTCTTCTTCCGCCTCACACAGACAGGGAGAATGACGGTTCTACGCCAGGCACTACACTTTACACCAGAGGAAGTAATATTCTCACTTCCGTATCGAGTCGAGTTGCTGCTTGAGGAACTCAACCGCTATGAGATCCGGTATCACTGCGAGCCAGAGGTCGCGATCCGGGGAGTCATCCCGTCTGAGCGCTTCAACTGGCAGGTACGCCTGCCTACCTGGCGCATAGTGGTGGTTTACAACGAGGCCGACAATCTTTTAGGCGTGGCAGGTGGGAAAAGCGGAGAAAACGAAGCAATGCCGCTCTGGGTTCGACCAGGGGGGCACGGATGGAACATTACCTCATTGGCCAGGGTCAGGTTGCGCCCGAAAACAAGCACGCCTCCTTGATGTTCGTCAGCACCATAGTCTGCCCTCTTCCAGAAAGGCGACTGTCGGTAGGCCATCGGTGATGTATGACTGGTCAGTTATCGGTTCGTTGGCCAGAAACATGTTCACAGCGCGGGATGGGGAAGGCAAAGAGAGAAGGGATACGCGATGGAACCATCAGAACCAATGGACGATCAATATATCAACGCCGTGAAAGCCAGCGAATTACTCCGCATCGGCTACAAAACGATGTTGCGCTGGATCAAAGCAGGTCGTATCCAGGCAATAGAGCGGCGCTATGACTATGATAACGCTGAATTTCTTATTCCCCTGCAAGAAATAGAACGCTTGAGAGCGACACTGTCAATGAGTCAACGCGAATTGCTCACACGCTTTTTGAAGCTTGAACTGGATGCTCAGGGACTCGCCAGCAGGTTGCTCCACGCGGAGGGGCAAATATTTTCTCTGCAATCCGATCTGGCCCAGCTCCACATGCTGGTGTTCTCTCACCTGGGCGAGCCATTTGAAGCGGTAACGCAAGAGGGGCAGCAACCGGAAACTGGCACGGGGGCGAAGCGGCATCAGCCAGAACCAACGTATCCAGCGGATCGAAGCTTGGCCGAGCCACCTCCTGGCAGTGCGCGCCTGACTGCCTTTCTCCGCGAGCATGGCGTCGCGACGACGACCGGCCTTGATCACCTGGTCAAGGCGCAGATCGAACCACTTCTGCTCGACCGAGGCGCCAAAGACAAAAGCCGCGAGCGCTGGCTCACTGCTGAGATGCAAGGTCGGCTTGTAGTCTTCTGGGACAGCGCCAGTAAGCGCTATGTTCCCTGCTTTGACTGCCCACACTATCAGGCGACCACAGAAGCGCCAGAAGACCAAGAAGACCAAGAAGACCACAAGGACAACGAAGACAGCCAGCCTTGATCAATCGTCAGACCAGGAACAGTAGCTCACGAACCGCGCGACTGGCGCTTCGTGCGACCCTGGCCAAGGGGACTGATGGTTTCAGCCTTTCAGAGTTCTCTCCTCTTTGGGGAGAACTGCGACCTCGACCTCATCTTGTAATAGTTGAAGCGCCTGCCGTGCTGCGGCGAGTGCAGGATCTCTGGTATCGGGCTGGCTCTGCACCTCAAGGATGGAGAGTGCCTTGCTCACGCGTTCCAACAGCTCCCTACGTTCTGCATCCGTCAATTGAAAGAGATGCAGACGAACCTCGCTGCCGTCAGTAAACGAGAGCGTCAGCACTTGTCCATGTGGAGGCATGATTGGCTCAACTGCTCCCTCAGTCATCAGAAACCGCACATCTTCTGGACGCCGATGCAATTTTTCCAGCCAGCGCATCACACGATCTTCAATCCACTGCTCTTCGCCACGCAAGTGTTGTACGAGCAAGCATGGGTGTCGTCTTGCCATCGCTCCTCTCCCTTTCTGTTCCCCTGTTGGAGCCAGCACCTGTGTATGCCCCCAATCTTATCAAGGCGCGCCAGGATATCTGCGAGCATGATGCCTCACTCGAATGTTCACTCTTGCCTTTACCAATGGCGGCCTGGGTCATCTAGTGCAACGACATCTGTCTCGATGAAGCAATTCCGCGCGTCGGCATAGGATGCGGCCTCTTGGAGAATATCCCGGTAAATAACCTGTTCTAATTGCTCATCTGTCTCGTAAGGAATGGTGAGAATGTAATCTACCTCGTTCGGATGCTTTTCCATGACGTACTGACTCAAAATATACCGCTCAATTCGTCGCGCACCCTCCCTTTGCCACGCACGTACTTACTATTGTTCTCGACTCTCAAGGAGAGTTTCACCTTGAGAGTCCTGATCTTCTCCACAAGTTTGGCGATTTCGGTCAGCAGGAGGATCAAATCGTGCTTGGGATTCGCGAGGTATTGCCGCCAGTGGCGCTCACCTTCGTCCAGATCAAGTGCGTCAATTGCTGGGTAGCCCAGTTCAGCCGCACGTTTTCTGGCTTGCACGACCAGGGCTATCCGTTCTTGCTCCGCTCTGGCGTGGTTCGCAAGAGCGTGGTCACGCTCACGAGCAAGCGCCTGACCAACGAGGCGAGCCAGATCTGCATCTCGTAGAGAAAGATCTACAAGCAGGTCGAGAGATTGCTCGGTAAGACCCCCGAACGTTTGCGTGATTTTCTCACGAGCGATGTCAGCACGGGCGAGAGCGCTGCGTTGTTCGATCTCCCCAGTGCGGCCCGGATCTTGGCCTGGCATTTGCACTTCTCCCTTTTTGCTTGTCTTTGACCCCCTGGCACACGCGTATCCACGAAAGGTGTCCTATCTGCTCTAACGGATCAGCCTGGAGCCTGTCACTGGCCTCCTCTATTTTGACCGAGATGTATTGTTCCATACTATGACTCATATTGCACGTCAACGCATGCCCTGAGAGGCTGATTAGTAAAAGAAGGCGAATAAAATACTCCGACTCCGCGCCAAGGCGTGTGCAACTTATGCTTGGGTCTGGACGTTGCGCCTGCCGAGAATACCGTGGTATTCACTGATGGGCACAACCTCAACAGCATATCCTTTTTCCTGGAGGTCCTGGGTGAGCGTCGCGAGCGCTCCCTGGATCTCGCTCTCCAGCCAGTACTCTCTCTGAACTGGCTTATAGACTTTCAAGCGCTCATGCTTGTCTATGGCATCAGCAAAAGTCGCAAATATCTGCTGTCCACGCTTATTTGGGACAGAGAGCGCAAGATACACTTTTTTCAAGGCGTCCTCCTGGTTCTACTCCTCGTCCGCGAGCCCTTCAACATCCCAGTATACCATGAAGGCGAAGCGAGAATGCCTGGAATCGATCTACGAGTCTATCTGCGCCTGATCCGGGGCCAGGGTGAACAGGCAGTTGACCTCGATGAGCTGGCTGCCTGGAAACTCTTACAGATTTTGCTGGCGGAATGGGTCTACCAGGGGCCGATCCAAACGGTTGAGCCGAACTTCCGGTGCCTGGCTGCCGGTTGCACCAATCGGGCCACCGAGAGCACTGGATTTTCTGGCTATTGTGCCATCCGCAAGAGCCTTTCCGAGGGTGAGCAGCTCGCGCCCGACAGGCCAGGGGCGACGGCTCCCCCTCTATCGCCAGCAATTGACCGGTCAAGAGTCGCCTGGCTATGAGCGTCTATTTAAGCTCAAAATACTTTGTCGGTATCAATAGTCATTACCGGACAATAGCGATTGATCTATAAAGTGTCGGATATTGGCTATATTTATTTATCGGTAATGACTATTGATACCGACAAAAAGAATCCGATTGATGACCGGTCAATTGCTGGCGATAGAGGGGGAGCTGTCGCATAGGTATCTGTCGGAGGGGAAGATCAGTGAGAAAGGGAGCGCGAGGGTCGAAAGAAGAGGAGAGTGCCCTGCTGGACCAGCGTGCAGATCTGCTTTCGAGGTTGGCGCTGGTCTTCATCGGCTCGCGCGACTGATCCTCGCACTTTGCTTTTCTCGTCAGAATAGTGTATGCTGTACAAGAAAGAATATCTTGTTTTTGATAGTCGCGCCTGCGCTACGTCTAGTATTGTAAGAAGACAGGCTAGCGTCTTATCGAGCCGGGCGGATCGGGGTGGCCTGGCGTAAAGAAGCGGTGTAAAGAAAGAATGTACCAGGATCTGCTCAATGATGTCATGTCGCACAGCGATAATAATATCGAGGTCCCTCTTGATATCACGCAGCAAGAGGCTTTTGCTGGCACCACCTCTATCATTACCTTTCGATCAAATACCGCTTGTCCTATCTGTCAGGGACAAGGCCTTATCTCCGGCATGTTTCTTCCGAAAAAATGTGATACCTGCCAGGGGCAGGGCGTTGTTCCTTGCCAGAGAAGCCTCCAAATAGGCATACCCGCAGGTGTCTCCTCAGCAGGCACCCGGCTCCGTGTCCCGGGTGAAGGACTCATGGGATTGTTCGGAGGACAAAGAGGGGATCTGTATGTCACAATCCGAGTGCAAGCAACGCCACAGGCATCCCTGATCCAGCAGCCCCATCCGGTGCCTTCCTGGCAACGACCTGGAGCCTCGCCGCTCCCACCAGCTCCTCCAGCACAACCTCGCAATTTTGCAAATCAACCCACCATCGCCGGTCGCCCCACCATCGCTGGCCAGTCAGGTCAAGCGCTGCCCCCCGTCGATCTCGGAAATTATCACCTCCAGCGCCTCCTTGGTTCCGGCGGCTTTGCCGATGTGTATCTGGGCCGCCACACATATCTGAACACCTATGCAGCGGTCAAGGTCATGCGGGAACAGATGACGGGCCAGAACATTCAAGCGTTCATTCACGAGGCACAAACTATTGCCTTACTCAAACACGCCCATATCATCCGTATCCTCGATTTTGGCGTAGAGGGTTCGACCCCTTACCTAGTGATGGATTATGCGTCTGGTGGCACGTTGCGCCAGCGTCACCACGAGGGAGAAGTGCTCCCGCTGGCCCTGATCCGCTCCTACGTCAACCAGGTCGCCTCCGCACTTCAGTATGCCCACCATCAACGGCTTATCCACCGCGATGTAAAACCAGACAACATGCTCGTCGAGTCGAACACGACCATCATGTTGAGTGATTTCGGGATCGCGGTGGCCGCACACCGAACGCAATCCATCAAACTCCAAGAAGCCATCGGAACCGTTGCGTACATGGCTCCTGAACAAATCAACGGCAAGCCACGTCCGGCCAGCGACCAGTATTCGCTGGCGGCTGTGGTCTATGAATGGTTGTGTGGCGAGTGCCCATTCGAGGGTGACTCTGCCGTTGAGGTTGCCATGCATCATATACGTTCATCGCCACCATCGCTTCGGGCGAAAGTGCCGTCGATTCCCCCATCGGTGGAACATGTGGTCTTCAGAGCGCTTGCCAAAGATCCTGCTCAGCGCTTCGAGAGCGTCGAAGCATTTGCGGATGCCCTCGAACACGCAAATTGACCTAAACCCGTCCGTTTCTCATACAGAACCCCCACACGAGGCCGGCATACTTGCGCCTTTCATTGATTGTGGGCCTTTTCGCTCACGCACGAGAAGGGAGAGCCAAAGGGTATGTTACAATACGAGTAAGACTTTTACTGGACACATCCATACTGAGGAGAAATGAATGCAGCAACCGCTCTTACAGGAACAGAACAACCTCCATTTAGATACACCCATGCTTCTCAACTGGCATGACCAGCTTCCATTATTGTCCTATCATCTCTTTCAATCTCATGAGCATGTGGTCAATGTCATTTCAACTCGGTTGGGTGGTGTAAGCGAATCCCCATACGATACACTGAATCTTGCACTCAGCACACCTGACAATCCGCAGTCCGTTCTGGAAAATCGCCGGCGCCTTTGCCGTGCTGCTGGGGTCGCACTAGAGGACATCACTATCGGTCAATTGGTCCAAGGATTAAATATCGCCGTCGTCACGGAAGAAATCAGGGGAAGAGGCGCCCTTGACAGGGCAGCGGCCCTTCAAGGCACCGATGGCTTATTGACCAATCTGCGGAACGCACCACTCGCGGTCCTGGTGGCCGATTGCACCGTCGTATCCTATTATGATCCAAAGCACGAAGTGATCGCGCTGGCCCACGCAGGTTGGCGCGGGACAGCGGGCCTGATCGCTTCCAGTATGGTGACGAAAATGCATGAAGTATACGGAAGCAACCCAGAGGATATTCTCATCGGGATCGGACCAAATATGGCAAAAGACAACTTTCAGGTTCGTGGTGATGTCCTCCAGGCGTTTCAGGCCTCCTTCGGCGATCAGACCGACACCTTTTTCGCGCCACAGTCGGATGGCTCATTCTTGCTGGATCTCAATGCCGCCCTGATCGCGCAGCTCCTGGCGAGCGGGATACAGGAAGAGCACATGGAGATCGCCGGGATAGACACCTACGCCCGCACAGATGTTTTTTATTCACACCGCGCGGAAAAAGGCAAAGCTGGAAGGTTTTGCGGCCTCATTGCGCTCCGCTAGCAGCCATACAAAAAGCCCTGAGCTACTCAGTCAGAGTGTGCCCAGGGCTTTTTGTATGGCTCTCTCCCCACACATCATGTGCTCGACGTCTGCTCCAGACGCTGAAGGAGTGCTTCGTAGGCAGCACGTGTCACCTTTGTTTTCTGATTTTCGGACCCCAACGCCTTTTCCCGGATCTCTAACGCACGCTGATAGAGCGGCTTGGCTTCTTCGTATCGGTCTTGCGCCTCATACAGTAACGCCAGATTATTCAGGCTCCGAGCAGTTTGAGGATGGTCTGGACCCAGTAATTGTTCGCGGATCTCCAGCGAACGAAAGAAAAGGCGCTCAGCATCAGGATATTTTTCTCGCTTTTGCAGCGAAACATAAATGTAGGCAAGATTTTGCAAGCTCTGTGCCGTGTCCAAGTGAACGCCGGGAAGAAGCCGCTCGCGGATCGCCAATACTTGCAGATGCAACTGTTCAGCTTCCTCTTTGCGTTCCAGTGTCTCGTAGAGAAGTGCCAGGTTATTCATCGCGTGGGCGGTGAGTTGGTGCTCATGACCAACGGTGCGATCAAATATCTCCAGGGCCTGCGCATAAAGCTGTTCAGCATACTCGTACTGAGTGCCCCCTCCCCAGAGGGTCAAAGCCTGGCTATTGAGGGTCTGGGCCACTAAGATATGATCGGGACCCAGAAGGTGCCGCCGGATCTCCAGCGCACGGCGATACAGTGCCTCTGCCTCTTCATAGCGCGCAATATCAAAATACAACCGTGCAAGATTGTAGTTGCTTTGTGCCACATCCAGATGGAGAGGACCAACGAGCTGCTCGCGAATCTCCAAAGCCTTGCGGTACAGCTCCTCGGCCTCTGAATAGCGTGCTCGCTCACGCAGATAATACGCCGCCTGATTGAGCAATTGCGCGGCCTCCGCAAAGGTAAATTGCTCCTGTTCAATCAACAAGGCACACACCTGGGCTTGTGCGAGCAGGCGCTGGCAGACATGCCAGGATGAGACATCTATCCTGGCCGGGAATACGCGGTGGACAGCACGCACAACTCTTTCGGCCCAGGTTTTCCGCTCCGCTGCATCCATCGTTTCTTTCTGCACCAGCTGAACCAGGCGATGAAGACTGAGCATTTTCGCATCTACCGTGCGCCGTATTAAGGAATATTTCCACAGCGATGCAATAGCCTGGTGAAGCAGAAGTGGATTGGCCGCAACTGAGACGAGCCTGGGTCCAAGTTCTCCCGCTCCCTCCACCACCAGCTCTTCTGGAATAGCATCAGGATCGAGAAACGCGCACACCCGGAGGAGATCAGCAGCGGCTGGCTGGAGCGACTCAACTTCGGTAAAAGAGATCGACCAGGTTGTGCTCACTGGCGCAGGATGATCATTAACGATACCACCACGCCGCGCGAGGAGCGCCAGGCTCTCCTTCCTATATAGCTGCAGATATTCGGTAATACTACACGAACTCTCTTCCATATACGCCCCGGCCTGATCAAGCGCCAGGGGCAGGCCACCCAACTCGCGAACCAGATCCCTGGCGGCAAGACGATCTACCTCGCTCGCATCATCCATCCCCCCTTCCGACGAGATCCGCCCAGATCGACGAAGGATGAAGAGTGCTCCAATTTCTTCGCTCATTTCTTCAACATCGAGACGATGAGCAAGTCTCCCCATCGCCTGAGCACGAGTCGTCAGCAAAACGTGCCCCTCATACGTAGCGGGAAGTGCATCTCTAACGAAGGTAAGGTCGTCAGCATTGTCAAAAATGAGCAACCAATCTTTATGCGTTTGCAACCACTTTTTAAGCGCAGCAACGATGAGAGACGAGTCTTGAGCGCTGCGCTCTGGTAGCTCAAGCAACGTGGCGATATGCAACATATCAGATAAGACGTTTTCGCGCGTGTCCGTCTTTATCCAGAACACGACGTCATAGTCGTTGCAGTAGCGATACGCGTACTCGATCACAGTCTGTGTCTTACCAATACCGCCTAAACCACACAGCGCCTGGGGCTGTGTAAGAGCGACGAGTGCATTCTTGTTTAAAGCATGGTGGAGCTGCCTAAGCAGCTCGTCGCGACCCGTAAACAGGGCATTGCGCTGGTAGGGCATATTCCCGGCAGGGACCACACGCTTCGTGAGAAGCTGCACTTCTGAGCAGCCAAAATACTCGGTGAGTTGCTCGACATAGTGCTGGGGAACGCGAACCTCCCCCAACACCCAACCTCGAAAGGTGCGCTCTGCGATCTTCAACTCTCTGGCCACCTGGGCAATAGGTTTCCCTCGCAGAAACCTCGTGATGTTATTCGGGTGTTTCGGTCGTTTCTCGGTAGCGCTTGTCATACTTGACTCTCCCTGAAGGCGTCTGGGAAGCGTGGTTCCCCGAAATCTCGCATGGTTTTCGCTGAAATCTCGCATGATTTTGGGTTCCCGCTCAATGCCATCCTTCGCTACACTCTTAACAGAGGATGCACAAGGTTTGCACTACAAAGGTAAAACTATGTGGCAGATAGACTCGAAGCAAAAGCACATTAACAACTTATCAAATCGTGTGTTGTGATCCCTCCATTTTTTTTCGGATGCATTCTTGGAATGAACGAACAAGCCTAGAGCGATTACGACGCATCGGATCGAGTTCAAAAGTATTGTCACCAAGATCATACCGTGGTGAGAAAAGTAGTTGTTGCATCAGATCAAATCCTTCATCAGTAGACGCGTAAGCATAAAATTTTGCGATCTGAATAGAGGGATACTGGTCACAAAAGAATGCAAGAAAACTCTGGATTAGCATACGAAAGTATGTTCGACGTTCTGGTCGGACAACAGCCGAAGCAATATAACCATTGTAGGTCTTTCCTGACTCGTAAAGCATGATGTCATCTTGAGAGATATCGCGTTCCGATATTTTATGCTCTAGCAACTGATATATGATTTCAAGTGGCAATGGCATGATTGTAAGGACGCCCCAGATCTTTGTTCGATCTGACTGATCAAACAAGATACGGCATTGATATGGGTTCTTTTCCCACCACCTGGCAGTAATATTCATATCTACCACATCAGCTGTACCATATACCTCATAATCGAGGGCAAGAACGTACGGCAAATCACTGGGTCGAATCCAGTCTGTGGCACCTACTTGTTCCGGCTCCTTCGAGGTCATCTTTTCTAGGAGAGCAGCCACTTCACTGTAAGATGTTTGCCCTTTAAGATGTGATGACAGCAGCATAATAAATTCTTTTGGATAAAATCCTTCTGTTTTTCCAAAAGGCGTCACCTTTGGTATTTTCTTTGCTTGAACGAGCCTTTGAAACGTTGATTTAGGAATACCCAGTTCCTTGATGGCATCTGAAGCCATCAATAAATCGTCACTTGGAGCTTTTTTTGCTGAACGTTTACGTTTAGGCAGATCAGATTGCGTATCGCTGGAATGATTACTCATAAAAACCATCCTTATGCAACAATATTAATCATTATACCATGTTCTGTTGGACTTCTTGAACCTCTTTATAAAAATTTGAACGTCTATACCTTGACACAAACAAATCCTTGTGCTACTATTCGTATTGAACCTGTTGGTTCTCTTGAGACAGTTAACGTAAGAATTGATCCTGTTAGCATACTTCAAATCTTGAGGAAGCTTTCAGATAAGAAAATAGAAAGACGCCTGGAATTGCAGTTCCAGACGCCTTCAATGTAGACCCAAGCCTTGCTACCGGTACAGTTTACCAGACCTCTCCGGCAGTAGGGCGTTCAGCCAGGCGGCTTTTCGCCGCCCAAATTCCGGGCCTGTGCAACAGTGTCACATAAACAGGCCCAGATGTCAATCTGCGCAGGGGCGCAGCTGGAGAGGGCCTGAATGATGACAAACGCTGTACCATTTGGTGTGTATATCGCACCGACCAGTATCATCCGAGCTGACATTCGCAAGCACGTCAGCAATGATGGAGAATGGTGCTATATTCAACTTCTCAAGCGAAACAGCTATGTATCCTATACGGCGTATGTCGCCCCCTCTCTCGCCGACCTGCGGCGTATCTCTCTCAACGAAGCCGACAGCAGCGCTGCGGCAGATCGGGTGTTCGTCTCCACGGTCTCGCGCCAGGATCTGCACCTGGAGTGCGGTCTCCTCTCTGCCCCACAGGCTGAATCGCCGGTCTACGTTGCACCTGACTGCATTCTCAAGAATAAGTGCTCAGGCGATGGCGAGGAGCTGCAACTCTTCGCATCCTCGGCCTGGCTCTGTTACTTCCGCGTTCTCCAGGTATTTGCCGATGGATCAGTAAGCATCCGCGTCGCCGCGCTTCCACACCGTGTTCATGGGCAATGTGGTCGCTCGTATTTTACGACGCTTAGTCGCGATGAATTCGCTTTGGCCCTTGAATTGGAGCGCCATGACCTGACGCTGGCAACCTGTGATCTTCGCGAAAAGGTCGAGCAAAAGGCGCACGCTATCCTGGGCCATCCGGTCGAGCATAGCCATCCAGCCGTGCATTCCGACGATGGGGAACAGGATGCGCCTACACCGAAGCCATCCTATCCGCCAGAAGTGCTCAAGCTGCTGCGACCTATTGATCGGCCTCTGTGTGCTGTCAGTCAGAAATTGCCACTTGCCGATGAGGAACAGTTTCCAGAAGCGCAAAAGCCGAAGACAAAGGGGCTCAAGCCTGTCTTCGTCCCGGAAGCCATTGCCCAGGAAGCTGTGGCTCGCTTCAAAACCATCACGGGCAAAGATCCGACATCCCGGAAGCTCCAGCAGAAAGTATGGCTACAGGCTGCGTTAATGGCCCTTCGCTCTTACAGGGAGCAAGCAGCACAGAAAAACACTGTCGAAGCAGACATTGGGCTGCAAGATCAGCAAATACGCTCAGTCCTGGTGAACTGGCTCTCCAGTGCGGTGCAGCTTGTCGAAATCGTACCGGCTCCAGTCAAGCCGAGATTCAAAAAAGACGAAACACCACGTCTGTATGGGTACGTCGTGCGCATTCAGCAACCAGAAATGGCTGCATAGAGCGGAAAAGACGTACTTCTAGACGACAAACAGGGAGACGAGGAGGAAAAAAGCGCCAATATATCGGACTACAACGGTGGCTTTCTCTGCCGAGAGCGCAAGCGCACAGCGTCTTGTGAAAGGGTTTTGTCGCTTCGCGCAAGGATTGTCCAGGTGGTAGAAGGGTCTACGTTGGCAAGAAAGGACGTTGGAGAGAGGCATGAAGAAAAACAATCCGCACCCTCCAGGTGCAGAACACGAACTGATCGACCTGGAGCTAAACTGCTTCGTCTGTCATGGTCGGCTCTACGCGCCGCTAGCGGATGCCAGGAACGTTGTGGCTACTGTCAATAGCGGTGGCACCGCACTCCTCCTTTGCCCATATTGTGGGCAGGGAAACGTTATTCGATTGCGTAGGCCGCCTGATAGCGTGCCCTCGCCTTAAACGAGGAAGAGAGATGACCGCCCACCCTCTTTTGGGGCCAGTGCAGTGACTCCTACGTGAAGTTCACTACGGGTCAACAAAGAGGGCACGTACAGACAGATAACGCTAGAAATCCATTCATTGAAAGGAGGTGAACTATGGCAGAACAGCAGGGTTACTGTGTCAAATGCAAGCAGAAGCAGGACCTGAAGGATACGGAGCGCGTCACCATGAAAAATGGGAAGCCTGCTCTCAAAGGAGTCTGTTCCGTGTGCGGTACGAAAGTGAACGTGCTTTTGGGCGCCGGGAAATAAACAGTTCCATACGTACGGACCGCCACCTGCACACATCGTTCGTCGTGCAGGTGGCGGTGTATGTCTTTGGCTTATTCCTCGCCCCCCAGGAACACACAATGATTACAAAGGAGCCATATGGACTCTGATATAGCAAAAGCTCTTGTTAAGCCAATGCCTCTCGATCTTCCCTTCCCTACACCTTCTATTCTGGCCTGGGAAATAGGGATCGTTGTTGTTTGCGTGATAATCATCGTTTTCAGACGTTTTCTGATACGCACAGAAGCAGGAAGATGGTTACTGTCCTTCCTGCGGATAAACCTTCACTTCGCAGGAATATTCCTGCTTTTGACTTTACTCAGCCTCACTCCCATGGCTAGCCTGATGCTGTCCACACTCAATATCGGAGCTACGCTTCGGGATCTAGGTGTTGGCCTTGTTTGGGGCATAGGCTTTGATGTTCTCATGATCCTCTGGTTGAGAGTGTTGATCGGGTTAGCAATTCGTAACGATTGAACTTGCTTACTGCACAAGCCGAAAGAATGGAATGGATCTCTGGACAGAAGACGAGATAACCCTCAACGAGAGTAGCACCTACAATTGATACATAAAAGCCAGTCCGATGGTCGGCGTGCATAGAAGCACACGAGGTTCGACTCCTCGCCTGGCATTTCTCACTGTCCTCGTAGTGTAGCCTTGATAAGAATGACCAGTGCTTGAAAATCATACCGGAAGGAGAGAAATGACGACATCTAGCTTTAATGAAGTGTATGAGCGGGCAAAAAGAGAATTCTATGACAAGCAAGCAGCGCTCACTAGGCAACGTCTGATGAGTGTGCCCACCAGCGATTTACTGGGCGAATTGCAGCGTGCGGAGCAAAATACCACCATGACCCACGAAGAGGAAAAAACCGACGATGTCGTACGGCTGCTTATCCCACACATACGTGCCTGCGCTCTGCAAGATGTAGCCATTATTAAAGAAGTAATGCAACAACGCGCTAGGCTCTTGATGGAACGCGTGGAACACTTGCGCCAGGTAACAGCAACAGCGACAAAGGAGATGGAAACATGTTCAGAGGAATTTGAACATCTCCGTCCATTCCTGCCAGCCCTTGAGCCGGATACTGCATCTTCATGATTCCTCACTGAGGTATACAACCCCACTGTCAGGTCACATGGACCCTTGTTCCTTGCAGAAATGATCAGATGGCCCTGTTAAGGGGATCACCTGACCATTTCTGTCTGCTTTATCATCGATCCACCATCACCTCAGTGCTGGGAAATAACAAATCTACACACCTTGACCGCCACCTGCACGGATCGTTCGTTGCGCGGGTGGCGGTGTTCATCTGCGAAACGAAAGGAGATCGCATGCATTGTGTTGACTGCGGAAGCTTCATTCCCCAGGGTCACGTTGGGCACTTTATCGGTGGGAACGTTCATCTGCCTGTATGTACGCGATGTACTCAGAAGGAACGAGGCGGACCACCGCCCATACCTCCGTGTCCAGTCGAAACCTTATATCCCGGGATGTATGTCGGTCATTTTTCCGACGAAAAGCTGTTGACGTTACTCGATTATGGGTCCGGGTCCGGCGAGATGCGCAGCGAATTATGTGGCCCCGATGACCAGAATGTTCTCTGGCAGATCCGTCGATTCGCAGGAACACTAACGCTGGGAATGTTTGAGTATCGCCGGGATGGCACCAAATACTATACCAGAAGGGATGGGAGGCAGAGCAGTATACGCCACTTCCAAGCCCAACTGAGCGAAAAGCATATCCGCCGTGATCAGCTTCGCTGGTTCCCCTGGTATTCCTACGATACCTACACCATTACAGGACCACCACCACTCTCCATGACCGAAGGCACGCCCACCCCCTGGGGAGAGGCAGAGAGTATCACTCATGTGACAGATGGTGTCTATTGGGTGAAGACAGGCGCACACGGTGGCTTCATGATTGCCGTTCACAGAGCTGCTCAACTCCTCTCACAGTCAGCTCTCACAATTGGCGCGCTCTTTGACCACTGGCTCTGCTATGAAGAGAAGAGCGCCGGCGCAGTCGTCATCTTCGAGCACCGCGAGTGGTGCCACATCTTCACAAACCCGGACCCTGTAGGCTTGGCAACAAGCATCATTCGCCGCTCTTACCCACAGTATATGCAGTTCATCGAAAGGGAAATGATGATACGCCTCTGGGGTTCCAAAACGAGGGAAGACGCTGATCTTAGCGCTGCCGTGCTGGGTGAAGATACTTCTGGCCAGACTATCGCAGTCGTCATCAGCGGCACACGATTGGATACAAATCTCGTCTCGCTGGCCTGCCAGATCGCGAAAACCGCCAAGAGAAAACTGATCATCATGTACATTCTCGTTGTTCCCCGCTCCCTCCCGTTGAAAGCAATGCTTCCCAGTGAGACTGAACAGGCCGATGCTCTGCTCACATCAGCATTGCACGTCGCCGAAAAGATTGGCTGCACAGCGGTAACGGAAGTCGTCCAGGCACGCGAGGCCGGAGCAGCCATCATTGAAGAGGTACAAGATCACCAGTGTTGCCTCCTGCTGATCGGTTGTGAGCGGCGGGGAACGGGGCAGGAGTGCGATCTCGGTGCCGTTCTTCCCTATGTGCAGACAAAGGCCCATTGCCGCGTCTGGTTTGTCATCGATCCACCATCCCCTCAGCGCTGATACCCATCAGTCCCACCACATGAGCAGAGTGCGAACGCGTGCCAAGCGTTATCCTCGGATATCGTCTCACCTAGCTTCTTGAAGGAGTCTCTCGTGACAAAACGGCCCATTGCACCCAACGGAGAACATGTCACCTATCAATTGCAATCCAGGAAATGCGGGAGGAAACCCTGCAAGACCTGTGAGCACGGCCAGGGCCACGGTCCTTACTGGTACGCCTACTGGCGAAAAAAAGAAAACGGTCGTGTGACCTCAGTCTATATCGGAAAACAGCTTCCGCCAGGCATCTCGCCAGCAGAGCAAGATGGCCAGTGCAGTGAGTCCGATCAGCAGGAGTGCATTGAGGCTCCTGCATCCTCGCGTCGAAAGCGCCAGCGCCGGCAGACTGGAACAAAGGCTTCTTTGGTCGCAGAAGACTATCAGGCCTCTCCACGGCTACAGCTTGCTGCGCTTTCGGGATAAATAAAGGAAGGAAGGCTTTGAACACAGTTGACTTTACGGAACTAGGAGCGTTCCGAGAGGGTTTGCCAGAAAGTGAACGTTTTGAGACGTTTCGTTTTTTTGTTGCTCGATGGGACATCGTGAAAGCACGCTACATCATCCAGAAGGCAAACAAGCCGGTTGGTTCGCTGAGAGTTGCGAGTGCTGCACGAGTGTATGGGTTGGATCGGCCACAAACAGAAGAGAGCGCAGTAGCAGTCGATGAAACACGAGGGATGAGTGAGACAATAGATACGCGTGTGCCCGTCATCCTCGCACTCTTAAAGGGTGCATCGTCTCCCATACTCATAGATGGATTGCATCGGCTGTACAAAGCCTATCGAGAAGGAAAAGAGACACTTCCTTGCTATGCTCTCACATCAGAAGAGGAGCAACTCTGCAGAATATGAAGTATGGGAGTTCCGTTACAGCGCTGCGCCTGGTGCTTCTCTTCTTTCGTACCTCTCTCGTAGATCGTCCAGGCTAACACAACACTGCCTCGTCCAAGCTGTGGGACCGCACCTCTGTGCGGATGTGAAAGTCGCGTTTCACACCATGAGGCACCACGCCTTCCGTCATCACCTCCTGGCATACCATCTTCCCCTGATCGGTGTTCTCAACGATACGACGTGCAAGGCGTTTTTTCACTCTCTGCTGTAGATCGTGTCCTGCCCACCATAAGAAAGGAGGTTCCCCCAGCAGCCAGATCCAGCTTACAGGATGAGCTGTAAACGAGCATCCTGCTCCACCGGCATCTCACATCACGAAGGCTTCGGCAGTGTGGATGACGGTACTAAGCCCTCACCTTCAGCATGATTCATGTTTCGCAAAAAAGGAGATAGCATGACGCAGAATACCGGCGGTTTCACCGTCCGCTCAGCACCTGGTTCCGCCTCAAATAACTACAGTGGAGGGGTACCTCCCTATAGCGGCCTGGCACCTCAGCCCCAGCAGACGGGCGGAAACAAAAAGCAGGGAACGCCCCAGGAACAGCTTGCCTACGAGGAGACAACGACGAAGATTAGCTCCCCGAAACGGCAGATGAACCTGGGACTGGCCGAGAAGTACACCGGCCTGGGCGCGAACGGCGTCCAGATCATCACCACGTTCTATAGCATCGTCCAGATCTGTGTGGGTATCCATGATACGACGCTGGCCACCTATGGCCCCTTCAAGGGGTTAGGGATGATTCTGAGTGGCAACCCCATCTACGCCCTGATCGGCCTGGTGATCGCCGTCGTGGCGCAGCTCCTGCTGCAAGCGGGATGTCAACGCATCTCCAAGCGCTGGAAAGCGGAGCACATCACGCAGCATCAGGACCAGCGCTTTGGGATCATCAAAGTCGCGCTCAATGATCGTGTCGGCCTCTTTTTCACGGGCCTGGGCTTCCTCATTGACGCCGTATCGGACCTCTCGTTCGTCTTCGCATTCCACATTCCCATTCACATCTGTTTAATCTTTGGCTTGATGATGAATGGAGCCGCCACCTGGCTCTATTATGACGGCGATGAGCGCTTCCACTCCGCCTACATGGTTTGGTGGCGGCTGGAAATGGCCAAGAGAGCCTGGGCACAGGCCGTCATCGAGAAAGCCCGCATTATGCAGGGGTTGACCAAAGACGGAAAGGCTCTTGCCCAGTACACACAGTAAAGCAGGCTCAGGCGGCCACCTCGTTCGCTTGGTGAGTTGTGGCCGCCTGAACGCCTTTTCACACAAAGGAGTTCTACCGCATGATGTCTCACGAACAACATCCCCTGGCCTACATCGGTGGGCTGGTTCTTGTTCTCTTTATTGGCTACATTCTCCTCTCGACAGGCATGGACATGGGCATGGTGATTGTTGTCATCATTGCCCTTGTTGCTGCCGGCATCGGGGGAAATATGCTGCTGCAACGATACAAACGCGTCGGAAAAGAGCATTTTTTCAACTCGATGGTTTCCAACATTGACCCAACATTGCCCCCACCCTTTCCTGAAATGGCGGACGAGTTGACCCAGGCAGCGGTCCCTTATCACATGCAGGAGCCGTACAGTGACGAGGAGGAAAACCTCTTCGGCGGTCGCATTCCACGGACACATCCTGGTTTCTACAGCGGGAAACAGCAGGGCCATATCACTACAATCACAGAGCACCCGCAACAAGAGTTGTCCGGGCCGGATGTACGTGGTGCGCTCACGGCTGGCGCTTCTCAGCCCCCACAACAGCAGCACGCGCTTCCTGAGTCGCATGAGTACGAGTTGCAAATTGGCGATCACGCCTACGTCGATGTCACACAGGCGTATGTGAATGCTCTGCTTCTCGACCCATCGGGCAACATTCCTCGCGTGCTGGCTGAAGAGCTGGCACTCAAGGGAGTGGCACAGCTCTTTATCGACGTGAGTGGGGACTACACCTCGCTATTGAACGAATTTCCCTACGGCTACCACGTGATCAGTCCAGAAGCCTATCAGCAACAAGAATCTGGTGCGAATACCCAGACCGTGGCCTTGAGTCAGTCCCAGGAGACGCAGGCGATTGATTTTGGTCACACGCTGATGCAATATGGCTGGCAGGTGCTCTTTGACTTTGCAAGCTATACCTCGCCAACCGAAGCGTCTATTGTCCTGTGGGGTATCATCGATGGCATGGCTGGCTGGGAGCGGAAACAGTACAAGCAGAGCAATCGCTACCTGCCAGCCGTCATCACCTTGACTGATGCCTACCGCCTCTGCCCCGACGACGACCGGCACAGCATCCACAAGGATAAGCCGGGGCTGGCACAATCGGTGCGCAAAGCCATCCTCAATCACCTCCAGAAACGTGGACAATGGGGACTACATTGGTACCTGGTCACTCGAAGGGTCACTGGTATGGACCCGGAGGCTCTGCAGCAATGTATTCTGTGGATTGTTGAGCATCCAGCAGCCGCAGAAGTCAAAACAGGGTGGTTAAGTGCTTATATGGGGATCGCCCCTCAGGAAATCGAGCGCGTCCCTGCAGGGCAGGCTCTGATCCTGGACCGAACGAACCGTGTTCCCCAATACATCCGCTTCCGTCACTCCCACAGCGAACCAAACAGGCAGACAGACGCATTGACGAATACCTTTAGCCTCCCGGCGATTACCAGGCAAAGTGGGGAGAACGCGTCGCTCCCTTTTCAGCAGCGGTGACAGATCCTGGTGATGTCACCGCTGATTCCGTCGATGAGACGGCCATTCCTATCGTCGAGGAGAACGAGACGGACACACCCGGCACCCAACCTAAACCTTTCAGTCCTGCGGAAAAGGCATGGGGAGCGGTGTTGTATCAATACCAGTCAGGCAAATTCTGGACGGCTCATGCACTGCGCTACCCTCCGAAAGAGGGCAACCTCATTCAGCAGGCCCTCGCCCTCGCTCTCATCCCCGATGGGAGTGGGCAACTGATGGCTGACCGTCGTGCCAAACGGCTGCAATTCTTCATCGAGGCGCTCCAACCATCCGAACGCTCCAGCTACGCGGAGCAAGCGCGTCTTCAGTTTGAGGAGTGGAGAGCGGTACGAGAAGAGCCATCGCCGTCCGAAGAGCAATTGGTAGTCGAGGTGCAGAAAACGGCACCTCCGATAGAAGTGTCCCCACCTGGCGTATCACCAGAGCCACGTGTTCTTCGTCCCTGGAAATTGCCCGAAACGTTGATCCTGCCCTCATCAGGCGAGGAGAAGCCGGAGGAAATCGCCCGCGTCATCGCGCGTCTGAAGCAGGAAAGCGACCAGAGGGCACAATTGTTGCAAGAAACCCTGGACAGCTTTGATGTAAAAGTCGAGGTCAGGCCAGAGGATATCTGCATCGGTCCATCAGTCGTGCGGTACGCTATTCGCCCGACCGGCATTCCGGCGACAAGGACGGATGAGCATGATAAATCCAAAAAAGTTGTGATACGTGATGGCAAAGGAAACATCACGTATAAAAAGCGCACCAAAGTCAAACAGATCATGGCGATGCAAAATGACATCGCTCTCTGGTTAGAGGCTCAATCGATGCGGATGGAGGCTCCTGTTCCTGGCCGACCATACGTGGGTGTAGAGATCCCAATCAAGGATCCGCGCAAAGTGACCTTTAACGAAATCCTGCGCACCAAGGAATACACCGTGCTGTGCCAGAAGACACGGTTGCCTGTAGCACTCGGCTGGGATTTGACCAATCGTGTCTGGGCCGTGGACATCCGCAAAATGCCTCATTTGCTTGTGGCAGGCTCAACGGGTGCTGGCAAATCGGTCTTCCTGAAGTCCCTGATTGCTGGGATCATCCGATACAACACCCCCGACGACGTTCGGATCGCGCTCGTTGATCCCAAGATGGTCGAGCTGGGCAAGTTTAAAGGCATTCCCCATCTCTTGTCACCGATTGTAGACGACATGGAAAAGGTCGTGCCTCTCCTGAAAAACGCGGTGGAGGAGATGCAGCGGCGGTACAAAAGCTTTTCAGAGTTGGGCGTCACCGAACTAGAAGAGTACCAGTCACTCAGAAAGGAGCGTATTGCCCAGGGAGATTTCTCCCTTCCCAATCTTCCCGCCATTCTCATCGTCATCGACGAACTGGCACAATTGATGATTACCGCGCCCGATGAAACAGAGTCCTACATCACTCAACTCACGCAACTGGCGCGCGCCACCGGCATCCATCTGGTGCTGGCCACCCAGAGGCCCTCAGTCGATGTCATCACCGGAGTGATTAAAAACAACCTGCGAACCCGTATTGCCTTCAAAGTCTCTTCTGCCATCGACTCAAGGACGATCCTGGACAAAGGGGGAGCCGAAAAGCTCAATGGTAGTGGCGATATGCTTTATATGGCGGAAGACAACAGCAACCCGGTGCGTATCCAGGCACCGTTCATCGCCAATATCGTGGTCGAGGCCCTGGTACAGTACTGGGTAGGGGAAAACATCCGTCATGCCACGGGAGATGAGGACGGCAATACCCTACTAGAGCCGGAGCAGCTCTTCCAGAGTATGCTGTGGGAACTTGAACCGATAGAAGGAAGCAAAGCACCACCACGACCGAAGAGAGACGTCACATTTACCGAAGAACAACTCTACGAACACTTGACGTCCTACCTGCTCAACGACATCATTCATGTCAACGGCACCGTTCTTCGCGGCACGCCGATTCCGATCCCGCTGAAAAACCTTTCGCCCGAAGATCGGTTGCTCGTGGCCGAGGCCGTGACCTGGCGAGGGCATCGAGGATCTGCTGAGACCCTGAATAAGAAGCTCAGTACGAAAAAGGGATCGGAGCTGCGTGACGCATTAGTCACCCGGGGTCTGATGGACCGCGAGACGCAGCAGCCGATTCGTCCATCCGAACGTCTCGCCCCACTTCTCATCGAGTGTGGCATTATCGACCCGGAGACATACGAGCGGATAGACACGAGCAACGAAGATGAGGAAGGAGAAGACGAAGAAAGCAGTGAAGCCCCAGAAGTCACAGACACCAGTGCTGGAGAAGAAGAGGAAGAAGTGCGTACCTGATAGATGGCCTTGTAGTGCGTCCCCTTAGTCCCTTCCTTATACAAGACGAGGCGCATGTCCCCGCTCAGCTCTCACACCTCGGCAAAGACACGCACCGCGCTGGTCTCGCGAGACCACAGTGCTAGTATAGCACAGCGTCGGCTTCTCCCCTCGTCTGGCCTCGATGAGGTATCACGTTCCTAACCTATCAGAAAGGTACGCTGCGATGTACGACCAGCATTTCTTTCCAGAGGATCAGTCCTATCCAGAGCTGGACGATCCTGCATTCTGGGGTGAGATCGCCTCCCAGGTGGACACGACCGCTCTGCTCTACCCACCGGTGCAAACGCCTCGCTATCCGTCTGACCCACAGCAGCCGTACCAGTATCCGACGACGGAGCGCCTGTGGTTGCCTGCACCACAACCCACGCAGACGGTTGTCGCAGTCCCTGCAGAAACCGAAGAGGAGATGCGTGACACAGACGTACAAGCGCCTGGTACGACAGGGCAACCCACGCAGACCCAAAAGCAGAATATATGGCTTCCCTTCATTCTGATCGGCCTGGCGGCCATACTGCTCTTGACGGTATTTGGCACCACAACCACTGGTTCCCGATTCATCGATACGACGCCGGAGGTGGCTGGTACCTGGAATGTTCACTGCCATCAAGGGACACCAGCAGGCGCGGGCGGCTCCTCTTCCATTACCGGTCCAGCCACTATAGACGCAGACTTTATCAATAAGGTTCTGGAGTACTACCACAGCCCAATGGCTGGTCAAGGACAGCTCTTCGTCCAGGTAAGCCAGTATTGTGGCCTCGACCCAGCGTTCGTGCTGGCATTTTACATGCATGAAAGCAGCTTTGGCCTGGGGGGTGAAGCACGCTACAGTCTCTCGCCGGGAAACTTGCGTTGCATTCCTGGCGTTAGATGCCAGGATGGATACGCCTGGTTTGAGAGTTGGCAGGACGGCCTGATGGTGCAGTGCCGCCTGCTGCGTAACCTGTACGTCGATGGGTGGGGCCTGACGACTCCGGAGCAAATCATTCCCAAATACGCTCCCGCCGCCGATAACAACAACGAAGCCGCCTATGAGTATGCCTTAGAGCATGCGGTAAGCACCTGGCGGCAGCATATCGTCGCCGTTTCCTAAATGGACATCACGTTTTCCAGGCCGCATCATACGGTCACTCAGCAGTTTCTTCCCTTAACCTCGCTGTGTTCTCTTTGCCTTACTGAACACTTCTGCAAGCCGGCGACTTGGGCGAGGTGCCGCGCTCTTGAGCGCTTTTTGTCGCACCCTTGAAGCATTGTCATTCGTACCACCGTCCCCGTAGCAGTTTCTCTTTTCCTCGAAAGGCACAGACAATGCAAATGACGACCCACCAACCACCAGGAGGGCCTGACACCCCTCTTCCGAAAGCGATACTTGATCTACTGGTCATCAATGCCAGCAACCTGGTTTATACGGACGAGCGAATTAAGATATTCCGCCGCATCCAGAACCTTGTAAAAAATACCGTAAGAACAGCCAATCGGCGCGGTCTCTGGCTTCTTGTTATGACGCATTCCAGTCAGGAGCGCGATCTCGCCTACCATATGACAGAGACGATGACCGGCTGGTGCCAGGGGGTACGCGCCGTTGAAGAACAGGATAGCGAAACGACGGCGCGAGCGGCGCTGGCCTTCCATCAACTCCACTTTCCCGATGTGAGCGAAGCTGAGCGATCATCCCGCATCCTGATACTCGGTAGCACGAGGGAGGTGGTGCTTTCTACTCGGTGCAATGAGGGCAGGCCATGATTGAACAGCAATTCCCACCTACCTTCTATGAGCACCAATCGCCAGAAGCGCTGTCGATAGCGACCCTGAGCAGGCTGTGCGCGCATGAAAGCCGCAAGTTTCTCAAGAAAGAAACATCGGATGATCGCTACGGCCTGGAATTGTTTCGCCGCGCCATCGTCAACCGCGACGAAACCGCCTGGAGCTACCTTTATCAGCAATACGCACCACTCGTGCTCACCTGGGTCTCCCAGTACTATACGGCGCGCCCACACGTCGAGCAAGACGGCTATGCATCGCTGGTGAATGCGACCTTTGCCAAATTTGCTCATGTGGTGACGCCGATGAAACTGGGCAACTTTCACCTACTGGCGGAAGTGTTGAAGTACCTAAAGCTGTGCGCCCACTCCGTCGTCACCGACGAGGTTCGCACTCTGCAGAGCAGATACAGCGAGACCAGCCTCGACGACGTTGAGCATGAGCCAAGGACGGACGATCCAACCGACAATGTAATTTCGGCCCTCGCTGCACAGGGATTGTGGGAGATCGTGCAAGAAGAGTTGCATGGCGAAGAGGAGCGTGTGCTCATCCTCGCCTATATCAACGGGTACAAACCCGCAGAAATATGGGATCGGCACCGTCAGCTCTTCCCTACCGTTGACGACGTATACCGGATCAAGCGCAATGTCTGCGAGCGCATGCGTCGTAACCGACGGGTGCTGGCAATGTGTCACCACTAAGGTATTCTAGCGGACCCCTCCAAGAATGGGAAAGAGAACCAGACGTTTTTCCCATTCTCTTATTTCCCTCAGCTTTTTTCTGAATTCACCGTTTTTCCATACGAGAAAAGAGGTAACCGTATGTCATGGCCTGGCCTCTCTACAGACCACACCGTTGCAGACCTGATCGAGCGACAGATGCCCATTGCCGCTTGCCTTTCTGGAGGCATTGACGGAGCGACGGCTGCCGCATATGCGGTCAACGATGTGCGAGCACAGGGCTATCGAGGCCCCATTATTGGGATACATAGCGATCTCGGGCGCGTCGAGCACCTTGATTCGCTGCCACAGTGCCAAAGGCTTTGTGATCACCTGGACATAGAACTGGTCGTTGTCCGCCGGCAGTCCGGCGATATGATGGATCGCTGGCTTCAGCGCTGGAGAGACAATCTGGAAAGATACGCACAATTGCTGTGTGTCAAGGTGATACTCCCATGGAGTACGGCCTCCATGAGATTTTGTACGGCAGAGCTAAAAACAGCCATTATCTGCCGTGAACTTGTTCAACGCTTCCCCAACCAGACGATTCTCCAGATACTGGGCATCCGCTGGGATGAAAGCCCGGACCGTGCCAAAGCTCCGATCTGTGCGCCACAGCCAAAGTTGTTCAGCAAGACACAAGGAACAAGTGGGTACTCCTGGAACCCTATCTTGCCCTGGGAAAAAGAGCAGTGCTTCGAGTACCATCGAGCGCACGGAATTCCCATTCATGAAGCGTACGAACAGGGAATGTCGCGCGTTTCCTGCGTTTTTTGCATATTGGCGAAACTCGCAGACCTCATCGCAGCCACCACAAACCCGGCCTACCATGACCTCTATCGCGAGATGGTCATGTTGGAGATCGTGTCTACGTTCAGCTTCCAGTCCGCGCGCTGGTTAGGGGACGTTGCACCGCACCTGCTTTCAGAGGAAATGCAGTGGGGGCTGACCGAGGCCAAACGAAAAGCCGCGCTTCGCACCGCTGCTGAAAAGCGCATTCCCACGCACTTGCACTACACACGCAACTGGCCGACCGCGATGCCCACCTGGGAAGAGGCAGAGATGCTCGCAGCAGTACGCTGCGAGATCGCCGAGATTATGGGAATCACGATTGGCTATACCAAACCGGACGCGATCAGGGACCGCTATAGCCAGTTAATGGAAGAGAAAATCAGGAGAGATGAAGAGAAAGCACGGGCAGAGGCCAGGAGAACACTCAGAGTCGCATGAGTCCTCCAAGTGTTCAGTCTACAGAAGTCGAGGAAGTCATGACGCATCAACTAAGAGGAACGCCCTCATCCAGACCGCGAACAGCGCTTGTTCCTAAAGTCTGGTGTGTACAGTGCGTTCGCAGAGCGCGGAGCGTTCCCCGTCGCGCGGTCATTGTCCTGGGGACACAGTATCTCTGTAGGCACTGCGCCTGTGCCCTTGCCATACAACGAAAGGCACGACAAAAAGGCACGGACCCCTCATCAACTTTGCAGAGACGATAGGAAGGCGAGAACATGTATACCAACGGCCCTCCGAACAGTATCGTAGAGTATCCACAGCTCTTAAAAAGGAGGTAAAGCGGAAGAATATCCCTCCCTACATCTGACCCTTCAGTTTAGGCTTTCCCACCACTACAGCGCGGCGTTTGCACTCGCATCACCACAACGCATGGTCAACGCGCACCTGGGCGACGACACTCCCTGTGCCGTATCTGCTGTCTAGTAGAGGCGAGCAGCATCCCGCCGTCACCGTTCCTGTAAAGCGAAATCGTCATTGATCGCCAACACACGCTTCTCTCATGTCGTTATAACACGCCGCCCGATACGAACCATCGGGCAGTTCTACACGTTTTCACAGGAGATACTACCATGATAAAACCGTCGATCCTTACTGAAGAGACGCCTACCCACGAAGAGCAAGATGAGGCAACACAGAAGTATACGCTACAGGATGAGGGCAACCAGGCCAACATGACACAGGATGGTCTCCCGCCTTCCTCAGCCGTCGTCGAAGCAGCTGCGCCCGCGATCACCCTGAGCACGGGTGAGACACTGCAACGGAGGCTCGACGGCAGTGTCTCTATCGGCGAGTGGCCTATCATACGGGTCACACCACACGGTCTCCCGACCCAGGTCCGTTGCATTGTACAGTGCCCCGATGAAGGAACGAACGAATACGATATTGCCGCCAATGATTTGTTGCTCGTCTCCCTTGAAGGTTCTGGTATTCGTAGAGAGGCTGAGGCTCAATGGTTCTCAGCCTACACCTACGCGAAAAGCATGCTGAAAGGGCTCACCACCGTCTTTTCAGAGACCGCAGTTGGTTCTGCCCTTCCCTACTCCTGGGGGGGCCAGGATCTTCTAAAGGCGATAACGCAGGCAGAAGAGGTGGCCTCGCTTTTTCCATCTCAGTTCCCCGATGCAGCCTCGTTGTTCGCAGCCAGCGTGTCTCTGCAAGAAGTCATCACCGCCATAACGAGCAGTTGCGAACAACGAGATATCGTTCCGTTCCTGGCCAGTGTGATGGGAGGCCAAGCATTCCTGGAGGTCTTCTCTCAACTGCAAAATGCGCGGCTCCAGCTCCCGGTAATCCAGCAAAACACCGCTCCCACGCTTCATGGGCCCGATCAGGCTGTAAATACCTCTGCCATCGACCAGCAGAATCAGGTCTCAATCATCCGCAAAGAGGATGAGGCCGAAAGGTTGCACGGGGAGATCGTCGATAATAAAAACCCTCTGACACAACTCTTCCTGGCTATGATCCTTGGAGCAACCTCGTTTTTAGCCATTGTGCTTCAACCAAACGTCGCCCCATTTACGGCGTGTCTGTTGCCCCTTGCAAGCCTGGCGATTGCGTTCAAAATCGCGGCCTACGACTTACGGCCAGGACAGATCAATTTCTACCTGCGGCGTGTCTTGCTCTCACCCTGGGAGATCATCCGTCGCATACTCTTTGATGGAAGTCAGCCGTCAGAACAGGAGCTGACGGTGCTCCGAGAACAAAACATCGTCATCACCGAGGCCTTACTCCAGGCGGCAACCGCGTTGAAACCGCCGTTTCCAGACATGCAAAGTACAGCCAATCGACTCGCAATCCTCATCTTTGAAGGTGCGGCTATTGGTGTCCTCATCGTGCGCGGCATAGATGCAATTGCTCAGCGGGACATTGCCTCTCTCGCCCAGGCACTTCTTGCGCTGGCGATCAGCAGTATCGCAACGTTTTACAGCTTTAAGGTACTCAAAAGGAAGCGCGTCAGATAATCCTTCCCTATCAGGGCTTTTTACCATAGGTTGGTTCCTCGACCACGGCAGCTCGCGCTTTGTGGGCTGTCGCAATGGGGGAAGCAACGATCCCACCAGGTACACCGTCACCAAGGGAACCGCCAGGAGGCGAGCCTACCAACGAAGAAGGAGGATACACTCATTCCACAAGAACGTACAGCACACAAAAAGAGGGAAAAAGTTCCCCCTAAAAAACCAAAAAAGGAGGAGATTCCTTTGCAGGAAAATGATTCGGCACTTGCGAACTTACTCAATGCTCCGTTTGACTCCCGGTACACCAGGCGCATTCTCGAAATACGCTTTCCAGTCCTGCTGTACCTGCTGGTGGATGAACACAATCGCTTTCGACTTATCGCGCGACCTGGCCTCCCTGGTGGCCACTTTCAGGTCGGAAAGCTCAATAGCGCTCGCAAAGAGTGGACTCCGGTTTCTCAGCAGGATGGACTCGTCTGGGAGTCAAAGCAGGAACGCGATTGCATCCTGCACCGTATTCATCGCCGACATGGAGCGGATCTGGAAACGGCCTTTATTCAGCATAATCCGACCTATACCACGCTGCACGGGGTCCAGGTCGTCAAGTCCATCGATTTGATCGAGGTGACCCCCTTGTGGGACCCGAAACTGGCCTGCCAGACGTTGACCTGCAACCTCATGGTGCAATGCGGCTGTCCACTTTACCAGCAGCTCCTAGACACAAGGAACTACCATTGGGCATAAATGCCTCTTATTCTCACCGATCCTGGGAGGACAATCCATGACAAGACAACTAGGCCGATCCGCGAGAAAGTCACGCTGGGAAAGTTGGATCGTCCTGCCAGCAATGATGATCTTTGTGATCCTCAGCCTCTGTACCTGGTGGTGGCTACGCTGCCGGGGAGTGAAGATCTCCCCCGAAATCAGATGGTACGACCTGTGGACAGGTGTCTACATCCGTCCACGCAAACCCGGCGAAACAACGCTCCACCTTTACTGGTGCCCCATTTGGTGCATCGCCATTCATTTCGAGTATCCTTTGCAAAATAAGCAATAGATCATTCAAAGGAGTTTCTCAAGGAGAATAGACACATGAGCGACGCATTTTCACCAGGGCAATGCTCTCTCGGATACCTGAAAACCCAGATTATCCACCTTCGTTCATCTTCAGAACCACAGAACGCGCAGACAGTAGCAGTGCTCACTCTGTACGAAGAGGAGCTGCGACGACAAGGCTGGCAAGTTCTTATCAGTGAAGAGGGCATTCCTTCATTTCAGCAGGTCACTAGCCTCGTCATGGCGAGCTAGTTCGCGCTCTTTCATAGAGGAGCAGGAGAGGCAAGCATTCCTCCCCCTCAGCTTGCCTCTCCCAAAACAGCAGATCGTGTGCGACATGAACCAGTTTCCGTAGAAGCGGATGCTGCGGTGCAACTCCCAGCCTGGTGATTTCCTATTGGCCTTGTAAAGCGTAATGGTACAAATAGCGGAGGCCAGCGTCAACTGGCCCCTCATCAGCCAAGAAAGGACTGACCTTTATCATGGCTCGCCCCCCCATTATACCGCTCACTCCCGGAGATTCCTATCGTAGGTTTTCATTGATGATCGAGCATGCGAATATCGCGCTCCTGCCTGCGGAACACGAGATGAGAGTGCATACCACGTCGGGATGTTTTAGCATCGTACATCGGAACACCGGACACAGTGCCGGAGAAGGTACCTTTAGCCTGGATGCTTTGCCCGTGATCCTGGTGCTCCTAGAGCACTGGCCTTCCTATGTCCAAAATGACAAGCTAACACACGCATTAGGAAACGCCACAGAGAGTGACGCAGATCCGCATCCCGTCGGTGAACAGTTGGATCGTGTGCGTCACCTGATCGCGAGCAACCGTCCAACGTTGCAGCAGGTTGGTCTCGATATTCTGCCTATTGATGAGTTGGGATACAAGTTCGGCAGATATACTGAACCCCACATGGGCCACCAGGAGTAAGGTTCAATGCAACAGACACATACCCTTGGACAACCCAGTCCCGACGAAAAAGCGCGCCGTCAAGCAGCGTTCGTTCCAGGGCGAGCGGTTCACGTTACCAGCACGTACTACGGCCCGGATCTCTTCGGTCATACAGGAACAGTGGTCAGCATTGACCCTCACTCACTCTACCCTTACAACGTCGCGGTTGAAAATGTCCCCGGTTTTGATCGCCCTGTCATACGCAGTTTTGACTGGTACGAGATTGATGTCTAAAAGAGACGCACTTACCGTGAGCAGAGTCGGCGCAACAATACTGCCTAAAGGAGTATGAGATGGCCCAATGGATTCGGGTGATTAACGAGCTACCTATCGTAGAGGTAAAGCCTGGTGGTAGCAAAGGATTTAGTGACGATGAACTCGTAATGCTTATCGGCACCAATGAGCCAGCACAAATGTTCCCTGGAGATGATGGCTTGACGGTGCTACTGTTTGACGAAGAGAGCAGCGATCCCGTGAATGAGCGGGCCTGCACCTTGCTACAAATCCCCACGGCGAAAAATCTACGCGAGCGGATTATTGCCAACGGGAAGCAACCGGATGAGGAACTGCTAGCGAGGTCCGATGATGAGCGAGCCTGGGAGATCAGGGGGAATGTTCTCCTGGCTCGTGTGAAGCAGAAATCAAGATAACCAGTGTTTCCTCTCTATTGATGAGTCAACCAAAAATCTCGGAGCATCCAGAAAGGTTGGATAATGAGCAACACCACATCTTCTTACATACAGGCAGGTGCAGCGCTCCTCGCAGCCGCGTTGCGAGACCCTGCGCCTATCCTGGATCTGGTGACAATTTGGGATTTCATGAAAGTCGTGCAGGCGGCAGTGAGCAACCTAACAGAGGAGGAGAAAACCAGTTCGCTCTATCAAGAGCATGTTCGCTGTTATGATCGCATTTATCGGCTCCAAACTGATATGACCCCTGTTGGCGAGGATCATATGCAACTGGGAGAGCTGCTCATTGAGGCACTTGCCGCTTACGCAGAGCAAGCAGCAAGCCTCTTGCCATTGCTTCTCGAACGATGTGACTCTTCCGCTGCCCTGGCATCGTTGCAAGAAGCATTTACCAGCGTGATGGAACGCGCAATACGCGAAATCGAGGAAGTGCCTGGCGGACCGGCTGTGCAACAGGCGCTCACAACCTTCAAAGAGTGGGCCGAAGGCGAACAGGTGAATGCGCTCCGCCTTTCTTGATCGGTCTGGTCACGGCAATGACCGGGGAAACAGCACTGACATAACAAGCCATCTTTTCAGGACGCTGGTTTTCCAGCCGTTGTGAGAAGATGGCGTTCCTCAAGAGGTTACGTATGAAAGCAACGAAACGACCGTTGCCCACACCCTGGACCGCAGATACTGCGGTCCTTCATTTATATGGAGCCTGGAGCAATCGAGGGCTGGTCAGACTTCATGAGATGGAGCTTCCTAATCCGAGCATGGTTCAGGCCCTCCTGTCCTTGTGGGAGCATGAGCGCCAGCAGAGAGGGGACCCGGCACACGAAAAGGTGGTCAGTGGGGTAGTGACTGGTCTTGGTACCTGGCACCTTCATCAGAGGACGGATGGCACAGGGACGATTGTGATTGAACCTGAAACGAAAAATAAAAGAAGCGATCCCCTCGACCAAACAAAGGAGAAATGGCTATGGCAGGAGAAATGAGCCGTGAGGAGTTCCTGCACGTTGTCCTCCTCATTCCTAGGGTGTTGGCCGACCATCCGTCTTCCCTCGTCGGCCAGATTCATGCCTGTCCCTCGCCAACTGGTGAGAGCCAGGCATGAGTCTTTTGAAGACTCACCCATTTTCAACGAAAGGAGGAATTCCGCACATGCTAGGAGCTGGTGAGCAGCGAAGCGAGGTTGCTCGTCTTCTGAATCAGATCACTCAGGAATACGAGGCAGCACAGCGAGGACTCTCTGGCCTCAACCAAGGAACGGCCCAGCACGAGTTTATCACGGCTCGTATGGAGCATATGAGTGAGTTGCACTCGCAGTTAGGCGAAATCGTTGGGGCTGATGCAGCAACGGCAATGGTCGCACAGACACTTGATCAGTCTCCGCTGTAGCGGGGGTGCCAGGGAGGATGCGCGATGCCAGATGTTTGCCACACGGGGCAGCGCTGTCATCCTCTTACGGCAGAATATCGCCCCATTATAACACAAGGGAGGTAATATTCAACACTTGATTTTTGCATAGCAGTAGTACAAGATACCATAGCATGTGCGTGATACGCACACAGTGAGGACATCGAATGAGCGATGGTACAAATATTGAATGGTGCGATGTGACCTGGCCGCTTGTAGCTGGTTGTCGCAAACGCTCACCTGGTTGTGCGCATTGCTGGGCCATTCCTATGACCTGGAGATTGCAGCATAATCCCCTTACTCCGCAATACCATGATGCTGTTGAAAAAGTTATCCGTGACGCTCAAGGGAAGCGTGTACAGGTTCGCGCTGGTCAACCTGGCACACTCCAGTGGACAGGAGCCATCGTCCCCCTTGAGAGCTACCTCGAATGGCCCAGAACAAAGAAGTGGAAAACAGGCTCGAAGGTCTTCGTCTCCAACATGGCCGATCTCTTCGATCAGGATGTCCCCGATTCGTTCTTAGAACGGGCCTTCCGCGTCATGCTCGAAGAGAGCCAGTATACGTATCAGATTTTAACGAAAGAACCAGGGCGGCTCGTTGACTTTGCTCCCCGCCTCTCTGCACTCGTTGAAGAGTATGGCGGCTCAGGCACACAGTGGCCAGCACACCTCTGGTTCGGAGTATCCATCGAGAACCCGGCGATGTACTGGCGTATTCTCGAACTGATCAAGGTCCCAGCTGCGATCCACTTTATCAGCGGTGAACCTCTGTTAAAGCTGCTGGCAAACATCCCGCTTGAACATATTGAATGGGTGATTGCTGGCTGTGAGTCAGGACCAGGGGCACGTCCGATGGACGAAGCATGGGTGGAACAACTCCTGCAAGACACCAAGAGGGCAGAGGCCGCGTTCTTTTATAAGCAAAAGCTCAACGAGTATGGCCACAAGGTTTCGCTTCCGTTACTCCAGGGGCGCTCTTGGGCGGAATTCCCCCAACCGACCACCGTGTCTGCTGCCCACGTAACGCTCGTGCAGGCGAATGGTCAAACCCTATGAGTATACCTTCTCCTATCATTTACCCGGTTGGGTATTCAGCTCGCTACGCGCTCCAGCGGGTCGATACCCTGATGCAACAACCGCACGTGAGACTCGTTGACCTTCGCTGCAACCCGACCTCCCAGTTTTCCCAGTGGCGCAGGAAAACCTTAGAGCGAGTCTACGGAGCGGCCTATTACTGGGCGGGGGCGTCGCTGGGCAACCGGAACTATGACAATGATCTGCCCATCGAACTGCTCGATCCAGAACCGGGAATCGCGCGCCTATGTGAGTTCTTGCAGCAGGGGGATCGCCTCATCCTACTGTGCCAGTGTCCTGAATATCGAGTGTGCCATCGAGCTGTCGTCGTCAGATTGCTGCAGCAGGCAATGCCTTCTCTCCAGGTCGTTCAGCCCGAAACACTTCCAGAAGTCCAGGGGTACTGGGGGCTCTCAATACGCCCTCCCTATTCCTATTGGCTTGCCAACCCAACTCGCCTGATGGAGCTGGGCCTGCCGCCGAAAACACTGGAGAACCGGGGCTGGACAACGCGCTTTCGGGGAGAGATTCTGCTCCACTCTGGCACCACCGTTGAACCAGGTGCATTTGCTTACTGGAAGCGCATCATCCCTGGACTGGAGTGCTTGACACCTACGCAGGGATATCCAAGAGGAGCCTTCATAGGACGGGCGCGACTCGCCGATGTTGTCACCAGCAGTAGGGATGTCTGGTTCTGTGGGCCATACGGATTTGTCTTAGAGGATGCACAGCCCATCGAACCCATCCCATACCCAGGGGCACTCAAGATCTTCGAGGTGCCCCGATCTATTATTGATCAGTCGCACTCAACACAACGCAGAGAAGCACATGAAGCCAACACAGTTGTCGCTCATCCCTCCTGAAAGAGACGGTGACGCGCTTATCACTGGCCAGTATCGCTACTGGTTGCGGCGCTGGTGGGGATCAGGGCAGGAAACCTTGCTCTGGGTGCTGCTCAATCCCTCCTGGGCCAATGCGCAGGAAAACGATGCCACGCTGAATAGACTCATCGGGTATTCGGTGCGGGAAGGATATACACACTTAGAAGTCGTGAACCTGTTCGCGTTGCGCAATAGCGACCCAAGAGCCTTGCTGGTGGCCGAAGACCCAAAAGGCATGGACAACGATCTCCACATCGTCGAGGCGAGCCGCCGGGCACATAGGATCATTGTGGCCTGGGGCAATGCGCCATTTCGACCACGAGATCGCTTCAGCACACGGGACCGCGAGGTGCTCAACTTGCTGTATCCGCGCCCTTTATGGTGCTTTGGCACCACCCAGAAAGGGGGTCCACTACACCCGTTGTACCTGAGCCGCGACCGGCCACTCGTGCCCTTCCCTTATCCCCCACATCCGTAATACAAGCCGTTCTCATGAACTGTGCCGAATGCAGGCAACACGTTTGCGTTGCCTGCCATCTTTTCTTGTGTCTCGAAAGGAGCCATGACGTGAAAGTCTGTTGTAAAAAGGCAGATATCGCCAGCGGCCTGGCTATGGTTGGACGTGCGACCTCCAACCGAGCGCTGCCCATTCTCTCAACCATCAAGATCACTACAGAACAGAACCGTATCCTCTTGGAAGCGACCAATTTGGAGCTGGGAGTCCAATGCCGGGTCGATGCAACCGTCGAACAGCCCGGATGCTGTGCTCTTCCAGCCCGCCTTCTCACCGATTTTATTGCGGTGTTGCCACACGAAACCATTACTATCGAGGTATCAGAAACGCACGCTGGTACGATTACCAGTGAATTGAGTGAAGCGGAGATCATTGGTATGGATCCCAACGAATTCCCCCGCTGGCCTCAAGCTGACGAGAACGAGCTATCGCTCCACCTTGCGGCACAAACCATCAAAGAGATGGTAACAGATGTCGCCTTTTCGGCCTCAACTGATGACGACCGCCCTGCTTTTACCGGTATCTGCATCCAGGTTGGGCGCAACGGCGAGGGAAAGATCACCTGCGCCGCAGCAGATGCATACCGCCTGGCCGTCCGCAGCGAAGTCCTGGAAGGCGACGTGCCAGAGCCAGTAGAACTGGTCGTACCAGCCAAAACGCTCAAAGAAATCGCCACCCTGTTGCCCACTCAAGGCATGGTCTCTCTCACCGTCACAGCCGGAAAAAAACAGATTCTGTTCCAAACCGATGGTGTGAGTCTTACATCCAGGCTGATGGACGCAGCATATCCCAACTTCTGGCAGATGGTGCCAGACAATTACAGCACGCGATCCGTGGTAGAAACACGATTGTTCGCGCCCGTGATCAAAGCTGCGGCGCTCTTTGCCCAGGACGCGTCACACACACTGACACTCAAACTTCGACCTGCCACTGGCAAGATTACCGTTTCCGCCTCGGCAGAGGGGATCGGAGCAAACACAAGTACTCTTACCGCAACCTATTCGGATCCTGTTGAAGACTTCACCATGCTCTTTAATGTCCGCTACATCGCTGATGCGCTTGCAGCAATGAGTAGCGTGCCAGAAATTGCCCTGGAGCTGCACAACGCAAACCGGCCAGGCATTCTCCGACCAGTTGGAAAGAAAGATGTCCTCTACCTGGTCATGCCGATGCAGGTCAAGCGGGAAACAAAGTCGCGCCCAGCCACCACTACTGCCACATCCTGAGCATCCATACGCATTTCTCCACCTCTCATCTGTAATGTGAAAGGAACAGGTCTATGACTTTACCCGAAGAACCAGAAGAGCGCGACGCTTCAGATGACGCTGAACTGGAAGAGGAGGATACCGAGCAATCGACAGCACAAGATCCTACAAAAGAGGAAGCCGCTGAAACGCCGACATCTTCCGACGTACAGGAGTCTGCGCCAGCACCGCTCCCGCCAGTACAGGTCCCGGATCGCTACGAGATCCACCGCTGTAAACTGAGCTTCTCAATCACGATGCTCGAAGATGATGGTCATCCTGATGGTCGCCAGGTGCTCATCGGCGTGCGCAACGACGAGGATGTTCCGCTGACTGAACTGGTCCGCGCTTCTGGCCTACCGACGCTTCTGCCAGCACTTGTCACGTTGCAAGCGCGATTAGAAAGCGACCTGCCGCAGCGGCAAGAGACAATGCGTCTCACGTTAGAAGATGCGCGACGCAAGCAAGCAGCAAAGACTACACCCAAACGCGAAGCAAAGCCGCGCCAGACGACCACTCCCCCTGTAGCCACGATGCCAGCCGCGCCACAGCATGAGGAGGTTGTGGTAGCTGAACCGCCACAACCCGCTGTAGCCGAGGAGAAGGCGGCGGCGCAGGCAGCTCAAACGACAGCAAAAGCAACAAAAACGAAACATTCGACACGGCAACAAGAAGATGAGAGTCCATTTGAACAAATGACACTCTTTGGATAGTTTGTTTCAATCCCCAGCAGGTTTCCTACCAACCTGCTGCTCAGCCCTTTCTAAGGAACGAGCCAGAATGAGGATCACACAGAGTGTTGGAGGCAAGCGAGATCTGGCTCTTCCCTGAAATAGTCGTACCATGCTGCATGAGAAAGGATTTCCAGAATGGCAACCGTAAAATTTGAAGGTCGCGCGATCCCGATGGATGATGCTATCGCGGGTAACGACGAACTGCTGAAGCAGGCGTTGCTTCCCCACCTCGGCCCCGAGATCGCCAACGCGACGGTCAGCCGAGAGCAGAAAGAAGGCCAAGCGATGGTCGTTACGCTCGTGAAGAAAGCTGGCCCCAAGGGGTCCAAAGTGCTTGACGCTTTGATCAAAGCGCCCGAACAGGTTAACCCTGTCTTCGGGCTGGCCTGGATGATCCAGTGGAACGAAGCTCGTGGCACTATACACTTTCTTGATGTCATGGACCTTCAGCCAGCCATCGAAGCTGCACTTCAGGTTGGTGAACATGAAGAGAAACACACATCCAGAGCCGTCAACCGGCTTAAAAAGGCCGATCCCGCCATTTCGCATCAGATCATCGTAGGTTTCTGAACCAGGAAAGGGGAAGCATGGAGACCTCGTTGCCTCCATGCGTAGGCCATGATTGAACTTTCACCACAGACGACCGCGCGCCAGGCACTCCAACGCTACCAGCTCCCTCGCACCTTCGCCGAAGCGCATGACTACCTGTACCGAAAACTCCACTCGATCCAGTTGCTCAGTCTCTATAAACACTACTTCCCCGAAGAGTACAATCGCTCGGAGAAGCGTTCCCTCCCGACGGCTGAAGAAGCATATAGCCCGATGGAGACAGAATTCGTCGAGCTGGTAGACGAGCGGCTGTTTCCCCTCTATACCGAATTCATGCTGTACGGATCTGGCGCCGATGAGCGGAGCACCGTGATCCCAGTTCGCTCACTCGGAGAGGACTGGTACAACACCGAGTACGAGAACCTCTCACCAGGATGGCAGCTCGCGCTCTTCCTGATCGGAGAAGTGACATTTCACGAGATCACCGAGCATCAACCAGACATTACCATAGGCGAAAATTCTCCGCTACGAGAGATTGTTTGGGCAAACGTGCAGTGGGATGCGTTCAAGGAACGTTGGAAACACGTGGCAGAGGCACTCCACCCAGCCGTTGCTCACATTCCTCTCGTAATTTCACTGGCCTATCATGATACAGGAAATGCTTTTCTTGACAGCACCGACGAAGCACCCATCGAGGACTGTTCTTGGAACCGAGAAGATATGGATCTCCTCATCAAAGAGTACCAGGAAGCAGCCGCCATGATTACCCACATCAACGAGCTTCTCGAATGGGTCGGATCAGATCCAGGCCATCTGCAAACCGTTCTTACGCTACTGAAAGAGGATAAAAAGACGTGGACTACTGCGAAGAAGGATTAATACGAGCAGCGCTCCTCAAAGACTTACAGAGCCCAGCCCCACGTGTCCTAGGGAACATCGAGGCAGAACTTCTTATCGTGAGCGGACAATACATTCTGCACTACCGCGACGACCACCAACAGGATCAAATCAAGTTCCTTTCACAAGAGAGCGTTCGTCAAGCATTTGACGAGCAAGAGGTCATCAGCGGCTGGCTCCCGGCTGGCATCAGGCAATGGGGCATCAACACAAAAGGCACCTGGATGATCCAGTGGCTTCCGCCGGCGAAACATACACTGACGCTCCTTGGGAAAGGGATGCCCGAAGAAGCGATCTCGGTCGCACTCCCTGCACTCATCTTTGCAGGTATCGGGACGATGTACTACGTGTGGGCCTCAAAGGAGAGAGAGTTCTCGCCCAACCTGCCGCTCTATCAGGCACCACTACCCAATGTGTATGCGGATGGGAAAGTCTGCTTTGGGAATAATACGCCTGCACCAGTTTCTGCCGAGACATTTCAAAACGTCTGGCAGCTTTTCATAAACAGCCCCTTCAACGCAGATCTGGCCGGGGGCAAATCGACGCGTCATAAAACTGATGTCCGCCATCAGCTGTGCGCTTCACGAAAAAAGGCCACCTATCCTGTAGGCGACCTCGTACCTTTCAAACGATACAGTTATGAAAATCCGTTGACCCTTTCGGATGCCGTGGATCACTACTTCTTGCAGAAGAATTTTTAAGAAGGAGAGAAGCATGCCAGCTCTGGTAGAATATCACCTCATCACCCCACAATCAGGGATTCCGCCTTTCCAGGCTCACCTCTACGATTACCTGTTCGCCGGCAACGGCGTCTTGATTCGCAGCAAACGCCCTGGACTAGAGGTCATCTTACCTGTCACCACGCAAGAGATACGGGGACTGGCCCCCATTGAGCCACTCGTGCGCTTCACGTACCCACCGGTCCCACAACACCTAGTCGAGCAAATACTTTGGTGCGCCCAGGGTGCCATAGGTGAGGAAGGTAATCCAGTCGAGATCTTGTTTCACCTGGAATGGCGCGATGAGGAGTGGCAGCTCACCATCCCCGAACAAAAGCAGACAGCGACCAGCGTTGTGCCGACCGACGACAGTGCAGGCTCCTCGTATGCGACGGCATTGATCGACCTGCACTCGCACCATGGGATGCAGGCATTTTTCTCGGCGACCGATAACCGGGACGAGCAGGGATTCCGCATCTACGCCGTTCTTGGAAACATCTTTAAGCGACCAGAACTCCTCGTTCGTGTGGGCTGTGAGGGTGTCCACTGGATTATTCCGGCAACAACGGTGTTTGAACTACCAGAAGGTCTCATCGACGCGAGCATCCCTCTGTCCGAACAGGATGAGGATGGCGATCTAAATCCGGAGCATGACGACGAGGAGGCATCAGAGCTATGAACGAAGCGGAAATAGACCTGTCATTCATGCGGGCGAGGCCGGTCTTCACCTTCCAGTCGCAACACATCGCGCTCATCCTCGTTGGCACGGGCGGAACAGGGAGTTACCTGTCTCGCCACGTCGCACGATTGGCCTGGATCTTACAAGCGCAGTATGGGAAGAGAGTCTCTCTCATCTTCGTGGACCACGACGTAGTTGAACCAGCGAATGTAGCACGCCAGGATTTCTGCCAGCAGGAAATCGGCTTGCCGAAGGCCAGAGTGCTGGCGCTACGCTACACAGCAGCCTTCGGTGTCGAAATCACCACCTTCGTTGAGCCGTTCCAACCTGATATGATCAAACGCATCCACTCTCACTGGGGCGCACTGACCGTGGTGGTTGGTGCAGTAGACAACGCCAGGGCGCGCCAATCCATTTCTGAGGTGCTGCGCGAGAACACCCAGGAAGTGCCGAAAGTCTGGTGGTTAGACTGTGGCAATTCGTTGGATGCCGGCCAGATCCTGATGGGCAGCACGAATAACCGCGAGGACCTGGCTGACGCCTTCAAGCTCCCAGGGTACTGCCGCAAGTTGCCCTCGCCGAGCATTCAGCACCCCGAACTACTGGTTCCCCTCCCAGAGGAGATAAATACCCACCCGCTCTCGTGTGCCCAGCTCCTGGCAGCGAATGCCCAGAGTCTGATGGTCAACCAGCAGGTAGCGGGCTATGCCGCGCAAATGCTCTACGAGCTACTCATCACACAAAAATTGAAGCGAACTGCGACCTACTTCGATCAGCCATCGGGCACTGCCACCTCGAAATATACCACACCTGAAACAGTAGGCGCGATCATTGGCAAAAGAGCGGATTTCTTTTGCACTCCGCCCACCGAGAAAGCGCAACGAGTGCCGACAGCGAGTTAAAAGAAGGTGCGATTCCACAAGGCGACCAGGGCGGCCATTCCGGGGAGAAACGCTCCCTGGCCGCCTTCTATTTACCAACATGCCCTTTCCATCCGAAGGCAATCATGATAGAGTATACGTTAAGAGAGAACACATGTAGATCAAGACAGGGAGATCTGATATCGATGGATGAGCGTATATCCGCCGAGGATCTCGTTGAGGAGTCGAGAGAACAACTCCTTGATGGAAGGATTCATGACCAGCTCCTTGACGGGATTCTGCAAGGAGACGTGTCGGCAGAGGTTGAAACGGCTGTGATCGAAGCAACGCAAAACAGGCTCGTAGAGGCAGTACAGATGCCACTTCCAGGCCTGGCTGTGCAACAACCCGTAACCATTCTCGACCATCCGAGCGGACGGGCTGTGCGTCAGGCCTCCCTGGCTCCAAAGAATTCCTGGAGAACGGGGCAAAAGCCTGGGAGCCAGACCCAGCGACTGTACTACATCGCCGATAATGGCATTGAAATCAGCCTGGGAACGCTTGAGAATCCCCTGGACCTCGAAGAGGCCAGAAAACAAATCAAGAAGGCTGGCGAACTCACCGTCCTGGTGGATCGTCTGCTCCTATGGTTCTGGTTATCACGCAGCCGTCCAAGGCCGGGGGACGGCAAGACATTCATTGGGAGAAACGGGAGTGTGCCAGTTTCCATCGAGGAGATGCTTGACATGCTTGGATACACGAAGCATGTCAAGCGGGAATATCCCGGTGGAGAACAGAAATATACCGACGGATATCGGACCGAGGACAAGGATCGCTTGACCTGGAATATCGCACTCCTATCAGCGTTTCAGGTGTCAAGCGACAGCGAGAGCGGCTTCGGCATCCGGGGTGCCTATATGCGCTACTCCCTTGGTTTCTGGGGAGGTGTTCACGCTGGTTATCTTATTTCTCCAGGCGACTGGATTCACGCTGTTGATATGCTTGAGATGCCGATGCTCTTGCACATCGATGAACAGATCCTCCGGTTTGACCGTCAGGCCGAGCAACACGAGATACGGTTGAGCCTCTATCTTGCTGAGGCGTTCCGCGATCAGCTCAAACGGGGAATGCTCGGCCTGCCGCTGATGGTGACAGACCAATCGGGGCGAGAGCGTTACATTACGATGGAGGAACTGCTGGGCGAAGCGCGTATCAAAATCGATAAGAATAATCTCACACAGCGTTTCGCGCCACGCATAGAAGCGGCGCTGCACAATCTTGTCGAACGCAACATCCTGGCGAAAGCCGAACCGGTGAGTCCTCTGGACAAACAGAAGGGCTATTGGGGCAAGGCCTGGTGTAGCCAACCAATGATCATTGCCGCCCCGCCGCAGCTCATTGAGCAATACCGCCTCTTCCAGCCCCTTGCGCAACCAGCACGCATCAGTGGGCCAGCGAAAGGGCGGAAACGCACCAATAAGCCAAAGGCGTAATAGCACCCGATGCAGATGGAAGATACGTTTTGCAGTAAAGACCCTCGAAACGACCTGTTTTTGAGGGTCTTTACTGCAAAATTCTTCCATTTACACCCGATGGCATAGGTGCTTATGTATCAATACCCCCACCGGTTGCGGGTGACATTTCTTTCTCCGTCGAGGCCTTGACAGCATTTTCTGTTCATCAGGCAGGGGGAGGTGAAGGCAACAGGCCGCTTCAAACGCCCGTATTTCCCTACCATTTAAGCTCATTAGTACTTTTTTCTCCCCCACCGGTTGCGGGTGACTTCCCCCACCGGTTGCGGGTGAGATTTTAGCCCTGACCCCCACCGGTTGCGGGTGACATTTGTGCTCACAGACCTGCAAAAAGTACCCGATCCCTTTTTTTAGACGACCACTCATTGCTCATCCCCTGTAGTAATTGCCAATACCTTCCACTACAATAATCATAGATACAGGTAGAGGTTAGGGTTGTCCGTGTTTGACCGTGTTTTGCCGTCTCATTCCCATCTTCCTCCTGTATTCATCAGATATAGTAGGTACGCCAGGGAGATCGGCGAGGTCTGGTGTGGCACGTACTGGCACACACCCTCAAAGGTGGATGAGGAAGAAGGCCCCTATACAGGGATGTCTTTGGCAGGAATAGAACGCAAAGAAACGCCAAAACGTCCCGAAAGGAACGCTTGTATGCTATACTGTAGCTATGATTTTGCGGACAAAAAGAAAGGAACCCCTGCGCCACAGTGCGGTTCCTTCTCTTCTTGCTTGTCCGAGTCGGAGGATTTATGACGTAAAACGCACCTACTTTTTCAACTCAGGCTTATGGAGTAGCACTGTTGAATCACTCAAGGTGATTCAATGAGGAGGAGTTTTTACGCTTTCCGACAGGTCTCGTAACCTGTCGTTAGTATAGCACGCCCGAAAAACGGCGTCAATTTTGCCTCGGGTTTTTCTCCTTCTCTCCTACTGAAACCCATCACGTGGTTGCGCTACTCATGTCTACCAGGAGCGGATCTCCGTCTATAAGCTCTTCCATAGAGAGAGTTTGGTATTTCTTTGCCTTTTTTGATATGAACATATGTAGGAATGGAGCGACTTATGCAGGCAGTTTTTCCGGCTTCCCAGCTCAAGGACATCTCAAGCGCTCATCTCCCTAAAGGGTTTTGCCCAGAAGGGGTGGCCCAGACCTGTTTCGACAGCGACTTGCTGTACCTTATCGAGCACGCGATCCCGCCTTCTATCAACGGACTGAAGATTTTCGCTCATCTTCTTTACCACGCAACACTCGATCCGCGTACCTCTATGCAGCATAGTCTCTTCCAGGCAACAGGAGAGTGTGGCGACGAAGCCATTGTGCTCATTCACAGTATCGAGGCACTGGCCAGAACAGAGACGTCTCCCTGCGCCCCGGAAACCTACCATAAAGTTTTGCTCGCTTTCGAGGCAATGCAGATCATTCGCCGCAAGTTCCACCGGACATACACAGAAATCCGCATTCCGGTGGGAAAGCGTACCATTCATGTTCCCTCACTGCTTACAGGCTTGCAGAAAATGTACAAGAAACATGGCAACGAGAAGGGCACGAATAAGTTTCAAAAATTCGCCCTCCGGGTGGCTACACGCCTCCAATCGGGCGAGTTCTCCAGATATGCATCTTCAGGCGATGTCCCCCACGCTCATCAAGCAATTGCCCAGGTGCTTCTTAGCTTCCTGAAGGAACACCATGTGAAGGAAGTTCGCGTGCCCAGTTTGAACGAGGCCTGCGAGCTGATCGTCCAGGCAATACAAACTGGGCGAGTTGGCTCACAATCGGGCGAATCCGTCAGGCTGACAATCCAGGGGAGCAAAGCAAAAGTGGGCGAATCCTTCGCGCCCGTGGGCGAGTTCGTCGTGGAAACATCCGGAGGCCAGATGTCAACCACCCAAGAGGCGGGCGAGTTTGTGGGCATGGATTCGCCCACTTTGCCCACTTTCCGCATCGAGAAAGGGAAAAAAAGGAGAGAAACTCGCCGACTTTGCCTGAAAAAGGGCGAGCCAGAGGCCATTTTCGTGGCGAACTCGCCCGAATTTGCCAATTTGGAGAGTATTTCTGCTGATTTGGGCGAGTTCGCCGCCGCCGTATCGTTCAGCGATCATATCTCTTCAGAGATAATTACTTGTAATAAAGAAATTACGATAAACGATGATACTCCCACTAACTCGCCTGTCTACAAAGATCCTCGCCCCATCGAAGCAATTCGCCATGAGGCGGCAGACCTCGCTCAACGACTAGATGGGTCACGAGACAGTCGTTGGTTTGCCAGGTTCGTCAAAACTGTGCAGATCTATCCTCCTCGGGTACGGCGCCTGGCCGAGATTGATGTCTTGTATCACAGTGCGTTTCCCGACTATCGAGGGAAGCCTGACAGGCCCGGCGCGGTGTTTTTCAAACGGTGCGAGGAGTATGCCAACCCCCAGTGCAAGGTGATTGACCAGATCCGTCAATGGGACGAATCCGGCATGAGTTTCAAGGATATCCGCCAGGAGCTGCAACGGGGGCGTCCCGTTCCATCTGCAGCTATGTTGCCCTTTCTTGATGAACAACCCATTTTTCTACAGTCAGAGGGTCTTGAAGATGGGCCAGAGAGGCAGGATGATGGCGATGATAGGCAGCATCTTCAACCGAGCTGGCAGGAAAACCGTGAAATGGTACAGTCGTCTCTGCTCAATACGCGGATGAATCAGAAACAGGCCAATGTCCTCTGTCAGCAGATTCGCCAGGAGGTGCAGGTTTTCTGTGACCAGGCTCGCCAGCAAGGACAGGCGTTTGACATCCAAGCCGAGGTCTATCCAGGAGAACGTGACGGCGAGTTCGTGGTCGTCACGTTCTGGAAAGAAAATGGGGAAGAAACGGAAGAGGAGTGGGTAAACCCGGCGAGCTGGAGCCGCTATTTTGAGCAGGTAAAAAAGTGTTACCTGAAGTGAGAGGGAGATCTCTATGAGCGATTTTGAGAGCTTAGGCGACGTAATAAAAGATGGCACTGGCAGAAAGAGGCATGAGACGAGAAGAAGGTATGGCCACATTGTCGAGGGGAGTGTCTCCTCTGCCGCATCGCACGCGTATCAGCCTGATGTCTTAGGTGAGGGGCAGCTGGAGATACTGGGAAAAGCGGTACTCCCTTTTCAGCGACGTTCCCGTGTTCAGGCAGATGTACAAACAGACCTGCACCCTGCATCTTTGTCTCAGAATCATTCTGCAAATACGTGCCCGATCTGCAAAGGAGCCGGATGTCTCCGAAGAAATGTCCCTTATGGGCACCCTGACTTTGGTAAGGCTGTTGCCTGTGTGTGCAAGGAGCGAGAACTCCGTGAGAAACGGCAACGAAAGATGACTGCCCTCTCGGAGCAATTCGGCTTTCAGCGGGAACTGGTCCTCTCAAGTTTCCGACGGCAGGTGCGGGGGGTGCAGGAAGCCTATCAAGAGGCTGAGGCGATGATCAACCGACTTGTCGCGTGGGCGAAGCAGAGAGAGAGCGCGAAACAAACGAAAGATGCGCTTGTGCTTCCCCAGGAGTGGCTGCTGCTCCGAGGGCCGGTGGGAACTGGTAAGACGCACCTGGCGATGTCCATCGCCAATGCGTGTATTGATGTTGGCCTTGTCGCGCTTTTCGCGACTGTACCCGATCTCCTCGACTATCTGAGAGCGACATATGGGCCGGAATCGGATGTGACCTATGATGCGCTCTTCATGCAATTGAGGGATGCTGAGGTGCTGGTGCTCGATGACCTGGGAACTCAGCGCAGCTCTCCCTGGGCTGACGAAAAAGTCTTCCAGTTGATCAACTATCGGTATAACTTTGGCTGGCCGACGGTCATTACTATCAATAAGAAGGCGTGGACCTATCTTGATGAGCGTATCCGTTCTCGCCTCCAGGATGCAGGCCTCGTCCTTGCAGTAGATATGGATGATGCTCAAGATTATCGCCCGCGTCAGGGAAAAAATGTCAGGCGTCGTTCCTCCAGCGCGGAAAGCGCAGTGAGCAGCGAGCAGTAATATGGCAAAAGCATCTCTTGCTGCCGCCGAACAACAAGATCTTCCCTTGTGGGACGAGCAACTAACGACACCTGAAAACAAACAGGGAGCAGCAGATCAGGTTGATTTAGGCGACGACCGCATATTCTTTGACGGGCAGCGCTATCACTATCATGGCCTCACTTTTACCGTGGAGGAAGCAGGGGTCTTTCCTGATTGTCCGCTGGAGCGCATCAAAGTTATGGTGGATGCGACCTATGATGATCCCGCTCGCCAGCGCGAGATCGCGCGCTTTGGAAGGCGTGTGTGGCATTCCCGTGTCCGTCCAGAGCGTGCCGCGAGCCAGGCCCTTGATTATGCCCTGGGTCACAATGTGAGTCTGGTGGCGCGCTACCTCCCCTATGTGCTGCATGTATTCGATGAAGATCCTGCCAGAGCCGATGCCTGGACAGTTGATCTCCAGCGTGCCTACGGTCAGCATAAATCGGACCGCGAACCAGCTCGACGGCTTCTTGAGGAGGTCGGAGTTTCCTCTAAATTCTTATAGCCAAGAAATTACAGGCGTGACAAAACGACACCTATAATCCTTTCCCTTGGTGCGCTTTTTACCCCCTTCAAGCAAAGTACGTGGCCTCGTCACAACTTCTTTTTCCTTTATAGTTTCCTGCGCCAACGTAACGAGTGGGCAGTGCGGGACACCGCGATGAATACAAGGGCAACGGATCTCCCCCCTTTGTGTGATATGTGGTGTGAGTGCTGAGAATCTTTGGCTATACGAATGATTTTCTATGGAAAGGAAACAATGATGGTTACTGATAGAATGACGGGCGAGGGGATTTTACTTCCATCAGGTGCCCTGGCGGCGGCAATCACATACTGGGGTGGTGATGGCACCAACTACCAGGTCTATCCATTGGAGAGGTCTGATATGCGCGTTGTGGCTCTTGCACAACTTGTCTCAGAGGAGATGGCATTGGATGACGTATCGCGTTCCTGGATCGTTCGTATAGGAGACAGAAGTTGTACGGTAGTAGAGCGGATTGAATACGGTCGGCGCTTTACTCCCACCAAGCTATATGATATATGGGAAGAGTACGAATGAACAAGAAAGAGCCAAAAGTGAGGCATGCCAACGCGTACGCTGCTGAGGTTCTCGCGAAGATTGCTGCATACCAGAGTTACCACGTTCCCCTCCTCGATGAAATGACCGCAGAAGACTACACGCAGTTCCTGGCTTGGCTTAACCAAGCGAAACCACGCACGATAAAATACCTGACTCGTCGTGCGCACACTCAGATAAGTAACGAACTGGATGTAGAAATGGCCGAGGATATCCGGTGGTTCCGTTTTTTAGAAGTCAATTTTGCTCATCTCCAAAACATGCTTTGGCAGCAACAAGAGAAATCACAAGATCTAGACGTACAGGAATAAGTTCGTTTGCTTGGACGACCATCTCCTACCGTTTTCAAAACCACTTTCATCATCGCCCTGGGCAGACTCTGATACCATTTTTTTCAAAGCTGCCCAGGGCGAGTTGTGTCTTCTGTCCTCTGGAGTATACGTGTGCAGTTTTAGAATCGCAAGAAAAGGATGGCAGAATGGGTAATCATATCGATGGCGTGTATCTGAAAAAACAAATTAAGCAAGCAGGATACACGCTTGATGAGTTTTACAAGGAATTGGGCATCGCCAAGACGACGTTCTACTACTATAGAATTGGCGCGCGCCCTATCCCACATAAACTCCGGCAGCGTATTGAAGAATTGCTACAGTGTCCTTTTCAGAAATTTTTGAAACCCGAGCAGGAAAGTACCCTTATGCTGCTCCCCCTAGAACAACCGCAACCTGCTCATCAGTGCTTCATTCCAATGCCGGCTCCTGCTGAGCGCTCACACCTTCTTTGAAGAAATCCCCTCTCTTTGAGAACTCGTCTCAGACGTGACCCTTTTGTGAACGTTTTATGACCCTTCTGTGAACATATTTTCTCCTTTCGAGCAAGGTCAAAAGGTATACTTTGAGAGATAACAACCAGGAAGGAGGTGAGCCTATGATTTGGCGTTCTCTACAAGCACTTCTCTCGCTTGTCTTCGCAGCCCCGACACGTCTTGCCAGCCAGAGCATTGTATGTGGGACTGGCGAAGGCGGATGGGATGAAGAGGATGCAGATCATTTGCGAAAAGCAATACCCAAAAAATAGTCGTCATCATAGAAGCAAAAGCCATGGGAATCCAGCTGTTCTCATGGCTTTTGTCGTTCCATATGCTTTCCCCATGCTCAATAGTCCGGTAGTTGGAACCGTTTCACTACTATGAAAGGAGCACTTTATTTTGAAGCCAGAGTTTCTCTCCACCTATACGGGATTTTGTGGTCAGTTGCGAGAGGCATCTACTCAGCTTACTACAGCTTGTTGGAAGGTAGGTAGTCCTGGTCCCCCATTGTTGGGGAAGAATGGCGCCATCCAATGGGTTTCTTCACTGCAAGGTGAGGAGGACTATCTCCTCCCCAGCAATGGGGGACAGGTGTATCTTGCGGGATTGATTTGGAATGAGAAAGGATCAAAAAGTGCTTTCGCACAAACACTGTGTCAGATCCTACAAGGTTCTCACTTCCAGCAGCTCGCGACACTCGTCGAAACGTCTGCAGGGTGCTATATCGATACCACCAATACCGTCTATCTGTGGGTTGGTTTCGCAGCATCAAACGAGTCGGTCTTCTATCGGATTGATAACACCCAACTCCGTTGGTCCACCGATCCGCTTGATTTAGTCTATGAGGAGTCGGAGATCGATCTTTGGGCGCTCCGCCGGTGCTGTCATGGCGATGATGTCTTCATCTACCCTCAGCTCCGGCGAGTTGAGCAGGGCCACCTGGTAAAAATAACGCCTGACCGGCGCGTTACCACCTATCAATTCGACCGCTTTCTCCCCGATCCCCACCTCACGGCCAGGCGCGCAACGATAGAGCTGTTCGTCCAAGCAACACAGGTTGCACTCCAAAGGGCAATGCAACCGCTCGCTCGCACCACTCTTCCAATAGGCATCATGCTCAGTGGGGGAGTGGGATCTGCAGCGTTGCTTAGCGTCCTCAAACAAGAACAGGTTCCTGTCATCGCTTACCATCTAGAGTCCCCAGACCCAGCTGGATCTGAATATGCTTTTGCGAAAATGACGTGCGAGGCCCTCAAAGTTCCACTGCAGCGCATCGAAATGGATACTGGCCCACAGTATCTTTCCTCTCATGGGGAAGAACGCTGGATACATCCATATGGTCATCCCTGGGCACGCTGGTATCAGCAACTTGCTCAACAGGCACATCGAGATGGTGTGCGATTGCTTGTGACTGGAGGAGGAGACGATTCCAGCTTTGGACCAGAACTGGAGTATAGTGTGTATGCAGTCCTCTCAGCACCCATGTCCTGGCGCGAAAAAGCCACGATGATACTGGGGATGCTGTCAACCGACTGGAACGTGTTTGACCTTGTGAGGAGCGCCTGGCCATTGCCGCCTCGACAGTTAATCGGGCCTTCCTCCGCCGCTGGTCATACAAGCAGAGATCGTACCATGAGGAAGGCCGATTTTCTGGTCCCTCTTCCACCTCGCCCACGGGCCTTGGATGATGCCGCAGTCATTCACGCTCCACGTTTCGCAGCACAGAGCTTGGCGATAGGGCAAGTCCTAGAGCAGCAAGGCATTCACCTGTATTATCCCTATCATGATAGGTGTGTCCAGGCTATTTCCTTGGCTCTTCCCCCACCCTACCGGCTCATTCCTCGGCTCGGCCCCCTGCTCCACCGCAGCGATATACCAGACCAACTGATGAATAAACCAGTGCTTCGCCTGGCGTGCGAAAAGATGCTTCCCGAAGCTGTGACCTGGCGTACCTGGTCAGTCTATACACAGGCTCCGATCCAACAGTTCTGTCTCAACCATCCCCAACGTCTCAATGCCCTGTTAGGTGTGGACTCTTCTCTTGCCCGTCTTGGGATCGCAGATCCTTCGCGTTTGGCTCTGATTCTTTCCCAAAGGGCACTCATCCGTGAGAACTATCAAACGCTTGTGGCAAGCGGCATGGTCGAGATCTTCTTGCAGCAGTGGAAAAGAGGAGGTCCAGTATGGGAATAAGTGTTCGGAATATTGAGCTCTGCCCCCTCGTGTATTACGATGACTACGATGGAAGAGGCTTGCTGCTCGCTATTGAACAGGGGCTACTGCTAGAGTTGAACGAGCAGGAAACGCAGATCCTGAGCAGGTTACTACGAGAGTGGAGAAACGTCCCTCTTCAGGAGCGCAAAGGATATGAGAAAGAGGAAATGGCATTGCTTGAACGCCTCCGTGGCCACCAATTGATCACCCAACCATTTAAACATCTCCCAGCCCATCCATCTGCCACGCCGGGTCACCAAGCCCTGGTAAAGCGCCCACGCGCAAAAAACCGTCTGCAAGAGCGTTTGCTGGGCGCTGGAGAGATTCTGGCGGTACTCAATAGGTTGCGTACCGACTTCTCCAGCGCCTATCACTATCTGCATGTCTTACAACAGACGAGAAATACCGCGGCTATTCATACTGAACACGAAGCATTCCAACGGGCGAACCAAGAGTATTGGGTCTACCGACTCGTCACAGGTTGTTTTGAACGGAAGGTCGCCCGTTTACTTGGGCAAACTGCTGATGAAGAGGGATTATGCCTGGTTAAAGGCTTCGCGCTGTGTGCGTACCTTTTAACGCTCGGTATTGAAGCCCAGGTTGTTATTGCTCGTCCGATCTATGGATCGCGAAGCTCCTTCAAGCTCCATGCCTGGGTAGAGATCCAGGGAAAACCATTTAACGAGCATCCAAATATTCATGATGGTTTTCGAGTGATATGTGCTTTCCCCCCCTTTTAACACTATCATTACAGCAAAAGACAAAGCAAAGAGCGTCAACAGGTTGTTTTCTGTTGACGCTCTTTGCTTCTGCGTATCCTGCTCACAAGGAGCAGGCCTCGTCTATTGTGTTTCTGAATATGCGCGTATTTATATATATTATCTTGAGAAACTTCATTAAAATGATATACTTGGGCCACGGCACCTCTGATAGAGGCGAGTCAATAGAGCAAACAGACTGTATAGTTCTTAAAACGGGTCAAGGCCGTCCTGTTGTCGCAGAGCTCATGGTCGTAGTGAGGAGGGGGAGCATCACATATATGATGAAAGACATTAGGCTCATTTTTCGTTATCTTTTTCCGGCCTTACGTCCCTACGTCTGGCCGATACTTGGGAGTTTAGGGCTTACAGGGATGGTGGTGAGCATCGATCTTTTACAGCCGTACTGCTTTAAGTGGCTCGTAGATGCTGCAACCGTGTCTCTGAGTTACCAGGTCGTGATTCTTGTTCTTCTTATCCTCTTCGGGCTCACGATAGCTCGCTCACTGTTGAGCTACTGGGAAGTGTATGCACGCTCCAAAGTGGGCGAGGGTATCTCTGCTCAGTATCGAAAACGTCTCTTTGAGCATATTCTTCACTTGCCTTTCTCGACGCTTCACAACCTTCCGAGTGGTATATTAGAGAACCGGGTGATGACTGATAGCGGAATGGTCGGAAGAGTGTATGTGTCAACAGGATTGCTTCCCCTGATCGCCCATCTTGTCCAAGCGGCGGCACTCGTGGTTCTGATTATGTGGTTAAATTGGCAAGTTGGTATGGCATCGCTGCTCATCTTCCCCCTAGGTTGGCTTCTTACTCAGGGAATGACCCGCCGCAATCATGCACGATTGGTTCAATTACGGTCAGTGGCTGAACAAGGTCACACCTTTCTTGAAGAGAGCTATTCCTGCTTGAGAGAGATCCGTGCCGCTGGCAATGAAGCTGGCGAAATGCAGCGCTGGCAGCAATGGCTGCATACATACGGGCAGCTCACGACACTCTCAACCACCAAAAATCGCTTTGTACGTGAGGCTCTCAATCATTTAATCGAATGGATTGGCCTCTGTATCGTCTACGGCTATGGCGGCTGGCAACTGCTGCAACACTCCATGACGATTGGAAGCTTGCTGGCCATCGCCTTGTATGTGCAGCAATTCTATACCATGCTCACATCCATCTTGAGTGCTCGTATTGAGACGGGTGAGGCGGCCAATGCAGTACAAGCCATCAACGAGATCCTGGCGATGCCGCGTGAATGGCCGGAACAAGGTCACGTCCTGGGAGAGGTCACAGGGGCGCTTGAGTTCGATAACGTAGCTTTTTCCTATACTGGGAGCGAGGAACATTTACAGCATATCTCGTTTGCCAGTACTCCTGGTCAGGCCACTGGCATTGTAGGGCCAAGTGGAAGTGGAAAAAGCACACTCATGAATCTTTGCATGCGCTTTTACGAACCAACCCGGGGAAGAATTCTGTTGGATGGGCAGGATATCAAAAAGATCGCACCTCATGCCCTGCGTCAGCAGATCGGAGTGGTTTCCCAGGATATACAGCTTTGGAATACGACGATCCGAGAAAATCTCTTGTATGGATTGCGTCAGGACGTACCCTGGGAACATGTTCTGGACGTGTGTCAAAAGACGTGCGTGCATCAATTTGTGCAAAAATTGCCCGATGGATATGACACGGTTGTAGGTCCCCGAGGGGCAAAACTCTCTGGAGGGGAAAAGCAGCGTATTGCTCTTGCTCGGCTCCTCCTGCGTGATACGAAGATCTTGCTTCTCGATGAGGCGACTTCGGCCCTCGACTCGCTGACTGAGGCAGCAATCACACAAACACTTCTTCAAATTGGCGGCATGAAGAATCGCATTCTGGTTGCACATCGCCTGGCAACAGTCCAAAACGCTGACCGTATCCTTGTCATCAAGGATGGTGAGATCGTCGAGGAGGGTTCGCCGCAGGAACTCTATCAGCAGAATGGACTTTACACAGCGCTCTATCATAGCCAGAGGTTAGGCACAGAAGAGCTGAGCACGACCGCAGAACGACCTTGAGAAGCTTTGGGAGTATTCAGCTTACTCCTCTGATTGCAAAGAAAGCCCCTGCCATCTCACCAGATGAGATGGCAGGGGCTTTCTTTTTGTTCCCTCCAATGACTGCGAGGCAGCGGACGTTACTTCTCTTGCAACGTTCGCAACTTTTGCTCTATCTCCTGTAACACCTGACGCTCAGCCAGCAACACGTTCATCTCCTGTTGTCGCGCCTTCGCACTACGCAGAGCTGTATGAACTTGTTGCTGAAACGAGGCTAGGTAAGGCCGTTGCACGTCGGTGGGCGGCATCAGGTACAAGGCTATCGCCTGCGGGTCATAGAACTCGTGGGAGTGGAAAGCCAGAGCCAGGAGATCTGCATAACGACGAAGCATGTCGAGCCGGTCGGGGGAAAAATAATTGGGAAGTCGGCTCAGTATCTGAAAGCAACCAGCTACGCGGCACTCCTGCAAGAGGGGATAAGCGGCGGTGCTCCTGGCATGTTCTTCCTGGCGGAGCGGGAAATGGTCTGGGTTCCGTTGTATATCCTGGCTCACCATCGGATGGACCATCTTTGCCGCATAACCGGCGAGCGATTCGGCACCATGAAGGGGAAACGAAGAATGAGCTTGCATACGCCAGGGAGCCGTGCCTATGGCCAGACGTACATAGAGGCTTGTAATGATGGTCTTCGTGGAATCATCAACAAGAGATGGGAGGCACTGGAACACGAGTAACTGTATGCCTGCATCAGTAGTAGCAAGATATCTGACAGCGTGTTCCAGGACCAGATCGGCAACTGCCTGGAAACGCCGATCCACTGAGGTAGTGGCAACAACGGAAAGCACCCTGTCATAGAATTGAGCCGTGATCTCTCTAGGATCATCTTGCTGCGATTGTCGTTCTAACACTGGAGCCATGCTATCGTTCTCACCACACATCATTCCATAGTCAGCTGAGCATAGTGCATAGACCATCCCCCTTTGGGCTGGCAGATAAAACACGATTATCTCATAGGATAGGTGGACGTGCCTGAACCCCGTCTGGGGTGCAGCTGCCTGGTGAAAACCCCGGCGTGGTGCTTTTTATTTTCTCCCCCATACTGTCAACATAGGGAGGATTCCATGAAAAGTCCGTAAGCTCATTTCTCTCTGTTGTTGCTGTTGAAGCTGACTCAGGCGCTCTTGTGTGCTCACCCCTGCCTTGATCATGAACGACTGTATTCCTTTCATGAAAAGGTGCAGGTCTCTTTTCCACTCCTCATGGAAGGGCGTGCCACTGCTGTAATTGATCATATGGCCGATGCAACGGGTGTCGCGGAACCCTGCTGAAAAAAGGAGGGGTTCCATCTCACAGAGTATCCCCAGGTGACGATCACTCTGCGAGAGGCTGTGTCCTGAACGGCGCATGGCCTGAATAAAAAGACTCCACAGTTCCTCGTGAGCGGGAGCATTCGACTCGCCCACCTCGAACTCGGTCAGGCGCAACCATCCGCCGGGGCGCAGTATTCGCCTGCACTCGCGCACCAGAGCAGCCCAAGACCCTTTATCGAGAGTCTTACTCAAGAATTGAGCCGAGATGAGATCGAAGGAATTGTCAGCACATGCGAAGGGGCCAGCTAGATTCTCAACATACAGGTGACGAATATTGTCGAGATGTCGATCCTGTACTTCCGCATTGGCATACGTAATCATCATGCGACTCGTGTCAACGCCAATGACCTGCATCTTCTGGTGGTAATAGGTCTGGGCCATGTCTAAGGACCAGGAGCCAGGCCCACACCCAACCTCTAGCACGTCACGAATCTGCGCAATCTCGGCATCGGTGAGTCCTGGTAAGAGGCCACCAATAGCATGTTTAACGAGCAGGAACCTGTTCGAGAGACGCTCCAGCTCAACAAGGTTTTCTGAATCGATTTGAACCGGCATAACGGTATCCTATAGGATCTCTAAACCACAATGCGTTTCCTACCTCTGTCGTAGCCCTACAGTTCCAATTTTCTCTCTCAAGTATGCGGTAATCTCTGCTCTCAGGGAAGTGACAGCACCGTGACACTAGCGTTACAGTCCCGTACCGGTCTCTGCGACGCGGCTCTCTGGGTGATTTTCCAGCAGCCCAGTTCCCCATATGGGTTTCACGTCTTGAGCGAGTTTGCAGAAGTGTGCTACTATGAGCAATCGAAGGGTGCAAATGCACTTTCTCCCTGAAAAAATACGCCTGAAAAATGATATGCGAAACCTGAAGAAAGGATTCAAACTGATGGCAGAAACCACAGAAGATATTCAAATTGAGAAAGGGTTTGCCGCTACCGCCGAAACTCCAGGGGAAAAGGTTGCTCACCGGATCTCTGTTGTGGCAAATCCCCTGTTCGTTGCCCTCCCACTTTTCCTCGTCGTTGCCCTCCATACCGCGCCTGATCTGCTTCATGCGTTAGGATGGTGGCTGATCATTGCTGTTGGGATTACCGGCGCACCTTTTTTCTTTATTCGGATGGGAGTAAAAAGAGGTAAATATACGGATGATCACGTCAGTAACCGAGCACAGCGGTTCGTTCCGCTCTCATTTGGCTTGATATGCATGTTGCTCGTCTTTGTTTTGCTGTTCTTCCTGGCTGTTCCACGGCTGTTGCTTGCAACTGTTGTGGCTGCACTCGCTACCCTGGCATTTGCTATTGTCATCACTCAATTCGGGAAATTCAAGATAAGCCTGCACATGGCAGGGAGTGCAGGGGCGGTCACGATCTGCATCTTGCTCTTTGGACCCTGGCTTTTTGTGCTCGCTCCACTCGTTATCCTCATTGGCTGGGCGCGCTGGAAGGTCCGTGCTCATACGGTGCTTCAGGCGTGCGCAGGAACAGTACTCGCAGCCCTGGTCACCATCGCCGTTTTGTGGCTTTTTGGAGTGCTTTAGTGTTCCTTTGGTGAAGACGCACGTTCTGTGTCTTCACCATGCAGCGAGGCAAAGTAATCTAACAAAATCCGGTGTGCAAACATATACCCCCCACCAACTTTCCTCAAGAGAATGCGGGATGCTGCATAATCGAGAAATGCCCTATAATTTATAGGGATCATGCCTGCACGCCAGAGATACCAGCGCAGCAAGTAGTGTTTGACCCACGCGATGGTTCCGTGAATCAGGAAAAACTGGATGCCGATCAGCAATCCGAAGACCAGCCCAAACCCCGCTCCCAGGATCGGCCACCCCTGTAGGCCACCAACCAAGCCGAAGGCCAGCGCACAACATGCTGCACTCATCAAGCCCCCAATGGGAGCAAACAACACACCCGCGAACGCCGCATTCCTGACAGACCTCCGAATCCCCGCATTGGGGCGGTCCAACTGATGCTCGTTGAGCAGCCTGCTCGACCACCCGCTATTCAAGAGGCTGGCCAGCACCCCTGCAATGCCGATAATGAGTCCAATAATCAATCCATAGATCAGACCGTATCTAACTCCGTAGTCAACTCCATAAAATGCCCCGCTGATCAAAGCAAGCACTGCTCCCACGCAGAGCGCAATAAATAACGAACTGATCAAGCCTTTTCTCAGCGTCTCAGGAAGGTGCTGCGCAACACTCTCCCATTCCCAGGAGACGGATTCGGCTGGTTTGATGGCACCTAGTAGACCTGGAATTAATCGACTCCCCCCAGCGAAGCCAAAGGCAACGAAACAAAAGAACCCTGCAATAGTCCCGTATACAATGACGCTTGACAGTACGATGTGCAGCGCGACATCGACGAGAGCAAAGCTGAGTCCCGCCGCACTGCCCACAATTGCCCCATCCAAGAGGCGTACGCGGAATGGCCGCTTCGGCTCCAGATCCTGCGATCTTGGAACCGTCTCATAGCGCAATCCAGCCAACAATCCGCTCAAGAGTCCAATGAGCACCCCGCCAAATACTCCTGCTCCGATGCCGTAGACGAGGCCATGAACAATCCCACCTCCCAGGATGATGAAGATCGGCACACAGAATAGGCTGATGATCCCGCCAGTAATGAGGGCGCTCTTCACACCCTGGAAGAAACCATGCCATCCGGCTTTCCATGAAATAGTTGGAAAGCCGGATGCGCTGATGAGTAAGATCTGTAGGCAAAAAATCAATGCAAAGACGATCCCTGTGCTCCCACCCGCTTCTACTCCCCCGCCAATCCCTGGTGCCATCCATCCCCAGATAGTGTTTCCTGATCCCGCCCCAAGCTGGCCCAACAATCCTGCTCCCACGCCGAAGGTGGCCGTATTTCCAATCTTTCCTCCGCGTACCCAGGCAAAGAGGCTTATGATCACAATCGACTCGATTGCGTAAATAAAGCGCAACAGAACAGTATTGTAGCGATGACGCGGAGGACCACCCCCGAGCCAATCGGGCTGCATTCTTTCCAGGTAAAACTCCGTCAAGCTTTGCTTTTGCATCTGGCTTGCCAGCCAGCCCAACCAATGTGTTGTTTGCTGCTCAGTGTAGCGTGACTCGGCCCGCCTTCCCAGCATACGCTGAGTGTAGCGGTCGAGCACCTGCTGTCGGCGAGCCTCACGAGATCCTGTGAGCGCAAAGCCCTCGCTCGCCTTGCCATCTCCTAGATAGGTCAGGGTCAATATAGACAGCATTAATGGCAACCTCGCCATTTCTTGAAGATCGACGTCTTCCTCCAACGCTTTTCGGATGCTCTCAAGCGGCTTTCCCGCACTGGAGAGGTACTGATCTATTTGTTCTACGGTAAGCGGCTGTACCGCAACCGCTTGTTGAAGTTCGACGCGTGTTTCAACCGCGAAGTACTCAGCTAAACGGCAGCAGACGACAATGTGCACGATAGGATGGAGGCTCTTGTAGTGATTAATGGCTTTGACGCAGGCTGCGCGGCTGGCGTCTGCGACTTCATCGAGGCCATCGAGCAAAATGATCAGCTCATCGTCTTGAAGCCACTGTTGAGCGACCTGGCGAGGAACGTGGTATTTGAGAAACAGTTCTTCGACAAGCCACTCGGCCAAGGGCAACTGTTTTACGGCCCAGGTAGACAAATTGAAAACAACCGGAATGAGTTCTGTCTCGTCTTGATCGGCCCGTCTCAACAGTGTGCGAGCAAGCTCCAGGAGCAAGGTCGTCTTTCCCCCTCCTGGTTCTCCGAGAATGAGCAGTTCCCCGTCCGCGTCATCATACACCTCGACGATGGAAGTGCCTGGTGGCAAGGGCCTCGGAGGGAGGTTGGTTTCCTGCACGGTCAGCCGCCAGGGATTTTCTAATGCCTCAGGGAGTTCCTGCAATCCGAGAGCAATTAATGCTGCCTTATGAAGGGATTCTTTGAGCACTCCATCAATCCAGGTTGCGCGAACACGCCTGATCATTCTGCGTCTGTTGATTCTTGCATGACGCAACGCCGAACTATCTTTAGGGAAGACAACCTCAGTTTCCTCTGTCGCTTCAAATCCCAGTTCTTCCGTAGTCATTTGAAAGAAGGTACAGAGTTTCTCCAGTTGTTCGGGATAGGGGTGGCGGCGCCTACCACTTTCCCAGCTGCGCACTGTGTCAAGGCTGACACTCAGCTGTTCAGCGAGTTGGATTTGGGTTAGATGTTTCTTCCGGCGCACCTGGCGCAGTAATACATTCGGTTTGGGCTTGGATGGTTGTTCGTCCATAAAAATAATCATCCTTCGAGTAGGGTGGAGACTCTGTAGACACGATCAGGGTATGTTCGTCTTGCCTCTGAGGAATGCATACAGCGAGTGAGCGTCATTGGTCGTTCACGCAAAGATATCTCAGCCGTTCACTGCCCCTTACCAGGTGAGACCGTCGCACAGACCCAACTCAAATCGCGAGACTTTCCTCTGATCCCTCAATTTTCAGCAGTTCGTCTTCTAGCTGACCCCGGACGCGTTCTTCCACCCTCATCAACTCTCGCATTGAGGATGACTCCTCGGTACTCGCCCGCCTATATTCATCCTCCACACGCCTCCGAAACGATTCAAGATGCTCACGTTGTATCGCCCAAGACGGCATCAAGCCCAAATCGATAGTTTCTTGAGGATAAAATTCATCCTCAGAATCATAAAAGGCGAGTCGGATCAAGTCAGCAAATAACTCGATCAGTTCCAGCCTTTCAGGAGTGAAATAATTGTTCTGCGCGGAAAATACGAGTAATGCGCCTGCAATAGCATTTTCTCGCATGATGGGAAAGGCCGCAGCGCTCTGTTCCCGTCCCCTCACGTGGGCAGACACGTGGGCATTGCTCATCGCGGGGATCATCTCACCGTGCCTTCTGGCAACTGCATAACCCGCGAGAGACTCCAGGCCAAGGAAACCATCGATATAGTGTAGGTCTCCGCGCCAGGGTGGAGTCCCCATGCCCACTGTGGCACGCAGGCTCCGCACCTTTCCATCCCTCGGCGGCATACATTTGGCTATGATAATCTCAAGGCCCGTTGGGGTCGGGTGCGTTTCTAACTGCTTCAGCGCTTCTCGTAAAACAGCTCCAGCGATTTGCCAGAACCTATCTGGAGTGTCTCTTTGGAGCCGAAGCACTCTGAGACAGAAGTGATCAAGAAGCCCTAACTGGAAGTGGGAGGTGTGTCCATCCGGCTCGCCCTGCTGAAAATCGAGAGGGTATGTATTCTGAATGTCGGCTGGCAGCAGTGACCACACTTTCGGGTCTCTCCTCAGCAGAGCAAGAAATTGTTGCTTCTGGCTCTCTGAGAACACCGCGAGCATCCGTTCGAGATTGACCGCCTTTGGGCTATCCTTGCCCCTTCGCCAACGATTGATAGTTGTCTTGCTTACTCCCAACTGAGCAGCAAACGCCTGTTTTTCGTCCGCCTTCATGCGGCGGCAGTGATCGTCCAAAAACGTTTGCCACGTCATCGTCTGTATCATCATAGGCTTATCCTCATCCTGAATAGTACCTTCCCCTATTCCATCAACAAGCATGCAGTATTTCTCTAGCATAATCATTGTGTACGATGGTCGTCAACTTTCCCACATAGTACTCTCCCAAATATTACTCTATTTTTCTGCAATTCGCATAGGTTTTGTGAGGGAAATATCAGTAACGCGCTCTCAATTTTCAACGATGTCGTTTGATAAGCTCATCATCTCCGTTTTTTGCCGTCTTTGTCCGTGTTTCTCCCGTGTTCGACCCGTCCGTCTCCTGTCTCACCCTGCTAGACTCATTTTTGAACGTGTGACCGCCGAAGAGGCCTTCCTCTGATCTGGCGCGCACTGGTCGCCCCGACAGGGGATCAAGAAGAGGCACATCACTGAGAAAATAGAAAGGAGTTGCATGAATACACAACTCGTACCAGATCAGGATGAGGGGAAAGATCCCCCGAACCTTCAGCCCGACGATATCACACTCGTGGTCCCATCTGCGACGGAATCCAAGCAAGCACCGCCGATGCCAGCGCAGGATTACTACATTCAGGAGGATGATCACGAAGAAGACGTTGATGATGGAATCAGCTCGCAGTTCGCCAGGCCGTTCCAACTCTCTACGGGGATGCCCGTACTGCAAACAGAACAGCAGTACGGGGGTAAGCAGGCAACACCGATGGGCGCAGCGAAAAAGACATCAGGTGGGCGTCCTCGTTTCTTGAGAATTGCCCTGATCGTCGCCCTCGTTGTAGGGGCGATGGGGTTCTTGTGGATGACTGTGTTCGCACAACCCGCACAGCCGCTCTCAACGACTGGCCAGTCAGCACCACTCCCTCAGCCAACGGTTGCAATGCAACAGACTCCCGTGACAAAGCCAACCCCAAAGCCTGCGCCGACAACCGCAACAGGAACAACGCCTACCAACACGCAAGCGGGAAATTGGATTCCTCAGCAACTTCCAGCAGGGTGGACCGCAGCCGGACTTACCAATAGTGATGCTCTGTTCGCCGAACGAACAGCCTGGACGTTCACTGACCGAGAAGAAGCCCTGGATTTCAGAAATGTTGGGACACGAGCACAACATGCGGGTACATTCACCGCCGCGACGTTCATCTTGTCACCTGGTGGGCGCACGCGATTTCTCCAAAATGACTTTCGCGTGATCAATAACACGTTGTTCGATCATGTCCAAAATGTCCAACTCATTCAAGCGGCTGTCAACGCAACGCCGACATTGATTCAGTTGAAGACGCAGGGGCAAAACCAGTTCGCCCTGGTCGATGTCTCTTACCAACTCTACCAGTCGCAAATTGCCCCCACGACCCAGCAGCGATCAGAAGGGGTGGAGATGGACCCCGCGACCAACCAACCACGCATCCATCATATGAGCGTCTTGCTCGTCCGCGTGGTGCCCGGCACCCAGGGAACAGGTGCTCCAATGGGCGGAAGCGGATGGCTCGTCTCGAATTACGGATTAGATGTGCAGGGAGGCACATTGGATATTCTCCAACCCATTTAAGATGCCTGGATGCGGGAGCAATTCCTGCATCCGAGACATCACTATGCCATTCGGTGGGTATGTCTCCCGCCAATTTGATAAAGCACATGTACCGTTTGGCTTTCTTTGAAGAAAAAGGAGTAGAGCGTGAAACAGCGATTCACCTGCCCTGTCCCAGGAGCCTGGATACTTGATGCCACTGGCATTGCTCCATGCATCAATGCGCCTCTTATTGAGGTACTGGTATCCTGCCTGATGGAGGGCTCAACGCTCATGGTGTATTCAGACCATTCGTGTATAGAGCGCCGTCACCACACAGCAGAAAAAGAGGATAACCGTCATGGCGCTTGAAAAAACGCTCCCCCTTCTCTTCATATTTTTCGTTGGCCTGGGCCTCAAACGGATGAACGTGCTGAAAAAGGAACACGCCCCTATGATCAGCCAACTCATCCTCAAGATAGCCTTGCCCTCCGCGATCATCAGCTCACTCTCTAGCATGGAGATCTCGCCGAAGCTGCTCCTGTTACCAGTTTCCGGCATCGCCATAGTCACGATCCTGCTTGGCATTGGTTTTATTCTGGCCCCTTTAATGGGACTCCAGGGTAAAACGCGAGGAGCCTTTCTTATGGCATTTCCCACGCTGGAGCTGGGAAGCGTGGGAAATGCCTTCATGCTGGCGGTTTATGGCCCTGATGGCCTGGCACAAATAGCGCTGCTGGATCTGGGCAATAGCTTCTTCTTTTTTACAGTCGTTGCGTTCCTGGCCCGCGCCTTTGGTCGATCCACAGAGCGCTTTCGGCTGAGTTCCGCCCTCCTGAGCTTTGCTATGACTCCAGTTATCTGGGCCTATGCCATTGGGATCGGCTTCAATCTGCTCCATATCCATATTGCCATGCTCTCGAACCTATTCGCATCTCTTGCACAGGCACTTTTGTTGCTCATTATGCTGCTCATTGCAGTGGAGTTTGAATTGAAGCCCTCTCCGATGATGCGCTCCATTCTCGCGATGTATTTCAAATTAGCCCTTGGCGTCATCGTTGGCCTGGGAGTGTGCCTCATCTTCGGCTTCACCGGCATGACCAGGGTCGCTGTTGTGCTTGGTGCGTCGCTCCCATCTTCTCTGATGACCGTGGTGTACGCGAGGAAAAATGCCCTGGACGCTCAGTTTCTCGCATCGCAGCTTTCTCTCGCGCTGCCTGTGGCCATTGGATTCAGTTCTGTCTTGCTTTCTCTTACGCACTAACACACGTTTTCGGGAAGGGGCCTGAATCATGCAACATGATCGAGATACGCAAAACATTCTGCAAGGTCAGCCAAGAAGTGGAGGCCAGGTTGCCCTCCTTGAAGGGACAATGCAACAGGAGAACGCCTCCACCAGCTCGGCCATACCTCAAGGAACATCGGCAGCGAGACACGACACATACACAGATCAAGAAACGACGGCCCAACCCGCGCCATCCTCTCTCTCTTTCGGACGGGTGCTCGCGCTCGTGATCGTGCTGGTCGTGGTGACGCTCGGTATGATGGGGTGTCTGTTGTATCTCGCCTCAACGCGCTCTTCTGCTCATGCGGAATCGATGGAAACACTGCTCGCCCCTATCTTACGCCTTCCCCTCCTCCCTATACTGCTCATCAGTGGAGTGGTGATGAGCGCCTGTTTCGTGCTTTTCTTTGTGGGACTCGCTCTTTATATCGTGGACCAGCTTATGCGACCAAAAAAAAGCGATGCCTTTATTCCGATCACCCCCTTTGTTCTTGACCTTCCGGCTGAAGAGATCCAGTTCCCACCTGTATCTGGCGATCACCAGGTCAACGGACTGTTCATTCCGAGGAGAGGTGCCACGACCACAATCATTATCTGTCCAGGTTACAGACGTACCTATAGAGATGTGCTTGGCATGTGCAAGCACCTTTGGCTGGCCGGGCACAATGTGTTGGCCTTTGAGTATTATGGCCACGGCTCTGTCGTTGGCGTCTCAGTCACCCTGGGATACCGGGAAATCAACGATTTTCTGGGTGCGGTTGCCTATGCCAAAATGCGCGCACCAGCGACGAAACTGGGTGCTCTTGGATACTCGATGGGCGGAGCGGTCTCCATCATGGGGAGCGTGCGTGCGCCTGAGATAGAAGCGATTGTCACGGATAGCGCCTTTGCGACGCATTGGAGCGCTGTTCTTGTCGCCATCCACCGGACCCTCGGCTTTTCGCGCACCTGGCCGCCATCCGCCATCCGCCTTCTCCACTGGATGACTGACCAGGTGCTCTGGCTGCGCGCTGGCTACCGGTTTCATCAGGTGGAACCGGTGCGGGAGATCAGGCAGATTTCCCCCCGACCGATCTTGCTGATCCACGGTCTCTCTGATACCATCATCAGCCCTTACGACGCACAGCTTCTCTATCAGGCGGCAGGGAAACCAAAGGCGCTCTGGCTCCTCCCGAATACCGAACACATCCGGGGGTACTTCACTGATAGCTCAGCGTATGTCGCGCGCATTCTAGAGTTCTTTGATCACCGGTTGAAAGGAAGGGAACCCCAGAAAAACATCCAGGCGGAAACTCCGAGCGTTGAGGCTCCTGCCGTGACGGTGAGTGCCAGACGAAGTGAGCCGGAACAGGTGAACATCGCCAGACGCAACGTGGTGACCGCCCCTCCTCCGGTGCTCGCAGGTGTCCAACCCGAAAAAACAACGGCAGGTCTCGCTTCTCTTGGCAGCATTTACGGGCATTTCATCTACCGTTTCCGCTGGCCTGTGCTGGCTTGCTGGTTCCTCATCATCCTGGTCAGCCTCCCGTTGGCGCAGCGTGTCCCAACCGTCTTGCACAACAGCGGTTACTCGATCAGCAACTCTGAATCTACTCGCGTGGATAGCCTGCTGGTTTCCAAGCTCCATCGTCCGGCGACCCAGGTAATTGCTGTCTTCCAGTCGAGCGGGACACCTGTCAGCGCCCCGGCTTATCAGAGCGAGTTGAACAGCTTTATAAGTCGAGCCAAAGCCTTTCCTCATGTCACCAGTGTGGTCCAGGGTGGAACAGGAAAGGATGGGCGCTCTACCTTCGTTGCCATCGGCTTCGACCAGGATAAAGACACGGTAGCAGAGCATATTCCTGATTTTCGCAAGTTCCTTCCACAAACTGGCCCGGCTCACGTTGAACTCACCGGCGACTCGGCCATCGCCAATGAGATCCAGTTGGCGACCCAGGCAGATACCGAACGAGCCGAGGTCATCGCGATGCCGCTGACCCTCCTGGTCCTGCTTCTTGTGTTTGGAACGGTGATTGCTGGCGCGATCCCACTGCTGCTCGCCGGTGTGGCTGTGCCAACGGCATTGGCTGCCATCTACCTGGTCGCACTGCACATGCAGACCAACATTTTTGTACAAAGCATCGCCAGCGTCATCGGTCTTGGCCTCTCCATCGACTACAGTCTCTTTGTCATCCGTCGTTTCAGGGAGGAGCTGGCTCGTGGCATATCGGTGCAGGAAGCCATCGCGACAACGATCACCACGGCAGGTGAGGCCATACTCTTCAGCGGGCTGACGGTCGTGATCGGCTTCGCCGGGCTGCTGTTCATCGGAATCAATGTCATGACGAGCTTTGGCATTGGGGGCATTGCAGTCGCCAGTGCTTCCGTCCTGGCCGCGCTCACCCTCCTGCCAGCGCTTCTCTCCGTCGTAGGAGAGCGCATCAATGCCTGGCGCATCCCCCTGCTCGCAGGGCACATAGCACAATGGAAACAACGCCTCGCGGCAAGAGGTCACGTGGGATTTTGGCGGCGTTGGGCGCTGATCGTGATGCGCAAACCCATCCTCATCGTCATGCTCGTCAGCGTCGTCCTCGTTGTCTTAGGCTGGCCGGCGCTCAGCTTGAACCCGGGCGATCCAGGGGCGGAAGCGTTGCCTTCCGGCGCGTCGGCCAGACTTGGCCTGGATATTCTGCGCGCCCAGTTCCCAGAGGTCAACGATGACCCCATCTACATCCTCGTGCGCACAGCGGACGGCTCCAGTATCCTCTCCGCGCAGAACGTGCGCCGCGTGGACCGCCTCACCCAGCAGATAGGAGCGCAAGCGCACGTCGTCGATGTGCAGAGTCTCACACGCCTTCCAAAGATGCCTGGCGCGCCCCAGCTTCATCAAGAGCTGCTCGTCCAGCTCTATAGCACGGGCAGCTATCAGCAAAATCCCGCGCTCCAGATGTTTGTCGCCCAGACAGCGGCGGGAGATACCACGTTGATTACGATCCAGGCCAATACCCAGGCGGGGACGCGGGAGGATCAGGCGCTCATCGACCGCCTCCGCGCCATCGATCCGCAGGCCAAACAAGGTCTGGTCACGCTCGTCGGGGGAGCCCGCGTGGTCAACCTGGATTTTGATCGAGAACTCTATAGCAACTTCATTCGAGCGCTCGTCTTCATCTTGCTAGCAACCTATTTGCTGTTGCTCATGATGTTCCGCTCGATTGTGCTCCCACTCAAAGCGATTGTGATGAACGTCATGTCAATTAGCGCTTCATATGGCGTATTGGTCTTCGTCTTCCAGCAGGGGCATTTTCAGCAGTTCCTCGGCTTCACATCGAGCGGCTTTATTGATCGCTTCATTCCGATTCTGTTGTTCTGTATCCTGTTCGGCCTCTCGATGGACTATGAGGTGTTTCTATTGACGCGTGTGCGCGAAGAGTGGTTGCGCACAGGAGACAACCAGGCCTCGGTAGCGCTTGGCTTGGAGAAGACCGGGGGCGTCATCACGAATGCGGCTTTGTTGTTCGTGATCGTCTCCAGTTCGTTCATCTTGACTTCGCTGATCGTCACGAAGGAGTTGGGCCTGGGCATCACCGTCTCGATTCTGGTAGATGCCTCGATTATCCGTTGCGCGCTTGTACCTGCCAGTATGCAGATCATGGGCCGTTGGAACTGGTGGTTTCCGGGGAAAACTCGTAAGTTTCCCGAGGCTATCGCGCCATCCACGCAAGCTGCTACCACCTCTTCTTCCCCTGGTGATATAGCGACTCCGATGCTGGTGATCACCGTACCCGGCAATGATCCAGGCCGCCTGAAAAATCGGCCTGTGATACAGCAGGATGTGGCCGAACAGATGCTCGTGCAGATCTTCGCCCTGGCCCTGGATCTCCCCCCTGAGCAAGTGCAGGTAACTTCTGACTTCTTCCAGCTCGGCGGGGATTCCGACTCTCTCAACTCGCTGCTCTTTGCCACTGAGCAGGCTTTTCAAGTGCATCTCGTCCCGGCTGACATCTTCAATAACCCGGTCGTTTTTCGCCTCGCTGCTACTGTTGTGCGCAAACAGCAGCAGGCCATTCGTTCCCGAGAGATGGCTCACGTGTAAGGGCCATCCTCAATTTGGTAAAAAGGAGAAAACTCTTGAACATGCAAATACGAACCAAGAAGACGCTGATCGCTCTGTGGGCCGCCCTGGCGTTCATGTTGGCCCTCACAGCATGCGGGTCGCCTTTTAGTACCACGAGCGCGGTGCAGAACGTGAAAACCGCAACCAGCGGAAAGACCGCTACAGCGGTTCTGCTCCACTCCCCGGTCGGCACAGCAGATGTGGTCTGGGACCCGCAACAGCAAACACTTACGGTTACCATGCAGGTGAGTGGTTTGGCTCCCAATAGCCCCCACCCATTGCATATCCATCTTGGCGTGTGTGATGATCCTGGCACCATGTTATATATGTTGCCGAATCTCCAGGCAAACGCGTCGGGGCAAGCAAGCATAAACGCCATCATCAAAGGCGTGGCCCATCTTCCCAAGTCTGGCTGGCTCATCAATGTGCATAACGGGCCAACGATGGCTGCGCAGGATAACCAGAACATCGCTATCGCCTGTGCGACACTCACCATGAAAGAGGCCACGACAAAGGCTCCGCTCAAAGAGCACGTCGAGTTGGGAGGAACGACGGCTGCGAACGAATCTGTAAGTGGAACGGCCAATTTTTCCGTTGATACAACCAGCACACTGAGTGTTTCCGTGAAAGTTCACGGCCTGGAGCCTGGCAGTCACCATGCTGTTCATGTTCACGCGGGTAACTGTAATCGGCAGGGGAAAATGCTCTACCCCCTCATCGATCTGGTCGCCGATGCTAATGGCGATGCCAACTCATCGGCGACATTCTCCGGCGTTGACGCTATTCCCGCTTCCGGGTGGTACGTCAACGTTCATTTCGCGAAGCTCATTACTGACCAAAAAGGACAAATTATTTCACAGGTGTTTAACCCGATTGCCTGTGGGAATGTGGTGTTGAGTTAGGGATAGAGAGGAGGGAGGTATCATCCATCTCTTCTCCTGCCGCCATCGAGGGAAGAGGGATGATACCCAATAAAGTTTCAAATGGAACTCTAGAGCGTCTCTTTACGTTCAAAAGTCATTGACAAACGTTCAAACCTTGTGCTACATTGAAAATCGTTTCTGTCTTCTTCATAGAAGATGAAGCAAGAAGGTGAATGCGTTCGCTCAGTCGAGCTGCTGGGGACATTTCAGCCATGATGGAGGGACGTGGTACGGGTTTCGATGCGTTGGAGGAAACATTCCCACCGCAGCCTGGCGGCAACGATACAATTGATCACTCGTAGAAGATTACTCTCTTCACGTCGCGTTTCAGTAGGGAGTCTCTGGTATGCCAGCGAAATTGCCAGCAACACATGACGAAATACCGAGTATCCGCCAGATCGTTGAGCCTTCGGTCATCGCTAATCCATACGCGTTATACGCAAGTTTGAGCGAACAGGGACCGTTGTACTGGGACCAGGAAGCAAAGGTATGGGTTTGTACAGGATATGAAGAAGCAGAGACGATTTTGCGCGATCCCCAGGTTCGTTTTGGCATGCGTCGTCTCCGTTCCAATGAACAGCTTCGGGAGCGCGGGCTAGAGAAGCTCATCCCCCTCTACACGCTCCTGCGGCCACAGATGGCCTTTCTGGATGATCCGCAGCACCGACAACTCCGGGCAGCAATCCAGTGGCGGTTTACAGCCGCCGCTCTAGATCGACTACACGAGGCAATCCAAGCGCTCGTCAACGAGCGCTTATCCCCATTCGTGGGGAAACCCCATCGCGGGCAAATGGATTTGATCGATGACTTTGCCGGGCCACTGCCGACACAAGTTGCGGCGCTCTTCCTCGGCCTGCCTCAGTCTGACGTTGCGTATTTCATGCGTTGGAGCGCGGCCTACGAACGTGCCACAGCCAGATACACCGGACCCGTGCAGTTACGCTTCCCACGAGAGCAAGAGGGAGATCTGGAGACGCTGGAAGAAGCCCCTGCGTACTTCCGGCAGGTTGCTCGCGCCCGCCTCGGCAAGCCTCAAGACGATCCTATAAGCGATATGCTCCGTAGCCTCATCGATGGCGCCTTCAGCGCTGATGAACGAGAGGAGTACCTCAGCGTGGTCGTGGCAAATTGTTTACTGCTGCTCGCCAGTGGTTATGCAACCACCACGAACCTGATCGTTCAGTCCTTGCTCTGGCTGTGGAAAGAACCAGATCAGCGACGCTTGCTAGAAGAAGACCCATCCTTGTTAGAAGCGCTGATCAATGAAACGACGCGCCTCAGCTCGTCCAGCCAATATGTGGTCCGCCAGGCGCTCCATGACACAGTAATCGGGACCAAACGCATTCGTCGCGGACAGACCATCGTGATCCTTCTGGCCCTGGCAAATCGCGATGAACGAGCGTTCCCTCACGCTCAGAGATTTCTCCTCAAGCGAGATGGGAAACGCAAGCAGCTCGGATTTGGATTGGGACGTCATTTTTGTATCGGCGCACCCTACGCCGAGTTGCTCGCACGCCTTGCGATCTTGACATTTCTCCAGCGCTTTCCTGGTTTTCAGCCGAATGCCCCAGAGGACGAGTTCGAGTGGAAAGGCCCCCCCAACTCGCGGTGCCCCCGGCATGTGCCAATACTGCTCGGCGCGTCGCTCACAGAGCATGCACTGGCAGTCCCTGGGCGTAACGTGGTGGTGCCAACAGCAACCTGCCCATATGTCAAGGCAAGAGAGATTGGCGGGCAGGAAGGGGCCGAGCACTGGAAGAATGCAGTGCTCTCGGTCATGGCAAGTGACGATGGAACGACCACCATTCACTTCGACCCAAACAGCGTCAAAGTTTCACTCGACTTGCAGCACGGCATTATCCGCTTTCTATCGCAAGCGGATAGGGTGGCCGAACCACCGGCTACGAGCGGGAGCACCGTTCACACCGATGCTCTGGCGAGTGAGGCGCTACAGCCAAGAGAGATAAAAGATCGCTTATCCCATTTATTTGCGACGGTTTTAGCTCTTCCAGCCGAGGTGGACGACGAGTGTGACTTCTTCGAGGCTGGAGGAGATTCGCTAGCACTTGCATCCTTGCTTCTGGCTATTGAGCAGCACCTTCAGGTGGAGATCGACCCGGAAACTATCTACGATCACCCAGTACTCTCTGACCTGGCGGCGGTGATTGTTAAACAGCAGAAGCAGGTCCGCACGGGAGTGTCAAAGCGAGAGGAGGTGTATTCATGACGGTTTCGCTCTCACCATCCGCCTGGGTGCGTAGTCCACATCCGTTGCCACAGGCACAGCTTCGGCTGTTTTGTTTCCCCTATGGTGGTGGGGATGCCTCGCTCTTCCACGCGTGGCCGCAAGCTTTACCACCCGATGTCGCAGATCACATAGAGATCTGCCCAATTCAACTTCCTGGCCGCGCCCATCGCATTCACGAGCCATTATTCACCAGGCTATCGTCACTCATCGATGTGCTCGTCCCCCAGGATCTAGTTGCCTCCCCGCTCTATCCCTATTTAGACAAACCCTTCGCGTTTTTTGGCGCCAGCCTGGGAGGATTACTGGCATTTGAGATCGCACACGCGCTGGATACACGACACCAGCGCAGTGCTGTGGCTCTTTGCGTGGCGGCAACCCGCGCTCCCCAATTTCCCGGAGCCTACGGGATCGAAGGGGCGGAACACTTGAATGATGCGGAGCTGGTCGAACAAATACGTGTCCTGGGGGGAACCCCGGAAGCCATTCTCTCAAATGAGAAGCATCTACGGCTGATCCTTCCGAAAATCAGGGCAGACGCGATGATGGCGGCTACCTATGTCTATACCCCCGGTTTGTCTCTTGACTGCCCAATTACCGTTTGCGCAGGGGTAAACGATGGGTTCATCAGTTTCGCGGAACTGGCGGCTTGGCAAGCACACACGTGGCAAACTTTTCGCATGTATACATTTGCCGGAGATCATTTCTTTGTCCGTGACGCGACACCAGCAACGCGGGCACAACTCCTAGAATATCTTGCGCGCACGGTACGCTACGCGCTCACGCCAGGAACAGCGCTGGCACTTACTATACACGGGCGCGAGCAAGTGACAATGAACGGTGACGTTCAGAAAAGTAGAGGAAATCGAGGGAGCATATGAAAATAGACGACGCAAGTTACTTATCTACCTCGAATGAGCAAGCGAACGGAACACTGGTCCTGCCGTCTATCGAACGCGGGCAGCTCAGTATCGTGCAAGTTGAGCCGGAGGATACCCTCGAAGCAGTGCTGGCAGTACTTGAGCAACATGGACGACCAGCCATCATCGTTTTACCAGAACGAGGGCCGATTTTTTCTCAAGCCGAAGACTTTATACGCTTAAAACAGAGCAGCACACCCGCCATTATCAGCTTCGTGATTCCCCGAGAGCGTATGTCGTCGGTTGCAAAGTTCGCCTACAATGAGGGGTTCGCCTTCACTTCGTCGCTCGCGAAAGCGAAAGCGCTGTTCCTGCAACCACGACCCGACCAGCACAGCGGATTTTTAGCCCCGCCGACAGAAGATCTCATACCACAACAAACCAACGCCTCCTCTCACCGGAGGGAGAACACGCAGCGGCAGACCCCACTCACGAATGGAACGGGCCAAGATACCGGTGAGTACGAGCCACTGCAGATGCCGCGAGCCGGCTACGATCCAGTCACCCCTCTTCCAACAACGCAGATTCCATCTTCACCGCGAAAGCAGCATTCCAGGAAAGGGCGGCAACTTATCCCGCTCGTGGGGGCTGTCTCACTGCTTGTCATCGCAAGCGCAGTGCTTTTGCCCATGCTTTTCACGCAGTCGGGTCCCTCTCCGCTGATCGTTCGATCTCATCAGGATACACACAGCACCGCGTCCATAGGTCAGGTCAGCTTTACGAATAGCGGCCAACTGGACCCCAATTCAAACACTGGCCTCAACGATATCGTTTCGCTCAATCTTGCGGGCTTGAAGGAGCCTCCAGCAGGTATGAGCCTGTACGCCTGGCTTCTCTCCGACAAAACGCAAGACACGATAGCGCCGATACCGCTCGGCAAGCTGCAGGTTGTGGGCGGAAAGGCACAGCTCTCTTACCAGCATCCGCAACACGCCGATCTCCTGGTAAACTACAGCCGCTTTCTGATTACCGAACAGCCATCCAGCGTCACCCCATCATCCCCCCCACTCGACGAAAAAACATGGAGATACCAGGGAAGCTTCCCCGACGCTCCCGCGCCAGGAGACGAGCAGGGATATAGCCTCCTGTCTCATGTGAGGCACCTGCTCGCAAAAGATCCTACTCTGACCAGACTCGGCCTCTCTGGGGGCCTGGATGTCTGGCTCTACCGCAATACGTCGAAAATCTTTGAGTGGTCAAACGCCGCCCGCGACGATTGGGCTGGGGACAACACCGATCTCCTGCGTCGCCAAGTTGACCGCGTGGTCCAGTATCTGGATGGGCAAGTCTATGCCTGGCGCGACCTCCCGGCGAACACGCCCTGGCTTGTTGACCCGAAAGCAGGACGCCCTGGACTCATCGATTTCGCAACGGGGCCACAACAGGGGCCGGGAAGCTACCTTTCCCACGTGAGACTTCACCTGACCGGAATGGTGAACGCGCCGGGGCATACCGACGCGCAAAAACAGCTCGCAAGCAAAATCGATACCGCTCTCACTCAGGTTGAGACAGTTCTGAAGCAGGTACGTAAGGATGCCATTCAACTTGCGAAAATGAGCGATACACAATTCAAGAGTCAGGAGGCCCTCACATTGCTCAATGACATGCAGGTAAATGCCAGTAAAGCATATATAGGGCAAAACGGCGGCACGACCGGATCGGTTCTGGGGGTTGTCTGGATTCACGACACCATTCAGCAGCTCGCTCAGATGACGATCACCATCGCCACTCCAGGTGATGCGGGGAAGCCGTAAGTGCAATGGCGAATCCTCATCGTGAACAGCATCTTTCAATACCGACGAGCGCCATGCTGGTCCAACGAATAGAGAGGAGGAAACATGTCGCACTACGACGGACCCTTAGCGGAGTAGTTTTCTGTCGATAACAGTATCCTTTGAGCACAGAGAAGGAGATAATATGAAATTCTCTGCCTGGTTTCTATTGATCGCAAGCCTCTTTACGACCTGCTTGATCACGGCCAACATCATTGCCGTCAAACTCGCCCTGCTGGGGGGCGTCATGTTCCCAGCCGGCGTTGTCATTTTTCCTCTAAGTTATCTGTTTGGGGATGTGCTCACAGAGGTTTATGGCTACAGCGCCAGCCGTGTCGTCATCTGGCTCGGGTTCCTCGGCAACCTGCTGGCAGTTGCCGCCTTTTCTCTCGCCAGTATCCTGCCGGCGGCACCAATCTGGCACGACCAGACTGCGTACAATGCTATTTTAGGCTTTACGCCTCGACTGCTGTTGGCGTCATTCATCTCGTATCTGATCGGCGAGTTTGTGAACTCGTTTGTACTCGCCAAGCTCAAAATTGCCACGCAAGGGCGCTATCTCTGGATGCGCACCATCGGTTCAACGCTCTTAGGAGAAGGAATCGACACCACAATCTTTATCTCCATCGCGTTCTGGGGCTCGCTGCCCTTTTCTGTGATCATCACGCTCATTCTCACCCAGTGGATCATCAAGGTGCTTTACGAAGTAGTCGCGACGCCCCTCACATATCTCATTGTCGGTTTTCTCAAGGCCCGCGAGCAACTTGACATCTATGATCGTCAGACCAACTTTAATCCGTTCCTTCTGTTTCAAGCTGCCAAGCCACGAGCCGACGTATCCTCTCCCTCCAAGACATTGGCCTCGTAGCACCTGTACCTCAACGAGAGAGGTCTACCAGGATGTCATCACAACCCATCTCTAGAAAGGAACAGAGCTATGACGTATGACCGCAAAAAAAAGAAAGTACCCGTAGATCAACGCAATCAGCAGGAGGAGATCCTCCATTTTTCACTCTCAGGGCTTCTTGAAACTGACCACGTGTTGACGCTCAATCCCAACCTGGGCACTCTCTCCCATCTTATGTGCAAAGATGGCCAGCCCAGGCTTTTAATGGGGGAGCAATTTAGAGCCAGCGAGATTCGCGTGCTACTCCCGCTTCTGGAAGCCTTTCCTTACTACTGCCCATACGAAATGGTGTTAGCCAGTTTTGGAACGGGGAGTGTAACGGAGGAAGCAACGCTCTACTACCAGCGGCGCCTTCTTCAAGCGCGGCAAGAGCCTGCGCAATGGGAGGAAATACTGATGCCCATACGCGGCGTTCTGTCGCGCACTCGGATTAAACTGCGCCAATTTGGGCTAGAGATCTCATCGATTAGCGAGACAGGCTATTTGCTTAGGAGCCTGCCTCGCCTCCCAAAGAGCCAGACGCCAGGGCACACTACAGCCTCTCTGGGCATACCCGTCTAGGGAAAGGGGAGCATTGCCAACGTTCTCGCGTCTGGCTTGTGCTGGCCTCTTTTCCAGGATCGCCGCCTCACCCATCAGCCACACCAGAGCAAGGCGACTGACGGACGGTACTCTGGATGCAAAGTATAGCGGTGATGCGCTGTCATTACCACGTATCCTCGCCTGTGCAGAGCATACAGCAGGTGCTGAAGTTGAGCATTGGAAAACCCGGTCGCGTTTCGCAGAGCACGCAGATCAAGCCCATGCGGCGCCTCCGCCAGGTACGCGAGGATGGCCCGGGAGCTCCTGCCAATACCATCGCTGCGCAAGGGCGCGGAAAAGGGGGTCTCTTCGAGAGGCTCCTTATCCCGTTCTCTTCTATCGCTGTTCCGCCCCACATCCTCCCGTGAATGGAGGGTACTCTCGCTCTCTTTGCTTGCTGTTGCCTCTGAGGCTCCTCTGGACCCCAGGACGGCCTGGAGCATCACACTGGCGAGCACGAGACCAAAACCCGCATACCCTAGCCAGCCGAGGCGTTCACCTCCGAGAAAGGCAAGGCCAGCGCTCAAGAGTGGATCAAGAACCGCAAAGAAGGCGATGGAGATGGCGCTCACATACCGCTGGAGAAACGTCAAGAGGATCATCGGAAGGAGCGTCGCTATCAAACTCGTATATCCCATCGACGCCAGGTCTGGGAGCTGGAGCGTCGAAACACCCTGCCAGTCTCCACTGCACAACGCAAACAGAGCCGCTACCCCCGCCATCACTACGATCTGAACGCCAAGAATGGGCCAGTATACAGACGTTTTCCTGCGCAGATCGTCTGCGAGGAGATACTCGACCAGGAACGCGTACACTACGAGCAGCGATCCACCAACAAAGGCCGTAAAATTCCCTTGCCAGCGCAGGGAAGAGGTCAACGCCACAAGGATAGCGCCCGCAATAGCCAATAAGCACGCGATCCAGGTAGAGAGACGTATGCGCTGCCGGAGAATGAACCAGGCTACCAGCGCGGCGGTTACGCCATTGACACAAGAAAAAACGGTCGTTTCACTGATGCCTGTGCTCTTCAATGCCAGCGTGAGGCATAAAAATGCCACGGACAGGCATATGCCGAAGAGTCCACCGCGCACCAGGACGGACCGGTCTAACAGCGTCCTCCACCGCGCAACGAGCACGAGGCCAAACGGCACCAGGAAAACCATCTGCAGGCAGAAAAAAACAACCGGATCGAGGTGCGCAAGGACCGGTTTCGCCACCGGCGCAAACGTTCCATACAGAGCATAGGTCAGGACGAGGCCGCCATACATGCGCAGCCGCCCAGAGAGACGAAACATTCCTCCCAGGTGCAATCGCTGGCCCGAAGCGGAGGGAGCGGTCTGGCTCATGCCCAAACTACGGCCTTGTTCTCTCAAGCGCAAAGCGGTGAAAACAAGCGGCAGATTGACCAGCGCGAGCAGCAACCCCAGCACGAGCAACCCCTGGGAGAGAAACCAGACAAGCAGTACCATGATAAGTGCGACAGACCAGAGGATGAGTGGCCCTACCTTACACAGCAAAGCGCCTTCCTGCCCCGCTGCTCCTGCCGCCGTAACCGTAAGGATGATGTGCGCTGGCGAAACAATGGAGGCAATGGCTGTTGAGGTATTCTGGGCGGCGATGATCCAGGGGAGCGGAAGGCCAACACGCGCGCTGGCCGCCATTTGCATCGGCACGCTCAAGGCGTTACCGCTCATGATAGAGCCGGTCAGCCACCCACTCGTTGCGCCGATCACGGGCGCGATCCACATATATTCTCTTCCCAGCGTTGCAGCGGCAGCCCCAAGCGAACTAGTCATTCCACTCTCCTGCATCAGTGCCGCGACAATGAGGAATCCTACAACGGCTATCAAGCTCGAAAAAGATTGACGTACGGTACATACGACAGCTCGGAACAACGCTTCTGTCTGGAGCGGGAACAAGGCAAACGGAGCGATAGCAGCAAAAAGGAGGCAGATCCCAGGGCTGTAAAGGACCGCGAAATGGAAATGGATCGGCTCAAAAAGTAAAACGCCACGCGTCTGTAAGCGCTCGCTCACTGCCGGAAATAAGCGGGTCATAGCCAGGCTGGTTCCTAGCAAAAGATACGGCACCAGGGCCCGAGCCAGAGGTGATACCCCCGAACTAGCTCTGTGATGTGTGATGAACGTCTGCCAGATGACAGACCACTGATTACATCCCAGAAAGAGCAGGAACCCTACAACGAGTATACCGCTCACAATTCCAGCCAGCTCGACACCAAGGAACAAACTGCCCAGAAACATGCCACCTATTTGCAGGCAGGAAGCACCAAGAGCACAAGGCCAATGTCGTGCGAGTGCCTCTCGTCCACCACCGATGGCAAGTGTGAAGAGGGAGAAACAAATAGAGACTGGGGCCAGCAATAAGGCAGACTGCATACTCAGAAGATCGAGACGGACGCCGCTGGCGGCGGCTGCAAACGACGTGCCAATGCCCAGTGCGCCCCACGGACCGATAACCTGGCAAAGCAGGCTCAGTTGCGCCACCCGTAATCTATCGGACTCCAGCGCGGCGAGTAGAGGAATGATAAACACAGTGCCAACGCCAAAACCGCACATCGCTTCGACAGCTGGACCCACTCCAAGCACCAGCAGGAGGATCTGCACGTCTCGATCTGGGATCATCTTTGCCATCCCCCGCTCCAAAACCGGTATGGCTCCGGTCGCCTGTTGCACTTGGTAGAAGAGCAATGCTGGGACAAGAATCGCTGCAACGGTGAGCGCGGTAGCTCCACCTTCGCCCGCAGCGAGTCCGATCCTGGCCGGGGAGAGATGGAAGGTAGGAAAGAAAATGACAACCAGGGCGGTGACAAACAGCGTTATCAGGCTTGCATCTCGGCTTGTGCGCCGCAAGACGACCAACGCCAGGGCAGCTACGAAAAGCGGCAGCAGTGCAACTGCGAGAGTCATATATCCCTCCTCATCCAGTTCGTCGCGGATCGTCGGGCCACCCCATCGTTTTGAGGCGACTGAAAATATGCGTGGACAGTTCAGACCACGATAGAAGGCGTTTTTCTTCTCCAACATTTCAAAAAGGCGGGCCAACCAGCTTGCTCAAGCTGGTTGCTCATGTGAGCAACCAAAGGATGACCGAGTTGCCCGACGCCGTAGCAAGCTGGTTCCCATCAGTTGCCCATGCGATGCTATGCACAGCGACCCCCGGCTGTACTGTAATGGAAAACAATGGGTGTTGTTGGGCAAGAGTCCAGATAGAAAATGACCCATCATCACTCCCACTCGCAAGGTACCGTCCATCAGGTGACCAGGCAACCGACCTGATTGCCTTATCGGAGATGTGCAGACGTGCCGGAACGTCCCGACACATGAGTCCCCCATTTCCCATCGTTTGCTGCTGGCATATAAATCCATTCCAGATGCGAATCACTCCATCGTTCCCACCAACTGCCAGCATCGAACCTGTGGAGGTAAAGGCACATGCCCTCATCGGTGATGGCGCATCCTGATAAAAGCCGTGAACCTCGCGAGTCGTCTCAGCGTTCCAGATCCGCACTACTCCTCCCTGGGAAGCCGAGGCTACCGTCTGACCATCCGATCCCCACGATACCGCCAGTATAGGCGCGTCGTGGCCTGTAAACACGGCTTGGGGTTGATACTGTGTCGTTTCCCAAACAACAGCTCGCTTATCCTCTGCTCCAGAGACCACCTGCATCTGATTGTTCGCTGTCCACTGCACACTCGTTATTGCGGCAGTGTGACGCGCCGAGCGAGCCAGGATCTCTCCGTTGAGCGCCGAGAGGAACGTCACCTGATTGGCCGAGCCACTGACCAACCTCTGGCTCTCAGGCGACCAGGCCAGTGATTGGACTGGGGCAGGATGGGGGATGCGTTGTTGAAGCGTCCCATCTGGCGACCAGACCAGGAGCTGCGCATCGTCAGCGCCAGATGCGAGCATGGTTCCAGTGGATGACCAACTTACCGTGCGAACCGTCTGCTGGTGGGCCGAAAACGTCAGCCGCGCCGTCGCGCCTCGCAACGTTTTTGGGGAATCAGGAGGGGTGCCAGATGGAACGGGGCGAGCACCATCAGATGCGTGCTTGAACAGGGAACGTTGAGCAAAAGCTGTACTGATACCGGACCCTAAGCCAAAAACGGCGATGCAGACACCTGCCGCAAGGAGTGACCGACGGCTCCATCGCCTTTTGCCAATGGCAAGCTCTGGCCGAGCCCATGAGCCGCCATGAGCCGCTGCCGGTATCGTCGCATCGTTCGCACCTTCCATCTCCAGCACCAAGCGTGTCCCCGAAGCAATTCGTATTTGGCCGAAACGTAACGTGTTGGGCAGCGTCTTTCCGCTCTCCGCCACGCGTAGCTGGTATGTGACTGGACGCCCCCCGGTATTGACCGTCGGGTACTCCAAACGCTCAACCAGTGAAGCAACACAGGTACCCACAAAAGCCGTCTCATCAACATTCACCAGTGCGCGCGGTCTCCTCCCTGCTGGTTCAATGATGAGTTGAAGCATCCACTTGTTCTCCTATTCAGGGCATCGATGGCCCCGAAAACGCCTGATCGGGAACCTCTCCAGAGAGAGATCACTGCTAGTATAACTAGGCAAGACAGGAGAGAGACGGGAACAAGACGGCAAAACACGGATAAAGACGGCAAAACACGGAAAGGATGAAGTTATAAGGAGGCAGAGAGGAGAGAAAGCGTGGAAAGAGTGATGGAACGGCTTCACGAAGAGGGGATCAGTACACTATCGCCCTGTCAAAGCAGGCGAGATGGCCCCTAGCATCATTCAAGGGGCCATCGATCTGACATGTATCCTTTCCCATCATCATACCTATGGACATCACAAAGAGAAGAGGTCCTCGGCTTGAGCGAGAAGGTTCAGCATCACGTCGATATTTGCAGCAGCATTGGTGAGGGCTTCCCGCGCACCCTTCAAATTCGTTGTCATCTCTGCTGGAGATGCGACCTCCAGGTTCTGGCCCGCTGCACAAATGCCCAGGAGCAGTTGGAGCCCTTCTGCCGCATGTGCGGCAGCCAGGGGAAGTGGGCCAGCTTCCGTATTCTGGGCAATTTCTCGGAGCGGACCCTCCACACGCAGCGTTCGCCAGCGAAGAAAATGTAAGAGTTTGCCTGGATCTTCCTCAGCCCCCGCTGCTTTCAGTGCCTGCCAGTGAGCAGCCTGCATCTGTTCGGCTGAAACGTCGGCGCTATCTGCAAACATGGCATCGGTCTCTACTATGCCCAGCAGCGCGTTTGCCAGGAGCAGGCGATACGCCTCCATGCCACCTAAACGCTTGGCTTCAGCGGTACGCTCAGCGTCGCTATTTTCTCCGGTATATTTTCCGAGAGCAATCATGGCTGCGGTCAGTTGTTTCACGGTAGATGGCTTGTCGTCACGCCGATTCATGTTTTTTTTCATACAGCTCCTCCAGTATTTGCACCATCATAACACAGCCACTCCGTATAATCCAACAACAGGACTGAGCATTGATCGTCATAATAGTAAAAGCTTGCCCCAGGTGATCCTGGCCGTGAAGGAGGCAATCTGGCTACGTCGTCATCAATGCTCATCGGATTGCCAGGGTTAGTACGTTGGCCTGCATTATCGCATTTATCTTTCCTTGGGACGATCTCGTTGCATATTCCGTCTTTCCTCCAGCAGGCTCTGGAGATCCGCCACCGATGCAACCAGCGGGAGGAGCTGCGCGTACTGATCAAGCAAGGCTTTTTGTTCAGCGAGCTGCCGCTCCAGTTCACCATAGCTGGTACGCTGTCGCTGCAACTCGGCTGCGGCCTGTTCCGCCTCCTTATTGGTACGCTGCTGCCAGGACGAGAGATCGTGTTGCACCTGTGTGACCTGCCCATGCATTGCTTCTACCTGGTCGCTGAACAAACGCACCTGGGCATCTCTTTGCACTCCCTCATCACTAATGCGCTTTTCGAGAGACTGAAAGCGCTCAAGTGCAGTCCGCTCTACACGCCCAATCGCGGTATCCATTGCCTCACGGTAGGTCTGGAGTGCTTGCTGCTGCTGCACAGAAAACCTCTCTAGGGCCTGATTCGTCTGCTCTCCCTGCCTTTCTATCGCTTGAGTCAATTCGGCCTGCCGGGCAAGAAGGCGTGCTTCTTGTTCTCGTGCGTCTTCTTGTACGTGGGTGAGGTCCTGGCGAAGCTCCTGCTGAACGTTGCTCAAACGCTGCTCTGCCTCACCGAGGTTCTGGCGCAGGTCTTGATGGGCTTCGGTAAACTGTTTCTCGATGTCAGCCAAAGCCTGGCGAAGTTGCTCTTGACCAGAAGCCTGGCGCGTTTCTACCTCCGCCAGTTGATGAAGCAACTCAGCTTGCACAGCACTCAGGCTGCCCTGAAAGTGTTGATCCAGCGCTCCTAGCTGTTGACGAACCTCAGATTGGTAGGTACTCAAGGAATGTTGCGCTTCAACGATCCTGGTCATGAGTTGTGCATACTCCTCTGAGATGCGCTTGTTCTGTTCCAGGATGAGTTGCTGCTGCCTGGGAATACTGAGAATGTCGGCCTTCCCTATTTCCTGGGTGATGGCCGCCGACTCGTCAACGATAGGGTATCCTGCCTTGGGTAAATCGCTAGCACGCACGAAGCGTGTCCTCTTGTTTTGCCCAGCTCGCTCGCGCCTGACCGGCAGAAGGCCTTTCGCGATTGCCCGTCGCAGGGTCACATCCTGCACCCTGCAAATCCGTGAGGCGTCTGTCACGCTGAGCCAATAATCCTCTTCTCCCACAAGAGCCTCAACATACTGCACCAATTCATCATTTTTCTCTTTTTGCACCGGTTGAGTATCCATACACAGCTCCTCTTTCGCTTCGTTGACCCACCAGCGTCAGGCGAGGCTGATTCCTTCTCCCGATTTTTAAGAACCTGCTGCTGGAAGATCGATGCACTTCTCAGGGCAACCACATCAAGCGTGATTGTTTGGCGCTGAAAGGTTTCGGCCCCACTATTGAGGGCATCGGAGGCATTTTCGCTACGACAGTTCCGAGCATAATCGACTCATAGTATTCATTCAGAGTTTCCTCAACCCCCTTTTTCCAGTTGATGAAGACGGCGTAGATAGTCATAGGAAACTTTTTGCCTTTCTGCGAGGAAAATGGCCCGTTGCGGCCTCTGCTGCGCTATTTTCCTGCTAATCACTACGATAAGTATACATTTGCCGGTACCAATAGTCAATACCTGAGCAATTTTGACTATGAATGGTACTGTTTATTGATACCGACAAGCAGATTAAAATGAAAAGCGCGTGAGGGAAGCTCACAGAAGCAGGTCAAAGTTTTAGGTGGAAGCGTTTGGGCCTTGGGGATCACGCTCTTTCTGATGGGTATTGGTGCCATTCTCAAAAGCAACGGCATTGGTTGAGGATATGGGTGAGTCGTTGCTTGTTCTATTGTTTACCACTCTTCGTGTTCTGGATTTATGGAGTTACAGTCTATCAGTGGAAAAATCATGACCGTGAAGAGGCTTCAATAGCAAATCAGGTACTAGCTCAAACAGAAATAGTGTCTGAATGTGGGCAATAGCGCCCATGTGAACCCCATCTGGGAAACAAGAACGGCTGATTTTCCAGATGGTGGAGACTTTGATCAACATCAACTTTCCAAATGCTGGTTCTCGCTACCGAGAGCCTATTGAAGAGTACCACCCCCTCCCTTTTGAACGCGCTCGTCTAGCTTCGATTGGATGAACACACGGTCACGCCACGCCCTAATTTCCGCACCTTCCGCCCACCGTATGCACCAGCAACCTGAGTCGGGTGGTAGCTTCTCGTCCAAGATGGACGAGATAGAGGAGTCTCACTGTCGAACGCGAATAGGACTGTGCCCCTCTGATATGGATCGCATAGGCTGCTCTACAACGTCTATTTAGGAAGTACTACCCCCTCCGTTTTCTGTCGCGCTCAATCGCTTCGGCAGGTCGTGGGGCCTCTTGGCTTCATGCCTCATCCCGTTCACGCCACTGCCTGAGTCGGGCAGTACATTTTCACTCTCTGTGGGAGTGAGCTAGCGTATAATCAGGAAACAACCTGAGCTGATTGTTGCTTCCTGGCCGATGTTACTTGTCGGCCTGTGAATGTTGCTCGTTTTCCGCTCGATCTGCTGCAGACTGAGCACGCTCATCAAAACCACTTTTCGCGGTGTCTGAGTCAGGATGACGGTCTGCCGCGCTCTGGATACGAGAAGCATCTTCCTTCGACATCGAGCTGCCGCCGGATTTTCCCGATCCACTCCCCTTCCCACCATTCGATCCCCCCTTACCCGATCCACCGCTGCCTTTTGCCATGATATAAGCTCCTTTCTTGAGAAGATGTATGTAGGCACTTTCGCCTGCATACGTAATAGAGTACGCTTATTTGAGAGAGAAAGTTACTCAGCCGTAAAAAACCTCTTTTTGCAGGATAAAGTGATTTTTAATAATAAAGTATTTATAACTCCTCTTGCATGTTTTTAGATGCTCATCTTTTTGCCAACATCATAGTAAGCTTGCCCTCAGTTCCGTCGCTTGACGTAAGTAAGAGTTCTTGCAAAATTTAGGCAACGCCGAAACGTGTAACGTCGAAGCACAAAGACCAGAGCAAGAGCCACTTTTGGGTTGTTCGCAAATAGTTCTTCCCGTCAGCTTGAGAAGCCAGGTGGATGTCAAAAAGCATCAAAGCGTATCATTGTAAATCGTGTATAATTTTTCTTGGATATTGAAGGAACAGCATTCCTGATCCTTCATCATCCACTCGACACAAGAATTGAAGTAGCATGCTCTTTTCAAAGATGCTGTCGAATAGATAGGGAACAACTATCTCGGCTTCAAAGGAAAGGGATGATACTTCGTCGTGCAAAGGAGTATTGGTGGATGAGTAATTCTCTTTGTCCTATCCCGTATTGCCCTCCTGAGTACAACGATTCATTTGAACATGACCTGTCTCTTTTCTGCGGTTTTACCCTGACAGGATACAAGCAGCCTGCTCCTGATGGAGAGGTCATTCGTCCTCGTTGGATCGTTACACCTACTGGCATCTCGTATACTGACCAAACCTTCCATACTCTCTTTAATGATGCGGCATTTCGTACGCTCTTGCGGTGCATTTTGTCTCAGCAGAGATGGAAGCGCGAAGATCTCTCACAGCATTTTGGGGCCAGACTGACCAAGAAACAACGCTCACTCTACCTGACGTACTGTCAGGAACAAGCATTTCTTGAGCAGCAAGGATCAGATTGGCGGCGGGGACCGCAATTACAACAGATCTCCAACCTTGGGCATACTTTTGAGTGGGTTGTTATGGAGTATCTACGCGTTCAGCATCACATGTTGGCGCGGTACTGCGTGCATCTTCAAGAAATGACGGTCCAAGGTGACCTTGATGTTGTTGCACTCCGTGACAATTTCAGCATAATGGTCGAGTGCAAATCAAGCTCGTCAACAATTACCAAGCAGAGTATCCATCTGTTTGTACAGCGCGCAACCGAATTTCGACCTGATATTGCATTGTTCCTCATTGATACATGCAGCGAAGAAGCATTACGCTGCCGTTTTCAGCAACTGGAGCAGGAAACGCTCTGTTCTGGGCACCCTGCTTCAGCATGCCGGCTTCAGTGTGGTAGTGTGTATTGGGTTACCAATAACCTCTTCCTGGCCAATACTGCTACCGGCATTCACTCCACGCTGGATGCAGCTATTCAGATTGGGTATGCCTTGAAAGATCTCACTCAGTTTATGGCTAGTAAGTCCTGTCGTCTTGTGCGGTAGATATCCGATCTTCTCAGAACGCGTTTAGACGGGGCCTTCTCCAGGTCCCGTTGCCTTATTCCCTAGATACTGGTGACATCTAAGGGGCGTATCACAGGGCTAATGGACTGTTCTGGGTAAAGAATTTTATGTAGCTTGGCAACATCACTCACCCGAACCTGGCGTGTGCGGGGAGGGGTACCAACCAGTTCCGGTTGCTGCGTCTCAGGGTCGCCCTTAATTGGGAACCGACCGCTGGTAATCCAGCGATTGGCCATGCTTTCAGATACTCCAGTGATCCTCGCAGCGTCAACTGGCGTGACCGCGGATGCTTTGCGAATCAAACAAGACTCTCTCTCTTGAAAAACATACAAAAAAGCGTGCATGTTCCTCTCAAAAACTAGCCATGTTCCTTCAAAAAAAGTTAGAAGCTTTAGCGGGTACAAATCAACGCGAATAGGGTAACATTGGTAATGAACAGTTGAAAACATTTTCGGTAAGCGTTATCTGAGAAGAAAAGAGGGTTTTATGGCTACTGTTGCCCATTTACCTAAAAAGAGGCTCACGATGCCTCATTTATTAACACTTTCTCGTAAAAAACGAGTCATTACATTCCTGTCCATCGCAATCATTATGGCGATAAGTTTAACAGCCATCATTAGTACGACCGCATCTTCTTACGCCTTTACGATAAGTCGTCCTTTACCAGCGGGACAAAATCGGTTCAGCTATGGCTCTCAGAGGATTGCAGGCCAGATTTTCTTCAACGGACAATCATCCCCGCTATTGGAAATGATATGAACTAACACAAGTATGAGGAGAAGTCTGGCCACGAACCGAACTCCTCTACTACTAGCATTTCCAGCAATATATGCCGGAACAAAGCTGGTCCAGCTAAACAAATCTTCATCTATAAAATTATATGAAATGCAGGAGGAGTAGTGTGTCTCATTATGATTAGTTTTCTTTACAGCGTCATTTCCCCTTCTCGTTCGGCTCGCATGGATTGCTTCCAGTCCAAGCTGTACAATCGGTGAAAAGATGCTCAATAGGTGTTGTGAGAATGCAACTCTTTATTAGCTCAAAATTGGTTTTAGGAGTGCTTAAAGAACAGTAGTTCTGCTATTCAACAATTCAACAAGATGAGAGGAGTACCGCTTGTTACTTACCTACCCACTTTCGACCAAATCTCTCCGCGTGCTGGTGATGACAACCATTCTCGTTGCCATCCTCATTGCGACTATCGTTTCCAGTTTCGTGTTTCCGTCTGAGACACTGGCTGCGACAAAATGGTTTTCGGGTCAGCATGTTGGGGCAGGGGTCGCTGGGCAGATTTTCTTTCAAGGAACTCATAAACTGGCTGCCCAGGGCTTTTTCAATTGAATTCGCTGAAGAATGCCTCAATCGTCGAGATCCATTGGTTCAAACGGATCTGTTCAATCGGAGGAGCGTGGAATGCGCCACATTCCCAAAAGAATGCAACAATGGTACACCATCGCTTTTGCGATGAGTACCCTTTCTCTTCTTACAGCAGCTGGCCGAACAATATTGGGCCAGTGTTTCTATAACTAACTAACGCGTACAGGCAGCATTTTGCAGCTATTACCTGTCTTTGAATGTCGTATCTTTGAAGTTTTAGGTATCTCAGACAGAAAGGAGACATCCCTGTCTTTCACCATCGCTCTTTTAAAAAACGTGAAGAGAACCATCCTTGTGGCCGTTGTCATTGCTGCATTCATCGTCATGATGAGTACACTGCTGGTCTCGCACACTTGAGTAACCAACCAGGGATGGTTCAGCTCCATTCACCGGGGGATCACCGGTCAAATTTTCTACAACAGTCATTCTCAACTGGCTACTCATCTTGAGAGAACCGCACAAAGTTGGTTTAGCTAAACGAGGTTCAAGTAAGAAAAAGCGTCTTACTATGTTGTTCAGTGAAAGGGGTTTACATATGTCTCTACACACCTTACGCACGAAACAAACGCTCGCTTTCATGGTCCTTCTCGCCCTCTTCCTCCTCATTGGGAGTTGGGCATTTCATCCAACCATTGGACTCTTTCAGCAAGCTGCCACTCATTGGTTCAGTAACTGGTCTGCTCCCATCACTCAAACCCATACCAGTGGACAGAATTTCTATGGTATGAGCGGGAATGGACAGATTTTCTATCAAGGCCATCACCAATTGGCCGCCGGCGTCTATTTACACGGTCACAGTAGACCCGCCGTGACAAATTGGTACTAAAGACTCCTTACTACGATTGAAGTAATTGTACCAGAATAGGAGGTCGAGAGGACGAAAAGCCCGTTGTTTCCTACTTGGCTTCCGGGCGATCATGCCGAGACGGGGATCGCTAGACGCATTTCTTTCACTGGCTTTCTTCCTTAGAGCGAGAGCTTCTGCTCATCAGCAAACGAACGCAGGCGGCCAAGCGTTTGCTGACCAATGCCGCGATTGGGAACATTGAAAATCCGCTCCCGGGCCACGTCGTCGGCTGGATTGGTCACCACTCGTATATAGGTTAGCACTCACGCTCCAGCTGAAGTGCTGTGACCAGCACAGTTGAACAGTTTCCTTTCCATAGGTCTCTATAACGCATTCCAATAGACGTTGCATTTCCTCGTGATAGGCGGCCCATTGATCTCGCAGAGCCGCCGGGCCATTATCCTGACATGTGAGCTGGGCATCCCGCCTGTTCTCAATCATACCGCGATCTTCTGCTGTTCTGGTATTTCAAGAACGGCATTCGCGAGCCTGACGCTCTGGCCGCCGCTGCTCAAAAGCTGCTGGGCCAGGCGTTGGATGGTCCAGGATTTGCGTACCTGAATACCGTACTGCTCTCCAAATGCCAGCAACTCGCTTTTGCTCTTTGTCTGGAGTTTGGGCAGTGCCAGTTCAATGGCGTGCTGGCGACAGTAGTCCAGATAGTGGTGAGCATGCTGTTCTTTGATATGTGTGATCCGCGTATGCTGCTCTTTAACATAGTCGTTGCTCCATCCGAGAATCGCCTGCGTTTCCTCTTCGCTATGGTAGAGCAGCAATGAGATAAGCCCCTGAGCGGGGTGAATCCAATAGTTCCTGTTTTCCCACAGGGAGCGATGCCAGCCATATCTCTCGACGGGCAAGCACTCCTCTTTCGCAAGGCTGCGTTTCGCCCATGTAACAAACCAGTCCACCAGGTGATACCGTTCTAAAAAAGTGGAGAGGGGGAAGCCGGTTGGCGGGGCCTTATATCCTTCTGTAAAACCAATATGAGGGTTGAAGCCCCACGCAAAGAAACGATCATCCAATGCCTCTGCTCGCGCCACCAGATAGATCTGATCATCGGGGGAAAACGCCACGTTGTATGTTTGGCTGGGCTGATAGAGTGCTCGCACATACTCATGTTGCATGAGCGCCTGTTGATAGGGCGCACCATACCACAATTTTCCTTGCGCATCACGCCAGTGAATGATCCCATCCTCAAAAACAGTGTCGAGAGTGAGATCGCGCACCATCTGTAACCGTTGGATCGAACGAGACAGCACGGCTCTGAGAATGCGGGAGTCGGCGGCCACAACAACGCGGGTCGTGCGGCTATTGTTCATGGATATGTAGGGGAGCGAGGCATGCTTTCGCTCTGGCTGGCCAGCACGTATCCAAGCCCGGAACAGCTCATCGCCCAGATACGTCTCCAGATCGAGCACGATCACCTGCTCCAGCCAGCCAGCCAGGATGAGCGCATTCGCCGGAATGCGAGGCAACACGGCTAAGAACCGTGCCACATGATCCTCATGCTCCTGTCGGTCCAGCTCTTGGAGCGCTCCTGCGGCCTGATCTTTGGCCATCGTCGTCGTATCAAGCACGTCCCAGTGCTCTGTCTCCGCATACTGGTTGGTGAGACAACGCACCTCACTCAGATAGTTCCGCCTGAAGAGCCAGGCCGAGAGTCTCGGATGCCAGTCGCGTCCTGGCTCAGGTACCGCGTTTTTGAAAGAGGTAATAAACAGTCGGTGTTTATAAGGAATGCGAACGAGATACGCGTATCCTGTCCCAGCTGCCTCGCTGATCACTGCTGTTTCAGGCATCATCTTCCTCCTCATTTTTGATCTGGTAGATTTCTCTCCATGCGGTCATGCTAGTCTCCTTTTTTATTCAGTAGACAACATACTGATTTTGCTTAACGATTTTGAAGCGCATCAGTCTCAACAATGAAAAGAAGAGATGTTAGCACTTTTCTGGTGATCCCTGCGAATGTTCCACTAAGCTATAGAGCTGCTGCCAGCGGGGATCGTTGCGAAACGATGTATGGAATGATCCTGGCTTAGGGGCAAGGATGGCCTCGCGGATATGTATGCCTGAGCGAAACTCAAGACGGAACATTTCCAGGTACCGCTTCGTCAACGCGTCCTCATCGTCAGTAAAAAGTTTGCCTACATGAGCTGGCTCGGCCATCGTGCTTCTTTTAAACGTTGCCAGGCACGATAACCCGATCTTATTGATTTGGGCCCATGCCTTGGGCGAAGGAAAGATGGTGCCAAGAGGGGCACGGGCAACATAGTCCAGGGCATCCGAAGCCCCACGACGCCAGATCGCTTTTTGGGCTTCCTCGCTGGTCCAGGGATATACGATGCTCTGCAACCGTTGTTCTTCCGCCTGATCTAGAACAAGGATGATCTGACCAGCGAGCCGATAGACTCCTTCTCTGTGTTCTTCTGAGCACGCGTAGAGATGAAGCACTGTTCTTCGTGTATTAAAAACACGCACCTTGATACCGCTGTGCCATTCATCGTGCCAGCCAGGAAGTTGCTCGACCAGCTCCATGAAGCGTGCTGGTTTTGGTTCCTCTTCATTGCCATCTACTCGGCCACCTATCCAGAGTGTTTTCACCTCGATTTTCTCCGGGCAACCAGGATAGGCACAGGGCTCTAGTCTGGTCAAGCTCGCAAGGTGCTCTTGATAGTGTCGTTCCTCTTCCCGCCAAGCGGCACTGGTCTGCTCTTTCAACGTCTGTCGCCATGCTTCAATTTGTGCGTGGCCTCCCTGGCTATTGCGAAAAGCTGCTTCGACTTCTGCCTGGGGTGCAAGTTCGGCTGAAACAATGCGATTGATGAGGCGTCGCTGCGCTTCAGTAAATTGCTCACGTCTGATGCCAAGAGCATCCCGGACCATCTTGCGACCTACCCGTGTGATCCGTATGCGAGGATGATCCGGTGCGAGCCCTTGATGTTGCTCACGTTCAATGAGACCTTCGCTCACGAGACCGCTGAGGATCTGCTCAACGTTCTCGCCCCCAGGAAACACCTCTTGCAATACCTCCTCATAGCTGATCTGCTGCCATTCATGGGCTGGACGGCCATCAGAAACGCGATACAAGCGGAAACGCTCATCGTGTTCCCGTTTTTTTGCTTGGTCGAGGCGAAAGATAGCTGTGAGATACGCTTGCTCACGTTCATTCAAATCCTCCCATGCACCCATCGAGTCTTTCTCTCCTTTTTTGCTTTATTGGTGTGCAAAAACCCTACGTTGCTCACGCTCCTGAAGAATGGCCTGAAGTGTCCCAGGAGTGCCAACGACGGCTTGCTCGCGTCCCTCCTTGCCCTGGAGAGTGCAATGGATGATCACGTAGACGTGCTCTACATGGTTATGGCGCGGATGCTTTGAACTGGTCAGCGCTTGCATCATGGAATAGGCTCCATCTCTGTTCACAAAGCGCCCCATCTCGTGCCAACTGCCATCGTACAGCAGAGAGCGCAAGCTGTAGCCGTACCAGCGTGAAACTGCTTTCCATTCCTCTGGCGTCAAAAACATAGGGATGTACCAGGGATTCTCCTGATCAAAAGGGGAGAACCGCGTTTTCGCAACCGGCGGGGGGAGCGGAATCTGATCAGTTTTGCGATTCAGTCTTCGTGTGACCAGAACGGAAGCGATCTGAGTATCGGCCAGATCCTCCGGTTTGGGCAAGCGGCGGTTCTTTACGCGCCTGGCTGCAATCAGTTGTGTACCCTTTGGGTGCTTGCTGCCGAAACCAGCGTAGCCGACGGTGCTCACACTCACCACCATCGCCGCGAGCTTATATCCTTGCTCTTCTGGTTCATACTCCACCAGGTCGCCGCGACGAACGACGATACCACTTCCATCTAAAATCCATTCGTGCTCTGTGTTTCCCATCACCTCTCCTCAAATCCCTGCTTCATCCCCGATCAGCAGGGATCTTTTTTTCTCCTGCGATGAGCCGCAGCACTTCATCAGAAAGACGTTCGATGTGCTGTGAGGCAAAGTACCGAGCCAGATAGGGACGCAACTGGCCAGAGTAACGTTTGGCGTGGCTGCTCCCACGTGTAGTCTCCGCAATAATCTTGAGTCCGATCAGAGCGTTGGGAAGATGGTCACGAACCTTCTGCTCATTCTTTTGCTTCGTCAGCAGGGTTAAATGGGCAATGGTCAACTCCTGCTGACCAACGTTCCCCGCCCGTTCGTAAGACAGAATGGTCAATGCGATAGCCCGCTCAAGTGAATCAGCAATGACAAATTGTTTCTGGAGTTGGTTCCAGCGCACCCGCTCATCCAACGACAATACGTGGTCAAGCGGTATCTCTTTGGCTGATGCGGCCCTTGTCTGGCCAGCAGCGCTTCCCGTCGAATGCTCGTTGCCCTCCTGGATCTGCTTCTCTAAGCGCTGCACCTGACGTTGGGACAGGGCAAAAGCTTCTTGTAGCGTGGCCAATTCCTCGGTGCGCTCTTTGAGAAGCGTCTGTGCTTGCTGTAATTCAGAAAGCAACGACGCGCGCGCCGTTTCATCTATGGGAGTCATCTCGATTTCTTGCGCCTCGCTGCCGCTGACTGACGTGATCTCGACATGAGCAATATGGGCGTGTTGAATATCAAGGGCAGCAGGTAACAATGCCTGAGCAGAAGGCTTCCCTGCAACGAGTTGTAGGAGTATCCCTTCACCGGAGAGGAGCGTAGGGGCATAGATTTGGACTTTTTCGAGCAGGCGTGCCAGATGTTCTCGCAGAAGGGTATTTTCTTGAATGAGTTTTTCAATCTCCTGATGGGCTTTTTCCAGACGTTCCAATGCTTCCTGCAAGCGTCGCGCACCTGTAGAAGAAAGTTTCTCTCCTTTCGAGCGCGGGGGAGCGGACGCGAGGGCCTCGCGTACATACTGCACCAGGGTGTCATCCCGGGCGATTTCAACTGTGGTTGCCTGCCCATCAAGCGTCGGAGTGGTGCCAATATGCACTGTTTCACGCTCACGGACCTGGATCACATCCACACGCTTATGGATTTTGACCAGGGCTGTGCCCGCACCGAACGTTTCGAGAAGCGACTCCATCTGCTTCGCTTTCCGTGGCACCAGCTCCTTGTACCGATCCACGTCGAGTGGGTACTCTACCTCATGCAAAATGCGCACTCGCGCCTGCGTCACAGGTGTTTTTCGCACATTGGCGGGCCGTTGATCGGCAATGATCATTCCGAGTCCGAACTTGCGATATTCCGTCGCCAGGTCCGATACCACCTCCTCGACAGGGCTACTGCTTCCCTGGGGAATGATTCCATGAGCCTCTTCAAGCACAACCGTATAGGGACGCCGGACCTGGGGCAAAATGCTCCAGACCGCCTCAAAAAATTCGGAGAGCACGTCATAGCGGTACTTCTTTTTGATACCAGCCAGGTCCAGAATGATCGAAACGCCATTACGTATGGAAAATTCAGCGACTATTCCCACTTCTTCGGGTTCAATAATCAGGTCTGGTGCGCTCGCTGCTCCGCCTGCAATACCCACGACCAGGAGAGGAACAGGCAATGCGCGGAGACTGAAGTATTCTCCGTGAGGATCGATAACAGCCAGAGGAATATTGCGGCGCAGGAGGTGTTCCAGGATAAGCGCAACAGTAGTACTTTTTCCACTCCCCCGCATCCCAAAAATTGCGGTGATTTCTCCAATAAGATCCTGGTAATTGATCCACATGCGCCCGGCAACATCCAGAAGAAACCCCTGTTCTTGATCGCGCTGCTCGATGGCTGCCAGCATAGACAGGCGGCGCTTTCGTAACAAAGCTTCAACTGCTTCTAAAACTTCCTGCGTTTGCGGTGACCACATGTCAGCGAGCTCATCTGTGGCTGGCACGTTTTGTGCCAGCACCGCCAGGAAACGTTGAAGTTCGGTCAGGGCGACCGCAGACGATGAAGAGGTCAATGCCTGAGGTATTTTTCCATTATTCTCAGGGACGGCTGTACTCATGGGAGGTTCCTTTCTGAGCTACTGGGACAACTCAAAAGCGCGGTGAGCCTGTCCCCCTGGCCCGAATACGTAAATCCCACATGGTTTCGCCTGATCCTCATCGACCAGATAAGCGTCCCAATCAAGGTCTACATTTCGACTATGAGCGATAAGGGCTCGTGCTTGCTCGTTACTCATCCAGTCATGTTGGCCTAGCAACAAGTAAAGTGCTTCTGTCGGACGTACGCGTGTTGATACAGGGAGCTGACGTAAGAGCGTCCCCAATGTGATAACTGTTCCCTGGGACACGTTGCTTTTCTCCTTATTGTTCTTCTCGTGTGTGAGAGCTATGTGAATCGACAACAATAGTGACGTTGCCCACCTTGCCACTTGCGATCCAGTCGGCGTATCGACGCCTCTCTCTGGGAGGCGTCGTAGGGGATATCCACCCAGGTTTAGCGTGTCCCCTCGCTCTAAAGCGCGACGTAACTGGTGAAGAGACAAGGGCTGGTCATCCATCGTATTTCCTCTCTGCAAGCGCTGTATCCGCTCACTGTCTTTCCATTTCTGTCACACCTTATATAAAGGAACGGATTAAAACTTCTCCACATAGCCCGAGGCGATGTTCTCCGTCGGGGTCGTGTAGACACGGATATACGCCTCGGACTGGTGGCCGAGTCTGCGCTGCAATTCAAACTTGTCCTTGTTGGTCTCTTCGGCCAGGCGAAAGCCGAAGGTGTGGCGCAACATATGCGGGTGGAGACCGTTGATCTTGCGCTCCCCTTCCTGCTCCGCATCATGCAGCTCGCCGATATGTGTCACCAACTTGTTGATGGCACGCACCGTTAAGCGCCCATTGGCATCCCCCTGTGGCGCAATGACTTCATCTTCCTGCTTGGACTTTTTCACAAAGCGAATGCTGCCAGCACGCAAGAAGAGCGCCCGTGGTTCGGCCACTCCCTCGGCATCGGTTCCCCGTTCACATTCCAGGTAGTCCGCCAGGGCCGCCCGCGCATCAGCGGAGAGAAAGAGATTGCGCAAGGTCTGGTTTTTTCCATACACATTGACGAGCTGCACTTTGCGGGCCTTGCGCAGGGCCGCTGGCGTCACGACGGTTCGCTCGCCACGGTTCGGATCGGCTGCGCCGATCACCACCTGGTCGAGATTCAGATTCACCAGTTCCTCGCGTCGCACTCCGCAGGCCAGAAAGATCTCGATGATCGCCCGATCTCGGTAGGGGCGACTGTGCTTATGCAGCAGCGGCTCCTGCGCCTGTTTGCGCTGGCGCTGCCCATGCCGCCTCCCTTTGCGGCGCATGAGGGCTGGCAGGCGCTCCAGGATCGATTTGAGTGAAATCACCTGCGCCTCGGAGAGCGTGTGGGGAATCAGTGCGGGCAGTGGCAGCTCTTTCACCCCAGAACACGGGTTGCCCAGCACAAAGAGTTCGGGTCGCTGCGCGGCCACCCAGGACGTAAACCCGGAAAGCGAGGCCAGGTGGTTATTGACGGTGGCTGGGGCCAGCGCCGTGTGTTCACCTGCCTCTGTCTCCTCGTCACGCAACCGCTTCATCCACTCCAACACGTCACGCTTCAAGACGGTCGAGATGCGCAGATGTCCGTACCGACGGAGGAAGAAATCGGCAAAGCGATCCAGATGTAATGCAATTTTGTCGGCGATGGGCCGACTTCTCACCCCCTCGACCGCGAGATCAAGATAGGCAGCCATCCAGGCAAAAAGATCATCCTCTAAGGTCGTAATCTGCTCTTTTAATACAGAGCTTTTCTTTCGGGAACCAAAGTGGTCCAGTTGTATGATTTCAGCGCGTGCGTGGTCGCTCATCGGTTGCTCCCCGTTTTAACAGATTAGGTACCCAGAAGGGACGTTCCAGGAACCCTTTCGGTACTTGCCAAAAGTATAACACAACAAAACTAGTTCTGTCTACAGTATGATTGGTCATCCTTCTATCGCGTGTGGTGGGGGACGCGCTCTCCTGAAGAACCGTCAGAAACACCGATGGGTCGCCCAGGTGTTCAGGCGACCCATCGTGCAAGGGGATTAGGACAGGGTGACGGAGATTCGCATGGTCAAGTGTTTGAAGTCTGCCAGCATCTTCTCCGCGTGAGCACGTGGAAGTGGTGACCAGCTATCGACGCGAGCACGCATCGATTCCAGAGCCTTTTGCACCGCTTCAGGTGAATCATACGGGTCAATCGTTCGCTCAATGGTGTCACCAATACAGGAGAAGAGAAGGTACACCACCTTCGTGTCCTGTGCGTTGTCGAACAGTTTGTACGACCGCCTAGCCACAATGAAACTATACTCATCATGCCAGACGCCTCGAACAACGTTACCGAGGAGCAACGCCTGTGCGAGGCTCATCAGTGTGTTGTTGTCGGGACGGAACAGACGGGCTATTGCCCCTTCAATCTCTTCCTCTGAAGTGACCACAACGGCGACTTTTTCCAGGTACGATTTGACTTCACCAATAAACGACTTTCGTTCGAGAATGAGGGCTTTCACCGCTCCGATAACGCGCTCCTGCTGTACTTCGGCCATCTGTCGCGCTCCTTTCATGAGCTATCAATTAGCTTTACCAGGCAAGCAACTCCCTTGCTCAATGGAGATTGCAATCTCCATTGACTCTTCTTAGATTACCATGTACAATAGAGATTGTCAACTCCATTGGAAGGAATTGTTGCACGATGGCGAATACCCAACACGACACGAGCAAATATACCGATTTTGGACGGCTACTTGATGCGTTGCTCACCAAAAAGAAGATGAGCTATCGCCAACTGGCGATACGATCTGGCATGAGCCCCAATTCTCAGATGAGCATTATCAGAGCCTGTCGAGGAGAATCGACGCCCGAGCGCCGCCATGTGCTTGCCTGGGCCACCATCTTGGAGGCAACACCCGATCAGCGGAAAGCACTGCTTGCAACATTTCATTATGATGAAGATGCAAGACTTCTGGAGCATCATTTAGAGGAGGCCAACGCTCGCATCGCACTTCTTGAGCATCGGGTAGAAGAGTTAGAGCGTGAAAATGCACTCCTCTTACAAAATCAAAAAGATGATAGCGGGGGAAGATCGGGAGCCAGTTTTCCAAAAGAGGACGGCCTTGCATAAGGATGCCTCTCCCAGCTCAAACGGAGTAAACCTGCTCACTCCGTTTGAGGCGAAACGTCCTGAGCATCCACCATTTTTTTATTTTAGAGGAAGCGGATCGTCTTTTAGAAAAATACCATGAGGATGCCTGTAAGAGCCGCCTGCCTATCGACGCCTTGCAGCAAACAACGAAATGATCGAACGCCTTTTCACGAAATCTCACCCTGCTGAAAAAATGCACGAAATTGCAACATTTGTTGCCGATCTCAAGCTGTCCGACAGCCAAGCGCTTCTTCGCGTTTTCAATAGAGGGCTGTTGGAAAACATGCGAGCCTTCGGTACGGATCGTGCAGGCATTGACGAGAAAGACTTACGGTCCCATCAGCCAGATAGAATTCAGGGCTATGACGAGGTTTTAGCTCGGATGGGATTACGCCTTGAAGATGGCATTTTTGCCGTCCCTTTCAAGTACCTTACTTCAAGATTTTCTGGATTATTTGAAGACATCTCAATAGGCATATCCTCTCACCGAGTCGCTATTGCTGTATATAAGTCAGATCATATGATAGAGGTGAGCAGCGAATTTTTTTATTTTGTCAATCCGTCGCAGAAACAAGAGGCATTAGCTGGCGTCCTGGTGCAGTCGCCTCTTCCCCTTGAGCAAGAGTTTAACACTCTCTCGTTGGAAGCAAAAATGAACTTCCTGCGAGAGAATATAAACACGCTGAATCGCCAGAATATTGATATTTATCTTGAGTTGGCGAAGGACCTTGTATGCTTTGCCAGTATCAATCATTTAGTCGATGCGAGTGCCCGCGCTTCTGCCATCTTGGATGGTATAGAACGACGGGAGATAGAGATGAATGTGATTGATGAGTGTTGGCAAAATCTCGCCCTGCTCCATAGCAACCCAAACCATGCTGGGATAACAAAAAAACTTCTTACAGACCGCATCCATCAACGGCTCTGTGATGTAAGTATCGCAGGAGAGACTGAGTTCTTGCAAATTCTTTCTGTTTTGAATACCATTGCTTGATAGCGGCTTCTGAGTGTGAATAGACTGAAAAACCATGCTAAGACTAAGGATGAGAAGTTGTTGGCTTATTTGGCTGGATCTCTATTCCAACTTTCAGACGAGAAGTATGGGTTTTCCTGTCCATTCATACTCAGCCCCTACATCCCCGTGCTGAGACGCACGTCGCAAAAAAATCGGTCAGGACTTCGCTCCCATCCACTACAAAAACTATGCAGCCAGCGAGAAAATCAGATAGACTCTTAAAAAAAGCATCGCAATACAAAGGAATTCTTTGTCATGTTTCATGATCTGTATGCCAATTTCTACCAGGATACACTTGAAAACGGCCTCTCCGTTTACTCAAAGGAGTGGCCCAACGTCAATTGGTTTTATAGTGGTGTGGTCATTCATGCAGGGGTCAAAGAAGATCCTCCTGGGCGTGAGGGATTAGCTCACCTGCTGGAACATCTCGTTGGGGAAAATGTGGGAGACTTCACCTTTTCTCAGCTCGAAAATCGCTTTGAGGAACTAGGAGGGTGGGGATCGTTCGGGTCCACCTCCTACCTAGCGACCAACTATAAATTCCATCTTCCAGCCCAGACGAACAGCATACGGGAAGCTCTCACCCTCTTTGGCAAAATGGTGCTGATGGGAACCATCACCCGCCAAATCGAGGAAGAGAAAGCTGTTGTTGTTCGTGAGTATTATCGAGAGTATGAGCACGAACATGCACGAACCTGGGACATGCAAGGGAGACCGTTCCTTTTTGAAGGGCATTCCCGCTTGCAAACGTATCATTCTGCTCTCGGTGTTCTCAATGAATTTCTGCAATGTACAGCAGAAGAACTCCAAATATTTTATGATCGTTACTATGTCCCGAAGAATATAAGCCTTGTTTGTATCGGGCCGACGCCGAGAGAATGCATGCTGCGCATACTTCAGGAAACCCCCTTTTCGGTCTCAAAACGAGGCGAGCGTTCGAGCATGCCGAACGCATTTTCCCCTCAGCCACCACAAAGGCAAGAAACAATTGTTCAGCTTTCAGAGTTTTCAGCATTAGCTGGGTCACAACTAACGCTGACCTATGAATGGGTGGTCCCTCTCCGCTTCACGAAATATAGTGTTCGCATTTTGTGTGATCTGCTCGAAAAGATGTTGACTGAGGAATTGCGTTATAAACGAAGAATAACCTATACTGTAAATGTCGATTATGAATTCTGGCAGGACTGCCGCACTCTGCACATTCACATCGAGATCCCGCCAGAGAGGAGAGCAATGGTACAAGACCTCCTATGGCAAGTGCTCGGATCGCTGCCTCAAGCGGAGGAAAAATTCCTGGTAGCCAAGCAGGAGAGAATCAATTGCATTTATCGGATGGACTATAGTGGATACGATCTACTCCAGGCTGCGATGTCAGATCTGGCAAACTATCAGCGTCTGATCTCATTCACGGAAGAACTGCACCAGTGGGAGCAGACAACCTTTCAACACCTCCTGGAGCTTGCTGACTATCTTACTCCAGAGAGACACTTTTGCTTTCTTCTCCAACCGTAAATGTCGGAAAGGATGAGTATGGATACGAAACAGCTCTTTACTTACCTCAAAGACCTGATTCTCCAAACACCTGCGTATCGAGGTGTTCCATCTTTCCCAGATGAGGTAGAACGTGCGCGTACACTTGAACAGATTGTCTGGTGGCTCGGTGCAACCAATTTTTCGGCATCGCCGCACTCAGTGGCCGTCTCAGAATTATCCCTCTTATGCGCTCAATTAGACTCTTCCTATAATGGCTTCATGCGTTTACTCTTCTTCCTCAGCAATGTTGATACCCCTGGCTTTTTTCTCGGACACGAACGCAAGCACACCGATTATCCCTTACCACAAAATATTGGCAGCCACGAAACATCCAGAGCCATTGCACATGCGGTGAAAGGAGAAGCACGCCTGCGAAAAGCGCTGGCGCAGTATCTCATCTTTGAGTATGATCTGGCGGGATATGAGACGCTCACGCTGACTGAGTTGGCCGTGCGAGTGGAAAAAGAATATCGTTGGGAGTATGGGGACAAAGCGTTTACGCAGTCCTCGCGCAATGTAGCTTCGGCTCTTGCACGTACTGAAACTGAACGAGAGAGCCTGCGCAAGATGCTCCAGCTCGCCCTGGAAATCGGTTCGCGTCACCTACGCAGCCGCCTGGCGGTCAATTGGCTGGCGCAGGTGCAGCTGCGCGATTCTACGCTCCAGCAGGATCTGGATCGCCTCAAACAGATGACGCTCAAAGCAATCTGGCTGCAACAGGAGATGACGTACTCTACGGATGATCCTGAGTTCATCAAGGTCCTGTTGCGTGGAGGCACATTTGAAGGCCAGCAAAATTGATCTAGGAAGAGGAGAAAAACCGTATGCAACTGGAACAACTGACCAGCGATCAGCTTCAAAAGGGCATGACCATAGTGCATTTCGAGCCGCCGGGAACAGTGCATGTTGGACGTATTCACAGTGAGATCACAAGGCATCCTCCACTCCAAGCCTTCACAACAGGCATCTTCGCCGAATTTGATCTGCTCTACGCGGATGAATACGGCGAGGCCGGAAACGAGATTTGGCAAAAATATTTCTACTGGAACCAGGAGGCACCAACTCACGCAGGGGTGTTCAAGTGGCCTAATCTGATGAAATTGAGCTTTCAACTGGCAGAAAGTAGCCTGAAGATGGGACGTATGGGATGGCTCTTCCATATTGAGGTGCGGTCCCCCTTCGGACCGGCAAGGGTAATTGAAGTAGAAGTATAGGAGCAGACCATGCAAGGCTCACTCGCTCTCTTTTACCAGGGCTGGCACGGCCATCAGCAACGTCTTGTCAAAGCCCTCGCGCCGCTCACGAGCCCTCAACTCACCTATAGCACAATACCTCGCTGGTCCATAGGCCGCATTGCTGCACATATTATTGCGGCACGTGTCTGGTGGATGTGCTCGCGCGCTGGCGAGGGGAGCGCCCATTTAGCTCCTATGGAGCACTGGGACTCGACCGGGCAACCAGTCCGTAAAGCTTCAGAGTTGGTGAGCGGACTGGAGCAGACCTGGCGGGTACTAGAGTCGGCACTGGAGCGTTGGACACCCGCTGATCTTGAGCACATCTTTCCGGCGATCCCAGACGATCCGACTGAACGCACCAAAGGCTGGATCATCTGGCACGTGTTGGAACACGACCTCCATCACAGCGGCGAAATCTCTCTCACTCTCGGTGCGCACGGACTCCCAGCGCTCTCGTTAGAGTAAGAGATAGAAAGTCCTTCTCTGCCAGGGTTCCTGTGAAGGGTCAGGCCCGATGAGCCGCGCAACAATCATCTTTAATGCGGGTCCCGACATAATTTCCCCGATAGATTCCGCTAAGGGCAGGCCAGTCACGAAAAGGTCCTGATTGGTTCCGCTAAAGTTGCAAGAGCTATAAGGGTATGGTAAGACAGATACATTCGAGGTTTCAGAGATTTGGAGTGCGTCCCCATGACTCATAAAAAGATCCCAACCTATCTGACCGATGAGCAACGTCAGATCATAATGGAGATCCCGATAGACCTTTAATACTCATCTATTCAAGCACAAATTTGACAGATTTTTGTAGCAAACTGGCAGTTTTTTCGATTAGCACTGTTGTTGTATTAAAAAACTTTCTGCCATTTTTCCTGTTAGCAAAGTGACAGTTCCGTTCCAAAACAAAAACAAAACACAGAGCAATCGTACCATCAGTTAGCTCAAAGCGCTGTGTTACGATTGCTCTGTGAGGTGGTTCGTTAACCCGTGCCGTCCTCCATCTCATCCAGAGGTGCATATGGATTTACAACGACTGGCGTCAGGGTCCGGGCAGCATTGGTAGCGGATCGATGGCAGAGACCTACGCCAATTATTCTTTCCAATATAGGAAAATGTCCGGGCCAACGTACAAAGGTCGCACTTACATCACCTTCTCAAGGGGTCGAAACTAATAACTACTGTACTCTCATTTCATTGACTTTGTACAGCGCGCGCTCGCGCTTTGTCTCATTTTCCCCATAGGTCGCGCTCCACCCAAGAGGAAACATCTGCTCTTTGAGCCATACGTCAATCGCGGGGGCATCGCCGCTCAAACTCGTATATGGAGGCTCTAGCTGAAACAAGTGGAAGCTCCCATTACTGCATGCTGTGAGAACCCATTCGCTCCCGGTGTAGCTCTCACTCAGTCGGAGCTGTACCTTTGGCTGAATGACATCTCCACTAGTTCGTCGAGAGCCTTGTCTAATGAGCTGGGCACTGGCCTCTATCGCCTCATGCCAGGACGCCAGGCGAATGGCGTCCTCTCCCACCGCGACAAGACCCTGAGCGTCCTGAATCAGATTCAGCAGATGCAATGTGAAAAGGCGGTCATCCACCGCGAATTTATTCCGCAATTCAGCAATCGCGACGACCGTTTGGCCGCTTTCCTCGACGATCTGACGCGTCATGCTTAAAAGCGCGTACAGGATTTTACGATTGTTATACGGACTTAACATGTGCTCGTACCCAGGTGCCCATCCTGTCAGCGGCAATCCCGCTTGCTGGAGCATCTGCTCAATTGCTTGGTCGTCTATGATTGGCTCAGGAAGCGCAATCTCACCCAGGTTCTCGCTTCGGTAGCCCATGAGCTGGATACAAGCTCGGCTCACAGGGATACGAAGACTCGCCGCGTAGTAAAGTTGTGTGATCACCCTGCAATCATTAGGACCAATATGCTTGTTTGCCGTCTTCCAATGCACAATAATTCATCCTTTCTCTTCATGTAATTTCTCATTGAGATTATTGATTGCCAATTGACAATCAAAAGCATGCTATAATGGAGACTGCCAATCGCCAATGAGAGGACACATTTTGCATGGCAAAGCTAAAAAGAGACACGAGTGAGTATACAAATTTCGGGCACTTCCTGGACAAATTGTGCATTCAAAGGGGAATCAGTTTTCGTCAGCTTGCAGTAAAATCGGGTATGAGCGAGAGATCGCATATGTCCATCATACGTGTCTGCTGAGGTACATCAGTCCCCTGCGAGAAAATGTTCTGGCTTGGAGTGCTGTCCTGGCGGCCACAGCAGAGCAACGAGCGAAACTCCTGCATTATTTTCGCTATGCAGCTCCAGAAGAAGAAAAAGATCATGCGCGAGGCGAACAACAACAGGGATGAATACCCCTTTTCGGGAGAAAAACGTATTTTGACACGGTGGATCTGCTGCATGCAGATTCCACACACATCACGTTGTGACGGAACGAAGAAATGCTAGCGCATTTCGCTGGCGGCCTTATCCTCATCAGTACTGGCAGAAGATTACATCGTCACGCAGTAACAGGATAAATAAGCTTCTACAGAAGGAGCAGCGTATGAAACAACAGATAGCATTAAAAAGTCACCACCCCGTTCGGAAGCTTGAACCGGAAGATATTCAGTGCCTGGGGGAGTGTGTGCGCGATCTGGTAACGTGCCTGAGCTATGGCACTCGTACCGAGGCCTCAGAAGCAGACTTGTTCCGTGAGGCTATTGATGCTGCTGTATACATCCTCACGCTTCGCCAGGGAAGTCGCGCATCGCTCAAAGAGTTCTACGAACAAAGAGGGTACGGTCCCCCTGAGTACCTGCCGATCTCGATGGAGGAGCTGGCCCAGCAGATCATTATCCACTCAGACGAAGCGCCGCGCTCCCTACAGGAGATGCGTTCGCGCGTCCAATTTGCGCTTGCCCTCGATGCTACCTGCGTCGAGGCATATATACTCGAAGGGTATCTTGAGGAACGCCAGGAACACTACCAGAAAGCGCTGGCTTCTTACGAGCGGGCGTTGCTCTGTGCTTCCGAAAAGCTTGGACCTGATGCTTTTAAGCCAGCGACGAGAAAAGAGCATCAGATCCATTTCTGGTATAGCGCTGGCACGAGACCGTACATGCAAGCACGGGCGGCCATTGCTTACGTACTCTGGCGCAAGCTCGGAAAAGCACAGGAGGCCAGTGAGCACTTCCGAGCGCTGTTGGAGTTGAATCCTGGAGACAATCAGGGCAACCGCTATGCGATCATCTGCTGTCTCCTGGAGGAAGGCGACGATAAGGAACTTTCCAAGGCGCTGCAACGCTATTTTGTCTATGTCGATGAGAGTGGGGAAAAGATGGATCTGAGGGAGACCTGCTGGTGGTATACCAACGCGTGCTGGAAATTCCGTCGTGCTTCTTCGGAGCAGGAGCGCTCCTCCCGCCAGGCAGCCTCGAAGGCACTACGTACAGCCTTTCAGAACAATAAGCATGTGCCCTATTTTCTGCTTCACCCAGAAGCATTGGCCGACTATGGAGAGCCTGACTATTACGGACACGGAGATGAGCGAGAGGCCGTCTGGTATGCCAGTTTTGCACTCAAGAGTTGGCAGCAAACGCCTGGTGGATTGGATTGGCTCGAACAGACCGCCAGACGCGCGGGCCTCGCGGTGTAGAGGAGAGAACAACGCAGGAAAGGGTTGTATTTTCGCGGAAGGGGTGCTATAATTCGAGCGCAAGTGCTCGAATTATAAGAAACAGCGAAAGATAGAGCTCGGAGAAAATTGATGCCTTCGCATGATCCCCTCGCACTCTATATGACCGTTGAGGAGACCGCTGGTGAGCTGGAGCTAGCACCAAGCAGCATCCGACGTATGGTTGCAGAGGAACGTCTCTCCTCTCGCTCCGCAACGCCAGACGAATGCGCGGCTCTGCTCGCTATGGGGCGCATTCAAGGCGTGCCCGGTACCGGTGTGCGCCTGATTCACCAAAATGCTATCGCGCAAGCGAAGCTGCGTCCCAAACGCGGCAGGCCACAGCAGAAGATAACAAAAGGAAAGATGTCATGAACGAAGCATTGAGGTTGGCACTCACGGAGATCTCAACGAGCAGCAATCCGCAAGTGGTTCTTACCGCTCTCTGCGACCCTCTGACCATCGCGGAAACGTTCGATACATTAGCGCTACCACCTACAAGCTTTATCTCGATGAGCTACCTGCACACACCTCTCTTTCCCGATCTCGTACGTGGATTGTGTCACCGTCTCTGGGACAACTTCATTCAAATGGGAAATGGAAACGCCCTTCGCCTTCTCTCGGAAGATGATCTGGAGGAACGCAGTGATAATCTGGTGGTACAGAGAGCCATCGAGGCACTCGTTCCACTCAGCAAAAAGGGCGACCCACAGCTCGCCCTCTTGATTGACGCATACTGCACAGATGGCTGTACTCCAGCAGAGCGGAGAGACTTGGGGCTCAGTCGAGCATTAGACAGGCAGGATCAGCTTGATCTTTTGTCTATCTTGATGCGAGAACAGGTTTGGCCCAGGCGTCTTTTGCAAAGAGGTACATTTCAGGGAATGAAATACCCTCCATTTATCATGCATCTCGATCACGTCGAGCGCCTGGTCCACTGCGCCCCTCTGGATGTCGCCCAGTTCACGAGTGCGCTTTGCTATCTCATCGATGCAATGGGCGAGAGGTTCACCTTATGGCTCAACGCAGTTGGAGATACTCCCGTTCTCTTACAGGAGATCGAGCAAGCCATTTGTCCTCACTTCGTAGGATACCCCTTGCACAACCTCCTCCTCATAGATCAAGAGAAGCATGAATTGTAAGGAGGAGGTTACAGCACGCTGTGTTCTTCATACATCAAAGTCTCCTGCTGGATAAGCTAAAACGCGGAAAGTATTAGTAGAGGTGAAGTAAAATAAAATAGGCTAGCCCAAAAAGTGCAACTGGCCCTATTCCGCAAATTACAAGCAGCCATGCCAGGCACCCCAGACCCGGCGCGTAACCATAGGAGTTTTTTGCGCTTACAGCAGAAAGCAGATTAATGATGTTGACGACAAGGCCAGGTATGTACCCAAAGAAATATAAAATTAGGGTCAACGTCGCAGCCCTGGTATAATCGCGCGGCATTTCTTTCCTCTCCAATTCGTTCATGAGATCTTTCACTTTCCATAGAGTATAGAAGATGATCACTGTGTATCACAGCATTTCATGACTTCTGGGTAGTTACTTAGGCAGGGTTCCGAGTACAAGTTTAGAGCTAAATATCTCACGTTCACCTCTGACAGTGCTCCAAAAAGGCAAAATTTTTTGCAGCAGATGAAAGTAGTGTGATTTCTCAGGATGATGTTCGTTGGCTCATCATAGAACCATTCATCGTTTGCGTAAAAAGCTTATAGAGCCATATTAAGCTATATAAGTGGCACTCTCTTTTCTCAGATAAATTGAATCTTCCCACGAGTTGCGCAATGAGCTTGTAGCAAACGAGCAATGAAGAAATGGAAGAGATTGTTAGAAACAAACAGGGACTCTCGGCCCTCATGACGAGCTCAGAGGGGCAATGACACCTCGCTCACTTTGCCTGTTTGTTCGTCAGTTCCTCCTGTGTTACTTGATAGCGAGAAAGGTAGGGACGCCTGCCACGGAAACACGCAGTTGCGGTGGTCCCCACCAGGCATTACAGGCGAACCTGTCGGACCACCTCCAGCGGTAATGCGAACGTACTTCACGAGGGGGGCGTGGTGGTGGGAAAACCTTCTCAGGACACTGGACAAGCGCGATGATCTCGGTGTGTTGATGACGCCAATGGGTGGCCCAGGTGCGGCGAAGCGCTCGGCCTGCGACATCCACCCATCGTATTGGTCCGAGAAGGACAGGCGTTTGCTCACACGCAACCGAGGTAGGTGAGGGCAAGAGGCGACGGACAGCGCTGACCCGCCGAGCACGATTGCCTTTGGCACCTTTTGCCAAACATTGCTCTCGCAGAGAACAGCATTGACAGTCAGTCTGATACGCGAGGTAGACAGCGCGCTGAGTGAATGCATTTTCTTGGCGTACTTCGCTCAACCACAGGCTTGCTCCCGCTGGACAGCGAAGCTTGCCATCCTCTTGTAACGTGAAGGCATCGGCCCCGAAGCGTCCAGTAGCTCGTCCGAATGCTGCAGCCCACTCCCATGGCCCATACGCCTCAACTGGCTCTTCAATGGTGAGAAGCACAGGAGGTGTCTCTTTCGGGGACGCCCATTCGATCTCACGGAGCTCTGTTTTTTGCAGAGCCTGCCCAAGCGAGAGCCGGAGGTTCCAAATCCATTGACACGCGACCTGCCAGAGTTCCTGTCCGCACTCCGTGTACGAACACCAGCGATCAGGGTCTTCTTCGACATCCTCATCCGCAAGCACGGCCTCAAAGGCTCCTCGTCCATGATAAAGATCAAGCACATCCTCGACGAGAAACCCTTCGAGTGGCAGGGTGGTAAGGAAGATCTCGTAGACCCATTCACCGATGTGCTTGCCTACCGAAATCCTCTTGCCTGACTGCGGTGCGCGGTGTCGGGCGACAATGACACGGATGGTAGGCATCCCTTCGCTTGGTGAGAGCCAGCCACCATCAAACAACTCAACCGCTTCGTTTGTGCTCACCTGGGTGACACATGCGGTTGGCGGGTGCGCAAGCACGCATTGCATGTGCGGATGCTCTAGCACTCGATACCCTCTCGCCCGCGTGACCAGATGGACGCCTGCTTCAATCAAGAGCGTTATGGCGACGGCATCACCATATTGCCCGTCGAGGCGCACGAGAGCGACTTTTGTGGGAAGAGCAAAGAACTCCAAGTAGGTCGTGATGGCACGAAGGGCCGAAGCGAGTTCTCCTTGATAGTCGCCATTGCCTCGACCTGCATAGGTGCCGATCCATTGGCGAGTATGCATCTGGAGAGCGACCGTACGTGTGCGAACGACCTCCCCTCGCTTTCGTCCGGTGAAGCCAGGCCCACAGACCGCATTGAGCCGGCGACGAGGGGCTGGCAAGGTGGGATCACAGGGCAAGGCGCGCTGGCGTGCGGCCTGGCGGGTGGCATCCACATCAAAAACGAGGTAACGGCATCCTTGCCGATCCCAAATCCCCCCGATGGACTCATTGGTCCACCGCTGGACAAAGCTGTTCTGCTCGAAGAGCGCGCGAAACGCTTCCAGACAGGGAGGGTCTACGCTTGCCAGAAAACGGCTCAGCGTGGCACGATGGGGAAGATCTGCACGTCCAAACAGAGCCATGAAAGCGGCGCCAAAGGGCGTGACTCGCTCAAAGAACGCTGCTAAGGTTCGTTCCCCGCTGATCGCATACCCCAACAGGAGCGCGAGAAAATCAATCGATTCATAGCTGCCGAAGCGTCCGCGCACCAGGCGAACCTGATGAGTGAGGGCATCAAGAAGCCCCGTGGTTGCCAGGTGCTGGGCGACCATTACAACTTCGGCAAACCACGTAGGTACTGAGGGGCGCTCATCTGGGGAAGTTTGAACTTCAATACACGGGTTGGGTATCATACGTCGTAAGACCTCCTTCTGAGAAAAGATGTTGTTATTTCCTCAGTAGAAGTCTTTTTTCTGTTTTTCTGCTAGCTTGCTTACATCTCGTTGCGTATCCCGTGGGATCTTTCCCACTTTTGGTGATGTCTGATCGCTTGCTATAAATAAATCGGTGGATCGTTGTACAGAGATAAGACCACTTTTGCAGAAAGATCAAAGAGAAATTGACAATGAAGATGAAATGGTATCCCTACAGTTGCCCCCAATGCAAGCGACGATGGAGTGTGACAGGCCAGCCTGTCGATCCGCCGCTCGTGGAGATCGATGGGGAAGTAATTGGCTATGCCTTACCAGAGAATAAACGTTGTGAGACCTGTATTGAGTGGGAGAGCGCGTGTGAGGTCGCAATCGCTGCCGGTCAATTGCTTCCACTCCTACCACGACGCGGACATGGACCGCGTGGGTTGCTTCCGAGGGGGAAGGAGCCACTGTAATAACTTCTCAGGTTTTACCAAAAGTGGGACAGATCCATAAATTTTCTTCGGCCTATAGAGCGGTTCTAAGCTCTATCCACGAAAATTTATCTGAGAAAATCTGCTTGTTCGACTTGTTTTGTAGTTACTACTGAGAACCTTTTATAAGAGAATGGCAAATAAAACCCTAAGAAACCAGAGGTATTGAAGACATTAGAGAACAGGAAGGGGTGCAGATCCGAGCGGATCTGCACCTTTGCTTTCACGAGGCGCTTGCTGGTATATGGCACGCTGGCAAATCGGGCACGACAAGACTATTTCCATGCCCATAACTGGTAATGGTCCATGCCCCTTCCGCGTTCTGGTGGAGGACGATCTGGAATGGGTACGGCTCCTTGAGCTTACGACGCACAACAGAAAAGATGTACTGGTAGGCGCGCTCCCCTTGCCGCTTATGCTCCATCAGGTGAAATGCAGCGATCCGCCCAGAGCAGGTATCCACGCTCTTGGCCTCACGCAAGAAGTCATTGGGCATGATCAGCACTAACAGGGATGTATCAAGGCTGTTATATGCCTGCAGGTTGTCGTCCTCCTTCATCGCCAGCAGGAAATTGTTTGCTACCTCGGAAGGACTGAGAGTGCTGGGGGTGCTCTGAAACGAGAAGCTGGCAAAGGATGTAGCTCCGACATGCTTGATGAGTAGCAGGCCCACTATCGTAGCGCCAACGCAGAGAAACAAGAAAACTATGAGCAAAAGGATCAAGCACCAACCCCCAAATGATCTGGACATGATAGCCCTCCTATATATAAAGAAGGGAAAGAGCCTTTCCTGTTGCAAGAACAAGCTCTTTCCCTCGACATCGATGATTTACAGGCCACAAGTCAAGCCAATGGCTCAATAAAACTTCGCCCGCCGGCCACCCTTCTGCTGGCGAGTATCGGTATTCTCCCTATAGGTATCAGCACACAGCGAGTGATTTCCACTGGCCTCGATTTCTTCTATTGAGACGAACCAGGATCGTTCCGCTAAGGCCCCCGTCTCTGTAAAACCGGTGATGCGCCGAAACGGCGGTACGCGGCCTCCCGTTGCCGGGTTCACGTCCACTTCCTCCATGGAGGGCATAACATACCGCGTGCCTGGATACCGATTGTCTGATGAGTACGTTGCCCACCAACTGGCGTCTGTGAGTTCCGGTAGAGGCGGTATCTGTCCTGAAACGACAGCATATTGTGTGCGCACATCCCATAAATCGTTCTTCGTGGGAGTGGCTTGGCGTTTTGCGTCAAAGGTGTATCCATCCGCAGAAACCCGATAAAACAACACATCATCGCCGGTATATCCGCCTTTGTGAAAAAGCAAGAGTGAGGTTTTCACGTTGGCCTGGGGGAGAAACACCCCCGGAGGAAGCGAGACGACCGCCTTCAACTGGTGCTCCTGCACCAACTTCTTCCGTAGCGCGACGGCGGCCTGCGATGAATTGCGTACGACTCCTTCTGGTACCAGGACAACCGCGCGGCCACCATCTCGCAGAAGCTGCAATGTAAGCTCGACAAACAGCAGTTCGCTCTCCAGTGTCCCCGCCTGGCGCAGCGTTGCACCGAGATCTGGCACATCTGTGTAGGTACCAAAGGGCGGGTTTCCGAGCAAGACATCAATGGTGCCCAACTCATGATTGGTCAGCCGCTGGTTGAAAACACTTCCCAAAGCATCGCTACAGCGAACATACGGCCTGTCTGCACCGCATAAAAGGAGATGCGCATAACAGGGAGGAAGCATCATCGAATTAAAGTCGAAGCCGAGAAGCGCTCCTTCCCGCACGCCACTTCCGACCTCCTGGGATAAGATGCGTCCAGTATCAAGAAGCCATAAGGGGGAGGTGTGAGAATGTTGCATGTGCTGCCCGGCGGCGACCAGGAGATTTCCGATACCGCAGCTCGCGTCGATGATACGCTCGTGGGTCTGAGGGCGCGCCAGATCCGCCATCAGATACGCAATATGCAGAGGGGTCATGATCTGGCCAGCTTTGGGCTGAAACGCTCCTTCCCTTTCCGCCCAGAGAAGCACTGCTTCAAACGCATCCTGCAGAGTAAGGCTCTCTTCACACAGCAGATCAACAGCATCCATCAGCCGATAGAGAATATTCGGCTCCACGCGGACAAATGCCTGATCGGCATCGGACAGGCATGATTCCGGATCGAGTGAACGAAGCCAGCGTACAACATGCGTCCGCAGGTGTTGACAGCACTCGTGAGGATCTAGACTCGCCATCTGTTTAATGATGCTCCAATGGCAGGCCTCGGCCTGATCATCGACGAACAGCGTGTCCTGTGCGCCGAGCCGAAATGAGCGTTCCTCAAGAGCTTTGAGAATGAAGAAGTAGCTAATGAGATCTAGGCCCATCAGCGTATCGCCAACACCAGTCGCATAGATGTGATGCCATATCTGTTCGATTGCTTTTGCCTCTTTCATAGGTCTCTCCGTTCTCCAAACAAAAAATGCGAGCCAGGTTGCCCTGGCTCGCGTCACTTCTAGAAAAACTTTTGAGGAAAATCACCTTCCCTCTATCAACAGGGTCCAGATGGCAGGTGCTGCCGGATAAGCCTCACAATCTCCTGAACTTTGAAAGGTTTGGTGATGTACTCATCTGCTCCAGATCGCCACGCACGCAAGCGATTCACGAGGCCACGTCGCCCGCTGATGATGAAAATGGGAAGAGAAACGCCTGCCGGATGAGCCCGCACGCTCTTTATTACCTCAAAGCCGTCCATACCTGGAAGAGTAAGATCGACGAACAGAAGATCTGGCATCCTCGTTTCGCATGTGACAAAGAGTGCATGAAGCAGTTGATGCGAACTATGGAAGCATTTTACTTCGTAGCCCTCACGCCCGAGGGCTACTTTGAGGATCTTACGAATAGTTGGAGAATCATCAACGACAACAATCAGCCGAGCCATATGTGTGTCCTCCTTGTGTCGGACACTCCAACGTGCTATACTCATAACCTTCGGTGGAGTCGTCCATCGCCTGGCGATCCCGCTGCTGGTCGGTAAACTTGTGAGCGGGATCGCTGGACATAAAAAAATCGCCCGCCGGTACCCCGGTGGCGAACACTTCAGCTCTTTACGGGCGAGCGACCGTGCTGCTAAAAACGCCCAATGAGAAGCTGAACCACGCTTACAATGATGAAGCCAAGAGCGACATCAGTCAGCGGAAAACCCTCGAATGTGACCTCTGTATCCTCATCCCCCTGCTCTTCACCAGTATCGCGCTCATATGAAAGTTGACAGGCAAGGAATATCCCCAGGCCACCAACTAGGTACGCGAACAGCAATGCAGCTCCGTGTTGCCCGGTCGTGGATGGATAGCCAAACAGGATGGTGCCGGCCAGAAAACCTATGAGGATCGGAACAAACTGCAACAGGGAGACAACGACAAGCGATTGCCACGCGAGCAGGCGCATATGCTTCTCCTGCTGGTAGCAGTGCCGTATGTACACGTAGGGCCAGCCGAGCATAATGATACCTTTTCGCAGCGCCTTTATCAAACGACACCCCTGACGCCTGTATCCTCCGCCGTTCGCTCGCTGCATGAGGCAGACAACGAGATCAGCATGCAGAGCACGACTAGGAAGAAGAAGGAAACGATCACCCAGACGACAGGCCTGGCAATCGGGGGAGTCAAACAAAGACTCAAGCTCACGCAGTTCATCTTCCGTTCCAGTGATCTCTATGCCGCCCTGCGGATCATAGCGCTCTTGCAGATACGCTTGGGCATCGCTTCCCATGCCAACATCCATGATATTGATGAGATAGGCGCTACCCTTCTGGCCCTTGAAGTAGGGACCATACAGGGCAAAAGCCTCCTCGTCGTCGCGCTTGATCACATCTTCGATCTCTCGAAGGTCCACAGGGTCAGTAACGCTGTACAATACGACAGAATCAATGTGCATTGGGTATATCCTTTCCTCTCCATCGCTGGAGCATAAAAAATGCCAGTCTACTTCTGGCGAATGTGTTGATCATAAATGGAGTGTGACTCCTCCAGTTGGCGAAGTGCTCCGTGGGTGTTATAACAGACACCAGCCAAGTTCAGGCACAGCTCATGTAGCTGGCGAGAAAACAGCGGGTGGTTGCTGAACTCGCCAAAATCGACGTAGCCGCGCCAGACCATCTCTTTGAGCAGCGCGAGCTGCATGGCTTCATAATCCCCGTCTTTCGCCTCCTCTGACAGCATCGCTCCCGGCTGATAGGGAATGTCGAGCACGAGCGAGGCGAGCTCGACCCAGTTCACACGTTCCAGGCTCATGCTGATAAACTCGTGAAACAAAAAACAGCTTTCAGGGGTTCGCATGAGCAGAGGTGTGCGGAAGGTAAAGTATAAACGTAGTGCATTGGCCACCTGATCTGGTGTTTCATGCCAGTCACGTCCGATGCTCTTGACACGAAACATGAGGCGATCATCCTCAGCGATGGACTGCCAGAGTATCCCTGTCTCAGGAGTCGAATAGTCATCTTCATCGTTTGGAGCAGCTGCGTCCGATGCTTTTAGATACACGGCATGCTCGCCCCGTAGCGCCCAATCCACAAGTGAGTATTCAACCCGATCTAGTCGGTAGTTGAACAGCGCTTCGTAGACCGGGCCGTAGACGCTATCCTCCTCGAACACCGGAGGCTGGCTATACTTTATTTCGCCCCGAAGCACACGTTCAGGTGCTGCCGCATCTGAACGGCGCTCCTGGTGTACCTTGATCATGCGCTCTCGCAAATCGATTCGTGTCGCCCATGCCAAAAACAGGAGCGTTTCAGCATTGGTAGACATACCATGAATGGACATAATGATTCTCCTTTGGTGTTGATGATGTAGTAAAAATGAAGAGGGACGCAGCGATCCCGGTGGTGCTCAGTGCGCTTCGCCGTTGATTAAAAACAGCCGCAAAGCCTTCGTAGTCTCACGGCAAAGATCGGCCAGGAACAAGGCCTGTGTTCGTTCAGGTTCTGGTAATTGCTGGCCTACGTCTAAGGCTTCATCACCTGTCACTCTGAACACTTCGCCCAAGTACTCGGCTGCTGCTCCAGCCTGTCTTTCCTGCTTTCTCATCGAGCAACAGCCCTCCTTGCCGGTAGACGGTTGTTCCCCCAGCGTATTGGCTGCAATCACATGCCAATCGACATTGCGCAGGCTGATACGTAGAAGTTCAACGAGAAAAAAGGGTACCTGAAGAGGCCGTGCCGCTAGCTCTAGATACCAGCCGAAGAACGATTGCAATTCGCGGGCACCACGGCAGACACCGGCGTTCCACGTTTGGCTCAAGCGATGCAAGCGGTCGTGAAGCGGAGGATGCGACGACGCCACACGCCAAAATGCGTCGGTCTCGTCCGAGTACTCGGATTTCTGCTGGTGCTCCGAGTACTCGGAGCTATCCGAGAAAAACAAGGCACAGATGGGATTGGCCAGGCCCGCTAGTTCAAGAGCCCATGCCACGCGGGGGAAGTCAATGTAGGTGAGTCGATGCGCTACGAGTGCCTCAAAAAGCGGACCGTAGATGGGATCACGTTTGAAACAGCCCAACGCTAATGCTATTTGTCCGTGAACCAACTCTTCAGGAAACACGGGTTGCCGAGGCTGGTTCCAAGACTCCCGATCTGGGTATTTCCAGGGCTGCTCTCTTTGATCTTGTCGTAATTGTTTCTGCAGGTCAAGCATGCTCAACCAGGCAAGAAGCAGCAGCATTTCGGAGTTGGCTCCATGAGCGTGTTTTGACATTTTTCTCCTTTTTTCTGAAAGTTCAAACAAAAGAAAAAGGACAGCACTGGAATGTGTGCTGTCCTTGGAATGGTTCACGGGGCTATTGTCCGTTGAGTGGTATCCTCCTGGCACAAGCAACGAACACAACCGCTTGCGTTGCATGGTCGAGCAGTGCCTGGCGCCACAACCGTCGCCAGGGAGTAAGCGGAAAGTGATGCTCAGACTCCCAGATTGCGAACCTGACCAGGCCACGAGACGCCGCCGTCTCCGGGTCATGCGCGGCCTCTTCTTCCTCTCGTATCGCCGCGAATGCCTTCTGTCGTCTCTTCACGAGCCGAAGCGCAGGTTTCTCCTGTGTCTCGTCGCGTTCGTGCCAGACGCCATCGGAGCCAATAAAGGCCATTGGCAGATGCTCTATACTGGCATGCGGCCTGCCGATTTCATAGGGATGCCAGCGCTCTAGCAACTGCTGCGAGGCAATAGGCTTGATAGCCGCATCTACACGGTCGAACAAGGGAACATTACCTGAGAGAGGCTCGGGGAAAAAGAGCGCCAGGTCAAAATTCATTCTGGTATCCCCTTCCCCTCACTGCACTCTCGCCGTCTCTCGACAAAGGCAGCGGGAATGGACTCAGGAAACAAAACGTGGAGTGCTGCCTGGACAGAATCCTTTGTCCAGACCATGCCATCCTCCAGGAGCTGCCGATACACCCGCGCAATCGTCGGCGGTTTGGTGAGCGCTTCGCAGGCCAGCGCGATTTCCAGCAGGCTGAAGGCACTGGGAACAAGTTGACCGTCGGATGTTGGACTGACATAGTAGGCATGAAAGTTCTCCTCGCTGCCATCGAGGCCTCGATAGCAACTATAGCAATAGGCGTGCTCTTGCGTCGCCTGTTCCCATGTGACCGGTTCAGTCTGAAACAAATGAGAGATGCGGACACGGTTTTTGCAATCAGTACAGAGATAGGCAAAGCATGTACTCCTCCGTTTTTTCTACGAGCCGTTGACCGCTCTGCTCGATATCTGTGTTGATCTCGTGCTCATGCTGTTCCACGAGGCATTGTCCTTTCTAAACAAAAAGACTTGCCTTCAAGAAGGCAAGCCTGATAAAACGTGCATAGCTTTGTTAGAAGCGCGCAGTATCTAAAGCGAATATGAGGAACAACTCCCAGTCTTCGAGGTCTCTTTAGCTCTGGCGCGAGATTATTTCCAGAGCCCGGAGACTCTCGGCGAGGTGCGTAATTTCTGGATGGCCCGTTTCTCTATCTGCCGCACCCGTTCGCGAGTGACCGCAAGTTCGCGACCTGCTTGGGCGAGAGTTTGTTCCTCATCCATTCCCATACCGAATCGCAGTTCTATCACACGCAGTTCGCGCGGGGAGAGTACTTCTGCCAGGATGCAATGAACATCGTCAGCAAAGACCGCTTCTACGACAACCTCTTCAGGTGAGGGAGTTGACACATCAGCAAGAAGGTCGCCAATACTGCGGTCATCCTGCTCATCGGCGAAAAGCTGTTGCTCCAGTGAAAGCGTTGCTGGGAGTTGCTGAAGTGTCGCAAACTGTGTTGCAGAAATCTGCGTCTCGTCGAGGAGTTGTTCTGGTGTTGGCTCTTGCTCCAGTTCTACAGCCAGCCGCTCTCGTACTCGCTGCACTCTGTAGAGGTGTTGATGAACATGGGACGGTAGCCGGATCGTTCGACTCTTTTCCTCACAAGCTCGTCTGATGGCTTGCTTAATCCACCAGGTTGCATGCGTGCTGAAACGGCCACGATCAGGGTCAAACGTGGTGATGGCCCGGAGCAATCCGACATTGCCCTCTTGAACGAGATCTTCCAACGAGATGGTGATGGAGTCTGCATGCGCGTACTTGCGAGCGATACTCCATACCAGACCCTGATTGGCCGTGACAAAGCGCTCACGTGCTTTTTGTGCAGCTTCGCCACCAGCCGCGATCAGGGTCACCAACAGCCGTTCATCATCTGCGGAAAGGAGCACTGAACGGCGTCCAGAAGAACGCATTGCAGGTTTCACTGTTCTATCATCGCCCAAAGCTGGTGGTGAACGGCTACTCACGCGTTGCTTCTCCTCGGGCTCTTGATCATTCGTGGCAGCATCCTGCAGGTGGGCGTCGTGGCACTCATGCACAGCGGTTTCTACAGGGGGCTGAGTGGTGCGACGGCGACGGCGGATCGGCTGACGGCAGCCAAGTTGCGTGGCCCACTGCAAAGCGATTTTTGGGGGAACATCCAGTTTCTCAGCTAACTTCCTTGTTGCTCCCCACTTCCCGAGAGGCGTTTCCTTAACGAAGCAGCGTATGTACTCTGCAGCTTCATCTGTCAAGGTATAACCGGACAAGGCATCTCGCGGTCGTCTGACGGGAACTTCTGCATCCACGAGGCATGGAGACTCTGAGCCCGGCTCGGTCGCGTTCACCAAAGGCAACGGCTCTTGCTGTTCGGCCAGCGGATAATTCGTGACAAGGCATGACCATCCATGAAGCAGCGTCTTCTGAACTCTTGCAAACGCTTCATAGAATGCCATTCTTTTTTGGAGATCATGACCGCTCAGCACATCTCGCGCTACGTACAACCCTACCAGGACGGCATCCAGTGTTTCCAAAGGCGGTATGGGCGCGTTTCGCTCCAGAACCGCTTCAAGGTAGTGCGCTTTGATCACACGCATCTGATTTGCCAGACTATCGATCTGCTCTCTATCAAGCTGACTCCAATCGCCAAGGACTATCGCCGTAAAGGGAGCATTTAACGGAGTTTCCCTCCTCGATTGAGGAGTTGTTGTCATC
>NZ_BIFT01000004.1:0-43380 GCF_003967575.1 Dictyobacter alpinus
CGTATTTTTCCGTACCGCGACAAGGTACGAACGTATTCAGGCAAGATACTTTTACCGCTATTATCGCTTATAACTTTTGCTGCCTCCTCTGGCGTATAATAATCACTCAAATTGATATTGTCAATGCCCTGGTCAATGCCCATAGTACAACCTCCCGGTAAAACAAACAAACAACAGATCAAACTTGCTCATGACATAGGTTGCACATATCAGTAGCAGTGGTTGCAACAAAAAATAGGAGTGTGAGCTTGTTCTGCTCCCTTGCGAGCAGACGTTTGTTGCAAGAGATCCTGTACGTATGTGCAACCTATGTCTTGGGTCGGTTTCCAACAGCTCTATCTCCACTATAACCCTTTAGGGGTTATTTGTCAAGTCCATCAAAACTGCTAAAACTGCTCCATAAAAGGCTTGACAAATAACCCGACACGGGTTATAATATATATAACAAAGAAAAAACTTCTACCGAATGTTTCGGTAGATCGAGCAAAGAAAGGAATCAACTATGTACAACTCTTCAATGACCATCGAGGATATTTTACACACTCCCTCTTTTGAGGCAAAATATGAAGCTGTTACTTCTGAGCTTCCTTTCCTACTTGACCTGATATCCGGTCTTGCTGATGGTCGTGAGTATAAAGTTGGCGTCAAAGAGAAAGCGACTGCCGCGCAAAAAATTCTCCGCAAGCTGCCAGTAAAACCTGACTATACTGAGGAAAATCTTGGTGATCTTATCCGGGGCAACATTATTGCCTCTGATACTGAGGATGCACAATATCTGCTCTCTCAACTTCAAAAAGTGGCTACCCTGGTTGCTCTTGACAATTACGCTATCAACCCAACAGCCTGGGGCTACAATGGGATTAACACAAATATCCTGAGCCCTAATGGTCACACTGTCGAAGTGCAAATTCACACTCCTGAAACACGGGCGGTACAAAAAGCGCTCCACCCACTTTATACAGAGTGGCGCAATGAAGTCGAGGTGCCTCTCTGGGTCTTTGAAGAGGCCCGCCGCCTTGCTGATGAGGCAAGAAAAAATCTTAAAGCCGCCCAATAATGGGCGGCTTTCTCTCTGGGCCTTGCCTGGGGCTGTCCGGACTCCTGCTGCTCCTCTTTCTGCGTTCCCTTGCTCCCTCTCCTTCTCCTGGCTGCTTCTCCTTCTTCTCCTGGCTCCCTCTCCCGTCTTGGCTCTCTCCGCCCTCCCTGGCTGCTACATGCTTTCGCCTTTTGCTCTCCTCGGCTTGTTCCTGTCACATGCTCCACCTGGCTGCGTGGCTGTGACGGCTCCCAGTGTCGCGTTTGTGATGGTTGGTGATCGGTGCAATGTCCAGTGGATCACAGCAGCTAGAAGTACTACAGCTTGCTTCGCGAATAGAAAAAAAGTACTCAGGCATTGTGAGGGAGTGAGGCAAACACAAGCTGGCATACGACACAAGCAACAGCATGACCGGAAGTGGAAAAGGGGATACGACCTTGACGCCGATTTTACCATTGAGGGGCTGGACGACCGACGATAGACTGTACTCAGTTTATCGCTCGGTCGTTCGGCACTGAAAGCCGGAAAATCGAGCGTCAAGGTGGAGATCCCCCCACTGAAGGTCTACGATACAGTACAGGTGGCGTTTCGTCGCTCGCTGGTCTGCTTCGGGTAAGATCAGAGAGCTGCTCTCTTTCGTTTCGTTTCCTTGTTTCATTTCCTTGTAAGAAGTAAAAGGAAATGTTATACTCGTCCTATGAAAGGATTTTATACACGAGCAAGGAATACAAAGATGAATGATGATCTCCGCTGGCCGAAGGATCAAGATGAGGCGATTGATTTTTTAGAAGCACTAAAACTCAAGGATAAAGATGTAAGCATGTGCCGCTATCCAACGTGTCAAAATCCTCGCCAGGAAGCAGCGGCAGGCACTGGAAGAAAACCTGCCTATTGTGATAATCCTCAACACACATCGATGACCAATCATAACGCACGTGTGCAGTTGCGCCTGTTGGCTGATGGTGGCAAGAGTGAACCTGTTGCTTCCAAACAACAATCCGGCCGTAATACAAGCGCTGGCGTTGAATCGCTGCGGGGATCAGTGCTGACTCATATCTCGCAATTACAAGGCAGTTTGGAGCAGTATGTTTCGACGTTGACTGAGATTGCCGACCCTGATATTGCTTCGGCACAGATTAAAGCTTCGCAAGACCGTGCTAGTGCGCGTATTTCTGAAATTGAGGAACTTATTCAGGTGGAGCGTTCACTGCGCCAGGCTGCTGATGCTGCCCAAAAAGCTGCGCAAGAAGAGGCAGCTTTGGAGCGGGAAGCCGCTGAACAGGCGGTGCAATCGATGCAAGAAGCTGAGGCCAGGATGCGGGTCCAATTGGAGGAGGCAGAGCGACGGATCGCTGATATTGAGGCGAATCGAGATGCGACCATTGCACGCATGAAAGCCGAAATGCAGCGCTACACGCAACAAATTGAAGACCAGGCCAAAGAATCCATCGAGCATGCTGAGGCGGCGATGAAAGATGCACAGGAAGCATCTCGGCAGGCAAGTATCCGTGCTCACGATGTTGAGGTTGCCGCACGGGCACAAATCACTGTCTCTGAACGGCTCGTGACTGAGGCTCACGCTCTCCTGGATCGGGAAAGAGTACAAGTGGATCAGCTCCGAACCGAACTCACCACGGTGAAGGAGGAGGCGCGTCAGCGCACAGAAGAGGATCGAAAGCGAGCAGAGGCGGATCGGATACAAGCCCAGGAGCTTTTTGATCGTGAAAAGACAGAGGCAGATCGACTGCGAGCAGAGCTTGCAACCACGCGCAAACAGGTCGAACAGCTCACGAAACGCGCTGATCATCTGGCCGTAGCGAACGACGAGCTCAGAAATCAATTGGTCCAGCTCCAACTTCCCAAACATGACAAGCCGAAGAGGCAGTAGCCCAGCCCTCCCTGTGTTGCCATGTCCATCCCCCTGGAAACTGGTTGGAAAACAACCAGTACCAAGCCTTGATGAGGCTTCACACGCTTGTAGGAGTTCGATCATCTTTTTTCCTGCCATAACAGGGGGTGAGTAGGAGTTCGATCATCTTTTTTCCTGCCATAGCAGGATGTGAGTAGGAGTGCGATATGATAGGCTTCAAAAAGAACCTATTGTTTGTTCAGATTATTCACAAAGGAGACAACGTGATGAAGAAAAGAGTGAGAAAATATCGCAGAAGGCCACAGTTGCGCACATGGCATGATGTTGTAATTTTTGTCGTGATTTGGCTGATGACAGATACATCATCCCAACACGCTGCTGTTACTGTTTTTCGTTCTTTGATGCATCTGAATCTTTTATAAAGAGAGCATCGTTCTCACTCCACGAGCAACCATCTCACGCGCCGATCCTCGGACCCCTAGACGGTTCGGCGCGTCCCTTCCACATCTTCAGCCAATAGGCTTGCCTGCCTTTCCTGAACGGGGTTGATCCAACAGGTTAGTGAAAAAAGTACATGAGCATCCCAACCAACACGATCGCGCAGCCAGCGACGAAATACAGTGCTGGCACGATCAGACAACTTGCCAGTCGCCGGGCAAACAAGAGGAGGGCGAGAACGATACCGATAAAAAACACGATGAACATGCGGTGAATCCTTTCACTCTGATGACACGATTGCTTTGTCTTCTGCGTATGACGGTCAATATACTTTTGACACTTCTCGATTTGCTTTCGACAATAATAGACCCCTAATCCTGATGTGCCTCTCTGGTCGCTATGCCTCCTCCGTGTTTGGCTTTGTGACGACATATTTATAGAACGTATTGCGGTTCTTAAATCCTGTGAGCTGCATAATTTCCGCGACGGTATTCTTTTTTGCGGCATACAATTCTTTTGCTCGCTGAAGCTGTTCGGGTTTGATGCCCTGGATCGCCTTGGGTCTGCCACCTTTACGCCCCCTGGCTCTGGCTGCCTCCAGGCCTGCCATGGTTCGTTCGCGAATCACATCGCGTTCGAATTCAGCCATCGCCGCGATGATGTGAAACATCAGCTTGCCGGTAGGGGTCGTGGTGTCAATATTCTCTTTGAGGGATCGGAGCTCGATCCCGCGCTCTCCCAACTGACCCACCGTTTCAACTAATTCTTTCAATGATCGTCCCAGGCGGTCAAGTCGCCAGACAACAATCACATCACCTGATCGGGCCATATCAAGCATCCGCAAGAATTCTGGACGGTCAAAGCGCTTGCCGCTCATCTTGTCGATGAATGTTCTATCGCAGTGCTCACGCTGCATGGCGTCTTCCTGGAGTGCGGTGGTCTGCTTGTCGCCGCTGACACGGATATAGCCAAGTTTCATATCAAAGGCCTTTTTCTGCTTCTTGTCGCGGTTGCCATTTTGCTGACTTGAGCGTGGTCTTTCCAACACAATCAGGTTGCCAGTCTTTCTCATGTTCTGGCTGTGGCACCCAAGCGGGTAGCGGCCACTCTGGACCGGCAATTCCACGCACGATGACCTGACTTGTATCGGCTAGGCGATACTCGCATCCTGGCATGATTTTCCAATGCTCAGTGTCCACCTCTGGGGTATCGTCAGGGATCTCTAACAGAAGCGTGTAGAGATATCGCTGATACAAACCATTTTCCCGCATATGATAATTTAAAATACGACGCCAGAACTCAGGCGTTTTAGTCGCATGAAAACCCGGATTCTGAGAAAACACAATCTTTTGCGTCGAGGGGAGATGATAGGGTTCTCCTTCCCTTTGGGCCTCGGCTTCTGCCTGCACACATACACGATAAACAAGCATACGCTCTTCTTGACTTCCTTTCTTGCACTCTTTGCGTCCTGCGTCCCGGCTATTAAATGTTGACGTACTTATTGTACATAAACTCATCATAGAATGCAAGTATACACACATTGATTTATGGATGGCAAAACACACAACAAAAGAGGGGGTATAAAAGGGAAAGAAAGACAGACTCCGAGTGTGTATAAAACGGTCGTTTTTTGTACTACTCGCGTGGGCTACTACTCCGCTGCCGCACTCCATGGTGAGCACTGCCGTGACTGCTGGCCACGTGTCACAGGTCTGGTGCCTGGTCATGAGTGTGACAATCCATCCTGACAGAGAAGACTGGCGGTTTCTGCTCTGCCTCCTGTAGCCGGTATGGTAGGAGTGAAAGAAGAGGCGCTGCCCAACATCCACTAGCTCGCCGCTCTTTTTTGCCCTTGACCTCTGCCGATATGGTAGATCACAGGATCTTTCTCGCAAGGGAATGCAGGCAATTACCCAAAATTAGACATCTAATTTGGCTCAACCATTGACGGAGGCATCTCATGCAAAAGCTCTCTCTGCTCCCTGAGGATCAGCCCCTGGTGCACATTGCCCCTGATGCTCTGCTCGCCTTGAAAGACACCCACCTGGAAGGTGCCGACCAAGCACAACGATCACTCTTGCCATCACATCTGAATGCGTTGCTGCAAAGCGATCCCACCACGTGGCCCCCGATTACTTTGACCATGACCAACCAGGGAGCGTTGCTGCTCGATGGCTATCATCGTACCGAGGCGGCCAAACGCCTTGCGCTCCCAACCATTGATGCCACCATCCGCTCTTTTGAGCACATCGAGGATGCCATTGAGTTTGCCTTCCAGGCGAATCTCTCGCATGGACAGCCTTCCAGCGCTCACACGCGCAGCGCGTATGCCTACTGGCTGCATATGACCTATCCCGATCTCCCGCAAACAGAAATCGCACGCAGAGCAGGGATCAAGCCATCAACGGTCAATGTTGCGCTGAAACGCCGCATGCAACGGACGTTGCAAGAACGCCAGCTCACCTCTTCACATATTGAAGAGCGTTGGGAGGCCAGACAAAAGCAACGAGAACAGGAGCGAGCACACGCGATCCGCACCTATGTCCGTGCGTCTAAACAGCTCTATACCGCTCTGCGCGAACTTGATACTCCTGGCAACCGATACTGGGCTCTGGCAGAAACTGTCTCAGAAGAAGAGAAGGTGATCTTGTTTCGGCTCTTCCAATTCCTGCAAGAATTTCTCAAGGACAACCTTCCACCGAATCTCCTCAAGGAACTCGGCACGCCAGCACGCCGAACAAAAAGCAAGGACCAAGGCCCAACTGAAGAACCATAAGTCTCACAGCTTGATGTGAGACGTTCAAGGGTTCACACACAAGCAGCTTGGCCGGCGTTGTGACGGGCGATCTCCTGTCACGGCTGGAGATCTTCACAGCTAAGGGAGTGGGACCTCTGCACAGAGCGTTCTGCTATCTCTCTTCAATCGTTTCATACTGTAGAAGAAGAGTATGGACCTGGAGGAGAAAAGATAGTATGCCACAACCACAATGGCGGCCCATTAGCTTTCTACCATCCCTTGCGCATCACATCGATGGGATGCTGAAAGATGATCAGGATCAGTACACCAATCTGTTGCGGGCCAAAAATAAACCGCATGTCCTGGACGACTTCACCGTGAACGAGGTCATCAGGGTGTTTTCCACAGCAAAAGCCGACCTGCCACTCTTCGATGAACAGTTGCGCAGGTGGGGAGCAGAGCAGAAACTTACGAATACTCAACGACAAGAGATTATCCGACTCAAGGCGCAAATGCAAAAGCTACATGAGGTCGTTGAGCAGATACTCACCCTGGCTAATGAATTGAGTAAAGGGACTATCCAGAAAGTTATGGCGAAAAGTGATGAGCAACTGGGACTGGAGGCTTTGATGAGAATGCTTGGAGGTGAGCAGAAGTCATAAGCGGCCTATGAGGCCTAAAGTGGGGTAGCGCTACTAAGCATGTCACCAGGGGCAGAGTGGCGACTCCCATGGTGACCTTCTCACCGGTGTCACATGCTTCGAGCCTGGTCGCCTTCGTGACGTGGCTGCTACCGTCACGGCTGGAGATCTCCGCCTACTGGCCTGTGACTCCCAACTCCGTGTCACTGTTCCCAGCTCGCGGTGGTGGTGTGACGCCCTGCCGGTGGTCACGGATCGATCGCTCTGGGATGTGGGAAATAGCTAATGCTTGCGCCGGGATTGAAAGTCCAGCAGTGCCGTTAGCCTGACAATCTCGGCCTCTTTATCGGCAAGGTGGTCTTTGAGCCTGGATTGCTGGGATCGCTCAATGCCCAATTCCAGCTTGAAGATGTCAATCTCGTGGTGAGTCGCATCAAGCTGTTCAGTTAGCTTCTCGATCTGCTCTTGCTGGTTGGTGATGAGCCATGCTTGCAGCTCTAATTCAACCTGCCAGGTGGTCTTGTGAACATCCTGAAACACGGTGGTATAGATAATCTCATCAATACGCTGCTGGCGTTTCTCGGCGGTGCGGTCGTCCTTGTGGCGTGCTCGGCAGGCTTGCTGCCTGCATCGATCTGAGCAATATTCGCGTTCTCGCCCGCCGTGGCCCTTCCGGCGTGCTATCACCTTCCCACACACACAGTACCGCATACACGCTCCTCAATCGCGCTCAGACGCGTCTATCGTGACCGTCATGATTGCCTCTAACCTCTTCATATGGATCTCTCTTGCCCGCCTTACTATAGCACATGCCTCGACCCGTCGTGACGATCAGCTCTATGTCACAGATGCACGGCCTGGCCGGCGTCGTGACACACGATCAACCGTCACCGTCTCAGCTGCGGTGTCTGTGTGTGACCCCGGATCTCAGGTCACAAAAAATGCCAGGGGCTTATTTACCCCTGGCATCACTTCCTTCTCACTGCGTTCTACGACGCCAGTGTAGAAGAAGGGGACGCTGGTTTTTTATAATAGGAGGAGAGGGACAACAACCACCGTTTGATAAACGGTTGTGCGATCTGCGTCATAAGCTTGGTCATCGCTGACGGCTTGGTCACGCGATCGACATCGGCCATAATCTGTGCGAAGGAGTGGCGTTGATATTGTAAGAGCGCCTGGCTCTCGGTCGTATCGAGCCAGTCGGTACAGTAGGATTGCTGTGAGAATGCGCTCTCTGGCAACATGGGGAGACCCGCCTGCCTTAATCCATGCATCAGAATGTCTTTATAATAGACCTGACAGCTCGCACCTCCACCAATGAGCCACGTTTTGCCCCAGACCTCTTGGCTCTCAATGCCATTGGCAAGAGCAAGAGCCACATCGGCAGGATGAATGACCTCCATCCGCTGCGTGAGCGGAATACGAAACATAATGGGATCGGGTTTTCGGGCCTCCATCGGTGGGACATCAGCGAAACGGTAGATGGTCCATTGCAAGCCTGATTCCTTGACCATCTTCTCACCTGCTATTTTGTGCCGCGTATAGGCATCGGTCTCATAAATGGGATCAGTCACCCGGCGGGGTGGCTCCTGGTCGAGCGTATGCCCAAATAGGTCAAAGGATGAGCTAAATATAATTTTGGGCTGTCGGTCCTGACTCCTGGCTGCGTTGAGCACATTGCGTGTGCCACCAACGTTTACCGTCTCGGCCTTCGCTGGATTCGCATCAGTAGCGGGTGGCAGGATCGCTGCCAGATGGATAATGAGATCTTGTCCAGCCACAGCCTCCTGCACTGTTTTGGGATCAGTGATATCTCCCCAGATGTAATTTACCCCAGCAATCTGCTGGGACAGGAGAACATTCTTTTTGGTTGGGATATCCAAGCATCGCACCACATGCTTGGTAGATAATTCTCGTAAGGTCGCGCTTCCAACATTGCCAAGTCCACCGGTAACTAAGATCTTCATTATTCTCTACCTTCCTGTCATTCTCTTTCTTAATGAATTATTTATAATGCCTGCTGGCCGTTTTAAGCTCAAGTAACAATGGATCAATCAGCGTTGTGGTTTGCCAATCTCTTTGTCCTTGCCAGACGCTTTATGGGTCAATGGATGTCTGGACAGATTATGGTTCAAAACAATAAGTAGTTCATTCACCTGACAAGCCAATTGGCAAAGCAGAGGTAAATGGTACCACTCGACGCCAAAGGCATCCAGTTGAGCAAGATCCCGACTCATACACTGGTTTTTATCAATTTTGAAGCATATCCTGTCCAGTTTGAACCATTTCTTGTCCTGGTAGTCCATGCAAAAGCGAGCAAAGACGCAAACTTTTGCGCGAATGGACCAATGGACAATAAATCTGTCAAAAGTTGTGCCACAGTCGCGGATATGCGTCAAAAGCAGAGCAATACTGCTTTCAGTTGCAGTTCTCCATCAGCTTCTCAGGCTGGCTGCTGGACAGGATATGCTTCACCAGCGAGGACATTTCGATTGTCAAATCACAAGCGTGCCTGTTCTCAATGGAAGCTGATCGGAGAGAGTATCAGTTGGTCTCCGTTGGAGATCGTGTACTAACTCGTTGACCACCAGCTCCGTTCGTTCCGCCATGGCGCTTTCTTCCCTCCATCGCTGGACCCGTCCCAATAAATTATTCAAGCTAAAAGCAACCCGCACCAGAGCGTTATTCTCACCCAATCGTGATAATGTATCGATGGGAACTCGTACCTGAACATTCCCGTTCGCAAATTGTCGATGCGCTTCAGCAATCAGCTTTACCCCCTCTTCCATGTCGGCGAGTTCAGCACGGCGGCGCTCTTCATATCGTCCAATTTCTTCTTGCAGCACAATAATTTCCTCGGCGCGATCCGCTCGCAAGATCGTCTGATTGAGCTGTCCAAGAATTACCGTCATGCTGATGCCAATCACGAAAAAAATAAAAATTGGCAGGTAGACCATAACCGAATAATTGTAGGCCGATACGGTCTGAATGTAGGCCTTCGGGTGTGGCAAGAAAAAGACCACAATCAAAAGAAAAGCGCAGGTGAGGGCAGCAACAATGATCGATGCCCTCGGAACAATCAATGCTCCAGCAAGCACAATAGCGATAATAAACGAATACGATATGATAAGGATCAACGGCAATGTAGGATTAAACAAGATGGGAATCATGACGGTATCAAGAATATACAAAATGACCAGTGAAGCAGATATCTTTTGCCAGCGAACGCGGCCAGCAATCCACGCTCCAATCAACGTAAAGCCCGCCAGGAATGCGGCGGGCGGACTACTGGGACTCTCCGGCGAGAAAAAGACCATAATGGGAAACATGGGCAAAAAACACAGTGATAGAATCATCACAAAACTGCTTGTCAGTTCCTCGTACCGACAAAACTGCCGGTTCAAAGGTGTACTTCTATCTCTATTTCTCGGCAGTGAAAAGCTATGCCACCATCGGAACATGGTTCGGACTCCCTCCAACTGTTATCACTCATTAAGAATGTTATCACTCATTAAGAATCAAGCACTTGAAATAGGCGTAACGTCTCTACTGCGTCGGCGACCACGGCTGGTGGTAGCTTTAATAAGGACTGCACCTCTTCCAGTGATCTTTGATTATTCACCATCGACCAGACGGTCTTGAGTACCAGACGGTCTTTCAATGACAGTGGCTCTAACATAGATTCCGGCAAGTGTTGCAGTCGGCGAAGTGGTGGCCCGCCCTGGCTCGTGGCAGATGACTCCTGTCGGCTGCCACTGGGCGATTGTTGCTGGACCCCTAACCTGCGTAAGTAGTCAGCCAGCGCGACCTCCACATCGCCAGTGAAGTAGACGCTCCACTCTGCAACGCTTTTCAGCACAGCAAGCGCTGCGTCACCACTGTACAAGAGTCGGCTATCCCCGCTCTCAATAATCGCCCCTGCAATTTGCTGCGCCGCGTTGCCACGCAAAAAGACTGACCCTCGTGCTTTCAGTTTTTCTCCGGGCAATCGCACATCCGCGCAAATAACGGCGGTCCTACCTTTTAAGAGATCGCAAACGGTAAACATATCAAGATAAACCTTTTGCATTAATTTAGCCATGACATTTTTCCATCACTTTGTAAACTTCCGTATTGCTAAATCGAGCAACGCTTTGTGAGCCAAGTACTGGCGGCCTTCCTCGGACTGCGCGATCGTGCCCAACTGTGGATCTGGCTCTATGCCCCATCGTGCCAGATCATCAAAGCTGATGTCCCACAGGATTCGCCCATATAATCGTTTCTGTCCGAAGAAACGTATCGCTCCCATCTCAGGGAGATGGAGCCAATCATCCAACATCAGCCCTTCCCATGGCGACCAGAGAATACCAGATGGAACTAGCCCCATGTCCTCAATGAGTGGATAGGGAATCACCTGGATCGGCTGCTCGATCCATTCTCCATCGACGTACAGCGACGGCGGTGCCTGGTAGTATACCCACATGTGCGGCTCCTCTTTCAGCCTGGCCGATGGCAACCACCCTTTCCCACGCTGATCAATCATTCTCGCGAGCAGCACCTCAGCAAAGGAATGATATTCGACATGCTTGAATCCCTTGCGCACAAGATGCAACTTGGTCCAAGGAGACAACGTTTGCGCCTGGACTACCGTATGCTCTGGGGCCGCTTGTTGCAAAGATGAGAGAAAAAAATCGGTTGGCATACCCTCCTTTCCATGCGGTCTGTGTCCAGTAAGCTGATTTTGCATCAATGTGAAGATGCTTGCACGATGGGAAACAACCATCTGGTAAAACGCTTGCCGGTATTGCTCATAAGGTAAATTCCGTTCTGAAGCAGTTTTGACATAATGCTCGAATAAATGATCGAGGAATGGCCGTGACAATGGCGCGCAAGACGCCAGAAAATCTGAGTCCATTTCCATAAATCGGCCGGTATCGTTCATCTTCCTCCTCCTCTAGTGATTAACTATTCAGAATTTTATCATAGAGAATTCGGAAAGTGGTCAAGATCAATACGAAGATTGTACCGTGCTATCGCAAATTTTACAAGAGCAACCTTGCGGTTTTTGTCTTGCTTTCCCTACTGGCCGAATTCTTGTCGTTGTGTGTCTCAGTGTAAATGATAGGTTTTATGTTCACAAGCCCTCAGTCTGATACGTTGATGATATAGCCTAATATGGCTAGTCTCCCCGAATTCTTCATGACGCAAGACAACATGTTTCAAAAAAGCTCATACTGTATCGCTCCATGCACGAAACAAGAATTAGCATTCAAGTAAATCGATCTTTCCACCATGGGCTATCTAGTTAATCCTCTTGCATTTCCCGTATTTATGTTTTAAATTTCTCATATTATGTGGGGCCAAACAAGAAAAGTATCTCCATTCTGTGAACTTCCTTGTCACATAAATATCGACCTATCAGGGAGGATCGACAAAAGAAGAAATTAATAAAAATTTAATACCTCATCAAAAAAGGGATCGCGTGATGGACCAAACAGCTTACCGGGCCAATATATATGTATTCTTCAATTCGCAGTAGCAGGTAGGTGCACTATAAGATAGGAAACGCACGAAGCCATGTTGCTTTATAAGAATAGGAGAGGCGTGTTTTAAATGACGAGACTATATTTAAAGGTATCTTTTTTCCTTGTTTTTCTCTGCTTTTTGGGCCTATGCCTTATGCAAGGCACCACAACTGTTTTCCAGCCGACAGCTCCACCTGTTTCTGCGCATGCACCTATACAGTTCCAGGACGAATCTCGCCAGGAAACCACCATTTCACATCTTGGTGGTCTGGGTGGCTTTCATGGCACATCCATGATGCAGGCTGTCTGCACCGGACAACCGGAAACACCCAGGGACATGTTCAAGAAGGATTGGGGCATCACCGATTATAAGCAGATCCTCAATTCAAAATATTGGGATACGACCGACAAGATCCTCTGCAACGATCACTGGACCTGGCGGATCGTGGAGCAGGTTACCTGGAAAACGATCCTTGAGCAGCTCCGCTGGCCGGCAGATCTGGTGCAACCATCCATGCTCAACCAGACACAAACGGTCCAGGCGCTTTCCACCGTTGATAAGCCAACCGAGCAGCAGCAACAGCAGAAAGTGAAGCAGCAGCAAGAAGCGGATGCGAAACCTCGGAGCGGCTGCGATTTCGTGATGCCCGTTTTGGGGTGGAACTTCCATCTGGATGCCTGCTCGCTGCTCAAAACAATCGTTAAGAACAGCTTCTTGAAACCAATCTATGAGAACTGCAAAAACGTGATCAATCAGGCACAGGGCTTTTTGTGGACCACTGACCCGGCGGCAACCTATGACCTGGGCAAAAATACCACCCTGGCCTATTTTCATACGGGCATGCTCAATCTGGTGAATATCTTCATTGTCCTGGTGCTGGCCTGGATCGGCTTCCGGTATGTCCTGGGTGGCGGGATCAACTGGCTGGAATACGCCAAAATACAAGAGACCCTGCCGCGACTACTCTTTGGCCTGATCGCGGCCTACTTTGCCATGCAAATTGCAAAAGTCGTGATCGACGGATCGAATGCGCTCTGCACTCTGTTTCATGGCGACATGCTCAAACATATGTTTGATGCTCAATCCAACGGCGCGGTTGCCGCGACCGTTCAGGTCATTTACGTCATTATGGGCGTGCTCCTCGTCATTGAAGCAGCAGCACGCTATGGGATTCTCTATATCCTGTTAGCTTTTTTGCCGATTATTCTGTTTTGTTCTACCCTCAAAGAGACGTCACATTACGCAAAAAACGGCATCAAAGCCCTGATCCTGTTCACCTTCTTACAACCAGTCCAGCTCGCAGTGATGGATCTGGGTCAAGCCGTCCTTGTGCATACCATGACCAAAGATCCTGGCAATATTCTGAACTATCTTATCGGTATCAGTATCATGCTCGTGGTGCTCTCCCTCTTTTTTAGCGTCTCACGCATGGCCTTTAGCGGTGCCTTTCAACCGCTCGGCGCGATGGCAACCGGCGCGGCGGCTGGCCTCGCACTTGGCTCTGCCAGGCTAGGGGGGAAAGGCGTCCTCAAGGGTCGTCAGGCGCTCAATGAAGGGGCGGATAAGGTCATCGCCGGGATGCCTGGGGCGGCCCGTCAAGCTCCTGCCGCGATGGTGGGGGCGTATCAAGGCATCAAGCATGCTCCACAGAATTTCCGCTCCGGGGCCAAGAGCTTTGTCGATCATGCCAGGAGTGCTGGGACACAAATTGCGAAATTGACACCTGGGTACGCGCTGCGCCACTCCAAGCCAGTCATGTATCAACCCTCATCGTACACCGGCAATGCCGCGTCCAGCATTGCACACTCAAAAAAGACCATGTCTCCCTCTGTGACGAGTCTCGATCAAACAACAGATGATCATGCAAAAGGAATTACAACACAGCAAGCAGCTCAGATTCAGGCCCAGATACGCGCCAACAAGGCGCAATATCAAGCGCGTTGGAACTCACATACTCCCACACCTGGTAATGGAGGAAAAAAATCATCATGATCCTTGAGACCGTCGATAGGAACAAGTGGCGGCTGCTCTTCTGGTTCCTGGGTACCACGGGTCTGGGATCGGTGCTCGCGTCCATCCTTGGCTTCCTGGTCCTCGTGCTCATCATCGTCTCATTGATCGGCTCGGCTCTGCATAGTGACGGCTTTAAGACCTATCAACCGGTGACTGCTCCGGCTCAAACGATCACAAAAAATGGAGATGGAACGATCACCTGGAGCAATGAATGGGTGGGTTTGAACAATCAGCCAGTGGTGTCCTGGGCGCAAAAGATGTCGCCACATTTAGTGCGCTGCGGGGTCGCCAACTACACCCAGTGTTACGATAGCGGATTCCCGCAAGCGGTGTTGGACTTTTGGTCACAGACCTGCTCTGGGCCTTGTTACCAGTACTGGATGAATGGGAATTTGCAATGCGTGATGTTCGTGACCGGGGCCTATGGCGCGGCGGGTCAACAGCTCCCCTCGGCACGGAACGCGGTTTTGTTCTGGGAAGACTACGCTGGTCTCTCCGAGTGGACTGAATATGCCAATGGGACGGCGCTACCAGTACCGGGCGATATTATCGTGTGGCAGGACGGGGAAAATGTGGCCTATCCTGGCACGGGTGCGGGCCATGTCGCCATTGTGACCGATGTCCAGGCTCCCACCAAGGACGCGACGGGCTTCGTCCAATTTGCCCAAGGCAATAGCGTCAATCTGGTGGATACGCAACCCATCGATACCAACGGATATATGCATACATGGCCGGGTTATAAAGTGCTCGGCTTTATACGACATACCAGTTTCTTTAGCAAGTAAGCAAAAAGGAGTGTTCTCATGGATTTTACCGCAATTCAAGGCTGGGCCAATCAAGGGGTGTTGGCCCTTCAGCTACTGGGTGGGGCCTTAATTGGCCTGTGCGTGGCCTATCTGGCTCTCTCCCTGGTCATGGCTGTCATTACCGGCCACCCGGCCAAGGTGGAGCAGGTGCGTACGTCTTTTGTCGTGCTGGTAGTCGGGATTATGATCCTGGCTTTATCCAACCCTATTGCCGGAATCTTCCGGTCAATGGCTGGCCTGAACAATCCGGGCGGGACCACGCCTCCAGCGCAGACTGCTCCAAAACCATAGGGGAGAGAAGGGAGGAAGGAAGTCATGATACAAACACAACATAAGGTTCCGATCCACCTGGATCAGCCTGATAAATTCATCCTGAACCTGACGGGCCGCCAGACCATCATTCTGGCGCTTGGCCTGGCGCTCGGTTATATGGCCTTCAATGCCTTCGATTATAGCAGCACCCTGATCCTGCTGGTTCCAGCCCTGCTGTGCTTTGCGTTGTGTCTGCTCCTGGCGGCGCTGCTGGCCTTCATACGCGTCAAGCATAAGGATCTGGAACAGTGGGCGCTCATTACCTTTATGTTTTACGCCTCACCACGACGCTACTTGTGGCAAGCGGAACACACGGTGATCCCTTCTCAGGGAGACCTCCTCCCCGTAGACTGGCCTTCGGATGAAGAACAGAAAGGACAACAAGAGGAATGGTAACAAGCACACGACCCACCAAACGACGCCCGGCTCCCACGACACTGGCTCGTGCTACCGGCTCTATTCTTGATCTTATCGGCCTGCGAGATGTACAGGATGGCTGCCTCTGCCTCCATCCCAATACCACTACAGCCCAAAAGACCAAGAAAAACGAGTTGGAATACAAGGCAGTGATTGCCGTCGAACCCGTGAATTTTATGCTGATGTCTGAGCAGGAACAGGAAGCGATTCTCGAAAGCTTCCGCCGCCTGCTTACCAGGCTTTCTACAGCAGAACAGATTAGCATACATGTCCGGGTTCTCCCCTACGATCTTCAGCCCTACTTGAACAAATTAGAACAAGCAGAGCAGCACTCCTCATCTGAGTTAGTATCCGTGATGGCTCGCGATCATGAGCAATTTTTAAAACGGCTGGCCTCCCGTCATGCCATTTTGCAACGAGAATTTTACCTCCGGGTTGGTATTACCCTGGATAAGTCACAACAGCGCTTTAAACGGTACAAGCTGACACCAGAAGAAATATTTGAGCGGGCGAAAACGCTCTTAGATCAGAAATGCCAGGATCTGCTGGGAGATATTCAATCCTGTGGCCTGGCCGCCGCTCGCCTGGATGACTATCAACTGGCACAATACTATCTGTCCTGTGTCCATACCCGCTATGCGACAGACTATCCAATTCAGCCCACACACCTGCTCGCCCGCGATCGCCCGGCGCGCGCTCTCAACCTCTCGGACATCGAGGGCATGAGCGAGGATGAGGCGTCCTCAGCGCGCATCGCTCCCACCGTTCCGGCGCTTCCACATGTCGAGCATGATCCACTTCCGGGTGTGCTCGGCTGGGAACCGCTTGATCTCTCTGAGATTATCGCTGAGTCTAAGTCGAAGGGGAGCAACACAACAACACCCGCCAGAGAGCAACCAGACAAGAAATCAAGATGGTTCAGCAAAAAGCACGGGGCTTCGTCCTCAAAGAAAAAGAACCAGGCAGACAACGCGGAGAACGTTCGCTCGGTGCATACGATGCTTTCTGAGCTGATCCAGCCAAGCTTAATCGAGCAAAAAGAACAGTATATCCGGCTCCATCGCGAGAGTTCAGAATACTTCCGTGCTCGCTCTGTGGAGGGCTACCCGGCCTACGTCGTCGCTGGCTGGATGGATCGCCTCATTCAGATCGATGAACCCTATGTTGATCTCGTCATGTACATTGAGACGCTGGACCCGGCCCAGTACACCACCCTGTTATCCAGAAAGTTAACAGGTTTTGTGGCGACACAGCGCATAGAGGCCAATGCGGGCCGCGTGGATGATCCCCACATTACGGAAGCACGGCAGGAAGTTGAAGAGCTGCGCTCCAAGATTGTCCAGCAGGTTGAGCGTGTCCATTCAGTTTCACTCTATGTCTGCGCTCGCGGCTCGTCCCTGGATGAACTGCGCTCACGGGATGGCAAAATTGTTTCCTTGCTGCGGTCTCTGGACCTGGATAATGTCGAGCTGTCCTTGCAGCACCTTCAGGCGTGGCAATGCGTCTTGCCGGATGCGCGTGATATCCTGGGCCGGCGCAAGATTCTGGATACCTCGTCGGTTGTCACGGCATTTCCCTTTGCTTCGACCTCCCTCTCCACTGAGCCGGGGTCTCTGGTTGGGGTTATGCCTTCCGGCTCCCTGGTTATTATTGATCCTTCGTCGTCACAACTGGACAATGGGCACGAAATTAAGTTCGCTAAAAGTGGCGCGGGAAAAAGCTATCACGAGAAGGTAACGTTGATGAGGCGGCTTCTCATGGGCTACGAATCGGTGGTCATTGATCCCGAAAACGAATATGCAAGCCTGTGCGAGCAGTTCGGCGGGGCCTCGGTACGCCTCTCGGCTGGTAGCCTTCAGATTAACCCGTTTGATCTGCCACGCTCGGACTCCAAAGATCGCAACATCTTAGAGGAGAAGTTTAACTCCTTGCTGGTCTTATTCGATCTGCTGCTGGCGGATCGCAATCCGGGCACGCTCACGCAACGCGAAAAAAGCTACTTGAGTAAATGCATTACCCGAACTTACGCGGATCATGGCATCTTTTCGGATGTCGCGACGCATAGTAAACAACCGCCGTGTATGGCGGATCTGCACGCGATCATGGTGTCCGGCATCTGTGGTCGGGATGACTTTGACCTGGCGGATCGGCTGCTGCGTCACCTCTCGGCCTTCCCTCACAAGACACAGGTTGAGCTCTCCAACCCGTTGGTCGTCTTCAACATTCGGGATCTCAACGACGAGCTGCGGCCCGTGGGCGTCTTTTCGATTGTTGAGCATGTCTGGACACAGGTTCGCTCAGAGCGGCGGCCCCGCAAACGTCAGCTTATTATTGATGAGGGCTGGGCACTCCTCCAGTATCCGGAGTCTGGGCGGCATCTGGCCGAGCTGTGCCGCCGTGCTCGTAAATACAATCTCTCACTGAGAATCACCTCCCAGATGGTTGAGGACTTTTTAGGGACTGAGGCTGGCCGGGTCATCCTGACTAACGCTTCCATGAAGTTTTTGATGAAGCAGGACCCCGCCTCGATCGATGAGATCTCGCGGGCCTTCCATCTGAGCGACGGGGAAAGGAAATACCTCTTGAGTTGTGGGCGCGGCGAAGGGCTCTTCTTCGCGAATCAGTCCCATGTCCCCCTCAGAGTCGTGGCCTCAGACATTGAGCACCGCATCGCGACAACAAACCCACAGGAATTAGAAGCAGAAGAGCAAAAGCGTGAAGAGGAACACGCCGCCCGCAAACGGACACAAAAGATGGAAGCAATCGCAGTCGAAGCACGAGCGAACGAGTTTACCGTCGTCATGCCACGCTTCTATTCGGCTGATACATCTGAGGAGTCTTGAGTCTTTCCATCACCTGTAAGGCAAGGGATAGTTGTTCTTTGCTTTACAAGTGGGGAACATTGAATAGCAATAGAACTTGACAAAACACGCTTGTAAATCTATATTTATACATATACAAAGAAAAAGAGAAAGGGTTAAAAATAGGTGGTTGTTACTCCATTCTTGCTATTCCTCTTGATTATCGCGGCTGTCGCTGCGTTTGGCATTCTCAAGGGGTTTGTCTCCTGCTTCCTGCGGCTCGGAGCATCCCTGCTCGGCATCTTCCTGATTGTCTGGTTTCTTCATCTTTTGTTCACCTTGTAACCCCTCCTCACAAAAAAACGCGAGGGGATGGTATTCCCACTCGCGTCCTCATGGGACTTACTCCTCTGGAGCTGGTGAGAATGTTTCCTCCTCTAGCTGTTCTTTCGGTGACTCGTCCTCTCGCTCCTCTTTCGCCTTCCCCTGCGGCTCTGCCTGCGTTGGGTCTTGCTTCTTCCCCTCCGTTCGCTCCTTCTCTGGCTCTGGCTTCTCCGGCTCCTCTCGTGGTGGAAAGATGTACGCGGGACGCCGCGAAAGGCGCACAAGCGAGCTATCCTGGTAATACGGCAAGGAGGTTGCCAGAATCGGGGCACTATTCGATCCTAAGATCAGCAGAGAGCCTGGTGCCATAGTCCTAAGCTCGTCAGCGGTCATCAGCTCGCGCTGACTCTCTCCCTGGCTCTCACCCAGACTGCCCTGCCGACTGGCAAAGAGACTGAAACTGCCAAGCTGGCGCGTATCGCTATAGGACTCGGTGACAATGGTGCTCTTGCCAATTTTTGAAGAATAGTACTGCGTCTCGTCCAGGCCCGCGCCCGGCAAAAGGAGGTGGGTAACGGTATTTGCCAGGATATTCTTCCTGGTGCTCTGCCCATACCGATCATCCAACTGATTGAATGACTGGATCGCAATCAACATAGACACGCCGCTGGACCGCATCGTACTGATATAGGAGTTGATGTTGGGAATGTGGCCGAGGTTGGCGAACTCGTCCATGTAGCAGGCCACACGGCGCGGTAATCGCCCGTCTGGTGCCGCCTCTGCCCGGCGCTGGAAGGTTGCGAACATTTGCGTCACAAAGACCGCAAGAAGCGGCCTACAGCGCTCTACGCCCCGCGTCGGCAGGCTCAAGTACAAAGCAATTGGATCTTGCGTCATGCGGGCAAAATCGATCTCTGAATGCGCGGTAGCCTCGCGGATCTGAGGACTGAGCATGAGTTGAAAGCGGGTAGCGAGATCTGTCATCAAGCTACCGACCAGGCGCTCATTCTGGTCAATGTAATCAAAAAAGCTGGCTGCTTCTGCCTTCACCACCGCACTCGGACTGCCTATCAGCGCGGCCTTTAACTCCTCATAGCTCATCCTGCACAAACAGTCTGACACTCGCGAGAATGGGGCCTCGGGTTCAGCCTCGCGCAAGTGCAGGATGACAAAGGTCAATAACCTCCTGGCGACGTTGGGCCAGAAGTCATCCTTGCTCTCTCCCGTGTTGGAGATCCAAGACTGCGCAAGATCCTGGGCATCCTCAATGCTCTGGCAAAAGGCCAGGGGATTGTAGTGATGGCTCTGGGCTGGATTCATCGGGGCGAAGACCCACACCTCGTGATGCTCGGCCACGGTTGCGCCTGTCACCTTCAACAGTTCGCCTTTGACATCGGGGATAAACAAAGATCGGCTGCCTCGTTCTCGAAGCAGATTCGGGATGATGATCCCTGAGCTTTTGCCGCTGCCAACTGGGGCGGTAAGCAGGATGTTAGACTCCTGCTGCTTCTCAGACAAAGAAAGCTCTTTGCCTTTATAGCGTCCCAGGACCAGACGGCTTTCTGGTGGCGTTGCCGTGTCCCCTGCCCTTGCGAGTTTCCTTCCTGTGGGGTGCTGATACAGCTTCGCCTCCTGGGAAGTGGCCTGATGCGCGCTTCCGTGGCGCGTGCTGGCTCGCAGAAAGCGTCGGCGGCCCGTGGTTACGGTGAGAACGCCCCACATGAGGATGCAGACACCCGCTAATCCGAATAACGCATACTGCGGATTGATTCCCCCTGGTTGTGCTTGCTCTAGTGTTGGCCTGGCTGTCACCTTCCCTGGAGGCGGTAATGCTGGCTTAGTGTCCTGACGTTGGTGATCCTCGGTGGTGGGCGTCACAGCTACTGTTGTCTTATGTGTCTCCCCCTTCAGAGACGCATAAAAGTGCTGTGCGGTGGGAATCCACCATGCAATGATTCCGGTCAAGAGTAGCAACAGCAGAAACAAAAGAACTCCTGCGGTCGCGCCTGGCTTTCTCGTCATCGGTCATAGTCTCCTTCTCGATTGTCTCGGTCTTGCTTTGGGCCTTGATTGGCAAGCCGAGCAGCAATTCTCGTCCAGCCCGTATGGTCCGTCATCTCCCCACGCTCCTGGTGGTCCTGTCCAGGTCTATCTTCTCTAAGCACAAGCGAGGCAAGTTCGCGCATATCCTGTCGCTCCTGGTTCTCATCCTCTCGGTAGTAGTGCTCAATCTGATGGGTAAACTCGTGGTCGCTGAGCTCATGAGCGGTCTCGCGCAAGAATTGATAGTCCCTGGCCGCCATGAGCACGTCGCGGCGCTCGCCCGTGTCGCGATCCTCACCACTTCCAGCCAGGACAATATGCCAGTGCCGGTGCTCGGTGTTGGTGTGTTCAACAGCGTACCACGTCAGCCGCATGTTGCGCTCTCGCTCAAAGTCGCGCATCACTTCACGGACCATCGTTCGGCCATCAGATACCTGCTCACTCTCGGCGCAGGAGAGGATAAATTGATGGAAGTACACCTTTTGTCCGGTGTGGGACATAATGCTTTCAAGCGCCTCCCGACGTGGTATAGAGGCTGCTGCGGTTTTGTTGTCCTCATCTCCAGGTGCAAGGGCCGTAAACAGGTGGCGGCTGTCCCGGCTTTCCTCCTTGCCTCGTGCCCGGTATTCAATGTAGCGAAAATGCGCTGACAGACGCTTCCCGGCGGTGCCCCGGTCGAAACGGTGCCACTGATTGCCGATCCTGGTACTCGGTGCCACATAGTGGCCTCTGGCTATCATGGTGCTCTACTCGCCTTCCTCTGCTCCTGGCCCACTCCGCTTGGCAAGCTCTTTGCCCACTTGCTCCCTCGCCGACTCATACATCTTGAGCGCAAGATCACTATTGAAGAGTTTTGCCGCGACGCTATAGAGCATTCGCTGGGCAATACCACTGCTGCGAATGGTGCGCACAATGAGTCCCGCCAGGCGGTCATCGCTGCGCCTCGTCTGGTCTTTGATCGGTTGCACGACATCACTCTGAAGGTCCTCACGGATTTCTAACCGGATCTGCGCAACGGTCTTCTTCAATTCAGATTGAAAAACCTCTCGTATGACAGGCAAGCTTTCCGTCTGAAGCGTTTCGCCGCGCCGTTGAGCGAACCCTAACCTCAATAACTCTTCCCCTAAGACTGATGCAGATTGATGTTCGCCACATTCTTTGATGATGGCATCATAGAAGTCTTCTGGTAACCATATCTGTAAGCGTTTTCTGATTCCCGCCATAGCTGCTACTCCTTCTCTGTTCTTTTGGCCTCAACGCGCTTGTAGCGAGGAGCTAGGCTCATGCTAACATAGCCAAAAAAGCAGGTAAAGAGTAAATGACTCATCTTGAGTCAAAACAGCGATGATAAACTCAGATCTGAGTCAAAGTGAAACGCCTCTATAAGCTCAATGACATACCATGCAACTCAAAAATAACTCAAGTTGGGGCCTCTTTTATCTTGCCTTACCTGCCCACAGGCACGGTAGCCCGAACGCTGCGCCATCACCAACGCTCGCTGAAACCAGGGCAGGTCGGGCGCTGCGCGTGGATCGGCGTTGCCGCTTTCCCGTTCCATCGTGACGTGACCGCTGGCCAATCGTCACAAGGCCGGCGCCTGGTGGCCGTCGTGACATTGTTCTACAGTCCCGGCTACCCAACAAGCGGGGCCTGAATGTGGATCCCATTTCCGATGTCATCCACATTCAGGCGGTGGCAGGGCTGTTGTTAGCTCCACACATCAAGCCGCGTGTCTGCCAGTCTGTGACAGGAGATCCGGGGTCACACACAGACACCGCAGCTGAGACGGTGACGGTTGATCGTGTGTCACGACGCCGGCCAGGCCGTGCATCTGTGACATGGAGCTGGTCGTCACACCTCTAGTACTCGCCCTATGTTACTCTGTGTTGGGTTATTGCGTGTGCGCGGCTTCGTACGTTTCTCCAGACGATCAAGCACATCATTCAACCATGCCCGGTAGTCCAGGTTCGTCTCTCGGTGCTGGTACTGGTGCTGGTAGGTCGCCTCTAACGTGTCCACGACATCATACAAGCTATACTCCAGGTACAGTGGGTCTTCGGTACGCATGTAGATCAGCTCTTCTAATGAGAACTGGAACGCATTCTCCATGCAGGTAAACATATAGGGTACTCGGTTGGTCCTGCCCTGACGGTTAGTATGTTCCCTCGCATATTTGGCGGCGGCCTCTTTGGCCTGGCTGAAAATATTCCAGAACAGCTTCTGGCTAAAGTTCTCAAACACCTCTTCTGCCGTAAAGTAAATTTTGAGCGCTCGCGTCACGTCACTCTGGATCAGTTCAGGATCATCGTACTGGCGCACATACGCCTCTATCGTGGTAACAACTTGCTCTGGCCGCTCTCGCTCCTGACGAAGCTCCTGAGGCTGTCCCTGCTGGGCCTCTCGCTCCTGTTCCCGTTGCCGGGCCTCCTCCAACTCACGCCGGTCCTGGCCGCCGTTGAGCTTTCGGTACTGCTCGGCAGACACGCCCACGGCTGCCGCGCCGCGCTTCTTCGTGTCATGCTTTAATTCTTTCTCCGTATACCCTAATACACTTTCTGCCGCCGCCGCGCCACACTGAGATACCGTACTTAATCCTTCGGTTTTGGTTTCGATATAATTTTGCTGTTCGGTTGCTTTTTGATCTTTGTTCGACTGTTGTCCGGTTGGATTTCGTATAGTAGTCGGCGGATAAGTCATTCCTTTTTCAGATGTCGAAGTCTTCGGAAAGCTATCTCCATTGAAATTTTCTGTAGGAATACTTCCATATACTGAATGTTTTTTTAATTGTTCCGACAATTGTTTCTTCAAAATTTCGTCTTCAACATCACTTTTGTGCTCTAGTGCATCATTTGCATTATCAACCAGGACATTTTGAGCGACGGCCAAAAGCTCATCTATTGAGTGGTTGTACCAGTGCTTTCTGGCCGTCGCCTTCGGCCCTGGCTTCCTCAAGAGCAGGATCTTGCGGTAACACTCGAAGCGTAGGAGCTTTTGAAAGAGGTCTGCATCCTGAATGATGAACTCGGCGTTCTCGCGCTGCGGAGCAATATAGAAAGCGTCCTGGCTCCACTGGTGGAATTCATGCGCCAGGTCATACAGGCGCTCAAAGTTTTTGACCGTGACGAGCTGCATCCTTTGTGTGCCGTCTGCGGTGGTGATGGGACGCCAAGCTTTGGACATCTCCAGCAGGCCACGCTCGGAGAAATCAGCAAGATCCTGGTAGATCTTGCGCTCACAGCGGCTTGAGACGGTGGCGATCCGGGCAACGCCTGCATAGGCTCCTTGGCCGGGGGCCTCGCGAACTGACAGATTATGCCACGTGCGAAATAAAGCCATCGGCAGGATACTTTGCAGAATGCTTTCCAGATAACGCTCGCCAGCGAATCCAGCGAACTCCGGCCACTTGTACTTATTGATGAGCTGCTGTGCCTGTGCCTGGGACGTTTCAGGAGTAGGCGTATTACTCCTGGAAGAAAGCACTGTGCTATCTGGTGAGCCTATAAGAAGACTATCGATAGATTTAGGTCCTGTCCCCTCTTGCGATTTATTAGGGGAATGCTGTATACTATGAACCATACAACTAAATACTTTCTAATCGGACAGCAATGCCCGATGACTTCAAGAATAGGCGGCTAATCCGGGCCAATGGAAGGGCCGCTTTTTCTTGCCTGAAATTTCCTCTAAATATACGCTTTTTCGTGCTTTACGTCAATGATTTTAGCCCCTCGTCTTATCCTCTGCTTACGCTTGCATTGTGGCCTTAGTATCTCTAGCATGCCATGCATAAGATTACTCCTGGATCACATCGCCAGGATAAACCATGTGTGGAAAGCCGTCGCCAGCGTCCATTACCAGGACAGTGGGGTGATTCTTTCCTCCCTGGATCGCGGGGCCTGGTGCCCTGACGTAGAGAACAGTGCCGGTTAGAATCTGACCACTGGTTGCAACACTTCGGAAACGGATCTGGTCGCCGGGCCGATAGTCTGCACGTCCGGCTGGTCCGTAGAGCGCTGCCTGGGCCTCTGGTTGCTTCTGGTTATGGTTACTGCTGCTGCTCATCATTTCGTTTCTTTTCGTTACAATGTGTGACGATCGGCCAGCGGTCACGTTTGTAGCTGGAGCTGTCGAAAGTGACCCGGCTGCCCTGTCACGTAGCATGTAGAGTTGTGACGGAGGATCTCAATCACAGTTGCGGCACCTGGTCTCTGTCGTGACAGCCAGCTCCCGGTCACTTGTGAGTCAGTCTCCATAATCTCCATAGGAATATCCTCCTCGGATGGGTCGCGCCTCCGGGGCTGGATAGGTTCCTCCTCTTTCGGCGAGGGCTCTCATAACTCCGAGTGCGGCCAGGGCATCCCCGGTGGCCCGGTGGTGTCCGCTCGCTTCGACTTTCAGCTCATAACACGCTGTAGACAAATCTTGCCAGCGATCGCTATGCCAATACTCCGAGTAGTCACCATAGTATCTGGCAAACTCAAGCATCAAGCAGTTCCAGCGTTTTGGTGATTTGATGCGGCTTGGCACCTCCAGATGATACCGCTCCGCGCTGGCAAGTATGGCGTCCCGGTCAAACTCGGCGTTGTATGTCCAGAGTTGATAGCTTGCCAGAATCTCCTCCAACATGGGCCAGAGCTGCGCAAAACTGGGCGCATTGACGAGATCAACATCTGTCAGGCCGTTGATCTGGCTAGCCGCCTCTGGCATTGGGATATCAGGCTTGACCAGAGAATGAAAGATGACATCACCAGCTTTGTCTACGGCGGCGATCTCCACCACTTGGAATGCTGGATGATCGGGTAGCCCAACAGTCTCGGTGTCAATCACCAAGAATGGCGGCTCCTTCTGGCTTTCAAGCAACACGCGCATATTATGCTCGGTCACATGCCGATCGTACACCCAGATCAGGTACTCCCGGCAATCATCACAGTATCGTCGCTCCTGCTCCAGCCCTGGCTCGCCTTCCTTGATAATAGAGATTCCTCTTCCTCTATAGCGCCGCTGCTGGCCGTGGGTATCGTCGTACCAGCCACACCGCTCGCAGGTGTAGGCCCGCTTTAATCCTGCCTGCATCTTGACTATGGTCTCGCGCTGCTTCTCTGTCGGTATGCGGCGTGGCTGGGCCTTGGCGATCTCATAGAGATAGATATATTGTTTATCCTTGAGCCTGAAATAGCATCCGGTTGGCGGCTCAACAGCTTTGAGCTTTCGCTGCTTGAGCTGTGTAGCCGTCGCTAAGGTTTCCCACGGTATGGCTCGGTACTGATACACCTTAGCACCTGGGCATGTGCCGTCCGGCTGCTGTTTCCACGTCAGCGAGCAACGGGTACAGGTGTACCCGCCGTGCTCGTTCTGTTGTAGGTCATGCTGCTGGTCCTGCTGTATCATCTTGATCTCTCAGTCACTTTTCTTGCTCCTCATCCTGGTCTGCTACCTGCACAAAAAATTGAGTGTATCGCTCGTCAGTATTAGTAAGTTGCGCTTACTCATCATCGTCCTCATCCTGGAGAAAGAAGTCAATGGCAAGATCAGCATTATCATCTGCGTTCTCAGACTCTTCAATAAATTCGATCTCGCTTGGCTCAATTGGATCGGGTTCCTTGGCTTTGGGTGCTCGCCGCTCCCTGGTCGGTCGTGGCGCTCGTTCGCTGACAGGCTCTAACATCTGCTGCTGCTGCTGGTCTATGCGTTGTGGTGCTGGTGCATAGGAACCAGTACTCATCGCCAGACCAGAAACGATGATACCACGTTGGACCAGTCGGTAATACTCGGTCAGCCGCAGAGCGGCCAACTTGGCTAGTTGGTCGCTCATCTGATGATCGGCAGCATCCTGCTCGATCTGCCCAAGTACCCAGGACTCCCACTCCAGCCCTATTTCCAAGTATTTATATTTCTTGGTGTTCTTTGGCATGCTTTTATACCTTCGCGGCAGCAGCGCGCTTCTTACGATCCAGGAGGGCCTGAGCACTCAACGCATAGCCTCGGCCATTTGCAAAGACGGGTTCGCTTGGCTGCGAAAGATGGGGAATCCGTTTCTTCAGCGCATCGTAAAAGTAGAAAACGCCGCCGCCAATAACCATGACCGGGTTGAACCTCGCTGCAATAGCGTTGGACGCATCTGACTGCCTCCAAGAGGATGCGACAAACGATTCGATTTCACCGGCTGTCACTTTAATAGCTTCTGTCACCAGTTTGTCTAACTCAGCGTCGGGTATACGCTGGCCGCTCACGGTGATTTCTGGATAGGTGCGCGGCTCCACCTTTTTACGCTTCGTCGCCTTGACAGGTGTTCCCGAGGATACCGCTGCTGCCGCCGCCGCCGCTTCAGCACGTGCACGTTGTGCATCTGCGTAGGCGTGCATCAATTCACGCGCCTCCAGTGGCATCAACTCGACTCCATAGATATCTTCAAATGCATCTCTGACCATCTTCGTCGCGGTCTCGACGCCCACAGGCTTGCCCTGACAATAATCCGAGATGGGCACCTGGCCGCGAGCGACATACAAGTCCGTGGTACGTCCACCAATGTCAATGATGGCGCTGGCTCTGGCTCCCTGGTCTTTTGAGCCGTAGGCGATGAGCGCTCCGGCTCCTTCCATCACGATGGCTCCTACTTCTACGTGACAGGTGCGCCAGGTGCGCCCACCATCGATAGAGAAGATATGTTTGCCATTGAGGGCTGCCTTGATTTCCTTGCGCAATCCTGGATTCTTTTGATAGGTCTCTGCTGGCAGTCCAGTGACGACCATCAGACGATATTCGAGATCAGAGACCATGGAGGCCGACATCGCCAACAAGCCCCGCAAACTATACGTGCTCGCGTATCTGGTAATGTCTCCTCGTCCATTCCACGGATCGTTAGACTGTGAAAGAGAGATCGACCCGATGCCATACGATACTTGCTCACCTTTCGTCTGGATCACCAGGGCCTCACTCATATCAACCCCCATGTTGCGCATAACCTTTGGATTGATCTTCGTGAACGCAGTGGGGATTGAACGCGTGATTACCGAGTCTCCTTTGCGCAATACGCCACCTATTTCAGAGTTCCCGAAGTCATGCCCATACGCATACGTTGGGGGTTCCAAAACAACATACTCTTTTTCTGCCTCTACAGTGGTATCGGTGGTGGTATCCATATCTGTCATTGTCTTTTCTTCTCCGTGTATTTTTTCCGAGTCCATTGGGGTCACATTTGTCTCATTGCCCTGAAATGTGGTTGGTATCGAACTTGTCTCTACTTGGTTCATGACTTCTCCTATACTTGCCCTGTACCACACTAATTGGTACGAACTTCACCAATACTAGTAACAAACTTGTCCATAACTTGTCCGGTCCATTTACCGCCGGGAAGAGCCTGGCTGACAAGTGATGTCAACCAGGCCAGAATACACACTGCATATTTTGCTATTGCCTGCCAATATTTTTCCCCCTTATGTAGTCAGGCATCACCTCCTTTCCTGCCATTCTTCTAGGATGTACCTCGTGAACTGGCTTCAAGTCGATAGCTCCCGGTGTTGTTTTCTTTATGGATGGAAGCGCTTCAGCTACTGGAGCATATGTACTGATGCTATCCTCCGCATCTAGCAATAAACGCTCCTCCTGATAGCGGGATCTGAGCACATCCACCACCCGAAAGATTTCTTCTATCCTCTCCGTCCGGTATTCTTCTTCAGCTTTGATGTCTCTGAGTTGTCCTTGGATGTCTCGTAGGTCCGACCGGATAGCCTGGATTGCTTTCAGCAACGCTTGCAAGACTGGCAACGATGCCTCTGGTGGTACCTGCGTTGGTCCACTTTTCTGATTCTGATTGGTCTTGGCCGCCTCCTCAGCCTTACGCATGCGGTTCTCATCCTGTTGAGTCATCTTGCAAACATCCTCCGCAACATGTGTCTGGGCCCTGACATACGGCGGTCGTTCTGCCGACGCTCATACAATGGTTTACAGCTTGCGCAACACGCGATACTCGAAAGGTTCCCATCCTGGCCGCGTACCAGAATGATATCGAGCTCCTCACACAGCCGACGACATCGATGACATATCATTCTCATAGCTGCTCCTCACTAACTCACTATGCGGTCAAGCGCGGCCCGAATCGTTGCCAGTGCTCCCTGTACGCTCGCCTCGACCTGAGCTAGTTGATCCTCGATCACCAGCGCGGCCTGGATCGCGGCCTGTTCCCGGCGCTCAAGCTCGCCCGCCCGTTGGCGTGCCTGGGCTGCGATCAAGTCGAGTGCGGCCTGGATCTGGTCACTGCTCCCGCTCTCCTCGTCGGCAGGCCAGGGCGGTGCGCTGGCCTGCTCCTTCTGGTTGATGGCCTCGGGTTCCGCCTGCTCCTGAGCCTCTTCACCAGAGAGGGGCGCAATGTGCGCCTCCTCTTCGTCCTGGCTCTGCTCTTTCTCCTGCTCCCGCTGGACGGCGCGGACCTGCTGGCGAGCCTCCCTCTCTCGGCGACGTCGGTTCTCCTCTTCCTCCTCCCGCTGGGCGCGAGCTCTGATGGTATCCATACTCGCTTGACTCTGGATGTGTTGTTTGCGGGCGTTTTCGCTGCGTTGACGATAGGCAGCTTGGGAACTACCTGGGTCCAGCCGCTCATATTCTGCGAGCAGAAGTTGCTTGGCCTTCGTCAGGTCGTCCATATCCCCGGTGTAACCGCCTTGGCCGTTTGACGCCTGCGCTACCTTCCGCGTGAACGCTTCGCGGATCTGCTCTGGGGTCATGCTACCGGACAAGCCTAAGATCTCCATGCACTCGGCCAGCGTCCATACTTTCGTCGCTCGGCTCATACATGCACCTCCTCGCGCTGCTCCTGCGCCTGGGCGATTCGTCGTCCTGGCTGGCGTGGGTCCTGCTCCTGTGCCTGGGCACTGGCCCACGAGTAGAAACAAAATGCATGGCCGCCGCTGATGTCTCCCTCCTTCACCTCGTATGTGCAGTCCGGTAAAACAGAGGCCGCAATAGCGCGTCCCTCTTGCTGGCTCATAACACCGATCACCTGAAGTACAGCAATCTCTCCACGCGGAAAAATCAAGGTAAACGTCTGTTCGGGATGCTGCATGGTTGTACTTGTACTCATTCGCTAGAACTCCATTTCTAAGACAATGACGCGTGCCTGCACTTCAATCAGTTCGCATTGCACCTGACCGAACTCGGCCTCGACCTGTGCGAGCTCTGCCTCCAGACGGAGGCACTCACGATCAAGGCGTATTTGCTCTGCCGTCTGCACCTGAGGTTCCTGCTGCTCATTCATGGCTGGATTCCTCCTGCTCTGGTTGCGTTGAGCCGCAATCATAGATCACAAACGACTCGACATCATTGTCCACCCGTAACCAGCTCACAAACTCTTGGGGGAATCCTCCCAAGCACTCCAGGACCATAAACCCGTCGTGGCACTTCTGAGTGATCCCATAGGAGATGACTCGTACACGCGAAGGATCTTCCGTGTGCTGCTCCAACAAGTCGACTAGTTCATCTACAAGTTGGTTGACCATGCGCTTCAAGCAGAGGATCATTGCACATTGCGTTGGGGCGAGCTTTGTTGCCTGTGGCTGTTGTATCTGCTCCTTACTCATTGCCTTGACCCTCCCATCGTGGTGCTGGCAGCAGCAGGGGCTGCTCCTCAACCACCGCCGTACGACTTCCCTGATTCTTGTCAAGAGGAAAGAGGGCATCCAGACGGCGAATGCCTTGCTGTGCCTCTCCCACAAATGTTTGTAGGCTCTGGCGGGCTCTCTTGAGCTGACGTAAGGCTGGCTCGTCAATCTTGTGGGAAATCTGTGCATAAGCTCGGATGATGATCGCTGACTCATCACCCAGTTCTACCGATCGCCGCAAACAATCAACCGCAAGAACAAGTGCTCTGCCTGAAGAAGCAGGTAAAGGCCAAAAGTAGTACTTCGTGAAAATTAACAGGTTCTCGATGACTTGCTGAGTGTGCGTGATCTCTTCAATAGTCATCTGGCATATATCCCTACACACCGGCTCCCAGCAGGCATAACTGGGCTGCCGCTTCCGGAGCTTAGCCAATGCCTCTTTGATGGCACCCGCATGATCAATCATGCGGGTGGCGAATTCGTCAGAGCCAATAGTTCTCATCCCCGTACCTCCTGAGCCTTCTCTACCAGTGCCTTGAGTTGGCTACAGACTTCGTCAAAGCTTATCAGCATGTGGGGGTACAGGTGGCGTACGGCCAGTTGAAGCTGGACACGGGCATATGATGGCTCCATGCTGATTGGTGCCAGGGCATCAAGCATGAGTAACAATTCCGTGGTCTGGTCATCGAGATAGCCTAACTTAGTAAGAACTCCCCATGGGGCTAGCTCCCTCATTGCCTCCGGGTCAAGTGAGCTATAGAATTCATGGATCGCCTGCGCCGCACGGCGTAATGAAAGCAGGTGATTTACTGCCTCGCCGCATTGATCAGATGTCAACCGCAAGTCATGCCGAATCACTGCACCGATGTTGAGCAACGACCGCTCGCGGCGTGCCATTCGCCAGTACTGACCACTCATGCGCTTAATAAGCTTTACGGTACAATGCTGGCCGGGCTGCTGCGGTGTCTGCTGGCCCTGGCTGCTGTCGCTGATACGATATACAATCATTGCCTCACCTCCCCTGCATCAGAAAGTGTGAGCGTATAGGTCGTGGCGGCTGACTTTAAACTATGATAGTGAGCTGGCATCAATGTTGCTGGCAATGTGCCAGTCTCGCCGGTCTCCATAACACCGAGACCGAGGAGCATAGAGAGGATCGCTGTCGTGCATTCCTCACACACCTCAACCTCTGAGGACGTAAAATTGCAATGGCATGCCATAGCTACTTGCCCTCCTTCAGTTGTGGCTGTACGGGTTTCCCGTCTACATCCGTTGTCCAGGTTTCGTGGGTTTGATGGGGCAAGATATCGGCGTGTACTTTTCCAACCGCTTCAATGGTAACACTACCGTCATGAGCACTGACCGTCAGCGCAACTTCTTGCGCCTGCTTAGTCGTAAATTGCGTCGGATTTGGTCCCACAACAATGCGAGCAACTGAATGTCTTTCGGGAGTGATAGGAGAGATAAGCTCGCACACATGGCCGTCTCCATCCACAAAGACGCGGATCTGCTCTGGATGGCCTTTAGCATCCAGAACAGTCACGACATCGCGGTGAGCTGCCTGACTATACGTGATCGGATCTGTAATGGTATTCATCCACCATGCATACACTTGGATCATGACAAGGTAGATCAGCAGGGCTGTACACATGCCAGCACCAGCCAAAATGATCCAACGGCGACGCGGTTTCGGTTCGCGGTCTGTAACACTCTGAGGCTGGGGCTGTGGATAATGGGGCCGTGTTGCCTGACGCTTGATCCTCGCCTGCGGCTCTGTCTCATCCAGGGGACGCCTCACCATTGCTACGGCTGGCTGCGGCTCGTCCGTTGTTCGTGCTCGCGTAGCGCTAGCTCGTCTGATACGGCTGGTCGTGGTATCGACTGTCTGTGATGCTGGTCGCTGCTGGCTGGTTGTCTGAGAGTAGCGCCGGGCACTGCTGCCCGGTCGCGTACTTGGTGCTGGTTTTGAAACGGGATGATAATCCTCGATCTCCACCTCGTAATCCAGATAGGTGCTAGTCATTACTGTGACCTCCCTGGATGCGTCTCAATGCAAGAAGGATACGCAGACGAATATTCTGTGTGGGGGTAAGGCGATCGTCACTATCTTCTCGATCATCCTCAAAAGCAAAACCTGTAATAGTTCTTGGGGGCTGGCAACCGCCGTTGTGCCCTAGAGCAAGTTGAGGACCATAAGAGGAGACATTATCAGTACTCAACAATGGCACCGATATATCATAATTAGCAGCAATACGATGAATAATACGAGCTTCTTCAATACTATTTGGCGCTACATGTAACAAAGGTCTTTCGATAGTAGGAGTGTTTTGCTGTGTCATGATCAAGCCTCCTGCTTGACTACGTGACACTAAGCCTTGCATAATAGCAAGGATGAGTGTCTAGACTGTGTTAAAATGACCTAGACGCCTGTTAATCGGTCGGTGCTGGAAACACCGGCCTTTTTTGTGGCTCTCTAGTTAGCGCTGGAAACACCAACCAGATGAGTTATAACTTCCTACCTACCTCGTTCGCACTAAATACCTTAATATATAGACAGTATAAATCGCTAGCTGTTATTTGTCAATGAAAATCGCTAGTTGTTTTTATAAATTCATTATCATCAGGTAAAAAGCCGCTTAATTTTGGTTCTTTTCCTGGCTCATAGTCGTATGTTTTAACAAAATATGGAGCATTAAAGACTACTAAGGAAACAAATGTAACAGACTTGTTTTGATCATAGTTAATTTTCCATTGCTCAAACACGGGAATGCCCAACACTGACTGGAAGATATTCGCCTCCTCCTTATCAATAACAGCACGAGCCAGCAGTAATTCCTGGATTCTGGCTAAAGGTGCTTTATCCTCAATAATTGCTCTCACATTAAAGGTGTAGTCTCCTCGGATTTTTTCGAGGACATCCTCTGGCACAAGAGAAGCAAGATATCTCTTGCGTGAATATCGATAGACTATGCCATCTACAATCTCACGTCTTGCTCTTTCTATCAGTTGAGTTCCAACTGGCACACGAAAAATTTTAGCAAGCGATGGAGTAGCAGCAATTACTCCAGGTGTCGCTAGATGCTCTACGGTAACCTGATGGCCCAAAGCCTTCATGTAATCCCTGAAGGTCTCATCGTTTGCAGTCACACGTTCACGTGGTGAGATCGCCCGCATAGCTCGACCTTTACCCTTTGATACCAATCCCTCTACTTCTAAATTTTTGAGTACTTTAGCGATAGTGTCAGGAGTAGTATGAAACTGGTCAGCCAACGCACGACGTGTAGGCAGAATATTATATTGCTTAAAAGACCCATTTAGAATATCTTGCCTGAGTTGACTTGTAATTGTCTCTATCATCTGTAATTTTGGCATCCTGTTACGTTCCTCTCATCTTTTTTGCTTTCTAAAGAACCTTGCAGAAAACAGCTAGCTGTTTGATGATAGCAGTATAGCATCCTTCATTCACAGATACAATAAAATAAGTCATATGCATGGGATCTGGCATTGCTATCTATATGTTGTGAGTAGAATATATATTTTTAGCTCACAACATACACTAGATCATACGCCTCTGCCTTACACCTTCTAATCCTTAGAAGTATTAAAGATGGGGCCAGGGATCACTCATAGGCTCCTGCGAGTCCTGGGGGCTGCTCTCCTCTAGGCGTCCCATCTGGATCGTGTACTGCGGTCCGTTCGTCTCTTCCTGCCATCTATATTTCAAGTACGGCCCGTACACGACGCCCTCAATAGGATCAATCTCCGGGGGAATCTCTTTGCCTTCTCGAAGATACTTCCGGGCCTCGCGGCTGATCTGTACTTTTTCAATATAGTACATTTCGTACCAGCCAGTCGCCGGGCTGATGGCGGCCCGCAACACTTTTATTTGCTCGTTAAATTCTGCCAGACGTTGGCGTGTCACCTGACTATCTCCGTAAATACGCCGGTTGTCAATCAGTGCTGCTTCCTGCCGCTGTGCCGTTGCCAGATCCGCCTGAATCGCCGCTATCTCCTCATGGACCGTTCCCTCGTCAGGGCCAGTCAGGCGAAATAGAAACGTCGTGTGATCCTGGCCGATCTGCCCCGCTGCGGCTGCGGCCTGGTGCTGCTGCTCCACGGCTGCGCGTAGATCTGAGAAGAGCTGATCGTCGTTTGCAAGCAGTTCTGTCGCTAATTCTAGCGCCATGTGTGCTGCTTCCAATCGGCCTAGCAAGCGCGCTCGGCGCATTGCCAAAAATGTCGCTAAGATGTGATCGCGGTGCTTGTGGTCGCGATATTTCGACCACAAAAAAGCCTTGAGTTCTCCTTCCTGGCGGGCAATATCCATGCTGGCAGTATCTAATGAGTTGGATAAATCAGCGCTTATGGCCTGGATTGTTTCGATTTTAGCGGCGATTAAGTGCCGGTAGTTCCGTGCCTCTCGAAATTGCACGTCAAGCGCATGGGGATCTCCAGGTTGAAAGAGCAGGCGGCCTTTCTGGCTGCGGACAATGCGCCGCTCTTTGGCGGCTTCGCGCTCCTCTGGTGTCCGGGCTGGTCGTCCAGCATGGCGGCGCTGTGGCGGTTGGTCCTCGCCTTGAGGTGTTGTTGATCTGGTCGTCTTTTTCGGCATAGGTACCTTTCTTTGTGCGGTTGAGGTAGTATTGTGAGATAGTATTATATTTTCTTCTCACAACATTACCTATCAAATAAGAAAACTAATATTGTATCGATAGCAGATCGCACCATGTGTGACTCCTGGCAGGAGCCTTCTTTACAGCGGAAAACGGCTGGGCTAGGAAGATTTGGGATGCCCCTTTGCCTCCACCGTTTTCTGTACACATTCATGATACGATACCTCGTCAAATCTGCCCAAAATCTGCCCACTCCACTTTCGAGGGAAAAATCGATCTGTGACACTTTTCTGCTTCACACTTGCGCTGCCTGGCCGAGCGTGTGACCGGGAGCTGGCCGTCTCATCGCCTTATCGAGAGGAGGGCTAAAATTCGGTGCCTGCTGGGGGGTAAGGAAAGATTATCCCGCCTGCGAGTGATCTGGAATGAATAATCCAGGAGGCGCGTTGATCATAGATCAAAAAAAGCCTCCTCGCGCTGAATGCAGGGAGGAGGCAAAACATATGCAGGAAGGGACCCTATTTTTTCTTGTTGTCTTTATCGGATTGAATCGGGGGAGTATGGGGAATTTTATAGGGGCTACCAGTTTCTTTGAGCTCTTTCTCCAAATTCGGGTTTAAAATGACTTTGTCAATGTACTCCGACATACCCTCGTCCTTCTTCTCGTCTTTGCCTTTCTTGTCTGCCATGATGAATAACCTCCTTGCTGCCTGACAGCATCTCTAGAAATGTATCAACGTCGGCCCAATCTGGTAGGGGAATCACGCAAAATGGGCCATCATGAGACGCTTGAGCACCGTATGCTCCCAAAATGAAGTGTTGTGATAGCAACGCCTGTTCGTGGTGGGTTAAGGTATAAAAATCGTGAATCAGTTGATCTTTGAGGTCGTCAATCAAGAGGATTGGCTCTGGTTGACCTACGAGCAGGCCTGCAATCAACTTTAGCTTGGCACAGGGATCTTCGCAAAACAGCACATCTTGAGGATGCGGAAAACCCTGATTCCCTAGCCAGGTGCGCGTCGCCTCCTGTACATCCAAAGTCCAGCTCTCGGTATTGCCTCTTCGTGCGGTACAGTATGCCAGCTCTGGCTGGTACTGTACCAATTGTTGTACTCCTTTCTGTGCATTTTCCGTCACATCTGCCTGAGCAAGATGCTCAGGTAGAAATACCAATAGAGCTAACAAGAACTCATACTTGGCTGTGCCTGCGCTTGCCTTAAAAGCTTTTACAGCGGGCAAGCTCTGAAAATCGTGGACTGAATGCACATCTGCTAACTCGCGCTCTGGAATATCCAGGTGCAAGTACTGCGCGTATAATCGTACGAGCACATCTTCATTCTTCATTGCTAGAGGTCCATCAATGTCTAAAAAAATCCTCGCTATATCCATCTTCCACCACTCCTTAAGACATGTTGAAATATCCGTCTTCTTTTCCCGGTGTCAACATCATGTACATTTTATACCGTTCACACCTCTTACAGAGCATACACTTAAATTCACGAACTTGTCAATATGATAATACATGAATAGACATGTTCGATTATCAGATGGTATGATAAGTGCATCTGACAAAAACAGACGAGGGGGCACTCCATGGCACGATTACGAATCAAGGAAATTGCACAACAGCAACATATGAGGCAGAATACGCTGGCGGAAAAGAGCGGTGTCACGGAACAACTCTTGAATCGCTATTGGAATAACAATGTGCTCCGCGTGGATCTCGCTGAACTCGAAAAGATCGCTCGCGCTCTAGGGGTTGCACCAGGGGACTTAATCGTGTCTGATAACACAGGGAACGCACAAGATATCAATAGGTGACGGCTTTCCAGGATCACACGTGCGAGCTGCAGCTGAATGCGTGACCTCGGATCGGATGTCACTTTCCTCACACCTACTACTGAGACGATTAAGGATACAGCGTTTATTGTTGTGGGCATTCAATTATTTTTCTCCTCACAACTATATTTAGCGCAAAAAATCCGGGCTGCTCGCGCCGATCGGTGTGCACGCAGTCCCGGTTCCTGTCTGTGACGTGTTTGGGGCTTCACAATGCGACTGCCTGGCCGCAGGTGTGACACGCGGCCGGTGGTCACGTCGGTTATGCCGTTTTACGTAGTTTGAATTCTTGAGCTGCGGCGTATTTATCAATGTAGACATTTCCGCAATAGATGTTACGCTTGGCAAACTCTGGGGGCGTTGCTGCCTCTTCTCTGAGCCTCACACGCTCCTTTTTGTAGGACATCGGCAAGAAGTACCATGGCTCCTCTAATGGCGAATAGGTAGGCTCGTCAACCCATGAAGGAATAGCTAAACCATACCTTCTGGCAAGATGTTCTGCGCTCGCGGCGCAAAATACCGCCCACTTGTGGGCCTCGGTGCTCTGCTCCTGCTGGCTCTCTCCTGCGGTCTGGATCGGCTCGGCGATCAATGTCGCTCGCTGTTCCTGCTCTGGGAAGTTACGGAAGAAGTCGAGCATGAAATTTCCCAGGGGCACCCAGGGCGTTCCTCCGGTGCCTTGGAGAATTTCTTGATAGCTTTTTGCCAGGGTTTGCATCCTGTCTGTGGCGGTGATGGTGACTGTACTCATGCTCTGGTTACCCCCTCTCATCTCATCATATAGATTCAGAGAAAGTATATCATATACCCCCAAAAAAAGACGACTACCATAAGGTAGCCGCCTAGCTGGGGAGAAGAGTAACAAGCTAATCGAATAAATTATCGATCGTATCTTCTACATCAAAATCCTTCTGCGCCTTCTTGCTCACGAGCGCGTCTATCACTGCCTTGACCTCATCGTAGGTATGCAGATTGAGCTCCTGAGCAAGGGCATACACATCACCTTGCTGCTTTGCGCTATAGCCACAAATTTTGTAGACGAGCATGGCTTCTTTGCTGGGAAAATAGGCTTTGATTGGTCCGAAGTCACGCCAGTACACCTTCTGTGGTTGTGGGATATACTCCGCCAGGAACGGCCCGGCGTCATCGTTAAACCAGGATTGCTTCAACTTAAACTGCTTGGCTACTGCTTTGACGGCTGCTCGAAACGCCTTCTCCTGCTGGCTTAATGGCAACTTCGTCAGGTCGATATGGTCACTGAGGAAAAGCACATCAATGTCTTCAGTCGATGCGCGGTTATGGACGTGCATGACCATATACGTTCCCCCTGCAATCAGGATCTCGATTTTGTCCGCGATAGAGAAACCACGCTGTACCAACTCATCGCCTAAAGCCTCCATATACAGAACAATTTGTGTCTCTTGCATGATTGATATACCCTTTCTTATTTCGCTTGTACTGCTCAATAGAACGTATCGTGACGCGGCTGCGGGGTCTCGTCTTGCGCCTGGCTCTGCACATGTGACGGGAGATCTCCCGTCACGGCTGTAAACCTACTAGTGCCACCTTTGAAACGGCTGGCCGGGAGTCACAGGCCCTAGATCGCGACGTTGTTGTGACCGCCAGCTCACGGTCACTCCTCCGAGTCGTCCTGGCCTCCGGTATACGGCTCGATTCCAGCAAGGGCCAGGGTTGCCAGGACAGCATTACGATCCTCGTCCTCCTCTTCTGGTTCTGGCTCCTGGGGGATGGGATCAGCCTGCTTGTCCAATTGCTCGGCGGCGATCTTATCAATTGAGCCTTGAAGCAGTTGGAGCAGAACCAACTCGGACTCTAGCTCGGCGATTCGGTGTTTATATTGGGCTTCCATGTCCCGGTTATGGGCCTGAGCCTCGTCAGCCCGTCTTTTTGCCAAAGCAGCATTTTCGATAAGAACAGATATCCTGTCGTGCTTGCATCGCTGACTCTCTATAATTTGTACAATCTGCTCGGCGATCTGGTGGCCTGTGTCAAAATTAGCATCCATGACCATCTGTGTCATGGTCATGAGGGAACGACGCTGATCGAGGTCAAGCCAGCGGTTCCCGTAGGCCAGAATGCGCTGGCGAGCGTCGCGGCGCGCCTGGTGCTTGCGCTCTAAAATATTGGCCCGGCTGTATGCTTTCCGGCAGGCTTGGCTACCGCAATGATGCCGAACTTTGCTCCCATACGATGAAAGATCTTGGTTGATGGGCTCGCCACAATGAGGGCATTGCTTCGGCGCGTTCTTGCGCTCCTGCTCATAGCTGCTGTAGTAATTGGTGCTCATATGATGCTATACTCCTAAATGGCTAAATTGGTTAGACTCCGATAGATAGGGGGTGGCCGTGTGGTTACGGCTCCCCCGGCCTTTTTCTCAACTAAAAAGGATGCTCGTCCTTTGCCTCCTCCTCCTCTGGCTGCGGCTGTTCAGCCTCGGTAACTGGCTCCTCTTCCTCCTCCTTGACCTTGCTGTTTGCAGAATCGAACTCTTCGTCCGGCAAAAGCAGATAGGTCAGGTGTGCGCTTTCGTACTCGGCAAGTAGCCGCTCTTTGGACCGGCTTTGGTACTGCAACGTAATACCTGTTGAGCATTCTTGGATTTCGCCTGTGTTCCAGTGCTCAATACCTTGCCGGTGTTCCCGCCGTCCATGACTCCAGGTCCACGCACCAGCGGGGTTGTATGCGAGTGCAACGGCGATAAGAGGCGCGCCGGTCGCACGCAAGTCAATGACCTTACCTCCTACCTGCTCAATCCACGCTTGAGCCTTGGGGCTAACGTAGCCGGTGGTCATCCAGTGTAATGCTATCTCTGGTTGCTTCTGTTCTTGTTTCATAAAAGATGCTTCCTTCCTCTCAGCGGGGTGCTTCCCTCGGCTGCCACTTTCGCGGTCTATCGAGGTACCCATCTGGTACATTTATATTATAACCCGATACGGGTTATTTGTCAAGGGGTTTTAAGCCTGTAAAGGAGATTACGAGGGATTATGTCAGAGAGAAACGTGATTGCTGCACTGGGGACTGGGAGCTGGCTGTCACATGCTCGGCCTGGCCGCGTGGTTGTGACGGCTGGCCGGGTGTCACGTTCGGTAGTTGGTTCTTTGCTGGGTGAGGCGCTAGCGACCGCCCAGAAGTTGAGGACCGGCGCATGGTCATTACCTCATGCAGAGTAATCTTTGCTCGCGCCGGTCCTCGGACGCCCTGGGCGGTTGGGCGCTTTCTTTCCACATTCCTGCATGGTATACTAGACCTGCGGGGGTTCTCCGCATTGGGCTACGCTCGGTCTCAAACCTTGGGGCGTAGCCCTTCCGCGTCTTTCCTCCTGGCCGCTAGGGCCATAACTGCGGCTGCTCGTCGAGCATTCGTGCAAGCATGCAATATTCGTGATATTCATTGATATACAAGTGCTCTATTCCGTTGATGGTCCAACTATTGCTGCCATATTTGGTGGTGCGCTTGGTGGCGTCTATCCGCTTTCTGGCTGTGGCGAGTAACTGACGGTGGCTGGCCTTTCGCTTGTTCACTTGCGCCAGCTTGCCGGCTTTTGAGACTAAAAAATAGGCTTCGGCTTTATCGGGGTAGGTATCCCACACATGCACAATAACCGTACTCCGGTGGGGATCTCCGTATATGCTCCAACGTCCTGACTTTGTTTCAATCTTCTGGCTCTGCCCGGCTTTCTCGATCTGGTCAGGGATGGGAAACCCCCAATATATGAGCGTCTGTATATAATCCTCTCTGCCGTCCTCGCTGCGGCTGGGGCCGGGATCGGCGGCGTGGATATGTCCCGCGTTGTCAAGAAAAAGGTACTGTGGGATGCCGTCGTCTCCTGTCTCTCCTGCTCCGACATAGGTTAAGCTGTGATGATGCGCAAGAAAACACGCAAGGCAGACGTTCCCGGCCACATTGGGAGATTGCACTGTATAATGCTGCTCGCAACGGTGGCACGTCGCGTATTCCTTGATAAGTGCCTGGATCTTTTCGTATCCTTCGTCGGACACCGTAAAGGCGTCCGATTGCCAGCGCAAGGATATACGGTGTGCCCCTTGCTTCTCTGGCTGGCGTGTGCGCTTGTTGGCCTTTGGTGGCTCGGCTGGTATCGGGTACGTCTCCTGACTTTTAACCTGAGCGGGGGCGACTGGCTCTGCCTCGGTCTGGATTGCTGGTGCCTGGTCGTCTGCCGGGTTGGTTTCCGCGCTCCTCTCGGCCTCCTCCTGGCCGCCTGTGAGTGTGGGCGGCTCTGGCTCTGGATCGGTTGGGGGTTCTAGCTCATCCGGGTGGATGGCTGCAAGTTCCTGGATGATACAGGCAGAGCAAACAGTATGGTCGTTAAGGATCTGCGCGTGCTCCTGCGTGGCTGGTTGGTGGCAATAGAAACAAGTCCGGGTATGGGCCTCTGGCGTAAGTACTGGTGTCTGCTGCTCCTGCGGGCTCGTTGTCTCAGGTGCGGCGGCTGGTGGCTCTGGCAGACGGATAGAGGTGTAATCGGCATACACCGAAAACAGGGGGGTTTGATCGTTCCACAGGTCAATATAGACCGTGTGAGAAGAATGACCTAACACACGGATGGTGTAAAGGGTCTTTCCATAGTACGCGGGGCCTTGCCAGTACAGGGGCTTTTGTTTCAAAGGGTGCGCGTCCTGGCTCTCCATCGGAGTGGGAACGGCTGCTAATTTTTGTGTGCTCATTGGTTGGGTTCTCCTTCTTTCTTTCTTCAGCCAACCGGGGCGGGTCTCATGCGCTCCGGCTAGCTGGCTGCTTCTCCGCTTTTGCGGTGCTACAGGTCATTGATGGACTGCAACGCTGGCTCTGGCGCGTCCAGATACGGGCATAGCACGACACTGTCGAACTGAGGGTGTTGTGCAAGCAGCAAGCAGGCGCTTGACTTGGCGTGCTCGATGTCATATGCCAAGGTAGCGGCTAAATTTTTACCGTCCGCCAAAAGCTTGATAAGGACTCCTGCATCCTTAAACTCAATCATGATAACCTTCCTTCCTCGCATGGGTCGGGGGCCGGGTGGTTCCGGCCTCCCTTTCTTCGCTCACCTCACTAAATGATTTTGAACGGTTTAGGGGCGTAGCACTTTTGATCCCGCTTGATCTCTGCCTCCGTGGGTGGTGTACCCTGGGCCGCCATCACGCGGGCGTACTCCCTGGGTGTGGCCTCTCGGCCTGCAATCTCCAAGCGGTGCGGGCGGGTGCCTGCCTCCAAATCCTGGCGGCGGGCCTCCTCTTCTGCTGCCTGCTTGTGGGCGATCTCCTGCATTGCTTGGCGCTCCTCAATGGCGGCGGCTACGCTCCACCGCACGTGCTTACAAACACCGCTAGCATGGTGCACGTTATGAAAACCGTACTGGCCTGATTTGCAGGTGCAGCTAAATCCAAGTTCCGCTTCATAACGAACCTCATATTCGAGAATCTCTCCATCGGCGTTGAGGTCGCCGCGCTCGTTCTCGACCTTGTAAAAATCGACAACGGGCTTGGCTTGAAAGTCGGTGATGCGGTGGCACCTGCCGATCTGCTCGGCGGTGACTTCTGCGAGGTGAGCGGCGACGGTTTGGAAGGTGGTAATCATGGTGGTTAGACTCCTTGTTGTTATCACCACCTGCAACGCGGTGGGCCCGTCGTACCTCACTTGGTACACTTACATTATAACTCCTGTCGGGTTATTTGTCAAGAGGTTTATGCGCGTGTTTTGGCTCTGGAAGCGGATTGAATAATAACTCGTGTCGGGTAGTAGGGAATGAAAGGATCTGCTGGGCCAGTCGGTCATGGGCCAGTCGGTCAGACAGGAAAACGAGGGGATACATGAATGAGCCATAATGATGATACCAGGGTACACGGCTGGCCGGTCAAGGATCGGGGGGAAAAGCAGTCAGGTCGTGCGGTTCGCGCTCGCGCAAAGAAGTGAGGGGGAGCTGGCGGTCACATGTTCGGCCTGGTGCTGCGGCTGTGACTCCCAGCGGGGTTTTGTCGGGCAGCTCTACGACAGATACGAGGGTTCTGTGTTTGCAAGGGGCCGCGCTCAGTCCGAGGGGTGCGGCCCTTCTCCGTGTGTCGTCCCATGGGTGTGGGGCGCTGCCTCCTGGCTGTCTTCAGAGGTCGCTCTCCGGTTCAGTTCGTTTCTGTCCATTCACCACTACATCCATAGGGGGGATGCGGGTACCATCTTCGGTGGTGGCAATGACTTTGCCATTCTCTATGGATACAATGACTTGTTTCCCTTCGTACTCATAGACTCCAGTAACTTCATTTGTCTCTTTCATAGCCTTATTTCCTTTCTTCGCTCTTGCTGATTTCACTCCACGTTCTTCTACTCTATACGCCTCTACATCTTCCTTATTATACAGGCTGGCACGGCTGGTGATCTTCACCTTG